>OY970391.1:0-1277500 GCA_963720425.1 uncultured Alphaproteobacteria bacterium
CCGAAATTCGATGCCTGTCAGATCGATCAGTTAGCTGGTGCCAAATTCAGGTGCAAATCTTCGCCAATGTCGGAAAGTGGCCCTTCACGACAGGCCACATTTTGACGGCCGGCCGTCGCTTTTGGGGGGCAGCGGAAGTGGGCATACTGAAGCCTACAGCCGGCGGCGACGCGGTTGACCCAAAGCGGCCATTCGCCCCGCGCTTGCGCAAATATCAAGAAAATGCACCGCGCGGAAAAGCATGGCCAAAGCGAGCTTTTAGCCCCTTGTCGTAGGGCGCAGTTGCACTGCTGCCGGTCGAGACACGACGGCTAGGCTCTTTCGGGCCAGCCGCAAAGCTCTCGAAAACCATCCCCGTCGGAATGACCGCGGCTTAGAGCGGGAAGAGATCCCTGTACTCCGCTAAAATTAAAGCGCGTCGAGTAATGGCGAGCTCGTGCTTTCATTTAGAATAATTATATTCTGTCTCACAGCTTTCAATTTAGAATTATTATCTTCTGAAGAGTGGCCATTGACTGGCAAAAATTCTTGGACTTAGCAGTATTGTCTAGCTCTACGTCCGCATAGGCCGCAGCGAATATTAGATTTTTTTCAGACGAGACGACAATGACGGGTTGTTCGCGCAGGAGCGGAAACCGACGGGCAGCGGGCTATGTTACGTTGGAGGCAATGGGTTCTGCGTTTGGAGCGCTGCTGCTATTGAGCTCGGGCGCCTATGGCGATTCGGGCCAGCCGGCGCCCGATACAGCGAGCGGCCAATCGGCGCCTGCGGAGCCCTCCTTTACTACGGGGCTTTTTTCCTCGTCCCGCAGCACCTTTCTTGGCGATGCGGGCGGTCTGCGAACTTTTCTTGCCAAATATGGCATTACCTTTTCTCTCTATGAAGAAAGCGAAGTTTTCGGCAATGCGACCGGCGGCATCCGCCAAGGTGCAGCCTATGACGGGGTGACGACGCCGACTATACAGCTTAACACGCAGAAGGCTTTTGGCTGGGCCGGCGGCCTCTTCAACGTCAGCGCATTTCAGATCCACGGCGAAAATCTGAGCGCCAAGAATCTGCTCGTTTTGCAGACGGTGAGCGGACTTGAAGCCAACAGGTCGACCCGTCTCTGGGAGCTTTGGTATCAGCAGAGCTTCAACAGCGGCGCCTTCGACATCAAGATCGGGCAGCAAAGCCTCGACCAAGAGTTCATCACGAGCACGAACTCCCTGCTCTTCCTGAATACGATGATGGGCTGGCCGCTGCTTCCTTCCTACGATCTTTATGCAGGTGGGCCGGCCTATCCTTTGTCCTCGCTTGGCGTTCGCATTCATGGCCAGATCGTACCGAACTTGACGGGTCTTCTCGGCGTCTTCGACGACAACCCGCCCGGCGGTCCATTCAATGAAGATTCTCAGGCTCTCGGGCCCGAGGCATACGGTGTACGGTTTAACCTCGACACCGGCGCCCTCGTCATCGGCGAGTTGCAATATGCCGTGAATCAGCCGTCGGCCGGCCAAGTCGTCAAAGAAGATAACAAGGGATTGCCCGGCACATATAAGATCGGCTTTTGGTACGACACGGCCGAATTCCCGGACCAGGCATTCGACACAAACGGACTTTCGCTCGCAAACCCCGCCAGCAATGGCATAGCCGCTGAGCGCCAGGGCAATTTCAGCGTCTATGGCATCTTCGATCAGGTCGTTTATCAACCTAACCCGACCGAGCCGCGCGCCGTCTCCATTTTCGCCAGGGTCATGGGCGCGCCTGAGGACCGCAATCTCATCAGCTTCAGTTTGAACGGCGGCGCGACGCTGAAAGCACCGTTCGAGGGACGCGACGGGGACATCGTTGGCCTCGGTGTCGGCTACGGCCGGATCTCGGATGGCACGCGTGCCTTCGACGAGGCAGCCGCAAGCTTCGCGCCTCCCGGCACGCTTTCTCCCATCCGCAGCTCCGAGACGTTTATTGAAGCATTTTATCAGATCCAGCTCGCGGCTTGGTGGCAGCTCCAGCCCGATTTCCAATACATCTTCAATCCGGGCGGCGGTATCGTGAACCCCCTGGACCCGACGAGACTTGTCGATGATGAGGCCGTGTTCGGACTTCGAACGACAATCTCGTTCTAGGCCGCGCCTGGGGTCTCGCCAAACATGACAATGACGATGAGGAGACTTGCAATGCGGACAACTCTCGAGACGACGCTCCAGCTACATCAGGTGAACGTCTCGTGCGCGGATGCTCGTCAAGCTTCTCCCTGCACGCAAAAGAAACCCGCCCGAAGGCGGGGTCAATAATCTTCTGCCAGCATGAGCGTTAAAATGCGCGTCGTCCTCTCGGGGTCGCTTGGGTCTGCCGAGAGTGAAGCCAACTATCCGGGATGAGCTAAGGTCTGCAAATGGCCCTTCGCGACATTCTGCCCCGAGATGGCTGGCGGTCGATTTCAGGGAAAAGCGGACATTGAACAAGCCGCAATCAGCAAGTTCGATTTATGAGTACGCGCCCTAGACTTCCTGTCGTGTCGATATGAGGCCGCCTCAGTTGGCGGCCTCTTCTTTCGGCCACCATTCGGGAAGGGAAGGTGTCCTAATTTCAAATTTGAGTGTCCTAGCAGCACCGACCCCCCGGTACTGTCCGAACTTGAGGCTGAGTGTCCTAAATTGCAAGATGGAGTGTCCTAATTCGGCGACTGCCCCGTCACGCATTTTTCCAAAGAGAAGCGTCAATGATCTGAATAAGGGCGCCCTCGGGACCGGCGCACCATCCCATCGAGCCAACAGACCGCCCAAGAATCCACTCCTTCGGAGCAGCAATAGCTCGGCGCCCGAAGATCATAATCTCCCGATCTCGCGGCGCTGTTCCCATAGGTCGGGCGCCCTCTATCCCATCTTTTGGGACGGCCGAGTCCGAATGCCAAGTCCAATCTCGCCGAATCGCAATTGCGCCGCTCGGTTGATCGCCGAAAGCCGCTTTCATGACTTCGTCACGCAACCCTTTGCATTCCACCTTATCCAGGGGATCGGCGCTTAGGCAGGCGCGAACAAGCACGACTGCCGCTTCCTCGTCGGGGGCAACGGCCGTAATAGGAGGCAATGGATCACGGTCCTTAAGCGTCACCTTCACAACAAATGCAGGCATTTTTTCTCGCAAGCTTCCGGCTGATCGTTACCGGCCAGATTGGTGTGAAGGAAATCGAGCGGCTAATCAAGAAGCTCGAACTCGATAAGGAGATCCTTGCTGACACGGAAGCGGACGAGCCAGCGTCGTGGGCGAGGAAGGCATCGAGTTTGAGTACGCGTTTCACGGCAAGAGCAAGTCCCCGCCGGTGAAGCACCTGAGCGAGTCGCATCTCAACAGCCTGGGCATCTGTTTGTTTCTTGCCTCTGCACGGCTCTTCAACACCGCCAGCCGGTTCCTCGTTCTGGATGATATTGTCACAAGCTTCGATCATGACCACCGCCGTCGTCTTCTCCGCCTTATCAAGGAGAATTTCAGCGACTGGCAGATCATTCTTCTCACGCACGAGCGGTTCTGGTTCGAGTTGATTGAGAAAGAACTCGCGCCTTCGGGGTGGCTCTTCAAGGAGGCTATATGGGACGATCAAAACGGCGTTCAGCTTTCAGCAAGCGCGGCCGACCTGAAAGGAGATGATCGCCGAGAAACGAAAAGAATATGACGTATCGAACGACATCCGGAAATTGTTGGAAGCCTCTTTGAAGGAAATCTGCCATGCCTTGGAGGTGAAGGTCGCGTTCCGGTTCAACGAGGACAACGAACGGCGCATGAGCGGCGAACTGTTGAGCGAGCTTCGCGGTACCGCGAATCGCAAATGCCCATCGCTCAAGGGCGACGCCAGCCTTGCCAAAGGCTCTAATCTGGTCGCCACGGTCGGTTCTCACGACAATCCCGGAGAAACCATCACCGGCGGCGACATCGACGTCGCCCTCGCCGATATTGCCGCGCTGACCGACCACTTCATCTGCAAGGACTGCGAGGGGTACGTCCAGGCGAAGCGGCGCGTGCCCGGGAAGGAAACGATTACCTGTAAGTGCGGCAAGAAGGAGCTCGACTGGAAGCAGTGATCAGGGCGGATCACGGCCAGTCAGTATGTGGCAAAGGCCACGCTGCGGATTTCCGTTGATGGCGGTTTGTTGATCGTGCCTCAGGACGCGAAATCAGCAGCTCAGGTTAGTCCCCGCCTTCGCAGCTCCATATCTGATCGCTGAGATCCGCATGCAACGGCACGCGACGGCCTGAGCTCGAATTTGACGGCTGCTCATCGCACTCAGGCCGGCGCACATTCATCACAGCCGCAGCCCGTAGTGCCCACAAAGCCGGCTGCAGTCTGCGCGACGTGCAGCTGCTCGCGGGGCATACTTCGATCGACGTCACACAAGGCTATGTTGAGGGCGACTCGGAGGCGCAACGCCGACTCGTGGCGCTGCTTTGAGAAGCGATAGTGTGTTTTTCGCGATCTACACTATTGCTGCATTTTCTCTCAGAAATCGTGCCAGCGCCCGTTGCCGAGAGACAAGCAAGATTCGTTTGATGTTCAGCATAACCCGGAGAGAGTTGGCTTGCTGAGAAGATCCTGGTTCGAAAGCATTGTTCCCGCAAGGCGCGCTTTGGACCTTTTGGCCCCGAACCGAACCGAGCGGCTCAGGCCTTTGATTTGGGAACGCCGAAAGTCGGCGTGCGAGCCTCCGCCTGAACCTTGGCAAAGGCACTTTGCATCGGCCTGAAGGCTTCCTTGGCGAGATTGGTATAAAGTTCGCCGATTTTGCCCGTTTGCGCTACGAAACTCTCAAAGCCGATGCCCAGGCTTGGCGGCAGGTTGCCGCCGCCCGACCAGTTCAGCAACAGCACATCGGCCCACATTACATTCCCTCCCTCAACCGGCGATGATACAACGGCTTGCCAATTTTTCACTGATTTTCGGGAGGATCCATCCATGCAGACAACCAAAAAAGCGACAGTCGTAGCGTCGGTCTTCGCCCTTGCTCTCATGACATCAGCGAGTCTCGCCGCGAGCGTCTTCGAGGGAGTATGGAAGGTGAAGGATACGGCCGGAAAGCCGTTTGAAATCACGCTATCGTCTGGTGGCGCCGCAAAGGCGACCGGCGCCGAAAAAATGACGGGGACGTGGAAGGAGGAAGGCGGAAGCGCTGTGATTACCTGGAACACGGGTTGGACGACCAAGATCGTGAAACAACAAGGTCATTACACCAAAGTGGCGTACCGGAAAGGCCAGTCATTGGACTCTGCTCCGGTTAATAGCTCGGAGGCGGAAAAGCTGAGGTGATATGCTAGCTCGTGCGAGCTCCTTGCGTGCTGATTAGGTAGAGGAGGTATTCGCGATGAAAGGCGCTAGCTCTGGGCCTGTTTCTGGCCGCTACGCCGGTGCTCCCTCAGGAAAATGAGCCATCCACGGGTGGCGGCATGATGGGCGGCCCTGGAATGATGCGCAAGACCGGCGGCGTCAACGCAAGCAGCGGATGAGATTGCGCGCCAACTTCAGGCCGAATTCGATCTTGAACAGTCGTCATCTTCGTCGCGAGAACGGTGAGGGCCCAGGGGTGAGGCTAAGGACGACAAGCGATGAAGACTAATGGGAACGTCGGCGGTGCGATCCTCCTCGTGATCGGCGGAATTTGGTGCGGGCAAGGCGCGGGCTACATCTGGGGCAGCTTTATGACCGACGACAAGAGGTGGTTGATCATCGGTGCTGTCGTTGCATGCCTCGGCGCAGGCTTGCTGATCTGGACGAACTCTCGTAACCGTGCGGCCTGATCTTCGTCGCCGAGGACGGCGAGGATCCGCGCATGAGATAGGGGCCCTCTTCGGGAGTTGATACGACGTTCTTGTCATTGCCGATGCCGAACGCCGTCCCGATGGCTTCGCCGATCGTATTGATCGCCAGCAACGCCGGGTCTCCATCGACATGCGCATAACGGTTTGTTGTCTGCGGTTGGCTGTGCCCGAGTAGCCGCCCGATGATCGGCAGAGAGAGGCCACGACCGGCGCCGACACTCGCCGCCGTATGACGGAGATCATGAACTCTGACGCCGTCAAGTTCGGCGGCTCGGCACAAACCCTTCCAAGGCTTGGCCAAGTTCACGAGCGGCTTGCCCGGCAGGCGCCCTTTTATGATGAATGCGCTAGCCGCGGCTTCCGGCCTTGCAGAGAGGTCGCGCAATACCACCAGCGCGGGATTGCTCAGAAAGAGAGGCTTCGGACCTGTCTTGCTGTCGGGCAGAACAATGCTGCTATGCTGCCAGTCGATCCACGCCCAACGGGCCTGCAACACCTCGCTCACGCGCGCACCAGTCAACAACAAAAGCTTGATCGCCGCAGCCGCGTAGACGCCATGCGCACCTGTAGCCTCAAGCTCAGCAAGCGCCACGCCGAGCCGGGCCAACTCGTCATTACTCAGATATCGTTGCCGCGGCTGCTCTTTATATTTCTCGATATGCCGACATGGGTTGGTGCCATCGGGTCGATAACCCCAGATTTCCGCCAAGTTGAGCATCTTTGAGAGCAACGCCAACACTCGGTTCGCTTGATAGGGTCGATCGGCAAGTTCGCGGTGCAGGTCTTGGACATCGGCGCGCGTGACGTCGGCGACCTTGAGTCGGCCAAGGCGCGGCAAGATGTGATCCCGGGCCTTTTGATAGTCGTTGACGCCAGAAGCCGCACTTTTGCGGGGCAGATGCTCAGTGCTGTAGCGTCTCCAGAGATCCGAAACGGTTGGAGCCTCCCGCGCCGCTAGCCGATCGGATTGTGAGTCTTGGCCACGAGCCACGGCCGAAAGTATTTGTACGGCCATTTCCCGGGCTTGATCACAGGTAATCTGGCCGTGCGTCCCGATCAGGTACCAGCGGTCGCGCCCTGCTCTCCCGCCGCCGATGCGATATTTGCAAATATACTTTCGGCGGCCGCCCGGCAGCACCTTGATGCCAAACCCGGCCAGTTGGTCGTCCCAAGCGTAGACAGGAGCCCTGGAGACTCCGATAGCTTCGACTAGGCGTTTGGTGAGGCGAGGCATCGATTCTTCAAAAGAATATTAGCAACTACGCAGCAACCACGCCAGGGAGAATCTTTGGGGACCGCCGGGAAGCAGAGGGAGGAATGCCTGTGCAATTATACGAATGATATCAATAATATAAAGATACAATGAGAAATTGCGGGTAATCTCGGGAAGTTATGGTTGACTGATTGTAATCAGTAGGTCGCGGGTTCGATTCCTGCAACCGGACCAAAAAACTCAATAACTTGGCAAGCATTTCTGAGGCGCCGGTAAAGCCAGAAGGATCGAGGGTAACGTGTCGGGTAACGGCTGGCATCATTTCGCGGATCGAGCCTATGATGCCCGGAAGGGCCGACTATCGCCCATTTAGAAAAAAGGGGGAATTTCTGAGGAGGAAATGCCGTGAAAGAGCGACTCGATGACCGGCATCGCGACACAAATGGCGAAATAAGCCGCAAGCATGGGAACACAGATATCAAGACGCTTCGCAAAATCTACGGCGAGCACTTTGCGCGCGGGTTCCCTCTGAGCGCGAAACTTTCCCACATTCTGGTGGATCTCGACGAGCCATCGCTCACGAAGCTCGTGCACGATCACGAAGCCGGCGCGCTTGAAGAGAAAATCAGGCGCCATAGTTGACCGTGGGCCTTCGGAAGCTGAACGAGATCGTCATGTATCAGCATTCATGAATTCGGAATAACAATATGATCTGGCGCTAAACCAGCTTTATGTCGCTCGTGCATTGCGGTGTAAGCTGCTTCCATATGTTTGGTGAAAAGCTTTGTCTCAAACAAAGGCGTTGTCAGGCGATTCTCGGTGAGCTTGCGCTTTATTCTCGCCAACTTTTCTGGATTCGTCGCAAGCTCAATCGCCAGACGCTCATACTCCTCTAATGTCGTTGTTATCAGCTCAGGCAAATGTATCGCGTTTAGCAAGCTTGCGGCGACTCTACCCGCAAATGTCTCTCCATGACAGGTCAAAACAGGCAACCCAGCCCATAGCGCATCACTTGCAGTCGTGTGAGCGTTGTAAGGCAAAGTGTCTATAAACAAATCAGCGCACCGATGTCTTGCTAAGTGCTCAGGTAATGGCATGCGTTTCGCGAAAATCAATCGCTCTGCGTTTACACCTCTCGCCTCAGCCTCCTTTCTCAAATTAGTTGATGCCGTCGCATTATGTTCAAGAAGCCAAAGCACGCTACCTTCGACTTGCTTGAGTATTCTCATCCATACATCGAAAATGTCAGGCAGAATTTTATAGTTATTGTTGAAGCAGCAGAAGACGAACCCGTGCTCTGGCAGTCCCGCCGCCTGCCGCGTCAGCGCGCTCTCGGCGATCTTACGCTTGGTATCGTTGACCTGATAGCAATCAGGCAAATGGACGATTTTTTCAGTATAGAACTGTTGTTGCTCGAAAGGTAGAACTATCGCGTCAACGATAATGTAGTCGATGAAGTCCGCGCCCATCGTGGCGGGAAACCCCAGATAGTTTACCTGAATCGGCGCTGGACGGTATGTAAAAATGCCAAACCGACAATCCTGCGTACATCCCATGAGATCAACCGCGATATCAACCTGAAGATCGTATAATAGCTTGGCGACTTCTTTGTCGCTCTTTCTCCGAACATCGTGAAATTCATCAAATGCCGCGACGAGCCTCTTTCTCATCACGCTGAGGTCATCAACACCGAATGAAACGCCGATGATCTCAAATCGCGAACGATCATGCTGCTCGAACAATTCAGCAATCAGATATGCTGTTGCGTGTGAGCGATAATCGGCAGAAAGATAAGCAACACGAATTCGATCGTGATCGTATCGCTCGCCCTGCCAAATCGGCTTTTCAGAAGGATGTTTATTTGAGATAAACAGCTTAGCGCATCGGAGCTGATCGTCAGAAGATGAAGGAATGGCGAGAAATGCGAATAGTGGTGTATTTAGATTTCCGTTCCTAACAGATGAAATCAGATGCGCGCACTCGGTATCAAAATTGCTCCAATCACAAAGATGCATTTTAGTATGAAGGCGAAGACCTTCCATGTCAGTGATGTCTGGCTTCAGCGCGATCGCTCTGTCGTAGCTTGCCAGCGCCTCCTCGAGTCGCTTCAGATCTCGCAGCGCATTCCCGCGGTTGCTGTAAGCCTCTGCAAGGTCTGGCTTCAGCGCGATCGCTCTGTCGCAGCTCGCCAGCGCCTCCTCGGGTCGCTTCAGATCTGTCAGCGCATTCCCGCGGTTGTTGTAAGCCTCTGCAAGGTCGGGCTTCAGCGCGATCGCTCTGTCGCAGCTCGCCAGCGCCTCCTCGGGTCGCTTCAGATCTGTCAGCGCAAGCCCGCGGTTGCTGTAAGCCCCTGCAAGGTCTGGCTTCAGCGCGATCGCTCTGTCGTAGCTCGCCAGCGCCTCCTCGAGTCGCTTCAGATCTGTCAGCGCATTCCCGCGGTTGTTGTAAGCCTCTGCAAGGTCTGGCTTCAGCGCGATCGCTCTGTCGCAGCTCGCTAGCGCCTCCTCGGGTCGCTTCAGATCTCGCAGCGCATTCCCGCGGTTGCTGTAAGCCTCTGCGTAGTCGGACCTCAGCGCGATCGCTCTGTCGCAGCTCGCTAGCGCCTCCTCGGGTCGCTTCAGATCTCGCAGCGCATTCCCGCGGTTGCTGTAAGCCTCTGCGTAGTCGGGCCTCAGCGCGATCGCTCTGTCGCAGCTCGCCAGCGCCTCCTCGAGTCGCTTCAGATCTCGCAGCGCATTCCCGCGGTTGCTGTAAGCCTCTGCGTAGTCGGACCTCAGCGCGATCGCTCTGTCGTAGCTCGCCAGCGCCTCCTCGAGCCGCTTCAGATCTCGCAGCGCATTCCCGCGGTTGCTGTAAGCCTCTGCGTAGTCGGACCTCAGCGCGATCGCTCTGTCGTAGCTCGCCAGCGCCTCCTCGAGTCGCTTCAGATCTCGCAGCGCATTCCCGCAGTTGTTGTAAGCCTCTGCAAGGTCTGGCTTCAGCGCGATCGCTCTGTCGTAGCTTGCCAGCGCCTCCTCGGGTTGCTTCAGATCTCGCAGCGCATTCCCGCGGTTGCTGTAAGCCTCTGCGTAGTCGGGCTTCAGCGCGATCGCTCTGTCGTAGCTCGCCAGCGCCTCCTCGAGTCGCTTCAGATCTCGCAGCGCAAGCCCGCGGTTGCTGTAAGCCTCTGCGAGGTCTGGCTTCAGCGCGATCGCTCTGTCGTAGCTCGCCAGCGCCTCCTCGGGTCGCTTCAGATCTCGCAGCGCATTCCCGCGGTTGCTGTAAGCCTCTGCAAGGTCTGGCTTCAGCGCGATCGCTCTGTCGCAGCTCGCCAGCGCCTCCTCGGGTCGCTTCAGATCTCGCAGCGCACGCCCGCGGTTGCTGTAAGCCTCTGCAAGGTCTGGCTTCAGCGCGATCGCTCTGTCGCAGCTCGCCAGCGCCTCCTCAGGTCGCTTCAGATCTCGCAGCGTATTCCCGCGGTTGCTGTAAGCCTCTGCGTAGTCGGGCCTCAGCACGATCGCTCTGTCGTAGCTCGCCAGCGCCTCCTCGAGTCGCTTCAGATCTGTCAACGCATTCCCGCGGTTGTTGTAAGCCTCTGCGTAGTCGGGCTTCAGCGCGATCGCTCTGTCGTAGCTCGCCAGCGCCTCCACGGGTCGCTTCAGATCTCGGAACCCATTGCCCAAGCTGTCGTGCGCTGATGCGAAATCAGCGTTGATCGCTATCGCTTCGCTAATCAACTCAACGCCACGCTGGGTCCGACGCGTCTGCAGGGCTAACACCCCTAGAAGATGCAGCCCATCAAAGTTTTTAGGCTCCTGCTGCAGGACTTGAGCGTAGATGCGTTCTGCCTCAACGAGTTTTCCCTGCTGATGCAGCGCGAAACCTTCCTTGAGCCTAGCTTGTAGATCCATTGTTCTTTTTGCCAGAATGTTCGGGATACCGCCATGTCGGTTCGGTATTGGCGTTACTCTTTGCCCGTCTACATATAACCAGGATGCCCCAGATGAACCCGAGTCTCTGGCAAACCATGAGCCGCCGGGTCGCTCCTGGCAAACTTGATCGCGATGCGGGACGGTATTTGCGCAGATTTTTCTGCCGATCCACATGGGGT
This sequence comes from uncultured Alphaproteobacteria bacterium, assembly GCA_963720425.1. GTDB lineage: Bacteria > Pseudomonadota > Alphaproteobacteria > Rhizobiales > Beijerinckiaceae > Methylovirgula. The sequence continues at coordinate 11,095 of OY970391.1, forward strand.
GTCATGGAGCACTTCAAAAATCGCGCGATAATCGCCGATGCGAAAACGATACTCGCTCGATCCGGTGAGCGGTTCGGCAAATTCAAAAGGTTTGGGTTGCCGCGGATGCGTTTCTGCAGGCGACGGAGCAGTTGAATCAATTGATTGCCGGCGGCAGCTGCTGGTCGCACCCGGCGGGACCCCCCGCTGGATCGCGCTGGTTTCGGCCCAACCCATGCCGGACCAAATCTGAATCTGCAACCCTGACCGCCTGACCATCGCTGATTGTCGCGCGGCGACAAACAAACTGGAAAAAAGTCCTTGCACAGGACAAGCACAGCGATAATCATCGCCTCGCCTGGACAGCACATCGTGATCCAGCTGCTTCGCGGGATTATCGCGCCGCAAGGGATAGCCCGTTTCCAGAAAAGTCGATACTAGACCCGTTCGCCGACGCCACCGAGGGTCGCGCAGTAGGCCAGACCGGCCGATCACCCCGCACCTCAAACCGGCATCGATCCTCACGGCGGCAAGAGAGCAGGAATTTAAAGATGGCATCGGTCAAGACCGCAGCGCTTGTTCTCATATCCGCGACACATTTCGCAGGAGCGGCAATCGCCGAAGATTTAGGAGGCGCTTCAAAGCCAGATGCGACCGTCCGGCCTGGGATCGAATTGAGGGTTGGGTTTGCGTACGATTGCTACATGAAAAATCACGCTCCCGTAGTTTGGGCGCGAGCCGACCATGGGACCGTCGTGATTCGCGAAACTGATGGCCCTGCTTGCCAAGAAAAAAGTATGAAACTGGCTGGCATCTTTTACAAGTCCGACCCCGGATTCGTAGGTGAGGACACGGTCTACATCATCGGGTACTTGACCACGGGAAGCATCGATTCGACCCTCCACGTCCAAGTGAGTGAGAAGAAGGATCATGCGTCGGCGCAAAAGGATCGTGCGTCGAAGCAATAAAGCGTGCGAAACGGCCGCCTATCGCAGGTCGAAAAATAGCTTCTGATCCCTCCCACGCCGATCCATTGGAAAAAACGGCCCGATCATCTGATCGGGCCGTAAGTTCGGATTCGAATATGTTGTCTAGGATTGCTCGGATCGGCTGCAGCTTATCTGCAATCAGAATCTAGGCAGGTGGTTGTGCCAGTGCCTTCGCCGCCGGCAATACCCACGCCGCCGGTGACCGCGAGCGCGGATCCGCCGTTGGTGAGCACCCCCGCGGTCCCGCCACCGCCTGCGACACCGCCGCCCACTGAATAAGAGGTGTTGCCTTTGTTGCCCCCGATACCGACGCCAGTAGCGCTGGCGTTGCCTGTCCCATACGCGAGGCTTCCGGGGTCGCTCTTCCCGTAAGCGCCAGAAACGCCGATGCCTCCGGCGATGCCACTGCCGCTGCCGGTCTGGTAGCCAAACTTGCCACCAGAAGAACCACCAGCATTTGCAATGGCAGCGCCGCTCAGAGCCAGCACAGCCGAGATGGCTGTTACACTAAGAAGTCTCATCTTTACCATATCTTGATCCTCCATCTTTTCGAGGGAATGAAGCCGGATGGCGCCCCTCTCGCCTCACTTGCACACTTTTTGCCATCCGTGGAAGACTTGGTATTCCTGATGACAGTTTCCCCCGGAATCCGACGCAGCAGCGTCGGGCAGATATGTGTCGACGAGATCCGCGGGGTCAACCGGGTCAGTAGCGGCCGCCTGCTGGTTGACGGGAGCCGCGGGGTTTGGCGCGCCAACACTGGCCACCTGCCTGCCAGGTGCCGCAGTGTCAGCCTGGCTAACTTTGGTCGACGTGTCGGCCAAAGCCATAGGCGACCAGCTGGCTCTGTCTGCGACGCAAGGAGTGCCTGCCGCCACCATGGCAGCCCTTACACTGGGGTCTTGGCAAATTTCCTCGCGAGCGGCAGCCGGATAACCCAAGATCGCGAGTGATCTGGCATACGAGCGGAGCTGGCAAGATTTGTCTTCCAGCGTCATCCCCAGCGTTACTCCGAAACCAGCCCCAGAGCCGCCACCCGTCAGCGAGCCGAGGCAGACGTCATTGCCGGCAGCCACCAACGGGGAAGCATAAGTGTTCGGCACCCCCTGGGCCAGGTTCGCCGCCGCTTGAGTGCTATTGATTGTCTCGTTGCCGACCGCCATACCGCCGGCAGCCAATTGGCTTTGGCTCTGTTTTGCCGTCGACGATGCGCCTGCGACGCCGCTCGCGATTGCGCCCGACGACGTGATCGCGGTGGCGTCCGCGGTTTGGGCCCACGCGGAACCGGTGGCTGCCAAATTCCCGCCCGCAAGAAGCAACGGAAGAAGCATAAGCCTAGTGGAAATCCGCCCCATGTTCGCCGCCCCCGAAAAGATCTCAGAAAGAGAAAACTAAATTAGGTTTGGCCTATTTGGTAGTCACAATGATGCCTTGATGCCCGATTGCCGGGGATGGTGATAAATAGGCAACAAAAGACCCCCTAAACGGCGACTTTCAATGCGGCCGGATGATTGCGTTTGATCTGATAAATTTCGCTTCTGATCCCGCCTCGTCAGGCGTTTGGGGCGGCGATTTTGCCGCCTCGGGAGGCCTGTGCAGGCAGGCGCAATTCGCCCCTGGAGCCAGAGGCGCCCCCGACAGGTGGTCCGCTTTGAATTTTAGTGCATGACCGTCCTGAAGCGCTTGGTGGGTCGCATCAGAGGTGCGTCCCGATAGCGGCAGGCTCGACATTTTTCGGCGCTCGGCGGTGCGGGTACGCCCCGACGGCCGCCGAAAACCTGCGACCACAGCTCAGCATTGCCAAGAACGTCAGATTGGCACAAAATGAGCGCCTATCTGGGGAATGCTGAATAAGATTTCATATTTACTCCAGGCCGCGGGTCCCGAGGCGGCCAGATGTTGGGGGCGGAGTAGGATCATGCAGCGCATAGCAAAAATCTTGGCCGCCATCGTTTTCGCCTTCGCCTGTACTGATGCGGCTGCGCATGGCGGCGGCAGCTGGGGCGGCGGCAGAGGCGGCTACTCGGGCGGCGGCGGCAGCTGGGGCGGCGGCAGAGGCGGCTACTCGGGCGGCGGCGGCAGCTGGGTCGGCGGCAGAGGCGGCTACTCGGGCGGCGGCGGCAGCTGGAGCTATGGCGGGGGGGCCGCGGCTGGCGCCGCGGCGGATGGGGCCCTTATTTGGGCTGGGGCTATTATCCCTATGGTAACGGCGATTACGATTGGCCCTACGACTATGATTATGGTTACGGCGCTGTGAGTCGCTATTGTGTGACGACGACGCGGAGCTGCGTGCTGCATCAACCCCGCTATATCGGCGCGGGCTGTTCCTGCAAAGGCGCAAGTGGGCGGGTGTCGGGCGGATGAGGCATCTCGCCTTTTGCGGCTGCCTCGGCGTTTCAAGCTGGAGTTTCATGGCTTCAGCGTCACTTCCGACGCAGGGTTGCTCGCCTACCGGGAACTGGAGGACGTCCTCGGCTTGACTGCACTTTCCGTGCGGTGCTGCCGGACGGTTCATCGCGGCAAGAACAGCACCACGTCCTGACCGGTCTATTGCGTCAATCTGTGTTCGGGCGGCTTGCCGGATACGAGGACTTGAATGACGCCGATCATTTGGCGTGCGATCCGGCCATGCGCTGGATCGTCGAAGGCAGATGGGTGCATGGCTGTGCCGCTTCAACCAGCCAGATGGGGCGTTTTGAGACGCGCTGGCTCACTGCCGAAAAGAACCTTCCCTTTCCACGCTCGCTGATCTGTGCGGCCAATGGATCGACCGCGTGCATACCCCTCGTCCGTCGAGAGGTATCTTGCTCAACATCGATTCGAGCGTGAGCCCGCCGCACGGCGAACAGGACAACATCGTCACCAACATGGCGAGACCTGCCGAAAACGTCGTCGCCTTCTACAACAAGCGCGGCACGTGCGAGCATATGGATTAAGGAGGGAAAGGCGCGATCAAGTCGACGCGGCTGTCGTGCCGATCGCTGCCAACGCCGTGCGTCTCCAGCTTCATGCGCTCGCCTACAATCTTGATAATTTCCTTCGTACTGCTCGACGCCCGAGCCAATCAAGGATTGGTCACTGACAAGCCTGAAGGAAAAGCTGATCAACATCGGCGCGAAGGTCGCGAGCCATGGTCGTCTCAGATGGCCGAGGTCGCGAACCCGAGGAATCCGTTCGCCGACATCCTGCGTCTCGTCGCGGAACTGCGGCCGCCGCCTGATGCCGCGCCCGCGTGAAGCGTCACGTTGTCGTCCGTTTGCGAGCGAAAGCCACAGGAAAGGTGGGTCCGGATGACAACGAAATCCGCATTTTCGGCGTTCGCCACGCCAATGTCAGCGACGTGGGAGCCCTGTGTCGCGGAACTGGCATTGCCAAAATCGGCCGAACGCATGAAATTCAGCCCAGCGAAGACAATCATCCGGCGGATATCGGCTAAACTTAAAGACCGAAAGACAGCAATTCAGCGCGCTTTAAATCGGCAGCAGACGGAAGGGATAAGCAGTGTCAAAAAAATCTGAGCAGATCCCGCAAGCGTTGGAGTCGTTTACAGAGGCAATTCAAGCGAAGTTCGAAAAAGGCGCGCTCCTTCATCGGCAGGGCAAACTCGTCGAGGCAGAGCGGCTCTACATAGATGTGCTTCAGCATAATCCGACCCACTTTGACGCTCTGCATTTACTCGGTGTAATTGCACTTAACACAGACAGAACCCAGCAAGGGGTTGATTTGATCACGAAGGCGATCGGGCTCAACTCAAACTTTGCGGCAGCCCATTATAATTTGGGTTACGGGCTCATGAACCTGAGGCTCCTGGAAGACGCGCTTACGAGCTACAACAAAGCGATCACACTCAAGCCAGACTTCGCGGAGGCGTACAACCACCGCGGGATTGCGCTTTTAGAACTGAAGCGCCTCGAAGAGGCGCTTGCAAGCTGCGATAACGCGATCGCACTCAAGCCGGACTTCGCGGAGGCATACAACCACCGCGGGATTGCGCTTTTAGAACTGAAGCGCTTCGAAGAGGCGCTTGCAAGCTGCGATAAGGCGATCGCACTCAAGCCAGACTTCGCGGAGGCGTACAGCAACCGCGGGTTGGCGCTTTTAGAACTGAAGCGCTTCGAAGAGGCGCTTGCAAGCTGCGATAAGGCGATCGCACTCAAGCCAGACTACACGGTGGCGTACAGCAACCGCGGGTGGGCGCTTTTAGAACTGAAGCGCTTCGAAGAGGCGCTTGCAAGCTGTGATAGGGCGATCGCACTCAAGCCAGACTTCGCGGAGGCGTACAACAACCGCGGGAGTGCGCTTTTAGAATTGAAGCGCTTCGAAGAGGCGCTTGCAAGCTGCGATAAGGCGATCGCACTCAAGCCAGACTTCGCGGAGGCGTACAACAACCGCGGGTGGGCGCTTTTAGAACTGGAGCGCTTCGAAGAGGCGCTTGCAAGCTGCGATAAGGCGATCGCACTCAAGCCAGACTACGCGGAGGCGTGCAGCAACCGCGGGTGGGCTCTTTTAGAACTGAAGCGCTGCGGAGAGGCGCTTGCAAGCTGCGATAAGGCGATCGCACTCAAGCCAGACTTCGCGGTGACATACAACAACCGCGGGTGGGCACTTTTAGAACTGGAGCGCTTCGAAGAGGCGCTTGCAAGCTGCGATAAGGCGATCGCACTCAAGCCAGACTTCGCCGATGCCTACAACAACATGGGCAACGTGCTGAAGGAACTCGGTCAATTGGACGAGGCGCGATTGACCTATCTGAAGGCGGTCGAGCTCGATCCGACGTCGGCCGACGCTTATCGGAACTTGGCGGATTCGAAGAAATTCACGCGCGCCGATCCGCATCTCGCGGCCATGGAGAAGCTCATGGCGAAGCCGGAGGGATTATCCAAGACCGACCGCGTGCAGCTCGATTTCGCGCTCGGCAAGGCCTATGCCGATCTCAAGGATCATCGCCGTTCGTTCCAGCACCTGCTCGCCGCAAACGCCGGCAAGCGCACGACGATTTCCTACGACGAGAAATCGGTCCTCGCCCTATTCGACTCGATCGAGACAGCCTTCACCCGCGAATTGATTGCAGCGAAGTCCGGCGGCGGTGACCCATCAGAACGGCCGATCTTCGTTCTCGGCATGCCGCGTTCGGGCACGACGCTCATCGAGCAGATCCTCGCGAGTCATCCGATGGTGCACGGCGCGGGAGAACTGGAGACTTTCAACGAAGTCGTTCTCACCGTCCGCGGGCCAAGCGTCGATGCGATTCTCTATCCTGAATTCGTTCCGGCGCTCGACGCATCTGCGTTGAGGAGCATTGGTCAACGCTATCTTGCCTCGGTGCGCGAACGCTCGCCCGAGGGCGAGCGCGTGACCGACAAGATGCCGTCGAACTATAATTTCGTCGGCCTGATCCATCTTTCGCTGCCGAATGCCAGGATCATCCACACGATCCGCAATCCCGTCGACACGTGCATTTCCTGCTACTCGAAACTCTTTACGGTGGGACAGAACCAAACTTACGACCTTGGTGAGCTCGGCCGGTATTACAAACGGTACGAGCGTCTGATGGAGCATTGGCGGCGCGTGTTGCCGCCAGGGAGCATTCTCGATGTCCAGTATGAAGACGTGGTCGCGAATCTCGAAGCGGAAGCGCGGCGCATCATCGCCTATTGCGGACTTCCCTGGAACGATCGCTGCCTCTCATTTCACGAGACGGATCGACCGGTACGAACCGCGAGCGCAATGCAGGTTCGGCAGCCGATCTATAAAAGCGCGGTCGGCCGCTGGCATGATTATGAGGAGTTCCTGGGTCCGCTGTTGACGGCGCTCGGTGAGATCCCGTCGGGAAGACATGAACAAGCACCGCATTCGTCAGGCTAGCATCCGCTCGAATCGAGGGTCATCTAGGGATTGTCTGGTAAACTGCATCGATGAACAAAAGCTGGCTGTTCTGAAGGTGTACCGCTCGCTTGGTGCAACAATTCCCGACCCGCAACGAAGCCCAGACATTGGATAACGCAATCTAGCAAAACAGCGACACGACTCTGTTTTTCCGGTCGGATTGAGAACGTTGTCGCGCCCGTAATTGATCGCAAGACAAGACATCCGCAAAGGCGGGCCTCGTGCCATCATTTAAATCGATACCCAGCGGGACTGCGGGAGTGCCGAGAACTGGCCATCGCGAGGCTACGTCAGTCGCCCGAATACCCGACGCCGCGCTCCTTCACCACCGCCACAGCAGTTTTCGCATCTGGTTTACGCGCACGCCGGCTCATTCAAGGCGCCACGCCGAGCGCCTTGAGTTCCTGGTTGGCGGCGCCCCATTGCATGAAGTCTTGCGGGCAGCCGCTCGCTGCCAACCGGAACAAGCGGGCAGCCTCGTCCTTCGCGCCGTACCACAGCGCCAATTCGCCGCTGAAGAAATAGGCCACGCAGACCTGGCCTTTTTTCTTCGTAGGGTCCGGATCATCCGCAGCGGCGAGCACGGCGCCCGGCGTCATTTGACCGAGCAACATGCGGATGACCGGCGCGGGCCACGCCGTCATGTCGATTTGGGATATCGCTTGCGGCAGACGGCTCGAGACATTGTTGCGGTGCCCGACGATCTCGAGCCACAGCGCGCTATACGCATCCTTCGGATCGATCTCGCTCGCTTGGCTGACGTCGGCCAAAGCCTTGGCAAGATTGCCGCTGTAGAGGTATGCGAGGCCGCGGTTGCGATAAGCGGCGGCCGATTTGGGATCGAGCAGGATCACGTCGTTGTAGTCGGCGATGGCGCGGTCGAGGTCCTTCTTGTCGTAATACGCGATGCCGCGGTTGCCGTAGGCGAAGGCGTAATTGGGATCGAGCCGGATCGCATCGCTGAAGTCGGCGACGGCGTCGTCGAAATCGCCCTTGTCGCGGTAGGCGACGCCGCGGTTGTTGTAGGCGATGGCGTATTTGGGATCGAGCTGGATCGCCTTGCTGAAGTCGGCGATGGCACGGTCGAGGTCCTTCTTGTCGTAATACGCGATGCCCCGATTATTGTAGGCCATGGCGAGATTTTTGGTTGTTCCCGCACCCGACTGGATGAGCGCCGTGCAGCTCTTGATCTGCTGGTCCCAATCCATATTCGGATTTCCCATGCAACTCCGCCACTGCGGCGAAAGCGTAGCGTCAGCGTCGGCCGTCAGCAACATTGTTCCAGCAAGAATAGCGGTCCCAAAAAGTCCAAAGCGCATCTCTCCCTCCCCGCTTCCGCGATCAACGAGAAATTACCATTGCTCAATCCCAGGGCGAAGCAGGGAATGCGCAAGCTCTGTGATACCGATGCCCCTCGCGGCTCACAGCCTTATGTATCAGGATTTGGGCGAGTTTTTATGAGCCTACTGGCCGACCCCCGATAGGTGGTCCGCGTTGAATGTTAGTGGACCGGTCCGAGCGCCACGGCTGAGGTGGCCGGCGAAGCGTCAGATCCGAGACCGCGCGCCGAAACCGGGCGTTCTCACTTTCCAACTCCTTCAGCCGCTTCACCTAGTTGCCCTTCAGGCTGCCGTATTCAGACCGCCAGCTAAGTAACTTCCGTCACGCCTATCGATCGAACCGCCTTCAGCGACACGCCGACCTTGCGACGTCAGCGCATCAACCTGCCCAAGCTTCGCGACAATCTCCTCGGCGCTTTTTCTTCCTCACCATTCTCATATGCTCCATCGGCTTCAAAGCCGTACCTCAGGAAGAACCACTTTTCAGGGGGCAGATCATTGGGAAGCTGCCCGTCCGCCATTGAACTGCGCCTGCATCTTCAATAACTTACCTTGATTTCCAGTCCGCCTTTGGGTCCTGTTTGGCACCGCGAGGTGAAAGATACTTACCGCGGCGCTCGAAGCGGAGATCGGCCGCGGCCGCTCGCAAGAATTCCTCCATGGTCAATGAGGCTGCGTACCGGCACGCTGAGCGCTTCGATCTTCTTGGCGCCGCCGAGATCCGGCAGGTCGATGACGAAACAGGCGGCGACGACGTCGGCGCCGAGCTTTTGCATGAGCTTGAGGCGGGTTGAGCCATCCGATGAATCAAAAGGGCCTGACTGTCATTCACGAACAGCAGCGCGGTGCCTCGATGTCTGGCAAAGAAACCCACGGTTTTGAGTTTATCAACTAACCCGAACTGATCACGGATTCTTGTCAAGGTAACGCATGAGCGCGCCTGCCCTTTGCATAGGAAGCGCAGACAGCTCTGCCATGAATTCAGCCATGGCGACACAGCTTGACCGCTGATCATCGCGTGTAGCGGCTATCTTTCCAACCCCTGCTATATCAACGCCTCTGTTCCGAACGTTCGCCCACAGTTGCGCGATCTCGGCATTGGAAGTTTGTTCGGTGTCAACTGCGTATGAGGGATTAAAGAAGCCGTCGTCTATGATTTCGGCTGTCAACTCCGTCTCTTTCGTTTGAACAGCGGTCGGAAGAAACGTTAGATATGGCTCATCCTTCTGCGAGGTTCCCTTCAGCATCGCCATACAGATGTCGGGGTGATCGGACGCAAGTAACCGAGCTTGTTCCGACGTCATTGCGGCTATTCGCACCTGAATTTCGTCACTTGCAACCGGTTTAAATTTATTAACCACGGCGAGCATCAGCACCCTAGCTTCGGCCATGACTTCCTGCATACTCTTGCCCTGCTGAATTCCGGTCACGATGTTTTCGACTGCCTGGTTGAATGCAGCCGGATCAACTCGCCGCAAGGCGGCAAAACTAGCGACTCCCGTCAACGCTCTTCCTACCTTATCTGCCGTGACTGGTTGGCCACCGATCGCAGCAGCAGTGAAGGACATGCCATTGACCTCTTCGGTGGCCACGTGTGCCAAAAACAATGTTGCCCGATCCGGTATCCACATGCCGCTGCTGGGGGTCGAGAAGGCTTTTGCAGCGAAATTCGAGCTGACGCCAGCGTTTACAAAATCTTGTTCTCTAAGATTATTGGCTGCCGTATCTTGCTCCCGGCTAAGGCCTGGAAAGGTATAGCGATGAAAACCCAACCTACCCTCGGGCCCCAGATATCGCGGGTAGCCTGCCATATACACAACGGTACAGGCCGAAGCACATAGTGCGTCAGTGTAGGTGGAAAGGTGATGCTCTCGGATGAGGTCCCGCGCATGTTCGGCCTCTGCGATTCTTCCCCCAATGCTATCTAAGTCGATCATTCGGACGGCAGGCGTAGCGTCTAGCAAGGTTTGAAGATCCGCCGCCGTACCAAAGTCAATTCCTCCAGCAAGCTCAATCTCAGAGCCCCCATTGAGTATTCTGAGAATGTGGTGGGGTGTATCATCGCCACCGAATGCGATCTGAATGTTCGCACGGGCATAGGGAAATGTGTATTCGACCGAGCTTACAGTAAGCGAAATGAAGCCGAGAACCGTCGCAATCCTCGCTAAACCTGCCCAAAAAGCGCCCTTGGCTTGCTTTCTACGCTCTTGGATCACTCGCCCGGCGGATCGCCAGATCCCAACAAATTGCCATATGCCGACAACAACTAAAGACAATGCTAGCGCAGCGTAGCCGCCGGTAATCAGACGCGGCGCCGTAGTAATATCGGCCGCACCAAGAGTCGCTTCTGCCGTTGCAGCGATCATGGTGAGAAGGAAGCCATTAACCCAGTAGCTGACCGGCAAAGGTAGTTCACCGCGCCAATGTCTGGATAAATATGAACGTCGAGGTTTTTTTCCCGAGCGCGGCACCTCTTTAACCGCAAATTCCGAATCCGAGGCCAGTGAAAATGCTTCGTTTGCGCTCTCATGGGACCTTGCCAACGCTGACAGGAATTGCGCATCGTCTAAGTGGTTCAAAGATTCTGGATACGTGCCGTCAGGATTGGTGGATGGGCTAAACAGACCTGGAATTTGCCCGGCCGGCTCCCAATCAGCCATGCCGGGACTCCGCACCCATGTTTCTCGAGTAATCGACCCTTCAGCGATCCGGCTGCGGAGCGATGCTTCCGTCTCTTCAGTCGCAGTGCGATCGGCTTCGATGACATCCCACACGCGCTGTCCGCTCATAAATCTCCCTTCCAGGTCAGAGGGCACGCAGGCGCACGACTGCACATCATTAATGGGGGCAGCAAACTTATCAAGAACGAATACGAACCACTGCTTCTAAGATCCGAAAGTGCCATCCGAACGCTTGAAATCGTTCTGCAATCATCTGGTGTGCTTCTCAGTGCGCCTCGAACGCAGTCGCCTCTATTGGTGTCGTGTCGTCGGCAAAAGTCTAAAAGTAGCGGACCTTCGAGCGCAAGGGCTTTTAGGCCGGCGCTGTCTCAGAGCCGAGCTCAGTCGGCGCGCGCAGAGAAGGCGAGCGCCCGTCAGGATCAAGAGCCAGATAGCCGCAATTGCGTACGCGCGGCGCTTGTCCGCTTTCGGCGCGTGTTTCGAGTTCGGTTTGGTTTCGTCGACCTCATAGGGCAAGCCAATAGTTTCGCCTTCCTCGAGCGCCGCGCCGAGCCGCGCCAGTTCAGCGCTGGTCAAGAACCGCTCGCGCCCCTGCCCAAAAAGGGATTCGAGCCAACGCTCACTTCGTCGCGGCGGATATCAGCGCCAGCGCTCGTCTCTGCAATCGGGCCCTATGTGGAGCAGGCTACCCGTGATCTTTTTTTGGCATTGGATGGTTGGGCCATGCCAAGTGCAGCGATCGAATACTGGATCAAACGCGTACTCGAACGGAGGCTTTGGGCGGACGCACAGGGTACTCACGGCAAAAGAAAGCCGGCTAGCTTCTGCCGGGTTCACTTATCATTTGCCGCTCCAGCTCTACATAAGCGATCATGTGCGGCAGAATCATCCAGAGCAGTGAGCCGCTACGTTATGCCCTCCTCGAGGGCATAAATGTGCGCGACAGCCGCGTGCACAATTATCCGCCGCGATGGAACGCTGCGCCGGGCCAGGACCTGCTAGTGATCCGGCGCAATCATGAGACAGGCGAGGTGTCACTCGACCCGTTGCGGTGGGGTCTCATTCCACATTGGTGCCAAGACCCGAAAGGCGGTCGCAAGCCGATCAACACCAAGTGCGAGACCGTGCGCACCTTGCCGACGTTTCGAGAGGCCTATGCTCGTCGCCGCTGCATCGTTCCGGTAGATGGCTTCTTTGAATGGAAGGCGATCAAAGGCCAGAAAGTGAAACAGCCCTACGCAATCGGCATGAACGACGGTAGTGCCTTCGGCCTCGGCGGAGTTTGGGAGAACTGGAAGGACCCGGCCTCGGGCGAATGGCTTCGCACCTTTGCGGTGATCACCACCGATGCCAATGAATTGTTGGCCGAGATCCATGATCGCATGCCCTTGATCCTTGCACCGGAAGATTACGCACGTTGGCTCAGCGACGATCCCGATCCGCGCGAACTGCTGCGACCGTTCCCGTCCGCTCCCATACGGATGTGGCCGATCTCGACGCGGGTCAACAAGCCCGAGAACGATGATCCTTCGATCATTGAGCCGATTCTAGTTTCGGTCACGAGAGCAGCGCGAGAAGTCCCTTGAGAAGCTGCTCCGGTCGCGGGGGACAGCCTCGGATGTGGAGATCGACCGGGATGACGGACGCGACCCCTCCGACGCAGGCATAGCCCCCGGCAAAGAGGCCGCCGTCGATGGCGCAGTCACCAACGGCCACGATCCATTTCGGATCCGGGGTAGCGCTGTAGGTCCGCTCCAGGGCTTCACGCATGTTCTTCGTCACGGGGCCAGTCACGAGCAGCACATCGGCGTGACGGGGGGAGGCCACGAAACGCAAGCCGAACCGCTCGAGATCATAGAAGGCATTATTGAGCGCCTGAATCTCAAGCTCGCAACCATTGCAGGAACCAGCATCGACCGCGCGGATGGCGAGACTGCGGCCAAGGTGCCGCCGTGCCGCGCGGTTGAGCGCCGCTGCCACCTCTTCCATCGCGGCGTCATCTGTCGTCGGCGCGCGTTCCGTCAGCGGTGATCGGATCAGACCCTCGAAGAGATGCTTGCGCATTGCGACGCCCCTAAAGATCGTGGCCCGAATAGGAGCAGTTGAACGATTTATTGCAGAGCGGAAAATCGGCGACGATATTGCCTTCGATTGCGGCTTCGAGCAGTGGCCACTGGAACCAGGACGGGTCGCGAAGATGACAGCGCTCAACCTTGCCGTCGCGCCCGAGCCGCAGCCAGACCAGGATGTCGCCGCGGAACCCCTCGACGAGCGCAATGCCTGCCGAAGCTTGATTCCTCGGCCTGTCTGGAAGCTTGGCGAGGATCGGCCCGTCGGGCAGCCGATCGATGATTTGTTCAATCAAATGGAGACTCTGCTCGACTTCGCGGATGCGAATCCAGACGCGCGCGTTGACGTCGCCGTCGGAAAGCACGGGCACGTCGAAGTCGAGTGCATCATAAGGCGCATAGCAGCACCTGCGGCGCGCATCGAAGGCCCGGCCTGAGGCACGGCCAACATAGCCACCAGCCCCGGACTGCCGCGCAAGCGCGACGCTTACCGTGCCGGTCCCGACGGTACGATCGAGCAGCGAGGCGGTGTTGTCGTAAAGCGCGATCAGGGCTGGGAAACGCCGCTTTACGTCCGCCACCAGGCTGCGGATGGCTGTGAGTCCCGCGGTTCCGACATTGACGGCGACGCCGCCGGGCAGAACGCAGTCTCGCATCATCCGATGGCCGAAAGCCTCATCGGCGGCACGCAAGACGCCCTCGCGAAGCACGGCGCAATGGGCCAACATAAGCGCGAAGGCCGCGTCGTTGCAGATGGCGCCAATGTCGCCGAGATGATTCGCGAGCCGTTCCATCTCGGCCATGAGCGCGCGCAGCCAAAGCGCGCGCGGAGGCGCGTCGACATTGAGCGCCGCCTCGACGGCGCGCCCGAAAGCGATGGCATAAGCGACCGTGCTGTCTCCTGAGGTGCGGCCGGCAAGCTTCGCGGCGCGATCGAGGTCAGCACCTTCCATCAGCTTTTCGATGCCCTTGTGAACATAGCCGAGACGTTCTTCCAGCCGCACCACGGTCTCACCGCCGGCGGTGAAACGAAAATGTCCCGGCTCAATGATGCCGGCATGGACCGGACCGACCGGAATCTGATGCAGGCTTTCGCCTTCAGCTGGGAGGAAGGTGTAGCAGATCGCGTCCGCGTCGCGCGGCTCTGCTCGCCCAAGTGGCTGCGAAAGGCCCCAATGGCCATGGTCGAGCCAGGAACGCGTATCCGATGCGCCATCAGGCTCGAGCCCGAAAAGGTCGTGAATGGCGCGTTCCAGACGAATCGCAGGCGGGTGTACGGCGCCTACCGAAGGAAACCGGCGCGCCGGACAATCGAAGCTCATAACCGCGATGTCGCCCGATATTTCGTCGAGCAGCGCCATATGCACCGTGTCGCGATCGCCCCAGAGTCCGAGCAGTGTCAGGCGCCCGTCGCCCAGCTCACCGGCGGCAAGTTGCCAAGTCTGCGCATCGACGACGGCCCGCGGATAGGGCCGATGAACATCGTCTCGCCTTCCTCTGCCGATCAATTCCGCGAGTGTTGGCATCACGCTGCCTCTTACCCGAGCAACTTTGAGACGTGCTGGAACCAGCTGACGAGCAGCGGCGGCAGGAAAACGCCGGCGGCCAGGACCAACGCCAGATGCACCATGAGCGGAACGCGGGAAGCTTTGACCGGCGCCATGCTGCCGCGCGGCTCGCCGAAGGCGAGCCCATTCAGCCGCAGCAGCAGCGCGCCGAAAGCGACCAGTAGTCCAAAGACGAGAACAAGAGCAAGCAGCGGCGTCCGCGCGAAGGTTGAGCTCACCACCAAGAACTCGCTCATGAAGATGCCGAACGGTGGCAGACCGCAGATGGCCACGACGCCGAGCACGAGGCACCAGCCGAGCCAGGGATGAGTTTCAGTCAGACCGCCGATCTCGCTGATCTGCTGCGTCCCCTTGACCTGAGCGATATGGCCGACGGCGAAGAAGATGCCCGATTTGGTGAGGCTGTGCATGGTCATGTGCAACAGCCCAGCGAAATTGGCGAGCGGGCCGCCCATGCCGAAGGCGAACGTAATGATCCCCATATGCTCGATCGACGAATAGGCGAACAATCGTTTGATGTCGGTGCGGCGGTAGAGCATGAAGGCGGCAAAGATGAGCGAGACAAGGCCCAAGCTCACCATGAGGGGACCCGGCGCCACCGCCGCCACATTGGCCGTCATCAGTATCTTGAAACGCAGCACGGCATAAAGCGCCACATTGAGGAGCAGCCCCGACAACACGGCGGAGATTGGCGTTGGCCCTTCCGCGTGGGCGTCGGGCAACCAGGCATGCAGCGGCACCAAGCCGACTTTCGTACCATAGCCGAGGAGGATAAATACGAAGGCGACGTTCAGGAGGGCGGGATCGAAAACGGCGGCCTGCCCAATCAACGTCGTCCAAACCATCGAGTCCAGGCCTTCGCCGATCACCGGCTCGGCGGCGACATAGACGAGGATTGTGCCGAAGAGCGCAAGCG
Source organism: uncultured Alphaproteobacteria bacterium (assembly GCA_963720425.1). Classification (GTDB taxonomy): domain Bacteria; phylum Pseudomonadota; class Alphaproteobacteria; order Rhizobiales; family Beijerinckiaceae; genus Methylovirgula. The sequence continues at coordinate 26,523 of OY970391.1, forward strand.
CGATGCCGACGCTGCCGAGAATGAAATATTTCCATGCCGCCTCGAGCGCCTCGTGGGTGCGGTAGATTCCGACCATCATCACCGTGGTGAGCGTGGCGATCTCGATGGCGACCCACATCAGCCCGATATTGTTAGCCGACAGTGCCAGATTCATGGCGAAGATCAGAACCTGGTACATGGCGTGGTAGAAGCGCAGATAGGCGGGCGTCAACCGGCCGATCTCCAATTCGTGGCCGACGTAGCTTGCGCTGAAGATGCTGGTCGTGAACCCGACGAAGCAGTTGAGGCAGATGAAGACAACGTTGAGATCGTCGACTAACAGGTATCGATTGGGCGCGGGATGCTTTGTCAAAAGCAGCAACACCGCCGCAAGCAGTGTCAGAAAACTTGCCGCGACATTGACGCGCGCGGCGAGGCGGTAGCTCGACAGGAAAGCGAGCAAGGCCGCCGCACAAAGTGGGATCAGCAGCACCGCTTCGGCCGGCCTGGAAAGAATCTGGATCATCGGCGCTCTCCCCGGGACTGGTCGAGCGCGCCGATATCGACGGTGTCGAAGCGCTCGCGAATGCGAAAGAGAAAGATGCCAATGACGATGAAGGCGATGAGGACCGAGAAAGCGATGCTGATCTCGACGACGAGCGGCATGCCCTTGGCGCCGGTCGCCGCGAGCACCAGCCCGTTCTCAAGCGACATGAAGCCGACGATCTGGCTCACCGCGTTGCGCCGCGTCACCATGATCAGGAGACCGAGCAGCACGACCGCAAGTGCGAGGGCGAGATCCTCGCGCGCAATTGCGTTGGCTGCGCCGCTGGTCACGCGAAGCATGATGACCATCGAAAGCGCGACCAACGCCATGCCGGTCAGCATGGTCATGCCGATGCCGACCGCCGTGTCGATTTCGCGATGGATGCCAAGACGCTCGATGATCCGCCGCAACGCGACGGGGATGATTATCGCCTTGAAGCCAAGCGCAATCGCCGCGGTGACATAGAGGTGCGGCGCGTCCTGAATCTTGGCCTGCCAGGCGACCGCCAGCGCCAGGGTCAGCGCATGCAAGGCGTAAGTGTTGAGGAGCGCAAAGAGCCGGTCCTGATAAAGCAGCGTGAAGCTGATCAGCACGAGCGTGCCCGCCAGAAGATGCGAAATGTCGAAATCGAGGCTGCTCATCTAGAGGCCCGTTGAGACGAAGCGAAGGAGAACTGCGAGCAGCCCGAGCATCAGCGCCGCGCCCAGGAACTGTGGCACACGGAACACGCGCATCTTGGCGATCGCGGTCTCGAAGATCGCCAGGAGGACGCCGCCTAGGGCGAGCTTGGCGACGTAAGAAATGATGCCGACAAGCGTCGTACCGACGCCGGCGCCCGCCGGCGCCAATCCCCAGGGCAGGAAGAGGCAGGCGATCAACGACACATAAAGCAGAAGTTTCAGCGCCGCCGCAAGCTCGATCAGAGCAAGATGCCGTCCCGAATATTCCAGCACCATCGCTTCGTGCACCATGGTGAGCTCGAGATGCGTCGCGGGGTTATCCACGGGAATGCGTGCGTTCTCGGCGAGCGCAACGATAATGAGAGCGATGAGCGCCAACCCCAGTGAGACGCGTAATCCCACCGCCGGCGAAGCCATGAACGCGGCGATCGTCGAAAGCTGGGTTGATCCCGCGATCAACGCCAGCGTGAAGATGACCATCGTCATCGCCGGCTCGGTCAGCGAGGCGATCATCACCTCCCGGCTCGATCCGATGCCCCCGAAGCTCGTGCCGACATCCATGCCGGCGAGCGCCAGAAAGAAACGCGCACTGGCGAGGAGCGCGACGATGGCGATGAGATCGGCGGACCAACTGAAGATGAGCCCCGTAGCGAAGCTCGGCACGAGAGCGGCCGCCACCCAGGTCGCAGCAAAGATCAGATAGGGCGTAGCGCGGAAGAGCCAACTCGCGTTCTCTGCGAGCACCACCTCCTTGCGCAGCAGCCGCAGGAGATCGCGATAGGGCTGGAGAATCGGCGCGCCACGCCGACGCAGCAGGCGCGCCTTGATCTTGCGCACGAGCCCGACGAGTGCTGGCGCCAGCAGCAAGACCAGCAGCATTTGCAGTCCTTGAGTAGCGAGATCGCCGATCAAAGCCATATCGCCAGCACCAGCAGAAGCAGCACGAGCGCCGCGAAGACGATACTCAGATGACCGCGGATGGTCAGAGATTGGAGGCGATTGAGCCAATTGGCCGAGACGCCGACCGCTCGGGTGATCGGCGCGTAAATTCCCTCCCAAACTGGATCATGCAGTTCCACCCGCAGCACTGCGGGGCTGGCGTCACCGGGCGGCGGCATCGTAACGCTCTCGCGCGCTTGGAATACGACCGTGCCGAACACCTGTCGGATCGGCTGCGCGAAACTGCCGGCTGTGTATTGCGTATTGACGCTCACGTCAGGATAGCCGCAATCCCAGGCGGGCCCGCGGCGCAGCGCGTGTGAAGCCAGCCGATGGATCGCCACGGCCGACAGCAAGGCCGCGAGGGTGATGAAGATAAAAACGAGCAGGCCGTCATAGGAGCTTCGGCTTGCGGTGATCGGAACGATTGCAAACCAGGACGCAGCGCTCTGCGCCGGCATGTGGCCGGAGACCAAGTTCTGCGTCAACGGCGCCAAGGCGTTGATGACGAAGCCCGGCAGAATTCCGGCCAGAAGGCAAAGCAAGGCGAGAAAGAACATCGCCGCAAGCGAGAAATCGTCCGCCTCGCCGGCCCTTGACACGGCGGTCGAGCGCGGCCGGCCGAGAAACGTGACGCCGAAGGCTTTGACGAAGCAAGCCGCGGCGAGCGCGGCCGAAAGCGCCAGCACGGCACCTACCGCGGGGATCAGAATCTTGAGGCCCCACTGCGGCAGCGCCGGGCTCAGGAGGATAGCCTGGAAGGTCAGCCATTCAGAGACAAAACCATTGAGCGGAGGCAGGGCCGAAATGGAGACACAGCCGATGAGGAAGGCAAGGCTCGCGAGCGGCATTCGGTGGATGAGGCCGCCCAGTCGCTCCATATCGCGTTCCCCCGTTCCGGTCTGCACCGCGCCAGCCCCGAAGAACAGAAGGCTCTTGAAGAGCGAATGGTTGAAGACATGAAACAGCCCGGCGGTGAGGGCCAGCGCCGCCGCTGCCTCCATTCCATCCGCGCGAAAGGCGAGTGCCAGGCCGAGACCGATGAAGATAATGCCGATGTTCTCGACCGTGTGATAAGCGAGAAGCCGTTTCAGATCGTGCTGCATCAAGGCGTAGAGCACACCGAGCAGTGTCGTCGCCGCGGCGAGTGCCAGTACGACCATGCTCGACCACGAACTCGGCGGACCGAGCAGATCGAGGACGATGCGGATAAAGCCGTAGACCGCGACTTTGGTCATGACGCCGCTCATCAGCGCCGAGACGTGGCTCGGCGCCGCCGGATGGGCGAGCGGCAGCCAGACATGCAGCGGCACGAGCCCCGCTTTTGATCCGGCGCCCAGAAGCGTCAAGGCGAGAACGAGTGCCGCAGTTAAGGACGCGTGGGACTCGGCGCGTATCGCGGCAAAGGTGTAGCCGCCTTGCGGTCCGGCAAGGAGACCGAAGGCAAGCAGGAGCGCCATTGTCCCGAAGCTTGCCATGACGAGATAGACATAGCCGGCGCGCACATTGCTGGCCACGCGATGGTGCGCCATCACCAGCGCCCAGGAGGTCAGCGACATGAACTCCCAAGAGAACAGGAACGTGAAGGCATCGTCGGCAAGAACGACGAGATTCATCGCGCCGAGGAACGCCGGGTAAAATGGTAGAACGCGCTGCGGTGCCGTCTCGTGGCGCCCGTAGCCGAGCGCGTAGAGGCTTGCCGTGGCACCGCCGAGATTAATGACCACGAGGAAGAAGGCGGCGAGCGCATCGACTCGGAAATGCGCGCCGACCCAGGGCAGCCCAAGCGGGAGGACGATGTCCGGCGCCGCTGGACCGCCCGCGATAAGCCGAATAAGCGCCACAGAGAGGGCAATGGCGGAAATCGCAAGGCAGGCGCCATAGACAATCGCCGTTACGACCCGCGATCGGGCCGTCATCAGACCGAGAACCGAGACGATGAACAGTGCGGCCACGCACCACAACCCGATGACGACCGTCATCCGCGGCTACCTTCGCTGTCCCGCCACAGGCCGCCTGGCCGTGGAACCGGAAAATGCGGCATCCCTTGACGACCGCTTGAGCCGCACGCCACGACCGCCGTCCTGACTCACGGCGCCCTCACCGATGAGGTCGATCCCGGCGCTGTCGAGGGCGCCCACCAATTTCATCAAGGAATTGACATTGCCGCGAATGACTCCGTCGCTTGCCTCCATGCGCTGGATCGTCGGGACGGAGAGGTTTGAAAGCTCCGCGAGAGTTCGTTGGTCGAGGCCCAGAAGAGCCCGCGCCGCACGGAGCTGAGCTGCCGATATCATGTTTAAAGCGTCAGATATCCATGGTAAATATTGCATTTAGGCGGTACATCATGCTGAAATAGGATTCAAGCCCATATTCTTGAGGCTGAAACATGGATCCGCCGGACCAGTAGGATCGCCGCTTACTTGCGGCTGTGGCCAAGTAGTTTTTGCGGCAAGGCGTGGTTCGCCATTCGCGGCGAGCCTCGAGAGAACTACGAAACGATGGCTCGCCGGCGATCAAAAGCTATTCCGGCAACACGTAGAGCGGGACGCTGATGGTGAGCGACGGGACGCACTTCGTCTCCATGCTGCTGGGCAACTATATGGCGGTGAGTTTCAACCTCGGGCCGGAAGGAGCCGTCGATCTTGATTTTGTCAAATCGGTTAAGAGTTTTGAAATGAATTGAGCGAGTTCGCGAATGTTATCGATGCCAATGGGGACCATGCTCTAGCTATGCGCGACAACGATGTCCCGCTTATTTTCTGCATAATTTTTATTCATTAGGCGTTATTAAAGATTAATTGCAAGATTTCGATGAGACTTCAGCAGAATGAATCGGCGATTACATCGACTAGGGTTGGCTGCCGATCGTGTTTCTCCAACTGAAGTTCAGCGAAGCAGCGCGATTGCGCTCCGCATCAAACGCAACTAGAGAAGCACGTTTTGAGAAGCCAGTTTTTTCTACGGAGTTTGCCGAGGGAATTCCGAATTAGATAGCTGGGAGACCAGCGTGAAGCTGACGAAGTTTTCGATAGCGATCAAGCTCTATTCGATTTTTGCGCTGCTTGCCATTGTGACCGTGATGGTGGCGACGGTCGCGGTCGTCAATGCACGCCACCATGCAGCGCTTACGCACGAATACGAATCCGCTTTTGCTGGGGCAAAGAACGTCGAGCGCGTCAACGGTCTCATTTACGCGGTCGTTATGGAGTCGCGCGGGATCTACATGTCCGCCGATATTCCGGAAGCCAAAAAGTTTGCCAAGGGCTTACTCGAGTTCAATAATCGCATCGGCGAAGTTGTAAATGACTGGCAGCGGCGCATTCGATCAGATGATGCAGAGTTGTTTGCAAGTTTTTCGTGGCGCATCAAATTGTTTCAGGAATTTCGCCGTGAACTGGCGCGCCGCGGTGTCGAAATCGGCCCGGCGGCGGCGCGCGAATGGGGCGACAATGATGCCAATCGTCGCGTTCGCATTGCGCTGAACAACGATCTTGAGGCATTGGCGAGGGTCTATAGTAACAGATCTGACAACATTTACGCGGAAATCGATCGGGGCATTGACACTACCGCATGGGTCTTGAGCTTTTTGGGTGGGATCGCGGTCCTGCTTGCGGGGGCCGGCGCGATCATAATTTGGCGTTCGGTCGTGCGGCCGCTGGCCGAAATAACACGTGTCACCGAGGTCGTGGCCGAAGGAACGTCGGCGGTCGCTATTCCGTTCGGCGATCGTGGCGATGAGATCGGCGCGCTCGCCCGCTCGATCATAGTCTTCGAGCAGGCAATGCGCGACAATGAAGACCTGAACCGAGCCACGAGAGCCGCCGAGGATCGTGCCCGTCATCAGGAGAGGCTTGCCGCCAAGATCTCTCAGTTCAATACTGAAGTCGAAATGACCCTGGCCGAGCTTGGCCGCATTTGCGAGAGCATGCTCAGCGCGTCGACGCAGCTTTCATGTTCGGCCGAATATGCCTCGACCAGGACCGCAACTGCTACGACCGCGTCAAGTGAAGTCTCAGCTAGCGTTCGTGACATCGCGTCGGCCGTCGACGAGCTCGCCGCTTCCATAACCAAGATCAACCGTCAGGTCGCCAATTCCGACACAATCGCACACAAGGCGGTCAGCAAAGTTGAGCAAACGAATGCAACCGTCAAGGAGCTTGACGAGGTGGCCGGTCGCATTGGCGACGTGGTTGACCTCATCAGCGGCATCGCTTCGCAAACAAATCTGCTTGCCCTCAATGCCACAATCGAAGCGGCCCGTGCAGGCGATGCTGGTCGCGGCTTCGCCGTTGTCGCCGGTGAGGTGAAGGCCCTCGCCGGACAAACCGCGAAAGCAACCGAGGGCATTGGCATGCAAATCGCCGAGATGCAGCACGCGACGCTGCGCTCGCTCGAGGCCACTGTCGCGATTGAAAAGATTATTCGCGAGATTGGCGGTATCAGCGGCTCGATTGCTTTGGCTGTATCGCAACAGCGCGCAGCCACCCACCGGATTGTGCGCAGTGCTGAGGTCGCGGCCAAACGCACGGTTGAATCTGTGGGGGAGGTTGAACGCGTGAGCCGGGCGGCGGCGGACACGCGCGTGAGCGCGACCGCGGTAAGGACGGTGGCGGACGACCTCAGCTCGGTCGCCGCCCACATACGCCGCCAGATCGACCAATTCTTCGAGCAGCTGCACGCCGCCTAAAGATCCTGCGGCGTCGCGTAGCTTCACATTGCTGCCATGCGCGAAAACGAAGTCCTGCTCATTGTCGACATCCAGAACGACTTCTGCGTGGGCGGCGCGCTGCAAGTGCCACGCGCCGATGAGATCATTCCGGTCGTTAATCGACTGGCCAGGCAGTTCACCCACGTCATCCTCACGCAGGATTGGCACCCGCGCGATCACCAATCCTTTGCGTCCGCGCATCCCGGCCGAAGGCCGTACGAAACAATCGAGGTCAGTTATGGAGCGCAAATCCTATGGCCGGATCATTGCGTCCAAGGCACGCGCGGCGCCGAATTCCACGAGAAGCTCGATATCCCTCAGGCCGAATTGATCCTTCGCAAGGGGTTTCGGCGCGAAATCGACTCCTATTCGGCCTTTTATGAAAACGATCACCGCACGCCCACAGGACTCTGCGGCTATTTGCGCGAACGCGGGCTCTCGCATGTATTCCTGGCGGGCCTCGCCTTCGATTTTTGCGTGCGCTATTCCGCCGAGGACGCGCAGCGCGAAGGTTTTCGCGTCACCGTCGTTGAGGACGCATCCCGCGGCATCGACGTCAATGGCTCCGTCGATGAAACGCGCACGAGTCTCGCCAGACTTGGCATCAGGATCATGAGGGCGTAGCGCATTTCTTTTCCCGCTTACGGGAGAAGGTTCGCGCCGCACCCTATTCCCATTTCCCTTCGAACAGCGGCTTCACGGGATGCTGCGATTTCGTCATGCGAAGGTCGCGGATGATCTCGGCACACTGGTCATTCTCTTCTTCGGCGGGAAGCTCGACGCCATAGGCGTTTTCGGGGTTTAGGCGCGCCCCCACCAAGATAAACTCTGCGCCCGGATAATCGAGCATCCGGACGTCCTCGCGTTCGAAGCGGCGGTCTCGAAATTCGGCCATGAGCTCTTCTGGGAATTCCGCTTTTCGATCCTCGGGCAGGCCGACGCCCGGCGGCGTGCTCGCTTCAGGGTTCTTGATCGACAGCGCGAAGCTCGCTTCGGGCGCGATCTTGAAGGCGCGCTGCACGTCGGACGGGCGCTTCGGCAGCTCCAGTGCGTAAGAGAGATGCATTTGGCCGGCCTCGAGCGTGATGGCGTAAACGCCCTCGCCCGCCGGACGCACTGCAGGTTCATGACGTTCACCCCGCGTCTTCGTCTCATATTCGGACGCGCGCAGTCTGCGCTCCAAGGCCTCGGCCGAATCCTCGACGCGATCGACAAAGCCCCAGAATCGCTCATGCTCACCGACATCCGGCAAGCGCTTGCGGCCAATCACGAGCAATCGGAATTTCGTTTCGCCTCCCGGCCGCAGCACCATGAAGAAGCGCTGAACATCGACGAGACCCTTCGGCTCTTCCTCCTCCACGGCCGGCCTATAGAGAAAGAAGATGTCGCCGCGTTCCAAGACCTCAGGCTGTCTTCTCGTCGTCATCTGCTTCTCTCCGTTCTAACAGCTCGGGCACCGTAGCTGAAGTGAGTTCCGGCGAGTCGGCGTCAAGAAAACCCCATGCGGCGATCGCACTCGGCCGCGAGTTCTTGAAGCGCATTCGACACCACGACCGGATAGACGAAGGGTTCGAGCTTGCGCAAGGCTTCCGGCAGATGCGCGAGCTCATCTCGCGCATACACGCGAATCTCGTCAAGCGATGGCCCCGTGCAACGCTGGCCCGCGCGCATGACAGGCTTCAGCAAGGCTTCACCTTCGTGCCGCTCATCGACCAGCGACAGAACGTCCCCTGAAAAGATACCCTCGCCGTCGCGTTGACGCCAGACCTGCTTGCGGCCGGGGTATGTAGCCTTGCCTTGCGAGCGCTTACGCCTTGGGATTCCCGCATATTCCTGAAGCTTGTAGGCACAGTCGAGCGCGGGCGCGTCCGAGGATACATCGAGGCTCGTTCCAATTCCATAGCCGTCGATCGGAACAAAGGCACGCGTGAATTGAACGAGGTCGTCCTCGTCGAGGCCGCCACTGGCGAAGATCGTGACGTCGGCAAGCCCGCCGGCGTCGAGAATTGCGCGCACCTTTCTTGCGTGCGCCGCGAGGTCGCCGCTGTCGATCCGCACCGATTTCACCCTGATGCCGCGCCGACCAAGCTTTTCGGCGAGAGTGACGACCTTTCTGGCCGCGCGCTCCGTATCATAGGTGTCGATCAGGAGGACGAGGCCTTGCGGGCGCGCCAAGGCGAAGCGCTCGAATGCCGTCGCCTCGTCATCATTCGCCTCGATGAAGGAATGCGCCATGGTGCCAAAGATCGGAACGCCGAATTGCGGCTCGGCCAGCACCGTGGCCGATCCGGCAAATCCCGCAATGTGGCTCGCGCGTGCCGCGAGCAATGCCGCCTCGGCGCCATGCGCGCGACGCGCGCCGAAATCGACGAGTTCCTTGCCGGGCGCGGCCAGCACCATGCGCGCCGCCTTCGAAGCGATCAGCGTCTCAAAATTCAGGAGATTCATCAGCCGGGTCTCGACGAGCTGGGCTTGCGGCATGGGCGCCGTCACGCGCAGGATCGGCTCGTTTGGGAAGAACACCGTTCCTTCAGGCATCGCATCGACGTCGCCGGTGAAGCGAAAGTCGCGCAGATAATCCATGAGCCTCAGCGAGAACCGGCCGGAACGCGAAGCCCATACAAGAGCCTCATCGTCGAAGCGCAGCGAGGTTAGATACTCGATTGCCTGATCGAGGCCCGCCGCCAGCAGAAATCCTCGCCGCGCGGGCAGTTTGCGCACAAAGAATTCAAAGACCGCGGGCTCAATCATCCCATTGGCGAGATAGGCGTCCGCCATGGTCAGCTCGTAAAGGTCGATGAGCAGCGGGTTCGTCTGCTGATGCATCATGCTCCTTCCCCCTCTCATAGCTCAATGCGCCTCAACCCCCATCGTCCCCGCTACGATCTCCGGTTGTTCCCGGCCGATACCACTGTCGCGCCACAGTTTGCGGGCTTCAATCGCTTTTGCGAAGATTTTCTAGGCTTCCCATGTCTTATCGCGCAATTTGCTTCGTGATCATGCCGTTCGGCAGGAAAGCGGACAGTTCCGGGCGTGAGATCGATTTCGATCTCGTATACAGGGACGTTATCGAACCCCGGCGTCAATGCCGTCACTCTGATCGCACTCACCGATCCCGAGGATGCGCGTATCGCACAGCTCGCTCCCGTGGTGCGCTATGCGGTCGAACGCAAGATCGCTCGCGGCGACGCGGATTATTGGGATCATGCGACGGTGGTCGAACTCGCCGTGATCACAGGGCAACTCGGCGAAGCGACAAAATCGTTGCCCAAGGCGCTCGCCAAGCTCGATGAAGGGTGGAAGGCGGAGACCACGGCGCGCAATCTGTCGCTGATCCGCGACGCTTGGCGCGGCGCCGGCAAGGACGATTCTCAGCTTGCGAAGATCATCGTGGCGCTAGAGGAGCGGGCGAGGTGATGATCGCCACACGTCCGCCGTCGCGGCGCGATCACCGATGTTTTGGAAGATGTCGGCCGCCTTGTGCAGGTCGCTGAGCGCGTCAAATCCGAGGCGATTGAGCGCCAAACCGCGCGCGTGAAGCAACCTCGCGTGCTCGCGCGTCTCGCCTTGACAAGAGGATTCGAGTTCGCGTAGGCGCCCGACGTTTTCCTCCGGCCTTCGGTTGGCATCGAGATCGCGGAAGGCCTCATCGAGCGATGCCACAACCGCATTGGGCGCAGATGACGCATTCAAGGCGCTTCCGTCATCGGCACTGGATGGTGCGCTCTCTGGTGATGGCATGCTCCCCTCCACCTTCCGCTCACAGCATCAGCCACCGATTGCCGGGCTCCCAGCCGAAATTCTCTTTGCCGAAGACGCAGTCGCCCTTCCGCTAAGGTTCGATCGCTTTGCCTCGAAACAAGCGCGCCCATCCCTCGAGATCCTGCAGCATCAGAATCGCAACCGTTTGAGCCTCGGCGCCGAGATCGTGAAAGGCCATGGGACGCGGGACATCTCTTCTTATCCTCTCGACACGGGCCTTCGCTTGCTCGAGCTCGTCCAGCATGTGATACGATTGTTCGGCCAGGAGCTGCAGTTCGGCATAGCTGCGAATGCCAACGAAGGCGGCAGACACGGCTGCAAAGGCGACCACGAAGGAACCGAAGAGCAGTTCCCAAAAAGAACCCCAGTTCAACCAGATCGCGAACAGCTTCAAAATGACCGAGCCGATGACCGCAAGAAAACTCAACCCTCCGTAGGACTCGAATGTCTTGTCGGCCTCGCCCGCCATCTCGCGCCGACCGTGGTGATATTGCAATTGCTCCTCGATGAGGCCTTCGACCAGCCCTTTGTCGACAGCCTCAGGTAGCAACTTTTCCACGTCACCGCACGGCAGCGGCGCCACGCGCTGGCAGGCCGCGAAGAGCCAGGCAACCCATGCGGCGTGATCGGGCCCCCCCGCCGGAGGTAGCTTATTTGCAGATTGACGCGCGGCTCCGGAGGAGACCGCGTTGCCGAGCGGCGCTAAGACCTGCCGTTTGCGGTAGAGTTCTGCCACGCGCTGGCGGGCCGCAAAGAGCCGCACAACCCATGTGGCGCGGTTGGGCCCACCAGCCGAAGATACCTCACCCGCAGATTTGATTCGGCCCAAATCGGAATCCAGGCGATTGACGATTTGACGCACGGCTCCGAGGGAGACTGCGTTGCCGAGCGGCGCTAAGACCTGCTGTTTGCGGCAGAGTTCTGCCAGCAGCCGATATTCGATCGAACGCCTGTGCCAATCGCGGCGAAGGGCGACGGTGACGAGGCCAAATATCAACACGAGCAGCACGAGTTCCAAAAACGTCTCGGCCTTTTCCAGAAACACCCAGAAGAAGACCACGGCCTCTTGCCGACCATCGGGATTGGTAACGGCCGCCGTGTCGAACCGAGCATGAGCCACATTGGCAACGACGCCGAACAGCAAGCCTAACGTGGCCAAGATGAAAATCCACACATAGGTCGAACGGTAGCGCTTCGCGTATTCTCCTGCGCGCTCATCGGCTGGGTCGTAGAGATCGAACCAATAGGCTGCCACGTTATCCTTCGGGCGGCGCGCCTCCGTCCAAGGCGGATTGCAGCCCGAGGCCCACCGCATCAGCCAATTGTAGACACGCCAATAGCGCGCGACAGGGCGCGGCTGCTCCGCATAATATTCCATCTCCGGCGCGACATTTGGGTCTTTGCCCAAGTGCGCCACCTTTTCAAACAAGCTGTGGGGACGAGTGCGGACCGGCCCCGGCGGCCGGATCTGCCGGTTGAGATAGGACTTCAACCGGTCCTTGGGAGATTCGGCTGGCGGCAGAGGATCGCACAGATCCTCGACATCGGCGATCCAAACGGCGGGCTTGCTTTCGTCGGTGGCATGGATCCACCAAACCGGTATGCCGTTGGTGGCCGCATAATAAACGATCTCGGCGGTGCCGCCGCGCCCGGCCGCCGGCTTGCCGTCCCAAATCGCGATCAGAACATCGCTGTGACGCACCACGAAGCGGCCGACGTTTTCGTATGCGTAAGTGCAATTCCTGCCTTCAGGATCGCCGTCGAGCGCGAGCCAATCCTCGCCGGCTCGCTCAAAGAGCTTCTCGAACTGATTGAGATCATCATCATCGGCTGAGAGCGGAGATGCTTCAGGGTGCTTGAAGTCCGTCTCGTATTGGTCGCGCACGAAAGGCATCGGCACGTATAATGTGTAGCCGAGATCGAGCGCGACCTCCGCCACCAGCCTGTCGGCGCCGCTCGCCAGCGGCGAGAGCAGGCGCATCATGGGAATCCCTACACCGTCGGCGGACGCGTAAAATTTGGCGACGGCTTCTTCTCGCGCCAAGTCCTTCATGTCCTGCCATATCAAAGCCAGAACCTCGCGCACTTGCTCGCGCAGGTCTGCGTTCAATCTCCGGTGGCCGGTGACACCGATCCGCAGCCCGAGCCGCGGGCGCGGAGCGGGTTTCGGGGAAGCCGCATCTGAAGGAGGAGTCGTCTTTGTCTCGAGCGAATCCGTCGTCATCCAGGGGCCCTCCCCGAGAACTGCCGCGTGTGGGCCGAAGCCTCAACTTGCCATGAAGCCAGTTGCCGAACAAGAAGCGGGGAGGCTGATTAAGACCGGAACTATATGCCGTGCGAACGCTGCGACTGGCGGCGTTCGCGCCACATCAATAAAGCCGTCGCCGTTTCTGCACAGCCTTAAGCTTGCGCCTGGACAAGTTGAAAGCCGCCGGACAGCTTGCCAAGCCGCTCAAATCCCTGATCCGTCTCCTTCGGGCGGCTCGGGAAGCTTGGAGGCGAGGCCGGGCGTTTTATAGGGGGGTGACCACAAGGGCAAAGGCATCCAATTGGCGACTTCCCAATCGTCGTAGATGATCTCGCAATCCTGGTCTAAGTCGGTCGCCATCCAGCAATATTCGCCGTGCGACTTGGGCTTCGCCCAGCGCACGACATCGACGTCGGACGCGCCCTGTTCGCTCGCCCTGATCACGACGATAATTTGCGTGCCGTCCTTAGGCGCGCTCTCCATAGGCCGCCATTGCTCTGATTCAGTTGGGCGCATCTCTCTCCGGACCTCTAGCGCAGAGAATGGCAGAAGTCATAGGCCTCGGGCAAGTTTGGCCGAAGGATTCAACCGATGGAGGCCGCACTTCGAAACTCCGATAGGCGCGAGATTTCCGTTGGGCGATCGCGCCGCAGGGCTCTTGCTCATTCTTTCGGCTCGGGCAGGTTGAGCCTGATGTGCAGCTCCCGCAATTGCTTGGCGCTCACCGGCGAGGGCGCGCCCATCAGCAGATCCTCGGCCCTCTGGTTCATCGGGAAGAGCACGACTTCACGCAGATTCTCTTCCTCAGCCAGCAACATGACGATCCGGTCGATGCCCGGCGCTATGCCGCCGTGTGGTGGCGCGCCATACTGAAACGCACGATAGAGGCCTCCGAATCTTTGCTCCAGCGCGTCCTCGCTGTAGCCGGCGAGCGCGAAGGCCTTTTTCATGATCTCGGGGCGATGATTGCGGATCGCGCCCGAGGACAATTCGATGCCGTTGCAGACGACGTCATATTGAAAGGCTTTGATCGAAAGGATTCTTGCCGTGTCTTTGGGATCGAGCACCATGAAGGCATCGTGGTCGAAGTTCGGCATCGAAAAGGGATTGTGCGAGAAGTCTATTCTGTTCTCCTCCTCGCTCCATTCATACATCGGGAAATCGACGATCCAGCAGAACTCGAAGACATTCGTTTTGGAAAGGCCAAGCTCGCTGCCGATCTTCAACCGCGCCGCGCCGGCGAGCTTCGCCGCCTTCGCCTCTTGGTCGCAGACGAAGAAGACCGCGTCGCCGGCGCCGACGCCGGCTTCCGCGGCGATCTTGCGCTGCGTCTCGGCAGGCAGGAATTTCGCGATCGGCCCCTTGCCGACAAGATCCGCGGCTTCGAACACGATATAGCCGAGCCCAGGCGCGCCCTCCCCCTTCGCCCAATCGTTGAGCTTGTCGAAGAAGGAGCGCGGCTGCGCGGCCGCGCCCGGCGCTGGAATGGCGCGAACTACGCCGCCCGTCTTAATGACGTTCTTGAACGCGTTGAAGGAGACATCGTCGCGCGCGAACTCTTCCGTCACGTCGGCGATAAGGAGTGGGTTACGAAGATCCGGCTTATCCGAGCCATATTTCAACAGAGCCTCGGCATAGGGGATCAGCGGAAATTTCTGCGTGACCGGTTTGCCGTCGCCGAACTCCTCGAACACGCCACGCAGCACCGGTTCGACCGCGGCGAAGACATCCTCCTGGGTCACGAAGCTCATTTCGATGTCGAGCTGATAGAATTCGCCGGGGCTGCGGTCGGCGCGGGCATCCTCATCGCGAAAGCAGGGCGCGATCTGAAAGTAACGGTCGAAGCCCGCCACCATGATGAGTTGCTTGAACTGCTGCGGCGCCTGCGGCAGTGCATAGAATTTGCCGGGGTGGAGACGCGACGGGACAAGAAAGTCGCGCGCCCCTTCCGGACTCGAGGCGGTCAAGATCGGCGTCTGGAACTCGAAGAAGCCTTGCGTCTTCATTCTGGCGCGCAAGCTGTCGATGATCCGGCCGCGCAACATGATGTTCTTGTGAACCTTGTCGCGGCGCAGGTCGAGAAAGCGATATTTGAGCCGCATATCTTCAGGATAATGATGCTCGCCGAAGACCGGCATGGGCAGTTCAGCGGCGGGAGCGAGAACCTCGATCTCGCCGACGTAGACCTCGACGAAACCGGTCAGCATTTCCGGATTTTCGGTTCCCGCGGGCCGTTTGCGCAAAGTTCCGTCGATCCTCACGACCCATTCCGAGCGCAGTTTCTCGGCGAGCGCGAAGGCAGGCAAGTCAGGCTCAACGACGCATTGCGTGATGCCGTAATGATCGCGCAGATCAATGAATAACACGCCGCCATGATCGCGGATGCGATGGCACCAGCCTGAAAGCTTGACGTCGGCGCCGGCCTCGGTCTCCCGCAGATCGCCGCAAGTGTGGGTCCGGTAGCGATGCATGATCACTGTCACGAATTTGAAGGGCGCACGCTCTTTTGGCTGGCTCGAACCAGCGCGCGCACTGCGTTCGTTCAAGACTTATTCAAGGCATCGAGCGCTTGGCCAAAGCCGTGGAAGGTGATCGGCAAGGAGATTTCGTCGCCAGCGGCATCCCGAAAGATGATGCTGCCGATCGTGTCGAGCCCGCGCCAATGCGCGACCGTGGCATCGCTCAATGTGGCGCCAGCGAAACAACCGCCTGGTATGCAGCGCAGCCAATTGAGCTCGAAGCCCCATTTGTCATTTTCGTCGCTGCGGATGTGGACCGAGCTCGGAAAGGAGACATTGTTCGGAAGAATGATCACAGCTTGCAGAGCCCCACCCGGGTTCGGCCGCCCGACCGAAATCTTGGCGATCGGCCCGGCCCGGTCCTGCGCCTCGATGGTCTCGGAAATCTCGCAGAGATGAGCCGCGCCCTCGCTGCCCTCCCGGCAGCGCAAGGCCCAGTCGCCGTAGGCTGTAGAGGTTATGGATGGCTGTGTCGGTTTTTCAGCCTCCGGCTTGGCGGGCTTGGCAGGCGCAGGCTTGGCCGGTGCCGGCTTGGCGGGCTCCGGCTTGGCTGGAGTGGCCTGGGGAGCGGCTGGTGTTGCCTCTTGCGAATAGGCCAGCAACGAAAACCCGGCCCCGAGGAGAAAAACGGCAATTGCGAGACGGTAAGGCATGGACCCAATCGGTGATGGAGGACGCAAGGCGCCTTCCTTATACGAGAATTCAGCGGATCGATAGGGCAGCGGAACTACGCCCCCCAAGGGCGCCGGCGCGCCGGGGCCCGGCGCGCCGGCGCTCCCCTGGCAGGGCCGTAACCTTTCCTTTATCTAGGGCTTATGAGCTTCATTACGACGAGTCGCGAATTGGCGGAGGTCTGCCGCCGCGTTGCCCAGCATCCTTTCATTACCGTTGACACGGAGTTTCTGCGGGAGACGACCTTCTGGCCCAAGCTCTGCGTTGTCCAAATCGCCTCGCCGGACGAGGCCGTCGCGGTCGATGCCCTGGCGGAAGGACTGGACCTTGCCCCTTTCTTCGACCTGATGGCCGATCCAAAGCTCGTCAAGGTCTTTCATGCTGCACGACAAGACATTGAAATTATGTGGAATCTGGCGAGGCTCGTGCCGGCTCCCCTGTTCGACACGCAGGTCGCCGCCATGGTCTGCGGCTTCGGGGACCAGATTTCCTACGGCGAATTGGTGCAATCAGTCGCCAAAGTGACGATCGACAAGTCCTCGCGCTTCACCGATTGGTCGCGCCGGCCTCTGTCGGAGGCACAAGTCGAGTATGCGATCGCCGACGTGACCTATTTGCGCGACATCTATCATTATCTGCGCGACAAGCTGGAATCGACCGCTAGGCTCGCCTGGCTCGATGATGAAATGGGCTTGCTCACCTCATCGGCGACCTATGAGCAACATCCGGAAAATGCCTGGGAGCGGTTCCGCAATCGGATACGCAAGCCGCGCGATCTCGCCGTTCTGATGGAGGTGGCGGCCTGGCGGGAGACCGAGGCGCAAAGCCGCGACGTTCCGCGCGGCCGCGTGCTGAAGGACGATACAGTCATGGAAATCGCTCTTGCCGCGCCGCGCACCGCGGAGGACTTGGGAAATCTGCGGGCCTTTCCGCGCGGCCTGGAACGCTCGCGCGCCGGAATCGAGATCCTCGCGGCCGTGCATCGCGGCCTTGCCCGCGACCCGAAATCCCTGCCGAAGCTCGTGAGAGAACGGCGCTCGGGCGCTGGCGGTGCGACCGTCGAACTTCTGAAAGTGCTGCTGCGCCAGGTCGGCGAGGCGCATGGGGTGGCACCGAAGATGATCGCCACGATCGAGGATCTCGAAGCGATAGCAGCCGACGATCATGCGGAAGTCGCCGCTCTGTCGGGCTGGCGGCGCGACATCTTCGGCGAAAAGGCAATCGAGCTGAAACATGGCCGGCTCGCGCTGACCGTCGAGAACGGGAAAGTGGCCACGCTTGAATGGCGGGAAACCGCGACGCAAGAGGTGTGAGCGCGTCGCGGTTTGCTTGGTCGATGCCGGGTGTCAGCTCAAGTTCGCGGCAACCGCGTTGAACTTGGCCGAGAGCCTTGTGCCAAGCGTGGTGAGGGAGGCGATGATCACGACGGCGATCAGGCCGGCTAATATTCGATTGCTGTCACTGCCTTTTCATTCGCCGCAAAGCGTGCAAAAAGATCTTTCACGGGTTAAACTCCTCGTTCTCGAATTCCGCACAAATTCCAATCTCAACATTTCGCTGGTTTGCGCCTCGGAACGTGGCGTAAAGTACAACTGATCACTTTAAGATAAACCATCAATTCAATTTACGCGTGCTAAGACTTACGCCTCATCATCAGGAGCAACTTGCAGAGCGACCGCGTGAATGGCCGAGACAAGCCCGGCCATGACGCTTGCCCTACTCCGCCGCGTGGCGTTGGTTTTCGATCGTCTGCACCACCTCGAATCCTTCGAATTGCGGATGGCCGAGCGTTTTCGGCTTTTCATCGCCCGCATGGGCATGCGCGGCGCGGAATTGCTCCGATGTCGTCCAGGCCGTGAAATCTTCTTTGCTCGCCCAGACCGTGTGCGAGACATAGAGAATGTGATCCTCGTATTCCGGCCCTTTCAGGAGATTGAACACGACGAAACCGGCCATCTCGTCGAGACGCGAGACGCGGCTTGCCCAGACTTCTTCGAAGGCCCGGGCTTGATCCTTGATGACCTTGAAGCGGTTCATGGCGATGTACATGGGCTTATCCCTGCTTGCGAAACGATGCGGGCCGGCCGTGATGATAATGAGCTTGTGACCGTATCGGTTTGCGTAGCGACAGAGCGGCCAACAGCCGCGTGCAAATCTTCCCTGCAGATCGGACCGCCAAAAGCGGCGTCTCACCCTCAAAGGAACTGCGCGACACCGCTGCGGCGGACACTCTCGCTCACGATGCTCGCCTCCCGACCAATGAGCCGGGCGAGCTGCTTCAGTCGATTGTTCAACCTGTCGCTGGCAAGAGCGGCGAGATCCTGCGGCAGTGTCAACGTCAATTTCGTCTTGGCGCAGAGCATGGGCGTGCGCGGCAAGACGTCTGCCATGCCCGCCGAGACGAGATAGGCGACCCGCGTTGCACCTGCCAAGAGACGGGCGCGATCGAGCAGCCGTGGCGAGACGAGCGCCCGGATCTGCGGATTGACGTCTGCGTCGAGGCCGAGATAGCGGTAGGCCATGGCGAGCGCGATGAAACACCGGCCCGGATGATCGATGCCGGTAAAAGCCGCATTGGCGATGATGTTGAGGCTTTGCTCGCTGCGATAATCGGGATGCGCGCGCCAGTTGACGTCGGCGAGCAGACAAGCTGCGTGCCGCAGCCGCCTCTCTTCGGCGCTTTCGTCGAAACGAGCCGATTCCATGAATTGATCGGTCCAAGCGCGAAGGTCGTCCGCGTGGCGTGGCGAACGCGCGTTGATCTCATTGAGGGCGCTCGCTGCGACGAGCAAAGGATCCTGCCGGCGCTCGGCGCCGCTGAGCCTTTCGTAGAGCAACCCTTCGCGCAATCCCGCCGCTGAGATCGTCACTTCCTTCGGCTGCGCCCTTCGAATGATCTCATCGAGAACGACCGCGCCATAGGCGAGCAACGGCCGCCGCGCCGGTGCGACGCTCTCGACCGCAACGAGAGCATCGGCATTCACCCGCTCGAGCAGGCCGGCGAAATCCGCCGCCTCGCGCGCCGGAATGACATAGCCGTGCATGACGCTCAGGAAATAGTTGCGCTGGCGCATATGCAGCTTAGCCAGCGCCCGCCAAGTTCCGCCAACTGCGTAAAGCGTGCGGCCGCGCAATTTCTCCAGGATCTTGACGTTGGTCAAATATTCTCGGGCGATCTTGGCCGCGGTGCGCAACGAACGCTCCGAGGCATCCATCAAAGAGAGGCCGCCGAGCGGCAAGCTGACGCCCTTGCCGATGCTCGTCCCTGTGATGTCGATGAGTTCGAGCGAACCGCCGCCGAGATCGGCGACGACCCCGTCCGGGGCATGGAAGCCGGAGATGACGCCCAGCGCCGATAGCTCGGCTTCGCGGCGGCCCGACAATAAATCGACCGGCGCGCCGATCGCCGCGGTCGCGTCGGCGATGAAGGCCGGCCCGTTCGACGCGTCGCGCGCCGCGGCGGTCGCGATCGCATAGATGTCCTCGACCCCCATGATTGTGATCAGCGTCTTGAACCGCCGCAAGGACGCGAGCGCCCGCTCGACTCCCGCCGCGGAAAGCTCGCCCGTCGTCGCAACGCCATGGCCGATGGCGCAGAGCGACTTTTCGTTGAAGATCGGCGTCGGCGCACGGCTGAGCCCGTCATAGACGACGAGGCGAACCGAATTCGAGCCGATATCGACCACCGCCACCGGCCCTTTGCCCTCCGGTCGGCTCGCCACATTCGCGAAAAGCTTGGGAATCGAGAGGTTCACCGGCCCTCCAGCCGCTTCAGCAGCGTCTTTGGACTGGATTCGCGCAGAGACTTGCCGCGCCCAGACAGGCTCGGATTGGTCATGAAATAAGAATGGGCATTGAATGGTTCCGCCCCTGCCGCGTTGATTCGCGTGCTCGAGCCGTCCGGCAAGACGCGATAGCTTTGCTGATTATCGATCAGATTGGCGATCATGATTTGCTCGAGCACCTGCTCGTGACAGGTGGTGTTGGTGATCGGCACGAGGGCTTCGACCCGACGGTCGAGATTGCGCGGCATCAGGTCGGCCGAAGAAATGTAGACATGCGCCTTAGCATGCGGCAGGCCGTGGCCGCCACCAAACGCATAGACGCGCGCATGTTCCAGGAAACGGCCGATGATCGACTTCACCCTTATGTTGTCGGAAAGACCGGGAACGCCCGGCCTCAGGCAACAGATGCCGCGGACGACGAGATCGATCTTGACGCCCGCTTGGCTCGCCGCATAGAGCGCGTCGATGATCTGCGGATCGACGAGCGCATTGCACTTGCCCCAGATCGCCGCCGGCTTGCCGGCCTTCGCGAACTCGCATTCGTGCGCGATATGGTCGAGGAGACGGGTTTTCAGATTGATCGGCGAGATCGCCATCCGCTCGAGACTGGCGGGCTCGGCGTAGCCGGTAATATAGTTGAAAATCCGTGAAATATCGCCGCCGATCGCCGGATCCGCGGTGAAGAAAGAGATGTCCGTATAGATGCGCGCCGTCACCGGATGATAATTGCCGGTGCCGACATGGCAGTAGGTGACGAGAGAGCCCAATTCGCGGCGCACGACCATCGAGAGCTTGGCGTGCGTCTTCAAGGCGATAAAACCGAAGACCACTTGCGCGCCGGCGCGCTCAAGGTCGCGCGCCCAGCGAATATTGGCTTCCTCATCGAAACGCGCCTTGAGTTCGACGAGCGCGGTCACCGATTTGCCGGCCTCGGCCGCCTCGATCAAGGCGCGCACGATCGGGCTGTCGTTGGAGGTGCGATAGAGCGTCTGCTTGATCGCCACGACATTCGGATCGGCGGCCGCCTGGTTCAGGAACTGCACCACCACGTCGAACGATTCATAAGGATGATGGACGACGAGGTCCTTCTTCTTGATCGCCAGGAAGCAATCGCCGCCGTTCTCGCGGACCCGCTCAGGAAAACGGGGGTTGTAGGGTTTGTACTTGAGGTCCGCGCGATCGACGTTCACGAGTTCGGCGAGCTCGTTCTGCGCGAGCATTCCGTCGAGCACGAAAATTTCATCGGGTATGACATCGAGCTCTTCGGCGACGAAGTTGCGCAATTGCTCGGGCATGAGGCTGTCTACCTCGAGCCTGATGACTGAACCGCGGCGCCGCCGTTTCAAAGCGCTCTCAAACAGAAGCACGAGGTCTTCCGCCTCTTCCTCGACTTCGATGTCGCTGTCGCGAATGACCCGGAAGACGCCGGAGCCGCGCACCAGATAGCCGGGAAACAACGCCTGGGTGAACATGCCGACTAGGCTTTCGAGCGCGATGAAACGCTGCCCGCCCGGTCCGTCCGGCATCCGCACGAAGCGCTCGATCTTGGCGGGCAATCTCACCAGCGCTTTCAAATATTTGTTGTCGCGCGGCTGCACGAGCTCAAGCGCCATCGTGAAGCCGAGATTGGGGATGAACGGGAAGGGATGCGCTGGATCGACTGCGAGCGGAGTTAAGACCGGAAAGACGTGAAGAAGGAAATAATGCTCGAGCCAGACGACATCGGCTGGATCGAGTTCCTGCGGATCGAGAAGGACGACGCCGACCGCCCGTAATTCCTTGCGCAACTCGCGCCAGCGACGTTGCTGTTCGGCGGCAAGAAGCCCGACGCGCTCCCTTATCTTCACCAATTGCTCGGCCGGAGTGAGCCCGTCTTCCGAAGGAGTCGAGACGCCGGCGCGCACCTGCCCGCGCAGACCGGCCACCCGAACCATGAAGAATTCATCGAGGTTGTTGGCGGAGATCGACAGAAACCGTAATTGTTCGAGCAGAGGATGATTGCGGTTTGAGGCTTCCTGAAGCACCCGGCGGTTGAATTCGAGCCAGGAGAGTTCGCGATTAATGAAGCGCTCCGGCGAATGGGCGAGCTCGCCAGGGCGTTCGGCAAGGCTGCCGAGCTCGCCCATGATCGGGATCGAGGCCGCCGGCGATGAGTCGCCGGTCAGCGCCGGATCAGCACCGCTCTGTGTCAGATCGGCATTGGCCTTCGGATTGGAATTTTCGGCCGATCTCAAGCTTTCGCTGCTCGGTTGCAAGATAGGTTCCTTCGATTCGTCTCGCTCGCCCGAGGCTGGCTCCCGCCAATGATATTATCATGACTTGGCATTGACGGCACGGGTGGCCTTAACCACGCCCCTCCATAATGAAGGTAAGGAGGCTTAATCCCCAAGAAGTTTACCCGCCTCGCCCGCGCGCCGGCCTTCTGCCCGATATGGGCGCAAGCAGCGCGGCCGGCAAGCTCCGATCGATCACGTCGCGCAGCGCAAAACTCGATTGAATGCGGGCCACTCGCGGCAATCGCGCCAGCTGAGTCTTGTGGATATGTTCGAAATCGGCGATGTCGCGGCAGAGCACGACGAGCTGATAATCGTCGCTCCCCGACATGAGATAGCAGCGCACCACCGAGGCGCATTGAGTGACCGCGCGCTCGAACGCCTCAAAATCCTCCTCGCGTTGCGATTCGAGACTGATGCGCACGAGGACCGTGACCGCAAAACCGAGCCGCTGATGATCGAGCGCGGCATGGTAGCCGGTGATGATGCAGCGTTCCTCAAGCGCCTTCAGGCGCCGGGCGCAGGCGGTGCTCGAGAGCCCGATATGCGGGGCAAGATCGGCGATGCTGATGCGCGCATCGGCAACAAGCGCCGCCAGAATGGCGCGATCGAACCGATCGAGATCGGGATTGGTGGAATCCTGCGCAGCCATGGCTTTTTGTGCTCTTAACCTGCATCTTTTATCGAGTTCACATTGTAATCGCCGTAATACCGCTTGGATAGAGGCATAAAACTCCAGGAACTCGAATCAACCCGGAGAATCGGCCATGCGCGTCGGCGTCTTGAAAGAGATCAAAGTGCATGAATACCGCGTCGGCCTTACTCCTGACGCGGCACGCGAATTCGTTGCCGCCGGGCACGGCGTCGAAATTGAGACCGGCGCAGGCGCAGGGATCGGGGCGAGCGATTCCGCCTATCTCGCTGTCGGAGCCAAGATTGCCGCCAATGCCGCGGAGATCTTTGCCGGCTCCGAATTGATCGTGAAGGTGAAGGAGCCGCAGCCTTCCGAATGGGTGCAGCTGCGCAAGGACCAGATCCTTTTCGCCTATTTTCACCTCGCCCCCGATCCTCACCAGGCGGAAGGGTTGATGGCGTCGCAATGCACCGCCGTCGCCTACGAGACCGTGATCGGTTCCGATGGCGTGAGCCTGCCGCTGCTCGCGCCGATGAGCGAGGTGGCCGGTCGCCTCGCGATCGAGGCGGCAGGCACCGCACTGCAAAGCCACAGCGGCGGTCGCGGCATGCTGCTCGGCGGCGTGCCGGGAGTGGCGCCGGCGCGTGTCGCAATTCTCGGCGGCGGCGTGGTCGGAACCCAGGCGGCGCGCATGGCGGTCGGTCTCGGCGCCGAGGTGAGCGTGCTCGATCGCTCGCTGCCACGGCTGCGCCAGCTCGACGAACTCTTCCAGGGTCGGGTGCGGACCCGTTTTGCCTCCGCCGCCGCGATCGAGGCGGAAGTGCTCGGCGCCGACGCCGTAATCGGCGCGGTGCTCATCGCCGGCGCCAGCGCGCCGAAGCTCGTGACGCGCGCGATGCTGAAGGAGATGAAGAAAGGGGCAGTCCTCGTCGATGTCTCGATCGATCAGGGCGGCTGTTTCGAAACGTCGCATCCGACGACCCATGCCAAACCCACATATGTCGTCGATGGCATCGTACATTATTGCGTCGCAAACATGCCGGGCTCGGTGCCCTATACGTCGAGCCACGCTCTCAACAATGCGACCCTGCCCTATGGGCTTGCGCTTGCGGCGAAAGGACGCGCGGCGATCTTCGAAGACCCGGGCCTGCGCGCCGGGCTCAATGTCGACCGCGGTCATATCACCCATGCCGCGGTGGCAAAAAGCCTCGGGCTCGCGCTCAAACGGCCGGAGGCGGCGCTCGCGGCTTAGCTAAAAAAGCGATGCGGCGCGAAGGGGCGAAAACGACTCGGAGGAAACATGAAAAAGCTTATCGGCGCAGCTGTCCTGGGCAGCGCATTGTTGACCGCTCAAGCCTTGGCCCAGACGCCCACGCCTCCCGCGAAATGTCGCGTGGCTGAAATAAACCCGGTCACCAACCATGCTCATTGCATCGATCCCATCGGCGCCCCGCTCGATGGTCAGCCTGAGAAGCCTTGCCAGGGGATGCACCAGACCGGCCAATGGACCATGACAAACGGGTGCGACACGGCGCCGGCGGGCGCCCCGCCACCGAACTGACGGGAAACGATATCACCTGACATTCGCTTGCGACGATCATGAAGGCGGTCATTCGTCGCCATGCGCGCGTTCGTCGATCGTGATCGTCCTCATGTTGGAAAAATCGACGGAAACGGGCTGTTTGTCGCGCGCGGCGGCCAGTTGAAACGTCTTGATGACATGTTCGAGTCGCCGATAGGTTTCCTTATATTCCGGCGTCTTCTCGGAAATGCCGAGGGGCTTCAAGCAAAATTCGATGATTTCCCGCGGCCTGTCGAACTTACTCATGCATCTCTCCTTGGTTTCCTATCTTTTATGATGATTGATCCGGTCACGTCGCGGGAAATCCGCCGGCGAAGACGAAATCCTTCTGCGGATGGCGGTTGTTCGGAATCTCCCGCTCGCGCAGATATTCCGGAAGGAGCGATTTGTCGCCGCGCCGACCGATCGCGATGGCGGCTTCCGGGCGATAATCGTCGAGTATCTTGAGATCGACAATGGTTCGCGCGACGTCGAAGCCGGCCATCGCATGCGCTGCCCAGCCGAGCCGCATCGCTTCGAGCGCGAGATAGCCCCAGGCGGTCCCGGTATCGAAGGAATGGGTCCGCGATGGAACGACCTTGTCCGTCCCCGAGACCGGCTGCGTCGTTTTGGAGATCAGGATGATGAGCGCACCGGCGTTCTTCGCCCAGACCCGGTTGCCCTCGACGAGCAGGGTGAGGAATTTATCGAAATCCGGCGTGCCGCCCAGCGCATAAAGAAAGCGCCAGGGCTGCAGATTGCTGGACGACGGCGCCCACCGCGCCGCCTCGAACATGGTGCGCAGATCGAATTCGGGCACCGGTTCGCCGGTGAAAGCGCGCGGCGACCAGCGCTCGATGAATTGCCGATCGATCGGATAATCGGCGACGCGCGGATTGACTTCGCTCATCACCCTTCCCCCAGACTCAAATTCAGCTCTCACGCACGCTATCGCGTCTGGATCGGCGGCGCCGCAGCTTCGGCCCGGCAGATGCTCCGGGACCGGATCATAGCCCGATGTCCCCCAAGGATGGCAGCGGCAGAGTCGCGCGAGGCCGAGCAGGCCGCCGGCCCAAAGTCCATGCCGCGCAATCGCCTCATTCATATAGGCCGAGCAGCTTGGCTCATGCCGGCATTGCCGACCGACAAAGGCCGAGAGGGTCAATTGATAGGCGCGGATCGCATAATGCGCCGCGCGGCGAGGCAACATGCGAAGGGCGATCATTGGTCGCACGTCATGGGTGTGAAACTCGGAAATGAGATCCTTTGCCCTTGCCTCGGGCGTTGGCGTTCGGCGCTCTGGCTTCGATCTGCTCCACGGCATCGACGGTAGCTTCGAACGTCAACAGGGTCGACATATGTCGGGCCTTGAAACCGCGCACCGGCTCGAGGACGGCGATCTCGGCCCATTTGCCTTTGGGCGGCGGTCCATTCTCTTTCAGCATGGCGCGGACCTCGTCACGTAATTGGTGCAGCTCCGGCCCCGTCGCGCCGATGACGTTGCGCGCCATGATCGAGGCTGCCGCCTGGCCGAGCGCGCAAGCCTTCACGTCATGCGCGAAATCGACGATCTTGCCGTCGCGCATCACGATATCGACGATCACCGTTGAGCCGCAGAGCTTGGAATGCGCGCGGGCGGTCGCATCGGGTGCGGCCAATCGGCCCTGACGGGGAATATTCGCCGCCAGATCCAGGATTTTGGCGCTGTAGACGTCGTTCAGCATGGGTCAAGATGACAGAAAGGGGCCGAGGTGACGGCCCCGAATAAGTCCTATATAGGATATCCAGGCTTGGCGAACGAGATTTGGGAGATCCGCTGCTGCCAAAACGACCGCAACGACCTTGCTCGGCGAGGGTTGGGCCCATAGATCACCCTTATCAGGAGGCACCACATGGATGACGTGGTTAAGTCCTTGCTCGAACGCCAACAGCAGCTCCCCAGACCCGCCGCGACCCCGCCGAACCGCCCGACCCGCGAAGAAGCCGAAGCCGCCGTCCGAACATTGATACTTTGGGCGGGCGACGATCCGGCGCGGGAGGGCTTACGCGATACGCCGTTGCGCGTCGTCAAGGCCTATGAGGAATTCTTCTCCGGTTATCGAACCGATGCCAGCGACGTGCTGTCGCGCGTCTTCGAGGAAGTGCACGGCTATGACGACCTGATCCTCGTCCGCGACATTCCCTTTTCATCGCATTGCGAACATCACATGGTTCCCTTCGTCGGCAAGGTTCACGTCGCCTATTATGTCGGCGAAGAAGGCGTTGTCGGCCTGTCGAAGCTCGCTCGGCTCGTCGACATCTACGCGCGGCGCCTGCAGACGCAGGAGGCCCTGACCGCGCAGATCGTCGCCGCGATCGAACGCTACCTTAAGCCGCGCGGCTGCGCAGTTATGATCGAAGCTGAACATATGTGCATGTCGATGCGCGGCGTCCTGAAACAGGGCACGATGACGGTGACCAATCAATTCACCGGGGTCTTCCGTGACGATCCCGCCGAGCAGGTGCGTTTCCTGACCATGGTGCGCGGCAAATAGTTTCAGTCCCCATTCTCTGAACCCCGGATCTGCCCAAGCTCGGAGCGACGATGGCTCTGCCCTTCCCTGTTGCCGCAAGCAAGACCGAGCTCGAAGAGGGCGGCGTTTTCACGCCGCGCTTCGATGCGGATGGACTGATCGGTTGTATCGTAACCAACGCCCGCGACGGCGCCGTGCTGATGTTTGCCTACATGAATGCCGAGGCTCTGCGGCTGACTCTCGACACCGGCATCGCCCATTACTGGTCGCGCTCGCGCCAAAGCCTGTGGCGCAAGGGCGACACCTCCGGCCAGCAGCAGAAGGTGAAGGAAATCCGCACCGATTGCGATCAGGACGTGCTGCTCATGAAGGTCGAGCCAGGCGGCGACGGCGGCGCATGCCACACCGGCCGGCGCTCCTGCTTCTATCGCCGGCTCACGTCGGAGCCCGAGGGCGTCGGCCTCATATTCGACGAGAGCTAGACGCGCGGGAGACAAAGAAACGCCGCCCGATTCGGGCGGCGTTTCTTCTCTAAAGCTTATTGCAGGTCCCGTTCAGACCGAAGCGATATATTCGCGCAATGCCGAATGTTCATGCTCCATTTCGGCAAGCCGGAATTTCACCACATCGCCGATCGAGACGATGCCAGCGAGCCTGCCATCCTTCATGACCGGCACATGCCGGAAACGGCCGGCATTCATTTTCTCGACCGTTGCCAATACGGTCTCTTCCTCGCTGGTGGTAACGACCTGCGTCGTCATATGCATGGACGCGGCATCGTCGAGAGCCTTGGCGCCGCGTAGGCCGATGGCCCGGACGATGTCACGCTCGGAAAGAATTCCCAGCACGCTGCCTTGAACATCGGCGATGACGGCCGCGCCGATGCCCCGTGCAGCGAGGATCTCCGCGACTTCCTTCAAGGTTCTGTGCGGCTGCACCGTCAGGACCTCACGGCCCTTGGTCGCGAGTATCCGCGCCACAGTCATTTCACCCTCCTCTTTTGTCGCTGTTTTAGCGTTTTTAGCGTTTTCCGTTCCCTTTCCATCGCTCTGCGGCGATTGGATTGTCTCAGGATGCCCTTCTTCAGGCGAAGGTGCAAGATTTAGCTTTCGTTCGTGGGGACCCTCGCCGCTCGCCCGAATGATCTCCAGCCAGCGCTTTTCCACGGAAGATTCCAGTATGTCATGCAATTAAACCTCGAAGTTAAGGTCGATATTTCGGATCGATTTTCCCGTGGAATTGCCGGGCGCGTCGAGCCAAAGCAGACTTGCGCGCGGCAACCCTCCCACCGCAGTCTGCGGTTTGATAGCGATTTCATGCACTTCGGATGAGTGGGCGGCGGCCCTTCTGGGAGATCCTAACGTTACAGTGATGCCGAAGTTCCAATGCGGCGCAGCATAGGTTCGCACGCGCGGCACTCTTTACCTCTCCTGGACAATCGGAGACGACGCTTCCCGCGCTCAATCAACATTCGCCAGGGGCGGCGGTTCAATATCCGCAGGGGGCGGATCAAACAGTGGAAAACCGAAAAGCCCAAGGAGAAAGCCGCCGATGTGGGCCTGCCAGGCAATCGTCGCATCGGTGAATCCGAGGGGACCGGCACTGACGCCGAAGAGGAAATTGGCGATGAACCAGACAATCAGAAAAACCATCGCCGTCCGGTTTGTGAGGACTGCGCTGAGCGGTACGGCCGGCTGACGGTAGGCGAGATACTCCTCACGCGGATTGCCAAAGCCGAGGCTTTCGCCGAGCGGCGCGCCGGGCTGAAACACGAAGCGCAATGCCGCCCCCATCGTGCCTGAAACGATTGCCGAGGCGCCGATCACCGGCTCGAGATCATCAATATGGGTGACGAAATGTGCGAGAGCGCCGGCGATCGCGGTTGCGACGCAGAACATGAGGAAGCGCAAATTGCCGAAGCGGCGTGCCACCGCCGCGCCGAAGGGCACGAGCCACAGACAATTCAATCCGACATGCGCCCAGCTCGCGTGGAGCAGAGCGTAGGTGACCGGCGTCCACCAGAGCGGTTGACCATTGCCCAGGAACAACCGGTCAAGCTCGACCTGCGAATTGCCCCCGGCATGCGCCGCATCAAGCGCCGCCGTGATGCGGTCGGGATCGAAGGCGAAGGTGAAGCGCCCCGGCACGAAGGCCAAATTCGCAATAAGCTCGACGTTCTGCTCGGCCAGCAGAAGCTCACGCAAGGCGTGAATGCCAACGAGCAACACGACCAGCGCAACCACGACGAAGGGGATGTTGAAGATCTTCTCTCGTTCGCTCCGCACGCCGTGCTCCGCTTCTTCGACGGGAGGCGCGCGCACGCCTCGTCATCAGTTAGCCTTCGCGCGAGACTATGAGGGCAGAGGCGCCGATCGCCCACACGATCAGGCCAATTCCCCCCTTGTGAAGCGCGGTCTTTATT
This sequence comes from uncultured Alphaproteobacteria bacterium, assembly GCA_963720425.1. Taxonomy (GTDB): domain Bacteria; phylum Pseudomonadota; class Alphaproteobacteria; order Rhizobiales; family Beijerinckiaceae; genus Methylovirgula. The sequence goes on from OY970391.1 coordinate 55,768, forward strand.
CCACGTCCCCCACCTCGGCCGGCCCGCCGCCATAAACCTTCTGAGCGAGCGCGGCTTCCATAAAGGAGCCGAGATCGCCGTCGAGCACGTCGCTTGGCGTTCCGGACGTGACGCCGGTGCGCAGATCCTTGACGAGCTGATAGGGCTGCAAGACATAAGAGCGAATCTGATGGCCCCAGCCGATATCGGTTTTGGCGGCTTCGGTCGCATTGGCGGCGGCCTCGCGCTTTTCCATTTCGCGTTCGTAGAGCCGCGCCCGCAACATGTTCCAAGCCGTCGCGCGGTTCTTGTGTTGCGAACGTTCGCCCTGGCAGGCGACGACGATCCCAGTCGGAATATGGGTGATGCGCACCGCCGAATCGGTCGTATTCACGTGCTGGCCACCGGCGCCCGAGGAGCGATAGGTGTCGATCCGGCAATCCGATTCCTTCACGTCGATGTCGATCCGATCGTCGATGACCGGATAGACCCAGACGGAGGCAAAGCTCGTATGCCGCCGCGCATTGGAATCGAAGGGCGAGATCCGCACCAGCCGATGCACGCCGGATTCGGTCTTCGCCCAGCCATGCGCGTTATGGCCCCTGACGAGCAATGTGCCCGATTTGATCCCGGCCTCTTCGCCCGGCGTCTCTTCGATGATCTCGACCTTGAATTTTTGCCGCTCAGCCCAGCGGATATACATCCGCAGAAGCATGCGCGCCCAGTCGCAGCTCTCTGTGCCGCCAGCCCCCGCATGGACTTCGATATAAGTGTCGTTCTGATCGACCTCGCCGGAGAGCAGCGCCTCGATCTGCCGGCGCTCGGCCTCTTTCCTCAAGCTCCTGAGCTGGCCGATCCCCTCGGCCTCGGCGCTGGCATCGCCTTCCGCCTCACCGAGCTCTACGAGCGTGACCGCATCCTCAAGTTCGGACTCGAAACGCGCCAGCGACCCGAGCCTTTCCTCAAGCTCGGTGCGCTGGCGCATGATCTTCTGCGCCGCTTCGGCATCATTCCAGAGGTTCGGGTCTTCGGCTTTGGCGTTCAGTTCCGCGAGCCGGCGCGTGGCGGCATCAACGTCAAAGATGCCTCCTCAGCAATCCCATGGACTGCTTGATCGATTGGGTGAGCGCTTCGGCTTCGGCGCGCATGATCTGGTCCTTCGCGGCAACTGGAACGAGCGGAACGCCGCTCGATGAGGTAAATAGTGAGCCGCGGCTCAGGTGTAAACCAGCGCGCAGCATTGCGCCGCAACCGCAAGCCCGAAGGAAGGAATTCAGTAAAGGCCGCCCGTGCCGGTTCCGAGGGTGTGGTCGGCATCCGGATCGACAGAGAGGACATTCGGCGTGTCGGTGCCATAGTTGAACGTGTCGGGCGGCGCGGTGCCCGGCTTGAAGGCTTCGAGGATCGTGCCGAGTCCAGTCGCGCGCACGCCGGTCTCAATGTCGACTGAGATGAGCTTGATGCCGGGCGGCACACGGAACGGTACGTCGGGCTTGTCCTTCAGCGCCATCTTCATGAAGTCGCGGAAGATCGGCGCCGTGTAGAGCGCCGCTTGCGCGGAATCGCCCAGCGAGCGCGGCCGGTCGTAGCCCATGAACACGCCAACCGTGAGATCGGGCGAATAGCCGACGAACCACAGGTCCTTGGCGTCGTTCGTCGTGCCGGTCTTGCCGGCCAGATGTTTGCCGACCGCCAGGATCGCCTGGCCGGTGCCGCGCTGGATGACGCCTTCCATGATCGAAGTGATCTGATAGGCGGTCAAAGGATCGATCACCTGCTCGCGATTATCGATGAGCTTCGGCTCGTCCTGATTCTCCCATTTCTGCGCGTCGCAGCCCTCGCAGATGCGCTCGTCATGGCGATAGATCGTGTGTCCCCAGCGGTCCTGGATGCGGTCGATCAACGTGGGCTTGATCCTCTTGCCGCCATTGCAGAGCATCGAATAGGCGGTCGTCATTCGCATGAGCGTCGTCTCGCCGGAGCCGAGCGACATGGAAAGATAAGGCGGCAGATCGTCATAGATGCCGAAGCGCTTCGCATATTCGGAAATGAGCGGCATCCCGACGTCGCGTGCGAGCCGCACCGTCATCTGGTTGATCGAATGTTCGACGGCATAGCGCAAAGTATGCGGCCCGCTCGATTTGCCTTCGAAATTCTCCGGCCGCCACATTCCGAGACCGGCGCCCTGGTCGATTTCGACCGGCTCATCGAGCTCGATGGAAGACGGCGTGTAACCGTTGTCGATCGCCGTCGCATAGACGAAGGGTTTGAAAGAAGATCCCGGCTGCCGCAGCGCCTGGGTGGCGCGGTTGAACTCCGACTGGTCGAAGGAAAATCCGCCGACCATAGCGAAGACGCGGCCGGTGAACGGATCCATGACCACGATCGCGCCGCTGACTTCGGGAATCTGCCGCAGCCTGTATTGCCCCGGCTTGTCTCCCAAGGGTTCGGCGTAGATCACGTCGCCAGGGACCAGCGCGGATCGCGCTCTGCCCTTACCGCCCCAGCGAAGTCCGACGGGAACGAGAGAGCCGGTCTCCCGCTCGGAGCTGACGTCTCCCGACGGCTCGCGCTTCGGCTGCAGGCCGATGCGAAGCTGCGTGTCGTTGCCGTCGAGAATGACGGCGAGCCGCCAAGGCGCGATATCGCCCAGCGCCGGCACTTCGGCGAGCGGCGGACCCCAATCCTGGCCGATGTCGATGTGGCGCATCGGTCCGCGGAACCCGTGCGCCTCGTCGTAGCGCACGAGTCCATCGACGAGCGCGCGGCGCGCCATGAGCTGTATCTGCGGATCGAGCGTGGCACGCACCGAAAGCCCGCCTTCGTAGAGCTTCTCCTCGCCGTAGCGGTCCAAAAGCTCGCGCCGAACCTCCTCGGCAAAATAGCCTGCGGCATAAGTGTTCGGCGAAAGGACGCGTGGAGTGACGCCGAGCGGCTCCGCTTTCGCCTTCTCGCCGGCCGCCTGCGAGACGTAACCGTTCTCGACCATACGGTCGATCACCCAGTTGCGCCGCTCGATCGCCCGCTCGCGCTTCAAGAAGGGATGATAATTGTTCGGCGCCTTCGGCAAGGCCGCGAGATAAGCGACTTCGGCGACGGTCAGTTCATGCACCGACTTGTCGAAATAATTCAGCGCTGCCGCGGCGACCCCGTAATTGCCGAGACCGAGATAGATCTCGTTGAGATAGAGTTCGAGGATCTTCTCCTTCGAATAGGTCGCCTCGATGCGGAAGGACAACAGCGCTTCCCGGATCTTGCGCTCGAACGAGCGCTCGCTCGTCAGGAAGAAGTTCTTGGCGACCTGCTGGGTGATGGTCGAGGCGCCCTGCATGTGTCTGCCACCCTGAATAAAGACGAGGGCAGCGCGGACCACGCCTTCGAAATCGATGCCGGGATGGGTGTAGAAATTCTTGTCCTCGGCGGAGATGAACGCCTCTTTGACGAGCGGTGGAATCGCCGAGCTCGGAAGATAGAGACGCCGTTCCTTCGAATATTCTGCAAGCAGGGAACCATCGGCCGCGTGAACGCGGGTCGTGACCGGCGGCTCGTAATTCTTGAGCTGGGTATAGTCCGGCAGATCCTGTTCGAACTTCCAGATCAGGATCCCCGCGGCGCCCGCGGTAATGACGAAAAGCATCGCGCAGGTCGCGAAGGCAAATCCGAGGAACCGGGCGATCAACCGCATGATGGAATTAAGCCCTCTGGATCCGCGAATTCGCGGCTCTCTGCACGCCTCGCCGAGACCAATTGCGCGCCAAGGCCAGCCGGTCGGCGGTGTCGGGCCGGAGCATTACGCCGGCACGTGGTGGGGTGCTTTTGTGTTGATAATTTGACGTGCCCGCCGAGCACGGCGCCGCAGGGTGCAGGCGCCCAGGATATAGGCCCATACTGGGTCGCCCGCCACAGCGAACGCGGGCATTATTTGTCTTCGGCCGCGGACGGCGTGTCGAGTGCCGTTGCCGCCGCAGTTGCGGGCTGCGAAGGCTTCTCTGCGCCTAGATTGCTCCCGCGGACAGCAAAAAAGGCGTCGATCGCCGCGGCGAGCCGGGTCGAGGTCGCGTCGCGCCACTCCGGCGAGACCAGCGAAGCGGCGTCCTTCGCATTCGAGAGATAGCCGAGTTCGATCAACACGGAGGGCACGTCCGGCGCCATCAGCACCCGAAAGCCCGCGGCGCGCTCGGGATTCTTGTTCAGCCGCCCTGCGACTTTCCAATAATTGACGAGCGTGTGTGCGAAGACGTGGCTATAGGCGCGCGTCTCCTGGCGCGTCAAATCGGCCAGAATATCGGAGACACCGTTCACCTCTTCATTGCCGGCGATGCCGGCGACGGAATCGGCTTGGTTTTCATTTTCGGCGGTGCGCTCGGCGTCCGCGTCACTCGCATGATCGGAGACAGTGTAGACAGTGGCTCCGGAAACGCTCACTGCGTCATAGATCGTATCGGCATGGATCGACACGAACAGAGCCGCTCCGGAGTCTTGCGCGATCCGCACCCGATCACCCAAGGAAAGGAACACGTCGCTGTCGCGCGTCATGACGACTTTGTAGTGGCCGCTTGCCGAGAGCTTGCCGGCGAGCATCTTGGCGAAATCGAAGACAATATCCTTCTCGACGAGGCCATTGACGATTGCGCCGCTGTCGACGCCGCCGTGGCCGGGATCGATGACAATGAGCGGCAGACTGGCGTTCTTGTCGGCGGCGTTCTTGATTGGAGCGGCGTCCTCGGCCTCGTTCGCGGCGGCCGCGGCGGCAAGAACGGCAGTGTGGGCGGCGGCTTGAAAGGCGGCAGGATCGGTCCTGGCAAGCTCGATGACGAGTCGGGATTTCGTCCCGTCGCCCGTCGGCTCCGCCGTCGCCCGCAGAACGCGCGCTGAAGCGGCGAGATCGATGACGATCCGAGATTTGCCGAGGGCGAAATGGCCGAAGCGGAATGAGGCGACAAGACCGGAAGACCGAGCCCTCCCCGGACGGTCATGCACAGGTTTTTCGTCGCCAACCCGCGGATCGATCCGGAAATCGACTTCCGGCACATCGACGACGATCCGGTCTGGCGCGGCGAGCACGAAGGAGGTCGCCGCCACCGGCTGCGTCAAGTCGAAGCTGAGCTTCGCCCGATCAGTGCCGTTCTCAAGGCTGACGGCGCTCGCAACCGTCGGCCCGGGGTTCGCAGTCGGCGCCGTGACGGCGGTACGGATGCCGACCAAACCGCGGCTTTGGGCATGCACGTGAGTTGGGATCAAAGCTGCAAACGCAAGACCCGCCAGGAGCATGGCCGAGGCAAGCTCAAGCGGAGCTGGAAGCCGCCGGCCCGGCTTTCGATCGCGCCAAATGCGTGATTCGCGCTGCGTCGCCGTCATGGTTCTCGCAATTCTTCCGGGGCCGTCGCTCGCCCGTCCCGATCGACGGAATTCAGAATAAAACTGGGCGGTTAATGTTGAATGATCATGCCAGACGAATGGCATGATCACTGTTGCGGATCGGCCACAGATCGCAGAAAACTTGCCAACTCCCAAGGCAACCCGATAGAAAGAGAAGGTTCGTGTTCGGGTGCGAGAAGGATCATGTGATCCGCTGGACATTTCGGGCTTTCCGCATTTACCGCCGTTCAGCAGCGGCGATCTGCGCGAGCGCGTCCGAACGGCATAGATGATGTATGCTGGCGTCGCTCGAACTGAATTTTTCGACAGGCTCCCCTTGGGGAAGCCAGTGCGCGGGTCACGAGGACATGGTCTGCCCTTCGAAGGGTGATTATCCCAAACCCAAAGCTTCGAGCCTGCGTCCCCAAGTTTGGATGCAAGCCGATCTGCGCATGCCGACGTCTGGCCGTGGCCGCACGTCACGGGCCTTGGCTCGGCGTCTCGTCGCTGATGGATTCGCGCTTCGCGAATCACGTGCCTTCCACCTCCTTTTGCAGATGGCGCCGTTTGCGCCGCTATGCCGTACCCCGGCCTCCTTCGCGAGAGCCAATGACGGCAGCGGTGCGGCGGATGCCACGCCTCAACGAGTTCCACATGCCCAACAAAATGCTCATCGATGCTTCCCACCCGGAGGAAACTCGGGTGGTCGTGCTCCGCGGCAATCGAGTCGAGGAATTCGACTTCGAATCGGCGGATAAAAGACAACTTCGCGGAAATATCTATCTCGCCAAAGTAACGCGCGTGGAGCCTTCGCTCCAGGCCGCTTTCGTCGACTACGGCGGCAACCGCCACGGCTTTCTCGCCTTCTCGGAAATTCACCCGGATTATTACCAAATCCCCGTCTCGGATCGGCAGGAGCTCCTTCAGGAGGATGCGGCTGCCCACCGCGACGAAGAAGAAGAGGGCCGAAGACGCAGCCGTCGGCACCGGCGCGAGCGCGGCGAAAGAGTCGAGAAACGGCGTGGCGACGAAGACGAAAAGCTTGCCGACACGCAACCGGCCGAACTTGAATCCGCCGGCGGCGAGAGTGTGCAACAACAATCTGAACGCGGCTCGGAACGTCACGCCGAACCGGAGGCGGAGAGGCTTGCTGAGCCGGCCTCCGAACACGCGCGCGGCTCAGACGTGGTGGCGCCCCTTTATGACGTTGCGGAAGACGCGAACGCCGCGGCGGTCGAGCGTCAAGATACGAATCCGGCGCACGAGACGACCTCAACCAGCGAGGACCACGCCGAGGCGGAGAATGCGCGCCATCGGCTCGCGACCGATCCGGAGGGATTTGCCATCGTCGAAGACGAGCCGCCAGCTCCAGAGTCGGTCGAAGCCGAGGTCAAGACGCGGCTTCGCGAGAAACCACCCATCGAAGAAGACGAAGACGGCGACGAAGAAGACGAGCAGATTGAACAGATCGGCGGCGACGCGATGGAAGAAGTGCCCATGCGTCCGCAGAGGCCGCGTCGGCAATATAAAATCCAGGAAGTCATCAAGCGCCGGCAGGTTCTGCTGGTCCAGGTCGTGAAGGAAGAGCGCGGCAACAAGGGCGCCGCGCTCACGACTTATCTTTCGCTCGCCGGCCGCTATTCGGTGCTGATGCCGAACACCGCACGGGGAGGCGGCATCTCCCGCAAGATCACAGATTCGGGTGATCGGCAGAGATTGAAAGTGATCGCCCAGGATCTCGAAGTGCCGGAAGGCATGGGCGTCATCCTGCGCACGGCCGGCGCGGCGCGCACGAAGGCTGAGGTCAAGCGCGATTTCGAATATTTGCTGCGCATGTGGGAGACGGTGCGCGAGATGACGCTTCAATCGACCGCGCCGAGCCTCGTCTATGAGGAAGGTTCGCTGATCAAGCGGGCCATCCGCGACCTCTACAATAAGGACATCGACGAGGTGACCGTCTCCGGCGAGCCAGCTTATCGCGAGGCGAAGGAGTTCATGCGCATGCTCATGCCGAGCCATGCCAAGAACGTCCACCTCTACCGCGATCAGCAGCCGATCTTCGCCAAATCCGGGGTCGAGGCGCAACTCGACGCCATGTTCACCAATCAGGTGACGCTGAAGTCCGGCGGTTACCTCGTCATCAATCAGACCGAGGCCTTGGTCGCAATCGACGTCAACTCCGGCCGTTCGACCCGCGAGCATGACATCGAGGATACTGCGCTGCGCACCAATCTCGAAGCGGCCGACGAAATCGCCCGACAATTGCGTCTGCGCGACCTCGCCGGATTGATCGTCGTCGATTTCATCGACATGGAGGAGAGCCGCAACAACCGCGCCGTCGAACGGCGGATGAAGGAAGCTCTGAAGAACGATCGGGCGCGCATTCAGATCGGCCGAATTTCGCATTTCGGCCTTCTCGAAATGTCTCGGCAGCGGATTAGAACTGGAGTTCTCGAAGGCTCGACCGTCATATGTCCACATTGCGGCGGCGCGGGAACAGTGCGCTCGACTTCGTCGATCGCGCTGCACGTCTTGCGCCTGCTCGAAGACGCCTTGATCAAGAGCGCAGCGCATAACATCACGGTGCGCACACGTTCCGAGGTGGCGCTCTATATCCTTAATCAGAAGCGCGCCAATCTGCGCGGCCTCGAGCAGAGCTTCGGCGTGAGCGTCACGATCGTCGCGGACGATACTTTGACCGGCACGGCCTATCACGCGATGGAACGGGGCGAACCGGCAGTGGGCGTGATGGAGCCGCCGCGCCTTGAAGCACCCCATCCGGTCGAGGCAATCGGGGCGGAAGATCTCGCCGAGGAAGCTGAAGATGTGGAGCATGCCGGCCACGGGGAAAGCGCCGAAAACGCAGAAGAAGACGCGGCTCGGCGCAAGCGTCGCCGTCGGCGGCGGCGTGGTCGCGGCAGTGAGCGCGAACATCTGGCAATTGTCCCTGCCTCGCAGCCATCAGATGATGCTTTGGCCTTGGTCGCGGGGATTGGCGACTTCGGCGGCCAGTCAGGAGAAGCGCAGGATCGTCAGGACGAGGGCGCCGCTGCCGAAATGATGCCGAAACGCGACGGCGGGCGGCGCCGGCGTTCGCGCCGCAGAGGCCGCGGTGGCGCGAGGCCCGAAGCTGACGCGAGTCACGGCGGGGCGACCGAATCTCCAACCGAAGGGCTAGCGGCGCGCGCGGCGCCCCCCGCGCAAACGCGCGCTAGGGTCGAGGCTGCCTTAGCCAGGCCTGTCGAACCACAACCGGAGGAGCCGCGGAAGGTGCCGGATGCCGAACCGCAGGCCGGCGAGGCTGCGGATTCCGCTTCCGATCCGGACCGGCCGAAACGAACCGGCTGGTGGCGACGCGCCAAGGAGAGCCTGGGCGGCTAGTTCACGAGCTGGTACGCCAAATGCTGCGGCTCGGCGTGGCATCCCGAAGTGCCCGGCCGCATCGCTTTCGCTGTGGCCGCCTTTCTACAGGAGAGCTTACTCGCCTGCCGCGGCGGTGAGCCAGGTCTGCCAATCACTCGCTGATCCGTAAAAGGCGTTGCGGTCGACGTAGCCGCTGATTCCGGGGACTTGGCCTTCGGCCGTGTGCTGCCAGAAATTCCAACGAAGGGTTCCGTATTTGACGGCTGGGTAATCCTTCACGCTGCGCACCCATATCGGATAATCGGTGAATTCACCCTCAAGCACATCGTGATAGAAATCGATCGACGTATAGAGGATCGGACGCTTGCCATAGGCGCTTTGCATCGCGTCGAGAATCGTATTGATTGTCGCGAGCGCCTCCTCACGCGGCACATGTTTTGGGCAGGTCTTCGATCCGGCATTCCATTCCACATCGAGGACCGGCGGCAAGGCGCTGGGATCGTTCGGCACGTTTGAGGTAAACCAGGCCGCCTGTTCTTCAGCCGGGCGGCACCAATAGGTGAAATGATAGGCGCCGCGCGGCACACCGGCGTCTTTCGCCATGGCCCAATTCTGGGCGAATTTCTCATCGACATAGTCGCCGCCCTCGGTGGCTTTGATCCAGGCGAATTTCACCCCCGAGGCTTTGACGGCATTCCAATCGATGTCGCCTTGATATTTCGAGACGTCGATCCCGTGGATTTCGAAGTCGTCCGGGCTCGGATAAACGTCGGGCATGCCGCCCGCACAGCCGGTCAGCAGCAGCGGGACGAGGATAAAGAGCGGCAGCAAGAAGGCGAGGCGGGGAATCCCGAAATCTGGTCCGGGACTCCGGCACATCGGTGGGGCGAGACAAGGACGTCGGATCATAAGGTCTATTTATCCGATGCCAGGTAACGACCTGTTAACAAGCTCTGCGGCGGCTGTCCACAAGCGAGAAGCGATGTCCGCCGCTCAGTGAGGGGTGGCTACTCTATCGCATGCGGTTGCGGCAGTCTTGCAAGGAGCACCAAGTTGATGGCTGAGGAAGCATCCTCAGCCATAATTCCCGCGATTTTAACGATTCTCAGCTCGCCACGGCGAGCTGAGAACGTTCAGCGCCGAAGCCTTGAAGCCGTTTCAGATCGGGCGGGGTCGCCTCGTCGGCGAGCGCGTGCAAGGCCGCCTCAACCCCCATCGTCGTCTGCTCCTGCGTGCCAAGCCGGCGGAGCGAGACCGTGCGCTCCGCCGCTTCGCGCTTGCCGACGACCATGAGGACCGGAATTTTCGCAAGCGAATGTTCGCGCACCTTATAGGTGATCTTCTCGTTCCTGAGGTCGGCTTCGACCCGAAGCCCCGCCTCGCGCGCCGCCGCCAGGACGTCGCGGGCATAATCGTCCGCGTCCTGGGTGATCGTGGCGATCACGATCTGCACCGGCGAGAGCCAGAGTGGCAAGCGACCCGCGAAATGTTCGATCAAAATGCCGATGAAGCGTTCGAGCGAGCCGAACATGGCGCGGTGGATCATCACCGGCGTCTTCTTCTCGCTGTCGGGGCCAATGTAGAAGGCGCCGAGCCGGCCGGGCATGTTGAAATCGACCTGGGTCGTGCCGCATTGCCACTCGCGGCCGATGGCATCGCGCAACGTATATTCGAGCTTCGGCCCGTAGAAGGCGCCTTCGCCCGGATTGACCGCGGCGTTGAAACCGCGCGCCTTGATCTCATCGAGTACGCGCATGAGCGCCGCCTCAGCCTTGTCCCAGGCTTCATCCGAGCCGACGCGCTTCTCCGGCCGGGTCGACATTTTGATGACGATATCGTCGAAACCGAAATCCTTGTAAATCGACAGGATGAGATCGTTGATCCGTAACAATTCCTCCATGATCTGGTCTTCGGTGCAGAAAATATGCGCATCGTCCTGGGTGAAGGCGCGCACCCGCATGACGCCGTGCAGCGCGCCGGACGGCTCGTAGCGATGCACGATCCCGAATTCCGCGATCTTAAGCGGCAGGTCGCGATAGGATTTGAGGCCGTTCTTGAAGATCTGGATATGGCCGGGGCAATTCATCGGCTTCAACGCGAAGACTCGCTCGTCCTCGGTCATCGTCGTGAACATGTTCTCGCGATAGGTCTGCCAATGGCCGGACATTTCCCAGAGCGAGCGGTCGAGCACTTGCGGCGTGTTGACCTCGAGATAATTGTCTGACTGCTGGCGCCGCCGCATATAGGCGATGAGAGTCTGGAAGAGCGTCCAGCCTTTTGGATGCCAGAAGATTGTGCCCGGCCCTTCTTCCTGGAAATGGAACAGGTCCATCTCGCGCCCGAGCCGACGGTGGTCGCGGCGCTCAGCCTCGGCGAGCTGGTTCAAATAAACGTCGAGCTCCGCTTGCTTGGCGAAGGCCGTCGCATAGATGCGCTGAAGCATGGGCTTTGTTGAATCGCCGCGCCAATAGGCGCCCGCGACCTTCATGATCTTGAAGGCGGAGCCGATCTTGCCGGTCGAGGTCATATGCGGGCCGCGGCAGAGATCGAGCCATTCGCCTTGTTTGTAGATTTTCAGCTCCTGATCGGGCGGAATCGCGTCGACGAGCTCGACCTTAAAAGCCTCGCCATGGCTCTCGAACCAGGCCTTGGCCTTCTCGCGCGACCAGATCTCCTTGGTGAAGGGCCGGTCCTCGGCGATGATCTCGGCCATTTTCTTTTCGATGGCCGCAAAATCCTCCGGCGTGAACGGCTCGGCGCGATAGAAATCGTAATAGAAACCATTCTCGATCACCGGGCCGATCGTCACCTGCGTGCCGGGATAGAGCGCCTGCACCGCTTCGGCGAGGACATGCGCGGCGTCATGGCGGATGAGTTCGAGCGCGCGCGGATGGTCGCGGTCCAGAAACCCGACGTTGGCATCGTGCTCGATCGGATCGGCGAGGTCGGCGAGCTTGCTGTCGACGGTCATGGCGACGGTGCGCTTGGTGAGCGAGGGGGAAATGCTCTTGGCGATTTCGCTGCCGCGGATGCCGGCCGGATAAGAACGCGATGCACCGTCCGGGAATGTCACGGAAATCATAGCTCGTCTCCTTCAGCTCACTCGCCGAGACCAATCGGCGTAAGCGTGAGAATTCTGGCTTGCCGCGGCCTGTGGCACGCCGAAAGCAAGCGCCCATAGCACGGCTCGCGGAGGAAGAGAAGATGTGCGCAAAGCGGGATCAGGAGTGGCTGTCCGCGCCGGCGATACGCGCGATGATGGCTTCCCTCTCCCGGCGAGCCGCGCCGCGCCCTTTGGCGGCAGCGAGGACTTCAGGAGAGGCGCTCTCTGGCCTCCCCGCGTCGAACAGCAGCGCCGGCGCATATTCGAGGCTAAGTTGGATCGTCTCGGCGTCGGTTTGCCCAGCGAGTTCTGCGACAATTGCCAGGCCAAAATCAATCCCCGCCGTCACGCCTCCGGCCGTGTTGCCATCGCACACGACGCGGCCCTGCGTCGGAATTGCGCCGAAGGAAGCGAGCAGGTCATGCGCGTTCCAATGCGTCGTCGCCCGCCTTCCTCGCAACAGGCCGGCGGCGCCGAGCACGAGCGCGCCTGTGCAGACGGACGTGACATAACGCGCGCGCTCCGCCTGCCTGCGCACGAATTCGATCGTCTCGTTGTCTTCCAACAAGGCGTTGATGCCGCTGCCGCCGGGCACACAGAGCAGATCGAGCGGCGGACAGGTGGCAAAGGTCGCGTTCGGCACAAGAAGCAATCCGGTTGTTGAGGCGACCGGATCGTGCGCTTTCCCTACGAGATGGACCGCGGCGCCCTTGAGAGCAGCCAAGACCTCATAGGGTCCCGTCAAGTCGAACTGCTGCACGCGGTGAAGACCAGAAAGCCGATTTGGAGCGGCATGGAATAATCGCTGCTAGGACGGGAAGCGCTGTCTGTCGCGCTCGTGGTCGAAGTGTGGGTTCGACCCGTGGCGCTCCTCAATCGACCGCGATCATGACATCTGACGCTTTAATGAGCGCATGGACGGTCATGCCCTTTTCAAGCTTCAAATCATCGACCGCTTCAATTGGTGATCGAGGCCGTGAGCACCACGCCGCCGCCGATTTCAACATGGACGTGGGCGGTTGTCGCACCCTTCTTGACGTCCACAACCTTGCCTTTGATGAAATTGCGCCCGGAAATCTTCATCCCGTCGATCTTTTGTGGTGGATGGTTAGAAACCGGCGCCCAAACGCGCGCAAATCAAGCATCCTTGGTGGTCGGAGTGGCGGGATTCGAACCCACGACCCCTAGTCCCCCAGACTAGTGCGCTAACCGGGCTGCGCTACACTCCGACGGGGCTGTTATAGAGAAAGGCTCCTACCCCCGCAACGCGGCGCGGCGGCGGCCTCTCTTTCGAATTCAGCCTGCCCGCGCCGCGCCGAGCAGCCTTTCGCATTCGCCGAGCTCGGTCAGGAGCTGTTCGAGGACCTGGTACTCGCCAGGACCGAGCGCCTCGCCCCCGCGCGAGAGGTTGTACGCGATCTCACCTTGAGCGCCGCCCTCACGGCCACGAGAGCCGGCCTCCACGCCGCGATCATCTTCCAAGGCGTCGGAGAGCGTGGAAGGTGCTCGCGCATCGGTCCCCTCGGCCGGCCCCCGCCAGGCAGCGACGACCCCACGCGACCCTTGCTCCTTCAAGATCTTCTGCACGCCCTTGATCGTATAGCCTTCGTCATACAGGAGCTGGCGGATGGCGCGCAGGAGTTCGATATCCTCGCGCCGATAGTAGCGGCGGCCGCCGCCCCTCTTCAACGGCCTGATTTGAGCGAATCGCGTTTCCCAAAAGCGCAGCACGTGCTGGGGCAGATCGAGATCCTGCGCGACCTCGCTGATTGTCCTGAATGCGTCGACCGTCTTTTCCATGGTTCCCCAAAGCGCCTCGGTTCTATGGTTCGAGAGCTACGAGCCCGCCCGATGATCGCATCGAATCTTAGATCAGGATCCTCTCGGATGGAATCGATGCTGCCTTCAATTCCTTTGTTATCGCACTATCATTTTGCGAATCGGTTGGCACTTGCGGCCATGCTCCGGGTCGAGCCGCTCCCCGCGGCGCAATCGCGTCGCCTGTCAACGGATCCAAAATAAGGGGTCGCCTTAAATTCGCACGATCGCTCGGACGACTGCCGATCGCGCCTTCCTCACACCTGCCATTCGGCAGGCCGCAACGCGCGAGAAGTGTCGAACCTGCACGGTGCAACGAGCCCAGATCAGTCGCCGCGGCGTTCCATGAGCTGACCGTTGATCCGCGCCTTCAGCAAATTCGAGGACTTGAACACGAGCACCCGACGTTCCTTAATCGGCACTTCGACCCCGGTCTTCGGGTTGCGGCCAACTCGTTGTCCCTTATGGCGAACGTTGAAAGATCCGAAGGAGGACAGCCGCACCAATTCTCCGGCGATCAGCCGATTGGTCATCTCATCCAAAACCATTTCGACCAAAGCCGCCAATTCCTTCCTCGAAAGGCCGACCTGCTGGTAGACAGCTTCGGCGAGGTTGACGCGCGTGACTGTGCGCGGGCCCTGCGGCTTTGCACTCATCGAACCGCTGGGCGCCGGCACCGGCGTGTCACTCCTAGCCGACAACTCGCTCTTCGCCATTTTCAACTCGGTGATTTTCTCTCAAACGCGATGATTCTCCCGGATTCGCACCGAGCAAAAGGCGCAATCGCAAACCAACTCGCGCTATTGCGCTGCACGATGGATCGACGGGCCTCGCGATCCTCCCCAGTCTCTATCGTCGCGAGAAAAACATTATTGTTGCAAAGTTTGGTACAAAACAAGCCTTAATGCAATAGATCTTATGGGCGGCCTTCACGGTCCTGACGAAAAACTGCCGCATTTCGATTAATCGCGACGCACTGTTGCACGCGGGCCTCAGCTACCAACGGATGAGGGCCGCTCCCCAGGTAAAGCCACCGCCCATGGCTTCGATCATCACGAGATCGCCTTTTTGGATCCGCCCATCGTCACGGGCGACGCTGAGAGCGAGCGGGATGGAAGCGGCGGTCGTATTGCCGTGAAGATTGACAGTCTTGACGACTTTTTGCGGATCTATCCCGAGCTTCTCGGCGGATGCGTCGATGATCCGGCTGTTGGCCTGATGTGGCACGAACCAGGCGAGATCCGCGGGCGTCGTCCCGGTTGCGGCAAAGGCCGCTTCGACGACATCGCTGATCATGGTGACGGCCAAGCGGAACACTTCCCGCCCCTGCATGCGCACGTGTCCGCTCGTCGCGGTCGAAGATGGCCCGCCGTCGACATAGAGCTTGTCGCCGTAACGCCCGTCGGCGCGCAAGTGGGTGGTCAGAATCCCGCGGTCGGCGTTCGTCCCTTCCCCCTCCTGTGCTTCCAGCACGACGGCACCGGCGCCATCGCCGAAGAGGACGCAGGTGGCGCGATCCTGCCAATCGAGAATTCGCGATAACGTGTCGGCGCCGATGATGAGCGCGCGCCTGTGCGACCCGGAGATCAGAAATTTATCCGCCGTCGCGAGCGCGAAGACAAACCCGGAACAGACCGCCTGAAGATCGAAAGCCACGCCGGAGGTCATGCCGAGCTTGGCCTGGACCTGCGTTGCAACCGCAGGAAAGGTGTGATCGGGCGTTGTGGTGGCAACGATGATGAGATCGATGTCTGTGCCGACAAGCCCGGCGTCTGCGAGCGCGGCGCGCGCCGCTTGAAGCGCCAGCGTCGAGGTGCGCTCTTCGTCGCCGGCGATGTGGCGCTGCTTTATGCCGGTGCGTTGAACGATCCATGCGTCTGTCGTGTCCAGCGACTTTTCGAGGTCCGCATTGCTGACGATGCGCTTGGGAAGACAGGAGCCGAGCCCGACGATAACAGAGCGAAGTTTGGCGCTTTGCGGTTGGGTCACGCGGATTTCCAGTGCAGTTGAGTTGGCCTTCCGACAGCTCGGGATTGCCCGATTGATTCGTCATGCTTCATTTCGAACCTCTGGCTAAGATCTAGTGCCGCGTTCACGAACGCAAAGAGGCCGGGGAGGTGGCGAGTGGTTCCATTCGCCCAGAGAGCGATCCGCGAATTTTGCTCAAAAGCTCGTCACGCACCATCTCGTAGCCGATCTCGAGCGCGCGCGCGGTGCCGATCGCATCTGATCCGCCATGGCTTTTGATCACCACTCCTCCTAGCCCTAAGAAGATGCCGCCGTTCACCCGGCGGGGATCCATTTTGATCGCCAGCGCCCTGAACGCATGCCTCGCCAGAAAATAACCAAGCTTCGACGTGAGGCTGCTGCGCAGCGCCTGGTGGAGATAGGCGCTGATTTGCTTGGCCGTTCCTTCCGCCGTTTTCAGCGCGATGTTGCCGGTGAAGCCTTCCGTGACGACCACGTCGACCGTGCCCTTGCCGATGTCGTCGCCCTCGACGAAACCGCGATAATCGAGATTGGGCAAAGCCGCTTCGCGCAGGATTCGCGAGGCGGTTTTCACTTCCTCGATCCCCTTGATCTCTTCGGTGCCGACGTTGAGCAGACCGACCGTTGGCCGGTCGAGGGCGAAGACGATACTTGCCATGGCCGATCCCATGATGGCGAGATCGACGAGATGTCGCGCATCGGCGCCGATCGTCGCACCGACGTCGAGCACGATCAATTCGCCGCGCAGCGTCGGCCAAAGTACGGCGATCGCCGGCCGGTCGATATTGGGGATCATGTGCAAGCAGATCTTGGCCATGGCCATGAGCGCGCCGGTATTTCCGGCGGAAAAGGCGGCATCGGCTTCGCCCTTCTTAACCGCTTCGAGCGCGAGCCACATGGACGAAGCCCGCCGGCCCATTCGCAAGGCCTGGCTCGGCTTGTCGTCCATCCGCACCGCGACGGGCGCGTGCCGAACGGTCGAGATCGCGGCAAGGTGAGGATCGCCTGCGACGAGGGGATTCAGTCTCTCCTCGTCGCCGAAGAAGATGAATGCGATATCGGGATGACAGGCGCGCGCCAAGGCGGCGCCGGGCACGATCACCTCGGGGCCGTGATCTCCCCCCATGGCGTCGATCGCGATCCGCACTAGCCTTTTCATCTCGCTCCTGCGAGCTTCGGTTCTTCCCGGCACGCCGCCGGGACTGGCCGGTGCACAAGCATAAAGGCGCCTGCGGCATGATCCGCTACGGCAAAGCGCGCCGGACCGCAAGCACAGGCACCCTAGGGCTTGCCGCAGGCCGAAAGGACCGTTGCTTAGGATCGCTCGGTGAGCTTTTTTAAGACGGCGAAAGGCCTCTCGTCCTTGTCCTCCGGCGCGGTGATCGGGACGAATTCCACGCCCGGCTTTTTCGGATAGGGATCGAGGCCGAGAGCCAGAAATTCGGCGGCGAGCGCTCCGACGTCGATCGTTCCGTCGACAATTGGATCGGGCGGATCACGCTCCGCCGCTCCCGCTCCGCCAAGGATCGTGCTGGCATGCGCCGCGGCGAGCGCCGCAGGAGGCGCGAAGTCGACGTCGATCTCCTCGACGATGTCGGTATCGAAAGGTTCTAGGCTCAAGACGCAGACCTGCGTGACCCTGGCGCGTAGGCTGCCGCTGACGTTGAACTCGGCTGGGCCGCGCCGCGCGACATGGAAATCGGCTTCGAGGCTCTCTATTCCGGCAAGCCCGTCGGCGACCGCGAGCGCCTGCCGCGTGGCCGAATCGGCGCTGATCGTCAGATCGAGGCCTTGCTCGGGGACTTCATCGACAGTGACGAGATGCGAGAAAATCTCGCCTGTCGGCTGCGGATTTATGGTCCTGCTCTGGGACATCGCGGCACCTCCTCAACCTATGGCGGCGGCCTTGCGGCGAAATATAGGCCCTTGGGCGAACTCTGCGGGGGTCACATCGGCGAAGGCCTCCTCGAGGGCTTCGACATAGCGCGCCAGGCGATCGGCTTCGCGCCGGCCGGCGTAGACGTTCCGCGACAAGGCGGCGCAAAGCGCGGCATGACCCTCGCCCAAGGCCCGATTATAGGCGTCGGCGCGGCCGAGAAAGGCCTCGGCCAGCGTCTTCATCCGTTTCGGCACGCTCAAGTCGCCTACGCCCATCTCGCGTAAGGCGACATCGAAATGCCGGAATACAGAATCGGCAAGGTCCTGAGCGATCTGCGGCCCAGGCGGGGGAAAGCGGTTGAGCCGTCGCAGGACCAGCGCCGCATGCAAGGCAACGGATTCGAAACGGCCGTCCAGGTCGTCGGTGATCCCATATTGCGTGAACAAAACCGGGTCGCGCGCCGCCACCACGATCTCGCCGTGCAGCCTGTCGATCAACCGGCGATTGGCTGTGCCCCGGAAAAGCCCAAAAATCATGACTTTAAGATCTATGGTTGCGAGGCGGGAGAGCCGCGAGCTTGCTTTTCCTGACCGCGGGGGTTAGGCATCGCCGGGCTCCGATGCAAGCAAATCTTGTCAATCTTGCCCGGCAACTGGGCCGGCGGCACGGCCGAATTGAGAGGCGCAGGAGCGTGGCCCAAAAGCCCGAGAGGAATGCATCAGGCTTTCTAGTGAGGCTCGGCTTGGCCGGCTTTCTCGCGCTCGGCCTTGCCGGCTGCCTCGGCTATGACGGCGAAGTCGTCCACGGCTATCAGACCGATCCGAAATTGCTCGACCAGGTGAAAGTCGGATCTTCCGCCGAGCAGGCGCTTATCGTCATGGGGACGCCCTCGACGACATCGACCGTCGGCGGCGACGCTTGGTATTACATCACCCAAACCACCGATCGCTCGGTCCTGTTCATGGATCCGAGAATTATCGATCAGCGCGTTCTCGCGATTTATTTCGACAAGCAGAAGAGAGTCGAACGCATCGCCAATTACGGCCTCCAGGATGGAAAAGTATTCGATTTCGTTTCCCGCACGACGCCGACAGGCGGAGCCGAGTTCGACCTTCCTGACAGGACTATTCAAGAATATGCTGAGGTTCGGCTAGGACGTCCGTGAGGATGGCGTCGCTTCGCTTGAGAGAAAATGGCCGGAATGCTCCGGCCTTCCATTCGTGTCTCCTCTCAGTGCGCCAGGATCGCGAGCAGCAGAAGTGCCACGATGTTGGTGATCTTGATCGCCGGATTGACCGCCGGACCCGCGGTATCCTTGTAAGGATCGCCGACCGTGTCGCCGGTCACGGATGCCTTGTGCGCCTCGCCGCCCTTAAAATGTTTGACGCCATTTTTGTCGATGAAACCATCCTCGAAACTCTTCTTAGCATTGTCCCAGGCGCCGCCGCCCGACGTCATAGAGACCGCCACGAAGAGTCCATTGACGATCACCCCGAGCAACGAGGCGCCAAGCGCCGCCAAGGCCGAGGCTTTCGAGCCGGAGATGAAGAGCACGCCGAAGTAGACGATGAGTGGCGCGCAAACCGGCAGCAACGAGGGGATGATCATCTCCTTGATCGCCGCCTTGGTCAGCATGTCGACGGCGCGGCCGTAATCCGGCCGCTCGGTGCCCGCCATGATGCCGGGCTTCTCGCGGAACTGACGGCGGACCTCCTCGACGACCGAGCCCGCCGCCCGGCCGACCGCGGTCATGGCCATGCCGCCGAAGAGATAGGGAATGATGCCGCCGAAGATCAGACCGGCGACGACATAGGGGTTGGAAAGATCAAAGTTGACCGCGCCGATATCCTTGAAATAGGGGACGCCGGTGTCGACGAAATGCTTGATGTCATTGGTGTAGGCTGCAAACAAGACCAAAGCACCAAGGCCGGCCGAGCCAATCGCATAGCCTTTCGTCACCGCCTTCGTCGTATTGCCGACCGCGTCCAGCGCATCGGTCGAATGCCTCACCTCCTTGGGCAGGCCCGCCATTTCGGCGATCCCGCCGGCGTTGTCGGTGACCGGCCCGAAGGCATCGAGCGCCACGATCATGCCGGCGAGGCCGAGCATGGTCGTCACCGCGATCGCAATGCCGAACAGGCCGGCAAGCTGCGAGGCGGCGATGATTCCCCCAACGATGACCAGCGCCGGCAGGGCGGTCGCTTCGAGCGACACGGCAAGGCCTTGGATGACATTGGTGCCATGGCCGGTTACCGAGGCCTGGGCGATTGAAATGACCGGGCGCTTGCCCGTGCCGGTATAATATTCGGTGATGATGACGATGAGACCGGTGACCGCGAGGCCGACGAGGCCACAGACGAAAAGATGCGTGCCTTCAACCGGCACGCCGTTGACCGTGCCGATCGTGCCCCAGCCGACAGCAAATTGGGTCGCGACGGCGAGCCCCGCGATCGACAGCACGCCCGTCGCGATCAGGCCCTTGTAGAGCGCGCCCATGATCGAATTGGTCGGGCCGAGCCTGACGAAGAACGTGCCGGCGATCGAGGTGATGATACAGGCCGCGCAGATCGCCAAGGGATAGAGCATGGCGGAGGAGAGCGTCGCCTGGCCGGCGAAGAAGATGGCGGCGAGCACCATCGTTGCGACGACGGTCACCACATAGGTTTCGAAGAGATCGGCGGCCATGCCGGCGCAATCGCCGACGTTGTCGCCGACATTGTCAGCAATCGTCGCGGGATTGCGCGGATCGTCCTCCGGAATTCCGGCCTCCACTTTCCCGACGAGATCGGCGCCGACGTCCGCGCCCTTGGTGAAAATGCCGCCGCCGAGACGCGCGAAGATCGAAATCAGCGAAGCGCCGAAGCCGAGCGCGACCAGGGCATCGACGACCTCGCGGCTGTTCTCGGCATGGCCCAAGGGACCGGTGAGAATCGTGTAATAGACGGAGACGCCGAGAAGCGCGAGGCCGGCCACCAGCATGCCGGTGACCGCGCCGGCCTTAAAGGAAATGTCGAGGCCGGCGCCGAGCGATCTGGTAGCCGCCTGGGCCGTGCGCACGTTGGCGCGGACCGAGACATTCATGCCGATGAAGCCGGCGGAGCCGGAAAGAACCGCGCCGATGACGAAGCCGATGGCGACGGTCCATGAGAGAAGCAGGCCGAGGATCACGAAAATGACGGCACCAACGATCGCGACCGTCGAATATTGCCGCTTCAGATAGGCCTGCGCACCCTCGGCAATCGCGGCGGCGATCTCCTGCATGCGGGCCGAACCAGGATCGGCCTTGAGAAGCTCCGTTACCGTTATGATCCCATAAGCGACGGCGAGAAGCCCCGCGAGAATGACAAACCACATCAGATGCATCGATCTCCGCCCTTCACTGGTCAGAGCGCGCCGAGCCTGGACCCGGTCTCGTCGGAACGCGCCAAATTAAAAGCATTTTCGGCGGCAACCCGCGAAACGAGTTTTTCGCTCGAAAATGCCTCGGTCGAGCGAATGGCTCCGCCCTTGGCGCCGGACCATGGCCGAAAGCGGCAAATTTCGCAATCGCACCCTGCGCTGCCTCCGCTGGTCTCAACAGTTCAAGCGGTTCCGGACACGCCGGCGGCTCAAAAATGGCGATAGGAAGCCGAGGAAAAGGCCAGCGGCTGGCCCTCTGCATCCCTGACGAGCGGCTTTTCTGTTCCCCTTTTGGCGGTGCCGATTCGGGTGACGGCGAGGCCCACGGCTGCCGCCTCACGCTCGAATTCCGCCTGATCACCCACCGCCACGGCGCAGAGGATCTCATAATCATCGCCGCCCGTGAGGATTGACTCGGCAAGCGAAGCCTCCAGCGCCAGCGCCTGGCGCGCGGCCTTCGAAAGCGGCACATCGGCAAGCGCCATTTCCGTTGTCATGCCGGTCAGCGCCAGCATTTTAGCAAGATCTCCAATGAGCCCATCCGAAATATCCATCGCGGCATGCGCAAAGCTGCGCAGGGCGTCGCGCAGGCCAAGCCGCGGCAGCGGCAGAAGATGCCGCATGAGGAGATAATCTCGCGCCGGCTGGCTCAGTGCCTCAATCCAGGCGCGATCCGTCCCGATCGCGCGGCGCAGGCGCAACCCCAAGGCCGCATCGCCGATCGTACCGGTCACATAGAGAAGATCGCCGTCTCGAACACCGGGGCGCGGCACCATCTTGGATTTGGGCACCGTGCCGATAGCCGTGATCGACAACGACAGCGCGCCGAGGCTCTTCACCGTGTCGCCACCGATCAGCGGACAATCGAAAAAGGTGGCATCTTCCGCAAGTCCCTTCGCGAAGGCGGAAAGCCAATCGGCGGTCCAGTCGCCGGGCAAGGCCAGGCCAAGGAGAAATCCGATCGGCTCCGCGGCCTTCGCCGCGAGATCGGAAAGATTGACGCGCAGAGCCTTGCGGGCGATCTCCTCCGGCGGATCATCGGCGAAGAAGTGCACGCCGGAGGTGAGCATGTCGGTCGTCAGCACGAGCTCGTGATCCGCCGGCACCGAAAGCAAAGCGGCATCATCGACGAGGCCTAGTCCGGCCGGACCAGCGAGCGGCGCAAAAAAATTCGCGATGATCTCGTCTTCGGAAGGGCACGGCTTTGAATTCACGGGTGTGGACTCAGCGGTTTCGAAACGGCTTTTCTATTCCTGCTCCGCGACTCTACGCTATCAGCCTCACACTCGCGATTCGAATTCCTCGGAACGAAATTGCCGCGCGAGCGCGTCGAGAACCGCATTGATCATGCCCGCCTCATGGTGATCGAAAAAGGCACCAGCCACGTCGACATATTCCTTGATCGCGACGCGCGCCGGAATGTCCTTGCGCTTCATCAGCTCATAGGCACCGGCCCGCAGGATCGCGCGCATGACCGAATCGACCCGCGCCAAGGGCCAGCCCTTGGCCAAGGTCTTGTCGATCGCCCGATCGATCGGGCCTTGATCGGCGAGAACACCGCCGAGCACGTCGCGGAAGAAGGCGACCTCGGCGGCTTCATATTGCGCGCCCTCGATTTCGCCGCCGATCCAGAAACGTTCGAATTCGGAGAGCGTCTCGGTGAGACCCTTGCCTGAGACCTCCATCTGATAGAGCGCTTGGACGGCCGCCAACCGCGCGGCCGAGCGCTGCGGAGCCTTGCCCATCAGGATGCTCCCTGCCCTGCCTTCAGTCGATGCAGCGCAAGCGCGGCGCGTGCCGCATCTCCGCCTTTGTCGCCCTGCCGCGGGTCGGCGCGCTTTACGGCTTGGCCCACATTTTCGACGGTCAAAATGCCGTTGCCGAAAGGCAGGCCTCGTTCGACGGCAAGGTCCATCAGGGCGCGTGCGCTCTCACGCGCGACAATGTCGAAATGCGGAGTTTCGCCGCGAATCACGCAGCCAAGCGCAAGTGCGCCTTGAAAGGGGGCGCCCGATGTCTCCGCCATGTCGAGCGCGATCGCCAGGGCGACGGGGATTTCCAAGGCGCCCGGCACCTGCCAGCAGAGGTAGCGCGCCTCGGCCCGCTTCAAGGCCGCGACCGCGCCTTCAAGGAGCAGCGAGGCGATCTCATCGTAGAAGCGCGCTTCGACGATGAGAAAACGCGCGCCCTCAACGCTCTCCCCGGAATCTTCGGATCGGTGCGGCTCGGCCATGAGTTGGTCTCGCATGAGAACGGCGGCCGGGTTGACTAACAACCCGCATCCCGCGTCGCAAGCCGGCGGTTGCAAGGGAATGCGTCGGTCGCGATGCGATATAACACGTATCCGCCATTATCTTGGGTTCAAGATCCGGCGAAATCACGCAACAAGCCCATGCTAGCCAAAGCTCTTCGTTTTCAGCTCTGTGTCGTGGCCCTCGGCTGCCTGCTGTTGAGTTCGTCTCTTGCGAAAGCCGCGCCGCTCGAGGGCACCCAGATCGTGGGCCCGCTGCCGAACGAGCGGCCACAGGCTTCGACCGAGCACGATCCCTCGGCGAGCGCCCTGATCGAGACCTGGCTTGCCCTTTACGACTGGCCGGCGAACAAACGCTTCGACCAGGAGCGTCACGAGATCCTGACTTACGGAGTCCGCTGGGGAAACATCGGGCGCGCCATTCTCGTGGTTCGCCTGCTGCCCCTTCAGGGCGACGCTCTTGCCCTTGCCCGTGAGCGCTGTCCCGGTCGCGAGACCCCGATCGACATCCAGATCTATTTCGAGTGGAGCAATTACGTGTCCCATTGGGTGGCGATCGACAGTCACGGGGACCCGGGTTTCGATGAGTGTCCGAAGCCGACGAAGCTATGGACGAAGGACCAGCTCGCCGAGCTTCTCAATCCGCCGCCGCTGCCAGTCCCGCCAAAAGTGGATCAGCGTGATGTCGTCACGCCGGCGTCGGGATCACCCGAGCGCACCGCGCTGCTCGACGCCGTACGCCCGATCTATGGGAAGCTGTTTGGCAAGCCGATCGTGTTTCGAGTCGAGACCATGCGGGTTGCGGCCGGCTATGCCTTCATGGTCGTCCATCCCGAGCGGCCGAACGGCTCGCCGATCGAGAAGCAGGTGTGGGACACGGCGATCGGCGCGTGCGAGCAGACGCGCTCTTCGGTGGTGCAGGAATATTGGATGAAGAACGTCGGCGGCGTCTGGACGATCGGGCTGAGAAACGGCTTCTGCGCCGATGATTCCATCGCCGATGGAGGCGACATCGTCGGCGCGCCGCCTCAGCTTGTGGACAGAACACATTGGGATCAGCGGCTCGAGTATCCGGTTGACGCGATCGCCACGGGCTTCGCTGAACCCTAGTCGAGCCCGAGCAGGCGCGCCGCATAGCGGGCCATGAGGTCCACTTCGAGGTTGACCTCGTCACCCACCTGGCGCTCGTTCCAAGTGGTCACTGCGAGCGTATGCGGGATGAGCAGGATTGAGAACCCGTCGCCTTTCACCTCGTTCACCGTCAGCGAACATCCATCGAGCGCAACCGAGCTTTTGACCGCGATGAAGCGGGTAAGATGCGGCGGCGCCTCGATCGCAAAGCGTTTCATGCCGTCGAAGGCGTCAATGCCCACGATCTTGGCGACTCCGTCAATATGCCCGGTGACCATATGGCCGCCAAGCTCGTCGCCGATCTTCAAGGATCGTTCGAGATCGAGCCGCGTACCGGCGCGCCAGTTCCGCGCCGTTGTGCGCGCCAAAGTCTCGGCCCCGACATCGATCTCGAACCAAGTGCGGTCGCCATCCGCACCGCACGCGGCCACTGTGAGGCAAGGACCGCTGCAGGCGATCGAGGCGCCGACCGAAATCGCGTCGGCCGGAACGTGTGAGGAGATCCGCGCGCGCTTCAGTCCACCGCGCGGCGTGATGCTTTCGATCGTCCCGACCATGGTGATGAGACCGGTGAACATGGGTCAGAACACTCGTTCATAACGAAAATAGGTATCGGCGCCGATCCGGCCGGTCTCGCTCAACCGATAGCAGCCTGCGTCGATGAGCGCCGCACGGCTTGCCGGATCGAGCGCCGGCACCCCCCTCTCGCCGAGCATGTTTTCGCTTCGCAACAACATGACTTCGTCGGCGAAATTTTGCGCGATCAAAGCCGCCGCGAGACGCGGGCCGCCTTCGCAAAAGATCCGCGTCAATCCGCGCGCGCCGAGAAACGCGAGAACCGCGGCAAGGTCAAGGTGACCAGCATTGTCCGCCACCCGTTCCACCTCGACACCCTCCTCAATGAGCCGGGCCGCGGCGTCGATCGAGGCGCCCTCGCCCGCGATGACGAGAGTGGGATGATCGCGCGCGGTCGTTGCGAGCCACGCGCTCGGCGGCAGGTGGAGATGCGAATCGAGCACGATGCGCAGAGGCTTGCATCCTTCGAGTCCCGGCAGCCGGACATTCAGCATGGGATCATCGGCAATCGCCGTACCGCTGCCGACCATCACTGCGTCATGCATGGCGCGGAACATCTGGACGCGTGCATTGGCAGGCGCGCCCGTGATCATAAGGCGCGGCGCGCCGCGCGGGCCGGCCGCATAGAAATCCGCAGTCTCTGCGAGTTTGAGCGTCACCATCGGCCGGCCCCGCGTCACGCGCAAGATGTGGCCAAGGTTGGCGCGAAGCGCCGCCTCGGCGAGAACGCCGGTCCTGACCTCGATCCCGGCGTCGCGCAAACGCCCGTGGCCCGATCCCGCGACACGCGGATCGGGATCGTCGATGGTGGAAACGACGCGGGCAATGCCGGCCGCGATCACCACATCCGCGCAAGGCGGTGTTCGGCCGTGATGGCTGCAAGGCTCCAGGGTCACATAGAGCATCGCGCCCTTGGCCGCAGCGCCGGCCTGCCTTATGGCCAGGACCTCAGCATGCGGACGCCCGCCCTCCCCCGTGAAGCCGCGTCCGATGACAGTGCCGTCTTTGACCACCAGCGCCCCGACGGCGGGATTTGGTGCGACGCGGCCCAATCCGCGCCGGGCAAGATTGAGCGCCGCCGCCATGAAACGCGCATCCTCACTCGCGTCCGCAGCGGAGGAACGCAGCACGCGGCTGCTCATGCCTTGAGCTTCGCCGGGCGCGGCTCCTCATCCGGCGCTTCCTGCGAAAGCTCGTCGATCAGCGTGTGGAAATCCCGCGCCTCGCGGAAATTGCGATAGACCGAGGCGAAGCGGACATAGGCGACGCTGTCGAGCGAGCGCAGGCCTTCCATGACGAGTTCGCCGATCCGCTCGCTTTGGATGTCAGTCTCGCCCTGGCTCTCGAGCTGGCGCACGATGCCGCTGACCATCCGTTCGACGCGCTCGGCATCGACGGGGCGTTTGCGCAGCGCGATCTCGACCGAACGCATCAGCTTGTCGCGATCGAAGGGAACGCGCCGTCCGGATTTTTTGACGACGGTCAGCTCGCGCAATTGCACGCGCTCGAAAGTGGTGAAACGCCCGCCGCAATCGGGGCAGACGCGGCGCCTGCGGATCGAAGACGCATCCTCGGTCGGGCGAGAGTCCTTCACCTGCGTTTCGAGACTGCCGCAATAGGGGCACCTCATGAAGGCTCCTCAATAGATCGGGAAACGCCGCGTCAATTCATCCACCTTGCTCTTCACGGCGGTCTCGACCGAACCATTGCCGGCCTCGCCATTCTTGGCGAGCCCATCCAAGGTTTCGACGATCAATTCGCCGATCTTCTTGAATTCGGCGACGCCGAAGCCGCGCGACGTGCCGGCCGGCGTGCCGAGCCTGATCCCGGAGGTGACCATCGGGCTCGCCGTATCGAAGGGAACGCCATTCTTGTTGCAGGTAATATGGGCGCGGGAGAGCGCCGCCTCCGCCGCCTTGCCGGTGAGGTTCTTGGGGCGCAGATCGACGAGCATCAAATGGTTGTCTGTACCGCCGGAGGTGATGGCGAAACCGCCATCGACGATGGTGGCGGCGAGCGCCTTGGCGTTCTCCACGACCTGACGGGCATAGACTTTGAAATCCGGCCGCAACGCCTCGCCGAATGAAACGGCCTTGCCGGCGATCACATGCTCCAGCGGACCACCCTGCAGGCCAGGAAAGACCGCGGAATTGATCTTCTTGGCGATCTCCGGGTCATTGGTGAGGACGAGACCGCCGCGCGGGCCGCGCAAGGTCTTGTGCGTCGTCGAGCTTGCGACATGCGCATGCGGGAAGGGCGAGGGATGCACGCCGCCCGCGACCAGGCCGGCGAAATGCGCCATATCGACAAAGAAATAGGCGCCGATCGAAATCGGCAATCGCGCGGAATTTCTCAAAATCCCAGAAGCGCGGATAGGCCGAGCCGCCGGCGATGATGAGCTTCGGCTTGTGCTCC
The DNA here is from genome assembly GCA_963720425.1 of uncultured Alphaproteobacteria bacterium. GTDB lineage: Bacteria > Pseudomonadota > Alphaproteobacteria > Rhizobiales > Beijerinckiaceae > Methylovirgula. The sequence goes on from OY970391.1 coordinate 83,029, forward strand.
TCGGCAAGCCGCGCGACGGCCTCCATGTCGATCCGGTGGTCGTCGCGGCGCACGCCGTAGGAGACCGGCTTGAACCAGCGGCCCGACAGATTGACCGGCGAGCCATGGGTCAGATGGCCTCCCGCAGCAAGGTCGAGGCCCATGAACGTGTCGCCCGGCTGGAGCAGGGCGAGGAACACCGCCTGATTGGCCTGGCTCCCCGAGTTCGGCTGGACATTGGCGAATTTGCAGTCGAAGAGCCGGCAGACCCGTTCGATCGCCAGAGTCTCGACGATATCGACGAACTGGCAGCCGCCGTAATAGCGGCGGCCCGGATAGCCCTCGGCATATTTGTTGGTCAGGATCGAGCCCTGCGCCTCGAGCACCGCCTTCGAGACGATATTTTCGGAGGCGATGAGCTCGATTTCATTCCTCTGGCGGCCAAGCTCCTTGTCGATCGCCGCGGCGATTTCAGGATCGGCGGCGGCGAGAGAAGCGGAAAAGAAGGAATTGGGCGCGAGATACGCGCCAGCATCGGACCTGTTCATGAGATACGCACCTTAAATAAATGGCGGCGTGAGAGGCGCCGCGCGGCGAGGCGCCAAATGATGTGGCTGGCACACCGGCCCGAGCCTGCACTTAGCATGCCGGGGCCGCAGCGTGAAGGCAGCCCGCACGCGAGCGCCGAGCACTTGTCAGATCTATCCGAAATTAAGCGCTGCGCCTCACTGCCCGTCGTTCATCGGAGGCAAAGGCTGCTGACCCACGTCGTCCTCTCCTGGCCCCTGCGGCATGTCGTAGGGCGAGGCTTGCGGTGAGGCCTCCGGCGGGGCCTGTGGCACAGCCTGAGGCGGCAGCGGGGGCGGTGCGCTGGTCGAAGCCTGCTGCGCTTGCACAGGAGCGGAGCCCTGTTCCGGCATTTGGCCCGGCATCTGGTCCGAGGCGACGGAACCCAGCCCATCGCGCTGGTAGATGTCGTCGCGGAACTCGACGAGCCCGTCCGGCGTGGCCCAGGCGGTAATATAGACCCAATAGACCGGCACCGGCTCGGCTAGCTTGACATCCACCTGCTCGCCGGAGCGGATCACCTCATCGATACGGTCGCGATCCCAGCCGTTCGTGTCCTTCAACAGCCAAGCGACGTAGTCGCGGACATTCTGGACTCTGATGCAGCCCGAGGAAATGAACCGATCGTCGTCGCCGAAAATACCCTTTTCCGGCGTGTCATGCATGTAGACGCCGTAAGGATTGGGAATATTGATCCGCACGACGCCAAGCGAATTGAGGTCGCCGCCGGTGTCCTGGCGGAATTTGTAGTTCACCGCCTCTTCCGAATTCCAATCGATCTGGTTTGCCTGTAGCTCGTTGCCTTCCTTGTCGAAGATCCGAATCTTGTGCTCGCTGAGATAATTGGGATTGGCCTGCATCTTCGGGATGAGGTCCTTGCGGATGATCGAGACCGGCACTGTCCAGTAAGGGTTGAAGTTGATCTCGGTCGCCTTGGTCATCATCACCGGCGATTGCCGGTCGATCCGGCCGACGCCCGCGATGTGGCGTGTGACGACGACGTCGTTCTCGATCGTCTCCACCGCCGCGGCCGGAATATTGGCCATGACGAAGCGCTCGCCGAGATTGCCCGAATAGGCCTTGAGCCGCACGATGTTGATCTCGAGCTGCCGCAGGCGAACGTCGGCCGGAACGTTCATTGCGGTGAACGTATCCTGACCGACAATTCCAGTTTGGTTGAGGCCGTGGCGCGCCTGGAAGTGCCTGACCGCCGCATCGACGTAGGAATCGAAGATCGGCGAGGTACCCGCGCTCGGATCGAGATCGCCTGAGGTTGCGAGCCGCCGCCGCAGCGCGACGACCGAGTCACCTTGGGAGCCAAGCTTCAGGTTATGGGCCGAGGGAACCTGGACCCAGCCGCCGTCTGCGACAATTTGGCGATAATGTTCGGTCGCCTGTTCGGTCGCCGCGAAGGTCTGCGGCGAGAGTACCGGAGTCGAGGAACGGGCGACCGCGAGGTGTTCGTCCGCGTCGTAGCCCTGCGCCCACTCGGCCTGGTTGTCGAAAGAGCCGTCGCCGGCGGTGGCATGACCGGTCAACCCTGCCGTGAAAAACCCTGCCGGCACGATGAGCGCAGCCAAAGCACGACAGACCCCGATGCGCGAGACTTCTCAAAAAGACGAGCGAATATCTAGCCAATGCGAACTCCAAAAGCTGCGTCGGGCCCAGACCGCGAACTGCGGCCGCCCAATCGACCGCCGACATCGCCTCAGATTGCCGGATCTACCCGCGACCGCCTGCCGGGGCCGCTCGCCGAACCTGCCGTTGGCCAAGTCAGCTATCATTTTCGCTGGCCAGGTCCAGCTATCATTTTCTTGGTTAAGAAGGCCCAAATGGGCGGCGATTTTGTGGCGCAACATGCGCGAGACGAGAATCTCTCGCTGCGTTGCCGAGACTCCACAAAGCGGATGCTAGGCTGATTCGGCCAGGCCCGCATCCGGCGGCGCAGTCACTTCATCGCGAGATCGAGGCAGTAACCGGCGCGAGTTCGTCCTAGCAGCACAAACAAAGGGCGGCGCGCCCATTCCCTCAGCGGGAATGGGCGCGCCGGACCGCCCCAACGCGGTTTGCCTTTAGAGACGGAAGCGGATCTGATCGGTCCAGAACCGTTCGAGGCGGTTCAGGGATTGATTGAGCCGAGAGAACTCGTCAGTGGAAATGCCGCCGATCTGCTCGACCGTCAGAATGTGTTTGTCATAGAGCCCCGCGACGATGTCGTGGACCTCCTTGCCCTTCGGCGTAAGGCTGATGCGGACCGAGCGGCGGTCGAGACGCGAGCGGGCATGATGGAGATAGTTCATCTCCACGAGCTTCTTCACATTGTAGGACACGTTCGAGCCAAGATAATAGCCGCGCGTGCGCAACTCGCCGGCGGTCAGTTCCTTATCGCCGATATTGTAGAGCAGCAAGGCCTGCACGGAATTCACGTCGCTGCGTCCGCGCCGGTCGAATTCGTCCTTGATGACATCGAGCAGTCGCCGATGCAAACGCTCGACGAGAGTCAAGGCCTCGATATAGGCCGGCCTTATCTCGTTCACCCGCCCGGTGCGCACCTGAACAACCTCGGTCCTGAGAACGCTGTTCATGACCCATCCCTTCATTTTCTAACAAGCCTCCCCTTCGCCGCGGCTCATTGAGGGATGATCTATAATGCGCGCCAATGAAAACGAGTTTAAGTAACAAACTGAATCAGAGGTTTAGTTATTGCGGTAAATCAATGTTGAAATCAATTCGCTCTTTACGGTAACGATGCTTAAGAATTTGAGTTTGTTAAACTTACGATTGTGTTCATGGTCCATGCCGACATACTTAACAAGCACACTTCGCTTTCGACGGCGCCGGATGAACAGAGTTTGATTGGACAGGCGGCCTTTGCCCGTTTAGCAACGACCGACATTGGCTCCGCGATAATATTGCCGCTCGGAAATGCGCCTGCTGAAAACGATCGCTCTTGCGTCCGGCTGTCTGGCCGTCTCGACCGCTGCCGTCCACGCTCAATCGGCGACAATGTCGCAATTCGGCGACCCTTATGACGCCACCGCCTTGGCGCGTGGTTCGGTTCCGCCCGAAGGACCGTCAAAGGCCGCCAAGGCCGCCGCAGCCAGAACCTCTGCGAACAAAGTCAGCCAGACTGCAGCGAAGGAACTGCCTGCCACGGCAAACCGCCTCGGCACTGCGGCCGAGGGTCTGGGCGAGCCTGCCACTGCACCGTTACCGCAGCTCGCTGCGCCGCCCAGCACCACTAACAGTGCGCTCGGCTTGAGTCTCAAATGGTCTGCCGAGAACGATCCCTATTATAATGCCGCGACCTCGACGGTCCCGGCCATCGATGAGATCAGGCGCGATAGCAATCAGACGCCGGGCGAAGCAGGTAGCAGCATCCAGGCCGGCGTGAACCTAAAATTTTGAGGCACGCGGCCGCGCCGTCACGGCTCGCGCACTTCGCTCGCTTTGAAGGTCAGCACAAAATAGGCGGCGATCAGGATAAGATCGACCACGATCCAAGCCATGGAGATTGAGTTCCTGATCGCGATCGCGACGAAGATCTGGGATGTCGCGGCAAAGAGCCACAGCGCGCCGCCCCAAGGTGTGGCGAGCCAAAGCCCGACCGCGGCGACGAGATCGGCAATCGCAAAGAATATGACTGCCGCCGATGTGGCGCTCGGCAAGGTGTCGAACAAAGGTTGGCCGGGCACCAGGACAAGGGCCCACTCGGCGAGACCCTGGCAGATCCAGAGGCCTGCCAGCACGCGCATGAAAATGACAAGGATCGATCCCCAATGAGTCTGCGCGGCTGCCTTGCGCGGGCTCTCGAGTCGAATGGCGGAGCCCGGCGGCGGGCGCTCCTCTTTGCGTTCGAAAGAGCGGAAAATATTCATGCGGCACCGGCCGGCGCGGAAAATTCGAGCTCTTCGCTGAGCGGCGCGAAATGAGCATCGATATCGGCCGCGGCGATCGCATCGACCGACGCCGGTTCCCAGCATGGCGCATGATCCTTGTCGATCAGGGCCGCGCGCACACCCTCATAGAAGTCGTGTCCATAAACGATCCTCGATGCGACGCGAAACTCCATGCGCAGGGCTGCGTCGAAGTCGAGCCCGGCGCCAAGCTGCATCTGCCTGAACGCGATTGCGAGACTCGTCGGGGATCGCGACCGCAGCACCTTCAATGTCGTCTGCGCAAAAGTTGAGCCGGCGCGGCAGGCGGCCTCGATCTCGGCCAGAATCGCGGCAAGGCTCGGCGCCGCAAAGCTCCGCGCGATAAAATCGCGCTCGGCAAGCAAGTCGGACGCGGGAGGAGCAACCGCCTCCGCCGCGATGGCGCGCTCAGCCGCCTCGCCCGCAACGATCCGTTCGAAAAGCGCGTCGAAGCGCTCCGACGGCACATGCGCGGTCGCAAGGCCAAGCGTGACAAGGTCGCCGAGCGCGGCACGCCCGCCGCTCAAAGCAAGATAGACGCCAATCTTCGCCGACAGGCGCGGCAGAAAATAGCTCGCCCCCACATCAGGGAAAAAGCCGATGCCGACTTCGGGCATGGCGAAACTCACCCGCTCGCCGACCACGCGATGCGCGCCGTTCACCGCGATGCCCGAGCCGCCGCCCATGATGATCCCATCGATCAGGGCGACATAGGGTTTTGGATAAAATTTGATCCGGTGGCAGTTGCAATATTCCATGCTGAGGAAGGCAAGCTGTTCGGCATGGTCTCCGGCCTTGCCGAGTTCAGCGACGCGTTTGATGTCGGCGCCGGCGCAAAAGGCCGTGGCGCTCGCGCTTCGTACGACGACGCTGCGGACCTCGGGATCCTGCGCAAAGGCGTCGAGAGCGCGGCGCATGGCAGCGATCATGTCGAAGCTCAGCGCATTGAGCGCCCGCGGGCGGGCAAGCGTGATGACGCCGGCGCGGCCGATCTTCTCCCAGGCGATCTCAGCTTCGCTCATCCTGCCTCCGAGGGAGGATTAAACGCGCCGGACATGCGGCGTCAATGTGATCGAAGGGCTGTGGCCACAACCGGCTCCGGCACAGGAACTGGACGGCAGGATGCTCATTACGATGCGAGGAGTGGTCTGAATGACGAGCAAAAGGCCAAATCTGCGGATCAAACATCGTTTTGGACGAACGAAACGCAGGAACGCTGTACAGCTTGCACGCGGCTTCCCCGGGGCCCCCGCCGTCTGCTATCGTCGACGCCGTTCCAGAGTTCATCTCCGGCAATGCCAGTGTTATCTCATGACCCCGGAAATTAGCTCGCCGTCGCTGGCGCGGCGTCTGTTGATGGGTCTCGTGTCGATCGAAATCGATCTGCGGCCGGTTCTTCGGCGCGCGCGCGATGCTCTCCTGCCCCGAAAAAGCGACGTCGCAGGCGAATTCGGCCGCTCGGCAAGCCGAAGGCGAGAATTCGCGTGCCGAACTCGGGACAGCGGGAATTGAGTCTCACCGGTCTGAAACTTCTGCTCGGAAGGAGGAGGCTGAAAATCGTTACGCTGAACTCAGGGCCGACCTGTTTCGGCTTGAAAGTCAACTATCCGCGATTTCTTCGCGACTGACCGCCGAACGGAGTGAGCGTCGATCGCGGGCCGCCATCCTGGAACGTCTCATCACGGAATCTCCGGGGCCGCTTTTGCCGGCCGTCGAGCGCTTCATCAACTGACCGCAGCAGCCATTGCAACTTTGCGGCTGAAAATGCTGCCGGCTGGTGTGCCAGCGGCTGATCTGGACACTATCGAAACCACAAGAGAACTTGCCTGCCGGCCGCTCCCACGTGCTATGACTCCCCCCTATTTCGAGGAGACCATGGCATCGCCGCCGCCACCGAAAATTAATCCTGGCAAGCTAGCGCTCGCGCAGCGGCCGCGGCGCAACCGCAAGGCCGAATGGACGCGCCGCCTCGTGCGCGAGCATCACTTGACGACGAGCGACCTGATCTGGCCGATCTTTCTCGTCGAAGGCGAGGGTGTGCGCGAGCCCGTTGCTTCGATGCCCAGCGTCGAGCGGCTCGCCGTGGACGAGGCGGTGCGCGCCGCCAATATGGCCGCCGAACTCGGCATTCCCGCGCTAGCCCTGTTTCCCAACACCGACCCGGCGCTGCGCGATGCTGAAGCGAGCGAGGCTTTGAACGAGGCCAATCTCGTCTGCCGGGCGACGCACGCCATCAAACGCGCCGTGCCGCAGATCGGCATCATCACCGATGTCGCGCTCGATCCTTATACGAGCCATGGCCATGACGGGCTCCTCGAGGGCGAGGAGATTGTCAACGATGCAACCGTCGCCGTGCTTGTCGCGCAGGCCTTGAACCAGGCGCAGGCTGGGGCCGACATTATCGCGCCCTCCGACATGATGGACGGGCGCGTCGCCGCAATCCGCGCCGGGCTCGATGCGCAAGGATTCGAGAACGTGCAGATCATGTCCTATGCTGCAAAATATGCCTCAGCCTTCTACGGCCCGTTCCGCGACGCGATCGGCACCAAAGCGACGCTCGTTGGCGACAAGCGCACCTATCAGATGGACCCGGCCAATTCGGACGAGGCGCTGCGCGAGGTCGCACTCGACATCGAGGAAGGCGCCGACATGGTGATTGTGAAACCGGGCCTGCCCTACCTCGACGTCATATTCCGGGTGAAGGAGACGTTCGGCGTGCCGACTTTCGCCTACCAGGTCTCCGGCGAATACGCGATGATCATGGCGGCCGTGAACAATGGCTGGCTCGACGCCGACAGAGCGATCATCGAAAGCCTCATCGCCTTCAAACGCGCCGGCGCCGACGGCATGCTCACCTATTTCGCGCCGCTTGTGGCGAAGAAGCTGAAAGAGCAGAAATAAGGGATTCTCGGCGCCGAATCTGGGGAGCGACGGCCTTCCGGCTTCCCCTTGTTTCCGCCAATCTCCGGGGCCACATTCCCTCCCGCCAAGTCTTTTCCCGGAGCGCAAACGATGAGCCAGACGGATCATTTTTACGGCCGCCCGTTCGCCGTTGAAACCTCTCTGCCGCCGGAGGCACTCGCCGGCGTGAGAACCCGGCGGATTCTGGCGCTCGGGCTCGATTTCATCATCGTTTCGATCCTCTCCTTCGTGATCTGGCTCGGCCTGTTGATCCTAACCCTTGGTCTTTCGCTGTTTTTCGTCCCGCCGTTGTTTCCGCTCGTCGCCTTTTTCTACAATGGCCTCACCGTCTCCGGCTGGCGGATGGCGACGCCCGGGATGAGCGCCATGGACCTCGAAATGCGCTGCACCGACGGAAGTCGCGTTCCTTTCCTCAATGCTGCGGTGCACGCGGTCCTGTTCTATCTGAGCTGGATGTTTCCGCCGGTGTTCCTGGTCTCGCTTCTTTCGAACGACAAGCGCTGCCTGCATGACATCCTGGCCGGGGTCATCGTCACACGCCGAGCGCACGAATTTCCGCGATGATTCTGCTTTGCGGCAGGCCGCCGGCAGGCTAACTTCACGCGTGCCGTGGATGAAGCCGAAAACCGCGTCGCACTTATCTCAATGACGAAGCGCGAGAGGCCCGAGGCGGTTTGCTCCAATGGGTAGAGAGACGAGCTTGACGCGAGAGCTGCGCGACGCACCGCAATTTTATCTGACCGCGCCCTCTGCCTGCCCCTACCTGCCGAAGCGGGAGGAACGCAAGGTCTTCACTCATCTCATTGGACGCCGGGCGGCGGCGCTCAACGATACGCTGACACAATCGGGATTTCGTCGCTCGCAGACGATCGCCTACCGGCCTGCCTGCGAGAATTGCCGCGCCTGCGTCTCGGTGCGGGTCAAGGTGGACGAATTCCGCCTGTCGAAAAGCTTGCGCCGGGTGCTCAAGCGCAATCCCGATATTTGCGGAAGCGTGGTGCGGACCGAGCCGACCTCGGAGCAATATGCGCTGTTTCGCGACTACCTCGATACACGCCACAGCGATGGCGGCATGGCCGACATGACGGTGCTCGATTATTCGATGATGATCGAGGATAGCCATGTCGAGAGCCGGCTCGTCGAATACCGCGCGTTGGACATCGGCCGTCGCAGACCGCTCGTAGGAGTCTGCCTCACCGATGTTCTTGGCGATGGTCTTTCGATGGTCTATTCCTTCTATGCGTCGAAGGAAGAGAAACGTTCGCTCGGCACATTCATGATCCTCGATCACATCGAACGCGCCCGCCGGCTCGGCCTGCCGCATCTCTATCTCGGCTATTGGGTGCAGGGGTCGCGCAAAATGGCCTATAAGGCCCGCTTCCTGCCGCAGGAACGGCTCGGGATGAGCGGCTGGGAACGGGTGGAATAGCTTCTCGCGGCCTGCGAAGATGCCACCCGCATTTTTCGCCACGGTGAAATAGCACCCATCATCCTGTTCAAAGCCTGACGGACCGGTCCAGAGGCAGCACGCATGGCGCTCGGCCTCGAACATCCCGATACCGCGACGAGCCTCAACAATCTCGCCCGCCTGATTCAAGCCCAGGGCGATCTTAACGGCGCGCAGGTTTTCGAGCGCGCTTTGGCGATCTATGAGAAGACGTTCGGCTCCGAACATCTCTGGGCCGCGACGAGCCTCAACAATCTCGGCGGCGTGCTTCAGGATCAGGGCGATCTAGGCGCCGCGCGGGTGCTCTATGAGCGCGCTTTGGCAATCCGCGAGAAGGCGCTCGGCCCCGAACATCCCTCGACGGCAACATGCCTCAGCAATCTCGCCCATCTGCTTCAGGACCAGGGCGATCTGGCCGGCGCGCTGCCGCTCTATGAGCGCTGCCTGACGATCCGCGATAAGGTGCTCGGCCCCGAAAGTCCTTGGACGAAGGTTGCCGCCAGCGCCACAGCCACGGCACTCAACTCGCTGGCCGCACGGATGAGGCGGCGGCGCTGCGCCAACGCTAATGGCATCCCGCCCGAGGGCGGAAAAAGCGACTGATCGACGGGTGGAGCGAGCCGCGGGCAGCGATCGTGGCTAGCGGCGCCGTAAGATGGCGAGAATGCCGGCGACCGGCTGATTGGCTCCGAGCCTGATCGTCGTCTCCTGCTAGTCGACGAGAACGAAATCCGCGCGCGACAGGGCCTCGATGTAACCGGCGGCATGCGCGAAGCGGCCGGACGGCAGCCCGACGAAATCGGCTTCTGTCGTGGTCTCGACGCTCAAGGCCAAGACAAGATCGAATGATTCATTCGTCTCGGCAAGGAACGCGCCACCTCGGACTCGATCAAACGATCATAGAGCCGCCGCCCGGCAGCTTTTTCGAGCATGCGGGGCGAAAGGTCGACACCCGTCAGCCTCTTCCAACGTGACGCAGAAGCAGCGCGGCGAGTCCGGTACCACAGCCGAGGTCGAGAATGTTCGTGAATCGCCTGCCCGTCTTCGCCAGAAGCGCGTGCAAGTCTTTTGGCACGCGATACCCGAGCACGCCGACGAGTTTCGACGCGAACGTCTCTGGAAACCTGTCGAAATAGGCAACGAGATAGTCGTTGGGCGCGCGCTCGAGCTTTTCGTCGAGCAGAGCGGCGAGCAGATAGCGCTGCATCGCATCGTCAGGCTTGCGCTTAAGACGCGCGCGTCCAAGCTTGATAGCGGCTTCGTAATAGCCGAAACCGCTCAGGAAATGAAACGCCGTCGCGGTAACTGCGTCGATATCTTCAGCGTAAGGACCCGCGACATCGAGATAGGCCGCGATGGCTTCATCGGCGCTGCTGCGAACTGCAGTTTCAATCAGCCGAAGCTTGGCGAATTTCTCGACGACTTTTCCATCGCTCGGCGTGAAGCGCGCGGCGACGCTCAGTGCCGCTGCCGCACCCGAAACGTCGCCTTTGAGAAACAGCGCCCGTCCAAGACAGACGTACAGGCCCATGTTGTGACTGCCATCCCGCTACATGTCTCGCAAGTATTTGGAAATGGGTCTCGTCGAAAAATGTCTTATAAAGACGATCGTTAGAGATCCAGAAAAAAGGATCGAGATTCAGGACACGCCCGCCCTCTCATCCATGTTGCCAAACCGAGCGAAAAATATGTGATTATCCCAATCACGGTAAGCTGACAAAACAACGGGTAGTGGGCTACTTTGATTTTTCCGTGTCATCTCTCGCCACCGCGACGACCACCCGAACACTTGGACCCGAACTCAGGATTTCGACAAATTTTTTGGCGAGCGCTTCCTTCTGCCGTTCGGTTTTGAGCAAGTATCTGTGAACAGAGATAGTTACGGTCTCTGTGGTGGCGTCATAGTCGGTGATATGGAATCCTTCGAGTGGCTCCTTTTTCGGATCTTCGGGCATTGCAATCGTCCTTATTGGTGGTTCTTTGAGTGGTCATGATCGAACTGGCAATCGCCCCCAATTTATGCCATTCTGCGCGCATGCCAAAGCGGGTTAAGCACGGCCGCAGGCCGACCGACATCAATCAAATTGCGCACCAGATGGTTGAGCAATCGACATCTGAGCCGGAAATCGCGCCAGAATCTATTCTCCAGGTCCCGGTGGATGTCTCTCGGTATATGGCCGCCATAGGGAAAAAGGGCGGAATCATTGGCGGCAAGCGGCGCCTCGATACACTCTCCGCGAAGAAACGACAGAAAATTGCCTCCGATGCTGCAAAGGCACGGTGGGATAAGAATAAAACCAAGAAATAGTTTTGTGGAGACACCTTAATGGCCGCGTCTGCCAAATCGACAGCTGGCACCAAAGTGAAGGCCCCAATCGTGGCCCACGCTGATGCTCCAGCGCCTGCACCCTCCCAGACCCCTACACCGCCACCGTTAAATCCGCAGGCAAAATATCAAAACACACCGGTGTTTGTCAGCATTATTGGCGAACTCGACATAAATAAAGCCCAGACCGAAAAGCGCCAAGCACTGATACGTGACATTGAGGCTGGCCTTTCGTCTCGATATGGCGCCACTAATCGCTTAATCAGTTACGTGCTTCGCTTCGGCCACGCGCGGGCTCAAATGAGTTCAACCGACGTGACCGGATTAGAGACCGTTCTTAATTCTGTCTCTGGCGCGCAGCAAATCAACGTCCTCTTGCATAGTCCTGGCGGCGACGGAACCATAGTCGAAAAAATGGTGGACATGTGCCGTGGCCATCTTGCCGGTGATCAACGAAAATTGCGCGTTATCGTGCCGAACATCGCTAAAAGTGCCGCAACTCTTTTTGCCCTGGGCGCAGACACAATCATCATGGGCTACTTATCCGAACTCGGCCCAATAGACCCCCAGTTACAAGTCGCTGTTTCTGGTGTCATACATTGGGTCTCAGCACTGGCATTCGTTGAGTCGCGTGATAAGCTGATGAAGGAAATTGCCGAAGCAACGGCAAAGAAAGAGCCTACCACCGGCCTCCTTCAACAGCTTGCCGGGCTAAATATCCCATTCACTCAGGAAATGGAAAATCAGCTTAATTTTGCAGAAAAGACAGCGGCTCGCCTGCTCGATAAGTTTATGTTAGCGCCCAAAATAAAGCCCGCAGGAAAACGCGCGGCAAAAGCAAAACAGATCGCGCGGAAGCTTCTTTCCAAGCAGCTTTTCCCTGTTCACGGACACTTCATCAGCGCCACATCAGCCAAAAATGATTTGGATTTGGACATTGATGAACTTGATATGAATGACGACCTATGGAAGCTGATTTGGCAATATTATATTCGATGCGACGTGCAAATGAACATGCCAGTTCCGAATGCTCCGCAGCATGTAAGAGTCAAATTGTTTGAATCGAGCGCGCAGTCGCTCATTACACCGGACACCGCTAATTAGGGGAATTATATACTTGACTCCCTTCGCAAGTCTCCGCTATGGCAATGCTGGCGTGACAGGCTGCGCTATAGTCGGCTGCCTATTCGAACGTGGATTTCATCTGGGCGGAGGACGTCGGCAAGGCTGGGCGGGATCGGTGCCGCAGTTGCTTGTATTGTTGCGTCTTGGAGTCCAGCTGCCAGCGCCTCTGCCGCTTCTTTAAGCCTTTCTGGGCCAGACGGCGGATACAGCACCTCGACGCCGTCTAGGCCGCCGATTACGACCGCATGCGCTTGGTTCGGGTCGCCTATCCTTACGTCCAAACTCGGAATTTCAGATGATGGCACTACTACTGACGTGGCGGCCCAAGCCAAGTGCCGCCATTTTGCGCGCTTCAGTACGTCGATGATTTGGAGCGTGAATGACAATTCCGCATCAGGCGTCACCGAAAGGTCCCACGGTGTTTGGTCATATTTTTCAAGGGCGCGAACTAATTTGTCTTGTGTTGCGTCGTCCAGTGACCTTTGTGCCAATCGCCGCTCTAGCGCGATGATTTTGGACTGCTGCGCTCCGCTGATCCCTTCATCAAAAACGAACAGAAAAATCGTACAGATCGCCTCGATAACGATGCCTCCAACGATAAGCGAAAATGCTACTCGATGGACGGATGCAGAGTATTTAGGCCGCTCGAATATTATCCCCGCGCCAACCGCGATGCTGGCAGCGATACTTAAAGACAATAGAGAAGCATGGGGCCAGAACGGCTCTAAGCCACCCGAAACGAATTTACTCACATACATCAGCATTGCGGCGATGTTCGGTTGGTTGATTTCTGGCGGATTAGCAACTGTCCAATTAACAAAGGCGCTGTTTGCATTATGGCGCGAGCGTCATTCGGTAACGCGGCGAGATTAAAAATGGTGAACTTCAATCAGTTTTTGGAAGGTTCTTGCCTTCGCTGGAAGCCTGAGCCGCTATTAAGCGTTTCTGCATCCGACGCCGCTTTTTGGCTGGTTTCGTCTTCGGTTTCGGCCGATAGGCGAGCACCACGTCGGCAATGGCATCTAACTCTTTGGGCGGCTTCGCGGCGCTCATTGAGTGAGTCCTTTGTAGGTCAGCCGCTTGCCAGCAACGCCATCCACGAAGCTATCAAGGCGCGTCAAAGTGTGGTTTTTGACGTTGCCTTCGTTGAGGCGGAATGCGAATTCGTCGACGTAGCGGCCAAGATGCTTCGGGCTAACGTGATGAAACGTGCCATAGACGCCGCGCTTGAAGACGGCCCAAACGCTTTCGATGCTGTTGGTCGAAACATCGTCGCGGACGTATTCGCCAGCGGCATGATTGACAGTTTCGTGCGTGAAGCCTATGCGCCCCAGAACCCGGTAAGCGCCATGCTCATCGGTGTGAAGAATCGAACCAGGTTCGATATTGGCGTGAACTTCGGCGCTAATTGTCTGAGTATCCGAGCAGCCAATGTGCTTCGCCTTGATGCGACCGCCGCGCTCGCGCATTCCAAGAACGGTCGCTTTGCCGGTCGCACCAGTCCCGGCATGTGCCTTCTTGTCTTCGTGCATGTTCTTCGCGAGACCGCCAATATAGGTTTCGTCAATTTCGATGATGCCGCGCAACTTATCCAGCTTGTCGCCGCATGCCTCGCGAAGGCGCCCAAGGACAAACCAAGCCGATTTTTGCGTGATCCCAATTTCCTTGGCGAGTTGCATGCTCGAAATACCTTTGCGAGCCGTGACGAGCAGATACATCGCATAGACCCATTTATGCAGCGGGACGTGCGACCGCTCGAAGATCGTGCCGGTGCGGACGGTGAAATCTTCCTTGCACTGGTTGCAGCGATAAAAGCCCTCTTTGCGGGCCGTGATGCGGTCGCCAAGGCCACAGACCGGGCAGCGAGGCCCATTCGGCCAAAGGCGCCCTTCAAGGTAGGTCCGGGCCGACTCTTGGTCCGGGAACATCTCGAAAAGCTGGAAAGTGGAAATGGTGCTCTTGGACATGGCCAACCCCTCAATTTCAGGCTAAAATTTAGCCCAAAAATTCGAGGGAGTCAAGTATATAATTCCCCTAATTAGGGTATCGCAATAATCTCGGTCGTCATTCCAATATAGATCGGTGGTTCGTTAAGCGCTGCGGCGCGTGCGCGCAGGGCAATCTCAAGGACGAGCCGGACGTCTGGATTCTCGGAGATTACCTTCTGAATTGTAGCGTCGATATTCACGGGCTTACGGTTCGGTGCCTTGGCTTTCGAGGGAGAGGATCTACGAGAGCGCATTGGATGCCTCCAACGTTAATGGGTTTTTAACCGTCCCGAGGGGCGCTGGCAAGATCATTGAGAGAGAACCCTTAATCCAGGGTTGACATGCTAAAGCGGCTTTAGTATAGTTGCCGCCATGAACAGGTTGGACCGGCAGACCCGCATCCAAGTTATCAACTGCCTTATCGAAGGCTGCTCCATCAGGGCGACCGTTCGAATGACCGGAGTTGCCAAAAAGACGGTGATGCGTTTGCTGGTCGAAGTTGGAGAGGTCTGCGAAGATTATCAAGACCGTGCTTTTCGGAATCTTTCGTGTCGCCGTTTGCAGCTCGATGAGCTGTGGGCATGGATTTATTGCAAGGATAAGAACCGGACGGCCGAGATTGCTGCCAAACATCCCGACGCAGGAGATGTGTGGCTTTGGGTTGCGGTCGATGCGGACAGCAAACTTGTGCCGTCCTGGACCTTGGGGGATCGTTCCTTGGCAACAGCGACAGCGTTTGTCGCAGATTTGGCGGCTCGGGTTAAGGGTCGCGTGCAGGTCACTTCTGATGGTCACCGGGCTTATCTCGAAGCCATCGAGGGTGCGTTCGGAGCCGATTGTGACTTCGCTGTGTTGCAGAAAATTTACGGTGCACCAACGCAGCCTGAGACTCGATATTCGCCGCCTCAATGCATTGGCTGCCAAATGGCGGTCATAACCGGCAATCCAGACCCGGCGCATATTTCGACGAGCTTCGTCGAAAGACAGAATTGGACGGTGCGGACCAATATGAGGCGATATACGCGTTTGTCGAACGGCTTCTCTCGGAAAATCGAAAATCACGCTGCTGCGGTTGCATTGAATTATTTCGCTTACAACTTCATCAAAATCCACCGCACGCTGAGAATGACGCCAGCCATGGCCGCAGGCGTGACTAAGCGACTTTGGGAAGTCGATGATTTGGTGGCGTTGTGGGAAGCCTATGAGCGCGGCGAAGCGCTTGCGGCATGACCAAAGTAGCCCACTACCAAACAACGCCATGAGTGCAAAGAGCAACCAATATGCCTTAAAGCCTCTTGCGTAAAAAAAATGATGGTTGCAAGCGCCATAAAAAGCGCTGAAGCAATGCTCGGCAGGCGAAGCCAGAATGCCGATGCGCCGAATAGTTTCAAAAGCCAGTAGTCGGCGATCATATAGGCGCCGGTCTGGCCGAAATTGATGCCCCGAACCGTCGCACGAATGGTCGCCCATGCGTCCGCGGTCGAAAGCTGACTTCCCAACGCAAAGTGCAAGAACTCGTCAATCCATATCGGCCGACCAAGAGATGAGTAGGCAAAGACCAGATAGAGAGACATGGCGCACAAGGCGGTTAAAGAGGCCACCTTGAACGCAATGTGACGTTCAGGCTGAAAAAGAGCCGACGAAACCACTGCATAGCGGCTGAGGCCAGGCGCAGCGGTTCTAGCTTGCTGATCTATGAGGCCCACGCTGGGTTTCATCCTGCAGGGTTCTAAGCCGGAACTGGGGCCGGCAGAACGCAAGCGACAGCTTTAGCGTGTATTGGAATTTTCCAAAAGAGAACATCAATCGCCGACGCACTTGATTCGCCTCAGCCAAACTTGTTGTTCTTCGGAAATCCCTTCGGCGGCAGGCGGCCGGCCTCGGCGCGGTTGCCGATCCAGTCGCGCAGATCGCGCATAGCAATCGTGAAGGTGCGCCCTGCCGAATCCTGCCACGTCAATCCCTCGGCGCGGCGGAAGATTCTGCCGTCGGAAATGCCGCCGTCGCGATATTTCTGCAGACGCACGCCCTTGCCGCGCGCCATTTCCGGCACCTGATCGCGCGGGAAGATGAGGAGTTTTCGGTTCTGCCCGATGACCGCAATGTGATCGCCCACGGCGGGGACGATAAGGGTCGCCTTAACCGCCGGATCGACATTGAGCAGCATCTTGCCCTTTCGTGTGCCGCCGACCATTTCGTCGCAGGGCGCGATGAAGCCACGCCCGTCGCTCCCCGCAACGAGCATTTTCTCGCCCGCGGCATAAGGGAAGACGGAGACGATGTCCTCACCCTCGCCGATATCTGCGATGAGCCGCAAGGGCTCGCCCTGGCCGCGACCGCCCGGCAATTTTGCCGCCTCGATCGTGAAGATGCGACCGTCGCTCGCAAACACGAGGATTTTCTCCGTCGTCTCGGTGTAGAAGGCCTGCTTGTAGCTGTCGTCACCTTTGAACTGAACGTTGGTCAGATCCTCGACATGCCCTTTCAAGGCGCGGATCCAGCCTTTCTGCGACACGACGACAGTGACCGGCTCGCGCTCGATCATCGCGCTCGCAAGATCGAGATCGGCAAGCTCCGGAACCTCTTCGAAACGCGTGCGGCGACGACCGAGCTCCGTGTCCGGACCGAACTTCTTCTTCAGCTCGCGAATCTCGGCGGCGACCACCCGCCATTGCCGGGCAGTATCGTCGAGCAGTTTCTCGATGTCGCTCTTTTCTTTCCTCAGCTCCGTGAATTCGCGGCGCAGCTGCATTTCCTCGATGCGGCGCAGGCTGCGCAGGCGCGTGTCCAGAATGTAATTGGCCTGGACCTCGGTCAGCCTGAAGGTCGCCATCAAGATGTCCTTGGGCTCTTGCTCCTCGCGGATGATGCGGATCACGGCATCGAGATTGAGGAAGACGATGCGCATGCCGGCGACGATTTCGAGCCGATGGTCGATTTCGCCAAGGCGGAAGCGTGACCTCCTCTGCAGCACCACGCGGCGATGGTCCAGCCATTGCTGCAAAGCTTCCTTCAGCGAAATGACGCGCGGTACGACGCCGTCGACGAGCACATTCATGTTCATCGGAAACCGGCTCTCGAGCTCGGTCGTCTTGAAAAGCTGCTCCATCATCAGCGCGCAATCGATTGTGCGCGAGCGCGGCTCGACCACGATACGCACATCCTGTGCCAACTCGTCGCGGATGTCGGCAATGAGCGGCAGCTTCTTCTCAGTGAGAAGCTCGGCGATCTTTTCGATGAGCCGCGACTTCTGCACCATGTAGGGAATTTCGGTGATGACGGCGACGTAGGTGCCGCGCGCCCTTTCCTCCCGCACCCAGCGGGCCCGTACCCGAAACGAGCCGCGCCCGGTCCGGTAAGTCTCAGCAATCTCTTCCTTCAAATCGACGATGATACCGCCGGTCGGAAAATCCGGCCCCGGCGCGAAGGTGAGCAGATCGTCGCTCGTGGCCTTCTTGTGCGTGATCAGATGCAGCGCGGCGTCGCAGAGTTCGGCGACATTGTGCGAAGGAATGGAGGTCGCCATGCCGACCGCGATGCCCTGCGCGCCATTGGCGAGGAGATTAGGAAAGGCCGCGGGCAGAACGATGGGCTCGCGCTGGTCGCCGGAATAATTGTCGCGGAAATCGACCGCGTCCTCGTTGATGCCTTCGAGCAGAAGCCGCGCGACTTCGGTCATCCGCGCTTCCGTATAGCGATAGGCTGCGGCGCCGTCGCCGTCGATATTGCCGAAATTGCCCTGCCCGTCGATGAGCGGATAACGCGAGGAAAAATCCTGGGCGAGACGGACGAGCGCGTCATAGATCGCTTGGTCCCCGTGCGGATGGAAGGAGCCCATCACGTCGCCGACGATCTTGGCGCATTTCTTGAAGGCGGTGCCGGGATTGAGGCGCAGGATCTGCATGCCGTAGAGAATGCGCCGATGCACGGGCTTCAGCCCGTCGCGGGCATCCGGTAGCGCCCGGCCCATGATCGTCGAGAGCGCATAGGCGAGATAGCGCTCCTCGAGCGCCTCACGCAGATTGATCGGTTCGCTATTGTCGCCGGGTGCCGGCGGAACGATGTTTCTACCCATCTGAAGAGCCTTTGCGGGCCAATCTCGGCCTAAGCCGGCAGGGAATGATGTGCCTCATCTAGAGGATCATCTAAGTCGCGGCAAATTGACCATTGCCCGGAACTCTCCGGCAGACCCCGCCAGTTCGCCAGAACTCAATCTGTGTTGCCGGCCTGCACAAGATCGGCTCGGCCGAGCGCTCTAGATACGATCCCTGGCGCGGGGTGTTGCGCGGGCTGACTGGGGGTTGCCCGCTGTCCGCCGCCCTTCCGCCGCTCAATAGGCGCCAACTATAAACGGTGGCGTTCCGATTGGTCCTTGCTAATAGCCACAGGCAGGCAATGGCAAAGCTCATCATCGGTCTCGGACTCGCCACAAGCTTAGGGATTTTCGCCATTGCCATGTTCGGCGCGTCGGCAACGAACGATGACGTCGCACGTAAGAATGAGCCGCCGAAGACGGCGGCCGGATGCACGGTCGAAGAACTCCCTCTCGATGAGGGCTGTGGCGTAAGCCGCACCCTCGTGCGACGCACCTGCGCCAAGTGACGCAACGTCATCATCGCGACAATAATTGACGTGCGTCAGCGGCTTTTCGCCACTTCCACCAGATAAGCGCGGCGCGTATCGGGCAGGTCAAGCCCGCGCGGTCCGAAGACATCGCGTTCGAGAAAATAGGCGGTCAGCTCGAACCCGTCGCGCAGGTCGGCCGGTGCGGGGTTTTCGGCGATAGCATCGCTCCGCAAGAAGCCGGGCAGGCGCAAGAGCCTATCCTGATAAGGCGCGCCGGCTTGCCGCGATACGGCGCGTCCGGTCTTCGGCGAAACATAGATGAGATCGTCGGTTCCCCCCGTCGCGGCGCAGCGCGAAAGGTCGAGGCCGAAGCCGAGCTCGGCAAGAATGGCGAGTTCGAAGCGCACCAGAAGCGCCGGCGCGATCTTCTCGTCATCGAGATGATCGGCGATGAGCGAGGCCGCCTCATAGAGCCCGGGATGCGGATCGCGTTCGGCGAGAAGCCGCAGCAGGGCTGCGAGGAGATTTACGCCATGCAGCGCCGCGGCGCTCGCCATGAGGCGGCCGGCGCGCGGCTCAGTCAGCTCGACCGCATAGAGACCCAGATGCTCGTCGAGCCGCGCCCGCCAGGTGAGCGCAACATGATTGCCCGGCTGCAGCATGGGCTGCATGCGTCGCGAGCGCCCGCCTCTCACCAGCCCGAGATGGCGGCCGTGCGCGAACGTCATCGCCTCGACGATGACGTTCGTCTCACCATGTTTTCTGATCCCTATGATCAGAGCTTCGTCACGCCATTCCATGCGGTTTCATCCCGGCCGTGGCTCACACGTCCTCCTCGTCGTAACGATAGCCGACGCCGTGGACGGTGCGGATGATGCGCGGCGAGGCCGCATCGACCTCGATCTTCTTGCGCAGCGCCGAGACATATTGATCGAGCGCGCGGCTGTTGGGCATGTAGTCGCGTCCCCAACAGAGGTCGAACAATTCGTCGCGCGAGACGGCCTGGCCGCGCCTTTCGTAGAGTGAAGCGAGAATAGCGACCTCGCGGCTCGTCAAATCGATCCGCTGCTCGCCGCGGTAGGCGCGCATCGCCTTCTGGTCGATTTCGAGATCGCCCATCCGCAGCCGGCCATCCGGCTCGGTTCGCGCCGGCGCCCCCTGGACTTTCGTGCGGCGCAGCGCCGCCTTGATGCGGGCGACGAGTTCGCGCGCGCCGAAGGGCTTGGCGACGTAATCATCGGCGCCGATCTCCAATCCGCGCACCCGATCGCCCTCCTCGCCGCGCGCCGACAGAAGCAGGATCGGAACAAGCGGGTCGATGCGTCGAATTTCGCGGCAGAGCGTCAGCCCGTCCATCACCGGCATCATGACGTCGAAAAGGCAGATCTCCGGCTTTTCGGCTTTGAACAGGGCGAGAGCCTTGGCGCCGTCATCGGCGACCTGGCACTGGAACCCTTCGAGGCTCAAGAGATCGACGATCCCGGCGCGCAGATGCGGATCATCCTCGGCAATCAAGATGGACATTTGGCCTCCTGCGCGCTTGCCGTCACGATGATTTTCATGGAGGCGGTCAGGCGCACGCCCGGATCGGCGTCTTCGATCGTGAGCTTGCCGCCGTTGGCTTCGGCGAGTTCGCGAACGACGACCAGTCCGAGCCCGAAGCCGTCCTTGGCGCGAGTAGGCGTGAGCAAATGGTCCCTAGAGGCCGGATCGAGCCCGGGACCATGATCGCGGACGCTGAGATAGAGCATGCCGTCTTGTTCGCGCGTCGCAATCTCGATCCGCCCCGGCGCATATTTGCGGGCATTGTCGAGGAGATTGATCAAGATGCGCTCAAACCCCATCCGGTCGAAACGACCGGCCCGCGGCGCATTGTGGGCGACCTCCATGGTCGAGCCGGTGGCGGCGAAGAGGTTTTGATACCGCTCGATGGTGGCATTGAGAACCGCGTCCGGCACGGCCTCGTCGAGGCGGATCGGGGCCGGCGCGGCGGTTCGGCCATAGATGATCGTGTTGTCGGCGAGCAGAGCGAGCCGTTCGATCTCGGCGCTCAAAACATTCGAGTAGCGTCGCACCGCTTCCTCGTCATCGGCGCGGCGCGAAACAAGCTCGGCGTAGAGGCGCAGATTGGCAATGGGCGTGCGCAGATCATGCGAAAGCTTGGCGGTCATCTCGCTGCGGAACGTGCTCTCCATGAGACGGGCCTGCTGGTTGCGATATATGTACCAGACGAGCAGTAGCCAGCAGCCGATCAAAGGCACGGTGATCGCGGTCAAAGGCAACAGTCCGCGATGCGTTCCGCTCGGCGCCGAGGTTTCCATACGCCAGCCGCGCATCGATCCGGTAAGTTCCGTGATCGTGGAGGTGCTAAGCGAGGTCGGCCCATGGTTCCAGAGAGCGCGGCCGGCCGGATCACGAAGAACGATGAGCCGGTCATCGATCTTCGCGGTGGCGGCGTCCAGCGCCACCTCCAGCACCGGATCGAGCGTGATCTCGTCAAAGACGACGCAGATGTCGCGCGACCCGTTATCGCGCTCGCAATAGACGAAGGAAATGAGCGTCTCGCCAACCGTCCAGATCCCCGCTTTCGGCGATGCCGACCCCACGTCCGACAGTTCCGAACGCACCGTGGAGATGGCGCCGCCGATCCGCTGCATAAATTCGTTTTCCGTCTCCAAAGTGCCGATTGCCAGCGGCAGCACGTGACCGTCGCGGTCATGCACGAAGAGAAAGCGAACCTCGTTGACGAAGCCTGCGACCCTCACGTTGCGCAACATGTCCGCACCGCTGGCGAGAGCGTCGCAAATCTGCGCGACGGCTTGGGCTGCCTTGGCATCGATGGCGTTGTTTGCAACGGTGCCGAGGGCCGCAACCTTGCGTGCCGCCTGAGCCACTTCCCGAGTTCGGGTGACGGCATAATCGGCGTCGATGAGGAAGGCGGCGAAGATACCGAACACGACGAGCGGCAGCGCCAGCAGGACGGCGAACCAGGCGACCGTGCGCCAGATATCGGGCCTGTGCGGCCGCCCGAGCAGGAAGGCCCGGCGCCTGAAGGACTCCTTGTTCATATCCGCGCGTAAACCTCTCATCTCTCCTGCGGGAGCGCGAGGACCGGCCGCCTGAAGATTTTCATATCATGGGCGCCGAAACCGCTGCGGCCTCAAATGCCGGCCAGACTGCAAAGCTCGGCCCTATCCACGGCGACGGCGACGCCTCGTCAAGCGGATTTCGGCCCCGCGGCCAAGGTACGATGGACTGGGCGGGGCGCACTGTTTCTTACATAGATCTTACATCGTTCTTGCCAAGCTCTGACGACTTCTTCTTGCCGCCGGCTAGGGTACTCCTACATCAAGCTTCGAGGGCGAACCTAGGTCCGCCCGAATTCTGGTGGTTTTAACAGGAGAAAATCATGGCTTGGACAACGCCCACCCTTTGCGAAATCTGCGTCGGCATGGAAGTCACCGCCTATGAGTTCGAGCGAGCTCTGATTCGCTGTGACGTGGTGCCGCTCGCTGTGCGGGGGCACCGCTTGAATTGACACAGAGCATGAATTGACAAGTGGAGTTCGGCCCAGCCGAACTCCACTTTGCTTTAGAAGAAGAGCCTCGAAGGCTTCGCTGCGTCGGCGGCACAGCTTACTCTTTCGGGAACTCAAGCCCCATCTCGCGGTAGCGTTCGGGATCGTCGAGCCA
The DNA here is from genome assembly GCA_963720425.1 of uncultured Alphaproteobacteria bacterium. Classification (GTDB taxonomy): domain Bacteria; phylum Pseudomonadota; class Alphaproteobacteria; order Rhizobiales; family Beijerinckiaceae; genus Methylovirgula. Next base: position 105,558 of record OY970391.1, read on the forward strand.
ATTCTCGCGAACCTTGACGAACAGGAAGAGGTGGATCTTCTGCTCCGCGGCGGCCTCGATCTCCTTGCGCGCCGCCATACCGATTGCCTTGATCGTGCGCCCCTTCTCGCCGATTACGATCTTCTTGTGCGCCTCTCGCACGACATAGATCGTCTGCTCGACCCGCGCCGAATCATCCTTCCTGTCGGTCCAAGACTGCGTCTCGACGGTCGTTTGATACGGCAGCTCGTCGTGCAGCCGGTCGAAGATCTTTTCGCGGGTGATCTCGGCAGCAAGTGCGCGGATCGGCGCGTCAGAAATCTGATCTTCTGGATAGAGCCAGGGCCCTGGCGGCATCAAACTCGCAAGCCTTTCCTTGAGGCGCGCGGTCCCGTCGCCGGTCAGCGCCGAGATCATGAACGTCTCGGCGAAGGGGAGTTTCGCATTGAGCTCGGCGGCGAGCTCGAGCAGTTTCGGCCGCGCGACGAGGTCGATCTTGTTCAGCACGAGAATCCGCGTCGCGCCGAGGGTCTCGAGCTTCGCGACGATCGCCTCGACCTCCGTGTCGATGCCGTTGCGCGCGTCGACGAGCAGCGCAACGACGTCGGCATCGGCCGCCCCTCCCCAGGCGGAGGCTACCATGGCGCGGTCGAGTCGGCGGCGCGGCGCGAAAATGCCGGGCGTATCGACGAAAATGATCTGCGCGTCGCCTTCAATGCCGATGCCGCGCACCAGCCTTCGCGTCGTCTGCACCTTGCGCGAGACGATCGATATTTTCGAGCCGACGAGTGCATTGAGCAGAGTCGATTTGCCGGCATTGGGCGCGCCGATGAGGGCGACGAAGCCGCAGCGCCGGTGCTCCTGTTCGGCCGAATTTTCGCTCAGAATGTTCACTGAACCTCGCCGGCGCTCGACCCTATGCCTTCGCGGGCGATGAAGCTGAGCGCTGCTGCCTGTTCGGCGCCGCGTTTTGAGGCGCCCTTCGCCTCGACCGGCTCAAAGCCCGAAACGACCACTGACATGGTGAATTCCGGCGCATGATGCGGGCCGGCGCGGGCGACCTCGCGATACAGCGGCGCATCGAGGCCGCGCGCCTGCGCCCATTCCTGCAAGGCGGTCTTCGGATCGCGCAACGGCCGGCGCGGGGAGCGCATGAGCGGCTCGAAGGCACGAACGACCACGTCTTTCGCCGCCGTGTAGCCGGCATCGAGAAAGACGGCGCCGATGAGCAATTCGCAGACATCGGAGAGGATCGCGACCTTGTTGCTCGCATGTCTCTCGCCTTCGCCAAGCCGGATATGGGATTCGACGCCCCATTCGCGCGCCACCTCGGCGCAGCTCTCGCGGCGCACTAGATCGGCGAGCCGGCGCGACAACTCCCCTTCCTCGGCATCGGGGAAGCTCGCGTAGAGCATTTCGGCGACGATAAGGCCGAGAACGCGGTCTCCGAGGAATTCGAGCCTTTGGTAGCTCGTGAGCCTGCCGCTCGCCCCGCTCATATGCGTAAGCGCGAGGACGGCGAGATCGCGATCGGCGAACTTATGCCCGATGCGCGTCTCGAGCGGGTCAATGTCCCACGTCCTTTGCGCCATCTATCTCACGGGTTTGAACAGCCGATCCCAGCGCACGGTCCAAGGCCATTCCCAAAAGGCCCAGGCAGGCTCGCCCTTCTTGACGGAGAAGAAGATCAATTCGGCGCGGCCGACGAGGTCATCGGCGGGCACATAGCCGACGCCGCCTTCATCCGGCGGCACGCGGCTGTCCGTCGAATTGTCGCGATTGTCGCCCATCATGAAATAATTATCCGGCGGCACCCTGTATACCGCGGTGTTGTCGTAGAAGCCGTTGTCACCTTCGATCTGAATGATCGTGTGCGATACGCCGCCGGGCAAAGTCTCCTTGTAGGTCGACACATCCCGGAGGCGGCCGAAAAGGTCTTCCTCCTGCATCGCGGCGATCGGTTCGCGCGGCACGATCGTGCCGTTGATGTAGAGACGGGCCTCCTTCAACTGGATCGTATCGCCGGGAAGGCCGATCACACGTTTGATGTAATCGGTCTGCCCATCGCGCGGCAATTTGAAGACGACGACGTCGCCGCGTTTCGGCGGCGAGAAAAAGATGCGGCCTTTGAACAGAGGCGGGCTGAAGGGCAGTGAATGATTGGAATAGCCATAGGCGTATTTGGAGACGAACAGAAAATCACCGATGTCGAGGGTCGGGATCATCGAGCCTGAAGGAATATTGAAGGGCTGGAACAGCAGCGTGCGAACGACGAGCGCGATGAGCCCCGCCTGAATGATGACTTTTACGAGTTCGCCGAAAAAGCCGCCTTCCTTGCTCCGCTGCATCGAACTCGTGTCCTTGTTATTCAAACCCAAATTTTCGGTCATAATTCTCAACTCTATGCTCGAGTTCAGCCGCGCAGAACTTCGGAGACGCGCTCCTTAGCACGCAGCGAGGATGCGGTGAAGAGCGCCTTTGCGATGTCGAGAAGCTTCTAACCGGAATGTTGCGGCTCACATCCGATTCCTTCGCATGGGCTCCAATCCGAGCGGTTCCATGATCGCAAGAGGATTTTCGACCGCCTCGATGATGACATGAGCTTGAGCGAACGGATATTCGTCGGTCAATGTCAGGTGGACGAGGGGCAGATGGCCGCGCGGCGTGAGCGCCTTAAGCCGCAGCTCGGCGCCGCCGGTCAGGTGCAAGGTCGGCTTGCCTGATTTGAGGTTGACGACGCCCATATCGCGCCAGTAGACGCCCCAGGCAAGCCCAGTGCCGAGCGCCTTGGCGCAAGCTTCCTTAGCGGCAAAGCGCTTCGCATAAGACGCCGCGCGTTGGGCTCTTGCCTCGCACTTTTCGCGTTCGGCCTCGGTGAAGCAGCGCGCCACGAAGCGTTCGCCGAACCGCGCCAGCAATTCATCTACGCGGCGAATGTCGCAGAGGTCGATGCCGAAGCCGATGATCATTCACTTTGGCTCTTGAATGGGAGACGTGGACCTTGTGCTTAAGGGCAAATCGCCCGGCCGGCAGCGCGGCAGGATAAGTGCGGCCGCGGCATTTGGCCAACGTTCTTTGCGGCGCGCGGATTGCCGGGTCATGCCCGTCCGGCGTCTATCGCAGCGCGCATTTTCTTGATGGTGGCCTCAAGGCCGATGAAGATCGCCTCGGCAATGAGGAAATGGCCGATATTGAGTTCCACGACCTGCGGCAGGCCGGATATCATCCGGGCCGTCTCGTAATCGAGCCCGTGGCCGGCGTGGCATTCGATGTCCATCTCGGCCGCGTGGGCCGCGGCGGCACGGAGCCGCGCGAACTCATGCTCCGCCGGGGCCGCCTCGCCGCTCGCCACGGCATTGCACCAGGCGCCGGTATGAAGCTCGACCGCGGGCGCGCCGATCGAGCGGGCCGCTTCAATCGCCTCGATCTGCGGTTCGATGAAGAGCGATACGAGGATGCCGGCGCGGCCCAATTCGGCCACGAAAGGTTTCAAATGGTCGTGGCCGCCAATCACGTCGAGGCCGCCTTCGGTGGTGCGCTCAGTGCGCCGCTCCGGCACCAGGCACGCGGCGTGCGGTTTGATGGCGAGCGCGATGTCGAGCATCTGCTCGGTCGCCGCCATTTCGAAGTTGAGCGGCTTTCGAATGGCGGCCTTGATCCGCGCCATATCCTCGTCGCGGATGTGACGGCGATCTTCGCGCAGATGCGCGGTGATCCCATCGGCGCCGGCGGCGATGGCAAGCTCGGCGGCGCGCAGCGGATCGGGCACGTCGCCACCGCGCGCATTGCGCAGAGTTGCGACGTGATCGATGTTGACGCCGAGGCGCAGCCACGTTGATCCCGGCATTAACCGTTCACTCTTTCGACTTTGCTCACCACCGGCTTTGTCCGCAGCTCGGTGATGACGCCGTTCAGATGTTTCAAATCGGCGATCTCGATGTCGATGATCATTTCATGGAAGTCCGGCGAGATCACATTGATCGTGATGTTGGCGATGTTGGCGCCCATTTCGCCAATGACTGTGGCGATCGTTCCCAGCGTTCCGGGTTCGTTGATCGCGGTCACCAAGATTCGCGCCGGGAAGAACCGCTTGTGGCCACCCTCGAGATCCCAGCGCACGTCGAGCCAGCGTTCCGGCTGATCGTCGAAGGCGGTGAGATCCGGCGATTGAATCGGATAGATGGTGATCCCCTCCCCCGGCGTCAGGATGGCGACGATGCGGTCTCCGGGCACGGCGCCGCCATTCGGCGCGAAGCGCACCGGCAGGTCGCCGTGCAGACCATGGATCGGAAGCGGATCCGACTCGCCGCTCCTGCCGGGAAACTTGAAGACGAGACTCTCCGCTTTCGGCAGACCGAACCAGCCGTCCTCCCCCTCTGGCCGCGACTGTTGCGGGCCGGCCTTGCGGTCATCCGAAAAATCGGGATAGACGGCCTTGACGACGTCGCCCGAGTAAATTTCGCCGCGGCCGACCGCCGCCAGCACATCGTCGATCCCCGCACGCGCCAGACGCGGCAGAGCCGCTTTCAATTTGTCTTCGGCATAGGGCTTCCCGGCCCGCTCGAAGGCCCGCATCACGATCTGCCGACCGAGGTTGGTATATTGCGCCCTCACCGCATCGCGCGTCGCTCGCCTGATCGCCGCGCGGGCCTTGCCGGTCATGACCAGCTTTTCCCAGACTGCGGGCGGAACTTGACCTTCGGCGCGCACGATCTCCACTTCGTCGCCATTCTGCAATTGAGAGCCGAGCGGCGCGATCCGCCCGTTAATCTTGGCGCCGACGGCCGAATTGCCGACGTCGGTGTGAACGGCATAGGCAAAATCAATCGGGGTTGCGCCGCGCGGCAGAGCGATGAGCTGGCCTTTCGGCGTGAAGCAAAAAACCTGATCGGGAAAAAGCTCGAGCTTGGTGTGTTCGAGAAATTCCTCCGGCGAATCGCCTTCCCCCAGAAGATCGATCGTGCGCTGCAGCCATTGGTAGGCGCGGCTCTCCCGCGTTAAACTTTCGCGGTCTGCGACTTTTCCGTCCTTGTAGAGCGCATGCGCGGCGATCCCGTAACGGGCGACGTCGTGCATATCATAGGTGCGGACCTGGAGTTCGACACGCTGCCGGCCGGGACCGACCACGGTGGTGTGGATCGAGCGATAATCATTCTCCTTCGGCGTCGAGATATAATCCTTGAAGCGCCCGGGCACGCTCGGCCATTTGGTGTGGACGACGCCGATCACTCGGTAGCAGTCCTCGACCGCGTTGACGCAGACGCGGAAGCCGAAGATGTCCGACAATTGCTCGAAGGCGATCGATTTGCGTTCCATCTTGCCCCAGATCGAATAAGGCAACTTCTGGCGTCCTTCGACGGTCGCCTCGATGCCACGCATCGAAAGCTCGTCGCGAAGTTCCTGTTCGACGCTCGCGATGATCTTGCCGTTCTTTTCCCTCAGGTCGTCGAGCCGCGTCTTGATCGTCGCGGCCGCCTCGGGCATCAGATGGCGAAACGCGAGTTCCTCGAGTTCGTCGCGCATGCTCTGCATGCCCATGCGCCCGGCAAGCGGCGCGTAGATGTCGAGCGTCTCCTCGGCAATCCGCGCCTGTTTCTCGGCCGGCATGAACTGTAGGGTGCGCATATTGTGCAGACGATCGGCCAATTTGACGAGGAGGACGCGCACGTCGTCGGCGATGGCGAGGAGAAGCTTGCGAAAGTTCTCTGCCTGGACGGCGCGTTTGGAGACGAGATCGAGCCGTTTGAGCTTGGTCAGGCCTTCGACGAGCCGGCCGATGTCGGGGCCGAAGACTTTGTCAATTTCCTCGCGGGTCGAATCCGTGTCTTCGATCGTGTCATGCAGGACGGCCGCGACAATGGTCGCGTCGTCGAGCTTAAGATCGGTCAGGATGGCGGCGACTTCGAGGGGATGCGAGAAATATGGATCGCCGGAGGCGCGCTTCTGCGCGCCATGCGCTTTCATCGCATAGATATAGGCGCGATCGAGGAGGTCTTCGTCGGCATGCGGATTATATCGCCGGACACGATCGACGAGCTCGTATTGCCGCATCATGGTTCTTTTCGATGCCATGCGAGCCTGCGCGGCAGCAAATACACCCACGGCCGCCTCGACTCGTCGGCCGTGCAAGACCTTAAGCGCCGGCTGCCGCAGCCAACCACTGCAAGCGCAGTGCCAGCGCCTGCGCCAAGCTCAGTCGCTGTCGTCCTCGGTCTCGGCCGGCGGCACCAGGCCTTCGAGGCCACGCAGCAAATCCTCTTCCGTCATGCGGTCGAACTGCACATCGCCGAATGCCTCGGATTGCGCCTTGTCGATCGGAGCGAGCGCCGGCACCGCCTCGGCTTCCGGTTCATCGACCTCCACATGTTTCTGCAGAGAATGAATGAAATCCTCCTTCAGATCTTCCGGCGCAAGCGTTGCCTCGGCGATTTCCCGCAAAGCGACGACGGCGTTCTTATCCTTGTCCCGCTCGATCGTGATTTGAGCGCCGGAGGCTATCATCCTTGCCCTATGGCTCGCGATAAGCACGAGTTCGAAGCGGTTCTCAACCTTGTCTATGCAATCTTCAACCGTAACGCGAGCCATATCATCAAAACTCCTTGATTTGCCTAATTTAGATTATACAGGCTTCCTACAAAACCTGCGGGCTTCTATCAAGCCGACAGTGGCCTCGCGAGGTCTAGAGCGGCTCGCGCTGAGCCAAACTTGACCGTACGGGGCTCTCCAGGCCTTGGATTTCGAATTCAGTCAAGGGGATTACCCTTGACGGGACAAATCCGCAGGACCACATACCTACGTTCAAGGCGTCGGGACATCCACCATTTGCGTGCCCAACGCTAAGGATTACACGATCCCATTGCAGATGCCAAACGCTTGAAGACTTGAACCAGGAACCTTAAGAGAAACGTTTATGGCTGATCAGGAGCGAATTGCGCTTTTCATCGATGGCGCGAATCTTTATGCAACCGCGAAATCCCTGGGCTTCGATATCGATTATAAACGCCTGCTGAAAGAGTTCCAAAGCAGGGGCAAGCTCATCCGTGCGTTCTATTATACCGCGTTGGTGGAGGATCAGGAATATTCCTCGATCCGGCCGCTGATCGATTGGCTCGATTACAACGGCTACTCCGTCGTCACCAAACCGACGAAGGAATTCGTCGACTCCCTCGGCCGCCGCAAGGTGAAGGGAAACATGGATATCGAACTCGCCGTCGATGCCATGGAGATGGCCGAGCACCTCGATCACATCGTGCTGTTTTCCGGCGACGGCGACTTTCGCTCTCTTGTCGAGGCCGTGCAGCGCAAGGGCGTGCGAGTCTCGGTCGTCTCGACCAACACCACCCAGCCCGCGATGGTTGCGGACGAATTGCGTCGCCAAGCCGACGAGTTCATCGATCTCGTCTCTCTCTCGGCAAAAATCGGACGCGATCCCGTCGAGCGTGCGGAACGCGCCCAGAAATATCAGGACCGGCGACCCGCCTCCGCGGTCTCGGCCGGTTATGATCAAGACATGCTGGACGATTGAGCCCGCTTGGCGAGGAGCCGGCGGGTGCGAGAGCTGCGCCGGCCAAATTCGCCGTGCAACAGGCCGAGCCGGACCACGATTGCCCGCGCTGCCCGCGCCTCGTTGGGTTCAGGAGCGCCAATCGCAGCGACCATCCGGACTGGTTCAACGCTCCGGTGCCCTCGTTTGGCTCACGCGATGCCTGGCTGCTGATCGTCGGCCTGGCGCCCGGATTGCGCGGCGCCAACCGCACGGGGCGGCCGTTTACCGGCGATTTCGCCGGAATTCTGCTTTACGAGACTCTGCTGGCATGCGGCTTGGCTTCGGGGACTTACGCGCAGCGCGCCGATGACTGCCTTCGTCTCGTCGGCTGCGCCATCACCAATGCGGTGCGCTGCGTGCCACCGCAGAACAAGCCGCTACCGGCGGAGATTGCCAAATGCCGGGGATTTCTCGAAGCGACGATCGCCACCATGCCGAACCTTGCGGCGATCATCGCGCTCGGACGTGTGGCGCATGATTCTGTCGTCCGTGCCTTCGGCCAAAAGGTCGCGGCTTTTCCCTTCGGGCACGGCCGCGAACATGTTCTGGCCGGACACCGCAGCTTAAAGCTTTTCGACAGCTACCATTGCTCGCGCTACAACACCAATACCGCCGTCTTGACGCCCACCATGTTCAGGGAAGTTTTCGACCGTGCATGCACTCTCGCCGCCGCGCGGGCCGAATGAAGTTTCGCAATGCCAAATGTTCGTGCGCGTTCCTTCTCCCCTTGTGGGAGAAGGTGCCGAGCGGAGCAAGCCACCCTCTCCCGCAAGAGGAGAGGGTTCTCGCGCCCTAGCCCCTATCCCGCAACAACCGGCTCTTTTCGCGGTTCCAGTCGCGCTGCTTTTCCGCTTCGCGCTTATCGTGAAGTTTTTTGCCGCGCCCCAGTGCCAATTCGATTTTCGCGCGGCCGCGTTCGTTAAAGTAGATCTTCAGCGGCACGATCGTCATGCCCTCGCGCTCAAGTCCTTTCGCAAGTCGGCTGATTTCGCGTGATTTCAGAAGCAGTTTCCGCGACCTCTTCGGCTGGTGGTTGAAGCGGTTCGCCTGCAGATATTCGGGGATGTTGGCGTTGACGAGATAGAGTTCGCCGGCCCTGTCGAGGCTGGCATAGCTCTCACCGATCGACGCCTTGCCGTTGCGCAGCGACTTCACTTCGGTGCCGGTCAGCACGAGGCCCGCCTCGAATGTCTCGCCGATCTCGTAGTCGAACCTTGCCCGGCGATTGTCCGCGACCACCTTGAAATTCGTGTCCTTCTTCTCAGCCAATCGAACGATCCTCGTCAGCGCGCCAGGTCATTGCGGCAAGAGCCCGGCATGGATCATGGCGGCCTTGATCGCGGTTTGCGCGGCGCTCGAGGCCGGCAGCATGGGCAGACGCAGCTCGTTGCCCAGTTTGCCGAGGACCGAGAGAGCGTATTTGGCGCCTGCCGGATTGGGATCGGCGAAAAGCGCCGCGTGGAGCGGCGTCAGCCGGTCCTGCATTTGCAATGCGGCGGCGAAATCGCCCCTCATGCAGGCCTCCTGCATGTCGGCGCAGATCCGCGGCGCGACATTGGCGCTGACCGAAATGCAGCCATGCCCGCCATGCGCCATGACCGCAAGCGCGGTCATGTCCTCACCCGACAATTGGATGAAATCGGAGCCGAGCGCATGCCTTTGCAGGGGGATACGGGCGAGATTGCCGGTTGCATCCTTCACGCCAGCAATGTTCTTCAATTCGAAAAGCCGCTGCATCGTCTCGACCGATATGTCGACGACCGACCGCGGCGGTATGTTGTAGAGGATGATCGGGATGCCGATCGCGTCATTGACGGCCTTGAAATGTCGATAAAGGCCTTCTTGCGACGGCTTGTTGTAATAGGGCGTCACCACGAGAACGCCGTCGGCGCCGGATTTCTCGGCATGTTGGGCGAGTTCGATCGCCTCCGACGTGTTATTGGAGCCGGCGCCGGCGATGACCGGGACTTTTCCCTTGGCCTCGGCGATGCAGACTTCGATGACTTGGCGATGTTCGGCATGCGAAAGCGTCGCGCTTTCCCCGGTGGTGCCGACCGGCGCGAGCCCATGCGTGCCATTGGTGATCTGCCAATCGACGAGGGCGCGATAGGCCGATTCGTCGAATTTGCCCGCCCTGAACGGCGTCACCAGGGCGGTGATCGACCCTTTGAACCCCGCTTTCTTGCCCATGGCGGCCTTCCTTCCGACGATTGCCCAATGGGCGCCTTAGTTTTGCACCTGTGTTTTCCGACAATCACAGCGTCAAGTCCATGTCTGCCATTGCCGTCCGCCGGGGCAAAGCCAAGGCAGAGCCATGCTACAGAAGTTATTGAGGTCGTTCATGGGCTTAGTTCGCGCCTGGGATAGCCGAAGGCAACCTTGGCCACGCTTGACGTTTTGTAAGGCGAGACCCGTCAGAGTGATTGACGGACAGATGAAGATGCCGCCGGTCGGACTGCTCCGGCAGCTTATTTGGGGCGCGTTTCGCCCATTACGCCGCTAACTTGATGCGCCGGATGAAATTCGGCGCGAAGCCCCTTGGTCAAACAGCGCAGGATCTTCGATGCCGGCACGGCGCCTCGCTTTTCGATCTATCGCAATCCTTGGTCTAGGGCTTTGCCTTGCCTTTGCGGCCGGCGTGTATTTGCCGCGCCCCAGTTTCGATCGCACTGCACCCACGCATCTCGCCGACTGGGCCAGTGAGACGCTTTATCGCGTCACGACGGTACTCGAAGGCTTTTTCGAATCCGAGCGTGCCCGCCTCGCCAACCAAAGCCCTGAGCAATCCGGTCCGCCGATCGATCGCGCCGCAACTCTCGGCCTCGACCTCTCCGGCTTGCGCGAAGCGCTGCCCTTCTACAAAGCGGGCGACCTTACGAATGGCGACGCGGAGGCAGCGGCGGCCACAGACCCGATCGTGCGCACGACACTGGAATGGGTGGCGCTGCGCGGCGCCCGCGATATCGGCACCGAACGGCTTCAGGCCTTCCTCGACGCCCACCCCGCCTGGCCGGCGCGCGATGTCATCGCGCATCGCATCGAGGAAGAGTTCTATGCGAGCCACGCCGACGCCAAGCTTGTCGAGGACTATTTTGCCCATTCGCCGCCGCAGGCCGTGTTCGGCAAGCTGGCGCTCGCCCGCGCGCTGGCGAGCGAGGGCAAGACGGCCGATGTTCAGGACCTCGTCCGAACGGTCTGGCGCAAAGCGGATTTATCGGGAGCGCTCGAAACCAAGGTCAAAAGCGAGTTCGGCACCTATCTCACGACTGCCGACCATAAGGCGCGGGCCGATCGTCTCCTCTATGAAGAGGAGAATGAAGCCGGGCTACGCGCCGCCACGCTCGCCGGGCCGGATGTGCTGGCGCTAGCCAAATTGCGTGTCGCGGTCAGCGATGAGGCGGCAACCGACAAGATGTTCGCCGCCATTCCTACGGCGATGCAGAGCGACCCGGCCTACCTCCTCGCCAAGATCCAGAAATTGCGGCGCGCCGACAAGGTGAACGAGGCCGCGGCCCTGATGTTGACCGCCCCGCGCGACCCAGCGCTTCTCATCGACGGCGATGCATGGTGGATCGAGCGGCGCATGATCGCTCGCAAGCTTCTCGATCTCGGCAACCCTGCCACCGCCTACCGGATCTGCGCCGAGAATTCGGCTGAAGGGGACGAGGCGAAAATCGACGCGGAATTTCACGCCGGCTGGATCGCGTTGCGTTTCCTCAACGATCCCGCCCGTGCCGCCAAGCATTTCGATGCCGCGGGGCTGATCGCGCAGACGCCGATCTCGATTGCCCGTATCGCCTATTGGCAGGGCCGTACTGCCGAGATCTCGCAGCGCGAGAACGCAAGCCGGCTTGCCAAAGCTTATTATGAGAAGGCAGCGGAGCGGGTTGCGACTTACTACGGCCAGCTCGCCCGCGAACGCCTTCAGCTCTGGCCCATAACGCTGCGCAGCCTCGCCCCCGCGGCAACCGGCAAGCAGCGCGACGAATCCGTCCGTATCGTCGAATTGCTCTATGCGCTCGACGAAAACGATTTCGCGCTCAGCCTCGCGGCCGAGGCGGCGCAGCATCTTGCAAGCAAATCGCAGGTTGCCGCGCTCGCCAATGTCGTCGCCGCCGAGCGCGATGCGCATGATTCGCTCGTCATCGGCAAGATCCTCGGCCAGCGGCAGATGGCGGCCGACAGCCTGGCTTTCCCGACCTATGGCGTTCCAGATTTCGAGCCGCTCGGGAATTCGGTGCCGCCCGCGATCGTCTATGCGATCGCGCGCCAGGAAAGCGGATTCGACCCGCATGCCGTCTCCTCGGCCGGCGCGAAGGGCCTTATGCAAATGATCGAATCGACGGCGAAGCGGACGGCCGAACATGCAGGCGTTGACTTCGATGCAGCGAAACTTACCAGCGACGCCGCCTTTAATGCCAAGCTTGGCGCCGCTCATCTCGGGCAATTGTTCGCCGAGCAAGGCGGCTCGCCGATCCTCGCCTTCGCCGCCTATAATGCCGGCGGCCGGCGCGTGAAGGAATGGATCGAGGCTTACGGCGATCCCCGAACGCCGGGCGTCGATCCGATCGATTGGGTCGAACGCATCCCGTTCGAGGAGACCCGCAACTACGTCCAGAGGGTCATGGAGAATTGGACCATGTACCAGGCGAGCTTCGGGAAATTAAAGACGGCAGGGTCAGAACGTGCGACCAGCATCGCCGCGAAACTATGAGGCTGCGCTGGCCAACGGAGAGTTGATCCTAAGCTCGGCGAGCGAGTGCAGCAGCCGGCTGGCGGTGAAAGGCTTAGCGAGAAATAGAGCCCCCCGCGGCAATGGCGCTGCCGTCCCGCAGCCGCCTGATATCACAATTACGCCGATCTGCGGCCAGCGCTCGTCGATGCGCCAGCTAAGTTCGATTCCGTCAAGGGCGCCAGGCATGTCAATGTCTGTCACCACGGCGGCGATCTCTGGCTGCTGGGCGAGACCGCGCAAGGCTTCGTCAGCGCAGCCGGCCTCATCCGTTGCAAAGCCCGCCTCAAGCAGGATATCGATGATCATCTCGCGGACGAGCGGGTCGTCTTCGACGACGAGAACATTGGCGCGGCAATCCTGTTCCATGCCCGAGAATCGCTAGGAATTGAATTAAGTTCCAGCTATTAGCTCAAATGGTAAAGGAAGCGTTTATCGAGTTGGATTAGATCGGGCATGTCCAGCACATCACAGCCTTTCGTTAGCCGTTTCATCAGCGCTCCAGACGGCCTCAAGCTCCACATGCGCGACTATGGCTCGCCGCTCGATCCAGGCCTGCCCGTCGTTTGCCTTCCCGGCCTGTCGCGCAATGCAGCCGATTTCGGTCCGCTTGCCGAAGCGCTGGCAAAGGGCGCAGCGGGGCAAAGACGCCGTGTCGTGGCGCTTGACTATCGCGGCCGCGGGTTTTCGGATTTCGATCCCGACTGGCGCAATTACAATCTCAGCATCGAAAACGCCGACATCGACGCCATGCTCACCGCCGCCGAAGTGCATGCGGCAATCTTCGTCGGCACCTCGCGCGGCGGCTTCCATGTGATGTCGTTGGCGGTGTGCCGGCCGGGCCTTGTGCTGGGCGCCGTGCTCAACGACATAGGCCCGGTGATCGAGCCGCAAGGCTTCACCCGGATCCGCCATTATCTTCGCCACATGGCCGCGCCGAGCTCACTCGCCGACGCGATCGACTGCGTCAAAAGGATCATGAGTGCGCAATTTCCCGCCCTCAGCGAAGCGGATTTCGAAGCCCATGCCCGCGCGAGCTTTCAGAAAGGCGACGGAAGCTTCGGCCTCACCTTCGATCCGAAATTGGTGAAGCCGCTCGATATGCTCGATCTCGACGAGCCTCTGCCGCCGGCCTGGCCAATTTTCGACGCGCTCGCCGACATCCCGCTTCTGGTCATCCGCGGGGCTAACTCAGATATGCTCTCGCCGGCGACGCTCATCGAAATGGCCCGCCGCCACAAGAGCTGCGCGACCTATATCGCCGAAGGGCAAGGCCATGCGCCGCTGCTCTATGACAAAGGCGCAATCGACCGGATCGCCGAATTCGTCGCCAAGGTGGAGGCGGAGGCAAGGATCGCGGCGTAGACGCGCAAACCTTCTCCCGCAAGCGGAGACGGAGCGCGCCTTGCCATCGCATCGTGCCTCGGGCATTGTCCGGCCGTCCGGAACCAGCGGACATCGCCGTCCCCGAGGCGGCGCGCGGAGACGTGGCCGAGAGGCTGAAGGCGGCGGTTTGCTAAACCGTTATAGGGTTGTAAAGCTCTATCGAGGGTTCGAATCCCTCCGTCTCCGCCACGCCACACAGATAACTAATTGAAAACACATTATAATCTATCCGAGATCTGGCTCGTGCCCTAGCGGCTGCCCTAGCGCCATCGGCCGCGTCAAGCGAGAAGGGCCGCTGGTAATGTCCGTCGGCGTCGCGCCAAAGCGATTTTCGATATAGCCTTGCTATGTCCTTGAGCGCCTCGGCGACGGTCCCAAAGGTGATCGGCCGCAGGTTACGATGCTACATGATCGGAAAACCGCTCTAAATGTTGTCTATTTTTAGACCCTCGGATGTACGACAATGGTCGGGGCAATGCGACGCGCGTCCTGACCCTCATGCTCGCAGAGGACTATTGACCCCGCCGAACGCGGGGTCGATTTTTCGCGGCGCCTCACACCGATCGCTCGCATTTTGAAAGCGAACCCCCGTTGCGATAAGCAAGGGCGTGGGCCATTAGCCATTATCGAATAAACAAAGAGACACTACACGGACCGGCGCCGACGGGCAGATCTCGGATTCGGAGTTGCGCACCAGCCAAAGTTGCCTGCGTCACGCCAGATATGGATAGAGCTGAGACGGAATTTCCGATTCTCCCTTCTGGCACCATGCAGCGATCGAACGCGGCTGCGTGGTGGACCGATGTGCCGACCAAGGTCTGGGACTACACGTTGGGCGGCTATCAAGTCATCAAGAAATGGCTCTCTTACCGCGAGCAATCGGTCCTTGGCCGCGCATTGAAGCCCGATGAAGTTGCCTATGTCTCCGAAATGATCCGCCGCATCGCCGCGATCCTTCTGATGGGTCCAGCACTCGATGCCAACTACGCGGCCGCGAAAGCAAACGCGGTGGAATGGAAGGATGGAAAACCGATATGAGCGACGCGGTTGGGAAGGAAGCGCGCAAGGCCAAACCGTTAGCGTCGCCTCTCGTAATGCGCGTGCCGCTTTGCACCATCAGAGTTTGAACTGGCGTCGCCAAAAGGCTTTCCCCCAAGCTCGGGTCTGCAGGCGCCGCCAGCGGCGGCTCTTACTCCTCATCCTCTGCGGGCTCGCGATATTCCTGGACGAGCTCCGTCCCAAATTCCTGGAAAAATCGTATCAAATTCGGAGCGGCGTCGGGAAAATGGTTCGCATACATCACTACCGACGGCCCAAGCCGCAGAACCATCTCATGTAGCCACGCTTTCAGCCGAGGCTCATCGATGAAGGGGCCGAATTCAGCGAACTGCCCGCGCGTGATCATGCAAAATCCACGAGGGGTTAGATGAGAGGCGAGCTCGGACAGCTTCGTGTATTCCGCTTCCCTCTTCCTTTCGGCGTCGCCGTCCCGCTCATCCAAAGCGATCCGCACTTTGATGGGGTAGAATAGCTCGCGACGGGTTGTGCGGTTAGATTTCGCCCAAATCGAGATTTTCTCTGGCGATGTTCTGAACAGATCTAAGAGAAAGCCAGTTTCCAGAATGTCTCTGACTTGATGAAAGGCCGGCTGATAATAGCCTGACAAAGCCAGCTTCACTGCCGATGCCGCCGCGTCAAACAGGCGAATTCCTACGAGTTGAATGGTCCGTTGCTCAGCAGTTTTGCCTTAGTCGTCGAGCGTGAAGCCGAAAACAATCGCCATCGCGCGTTCGATTATGACAAGGCGCTTGCTTAACTCGGGATCGTTGCGGATCAGTTCCAAGCTTTGCTCGCGAAGTTTCTCTTCGTGATCATGCGTGCGGTTTAAATCGGCGAACCTCGAATCACTCACGTTGCCCCCGAAAGCATCTGCTCAACCTGACCCAAACTCCTTTGCGCGGCGCGCTTTCAAACTTTCAAGCATTAACTGCCCTTTTTTGAAATCCTGTTCGGACACCGGGCAATTTGATTAAGTCGATTTGCACCTTTTGAGAACCGCAGGCGCGGCGGTTGTTCCGCGCGTTCTAGAGCCGTTTCTGCCGACGATCGGCCTAGGTTGCCGAGCTTCTCACTTTTGGGGTTTGGCTTCGAAAGCAGAGGGGCTTACGCAGTGGGGCCTGGCTTGCTCCAATGGCTAAGGCAAAGCATGAATGAGTAGCTTGAGCGCGGCAGCTTAGCGAAACGGCAGTAGATGGATTGCGTAAGCTGTGATTCTCGCCCAAACATAGATGTCATCGCAGACTACGAAGCGGCGCTCAAAATCGAAATGCCTCTTTGAGAGGCGGCTCAAAGGGACATCAATTGAGTTTCTCGCAGCAATTGGTCCAAAGGGATGCGATCTCTAATCTCATTACCACCAACTATGAAGAATTTCGTTGGTATCGCGAACATCACACGACACCCATTCGAGTTGTGCGAGCGACGGATGCTAAGGCCGAATTGGCACTTCGGACCTTGGTGGGGGATTTTTTTCGTGGAGTTCCGGTCAAATAAGCGACGAACGAGAGTTGGCCCGCGCCGCCGGCGACGACAGTCAATATCGCCTGGGCGTGCCGACGCCCCGCCGAGCGCCTCGGCTGATCGCTTGGATCGACCACGACCTGTGTCCTGACAGGTTTCGAGGCGCGCTCTCGGCTAGTTGCCGCGCGCGGTTCGTATCGCGTGATCGCAGGCGCGAGCGGTGAGTGCGAGGATGGTCAGCGTCGGGTTCTGGGTGCCCTGCGAGGGGAAGCAGGCGCCGTCAGTCACGTAAAGCCCCTGCGCCTCCCAGCACTGGTTGTGAGGGTCAAGCACCGAGCTCGCAGGGTCGCTACCCATCCGCGCGGTACCGCATTCGTGGATGGCGCTGCCCGGCAGCGC
The DNA here is from genome assembly GCA_963720425.1 of uncultured Alphaproteobacteria bacterium. Taxonomy (GTDB): domain Bacteria; phylum Pseudomonadota; class Alphaproteobacteria; order Rhizobiales; family Beijerinckiaceae; genus Methylovirgula. The sequence goes on from OY970391.1 coordinate 122,120, forward strand.
CGGCGCCTGGTCGATTCGGGTGAGCGTCACGCCGGCCACCTCGGCAAGCGCCTGCAGCGCCGCGGTCTGTTCGCGAGCGCGGACCAGCTCCGCGCGGCCGTGACTGCAGTCGATGCGCGGCACCGGGATGCCCCACGCGTCTCGCCGCTTCGGGTCGAGTGTCACCCGGTTCTCCGGCCGTGGGAGCATCTCCGCGTAGGAACTGGCTGAGAAGTGGGACCGCTCCTCGCTTGCTGGCCATTGGCCCAGCTGTACCCCGAAGCCCCGCCCTGGACCTGGCGCCGGCAACTCACGGGCGTCGAAGCGGGGCAGGTAGAGGCAGCGCCCCTGCTCGGGAGTGGGCCCCGCCAACAGCGGCGGTCCCACCCCCTCCGCTTCAAGCTTGACGTGGTCCATAAGGTAGCGGCCCAATACGCCCGAAGCAGCGCCCAGCCCGTCCGGGCTTCGCGGCGAGCGCGAGAGGAGGAGCAAGCGGGTAGACTCCAATGCCGAAGCGCAAAGGAACACCAATGGAGCGCAGGCACGCTCTTCGGTGCAGTTTCGCTCATCGAGCCAGACGACGCCACGCAGGCGACCAGATCTGTCCACTTCGATCTTCCGCACGATCGCACCCTGACGGATCAGGAGGCGCCCGGTCCGGGCCGCGGCTTCGAGAGCATCGATCGGCGGGGCGAAGCGCCCCAGCACCGGCCGAGCACCAGGCCAGCGAGCGGCGATCGCGCGTTGCAATTCCGCCTCGGCAGGCGTGGGCTCGAGCACGCATGTGAGCTCGCTGTCGGGCAGCCAAGGGAGGCCGTCGCATGCACCGGCGAGCCCGAGTCGGCGCTCGACTACAGCGTACCATGGAGCCAGCTCGCCCGTCCGCAGCGGCCAAGGTGGGCTCAACCCGTCAGCGGGAGCAAGGTCATCAGGACCCATGCGGTAGTACTGCCGGCCGTGGCCGGGGACCACCATGCGCCCGCCTAATTGCCGCGCGCGCAGCCAGACGAAGGGACGGTCCGGCGGCATGGTGTAAGGGCAGCGGAGATCGTTGACGAATGCTTCCCGCGCATCCCTCCAAGCGTAGCAGCGAGATTGTATTGGCTGCCGCCGCCGGTCGAGGGCCTCAAGGGCGGCGGGCCCCAGAAGCCGGCGGACTGCGCCGCGGGTCAACCGGCGCGAGAGCGAGCGTATCGGCGATCGAGCCGAACCGGCGTCGAGTACCAGCACGCGCAAGCCCGCCTCAGCGAGCAACAGCGCCGCCAGCCCTCCTGCGGCCCCCGCTCCTATCACTATCGCATCATTGGCGCCCACAGCGCGCAGCACTTCCGGCGTGGTGCGGCCCAGCACGGCGGCGAGCGCAGGGTTGGGCGGCATCAAAGGACCCATTCAAGCCATTGCGTAGATGGGTGCGGTTCGGCGCGCCGAGGAGGTGTGATTGCGTGTTTCCATCGCGGACCCGTTCCCGGCAATATGCCAAAGCAATAAAAGGTTCGAAGCAGCTCACCCTTGCTAGCTCTCCAATTCGCCTAGAGTAACGCATTTAATACCTTAATGACCGCACCGGCCAACTCTTCGACATTCTCATTGCTCATGTCGGGGCTGACGTCCAGATGCACAGCGCGACTCAGCAGTTCGAGCGATCCGGCGCACATATCCCGGCTATATTTGACCTGCCCGTCATGCCACCTCCATGGCCCTCCATTCTCAGACCAAGTGCGCTTCTCCATGACTGGAGTCCAATGGGGATAGATGTGGTAATCCACCCGATCAGGTTCGTAAATCACGAGAGCACTCGCCCCCTCAGCATTGAGCGCCTCTGCAACTCGGAGCGCACGTTCTGCAGTCGGCGCAAAAAAGACAAGACATATGGCAGTATCGCCGTCCGCGTCGTTTATTGTTCTAAAGGAGACACCCTTGCGCCTTGCCACATCTTCTATTGCGCCTTTAAGAACGGCTTTACGCTGGCGCATATCCATCAACAAACCCTGCAACCTGCGAAGCTGGACCAACATGATTGCGCCATGTAGTTCGCTCATGCGAAAATTGCATCCAATTAATATCTTCGCCTCCGGAATATTGTTGCGCTGTCCGCCGATAACGTCGTGATACATAATGATACGATTGTATATCTCTTCATCTTTCGTGATGACGATGCCTCCCTCTCCGCATGTAATAATCTTGTTGAATTGGAAGCTGAAGGCGCCGACATCCCCGATGCTGCCCAGTCGCTGCCCGCAAAAACTCCCGCCCACTGCTTGAGCGACATCTTCCAGCACCTTCAACCCTCGGCGCTCCGCTAGGTCCATGATCGTATTCATCTGGCACGGAGCGCCCCGCATATGCACCGGCATGATTGCCTTGGTGCGGCGAGTGATCTTGCGCGCGACATCCGCCACATCCAAAGTCAACGACTGATCGATCTCTGCCAGTATCGGTACTGCCCCGACGGCCATGACCGCTCCTGCCGAAGCAATCCATGCATAAGCGGGTACAATTACTTCATCACCTGGCCCCAGCCCCAAAGCTGCCAATCCGCAAACGAGAGACGCCGAACCGGAGCTCACGGCCAGAGCGTGGGCTATTCCGATATAAGCGGCGAACGCCTTTTCAAATTCGCCAACCTTGGAGCCTCCCGAATATGGGCCGTAGTAACGGAAAAGCCGCTTACTGCGCAGGACCTCCAATACTGCCTTTTCCTCCTTAGCATCCATACGCATTCCGCCAGGATACATTGGAGGTAAAGGATGTTTGATTACTGGCGCTCCTCCCGCAATTGCTAATTTCGATTTAGTTAGGTGATCAGATTTTACGCAAAGAATACTGTAGACCCATTCTATCAGTTTGTTTCGATTTTGCATTCTGTGATCGCCTAAAGGATCATGCATTGCGGCGCTGAGCGCATCCATGTCTCAACAAGTTGGTGGTCGCTCTGCCTTCGGCTTCCCGCGCCATCAAAATATACCACATCGCGTCATGGCGGTTTGGGCTCTTGGAACGGAGTCAGAGGACGAGAACTAAGATCAATTATCGTGCGCTCGCATGTCGGCTGTGGATTAGGAGCGCCACTTCGCCAGAAAGCCGCATCGCGAGGAGCGGTCCTTTAGGCGCGTGCCGTCAACGCTGCGGCCGCCGCCGCTCACGTCAACGGCGTAACGCGTTCGGTTGTCACGCGTTCCAGCAAGGACATTTTTCACCTGGTCGGCTTCGGGGTCGACGGGAAGATCGCCTTCCGCTGCAAGATCAAGCGACTAGCGCTCGCCGACGCGTTCAAGGCGATCCCCTTGCATCGTCGGGATGAAGGTCTGCCTGAGCGCGCACTTCGTGAGTCGAACTTTGCATGCGCTTGGCCATGAGCCGCGGATCATTCCGGCGATCTAGGTGAAGCCGTTCGTGAAGAGGCAGAAGAACGACTACAACGACGCCGAGGCGGTGGCAGAAGCGGCGCTCCGTCCGAACTTGCGCTGTGTTCAGGAGAAAACGCAGGACCAGCTTGATCTCCAGGCCTGCCATCGCATCCGATCAAGGCTGGTTGCGCGGCGGACGGCGACCATCAACCAGATCCGCGCGTTTCTCATTGAGCAAGCCATCGCGGTGCGACCCGGCGCGAGCCCCTTGCGTAAGTCGCTCTTCCCGATCCTGAAGAACCGTGCGGACGAGATTTCGCCTCGCCTGAGCGATCTGACGTCGGCCTCTACGAGGACTGGCTCTGGCTCGACGAACGCACCGAGACCATCACCAGCGAGATTGAGGAGATCAGCCAAAGGGAGGCCAATTGTCGGCGCCTGATGAGCATCCCCGGTGTCGGGCCGCTGCCGCCGTGGTGGCGGCGATCGGCACGGATGAAGCGTTCGAACGCGGACGCGACCACTTCGGAGCCTGGCTCGGCCTCGTTCCACGTCAGTACAGCACCGGCGGTCGCTCGATCCTGGGTCGCATGTCCAAGCGAAGCAGCAAATACCTGCGAACCTTGTTCATCTAAGCGGCAAACGTCATCCTGGTGCGCCCGCACAACTGGGAGCGGTTGAGCTTCGGCTCATGGCTGAAGGACGGAGCCACGCGGCTGCACCGCAACAAACTCGCCACGGCGCTGGCCAACAAGCTGGCCCGGATTGCCTGGAGCGTTCTTCGAAACAAGAGGCCCTTCGATACCACGGTTCCCGAGGCCGAAGCCGTCTGACCGGTACGCCTCCACCAAGTTCGCGACTGAGAACCGCATGGAACGGATCGATATACGCACCCTGAGTCTGTCAGGAGAGCCGGACGAGCATCGTGCTTCCTAGGTGCTGTGGGCTACGCTATTTTTCCTGGAAGAGGGCTGGGCCGAGCGGCTATCCGGGAAATGTCCGTAGAGATGGTTTGATGGAGCATGTGATACAATGTTGTACCGGGTGCTACGCAATCCGGCGATCGAAAAATAATTGCGTCTTTGCGCACATCGGAGTTGATCAATATTATCGGTTCGCTTGGCTGATGGACAAATGAACACGCTCTCTAACTTCATCAAACAATTTGTTGTCGCGAAAGGCCAACCGCGGCCAGCGCCGCGCTGGATCGCAAAGGACCCAAACGCCAGCACATGGGCGGAACTCTTATCCGCCTCGCCAACAATCGTCCATGTGTGGCCTTCAATGGACTTTCCGCTCGGAGCCGCCAGCGTAATCGGACCGATCCTCAGGCGCCGCCGGGTTCATTTTCTCGTCATGCCGTGTTGGACAATCGAACAGTCGGGATATAGCAAGGGGCTCGCCCAAATCGCCGCTGCCTATCTGACTGATCACCCCCGGCATCAATTGACTTTTCTCGGCAACACAACGCGCGAAACGGAATTGATGCGCGGCGAAGGTTACGCCGCAGTCACGATCAATAACAATTGCCTCGTCAACGACGCAGTATTCAAACCCATGCCGGAGATGGAGCCTGTCTACGACGCGGTTTACAACGCACGTCTCTGCTTTGATAAACGCAACGAATTGGCGAAAGACATCGATAGAGTCGCCTTTATTTATTACTACTATAGCGGCGACGGCTCTTTCGCCGAGTTCCATGCGTTGCATGCGCGGCTTTCCGCGATGATGCCAAACGCGAGCTTCGTAAATAACCTGACTACCGATGGCTGCCAATGGCTTTCCGGAGAAGAGATCAACCGTGTCTATGCGCAATCGCGAGTTGGCCTTTGCCTATCGCCTGTCGAAGGCACGATGCGGGCCTCGATTGAATATCTTTTCGCCGGGCTTTCCGTCGTATCGACGCCGAGCCTCGGGGGGCGCGATTACTTTTTCGACGACGAGTTCTGCATCATTTGCGCGCCCGATCCGCGGAGCGTCCGCGACGCGGTCGACGCTCTCCTCGCTCGCAATGTTCCGCGTGATTACGTGCGCGCCAAGACGCTGGCGCGGGTCGAATTCGAGCGCAGCCGCTATATAGGACTTGTCCAGAAATTGATTGACCGAGCCGGCGGAAATATGCGGTTTGAGGAACGATTCTGGCAGCTTACACGCGGACAAACCATCTTGCACTACCGCTCGATGAAAGAATTCTCTGAAACGGTCCGTCGGCTCGTGCTCGGTGCAAAGCGTAAGTTTTGATGGGATGCTTGCCGACGACACGATCCGGCGAAGCAAGCAAACGAGCGGTTTCCCCGCGTGCGATGCGGACCGCTTGGTCGGGCGCCGTATAGCAAGCATCCGCGAAAAAACGCTTTTGATTTGTCCGGTTTGCGATACTTTCAACAGGACATTCCTCGAGGCAGTGGGCCAATTCAATTTGTGGCACCGCTGTCTTGACCCGCTTCGCTGGGACGTGTTCGTGGATCAGACAGGCGCATGGCGCACATCAATACTTCCGAGGGATATATGGCTGAGTATAATTTAAGTCCGACTGGTTCTCAGGGAACATCGTGGCGTTCGAAAAGCACCTAAAGCACCTTAGCGGCACGCCGTGCTCACTTCTTGAAATAAGATGCAACGAGGGGCGCTCGTCAACATGGCTGTTAGAAAACATTGCATCGAGCGAAGCGGCACGCCTTTTATGCCTGGATTTATATATAAGCAGCCCTCTTTCCGGGCCAATATAAGAACGGCGCAAGGGGAAGCGCGCACCGAGTTGAAGCTTGGCCTATCGAGAGAGATTCTGAGGACGTTGCCGCTCGCCGCTTACGACTTCATTTATATCGACGGTAGTCACTCCACGGTCGACGTCCTTGAGGATGCCGTACTGGCCTTTCGCCTTGCGAAAGCAGGCGGAATTATCGCATTCGACGATTATCTTTGGGATGATCCAGAATTCAATCAGCAGGGGACTCCAAAGCTAGCGATCGACGCGTTCACAGAAATATATCGCGAGAAATTGAATATTCTGGAATCTGGCTATCAAGTTTGGATTCGGAAGTTGCATGATTAGGCTAACCGGCGCGATTCTTGACTCGGGGGATGTCCCGATGCTTGTTGAACTTCGCCGGACGGCGCCGCCGGGTTGAACATTATGCGGCCCTCGTGACGGGTGCAATGGGCTGTCCGGCGCGGTTGGCTTGAAGAGCGGCGCGCAGAACCGACAATTGCCTGTGCGCCTTGATCTCGTAGAAACGGCGCCGCACTTGGCTCCAGCAAAACGCAAGGACGAACGTCGCCGTGCTCGGCAAGCCGGGCATAGGCGCCATAACCATCGACCTGCAGGGTGCCCTTGAAGCCCGCAACGTGGACGGCCGGCCGCTCGTGATTGCGGTCGGGCGCATAAACGCAGCGGGCGGTTCAAGTCCACTCCAGGGCTGATGATCGCGAGCATTGGCCCAGAGCTGGCCCGTCTTGGTACGTCCGCGCCCAGGATCGAGCACCGGTGCCGTTGTCTCGTCGGCGAATAGCTTGGTCGAGCTCTTCAGTCCTTCAAGCAGGGTGGGCGTAGACGGGGCGGAGTGCAAAGGCGGCGCGACCCACCCAATCGGCCAGCGTCGAGCGATCGAGCGCAATGCCTTGGCGGGCATAAATCTGCCGCCTAGCGGTAAAGCGGCAGGTGCTCGGCATATTTGCTGACGATGACATGCGTCACGAGGGCCTCGGTTGGAATGCCATTCTCGATCAGCCGCTCCGGCGCCGGTGCCTGGGCCACTTCGCCCTCACAGGCCCGGCAGGCATACTTGGGACGGCGCACGACGAGCACCTTGAACTGTGCCGGGATCATGTCGAGCCGCTCGGACACATCCTCGCCGATCCGGTGCTTGAGACCACCGCAGCAGGGCAGGTTTTGTCCGCGACATCGATGACGATCTCTTCTCGCGGCAGATGCGGCGGCAGCGCACCGCGGTTGATGCGCCGATTGCGCGATCTCGCCGGCTTCTTCCCATCTTCTTCCTCTGCGGCTTGCGCCGCAGCGAGCGTCTGTTCCAAATCCTCGAGTGCGAGCGCCAGCTGATCGGCATCGAGCCGTTCGGCCCGGCGGCCGAAGCAGTGGCGCTGCAGTCCTTGATGATGCTGATGAGGCGCTCGACCTCGCCACGGGCAGAGGCGAGCTCATCGGCATGCCGTTCGCGCTCGGCCAACAACAAAACACGCAGAGTATGCGGATCGGTCGGGAGCTGATCGAAGGGAGCAGGCATAGCGCGATGGAATCGCATCCTCAGCGATTCGTCTCGTTCGCGATTGCGCCTGAGTCATCGTGCCACGGGTTACAGCGTCGCCTGCGGCGCAGGCACCCGCACAGTACGCACGCGCGCCAATCAAGGCCTTCGAGAAGAGCCGAGAGCTGAGCCGGCGAAAGCCGCATCACCCCATCGCTGATCGTCGGCCGGAACGAGCCTTGTTCCAGCCGCTTGGCAACAAGCACGACACCGGTACCGTCCCAGAACAACAGCTTTACGCGATCTGCGCGTTTGGCCCGAAAGACGTGGATGACGCCGCCATAAGGGTCCGCACCGAGGCTCTCGCGCACCACGGCAGCGAGGCCATCCATGCCCTTACGAAAATCGACCGGCTTCGTCGTGATCAGGACCTTCACGCCGCTGGCGGGAACGATCACGTTGCCGCCTTCACGGCTCGCAAAACCAGCTTCAGCATCGTCGCGTCCGAACCCGGCGGAACGCGCACTGTCGCCACGCCGATCACGATCTCGATGAACGTCGCTTCGGTCTTGGTGTCCGCGACAGGCGGGGCAGCCATAACCACCGGCACAAAGGAAGCCGCGTTTGGCGGCTCTCTTCGGCGCGCTCGCGAGCCTCCCGCCGCCAGGTGAACAGCTGCTGCGGCGTCAACCCGTACCGGCGCGCCCCGTGCGACACGACCGCGCCCGGCTCGAGTGCCTCCTCAACGACACGGGCCTTATCATCCTCTGCAAACCGGCGCTGTCTGCCGGTCCCAGTGGTCACCTCCAGCCGGCGAACAGTCGTCACCTCCGGCTCAAGCGTAGGGTCAAGCGTAGACACAAGCCGATCTCCGATTCAGAGATCGTCACATTCGCCGATCACCAATGTCAGCGGAAGGCGGGATCACAACGACGCTTACCATCCGCCGAATATCAGAATCAGATCAGTTTGATTTTTATCCGCCAGTAAAGCCGCATCGCCGCTATGATGAACGCGCGGAGCTTCAGAGCCATAGTGCTCTGCGCGCGGCGCCGGGCGGCAACGCGCCCTAAGGCCGTCATCGCTTGCATGAGTTCGGCCGGCGATCTGCACTTGGCGGCAAACTTATCGATGTTTGCAGTGACATGCGCAAGGGCCAGCTTCGCTGCCAGAGGCCCGTCGTCTGCTCCATGCGCGAAACAAAGGAGCTTGTTGAGCGAAGCGTGCTTCGTGAATAGGTTATCGCCGTGAATACGGTAGGCAGATAGCGGTTTGTCGATCAATACGCTGCCGGTGAATGCGTTTATCGCGTAGTTGAAATACGCATCCGTCGCGCATCCTAGGGACGGCAGCATGACGCAATCGGCGAATAGACCGAGCGCGTCGTGCCGATACATGGTGCCGGATGTGGGCGCCCAAACCCAGTCAATGACTCCAAAAGACACAAATCTGACCGAGAGCTTTTCCACCTCGACTCTGGGCCGTAATTTCGCGGAGCGGCCGCGCGCTTCGAGCAAAGATCGCGATGCATCGGGATTAATTTTACGGAACAGCCCTGGATCGAGCGCCCCAGCAGCTTCGAAAATGGTCCCGAGCACGACCGACCCATTGACGACCTGCGCCATATCGCTTGACGAGAATCCGACCGCTTGTGGCAATGACAGATGGACGCTCACGTGCGTTTCGGCGAACGTCTCAAAGAAATAGTCGTCCGCATCGACGAACACGACGAAATGTCCGCGCGACTTGTTATATCCGTCGAGACATGCCGCGCTCTGTCCAAGATTAGAAGATTCATAGATGACCTCAAGCTGCGGATATGTCGATCTCAAATCAAAGATCACCGCCAAGGACTCATCCGTCGACTTGTTGTCGACGACGATACACTCGATAACGGGATAGGTCTGCGCAAATATGGACTCCACGCATTGCCCTAAGAACCTGCCGTAATTGTAATTGACCACGACGAAGCTGATCAGCGGCAATTGCGTGCCCGTACGCCAGCGAGCCGGAGAATTCACGTCATCGACACGAGGAATGGCATCAATTTCAACGGCGGGGATCGATATGGAAATCACTCTCTTCCTTTGACATCCGTCGACATTGGCAGCTGCGCTTTCAGGCACAAGGCGTCGCTTTTCTTTGCCCACTACGGAGGCAATCGAAGAGCGCTCGATATCAGTTTCGCGCTTATCCGACATTCCCCAGATAGCTACTCGTTCCAGCCTCATGCTGCACCCGTCGGGCGTTCCTGGCAAGCCTGAACCGTCGCCGCATGTTGTCGACGGGCGTCGGGGCGTGCCGACGCCCCGCCGAGCGCCTCGGCTGATCGCCTGGATCGATCACGAACTGTGTGCTGACAGGTTTCGAGGCGCGCTCTCGGCTAGTTGCCGCGCGCGGTTCGTATCGCGTGATCGCAGGCGCGAGCGGTGAGTGCGAGGATGGTCAGCGTCGGGTTCTGGGTGCCCTGCGCTCTTCCGAGAGAAGCGCGCACGGCCTTGAAAAATCTAGGTCAGAGGAGAGAGCAGACTTTTTCAACACAATCCGTCAGGAGCGGTCCTTTAGGCGCGTTTGTGACCGCAGCGGCGCCCGATCCCAAAATACACAGACAGGCTCGTTTGGAGCCGCTGAATCGTATAGGGCTTCGGCAGGAAGGCAGAGCTCCCAACAAACAAGGCATGACGCCTGAGGGGCAATGGCAAGCGACGCCTGTCTGAGGGGCCCCGGAGCGATTTAGCTGGTGACCAAGCCCGCGCGCCCTGGTCGCTTCACCAGCGGATTCCGGCATCTCGCATGGCTTGTTCATGGATCTTCCTTTGCAGCATCCATTGGACGAGTTCTTCCTCGCCGAGGAATTTCGCGAGCGAACTGAATTCTTTGACGAGAAGGTAGGATAAGCGCGACGATTTCGCCCAATCAGGCGCGTCGGGTGTCGTGTCTGGTGTGTCGAATGCCTCAAGCACAGTCCGCAACTGATTCTGATAAGAGAACGGAAATCGCGCCGGGTCGCGGATCACCTCATCGAGGAGCGCGCGGCGTTCGATGGGCGTGCGGTCCTTCCACTCGTCGTAATTACGCAGATTCGCAAGCTGTGCCCTTTTGTTGAAGTTATTGGCGCCGTGAATACGCAAGGCGCTCAGCGACTTGTCGATTAGAACGCTGCCAGTTAGAGCATTGATCGCGTGCCCGAAAAAGCCATCTGTCGAGCGGCGCAGCTCAACAAGTCCGGGCATATCGGTCCAAAGGCTTAAGGCGTCGCGGCGAAAGAAGAAGGCCGATGTCGCCGACCAAGGCCAGCCTCTGCACTGCACGTCGACGCTGTAGAGTCGATCGAGGACCGATCGATCCAGGCCCGTGGAACTCCAAGGGCCGGCGATCTCCTCCGGGATCGGTCGCACCAAGGGCTTCATCTCAGGTGTCGCCGAACGAATATAGTCGCCCATGGCCGCGGTAGATCCGAGAACCAGACGATCTCCAACGACCTGGATCATATCGCTGCAGGTAAAGCCCACCGGCAGCCGCAACGAGAGATTCACAAAAACATGCGTTGCGATACATTGATCGAGCAGAAAGTCGTCGGAGTTGAGAAAGAGGGCGTAGTCGCCAGTGCTCGCCGCAAGCCCCTCCAGGGATGCCGCAAGCTGGTCGCCGTTTTTATGCCGCTTGATGATCTTCACGGTTGGATGAGCGGCGGCGATTTCGGCAACGACCGTCGGGCTGTCATCGGTCGAAGCATCATCGACGATAATACATTCGATGTGCGGATAGTTTTGCGCGAAGACGGAGTCGACGGCGTCCCGCAGGAAACGGCCGTAATTGTAATTGACAACGATGACACTCGCCAAGGGCGGCGAGAAACGGCAGTTGGAAGGCACACTCATCGATCCCTGCTCAGGTTCATCTCAGGCTAAAGCCCACGACGCTACGAACTCAGGATAGTTGCGGCGAAACGTATTGTCATCTCGGCGGGAGTCGCGCGCCGATTACTTGGCCGCGGCTGCGCCCTGAAAAATCTTGCGCCTACGAGCGGCTGCCGATCTCCGCTTCGAAATGCGCAACGGCGCGCTCTTTGCCATTGAGAAAAGCTCCGGCGAGGCCATCCGGGTTCGCTCCGATCGATTCGAAGGCTTCATGTACGGGCGCTACAAGTCTTACTTCAAGGGCGCGGGTTGCGGCGATAGCCACATGAGGGTGATGATCGCCGGCATCGAAAGATCGCCCGGGCCGAGCTGGCAACCGCAACCTCGCCGCGTGCGCCGGCGGTGCGCAGCGGACCGCAGGCGGGCGTTGCCGATTTGACAGGTTTGGACACGCGGGCGTATCTCGGGCGCGCATTACCAACCTCGCCAAGCAAGGGCTGCCGGTGCGGAGCGATGGCAAGCTTGATCTCGCCGCATGCGAGAAATGGCTACGCGCCAATTGCGAGCAGCAAATGGGTTTCACGGATCGCGGGATTAACCGGCTCACTGGCGGCGGCACGAACGGTGTCAAATCCCGCGCTGCCGCCAAGCAACGCATCGAGCCGGCTGAACCCACAGGGTTGTATGACGCGAGCCCCGCCGAAGCCGTGGTGCTCGATGACGATGCTGCGGTGCTGGCCTATCCGGATGCGCGCGCGTTGCGCGAAACTACTTGGCCCGGATGGCTCGCCTGGAATTTCAGGAGAAGGCCGGCAAGCTGCTGGACGCCGATGCGGTCGTGCTCATGCACGAGTTATCTCACATCATGCTTGGCCATGAATTGGCTACGGCCAGCAGAACAGCAGACGGCCATTTCCTCAATGGCAATTATGATGAAGCGCAGGAGCGCGAGGCTGATTGGCTTGGCGGCACATTGTTACTGCCCAGACCTGCTTTGCTTTGGATGCGTTTGATGTTGTAGACGAGGTTCGCCAGTCCGATTTTCACCATTGCCCGCGCAATCCAGATGGTGCGGATGAACAGGTCCATCCGGTCCTTCTGCTCGGCGAAGATATGCTCAACCCTCGAGCGGATTTTCGATTTGACGGCGTTGGCGCGCCGGATCGCCTGCGGCATGGCATGCCCCTTCGGCTTCTTGCGATGGACGTGGCTGACGAAGCCGTTCTTTTCCATGAACTCCTCGTTGGCCGCCGATCTGTGGGCGGTGTCGGCCCATACGGTGCTCGCCGTGTTGGTCTTATCGAGAAATCCCTCGCGTAGAAGGCGCCCCTCGTAGCGGGCGGGATCCGTCGCGCTCCATCTACGAATGAAGCCAAAGCCGCGATCGATCGAGATGTGGTTCTGATGAATCGCCAGATCAACTGACGGTGTCGAGCCATCCTCGCGCGGCTTGGCCTTGGTGAACTTAACTGTCCAGCGGCGTCGCGATCCTTCTGGCGCAGCTTCGCGGGCTTGTCTTTCCAGTTGTCCGGAACCCGGCCTTGCCGGATCGCTTTCTTCTCGTCCGCGGTGTTGCGTTGGCGCGGCGCCGCGATCAGGCTCGCGTCAATGATCTGGCCCGACATCGCGATATATTCGGACTGCCTGAGCATTGCGTCGAAACGCTCGAACAGAGGCCCGATGGTGCCTGCCTTCGTCAGTTTCTCTCGGAACAGCCAGATCGTGCGACGGTCGGGCGCATATTGTGGAAAGTGTAACGAATTAGCTGCCACGTATCGGTCGCGACTCGGCTATGCCCGATGTCGCCTATTGGCGCGAAGCGGCCGTCTCTGACCGGGCGAAAGCAGGCACTCTGCCATATTTCGACGCGAATGGAGACTACACTCTATTTATAAACATTCCTGGCCTGCCGTCGTGAACCGAACCTGCGCCAAGAGCGCTTCGAAGGCAAAGCTCCGCCGTCCCGGTCATCGTCGCCGTGCGCATGCGCCGACGCGCTTCGGCCGAGCGGTCAGAGTGCGAGTCGAGTGATGAACTATGGTTCGATAGCGACCGTCCTCCTTTTGTTGACGATCGCCAACGGGAGTCCGGTCATTGCGACGCGGATCCTGGGCAACAGGTACGCATGGCCGCTCGATGGCGATGCTCGCTTCTTCGACGGCCAGCCGCTCTTCGGACGTTCCAAGACGATCAGAGGCTTTTCGGTCGGCATCACGGTCACGGCAATTGCAGCGCCACTGGCCGGGCTTGACTGGCGCGCGGGCGCACTCATCGCATTCGCGTCAATGTGCGGGGATCTACTTTCGAGCTTCATCAAGCGCCGGATGGGAAAGGCACCGAGCAGCAAGGCGGTGGGCCTCGACCAGATTCCGGAATCCCTCTTTCCCGCGCTGCTGGCGATCCGTCTTATGGGGATCACCCCGGCAGACGTCGCGGCAATCACGATCCTGTTCTTCGTCGGCGAGCTGATCGCGTCGCAGGTCTTTTACGCGCTCAAGATTCGGGACCGGCCTTATTGAGTGCGATCATTTGCGACGCGCAGACGATGGAGCGTGATCTCCGGCGGACAGTTGAAGCGGACCGGAACGACGGATGAACCCGCGCCAGCGGATGTGTAGCCGGCCATGTCCCCGTATTTCCACGCGCCCTTGGCCATCGATCGTGGCAGCTCGGCTTCTAGGATAATCGGTATGCCGCCAGGCAGGCAGATCTGTCCGCCGTGGGTATGCCCGCTCAAGAGCAGGTCGAAGCCAGCGTGAGCCGCCTGCCGGTAGATTTCCGGCGTATGCGAGAGAAGGATCGAAAACGCCTCCTCGGGAATTCCGGCGGCGGCCTTCTCGATATTGTCGACCCGATAGAAATGTGCGTCGTCGATGCCCGCGAGATAGATCCGTGCGCCGCCTCGTTCGATCGCGATGTGCTCATTGAGCAGCATGCTTATGCCAATATTTTCAAGATCGGGCACCATCAGGATGCTGTCGTGGTTGCCGAGAATGCCATAGGCGTCGCCTGTTATCAGCTTCCGCAATTCGAGAAGGCTCGCCAGACAGGTTTCGAAGGCGCCGAACGTCTTTCCCCGATAATCCCCTGTGAGGACGCAGAGATCGTATCGAAGCTCGCGCACGAGGCGACCGATTGCGTCCATCGTACGCAAGTTCAGCTCGGCATGCAGGTCGCTCAAATGGAGGATCGTGAAATCATCGAACGTCTTGGGCAGAAAGCTCGAGGTGACGTCGTTCTTCCGCACTTGAATCTGTTGCGCATTGGCGCGACCCCTCCAGTATATTCCCGAAAGACGCAGAACGCCCTCGATGATCGCCTGCGAAACAGGCATGTTCTCCAGATGAAGGAAATTGAGCCCCTGGCCGAACGCCTGCGCTTGGTGGTCCCTTTCAATTCCCAGACGTTGCTTAGCGTGGATCCGGCCGAGACGTGATTCGAGCCGCCTCTCGATTTCATCCGCAGTCAGAAATTTCACAACGGTCATGCCTTGTCGATCCGGGCCAGCAGGCGAAGGCGCGAGCTTCGCCTGACGGGCGGCACAGTCCCGCCATCCATCTCAGCGGTCTCCGCCTGCTTCTCGAAGAAAACCTGACGCTCCTCGGCGAACTAGCCACCGCTGCCCAAACGCAGCAGTGTCACGATCTCGGGCATGTGAAGCGAGACGAGATTTCCCTCGCCTCCCGCTCCCTGCCCGCTGGTACGCTTTTGGACTTATAAAAGGTAAGGATGCCTGCGCCGTCGCCGGCCGGCTCCCCATAGGTGTGGTCCGCTTTGAATATTAGTCCATGACCGGGTCCCAGCGCCAGAGCTGGGTGGCCGCCGAAACTGGACTGGGTGGCGAAGCCCGGCCATAGGACCTCGGCCGGACTCGATTTCTTATAGCAATACCCTCATAATGGCCGAATGCATGGCCCGATGTGCGGTTATGGACCCGAAGCGGTCATCGGACGTCTAGACGTCGCCTGACAGCAAGCGGCTTAGTGACGTCTGAGTGTGCTCATGGCGAGATGCTGCTCGACAAGCTACACGACGGGCTTTTACCAATCGAATTTGTAGTTGAGGCCGATGCGAACGATGTTGTCATCCAACGACACCCCGCCGGCCCGATTGGTGTCGTGGGGATTGTCGAAGTTTTGGCGCCGAAGTGAGGTTCGCGGCCCACATCAGTCCAATGTCGTTTCGATGGCCCACATCGATTGCTCCCGGCCGCAATGATACGACCCGTTGACGCGCCTTGTGTTTCCAGTAGGATTGCCGTGTGAGGAGATCCCGTCCACTCTATGAGGTCTTGTTAGTTTAGAGCGCCCGCGAAGGACGATTATGAGGGTTATAGTAACCGGGTCGGGGGGCCTGATCGGTTCCGCGTGCGTGAAGATGATGGCGTCCCGGGGTTGGGACGTGATCGGGATCGATAATGATATGCGGCGCGAGTTCTTCGGTCCTGCTGGCTCGACGGCCGCGGCGGTAGAGGATCTCAAGCGGCAATTCCCGCGCTATCGTCATCTCTCGGTCGATATTCGCGACCGGCGCCGGATGCGCGATCTCTTCAAGGCGGAGCGACCCCAATTCATCATCCATACCGCAGCGCAACCGTCGCATGACAAGGCGGCCTCGATTCCCTACGAGGATTTCGATGTCAATGCCGTCGGCACGTTGAACTTGCTCGTCGCGGCACGCGATTACTGCCCCGAGTCGCCCTTTTGCTTCACCAGCACAAACAAAGTCTACGGCGACCGGCCGAATCTCCTGCCGTTGCAAGAGCTGGAGACACGCTACGATTATGCCGACGGGCTCGACGGCATCGATGAAAGCATGTCGATCGATAATTGCCTTCACTCGCTGTTCGGCGCTTCGAAGGTCGCAGCCGACGTGCTCGCGCAGGAGTTCGGACGGTATTTCGACATGCCGGTCGGCATTTTCCGTTGCGGCTGCCTTACCGGACCGCTCCACGCGGCGGTCGAGCTGCACGGCTATCTGACCTATATCGTGTTGTGTGCGATGCAGGGGCGCGAATACACGATTTTCGGCTACAAGGGAAAGCAGGTGCGCGACCAGATCCATTGCGACGATGTGGCGTCGCTGTTCTGGGAATTCTACAAAAACCCGCGCCGCGGCGAAGTCTATAATCTTGGCGGCGGCCGTTCCAACAGCCTTTCAATCCTCGAAACAATCACGATCCTCGACGCCATGAGCTACCGGCTCAATTATCGACTGAGCGACAAGGCCCGGATCGGCGATCACATCTGCTACATCTCCGATCTGAGCAAGGTGAAGAGCCATTTCCCCGACTGGCAAATGCAATACGATGTTCGCTCCAACATCGAAGCGATCGTGCGCCAGCAACAAGACATGAAACCGCAGCTAGCCCGACTCACCTCAAGCTGACCAGGAAGATATTTCATGATCGGCAGTCCCCTGATCATTGCCGAAAAGGCGCGGGCCCGCCTGCAGGCGGTATTGGCTGGCAAGCATGAGGGTATTGAAGCCTACGACCCGCCGGACGTGACCGAACTGCCCGATCCGGCCGACCTTGTGATCAGTGCCTGCGAAGTGAATGCGCAGCATGGAACGGGAACATTATTGCTGCGCATCTTTGCCGATTCGGATTCGATCATTTCCATACGCGCCAACAACTTTTACGATAGCGATCAAAACTTCGGCGCGGCGCAGTTGTGTCTTCCACTGGCGCAATCGGCGCGCGCTGAGATCATATCGTGGCTGAAATGGTATGTTGGCGGCGCCAATGTGCGGCATATCATCTGTTTCCCCTATACGCCGGCCGAAGCAACCATCGCACTCGCGGCGCAGGAAATCCTCAACGCGCCGCTCTGCACCTATGTCATGGATGACAAGAACGTCTGTGCCGACGGGATCTCGGACGAGCTGATGCACCAGCTCTTCGCAAAGTCGCAGCTTCGACTGGTGATCTCGCCGGAAATGCGTGACGCCTATCAGACGAAGTATCGCATGCGCTTCTGGGTCATGCCGCCGGTCGTCGCCGAGGAGATCATCCAGAAACATCCAGTCCCGTCGCCGCCCGCCACAAACCCACCCCGGTGTGCGCTGCTGGGCAACATTTGGGGACAGCGTTGGCTCGAGTTGCTCCCGCAGATCTTTCGGGGAAGCAATATCGAGGTCGATTGGTACTGTAACCAGAAGGAGCCCTCGGGGCTCGCCCTCAACCGCGCCACGTTGGCCGAGAACGGCATTCACCTGCGCGATCCGATTGCCGAGATGGATCTGCCGAATTTGCTGAAGCGCTATCCGTTTGCCGTGGTGCCGTCCGATCCGCTGGATGGCAAAAGTCCGGCCCCGGTGCGCGCGATCGCGCAGCTCAGTCTTCCCAGCCGCATGGTCACTTTGATGGCCACGTCGCACCTGCCGATGCTGGTGCTCGGCAGCGAAAAAACGTGTGCCGCAGGCTTCGTCAACCGCTTCAAACTTGGCATGGTCGCTCCTTACGAGCGCGACGCCGTCCTGGAAGCCATAAAGTGGCTGATGTCGCCCTCTGTGCAGACGGAAATTCGTGCCCGCGCGGCGCAGCTCGGTGGCTATTTCTCGGCGCGAGGCACGGCAGATTGGATTTGGCACTCACTCGATGCAGGTAAACCCGTAAGCTTCGTTTACGAAGAGCTGATGCCCAAGCAAACTGCCGAAGAACTCAATGCCTGAGCATGTCATGAGCGACCGGGACGAAATCCTCTCGCGGCTCGACCGCATTTCCGATGTCGAGCACGAGCTGTCCGATATCCTGCAAACGGTCGTGCTGAACGACAGCACCATCCTCGACGCCTTGGCACAGATGTTGGGTGCAATTCAGAGGATGAACACCCGGGCTGAGCAGACCCAAGCTGCCGTCGAGAAATCGCAGAACCGGCTGGCGGAGGAGGTCCGCGCGCTGGCCGCGGTCGTTGCCCAACTGACCGGGCAAACGCCGAAATGACCGACGCTAGTGGCCGCGCGCGACCAAGGCGCGCCGCACGAACCCGACCAACGGTCTTCAGCCTTCTCCCAGCGGTCCCTTTGCGCGGAGCAATTCGTCGATACGGCGGAGCTGGGTTTGATTGAGCCGGCTGGCGCCATATCCGGCGCCGCCGTCACGAATATGATCGACATTGAGGAGCGTCTCGGGATCGTAAGAGCTGCGCTCGTGGCGGATGAGGCGCTCGCCATAATCAAGCGAGCCGATCTCTTTCACCTTCTCGCGCATTCTGGCGAGTGAGTTTGCTTCGGCAATCTCGGCGATCTGATCCTGCGACGCCGCGACGTTCAGATAGGCCGCCACGGCCGCCACCGATTCTGTCGGTTGCTGAATGATCGCGTCATAGCCAAGAATGAGCGCGCCGTTGCGCCGGTGGCGCTGATAGAGGTCGAGCGAGCTCGACATTATGGCGAGCACGCGATCGAAGTCGGTGCCGAACATGATCATGTAGGACGCGGTCGCGTCCGCCAGATCGCGCCACGTGTAAATAACCTTGGCGGCGTGTACTTGGGCGAGCCCGACGCCGGCGCCGTCGAGCGAATGGCATTTGACAACCGCATGCACGCATGATGCCGGCAAGGTACGCAGAAAGCGATGAAGGTTCTCGTCGTAGCCGCCATGCACTTCCTCTGCAGTGTGGCGCAGCAGAGCCATGGCGACATTGTACGACCATGTCGAGGCGCTACGCGGCATCCCGTTACAGAGGACCAGCATCGGATTCACTATTGCCGGAAATAGAACATAGCGTAGAATATATTAGAGCCCCAACAGGCGCAAAGCCGGTCGCGCCGGCGAGATTGTCACGATGTTTCTTGAAGTCGACCATTTGACCAAGAATTTTGGATCGTGTCGTGTGGTTGACGATGTGTCTTTCGGCGTGAGCGAAGGCGAAATTGTCGGTCTCCTCGGACCCAACGGAGCCGGCAAGAGCACGACGATTCACATGCTACTCGGACTGGTCGAACCGACAAGCGGAACGATCCGCATATTCGGCAAATCTCTGCAGCGCCACCGCGAAGAGATATTTGGCAAGATCAACATGGCTTCGCCCTATGCCGGTTTTCCGAACCGTCTTACGGTCTTTGAAAATCTGATGGTCTACGCGCGCCTCTATGACGTTCGGGACCGGCAAGTGAAGATTCGCACCTTGTTGCGCGTTTTGGGTATCGAGGAGCTCGAGAGAAAGCCGATGTTGCAGCTATCCTTTGGCGAGATTGCGCGCGTCCGCCTCTGCAAGGCGTTCTTGAACGATCCGAAGCTGCTGCTGCTCGACGAGGCGCTGGGCGGGCTTGACCCTTATGCGGCGACGCTCGCAAAGGAAGCGCTCATCCAATTGCAAAGACGACATGGCACCGCGATCCTCTACACCTCGCACAACATGGTGGACGTGGAAGAACTGTGCAGCCGCGTCATCTTCCTGCGCCGCGGTCGGGTCATTGCCACAGGTGGCCCTACCGAAGTCACCCGTGCGATTCTGCGCGAAGACCGCAAGCAGCCCGCGCTCTCCGAAGCTTTCATCCGCGCCAGCCAGAGTGAACCGCATGAGGTTCAATAGAATTGCCGCAGTCATCGAGCGGCATGTCTATGATGCACGACACAATCTCGAACGCGTCACCGACACACTCTATTGGCCGGTGATGGACATCGTCGTCTGGGGTTTCCTCACCTTATTTCTTGCGCAGCACGGCAATCTTCGGCCGGGACTGATCAGCTTTCTGCTGGGAGCGGCGATTCTTTGGGGCATGTTCCGCGCATTTCAGCGCGACCTGGCGGTCTCGTTTCTGACGGAAGTCTGGTCGCATAACGTGATGGGACTGCTTTCGACCCCGCTGACCGTGCGCGAATATCTCGCCGGTCTCCTGGCGATAAATCTGCTGAAGGCGATTGTCGGAACAGCGGCGGCGGCCATCGTCGCTCTTGTCTTCTATTCCTATGATCTCTTTCCCTATTTGGCCGCGCTTCTCCCGTTCATCCTAGTCCTGATTATTTTCGGCCTGGCTGTCGGGATTTTCGTAACCGGACTGATCGTCCGCTACACAACGAAGATCCAAAGCTTCACTTGGAGCATCACCGGATTGGTGATGCCCTTCTCCTGCGTCTTCTATCCGCTCTCAGCCCTGCCGCGGCCCATGCAGCCCTTGGCCCTTGCCTTGCCGACCACCTACGCCTTCGAGGGCTTGCGCCAAATTATGGCCGGCGGTGGATTGTCTTTGGCGAATCTGGGATACGGCATTGCTTTGGATGGCGTATATCTTGTCGCCGCCGTGGTAATCTTTGACCGATTGTTCCACGCGGCTCTCGCACGCGGCCTGTTGGTGAAGTTGGAATAGCAGGACCTGGAGCGGCGGGCGGAACGTCGCGATGCGACCCTGCCGGTGGTGTCAAACCCAAGCAATGCGCCGCGTCTTTTCAGGCCCGCCCCAGGCTGATATGGTGAAGGCGCGCGAGAGGAGCTGGGGGTGTCCGATCGCATCTGCAGAGGACGGACTCTGAGCGCTGGCGGCCTTGGCGCACCCAGTGGCGTGCGCCGTCATATCTCAGCCTGGCTCGCCATCCTCGGCCTCTATGTGCAGCTTTTCGCGGCGGGCCTCTGCACGGCCGGATCTCCTTTCGATCCTGCGCGGGGGAACTCTGCGCAAAGCGCCTTTCCGATCTGCCATGCGCCGGGCGATGGCAATGAGTCCGCGCCGGCGCAAGGTCCCGCGCCGGTCCATCATCCTTGTCCCTTCTGCGCCCTCCATTGCCAGGCGGCGATGGTCTTTGCGCCTTCGGTCGGCAGCCTCCAAAGCTTTGTCGCCGTTTTGTCGGAAGCGGCACAGACGCCCTTAATCGTTCCTGCCCCGGCCCGTTTTCCCGCCGGCGCGCCGCCGCGCGGTCCTCCCGCCTCAGCCTGAACAGACGGATCGGCTTCGCCCTGGCGAAGCTTGTCTCGCGGCCACAAGGCCGGCGCGCTCGCGCGTTCTCGCGCGGATCTCGGCCTGCCGATCTCGTGGCCGGCCATCTCCATCATTCAGACTGAGGACCGACCATGTCTCATCAGGCTTTTCTTGTCACCGCAGGCGCAGCCGCCGCGATGCTCATCGGCATCAGTCCGGCGTTCGCCCATACGATCGTCGGCAATCGCGTATTTCCGGCAACGTTGACGATCGACGATCCGGGCGTCAACGACGAACTGGTCTTGCCAGCCTTCGCCTATTTGGCGGTAGCCAATCCCGACGGCACGCTCGGTCCGATCTCGTATAACCTCGCTTGGGAATACGACAAGTTGATCACCCCCGACTTGGTGCTTACGATCGGGAACAGCTTTACGTGGCAAAAGAACCCGGAAGCCGAGGGTTGGTCGAACCTCGACACCGAGGCGAAGTATGTCTTCTATCAAAACCCCGAGCATGAGTTTATCGTTGCCGGGGCGGAGAGCGTCGATTGGGGCAATACCGGCAGTCCCCAAAATTCTTCTCTGCCTTCGGTCCCTTTCTCGACCGTCACGTCGAAGGTCTTTGCCGGCAAAGGCTTTGGCGATGTTTCGGCGGACTGGCTGCGTCCTTTCGCCGTCACCGGTGAGATGGACTTTTCCATACCGACAGTCAGCATAAATCCCGACCAGAGCTTGAATCCAACCGTTCTAACTTACGGTGCAACGCTGCAATATAGCCTGCTCTATGAGAACTCTTTCATTCACCAGATGCCCGATTTCTTCAACAAGCTCATTCCTTCGTTTGAAGGCATCTTCAGTACGCCCGTGTCGAACATCGGCCCTTCGATACCGGGCGAGTTCTCGCCCTACGAAACAACTGGTGTCGTCGGCCCGTCGGTCTATTGGATCGGACAATATTTTGAAGTCGGAGTCATGGCGCAGGTCCCGATTAACGAGGCGAGCGGCAAGCATGTCGGCGCGTTGGCCATAGTGGATTTCTTCCTCGACGACATCGCGCCAGATACGATCGGCAAACCGCTGTTCGGGGCTCCACCGACCCGCGCCAACCCCTATTGAGGAGATCGACCATGCAACGTCTTCTGACACTTTCAATCACAGCAGCTTTCGTTTGCGCTCTTGCTACGACGGCCGCTCTCGCGCATGCGTTTCTGGATCATGCAGTTCCCTCCGTGGGCGGTACCGTCAACGGTTCGCCGAGTGAGCTGCAGCTCAGCTTCACGCAGAACGTCGTGCTCGCCTTTTCGGGTGTGCAAATCGCCGCAGAGGGGGGTGGGCCAGTTCCGGCCGGAAAGCCGACAATCGGTCCTGCGAATACACTCCATGTGCGGCTCGGGCATCCGCTGAAGCCCGGCACCTATGTGGTGAGCTGGCATGTCGTTTCGGTCGACACGCATCACACTTCGGGCACGTATAAATTTACGATCGCGCCGTGAGTTGAAGCCTGGTTCGATGCCGGCTGAGCCTGGTTCTTTAGGCCTGCGCGGCGCGCGACCCATCAGCTGAAAGACGCGCTGTCGAGCCGTTCCGTCGTCGCGGAAGCGGCTCGATGTCGCGATCGCTTCATCCCGCTTACTTCCGGCTACGAATCTCGGCGCTATCCCGCACAGAGGAGCAATGATGATATTCAAATTCCTCGTCATCGCGCGTTGGATCCATTTTGCGTCGGTCTTCGTGCTGTTTGGGTCCTCGTTCTTTTGGTTCTACATGGGACACGAACGATCGACGGCGGGCCCCGGAGGATTGCCGCGGGCACTTCACGCGACAATCGTTTTGCTGCGCATCGCGGCACCAGTGGCGGCAATTTCCGGCGTCGCCTGGCTTGCTGGAATTTTGGCCAACATGACCGACGGCTTCAGCAACGTCGTCGATCCCGAAACCTTGCACCTCTTCTTTTTCGAAACCCAATTTGGCCCGGTGGCGATCTTGCGTCTGATGCTGCTTGCGGCGGCCGTCGTGATCGCCATCTTGCCCTGGCATAACCGCGCCTGGTTCTCGGCGCTTCTTCACATCGGCGCCTTGCTCTTGATCAGCCAGGCTTGGCTCGGCCATGCCGCGGAAGGCGGCGCGAGCCTCTATGGTGCCCTTATGATCATCGCCTATAGCGTGCATATGTTCGCCGCTGCCGCCTGGGTCGGCGGCCTTCCGCCACTTCTTTTTGCGCTGCTCGAGCAGCGGCAGAACGATCCGCTAGACGCGTCCATACAGACTTCCGAAATATTGTTGCGCTATTCCTTGATGGCGACAGTAGCGGTTACTTTGATCGTAATCAGCGGGATCAGCAATGCAAGTTTCCGCGTCGCCGGCTCGTTCGGCAAGCTATTCGACACCGCCTATGGCGACGTGCTGTTCACCAAAGTGGTCGTAGTGGCGGCGATGCTGGCTTTGGCTTATTTTAACCGCTTTGTCGCGACGCCGAGGCTGCGCGCCAATTCTTCGAGCGGAATTACGCAAATCATCAAGCTACGCAGGAGCGTGAGTTTCGAACTCGCGCTTGGCGTCGCAGTTCTCAGCGTCGCTGCGGTCCTTGGGATCATGCCTCCGCCGCAGTGACGGCATCCGGTGAAATGAACACCTCGCGTCACCATGGCGTCACCAAGCGCCGATCGGCTGGCAAGCATCAGAAATACTTGCCGAGGTCCTTTGCGGCGACCTGCGGTGAGCGGTCGAGATTGAACGGGGTGACGAAGTGGCCTTGTTTGTCCATGAGAAAGACGAGAGCGGTATGGTCTATTGTGCAGTCGCCGCGTTGCCCCGGTGCTTTCCTGGCATAGACCCGGTAGGCTTTTTCCACCGCGTCAGTCTCTTCGCGCGTGCCGGAAAGTCCGATGATGCTGGGATCGAAGCTCGATAGATATTCCTTCATCACCGCAGGCGTGTCGCGCTCCGGATCGACGGTGATGAACAACGCCTTCATCCGCTTGTCGTCGCCCATCGCCTTCAAGATCTGCGACATTTGGGAAAGCACCGTCGGGCAGATATCCGGACAATGCGTATAGCCGAAGTAGACCAGGAAGGGATGGCCCTTGAAATCGGCGTCGGTGACCTCGCCGCCATTTGCCGAAGTCAGGTGGAAGGGACCGCCGATCCCGGGGCTCCGCGCGCCGGGCTCTTTAGATGCGATCATGAACGAGGCCACACCTAAGCCCGCGAGGCAGAGGATCAGAGCGAACGGAAGAAGGAAACGTCGAGGCATTTTGGTCCTTGATAGCGAGAGGGCGAGAAGAATTGCGCAAATCATCAAGCTCGGCGAGCGTGAGTGTTGGACTCGCGCTTGACGTCACAGTTCTCAGCGTCGCTACGGCCTTCGGAATCACGCCTCCGCCGCAGTGAGAACGCAACGCCGGTCGACGATTCGTTTCCCTCGGACTTGAGCGACACCTCCCACGGAGCCGACGGGCCCGCGTATGCGCGACCGGCCCCGTGAGCCGGTTGAGTGCTCATTCAATGCATGTGCATCCCGCCCATCCCTCCGCCAGGGCCCATGGCGCCCATGCTGGCGGCGGCTTTGAAGGCGACGTCCACCTTCCCGGCCTTCTCGAAGACGAGGGTCGCGTGGATCGTATCGCCTGCCTTCACCGGCCGGCTCAGATCAACGAACATGATGTGGTAGCCGCCGGGCTTCAGCGCCACCGTCGCGCCCGCCGGAATGGCAAGACCGTCAGTCAACTCGCGCATCTCCATGACTCCGCCTTCCATCTTCATTTCGTGGATTTCGGTCTTGGCAGAAATGTTCGATGTTGCGGAAACGAGGCGGTCCGCCGTACTGCCGCCGTTGGTGATCGTCAGGTAGCCGGCGGCGACCTTGGCGCCGCCGGGCGTCGGACGTGTGAAGGCATGCTCGATCTTCAACGTGCCGACACTGACGCTTGAGGAATCATCGGCGGCTGCCATGATGGTCAATGCGGAAGCCGGTGTCGCGGCAACGATCGCCAGCAGGGCGCAGCCTATCAGCGGATATTTCATGATATTCTCCTATCGCTTGGTTCGCGAAACTTATCTTGCATCCGGGCGTCAAGCTGACGCGGCTATGATCGATGCAAAAGCAACCTCGCGGCGTTCGGAGCTTGACCCTCGCGTCTGCGACAAAGGTTCTGCCGGGAACCAGCGGGAAATATTTGTCGTTATTCAGATTGTCGATGCCGAAATCGAGCGAGACGATCGGGATGAACGCGGCGCGAGGCCGCCATGACATCGGTCAGAAGAGCGCCGGCGGTGCCCGCGCTTGCGCGACATGCGGGATCGGAAGTGTCGAGGGGATTTCAGTCAGGCAATTTAGGGATATCCGCCTTGGCGGCGCGTGGGGCGCCGATGTGGCGACGCGCGCGTCCGTTGGCATGAAGGGGGCATGCGCCAGCGCGCAGAATGTGCAGCAATCGGCGTGATTATTCTGCCGGTCGGCCGGGTTCTGATTCGCGCCGCTCATCACCTCCGAACAGATCGGCGCCGACCATAACGGGTCCGACGCCGCAGCCATGGCAAAGGCTGCCCAGACAGGTGCAAAAATCTGTACCAGCAGCGCGACGAGAAAGATCGGCGAGATCCATTCCAGCTTGCGTCGCAAAGTGCCACCCCTCGGTCGCCCATATAAAGTTTATATCAAATCACGGTCGGTCGCAGGAATTTTGCGGCGGCGCCGAATCCATCGCGAGGCGTCGCGGTAATAGCGCGAGATGCGGTCGAACCATTCGTGCCGTGCCCGAAAACGCACCATGCCGCGGCTCAGCGCCGCCCCTTCGAAAGGGGATGGCGCAAATGGTCAAACTTCGCATGAGCGTTGCCTTCGAGCTAAGCTTCGGGGTCCTGGTGATCGGCGTCGCCGCCGTCCTCGGCATCACGCCTCCGCCGCAGTGAAGAGCCAGACGGAAAGTCCGGACGCCTTGGCTCTATTGCCGCTCTCAGGCGCCTGGAGAATCCCCGATCGAGGAAGGCTCATGCCATGATGCTGGCATAGTTCTCGTCATTGTCGGCCCGTGCCCGACCCAGCCGCCGGAAAGTCGATTGGCAGAGCGCCGCCGCGAAGGATGGATAGGATTTCCCGCCAGAACTCTCTTACGGGCAGCCGCTCTTGCCGCCGCGCGATTCGCACCGCAGCATTGGCGCTGCTCCTTGGCCTGGCGGTCAATGTATCTTGCGTGGCCCTGGTCTCAGCGCAAGACGAATCCTCGAAAACCAAGTCTGACACGAGTGCGGCGCCGCCGATGCCGCCGGTCCGGCCTTCGACTCTCGCGACACCCCAAGCCCCCGTCGCCGCGGCTCCGCTGCAAGCGCCGGACCAGCCTTCGACTCTCGCGGCGCCCAAAGCCTCCGTCGCCACGGCTCCGCTCCAAGCACCGGACCCAAGAGTCACGGGCGAGACATCGGCCCTGCCCTGGACGTCCGGCAAGCTGCTGCAGCTTCCGCCCTACACGCGCGCGCGCATGCACGAATGTGCGCTCGAATGGCAGAAAATGAAGGCGCAAGGCACCGCAGCCGAGAAGATCTGGTTCACCTTTGCCCAGTCCTGCCTGGTGCGATAGGTGAACGGCGAGACATCAGCGGCACGTCCTCCCTCTGCGGCCGGCGACAAGCACCAGCCGCTCAGGAACGGGACGGAGGCGGGACAACCGGCGCAAGCATAGGGACCCTATGCAGCCTTTCATGCCAAGCCCCGCATGAAAGGCCAGACTGGCCGTCTCCGTCCTCCTCCTTCGATGAGTTTAGACCGACTCCGGCATCATCGGCATCGGGCTGCGGGGAGCAGCCCTGCGCTTCTTGGCAGCTCTTTTCTTGGACGGCGATTTGCGCGCCGTCGTCCTGTGAGCCTTTTTTGCTGCGTGCTTTACACGAGCCCTTTTCTTCGAGGCGCTCTTTTTTGAGCTCTTTTTCGAGGCCGACTTTCGCATGGCCTTCTTAGCGCCGCTTTTCTTCGCGCCGCTCTTCTTTGCCGGTTTACGCTTGGTGGTAGCCTTCACCATGATCGAGTTCCCTCTGCTAATTTGCCGGCGTGGGTTCTGTGCCGACAAGAGGCGTGATTACCGTAGCGCGGTTAATCAGTCGTGCAAGAGGCTAGTGCGCACAAAAACGCGGCTCGCGCGTTGATCCTGGCTTTCCGTACACGCATCGAAGCTTCGTGCCGAAGCATCTTCGGGGCATGCGCGGGCATGATCGCGATCCGGTCGAACCGCTTGCTGTAAGATGATCGATACTGCGCGAGGAAGCTCGAAGAAGCCGGTGAAAGCCTTCGCAGAGATGGCGCAGGCGCGGCACGCGATCGTTGATCATTGCGTAAAGTCATTGTTTTTCTTGCATCTATCAACATTGATCGGGAAGCCGCGCCGATCGCACGCGACTTTCTCTTGATGCGTATCGGCGTTCGCGATCTCAGCATGCGAAGCATCGGCGCGGTGCCGCGGGCCCATGCTCGCGCCGTTTCCTCACAGCTCGATCGACGGTTTGCAGCGGCTCCTTCAAGACATTTTCGCGGGAGCTCGCGGCCCGAAAAAAATTTTGTGGGACAAGAAAAAAAGTGGCGGAAAGACCGCCGCGAGAGGCTTGGATGAGCCTCGAAACGCGAATCGAGCGAATCGATCGGTGATTCGCGGAGCCGCTCAGATGCCGAGTTTCGTCCTCATGAGCTCGTTGACGGCTTCCGGATTGGCCTTGCCGCGGGTCTCTTTCATCACTTGTCCGACGAACCATCCGAGCATCGAAGGCTTGGCTCGAGCTTGCGCGACCTTGTCCGGATTGGCAGCGATGATGGCATCGACCGCAGCCTCGATCGCGCCGAGATCTGTCACCTGTTTCATTCCCCGCGCCTCGACGATAACGCTGGGATCGCCGTCCTTCTCCTCTTCGATGAGGATCAGAAGCAGGTCCTTGGCGATTTTTCCCGAGATCGTGCCCTCGGCGATGAGATCGACGAGGCCCGCGATCTGCGCCGGCTTCAGATGGGTCTGTGGCACCGAGAGGCCGACAGAATTCGCATAGGCCGCGACGTCGCCCATGATCCAATTGGCGACGACCTTGGGATCGCGGCTCTTGCCGCCCTGAGCGACGACCGCGTCAAAATAATCGGCCGTCTCCTTATCAGCGACGAGAACGCCGGCATCATAGCCCGCTAGCCCGTATTGGGCGATGAACCGGGCCTTCTTGGCGTCGGGCAGCTCCGGCAGCGCCGCGGCAAGCGCGTCGATATAGGCCTGATCGAGCTCGAGCGGCAGAAGATCGGGGTCTGGGAAATAGCGATAGTCATGCGCCTCTTCCTTGGAGCGCATCGAGCGGGTCTCGCCGCGGTTGGGGTCGAAGAGCCGGGTCTCTTGGTCGATCTTGCCGCTATCCTCCAGAATCCCGATCTGGCGGCGCGCCTCGGCCTCGATCGCCTGGCCGATGAAGCGGATGGAATTGACGTTCTTGATCTCGCAGCGCGTGCCCAAGGGCTCCCCGGGGCGGCGCACGGAGACATTCACGTCGGCACGGAGCGAACCCTGCTCCATATTGCCGTCGCAGGTCCCAAGGTAGCGCAGGATCGTCCGGAGCTTGCCCACATAGGCCTTGGCCTCCTCGGCGGAGCGCATGTCCGGCTTTGAGACGATCTCCATCAGGCCGACGCCGGCACGGTTGAGGTCGACGAAGGATTCCGTCGCCGACTGGTCGTGCAGCGACTTGCCGGCGTCCTGTTCGAGGTGAAGACGCTCGATGCCGACCTCGATCCGTTCGGTGGGCGTGACGTCGACGATGACGATGCCCTCGCCGACGAGCGGCCTCTTATATTGGGAGATCTGATAGCCCTGCGGCAGATCCGGGTAAAAGTAATTCTTCCGGTCGAAGTGGGAGCGCAGGTTGATCTTGGCTTTAAGGCCAAGCCCGCTACGCACCGCCTGGGCGACACATTCGGCGTTGATGACCGGCAACATGCCTGGCATGGCAGCATCGACCAGCGAGACATGCGTATTGGGTTCGCCACCGAATTCGGCCGCGGCGCCGGAGAACAGCTTGGCCTTGGAAACGACCTGAGCATGGACTTCCATGCCGATCACGACCTCCCAGTCGCCGGTCGCGCCCTTGATGAGCTTTGGGTTCGCGTGTGTGTTCATGATTCCGTCCTCGCGCGTTAAGCCCACCATCTCGGCGGGGGGGCGCTTTTCGGCGCGGCCTGTTCGATCACCTCGGCGAGCGCAAACAGGGTCTCTTCCTCGAAGGCGCGGCCGATCAATTGCAAAGCGAGCGGCAAGCCCTCGGACGATGATCCGGCCGGAACGGCGATCCCCGGCAGCCCGGCCATGTTCACCGTCACGGTGAACACGTCGTTCAAATACATCTCGACCGGATCGGCGGCGCCCTTTTCGCCCAAGCCGAAGGCGGCCGACGGCGTCGCTGGCGTCAGAATCGCATCGACTCCCGCGGCGAAGGCCGTCTCGAAATCGCGCTTGATCAAGGTTCTGATCTTCTGCGCCCGCACGTAATAAGCATCGTAATAGCCGGCCGAGAGCACATAAGTGCCGATCATGATGCGGCGGCGCACCTCCTTGCCGAAGCCCGCCGCGCGGGTCTTCTCGTAGAGATCGATCACGTCCTTGCCCGGAACGCGCAGTCCATAGCGCACGCCGTCATAGCGGGCGAGATTGGACGAGGCCTCGGCTGGCGCCACAATATAATAAGCAGGCAGGGCATAGCGGGTGTGCGGCAGCGAAATCTCGACGATCTTGGCGCCCGCCGCCTTCAGCCAGGCAACGCCCTCGCTCCACAGCCTGTCGATCTCGGCGGGCATGCCGTCGAGCCGATATTCCTTCGGAATGCCGATCACCTTGCCCTTGATCGATGTGCCGACTGCGACCGCATAATCCGGCACCGGCCGATCGACCGAGGTCGCATCCTTCGGGTCATGTCCGGCCATCGAGCCGAGCAGAATGGCCGCGTCGCGTACGGTACGGGCGATCGGGCCCGCCTGGTCGAGCGATGAGGCGAAGGCCACGATCCCCCAGCGCGAGCAACGCCCATAGGTCGGCTTGATGCCCACTGTGCCGGTGAAAGCGGCGGGCTGGCGGATCGAGCCGCCTGTGTCGGTCGCGGTCGCCCCGTAACAGAGCCGCGCCGCGACGGCGGCTGCCGACCCGCCCGACGAGCCGCCGGGAACGAGCTTCACGTTCGAACCCGGCCGCCGCCAGGGCGAGATCACCGGCCCGAAATGGGAGGTCTCGTTCGACGAGCCCATGGCGAATTCATCCAGATTGAGCTTGCCGAGCATCACCGCGCCGTCGCGCCAGAGATTGGCGGTGACGGTCAATTCATAGGTCGGCACGAAGCCTTCGAGGATGTGGCTCGCCGCCGTCGTTGTGACGCCCTTGGTGCAATAAAGGTCCTTGATGCCGAGCGGGATTCCTTCGAGCGGGCGAGCCTCGCCGCGTTTGAGCCGCGAGTCCGCCGAGGCGGCCGCGGCCAGCGCCCCCTCCGGCGTCTCGGTGATGAAGCAATTGAGCACCCGCGCCCGTTCGACCGCCGCGATATGCGCTTTGACGAGTTCGACTGCGGAGACTTGCCTCTTCACCAAGGCGTCGCGCGCCGAGGCGAGGCTCAATTCGGTCAAATCGGTCAATGGCTGCTCTCTAATATATAAGGTGCGAGGCCCGGCCGTGCCTATTCCACGACCTTCGGCACGACGAAATAATGGTCTTCGGTCGCCGGCGCATTGGCGATGATCTGGTCGGCAATGTCGCCGTCGGTGACGACATCGGGCCGCTGCTTCATCCGCATCGGCATGACCGAGGTCATCGGCTCGACGCCCTCGACATCGACCGTGCTAAGCTCCTCGACGAAGGCGAGGATGGCGTTGAGCTCTTGGGCCAGATGCGGCACTTCGGCGTCTGCGAGCTTGATGCGGGCAAGATGGGCGATGCGGCGCACGGTCGCCTGATCGACGGGCATGGGGCACTCTCGGGTTTGGGAAAGCAGGAGCGAGCCTATACATCCGCGCGCCCGCCGGGGCAATGCGAGCTGCTTCTCCGCAAGCCAGGAGAAGGAGCCGCCTTTAGAACACCATCGCCTCGCCGATCTGCGGCACAATGACCTTCGGCTTCGCGCCCACGGCGGCGGCGAATTCGCTCGGGTCTTGGGCGAGGAGATCGAAGGTGCCGTAGTGACAGGGCACCACGGCATCGAAGGCAAAATAGCGATGCACCGCCTCGGCCGCCGTCCTGCCTCCCATGGTGAACCGGTCGCCGACCGGCACGAGCCCGATCCTGGGATGATATCGCTCATTGACGAGTGCCATGTCCGAGAAAATATCCGTGTCGCCCATATGGTAGAGTGTGGGCCCCTCGCGTGGCGTCACGACGAGCCCCATGGGATTGCCGAGATAGACGGATTGGCCATTGGCAACCGTGCCGGAAGAATGGAGCGCCGGGGTGAAGCTCACGCTGAAATCGCCGCAGGCGATCGTCCCGCCGGTATTGCCGGGATTGATCTTGGCAACGCCTTGCGCGGCGAGATACATGCACACCTCAAAGTTGGAAATGATCTCGGCCCCACTCGCCTTGGCGATATCGACGCTGTCGCCCACATGATCGTCATGGCCGTGGGTCAAGAGGATATGGGTCGCGCCGGCGGTCGCGGCGGCAAAATCGAGCGTGAATTTGGGATTGCCGCGCAGGAATGGATCGATGAGGATGATCGCGGCGCCGGTCTCGATGCGAAAGGCCGAATGGCCGAGCCAGATGAGTTTCATGGTGCTCCTCTGCTTGCACGCGAGAAACATGGCGAGAAAAGCGGGCCGCGGCAAGAGCACCGGCGCCATTCCGCGAACGCAGCAGAATGACCGCGGAACCTGCAAATATCGAGGATCTGGCCGGGCGTCTCGCCGGCATGAAAAGACTGATGGGCATCGACCTCGGCACAAAGACGATCGGCCTCGCGCTCTCCGATGTCGAGCGGCGCCTAGCAACGCCTTTGGAAACGCTAAAGCGCAGCAAATTTTCGGCCGATGCGGCGAAATTGCTGGCGCGGGCTAAAGAATTCGATGTCGCCGCCTTCGTCGTCGGACTGCCGCTCAACATGGACGGGAGCGAAGGCCCGCGCGTCCAGGCGACGCGCGCCTTCGCCCGCAATCTCAGCACGCTCTCGGCGATCCCTTGCGTCTTCTGGGACGAGAGGCTATCGACGGCCGCCGTCACCCGCGCCTTGATCGCGCAGGATGTCTCACGCGCCAAACGCGCCGAAGTGATCGACCGCATGGCGGCCGCTTACATCTTGCAAGGCGCCCTCGACCGGTTGAACCGCGCCGCGGGCGGATAGGTCCTGCTGCCATTAAGCGACCGCGTCGCAGAGCACGTGAACGATGCTCGGCATTGCGTCTTCAAGCGGATTCCAAGGCGGGCGCGCCGGTGTGGGTCAGCGGCAGAACGGCTTCGATGAGCGTTCCCCTCCCGGCACGCGGGACGATTCTGAGGCGGCCGCCACAAGCCCGCACTCTTTCGCTCATCCCGGTTAACCCCAGGCCTTTTTCGAACTTCTCCGTCACGCCAATTCCATTATCTTCGACCCTCGCCCGCAACCCGCTTGCCGCCCCATTCGCCAGCTCGGGATCGCATGTTATGTAATCCACGCTGACGCTGGCCTTGTTTGCGCCGGCGTGGCGGAAGACGTTGGTGAGACCTTCCTGGACGACGCGGTAGATCGCCAGGCTGATGTTCTCGTCGACCGAGGTGAAATCATCCGACGTGTTGAGCGAAATCTCGACTTCGGGATGGGCCGCGCGCCAGGAACCGACGAGAGCGCGCAGAGCCTCGGCAAGCCCGAGTTCGCCGAGCCCGGCGGGCCGCAGGCGTTGCAGCAAGCGCCTGAGCAGGGTCTGGATCGCCTCGGCCTGCTCGCCGATCGCAACGACGGTTTGGCTGACCTGGCTCGGATCCGGCATCTTCTCGCAGAGCGCGCTCACATTGGCGCGGATGCAGAACAGATGCGGGCCCATTTCATCATGCAGGTCGCGGGCGATCTGGGCCCGCTCCTCCTCCTGCACCTTCATGATCTGTTGGACGAGGCGGGTGTTCTCCGCATTGACCGTGGCGAGATTGACGGCAAGTCCGTTGAGCTTCTCGGAAATGTCGATGAACTCCGGCGGCCCTTGCGGCACGAGGCTTATGCCGGTATCGCCGCCAGCCAGCCGCGTGATCGCATCGCCGACATCCGTGAGGGGTTTGAGCGCGCGGCCAACAAGAATGAGAATGACCACCAATACGCAAGCAGCGAATATGAACGCCGTCACCACGATTGAGCAGACTTCGCCCCAAATCTCGGCGACCTCTTCGGTCGGATCGGCGGCGATGACCACGTCGCCAAAGTTCCGGCCGTGGATAGATGCGGGGACGATCGTCAAGCTCGGTCGCGGTTCGAAAAGGCGCACGAACCAGAGCGGCGGACCATTCGGGTTCAGGTAAGTCACAATGGGCATGGACTGCGCTTCGGCTTCGTTCGCCGCCACAAAGATCCGCACGTGGCGCAGGTTCTGCAGGTCCATGAGCAGCCGCCGCAAGGGTGGGCCGGGGTCCGGCGTTTCCTGCAGGCTCGCCAGCGCCGTCTCAATGAGTTCGCGCGACAGACGCGCGTCGGTCTCGCTTTCCGAGTGCACGCGGGGACCGGCGTTCCAGGCAATGAAAGCGATATTGGCCAGAAGCGAAAGGAAGAGCAGCGCGCCGAGCAAGAGATTCAAGCGCGCCCGCAAGGAAAGTGATCGCATCATCAGCGCCTCCGATGGCGCGACTTTAATGAGCTTGCCGCCCCTCTTCTACTCTGTCCTCGGCGCAAAGCCGTGCCCGTTCAGGAACAAATCCAAAAGTCACCGGGAACATGTCTCAATCGAGGCGGCCGCGGCGAAGCTCGTCAGCTCCTTGATTGCAAAGACTTATTGACAGAGACGGCACCGCCGGACAATGGATCAAGGCAAGGAACGGCTCGGGAAAGAGGCATGCAAGTTCTCGTCGTCGACGATCATCCGGTGATCATTTCGGGGTGCCGGGCATTCTCTCCCCCTACGATGATATCGAGGTGCGCGATGCGCTCGACGCCGAAGATGCCTATGAGCGCTATGTGGCCGGCCGCCCCGACGTCGTGGTGATCGACATCAATCTTCCGGGCATGTCGGGCTTTTCGCTGACGCGGCGGATTCTGCAATATGATCCGCAGGCGCGCATCATCGTCTTCTCGATGAACGATGATCCGATCTTCGCGGCGCGCGATCGAGAACGGGGCGAAGGGCTATATCGGAAAATGCGAGGATCCCGCCCGGTTCGTCGGGGCGATCCGGGCGGTTGCGGCGGGTCAGACGTTCCTCTTGCCGGAGATGGCGCAAAGGCTCGTCTTTCTCGATCCGGGCCGGCGCGGCAATTTCTTCAACGGCGTCAATTCGCGCGAACTCGAAATTCTGCGGCTTCTGCGCAGCGGCAAGAGCATGGCCGAGATCGCCGGCATGATCAACGTGTCCTACAAAACCGTCGCCAACAGCTGCGCGATCTTGAAACGCAAGCTCGGCGCGCGCACGCCCCTCGATCTCGTGCGCATCGCAGTCGAAAACAAGCTCGCATAGAGCATTTTCAGGTGAACTAACTGGCCGCTGTCATAGCGAGCGAAGCGAAGCAATCCAGTCTCTAGCATCTCTAGATTGCTTCGTCGCTTCGCTCCTCGCAATGACGCTCATAATCGCGAGCCGCGCGCTCTCCTAATCCAGCACGACGTTGCGCGGCTTGCCCGCGAACCAGGCCTCGATATTATCGACGAGCTGGTTGGCGAGCCCCGTCATCGCCTCGACGCTTGCCCAGGCAACGTGCGGGGTGATGATGAGATTGGGCAGGTTGGCATCGAGAAGAACATTGCCGTTCTTCGGCGGCTCGACGGTGAGAACATCGAAACCCGCGCCCGCGATCTCGCCGCTCTTTAGCGCTTCGACCAAGGCCTTCTCGTCGACGAGCCCCCCCCGGGCGGTGTTGATGAGGATCGTGTCCTTCTTCATCTTCTTGAATTCGGCGGCGCCGATCATGTTGCGCGTCGCCTCCGTCAGGGGACAATGCAGGGAGACGACATCGCTTTGGGTGAGGACCGTGTCGAGATCGACCTTGCCGGGAAAGTCGAAGACGTCGGTCGCGATCACCTTCATGCCAAGCGCCTCGGCGCGGCTGGCGACCGACTTGCCGAGCGCTCCGAAACCAACGAGGCCGAGCGTCGAGCCGGCGATATCGCGGATCGGGTGATCGAAGTAGCAGAACTGATCGATTGTCTGCCACTTGCCGCGGCGCACGTCGAGCACATAAGGGAAGAGGTTGCGACGCAGCGCAAAAATCAGCGCCAGCGTATGTTCCGGCACGGTATTGACCGCATAATTGCGGATGTTGGAGACCGTGATGCCATGCGCCTTGCAATAGGCCTTGTCGATACAGTCGGTGCCCGTAGCGGCAACCGCGATGAGTTTCAGCTTGGGGAGCTTCTCGAGGCTCGGCGCCCGCATCGGCACTTTGTTGATGATCGCGATTTCGCTGCCGGCCAGACGTTCTACGACCTGATCGGGCGAAGTCGCCTGATATTCCTTGTATGTATGCGAAAATTTCGGCTCCCGCACCGAGACGCCGATCGTCGCGCGGTCGAGGAAAACGATATTATAAGGCTTATCTGACACGGGCGCTTTCTCCTTTTCCGCTTTCATTATTGGCGCCACGCCCGCGCGTCAATGCGCGCGAATGCTGCGCTGCCGTAGCGAGGAAGAGGAGCGGGGTCGCGCGTTCGGAGCTCGTCACGCAAAGCCACAGGCGGCGCAGAGAGAATGTCGCTGCCTTCATTCCTTAAACTGGGAGCAAATCATAGGTCTCTTTACCAAGGATATCAGGAACATGGATGACCTCTTCCTCCATCAACTGAAGGACATCTATTATGCGGGAGAAACGTATCCTCGCCGCATTGCCGAAAATGATCAGAAGGCGACCTCGCCTGAGTTGAAGCAAGGCTTTCAGATGCCATCTCGAGCAGACCAAGAATCACGTCAAACGCGTCGAGCAGGTGTTCGAAATGCACGGCATTGCCGCCGCGGTGGTCACCTGTCCGGCGATCGACGGCATCATCAAGGAAGCCGATAAGGTCGCGCGCGACGTGGCGGACAAGAATGTTCTCGACGCAGCCTTGATCGCCGCCGCGCAGGCGGCGGAACATTACGAGATCACCCGCTACGGCATGCTGATCGCTTGGGCGAAGGAACTCGGCACCGACGATTGCATCCCGCTCCTCGAAGAAAATCTCGAAGAAGAGAAGGAAGCCGACGAGAATCTGACGAATCTGGCTGAAGGCAGCATCAACCGCGCCGCCGCGTGAGTGCTCGAAAAGTCGGAGCGCGGCATCCTGCCGCGCTCCCGCGCCAACTCCGTCATGGCCGTGCTTATCCCCGGACACCCACGTCTTAGCATTGCAATGTTTTCACGGCCTCATGCCCGAGACAAGCACGGGCATGACGCGTTGGTACATCACATGACCGGCTTCGCCGATGACCGCAATTGACCGCAATCATGGCGCCAAAGACATAGCTTGCTTCCTGCTCGCCAACATCACATAGACCGGTGCCAATTCCTCGACACGAATATATGCCAAGCCGCCACGGAAATTTGATGAACTTTGGTTGCGAAAGGAACTATATCTATCGCAGGCCGCAACGCCGAGAAGAATGTTTTACAGTTTAGTCCTAGGATAAGGGGCTGATATAGCTAGGAAGCGAGCCTATGACTTTACAATCTATCCGAGATTAATTTCATTTAACTTTACAATTTCCTGGGGACTTCACAGGATTGCCTTATCTTTTATCGGAACAACCTGCAGCGCTTCGGGGTTGCCGAGAGCCGGTCGCTCGGCACTCCCCCAGATGAATTGAACAAGTTAGGAGAATGATGATGGCTAACGAGCGTATAACCTCAAATCGTGGATTTGCCTCCATGGACGAAGACAAGCAGCGCGAGATCGCCCGCAAGGGGGGCGCCAGCGTTCCGGCCGACGAGCGCAGCTTCTCGAAAAACCATGAATTGGCCGCCGAGGCGGGCCGCAAGGGCGGCGCCAGCGTGCCTGGGGAGAAGCGCAGCTTCTCGCAAGATCATGAGCTTGCCTCGCAAGCCGGCAAGAAGGGTGGTCACGCCTCGGGCGGCAACTTCGCCAATGATCCGCAACGCGCCTCAGAAGCCGGCAAAAAAGGCGGCCACGCCTCTAGCGGCAACTTCGCCAATGATCCGCAACGCGCTTCCGAGGCCGGCCACCGTGGCGGCGAAGCCTCGCATGGCCGACGCTGACATGCCATTGAGGGCGGCTGGGAGCCAGTCTAAGCTGCCCATGCGCTTCCCGCTTTACCCAAGCAATTCCGCGATCCAGACCGCCTCTCTCAAGTCGTCGACAAATTCGGCGAAGGCGTGACGTCGCGCGTCCTCGTCCGGCATGCGCAGGATTGACGAAGGATGGATCGTTGCCAGGACGTGGCGACCACCCGCCAGCGTGAGGGCTTGGCCGCGCGTTCGCGCCAGCACGATTGGCCGCTCTAGGATTTCATGCGCGGCAATAGCGCCGAGCGCGACTACGAGCCTTGGCCGGACGAACGTGAGTTCCCAATCGAGCCACCAGCGGCAGGCTTTCACCTCGCCGCGGTTGGGATGTTTGTGGAGCCGGCGCTTGCCGCGTTGTTCGTGTTTGAAGTGTTTCACCACGTTGGTCACATAAGTCGAGCCGCGGTCGAGGCCGACTTGCGCGAGCGCCTGATCGAGGATGCGTCCGGCGGGTCCGACAAAGGGTCGGCCCACGCGGTCTTCCTGATCGCCCGGCTGCTCGCCGACCAACATGATCAGCGCCCCGACCGGGCCTTCACCGAATACGGTTTGCGTCGCGTCCCGATAAAGCGGACAGCGCTCGCAATCCGCCGCGTCGCGGGCGACCTTCTGCAACTGCGCGGCGGCTTCACTCGCGCTCGGCGCGCTTGTCGGTTCATGCGGGGGAGTCGGCCGGGCTCGGGTCATGGCGAGACCCGTAATGCGACTTCGGACCGCCCAGGCGCCTTGGCCTCGTGAGCGCGTCTAGCTTTCACCCCAGTTTCTGCGGCGTTGCGTTGCGTTTCCGCGCCTGTTAATTTCCGCATCAGGACCTGTGCGTCCCGCGGCGCCCGCAACTTGTCGGTATTGTCGAAATAGACGAAGACGTCGCGCGGTCTTTGGCGCCGATTGGGCGGCGCCGCGAATTCGCCGTCGCGCATTGGCTCGCCGGCAGCCCAGGCGCGAATCCTTCTAGCCCATTCATCGAGAGCATCGGACTCATAGCCGCTGCGATAGAGTTCTGTCGATCCGTGAAGGCGGCAATAGACGAAGTCGGAGGTTAGATCCATCAGCCGCGGCCATGCTACCGTGTCGGCACAGACGAGCGCCACGTCATGCTCCCGCAGCAGTTTGACGAACGCGGCATCGACAAAACTTTCATGCCTGATTTCGATCGCATGCCGCATCGGCCGGATCGCATCGGTCTTGAGCCATCCCCGCGCCTTGAGACGGTGGTCGTGTTTGCGAGCAAGGCGCGCCGCTGCTACGGTATCATGCGGCAAAAGCGCCAGGAATTTCCGCATCACGTCAGGATCGAAACGAAAATTCGGCGGAAACTGCCAGAGGATCGGCCCAAGTTTCGGGCCCAGCCGCAGCAGGCCGGATGCGAAAAAATTCGCAAGCGGAACAGCGGCGTCGCGAGCTCGTTTGATGTGGGTGATGAAGCGCGGCCCTTTCACCGCGAAGATGAAATCGTTCGGCACCTGCTCGGCCCAGAAGGCGAATGTGTCAGGCCTCTGAAGGCTGTAGAAGGTTCCGTTGACCTCAATCGTGGGGAAGATCGAGCTCACATAGGCAAGCTCGCGTCGTTGCGGCAATCCTTTCGGAAAGAAGGCGCCACGCCAAGGCGCATAGGTCCAGCCGGAAATGCCTACTCTGATCTCTGCCGCTCGCGTCATGCTTGCCGCCTCAACGTGAGCGCCGCACGGACTCCACGAGAAATTACCGGCGCGCTTATTTGGTTCCGATCGAAGGCTCTGCCTGCGTCGCCGTCACAGGCGGCGCCGACGGCTTGCTCGGAATTTCAAGCACCGTCGTGAAGTCATAGGCCGTCTGCGATCCGGTCAGCGTCAATCTCACTGGCACCCGTGACGCCGCGCCAGGGAGCGGCTGTTCGACCGCGACGATGGAAAAGAGCCCATCGGGACGGCGATGCGTCTCGAAGGCCCAGCCCTCGGGCGCCTCGGCAAAAAGATCGGTCGGCGGAAGATCGCCCTTCCACGTAAGCAGCCAGGTCGGTGTCGTCGCCGTCTCGTCCGCCACCACAGTGACTTTCTCGGCGACATCTTTGGGCGCCAGCACCAAAGGCACACGCGCTTCGGCCGCCGCGATTTCGCCGTCTTCCGGACTGCCCGCGGCCTTGGGCAAAACCAGCTCGGCGCTGCTCTCCACGGGCAGGCAGATGTTGTCGCAGACGGCGTAATTGACGGTCAGGCGAAGACGCACCGGCTCATTCGCATCCCGCGGCGCGACATGGATCGGGAGTACGACGCCGCCGCGATAGCCGAAGGCCTCGATGCCCTGTTCGTCGATGCGCTGCGGGGCCGGAAAGAGAACCTCCGCAGCGGCCACATTCTCTGATCCGTTCACGGAAAATTTAGGCGGCACGCCGGCATCGCCCGGCTCCCGCCAATAGGTGATAGCGGTCAAGGGAAGCCTTATCTCCGCGGCGGCTTTGTAGATGCGCTGGTCTCCGCCGGCGGCGATAAGCCGCATTTGCGCCTTATCTCCGCCCTGCCCCGACCAGGGGCTGGCGAAAGGATCGGACTTCGCGGGGAGCGCGGAAAGGCAGAGCGCGATTCCAAGGCAGAGACGGCTCGCAAAAAGAAGATGGCCAAACAGGCGCGGCTGCGCCAACATGGGATCTGAGCGAGGGGAACGAGTTTTGCGTGAAATCATCTTCGACAACGATAAGTTCCTTCACGGTTTCGCATGACCGAGAGCTGAAATTTGGGACTTGGCGACCCATGTGATCTAATACTGAATGCGGCACGAATGATGGCAAGCATGAGGTACAAGGGTAAAGGAAACGGCTATCTCGATGGCCAGTTGCTGCTCGCCATGCCCGGCATGACGGATGACCGGTTCGCCCGCTGCGTTGTCTATCTCTGCGCCCATTCGGATGAGGGCGCGATGGGAATCATCATCAATCGTCGCGCCCCCAGCCTGAACTTTTCAGAGCTTTTGGTCCAGCTCGAGGTCATCGCGCCCGACGAGGCCATAAGGCTGCCGGCGCAGGCCGGCGCCGTCCCGGTCCTGAAGGGCGGCCCAGTGGAGACCGGGCGCGGCTTCGTGCTTCATTCGAACGACTTCTACATCGATAATTCGACCTTGCCGATCGATGCCGGCGTTTCGCTCACCGCCACGATCGACATCCTGCGCGCCATCGCGCATGGCGCCGGGCCGGACCGCGCCGTCCTGGCGCTCGGCTATGCCGGCTGGTCGCCGGGCCAATTGGAAGACGAAATGCAGCA
Organism: uncultured Alphaproteobacteria bacterium; assembly: GCA_963720425.1. Taxonomy (GTDB): domain Bacteria; phylum Pseudomonadota; class Alphaproteobacteria; order Rhizobiales; family Beijerinckiaceae; genus Methylovirgula. The sequence continues at coordinate 162,971 of OY970391.1, forward strand.
TAATGGCTGGCTCACCTGCCCGGCCGACAGCGCGCTGATTTTCGATACGCCGCTCGAATCGAAATATGAGCGCGCCTTGCGCAAGCTCGGCATAGATCCGGGCTTCTTGTCGGCCCAAGCCGGCCACGCTTAATCATCCGACTGTATTACGCGGCAATCGAGGCTGCGCCAACGAGCTTGCGCGCATCCGTTGCGCTCATCGGATGCCCGAAGGCATAGCCCTGCGCATATTCACAGCCGAGCTGATAGAGTTCGATCGCATCGGACTCCGACTCCGCGCCCTCGGCGACGACGCTCATATCGAGATCATGCGCCAAGGTGACGATGGAGCGTAAGATGACCGGCCGCGCTCCCTTGCCGTTGTGACGAACGAATGAGCGGTCGATTTTGATCGTGTCGAAGGGGAAACGTTGAAGATAGGCGAGCGAGGAATAGCCGGTGCCGAAATCGTCGAGCGAAAGCCCGGCGCCGAGCTCATGGATGCGCGCGAGCATCTGCGCCGCATATTCCGGGTTCTCCATCACGAGGCTTTCGGTGAGTTCAAGTTTCAGCGTGCCGCGCGCCACCTCCCAGCGCGAGAGCACCGCCTTCACGTCCTGGAGGAGATCGTGGCGCAACAATTGCCGGGAGGAGATGTTAACGCTCGCAAACAGCGGCGGATCGACGTCGAGAGCGCTCTGCCAAGCGGCAAGCTCGCGGGCGGTGCGCTCCATGGCGAAAATACCGAGATCGATGATGCTGCCCGTCTCCTCGGCGACAGGAATGAACTCAGCGGGACCGAGCCGCCCCAGCTTTGGATGATCCCATCTGAGCAGCGCCTCGAACCCGGCGACGGTACGGTCTTCGAGCCGGATGATCGGCTGAAACAGGATGTTCATTTCGCCGCGATCGAGGGCCCGGCGCAAATCTCCTTCGAGCGTCAACCGATCGGACCGCAAAGTGCGCATCGACGGCCGGAAGACTTCGATGCGATTGCCGCCCATCCGCTTGGCGTGGCGAACCGCGATTTCGGCATCGTTGAGCATGTCTTCCCGCTTGGCATGCAATTGCTGATCGTAGAGGGCGAGGCCGATCGAGGCCGATAACGGAACCTCGTTCTCTCCGAACGTCACCGGGGTCGAGACCGCGCGCCGCACCACATTGGCAACATAGATGATGTCATCGGTCTGGGTTTCCGAGATTATGATGGCGGCGAACTGGTCGTCGCAGAGTCGCGTCAAACAGTCTTGCGGCTTAAGGATGCGGCCAAGCCTGCGGGCGACCGTGAGCAAAATCGAATCGCCTGCCGAAAAGCCGGTCGTTTCGTTGATCTGCTTGAACCTGTCTATATCGATGCAGATGACGGTCGGGCGAATATTCGAGTCGGTCTTGGAGAGGAGAAGCGCGGCTTCGAGCCGATCGAAGAAAAGCTCGCGGTTGGGTAGCCCGGTCAAATTGTCGTGGACCGCATCATGCAAGAGCCGCATCTCGGCCATCTTGTGCTCGGTCACGTCGGCGAGCGTGCCGATGACGCGGATCACCTCGCCGTCCCGGCCGATGACCGGCCGCGCTTTGAGGTGAAACCAGAAGTAATGTCCGTCGGCGGCACGCAGGCGGAATTCCTGGTTGATCCGCCCGCGCCTCTGCTCGAGCATCGTGTCGAGACAAGCGCGGTAGCGGTCGCGCTCGAAAGGGTGAAGAAGGTCGAGCCAAGCGGATGCCGCCCCTTCGAGTGCGCCGCGAGCGAGGCCGAGTTGCATCTCGACCTCCGGACTCACATAGACACGGTCCGATGGCACGTCCCAATCGAAGATGATGTCGCCGCAGCCGGTGAGCGCGAGCGCCTTGCGCTCGGCGTCACTGACGGCGCCATGGGCAAGGCCGCTGCCGGCGAAGGCGTTTTGCATGACGGTGAAGCCGATCAGCATCACGATCAGGACGAGGCCGCCGATGAGCGCCGGCGACACCAGGTCATTGGTGAGCGAGCCGTTCACCGTAAAGGCCGCGGCGACGATCCAGACGAGCAGTAGAAACCAAGTCGGGATCAGCATCACGGCGCGGTCATAGCCATGCGTCGAGAGATAGAGCACTAGGATGAAGCCGACGCCGGCAATGGTCGCCAGCGAAATGCGCGCAACACCGGCCGCGACCGGCGCGTCATAGATGGCAAGCCCAATGAGAGCGAAGAGAAACAGGAGCCAGCCGATCGCCACGCCCGAGGCACGCACATGCCATCGGTTGAGGTTGAGATAGGCGAAAAGAAAGACGAGCAGGGTCGCCGCCAGCGCCGTCTCCGCGCCGGCGCGCCAGATCTGGTCGGTTTGCGCGGACGTATCGAAGATCTTGTCCCAGAAGCCGAAGTCTATGCAGACATAGCCGAGCACGACCCAGGCAAGCGCCGCGGCGGCCGGAAAAATCACAGCTCCCTTGACGACGAAGACGATGGTCAGAAACAGCGCCAGCAGCCCGGCAACGCCGATTACGATTCCCTTATAGAGTGCGAGGCTCGTGAGCTTGTCCTTGTAGGCATCCGGCTCCCACAGATAGAGCTGCGGCAAGCTGGAAGCGCGCAATTCGGCGACATAGGTCACCGTCGTCCCAGGATCGAGCGTCAGGCGAAAGACGTCGGCGTCGGCGCTTTCCTCGCGCTCTGGCGGAAAGCTCTGGCTCGCGGTAATCGCCGAGATGCGCGAGGCGCCAAGGTCGGGCCAGATCAAACCCGATCCGACGAGGCGGAAGTGCGGAGCGACGACGAGCCGTTCGATCTGTTCATCGGTGTCATTGGTGAGTGCGAAAACGATCCAGCTCGGATGCGTCCCAGTCTCCCGCGCCCGCACCTCGATGCGGCGGACGATCCCGTCGGAACCCGGCGCCGTCGAAACGAGAAGACGGTCGCCTTGCGAACTATAGCTCTCGATAGCCTTGGTGAGATCGATGGCGGCGGCGTCGAGCGGTACGCGCACGGATTCGAGCGCTCCCGCCGGAACAGTGCCCGTCCCGATAAGGACGAGCGCGAGCGATATCCGACACCAGATGGTTCGTGCGAGAAAGACCGACATTGTGCTCCGCTCAGGCGCGATCGCGCCGGCAAACCCGCAAGGGAAGCGGGTCCGTCTCCAGAAGCGCATAAAGGAAATGATCTTGCCAGAGCCCGTTGATCCGCAGATAAGCGCGGGCCAACCCTTCCCTTTTGAAACCATTGCGCTCCAGCAATTTTATCGACGCCTCATTGTGTGGCAAGCAAGCCGCCTCTATCCGATGCAGCCGCAAACTCGTGAAGGCGAACCCCGTCATTGCGCGGACCGAACGCGACATCAGACCCTTTCCGGCGAACGGCAGACCCATCCAATAGCCAAGCGTCGCCGATTGGGCGACGCCGCGCTTGATCTGCCCGAGCGTCAGTCCGCCGACCAGCACATCGTCGCTTTCGCGGAAGATCAGAAAGGGATAGGCTTGGTCTTCCGCGATCTCCTGCATATGCCGGCGTAGCCTGCGGCGGAACGCGGTGCGGGTCAAGTCGTCCCCCGGCCAGGTCGGCTCCCACGGCATGAGGAAAGCCCGGCTGTTTTCGCGCAAATCGGCCCAGGCTTCGTAATCGCGCATCTCGGGCGGTCGCAGATAGACGCCGTCGCCGCGCACGAAATTGGCAATGTCATTCGGCGGACCGAGACGGAACAGAGCCAAGCCGTCCTCCCCTCACAGTGAACCGAGGCGCTCGCTGACTCGGTCCGGCGAATAGACTTTCGCGATCGGGCCGATCGCCGCAACAGTCGGCGGCGAGCGCAACGCGGTGGCTCCCGCGTCGCGAATCGCCGCGACAGACAGGTGATCGATCTTCTCGACGATTTCCTCCCGGCTCAGCACGCGGCCGAAGGCCAGCATCTGTCGGGCAATCTGTTCGGCGCGCGCAGTCGGCGATTCGAGCGCGGTCAAAATCGAGACCTTCATCTGCGCCTTGGCGCGCTGGATTTCGGCATCGCTCAGATCATGCGCGGCCGCCGCAACGCAATCGAGCGCGACCGGCATCAGCTCGGCGACGTGTTGCTGACCCGTCGCGGCATAGAAGCCGAAGAGACCGGTATCCGAATAACTCCAGTGAAAGGCGTTGATCGCATAAGCAAGGCCACGCTTCTCGCGCACTTCTTGAAAGAGCCGCGACGACATGCCGCCGCCCACCGCGTTGGCGAAGACATGCAGCGCGTAATAGGTGGGGTCCGTATAGGCGAGGCCTTTGAAGCCGATGACGATGTGGGCCTGTTCGAGCCTTCGTTTGGATCGCTTCTCCCCGCCGGTATAGCGGGCGGGAGCGACATCGCCGGCGGCATGGCCGGGCAGATTCGCGAAGGTCGCGGCGGCGGCATCGACGATCTCGACGTGATCGACTGCGCCTGCCGCGCCGATCGTGGTCGCGCCGCTGCGATAATGGTTTTCGAGATAGGCGGAGATCATGGATCGATCGAAGGCACCAACCTGTTCGGGCGTCCCGAGGATCGGCGAGCCGATCGGCTGCTCCGGAAAGGCCGCAGCGTTAAAGAGGTCGAAGACGAGATCGTCGGGCGTATCTTCGACGGCGCTGATCTCTTGCAGGATGACGCCTTTCTCGCGTTCAAGCTCCTGCGTGTCGAACGTGCTCTCCGTCAAGATATCGGCGAGGATATCGAGCGCTAGGCAGGTGTCTCCGGCAAGCACATGCGCATAATAGGCGGTCTGCTCGACGCTCGTCGCCGCATTGAGATCGCCGCCTGCGGTCTCGATCTCCTCGGCGATATCGCGCGCCGAGCGGCGCCGCGTGCCCTTGAACGCCATATGCTCCAAAAGATGCGAAAGCCCGTGTTCGCGCGGCCTCTCGTGCCGCGAGCCGGCCGCGACCCAAACGCCGAGCGACACCGTCTCGAGATTGTCCATGCGATCGGTGACGATCCGCAGGCCGGACGGCAGTGTCGTGATCTCGACGCTCATGACGCTGCCCTTTTGGAGGCGCACAGGCGTTGGCGGATATAGGCTTCGAGGCCGATCTCGTCGTTCGCGAGCAGGTCATAGCGTTCGTCGCGCGAAAAGAGATCGGCGAGTTGCGGCGGCAGCGGAGGTGTGATGCCCGTCGCCCGTTCGATCGCGATGGGAAATTTTGCGGGATGCGCCGTGCCGAGCGCGATCATCGGAACATCCGGGCGCGCCGCCAAACCCGTGCGCGCCGCGCCGACGCCAACCGCCGTATGGGGATCAACAAGCTTTTGCGTCTCGCGCCACACGCGCGCGATCTCCTCAGTCGTTTCCGCCTCTCCGATCCGCACCGCATCGAATTCGGCGCGAATCGCCGCAAGCGGCTCGGGATCGATGCTGAAGCGGCCGGCCTGTTGCAATGCACTCATGAGGCGGCGGATTGCCGCCGCGTCCCGCCCATAAGCCTCAAAAAGAAGCCGTTCAAAATTTGAGGATACCTGAATGTCCATTGAGGGCGATTGTGTGGCCTCGACCTGGCCGACCTCGTAACGCCCGGTAACAAGAGCGCGCGCAAGAATATCATTGGCATTGGTCGCAATGACGAGCCGCTCTATGGGCAGGCCCATCTTCTTGGCGATCCACCCGGCCAGGATATCGCCGAAATTGCCGGTCGGCACCGCAAAAGAGACCGGCCGGTACGGGGCGCCGAGCGTAACCGCGCTCGTAAAATAATAGACAGCTTGCGCCACCACCCGCGCCCAATTGATCGAGTTCACGCCTGAGAGCGAGAATTCGTCGCGCAGTCTTTTATTGGCGAAGAGCGTCTTCACGAGCGCTTGGGCATCGTCGAAGGTCCCGTCGAGCGCGACGACATGGACGTTGTCGGCCGCAACCGTGGTCATCTGCCGGCGCTGCACGTCTGAGACGCGGCCATGCGGATAAAGGATGAAGAGATCGACCTCGGCGATGTCGCGGAAAGCTGCGATGGCGGCGGCGCCGGTATCGCCCGAAGTGGCCCCCACGATGGTCGCGCGTTTGCCTCGTGCCGCGAGGACCTGCCGCATCAGCCGACTCAAGAGCTGCATGGCGAGGTCTTTGAAGGCGAGCGTCGGCCCGTGGAACAGTTCGAGAAGGAAGAGATTGTCCCCGATCTGGGTCAGCGGCGTCACCGCCGGATGGTCGAATCCCGCGTAAGCCGCCTCGATTGCGGCGCGAAGCGCCTTGCGCTCGAGCGCGCTGGCGACGAAGGGGGCTATGACGACTTCCGCTACGTCAGCATAAGGCCGTCCGGCAAAGCCCGCGATCTCGGGCTCGGAAAGCTGCGGATAGGCTTCGGGAAGATAAAGGCCGCCATCCTCGGCGAGACCGGCAATCAAGGCATCGCTGAAGGAAAGCGAAGGCGCTTCGCCGCGCGTCGAAATATATTTCACCTTTAAACCTGAGCCTTTAACGCCAATCCGTGCGCTCGTTTAGCACGAAAAGCCCCAAAGGGCAGAATTTGGCGCAATTCATAGTGACCAAAGTTATGAACACGAAATCAACGGCTTAGGCTGTTGGCGCAAGCGGCGGGCAAAGCCTATTCCCCGTACCAGTGGGCGCGAAGATAGGCGATAAAAACCGCCAAGAGGCCGACCGCCAGCCCGAACCAGGTGAGCGCATAGCTTAAGTGATTGTTGGGGATATCGATTTCCGTCGTGCCGCCTTCCGGCCAGCCGCCGGGCACCCGCGTGTCATCGGCATCGACGACGAAAGGCGCCGTTTGCGCGAGGCCGAAATGGGTGGCAATCGCGGCCGGATCGCGGGTGAAATAAATCCCATTGTCGGGCTCGTCGGCGGGCGTGAAGAGGTTGCGTGTCTGCGGCGGCCGCATGAGGCCGGTAACATGCGCCTCTCCTTCGATCTCGCCGGCCGCGCGCGCCGATTTTGCCGCAAGTTCGGCCGGCACGAAGCCGCGGTTGACGATGACGGTGGCACCGGAGTCGAGGCGCAGCGGGGTCAAGACGAGATAACCGGGGCCGAGCTCGTGCGGGCCGCCGCCGTAGAAGACGAGCGCCTCCTTGTCGTTGTCATAGCGGCCGGCAAACTCGACATGCCGATAGGCATAATCGGCCGGCGCCAATCTGTTCCATTCCGCGGGTTCGGGCAGCGGCTGCGGCGGCGCTTTGCTGCGCGTCGCAATCTCGGCGATCAGCGTCTCCTTCCATGCGAGCCGGTGCAATTGCCACACGCCGAGCGAGACCAGGATTGCCCCGACCACAAGCATGAACAGGACGGGCGCGACGAGGCTTTTGCGCGCGGGTTGAGCGATATAAGCCAAAGGTTCAGCTCTCAAGCCGGCCCTGTTCGGCCTTGTTGCGATATTGCAAGGCGATCAGCAGGCCCTTCAGCGGCCGCAACAGGCCGATGCAGACAATCGCCGTCAGCGGCAGAAAGACAACCAGATAGACCCAGAACGGCGGCTCGTAGACGACTTCCGTCCAGAGCGCCGCGCCGACCACCAGAAAGCCGCCGAACAACATCACGAAGACCGCAGGACCATCGCCCGCGTCGGCAAAGCCGAAATTCAGTCCGCATGATTTGCAGGCCGGAGCGACATCGAGGAAGCCGGAAAACATCGAGCCGCGGTGACAGCGCGGACAATGTCCGGCGAGGCCGGTCAAGACCACCGATGACAGCCGATTTTTGTCATTGCCGCTCATCGTGGCTCCGTTGCGCGGCCGAGACCGCGTGGCGACAGATGGGTCAATGCTCCATCGGAGCCCCCCACGAGCCCCAAACATAGATGCAGGAGAAGAGGAACAGCCAGACTACGTCGACGAAATGCCAATACCAGGAGGCAAACTCGAAGCCGAGGTGGCGCTGCGGCGTAAACTGCCCGGCAAAGGCGCGGATCAGGCAGACGATCAGGAAAATGGTTCCGATAATCACGTGGAAACCGTGGAAGCCCGTGGCCATGAAAAAGGTCGAGCCGTAGATCGAACCTTTGAAGCCGAACGGCGCATGAATATATTCATAGGCCTGGATCGAGGTGAATGAGATGCCGAGCAGGATCGTGAGAATGAGGCCGTTCTTCAGATTGGCGCGGTCGTTGTTGAGCAAAGCATGGTGCGCCCAGGTGACCGTCGCGCCCGACGTCAAAAGGATGAGCGTATTGAGCAGCGGGAAATGCCAGGGATCGAGGACTTCGATGCCCTTCGGCGGCCAATGCCCGCCGGTGAAGGCGACGCGCGCATATTGAATCTTCTCGCCCGAAAACAGACTGGCATCAAAAAACGCCCAGAACCAGGCGACGAAGAACATCACCTCGGAGCTGATGAAGAGGATCATCCCGTAGCGCAGTCCAATCTGCACGACCCGCGTGTGATGGCCTTGGTATTCAGCTTCCTTGATGACGTCGATCCACCAGGACGCCAGGACGTAGAGAACCAGGATGATGCCGGCGCCGAAAATGTAGCTGCCGGGCTTCGCGTTGAAGAGGACGATGGACTTCATCCACATGATGCCGCCAAGCGCCATCATGAAAGCGCCTAACGCGCCGAGGATCGGCCAAGGGCTCGGATCGACGAGATGATACTCGTGATTTGGTTTTGCGTGGGCGTCCGCCATCAGCTTGTCCCCTCTCCTAAGTTCCGGCCGTTTCGGCAGCGGCGCGCCAGCCACGCCCCTTCGCCGTTTGCCCCGTTTGCCGTCTTGGGTCAAGGCGGCGCATCGTCCTTCAAAGTCGCGGCCCGCTCCCGCTCTCGCTGGCTGCGGTCACCGGCGCGGCGGTCCGCGCCGCATAGAACGTGTAGGAAAGCGTTATTTCCTCGATCCCATCCATGGTCTCATCATGCTCGAGCGCCGGATCAAGGAAGAAGACCACTGGCATTTCCATGCTCGCATGCGCTCCCAGATGCTGCTCGCTGAAGCAGAAACAGGCGATCTTATCGAAATAGGCGCCGGTCTGACCCGGCGACACATTGTAGACGGCCTGCGCCGCCGTCTCGTTCCCCGACAGATTGGTGACCTTGAAGAACACGGTAGCCGTTTGGCCGGTTAGCAATTTGACCTGCGGCGTCTCCGGCACGAAGCGCCAAGCAAGACCGGGCGCGACATTGGTATCGAAGCGGACGATCAGCGTGCGCTTGCCTTTGACTGCAGGCGCCACTTTCGCGACCTGCGTCGTGCCGGCGAAACCGGTTCTGGCGCAGAAAATTCGGTAGAGCGGCACCGCGGCGAAGGAGAGGCCAAGCATTGAGACCGTTACCAGAATCACGCCGGCGGCGATCCATGTGCGGCGGCGACGGTCGCGACGCGAATGGATGTTGGCAGGATTTTGGGAAGCGGCCATTTCGCGCCGTCACAAGGGTCGATTGAGGACGCCCGGACCAACCTTGACGATTGTCACGGCGTAAAAGAGCAGAACCAGGAAGCCGACCGCCAGCCCGATCGCGATATTCCGCTGCCGCCGGCTTTTGATCTGTTCCGGCGTGAGGACGACACCTTCAGATTTGTGGTCGGTGTCCATGCCTCTCACCTCGCGAATTCGATGGCGAGCGCGACCAGGCGCTCGCTCAAGAGTTCGGCGAACAACAGGAAGAGATAGAGGATCGAAAAGCCGAAGAGGCGCATGGCGCATTTATTGGCGCCGTCGCCGCTGCGGACGCGATAGACTTTGAGCGCCAGGCCGACGAAGGCGGCGCCGAGGACGGCGCTGAGGCAGCCGTAGACGAGCGAGGCGAAGCCGAGAATGAAGGGCAGCACCCCGAGCAGCGCCAGAACCAGGCTGTAGATCAGGATCTCGAGCCGGGTGCGGTCGGCGCCCTTGACGTTTGGCATCATCGGCACGCCGGCGCAGTCGTATTCGGCGGAGCGCACCAGCGCTAGGGCCCAAAAATGCGGTGGCGTCCATACGAAGATGATGGCGAAGAGCACGAGCGCGGCAAGGCTCACCTGCCCGCTCGCCGCAGCATAGCCGACGAGCGGCGGCAGGGCTCCGGCCGCCCCGCCGATGACGATGTTTTGCGGCGTCGAACGCTTGAGCCACATCGTGTAGATCACGACGTAGAAGAAGATGGTGAAGGCCAGAAGTGCGGCGGCGAGCAGATTGGCGACGAGGCCGAGCGTCAGGACGGCAAAGACCGCCAAAGTCAGCCCGAAGGCCAGGGCCTCTCGGCCGGTCACCTTGCCGGTCGGGATCGGGCGCCGGCAGGTCCGGCGCATCACGGCGTCGATATCCGCATCGTACCACATGTTGAGGGCACCGGAGGCGCCGGCGCCAACCGCAATCGCTAGAAGCGAAGCAAAGCCAATGACAATATTCACATGCTGGGGCGCGAGCAAAAGCCCGGTGAGCGCCGTGAATATGACGAGCGACATCACCCTTGGTTTCAAGAGCGCGATGTAATCGCGTGGGCTGGCGGCCGAAATTGCCGCCATCCTGGTTACCCCACTGCTTTCCTCGAAGAATGTCATGGCGGGGCTTGCGCAAAATGGCGATCGAACTCCGGGCGCAAAATGCGCCCGGACCAAACCGGATCTCTCGATCGCACCTTACGCCTCGACATGTTCTGATCCCCGACCCAGCAATTTTCAAACGAAGCCGCGCGGTGACTCATAGATCAGTGTTCGGATCCGACGATCCGCGGCAAAGTCTCATAGGAATGGAACGGCGGAGGCGACGTCACGGTCCATTCGAGCGTGGTCGCCCCAGGGCCCCAGGGATTGTTGCCGGCCACACGCTTTTTCGCGAAGGCGTCGACGATCACATAGAGGAACACAAGGACACCGAGCCCGGACACATAGGCTCCGTAAGAAGAGACGGCGTTCCACAGCGCATAGGCGTTGGGATAGTCGATGTAGCGGCGCGGCATTCCCGCAAGGCCAAGGAAATGCTGCGGAAAGAAGGTTACGTTGACGCCGATGAACATCAGCCAGAAATGCAGCTTGCCCAGGGTTTCGTTGTACATGTACCCGGTCATTTTCGGGAACCAGTAGTAGAAGCCTGCGAAGATCGCGAAAACCGCGCCAAGCGACAAGACATAGTGGAAATGCGCGACGACATAATAAGTTTCATGCAAGGCGCGGTCGATGCCGGCATTGGCGAGCACGACGCCGGTCACGCCGCCGACAGTGAACAGGAATATGAACCCCGTCGCCCACAGCATTGGCACCCTAAACGAAATCGAGCCGCCCCACATCGTAGCGATCCAAGAGAACACTTTGATTCCGGTCGGCACCGCAATCACCATCGTCGCGAAGACGAAATAGCGTTGCGTATCGAGCGACAGCCCGACCGTGAACATGTGGTGAGCCCAGACCAAGAAGCCGACGATGCCGATCGCCACCATGGCATAGGCCATGCCGAGATAGCCGAACACCGGCTTGCGCGAGAAGGTCGAAATGACCTGGCTGACGATGCCAAAGCCCGGCAGGATCAGGATGTAGACCTCAGGATGGCCGAAGAACCAGAACAGATGCTGGAAGAGGATCGGATCGCCGCCAAGGTTGGGATTGAAAAAGGCCGTGCCGAAATTGCGGTCGGTGAGCAGCATGGTGATGGCGCCGGCGAGCACCGGCAGCGACAGCACGAGAAGGAAGGCGGTGACCAGGATCGACCAGACGAACAGCGGCATCCTATGCAGCGTCATGCCCGGCGCGCGCATGTTGAAGATCGTGGTGATGAAATTGATCGCGCCGAGAATCGAAGAGGCGCCGGCGAGATGGATCGACAGGATGACGAAGTCCATCGCCGGACCGGGATGGCCGATCACCGACAGGGGCGGATAGAGCACCCAGCCGCCGCCAAAGCCTTTCATGCCCGGCGCCCCGTCCATGAAGAACGAAGTGAAGAGCAGCGTGAAGGAAGCCGGCAACAGCCAGAAGGAAATATTGTTCATCCGTGGGAAGGCCATGTCGGGAGAGCCGATCATCAGCGGAACGAACCAATTGCCGAAGCCGCCGATCAGCGCCGGCATGACCATGAAAAAGATCATGATGAGGCCATGCGCGGTGATGAACACGTTGTAGAGGTTCTTCGCGTAGTCGGCGGCGAGTTCTGGCGGAGCACCGTTGAGGATGTGGGCGAGGAAGGGGAAGACCTGAAGACCGGGCTGTTGAAGCTCCGCCCGCATGGCGATCGACAGAGCGCTGCCGAAAAGCCCGGCGCAGACCGCGAAGCAGAGATAGAGCGTGCCGATGTCCTTGTGATTGGTGGAATACATAAAGCGGCGCCATCCCGTCGGATAAGCATGGGCGTCTTTATGGGCGGCGGCGGTCGTGTCCATGTTTGCTTCCCCGAAAATCCTTGGCGTCTCGAATCCTTGGCGTGACGGATTAATCTTTCGCCGCGTTCTCGGCATAGTGGACCGGCGCGGGCGCCGAAGCGAACTTCTTTTTCGCTTGCGCGAGCCAGGCCGTATATTCGTCCTGGCTCACCACGCGGAAGGCGATCGGCATGTAGGCGTGGTCCTCGCCGCAGAGCTTGGAACACTGGCCGTAATAGAGCCCTTCACGCTCCGCTTTGAACCAAGTCTGGTTGAGGCGACCTGGAACGGCATCGATACGCACGCCGAAGGATTGGACGACGAAGCCGTGGATGACGTCCGTCGCCGTCACCTGCACGAGGACGGTCTTGTTGACCGGCACGACCGCCTCGTTGTCGACGGCAAGCTGGCGAAGCTCGCCCGGCTTCAGGTCGCTATCGTCTTTGATGTAGGAATCAAAGCTGAACCCGCCGCCTTGATCGGGCGGATATTCATAGCTCCAATACCATTGGTGGCCAGTGACTTTCACGGTCATGTCGGTCGCCGGAATGACGAGCTGGTGATCGAGCAGGCGGAAGGAGGGAATGGCGATCACCACCAGGATCATGACCGGAAGGACCGTCCAGGCCACTTCGAGCCCGGTATGGTGGGTGAGGGCCGAGGGGGTCGGATTGGCCTTCTCATTGAACCGGAAGATACAATAGAGGAGCAGCCCAGCGACGAACAAGCTGACCACGACGATGATCGGCAACAAAATGATGTTGTGGAAAAAGGTCATTTGCCTCGCGATCGGGGTCACTGGGTCCTGCAACCCGATTTCACCCGGATCCGCGTGACCCGCCGCCGCCAGGACGGAAGAGGCGAAGAAAGCTAAGGAAAGAAACGCGCCGGTGAGCGCCAATCCAATGCCGCAGTTTTTCAGCGCTCGGCCGGCTCTCGATGGAAATGTCATGGACTATCGTCGCTCCCCTGCCACGGCTCCATGTTCTCTTTCCGCCTCGGCGGCTGAGCAATTTCGTGGCTAACTCGTTCCAAACCACAAAGATTTATTTCGCGCAACACGCCTGTTCCGCCCCCGGCTTGCGGCATAAACGCGCGAGGCCTTGCAAAAGCCGCTATTTCGCGATGCAGCGGCCGCGCGGCCCTCGATTTCATCGGCAGCGGCCGCGCGGCCCTCGATTTCATCGCAAGCATCGAGAAGGAGGGCCTGAGCGCGCCCTCCGAGGCTCCCTGCTTGACCGTGGGCATTTGAAGAGCGGTGCGCATTTCCAACCCGACCGCGATAGGCTAATGAAATGCTGGGCTTTGCGTCACGATCTCGATTCGATGCGGTATAATTATCGCTTTGCCGATTTAGCGAAAGCGGGCGCAGTGGCGGCTGCCCGGGCCGCCAAACGGAATGAGTATGACAGACCTAAATGCACATAACCGCGGCATGATAATCGCCCGGCTCCCGATGATTCTTGGTCTCTCGGCCTTTCTTGTGTGCGGTGCAGCGGGCTCAGGTTCGTCGCAAGGCGTCGTCAAAGCCAAACACGGCGATTGGGAGCTGCGCTGCGAGACGCCGCCTGGCGCCATGCATGAGCAATGCGCGCTGTTGCAGAGCGTCGCGGCGGAAGACCGGCCGAACATCAATCTCGTCGTGATCGTGCTCAAGACGGCGGATGGCAAAAGCCGTCTGCTCCGGGTCATCGCGCCGCTCGGCGTCTTGCTGCCCTCCGGCCTCGGTCTGAAGATCGACGACACGGACGTCGGACGTGCCGGCTTCGTCCGTTGCCTGCCGACCGGCTGCATCGCCGAAGTCGTCATGGAAGATAAGCTGATCAATCAGATGAAGAATGGCCATAATGCTACCTTCATCATCTTCCAAACACCGGAAGAAGGGATCGGCATCCCACTCGCCCTGAACGGATTCGGGGAAGGATTCGACGCCTTGCCTTGAGTTTTAAGGTCGTCTTGCTCTGAATTTTGGACCGCTTCGGCTGGATCTGCGTGTGTTACCTATCATAAAGCGTGGGCTCATCTTGGGACTGCACGCGGATAAATTTCTGCTATAGAGTTGGTCGATCGAACTTCTATTCCGTAGATTGGAGTGGCCAGGAGACATGCAACGGCATGCTAGAGCAAACGCTGGACGTGCTCTGGTGATTGCTTTTCGTAGGGAATCTCATTTTGGCGGGGATGATGGAACGGCCGCCCGGTTGAAACGGGCGCTGCGCGCCGCCTCGCATTTGGCCTTGGCGATCACCACGGTTTTAGCGCTTGCCGCCTGCAGCCACAACACCGGAAGCTTCGACGTCGACGACCCCACGCAGACCAAGCTCGACAACCTTATGGCGCTGGTCGAGTTCAAGCCCTTGCCGAAACAGCCCAAGCCGACCGATCCGATCGTCTGTCCGGAAATCCAGATCCTCGACGGTACCTCCGCCGATCGCATCTATGCGCCGGGAGATGAGCAATCGAATGCGACCGTGCGCTATCAATTCTCTATCGATGACGTGGTGCGCGATTGCCAAGTCAGCGCCGGCCAAGTCGCCATGAAGGTCGGCGTCGCTGGCAGGGTCCTGCTCGGGCCGGCCGGAAGTCCGGGCGATTATCCCGCGCCGATTCGCGTTGCGATCGTCAACGTCAGCGATGGGAGCCCCGTCGTCAGCAAGCTCTATCAGGTCCCGACCGGCGTGGCCGACGGCCAAACCGAGGCCCCCTTCACACTTGTGACCGACCCGCTCCGCGTTCCTGCAGTCGATCACTTCGCGCAGAATTACACGATCAAGGTCGGGTTCGACTCGGCCGGCAATGGGAAGAAACAACCCGAGGCCAAGACGGCCTCGACGGATTCGTCTGCGGGCATACCGGCGTCAAGCGACACGACCCCGACGCATGGGCATCACCACCACAGAAACTTCGGCGGTGGCGGCGGCAGTCCTGACTGACGCGCGATGCCGCGCCTCAGCGTCACGGTCGAACAATTTCCTATCGCCGGCTCTTTCGTCATCTCGCGCGGCGCCAAGACGCAAGCGAGTGTCGTCGTCGCAACGCTGGAATCCGACGGGTTGCGCGGCCGCGGCGAATGCGTGCCCTACGGGCGTTATGGTGAAAGCGTCGATGGTGTTCTGGCGCAGATCGAAAGTTTCCGCGCCGCGATCGAGGGCGGCGCCGACAGGGCGGATTTGCAGGCACTGATGCCACGCGGCGCCGCCCGCAACGCGCTCGATTGCGCCCTATGGGATTTTGAGGCCAAGCGGCGCGCCGTTCCTGCTTATAGGCTCGCCAGGCTCGATCCGCCCGGACCCGTGACCACGGCCTTCACGCTCTCGCTTGGCACACCGCAAGCCATGGCCGCGGCGGCGAAGGGGGCCAGTCATCGCCCACTTCTCAAGCTGAAACTCGGCGGACCAGGCGATCCGGAGAGATTGGCTGCGGTCCGCGCCGCGGCGCCGCGCACAAAACTCATCGTCGATGCGAACGAGGCTTGGTCGGCGCAAGACTTGATGCCAAACCTCAAAGCCTGCGCGGAATACGGAATCGCACTGATCGAACAACCCTTGCCGGCGGGCGAGGACGCGATCCTGGCGGAGATCGTCCATCCCGTTCCGATCTGCGCCGACGAGTTTTGTCATGACTGCTATGATCTTGCGGATCTGCGCGGACGCTATGACGCGGTCAACGTCAAGCTCGACAAGGCCGGCGGCCTCACCGCAGCGCTCGCCCTCGTCGCCGAAGCCGAACGGCTCGGATTCGACCTGATGATCGGCAGCATGGTCGGCACGTCGCTCGGCGTAGCCCCTGCCCTGTTGCTGGCTGGCAAAGCAAAATTCGTCGATCTCGACGGACCGCTGTTGCTCGCGAATGATCGCCCGGACGGGCTCCTTTATGAAGGCTCGCTCGTGCATCCGCCCGCCCCAGCGCTCTGGGGCTAGGCCCACTCCAACCGCTATTCCATGGCCGCGGCTTTGAGAATGCACACCATCATCGCCGAGGCGGTCCTGTCGGAGAGGTTGCGGATCACATGCGGCCTGTCGCAGCGATAGCGCAGCGTCTCGCCGGCCTTTGCACGTTCGATGACGCCGCCGACTTCGACCTCGAGCTCGCCGCCCATCACCGAAAGACATTCGACCGAGCCGCGCTGATGCGGATCGGACTCGAGGACGCCGCCCGGTTCGGCGGAAAACCCGTACCATTGCAGCCATTCGACGGTCTTGATCCAACCGATGATCGCGAGGTGGCACTTGCCATCGTCCGAGACGAGGATCGGCGTGTCGCCCTTCGAGGCTTTTTCGAGGAAGGGCTCGTCCTCGCTGACCTGCAGCACGCCCTCGATCGAAACGTCGAGCGCCTGCGCGAGACGCCAGATCGTGGCCAACGTCGGATTGGTCTCGTTGCGCTCGATCTGGCTGATGATCGATTTTGCGACGCCAGACTGCTCCGAGAGCTCGGAGAGCGACAGGTTATAGGCCTTGCGCAGGCGCTGCACCGTCTTGCCGAGCTGGCCCGAGACGGCGAACGCGCCGGCCTCAAGAGCCTTGATCTTGTCGCGACCTTCGATGCCCATGCGCTGCCTCTCCGGGAATGTGCGGTGATGTCCCGGATAATATACGAATTTGTTTGGAATATCGAACGAAGCTCGCACCAACTTTACCGCGCTAGCGCTACAGCCAAACGGCTGAACTCCGCCCCATCGCGCGGCATGGAAAAGCGCAGCCAGTCAGGCCGCTCCGCGAAGCGCCGCACCCAGATACCGACGCTTCCGAGCCGCTCGAAGATTGCCGCGGCATCGGGATAGCTCGCCAGGCGGAAGAGCGGCGTGCCGCCGACGAGCGTGAAGCCGGCCGTTGCGAGACAGGCTTCGAGCTTGGCAGCATCGGCGGCGAGACGGGCGCGGGTCGCGGCGAACCACGCGTGATCTGCGAACGCCTTGCAGACGATCGCAATGGCCGCGCTCGATACGGGCCAAGGACCGAGGGCAGCGCGCAGCTTTGTGCAAAAACCCGGCGGAGCGATCGCGAAGCCCAGCCGCAGGCCTGGTAGGCCGAAACATTTGCCGAACGAGCGCAGCACGATTGCTGCCAGCACCGGCGCGGCCGAAACCAAGCTCGCATCCCGCGGCAAGAAATCGATGAAAGCCTCGTCAATGATTAGGAAACTGCCGCGCGTGGCGAGAGTTGCCGCAAGATCGGCGAGATCGGCGGCCGCGACGAGCCGGCCATCGGGATTGTTGGGATTGACGACGACGGCGACATCCACGCCGGCCAATTCATCCAGCCCTTCGCAGGTCCCCACCTCCGAACCGGCGTTGTGCCAGCTTCGCGCATGTTCGCTGTAGGTGAAGCCCAAAACGCCAACCCGCCGCGGGGCGATGATATGCGGCAGCCATTGGATCAAGGCTTGCGTTCCCGGTGCCGCCGCGACGCAAGAGGAATCCGCGACGCCATAAAAATTGGCGGCCGCTTCTTCGAGCTGGCGCAAATCTTCTTGCTCTGGCAATCGCGCGAAAACCTCGGGCGAAAGATCCGCGATCGGATAGGCATGCGGATTGGCCGCCGCCGAGAGGTCGAGCCAAGGCTCGGGCGCTTGCGGAAAGAGACGGCGCGCCTCGGCGAGATTGCCGCCATGGCTCTCTACCGCTAACACCCCGATCTGCGAGGTCTCATGCATGGTCTGGGCTTTACTCTCGCGCTCGCCGCCGCCGCTCTCGCCATCGAAGCGCTCGCCGGCTATCCCGAAGCGCTGGTGAGGGCGGTCGGCCATCCGGTCACCTGGATCGGCCGGCTGATCGCTGTCCTAGAGGCGCATCTCAACGAGAGCAAAGCAAGCCCAGCGCGCCGCCGGGTTTTCGGCACGGTCGCGCTCGGCCCCGTGCTGCTCATGGCAGGGGCGTCCGCGCAGGCGCTGACATGGATCATGCTCGCCTTTAAACCCGCACCGTTGAGCTTTCTGCTGCTGGCGCTCGCGGCCTCGACGCTGCTTGCTCAGCGCAGCCTCGATCAGCACGTTCGCGCTGTCGCCGAAGCCCTTGAACGTGAAGGTCTCGCGGCGGCGCGAACCGCCGTCGCAAAAATCGTCGGACGCGAAACAAGCACGTTCGATACGGCAGGCGTCGCCCGCGCGGCCCTCGAAAGCCTCGCCGAAAGTTTTTCTGACGGCGTCGTCGCGCCGACTTTTTGGATTGCGATCCTCGGGCTTCCTGGCGGGGCGCTCTATAAGGCGATCAACACGGCCGACAGCATGATCGGGCATTTGACGCCGCGCCATGGCGATTTCGGCTTTGCCGCCGCAAAACTCGACGATTTCGTCAATTGGCCGGCGGCGCGGCTCGCGGCCTTGTGGATCGGCCTCACCGCTTTGCTCATGCCGGAAGCCTCAATGCTTCGCGCCTGGTGCTGCGTCGCCCGCGACGCGAACGGCCATCCTTCTCCCAATGCCGGCTGGCCCGAAGCCGCCATGGCCGGCGCGCTCGGCTTCAGACTCGGCGGACCGCGCGTCTATGCCGACAAGAAAGGCGGAGGCAGGCGCGAAGACTTTTGGATCGGCGACGGGCGCACAGATCTCGATGCGCGCGACATCCGCTTGGCCTTGCGGCTCTACCGCCGCGCCTGCCTCATGAATTGGGCGGCGATCGCCGGCCTCGCGCTTCTCATCGCGCGAGGCTGATGAGACGATCGAGATCGACATGCGCCTCGAGATGCGCGGCGACCGCATCGAGCGCCTGTTCGATGCGCTCCGCATAGGACACGTCCGACGGCGCCGCGCCCAACCGCGCCAGAAACGCACGCCGCTGCGCGTCCCCCGCGAAGAAGCCATGCACATAACAGCCGGCGATCCAGCCATCGGCCGAGATCGCGCCGTCATTCCGTCCATCGGCAAATCGTAAAAGCGGCCGGCCGCAATCGGGCCCAAAGGTCCGGCCGCAATGCAACTCATAGCCCGTAAAAGGGATATCGTCGGCGATGGTTCTGCCGCTGATGGGCGCCACGATTTTTTCCGCCGCCATTTCGGTCTCGACTTGAAGAAGGCCAAGTCCAGGAACTTCGCCGGGCGGCCCTTCGAGACCAAGCGGATCGGAGATCTTGGTACCGAGCATCTGATAGCCGCCGCAAAGGCCGAAGACGCGGCCGCCGCGCCGCATATGCGCGGCAAGATCGATGTCCCAGCCTTCCGCGCGGAGCGCCGCGAGACCGGCAATCGTCGTCTTTGAGCCGATCAAGAGGATGAGATCGGCGTCGGCCGGCAATGTCTCGCCACTGCGCACAAGAACGACCGAAACGCCTGGCTCCATGCGCAAAGGATCGAGATCGTCGAAATTGGCGATCCCCGGCAGGATCGGAACGGCGATCTTGACGACCCCACGAGCAACCGGCTCGCCGGCCGCCGGCCTGCCGGCGAGCGCCATCGAATCTTCAGCCGGCAAGACGCTCGCCGCGGCACAATAGGGAATGAGCCCGAGCGCCTGCCAGCCGGTGCGGCTTTCGATGAAGGTCATGCCTTTCGTGAAAAGGTTCGGGTCGCCGCGGAACTTATTGACGAGAAAGCCCGCAATCATCGCCGCGTCCTCCGCTGCGATAACCTCTTTCGTGCCGACGATCTGGGCGATGACGCCGCCGCGATCGATGTCGCCGATGAGGATGACCGGCACGTCGGCTGCCCGGGCGAAACCCATGTTGGCGATGTCGCCATTGCGCAGATTGACCTCGGATGCGCTGCCGGCGCCCTCCACAATGACGAGATCGGCTTCCGCCTTGAGGCGGCCGAAGCTTTCGAGGACCGCATTGAGGAGCTTCGGCTTGTAAGCCTGAAAATCCGCCGCGCGCGCCTGGCCCAGCAGACGGCCTTTCACGATAACCTGGGCGCAGCCGCTCTCCGGCTTCAGCAGTACCGGGTTCATGTCGCTCGAGGGAGCGACGCCGCAGGCCTGCGCCTGCATGGCCTGAGCGCGGCCGATCTCGCCGCCGTCTTCGGTGACCGCCGCATTGTTCGACATGTTCTGCGGCTTGAACGGCCGCACGCCGAGCCCGCGCCGCGTGAAGGCGCGGCAGAGCCCGGCGACGATCAGCGATTTGCCGACGTCCGAGCCGGTGCCCTGAAACATCAGCGCCTTGGCGCTCAAAACTCAATTCCCGCCTGCGCTTTCACGCCGGCCTCGTAATGATGCTTGATGAGCTTCATTTCGGTCACGAGGTCGGCGGCCTCGATCAATTCCGGCCGCGCGTTGCGGCCGGTGACGATGACGTGAAGACCGTGGCGGCGGTCGCGGAGCGCGGCGATGACTTCGTCGAGCGGCAGATAATTATAGCGAAGCGCGATGTTCAATTCGTCGAGCAGCAGCAGCCGGATCTTCGAGTCCGCCATGAGTTCGCGTGCCTTGGCCCAGCCGGCTTCAGCGGCGGCGATGTCGCGGGCCTTATCCTGCATCTCCCAAGTGAAGCCCTCGCCCATGACATGCCAGGAGACGAGATCGGAAAAGCGCGCGATCGCGGCGCGTTCGCCGGTCTGCCACGTGCCCTTGATGAATTGCACGACGCCGACAGGCCAGCCATGGCCAAGCGCCCGCATGAGGAGCCCGAAGCCCGCCGTCGACTTGCCCTTGCCGGAGCCGGTATTGACGATGAGCAGGCCTTTCTCGGCGATCGTTCGGCTGGCGACCGCCGCGTCCTGCAATCTCTTTCGCTTCGCCATTTTGGCGCGATGGCGAGCCTCGTCTTCCGTCATGGTCATGCGCGTCGTCGCTCTGCGAGGTTTTCGAGCAGCGCAGTGAACCCGCCTGGTTGCGCCGCCTAATCTTTATGCCCAGTGAGATGGTACCAGGCTGATTGGAGGGCGTTCTCCATATTCTTGAACCTCGTGTTCGCCTCGTCCCAGTTGACGAGGGGACATCCAACCCCACCTTCCTTACAGACCGCGGGGCGGCCGGCATCTAACACATAGGCGACGAGAATCGTCAGCAAAACACCAAGGACAATACCCAAAAACACACGCATCGCGCCCTCCCCTCCTGCGTCGCAGCTGTGCGACTCTAGAGCATGATCCAAACCAGCTTTGCGAAGAAATGATCGATACCGGAGAGAATATAGAGCGGGATCGCTCGGAGACGAGCTTTAGCACAAACCGTCACCGGCTCTTATGGCGGGAGCCTCTACCCGAACAGGACGAGTTTTTCGGCGATCGAGAGCTGGTCGAGCCGCCCCAAGGCGGCGCGCCGCGCCTCACGCGAAAGGCGCGAATCGTGAGGTTTCTGCGCGGGTTGCGGGGTCGCTTCAGGTAACGCCGGCAGAGGCTCCGGCGCCAAGGCGGCGGGGTGGTTGAGGCGCAGGAGACCGGACACGGCGCGCGCCTGCATTTCGATTCCGGCAGAGAACCTCTCGTCGAGGCCGCCGACCCGCATTTCGGCGGCCATCCGGTCGAGGCTCTGCGCCACGTCCTTCAGCCGCTGCACGAGAAGCCGGATCGAGGGGTCGGCGGCCGAAGGCTGCTGCTCGCGCACGACCTGCTCCAATCTTGCGAACGCATCGAGCATCTGCCGCATTTCATCGACCCGGCTGCGGCGGGCGAATTCGGCCAGAAACCAGCGCCCGCGCACGGTTTCCATGACCGCGGCCTCAATCGTCTCGTAATCAGCTTCGTTCAAGCCTTCCGGCGGTGCGATCATCGCCTCACTATCCATGTGCTGCCGAGCAAATCGAATCGGCAGGAAGGTTCAGTCTGCGCCGCGTTTGCCTGAAATCAAGCCGCCAGCCGGCCGGCGATCGTGCCGCGCACTTGCACAACGAGGCTCTTTTACAGCCGCGCTTTCCTCCCCATATCAAGTTCATGCCTCACCCTACCCCGACCTTTTTGCTTGACGAATACAGCGATGTGACTGCCGCGGGCGTCGCGCCTGGCCTGACGCCGGGCGACGACGGAGCCTTGCTTGACGCCTATTCTCGCACCGTGACGGAGGTCGTCGAGAGCGTCTCGCCTAGCGTCGTGCGGCTCGATATTCGGCATGGCGATGGCAGGCGCGGCGGAGCGGGTTCCGGCGTGATCGTTTCGCCCGACGGGTTGATCCTGACCAACAGCCATGTGGTGCAAGGCGCCAAACGGGCCGAGGTCTCGACGCTCGACGGACGCGATCTCTCGGCCCGCGTTCTGGGCGATGATCCGGACACCGATCTCGCGCTGATTCGCGTCGAAGAGAACACGACGCTTCCAGCGGTCCGTCTTGGCGACTCGAAGAAATTGAAGCCTGGCGAAATCGCCATTGCGATCGGCAATCCGCTGGGTTTCGAGGCGAGCGTGACGGCGGGCATCATTTCGGCCCTCGGCCGATCCTTGCGCGCCAAGTCCGGCCGCGTCATCGACGACGTGATCCAGACCGACGCGGCCCTCAACCCCGGCAATTCGGGCGGGCCGCTCGTCTCCTCGCGAGGTGACGTCATCGGCATCAACACGGCGATGATCGCCGGCGCGCAAGGCATCTGCTTTGCGGTTGCCGCCAACACCGCCCGCTTCGTGCTCGGCGAAATCATCCGCCACGGGCGCGTGCGGCGCGCCCGGCTCGGCATAGGCGGAGGCACCGTTGCCCTGCCCCGCCGCATTGCGCTGCGGCTTGGCCTCGATCAGGCGACGGGCGCGGTCGTGACCAGCGTCGATCAGGATGGGCCGGCCGGCGAGGCAGGGATCTTGACCGGCGACATCGTGCTCGCCGTCGACGGCGCGCCGGTGAGCGGCGCCGACGATCTCGTTCGCCTGCTCGACGCCGACAAGATGGGCCGTACGATTCCGCTCGACATTCTGCGTCGCTCGGAGAAGCGAAGATTCTGGGTCGCGCTCAAGGAGAGGTGAGCGGGTGGCCGAGCTTGCGTCTGATCCGACGCCGGCTCGGCGCTGGCTCAGATGATCTCGGCACGACCAATCAAAGGAAGCGCTCGATAGCGGCTGGCGGGATACGCCCTATTTGGCTTTCTCGACGACCTTAGTGCCGTCCGCATTGATGATGATTTTCGAACCGTCCGGATTGGTCTGAACCGAGGACCCGTCCGCGTTCCTTATAATTTCGGTGCCGTCGGGCCTATCCTCGACCGAGGATTTATCGGCATTGGTGACGATCTTTGTGCCGTCCGCTCTGGTCTCGACGGAAGATTTATCGGCATTGGTGACGATCTCTGTGCCGTTGGGAAACGTCTCCACCGAAGATCCATCCGCATTCGTGACGATCTTGGTGCCGTCGGAGCGCGTCTCGACTGAAGATCCGTCGGCGTTTCTAACGATCGTATCCGCGGCGGCGATGCTGACCCCACCGATCAAAACGATGGCGGCCAGCGCTATCGAAAGGCTGGCTTTCATCCAATGTCCTTTAATGAGCATGAGCATTTGCCACGATCCTTAATATTCCACCGGTTCGCCCGCCCCTACCCAGGCGAGCATGCCGCCGCCGAAATGGGCGCGGATATCGTCGCGGCCGGCCTCCTGGGCGAGCCTGAGCGCCGTGACCGACCGATTGCCTGAGCGGCACGACAGAACGATTCTCTTTCCCGGCGCGGGCGAGGGCAAAGCTGCAGGATCGAAACTCTGCAAGGCATTGAGAGCCGACCCGGGAATATGGCCTGCTGAGAATTCGTGCGGCTCGCGTACATCGACGAGAACGATCGAGCCGTCCGAAAGGCCCTGTTTCAATTCCGCAAGCGTCACGTTTTCGACGATCGGCGCGCCGTTGCCAACCATATCGGTCCCCTCCCGCCTCCCGCCGAGGCGCCACAAATCATTCTATTCCACAAAAGCTCTGAGTGGATTATCTGATCACCAAGAATAGCTCCATGGCGTGCCAAGCGGCAAGGGGCCCGGGTAGTGTCCTAATTTGAAATTATCCGCTTGGCATAAAACAAAAGACCAGAAATTGCTGCCCCAAAAAGGGGCCACGGCCACCACCCTGAACGAATCGGTGCCTGGAGCCAAAGGACAAAATCATCCATAGAAGGAAAGGTTGATCGCGTGCTCGTCATCGCGTCGGCAAAGACGGTGACGGTAAATCCGATCACAATCCCGATCTGGGCTCCGACTAGCAACATCACGATCAACGCGACCTGATCCTTGCCCTTCCAATACCATGGGTTCATTTGCTTCGATGCTCCGCCACGATCGTCGCCCGTACCGCATCGGCCGGCGATTTGATCGCCCCCATTTGCAGCACGGCGAAGAAGCGGCGCTTGTCGCTGCCCTCAATCGGGGACGACCACGCATAGGCTCGCGTGGCCTTGGGATGGCCTTCTAGGTCGAAGACGTGCACCACGCCTTCCCATACCAGCTTGCCTTTGAAGGCCTCGCGGACGGGCACAGATTGGGCGAGCGTTGCCGTGCCGCCGTGTTGGGATTCCACGGCGCGCCTCAGTTCACTGGCGTTTACCTCGATCACAGTCAGCCCTGTAAATTAGACGGGATTCAACCCATATGTTATACAAAAGCGTGGCGGCGCGCCGCCGGGGTGGTTAATCCCGACGGTCGCCCGACCCACTAAGCTTTTAACACGCGGTCTTTCCGCACTGAGCATCACCTGCCTTTCCGTAGGCCCTGCTAGGGGCTTGGTTAGCGGGCACCACCCGCCGTTAAGAGCTAAGGGCCACAGGGACGACCATCCTTGTGGCCCTAATTGTTATGCAGCATCCGCCTTATCGCCGTTCGGCGTGGCAACGAGGACCGGCTTATTTCTCTTCTTAACGCGAGTTTTCCTAGGCACTCGCTTACTGGCACGGGATTGCCTCTTTTGCAGCTCCCCATCGTCATCATTGTCCGACGCCTTGGCGTTTGGGTACCACGAAAGCAATCCATAGGCTCTCGTCCCCGGCAACTTATGAAACACGTTCGTTGCCTTCCTTAGAAGCGCACGCAGCCCGACAAGAGCAATGTCATCGGACTTTGCTTCGAACTTGTAGCCACCAGCCTTCAGCGCTTCGAGTATCTCTTGCGGAGTAGCTGGGCCGTCTCCCTGCGTGCGGCGCATTTCGAGATATTCGCGCGCCGCGGTCATCTGCTTCTTGCCATAGAAACTGTCACGCTTGATCTGTGTAAGGACTCCGCCGCTATCTTGCGTTCCGGCAGGCGTGTCTACATCGGGATATTTCGGCTTCTGCCCCCCTTCCTCGTAAAGAATATTGATCGCACGGCGAATCTCGTTCCCCTTGCGATCATGATCTATAAGTCGCCGTTCAAGGGCGGCAATGGCTGCCGAAAGGTCATCCTTTGGCATCGTCGTTCCCTTCTGGGGTCGTGGTGAATTTTGGAGAATATAGGGATCTACAAGTCTTGGGTCAACTTTTGCGAAGGCACGTCGCTTCTTTTGAAGGTAAAAGAGGTACAGAATGCCAATTGTGGTTCAACCGCATGCCATAAATTACAGCCACAGAAAGCGTATATATTACAATGTATTACAAAACAAAAAAAATTCTCTTATGGCATACGGTTGAACCACAATTGGCATTCTGTAACCGGTATTGCGCAGCATCGACTCAGGGGCTATTCTTAAGCCGTTCCACAAGCCCCGAATAATGCTTGATGCGGTCCTGAGCGAGTCGCGTTACGGCCTTTTCCCATCCTTCGGGCGGTGAACGGCGTGCGAGGGCATTGGTACCAAGGCGCGCTTGTCGAATAAGCGCCACCGACACACCTAGAGCCCTTGCTAGGTCGGCATGATCGATACGGGCGAATAGAGCGTCGGTAGCTTTTCTGAAATCCATGTATGCACTCCTATTGACAGAGTGAATAATCTGTATATGATACTGCATACACAGTCAAGAACGAGATTTTGTCATGAACCGCGCATCACTCGCCCGCCGCACTCAAATCATTAATTGCCTTGTTGAGGGCAATTCGATCCGCTCGACGGAGCGGATGACCGAGACACACCGCGACACGATCTGCCGCTTGTTGGTCGAAGTCGGTGAAGGCTGCGCAAAAATCATGGATGTCAGCATGCGCGAGCTTTCCTGCCGCCATATCCAAGTAGATGAGATTTGGAGTTTCGTCGGAAAGAAGCAGCGTTGGATCACGCCGCAAGACGACCGCAGCCGTCTTGGCGATATGTGGACGTTTGTCGCGCTCGACCCCGACACGAAGCTCATTCCCGCTTATCGCGTCGGCAAGCGCACTCGACCGCA
Source organism: uncultured Alphaproteobacteria bacterium (assembly GCA_963720425.1). Taxonomy (GTDB): domain Bacteria; phylum Pseudomonadota; class Alphaproteobacteria; order Rhizobiales; family Beijerinckiaceae; genus Methylovirgula. Next base: position 189,258 of record OY970391.1, read on the forward strand.
TGCCATGGCGTTCATGCAGGACCTATCCGAACGATTGGCCAATCGGGTTCAGCTTTCGTCAGACGCCCTGAATACCTATGTGGACGCTGTTGAGCGGGCTTTCGGTGCAGATGTGGACTACGGGCAGGCGGTTAAATTTTACGAAGCCGAGCCTATCGGTCCCGGGCGCTACAGTCCGCCTCGCGTCGTTGACCAGCAAAAGATTGTCATCGCGGGGAGCCCCGATCAAGCTCATATCTCGACCAGCTTGGTTGAGCGGCAGAACTTGACCATGCGCATGAGCATGCGCCGCTTTACAAGACTTACGAACGGCTTCTCCAAGAAGGTCGAGAATATGCGCGCCGCAGTGTCCCTTCACTTCGCGCATTACAACTTCGTGCGCCTTCACAAGACACTGCGGATGACGCCGGCTATGGCGGCAGGCGTCGAAAATCGGCTATGGTCGCTTGAGGAATTGGTAGATCGAACGAGTTTTTAAGGTGGCGATAATGGAGGGTTGGACGGTGGAGGGCTTTGTGGAGGTGGTGGCGGTTTTGATGTGGCCGATCGGGATTGGCGCAATTTTCTGGCAGCGGTTAGCATCCGGCAAGAATACTATTGGGGCGCGGGTGATTCAGCTCTGCGCTGTCATCATGCTATTTCCGACAATCGTGATCTTGGGTTTAGAGAAGACTATAGACGGGGCGACAGTCGGAACCTTGATTGGCGGATTAGTCGGCTACGTCCTCTCAGGCGTCGGCAAATATAAGCCTTCCAAGAAGAAGGCTGCCACCGGCCAAAATCCAAATTAGGACACTACCGGGGCCCGAGGGGACGGCCTACGCATCGCCCCTGCGGCTTGACGGCCCGAAGACGGCCAGCGCATGACGAGCCGAGCCGCGGACCGAAGCGCCGGGGAGCCAAGCTTGCGCCGCAAATATTACCTGCTGGACGTCTTCACCGACCGGCCGCTCGCCGGCAACCCCCTCGCCGCGGTGATCGATTGCGCCGGCCTCGATGACGCGACGATGCAGAGGATCGCCGCCGAATTCAATCTCTCCGAGACGATCTTCCTGTTTGAGCCGCATGATCCGGTCAATACGGCACGGCTGCGCATCTTCACGCCAAAAACCGAACTTTCTTTCGCCGGTCACCCGACGATCGGCGCCGCCATTCTCGTCGGCGAGTTGCGTGCGCCGGAACTCTTGCGCTCGCAGGACCTGCGCATCGTGCTCGAAGAGACTATCGGAGCGATCGCCTGTGTGGTGCGCCATCGCCCGGACAAGAGCTACCAAGCGGATTTCACCCTGCCGAAACTGCCGGCGCGCGTCGGCCTGCCGCAGAGCCAGGATCGTCTCGCCGCGGCGCTCGGGCTTTCCGCGGCGGACATTGGATTCGACCGTCATGTGCCTTCGATCTATTCGGCCGGCACCGCCTTTACCTTCTTCCCCGTCGCAAACCTCGCGGCGCTGGTTCGAGCACGACCCCGCGCGGACCTCTTCGAGGCGGCGTTCACCCCGATTGAAACGGCGCATGCGTTTGTCTACACGCGCGAGACGATCGATGCGGAGCATGATTTTCACGCCCGCATGTTTGCCCCGACGCTTGGAATCGCGGAAGATCCGGCGACGGGTTCTGCCGCCGCGGCCTTCGCCGGCGTGCTCATGGCTTTCGAGAAAGTGCCTGACGGCAATCACGCGCTGACGATCGAACAGGGCTATGAGATCGACCGGCCGAGTCTGATCGTCCTCGGGCTCGACGTCGAACAAAATGTTCTGGTCGAGGCTTCGATCGGCGGCGCCGCTGTGATCGTGGCAGAGGGATTTCTCGATCTATGAATTTCGCTCCGCCGCGGATCGAGGAGAGCGCGACCATCGACCTCCGGCTGGAGCAGAGGCCATGGCCTTTCGCGATCGACCGCGCCCGCGAGATCGATGCCCATTGGGCGCAGCTCCTGAGGAGCAATCCGCATCGCTACAATGGCCGTGTTCTCCTCATGCATCGCGTCGATGTCGTTGCCACCGCAGCCGACCGCAGACTCGAAGGCGGCTGTTTCATCGCCGAGTACAAGACCTTTCTCGCTTGGCGTGACTTCGGCTTTCCGGATCGGACGATCAGCAATGTGTTCGCGATGGCGGCGCTTCGCTCCGCCGACGGCGCCTTTTTGCTCGGTGAGATGGGACGCGCGACGGCGAATGCCGGCCAGATCTATTTCCCCGCCGGGACGCCGGACCCGGGCGATCTCGTCGGCGAAGCCGTCGATCTTAAAGGAAACGTTCTGCGCGAGCTCGAAGAGGAGACAGGGATCGGCGCAAACGAAATCGCGCTCGATCCAGGTTGGACCGTGGTCTTCCAAGGCCCGCGTGTCGCCTGCATGAAGACCGCCAGCTCCGCGCTTTCGGCGGCCGAACTCGTGGCGCGCGGCGCAGCTTTCATTGCTCGACAAAAGCAGCCGGAGCTCGCCGGGCTGAAGGCCGTCCTCACGTTGCAAGACCTCGACGAAAAGCGCATGCCCGATTTCATCCTGACCTATCTGCGGCATGCGCTGGCGAAGGTGTGAGGCGTCGACCGTCACACGTGATAGCCGTGCCTGTCTTCGGAGGCGCGCACGAGGCCTAATGCTTCGCCGCCGTGACCTGCCGAGCACGCCGCGGCGGCTTCGGTCAGCTCGTTCTCGATCTGCGCAAAAACCGAATCATTGACATTGCCGGTCTGGTGGTCGCCGAGGAGCACGGATTGGTAGCGGTTGATCTTGTCCGAGCAAGGCGCGCCGGGCGGCAGATTGGAGAAATCCGCGGCCGGAGCGGCCTGCGGCGGCGGAGGCGGCGCCGAGGCGACGGGCGCGTCCTGATTGCAGCCACAGAGCGCGAGAGCCGCAAAAGCGGCCAACGGCCAAGCCGAGCGATACATGCCATCCTCCCCGCTTATGCACGATTCGATTTGGAGTTGAGACGATTCCCCGACCCTTGGTCAAGCATCACCGACACCCGAGACACTCTGCGCACATCGCCGGCGCGATCGGCGGTTGACAAGGCCGACGGACATTCCCATTCTATCAGACAAGAAACGGCGATGGAGTTCCGCCGTGTAACCGCCCTCGGGGCCGATGACTCCTGCACGCGGTCTTTAGACAGCAGGAGAAATTTGCATGCGAGGCCCTGGGCGACCTCCGATGATGTTTGCTCTGTGTTCAGTGGCTGCGCGCTCGCGCCCGTGGCCGATTCAATTTGCGCCGTCCGGCCTGGCTGAGCGGCCCCGTGCGCAACCCTCTTCCTTCATCCCAGCAGAAATTCCAGGTCGTGATGATAGGAGGCGCGAGTTGAAACATTAGCCTGATGGGGATGGGGTTTCCCAAAACCGCTCGAATAGAGCTGATGACCCCTGCCGCTGTTGCTAGAGCGGTGGGGAGCCTTTCGCGACCCACCGGAGAGCGGGTTTTTTTGTGCCGTGCTTGGCGCAAACGGAAAGGACAATGATGATGGAAAATATCTGGTTTCAGTCGGCACTATGGATGGCGCTGGCACTGGTCGCCGCCATGGGATCGCTTTGGATAACGATCTCAGCCGCACTATTCGAGATTGTCGTCGGGGCAATCGCGGGCAACACCTTGGGGCTGTCCCTCACGCCCTGGATCAATTACATCGCCAGCTTCGGTGCGATTGTCCTAACGTTTCTCGCGGGCACGGACATCGATCCTCACGTCGTAAGGAGAAATTTCGCGTCAAGCGTGACCATCGGGCTAGTCGGGTTCTTTGCACCTTATATCGGCTGCTTGCTCTTGGCCCGGTACGGGCTTGGCTGGCCTTGGCCGCAAGCGCAGATTGCCGGTATCGCACTGTCCACGACGTCTGTGGCGGTCGTCTATGCTGTGATGGTCGAAACCGGCTACAACCAAACCGAACTCGGCAAGATCATCCTGGCAGCCTGTTTCATCAATGACATCGGCACTGTGCTCGCGCTCGGCGTCATATTTGCCAACTACAATCTGTATCTAGTCCTATTCGCTGTCGTAACGATTGCCGTTGTCGCGGCGCTTCCTTGGGTCGTCCCCTGGTTGTTCAAGCGGATAGGTGGACGCGCCAGTGAGCCTGAGATCAAGTTTCTTTTTCTCGTCCTGTTTGGTCTTGGCGGTCTCGCCAATTTAGGTAAGAGTGAAGCTGTGTTGCCGGCCTATCTTGTGGGGATGGCGTTGGCACCGTTCTTCATGGGGCAAAGGGAGCTCCAGCTCAGACTGCGCGCGATCTGCTTCGCGTTCCTCACACCGTTTTATTTTCTCAAGGCCGGCTCGCTCATCGAAGCGCGCTCGTTGATCGCCGGCGCCGGACTGATCGCAGTTTTCCTAGCGGTGAAGATGGTCACCAAGTTCGCCGGTATCTCACCGCTGACGCGGTATTTCAAATTCGACAAGCGCGAGGGTATGTATACGACATTGATGATGTCGACAGGGCTGACCTTCGGGTCAATCTCGGCGTTGTTCGGGCTGACCAATCACATCATCGACCAGGCTCAATACACAATCCTGGTGACGGCCGTGATCGGCAGCGCGGTGGTGCCCACTCTCATCGCACAGGTTTGGTTCCAACCTCGTTTCGAGCCGTTGGAGGAAGACGCCTAAAAAGTTCCAGATCGTGACGTGGACCGCGACGCACCGAGGAGCGACGCGACCCTGGCCGCCTACGCCGAGGCTTCGTGATTGTTCCGCATGCGGCGCGCTGATAGATTGGCTCATCATCAATCGTCACAAATCGGTGCAAGATCTTGATCTCCATCGCTCAAGTGCGTGCCGCTCGGGGCCTTATCGGATGGTCGAAGGCGCGTCTCGCCGAAGCGGCCGATCTGCCGTTGCCGCGCGTCAAGCGCTACGAGAGAAGCGATGGCACGGATATTCCCGAACAAGACTTGGATGCCATGCGCCACGCGCTCGAAGCGGTGGGCGTCGAGTTCTTGAACGGCGGCCAGCCGGGCGTGAGAATGAAAGCACCGGCGGCTACGGTCCCAGTCGATCAGCTCAATGCGAGCAATGACGAGTGATGCGCGCAAGCCGGATCATAACGTCTACGTCTCGCTAGCTGCTCGGCCAGCTACGAGAAAAGGAACGCCGGCGATGTCGACAAATGAAGGAACGGCGTGTGCCATGCAGGTAATCGGTACGTTCGTCGGGCGTGAGCTGATGAGCGGCCTCTTCATATGGGGCGGATGTAGCAAGTTGACGGCGGCCGCCGCGACCAAGGCGATGTTCTGGGTGGCGGGCTGGCGCTGCTCGTTGGGTTTCAGACGCGACTTACGGCGCTGGTTCTCTGCCTGTGGTGCATCGCGACCGCGCTGGTTGCGCATATGAATTTCGCCGACCTGAACATGAAAATCCAATTCATGAAGAACCTTGCGATGGCCGGCGGATTCGTCTTCATCGCACTGCCGGTGGATTGAGCCTCGACGGCGCTCTCACGCGCTTCCGGCATAGCGCAGGCTCTGGAAGATAAATAACCGCCGGCGCGAGGGCTTGTGAGATCCTTACCCTTGCCGCGAAGTCTCTCCGCGCCGGATTATTCGGCGGCGGCCTTGGCGAAATTCGCCAGCACGGTTGCGAGAGCTTCGACCGCTGGCTTGGTAGAATCGTCAAGCCCATGCCGACGCGCGAGCCAGCGCGGATCATTATAGGTGAGCGAGACTTTGCCGGCGGCATCCTGCCAGGCGAGGATTTTCAAGGGCAGATCGAGACCGACGGTCTGATTGGCCTGCATCAGCGGCGTGCCGGCTTTCGGGTTGCCAAAGATCAGCAGCTCGGTCGGCCGCAACGGCATTTGGACCGAAGCCGCGCCGGTTGCATGGTCGATGCGGGCGAAGATCGTAACGCCTTTGGCGCGCAAAGCGGCCTCGAGGCGATCGATCAATTCCTTGACAGGATATTTGCTGGCGATCGTCACCAAGCCGGTGTCAGACATGACTATTCCTCGGCGGAGCGCGGCCCCACCCTATATGAGATCCGAGCCATAACTCACGCATAATTAGGGCGATTATCCCCGTACTGCGCCGGGATGGTATGGTACTACCGTTTTCTGTCGAGTTCGGGATAACAGCCCGAAATGGAGCGCCCGAACTTGGCCCCAAGCCACCCGGTGCGTGAGGCTCACCGGTCATAATTTGGCCGCCGCTGAGCGACCAAACATGAAAAAGCGCCCGCCCGTGGGACAACTACTCACCGTTCAGTTTTGGTACGATCAATGCGCGTTCGTCACGAGTGCATTATTCCGCTGCTCTTGATTGCGGTGATCGTTGGATAGAAATCAAAGGCGCGCTGGACGACCAAGAGATCAGAGGACTTAAGGCCGAAAATAATCGCCTTAATTAGGGCATCCGCCATGCGGGCCATTCAAATCCGTTCCTTCGGCGATCCCGCTCAATTGCGTGTCGTCGATGTGCCTGATCCGGTTGCAGGGCCGGATATTGCCGTCGTGCGGATCGAAGCCGCCTCGGTCAACCCGAGCGACGTGAAGAACGTACAAGGCGTCATGAGCCAGACCACGCTGCCGCGCATCCCCGGACGCGATTTCGCCGGCGTCGTGATTGCCGGACCGCCGGATTGGCTCGGCGCCGAGGTCTGGGGCACGGGCGGCGATGTCGGTTTCACCCGCGACGGCACGCATGCGCAGAAGATCGCGGTGCTGGTCGCCAGCCTGCGCCGCAAACCCGCGCGGCTGACATTCGATGAAGCCGCGTCGGTCGGGGTCAATTATATGGCGGCCTGGTGCGGCCTCGTGGAAGCGGCGGGTCTGCGCGCCAGTGAGACGCTCGCGATCATCGGCGCGGGAGGAGGGGTGGGCGGCGCGGCTGCGCAGATCGCCAAGCGCATCGGCGCGCGCGTGATCGGAGTTGATCAGCACGCGCCGCTCGACAACGCGCCGATTCGCTCCATTGCCAAGGCGCTAATCATCGGCGCAGCGGACGTCGGCGCGGCGGTGAAGCAGGCCACCGGGCGCGGCGCGGACGTGGTCTTCGACTGCGTCGGAGGCGTGATGTTCCGTCCGGCGCTTGCAAGCCTGGCGCTGCGCGGCCGCCTCATCGAAATCAGTTCGACCGGCAGCCGCGAGGTCAGCTTCGACCTCGTCGACTTCTACCACAACGAAAGCCGTCTCTTCGGCGTCGACACGTTGAAGCGCGATCTCGTCGCTTCGGCGAAGATCCTTGACGCGCTCACGGACGGCTTCGAGGCCGGCGATTATCGCGCCGCCCCGATAGCAGCGACCTTTCCGCTCGCCGAGGCCGCGGCGGCCTATGAGCGCGTCGCCGAAGGAGCCCCGGGCCGCGTCGTGCTGCACCCTCAGGACTGAGGTCACGGCACAGCCCATGGCGCGCGCGTAAAACGCTGCGCCAAGAAATCCATGAGCACCTGCACGCGCGCCGGCCGCATGCCGCTCGGAGGAGTCACGAGATGAAGCGCGGCGGGCGAAACGGTCCAATCTTGCATGACCGCTTCGAGCCGGCCCTCGGCGAGGTCGCGCCAGACGAGGAACTCCGGCTGTAGCGCGATGCCGAGGCCGGCGCGCAGCGCCGGCTGCAGCACATCGGCATTGTTGGCGCGCAGCGGCGCCGGCACGCGGACACTATATTCGCCATGTTGCTCGTGGACGAAGCGCCAGACGTCCCGGCTGCGGGAATAGGTGTAGAAAAGCCCAACGTGGTCCACGAGATCCTTCGGATGGCGCGGCCGGCCATGGCGATCGAAATAAGCCGGCGCGCCGACGAGCAGGATGCGCACGCTGCAGAGCCGGCGCGCCAGCAGGCTCGAATTCTGCGAGCACCGCGATCCTGAGCGCGAGGTCGAAGCCCTCACTGACGAGATCAACGATCTGATCGCTGAGGCTCAATTCGATGGAGACATCCGGATAGAGGCTGAGGAATTCAGGCAGCAGCGGCGCCAAATGGGCGATGCCGAAGGACATTGGCGCGGCCATGCGCACCAGGCCGCGCGGCGCGGCGGATTGCGCCGTGGCCTCGACTTCGACCGCTTCACCTTCGGCGAGTATCCGGGAGGCGCGTTCGAGAGCGGCGCGGCCGCTCTCGCTCAAGGATATCCGCCGCGATGTCCGGTGAAACAAGCTCGAGCCGAGCTTGGCCTCGAGCCGGCCGACCGCCTTGGAAACCGTCGCTTTGGACAAGCCAAGCTCCGCCGCGGCGCGGGCGAAAGAGCCGACCTCGGCGACCTTTGCAAACACAGCCCAAGCCTCGAAGTCGGGGAGCCTTGCCATAGCAGAATCAGAAACAGTCGATTTCCATCATTTCTATTTCAGATTTGATCGGCAGGTTCAATATTCATCGAGAGACGGCGGGCGGCCAAAGCCCCCGCAGGAGGATTGAGCATGATCGAACGCAGGCCTTTTGAGAGCCTTGGCGGCGCGAACCACGGCTGGCTCGACGCCAAGCATCATTTTTCATTCGGCGATTACCGTGACCCAAAGCGCATGGGCTGGGGCGCGCTGCGCGTCTGGAACGACGATGCGATCGCACCGCAGACCGGCTTTCCGCCGCATCCGCATGCCGACATGGAAATCGTCACCTATGTCCGCGAAGGCGCGATTACCCATCAGGACAGTCTCGGCAACAAGGGCCGCACCGAAGCTGGCGACGTTCAGGTGATGAGCGCTGGGACCGGCGTCCGCCACGCCGAATATAATCTCGAGCCGGGCACGGCGCGTCTCTTCCAGATTTGGATTCTTCCGAGCGAGCGCGGCGTCGGCCCGTCCTGGGGCGCCAAGCCCTTCCCGAAAGGGGACCGAGCGGGCCAGTTCGTGACGCTTGCGAGCGGCTTTGCGGCCGATACGGATGCGCTGCCGATCCGCGCCGACGCGCGGGTGCTCGGCGCCAGCCTGAAGGCCGGCGAGACGGCGGATTATCCGCTCGGCGAAAATAGGCATGGCTATCTTGTGCCTGCCAAGGGCGCAATCGAAGTCAATGAGGTGAAGCTCAACGCGCGCGACGGCGCGGCGGCTTACGGCGAGAAGACTTTGCGCGTGAAGGCGCTTGAAGACGCCGAAATTGTTCTCGTCGACGCGGCTTAAATCGAACGCGGCCTGACCTCAGGCCGCGTTTTTCGTGGCTTCCACCCGTCGAAGCAAACATGGCGAAAATTCTGGTTCTCTATTATTCCTCCTACGGTCACATCGAGACGATGGCCGAGGCGGTCGCCGCGGGAGCCCGGCAAGCCGGCGCTCATGTCGATGTCAAGCGGGTGCCTGAAACGGTGCCCGCCGATGTCGCCAAGGCGGCGCATTTCAAGCTCGACCAGGCTGCCCCCTCGCGACGGTGGCCGAGCTTGCAAATTATGACGCCATCATCGTCGGGGTCGGCACAAGGTTCGGCCGAATGGCCTCGCAGATGGCCAATTTCCTCGACCAGACCGGCGGCCTGTGGATGACCGGCGCTCTGGTCGGCAAGGTGGGAAGCGTGTTCAGCTCCACCGCCAGCCAGCATGGCGGCCAGGAGGTAACTTTGTTCTCGATCATCACCAATCTCCTGCATTTCGGCATGATCATCGTCGGCCTGCCCTATAGTTTCCAAGGGCTGTTGAAACTCGACGAGATCACCGGCGGCACTCCTTATGGCGCCACGACGATTGCGGCCGGCGACGGCTCCAGGAAGCCGAGCCAGAACGAGTTGGCCGGGGCGCGTTTCCAAGGCCGCCATGTCGCGGAAGTGGCCAAAAAGCTATTCGGCTGAGATCATGCGCCCACCGGTCCCGCCCTTCACCGCCGAGACCGCCGGGCAGAAGGCGCGGATGGCGGAAGACGCATGGAACAGCCGCGATCCGGCGCGGGTCGCTGCCGCCTATACGATCGACAGCCGCTGGCGCAACCGCGCCGAGATTTTTCAAGGCCGCGAAGCCATCGAGGCATTTCTCACGCGCAAATGGCAGCGCGAACTCGACTACCGTTTGATCAAGGAGGTCTGGGCCTTCCACGAGAATAGGATTGCCGTGCGTTTTGCCTATGAATGGCATGACGACGCCGGCAATTGGTTTCGCAGCTACGGCAACGAAATGTGGGAGTTCGACGAGAACGGGCTGATGCGCCGGAGGATTGCCAGCATCAACGACCTGCCGATCAAGGAGAGCGAGCGCAAATATTATTGGCCGCTGGGCCGCCGCCCTGATGATCTTCCTTCCTTGAGCGATCTCGGTCTTTGAGCCGGGCCGAACTCGATCCAAAAGCCTTGGGAAGCGCGCGGCTAGGCTTATTCCCCAGCTTGTTTGCGAATGCCTTTTCGGCCAAGCCCAAGTTGGCCGACAAATCGCATGGCAGAGAATAAGGCGCGACAGGCAATTGTCGCATATTCGAGTATAATGGGTTTCCGTTTGGCAAGCGGGTATGGAGGCCGGAATGAGTTTTTCGTTTTTTGGCTATCTCATTGCCGATGCCGAATCATCGCCCGGCAGCACCGGAGCACCGCGCCTCCGCGATCTGATCCTTGGTCTTCTCTCGGGCGATATTCCTGCGGCGAGCATTCTCGGGCGCCTCGACCCGAACCTTTCCGACGAGGTCCGTGCGATGGTTGCCCATCGCGGCATGAGTGTCGAAAGCTTCTTGGCAAACGCGCTCATGGCCTTCGCGCTGGACGTTGCGGACGAATCGTGGCGGCAGGCGATCAAATATCGCGAAGCGATCGCCGGCGATGCGGAAGCTGCGGCTTTCACCGATCTGCTGACCGAAGTCATGCGGCAGAGACTGGAGCGCGAGATCTCCCTTGCATGGCCGGCGGAAAGCGAACCCCACATGACACTTGCGCGCCGAATCAGCTGACATTTGCAGCACATCCGCCAAGCGTGACTTGCGTTGCAGCGTTTGAAAGTTCATACTCTGATTGCATGGTGAGAAGAGCGCGCCTTCCAAGTCACGAGACTTGGCCAGCGTTCGACGGGAGCCTTTGGCCCGGCAGCATGCTTCTCATCCCGAAGTGACAACCCGGTCATATGATTGGTCCATGTGCGAGCAATCACCCATCAACCGCTTGAGCCCGCCGGGCCTGGCACCTCGCATGGGTGAAGAGCCGAATTATCATTCGTCTGGACACGGATTTATGCTCGATCTTTCACCCCAGGAGACAGAAGAGCTGCCCGCGGCCGAGACATCCTTGCGAGGCTTGTGGGCAGACCGGCTGCGGCGTGCCGATCTCGCCGCCGTTCGCGTCATCTCGCGTTCGGCGCGCCCGAAGGTCGGCCGAGCCTCGGCCATAGTGATCAGCAAGCTCGGAAACAGCTGGCTTTATCTGATCATTCTGTCGGTCATTTTCGAGGGCTTAGGCCGCACCGGGTTCCGCGTGGTCTTTATCGGCTGTTTGAACGCCGGCCTGCTGCATTGCATGTTCCCGTACATCAAGCGGCGAATCGGCCGGCCGCGGCCCTTCCGCGTCGATCCGCGTCTGCCATCGCTGCTCGCGGTTCTCGACGAGCACTCGTTCCCGAGCGGCCATGCCATGACCTTGTCCGGCGTGCTTGTGCCGATCGTGCTGGTCTGGCCGGCGACCGCTATTTCGGCAGTGACCTTGATGATGTTGATGGCTTGGTCGCGCATAGCGACAGGTCACCATTATCCAAGCGATATTATCGGCGGCGCTGTTCTCGGGGCCGTCCTTGCTTATCCGCTGTCGATCTGCGTTCTGGCGATCTGGTGAACGACTGAACCGCATAGAGCTCAGTCGACCGCGGACGCCACCCGCGCCACGCCCCGCAATTCGAGATCATGTGCGACGCGCAGCACGAGGTCCTCGCGCCATGGCGGCCCGATCACCTGCACGCCGATCGGCAAGCGTTCGCCTTGCGTCCAGACAGGAACGGTTGCGACCGGCAGGCCGATGAAGGAGATTGGCTGCGTGTAGATCCCAAGATTGGCGCGAACTGACACTTCCGTGCCGTCGAGCCTCATGAGCTTCTGCCCGGAAAGCGGCGCACGGCACGGCGTTGCCGGCGCCAGAATGATGTCGACCTCTTCAAAAATCTCGCGAAAGCGGCTGCGAAACCAGGCGCGGAATTTTTGCGCCCTCACCACGATCTCGGCGGGGATCATCGCGCCGACCAAGAGGCGATCGCGTACGGCAGGATCGAAATCCTGCGGCCGCCGGCGCAACCGTTGCAAGTGCAGCGCGGCGCCTTCGGCGGCGGTGATGAGATAGGCGGCCGCCCGCGCCTCCTGCGCCGCGGGGAGGATCACCTCGCGGGTTGCGCCGAGCGCCGCCGCGATAAGATCGACCGCGGCAAACGATTCCGGCCTGCCGCCGCGGCGGAAATAATCCCCGGCGACGGCGACACGCAGGTTCTCCGCGCCTTGCCGAAGCAGCGGCGAGACCGGTTCGACGTCGCGTTGCGCCAAAACCTCGTCGGCAAGGTCCCTGCCCTGCATCACGTCATAGAGGAGAGCAAGATCAGCGGCGCAGCGCGCGAGCACACCCACATGATCGAGGCTAGCGACAAAGGGATAAATGCCCTGCCGCGACAGGCGCCCGAACGTCGGCTTCAATCCGAAGAGACCGCAGAGCGAGGCCGGCACCCGGATCGATCCGTTCGTGTCGGAGCCGAGCGCGAAAGCCGCCATGCCGGAAGCTACTGCCGCGGCCGATCCGCCCGACGACCCGCCCGTCATATGGCGCGGATCATGCGGATTGAGCGAATTGCCGTCATGTGTGTTCTCGCCGGTGAACCCATAGGCATATTCGTCCATGTTGAGCGCGCCGATGAGAATTGCGCCGGCCGCATCGAGCCGGCGAATGACGCAGGCGTTCGACCGCGCCGGGGGATCGTCGCGCGTGATCTTGGCGCCGGCGCGGGTGACGAGGCCAGCGATGTCGTAGAGATTCTTCACCGCGAAGGGCGCGCCGGCGAGCGGGCCAAGCTCCTGCCCCGCCGCTCGCGCCCGGTCGATCGCCGCGGCCGTCGCGCGTGCTCTCTCGTGCATGATATGCGTGAAGGCGTTGAGCTTTGGATCGCGCGCGGCGATGTGCGCGAGCGTCGTTTCGATCACATCTCTCGCGGCGATCTCTCCGGCCGTAACGGCCACAGCGACTTCGCACGCCGTCGCGCGACGGGGATCGAGGCTCATCCGTCAAGCCTTGAAAATGGCGGCCGGCTCGGCGCGGTCCTCAAGCGGAAAATCCGCGACAAGCTTCATCTGCTGCGAGATGACGCGCAAATTAGCGATGATCTCGGCGCGATCGCCGGCTTCGATCGGCAGGTCCAAGAGCGCCGCCATGGCATCGCACCAGGCAGCCAGAGTGTCGTCATCCATGTCTTTGCCCGAAAGGAAAATCGAACTGTTTGTAAATGCGGCCTAGAGAGCCGCGCCGGCCTATGGATGCGATGGTTTAATACAGCTTCGAGTTGTAGAAACTGAGCTCCAGCCTGCCGTCTTTCCCGACGGCCGGATCACCCACGCAGTGGGTAATGCCCAATTGACCGGTTTCTCATGGTTGTCCAGACGAATGAACTCTGCAGGAGTCAGCCGCTCGAGGTTCGCCCGCCAAGACAATATCGTCAGATGATGCGTTACCAGAAAGACGTGCAGCGTGGCGCATTCGCGAATCAGCATCGTGATCATGGCGCGAGTTCGATCCCGCACCTCCGAAACCGATTCTCCTTGTGGATACTGATACCAATAAGGACCTAAAAGATCGCGCAGCTCCTTCTGTTCCGGATAAAGCACATTGAACACACGCCAATCACTGTAGAGGAGCGAGAGGCTATGCTCCTGCTCCCGGACGCGATCTTCCGCAATCGCTTTAACCTTTTTGAGCTCCGGCCATTCGTTGCAGATCTCGGCCAGTGTGTCGCAAGTTCCGCAGATAGGGCGAATAGAAGACTACGTTGGGGAGTGGGATCAACTCGTGAAGACGCCTGCCGATCGCCCTGGCCTGATTCCGCCCGTTTTGGGTTATCGGCGGAAATCACTGCAACTGAGAGCATATTTTTTCTTGATCTCCAGCGCCAACCGGCGTGTTTCCGAGGATAGGTAATCCTTTGCATAAGCCGCTTCGAATGACCGATATAGCGAGTCTTCCAGTTTTTTCAGCCGGAGTTCATTGTATGCGGACTCTGCATGACGAGCGAGCGTAACGCTTGCAGGCCATTTCATGGCTTGCTCCGTCCCTTGGTTGCTCAAGGCACAGTAGAAGAGCGCTGAGTCGAGGTCAAAGTGATACGCCGGTGCAAGGGGCGATGACCTATTCCGCCGCGGTCTTCAAGCTCTCTCTGATGGTCGTGCGCAGCGCATCGATTGGCGCGAGCTTGCCGGCACGTTCCGTATGCCAAAAAGTCCAGCCGTTACAGGCCGGCAGGCCTTGCGCCAAGGCGCCGACCTTATGGATCGAGCCGACGATCGAGATCGGGCTTGAGCCACTGAGCGCGAGCGTCCCGTCGGCACGCACCACGGCGCGATGGCGTTTGCGTTCATCGACGAGACTCTCGCCGGCTTCCACGAGGCCCGCTTCGACCACCGAGGCAAAACCGACGCGCGGCTGCGACCTCTTGCTCGGAGCTGCGGCAATCGCCGCTTCCGGCAAGGGCTTGACTTCAGCGATGCGCGCCCGCGCCGCGGCGGCATAGGATTCGTCGCGCTCGATGCCGAGGAAGCTGCGGCCAAGCCACTTGGCGACGGCGCCCGTCGTGCCTGAGCCGAAAAACGGATCAAGCACGAGATCGCCGGGATTGGACGCGGCGAGAAGTATGCGCCCAAGCAGCGCCTCAGGCTTCTGCGTCGGATGTGTCTTGCCGCCAGCATCGTTCTTCAGCCGCTCGGCCCCAGTGCAGATCGGGATGAACCAGTCGGAGCGCATCTGGCAATCCTCGTTGCCCGCCTTCAGCGCTTCGTAATTGAACGTATATGATTTGGCCGCGGCGCCCTTGCCCGCCCAGATCAAGGTCTCATGCGCGTTGGTGAAGCGCCGGCCGCGGAAATTCGGCATCGGATTGGCCTTGCGCCAGATGATGTCGTTCAAGATCCAGAAGCCGAGATCCTGGAGAATGGCGCCGACGCGGAAGATGTTGTGATAGGAGCCGATCACGAAGATCGTCGCGTTCTCCTTCATCACGCGGCGCACGGCCGAAAGCCAGGCGCGAGTGAAGGCGTCATAATCCGCAAAACTCGAGAACTTGTCCCAATCGTCGTCGACCGCATCGACCAGGCTCTGATCCGGCCGCGACAAGGCCCGCTCGAGCTGCAGATTGTAGGGCGGATCGGCGAAGACGAGATCGACGCTCTCGGCCGGGAGCCGTGCGAGTCTCTCGATGCAATCGCCGATCAGGATCTGGTTGAAGGGCAGGGCCGCAGACACGGCCGGGAGCCGCGCCCTCAAAGTCCCAGTACGCGTGACCTTGAGCTTAGACTTCGAGAAGGCAGTCCCGGCACGTGCGATACGCATAAACACCACCGGATACACAACGAATCGCGCCAATCTGCGCTATGGCGGTAAAGGTCGCGTGTAAGCCGGCAAGGGGGTGATGTCCCTTTTCTGAACGAATTGATTAAGAATAGCTTTTTACTCAGCGGCCACAGGCTTGAACGGCGCGAAGCTCAAGCGGTGATAGGGGCAAGGCCCGTGCTTGGCGATCGCCGCGAGATGTTCTTCGGTGGAATAGCCGACGTGGTGGCTGAAGCCATAGACGGGATAAACGCGGCAGAGCCGGCGCATCAGGCGGTCGCGCGTCACTTTGGCCACGATTGACGCCGCGGCGATCGACATCGATTTCGTATCGCCGTCGATGATCGTTTCCCCGTCACAACAAAGCGCGAGCGGCAGGTCGTTGCCGTCGATCAGCACGTAGCGCGGCTTGACCGCGAGCGCGGCGAGCGCGCGGCGCATCGCCAAGAGACTCGCCTGCCTGATGTTGATGAGATCGATTTCGGCGGCGCTTACAAAGGCTACCGCGACGGCGATGGTCCGTTCGAGAATCTTCTCGTAAAGCTCCTCGCGCTCTTCGCGCTCGAAAGCTTTCGAATCATTGACGCCTTTCGGCAGGCGGTTGGGATCGAGAATGACCGCCGCAGCGGCCACCGGACCGGCGAGCGGGCCGCGCCCGACCTCGTCCATGCCAGCGATTGGCCAGAGATCGCTCTTGGCCAATTTCCTCTCTTGGCGGAAGTGTGGCAGCGGGAGCTTCGGCTGCATGCCGGGACTTTCGGATCGGGATCAACAGGCAGATCGCCTAATTGTACTCCGATTATCACAGTTCGCCGGAAATAGGGCTGTCAAGTTGGAAGCGATCGAGCCTCACAGCAATTGTAGCTGCTCGCCCGCCCGCGCCGGCGGCGTGAAGAGATCGTGGCGCAATTTCAGCCTTGTTTTGCCGAAGCCGAGTTTTGCGGCCGCGGCCTCGAAGCGCCGCCCGATCATCCAGGCATAGGGCCCGGTTCCGGTCATTCTCTTGCCGAAAGTGGAATCGTAAATCTTGCCGTCGCGCGTCGATCGCACGAGCGAGAGGATATGGCGGGCCTTGTTCGGATAATGCGCAACGAGCCATTCGCTGAAGAGATCGCGCAATTCGAGCGGCAGACGCAGCATGACATAGCCCGCTTCGCGCACGCCTATGGCTTTGGCGCGCGCGAGAATCGTTTCGATCTCGGAGTCATTCAGGGCGGGAATGATCGGCGCCATCATCACGCAGGTCGGTACGCCCGCCTCGGCGAGCGCCTTCAGAGTCGCAAGCCGCTTTTCGGGAGTTGCGGCGCGCGGCTCCATCTTGCGGGCGAGAACTGGGTCTAGTGTCGTGACCGACAAGGCAACCTTGACGAGGCCCTTGGCCGCCATCGGCGCGAGCAGGTCGAGATCGCGCAGCACCAGTGAAGATTTGGTGACGATGCCCACTGGATGATTGGTGCGCGCCAGCACTTCGAGGATCTGGCGCATCACCCTATGCTGGCGCTCGATCGGCTGATAAGGATCGGTGTTGGTGCCGATGGCGATGGTCCGCGGCTTGTAGGTCTTCGCGGCGAGTTCGCGTTCGAGCAGGCTTGCCGCGTCCGCTTTGGCGAACAATTTGGATTCGAAATCGAGGCCCGGCGACAATCCCATATAGGCATGCGTCGGACGGGCGAAACAATAGACGCAGCCGTGCTCGCAGCCGCGATAGGGATTGATCGAGCGGTCGAAGGAAATGTCCGGCGAATCGTTGCGGGTGATGATCGTCTTGGCGCGCTCGAACGTGACCGTAGTCGCAAGTCGCGGCGGCGGCTCCTCGTCGCCCCAACCATCATCGACGGGAACATAGGCGTGGAGTTCGAACCTACCGCTCTCGTTCGATTGGGCGCCGCGGCCGCGCCGCGGGCTCGCGCGCGTTTCATCCGAATCCAGAGCCCGGAGCGGAGGGTGCCGTGGCTCATTCCAGACGGAGACTTTGGCTGTGGCGGCCATGCGAAATTCCCTCGGGAGATGAGAACATAATGCGAACATTTATAGAACTTAATGCGTATTGTCAATGGCGTCTCCGACAAACTCAGGAACCCCTCCTCCGTTGGCCACGCTTTCGCTGATCCTTCTCTGCGGCACGCGCCGGGGACGCGGCAGAGGCGCCGAGCCTGTGGTGCGAAGCCTCTCCGGCTTCGTTCCCGCCTCAGTCAACGGCCTCATCCGCGACGCCGTTCTGGCGGGGCCTCCCCGAAGCGATCTCAGCTTCATCGCCGATCACGCCGGTTGCGCCTTCGTCGAAGCCGAAATGGAGGTCGACGCGCTTCGCCAGGCACTCGCGCTTGCCCGCGGCACCGACTTTCTCATTCTTCATGCCGGTCATGTTCCGGAAATCGGATCAATCGAAGCGATCGGCGACCTTGTGGCTTCGGGCCAATCCGCAGAACGCGGCTGGCTGCTGCGCGCCGCCCCAGACAAGCCGGCCGAACGGTTCTTTCCGGCGCTCGCTCCGGCTGTCGGGCTCCTCGCCTCGAGAGAGCTTTGCGCCGGCATGAAAGCCCCTACTTTCGCAAATCTGCTCAAGGCCACGCGGGCGCGGTCGGCCCCGAGCCTGCGTCTACGCCGGATCCTCTGATGACGCGCCGTTGCTGGTCACTGAGCGAACGTGTTGCAGGAATCGATCGTTCCGGATTTGAGCCCCGTGTTCAGCCATTGCATGCGCTGGGCCGCGGTGCCGTGCGTGAATGAATCGGGGACGACATAGCCCTGCGCGGCCTGTTGAAGGCGATCGTCGCCAATCGCCTGCGCCGTGGCGATCGCCTTTTGCACATCGCCAGGATCGATGATGTGGAATTTGCTCTGCGCATTGGCGGCCCAAACGCCAGCGAGGCAATCAGCCATCAGCTCGATACGTACGGAGAGCGCATTGAACTGCGCCCTCGTCGCCGCTCTCTGCTCCGCAGCTTCCACTTTGCCCAAGATGCCGAGCTGGTCCTGGATATGATGGCCGACCTCATGGGCGATGACATAGGCATAGGCGAAATCCCCGCCGCCGCCATAGCGCTCTTGCATGTCCCTGAAGAAGGACGTGTCGAGATAGAT
Source organism: uncultured Alphaproteobacteria bacterium (assembly GCA_963720425.1). Lineage (GTDB taxonomy): Bacteria > Pseudomonadota > Alphaproteobacteria > Rhizobiales > Beijerinckiaceae > Methylovirgula. The sequence continues at coordinate 207,720 of OY970391.1, forward strand.
CTTCTGATCGAGCGGACAATAGAACGGCCCCATGGCCGCTTGCGCGCCGCCGCAGCCCGAATGCGTCGCACCGCTATAGAGCACCAGATGAGGCGGCACATAGGTGACGCCCTTCTGCGCCGGCAGGACCGAGGACCATACGTCTTCGGTCTCGGCGAGCACGGCGGCAATGAATTGGCCCATTTGGTCGCTCGGCGTGCCGGTCTGGCTTTGCGCTTGCACCTGCTGCTGCGGCGCGGTCGAGTCCGACTGGCTGTATTGGCCACCCTGCCCCGCGTTCTCCGCCATTTCGGCCCCGCCGATCAGCACACGCGGATCTATGCCCAGCGCCCAACCGATGAGACCGAGAACGATGATTGCGCCGAGGCCGAGATGGCCGGTGCCACCCAATGTTGGGATACTGATCCCGGTTTGCGTATCGCTCGAATCGTCCGCGCGCCTGTCTTCGATATTGTCCGAGCGGCGGAAATTTTCCCATTCCATGCAGAAGGCTCCCGAGGTTTGCGCGATTACCGCGGCGCCGGCAAGCGCGATGGGTCTTCGCCGGTCGCGCCTTCGCCGAGATGAAAGTCGGCCCACACCGTGTCGAGCCGCGCCAGGGCCAAGTCGAGCGGCAAGACCGACAGGGTTTCATCGTGACGGATCAGCAGGCCGAGACGTTCGAGACCTCCCAGTGCCTCCTCAGCCGGAAAATCGACATCGACACCAAAGGTCTCGTCGAGCCAGGTTTCAATGGCCGCGCCCTGCACGGTTGGCGGCGCGCCCGCGGTAAGCAAAAAATAATAGGCGAGCGCGACTTCCTTGGTTTCCGTTTCTTCGGCGCTGCCTATCACATAATCGAAGATCCCCGCATTGTTGGTGATGTTGCGGAAATAGATGTTGTCGGCGAGAAGCTTCTGATATTTGAGCGATTGGCTTTGATACTTCGTCCATTGAATCATGACGAACCCGCCGAATGCGGCAAGCGCGCTGATGGCTCCAAAGGCCGACTTCACCTGATCGCCCTGGGCGGCGCCGGAGAAGCCGAGATAGGCGCCGATGATGACGAACAACACGGTCAAGGTCGCCGCCAGCTTGAGCACGATCGGCACCACCCCGATGAACGCGGGAACACCAAGGGTGAGCTTGTCGGTAACACTGAGAACGACGCCGACATTGGGATAAAGGGCGTTCAAATCGGCGGTGGCAATACTACGAAAATGCTTCAACAGCACCGCGCCCGGCCGCAGCTTCGATCGCGCGAACCACTTCGCTTGCTCGCCCGCCTCTCGAGCCGGCTTCGTGGCCACCAACAAGACCACATCATCGTGTACATCGGTCCTGATTTGGCGCTTGCGCAGGCCGAACCAATCGACGATCTCGAAATTCTCAGGGTGCTGACCGCGCTGAAAAAAGCGCACGCTGCGGAACGCGTTCAATGGACTTTTCACGTTGACGCGCAGGACAGGATGCTCGCGGTGCGCCTGTTCGATTTCGGCGCGCGACACTTCGACGAAGTCGGCCGCCTTCATCTCCGCCTCAAGGCCGCCCATCAGCTCCGCATAGGCCTGTTCGCGCCGGCTTTCGTCGAAGCGCGCGTGCGGGTCGAGTTCAGGATTGAAATAGTAGTAATCGTCGCGCAAAAGCTCGAGCCGATCGAAATATTGATAGTGATAGATGGCGCCGAGCAATCGGCAAAGCTGAAGGAATTTCTTGCGCTCGACCTCGGACGACAGCAAACCGTGGTCGACCAGCGCACCGACGATATCTGTCTTGCGGACCGGGATGAAGCGTTCGCGCGGGATCGGGCGATTTCCGCCTAAGTCTGCTCGGCTCGCTGTCACGATCGGTGCCTGAAATTCAGATCTTCCCCATCATCTTGACCAGTTCCCGCATGTCCTGCCAAGCGAATTTCTTGTGCGAAGGCTGGCGCAGGAGATAGGCCGGATGCAGCATGGCGATCGCCGGGATTTTCGTGCCGGCCATGTCGTATTCATACCAGCGCCCGCGGATTCGCATGATTCCCTCCTTGACGCCGAGCAGGGTCTGGGTCGCGGCGGCGCCGAGGCAGACGAGAATTTTCGGGTGAACGAGTTCGATCTGCCGGCGCATGAACGGCAGGCAGGTCGATGTTTCGATCGGCGTCGGGGTGCGGTTGCCCGGCGGTCGCCAGGGCACGACATTGGCGATATAGACGTGGCGGCGGTCGAGGCCGATCGCGGCCAGCATCTTATCCAGCAATTGCCCGGCCCGTCCGACGAAAGGCAGGCCTTGGCGATCTTCGTCGGCACCCGGCGCCTCGCCGACGATCATGATGTCGGCATTGGGATTGCCGTCGGCGAAGACGAGTTGCGTCGCGGTCGCCTTCAGGTCGCAGCCCTCGAAGGCGAGGAGCTGTGCGCACAATTCTTCGAGCGTCGTCGCTGCCAGCGCGGCTTCGGCCGCCGATTGGGCCGTGGCGTCGGCCGAGAGCGCGGATTGCGCCGCAACTTGTGGCGCTCTTATCGCAGGTTCGGGCGAAGCTGCAGCAGGGCGCGGCTTTTCCGTAACCAACTCGGCGAAACGGTCATGCGGATCGGCATCGACGGCAACATCGATGCCCATCTCGGCATACCAGCGCAAAAGCCAGGCGAGAGCCTGCGCATCATCAGGCGAGGTATGGACAGGATCAGCAGCCATGGGCGTTCATACCAAGATCGCGGCGGCGAGGCCATTCGGCCGCTAAGCGGAAAGCCGCTCCATTCCAATCAGGCGACGGCGTATTTCGCCAGGAACATGGCGACCGCCGCTTCGACATGGCGATGAATCTTATCCTCGGTGATGACTTCGAAGCCCGGCGCGACCAGCAACATGATGTGACGATTGGCAACGACCGCGCCAAGAAAGAGCTTAGCTGCGAGCACGGGATCGGGGCAGTTCAGGCTACCCTGGCGCGTCGCGCGTTCGAGATAGAGCGTCAGTTGGTGCAGGACCTGCGCCGGCCCCTGCTCAAAGAAGATGCGGCCGAGCTCCGGCGTCCGCGGCGCCTCCGCAACCACGATCCTGAAGAGGCAGATCGGGTCCTCGTTCAAAAGCAAGCGGAGCAGGTTGAAGCCGAGCTGCATGAGAACCTCACGCGGCTCGCCCTGCAGGGAGAATTCTCCCACGGTTCCGCCATAGACGCGCTCGGCGCGCGCCCGCACGACTTCCGAAAACAGACCCTCCTTGCTACCGAAGTGGCGGTAAAGCGTTTCCTTCGAAGCCCCGGCGCGTGAGGCGACAATTTGCATTGTTGTCTCGGTGAAGCCGAGTTCAAGAAAAACGCGTTCGGCAATGGCGGCGATTTCTTCGCGTCGCTTCTCACCACGCGGGATGCGTCTTTGCTTCGGCATGTCTGATCGGGCGAGGTTGGTTGACATCAGGCGACCGTAATCTTATACGAACTCTCTAGTTCGGTTAAGCCCCGTTGGTAATTTATCCATAGCCGGGCCTGCTGTCGCAGGTCTTGCCGCCTGCGTTCACCCCATTCCGCGCGACCGCCATGCCCGAGTCTCAGACTGATTCTGATATCCCGGCTCCGGAACCCGCGCCTTCGCAGGCGGCCTCAGGCCCGGCAGATCGCCCCGGTCAAGAGCGCAACGGCAAGACGCAACCGAGTGGGCGCCGCAGCCGCCGCCCGCTCGTCTTGCTCCTGACAATCTTGCTCATCCTCGGCATTGGCTATGCCGCCTACGCCTATTGGTACGCCAACGGCGGCTACCAGACGACCGACGATGCCTATATCGATGGCCGGTCCATATCGATAGCGCCGCAGATTTCCGGCACTGTTGTGGCGCTCGACGTGAACGACAATCAATTCGTGCACAAGCGCGACCCGCTCATTCATATCGACAATCGCCAATATGTCATCGACCGTGAGTCGGCCGAGGCGGCGCTTGCCACGGCAAAGGGTCAGCTCTCGGGCTTCAGATATGCGGCCGATGTGGCGCGCAAGAATTTCCCTGCTCAGCTTCTCCTTGCGCAAGCGCAGCTTGCCTCTGCTCAAGCCGTATTTGTCAAGGCTCAGGCCGACTTCAAACGCCAGCAGGTTCTGCCGCCCCAAGCGACCAGCCAGCAAGACGTCGATGCTGCGACCGCCGCTCTGGCGCAGGCCAAAGCGCAAGTGCAGCAGGCTCAGGCGCAAGTGCAGCAGGCCGAGCCCGTTCCGCAAAGGATCGGCCAAGCCGAGGCGCAGGTGAGCGAGTACACCGGCCAGGTCGGCCAGGCACAAGCAAAGCTCGACCAAGCTTTGCTCAACCTCTCATATACGGTGGTGACGGCGCCGCAGGACGGCTGGATCACCAAGCGCAATGTCGAAGTCGGCAATTATGTGACGCCCGGACAGCAGATTTTTTCGATTGTCTCGCCGCAGGTCTGGGTCACCGCGAATTTCAAAGAGAGCCAGCTCGCGGCGATGCGGCCGGGTCAGAGCGTGACCATTTCCGTCGATGCCTATCCCGATCTCCATCTTAATGGGCATGTCAATTCCATCCAGCTCGGCACCGGATCGAGATTCGCGGCCTTTCCCCCTGAGAACGCGACCGGAAACTTCGTCAAGATCGTGCAGCGCGTGCCGGTCAAGATCGATATCGACAGCGGACTCGATCCCAACCGCCCGTTGTCGCTTGGCCTTTCGGTCGACCCAAGGGTGAAACTGAAATGAGTCCGGGGCCGAAAGCGGAAGGACCGGATCCCGATCGGCCGGATGGTGTGCGCGCCGCCTCGTCCGGCCCCGTGGCGCCTAGAAGCGAGGGACCGATCGCTCCGCCCGAAGCGCGATCGGCGCCGCCCAATACGGCGGCGCCGATCGCGGGTCAGGGCGCCTGGCGGCCCACCTACAATCCCTGGCTGGTCGCAATCGTCGTCACAATGGCGGCCTTCATGGAGATCCTCGACACGACCATCGTCAACGTCGCCCTGCCGCACATCGCCGGCAGCCTTTCGTCAAGCAATGACGAAGCGACCTGGGCGTTGACCTCCTATCTCGTCGCCAACGGAATCGTTCTGACGATTTCAGGCTGGCTTGGCGCCGTCTTGGGGCGCAAGCGCTATTTCTTAATCTGCCTTGCTATGTTCACGGTCTGCTCATTGCTGTGCGGAACATCGCGCAGTCTGCCGGAGCTCATTTTCTTTCGTCTTCTGCAGGGCTTTTTCGGCGGCGGGCTGCAGCCGAATCAGCAGTCGATCATTCTCGACTATTTCCCGCCGGCGCGGCGCGGCGCGGCATTCGGCGTGACCGCCATCGCGACGATCGTCGCGCCAGTGCTCGGGCCAACGCTCGGCGGCTTCATAACCAACTCCGCGTCATGGCGCTGGATCTTCTTCATCAATGTCCCCGTCGGCATGCTTGCGGTCTTTCTTGTCTGGCTTCTCGTCGAAGATCCGCCCTGGGTGAAAAGAGAGTGGCGCGGAATCGACGCGATCGGCCTCGGACTAATCGCTCTCGGTCTCGGATGCCTCGAGGTGATGATGGATCGTGGCGAGGACGACGATTGGTTCGGCTCGAGCTTCATTTTCACCATGGCCTTGCTCGCCGTGGCCGGCATCGTCGGCAGCGCGCTTTGGATGTCAGTTGCGAAAAACCCGATCATCAAACTGGCCGTCTTCAAGGACAAGAATTTCTCCAGCGGCTGCGTCATGATCGGCGCGATGGGCGCAATCCTTTATGCCTCGGCGGTCATCATCCCGCAATTCGCCCAGCAGATCATCGGTTACACGGCGACATGGGCGGGGCTCATCCTGTCGCCCGGCGGCCTCGTCGTCATCATGTTGATTCCGATTGTCGGGCGGCTGCTGACCATCATCCAGACGCGTTACATCATCGCCATCGGCTTCTTCATCATGGGATGCGCGCTGATCTTCTCGAGCAAGCTCGTCGTCGACATAAGTTATGTCAGGCTGGTCATGATCAGGGGCGCGCAAACCGTCGGATTGGCCTTCCTCTTCGTCCCGATCAGCACCATCACCTATGCGACGCTGCCGCGCGAGCTGAACGGGGACGCGACGGCGCTCTACTCCATGTTCCGCAACGTCGCGGGGTCAATCGGCATAGCGGCCTCGACGGCTCTCATCGAGCAGCGCGCACAGACCCATCAAGCCTATCTCGCGCAATGGGCGACGCCGTTTCACCAGCCCTTTGTCCAATTGATCGCCCGCTATCAAGCCGCCCTCCAGAGCATGGGCCACGTTGCCAGTGCCGCGCATAATCTCGCCCTCGGCAAAGCCTATCAGATGTTCCAAGCGCAGGTGTCAGTGATGGCCTATTCCGACGTTTTCATGTTCTGTTCGGTCGTCGCCTTCGCCATGGTTCCGTTGTGCTTTCTCCTCTCCCCGATCAAGGGCGGCCGCGGCGCGGGCGGCGCTGCCCATTAGTCCATCGCTGGGCGAAGGAGTCGCCATTGGGACACGTAACAAGTCAAAATGGATGTCGGAGTGAAACGCCGTCCACTTCGTCGGAAATTCGTCTAGAGTGGGTTGTCGCGTGGGAACGTTCATGTTGACTACGTTGCGTCTGATCTTCGTCCTGTCGCTCGCGTCTCTCGTCGCTGCCTGCGCGGTCGGTCCGAATTTTTCGTCGCCTGATCCTGGTCTGCCGCAGCACTGGTTCTTCGCCGCGCAGAAGTCCGAGCGTGCCGTGCCATCCGTCGAGGCGCCCGATCTGGACTGGTGGGCTCTCTTCAAGGATCGCGAATTGACGGCGCTCGAGGATCGCGTCGCCCTCGCCAATCTCGATGTGAAGACCGCGACCCTGCGGTTGGCGGAAAGCCGGTTTCAGCGCGGCGTCACGGGCTCGGCGCTACTCCCGTCGCTTAACAGCAACGGCTCCTATGAAAGGGAAAAGGCGAGCGCGAACGGTCTTCTCGGGCTGTTCGGCCAGCAGACCACGGGGACGGAGGCGAGCGGCGCCTTCGGCACCGGCGCTGGCGGGGCTCCCACCAGTCTGCTCTCCGTTCTGTCAAGCCCTTTCAACCTCTGGCAACAGGGGTTCGACGCCTCGTGGGAACTCGACCTCTGGGGCAAAGTGAGGCGCGAGGTCGAAGCGGCTGACGCGCAGGTCGATCTCGCCGACGATGAGCGGCGCGACGTCCTCGTCACGAGTCTCGCCGAGCTTGCCCGCGACTATATGCAGTTGCGCGGCATTCAGGAGCAGATCCGGATCGCCCGCGACAATCTGGCGACGGCGAACGACATACTCGCAGTCACCCGCGAGAGATCGGACAAGGGCCTGACGAGCGGGCTCGATGTCGAAAACGCCGCGGCGGAGGCGGAATCGATCCATGCCACATTGCCCGATCTCGAACGCCAGCAATCCGAAGCGATCAACACGCTCAGCCTGTTACTCGACGAACCGCCGGGCGGGCTGGCGGCCGAGCTCGTTGCGCCGCGCACCCTGCCCTTGCAGCCGCCGCGCCTGCCTTTGGGCATACCCTCCGAACTCGCGCGCCGGCGTCCCGACATCCGCCAGGCGGAAGCGCAGTTGCACGCCGCAACCGCCAATATCGGCGTTGCGGTCGGCGACTTCTATCCGAGTGTGACACTCAACGGCAGCGTCGGCTTCCAGGCGCTCGACTTGACCAACCTTTGGAAGGGCAGCTCGCTCCAATATGCGATGGGACCCAACGTCACCATGCCGATCTTCGAGGGCGGGCGTCTCAAATCCACGCTCGATTTGCGCGGCGCGCAGCAGCAAGAGGCGGCGATCGCCTATCACGAGACGGTGCTCAAAGCCTGGCATGACGTGGTCAATGCGCTCGTCGGCTATCGCACCGAACAGCAACGGCGGCAAAGTCTCAAGCTTCAAGTCGAACATGCCCGGGCGGCGCTCGATCTCGCCCGCAGCCGCTATAACGACGGTGTCGCGCAATTCCTCGACGTCCTCGACGCGCAGCGCACCTTGCTTTCGGCCGAGCAGCAACTGGCGGTCAGCGCAACGAATGTCGCCGTCGATATCGTCACCCTCTACAAGGCGCTGGGCGGCGGCTGGGAAACGACCTTTCCGCTCGAGCCGGCGGCGGTCGCTACGATCGAGGCGCCGTAGAAACGCGGCTCCTGCTGAAACTGAGCCGATTGCTCACTCGAAGGCCACAATCAGGCCGCGCCTTTCGCATTCGGCTGTGATCACCGCGGCGATCCTCTGCAAATCCTCGACTTCGACCTCGCTGTCTTCGTGCGGCGGATCCCAGGTCAGGATCTCGTCCAGGCGAATGACGAAATCGGCCGGCGCGGCCGCGCCGGGAAGATCCACCGCCGGGAAGATCGTCAGGGTTTTCGTCCCGCAGGTGACGCGAAAGGCGCCTTCGGTCAGCTCGACCGTCAAGCGCGGCCGGCCGCGCCCCACGCCCTGGCTGCTCATAAAGCCGACCTTTCGCCGCGCGTCCTCACCAGCCGCTGCTCCTGACCGCTGCAACAATCTTGCGCATGAGGCTCGGCAAAGCCTCCGCATCGAGATCGGCGTCCTTCACCCAACGGCATCCGACTGGGGCCTTTGTCTCCTGCGCCACGTCGGCGACGAAAATATCGAGCGACAAAGAAAAATGGGTGAAGACATGCGCGACGCGTGTTGTCAGCCGCCGATAATCGGCGATCATGGGCGCTTCGCGCAAGGCCCTTCCTGGATCATCGGCATCCATCCAGATCGTATTTGGAAATTCCGTCATCCCGCCGAGCAGTCCGCGCGGAGGCCTTGTGCGCAGCAGGACCGCGTCGCCGCGGCGCAGGAAGAATGCCACGCCGCACCGCTTCGGCCGTTGAGCTTTAACCAATTTGCGCGGCCAATCTTCCGGCGCGGCATGCGCCGCCGCAAGGCAGAAGGAGCGAAACGGACAGAGAGCGCAGGCAGGCCGTCGCGGCGTGCAGGTCGTCGCGCCGAGATCCATCATCGCCTGGGTGAAATCGCCGGGCCGCTCGGCCGGTACCAGCAACGCGGCTTTTGCTTTCACCAGCGGCTTGGCCGCCGGCAACGGCGCATCGATCGCATAAAGGCGCGTAACGACCCTTTCGACATTGCCGTCGACCGCGACCGCCCTTTGCCCGAAGGCGATCGCGGCAATCGCCGCCGCCGTATAGGGGCCGATCCCCGGCAAGGTGCGCAGCGCCGCCTCGCTCTGCGGAAATTCGCCACCATGCTCGGCGACAATCGCCTTGGCGCATGCATGCAGACTGCGCGCCCGCGAATAATAGCCGAGCCCCGCCCATTGCTGCATCACCGCTTCGATCGGCGCGTCGGCAAGCGCTGCGACATTCGGCCAGCGGCGGATAAAAGCCGCGAAATAGGGTTTGACCGCCTCGACCGTCGTCTGCTGCAACATGATCTCGGAAAGCCAGACGACGTAAGGATCGGCCCGCTCCCCTGGCGCAGCCCGCCATGGCAACATGCGGCGATGCCGATCGTACCAGGCCAGCAGCGCCGGCGCTGCGCGCAACTCCGGCGCAATAAGCTGCTCGTGCCGCAACTCGCGAGAAAGGCTTCGCATCTGCCCCGTTTTAGCCTGTCTCCCAACCGCCGCATAGGCAGGCTCGAAGTTTTTGCAACCGGCATCCGCAGCGCCGTTGGAAACGGCGCAGTGCGGATTTGAACCATTCAGTGCGCGGGGTATAAGAGCCAATGCCGAAGAGCCCATCGCATAAGACGGCGTCCTGGTCGCGCCCGCTCGCCGATCTCGTCGGCGCGGCGATCGATCCGGTTCTCGCTCGGCAAGGCTTCGGCGAGTCGGACGTCGTACTCTATTGGGAAGACATCGTCGGCGAAAGGCTCGCCGCCATGTCAGAACCGCTGTGCCTACGCTGGCCGCCGCGCGGCAAAGCGCAGCGTGATCATATGCCGGCAACGCTCGTCGTTCGGGTGGAAGGCGGCTATGCGCTCGAATTGCAACATGTTTCAGGCCTCGTGATCGAGCGCGTCAATGCGCATCTTGGCTTTGCCTGCGTCGGCCGGATCGGCATCAAACAGGGTCCGCTGGAGCGCCGGCCGAGCGGCAAGGCACCGCGTCGCCCACCGCCAGCCGAGGCGGTCGCGGCGGCAGAAGCCGCCATCGGGGGCATTGAGGACGAGGCGCTGCGCCTGGCGCTGAGCCGCCTCGGGGCGCGCGTTCTGCAGCCCCGCTCTTGACGGCAAGGCCGCCGCGTGGTCCGAGCATTTGAGTTCGGAGCTATGCGAGTTAGGAGTTTTAATTCCGGCCGGTGCTTGCGCGACCTGCACAAAAGGCCAGATTTCGTCCATACTGCCTCGTCTTCACTGCCTAATCTTTGGCAGCCGCCCGCATTCCTACCACTATGGAAAAGCTCATGCCCTCGCAAAAGCGTCCCTTGATGAGTCGCCGCACCCTCCTTGAGCTCGCGGTCGCGGCTGCCCTCACCTTAGCTGGCGTCGCCGGGCTTGCCGGAACTTGGAGCAGGCCGGTTCACGCGCAAGGCGCGGTCGTTCCCACCGCCGACCTGATGGCGCAAGAGGCCCTGCCTGACATCGTCCAAGGCAAGACGGACGCGCCGGTCACGGTGATCGAATATGCCTCAATGACCTGCACCCATTGTGCCGCCTTCCACGCCGGGACCTATCCAACCCTCATCAGCAAATACGTGAGCACCGGAAAAGTCCGCTTCATCCTGCGCGAATTCCCGCTTGATCCGTTGGCGACCGCGGCCTTCATGCTGGCGCGTTGCTCCGGCCCCGAAAAGCGCAACGCCGTTATCGATCTGTTGTTTGATCAGCAGAAGAACTGGGCGTTTACCGACAAGCCGCTCGAAGCTCTCGCCAATCTCCTCAAACAGACCGGCATGACCCAGGCGAGCTTCGAAACCTGCATCAACGACCAAGCACTCTACGACAAAGTCAACCAGGTACGTGACCGTGCGGCCGAGAAGTTCGTCGTCGATGCCACTCCAACCTTTTTCGTCAACGGCAGCAAGGTGAGCGGCGTGCTCACACCGGATGCCTTGGACAAGCTGCTCGAGCCCATGCTGAAGGGATAGGGTCGCGCCAAGACGCTTTCTCAGCGGACCGAACACGCACCTCATTCGATTAGGATCACTATGTCGCCGTTGCAGCTGCTCCTGAACGTCCTATGGTTGCTAACCGGCGGCCTTTGGATGGCCGCCGGATGGTTGCTCGCCGGCATCATCATGGCGCTGACGATCATTGGCCTGCCATGGACGCGGGCGGCGTTCAACATCGCTGTCTATGCTTTCCTGCCCTTCGGCTATCGCGCCGTCCCCCGCATCGCCGTCACCGGCCGCGAGGACCTCGGCACGGGACCGCTCGGCCTGATCGGCAACATCATCTGGCTTATCCTTGCCGGCTGGTGGTTGGCGCTGGCGCATCTCGTCCACGCCATCGTCCTGGCGGTCACGATCATCGGGATCCCCTTCGCCTGGGCGCATTTAAAGCTCGCCGGCATCGCCCTTTGGCCGATCGGCAAGATGATCGTCCCGCTCGAGGCATGACCGGAGCTCATCCTGTTCCGCCAGCCCGAAGGCTCTGGTTTCTCACAGGAGAAGCGCTGTGCCCTCTTGCGCGTCCATGCTGCATCCGGCGTGATTGCAGAGAAGGCGATTCCCAATCGTCGGCGCGACATGGCCATGCGATGCAGAAGCAAAGACCTGCCGGATCTTCCCGAAGCTCGGCCGAAGGCCCACAGCACACGGCGCAGTCGTGTATGATAGCCCGATTCGCGGCATGAGGGCTGCGCCATGAAATTCACCAAGCTTTACCTCGCCGGGTTCAAGACTTTCGTCGAGCCGGCGGACTTTCTGATCGAGCCGGGGCTGACCGGCGTCGTCGGACCGAACGGCTGCGGCAAGTCCAACCTCGTCGATGCGCTGCGCTGGGTCATGGGCGAGAATTCGTCGAAGACCATGCGCGGCGCCGAGATGGACGATGTGATCTTCTCCGGCACCAACACTCGTCCGAGCCGGAACATGGCGGAAGTTCGTCTCGTTCTCGACAATGCCGACCGCAGCGCCCCCGCCGCCTTCAACGACGCCGAGATCATCGAAGTCGGCCGCCGCATCGAGCGCGAGGAGGGCTCGAGCTTCCGGGTCAACGGCCGCGAAGTGCGGGCCCGCGACGTGCAACTTCTGTTTGCCGATGCCTCGACCGGCGCCCGCTCGCCGGCCATCGTGCGGCAGGGCCAGATCGGCGAGATCATTGCGGTCAAGCCTCAACAGCGCCGCCGCATTCTCGAAGAGGCCGCCGGCATTGCCGGGCTCTATTCCCGCCGCCACGAGGCGGAACTTAGGCTCAAGGGCGCGGAGGACAATCTCGACCGGCTCGAAGATGTGGTGAAGCAGCTCGAGACGCAGATCGATGCCTTGAAGCGCCAAGCGAGGCAGGCGACCCGTTATCGCGCTCTTGCCGCCGATATCAGACGCAACGAGGCGTTGCTCGCGCTCGTCAATCACACTGAGGCGACCGCCCATCTCGCCGCGGCGGAACGCAAGCTCGAAGCCGACCTCAAGAAGCTCGCTAACGATACATTGCGGCAGGCCGAGACGGCCCGGCAGCAGGCCATCCTCGCTCACGAGTTGCCCGCATTGCGCGAGGCCGAAGCTGCGACGGGAGGCGACTTGCAAAAGCTGCTGCTCGCGCGCGAAACGCTCGAGGGTGAGGAAAGACGCGCCAAGGCCCGAATGGCTGAACTCGAACGGCGCATCGCCGAGATGAACGCGGATCTTTTGCGCGAACAGGCCTTGATCGAGGACGCGGCCGCGGTTCTCTTGCGCCTTGACTCGGAATCTGCCGAACTTGCCGAGATGGGCGGCGATGATGCGCAGGCCGAAGCTGCGGCGCGCCAGCGCCTTGAAGAGGCCGACGCCGCGCTCGCCATCTCCGAGACGACGCTCAATGCGGCCCAAGGCGCATTCTCGGATGCAGAGGCGCGGCGCGAAGCCTTCAGCAAAACTCTGCGCGACGAGGCGCAAAGGCTGATGCAGTTCGAGACTGAACTCGCCACGGTCTGCGAAGACATCGCAAGATTGCGCGCCGAGCTGGCCGATGCCGGCGCGGAGGCCTGGCTCGAGGCGGCGTTCGAATCCGCCATCGCCAAAGCGAAAGCGGCCGAAGAAGAGATGATCGCCGCCGAGTCCCTTTATGCCGAGGCGCGCCAGGAGGAAGCGCTGACCCACGCGCCTCTGCAAAAGGCCGAACGCGCCGCCCAGAGCCTGGAGACTGAGGCACAGACGCTGGCGAAGCTGCTCAAATCGGAGACCGGCGGCGTTTGGCCGGCGGTGATCGAAGAGATCAGCGTCGCCAGGGGCTACGAGGCGGCGCTCGGCGCCGCCCTCGGAGAAGACCTCGACGCTTCGACCGATGTCGCGGCGCCGGCCCATTGGGCGGCGACGCGCGGCACGGACGATCCCCCCTTGCCAGAGAACGTCGCGCCGCTTGCCGCACATGTTCAAGCCCCGCCTGCCCTTGCCCGCCGACTCGCGCAGATCGGCGTCGTCTCAAGGAGCGAAGGCAAGGCCTTGCAGGCGCTTCTCCGGCCGGGACAAAGGCTCGTCTCGACCGAGGGCGATCTTTGGCGTTGGGACGGTTTCACCCTAGCCGCGGAAGTCTTGACGCCCGCGGCGCGGCGTCTCGCCGAGAAGAATCGTCTCGGCGATTTGATCCACGAGGCCGAGATCGCCCGCAATGCCGCGGATGAATTGAAGGCCGCGGCCGATCGACTCGAGGCCGATCTGCATGTCAAGGCGCAGGCCGAGAGCAAAGCTCGACAAAACCACCGCGAGGCTTTGCACGAGCTCGAGGCGACGCGCGAAAAGGCCGCCGCGGCCGAGCGCAAGAAGGCGCAAGTCGCGGCGCGTCTTTCGGCCCGCGAAGAAGCGGAGCAACGCTTAACCGCAAGCCGCGATGAAGCGCGCGACCATCACGCGAGAGCGAAGGAGGCTTTGGCCGGTCTCGTTGCCGCAAGCGAGCTTTCGATGAAGCTCGAGGCGGCGCGAGCCGCCGCCGCGCAGGACCGCGCCGCAGCCACCGAAGCGCGGAGCGAATTGCACGCGCTTGTTCACGCGGCGCAGATGCGCGAGACTCGCCGCCAGGCGATCGCCGAGGAGCGCGGTTCCTGGCAGACGCGTCGCGAGCGCGCGCTCTCGCAGATTGGCGAATTCGAATCGCGGCTCGAGCAGGCGGCTGCGGAGCAGGCGAAACTCGCCGATGCGCCGAACGAATTTTTGCGCATGCGCCGGGTGCTGCTCGATCAGATCGAGGCGGCCGAAGGAGCCCGCCGCAGAGCAGCCGATGCCCGTGCCTCGGCGGAACAGCGTCTTGCCGAGGCCGACCGCTTGGCGCGCGCGGCGCTCGATGACATGAGCACGGCGCGCGAAGAAAAGGCGCGCAGCGAAGCCCGCCTCGAGGCGGCAGGCGAGCGTTTCGCGGAAATCACCCACCATATCGCCACTGAGCTGCAATGCGAGCCGGATGAGCTCGCGCCAATGGCACAGGTCGAACGCGGCGCTGCGCTGCCGCAAGCCGTGAGCATCGAAGCCAAGCTCGAAAGCCTGAAACAGGAGCGCGAACGCCTCGGCAGCGTTAATCTGCGCGCCGAAGAAGAACTCGCCGAAATCGAGTCCTCGCTCGCCGATCTCGTCGCGGAACGCGAAGATTTGACCGAGGCGATCAGGCGGCTGCGGCAAGCGATCCACAACCTGAACAGGGAAGGCCGCGAAAGGCTGCTTGCCGCCTTCGAGGTGGTCAACGCGCATTTCAAGGACCTCTTCACGAACCTCTTCGGCGGCGGCACGGCCGAATTGCGGCTCGTCGAATCCGACGATCCGCTCGAAGCGGGGCTTGAGATCCTCGCCCAGGCGCCGGGCAAGAAGCTGCAGGCGATGACGCTTCTCTCGGGCGGCGAACAGGCGTTGACCGCGCTGTCGCTCGTCTTCGCCATCTTCCTCACCAACCCTGCCCCGATCTGCGTGCTCGACGAGGTGGATGCGCCGCTCGACGACGCCAATGTGGAACGCTTCTGCGATCTGCTTGATGAAATGTGCAAGCGGACCGACACGCGTTTCGTCACAATCACCCATAATCCGATCACCATGGCGCGCATGGACCGGCTGTTCGGCATCACTATGGCCGAGCGCGGCGTCAGCCAGATCGTATCGGTGGAACTTGCTGAAGCTGAGCGGTTCCTCGAGGCGGTGTGAGCAAGCCGCCGCAAGCATTCGAATCTCCGCTCACGCCTCGCAGTCTTTTCGAACCTGCGCCTTAGCAGACGAGCAGTTGTCTCCATTCAGCTGCGATTGAGGATCCGCCTCGTGATCGCAAGGGCGGCCGCCAAATGCCGCCTTGCCCCCGCGCCGGCGGCAAAGGCCGGCGCGGAATTTTCCAGTCACAGGTTGTGCCGCTGCGGCCCGCCGCATCGCCGCGCCAAATCCGAAGCGATCCCAATGCGATCAGCCCTTGATCGCGTGTCATATGCAGTCGGCAATGAAGGTGGTTCGGGATCGAAGACGCGAATCCTCGCTGTGATGGGATTGCATGTTTGGTTGACCCAAGGCTAAGTTCCGGCTTCCCAAGCCAAGAATGGGAAGGAATGGAGAAACGCTCAATGAATAAGCTCGTGGTTTTCGCGGCCGGTTCGGCCGCGCTAATTTTTTCCTGCGTGTCCGCGTTCGCCGTCGAGTTGAGTTACAAGGCAAGTTCGACCTCCTCGGCTGACGCTGTGTGGGCGAAGGTTGGCGACTTTTGTGGCATCGCAAATTGGCACCCTGCCGTTGCGAAATGCGAATTGTCGCATGGGAAGAAGATTCGCACCCTCACCTTGAAGGGCGGCGGTACGATCGTCGAGCGACTGCTGAAGTGGGACAAAAAGGGCATGAGCTATTCCTATACGATCGTATCGAGCCCTTTGCCGGTGTCACACTACTTCTCGACCATCAAGGTCGTGGCTGACGGCTCCGGCGCGGACATCATCTGGACGGGCAAATACAAGGCCAAGAAGGGCACCAGCGATGCTGATGCTCAAAAGACGATTGACGGCATCTACAAGGCTGGCGCCGACGCGCTCGCGCAATAATCGATAGCGATCTCTTCTGGCCGCCATTCTAGGCCAGAAGAGACCGACCCGCTCACTGCGGTGGGAACCCCATTTGGGCGATGAAACCATGCGGCTCGCCCGGCGGCGGCTCCGGAAATGGCGCGGCGCGCCGGACGTCGGCCATGGCTTCAGCATCGAGTTCCGGGTAGCCGCTGGTGCGGTAGAGCGCCTGGTGGACGAGCGCGCCGCTGTCGTCGATCCAGAAGGCGACGACGACCATCGCGCTGGTATGACGCGGATGCGGGCTCGGCGGAAAATGCTGCTGACGCATGATCAAGCCGTAGAGAACCGACAGATACCTCATGTCCTCTGTGCCGCCGGTAACCGGCGCGACTTTGGATTCCGCGGCGATTGAGTAGTCCGGCGACGGCGTCAAGGACGCGAGCTGCTGGGCGACCGCGGCTCTCTGGTCGTCCGGCAGATCTGCCTTTTGTCTGGCCGGCTTCATTCTCTGCTTGGCCTCCGCCGCCTTCACCGGCGCCGCTTTGTTGAGCGGCTCCGCGTCGGGCGTATTGTCCGGCTTGTCGGGCGCCTGGGTCTGTTCGGCTGGAGCGGGCGCAGCATTCTGCGCCGGCTTTGGGTGATCCGGCGTGGGCTTCGTTTCGTTCGCCGGAGCAGGCTTGGCTTGCGTCGGTGCTCGCGTCTGGGTGTCGGTATTCTGGCGTTTCACAGTTTCGTTGTTCGGGGTCCGTGGCGCATCGAAGGCCGGCTTCTCCTCGCGTTCATATTTCTGCTTTTCCGGCGGCGGCTTTTGCTGCGGTTCCGCCTTCTTCTCCTGAGGAGGCGGAGGTGGGGGCGGCGGCGGTTCCACAATGACTTCGACCGGTATTTCGGTGTCGCGCAAATTGGCGTCGGCATCCGGCCGATCGCCCAAGATGAGAATGGCGATCAGCGTCGCATGAAAGAGAAGGACGGCGACCAGCAAGGGTCCAAAGCGCCGCCTTGCCGCGCGCCATATCGGATCGGCCGACGCAAACAGCCGATCCTCCGCACTCGCTGCGAGGAAGAGTGCCGAGATGGAAGGCTTAATGCTCACGAGCAAAGGTCGATGTCACGGAACAGCATCGGGATTGCGCACAAGCCCTCCGCATCACTCCCGGTCGATGTCGCACCCGTCAAGCATGGCCGGACACGGGGTTTTGTCACATATGCCTCGGGTGCGACAAGCGCCGGATCGCCTGCCACGTATTTGCAGCCGCGTTCAGCGCCCAGCGCGGCCATCTGCCGCGCTGGCTGCTTCTTACTGCGCGAAGAATAAGAATGAAATACGTGCATCATCAGCAATTTGTGGCCATCGGTGGAATGTGGCGAAAGCTTGACAGGGATGCGCGGCGTTTTTAAGGTCGCGCCCCGGTTCCAAGCTTGTCATCGAGCGGCGCGGTCTTCTCGGCCGCGGGGTGGTGCTCGCTTTTCATGCCGGACCACATTATAGAGCGCTGTTCCGTCCGCAGGCGAGGCGGCAAACGGCGATGGCAAAGGGCGAGAAAACGCACGATCGGAGCGCGGCCGATCGCGACTTGGGGCGGGACGCGGAGCGCGACGACGCGGGCTTGCAAGCGCGGCTCGCTAGGTTGTCGGAGGCGCTCGATAAGCGGCAAACGTCGTCCGAGCCAAGCGATGACGGTGCTGAGTCCTCACGCCAGTCCATCCGCGCGGCGAACCTGGGATTTCGGGCGCTCGTCGAATTCGTGACGGCGGTCGTCGTCGCATCCCTCATTGGTTGGCAGATCGATGCCTGGCTCAAGACTGGGGCGGTCTTTCTCATCATCTTCCTGATCCTCGGGATGGTGGCAGGATTGGTGAACGTCTACCGTATTGCGGTCGGACCGGCAGGCCCGGCACGCGGTTCAAAATAGGAAGCGGCGGCCGCCGCAGGTTTTAGAGGTTTTGGAAGTGGCCGAACAAGGCATGGATCCTATTCATCAGTTTGCGGTCGAGCCGATCATCGCTTGGCATCCGTTCGGCATCGACGTCAGCTTCACGAACGCCTCGCTTTTCATGGTTCTCGTCGTCGCCGCCATTTGCTTCCTGATGTTCGTCGGCACGTCGCGACGTTCCATCGTACCGGGACGACTGCAGTCGGCCGCCGAAATGTCCTACGAATTCGTCGCCTCGACAGTGCGGCTCACCAGCGGCACGGCGGGCATGCAATTCTTTCCGCTCATTTTCACGATCTTCATGTTCGTTTTGTTTTGCAATCTTTTCGGCCTGCTGCCGTTCAGCTTCTCTATAACGAGCCAGATCGCCGTCACGTTCGCGCTGGCCATCATGGTGATGTGCTTGGTGATCGGCATCGGCCTCTATCGGCACGGGCTTCGCTTTCTCAAGGTTTTCGCTCCGTCCGGCGTGACGCCTATCCTTTTGCCCTTCATCGTCCTGGTCGAGATCGTTTCCTTTGCGACGCGTCCGATCAGCCTCTCGGTTCGTCTCTTCGCCAATATGCTTGCCGGCCATATCACGCTGAAAGTCATGGCGGGGTTCGTGGCCACGTTGCTCGGTGCGGGTGTCGCCGCGATCATTGCGCCGATCCCGCTCGTCGCCACCGTCGTGCTGATGGCTTTCGAGCTTCTGGTCGCGGTGCTGCAGGCTTACGTCTTCGCCATTCTCTCTAGCGTCTATCTCAACGACGCAATTCACCCGGGCCACTGAATAAAGAGCGCAACAACAGATCGGTCGCCCCAATAGTCAGGAGCATATAATGGAACCTACCGCAGCCAGATATGTAGGCGCCGGCCTCGCCGCCATCGGCATGGGCGCCGCCGCGATTGGCGTGGGCTTGATTTTCGGCCATTTCCTATCCGGCGCGCTGCGCAACCCCACGGCCTCCGACGCCCAGTTCGGGCGCGCCTTCATCGGCGTGGCGCTGGCGGAAGGTCTCGGCATTTTTGCCTTCCTCGTGGCGATCCTGCTTTTGTTCGTCCTCAAGTAAACGGGGAGCGCGGGTTTCGTCTCAAGGCCCGCGCTTCATCCCGGCAATTGGAATTGAACCTGGACTGATATGGCGACCACCGAATACGCAACGAGCACACAACAGCTGATGGATGCGCCGCCGGGCGAAAAGCCTTTTCCGCCCTTCGACACCGCCAACTTCGCGTCCTTGCTCATCTGGCTGGTGCTGTGTTTCGGCGGACTCTATCTTCTGATGTCGAAATTCGCCCTGCCGCGCGTCGAAGGCATCCTGCGCGACCGCAGCTCCAAGATCAGCGGCGATCTCCAAGATGCTTTCACCAAGCGAGCTGAGGCCGACCAGGCGTCCGCCGAATACCAGAAGACGCTCACCGAAGCGCGGGCGAGCGCCCAGGCGCTGGCCCAGCAGACCTATGCCCGTCTTGCCGCCGAGACCGAAGCCAAGCGCAAAGCGCATGAGGCGGATCTCGCCGCCAAGCTTGCCGCTGCCGAAGCGCAGATCGAAACGACAAAGGCAAAGGCAATGGCCAATGTCGAGGAGATCGCACGCGACACCGCCGCGGCCATCGTCGAACACATCACCGGCAAGCCGGCGGATGCGAAGGCAATTGCCTCGGCCATCGCCAAATCGAAGACGTGAACGCGTTTCATCGCGGTGACCGCATCGGGCATCGGCGATGTTTCGGGTTTTAGACTGCGAGAGCCAATATGCGTTTCGACGCGGAATTCTGGGACTTCATCTGCTTCATCATCTTCATAGGGCTGCTTGCCTATGTCGGCCTGCACAAGAAGATCTTTGCCGCGCTTGATACCCGCAAGGCGCGAATCGAGGCGGAACTCGCGGAGGCCGCCAACCTGCGCAGCGAAGCGGAGGCGCTGCTCGCCTCTTTCGTGAGAAAGAAGGCCGAGGCCGAAGCCGAAGCGAGATCCATCATCGCCCAGGCGCAGACCGAGGCCGAGATTATCGCGCGCGAAGCGCATGAGCGCGCCGCCGAATTCGTCCGGCGCCGGACCAAGCAGGCCGAGGAGAAGATCGCCTCCGCCGAAGCTCAGGCCATGGCGCAAGTGCGCGACGCCGCCGCCGACGCCGCGACGAAAGCCGCCGAAATCGTGCTGAAGGCGCAAGCCAAGGGCGCATACGGCGAGGAACTCCTCAAGGAAGGCATCGCCGACCTAAAGCGGCTGCTACATTGAAGCGACCGGCAAGCGGTCAGTCGTTCACCCAATCGGCGCATTTTGCCACGTCGGCCGCGGCGCCCCATGGTTGGATCGGAACAGTCGAGGTTGAGTTTTTCGGCGAGCCCTCGAACAATTTGTGGCTGTAGACTATTTTGTGGCTGTAGACTATATAGACGAGCACATTGCGCTTCTTGTCGCAGCCGCGGACGATCTGCATCTTCTTGAAGAAGAGGGAGCGCCGTTCGCGGAAAACGACATCGCCCTGCGCGAATTTCTCTTTGAATTTCACTGGCCCATATTGCCGGCAGGCGAGCGATATGTCGGAGACCTGTTCGGCAAGACCCAAGGTGCCGGCAACGCCGCCTTTTTCGGGCACCGTGAAGTGGCAGGCGACGCCTTCGACTGCGGGATCATCGATCCCATAAGTGGCGAGTTTGTCATTGGGCGTCAGGAAATGAAAGACCGTCGACTTGCGGAAAATCAGGTCGGGCTCCTCGGCGCCGGCGCCGAGCGGGGCAAAGGCAAGAAGGGCGAGCAGGCCGGCCGAAAACGGCCGCAAAATCGACAGGATCATGGGTGCTCCTTCGCAGCGGAAGATGGGTTAGCCGCCCGGTTGCATAAAAAGGAATGATAGCCGTTTAGCAATTTTTCCGCTGAACGATGATAAAGCACTTTTGCGAATCACCGGATCGTGCGAGCGCCTGCCATCGACCGATGGGTCGGTCCAATGAGGTTTCAATGACGCGACCATCGCACCGCGCCCCTTGCCCCGGCACGGGTGATAACCGAGACCGTAACGGGCGTGGGGCAGCGCACGGCGCGCGGCTCCGCGTCGCTGTTCCTTTCTTGGCGATAATGTGCCTGACCTCGAGCGCTGCGCGGCCTCAGGGCATCGACTGCGCCGGGCTTCGGGCGCAGATCGCCGCGCTCGATGAAGCCAATGCCCGCACCAATCCCTATCTCGCCCAGGCGCAGCAACAACGTGCGGAGCTCCAGCGCTCGGTCAGCTACGCGCATTCGATCGGTTGCGATCGGCAGCAATTCTTCTTCTTCGGCAACGCGCCGCCGCCGCAATGCGGCGGATTGAACGCCCATATCCAGCAGGTCCAGGCCACTGTCGGGCAATTGGAGGCAAATGCGCGCGCCAATACTTCGCCCGAGAGGCAACAACTCGCGGCGCGCTTCTATGCCTACTGCCGTTCCGCGGACACCGCGCCGCATCAGCCCGGCTTCTTCGAATCGCTCTTCGGTGGCCAGGGCGGCGGCTCGAACGCCCAACCCCAGGACCCGTTGGAGGAAGTGCCGGCTCCCGGGGATGAAACGCCGCAAGGTGGATCGGAAGTGCTTTGCGTGCGCCAGTGCGACGGCTACTTCTTCCCGCTGAACTATTCGGAGCGCGGCGGCTCCGATAGCCTCACCGACTTCTGCAAGGCTTCCTGCCCGAGTGCGGAGGTGAGCGTCTATACGCGCGTTCCGGGGCAGGAGATCCAGACGGCGGTCGGACTCGACGGCAAGCCCTACACGGATCTGCCCGCGGCGCTCAAATATCAGAAGACGCTCGATCCGGCCTGCACCTGCCGGGCGGCCGGCGCATCCTGGGCCGACACCTTGGCCGATGCGGAACGCATCCTCAACTATGGCGGCAGGCGTGACGTCATGGTCACGCCGCAGCAATCTGCCGCGATGGCGCGGCCGAAGCCCGATCCGCGCGCCAAACAGGTGCCGCTCAAAGCCACGCCTGACGATATCGAGGCGACGGACGCCGCGGCCGCCGCGCAGGTACCGACTGCCAGCACTGATTCGGCCGGCATCGCCACAGGCGATGTCAAGAACGGCACCGCCTATTCGCAGGGTCAGGGGCAGACAGTAGAGATTATCGGCCCAGATGGCGTCAAGCGGCGCGTCCGGATAGTCGGGCCTCAGCTTTGACCCGACCGATGAGCGGCAGAAGAGCGGCGAGCTCGGGGCCCTGCTCGCGTCCCGTCAGGGCCAGTCGCAAGGGGTGAAACAAGGCCTTCCCTTTGCGATGGGTGCGCTCCTTGAGCGAAGCCGTCCAGCGGGTGAAGGTCGCCTCATCCCATGGTTCCTCGGGCAAAGTCTCGCGCGCCGCAGCCAGGATATCGGCGTCCTCGACGCTCGGCTCGATTTCGCCGGTAACCACGCGCCACCAATCGACGATCTCATAAAAGGCCGAAAGATTGCCGCGCAGGGCGAGCCAAAAAGCCTCAGCCTTGGGGCCGGCAATCCCTGCGGCCGCCAGCCGCTCCCGCGCGGCCTCGAAGCTCATATGGTGCAGGGTGCGCGCAGAAAGGCTTTTGAGTTCCTCCGGGTCGAAACGCGCCTGAGTGCGCGAGACATGCGACAAGTCGAGCGACTCGGCAAGTTCATCGAGGGAGTGAACCGGATGAACCGAATCGGAAGTTCCGGTCAAGACCGCGCAGGCCGCGACTGCCAGCGGCTCGATTCCCTCTTCGCGCAGGGTGGCAATCGACAGAGCGCCGCTGCGCTTCGAGAGCCCCTCGCCGGAGGCGGCCGTCAACAGATTATGGTGGCCGAATAGTGGCGCGGCCCCCTGCCCCGCCAAAGCTTCGAAGAGCTGGATCTGGACTGCCGTATTGGTGACATGATCCTCGCCGCGGATGATATGGGTGACTTTGAGATCGATATCGTCCACCACCGACGGCAGGGTGTAGAGATAGGTGCCGTCCTCGCGCAAAAGGACCGGATCGGAGAGTGAGGCGCAGTCGATATGGCTCTCGCCGCGGACGAGATCGTCCCACCGGACGATGGTGTGATCGAGCTTGAAGCGCCAGTGTGGCCGCCGGCCCTCGGCCTCAAGCCGTGTGCGGTCCGCCGCAGTCAGCTTGAGCGCGGCGCGATCATAGACGGGGGGCAGGCCGCGCGCCTGCTGGCGCCTGCGGCGCCGCTCCAGCTCCTCCGCCGTCTCATAGGCCGGATAAAGCCGACCGGCGGCGCGCAATTTCTCGGCCGCGGCACGGTAAAGCGCAAAGCGCTGCGACTGGCGGACCACCGCGTCGAGGCTAATTCCCAGCCAGGCCAGGTCGAATTCGATCGATACGGCATATTCCTCCTTCGACCTTGCCACATCAGTGTCATCGAATCGCAGAATGAAGTGACCATGCTGCTTCTTGGCGAAGAGGAAATTCATCAGCGCGGTCCGGGCATTGCCGATATGAATTCGGCCGGTCGGCGAAGGCGCGAAGCGAACAATGGGAGGCGGCATGATTTTCCTTTCGCTTGGGCCTACCGCCGCGTTCCTTTAATCGCAAGCGGAGCGCCTAGCGCCCTTCACAACTTGGGGTCGATCGCGGCTCATCGAGGCGAAAAATGCAAGGAAAGCGTCGCGGCGGCGGTTTTTTGGTTTGGCGCGCCGGATTTCTTTCGCAAATCTTTATGCTATTGAAGCGGGATGACAGAGGTGGGGACTTGAAATGATTTTTGGCTATGGAGTTGGCCTCGTCTGTCTCATTCTCGTCGTCCTGAATTTCATCAGCGTCGGCATTGCGATCCGGCGGGCGAAGCCGCGGAAAACTCCGCTGCCGCCGCTCCCGGATGCGCCGCCGGTCAGCCTCGTGCGGCCGGTCTGCGGAATCGATAATTTCTGCGAAGAGACGCTGGGATCGAGCTTCCGGCTCGATTATCCGCACTACGAGGTGATCTTCTGCGTCGCTCGCGCCGCCGACCCCGTGGTCCCGGTGGTGAAACGGCTGATCGGCGCGCATCCGAACGTTCCCGCGCGGCTCATCATCGGCGACGAGAAGGTGAGCGCCAACCCAAAGCTCAACAACTGCGTGCGCGGCTGGGACGCGGCGCGCTACGACTGGATCATCCTGGCCGATTCGAACGTGCTGATGCCGCAAGATTATATCCAGCGGCTTTTCGCGAGCTGGGGATCGAAGACGGGCCTCGTCTGTTCCATGCCGCAAGGCTCGCACCCGAAGAACATCTGGGCGGAACTCGAAATCGCCTTCCTCAACACCTATCAGGCTCGCTGGCAATATTCGGCGGACGGTGTCGGCACCGGCTTCGCGCAGGGCAAGAACATGCTCTGGCGGCGCGATGTCTTAGAGGGCGGCGGCGGGATCCGCGCGCTTGCCGCCGAGATTGCCGAAGATGCCGCATCGACCAAGGTCGTGCGCCGTGCCGGCCTGAAGATCAATCTCGTCGACAGCCCATTCCAACAGCCGCTCGGGCGGCGCATGCTTTACGACGTCTGGCACCGGCAAATCCGCTGGGCGCGCATGCGGCGCAAGACATTCCCCAGTTATTATCTGCCGGAGATCTTGGCGGGCTCCGCTACGCCGGCGCTGGTCGGTGGCTATGCCGCGGTCCTCATCGGCTGGAACGCGCCGCTCACGGCCGGCCTCGTGCTTCTCTCGCTCTATTGCTCAGAGATGATCCTGGCCTTCGCCAACAGGTGGTATTTTTCCTGGCGCCTGCCCTTCCTCTTTTTGCTGCGCGACCTGATGCTGCCGGTGGTCTATGTCGACGCTTGGCTCGTCAACGAATTCACTTGGCGTGGCAATACGATGACGGTGCGCGAGGAACAGCGGCCGAGCACGTAAGTTCTCGGCGTCAGGCTTTAATCGGGAAGTCGCTCTTCTTGAAGAGAGAGACGAGCTGAATGCCTCGTTCGGCGAGATTTTCAGCCGCGCCTTCCTGCCGATCAACAACGACGAAGGCGCGCTGCACTAAGCAAGTCGGAAACTCCTCTTTCATGGCCTCGATGGCCGTGATGATCGATTTCCCCGACGTTGCGACGTCATCGACAAGAAGAACTTCCCCGCCGGCACGGACGTGACCGTCGATTCGCTCGCGCGCACCGTGGCTCTTCGCGCTTTTACGCACGAAGAAAGCGTCTACTGGATACATTTTGTAATGACTCGCGATCGAAATCGCCGAAACGAGCGGAACGGCGCCTAGCTCAGGGCCGCCGACGCATTTGAGCGCGTTGCGCTCCATATACTCGACGACGATTTCACCGATGAGCGCGCCCCCCTCGGGGTGCATCGTCGTCTGGCGAAGCTGAAACAAATAGGTGCTTCTGGCGCCCGACGTCAGGATAAAGTCGCCGAATTTGAGGGACTCTTTTAAAATGATCAGACGCAATCGGCCCCAGCGTGGATCATGCCGATCAAACAGGGCGTCGTCTGCGTGCTGCGTCATGGGAGCCGTCAATTCGTGTCCGGACTTCCGATCATCTCTAAGGCTAACATGGGGAATTTCGATGGTGATTCATTTGCTGTGGATGCACCAGCGTGGATGGGCTGCCCTTGACCGCTGTCGCCGGCGCCATTATTATTAACATAATAATCTGGTTTATTGCGGCTATGGCAACACTCAAACTGACAACGATCGGTACTTCTACCGGGGTGATTATCCCAAAGGCGATGCTCGATCGCATGAACGTCGGCAAAGGCGACAGCCTCTACGTCATAGAGGCGCCGGACGGCAGCTATCGCCTGACGCCCTATGATCCGGCCTTCGCCAAGAAGATGGAAAAGGCCGATGACATCATGCGCCGCTATCGGAACACGCTCCACGTGCTTGCGAAATGACCGAGCCGATCTGGATCGAGGAACCTGAGGTTCTCGCAATCCATGATCGGCTTTTGGCGCTGCACGGCGGCGCGCGCGGCGTGCGAGACGAAGGATTGCTGCAATCGGCGCTCGCGCGCCCGCGGCAATTGGCAGCCTACGGCGACGATGCCGACCTGATCGACATGGCAAGCGCCTACACGGCCGGAATCGTCAAGAACCATCCTTTCGCTGACGGGAACAAGCGCAAGGGTTTCATGATCGGCATCCTGTTCCTCGAACTCAATGGCTATCGCTTCACAGCAGCAGAGGACGCCGCGGCGGAAGCTGTCATTGCGCTTGCGGAAGGAAGCTTGAATGAGACCGGTTACACGGCCGTCCTTCGGGAGAATGTCTCGAAATGAAGCAGACGTTGAAGACTTGTCACGAATGGGTTTCAAAGCTCGCGAACCAAAGCTCAGCGATTGCCGGGATGCACCTTGATCGGATCATCGCGAACCGATATCGCCCTGAATACGGACGCCCTCAACCTTGCCAACAGTGACGCGCATTGCCGGGTGATCGCGCGTACAGTCGAGGAGTTGGCAAACCGTGGCTTTTCGACACCCGATAACGCCCGCGACCTTCTCCGTAATTTAATCCACAGAGGCACTTACGGCGCGTTCGCGGAACTTGCGGCATATGAGTGGACGATCCGATGCAATGTTCACTTCGCGACACAAGTGCCCCTCGCTCCGGGTGAGGTTCTGCGTATCAACGGCTCAACGCTCGATGGCAAGATCGATTGCGGCCCCTACTATTTTGACGTGAAGTCTTTCGGTTTCAATGGATTGCTAGCTAAGCGGTTGAAAGAGCAACTACAGAAAGAGTTCCCCAACGAGGAGGTGCATTTGAAGAGTCGTGGGATATTCCCGTCGAAGTATTTTCTTCACTAATTGAATCCGTGCCAGATATCGCGATCGAACTTCGGAGGAAGCGGATATTCCAAAAATGGATTCTGCGCATTCGCCTCGAAGATAAAAAGCCAGTAACGGTCTCTGCGCGAACCGTCGATCCCTATTTGTTAGCAAGGGAAAACGCCCACTATCCTTTTCAGGATGCCAAGCAGTTCACGCAGAACGCTCCATTCATTTTGCTGTACATCGTGCATCCTTGGTTCGACGCGCTTGCTATCCATAACGATTTCTCCGGTGTTGATACTGCCTTCACCAGATCCCTTGCGCGTCGTGCCTTTATGCAATTTTCCAACGAACAAAGAAGTCTCAGTTCCATTGCGCCGGGCGTTGCGCGAACCGTTACTTTGGCTGAGGCATCGCGCTTACTATCAGCGATTTTCTTTGTGAACGCGTGGCCATTGGATGCAGACCCAACCATCAAGTACAAGATGCCCTCATGGCTGTATCCGAATCCGAGAGCAACACATCGTTTGCCTTAGCATGGCGCAGCCCTCTTTTTCGAGAAGCCAACCCAGCTACAGCAATTGATGGCTTTGCCAACGACGATTATTGAGACCGCCACCCTTTGGTGAGCAGAGAGATCGCCCTACTCCGCAGCGACCTCGGCGGCGCTCGGGCGCTGCAGACGCTCGGCCTTCAACAGTTCAGCGACGAGAAACGCGACTTCGATCGCCTGCTCGGCATTGAGCCGCGGATCGCAATAGGTGTGGTAGCGATCGGAGAGATCCGCCTCCGAGATCGCCCGCGCACCGCCGGTGCATTCGGTGACGTTCTGGCCTGTCATTTCGAGATGCACGCCGCCAGCATAGGTGCCTTCTGCCTGATGCACGGCAAAGAAGATGCGCGTCTCGCCGATGATGCGCTCGAACGGCCGCGTCTTGTAGCCGCTCTTGGCCTTGATCGTATTGCCATGCATCGGGTCGCAGGCCCAGAGCACGTTGCGCCCTTCGCGTTTGACCGCGCGGATGAGCTTCGGCAGAAGGTCGCCGACTTTCTCCGCGCCGAAGCGGCAGATGAGCGTCAGCCGGCCCGGCTCGTTCTCGGGATCGAGAATGTCGATCAGCCGCAGCAGCTCGTCGGGCTTGAGCGACGGGCCGCACTTGAGGCCGAGCGGATTTTTGATCCCGCGTACATATTCGATATGGGCGTGATCGGCTTGGCGCGTGCGGTCGCCGACCCAGAGCATATGGCCCGAGGTCGCGTAATAATCGCCCGTCGTCGAATCGACGCGCGTCATCGCCTGCTCGTAGCCGAGCAGCAGAGCTTCGTGCGACGTGTAAAAATCTGTCTGGCGCAATTCCTGGTGCGACTCAGGATCGAGTCCGATCGCCCGCATGAAGCCAAGCGTCTCAGTGATCCGGTCGGCAAGCTCCTGATAGCGGGCCGATTGCGGACTATCCTTGATGAAGCCGAGCATCCAGCGATGCGCATTCTCGAGATTGGCATAGCCGCCCGAGGCGAAGGCGCGGATGAGATTGAGCGTCGCCGCCGACTGCCGATAGGCATCGAGCTGGCGCGCCGGATCGGCCGTCCGCGCGGCCTCTGTGAAGGCGATATCGTTGACGATATCGCCGCGGTAGCTCGGCAGGGTGACGCCGCCCTTCGTCTCCATCGGTTCGGAACGCGGCTTGGCGAACTGGCCGGCGATCCGCCCGACTTTGACGACGGGCAGAGCGGCGCCAAAGGTCATCACCACCGCCATCTGCAGAAAGACGCGGAAGAAATCGCGGATATTGTCGGCCGCATGTTCGGCGAAGCTCTCGGCGCAATCGCCGCCCTGGAACAGAAAGGCCTCGCCTTTTGACGCCTTGGCGAGCAAGGACTTCAGCTTGCGCGCCTCACCGGCGAAGACGAGCGGCGGGAAGGTGCTGAGTTGGCGCTCGACGTCGGCGAGCACAGCCGCGTCGGGGAAGACTAGCGCCTGCTCCATGGGCTTCGTCCGCCAGCTCTCCGGCGACCATTGTTCGATCGGCATATTCTTCAATCCAATCGCTCCTCTTCCGTTTGCGGGAGAGGGCACTGCGCAGTCGAGCCGCCTTTAACACAAATGTGTGTTGGTTGGCGACATCAATCAGGGGCAGCCGCCAGGCCTGAAAACTTTCAGCTTTCAAGGCACTTCCGGCATTCTTTCCTCATCCATCAAGGCCGCAGCCTCGCCAGGGTCGAGCTTCATTTGCTCGTCGTGGCTCGTGCGACTGTGCAGGGTGACGAGCTCCTCAGCTGAAGTCGGATGAACTGCCATCGTCGCGTCGAAATCGGCTTTCTTGACGCCCATTCGCACTGCGATGGCGAGCAGTTGCACCATCTCGCCCGCATCCGGCCCCAAGATATGGACGCCGATAACCCGGTCGGTCTCGCCATCAACGATAATCTTCATCAACACCATCTCCTTGCGGCCGGACAAGGTCGCCTTGAGCGGCCTGAAGCGGGTCACAAAGACGTCGACGCAAGCATAGTTCGCCCGCGCCTCAGCCTCGGTCAGGCCTACGGTGCCGAGTTCCGGCGTCGTGAAGACGGCGGTCGCGATATTCGTGTGATCGACCGCTCGCTTTTTGTCGCCGAAAACCGTGTCGGCGAAAGCGTGACCTTCGCGCACCGCGACCGGCGTCAAGGCGACGCGGTTAGTCACGTCGCCGACCGCATAGATCGAGGGGACTGTGGACCGCGACCATTGGTCGACCTTGATCCCGCCGACTGCGTCCAAGGCGACGCCCAGCTTCTCAAGGCCGAGCCCTTGCGTGTTCGGATGGCGGCCGGTCGCCACCATCACCTGATCGACGTCAAGTACTTCACCATTGACGAGCGATACTGAGAGGCCTCCCGCGGTCTTCTCGATGCGGGTCGGCAGATTGGTGAACTTAAACGATACGCCCGCCTCAGCCAGGGCGCCGCGCAGAGAGATCCGCAGATCCTCATCGAAGTCGCGCAGGATGTTTTCGGCGCGCATGGCGAGAGTGCCATGGCTGCCGAGGCGCGCCAGCAGCGAGGCAAATTCGACCGCGATATAACCGCCGCCGACGATCAATATGCGGCGCGGCAGCGCCGGCAGATCGAAGATTTCGTTCGAGGTGATCGTATGTTCGAGGCCCGGTATGTCCGGGGCCAGGAAGGGCCCGGAGCCGGTTGCGACGAGAATGATCCGCGCGCTGATCACGCGATCATCGGCGAGAAGCCTGATCTTATGGGCGTCTTCGATGACCGCCCGCGATTTGACGAGCGTGATGCCGGCGCCTTCGAGATGTGTGCAGTAGATGGCGGAAAGGCGCGAGATCTCCTTTTCCTTCGCAGCGACGAGCTTAGCCCAGTCGAATGTCGCCTTCGGCACGCTCCAACCGTAACCCGCCGCATCAGTGAATTCATCGGCGAAACGGCTCGCATAGACCATGAGCTTTTTCGGCACGCAGCCGCGGATCACGCAAGTGCCGCCGATGCGGAACTCCTCGGCGACCATGACCTTCGCGCCATGGCCGGCGGCGATGCGGGCGGCGCGCACGCCCCCCGATCCCGCCCCAATGACGAAGAGATCAAAGTCGAATTCCGCCATTATTCGAGGCTTCCGTGGATTTCTGTTCCCTCGGGGCCGGCCGAGATCACAGCCCTGGCGAGGCCGATGAAGAGCCCGTGCTCGACGACACCAGGGATCGCGATCAGCCGCTCGGCCAATTCTTCCGGAGCTGGAATGGCGCCGAAGGCGCAATCGACGATATAATGGCCGCTGTCCGAAACAAAAGCCTGGCCACTCGGCGTCTTGCGCAGCTCGATCGCGCCCATCAGGGCGCAGGCTTGCGCCTCCCGCATGATCAGCCGCCGCGTCGCCTCAAAGCCGAACTTACTCACCTCGACCGGCAGCGGGAATTTACCCAGAGTTTTGACGGATTTCGAAGAGTCGGTGACGACAATCATCCGGCGCGATGCCGTGGCGACGATTTTTTCGCGCAAGAGCGCGCCGCCGCCGCCCTTGATGAGCCGCAGTTGCGCATCGAATTCATCCGCTCCATCAATCGTGAGATCGAGCTCCAAGAGCTCATCGAGCGTCGCAAGCGGAATGGCGAGCCTCTCTGCTTGGGCGCGCGTGCGCTCCGATGTCGGCACGCCGACCACCTTCAAACCCTGTGCGACGCGCTCTCCGAGAAGCGTGATGAAATGCGCCGCCGTGCTGCCGGTGCCGAGGCCAAGCCGCATCCCCGGGCGCACGAGGTCGATAGCCGCGGCGGCAGCCCGCCCCTTTGCTTTTTCCGGATCGAATCCGCTCATGAACAGCGGTTAGGGCCTGAATCGGCCAACGTCAACGGCCGCGGACAGCCGGAGATCGGCGCGCTATTTCGCCTGCGGCGTGCAGACCACCGCGTCGCTCAGCACATAGCAGATCGACATCATGCCGGTGCGCAGATCGACGCGGAAGACGCCGCCCTCGCGTTCATGGCTCGAGGCGACGAGTGCATAGTCGCTCGACCCTTGCGGGCCGGCCCCTTCGCCAGGCTGGTAGCAGAGCGTCACCCCGATGGTCCCTTCCTTCAAGCCATATTGACAGGCGCCGACCTCGCCCGTGGCGCGGTCGAGCCTATAGATGCGGTTCAGATCTTTTTCCGGCGCGGCCAGGAACTCGTAGTTGGCTGCCATGGCGGGCGCGGCGCAGCAGGCAAGCCCCAAACCGAGGCAAATCCGGGGAAATGCCAAATGTGGCAAGGAAAATCTCATGATTCGGGGCTCCGCGAATCGTTAGGTTCTTATACGCGAGCCTTGCCGTAAGTGCATCTGCGGCCATGGCGCCGCTTGATTGAAGCCGTGCGCGGCCCTATGCGGAGCGCATGACCACCCCGCCCCTTCTCGTCTTCGATCTCGACGGAACGCTCGCCGAAACGGCGCCGGATCTCGTTGGCACTCTCAACATGATCCTTGACCGCGAGGGTCTGCGTCCGGTGCCCTTCGAGACCGCCCGCGCGATGGTCGGCGGCGGCGCCAGGCTGATGATCGAGCGGGGCCTTGCGCATGCCGGCGCGCGCCTGCCGGACGAAAAGATCGATCGCCTGTTCGAGGATTTCCTCGATCATTACGAGGCCCATATCGCCGATGCCACGACGCTCTTTCCGGGCGTCGTTTCGGCGCTCGATCGTTTCGAAGCGGCCGGCTGGCGCTTCGCCGTCTGCACCAACAAAATCGAACAGGCCTCGGTCCTGCTGCTTCAGGCGCTCGGAATCGCCGATCGTTTCGCGGCGATCTGCGGCAAGGAAACGTTTCCAGTGAGCAAGCCTGATCGCCGCGCCCTGCTCATGACCATCGAGAAGGCTGGCGGCGGCCGAGAGACTACGATCATGGTGGGCGATTCAAAGGTCGATATCGAGACGGCGCAGAATGCCGGGGTCCCGGTGATCGCGGTCGATTTCGGCTATACCGACCAGCCGGTCGCAACCTACAGGCCGAACCGGGTGATCTCGCATTTCGACGATCTCTGGGACACTGTCGCCGACCTCGGGAAAAGACCCGATCTTCCCCGCCGCCGCTCGGCGCCTTGACTTGGTCGACGTCGTAGAAGAATGCTCTGACGTTTTTGCAACCCCATGACAGACGCGGCAAGCAACGGGGCCGCAAAGGGCGCGTAGCTCAGCGGGAGAGCACTCCCTTCACACAAGGGTGGTCTCCTGCGAAGGTTCAAAGACTTAAGCCGGGACGCTTAGGTTCATGTGTCACTTTAAGGGCGGTTAGTTCAGCGGGAGAACGTCCCCTTCACACGGGGAAGGTCGCAGGTTCGATCCCTGCACCGCCCACCATGCTGATTTGTTCTGGCACGAATTTGGTGATCATCTGTCAGACAAATGATAGCTCCTCCAACCATCGCTCACCTCAAGGGCCACGGCCTCGAAGGTCTCTTCGTGATCTGCGCGAACGCGCCATGTCAACATTCGATGCCGTTCACGTTCGCGGCGCTTCACCTTGAGGATGATCAGGAGTTCCCATCGATCGCGCGATGCCGACGCTTCGTCTGCACGCGATGCGGCGGCCGCGCGGTGAACGTGTCGCCGGGCTGGCGCGAACATCGTGCGGTCAGAATGGGACGGTGAGCTTCGAAGAAACCGGAGGCCAAACAAAAAGCCCCCGCTCCGGCGGAAGCGGTTCCCGGCGGCGGCAGTTCTGCCGAATTCATGCGTCACCTGTCAGCAGCGCTCACCGCTCCTGTCCCAGCATCGTATTCATCGCGACCACAAACGGGAAATTTGCCCGGACTCAATCTGGGTAAACATCCGCGACACCCGATGGCACCGCTGGACTCTCGCCTGCAAGTCCCAAACGATGCCGTGCCCCCGCAAGAGTTCCTCGCGCCTCCTTTTTCGGGGCAAAGCCTTGAAAGCCCACCGGCTGGTCGCCAATGTCCGTGTAGACGCCTTCCATCCCGCCGCGCATGAAATAGACTTCGTGCCAGAATCCGGTGCCGCCCGTATCGCGGACGAAATCCTGCCACCATTTGCGATGCGGTTCGGATCGAGTCCACCGCTCCATGGAATCGAAATCGCGCCAGTACCAGCGCATTCCTATATGCATGGGAAAGAGCCGGAAGATGATGTTGTTCTCGTAATGCAGCAGGCCCTCCGGGCGTGCGGCGCCCGCCTTGTCAATCTGAGGCCCGAGTCCGAGCAATTTCTTCATCCCGCCCAGCGCGCGCACGCGCATTCCAAGCATGATAACGACGAGATCTGGATAGGCGGAAAGATCGACGGTGAGGTGTTCGCATTTCGATGCCATCGCGGTCCCCCCTCTCGCCCGATGACGGAGCAAGAGAGAGTGTGCGGCAATTTTAGGTTGCGGTAAAGCGCTGTCACCACGCTAGGCACACGAAGCTTTCGAGCACGTTCAACGCGGTTGCGTCGAACCTGATCTGAAGTCGGGCGACGCCATCATGCTGGTGTTGAGCTTTGCTGCGCCCGTCGCGGCAGGGCAATCTGAGGATGCGCAAGCAGCCTACAGCCGGGGAGACTTTGCAACTGCCTTGCAGCTTTATAGGACACTGGCAGGTCAAGGTAACGCCCATGCTCAGACAATGCTCGGCCTCATGTTCGAAAACGGGCAAGGCGTGCTGAAGGACTATGCTGAAGGCGTCAAATGGTTCCGCAAGGCCGCCGAGCAGGGCTACGCCCCCGGCCAGCAGCGTGGAGCTTCTGCAAGCGATTTATGATGGCCTTGAGCGGCGTTTGCCTTTCACGCCGCTCTGCATACTAGTTTTCGTCACCACTTAACTTCCGAGTTTTTCAACAAAATCGGCGCGCAGCAGTCATTCGACGCGCGTTTTTAGAAGCGGTTTCCGCCGGCGATGGTTGCCAATGCCACCAAGTTAGCCAGTTCGGCTTGCCTTGCTCCAACGGCGATCGCTGGCCTCATCGCATTTGCGGCCACTGCTACGACGGTTGGCAGGAGCCTCTCGGCCAAGTTTAACGCGCCGCCGCGAGCCCCGAGTTGAGAAACGGTCTTGCCTAGGCTGCTATCCCCTTCTGCCAACACCCGCCTCAACTATTGGATCGCCGAGCCCTCCAGAATCTCGCCTTCGTACCTTGCGAGAACCCGCTTCGCCGTCTCCAGGTCGATCCAGACCGGCGTGCCTGGCTCCACTACGATGACGCCTTCGTCTTCACTGGTGGCGCAGTTCGGATCGCCGCGAAACTCCGGGCCTGGGAAGCAGAACCGCGCGCTGTGCAGGATCATAATCACGCGCGGGCCGCCTTGGCCCCTGTCTTTGGTGCGCATTCGCGGCTATCGGTTCTGCAAGGTGAAGGGCGTTGATCTGGGCACACCGGCAAGATCACCGCGTGACCGATTGCGTTCGCCCTCGGCTGCCTTCGCGTCGTCGTAGGCTTTCTTCGCAGCCACCACGAATGCCGGTGGGTTCTCCGACACGATCTCACCGGGAAAGCGGCGAAGCAGCCGCTCGGCCTCTTCTGGCTCGACCTCGAACGGCTCGCCGGGCGGAACAGCTCGTACGCCGCCGGTCGCGATGCTCGTATTTCTGCGCTCAATCCAGCGATCGCCGATCGCGATGCCGGGCTCGAACTTTTCAGCGGGGACATGCGTCGTCACGCCAAACAAACGGATTTGGACCAACTCAACCATGTTCATTCTCCTTGCATGAGTGCGGATGCGACGCGGTCGATCTCAGTTTTTGCCTTGGCGAAGCCTTTGATAAATTCCGGGAGCTGAGTGATAAGATCGAAAGCGGCGCTAGTGGTCAGAAGGCGCCGAAGGTTCGGCCGCGCCGATACGCCACATAGCGAAAGTTGGCGCTGGCAGGCGAAAACCGAAACCGTGTCTTCGATGAATGAACTCCAGCGGTCCTCGATCTCAAGTTGAAATCATCGTCATCGGGCTCGTACCAGCCGCGAAAGCCGACCCTTGTTCCCGGGTTTTACAAACGATGATTAGCAGATCGCCCTTCCAAGAACATCGACCGCACAAAAAGGAATGACCGTCGTTACTGCTTTAGTCCGATGCGCGCCAGCTCATGGGCGCGCGTTGTGAAGGATGCGACGATGTCGGCGATGGCGATCGGCAGAACCGGGTCTACGACCCGCTGCAGCAACTGGGAGCGTAACGCCACTGCGACTACAACGCTGACCCGGCAGCCGGTGTCAGGTATCCGTTCGAACAACCACGACAGCTCGAATCGGCGGAACGATGGCTCCTCCGCAGTCACATCGATTCGCCTGGGGCGGAGCAACGTTGTCCTCGAAACAAATCTAAAGCGAAATGGACCCAGACCAAGAGTCTGGTCAGTTAAGTAAACGTTCTCGTCGCGCCTCAGAATCCTGGCCGCGATCCATCCTCTTAAAAACTCAGGATAACGTTCGACATCGGCGGCGAGATCGAACAGCAGCTCCGGCTGAAAGCCGCGCACCATGCAATCCACCCTCTGGCCCGACCGGCAATCACCCGGCAATTGGACCACGTACGACTCAAGGTCGCGTCTAATGTCCTTCCGGTCTTCAGCCGTGGCTCAGTCTCCAGTCTCCCTTAGCGAAGCTGACATTCCCCGGATCAGCTCCGAATGCGGGTCAAGAGTAGCAGAAGGGGCTACAAAAGCCACAACGCTGGGTGCGCCGTACTTTCGGTGTTTCAGCCCCCAGCGAACCCCGATCAGGCGGCTGGGCCCATTTATTCCGGCATTCGCCTCTCTCCATAATCATAATAATGCGTCCGGCCATTCCGTTCCTTGCGCCGAGCTAAAAAAGCGCGAGCCGCTGTTCTCCTTATCGGCGGTAAGCTGGACTCGTTCGAGTGAGCAGGCTAGCCTGCGATCAGGGGCAGATTTGGTCGCTGATCAGCGTTTT
Organism: uncultured Alphaproteobacteria bacterium; assembly: GCA_963720425.1. Classification (GTDB taxonomy): domain Bacteria; phylum Pseudomonadota; class Alphaproteobacteria; order Rhizobiales; family Beijerinckiaceae; genus Methylovirgula. The sequence continues at coordinate 243,662 of OY970391.1, forward strand.
CCGAGCGCTTGTTGCGGCTCTTCTCGTCTCATAATTTAAGCGAGTTTAGCCGAGAGTAGCACCATGAGTGGCCTCCGAACCTTGTCTGCGGTTTGCCGAGTTTTCGAGTTGAACGGGCAATTCGAAGGCACAGTTATGCGGGAAGCCTGTCAGGCAGAGGGCGATGCCAATCTTGGGTTGCACGATGATCTGCGTTTATTTCCCGAAGTCCTCTTGGGAGCTATTGCTGGGTTTGCCGGCGGGCTCGCTGAAGTTTTTTGGATTGGGCTTTACAGTTTGGTTGAACACAGAAACGGATTTGATGTTGCTCGTCAGGTGGCAGATACTGTGCTTCGCGGCGTAACCATGCCTTGTGAGCCGACGCTTGGGTTGGGGATCCACTTCACACTGTCAATCAGCCTAGGTATTGCTCTCGTGCGCCCGCTGTTAGCCCTTAAGCGACGGATAGCGCTGGCGTTAGCCCCCATCTCCATTGGCCTTTTGGGGCTGATATGGGCCGTCAATTTCCTGCTCATCTTGCCGGTTCTCAATCCGGTGTTCCCATTGCTTTTGCCAGCCTGGGTGACGATTGTTTCCAAGGTGATGTTCGGGATCACGTTCGCCGCTGTGCTATGCCTCGGAGCGGAGAGTCCGCATCCCTATCGCATTTTGCGACGCGGAGGCTCGCCGGCTGCTGAGCAAACGGGCAGGCGCAAAATCCCCCTCATGGTCTGTAATCTGTAAAACCTTAGGGGCGGCGCCACCATGATCCGGCGTCTAGGAAATTGGTTGCGCGGCGAGAACATCTTCATTGTCGTCGGGCTCGCGCTTATTGCGGGTCTCGCTGCGGGGCTGGGCTTATGGGGCAGTTTCAATCTTACGGCTGCTGCGACGAGCTCCGATGCATATTGCACGTCCTGTCATGAAATGCTCGAGAACGCGAAAGAATATGAGAGCACGGTCCATTATATGAACGTCTTCGGCATACGCGCGCATTGCGCCGACTGTCATGTGCCCAAGCCTTTCGTGCCTCATGTTATTGGTATGGTCTTAGCATTACGAGATGTTGTCGGTCATGTTACAGGCGTGATCGACACGCCGGCGAAGTTTGAGGCCGACAGAAAAGAAATGGCCGAGCGCGTATGGTCTGAGATGGAAGCGGACAATTCGATCGGATGCCGCTCGTGCCATTCCTTCGAGGCCATGGACTTTGCGAAGCAGCCGAAAGTAGCTTCGATGGCCATGCATCCGGCAATGCTGGCGGGTATGACCTGCATCTCGTGCCATAAGGGCATCGTCCACGATCTGCCATAGAGCACTGCATTGCCTGCCTACGCGCGACATTGTCTTCCCTGTCGGAGCACTAATTCCTCACCCGAGGCGGCCGGGAGCGGCGGATGGGGAAGTCCCACAGCCAACTGTCGCGACGGTCCTCGACGACTTCTCCCGCCTACATCATCGCCTGGAAGCTGTGCACCACGATGAAAGCCGACGATGTCACCGCCACGCTTGAACTGGCGCTGGACGCTTCGGGGCTCGACAAAGCCAAGGTCCTCCATCGGCCAAGGTTGCTGTCAGACAACGGCTCCTCATTCTCCGACGACCTGGCGAAATGGATGGAACGCCACGACATGGCCCACGTCCGCGCGGGGCTCCATACCATCCGATGACCCAGGGCAAGATCGAGCGTTGGCACCAGACGTTGAAGAACCGCATCCTGCTGGAGAATTACTACCCTGCCGGGCGATCTGGAAGCACACATCGAGGCCTTCGTAGCCGACTACAACTACTGCCGTTATCACGAGAGCATCGACAATCTAACCCCGGCCGACGTCTACTTCGGACGCGGCCAGACAATCCTGCTGCAGAGAGAAAGGATCAAACGCCAGACCATCACACAACGCCGCTTGCAGCACCAACAGAAAGCCGCGTAAAGTCATTAAACAGACGAGCCAGAGCCTCCCTTAATTTGCACTGCTCGCTGTCTCAAAAACTTCGACGACGGACAGTCGCGCGCCGCAAAGGGGCCGCGCCGATCCTGTCACGCTAAATTGTCCTCTTCCGGTTTCGGCTTCCTTCCACTTTTCGCCTTTTTCTTAGGTTTCGGTGCAGTATCGGGGAGTTCGGTTGGATTGATTCCATGCGTGTTGAGATGAAATCGGGGGCCCTGACGATCTCGGGGCTCGCTTTGCTTTGGCTTGCGGCGACTTCCGCCATAGCGCAACCGGTTTTCCCCGGCCAAGACGAGACCCGGCCAGGCTACGCCTATGGGCCGTCGGGCAATACCCAAGGCGACTTTAACGCGCCCCCTGACGACACGGTGGCCGCAGCCTCCGCGAGAACCGCGCGCCGGGTCGCGTATAACACGACCGAGGCGCCGGGCACGCTCATCGTCGATACAAATTCGCGCCATCTCTATTATATTGAGGCCGGCGGCAAGGCGATCCAATATGGAATCGGCGTCGGCCGCGAGGGATTTGCCTGGAAAGGTATCGCCAAGGTCGGGGCCAAGCAGGAGTGGCCGAAGTGGTTTCCGCCGGAAGCCATGCTGCAGCGCCACCCCGAACTGCCGACCGAGATGGACGGCGGCCTCGGCAATCCGCTCGGCGCCCGCGCCATGTATCTCTACCAGGGCCAGACCGATACGCAGTACCGCATCCACGGCACCAACGAGCCCGATACGATCGGCCAGGCGGTCTCTTCCGGCTGCATCCGGATGATGAATTCCGACGTGATGGACCTCTACAAGCGCGTGCCGGTCGGAACCAAAGTCATCGTGCTTTAAGTGCGCGCGCTTGTACTCTCACTGTGGGGTGGCTGCGTGACGCAATGCCGGCGCTTCGTGTGCTCGCGATGGGGCGCCAGCTTCGGCCTGATTCAGGTAAATTTTGCGGCAGGAGGGTTGCCAAATAACAAAGGCTCGACTTTTGTCGAGCCTTCTCGCCCCGAGGCGCGCACGCCGAAACTTGAACCGCAACCGAAATTGCGGATCAGGCCGCCTTACTTGGCTTGGGGGTGGCGACACTTGGATTGGGGCTTGCGACAGCCTGAACCTTGGCGATCACGCTCTCGACCGGCTTGAACGCTTCCTTGGCGAGGTTTGTATAGAGTTCGCCGATTTTGGTCGCCTGGGCGACAAAACCTTCATAAGCCGACTTGGCATATTGGGATTGGGTCTGGATGGCGTCGTCGAGCGACTTGGCCCCGAGCAATTTCTCCACATAGGCAGAGTTCGCTTCGAGCGACTTTTTCGAATAATCGGCCGTCTCGGCGGCGATGGTCTGCAAATCCCTGGCGAGGGAGGCAGCAGCTTTGCTAGCAGCGTCAATCTGTTCCTTACCGAATTCTTGGCACCGGTCAAAATTATTGGTCATGATCGTATTCCTTAGACGGGACGCGTCTGCGTCGGATGGACCTCTGAGGCCCATTTGAGATATGGTGCATTGCACAATCATAGTCAAGGGAATCGTTGCACTGCACCAAATTATATATCTCTGTAACGGACCGAGCTGCCTTGACGCAATCCCAGCCCGCGTTGAGGGCGAGTTTGTTGACGGCGATCACATCTTGCCGAGTTTGCTCGCCATGCGGCGCCAGGGCAGTGAACGTCATGCCGGACTAGCGCCAGCAGGTTCAATCCCTGTCGCATCCACCATTAAGTCTTTGATATTGTTTCATGGTCGGAATGCCGAGGGCGGCCTATCGTGCAACCAGGGGCAGAACAGCCGACCGCCTGGTAGGCAGGCGCGGGGAACTAATCTTTGGCTTATCTATTCCCCTGCTGTCGAGCCAGGCACCTTGCCTTTCGCGGCGTCCCGGGACCTCGCGATGACCTCTTTGACCGAAGTAATCATCCCGACGACGGCCACCGTCGCCAAGGAATTGCCCGACCCAAGCCACGACGACATTCCGCGGCCATCCGATCCGAACACTGTGTTGCTCGCGGCACTCGTCCTGTTTGCGGCCCTCACGGCCGCCTATATCGCCGCGGAGGTCATTCTTCCGGTCATCCTCGCGCTTGTACTGAAGCTGCTTCTCCAACCCGGAATGAGGTTTCTAGCGCGCCTCCGCATCCCGCGGTCGCTGGCGGCTCTCCTTCTCATCCTGGCTGTGTTTGGAGTGGTCGGCGCTGTCGGCGCAGCCGTGTCGAGCCCGGCCAGAAGTTGGGCGGAGCGTCTGCCAGAAGGACTCCCTCGCATTGAGGAGAGGCTTCGTTTCCTGAGCCAGCCAATCGCGAAAGTGAACGACCTGCTCCACAAGGCGGATAACATGGGGCAATCGGCGGTCGACGCCGGTTCAAGTCTCGGGTTGACAGGGATCCTATTCCGGGGGACCGAGCATTTTGCCAGCGGCTTGTTCGAGACGATCCTCGTCCTGTTCTTTTTGCTTGTTTCTGGCGACACGTTCCTGCGGCGTCTCGTCGAAATCATGCCTCGCTTCAAGGACAAGCGGCAGGTGGTCGACATCTCGCAGCAGGTGGAAGGCAATATTTCGGCGTATCTTTTGACGATTACCCTCATGAACGTCTTGGTGGGCGTGGCAACAGCCGCCGTCATGTGGGCCTGCGGAGTCGGCGATCCCATTCTATGGGGCGTCGTAGCATTCCTCGTCAACTTCGTGCCGATCATGGGCCCAATGTTAGGGATCGCACTGTTTCTTTTCGCTGGCCTGTTGGCAATCCCTACTTTGTGGCTGGCGCTATTGCCTGCCGGGCTCTATTTCGCAATTCACCTGCTGGAAGGCGAGACGATAACGCCGATCCTTCTTGCACGCAGGTTCACCCTTAACCCGGTTCTCGTTATCATTTCTCTGATCTTTTGGTTTTGGATGTGGGGCGTTCCAGGTGCCATCCTATCCGTGCCGATGCTGGCCATCACGAAAATCATCTGCGACGGAATCAAACCGCTCAATGCCATCGGCCATTTTCTGGAAGGGGACGCGCCCTAGAACGGCGCCGGGCTTTTCTTTCTGACGTTCGCAGCGCAGCATGCGCTGTCTCGGCCGGAACCAACTCGGGATGGCTTCGTTACCGTAGCGGGGCTTTAGAACTTAGGAGAGACAGATGAGCAGCATCACGGACAAAATCAAAGGTACTATGGACAAGGTAGTTGGCAATACCAAGCAGGGCATTGGCCACGCAACCGGCGACAAGAAGCTTGAGACCGAAGGCAAGGTGCAAGAAGTCAAGGGTTACGGCGAGAAGGCAGTTGGCGATGTGAAGGGTGCGGCGAAGCATGCCGCAAACGCGGTGGCGGACAAAGCCAACCGCAAGCTGTAAGGTTCGAACATGAATCAAACGGCCACCGAAGGTGGCCGTTTCTCCATGTGCGAGCGATCCTCCGATCCGGGACGGCATCCAATTTGATTTCGCCGTGATTATCCGGACAATTTGATATGCTGGTGCGGTTGCAGGAGTTGATCGCGACCTTGGATTTTCGAATCCGGCCGTCAACGATTTCGCTGTTCATCACCCATCGCTGGCTGCCAAAAAGGCGCAGACGCGTGATCGAGATTGCGCCGGGAATCGCGCTGACTTTCGTAAGCTGCATCGCCTTCGGCCAACTCTTCGGCGCCTATCTTTCCGAATTCGCGCGCAGTTATGTGTCGACCTATGCGGGCCTTGCCTCTGTGATGGTCGCGCTCATCTTTCTCTATTCTAGGCGGCGATCTTCCTTTGCGGCGGCGAACTCAACGCGGCGATCATGCGGGCGCGAAAAGAAGCGCGATAGGTTCGACGGCGAATCGCGCGGCCCAGTCAGGCTCGGATTCAATTGAGGTAAAGAGGTGCCGCGTTCGATTTCGGGTCTGGCGGCATCCTTGCCACCAGCTGCAAAATGGCGATAGTGAATTTATGGCCAAGTTCAAGGCTAACTCAGGTAGCCGCGCTGCTGCCAGTTGGAAAGATCGCCGCGCCTCCTGAGCGCCCCGCTAATGTTGGTTAGTTCGATATTTGCGGCGCCCTTTGAGCCACGTCAATGCTGGGCGTCGCCCTGTGTGGTTGTCACGCTCGTGCCTCATGGACCGATGCGCGAAGCGTTATGCTGTAGCTGCAAGGTCGCGCTGCAAGCGATGCACGAGAGCCTCCGAAGCGACTATGAGATGATTGGATATAGCTGAAACGTACCTCGGCCCGGCGTCACTTTTTTCCGGGACGCTCTAGCCTTGTGCGACGGTTTTTCAGCTTCACCACTTCATTTTTGTTTTTCGCGCTTCTCAACTGCTGCATGCCCCTCTCGGGGCTCGCAGGCCCAGCAGGTCCTCGCGGGACATTCGCTCGCGCATATGGTCGATTTGCCGGGTTAGGCCCGCAGCGGACTCCTGCTTCTTCAATCGCACGCCCGGCTGCCCGCCATTCTTGAACTCGACGCTGGCGCTCTCGAGGGCCGTTGTCTTCAGTTTTTCGGCGGCGCGCCGAATAAACTCCTCCAGCGCAACTCGTGGAAGCGACACGGTAAAGGCCTGCGCCTCATTCACAATCGCAAGCGCCGCGAAAGTGCCGTCGCTGGTCAAGTGGACGTCAATAGCGTCGGCGTGAAGCTCGGCGACCGGTCTTTCGGTCATGATCCTGCTCTCCTTTGGCATTCCCCGCCTGCACATCATCTAAGGGCGGCGCCCTCTTGTGATAAGGGGTTTACTTCGAAGGATCTCAGGCTACTTCATCGCCCCGTTCCGATCGCTCGATGCGCGCACCAGTCTGGCGACACGTTCACGCCTTCGGCCGCTGCGGGTGTGCAGATTAAACGCCGCGATTGCTCGACAGTCGGAAAGGACATAGTTCACGGCCATCGATGACCGTGGACATTGGCAGAAAGCAGGCGCGCTAGTCTTGGATTTTTCTCTGTAGAGAAGCGCTTGTTTTAAGGAGAGAGATAATGCGAGATTTCCGCAAAACCGTCCTTCCGCTGTTACTCATGACAGTTGCAATGGCGGGTCCGGTGTCAGCAGCGTCCTCCGGTGCCCGAGCTTTCATAGGGAACACGATTCACGGGAACGACGAAAGCGATTTGTGGCCACAATTTCTTAGAGGGCGATGATGGTAGGCTGCACATAGCCTTTATGAGAGATACGTCTGTCCTTTCGCTGTCTGCCGTTACACCCGCACGTAGTCCGGGCCTTTGGTGAAATTTGCCCACGCGTAAAGCGCCGCATTGACACTTTGCCAGTTCAGCAGAGCCTGTATCCGATCGTACCAACGCTGCACATTGGGCCAAGCTGAGAAATCGCAACCTGTCAACTCGCCGAGCGAGAGAATGCCGCGGTAGAACCCGGTATTGACCCAGTCCATCGCGCTGTTTACCCGCGCCCGCGCCTGCAACGGCTTCGGATAGGTGGGCGAGTCTACGACATCGGCCAAGTATTTCAGGATCGCCGACGTCTAAAGACCGTCGCCGGATTCAAGTACGTCGCTGAGCCGCTGCCGATGCGGAATAGCAACAACGCCATTGTCTATTACCTGTTTTTCGCATCCCAAAAACCCGTCGCGCAAAAGACTATAGCGGAAACCCGTCGCGCAAAAGATCATAGCGGACATCTTCAAAAAATATGGGGCAGCGAATTGACTGCGTTGAACAGACCCTGGGCTGACAACATCATCGGGCGCTTGGGAGACGGCGCGCAATCAGCTTAAGTCCGTCTTCGCCAAGAATCGCATCCATCGACAGAGCGAGCTCGTCGCGTTGCTGGCGAGGTTATGAGGAGCGCCTCTTTCTCAAGCGGGAGACCCACCTAGCCAAGCTTCGATGTCCGTTGTTGGCGCCGAAGCGGTCATTCATTTGGACGCTGCAATTGCGGCAGATCTGATCCTAATTCGTGTCATCGGCCCCAAAAGCTTGGCGATAAAAATCGATGTCGGCATGTCTGCGCTCGGTTCCGCAATCTATCAATCGGCGTTTCCCGGATGAGACTATTCTAGGATACTCAATCTCCACGGTTCAAGAAACCGCCTATGGCCGCCTCTATCCTTTGATACAGATGAGGGGCCGCAAACGCGCCACTCTTCGAGCAAGCCCGGCATGTTCAGCGGCTGCCACGACGGCACCCACGTCCTTGTAGGCGCCGGGCGCCTCTTCGGCAATGCCACGCATGGAAGGGCTTCGGATCATTATGCCTTGTGCTGCAAGATCATCGACAATTTTGCGCCCGCTCCATTGCTTCAGCGCAGCGTGACGTGAGAGCGCGCGGCCTGCACCATGACAGGCCGACGAGAATGCCTTTGTCTGGCTACTCTTCGTACCGACGAGAATGTATGAGCCCGTCCCCATGCTGCCGCCAATGAACACTGGCTGACCAACGGGACGCAGCTCCGCAGGCAGGCTCTCGTGACCAGGACCAAAGGCTCGGGTCGCACCTTTGCGATGCACGAATAACTCGCGTTGCTTACCTTCCACCAGGTGCGGTTCGACTTTGCAGGTGTTGTGGGAAACGTCGAAGAGAAGACGCAGATCACAATTTGGAAAGTGGTGCACAAAAACACGGCGCGCATAATGACCGAGAATCTCGCGATTTGCCAGCGCGCAATTGATCGCCGCCCGCATCGCGCCTAGATAGCGTCGGCCGATCTCTGAATTGATCGGCGCGCATGCAAGCTCACGATCGGGAAGCTTGATGCCCGATTCTTCCGCGGACACGACCATCTCCTTTAGGAACTCGGTTCCGATCTGATGGCCAAGTCCACGCGAGCCGCAATGAATGGTGGCAACGACATGATCATGAGCCAACCCGAATACATCTGCAGCCGCGGAATCGAAGATTTCAGCAACCGCCTGGATCTCAAGATAATGGTTGCCGGAGCCAAGCGTGCCCATCTCCCGGCGCTGACGCTCCTTGGCACGATCGGAAACAAGATCGGGTCGCGCCCCGGCCATTGTTCCTTTCTCCTCAATTCGGTCTAGGTCGCACGCTTCACCCCAACCGCGTTCGACCGCCCAGCGCGCGCCACCTGAGAGCATGGCATCCATATCGATCGCATCGAGGGTGATTGCGCCCTTGCTCCCGACGCCCGCCGGAATTTGACGAAACAGCGAATCCGCGAGCGGCTTCTGCGCCGGAATGATATCGGCAACTGTCAGCCCCGTCAGCATGGTGCGCACGCCGCAGGAAATGTCGAATCCCACGCCACCCGCGGAAACAACGCCGCCATGATCCGGGTCAAAGGCGGCCACGCCGCCGATCGGGAAACCATATCCCCAATGGGCATCCGGCATGGCATAGGACGCTTGAACAATCCCCGGCAGCATGGCGACATTCACTGCCTGGTCATAAACCTTGTCGTCCATATCCCGAATAAGATCTTCGTCGGCATAAATAATCGCCGGCACGCGCATATCGCCCAGAGGCTCTACTCGCCATGTCGTAGCATCGACGCGCGTAAAGCGAGCGGGGTCCATCACTGTCCTCTTTCAGACGTCCACAATGCAGGCGGCCGACCAAGTGCCGCTTGCGTCCTCGGCCACTCTCAGGGCAGTGTAGGTGGCGCCTTTTGGTTCGCAGGCTGGGGCATGCCGTTCGACATCAACTGGCTCGCCCCACAATGTCCCTTCGAGGCGCCGGCCCTCAATTTTTACCCTAAAGCGTCCGAACAACATGTCTCGAACCGCCATCTCATAGATGACGGCGTTGAGCCATTCGACGAACAGGAGCTCGAGGTCAGGTGCCTCACATGTTACCTGGATCGGAATTTGCGGTTGAACCTCAGCATGTGTAACAACGGCGGTCAGTGCGCGAGCGGCTTGTTCGAACGCTTCCGCGGCAGTCGCTCCCCATCCCCGCACTCCGACATCTGCATCATGCGGGAAGTTCTCCCACCTTGCGTAGCTCTCTTTAGGCGAAGTCGCACAGTCCATGTGACATTTCCTACCCAAGCAGCCCCGCTAAGCGCCGCGCCTGAAATTGATCCCAGAGCGCCACTAGAAACCAACCGTCTGGGCCGGGATTTGATTTCGCTCAAGATCGTAATCCTAATTCGTGTCAGCATACCGCAAAATCTAGAGGTACTTCTCATGGCATCCCTGCAAGACCTTAGCGCAGCGTTACGCGCGACCGAAGAGTGGATCGATGATGTCATGCGGCGGCTCGGCTGGCACGATCGCGAGCGAGTCTATCTGGCAATGCTCGCGACATTGCATGCCTTCCGTGACTGTCTGCCACAAGACGAAGCGATCTATGTCGGCGCACAACTGCCAGCCTTGCTGCGTGGCCTTTATTATGAGGGCTGGCATCCCGGCGCACATTCGGCGAGAAGTCGGAGCGCGTTTCTAGAACGCATTCACGACGGTGTTCACCGCGACCCGGCAATCGATGCAGAGGAGGCCGCGCGTGTGATATTTGCCGTACTCGCGGCGCGCTTGCCTGCGGCGGAACTGGAGGATGCCAAGGCCGCCACGCCAAAGGTGCTGCACAATCTTTGGCCGAGCTGAGGCAGATGGGAATGAGCGCCGCCGCGACATCGCCCGTTGCTCGCCCGGCGAACCAATTGATCCGGCTGTTCCTGTGCGGCGACGTTATGACCGGGCGCGGTATCGATCAAATACTGCCGCATCCGTGCAACCCGGCTCTCCATGAGAGGCGGGTGCGTTCAGCGCTTGAATATGTGCACCTCGCCGAGCAGACAAATGGCCCGATTCCGCGGCACGCCGATCCTTCATATGTCTGGGGCGAAGCCCTGGATGAGCTGAACCGGATGAAACCAGATGCGCGCATCATCAATCTCGAAACGAGCATTACACACAGCGAGCTCTACGTTCCTAAAGGCATCAATTACCGTATGAACCCCGACAATACGGATTGCCTGAAGGTCGCGCAAATAGATTGCTGCGTGCTTGCCAACAATCATATTCTCGATTGGCAGCCTGCCGGTCTGCTCGAGACTCTGGCGACGCTAAACCGATTTGCGATCAAGGCGGTAGGTGCCGGCCGAGATCTCGATCAAGCCGCCGCGCCGGCAGTGTTGGACATTGCCGGCAAGGGCCGGGTGCTGGTCTTTTCGTTCGCTTCCAGGACGAGCGGCACCCATCGCAATTGGGCCGCAACGCAAAACACCGCAGGCGTGAATTTCCTGCGCGACTTTTCCGATGCAAGCGTCGCGCATATTTCGGAACAGATTGCGCACGTGCGAAGGCCGAATGACGTCGTTGTTGTTTCAATCCATTGGGGGTCGAATTGGGGCTACGAAATTCCAGACGAGCAACGAGATTTTGCACACATGCTCATCGACAGGGCCAGAGTTTCCGTCATTCACGGTCATTCTTCGCATCATCCGAAATCCATCGAAGTCTATCGCAATCGGCTCATTCTCTACGGCTGCGGCGACTTCCTAAATGACTACGAAGGCATCAAAGGCTACGAGGAATATCGAGACGATCTGGCCCTGATGTACTTCGCTGATGTCGATGCGCCGAGCAGCAATCTTGTTGCGCTTGAATTGGTTCCATTTCAAATTCGACAATTTCGGCTCATCCGCCCCTCGCAGGATGATATCGCTTGGTTGCAAATGACGCTGGACCGGGAAAGTCAGAGATTTGGGACGCGGATTGAACAAATATCGGGGGGTCGTTTCGCTCTCTCCTGGATTAGGCCCGGACTGGCCAATTCGCCCGGCACCAGATGCAGGGCAGGCTGAACGGGCTATGATAAGGGCGCGTCGTCGAGAGAATGCAGACCGAAAGCATGCCTGCATTTGGCCGCCAGAGCTGCGTCTTCCATGATTAGATCAATGAGCCTGAAATTGTTACCGGCATGATCTCTTGCATTCTCGCTGCGCAAAGCGCCGCACAACAATTACGGGAGGAAGAAATGAAGGTGAAGGATGTCATGCACAAAGGCGCAACATGCGTTGAGCCTAGCAGCCCCATCAAGGAAATCGCAAAGCGTATGCGTGATGCGGATATCGGCGCCATCGCCGTTAAAGCAGACGGTCACCTGGTGGGGATAGTCACCGATCGTGATATTACCTGTCGCGCTTTCGCGCACGGCGACAATTTGGCAAAAATGACAGCTGAAAATGTGATGACAAAAGACGTGGTGTGTTGCTCACCGGATGACGATGTCCAGATCGCGATCGGGATCATGGAAGCGAAGCAAATCCGCCGACTACCTGTGACGGATAGTCATAAGACCATGGTAGGGATGTTGAGCCTCGGTGACATATCTCACAAGGTCAGCAAGGAGCTTTCCGGCGAGGTCCTACAGGCCGTTTCAGGGCATCATTTGTAGGGCCAAATCGGTTGTAGGCGGGCAACTCGTGTGTTGTAGAATTAGCTTGCTACAGCATGGCGGAGTCCTGTTCCTAGATTAATCCGCCATGAAGAAGAACCCCTGTGAGGTGGGTCAATCTCGCTTAAACAATATAAGCTCGACCGCGCCGTTCGGTCTTGCGGCCCACAAAGGCGAGTTTGTCTCCATCAGATGCGAGGCGTGCATTGATGCCGCATTCATGACCAAGTCGTCGGACCAAAGCGTTCAGCGTCCGCCCATCGCCACGCACGACGGGCGATCCGCAATGAGTAAAGATGGCATGACAAATACCGGCCCTTTCGCACCAGCCAAGTTGAATCGTGATCGGGGCGTGACCGATCAATGTTCCACCTTTGTGGCGCACCATTGAGCGCCTGATTGTTGCGCCGTCGCCAATGTAGACATCGACCCTACGCAGCGCCTCTGACCCGCGCGGGAATCCGGCTACGTCGGGCAGGTAGAAGAAGCATGCCCCTTGCGCCGATACACGATAACCGACGGCTGGCGCTCGGATCGAATGCTGGACCGGAAATGCTTTGAATCTTATTCCGCCGATTGTCATAGATTTTCGCACCGGCAGCCTGCGCCAATCGCGAATAGGAAAGCGGCGAAGCAAATCCAAGGTTTCCGCTGTGGCGTAGACCGGGCATGGCGCTCCGGCAGCGAGGCCGGCGGCGTGATCTGGATGGGCGTGCGTGAGCACGACCGCCGTTGGCGCGATGGTGTCGAGCTGACCAAGCCAATCCGCTCCGCAGTCAATCATGATGCGAGCGCCATTACGCCGAACGAGCAACGCGCTGTGACGCCGGTGCAGACGAGAGCGGATCTCGACTTCGCCGCGCGTGCCAAGAAACGTCAGCTCCATTGTCCCACGACTTGTTCCATTTCGATCGATACCGATGGAGGGCGTTCCGAGGCGGATGAGCTGCAATGCGCGAGTTCAACTTGGCCCAGGAAGCGCACGGATGAGCTCCTTGAAGCGGTTCCATTCCGTTGCTGTCCAAATTTCCGTCTGGGCGTGACCAAACGTGCAAATCAACGTTGACACGCGAGCCGCCGTCTCGAGGTCATTCGCTTTGAAGATGTCGAGATAGTCGCATGGCCCGAGCACCGCATAGCTACAAAGCCATTCTACGTCGGGACATTCCTCTTCCACACGTTTCATGGCGTTGCGTTCGAGCTTCTCAAGTTCCCTCGGCGAGCGAACGGCATCCGGATTCAGGCGTGTCAACATGATGAAGGTCGGCATGACAATACCTTCTTTTCAAGCCTGCCACGGGTCCCCAGGCTCACGGGTGGGCCAGGCGATTGAACACGTTGATTCGTATCCAGACGGAAGGCGCCGGCTCCGTTATCTCCGCATTTCCCGTAGAGGTCTCCTCAACTTCCGGTTCAAACAGCTTGCCCCACCTCATTATCGACGTAACTTTTTGCCGGACCCCAATCCTTAGTCGCAGGGGACGAATCGGTCCTTGTGATACGTTAATCATCGTGTTGTTCACACTGCTCGCTACACATTCGACGAGCCACCTTGATTCAGATCAACGCTTCTAACCGGTTCCTGCGCTCAGATGCGTTTACCGTCGTACGGAGGCAAGATTGGTGAAGCACGGTAGTAAAAACGTCTACGGGCGGCGGATCTGCCCAGGCGATGAACCAGTCTACCGATGAAGCATGGCGGAGGGACCCGTAGCTATCCCAGAGGAGACTCGGACTAGACGGATAGGAGGCGCGGGTCCTGCTCCAATTCCGCCTGCGGTATTCAGCAGTTCATTTGGCGGGAGCGGAAGAGAGGCGATGTCAAGGGATCCAGCGACCATACAAAACCGTGAAACATTGGCGACTGCCGATGGGATCAAGCATATCATTGGAAACTTGGACGATGCTAAGTTGCTGGCTATTCTGGCGCTTCGGCCGACCAGCCTTGATCTCGAGCAAGCCTCTATGTGGCTCTCCGGGGATAAAGATGTCTTCGGTGCCGGCGAGCCGCTGAGGGGTGTAGCTGGCGATATCGTCGCAGTCCTTACAGCCGACGAAGAGGAAGAGGAGACGCGCTCGCCATAGCGCCTGTGCACCGCTGGAGGATCTGTCCAAGAGCTGCGATGCCGCCCAAGCCGGCGGGCTTCGGTTTGGCCGAGGTATCGATAACCGCAATCGATTTTGATCGAAACATCTTGTCGAGAGTGCGAATGGACATAGTCGCTTGCTCGCTTCAGGAAGATCCTTTGATGAACACCTCATCATGTATCATCTGCGAATCGGGAAAGCTTCACGAGCTCCCCAAGGTCGGGCTCTCCACACTGCGCCAGCACGATGTTGCGCACCGTATCGCGCAAGTGCAACACCGACGCGAAGTCTGTTCCAGATGGTTTGACCGCATCTTTGATTTCGACACTGAGCGGCGCCCACCGCGGAAACCATTGCTCGCCGCGCAGCATTGACCGTGTTCCGCGCAGAATGCCCGACAGCACAGGCAGGCCGGCCTCCGCTGCGACCTTGAAGGCACCGAGGTAGAACTCGGACAATCCTGCTCTACGGGTAAATGTACCTTCAGGGAAGAACACGATGTTGCGGCCGCGCCGTGCCGCGGCGACAACGGCCTCGGTGTCGGCGAGGCTCCCGCTGATATCGTGGCGCTCGACGAACAGGACGCCCAGCCGGCGCAAAAATGGCCCAGCGAAGATCTGCCCGGCGAGATCCTTCTTGACCACATAGGCAGGTTCGCCTGGCAGAGTGGCGGCGAGAACCACCGCATCCATGTAGCTCGCATGGTTGAAGGCCAGCATCGCATTGCCGCGCGGAATGCGGTCGATGCCGGCGACAGCAAACGGAACGCCGAGGGCCGCGAGAGCGGCGCGAGCGATGACGCGCACGGCCCTCCAGCGCCACTCGAGCCGGGGCAGCGCCATTACGGCGAACCACGCCAACAGATAGCCCAGCGCCACCACAATCCACCACCATGCGGCATAGAGCGTCTCAAGATGAATTGCGATGAATTGCCGGATCTGCTGACCGACGCCTGCCAGGGACAGGCGCAGGATCTGCCACCATAAGGCGCGCTGCGGCGCACTGACGCGGCCGCACTCATAGAGTTCCCGGGCGGCGCTCCGACGAATCTTGCCGCTCGATGTCTTGGGCACCGTTTGTGGCGGGGCGAGGACAATCTCGTCGGCGGGTGTGCCAGCGATGTCGCTCGCGACCTCTCGCGCGCAGGCTTGCAGCGCCGCGCGGGCCGCTGGATCGGCTTGACGTGTTTCGGCCAGAACGACCACCCGTTCCGTACCGGATGCGTGGTCGGTGACGCCAAACACCGCCACGCAGCCCTTGCGGATACCTGGGATTTCTGCGACCGCTTCTTCAATTTCCTGCGGAAAGATATGCCGGCCAGCGCGAATGATGATGTCCTTGATCCGGCCGGTGATATAGACATCGCCACCTGCGATATAGGCGCGGTCGCCGCTGTCTAGCCAGCCGTGGTGGATGAGTTCGCGCGTCTTCATTTCGTTGCGGAAATAGCCGGAGGTTGCCGATGGCCCGCAGAACTCAAGCCGGCCCTCGTGCCGTTCGGCAACTTCGTGGCCGAGCTCGTCGACAATGCGGATTTCATGACCGGAGAGCGGCTGGCCGCAGGCCACGATCTCGAGCGGATGCGGATCATCGGGTCTAGCAGGCTCGGCGATTCCGCGCCGACTCAGAGCTTGCCGGTCCACACGGTCGATGATCGGCCCCCGTCCGGGGGGCGGAAAGGCGAGCCCCACCGCACTCTCGGCAAGGCCGTAGACCGGCGCCATGGCTCCGGGCCGGAATCCATAGCGTGCGAACTTGTCGATGAAGCGCGCCAGCGTGTGGGCACTGACGGGCTCGGCGCCGTCCGCGACCATGCGGAGCGAAGCGAGATCGAGCCCTTGTAAACTGGCGTCGTCGATCTTGTTAAGGCAAAGTTCAAAACCGAAGTTCGGCGCGGCGGACAAAGTCGCACGAAACCGATGGATCGCCCATAGCCAGCTTTCCGGCCGCACCAGAAAGCTCAACGGCGACATGACGTAGAGCGGCGCGGCAAAATAGAGGCATCCAAGCCACGCACCGATCAATCCCATGTCATGATAGAGGGGCAGCCAACTGACGAAAATATCGCCGGAGCTCGCGTCCATGGCCTGGCCCATGGAGCGAATATTGGCGAGCAGATTGGCGTGGCTGAGCACAACGCCCTTCGGGTCGCCGGTGCTTCCCGACGTATATTGAATCAGCGCGGTTGAGGCGGCGTCCATAGTCGGCAGGGATGCAATGCCAACGGCGTGAGAAGAAAGCCCGGCGACGGTCTCGACCGCGGTCAGGCTCCCCACCTGCGCTTGCAACAAGTTTGCAAGGCGCCGTCCTTCGGCAACCGTCACAAGCATGCGAGCGCCGGCATTGCGCAGAATGCCGGCTTGGCGGCGCAAATGCTCCTCAATCTGTGGCAGCCGCATCGGCGGATAGATCGGCACCGGCACGCCGCCCGCATGAAGGATGCCAAAAAATGCGACGAAGAAGTCGCGGCTTGTCGGCAGCATCAGAGCGATGCGATCGCCAGGCGCGACATCCCGCTCGATCAGACCTTGCGCGAGTTCGCGCGCGGTCTCTGCAAGCTCGCGGTAGGTCATCGTTGCAAGCGTTGTGACATCATCCTCAAGGACGGTCAGGTGGAGGCGGTCGGGATGCCGGGCTACGTGCCACTCGAGTGTTTCGACTAAGGTTCGCGCGTCTATGGCAGCCGGCACAGCAGGGAGAGCCGACCACACGGCCGCTTGCGCGTGCGCAGGGCGATACCGATGAGTCTGGTCAAGGTCAAGTGCACGCAAGAGGTCGCCGACCGTCTCGGCCTCGCCGACGGTCGTACCCGGGAGGCGCACGCGAAACGTCCGTTCCATCCGCAAAATGAGCTCGGTCCGCCCCAAACTATCGATGCCGAGATCCCGCTCCAGACGGCTCGAAGGGGCGACGTCTATGATTTTCGCCCGTTGCGGATGCAGCTCGCGCACAAGCTCGCGTATGACAGAAATGAGTTCGTCCTCGCGCGATCCGCCATCGCGCGGCACAGACAGAGGGCCGGCTATCTGTGTCTTGCCGTTCATATGTTCCCACCGAGAACGATCACGTCGACCTCATCGAACGGCGGATCGCCAGGTGACTTCCGTCACGCCTATCGATCGAACCGCTTCGGCAACAGGCCGCCCCTGCGACGTTAGCAAATCAACCTACTGAAGCTCCGCGACAATCTCCTCGGCGCTGTGTCTCTTCCTCGCCATTCTCATTTCCTCCATCGGCTTCAAAGCCATACCTCAGGGGGGACCAGCCGCCGTCGCCCGCCGCCAGGTGGTATTGTCACCGAATAGCTGAATCATCTGGTTGCGGGTCCGCAGTCAACGGTCTATCCTGGCGCTGGACTCCAACAATGCCGCAAACCTTGCGTCGCGATCCTGGTCCGATACGACGATCCGCGGCACGGAAAACAGATCCTCTTCGGTACGGGCGAGATGACCCTCGACTGCAAAAGCGGCGATGTAGCCGGCGCGTGTCGCCGCCCGCTCCAGAGCGCTGTCGAAGACGCCGTAAGGCCAAGTCAACAGATCGGCTGGTCGGTGCAGGCGATCCTCGAGTGTCTTCTTCGATTTCGTCAGTTCGGAAGCTACGAAGGACTCATAGTCGGCCGGGCTCCGGCGCGCACGCTCCTTTTCGAATTGGGGGTGCGAACAGGTGTGCGACTCGACATCGACGAGGCCGGACTTCAGCATTTCCCCGATCTCCTCACAGGTGAGAGCATGGGGCTCATACGAAATCGCGTCCGTATAGACAAAGAGCGTAACTGGCACATGATAGCGTTGAATGACCGGGAACATTTCCGTGTATTGCGATCGACGCCCATCATCCACGATGATTGCGACGGTCTGCGGCTCAAGCTGGCGGCGCCGCGCAGCGCATCGTCGATCGACCTGAGCGGCGCGACCGCATAGTGATGCTCGGCCAGCCAGGTGAGCTGTTCCTCAAACACCGGCGTTGTGACCGTTGTAGGCCCCCGGCACTGTCGGATGAAATCGATGTAGAGCAGGATAGGGACGCCTGTGTCCGTTGGGCGGGCAAGACCAAGCTACGCAATCGTCGCTGCCAGTGCCGTTCCCACCAGAGCCAGCGCAATTGCCGCCGAACGCTTCATCATGAGACTAGCGATACCCGCTGCGTCATTGAATCCTATGCCGTTGGGCGCTTGGGCGCCAGGTGGCTGATGGCCGCCAGCCCCTCATCTAGTGCAAATTCAGGACGGAAATAGTGATGCCAGCTCGGCTCAAGCGTGCGCATTGAAGTTGCGACCGTTATGGCAGGCGCATGGCCCGTTTCCGCATCACCGACCATTGATGGCCGCCGTTACGGTCCCCTAAGCTTGGCCGAAAGATAGGCGGCAGCTCCGTCAAGCGTCATCAATTTCGGATAATCGATCTCCGGGATGACGATTCCGAGTCGCTTATGGATAGCGGTGATGAAGGTCAGCACATCCAGCGAATCAATATCAAGAGCCTCGCGCAGATCCGCTTTGGGATCCACCGATTGAATGTCCACATCCGGTGCGATATTGCCGAGCTCTTCCAGCAGCACGGTGCGGATGTCGAGAGCGCTCATAATTTTTCAGGCTCCTGCAGAAGCTGGCCGATTTCCGCGAGAAATAATGCGCCGGCGTGACCGTCGCTGACGCGATGATCGCCTGACAGCGTTACGGTCAAGATTGATCGCGGTTGGATGGCGCCTCTGACCACCCAGGGCCGCGTGACAGTTTTGCCGAAGCCGACGAGCGCCACCTGGGGCGGATAGATGATGCCGAACAGCGCCTCCACGCCTCGTTCGCCGAGGCTGGAGACCGTGATCGTTGCATCCGCAATCTCCGAGCTGCGAATGCGGCCGGACCGCATGCGCTGGACGAGATCGCGCATCGCAGCCATGAGTTCGTCGCAGGAGAGCCGGTCCGCATCATGGATGGCCGGCGCAGCCAAGCCGCCGCCGCGGATCGCGATGGCCATGCCCACATGGATAGCCGGAGCCGCTTCAAATTTCCCGTTCTGCCAAAAGCCGTTGAAGCGGGGAAAGCGCCGCAGCGCGCAGGCGACCGCCTTTGCAGTGAGAATGCTCATAAGCAAACGGCTCTCTGGCAGGCGCGCGGCATTTTTCTCCACGAGCCATGCCTCGCAGCGTGTCACATCGACCTGATGCTCAAGATAATAATGCGGGATTTCGCGCTTCGATCGCGCCATAGCGGCGGCGATGGCGGCACGCATGGCAACGAGATCCAATCCGATCACCGGCTTTTTCGGCACCGGGGTCGGAATGGACGCAAGCCGCACTTCGACATCTTTCAAAACGATCGAACCGCCTGCGCCGCTGCCCGTGACGGACGCAAGATCGAGCCCGTGAGCGCGAGCGAGCTGTCTCGCGGCTGGCGAAGCGCGGATGCGGCCGACGACGGACAAAGGCGACATCTCAGGCCGAACTGGAGCGGCGAAAGGCGCCTTCCTCGGCTCCGCTGCGGGCGGCAGCGTGATTGCCGGTGCTTCGGGCGCGGCCGGCTCCGTCGTCACGCCGGTTTCGGTTTTTGTTTCCGTACGCAGTGTCGCGAGTGGCGTACCGACCGGCACTTTAATGCCGACATCGACCAAGATCTTTTCGATCACGCCGGTCTCAAAGATTTCAATCTCGATCGCACCTTTCTGCGTTTCGACCACGGCGACAATATCGCCGCGCTTTACCCGGTCGCCAGGTTTGACCATCCATTCGACGAGCGTGCCGGCTTCCATATCGGCCCCGAGCGAAGGCATGCGAAATTCACGCACGACATCACCCCTCGCGTGCCAGCGTGCGCTTCGCCGCCGCGACGATTTTCGCGGCCTGTGGGAGGGCAGCCTCCTCGAGATGACGCGGGTAGGGAATCGGCACTTCTTCGCTGCACACGCGCCCCAATGGGGCATCGAGATCGAAGAAGATCTGCTCGACGAGTCGTGTGCAGATTTCCGCAGCGAGGCTGCCGCTGCGCCAGCCTTCATCGATGACGACGGCGCGCCTTGTCTTACGCACGGAGGCCGTGATCGTCGCATCGTCAAGAGGCCGCAAGCTGCGCAGATCGACAACTTCCGCCTCCACGCCTTCTGAGGCAAGAAGCGCGGCCGCTTCCAGCGTCTTGAACAGCGAGCCGCCATAGGTGATGAGCGAAATGTCGCGGCCGGCGCGGCGGATCGCGGCTTTGTCGATATCAACCGGACCTGCATCGACCGCAAGCGGACCGCTCATGTTGTAGAGCATCACGTTTTCGAAGATCAGCACGGGATCGGGATCCTCCAAGGCCGTCCACAACATGCCGCGCGCGTCCTCAAGCGTCGCCGGGGTGAGCACCTTGATCCCGGGAATATGGGCATACCATCCTTCGAGACTGTGCGAATGCTGTGCAGCGACTTGGCGGCCCGCACCAGTTGCCATTCTGATGACGAGCGGCACGCCGAATTGATTGCCCGACATGTAGCGAATGGTCGCGGCATTGTTGAGGATCTGGTCGAGCGCGAGCAAGCTAAAATTCACCGTCATCAGTTCGACTATCGGGCGCATTCCGGCCATGGCTGCGCCAATCCCGGCCCCGGTGAAGCCCGATTCCGAGAGCGGCGTATCGCGAATACGCTCCGGCCCGAACTCTGCGAGAAGCCCCTTGCTCACGGCATAGCATCCGCCATAGCGGCCGACATCCTCGCCCATGAGAAAGACGCGCTCGTCTCGCTGCAGCGCGTCGCGGATCGCCGCGTGGACCGCTTCGCGATAGGTTGTTTCTTGGTCTTGTTGCATGATGGGAATCGCCCCTCCTTCATGCGGTCTTTTGCGCATAGGTGAATCGCGTGAGGGTCGTGACCGGCTCCCATGTCGCGGCCTCGGCGAAAGCCACCGCCTCGGCGATTTCGCCGGCTATCTCGGATTCGATACGGGCAATTTCGTCAGGATGGATCATGTGAGCGGCCGCGACCCAGTTGCGGAAGCGCAGTATCGGATCCTTTTCGCGCCAAGCCTCGATTTCAGCCTTGTCACGGTAGAGCTGGGAGTCGAACATGGAATGGGCGCGGAAGCGATAGGTCCGGCATTCGAGGAAATAGGGTTTGCCGGTTTCACGCACCGCCCGCGCCGCTCGCCGCGCCGCGGCTTCGACGGCAATGACGTCCATCCCGTCGACCGCCTCGGAAGCCAGCCGGTAGCAGGCTGCCTTGGCGTGAAGGTCGGTCTCCGATTGCGCAACCGCGAGCGCTGTGCCCATGGCATAGAGATTGTTCTCGCAGATGAACAGCACCGACAATCCCCAAAGCGCCGCCAGATTGAGGCTTTCGTGAAATTCGCCTTCGGCGACAGCACCGTCGCCGAAGAAGCAGGCGGTGATGATCTTTTCTTTGCGCATGTGATCGGCAAGGGCGAGACCGACAGCGAGCGGCAGGCCACCGCCGACGATGGCGTTACCACCGTAGAAATTCGTGGCGCGGTCGAAGAGATGCATAGAGCCACCGCGTCCGCCACTGCAGCCTTCCTGCTTTCCGTACATTTCGGCAAGAGCCGCCTTCATCGTGACGCCGCGCACCAGCGCATGCGCATGCTCGCGATAGGTCGTAACGATCCGGTCGTGGGCCTCAAGGACTGGGATGACGCCGACGGCTACGGCCTCCTCGCCGTCGTAGAGATGGAGAAAGCCTCTGATCTTCTCCTGCGTATAGAGCTCCGCGCATTTTTCCTCGAAGCGGCGAATGCGGAGCATCTGCCGCAAGAGATCCAACGCATGCGCGCGAGAAAGGCGCGGCTTGTCGATTGTCGAGCTCATTGCTCGTCGCTTTCGAGCGTCGAGAGATCACCTTCGGGCAGACCAAGCTCGCGCGCCTTCAACAATCGGCGCATGATCTTGCCGCTGCGCGTTTTCGGCAGATTCTTGCGGAACGCAATGTCCTTCGGCGCGATCGCTGGGCCGAGGCGCTTGCGGGCGTGCCCCAAAAGCTCTTTGCGCAAGGCTTCGCTTGGCTCGAATCCATCCTTCAGAGCAACGAAGGCTTTGACCACCTCGCCGGCGATCTCGTCGGGCACCCCGATCACGCCGGCCTCGGCGATAGCCGGATGCGCCATGAGCGCGCTTTCCACCTCAAAAGGCCCGATCCGATGGCCGGCGCTCTTGATGACGTCGTCGGCCCGGCCGACGAACCAATAATAGCCGTCGCTGTCCCGCATCGCGAGATCGCCGGTCAGATACCAACCGTTTGCGAAACATTTGCGGTAACGCTCCTCTTCATGGAGATAGGCGCGCATCATCGACGGCCAGCCGGGGCGCAGGGCAAGCTCGCCCATCGCCATCGGTTTGGTGATTTCCGTAACCTCCTCATCTGCGCTTCGCGCGACGATGCCGGCGACGACGCCCGGCAAGGGCTTGCCCATCGATCCCGGCATGATGTCCATGCACCGGTAATTGGCGATCATGATGCCGCCAGTCTCCGTCTGCCACCAATTGTCGTGGAACGGCTTGCCGAAGGCCTCCTGGCCCCAAACGACGGCCTCGGCGTTGAGCGGCTCGCCGACGCTCGCCATGAAGCGCAAATTCGACAGATTATAGCCTTTGGCGGCTTTGGCACCCGCCTTCATCAGCATGCGAATCGCCGTGGGTGCCGTGTACCAGATGTTGATCTTTTCGCGTTCGAGATTTCGATACCAGCGCTCCATGTCGAACTCGGCCTCATCGACGATCAGCGTCACGCCATTGGTGAGCGGCGAAACGATACCGTAGGATGTACCGGTAACCCAGCCCGGATCGGCCGTACACCAAAATATGTCATCGAGATGAAGATCGAGGGCGAGCTTGCCCGTTATGTGATGCGCGACAACCGACTCATGCACATGTACCGCACCCTTTGGCCGCCCCGTCGTTCCGCTCGTGAAATGCAGCAGCGCCATGTCTCCCGGCCTCGTCCGCACCGTGTCGAAGCACGCTGACGCCGAAGCCATCGCGGCGGCCAGATCGATCGTGTCCGGTCGCACCTCGCCCGCACAATCGGTTATGAAAATATATTGGAGAGTTGCAAGTTCTTTGCGCCATGGCTCGATCTTGCGGCGGTAGAGCGCTTGCGTGGTTACAAGCGCCTTGGCGCTGCCGATCGACATGCGTGCCTTGATTGGCTCAGGCCCGAAAGCGGTGAAGAGCGGCGCAAAGACACTGCCCGCCTTCAGCGTGCCCAATGCGGCGACATAGAGAATGGGCTTACGGCTCAGGAGTGAAAAGACTCGCTCCGATTTTTTGATGCCGCACTGCGTTAGAACATTCGCAAAGCGGTTCGTCTGCTCTTGCAACGTGGCATAGCTGATATCGTGTGTCTCCTCATCGCGCCCGATCCAGCGCAGGGCGAGTTTGTCGCCGCGGCCTGCGCGTACATGGCGATCAACTGCTTCATGCGCGATGTTGAGCCCACCACCGGGCAGCCCATCCAGCAGAGCCCGAGCCTCAGCCCATGAGAACGTCTCGGCATAATCTTCATAATTCCGAAGATTGGCGCCGGTAAAATCCTCAGGACGTTTATGGATTCGCGCGTACTCCACAGTCTCATACTGACGGAGAGCTGGTCGCCCGCCTTTGACTTGAATCAATCTTCCAATGAGGAGGACCCTATCCTCGATTGATATGATTCCGCCGATCCCTTGATCTTGCTGCAGTCGAAGAGCAGAGAGATGTCATTTTAACGAGTTGGTGCAATCAGGGAGGTGGCAAATGGCGGACACCAGAGTTCTCATCGTCTATTATTCCAGATCGGGGGCGACACGCAAAGTCGTCGAGTCTCTGTCAGCGTAGCTTCAATGCGAAGTTGAAGAGGTTGTCGAGGCCAAGGACCGACTCGGCATTCTGGGATTTCTGCGCTCAATGATTGAAGGCGTGCGAAAGCGTCCTTCATCAATTATCTCCCCGCAAAAGGACCCCGCGTCTTATGATCTGGTCATCGTCGGAACGCCTATCGCTTTTTCTTTTCAGCTCGCCTTCGCACGTCGTGCGATCTGGCGCGCGGCGGAAGAAGGCGGGCTAAGGCATCCAGCGGCGAATGTTCTACGACCGCTTTTTGGCGCTTTCCGGTCAATTGTGACGCCGGCTGTTTGCTTACCGCGCGAGACGCTATCCTCTGCTCCGGACCGAGTGTGTAACACGTGCGACGAGCCAAGAAGGCGTGACCTTCCATTGATATGTCAATGGGATACACGCCGTTGACCACCTCCCAGGTTCAATCCCTGTCGCGGGCCCACCATCGCGCATGAAAATCCTGGGGACGAAAGGACAATTTGCCGCTGGCCGGTCGAGGGGCCCGCGCGGCTCGCGCCGTCCCGTCTATCTCTTGCCAAAAATAGCGGTCAGCCCGAGATTTGAGCTTGGCCCTGAAGGGCGCTCCAGATTAACCAAGACGAGACGGAACCTTTCCCCTCGCCATGCGTCAAATTATTGCCACTTTCTAAATGGAGATGAGAAAATCCTATCCATTCCGAAGTGAAGCTTGCGCTCTCGCGCATTCTCCAAAAGTTTAGGAGATTCCATGTCCTCGCAGATTACCTGGAAGAAATCTTGGAGCTCAAAAAACATCGCGATTCTACTGGCCTTGACCACCGCAACATTTCTTGGATCAGTGCCGGCCCGTGCATTTACTTGTGAAGATGTACGTGGCCTGAACACAGCCGAACAGGACTATTGGTCGAAGCAACTCCAGCTCTCCTCCGCACAACGGCATCTCATCTGGGTCACCTGCTATCGGGACTATCATCCCAAGGCCGAGGAGATCGTACGGCGGTAACGCGCGGGAAGGCTTTTGACCCGCTGGCGCTAAGAGCGCCGCACCGATAGGGAGTCTCGCTAGCATTGCTGCTGGTGAGCTTCATTGAAATCCCGCCGATTGGCTATATCTCCTCTTGTGCACCGCGGTATATCGCCGGCGGCACGGGGTGATTTTCTCGGCCCGGCGCTTCGGTGTAGAAACGCGGCCCCCAGGCCTCATTGCCAACACAGAAGGCCAAACGTTGGAGCACTATCCTGGCGGTAAACGCGTCGTCATCGTTGGCGGCGGCTTCGGCGGCCTCGCCGTCGCGCGCGCGCTGAAAGGCCTGCCGACCGAGGTCACGCTCGTCGATCGGCAAAACCACCATTGTTTCCAGCCCCTGCTCTACCAGGTGGCGACAGCGGTGATCTCGCCGGCCGATATCGCCTGGCCGATCCGCGGCATTTTGCGCGGCCAGCGCAACATGCGGGTGCTGATGGCGGAGGTCACCGGCGTCGATACCGAAGCGCGGGTGGTCCACACCGATTCCGTGACGCTCCCTTATGACTATCTCGTGCTGGCGACCGGCGCGACACACTACTATTTCGGCCACGACAATTGGGCGCCCTACGCGCCCGGCCTCAAGGGCATCGCCGATGCGACCGAGATTCGCAGCCGCATGTTGCTTGCCTTCGAACATGCCGAGCTCACCTCCGACACCGCCAAGCAGCGCGCGCTTTTGACTTTCGTGATCATCGGCGGCGGTCCGACCGGCGTCGAGATGGCCGGCGCCATCGCCGAAGTCGCCCTGCAGACGCTGCCGAAAGAATTCTGCGTCATCGATCCGCGTTCGGCCCGCATCATTCTGATCGAAGCGGGACCGCGGATTCTGCCGACTTTCACGGAACGTTTGTCGGCCTATGCGAAGAAGATGCTGGAGAAAATGGGCGTCGAGGTTTTCACGTCATCGCCGGTTACGAACGTCGATCAGAAGAGCGTCATGGTCAACGGCGAGCGCATCGAGGCGGGCACCATCATCTGGGCCGCGGGCGTCATCGCCTCGCCGGCGGCGGAATGGCTCGGCGCGCCGCATGACCAGGCCGGCCGAGTCATGGTCAAGCCTGATCTGTCCGTCCCCGGGCATCCGGAAATTTTCGCAATCGGCGACACGGCCGCAGTTTTCTACAACAAAGGCCAGCAGGTGCCGGGCATCGCTCCCGCCGCCAAGCAGATGGGCGCCTATGTCGGCAAGCTCATCGCCGGCGACATCAAGGGCACGCCCCGCCCAGGGCCTTTCGTCTACCATCATCAGGGCGATCTCGCGACGATTGGAACACATGCCGCAGTGGTCAAACTCAATCTCGATCACTTCACCCTGACGGGGTTCATCGGCTGGCTGTTCTGGGGCGTTGCCCACATCTATTTCCTCATCGGCATCCGTAACCGCGTGATCGTCGCCTTGAGCTGGCTTTGGCAGTTCTTCACTTCGCAAAGGGGCGCGCGCATCATCGCTCTGCCGGAACATGTGCAGAGTGCGAAGACACATGCCGATGTGACCTGAAAGAATCCGGTCGTCACACCTCGATGACGAGCACGTGGATGGTCGGCTTCTTGCCCCAGGCGGCTGCCACCGCCGCGCGGACGGCTTTCTCGATCGCGGTCGAGACGACATTCGCATCGCGCCGCTGCGGCCGCGGCAAGGCGTCGAATGTCTCGAAGAGCGCCGCGTCCACGATCTCGTCGAGCACGAGGCCGGCACGTGTCTTGGCCGGCAATCCAGCCAGAACCACATCGGGAACGCCGGCCATCTCGCCCTTGGCATCGATTGCGAGCGCGATCGTCACGACGCCGGCAAAGGCCAATTTCTGCCGCGTATTCACTGCCTCGTCGTCGAGACTCGAGAATCGCGTTGCCGTCCTTGCAGAGACGGCCATGCGGAACTTCGTCGATGATCGCCGGCGCGCCAGGCGCCAGCAGCACGACATCGCCGTCGCGCGCCTTCACCACATGCGTGACGCCGCACAGAGCCGCAAAACGCGCGTGTTCTTCGAGATGCAGTTCCTCGCCATGCGCGGGGAGCGCGATCTTCGGCCTGATCCACTCATAGAATTTGGCGACCTCGCCGCGGCGCGGATGGCCGGAGGCATGGATCAGCGCCGTCGTGCTGTCCGTGATGACCTCGGCGCCTTGCTTGACGAGATTGTTGACGATGCGGTTGACCTCCCGCTCATTGCCGGGAATCGTCCGCGACGAGAAGACAATTGTATCGCCGGGGGCGAGCCGCACGATCGGATGATCGTCCTCGGAGATGCGGGCCATGGCAGCGCGCCGCTCGCCCTGACTGCCGGTCGCGAGCAAGACCACTTCATCGCGCGCCAGCGCAGAATAGGAATCGAGCGATAGGAACTCCTCGATGCCTTCGAGATAGCCGCAGTCGCGGGCGACTGCGGCGATCCGTTCCATCGCCCGCCCGACAAGGATCACTTTGCGCCCGGCGGCGCTCGCCGCCTCAGCGACGGCGCGCATGCGCGCGACATTGGAGGCGAAAGTCGTGACGAAGACCCGGCCGCGCGCTGCCACGATGATGTCGCGCAAGCTCTGCGCGACCTCCCGTTCCGAAGGACTCGTGCCGTCACGCAGGACATTGGTCGAATCGCAGACGAGCGCGAGCACGCCCTCGTTGCCGATTTCGATCAGTCTTTTGCTGTCGGTCGGTTTGCCCAGGCCAGGATCGGGATCGATCTTCCAATCGCCGCTATGCAGGATCGTGCCGCAGCCTGTGCGGATCGCGAGCGCGCAGCTCTCCGGAATCGAATGCGCCACCGGTATGAACTCGACATCGAAAGGATCGAGCGCGAGGCGCGATCCTTGGGTGACGACCTTGATCCGCAGATCCGACGCGCCCGCCTCGCCGGCCGTGCGCATGGCGAAAAGGCCGGCGGCAAATGGCGTCGCATAGACCGGGCATTCGAGCCTTGGCCATAGATCGGCGAGCGCGCCGATATGATCCTCATGCCCGTGCGTGATAACGAGACCGACGAGATCGCGCTTGATCTTCTCGGCGAACTGCGGATCGGGCAAGATGATCTCTATGCCCGCTCGCTCCGGCTCGGCGAAGGTGAGCCCGCAGTCGACCATCAGCCATTTGCGCCGCCGCCGCGGGCCGAGGCCGTAGAGCGCGAGGTTCATTCCGATCTCGCCCAACCCGCCAAGCGATACGAAAACCAGTTCGTCGGCCTCATCCATCAGCGCACTCACTCAATGGCCCAAAATGACGTCGCCGGCCTCGATCGCGACCACGCCGCCTTCGTTTTCGAGAACGAGCCGGCCTGTTGCATCGATCGTCTGAAAGCGGCCCTCAAGATGACGCGCGGGTGTCGAGACCTTGATCGGCGCCCCGACCCCTGTGGCAAGCGAGAGCCATTCGCGACGGATCGCCACAAACTCTTTTCCGGCGGCAAAGACATCGAGCCAGTGCGCTACCTCAGCCGAAAGGCCAAGGAACACGTCCTGCGGCGCGCTTCGAGCCGCGCCGATCTCTGAGAGCGCCGTCGCCGGATAGGCAAGATCGCGCGGATATGAGCTGCAATTCACGCCAATTCCCACAATCGAAGCAAAGCCGCCGGCAGGATGCGCCGCGCCTTCAAGCAAGATCCCGCCGAGCTTAGCGCCGTCGAACAGAACATCGTTCGGCCATTTGAGCTTGAGCCGCGCATCCTCTGCGACAAGAGCGCGCAAGGCATGCGCCAGTGCAACGCCGGCAACAAAGCCGAGTTGCGGCGCAAGCTCAATCGGCACCGCATCGACGAGCAGCAGGCTCGCATAGAGGTTGCCGAGTGGTGAAGCCCAGGTTCGTCCATGCCGGCCGCGGCCGCTGGTCTGCGCCCTTGCGACGAACCAGCATCGGTTGAGACCGCCAACGCGCGCCGCGGCCATCGCCGCGTCATTGGTCGAGCCGATCGTCTCGAAGGTGAGGACCTGGAAGCCGTCGCGGATGGCGGATTCGGCAAGCTGAAACGGTTTCGTGTCACGCACAGATCAGAACAGCGATTTGGCGGCAGCCGCCGCGGCGGTAACGAATGGCCCCGGATAGGCGAAGAGAAATAGCACGACGAGACCGCTCGCGGCCAGAACGACGCGAAGCACCGGCGCCGGCCTGTCGAAGCTCGCCGCCGGCTCGTCAAAATAGATGATTTTGACGATTTGAAGATAATAGAAGGCGGCAACGACGCTGGTGACGAAGCCAATCACGGCGAGCCAATAGAGATGCGCCTCGACCGCGGCATAGAAGACATAGAATTTCGCGAAGAAGCCGGCGAGCGGCGGAATGCCGGCAAGCGAAAACATCATCATCGCGAGGAAGAAAGCCATCGTGCTGTCCGTGCGCGCCAGCCCGGCGAGGTCGCGCACGTTCTCGACGGCTCTGCCGTTGACCCGCATCGACAGGATCGCCGCGAAAGTCCCGAGCAGCATGACGAGATAGACGCCCATGTAGAAGAGAACGCCGGCGACGCCCGCTTCATTGTCGGCGGCAAGGCCGACGAGTGCGAAGCCGACATGTCCGATCGAGGAATAGGCCATCAGCCGCTTGATATTGTGCTGGCCGATCGCGGCAAAGGAGCCGAGCGCCATCGACAGGATCGATATAAAGATGACGATCTGCTGCCATTGCGCTGAGATCCCGGGAAAGGCGGTGATGACGACCCGAACCGTAATTGCAAAGGCGGCGATTTTTGGCGCTGACGCAAAGAACGCCGTCACGGGAGTCGGCGCGCCTTCATAGACATCGGGAACCCACATATGGAAGGGCACCGCCGATATTTTGAAGGCGAGGCCGGCCAGTAGGAAGACGAGGCCGAAGACGACGCCGAGCGAAGGCGCACCCTTGACCGCCGCCGCTATGCCGGAAAAGGAGACTGTTCCGGCAAATCCATAGAGCAGCGAGGCGCCATAGAGCAACATGCCCGAAGACAGGGCCCCGAGCACGAAATATTTGAGCCCGGCTTCCGAGGCTTTCGCGTCGTCGCGATGGAAGGCCGCGACGACGTAAAGCGAAAGCGACATCAGTTCGAGGCCGAGATAGAGCGCGATCAGCCCGGTAGCCGAGATCAGCATGGACATGCCAAGTGTCGAGAGCAGCACGAGGACGGGAAATTCGAACTTGTCAATTTTCTCCCGCGAAAGAAAATCCTGGGCTATCAGCAGCGTGACGAGCGAGGCGATATAGCTCAGCACTTTCATGAATCGGCCGAAGCCATCGTCGATGAACGCGCCATCGAAAAATCGCGCCGTTCCCTTCCCGCCAAGCAGAATGATTATGGCAAGGCCAAGGACGCCGACCGCGATTTCGGTGATCAGACGGTCCGAGGCTTTGCCGCGAATCGCCCCTGCAAGGATCAGCGCCAAGGCGCCGATCGCCAGAACAAACTCGGGCAAGCTATGGGCGAGCGCGAAATTGAGTGGAATCATTCGGGCGCGCCTTGGAGCTTCGCAGACGGTGCTAAGGCCGCGGTCCGCATCTGGCCATTGTCATGGATCAATTGAGCGACCGATGTCGCGGTGCCGTCGAGAATGGGCCCGGGATGGAGGCCGTAATAGATCGTCAGCAGAAAAAGCGGCGCGAGCACGGCGATCTCGCGCGGCGAAAGATCGAGAATGGTTTTCAGGCTCGGTTTTTCCAGCACTCCGAAAATGATCCGGCGATAGAGATAAAGCGCATAGGCGGCCGAAAGGATGCTGCCGGTCGCGGCGATCGCCACGACGGTGCTGTTGGCGCGAAACGCGCCAATGAGTGTGAGGAACTCGCCGACGAAGCCCGATGTGCCGGGCAGGCCGATATTGGCCAGAGTGAAGAGCATGAAGACAGCCGCATAGAGCGGCATGCGCTCCACGAGACCGCCATAGGCTGCGATCTCGCGCGTGTGCATGCGGTCATAGACCACGCCGACGCAGAGGAAGAGCGCGGCCGAGACGAGGCCATGCGAGATCATCTGGAAAATGGCGCCCTGCACACCCTGTTGCGTCAACGAAAAGAGGCCGATAGTGACGAAGCCCATATGCGCCACGGATGAATAGGCGATGAGCTTCTTCATGTCCTCCTGCACCAGCGCGACAAGCGAGGTATAGACGATGGCGATCACCGAGAGCGCATAGATGAGCGGCGCGAAATAGGCCGAGGCATCCGGGAACATCGGCAGCGAGAAACGCAGGAATCCATAGCCGCCCATCTTGAGGAGCACGCCCGCCAGGATGACCGATCCCGCCGTCGGCGCCTCGACATGCGCGTCCGGCAACCAGGTGTGGAACGGCCACATGGGTATCTTGACAGCGAAAGAGGCAAAGAAAGCAAGCCACAGCCATTTCTGCATCGAGGCAGGGAAGGCAGTCTTGAGCAGGGTCGGAATGTCCGTCGTGCCGGCGAAGCCATACATGGCCATGATGGCGACGAGCATGAGCAGCGAGCCAAGCAGCGTATAGAGGAAGAACTTGAAGCTCGCGTAGACGCGTCTCGGACCGCCCCAGATGCCGATGATGAGGAACATCGGGATCAGGCCGCCTTCGAAGAAGAGGTAGAAGAGGACGAGATCGAGCGCGCAGAAGACCCCAGTCATCAGGGTCTCGAGCACGAGAAAGGCGATCATATATTCCTTGACGCGCGATTGAATCGATTTCCATGACGCGGCGATGCAGATCGGCATCAGGAAAGTTGTGAGCACGATGAAGGGCATGGACATTCCGTCGACGCCCATCTTGTAGACGAGCCCGCCGCCGAACCAGTGCTTCTCCTCGACGAATTGGAAGGCCGATGAGCTTGGATCGAGCTTCGCATAGACATAGAGCGACAGAAGAAAATCGACGATTGTGGTGATCAGCGCCGCCCAGCGCGCATTCCTCCAGGTCGCCTCGTCGTCGCCGCGCAGCGCAGCGATGAAGGCCGCGCCAATGAGCGGCAGAAACACGAGGCAGGACAGAATGCCGAAACCAAGCATCAGCGCAGCCCCCAAACGAGATAATAGGTGATCAGCGCCGCGACGCCGACGAGCATGGCGAAGGCATAATGATAAAGATAGCCGCTCTGCAGTTTAACGACGCGGTTGGTCACATCGATGACGCGCGCCGCGACACCGTCCGGCCCCAGGCGATCGATGGTGTTCTGATCACCGCCCTTCCAGAACAGGTTGCCGAGCCAGAAGGCCGGGCGCACGAATAGATGGTCATAGAGCTCATCGAAATACCATTTGTTGAGCAGAAAGCGATAGAGGCCCGGCAGCGCTCGCGCCCAGCGATCGGCGCTTCCCGGCGCAACGATATAGAGATAGACCGCAACGAGAAAGCCACCGACCATCATGAGCGTCGGCAGAAAATGGACGATGGGCGGAGTTTCCTCCAAAGCCTGCATGATATGGTTGGCAGGTCCGTAGAAGAGCGAGGCTTTGAAGAATTCCGCCGCTCCTTCGCCGATGAAGAGCCGGCTGAAGAAAAGCCCGGCGAAGAGCGAGCCCGCCGCCAGGCCGTAGAGCGGAACCATCATCACCTGCGGCGATTCCTGCGGGTCGATGTGATGCGCATCGTCGTGATGTGGCGCATGAGCGTCGTGCTGCTGGCTCGCGAGATCCGGCTCGCGCCAGGAGTCGATTGACGCCGTCGCATGGCCTGACATGGCTTGAGCGTGTAGCTCAGCTTCGGCATGTCTCTTCTCTTGCTCCGCATGCCCCCATTTGGGCTCGCCGAAAAAGGTCAGGAAGATGAGCCGCCAGGAATAAAAGGCGGTGAGCGCCGCCGCCACAGTGGTCATGACGAATCCATAGAGCGCATCCGGCCGATGCGCGGCAAAGGAGGCTTCGATAATCGCATCCTTGGAGAAATAGCCGGAGGTGAAGGGGAAGCCGGTCAGGGCGAGCGTGCCGATGACCATCATCGCGAAGGTCAAGGGGATCTTCCTCGCGAGGCCGCCCATTTTGCGCATGTCCTGCTCGTGATGCATCGCGCGGATCACCGAGCCCGCGCCGAGGAACAACAGCGCCTTGAAGAAGCCGTGCGTGAAAAGGTGGAAAATGCCGAGCGAATAGCCGCCGACGCCGAGGCCGACGAACATGTAGCCCAGTTGCGAGCAGGTCGAATAGGCGATCACCCGCTTGATGTCGTTCTGCACGAGGCCGACGGTCGCCGCGAAGAAGGCGGTCGTCGCGCCGATGATCGTCACGAAGGCAAGCGCCGCCGGCGCCTGTTCGAAGAGCGGCGACAGCCGCGCCACCATGAAGACGCCGGCCGTCACCATGGTCGCAGCATGGATCAAGGCCGAGACGGGAGTCGGGCCCTCCATCGCGTCGGGTAGCCACGTGTGAAGCAGAAATTGCGCCGACTTGCCCATGGCACCCATGAAGAGCAAGAGGCAGGTGATCGTCATCGCATCCATGTCAAAGCCGAAGACATGGATCGTCTTGTGAGCGAGACCCGGCGCGGCCGCGAAGATCTGATCGAAGGCGACGGAATTGGTGAGGACAAAGACGAGGAAGATGCCGAGCGTGAAGCCGAAATCGCCGACTCGATTGACGATGAAGGCCTTGATCGCCGCGGTATTGGCGGCCGGCCTGTCGTACCAGAAGCCGATCAGAAGATAGGAGGCAAGCCCGACGCCTTCCCAGCCGAAGAACATTTGAACGAGATTATCGGCCGTCACCAGCATCAGCATGGCGAAGGTGAAAAGCGACAGATAGGCGAAGAAGCGCGGCCGCGAATTGTCCTCGTGCATGTAACCGATCGAATAGAGATGCACGAGTGCCGAGACCGTCGTCACCACGAAGAGCATGACCACTGTCAGTGCATCGATCCGTAAGGCCCAATCGACCCGCAGCGTCCCGGACGTCATCCAGCTCGTGATGATCCGCACGTCCGCTCCGGCGGCGCCGGTGATGAACTCGCCAAAGACGATCCAGGCGAGCAGCATGGAGACGAACAGCAGACTCGTCGTGAGGATCTCGGACGGGCGCGGTCCGATCAGCCGGCCGAAAATTCCGGCAACGAGAAAGCCCAGGAGCGGGAGAGCGACGATGGCCTGATACACGCTCAGCTTGCCCTCGTTATAACAACCATTAAAATCAACATGTTAGATTGGCTATACATTCCTGATAGCGCACGGGGTAGCCAAGAGGGTAACAGGCGGAGGCATTTCGCGGACCGCCAACATGCCGCACCCAGCGGGTGATAGGCGCACATGAAACGCACCTAAAATGGACGCGTCAATTCTCCTCTTCCGCTTTGCATAGAATTCGTATGCACGCAATGCGGCGCGCATGCGCAGGATTTGAAAGCTTCCGAGGCCGGCCAATTTCGAGTAGCATCCTAAATTCGGATGACCCCCGCCCCGCCGACGATCGCGCACTTGAAAGGCCAAGGCCTCGAAGGGCTGTTTGTCACCGGCACAACGCATTAACCTTCACGGCGCTCCGGCAGCGGATCGGCATTGACCGTGCGGGGAGCCGAGCATTTAATAAAAGTGGGCCGCTCCGGACCGCTCGTATGATTGTCGCGCTCCTAATTATTATCCTGATCGCCATGCTGATTCCGCGATTCATTCGGGCAGTCGTCCTGCTCGTTCTCGCGCTCTTTTTCTGGCATCTCGCGCAGGACACCGGCAAGGATGATAATCGTGCAAAGACTTCCAATATTCAGCCCGCAACAACAACCAGCCTTGTGAGCCGACCCGAACTCGGGAATGAGCGACGCAGCACAAAAGGTGACAGATCGTATTCACAATGAAACCTTGGATGTGTTCTTCAGCGCGCCCCCGAGTGCCAGCGTCGAGTTCACCAAATGGCGGGCAGCCCGGAATGAGGTTAACGGAGGACTATCAGCCGCCGGCTCTCGAGCCCTGGAGCCCGTAGCGGACGAGAATTCGTCGCTGAGAACGGCGACGGGGCCAGGGGTGAGGTTGACGAACAAGAAATGAACCAGGCGCCTTTCGCATGACGTCGCAGGTGCATTTGGGCGGAGGGGCGCGCACACCGAAGCAGCTGACGGCTGGCAAGTGCTCAGGCGCGAGGGCTATTTGTCAATCTGGTGAGCGAGCAAATTCAGCCCATTAGCCGCGTTAAGCCGCTCGGCGAAGTCGAGATACTCGCCGCGAAACAGACGCCGGACGGCCTTTTCGGAAAGGCTGTCCTTGCCAAGGACGTGCAGGCCACGGTCATAGGCGGTAGGCCGCCCTTTTCTGCCGGGCTCGCTATTCGGATCGGCCTCGCCATTGCCGATGCCTGACTGCGATGTGCCGCTTTTCTGGAAATAGTCGTTGAGTATATTAATTTAACACATACCCGGGCGACGGCCTGGGCCTAATCCAAATCCAAGGAGACCGTTATGCCCACAACCAAGCATCCAGCGATTGAACACCATCTTGCAGCGGCGGCGCATCATGCGGCCGCTGCCCATCACCACCTCCAGGCCGCGCATCATCATGGCCATGGCCGTCATGATCTGGCGAAGGAACACGCCGTTTCGGCCCTCGAACATAGCGGTCTCGCTCATAAAGAGAGCACGAAGGCCCACGAACATTCACATAAGTAGCCCCGGCTCGCACAGCTAGGAAAAAGGGCGGGCATTCCTCGCCCTTTGTCCTCATTCATTGATGAGAATAGCCGCCGCGCCGCTTGGCATTGCCAAAATCCTTCCAAAGTGATCGTCTCTCCTTCGGCAACGCCGTCATCCGGCGGATGTCGGGTAAGTTGGCGGAGAGGGTGTCTTTGCCCGAAGGTTGACTGCTGGCGCTGGGGTGTCATGTTCTAGTTGATTGATCAAAGGAGCGGATCATGCGCGTCGTTCACGCAATAATCGCGGGCATGCTTTCTCTTATGCTGGCTGGATGTTTTGAGGGCCCTCAGGGACCGCCGGGCCCCCAGGGACCAAAAGGCGACCCAGGAAAAGACGGTGCCACCGGACCAGCTGGAAGCTTTCGGGTAGTTAGCGACAAATGCGCGGACGACGAGATTATGATTAGCGCCTTCTGCGCTTCGTTCACCGGAGGCAATGCTCAAATGACGCCCACCATCGTCGGGAACAACGCAGCGAAGTGCACAGGTGGAACCAGCAATGCCCAACCTCCGGCGGGGATTCAGGCTGTGATCGTTTGCGCCAAACGATAACGATTGCGCATGGATCAGACTGGCTTCAGTCGCGGCTCCGTCAACGCACCATCGGTTTCCTACCGAACAGGCATATGGAACCGCACCAACTGATTCCTTCCAACATCAAAGCAGCCCACTTGCGAAAAGGTAGGCGCCTAGTTCCATGACTGCTAAGCAAAAGAAAACGGAAGCCGAATTGGTCGAGCTAATCATGAATGAGGTTCGGAGGCATCCGGAGTGCAATCACATTACGGCAATGAGATCCCTCCGGAAAGCGCATTTAGGATCGTCCGAGAATTTCGTGCTCAATTCGATCTCGGTTGATGACTCGCTCCAAAGACGGGAGGTTTGCTATGGTTGATCGCTATACGAAACTCGTTCTCACGGTCGTTGCGGCCGCGCTTGTCGCGATTACCGCTCAGAATTTTGTAAGGCCCGCATCGGCCCAGTTAGGTGAAGGGTGCGGCGATTTCAGGACCCCTTGTCATGTCACAGCCGATGTGGCGCTTCCAGTTTTGGAGCAAGCTCCTCGCTACTAGGGCGGAGTTCGAAACGACGTCCTTCGGGTCTTCGGTCGCTTTCATTTTTGCTCCCTATTCTATTACCAAGAAGCAATCGATCGCCGCTTGGTCCGCCGCGAAACGCCATCTTTTGTTGGCGCTGAGATATACCAGCCTCGCGGGCAACCTCTGTCCTAGTTAAAACTTTAGGGCGGTCGTCCTCCGCAATGTTTTGATTTGAGCCGCGCCGATCTGGAATCTCTTTCATCAAGAAGCCCATTTGGGCGATTATGCTTGACTTGACTAATTGAATCTGTCATATTGGCTCCTGTTGAAGGGGAGTTTCGATATGGCCCGCGCCAAACAGCTCAAGCCTATCCACCAGATGACCGTCGCCCAATGGGAAAAGGCTTTCCCCAACGAAGACGCTTGTTGCGCCTATCTCGTCGGACATCGTTGGCCGGAGGGCGTCGCCTGCCCTCGTTGCGGCAACATGAAGGTCAAAGAACATGGCACAATGAAATGGCATTGGCTGTGCAACGAGTGTTCGCCCTCCGCGACCAATTACCGCTTCTCCCATATTACCGGCACGATTTTCGAAAACACGAATAAGCCGCTCCGCGACTGGTTCCGCGCCATTCACTTCATGCTCACAAGTAAGAAGGGGATTAGCGCGCTGCAAATCTATCGCATGATGGGCTTCGGCTCCTACCGAACGGCTTGGTACATGTGCCATCGTGTCCGTGCCGCGCTCGGCAATGAAGATTTCCGCAAACTCATGGGGATCGTTGAGGTTGATGAAACCTTCGTCGGGGGCAAAGCCAAGAACCGGCATTGGGACAAGCGCGGTGGTGGGGATGGAACTGGCGGCACTGGTTCGGGTAAGGCCGCTGTCGCTGGAGCCGTGAGCCGCAAGGGTAATGTTGTCGCCCGAGTCATTGAAAACGTAGTCAAATAGGGCATAATCGCCCCCATTTGATCGACGGCGCGGGCGTCCAAGTTAAGAACAGCGCGGGTGTGCTGCGCAGGGGGTCACAATCAGACCTTCCCGACGCCGCCGACGATGCAACATCATCAAGGATCGCCTGCGCGAGTCACTGGCGGGCATTCTGCGTCGGAGGGGTAGGGACACATAGACTCTCGCAAACAGAATGGGCGTCACCGGCCTCAAAGCGATTTAAATTCAGAGGCCTTTGGAAGTTTCGGATTGTGGGCCGTCCGATAGGATGCCGTCTTTGGGCTTCCGCGTACCCCAACAAAATGCTGGCGTTCCCGTCGATCCAGTGGTCATCTGGGGAATGTCGGTTGAATATTATTGAGGAGATGTCCCATGGCTTTGCGTCGGCGTCCGTTATTGTTGGCAGTTTTCACCGCTTTCGCGCCACTTTGGCTTGCCGCAGCAGGCTCCGCCAAGGCGGATCAGATCGGCCTCCTCCAATGCGATGTCTCGCCCGGCGTCGGGCTTATCATCACGTCGAGCAGAGCGCTCTCGTGCCGCTTCAGCCGCTCATATGGGCCGCCGGAATATTATGTTGGTACGATCACTAATTTGGGGCTCTCCATCGGCGCGACAGGACTCGGCCACCTCGTCTGGGGCGTCTTCGCCGCAACGCCGGAGTTGGGGCGTTTTGCGCTCGCCGGGCAATATGGCGGCGCGAGCGCCAATGTCTCGCTGGGCCCGGGACTCGGTGCCTATGCGTTGGTCGGCGGCAACAGCAACTCGGTCGGCCTGCAGCCGCTCTCCGTCAACACGCAA
Organism: uncultured Alphaproteobacteria bacterium; assembly: GCA_963720425.1. Classification (GTDB taxonomy): domain Bacteria; phylum Pseudomonadota; class Alphaproteobacteria; order Rhizobiales; family Beijerinckiaceae; genus Methylovirgula. The sequence goes on from OY970391.1 coordinate 282,057, forward strand.
GTCGGCGTCGACGTGACGGCGGGAGTGACGGGTCTCACTTTGCAGCCGGTGCCGGTAGCGTACCATCACCATCACCACCACCACCGCTACTGACTTCTATCCGCAGCGTGCGACCGGCTGAGGGACTTCGTTGTCTGCGCGAATGCGGCATGCCAGCGTCGAATTGGGGGCTAGACCAGGCGCGCAGGGCGCGAAGGACGGCGGCGGGATCGCCTGGCAGCCGCACATAGGGCGGATTGCCGATTAATTGCATTCGCCGGGACCGACACCAAGTTCGACGCCAGCTTGCGATCAGGTACTGTCGGTTTGACTAGCCGCGACAATTCATCATCAGAGACCCGCTCTCTATTCAGGATTGCGCGCGGAGTATGTGCTCCAGGCAATGTCGCCGGATTTGGTGCTGAACGAGGTACCCCTTGCTTTGTGTTGTTGGGTTTTGGAACGTAGCTAAAGGACGACCACTCGGCATCTACCCTGCGGATGGCTACTTCCAGCGCGCTCCTCTCCCGCATAATTGCTGACTCTGGCACCGGTGGGTCCTGTCCGCGTAATTGCGCTTAAGGTCTCATGGCCTGCTAGACTTTGACCTTCAACCGTCATGGCTCACCTGTGGGCAGGAAATCATGGCGAAAGAAAAGTTCACCAAAACACTGATCCTGATTTTTTCGGCCGCGCTCGGATTGTCCGCATGGGTGTGCACTTTCTCCACGTCACCCGTCGGCGTGCGTGCTGCCTTTGCGCAGACGCAGGCCCAAGACGCGGAGCTGATACAGGCCTTGGCACAACTGACCCTTCGCAAGGGATATAAAGACGTCGCTCTCAAGCCTGAAATTTGCGAAAATCTCGGGCTACCTTTGTCACGAGGGCGGGGCTGCCTTGTCTACGAAGTTCCATATGCTGACAAAGATGGATGGAATCACGTCTTCAACGTATTTGGAGAACCGGGAACGGCGGCGATACGGGTTATCATTTTCAAAATGAATGCTCAGAGCGCATCTTTCTATCGGAGCACGATGGACGCGAAGCTTGAGCGTGCCCTCATAGAAACAATGCCCGGCGGCAACTTCTCGTGGAACACAATTCCCGCCGATTCCTCTGAAGCTCAAAACGGGTTCGCGGCGGAGCTTGCCTATTGGCGCGCCCAGAAAGCCACATTGGAGGGCGAACCCGATCGTAACTAGGCTCAGGACCCATTAATTTGGGGATTCCAGGAGCGTGTGAAGTGTGAATCCCACAATTCGCCAGCAGTCAGCCACGAAGAGCCGATGATGACCTTGGCCTTAAAAATTCAAACGAACGGGAACCTTCTATGAAATGCCCAAACTGCAATACGGACTTGGTACAAACGAAACACAGCGGTGTCGATGTCGAATATTGCCAGTCCTGTAAGGGGATGTGGCTGAGTTGCCAGGAGTTAGAGCAGCTCGAAGATGAAGTCTTCGATTTCGGCGACGACGAGAAAGGGTGGCGGCTCAGTTGCGGATTAGTCGACTGATAAATGCGCAATTCTCCCAAGCAGGGACCATGAGATGCCACTTGTAACAGTACTGACTGACCGGTTCGATCGCGCTTTGCTTTACGTCACTCACGTTCATGGTGGGCAGGCGCGCAAGGGAACATCGATCCCATACGTTGCGCACCTCCTCGCAGTCGCTGCGACAGTCCTCGAATATGATGGATCCGAGGACATGGCCATCGCAGCTCTTCTACATGATGCCGTCGAGGATCAAGGGGGAGAACCACGCCTCTCCGACATTCGCAACCGTTTCGGAGACCGGGTCGCGGACATCGTGCGTTCATGCTCCGATAGTGTTGTCAACTCCACGGCCGGCGAACAAAAAGAAGATTGGCGCACCCGCAAGACCCGATATATCGAACATCTCAACGCCGTCGACCAGGACACTTTGCTGGTGTCCCTGTCCGACAAGATCCACAATGCCCGCTCGATTCTCCCTGATCTTCGCAAGCCCGAGATCGGCGAGAAAGTGTGGGAGCGTTTTAAAAACTCGAAGAAAGATACGCTTTGGTATTATCGCGAGCTGGCACATGCATTCCATCAGCTCCTACCGGGACAGTTAGCGAATGAGCTGCACGAAATCGTAGACGCGCTCGAATCGGAATAGGCGCCTGTTCCAAATTGCAGTTCATTGGCGGTCGGCATGCGCAAAATGACAAATGCGTCTTCGTGAGTACAGGCGGTTTCAGCACGGAGGCTAAATACGAAGCTGAACGCTCAAATGTTCCGCTGAGGTTAGTGAATAGTGACGATCTCGTCGAGCTGCTTGTCGAATATTACGAGACGACAGACGCGGAAACTCGAACACTTATCCCGCTCCGAAGAACATACTGGCCGACCTAACGGATCGGAAGAAACATCACGAGTGCCGCCAACGAAGTTGGTGGTGGCGATCCCTGACGGTATCTGTCCCTCGATCCCGTCTGGTCGCAAGCAATCCTAATGCCGTCGCGTCCGTGAACTAGGGCGTGAACTCATAAATGCGCCCGGACGATTTGCTTCCGAAAGCCGACAAGTCATTGCATCGCAGCGAATTGACGCGACGGGCCCAGAAGCAGACATTCGCGAAAATGACACGCACGAGAAAGAAAGACCGCCTTGCGGCGGTCTCTCCGAAACCCAATCGAATGTTTGGATCAGGCGGCTGTGCGCTTGGCTTTTTCGACCTCGAGGTGGCCAGCGATAGCATCGAGCACGGCCACTTTAGCCTGCTCGATAGATGCGATGGCATAGTCGATGGCGAAAGAAGCGTCTTCATCCAGCAGCTGGGAATAATTCGCAGCGCGCTTAACGTCCAAATCGTGCTTCCGCTGGGCTACTTTCGACTTTAGATCGCCCATGTCAGCGGCGATTTTCGCTTTCAGTCCATTCCACTTGGCGGACGCCGTATCGCTAGCGGACTGGATGTTCTGGTTTACCTTTTGGACTGCTTGCTCAGCAGCAGTTTGCGCCTGCGCAACGCGTGCAACGACTTTATCATGCGCTTCTTTCTGTGCCGCTGCCGCGGCATCCTCGGCATTCTTAGCGCGAACCGACAAATTAGCGAGCTGTTCGGAAAGTGGCTTGCCCATAGTACGCCTCCATGTGTGGATTCATCTTCCCAGGTGTCATCCTCCGGGTTGATAAAAGTCACAATAGCTGTGCGATTGGCGGAGCACGTTGATGTAGATCAACGCTCGCCTGGTCTTCTTATTGTTGGCGTCGCCCCACTGTCGGCTTTGGGGTCATTCTTGACCTGAGATGGTCAAGGCCGAGGCTCGTACATTGTCCGCCTTACCTCCGATAGCGACCGTCAGCCATCAAAACGCGATCCGGCGCTAAGGGCCATAACGCCGACTTGTCAACGAAGCTCGCACGCGCAAGACTGGGTCGTTGGTCAGAACCAATTCGTTCCGAGGATTTCAGCGCAAACAGGGGTGACGATGAAATACATGCTCAGCTGGTCCGAACAGTCCACAAGGATCGCCGATTGAATACGAGAATGCGCAAAAGCGGATCCTTAAGGTATTCACGCAATGGAAGGCGCCTAGCAATTTTAAAATCGAGTTGTTTGTCATACGCGTAGGTGACTGGGGCGGGTATATGTTGCTGGACTGCGACGACCCGGCGGCCGTTCACAAATTCTGCTCGATGCTTCCAGCTTTTGTATTCGAGGCACGGCCCGTCATTCCAATCGAGGATGCCGTCAGAGTCGAACTCGAAGCGATAGCCTTCCGCGACGGACTCGAACGGAAGTGATCGTTAGGGCGCAGGACTTCCTATTCCCGGCCACCAAACTCTTCAAGTCATACGGGTCCTTCCAAAGAGGAGTGGTCAAAGGCGACGCAGCATTTCAAAGTGCACTCCTATATCGGAACTGATATAGCGGGAGGCCGTGCGCGCGCAGCCCTCGACTTCTGTCGATAAAAATCTTATAGTGTACTTGCATCAAGAGTGGGGCTGACGCCCTCGCCAACCTGCCAAACCTGGGCAAGGTGGTTCCCGCAAGCGGATGCGGCCACTTCGGCAACGAAACGGGTCGCGCGAATGTCAGCCCTCCTCGGGAAACCGATGGAGGGTTTTGTTTTGGAGTGGCGCGCCATACGCGCTCGGGGAATTTAAGTCCAACTTGCCAGCCCGTGCAAATCGCAGAACTGGCTAAAAAGGAGACTTACAATGATCTACCCAAGTCTTATGCCGGTGCGGAGCTTGAGAGTACCGATTGGGCCTCAGTATGCAGGGTTCTGCGAACGTTTATTTTACCACTCGCTCGACAGCAACTTGAGAGCAGGCCGAATGAGTACGGTTCTCAATGGGAAAATAATTCCTGAAGACGACGCCCGCCGGATGGTCGCGTTTGCGCGGGCACAGGGATGGCTTCGTGTTCGTGATTCTATAGTTTCCGATCTCACCAGTCGCAGTGGCATTGCGAGATTCTTTTCGTGTCCAATGCCACGATGATATTCAGGTAGCTATCGTATTGAGGCGATGCCCCGGCACGCAATGAGCTAAAGGTTTTACATTTCACGGAGAGGGATGAACTATGAGTTCAGATTTGGACACGCATAAACCACTTGAGTCGTTTTTCCCAAAACTCGCCACCCTCGATACGGTGGAAGTCGCATTGCGTAAAGAGTTCAATGAGCGCACCCCAGCCATCATAAATAAACTGAATACAGGTCAGCCGCTGGTGGATCACGAGCTCTCGGCCCATGACATCATAACCGATCTAGATCAGGAGAACGCTATGGGATTCTCACCATCGCAGGTTAACCTGCCGGGACCGGTGAAAGACAACTTCGGTGTGATGAGGCCGAAAAAAAACTGTCCTCATAAAGGATTAGACATCATACCATCGAGATGTTTCTGAAAGGCGCGCTGTCCAAATCGATGAGCCTCAAGGAGCTGAAGAAGCTCTGGCATGAACTGACGAAAACTTGGGTAGAATTTAAATGGCGAGCGAACGAGCCTGCCTTGGACAGGTTCGACAAGGCGGTCGATCAACTGAGCCACTTTGAGAGCATACGGTATCCGGACGAGACATTGCGGAGCGGCGCCTTGATCAAGTTCGACGTCACGCGATCAGCAGCGTTGGACGTAGCGAGATCGAAGGCGGCGCACGACAGGACCATAACGGTTCCCGAATACAGGTTGTGCCTGGAAGATATCGACGAATTGGTCGCGGCGATTTTCCGGATTGCAAGTCGCAACCCGGCCGTTTATTTGCGCTTCATGAGCCAGGAAGCGCAGCACTACCTCGTGCAGCACAATTCGAATATACTGTAAAGACGCTGGAAAGGCGGGAGGCATGATCATTGCCCTCTACGTAATTGCGGCGATCATCATGGCTGTCGGCAGCCTCTATCTCGCCTGGCGAAATAGGGACTTTCGCAAATTTCTGGCAGGCGCGTTCTTCGTGTCATCGGGCATTTTGTTCTATCTCTATCTCGCCGATGTTTCGGTGCCTCTGTTGGGGACAAGTTTTGTCGAAACACCTCAGATCAGCGGTGGCCGCTCCGTCGTCCATTTTATCCTCTTCTTGCTCTGTTTCTATTTTGGCTTCGTCAGGAAGCCAAAGGCTTGAAACGGACGCTACGCAAGCGGTTATTGTTCTTCATGGGTCTCCCGCTGCTACTCGGCTTCTGGGCGAGTCTCGCCTTCTCCCAGCTCTTCATTCTCGGGATCGCCTGGCCAGCCGTGCGGGAGGAACGAGTGTTGCGGGCGGAACTAACCGGCTATGGTGACTACGCTGCGAGCGTGCGCTACCGCTTCATTGCGTTCGTCTGGTAGTTCCCGCTCTATGAGACATTGGCGAAAAGGGCTGCAATGGGTCAGCAAGCGTCAAAGGCCTTTTGCGTCGAACGACCGCCGCCACGCGCCATGAGCGGAACTTCAAACTGATGCAGCCGGCTTGAACAAGCTGCCCTCGAGACCCTCGTCCGCCGCACGATCCTAAAGGCCGTGGCTCGCCAATGATCCGCAAGCCGACGGTCAACCACTTGCGAAGCAAAGGAGTGACCATGATGACGCGACGCCAAGCCAATACCAGCCTTCTCGCAAGCGCAGCGCTTGCTGCGGCGCCGAAGGTCGCAGTCGCGCAGGAGCTTAAGCAGCTCGACTTGCCGCCACCGCGAAGTGAAGGCGGCATGCCGTTGATCGCGGCGCTCAAACTGAGGCGTTCCACGCGCGAATATTCGGATCGGCCGCTTCCAGGGCAGGTTCTGTCGGATTTGTTGTGGGCCGCCTTCGGCGTCAATCGCCCGAGCGGCGACCGCACTGCGCCCTATTGGCGCCATGTCATGGTGATGGACATCTACGTCGCCTTGGCCGATGGCGTCTGGCTCTATGAGCCGAAAGCCCACACGTTGCTGCCCCATATGACGGGCGATATTCGCGCGCAGACTGGCCTTCAGGATTTTGTTGCCACCGCGCCGCTCAACCTCGTCTATGTCGCGCATGGCGAACGCATGACGGATATCTCTGCCGAAGATCGCCGCCTCTATGCCTCGGTCGATACCGGCTTCATCGGCCAGAACGTCTATCTGTTCTGCGCTTCGGAGGGCCTAGCCACCGTCTTTCGGGGAGCGGTCGACGCTCCGAGTCTCGGACGGACCCTGAAGCTCCCGGACCAGCAATTCGTGACCTTCGCGCAGACGGTGGGATATCCCCGCGCGTAGGCGCCGCGACGGCGCGCGGATCATTACGGCGTCAGACAAAAAGACCGCGCGCATCTGGGACCCGCTTCGCGACGATGTCGGCCAAGGGCCTACTCGCCCGAAACCTACAAGCGATGCCTTCTCGGCATGACAAAGTTAACCCAACTCGCCGGCCATCCAGACGAAATGCCCGAAATTGACGTCTGCGCGGGCGTGAAATAGCCCCCGCCCCTGCACCCCGCATGGCCGCTTCGGGTGTCTATTTTAGACCGGAGTAGATCGATCGGTGCTGATCATGACAGGACGTTCGAGAGCCGCGTCAGTTGTTCAATGTCTACGGCCTCGCCGCGCACGATCGCGGCTTGCAACTCTTCTGCTTGAATGGCTACTGCCGCAGCCTGCCTGATCAGGGCCATCTCTCGCGGGCCCGGCGGCGTCGAACCGAAGTCGGCGGCGAAGCCTTCGCAGAGATCCCGAAACCGACGTGCCTCGGCGCTACGGCCATCAATGCCCCGAAGAAGATCCGAGCGATTGGTGATCCGGCTGCGAGTGGACGGCGGCCGCAAGGTGATCGTCTGGATAAGCATGAACATCCGATTCCTGTTGACCACGTGTTGGCCAGATTATCACCGATGTGAACCGGTCTCGAATAGACGGATAGTCTATCCGTTAGTCCCTTTGTTTCCCATTGAGTGACAATGAGTTCTCGCGTCATGTCGCGTCTATGTCGCGAAGCCATCCATGCGCGCGGCAATTCATCACCACGCGCTGAACACAAGAAAAAATTGGCCAAATTGGCATGCGTGCTCCCGTGGCTTCGGACTCGACATAATTTCGACGAGGCTGGAGGGGATGTTTTCTCTTGGGTGAAACGCCGATTGCCCGCTCTTGCATTCGCTCAGGGAGGGAAAAAGTCATTCTACGGAGATTGCCGGACTTGCTCGCCGCCTTCGTGCTGTCCAGTGCCGCCTTGGCAGCAACTCCATCAGCCCCGATTGAAACCTACGTGGAGGCGCTAGGCCCTTCAGGCCCGCTGAAAGGAACCATGCTGGCGCCTGCATCAGGCGGCGCGCCGATGATGCTCATCATCCCGGGCTCTGGTCCAACCGATCGTGACGGCAACAATCCGCTTGGCGTGAAAGCTTCTACCTACAGATTGCTGGCGGAGGGTCTCGCGGCACGTGGCATCGGCACGGTTCGCATCGACAAGCGCGGCATGTTTGCCAGCAGCGCTGCGGTGACCGATGCCAACGCCGTTACCATCGACGACTACGCGGTCGATGTCCATGCCTGGACGGCGGCCATCCGCAAGCAGACGGGCGCACCTTGCGTCTTTCTGCTCGGACATAGCGAGGGTGGTCTCGTCGCCCTTGCCGCAGCCCAAAAGATAACCGACATTTGCGGGCTGGTGCTGATCTCTGCCACCGGTCGGCCGCTCGGCGAGGTGCTGAGGGAGCAGCTTCGATCAAATCCGGCGAACGCACCAATCCTCGATCAGGCGACAGCGGCGATCGATGCCCTTGAGGCTGGCAAGCGCGTTGACGTCACGAGAATGAACCCTGCGCTCTGGCCGCTGTTTGCCCCGCAGGTGCAGGGATTCCTCATCGGCGTGTTCTCCTACGATCCCGCAAAGCTGATCGGGGCCGTCTCCAAACCCGTGCTCATCATGCAGGGGGAGCGGGATCTGCAAGTTACCGTCACGGACGCGGACCGCTTGAAGCAAGCAGCACCCAAGGCCGAACTTGTCCTGCTTCCCAACACCAATCATGTTTTGAAAACCGTCTCCTCGGATGACAGGCGGGCGAATTTCGCCACATATGTCGATCCCGGCTTGCCGCTTGCGCCAGGCGTGGTGGATGCGGTCGCGAACTTCGTCACCACTCCGGCGAAAATCCCCTAGGCGTAGATCGCCGACACGTCCGGCAGGCAAAGCCTGACAATTGGCGTGAAGGCTGCTCTGGAGAAAGTTTATGACATCGGAGTCGAGAACGAATCAGATATCGGACCCCGTAGCACGAATATTCGCTTGGGCGTGCTCCATAGGCGCTGTCTCGTTCGCCGCCGGGTTCTTCGGTCCGCTGATTTTTTCGAAATCCAACCTCGGTCCGCTTCTCGGGATTTTTATCACAGGGCCGCTCGGTACGCTCGCCGGAGCGCTGATCGGTGCTCTTCGCGTTGCCAGAGATTCCGTTCGATACGCGATTGTCTACGCAATTCCTCTTCAGATCTTTGTCATCGCATCGAGCATTTTCCTCATCTTGAGACGCGATACGCGCCCTGCAACTGCCGGATGGCCTGCGGCGAGCCGGCCTCGTTGCGATCGCAGCCGAGGTGATTGTTCTTGTCATGGCATTGTTTCCGCCGGTCATCGGGCCGTGGTGGGTCCCTGCCGGGCAACAGCCCGGGGAAATGATGAACCGTCCCTCTTTCGTGAGCCGTTCGTCGGGCTCGCGCGTTCGACGCGAACGCAGGCGTTTCGGCGCCTCAACGCCGCTACATCTTGTGTTTTCAGGCCGGGTAACAGTTACCCGGTGAACTCGTGGCAGAAACTGGGAGGATTATCATGTGCTTGCGGACGCGAAGTGCTGTCTCGGGATCAGCGGAACCCAGCGATCTTCTCGATTTGGCGACCGGAAACACCGGCCATCGCACCGATTGATGTCGCGGGTCTTGCCAGCAGAAGGTGTGGAAATTTTCCACCCCTTCCCGCCATCACTCATCAAGGTGCGCGTCGGCTACGTTTCCTGCGTACAACAGGCGCGCAGGCGACGGCTTTGTTGGCTGCGTCCATGACCTATTCCTTCACCGCCCGTTTCGGGCCCCGATTTTCCGCTTTCAGGCCGCTTGGGGCTTAGGTACCGGCCTGTGGAGAAGGCCGGTCCTTGGAGCCGAAACCGTGTCTGATGCCGAGGTCGCGACGCCTCTGGAGTTCTTGCTCGCTGTAGGCCATCGGGAGGCCCAGAGCCTTCCTAAGTGCCGTACCTTCTGTGGCGCTCGGCACTCGGTGGAGTAGAAACGCCCCCTCAGAGTCCCCGTCTTGCGTCAAGTCGGCGAAGGCGCGCGACCTCTTCACGGCAGACCACTCTCGGGGAGTAACCTCTTGCTCGATATCCACGCCGCAGAGGATGGTGAACTCGCGCCGGCCGCCAGTGCCAGATGCGAAGATCACGCCATACCGCCCTCGCAGATGGTGCGCTCCATATGCATCTCGCCCTGGCTTTGCGCGGCTCTTGCAGGCGGCCGCGAAGACTTCGAGTTCGAGCCGGTCATCGGCTCCGAGGCGAACGATCTCGGCCTCATCTTGCGTGGTACTCATTGGATGCTTTCTCACTGCGTAATTGTGGGTACAGGCGCGGGTAGCGAGCGCGCCATGGTATATCTAGCTCGTGATTTCAATGGCTTAGCTAAGGCTTGGAGGCCGGAGATCCCCTCCGCCATATGGGCAAAACCCGAAGCTTGAGGCTCGAGATCTCGTCGGAGATCGATGCCGCTCAGAGACGCCACCTAGGCAGCGTCGCCATAGGCCGCCTGGGCCCGTCTGATTTGCATCGCCTGAAGCTTGCCATGTGTTTGGCTAAGCACCGCCTTCCAAAATTTCGGGGCGTTGGCGTTTGTGTTGCCTTCATATTTATAAGGATCGGGGTCGAAAGAAGAATCGAAAGGGCTAATCTTCCTGAGATGCCCACGGACTTGCCGAGCCGCGATCCAGCGAGACTTCTTTGAACATGCCGCTCATGCCGGTCCGCGCCTGCTTAACGCAAGCCTATGGCAGCTTGACAGCGAGGGCTAATATGCGAGCGTGAAGTTCTTGAGGTTCGTTTTCACGCTAAAAGTCGCCGCAGCCGCGTGGCACGTTTGGGCTCTTTGTAGTGGCTGACAAAATTTTCATAAGCTACCGGCGGGAGGATAGCGCAGCTAATGCGCTGGGCATCGACCAGTATTTGGCAAATGCGTTCGGCCGGAGGAACGTATTTATCGACGTGGACATGCGGGCCGGGGCGAAATTCCCCGTGGTGCTCGAAGAGCGGCTAGCAGCATGCAAGGTTATGCTGGTATTGATCGGAACTGGCTGGATCAACGCCCAGGACGATCAAGGCCGGCGTCGCCTCGACAATCCCGACGATTGGGTGCGGCTGGAGATTGCTCGTGCGTTAAAGCGCGGAATCACCGTTATACCGGTTCGCGTCGGCGCAGCTGAACTTCCGAAGAAAGCGATTTTGCCAGAGGATATTCAGGGCCTCCTCGACAATCAGGCGACTTCAGTTACGACTACCGGCTTCCGCAACGACATGGCCGGCCTGGTGGGGGATATTCGCGCCATTCCCGACCCGGCGCGATGGAGACGCATTGGAGGCGTTACCACCGGCCTTCTGATTCTGCTGCTAGCCGCTTGGGTCGGGCTATCGCAGATAGGTGCTGTCGCATGGGGGCCGGCTAAAATCATCGAGGGCATTGGACACCTGTTTGAAAAATTTGAAAGTTCGAAACAAAATGAGGCGCGGATTGCGGCTTTGAGGCGATCTGAATTTAACGAATGGACCTTATATCAGCTCTCCGTAGATAAGGTCTCCAATCAGCAGTTCGGCCAATTCTTCAAACTCAGCTCCTTGCAACAATTTGGAGATAAAGTAGCAGTCCTGATGAAGTCTCTGCTGGACCCTTCAGCTCCCCCACCTACGGGAACAACATTTTCCGAAGGCGACTACCAAGAAAACACTGTCGTCTTTGACTGCAAGAGGCCGGCGATGGGTATAGCTGAAAAAACGGTTTACGGAAAAACTGGAGAAGTGAAATATCACTACAAATGGAGCGACCCCAAGTATTTAGATATTTCGACAGGCATAGCAATTCGCCCGGGATCAGTCGCGCTGACCGCCCAACATATTTTATGTGATGAGGAACTGCGCACACCACTCGTTACTAAGTCGGAACTCTTGTCCATGAATTTCACGTCTCTCGCTACCACACCAGATGGGCGCGCCGACATGTTTTACGGCCCCATCAATTTCGGAACTGGTTCGCAGTACCCAAACGAGCGGACTGTTGTCCTCAAAGAACACGAAGATCACAAATTGGATGAATTGTTTCCAGGCCTGACAATCATCGGTCTTCCGCCAAGCTATCGAACGCTCGTGGAGCGGGTACACGTGGATTGCGGTGAATCCAAAGTTACGATTCCAAAGTTTGAGTATTATGATGCATCCAACAATCTAGTATTTTTGCGTGCAGCTTTGCCTCCATGGTCGCCGAACGTTCCGCCGACCTCACCTATGGCCTTGCTGCGCCGGATCATCTGTAACGAATAATAAGCGGGCCGGCATGCGCCGCCCCGCCAATGTCAGAGCGGGGCGGCGTTGCCTCAAGGCGCGAAGCCGGCGAAAAGCTTCCGCCGAGGATACCGGCCGGGGAAGTCACGAGCCAACGAGTCCATTCCCCGGCCGGTTTATCCTCGGCGCAGGCCCCTGACTCTTAAGGCGGCCATCGCCCAATCAATTGCCGACCGTAACCCGTGCATGCTGCTCTTTTAGAGGAAACGAGCGGGGTGATTATTCACAATGTCACAATAGCCAGCTTAGCTGCGGCATGGCCGACGATGATCTTGAGGCGATCTTCAACCTGATAGGAAAGACAAAGCGCGTGGCGGAAACGCGCGATTGGTCTACGCTTGCGTACCTTTTGGCACTCGCCCAAATTGAGATAGCGCGAATGGCCGCCGCTGCCATTGCCGCCGTCTCCATCGTTCCCGCCCTTGAAGCGGTCTCGGCCTCCATGAAAGAACCCATTGCTTTGGCGATGTTATAGATGACAGACCCATCTGTATTTGCTAGCGATCCAAGAAATCTTGAAAAGATGGCTGGCGAAATCGCGCGGGAGCAAGGCGTCCAACGAGTCTCCGTTTGAAATTTGCCGCATACCTAGCGACGCGGTCGAAACGCAAGCCGATGCGTCTCGAACTCGGCGCGAAAGCTGCAATCTATTTTAGATTGGAAGTAGAAAATGCGAACCAAAGGTTTTCCGAAGACGGGTGGGCGCACCAAAGGCACGCCAAACAAGGGAGAGCGTCGCATTGGCGCCGCGCCGCGCGTCATCCATCAGCTTTTCCACGTCTTCCGGCGAGACCGTGATCGGCAAAATGCCGTTCTTGAAGCAATTGTTGTAGAAAATGTCGGCGAAGCTCGTCGAGATCACGCAGCGGATGCCGAAGTCGAGCAGCGCCCAAGGCGGTGTTCGCGCGACGAGCCGCAGCCGAAATTATCCTCGGCGACGAGGATCTTGGCGTTGCGATAGGCCGGCTTGTTCAGGACGAAGTCCGGATTTTCCGAACCGTCGTCCTTGTAGCGCAGCTCCGCGAACAGCCCCGTGCCGAGGCCGGTGCGCTTGATCGTCTTCAGATATTGCTTCGGGATGATCATGTCGGTGTCGACATTGCGGATCTCGAGCGGCGCCGCGACGCCGGTGAGCGAGGTGAATTTCTGAATCGATCAGGTCACTCCCGAACCGTTTCAATGACCGGCGAAGCTTCTCGGCTGGCGAGCTGTCGAACGCGAAGCGAGAAGCTCGACCTCTGCTCGAATCGGGCGCTGTTGAAATCCTTCAGCAAATCGTCGAGTTGACGCCCGTCTCCTGCTTTCTTGGTAACGGCGCTTGCGGTTCTGCTGCGGCCCACTTCCTGCTGCGCGAGGGAAACGAACTTCTTGGCGCAATCCTCGGCAAGCAGCATCATGTTCGCTCGCTCGGCGCCGTTGGCTTTCTCCCATTGGCGAGCAATTTGGTGGGCCACGACGATCTGGTCGAGAATCGTGGGCCGATGGCCGCGATAGGCGGTTTCTTTGTCCTGGCCGTGATCATCCGTCATTTCGTTCCTGAAAAAAAGACGCCCGCGTTCCACCAGCACCGAGGTGCTGAAGATGATCTCCGTGAGCTTCGCCTTTCTTGTCGCGGCGTCCAACTCATCTTCGTCGAGCACGCAAATCAGCAGGAGGCTCTGGAGATCGCCTATCACTTCGTTCGCCCAGGTCAAAACATCGCCGCGACGAAGCGCCGATTCACGTGATTGTCGCCAGGCGATCGACAGACCGCCAAGCGCGATGAGGGCTGAGAGAATGGATACGACGGTCGTAAACATCCTTCACGACGCTCCTATTCCGCCGCCGCTTCGATTCTCGCCATGTCGGCGTCGGAGAGGCCGAAATGCCCGAGAGATGCCAGCCCGCCTCTTCAATGCTGCCTGCGAATGGCGGCGGGTGTACCGCCTGCGGAGCTGGTAAGACCAGACAGAATCTTTGAAGCATCGGGGCTGCCGAGACCGGTGCAAGCATTCCATCCGGGACGCGCGGAATACGCACCGAGGCCGGCGACATCATTGTTGCCATTCACGATGCTGTGGAAGCCCTGCGAGCCCATCGCATAAAGTTTGTCGTTTACGAATCCGAGCCGGTGACCCAGCTTCTGGTTCAGGATCGCGATCAGCCCAGCCCACAACGGTGCGACGGCGCTGGTACCTGCGGTGACCTGATCCCCGCCGTGCAAGCGAATTATGTATCCTGTGAAAGGATCGCCATCGCCGGCCACATCCGGGACGCCACGACCGATACCGCCGTACCGGTTCAAGGGTACCATGGCTGAAGCCTGCCAGGCAGGCCGCTTCCATTTGACGCTCACCCCGCCTCCAGTCGCGGAAGGGGACCCTTCGTTGTGCCAAACGGTTTCCGAGGCGATCGCGTTGGCCGTCGACATCAGCGTCGTGCCTCCACAGGCGAGGACATATGGGTCCGACGCCGGAAAATCGACGTGCAGGTTTTTGTCAGGATGAGGATAGCCCACGCCGCCGTCCCAAGAACCTTGGTCGCCGGAAGCCACGGTGACCGTAATGCCAAGCGTAGCCGCGTCGAACAACGCTAAATTCATAGAATTTAGGAACTGCTCACTCCACGACTCTTCGGGGCCGCCCCAACTGATCGAGATCACCGAAGGCGTTTGTTGTGCATTAAAAATTGCGTCCAGGAGCGCATTGAGGAACCCCTGGTCGGTGTTAGGGGCAAAATAGACCGCGATGTTGGCGCCATTAGCGACCGCCCCGGCAACCTCGATGTCCAGCGTGACCTCCCCGTCTGGGTGCTTATTCCTATCTTCCGATGACTCATTCTCCCAGTCTGCGTCCGAGCTGGGCGAGTTGATCGCGCCATCCACCGAGATCGCGGTTACCTTCGGCAGGGGAAGGCGGAGGCTCGCAAAATAGGCATCGAGATCCTTCTGAACGAAGCCGCCACCGAGCTCAAGAATGGCGATGGTTTGACCGGCGCCGTTGGCGTCACGGGGAAAGTCATAGAGAGATGCTATTTGCGACGGAGAGAAGGACTGGGCCTGAGCAGCATGACTGACGATGAAATGTGGTGACGCGATAGCACGCGTGTCCAGGCCGAGAACGGCCTCTATGTCAGGCGCCAGATTCGCAGGCACGGTCGGCGGCGCGACGGTTGTGTGAAAGGTCCGGCCTGTCGGCAAGGTAAAGGAACGCAGCTGGGTGCCGAACGCGTTCGCAATCGCCGAAGCAGTCCCCGACAGGATGACCCTGCGCTTGACCCGATCGCTCTCGACGACCCTCAGATGATTTGCTTTGGCAAACGCGCTGACCTTTGCCAGGGAGTCAGGATCGGCGCCGAACTGGTTCGCATATTGAGCGCTACTCAGGCGCTGAACCTCGGCGCCCTCCAACGCTTCGGGGCTCGGCGGAGAGGCGGATTTGAGAAACACGGTCACCTGGACCTCTTCGCCGCTCGGCACCGGGCCCACGGGCATGGCCTCGGCAATCGGGTTCGACTCGGTGCCCTGCAAGGGTACTCTCCGATGCGTATCGGATTGCGCCTGTGGGATTACCTGACCCGTTAGCCCATTGGATTGAGCCGATGCGGCCATGGGCATCACGACTGTCGCCCCAAAGACGGCACTGAATTTCATTGCACGAAACCAGCGCAGCATCCTTGCTCTCCGGTCCTTGCTTCCCATATAGTTGACCGCCGTTTGCAGTCAAGAACGGAGCGCCGCCGGTAGTGGGTCCCACTACCGCACCGCCGGTCTGTCCCCCACCGCCGCCTCGGCCACCTCTAGTGGTACCGACCTAACGAACGAGTCCGTTTGAGGATTCCCGAGGGCTTGCAGGCGTGTTTGGAAGGGCGCTACATTCCGCCCATCGGCCTGACTTCCATGACCTCTATGGTAGATTGTGGAATTTGCAGGTGAGGGTGATTTTCGAAGGCCTTCGCAGCAGCTTCATGCGATTCAGCCTCAACGAACGAGTACAGCATAATATCGTTCTTAACGTCGGACGTTCCGCTTGATGAGACGCGTTTGGTCTTGCCACCAGCCTCCATGTTGATGATCATTTTTGCATGATCGCCCATCCATTTTTTCCACTCTCCCCGCATCTTCTCTTCGCCAGCCTTCCTCTTTTCAGGGTCGGTTTTCGACCATTCTTCGATTACCGAAGCAGGCACGAGGTACAAAACGAGGAACTTTTTCTTGTTTGAGCTGGTCATGACTTTTCCTTTCGTCTGGTTTTGCGAGGCTGATTGAAAATCAACCCGAGATAGCCTTATAGATCGCCTACGCGAGTCATAGGCGGGCATTCTGTGTCGGGGAGTGCGCCCTGGATATCCGGGCAAACAGAATGGTCGCCAGCGACTCTCGCAGGCGATTTAAAGGGCATACGATGAAATGGGAACGATCGGCCGCTTGCCTTATGCCGACAGTTGAGCATTACCGCTGCATCATACTGCTGTAAAGGCCGGCCCGTAAGCGTATGATGTAACGAATGACCCCCGAACCCCCGACGATCGCGCATAAGCGTAGCGCGTTCGGGTTCTTTTCAACTGTTTTTTCCTCAATCTCCCCCGTCGCGATTCGGCCGGCCATTGACGCGCGCTCACCTTTAGGACCTCGGGGCATCAAGCATCGTCCTTTGGCTCGCCTTCTTCATCAAGCCTATTGCCTTCATCCCAACCCTCTTCCCATTCCTCGGCTTCTTCTGATCCGGGAGGGTAAGGGCAATCTTGGCGTGCCACACCGCGTCCAAATGCATCTAGGCCTTCTAAAAAGGGGGCGCCCCCCATAGGCTCGGCCATTAAGTTTCTCCTGCTTTCGGCCTGATGCTCGATATCGAGCTTCGCGAGTTGCGCGACGAGCGCCAGGCGCGCCGCGTTCGGAGAGAGATATACGGCCATGATGTTTTGGTCTTGCAACCCAATTTGAGGTTGAAGTCACTACAGACCAGGGCAGTGCGACGTTTAGGTCGTGTCTGAGTTTTGAAATTTGGGGTCTTGACGGCTTCTCGCTGCGCTCCAAAGTCCCCTGCTATTCTTGGAGGGAAGCACATGGGAGGATGCCGCCATGAACTTGCAAAATGAGGTCCAAGCCATCATGAGCCAGAGCGAAAAATGGCTCACGGTAGAGGAGGTAACTCAAAGGGTCGCTGACAGAATGGAAGGCGAAATTAGAGCTATATTGAACGCCCTCGTCAAAGAAGAGCAACTTGAGCTTAACCCTGGGGCGGCGGCTATCGTGCACGTTACGGAACGCGCCCTTTGACACGTCGAGCTTGAGATGCCCAAAGGTTGCTTATGCGTCATGATGGCTTGGCGTTCAGCGCAGCTCGGAGGTCTTTTTCTCTCAGGTTGCCTCTCGACTGAACAGCAATCGGAGCCGAGTGTCGCCACAACCGCCGCCCAAGCGTTTGCCAATGCGTCACGGATTGTTGATTGCGAGCATCATGCCGCCAATCAATTTGATGATGGTCGCTCCGCAATCTCTGTCGTGGCCCAACAAGTCATGGACGTTTGCACTGTCGAACGGCTCAAGGCGAGAATGGCCTTTCACTTTTCACCGACCGATCCAGACCTCGACGCCGACGATTTTAAGCAGGCACTTGAAATTGTCGAAGACGACCGAAAAAGCAGACCCCGATAGCAAAATTTCAAACTGAGACACGACCGACGTTCTACGTGGAACGAATAAAGAAACCGAGTGGCGAAATGGGCGCATCCCTCTGCCGCCCACGGCCGCCGCAGGGGCCTTATTTCAAACCCTTCTGCAGGATCGAAAAACGCGATGACACCACAGCCGCCGACCATCGCCCACATCAAAAGCCACGGCCTCGAAGGTCTGTTCGTCACGTGCGCGAATGCCGCCTGCCAGCGCTCGACGCCGTTCACGTTCGTGGCGCTGGGGCTCGAAGATGAATTCCCAGTTCCCGGCGATCGCGCGATGCCGGCGCTTCGTTTGTACGCGGTGCGGCGCCAGGACGGTGAACGTCATGCCGGATTGGCACACGCATAATGCAGTCGGCAGGGGACGGTGAGGCAGTTCCAATGTTCGACGATCTAATAACGCGTCACCTGCCGCCACCAAACCGCGCCCTTGCTTGCGAGGATCGTGTAGAGCACCATCTAACCGAGGGCGCTGTCATGTTGGCCTTCGCAATGCATCTATTGCGGACCGTGCCGGGCCTGAACCACGTAGCAATCCATCCAGATGGCGAGCACGGAAAGCAGTTCGATTTCGTAGGTTGGCTTAGAAACCACGGATTCGCGATGGCCGAGCCCATGGGAAGCACTCGCTATGGAGGGACGTATCGGTCGACGATTACCGGAGAGACGATTCTCATTAATCCGAAATCTGGGCGAGGCGACGTCGTGGCAGATATTGACGGAGCCAACTTTGTGGCCGAATGCAAAGGGGGTGTCATCAATTCCAAGCACGCTGGTCAGCTATCTCGCCTCCGGCAGGGTCTATGCGAAGCGATCGGCCTATTGCTCGCAACCCAGGTCGCGGAGGGTACACGGCAGTTTGCAGTCGTCCCGCGCACTCCAGTTACTGAGACCCTCGCACAACGAATGATGGTTCGAGCGAAGAAGGCGGGCATTGAGATTGCGCTCGTTGATGGGCGTGGAAATGTCTTTGATGTGGGATCAGTTGCGGAGTATGAGGTGCCGCCACCTGCAAGCTCTACAGCATGACTCGAAACCAAGAGGCGATCCGTCGCCTGTTCCACGTCGCTCGCGATCTCACTGGCAACCTGCCGCCGCTGCCGGCGATGCGCTGGGCGCGGCTCCGAACCTATGCGCGGATGATCGCTTTCCGCTTTGCTGTGGTGTTCCCATTGGTCATCGTAGCGAGCATCGCCGTAGCAGGCGCCGAGCCGCAATGGGAAACTCTGCCGCCGACGCCGACGCTGCCGAAGCCCGATCGCGCCGGCTACGCTCCGGTGAATGGCATCCGCCTCTGGTATGCCGAGTTCGGGCGCGGCGAACCGGTCATCCTACTTCATGGAGGCCTGGCCAACGCGAACTACTGGGGCAACCAAGTCCGGGCACTAGCCAAGGATTATTTGGTCATCGTGATGGACAGCCGCGGCCATGGACGCAGCACGCGCGACGATCGGCCCTTTGGTTACGACCTGATGGCCTCCGACGTCATCGAGCTCATGCAGTTCCTGAAGATCGACAAAGCAGCGATCGTTGGCTGGAGTGACGGGGCGATTCTGGGGCTCGACATCGCGATCCATCATCCCGAGAGGCTGACCAAGCTCTTCGCTTTTGCCGCCAACTCCGACCCGAGCGGGGTTAAAAACATCAAGAGCCGGGTTTTCACTGCGTTTATCACCCGGGCGGAAAAGGAATATGCGAAGCTCTCGCCGACGCCGAACGGCTATAAGGCCTTCCTCGCCCAAATCACCAAGATGTGGCAAACGCAGCCGAACTTTACCGCCGCGGAGCTTCAGAGCATCACGGTGCCCACCTGGATCGTCGACGCCGACCATGGCGAAGCTATCAAGCGAGAGAACACGGAGTTCATGGCCGAGGAAATCCCCAATAGCGGGCTACTCATCCAGCCAGGGGTGAGCCACTTCTCATTGCTGCAGGACCCCGGTCAGTTCAACACCGACGTGCTCCACTTTCTTGCGCACGTGAAGAGAAAGTGACGGGTCGGTTGTCGGCTCCTCGCAGCTTTCCAGATTCCGTGAAAATTGGCTCGAAGTGCCTCGTCGATTTCCTTGTGACGCTGAGGGCTCGCGTGTTCTCAGCTCTTCAGCTTTGTCCGTAGGTCTGCCGCATGCTATGAAATACCCGGCGGACGGATTTCCGCGGTCTTCATATGGAGGAGAGCGTCATGCAGACATACCTCGTCCAAGCACGCTACACGAGCCAAGCGATCGCCAATCTCATCGCTAAGCCGGAAGACCGGGCGCAGGCAGTGGAGAAAATGTGCACCGCGCTCGGCGGCAAGCTAATAGCCATGTATATGACCTTCGGCGATTACGACATAGCTTCCGTCGTCGAATTCCCCAATGACGAGGTCGCTGCGGGCGTTGCCATGGGCGCTGTCTCGCACGGGCACATGTCCGATTTCAAAACGACGCGCTTGTTTACTGCCGCTGAGGTGAAGAACGCGCTTAAACACGCGCATCAGGCTCGCGAACATCTCGCACCGCCCAAAGGTAAATAAGAGCATCGCGACGTCAGGCCCTGGGCGGCTTCTGTCGCGACAAAGTTTGGGCGCCCGAGGTGAAGTGGGGTTTCGATCGATCGGCCGACGCTGGCGCTTCGTCTGCACGCGTTGCGGCGGCCGGGCGGTGAACGCGTCGCCGGATTGGCGGACGCATCGTGCGGTTGGTAATGGACGATAGGATAAGAGTTAATCCCTGCGAAGGGCGCTGACATGCCGGAGCAAGAACAGCAGCTTCAGCGAGTTTACGAGCTTAGAGATTTTTCGATAAGCCTAGGATCGCGGCAGGCATATTTCCGGCGTGACGACGATAAGCTCAGTCATCCATGGAAGCGCCAATCCTTCATTGAGTTAGAGGGCGAATTGCAAGGCTTAGACACTGAAGCCTGGGTGGCGCTCAAGAGCGACGCCCTGCCTCTATTGAGGGCCAAACACCCAACTCGCGGATGGCAACCACTGTTCGATACCTTGAACGAAGCGAAGGGTTATAATTATCTCGTCCGCATCGGCTGCAAAGATGTCCGTTTCATTCCCCGATCAACGATCGCCGGTGTGCGGACTCCCGATTTGCGAGCGATGTTAGGTCCCGCAAGGGTGTTGTGCGAAGTCAAAACCATCAACCGCTCAGATGACGAAATAAATCGCTGGCATGTCGGCGGCGTCGGAACGACATTGACTCGATTGGATGATAAATTCCTCAATAAACTCGTGAAGGCGATTGATTTAGCCGCTTCGCAATTAGCGGCCTTTGACAGCGAGGCGACAGCAAGACGGATCGTTTACGTAGTGGTCCATTTCGATGAGAAGATCGAATGTCAAGACGAATACCGGAAGCAAATCGAGACGCACATAGCAAGCCTATCGACACCTGCTATTGAAATTGTCTTGAGCACGATTTGAGGCCCTGCAATGTGGTGGTTCGACGATCGCGCGCTTGAAAAGCGACCCACATGAAGCGCGCTTTCAACCCAATCGTCGCGGCCGAGCTTTGCTGCAAAGGCTCGCCCGTCAAGCGTATGATCTTGCCATGACGCCCGAACCGGCGACGAGTGCTCACCTCAAAGGCCGCGGCCTCGAAGGTCTCGGCGTGCTAGAGTTTCGGCAATTTTTGCAGAAAAGAAGGAGAAGATGGTGACAAGGCGCGATTGCTTTTCGATAGCCGTCGCCCTCGGCGCATCGCTAGTGATCACTCCGGCGACCGCGCTTGAGGGGTTTTCTACTTGCCACGCTGCCGGAACTACCGTGACCAGCATTTCGGGCTTCGACACGCGCACGGCGAAACTGACATCCGTGATGACTCTCCCCGATGCAATGGAGGCTTGCCACCGCAATGAGCAATTGAACGGTGCCGCACTAACAGCGTGCGCCGATAAACTCATGCGGGATGGAGATGCAGAAATAGGTGTGGTCACTGTTTGGGCGAATTGCGAGAAGGGCACTCTGGCGGTCGAATATTCGCCTGTTCCCTCCTCCACCTATTACGCGGGTCCGGGCAGCAAGCACGTCGATCACTATAAGTTTCCAGTGTTTCCATCGTGCGCGGGTGACAACGCAGCGGCAGTCGCCGCGTTCAAGACTCTATGCCCAAGCTACGAAGGAAAAATAGAGGCCGATCAATGAAGCAGATAGCCGAGGCGCAGAAGCTCTCACGCGAGTGGAAGCCGACCACGCAGCCGACGAAATAGGGGCATACACATGGACCTATTAGAGAACATCATGCCCAGTGCGACATTTACGGGCGTATCAGGCAAAAACTATACGTACTTGCTAGTATCTGACGACATACTGCTACCGCTACAAGCAGGAAATTTTATATTCGCATCTGGGGATGCGGCCCATCCGGTTCCTGTTTTTATCGGCGCTGTCGAGAGCGTTCGTAATGACATCAAAGCGCACACGGTTTCAGGTCTTTGGGATATAGCTAAAAACGGTTACGGCGCTACTCTACTTTACCTGCATGTTGAGGATCCGAACACATATCAAGGGACGCGATTGTATGAACAGGCTGATTTGATTGAGGCCTATCATCCGCCAATGAACGTCCGGGGATAACGCGTGGAAACTCGCACGCGAGTGGAAGCCGACTAAGCAGCCCAGCCGACAAAATCGGTCGTCGGGACCCGTCAATCGTATATCCTGGAAAATGTCGAACAACTCATTGTCGACGCTGGCCCATGCGGTGATTCAATAGCCAATCACCATATGGAACTCATCGCCAAGCTCTTGCCAGCTTTTCGGCGGCTTTGTCGTCATGCTGGAATTCCCCATCGATGCCAAACAAAGTCTTTCTGTAAAGGCTGGCCCGTCAAGCGTATGATCTTACCATGACGCCCGAACCACCCACCATCGCCCATCTCAAGGGCCACGGCCTCGAAGGCCTCTTCGTCACATGCACGAACGCGGCGTGCCTTCACGCCACAGCGTTCACCTTCACAGCGCTCGGCCTGCGCGACGACTTGCAGTTCGGGCGACCTCGCGATGTCCCGCGCGGTCCATTTGCACGCGATGCGGTGCCGCAGCCGTGAACGTCGTGCTGGACTGGATGCCGGAATAAGTAGTTTCCGAGCCTACGAGAGATCGCATAGTATCAATCCGGTCCGAGGTCAGGAGGATTGATATGAAATATTTGCTTCTCGCCGCCGCGCTGTCGCTCGGGGTCACCGGGGCATCTCTGGCGCAAGGCACCGGAACTAGCGACCGTCAGGGCGGCCAAGGCATTCCTTCCACTGCGTCGGGTCCGACAGCGGCTGATCGCGCCGCACAGGCCGCCAACCAACTTGTCGCTGAAGCGGATGCGCGCACGGCCGGTATCAAGGCCAATTTGCACCTCACCCTCGAGCAGGAGAAGAATTGGCCAGGGTTCGCGAGCTCCTTGCACGACATCGACAAGAACCGAGCTGATCGTCTGGTCGCCTTTCAAGCAGAACGCGGGCAGCAGAAGGAATCCGGTGATGTCATCGAATATTTGAACAGCCAGGCGAAGGCCCTCGGTGAGCGCTCCGCCGATATGAAGAAGCTCGCCGATGCCGCCCAACCGCTCTACGCGAGCCTCGACGAACAACAGAAGAGGCAGTTCGCCAATGAGTTGATCCGCCTGAGCCACGAGCGAGACAATTGATTGGTGAGCATTCATCTCGGTGCCTCGGGTGACCGGCTCTTTTGCCGAGAAAGCGGTGGTCTCTAATTCCGATACCCGAGGCGCAGAAGCTCGCACGCGAGTGGAAGCCGACCACGCAGCCGACCAAATAGCCTACACCCCAAAATGACGCCCGCACCCCCGACCATCGCGCACCTGAAAGGCCACGGCCTCGAAGGCCTGTGCGTCGTCTGCGTGTAGATTAATTTGGCCTCAAATCCGAGAGGTGGCCTGATGATGATGACGAGATGGGATGCCTTCGTCCAAAGCGACGCTTTGCAAGTTGGTGTGTTGGTAATTTTTATCGATCAGCTGCAAACTCAGGAAGTTCCGCCAAATCTCCGCGCAGGCGACGCCGGGAACCTCGAGTTTGTAAGCAACGCTAGAGCACCTTTCGAAATCGAGGACGCTACCGCGAACGAGGTAACGCTTCTCGATCGAGCTACAAATTTGCGCTGGATCCTATCTCCTGCGACTGAGGATGAGCAAAGACTGGCGCCTATTCACACACCAGGCCTTGTCCAACAGGTCTGGCGAGTTCGCGCGCGAGCAGAAGAATGACGCACGAACCCCCGACCATCGCCCATCTCAAAGGCCACGGTCTGATTGGCCTCTTCGTCACCTGTGCGAATGCGGCTTGCCAACAGTCTGTGCCCGTCACCTTCGCCGCGCTCGGCTTGGCAGATGACTTGCAGTTCCCGGCGATCACGCGATGCCGGCGCTTCGTGTGCTCGCGATAGGGCGCCAGCTTCGGCCTGATTCAGGTGATGACCGCTGCAACAGCGTAAGGAAGCGATAACCGGCACCCAACACGCAAATGCAACCCGCGAAACCCTGAATTCGGGAAATCCGGCTGGGGTCGCCTCAACCCCAAGCCATCTCACGTTCTGGCGCGACTAAATCAACAAAATCGGTCAGAAGCGGACGTTCTTCGGAAAAAGGTGAGAGGTTCTCCATTACAAGCCCTTTGCCGAGACAACCCTACAGCACTCTGCTGAATTGTTCGGCGATCCAATCACTTTCGGCGTCTGTGATGAGCAGGGGTGGCGCAATGCGGATGGTGTGCTCGTGGGTCTCCTTGCAGAGTAGGCCCAAGGTCTGTAGGCGCTCGCAATAGGCGCGCGCGCCCCCGGCTTGCGGCTCAAGCTCGACAGCGATCATAAGCCCGCGCCCACGCACCGCCTTGACGGATGACTTGGCGAGGCCATCCAGCGAGGTCTTCAGACGAGCGCCCTGTCGCGCAGCGTTCTCGATCATCCCCTCCTCGACCAGCACCCTGAGCGCCGCTCGGGCGATGGCGCAGGCGAGCGGGTTGCCGCCGAAGGTGCTGCCGTGTTCGCCCGGCTTCAGCACGCCAAGCACCTCGTGGTTCGAGAGCACCGCCGAGATCGGATAGAAGCCGCCGGAGAGTGCCTTGCCCACCAGGGTCAGGTCCGCCTCCACGCCTTCGTGCTCCTCCGCCAGAAGTTTGCCGGTGCGGCCGAGGCCGGTTTGAATTTCGTCGAGGATCAGCATCACGTTTCGGCGTGAACAGATCTCGCGCACCGCGCGCAGATAGCCGGTTGGCGGAATGATGACGCCGGCCTCGCCCTGAATAGGCTCGACGAGGAACGCCACGGTATTCGGCCCGATCGCCGCCTCCAGCGCCGTCGCGTCGCCGAAGGGGATCACCTTGAAGCCGGGGCCGAACGGCCCAAAGCCGCGCCGCGATTGCGCGTCGGTCGAAAAGCCCACGATCGCCAGCGTGCGGCCGTGGAAATTGTCGGCGCAGACGATGATCTCGGCCTGGTCGTCGGCCACGCCCTTCACCTCGTAGCCCCACTTGCGGACCACCTTCAGCGCGCTCTCCACCGCCTCGGCGCCGGAGTTCATCGGCAAGGCCTTGTGCGAGCGGGTGAGCGCGCAGAGCTCCTCGTAGAACGGGGCCAGCTGGTCATTGCGGAAAGCGCGGGAGGTGATCGTCAGGCGCGAGGCCTGGGCGATCATCGCTTCACGGATCTTCGGATGGCAGTGTCCTTGGTTGACAGCCGAATAGGCTGAAAGGCAGTCGAGGTAGCGCCGGCCCTCAGTGTCCCAGACATAAGCGCCTTCACCACGCGTGAGCACCACGTCGCGGGATTTGTAGTTCTTGGCCCCAAATCGGCTTTCAGCCGCGATCAGATCGGCGGCGGAGCGAGCCAGTTCGGCTTCCAAGGCGTGGCTCATGTCGGGATCATTTGCATGGAGGTTTGGAAAGAGGTCGCCGCGGCCCGCGTGGGCGCGTTGTCGAGCCGGAGCGTCAGGCAGAACGCCGCCCCGCCCGAGAGGATGAAGGGCGCTAGATCGACCTCGGCGACCCGATAGCCGAGTTCCTCAAGAATGGCGCGCAACCGCGGCGGCGCCTTGGCCATCACGATGGTCCGGCCGAGGTTGACGGCGTTGACGCTAAAGGAGGCCGCGGCCTCCGAGTCGGCCTCGATCAGCGCGTCGGGTGCCACCCGCGCCCGGATCGATCGGAGTGCGGCTGCCGTAAAGGCGGGTGGGTAGTAGAGCACCTGACCGCCGGATAGAGGGCAAAAGCAGGTATCGAGGTGGTAGAAGCGGGGCGTCACCAGCTCGAGGGGAACCGTCTCGGCGCCGAGGGCGTCGCCCATCCAGAGCGCCGCGGTCCTGTCCGAGCGCTGCCCGAAGCCCGCCCAGAACATCTGCCGACTCGCGTCCCAGATGAAATCGCCGGCGCCTTCCTGGATCAGGCCGGACGGCAGTGAAACGATCTCATCCACCTTGCCTGGCCCGGCCATCGACACCAAAGCGGCGCGAAAGTGGGGCGCTTCGCCCTGGCGCTCCGCGTGACGGAAGCGAGCGAGCACGCATTGCCCGTCAAAGACGACGGCTGAGTTGGCCGCGAACACCATGTCAGGCCACTCGGGGGCGGCTTCGATGACGGTGATGTCCGCGCCGGCCGCCTTGAGCGCGCGTCTCAGATTGTGCCAGGCGCGGGGGGCGGCCAGGCGATGCTCGATCGCCCAGTCAGCCGGCCGCATCCAGGGATTGATTGCATAGCGCACCTCGAAATGCGCCGGATCGGTCATCAGGATTCGCGGCCGCATGAGTTCCCCCATCCGAATCTGAGTCGAAAGGTAACGCAAAGCGATGTCAGCGAAAACAGAGCAATCTTGATGATTCTGCGTTATAAGTTAGCGATATGATATGTACTGATTGCGTATCGAGGACCTTCGATGGATGAACTGGACCGCAACCTCCTCGTCCTGCTGCGCCAGAACGCCCGGACCCCGGCAGCGGCGCTCGCCAAGACGCTGAAGGTGTCCCGCGCCACGGTGCAGAACCGGATCGATCGCATGCGCGACCGCGGCGACATCTTCGGTTTCACCTTGCGCGGGCCGGCCGAAGGAACCGGGGGGCAGGTCCGCGCGATCATGAGCATCGCGGTGGAAGGCCGCAAAGGCGAGTCGGTGTCGCGGGCGCTCTGCGGCCTTCCCGAGGTCGAGGCGGTTCACGCGACCAATGGCCGCTGGGACCTGGTCGCCGAACTCACGACCCGCGACCTCGGCGGGTTCAGCGGCGTCCTCGACGCGGTCCGCCTGATCGACGGCGTGACGGCCACCGAAACCAGCCTACTGCTCGCCACGCGCCGCCTCTAGCAAAGGTTCAACAGGGCCGGGTCACCGCCCTGTGCGGCGATGTTGACGCTCACCGTCTGTTCCACGGCGTACCTCAGCAGGGCGTATGGGCCACCCGCCTTCGGACCCGTCCCAGACAATCCCACACCGCCGAACGGCTGGACTCCGACGACGGCGCCGGTCATCGCGCGATTGACGTAGACGTTTCCGGCGGGAACGGCCCGCTCCACGCTGTCGGCGAACGCCTCGATGCGGCTGTGGATGCCGAGCGTCAGGCCATAGCCCGCCGACCGCAGCGGAGCGGCGGCGGCCTCAAGTTGACCGGGGTCGTAACGCACCACATGCAGGATCGGGCCGAAAACTTCCTCCCGTAGAAACTCCGCCGACGGTATCTCCGCAATCAGCGGGCCGAAGTAGGTGCCTTCGCCCGGCGGGGCGAGTTGATGCAGCACCGTGGCGTCGCGCCGCAGCCGCTTCGCATGCGCCTGCAAGGCGCCACGCGCTTGTTCGTCAATGATCGGGCCGATATCGGTCCTCGGATCCGCGGGGTCACCGAGCACAAGGGTGCTCATGGCTCCGATAAGCCCCTCCACCAGTTGGTCGGCCGTTTCGTGCGGCAGAAAGAGGAGCCGCAGGGACGAGCACCGCTGACCAGCCGAGCCGAACGCCGAGGTGAGCACGTCATCGATGACTTGCTCACGCAAGGCCGTGGTGTCCACGAACATGGCGTTCAGTCCCCCGGTCTCGGCAATGAGCGGGACGATGGCTCCGCGGCGCGAGGCAAGGGCGCGGTTGATCGCACAGGCCGTGTCCGTTCCACCGGTAAAGGCGACGCCGTCGCAATGGGGATGGGTCACCAGAGCAGTGCCGATCGTCTCGCCGTCGCCGGGCAAGAGATGCAGCAGGTCTGGATCGAGGCCGGCCGCATGGAAGAGGCGTACAGCTTCCGCGGCGATCAGCGTTGTCTGCTCGGCGGGCTTCGCCAGAGCGGCGTTGCCAGCGGCGAGCGCCGCTGCTATCTGCCCGGTAAAGATAGCCACGGGGAAATTCCACGGGCTGATGCAGGCGAACACCCCCCGCCCATGCAGCATAAGCTGGTTCGTCTCGCCCACTGGACCAGTAAGCAAGTCGGCGGCCGCAAACTGGCGCTCCGCAAGGCTGGCGTAGTATCGGCAGAAATCGGCAGCCTCCCGCACCTCGGCGACGCCATCGCTCAGCGTCTTGCCCCCTTCGCGTGCGCACAGGGCGACAAGCCGGTCGCGGTTTGCTTCGACCGCGTCGCCCATGGCGCGAAGCAGCGTGGCGCGGCGCTCGCCGCCGCAGGCGTTCCACGCTGGCTGGGCGGCCTTGGCGGCCAAGAAGGCGGTGTTCACATCGTCTGGAGTGGCGGACCAGGAGCGTCCGACGACATGTCCAAGCTGAGCGGGGGAAAGACGCGTCTCCGCTTTGCCGGCGCGGCCAAGCCGCCCACGAACGATCGGTCCAGCTTCCGGTTCTTCGGCATCGAGTGCAGCGATCGCCCTAGCGAGTTCGCCGCGTGCGTCAGCTATGGAAAGGTCGAGGCCCAGCGCGTTGCGGCGGCTTTGGCCATAGAGGTCGACCGGACGCGGGATCCGAGGATTCGGAGCGCCCCCTGTCGATTCCACTGCAGCGATCGGATCCAGGACAACGCTGGAGACAGGCGTGCGCTCGTCCAGCAAGGCATGCACGAAAGAGGTGTTCGCTCCGTTCTCCAGGAGACGTCGCACCAAGTAGGGCAAGAGATCCTCGTAACTTCCCACTGGCGCGTAGACGCGAAGAGCGAAGACCCCGTAGCGGTCGGCGGCTGCAGCGTAGAGCGCGTCGCCCATGCCGTGCAAACGCTGGAACTCGGGTGAAATTCCGGCCTGTCGGGCCATTTCACGCACAGCGGCCAGAGTGTGGGCGTTATGGGTCGCGAACTGGGCGTAGAGGGCGGGGGCTGCAGCGACGAGGGCGCGGGCGCAGACCAGATAAGAAAGGTCCGTGGCGGGCTTGGTGGTGTAGGTGGGGTAGTCCGGCAGGCCGGCGACCTGAGCACGCTTGATCTCCGTGTCCCAGTAGGCGCCCTTCACCAGCCGCACCATAAGCCGGCGACCGCTTGAGCGAGCAATATCCGCGACAGACTCGATGACCTGTGGCGCACGCTTCTGATACGCCTGGACGGCGAGCCCTAGACCTTTCCAGGCGCCCAGTTCTGGTTCGCGGACCAGCCGATCGAGGATCTCGAGGGACAGCACCAGACGGTCGGCTTCCTCAGCGTCGAGGGTCAGGTTGATGTCGGCATTCGCGGCCTGCGACGCCAGGCTCCTTATGCGCGGATACAGTTCCGCCCAGACGCGCTCGGCCTGGCGGGCTTCGTACCTGGGTGAGAGCGCCGACAGCTTAACTGACACGCCGTGGCCGGTCTCCGCGCCTTTGCCGCCAGCTTGTGCGCCCACAGCGTCTATGGCGGCGGCATATGCGGCTTCATATCGGTCGGCGTCGGCCTGTGTCCGGGCCGCCTCGCCCAACATGTCGAAGGAGCAGAAAAACCCCTCCTCGTTCGCCCGCTTCAAGGCCCTCGCGATCGTGGAGCCCAGCACGAACTGCTCGCCCATGATGCGGACGGCCGCCCCGACAGCGCGGCGGATCACAGGTTCACCCAGCCGGCCGGCCAGCCTACGGACGAATCCCGGTAGATTGCGAACTGCCTCCTGGTCCGGGGCGATGAGTTTGCCCGTCAACATGAGGCTCCAAGTGGACGCGTTGACCAGCAGGCTGTCGGATCGACCCGCGTGGCGGGCCCAGTCTGCGGACGCGACTTTCGCCGCGATCAACCGGTCGCGCGTTCGCTCGTCGGGCGTGCGAAGAAGGGCCTCAGCAAGACACATCAACGCGAGGCCTTCAGGAGTGGAGAGACTAAACTCCTGCAGGAAGCTCTCCACTACCCCCTGATGACGGGCACCGCCTCGAGCGGCCCTCACCAAGGCTTCCGCTTCCTGGCGGACCGTTCCGCGCTCATTGGGGTCCAGAGGCGGGGCTGCGAGAGCCGCCCTCAGGGCGGTGCGCTCGTCCACGAACTTTAGGTCATCTAAGTGGTCGAAGGACATTCGCTCCGGTCTTTCGATCTCTGCGCATGCGCTGCACCAGAGCTCATTTACAGCTTGGGAGATCCCGAGGTCTAAGCGAAATTCTTACGGTAGATCGGGCGCACCCGACGCCATCTACGTCTTCGGGAACTCCGGGATTCGGTAGCAAACTCAGCTAAATCCTCATTCCCTTTGATCCGGCCACGATCCATAAATTTGCGAGACTGCTCCGAGCAGGACTATGGCGCTTACGATGATCACTCTTATCTGCGCCAACTGTTCCTGACCAATTTCCACGGGGGCGCCCCAGTCACCCACCAGGGCCGGCAGATCAAATCCGATTAGGATTCCTACGGCAGTTAGTGCCGCACCGATTGGCAAAGCCAATTTTTTCATGGCCCGACCCGCACGTTCTCTGGACACTCCGCGCCAAGCGCGACGATCTCGAAAGCCTAATTCTCGCCTTGGACAAGAAGATGGAAGCCGCTCGCTTTGATCTTATGCACGTCAACGCCGGAGTGCAGGCAAGCCGCATTGGCGCAGACCACGAACAGACCTTCGAGGCCGTGGCCTTTGAGATGCGCGATGGTGGGCGGCAGGCTCGCCGACGACTGCAAGATCGTTTGATGTGTCGTGGGCAACGACGTAGCCTTCAGGTGTCCCGGCCCTGGTACCGCTGCCATTGGCGAAAATGCGGTCGCAATGTAGGCTTTTGAGTGTATACTTCCGAATGTCGGAATGGAAATCCCGGAATCATCTGTCATAGAACGTAAGGTGCCAAGATGCCGGAAGATCGGATCAGGGTTGCGCCCAACACAGTGGCGTATGGTGACACAGAGAGCGGCAAGCTAGTAGTGGAGTTTGCCATCCCAGGAGCGCCAACGGAGACCATCGATTTGAAGATCATGGAAGACAGCATCCACCTGATAGCGCCAACAAAGGACGTCGAGTATGTTTCAGCACTGGCCCTAGGTTGGCCAGTGAAACCTGACAAAGCCGAAGCGACCTACGAGCACGGGTTGCTCCGAGTCGAGGTGCCCCTCAAAGATCCGATGGAAGGTGCCGTTAAGATCGCCATCAAAGCGGGCGGCGCGACAGCTAGAAACGCTATCAGCGAGACCAAAACACCCTAGAATCGATCCTGGCACTCGGCTTGTATTGCAAGTTGTTGGCAGGGCCATGCCGGAGCCGCCCGAGGCAGCGTGTCCCACTCGTAAAAGGAGAAGCGGGACCAAAGTCGAACGTAGCCTCCGAGTCTTTCAACAGCGCATCAAACCAGTCGCGCCATCCCTGGCCCGTGGGCGGCTTCAACAAACATCGACACCCACGGCCAGGAGATCGCGTCGAGATAACTAGCTCGTGGGGAACACCGAAGAGCAGAACTTAGAAACTCCATGCCTCAGCAACCTGCTAACGCGCCAAGTGGTGCTCAGGGTGTGACTTAGGAGCAATTTGCGGGGCTTGACTTTTTATTGCTAAACCTCAAGGCTGCCTATCGGGGGGCGCATGCAATGCGGAGGGCGTTGCAATGCGCATGGAGTTCAGGCGATTCATCGGAACCGTCATTTTTGAGACAATTTGGCCAACTCAAGACGAGCCGACAACAGAGTTTAATGAACAGGCGAAGGAAGCTCTCGCGAGTTTTTACGAGGGCAACGAGCATTTCTTCTGGCCAAAAAGAGAATTTGCTCCAAATGCGCCCGAAGAAATCAGGATAACTAACGACTATGGCATCGTCGTCGCGAAGTACGACATCCATAATCTTGGGGCTGATACGAAACGATCTCTTAGTAGACGCAAAATGCCCAGGCACCCCAAAGGGGAAAGGCGGCCTGCCGACGTGGCCACCGTTATGGTTGCGGAGATTACGACGGGCGAAATAAAAGCAAAGCGATCCAAGAAGGGCGTTTAAGAGATCAGACGGATTGCCGTACCTTATCTAAAGTTTCGCGACGTCAGAACGAGAATAAGGGATAGAATTCCCCTGTACTACATGGCGAATCATTCGATCGACGTTTTCATTTGTTCCTGTCGCATAAATAGGCGTGTTCGGATTAGGCGGATGGCGCCTATCGGGTCAGAGGGCCGCTCTTTGCGCCAGCGCCGTGACTTTGGTGTCACTGCCGTCGAATACAACCTCATCGCTGCCCTGATTGCCCAGTGATCATCGGCACCATCGCCGCACTCGGCACGCGATGCATCGATCCAAGGCGCAACATGCCTGTCTTTGTTTTGCCCACATGTTAGCCTTGACTACCTTATATCGCCCAAGGACATCACGGGGGTCGTTCCATGCGCTATATGTCAAGAGCATTGGCATTGTCGGTGCTGTTTTGGGCTGATATCGGGATTTTCGCCGGCATCGCGCTACGTTCTGTCACGCTTTGGCATACGTCCACTTACGTCGCAATCGGAAGTCTGATCGCGCTGGGCGTCGAAATAGTTAGATGTGGCGTCTAGCAACCCATACGATGAAACTCTTTAGACGCTCAGGCCGCAGTATCCCCTAACCGACTTTTGGCCTGATCCCGTTTCTCATCTACGATGCGAACGGTTTCTTCCGCTGCTCGAATATCGGCCCATTCACGCCTGCCGCGTCGCCGCCCTTTCTATATTATGCATGGCGCTGCGGAATTGGTGCGGCGACGCCCAAAGGAGCTTTGGGTATCACGCTTGGACGCCGCCAACTCATTGGCGTCCCCCGTTGTGCGAAAACAACGAATTTGTGACCGCCAACTGAAGGCAAACCTTACCTGATTGAGCATAGGGCGCAAGAGTGCTGACGCGAAAATTGATCGACCGGGTTCGAGCTTCAGCGCCTTTTCGAGGAATATCCAATTGCGACCAGCCGAGTGACAGCTGATCTTCCCCGCTTCATCGACGAGGTTTACAACACTCGCAGACTCCATTCCGCGCTCGGCTATCTGAGCCCGGCCCAGTTCGAGGACGACCACGCCGGCAGACGGTCAAAACTGCCGCCTAATCTTGTCCAGCTCTAGGGGCGCACTCCAGAACTGGTAAGACCGGACAGAATCTTTGAAGCATCGGGGCTGCCAAGACCGGTGCAAGCATTCCATCCGGGACGCGCGGAATACGCATGGAGGCCGGCGACATCATTATCGCCATTCACGATGCCGTGGAAGCCCTGCGAGCCCATCGCATAAAGTTTGTCGTTTACGAATCCGAGCCGTTGACCCAGTTTCTGGTTCAGGATCGCAATCAGCCCAGCCCACAACGGTGCGACGGCGCTGGTACCTGCGAGGACCTGATCCCCGCCGTGCAAGCGAATTATGTATCCTGTGCCAGGATCGCCATCGCCGGCCACATCCGGGACGCCACGACCGATACCGCCGCTAGGGTTCAAGGGTACCATGGCT
This sequence comes from uncultured Alphaproteobacteria bacterium, assembly GCA_963720425.1. Taxonomy (GTDB): domain Bacteria; phylum Pseudomonadota; class Alphaproteobacteria; order Rhizobiales; family Beijerinckiaceae; genus Methylovirgula. Next base: position 315,430 of record OY970391.1, read on the forward strand.
GAAGCCTGCCAGGCAGGCCGCGGCCATCTGTCGCTCACCCCGCCTCCAGTCGCACTACCGGCGTTTCGTCCCGAAGTGGTGTGCCAAACGGTTTCCGAGGCGATCGCGTTGCCCGTCGACATCAGCGCCGTGCCTCCACAGGCGAGGACATATGGGTCCGACGCCGGAAAATCGACGTGCAGTTTTTTGTCAGGCACGCCCTTCTCGTCAACCACGTTGTCCCAAGAACCATGGTCGCCGGAAGATACGACGACCGTAACGCCAAGCCTAGCCGCGTCGAACACCACCCAATTCATAGCGTTTAGGAACTGCTCACTATACAGGTCTTCGGCCAAGCCCCAACTGATCGAGACCACCGAAGTTTGTGGATTAGAAATTGCGTCCAGGAGCGCATTGAGGAACTCCTGTTCGGTGCCATTAGGGGCAAAATAGACCGCGATGTTGGCGCCATTAGCGACCGCCCCGGCAACCTCGATGTCCAGCGCGACCTCCGCGTCTGCGTCCACGCCGGTCGAGTTGCGCCCGCCATCCACCGAGATCGCGGTTACCTTCGGCAGGGGAAGGCTGAGGCTCTTGAAATAGTCCTTGAGATCCTCCGGAACGAAGCCGCCAGCCAACTCAACAATGGCGATGGTTTGACCGGCGCCGTTGGCGTCAGGGGGAAAGTCATAGAGAGACGCTATTTGCGGCGGATAGAAGGACTGGGCCTTAGCAGCATGACTGACGATGTAATGTGGTGACGCGATAGCACGCGTGTCCAGGCCGAGAACGGCCTCTATGTCAGGCGCCAGATTCGCAGGCACGGTCGGCGGCGCGACGGTTGTGTGAAAGGTCCGGCCTGTCGGCAAAGTAAAGGAACGCAGCTGGGTGCCGAACGCGTTCGCAATCGCCGAAGCAGTCCCCGACAGGATGACCCTGCGCTTGACCCGATCGCTCTCGACGACCCTCAGATGATTTGCTTCCGCAAACGCGCTGACTTTTGCCAGGGTGTCAGGATCGGCGCCGAACTGGTTCGCATATTGAGCGCTACTCAGGCGCTGAACCTCGGCGCCCTCCAACGCTTCGGGGCTCGGCGGAGAGGCGGGCTTGAGAAGCACGGTCACCTGGACCTCTTCGCCGCTCGGCACCGGGCCCACGGGCATGGCCTCGGCAATCGGGTTCGACTCGGTGCCCTGCAAGGGTACTCTCCGATGCGTATCGGATTGCGCCTGTGGGATTACCTGACCCGTTAGCCCATTGGATTGAGCCGATGCGGCCATGGGCATCACGACTGTCGCCCCAAAGACGGCACTGAATTTCATTGCACGAAACCAGCGCAGCATCCTTGCTCTCCGGTCCTTGCTTCCCATATAGTTGACCGCCGTTTGCAGTCAAGAATGGAGCAAAAGTGGCGGCCGATGCGCACGGATCTTGCCCAGCCCATGACAAAGGTACTTGGAAAAGACCTCCGGCAAGGGGGGTGAACCGAAGCGCCAGAATGAGCGTTCTCATGACTTCCTCCCATCCTCAAAACGGCAGATTGAAGACCCGCCCTGTGGAACGGCATCTCAAGGCAGCTTCGATAGCGGGGTGCGCGTGGCCGGTTCAGCGCGCCTCAACGAACGGCCAGCTTGGCGCGCAGCTTCAGCGAGCATAGCGCAGGCGCTCGCTTCGGGGTGATGGCTTATTTGGTCAAAGCTGCGATCTGATCGTCGAACCAGGCAAGATCGCGCTTCCAGCCGGCATTCTCCGGCGAAAGCTTCGTCAGGCGATCCATGATGGCTTGCCCTTTTTGCAGAGCGGCGAGTGCGCTGTCGTGATCATTCGAGCGACGATAGACATGGGCAAACGCGCCATAGGTCACGGCGAGATCGCGCTGCCATGCGGCGTTCCCGGGATCGGATTTCGCTAGCCGGTTGGCGATCGCGAGCTCGTCCTGGTAGGACTTGAGAGCGCCCGCAAGATCGCCCTGCTTCACCAGAATGTCGCCAACTTTGTCGTATGATGTCGACAGGTCGCGCTGCCAGCCGGTATTGCGGGGATCGGCTTTCGCCAGCCGATCCCTGATGGCGAGGCTATCCCGGTAGGACTTGAGCGCGTCCACAAGATTGCCCTGCGCCATTTCTACGTCGCCTACCTTGTTCAACGGCACCGACATCTCGCGCTGAAAGCCGGCGTTGCTGGGGTCGGATTTTACCAACCGGTCAAAGATGGCAACGCTGTTCTGGTAAGACTTCAGCGCGCTCGCTAGATCGCCTTGCGCCACTTTCACCCCGGCTATCATGTCCACAGACATCGCCAGATCGGCTTGCCAGCTGGCATTGCTCGGATCTGTCTTCGTCAGGCGCTCGAGGACGGCGAGACTGCCCTGGTAGGAATTGAGCGCGCCCGCGAGATCGCCCTGCGCCTCTTGCAGGTTGCCCACTTTGAGGTAGGAAATTGAGAGGTCGTTTTGCCAGCCTGCGTTGCCGGGATCGGATTTCGCCAGCTTCTCGACGATGGCGAGACTGCCCTGGTAGGACTTGAGAGAGTCTGCAAGATTGCCCTGTTGCTGCTGCACGTCACCGATCTTCTCGAATATGACTGCCAAATCGTGCTGCCAGGCGACGGTGCCGGGATCGGACTTTGCGAGCCGGTCGGCGACCGCGAGGCCGTCTTGGTAGGACTTCAGCGCGCCCGCGAGATCGCCCTGCGCCACCTGCACACCTCCGATCTTGACGTAGGAAAACGTCAGATCACGTTGCCCGGCGGCGTTGCCAGGATCGGATTTCGCCAGCCGGTCTCGGATGGCAAGGGCGTCCTGGTAAGACTTGAGCGCGTCCGCAAGATCTCCCTGCGCCACGTGCACGTCGCCCACCTTGTCCATCGAGATCGAAAGGTCCCGCTGCCACCGCGCGTTGCCAGGATCTGACGTCGCCAGCCGGTCGGTAATTGCGAGGCTCTCGCGGTAGGATTTCAGTGCGTCCGCAAGGTCGCCTTGCGCCACCTGCACATCGGCGACCTTGTCATGCGATATGGACAGATCGCGTTGCGCGTTCGTGTCGTCGGGTTCGGATTTCGCCAGTCGGTCGGTAATCGCAAGGCCGTCGCTGTAAGACTTCAACGCGCCTGAAAGATCGCCCTGCGCGACCTGGACCCCGCCAACCGCGTTCAACGAAACCGACACGTCGCGCTGCCAGACTGCATTGATGGGATTGGATTGCACCAATCGATCTCTGATGGCGAGGCCGTCGCGGTAGGATTTGAGTGCGGCCGCAAGTTCGCCTTTTGCCTCCTGCACTTCGCCGATATTTATCAACGTCACTGAGAGATCGCGCTGCCAGCCGAAGTTGCCGGGAGTGGATTTCACCAGCCGGTCCATGATGGCGAGGCTGTCCTTATAGGACTTCAGAGCGTCCGCGAGGTCGCCCTTTGCCTCCTGCACGTCGCCGACTTTATCCAACGACACCGAGAGTTCGCGCTGCCAGCCGGTGCTGTGAGGGCTTGCCTTGATCAGGTCCGCCTGAATCTGCCGGGCCTGCTCCGCGGCGGAGAGCGCACCGGCTGTGTCGCCGATCTCCAGCAAGGATTCCGCGGTTTCGTCGAGGGCCGCGGACTTGGTGTACATGAGGGCCGGCGTCACCTGTCCTGACTTGGTGAGCTGATCCTGCAAGCCGCGGGCCCGGTCGAGAATGTCTTTGATGAGATTAGCTGGGACTCCCGTAGAATCGCGGAACCGCTGCGCTAGGTTGAAGACAAGACTATTGGCTGTCTTGGTCGCGGCCGCGAGCGTGTCTTCGGCGCGCTTGCGCTGCTGATCTGCGATCTGCCGCTCCTCAACCGCAACGCCGCGTTGCCAAAAGGCGAGCCCGGCGAGTACGAGCGCGAGCAGCAACCCGGCCGCGAGGCTGCTGGTCAGCATGTTGCGGCGCCTCGTGGCCGCGCGGCGGCTCTCGGCGATGAACGCCTGCGTCTCTTCCGTCGGCTGCGGCGCACCGGGCGGGCGCGATGCGATCCAGCGCTCGGCTTCTTCGAGCACGGGCGAACGCAGCAGCAGTCCCCCCAGCCGGCCGCTGATCGCCCAACGGCGGGCGGCCTCGCCGTACTCCGTATGTTTCCTGATCCAGTCGATATTGATTTGCAGCGCATCGCAGAGCCGATTGAAGTTCTCCTCGAACAGCACGTCGTCGTCGAAGAAGATGAAGTTGAGGCGCGCGATCGCCTCCGGCACCAGCTTGTCGTCTACGCGCCGCAGGACGACGGGGGCGAAACGCTTGTTGAGCGAGGCCGCGAAAGCGACTTCCTTTGCGCAGACGTCGGAAGCCACCGCATTGGGACTGAGTACGAATATAACAGTGTCGGCCTTAGCGATCAGGGCTTGGATGCGCGCCCACCAGTCCTCAAAGGCGTAGATCTCGCTGCGGTCGATCAGCGGCTCGAACTTACGCTCCTTGAAGGCGGCTTCCAGCCGATCCGCGAAGGCCATGTCCTTGCGCGAATAGGAGATAAAGACCTTGACCTTGGGTAAATCCGCGCTACCCCGCTCGTCCACAGCTTTGCTCGCCATCAGGGCACTTCCAGCACTTGAATTCAGAACAAGAACGGGAAGCTAATAGACGTTCAGGTGTCCTTTTGTCTCTGCTAACATGATCATGCCGCGATGTTCTGATGTCCGCAACAGACCAGAAGTGTCCGTCAGGGCCGCTTCGCGCCAAAGCCAGCCAGGGACCCTGCGTCTGCGGGCAGCTTTGACATCGCGCAAGAACAGACCGAATGGCCCGTTCATCCTCGTGATTCGAACTGTTTCTCGATCTCTATCATGAGCGGGCTGGTAAGACCTGCTTTCTGCAGTTCGGCAGACGCAGCAGGAGCTCGTCCGGGAGATCGGCGTCAGTCTCTACGCGCAGAGGCATAATTGGTCATCTTGAGGGCTAGCTCGATGGACACCTTCTCCCGTTTCGGAGAAGGTGGCACGAAGTGAGCGGGGGAAGCGTCGGCTAAAACGCTTCCGCGTTGCCAACGCTTCTGCACATGCTCGCCGCCTATTTCGGCGGATCCTGCTTGGCGGAAATCACGCCAGGGCTATGCTCCCTTGCGGCCTCGGTGGTCGCTCTTACCGCCATTGGGGACGAAGCGATCATAACGCCGGGTCCGTGCACCCCGGATTTCGCTGAGACAATCGTGCGCGACAGTCCGGCTCAACGAGCGCCCAGAGCTGCGTCCGATACGGCACGCGCCCCCATGGGCACATGTCGGGCTGAAGCTACAGATGCGGCCTTCTGAACCGGCCCACCGCCTCCGAGCCTCAAAGAGCAAATCGGCTACCCATTCTTTGCCGTCATGGGTCAGCCGATCTCACGAGCTGGAAGATTGCCAACTATAGACTTCCGTTGTCAACGGCGTGTCCTGATCGGGGCCAACAACAACAAGCGACCAAGTGCCGGTATTCGGCGGCGTGTACGACACACTCGGATACCATTGCGAGATGGTGTTGTCGGCCTCCGTCTGATTGCTGCTGTCCTTCAGGTAGATTTGAATGTTCGTCTCGTCCCCGGCATAAACGAAGATCAGATAGTGTGTTCCCGCCGACAAGTTGACCTTTTCGACCTTGATGCGCTGCTTTTTCTCACTGACCGGGTCGACGCTCATGTCGCTGGCTTGGAGGTTGGCTTGTGTTTCGGAAACGAGGGTCGCGGTGGCTTTCGGATCGGGCTTGGTCTGATCCAAGACCCATGCGCCGACGAGATCGATGCCGCGTTTGAAATTCGCCATCTGCTTGGTCCAATAGTCCTTGTCGGCCTTGAGCGCATTTTCGCCTTCGGCCTGGCCGGCGAGCAGCCGGCTTACGAGATCGGCGCGTTGGGCATAATTGATTTGGACGGCGCTCGGGGTGCGGCTCAGGCTTCCCACTCCTGCCGTGAAATTGCCTGAGCTGACCACGGCTATGACATGCCCGGACGCGCTGACGATGGGGCTGCCGGAAGCGCCGCCGGTTATTGGGATGGAATGCTGCACCAGCTGACTGTGGGCTGGATCTGTCGGCAGGAAGAAGAAATCGGTCAATGCACTGATATTCCCGTAACGCACCTGCGGAACCGCCCCGAGGGGGAGCACATCGCTGTTGAAGATCCCTTCGGCAGGATAGCCGGCAGAAGCGATGGGCATTCCCGCCTTGAGCGCCAACAGCTCATCCTGCGAGGCAACTTCGAGAGCCAGGCCCGGAGGAAGGTCGTCTTTTACGCGCAGCAACCCGACGTCGTAACCATCTATTTCCCCGAGTGCGATGGGCTGTCCGCCGCCGAAAGAAGCGATGGTCGGATCCTCAGCAAGAGCAAACTTGGGAAAAGCGACATAACCGGAATCGAAACTGTGCCCAATCACTTCGTAAGTTTTGCCGCCCGCCCCGGGCTGCCGAACATATAGCTTTTCACCCGGCTTGTAACTGTTGCACTCGACAAGCTGCTTTATCACAAGCGGTTGGTCGTCCGGTTTGAGATCATCGCATTGGGTCGATATGTGCGCGTTGGTCGCCAGGAGATTTGGTCCGATCACCCAGGCTGTGCCCATGGCAAATTGACGGCCCTGCGCATCCTGCTGGAAAACGAGGAAAGTCGCGCGGGCCAATCGATCGATGACGCTCTGATCGATGCTCACGGCCGCCTCACGACCGATGCGTGCCAGGTCTTCTTGGGCTCTCTGCTGGTCCTTGCTGAGGCTCGCGACTGTGGCCGCCACTTGTTTCTGATTGATGTAATTGTTCACCATCAAGCCGCTGATCGTCAGGGCGAGAATGGCGGCGATTGCGCTGCCGGCGATCGCAAGATGTCGAATCCGGATCGGTAAGGGAGTTGGCTCGGGTTGATCCTCGGTTTTTGCGCTGCTCTTGGGAACGGCTCGTTCGATGGTCACCGCGAAATTCGGGCCATCTGCAGGTCCAAGATGAAAATGCTGGCCCGACTTGACGGGTTGGTCCTGTTGCGCCGGCAATTTATCGACGCTGACGAAATGCACGCCGTAGAGATGCAGCGCCCAATCGCCTGAAGAGCCGTCGCGAACCAGCGCAAAATGTTGATGGCCTACGCTTGTCTCCTCGGGCGGATAGACGACATCGCATTTGTCATCACGCCCGAATTCGATCCGCTCTTTGCTATCGTCAAACCTTTGAATTTTTCCAACAAGCGGGCCCGAGGTGTGGCTGATCGTAATCATGACAAATACTCTAACAAAGAGCTTGTGCTGATCCGCTCCATACTGTGCACGCGCCACGAAAAAAGCAAGAGCTTACCTTAAGAGAGCTTACCTTAAGTCAGCCGGGGCACGAACTTGCCGCAGCATCGCCAATGATCTGGCTAACTTCGGCAGCCGAACCCGGCCGCAGCCATTTCGTCGGCAAAACAAGGCGCCGAAGAATTCTCGCCACGCGCGGATCGAGGCCGGCGGCGCGCATCGATCTTGCAGCGCGAAGATCTGTCGGCCAAAACTTTCGTGCAGTTCCGAGGTCTATTTTTAAAAGTTCGTGAGCAATCATGCCGAGCGCATAGAGATCGGTTCGCGCATCGATGCGGCCGCCCAGCATTTGCTCAGGCGCCATATACGCCGGGGTTCCTCGGTTCGACCGCTGCCCTGCGTAGAGCAGCGCAATGCCGAAATCCACGATGACCGGGTGATCCGGCGCGGCGAGCACAATGTTTTCCGGCTTGAGGTCGCAATGAACGATGTTGGCTTTATGGATCGCGTCGAGCGCACAGGCGATCAGCTTGATGAGCTGCAGTGCGTAATCGGTCTGGATTGGGCTTTCCATGCGACTGCGGAGCGTCGGACCGTTGATGAGTTGCTCAATCAGAGTCGCATCCCCGCCGGGCTCGATGAATAGTTCGATGACCCTCGCCACGCCCGGATGATCGATGCGCTGAGCCGCCTTTAATTCGGTACGCGCCGTCAAGATCACCCGTTCTCTCTGCGCTGTCTCATAGAGCATCGCGAGGTCGATGCGTTTCAGCGCGACTTCGCCGCCACGCTCGATGTCGTAGGCACGAAATACCCTGCCTTGTCCGCCTTCACCGAGAGGCCGACGGCGAACATAACGTCGGGCCGGATCCTGAGCCGAGATGTTCTCTGAGCCGCCGCGCGCCGCAATCTGCGTGCGCACCGCGTCGGCAGGGCCGATCAATCCGCGCGCAACGGCGAGACGCAGCGCATAGGCAAGCGTGCCTTCTGCTTCCTCAGTGCGTCCGAGGCCGTCGAGCGCCTTGGCGCGCAAAAGTCTGGCCTTAACTTCGCGACCGTCGAGATCATCCTCGTCGCAGCGTTTGATCACCTGCCGAAGCTTCTCGTCGGCGAGCACGAAGTTGCGCTCCGCCAGAGCGAGCTCCCCTTCGGCTTCGGCAAGTTCGATCGCCTCGAAGCTTTGGCTATCTGGCACGAGGGCACGAGTGTCCTCAAGAAGTCGCCGCGCGTCTTCCAGCAAGCCTCGCGCGCGAAAACAGCGGATCCGCTCGATAGCCACCAAAAAGGAGAGACGAGAAGAGCAGGAGCGAACATCCGCTTCGATCGTCTCGCGATAGAGCTCGGCCTCCTTGATGAGCTCGGCGGCGACGAGAGCTTGCAACTTGTTAACCTCGGCACGGCCCCTTTCTTCCTTTTCGAGACCGGCGCCCGAAATCCTCAGCCCCCGGTCGAAAAGCGGCGCGGCGGCACGCGGCCGGTCCATCTCCTGTTCGAGGCGCCCGGCCTGGATGAGTGCCTGGGCGGCTTCGGTCCAATCTTGCGCAGCAAGGCTTTCGGCGAGAGACCGCAATAGGGCAAGCCCGGCATCTCGGCCTTCCCCACACCAGCTATGCACGACAGCCACCTCTCGCTTCGCATCAGCAAGTCGCGGGCCGTCGTTCAATTCTTGCAATATGTCGCAGGCTTCATTCAGATCGCCGAGCGCCTCGCCTCTGAAGCCGAGCCGGTTTGTGGCGATGCCCGTGGCGACGAGCCACTGCGCATAGAGCGCGCGGTCCGAACGTGCTTGCGCCTCGATTTCGCGGAGCTGTTTCAAAACGATTTCCGCGGGAAGAGCTTTGGCCCTAAGATCGTCGCGATGAGCCTTGATGAAGGCCTCGGTCGAGAGTGCGGCCTCGCTTGTTTCCGACACATTGTCGGTAATCATCCTGATGTCCCCTTCTCAACCGTAAAGCGCGGCGATGCCAATTTGCGGGACAAGAAAAATGGCCGCTTCGCAGCGACATCGCGGGCCCCTTCGATCGAGCCGCTTCAATCCAAGCCGATAAATCATCACAGATTGGCGCGCCGGTCGAGGCCATTTTCCGCGAACCGAAGGAGCTTCCGGGTCGGACTTGGTTGACCGGGCTCCAGTCGCCCGCCCGTTTTCTTGGCGCTCCGAGTCTTGTAGCGCAAGCTCGCGCAGCCTGGCCGGGTCCCGGTACGCCGTTTGCGCAAATCCAATGATGCTCTTGGCGATCATGAGCTCGCGGCTTTGCAGGCCGTGGTCCAGCGGCCTCGCGAGCTGACCAGGGCTGACCTGAAGGCACTACAGGCGGAGCTTGACCGCCAGGGCTTTTCAGAGGCAGCGCTTCGCCACGCCTGGAGACAGGCCAAAAATGAGGACATCGCCGCCACGATTGTCGGGTTCATACGCCAGGCTGCAGTCGGTGACCTTGAAGCCGAAGTCCGAAGCTTCCTCGCGTCCACTGTGCTTGAACGTATTTAAGAGATCGGCCAAGGGCTCTGCATAAGACGCGATCTCCGATCTGCCATGGCTTAGCAATCCACGATCTAGCTCTATCAGATCGGAAGAGAGATATCCGTCAGCAATCCCCAAAAGCTGCCTGACAAACTCCTTCGTGCGAGCTTCCGCATCTCTTGCCCGAAGCTGCTTGTTTTTTTCATTGAGCTCCTTGAGCGTCGATGGCGCCTTCCCTTCGCTCATCGATCAGCCCTCGCCTTAAGCGTGACGACGTTTCTCGCGGGCTCGCCGCTGATGATCACCTGCACATGGCGCGCCCATGCCTGGAGTGCGGTACACTTCTCGGCCGCGAAATCATGCCTCTGATACACGCCGACGACGCCGCGAAAGCTGCCGGATTGGTGATTGAGAACCTTCTCGATTGTCGGCAAGCCGACGCCGAGTCTGGCGAGCCCGCTGGCGACAGTTCTGCGGCAATCGTGCAAGGTCCAATGCGCCGGCGGCTCGCGGCCGTCAGCGGCCAGGGCTTCGGCAATGTAGGCGTCGACTCAATTCTTTGCTCGATCGAAGCCGGCGACTGGTACCAACCCCGACGTCGTGAACACAAAGCCGTCCTTGCTTTTGATCCTCGGGAGCGACGCAAGGATACCAGTGGCGGCATCCGGAAGCGGCACGAGATGCTCGATGCCGTTTTTCGTGCGTTCCTTCGGCAGCCTCCAAAGCCTCGCCTCGAGATCGACTTCGGACCAGCGCATGTCCGCGACTTCGCCGAGCCGCTGGCCCGTAAGGATCAAAAGCTGGAATAGCGGGCCGAAAGGCCAGCCGTCGAGATCGCAAGCCTTCCAAACCGCGCGTAGCTCGTCATCGGTCAACACCCGATCGCGGCTGCGCTCGGCCGCCGGCGCTTTCACGCTGTCACATGGCGAGGCATCGATGATACCGCGCTCGACGGCCCAAGCACACATGCGTCGCAGCGCGGCGAGAGTGCGGTTCGCCATGATCGCCGCGCCGCGATCGACAATACCGTCGAGCAATTCATGGACATCGGCGCGCTTGATTTCAGAAAGATGCCGGCCCTTCCAGATGCCGACAACTTCTCGATTGAGAATTCGTTCGGTCTCACGCCAGGATGCCTCGCGCGTGCAGGCTTTGGCGTAACGCTCTATGAAATTTGGAACGACCTTCTCAATGAGATCGCGATCGGCCGGCAGCCGCGCCGCATTTCTCGCCTTCTTCTCTGCGGCCGGATCAATGCCGCCGGCGACCTTCACCAAAGCGGTGCGGGCGAGCTCGCGGGCCGACTTCAAGTCAATGCCGGGATAGGGGCCGAGCGTCAGCTTGCGCGTCTGCCGGGCGACGCGGTAACGCACCGCCCAACTCGCCTTTCCGCTCGGCTGAAGGATGAAAAAAAGGCCGGCGATATAGCCGTCTGGAATTTCGCGCCGGGTTGCGCCCGGCTTCATCGTTTCAAGCGTTCTGACCGTGAGAGCCTTCGCCATTGTCGTCTTCCGCCAAATCAGAGCATCGCAGCGGGGGTAACCGGGGTAACAAAATTGGCCTGTCTTGGCTTGTTACCCCGTGACCTAGACAATAGCGGACGAAGGCCACTCTCCAAGGGCAATTGGCAGATTTTCGATGGAAATATGTCCTGATGTGTCCGGGCGTGTCCGACGATTAAAACTGATATACGCTCAGCCCTTCATCATGTGAATGTCTTCAACGGCAATCGTCCCGCGATTGCGGAAATAGGTGACGAGAATGGCAAGCCCGATTGCCGCCTCGGCCGCGGCCACCGTCAAGACAAACAAAGCGTAGATCTGCCCGGTGAGATCACCGAGGAAAGCCGAAAAAGCGACGAGATTGATGTTCACCGAAAGCAGGATCAGTTCGACCGACATCAGGATGACGATGATATTCTTGCGATTCACGATGATACCGGCGACGCCGAGGGTGAAGAGAATCGCGGCGACGACGAGATAATGGCCAAGAGCGATCGACATTTGCTGCTCAAACTCCGGCCCGGAAGGGCTGTTTCTTGAGTTCCACCGCGCTCGCCGCGGTACGCGCGTTCTGCGCTTCGATATTCTGCCGTTTCACGCCCTGCTTGTGCCGCAAGGTCAAGACGATCGCGCCGATCATCGCGACCAACAGGATGAGCCCCGCCGCCTCGAATAGATACATATATTGCGTGTAGAGCACGCGGCCGAGCGCCGCGGTATTGGAAAGACCGGGCGGCGCCGGCGTGGTCACTTGCGTGGCCGCCCCTCCTACGCTCCAAGCGCCGACGCAAAAGATGAGTTCGAGGAGAACTATGCCGCCGATCGTCGCGCCGATCGGCAGATTTTTCTGAAAACCTTGTTTCAACTCGGCGAAATCGACGTCGAGCATCATCACCACAAAGAGAAACAGAACCGCCACCGCGCCGACATAGACGATGACTAGGATCAGCGCCAGAAATTCGGCGCCGAGCAGCAGAAAAAGCCCCGCCGCATTGACGAAGGCGAGGATGAGAAAAAGTACCGAATGAACCGGATTGCGCGCCGAGATGACCATGAAGGCCGAGGCGATCATGACGGCGGAGAAGAAATAGAAGAAGACTGCGACGGCGTTCATCTCTCGGCCCGTTCTTCGCTGGTTGCCGGCACTCTTCCACTCCCCACAATCTGCATGGCCGCCTTCACCGATAGGGCGCGTCGAGCGCGATGTTGCGGGCGAGCTCGCGCTCCCATCGCGCCCCGTTCGCCAGCAGCCGGTCCTTGTCGTAATAGAGTTCCTCGCGGGTCTCCACCGAAAATTCCGAGTTCGGGCCCTCGACGATGGCATCGACCGGACAGGATTCCTGGCAGAAGCCGCAATAGATGCATTTCACCATGTCGATGTCGTAGCGCGTGGTGCGGCGCGTTCCGTCGTTGCGGCGCGGCCCTGCCTCGATGGTGATCGCCTGGGCCGGGCAGATCGCCTCGCAGAGCTTGCAGGCGATGCAGCGCTCTTCCCCGTTCGGATAGCGGCGCAGCGCATGTTCGCCGCGGTAGCGCGGTGATTGCGGGTTCTTCTCGTGCGGATAGTTGAGCGTCGCCTTGGGCTTGAAGAAATAACGCATCGACAGCGCAAAGGCCGCGACGAATTCCTTAAGCAAAAGCGCCTTGGCGGCGGAATCAATCTTCATTTCGTCCTCATTGCGCCATGACGTTGCCCCAGCCGGTGGCCTCGAGGACCGCCGCGACGAGCACCACCATGAACAGAGAGATCGGCAGAAAAACCTTCCAGCCGAGCCGCATCAGCTGATCGTAGCGATAGCGCGGCACGAAGGCCTTGACCATCGCGAACATGAAGAACAGGGCCGAGACTTTCAGGATGAACCAAAGGACGCCGGGAATCCATGTAAACGGCGGGAATGGAATGGGCGACAGCCAGCCGCCGAGGAACAGGATCGTCCCGAAGGCGCACATGGTGATGATCGCCACATATTCGGAGAGCATGAACAGCAGGTAGGGTGTCGAAGAATATTCGACCATGAAGCCTGCGACGAGCTCCAATTCCGCTTCGACAAGGTCGAAGGGCGGCCGGTTCGTCTCGGCCAGCGCCGAGACGAAGAAGATCACGAACATCGGCAAAAGCGGCAGCCAATACCAGCCCAAAAATCCGAAGTGCGTGTCTTGCGCCTTCACGATGTCGGAGAGGTTGAGCGAACCGGCGCAGAGCACGACGGTGATAAGGACGAAGCCGATCGAGACTTCGTAGGAGACCATCTGCGCCGCCGAACGCAGCGCCGCGAGGAACGGATATTTCGAATTCGACGCCCAGCCGCCCATGATGATGCCATAGACGGAGAGCGACGAGATCGCAAAGATGTAGAGTACGCCAACGTTGATATTGGCGATCGCCCAGCCACTATCGAGCGGAATGACGGCCCAGGCGGCAAGCGCCAACAGGCCCATGACGAAGGGCGCGAGCAGAAAGACGCCCTTGTTTGCCCCGTCCGGAACGATAGGCTCCTTGAGGACGAATTTTAAGAGATCAGCGAAGCTCTGCAAAAGGCCCCAGGGCCCGACGACATTCGGCCCCCGCCGCAATTGCACCGCCGCCCAGATCTTGCGATCGGCATAGAGCACATAGGCGACATAGATCAGAAGCGCGACGAGAAGGACCACGCTTTTCAGAAGGGTCAGAAGGAGCGGCAGAAGCCAATCCATGATCATTCCGCCGCTTGCTTCATGAGACCGCGCGCGAGCGCCGAACATTCGGCCATCACGCCAGACGCCCGCGCGATCGGACTGGTCATGTAGAAATCCGTGATCGGCGAAGTGAAAGGCACCGCGCTTACGGCGACACCGTCGGCAAAAATCTTTTCGATGTCCGCCGCATTGCCGGGCAGGATCGCGTCGATCTCGGCGAAATGCGGATATTGCGCGCAGAGCCTGGCTCTCAGCCCGTGCAGAGAATCGAAGGGCAAGGTCTTGCCGAGCACGGCCGAGAGCGCCCGCAGGATTGCCCAATCCTCGCGCGCGTCGCCGGGCGGGAAATTGGCCCGCTCGGCCAATTGCACGCGGCCTTCGGTGTTGACGTAAAGGCCGGATTTTTCCGTATAGGTTGCCCCGGGCAGGATCACGTCGGCGCGCCGCGCGCCGCGGTCGCCATGCGTGCCCTGATAGATCACGAAGGCGCCGGGGTCGATGTCGATCTCGTCGGCGCCGAGATTGAAGAGCAGGTCGAGCCCGCCCTCTTTCGCCATGCCCGCGGCGTCAAGCGCGCCTTCGCCCGGCACGAAGCCGAGATCGAGGCCGCCCACACGGGCAGCGGCCGTATGCAAGATGCCGAAGCCCAGCCAGCTCGGCTTGACACAGCCGAGCGAGATCGCGGCCTTGGCAGTCTGCGCGAGAATGGCCAGCCCGTCGGGCCGGGCAAGCGCGCCCTGGCCGATGAGCAGCATCGGCCGCTCGCTCTCGACCGGCGGATGATCAACGAAGCGCGCCAGCGTCTCGGGACCGGCGCCGAGATAATTATACTCATAGGTCAGATCGGCCTTCTCGCCGATGACGCCGAGGAGCAGATTGCCCTTGAGCCAGCGTTTGCGGATGCGGGCGTTGAGGACCGGAGCCTCCCTGCGCGGGTTTGCGCCAATGATCATGATCGCGTCGGCCTCTTCGATGCCGGCGACGGTCGGATTGAAAATATAGCTGGCGCGGCCGAATTTCGGATTGAGCTTGGTGCCGTCCTGGCGGCAATCGAACGACGTGCTGCCGAGGCTCTGCATCAAAAGCTTCAGCGCGAACATTTCCTCGACCGCGCAGAGATCGCCGGCGATCGCGCCGATCCTCCCAGGGCGCGCAGATTTCACCTTCGCGGCGAGCGTGGCAAAAGCCTCGTGCCACGTGGCGGGCCTGAGCTTGCCGCCCTCGCGCAGATAAGGCTGGTCGAGGCGCCCCGTCTTCAAGCCATCGACGATCTGCCGGGTCTTGTCCGAGATCCATTCCTCGTTCACTTCGTCATTGATGCGCGGCAGGATGCGCATCACCTCGCGGCCACGGCTATCGACGCGGATCGCCGATCCTAAGGCATCCATGACGTCGATCGAATCGGTCTTGGCGAGTTCCCATGGCCGCGCCTTGAAGGAATAGGGTATGGGCAGGAGCGCGCCGACCGGACAGAGATCGGCAACATTGCCTTGAAGCTCCGAGCCCATGGCGGTCTCGAGATAGGTCGTGATCTCCATGTCCTCGCCGCGGCCGATCGCGCCCATGTCGCCAGTTCCGGCGACTTCCGCGGTGAAGCGCACGCAGCGCGTGCAATGGATGCAGCGGTTCATCGAGGTGCGCACCAGCGGCCCGATATATTTGTCCTCGACCGCGCGCTTGTTCTCCGCATAGCGCGAGCGGGAAAAGCCGAAGGCGATGGCTTGATCTTGAAGATCGCATTCCCCGCCCTGATCGCAGATCGGGCAATCGAGCGGATGATTGATCAGAAGGAATTCCATCACGCCCTGGCGCGCCTTCTTCACCATCGGCGATTTGGTGAGGACCACCGGCGGCTCGCCCTTCGGGCCGGGACGCAGATCGCGCACCGCCATGGCGCAGGAGGCGACCGGCTTCGACGGGCCACCTTTCACTTCGACGAGACACATGCGGCAATTGCCGGCAATCGACAGCCGCTCATGGAAACAGAAGCGCGGGATCTCGGCGCCAGCCGCCTCGCATGCTTGAAGCAGCGTGTATTCCGGCGGGACCTCGACCTCGACGTCGTCGACGAGAAGTTTGGTCATTGGTTTGGCCTCTGCCATCGCCCTACTCCGCCGCTATGCCGAAGCCGGCCGCTGGCTCCGAATGCGGGTTGGCCGCATATTGGTCGATGCGCTTCTCAATCTCGTGGCGGAAATGCCGGATCAGGCCTTGCACAGGCCATGCCGCTGCGTCGCCCAACGCGCAGATCGTATGGCCTTCGATCTCGGTTGTGACTTCGAGCAGCATGTCGATCTCGCGCTTTTGCGCGCGACCCTCGCACATCCGGGTCAAGACCCGCCACATCCAGCCCGTCCCCTCCCGGCAGGGCGTGCATTGGCCGCAGCTCTCATGCTTGTAGAAATAGCTGATGCGGGTAATCGCCCGGACGATATCCGTGGACTTATCCATGACGATCACCGCGGCGGTACCGAGGCCCGATTTCAGGTCGCGTAACGTGTCGAAATCCATCGCGGCGTCGATAATCTCATGCGCCGGGACGCAGGGCACCGACGAGCCTCCCGGGATCACGGCGAGCAGATTGTCCCAGCCGCCGCGGATTCCGCCGCAATGTCGGTCGATCAATTCGCGGAAGGGGATCGACATGGCCTCCTCCACATTGCACGGGCGCTCGACATGACCGGAGATGCAAAAGAGCTTGGTGCCGCTGTTGTTTTGCGCGCCGAAACTCGCAAACCAGGCGGCGCCGCGGCGCAGGATCGTCGGCGCCACGGCAATTGACTCGACATTGTTCACCGTGGTCGGAGAACCGTACAGGCCCATGTTCGCCGGGAACGGCGGCTTCAGCCGCGGCATGCCCTTCTTACCTTCGAGCGATTCGAGCAGCGCCGTTTCTTCGCCGCAGATATAGGCGCCGGCGCCGCGATGCAGGTAGATGTCGAACGGCCAGCCGTGAATATTGTCCGCTCCGATGAGCTTGGCCGCATAGGCCTCGTCGATTGCCGCCCACAGCCGCTCGAATTCGAGAACATATTCGCCGCGGATGTAGATATAGCAGGCATGCGCCTGCATCGCGAAGCTCGCGACGAGACAGCCTTCAATCAAGAGATGCGGATCATTGCGCATGATCTCCCGGTCCTTGCAGGTGCCGGGCTCCGATTCGTCGGCGTTGACCACGAGATAGGAGGGCCGCGCCGGATCGGGCTTAGGCATGAAGGACCATTTCAAGCCGGTCGGGAAGCCGGCGCCGCCGCGGCCGCGCAGGCCCGACGCCTTCATCTCGTTGATGATCCAATCCTTGCCTTTGTCTATCAGCGCCTTGGTATTGTCCCAGGCGCCGCGCAACCGCGCCCCATTCAAGCGCCAGTCGCCGAAGCCGTAGAGATTTAGGAAGATGCGGTCTTTGTCTTCGAGCATCGCGATCAACCTCAATCCTTGTCTGAGTCAGGTTTGAGGCGGGGCGCAGGTTCGCCGCTGTGGTCGGACGCCTGCGCCTTTGCTCCGGCCTGCCGGCTTGCCTCCTTGCCTGGCTTGGAGATCTCGATATCGGTGTGGCGCGTTCCGGTATTGAGGATCGAATCGGACGGCATGCCGGTCTTATGTCTGCGCTCCTGATTGAGCCGCTCGGCTGCCGGCTCGCCCGCTGACTCGTCCTGCAGCGAGAAGGCGCGCTCCGCAGCAGCTTCACTGCCGCCGCTTGGAGAGCCACGATAGGTCTGCGGACCGCTGCGTCCATCGGCTCCATAGAGGCTCGTGAGCGAGGTCAACCCGCCGACCGGCTCTGACGTTGTTCGGCCGATCTGCGAACCCGGCTTGACCGGCCGACCCGCCGCGAGCTTGTCGAGCAGAGCGTTGAAATTCTCCGGCGTCAGATCCTCATAATAATCGTCGTTGATCTGCACCATCGGCGCATTGCAGCAGCCACCGAGACACTCGACCTCGGCCCAAGAAAAGAGGCCATCGGCCGTAACTTTTCCGGGCGCACCGACGCGGCGCAGGAGCACAGATTTGATCGCATCGGCGCCAGCCAGCACGCAAGGCGTCGTGCCGCAGAACTGGATGAAATATTTGCCAACCGGCGCGAGATTGAACATCGTATAGAATGTCGCAATCTCAAGCACGCGGATATCCGGCATGCCGAGCATCGCGGCGACTTTTTCGATCGCCGGCTTCGGCAGCCAACGGCGGTTCTGCCGCTGCGCCAGCCACAACAGGGCGATCACCGCCGAGGCTTGGCGCCCCTCTGGGTACTTGGCGATTTCATTGGCGCAGCGCGCCTCATTCTCCGGCGTGAAGGCGAAGCTTTCGGGCTGCACCTCGGCAAGGCGGCGCACGCTCATCGGTCCACCTCCCCGAAAACGATGTCGATCGAGCCCAAGATCGCGCTGACGTCGGCGAGCATGTGCTTGCGGCAGAGGAAATCCATCGCCTGGAGATGGGCGAAACCCGGCGCTCGGATCTTGCACCGATAAGGCCTGTTGGTGCCGTCGGAGACGAGATAGACGCCGAACTCGCCCTTCGGGGCTTCGACGGGGCAATAGACCTCGCCCGCCGGAACATGAAAGCCTTCGGTATAGAGCTTGAAATGATGAATGAGCGCTTCCATCGAGCGTTTCATCTCGGGCCGCGACGGCGGTACGACCTTGCCCTTCCCGGCGGTGACCGGCCCCTGTCCGCCCGGAGAGCAGAGCATCTCGACGCATTGCTGCATGATCTTCGTCGCCTGCCGCATTTCCTCCATGCGGATCACCTGGCGGTCGTAGTTGTCGCCGTGTTTTCCGACCGGGATGTCGAACTCCATCTCCTCGTAGCACTCATATGGCTGCGCCTTGCGCAGGTCCCAAGCCGCGCCCGAGCCGCGCACCATCACGCCGGAAAAGCCGTAAGCCCAGCAATCCTCGAGGCTGACCACGCCGATATCGACATTGCGCTGCTTGAAGATCCGGTTCTCGATGAAGAGCTCCTGAAGATCGTCGCAAACTTTGAGGAAGGGTTCGCACCAGGCGCCGATGTCCTCGATGAGCTTCTCCGGACAATCCTGATGGACGCCGCCGGGACGGAAATAAGCGGCGTGCATGCGCGAGCCTGAGGCGCGCTCATAGAAGACCATGAGCTTCTCGCGTTCCTCGAAACCCCAGAGCGGCGGCGTCAGCGCACCGACGTCCATGGCCTGCGTCGTGACGTTGAGGAGATGCGAGAGATTGCGGCCGATCTCGCAAAAAAGTACGCGAATCAACTGGGCGCGGCGCGGCACTTCGAGTCCAAGCAGTTTCTCGATGGCGAGGCAGAAAGCATGTTCCTGGTTCATCGGCGCGACATAGTCGAGCCGATCGAAATAGGGCACGTTCTGCAGATAGGTGCGCGCCTCCATCAGCTTCTCGGTGCCACGATGAAGCAGACCGATATGCGGATCGACGCGCTCGACGACTTCCCCGTCAAGTTCCAGAACAAGGCGCAGAACCCCGTGCGCCGCAGGATGCTGCGGCCCGAAGTTGATACTGAAATTACGGATGTTCTGGTCTGTCATCGAGACGTCCCGCGCGACCTTTGGCGCGCCTCACTCCTTGCCTTCATCCCTGCTCGCCTTGTCGTCGCCCGGCAGGACGTAATCGATCGCCCCCTCCCAGGGCGAGAGGAAATCGAACGTGCGAAATTCTTGCCGAAGCTGCACCGGCTCATTGACGACGCGTTTCTGCGCGTCGTCGTAGCGCACCTCGACATAGCCGGTCATCGGAAAGTCCTTGCGCAGCGGATGACCTTCAAAACCATAGTCGGTCAGGATGCGGCGCAGATCGGGATGACCGGCGAACACGATGCCGAAGAGATCATAGGCCTCGCGCTCGAACCAATTGGCGGCCGGATAGAGGCTCGTCAGGGAATCGACCGGCTCGTCCTCGTCGGTTGCGACCTTGATGCGGATGCGGCGGTTGTGGTGCGGCGAGAGCAGATGGGTGACCACATCGAAGCGCGGCGCGCGCGTCGGATAATCGACTGCGGTGAGGTCGATGAACGAGACGAAGAGACAGCTTGGATCGTCACGCAGGTAGCGCATTGTCTCGATGAGGCGCGCTGGCTCAACGTCGAGCGTCAACTCGCCGAACGAGACCGTGCTGGCGCGAATGGCGCCGGGCAGCGCCGCCGCGATCGCGTTGCCAAGGTCCTGAAGTGCGCCGTCCATAATTCCTCTTCGATCTAGCGCTCGATCGTGCCAGTGCGGCGGATCTTCTTCTGCAGGAGCAAGACTCCGTAGACGAGCGCCTCCGCCGACGGCGGACAGCCCGGCACATAGATGTCGACGGGCACGATCCGGTCGCAGCCGCGCACCACAGAATAGGAATAATGGTAATAGCCCCCGCCATTGGCGCAGGAGCCCATCGAGATGACGTAGCGCGGCTCCGGCATCTGGTCGTAGACCTTGCGCAAGGCGGGAGCCATCTTGTTGGTGAGCGTGCCGGCGACGATCATCACGTCGGATTGGCGGGGCGAGCCGCGCGGCGCGAAGCCGAACCGCTCGAGATCGTAGCGGGGCATCGAGGCCTGCATCATCTCGACCGCGCAGCAAGCGAGACCGAAGGTCATCCACATCAGCGAGCCGGTGCGCGCCCAGGTGATGAGCGCATCGGCGGTCGTCACCAGCATGCCCTTATCGGCAAGCTCGTTGCTGATCGTGAGAAACGTCGGATCACTCGACCGTACCGGCCGACCCGAAGCAGGATGGATGAGGCCGCCGGACTCGAACGCTACTCCCATTCCAAGGCCCCTTTCTTCCATTCGTAGACGAAGCCGATGGTCAGGACGCCAAGGAAAATCATCACCGCCCAAAAACCCGCGGTGCCCGCCTGTCGGAAGGCAACGGCCCAGGGAAACAGGAACGCAACTTCGAGATCGAAGATGATGAAGAGAAGCGAGACGAGATAATAGCGGATGTCGAAGCGCATCCGCGCATCGTCAAAGGCGTTGAAGCCGCATTCATAAGCGGAGAGCTTTTCCGCGTCCGGCGCCTGGAAGGCGACAATAAACGGCGCAATCGCCAATGCTCCGGAGATCAGCGCGGCGACGGCCATGAACACGGCGAGCGGCAGATATTGGCTGAGCAGGTCGGGCATAAACGCGCCTGAGGCTAGACCGGCAGGACGACGCGCCGAAAAGCCGGAAGAGCGGATTCCAGCCGGGCCGATCCCTACCGCAGTGCAACTTCCGGCGCAAGGTGCAGGGCGTGGACATGCCCACGAACTAGCGCCGCGGCCCCGGCACTCCGGATAGGGCATCGGGTCCATCCGAGGCCCGGTATATAGTGGAGAATGGCGAAATTACAATGAGTTGCCCAATCGTGTCGGGCAGAGATCAGGACTTGGTGAGCCGGTGCTCGATCTCCTGGACGGGCAGGTGGATGAGATCATGATCGACTTCGGCGCGGATCGTCTGCCGCAACGCCACAGAATAGGACTTTCGGAGCACGCCAAGAGCGCGCGGCGGCGCCACGATGATGAGATGGTGCGCATTCCCCGACTTCACCAAGGCGTCCAATCGCGCCGAAAGGCGGGTAAGGAAGGCCGTTTCCTCCTGATCGTGATAATCGGTTGGCTCGACCGCGCTATGCACGCCGGTCGCCATCTCTCGAACGCGTCCGGGCTTGTCGGTGCCGAGATCCCTGGTCGGCTCCTCCTTCTGTTCGTAGACCTCGCGGGTTGCGAACTTCGCGAGCATCTCGTCGCCTTCGTTCTCGAGCAACAGAGCCTTGCGGCCGTCGCAGACGACAATCCAATCACCATGACCTATTTTCATCTTGCCCGCCAATAGGAGAGAGCGAGCGCCCGCCGCTGCAAAGACACGACGAGCGCTCTCGGATTGTTTACGCAGCCTTCACCTCGATCTTTTTGGCGACCTTGGGTTCGGGCTTGTCAACCGTGACCTTCAGGACGCCCTTGTCGATATTGGCCTTGACTTTGTTGGGATCGGTTCCGGGGGGCAGCGCGAGCGAGCGCGCGAAAGCCCCATAGCGGCGTTCAAAGACGTGGTAATTCTTGTCCTTTTCTTCCTTTTCCGATTTCCGCTCGCCACGAATCGTGAGCACATCGTCGGCGAAATTGATCTCCACGTCCTTTTCCTCGAGGCCGGGAAGTTCGGCCGTAATCTCGATCGCCTTGTCGGTCTCGCTCACGTTCATGCGCGGGACGACCTCCGTCGAGCCGAAGCTTGGAAGGCTCGGGAAGCCGCGCCCGAAATCAAAAAAGTTGCGGCCGAAATCATCGAACACGCGATCGATCTCCTGCTGGAGCGATGCAAAGGGTGCGAAGCTTGTGGGCGCGTTCGACCGCCCACGTCCGATCGGGATGGGAGATTTGATATTCATGATCCACCTCCAAAATTGCACGACGCCATAACTCCGACATTGCGAAGCTTGTCCTTGGCGGAAAGCGAAAGTGCGTTTCCGGGACCATCGAGCGCCACCTTGAGAGTGTATGTCCGGCGCTCATGCTCACATTGATGCCGATCAAACGATAGCAATGGACGCAGCCCTCATTTAGGCTGCCGTCTTGCCCGTGCAAGCTCGGGGGTCCGCTGGTCCTGCCGAGTACGGATCAGAAGTGAACGCCTGCTTCAGTCCATCTCACAGGCGTTAGTGACCCACAGCGACGCTACCAACGCAAGCTGGGATCATTGAACTGTTTGGCAACAAGCTCGGAGCCTTCGGCCGTCAAGTGGCCGTAGTCGAACATGAGCGGAAGACCGCTCTCTCCGAGCGTGCGGCAGTGTATGGCGCAAAGCGCATTGTATATCGAGGTATATCGAGACATATTTGCCGCCATGCGCCACCGCCAGCACCGCAAAACGTGTGTCGAGGGCCTCCCGCGAAGCCACAAGATGACGCTCGACAAGTCCGGGATCCCCCCGCTTCTCAGCGAGTGTGGCCAGCATAGGAAGAGGCAAGTTCCAATTGGGATCAGGACCCGCAAGCAGCGCCGGGAGTTGCCTCTGTCTCAACCAGTCGAGCGTCATCGCAATCCCCTCTTCCTCGCCCAAATCCCACACACCCGCCAGGATAATAAGATCAGGACGATGATGCGTAATTGTAGATGAAGTCATGAGCAGATTGCACCCTTCGAGTGTCTCGCCGACATTTTCCTGCTTGAAAAAGAAGGGCCGACAACCCGATACCGCGGCCTGCATGACGTTCGTTCTGGCGAATACTTTTTGCAGGCCGTGCCACAAATCCGCGGCATGGCTGTCGCCGGTCAGCAGGACATTCGGTTCACTGGAGCTTTCAGAAAGACAGACTTGGCGATCGAAATCGCGGATCTTGTCGGCTGGTCCGAGGAAACATTGATGCAAGCGGTACGGCTTGCGGTAATCGTGGTCCAGCACCGCTGCCAAGGAGGCGACACGCTCATCGTATCTCGAGGGTAGGCCGTGGCTCGCAATCAATATTCTCGCCACCACAATCAGCGAGGCCATCGCTCCCCGCGTTGGCAACAGGTGGCAACAGGTAGAAATTCGCCGCTGGCGCGGATTTGGTCACCGCGACGCTCAATGCAAAAAAGGCGGCGGCGACGAAGAGCATGAGCGTAGGAACGAGGAGTGATCAGCGGGAAGAGCAGATAATATTGCTCTTCGACCCCCAAGGACCACGTATGCAGCAACGGCCTGCTCGTGGCATCGACGAAATAGTCGGATGTGTGCCAAAAATAGATGTTGGCTACCCAAAGCGTCGTCGCGATCATGCTGTGGGCATAGTCAGACAATTCAGTAGGCAGCAGCACAATAAGCGCAACGAGGTGTTGTTGCAACCAGCATCGCCACCAGCGCAGGGAGAATTCGCCTGAGTCTGTGCTGAAAGAAGCGTCCGACCGAGAAACTGCCCGCCTCAAATTCTCGTATGACGATTCCACCGATGAGGAAGCCGGAAATCGCGTAAAAAACATCGACGCCAACAAAGCCGCCACTGAATCGTGATATTTCGAGATGAAATGCGACGATGGCACCAGCCGCCAACGCCCGTAATCCATCGATATCTGCCCGATACTTCACGCTGCTGCGTCAAACAAATGCAAGAGCGGCCATGTTACATGAACGGGCCGCCATGACAATGCGGGCTTGACGCCGCCATTCATCAATCTGCGAAATTGTATCTCAGCTTGTGATTCACGAACTTCCGCGGTGCAATTGGCTTCGTTCGCAAGAGCTGCGAGGCATTACTCGAAGTCCTCGCAGGACATGTCGAACACTGCCAGGCCCTCTTCCAGATAATCGGATAGCAAGGGAATCCCAAGCAGATAGATGGAGGTCTCAACCTCGCGGCGGGAACGCGCCTCGGCGACAGCAACCCGCCATTCGCGTGCGCTATAATCGCCACGGCCTGTCCAGGTCAGCGCGACAAGCTCGGCCTTCTCGTCGTCGTCCATGGCGTTGATGAAGGCCACAAGTTCTCGCCGGATCGGCTTATAGGCCCTATCGGTGAGGATGCTACGAAAATCATCATCGGTCGGATTGGAATCGTCCGCCTCGATGCCTTCGTCCTCGGCCTCGAGCTCGCGCGCTTTTTCGATGACGAAGCAAACCTTGTCGGGATTGATCTCCGGACCGGGGATATCCGGTTCGACATCTTTGGGTTCGGCCATTTCAATGTCCTCGATTGCACGAGTGGCAAGTGGGTTTGGAAAACTTCAGCATGCGGCGGAACCGCGCCCCGACGCAACCAAGCTAGAACACATCTCATTCAAGAGTGATCGGTCAAGATTGCTTACGAATTTATTTTATAGAAAGTGAAAACCTTTTGTCCTTGATCTATTTCAAGCCGGTCCTGGGCGGCTGTCGTATTGTCCTAGGCTGGGCTTTTCAGTCTTAAGGAGCGACGCAGAGCATGCCTAACGTCGGCGATTCAAGCGCCATAGCTCCCGATGCGAAACCCGCCGAAAGAATTGTGGCGCGGGCTCTGCTCGTCGGCGACAGGATCGACGCGGCTGGGCTTGAGCGCGACGATATGATTGCGACCGCGCCCCTGGCGCTCCGGCTTGGAGCGGCGAAATTCGTAGCACTCTACCGCTTCGGCGTGGCCGTGTTCATCGGGCTCACCCCGATCGAGGAGGAAAACTTTCTGGATCAGATCGCGGCCAGGATCGCCGGCAAGCGGGACCGCAAGAATGACGAAACGGCCGTGCTTGAGATCATGCCCGGCTATGAGGACAGGGTTCCCCCGGGTGGCCCGATCCAAATGCCGGATCTTTCCGCCGGGCGGTTTCTCGTCGTCGCGGATGTCTTGGCAAAGACCGTATCGCTTGCCCGCGACGAAGGCGCCCTCAGCGGAGTCTTCGACGTCATCGAGCCATTCGCCGGCGAGCTGGCGCGAACCGGGCGGGCGCCCTGGAACCGGCGCAAAATGCTGAAGCTCATCGGCCAGGCGCTTCTCGCCCAGCACAGGATTTCCGGCCGAGTGGCGGTCGAGGAAAAGCCGGATGTCCTGTGGGATCATCCAAACCTCGAACGCCTCTACGCGCGGCTCGAGGACGAATATGAACTGCGTGAACGCGCCCGCGCCGTCACCCGAAAGCTCGGAGTGATCGTCGAAACCGGCCAGGCGCTGACCGATATATTCGATGTCGACCGCGCCACGCGGCTCGAAGCGATCATCGTGATCCTAATCCTCGCGGAGATCCTGATCACGCTCGCGGATATCTTTCTAGCGCACCATTGACCCGCCGGATGATGGCCGGCTGGCTCTGCACCAGCGTGGCCATCATGTTAGTATAAGCGTCACGCGGCCTTCGAGAGGTTTTTACGCATGTCGTTGATGATTTTGCTCGTTTCCGAGCCATAGTCGCCGACCGCCGTGCGCACGAAATGCGATTGCGCGTCGATGACTTCGGGCACCGTGTGGCAGGTCTCGAGGCCGGCGATGAAATCGCTCTGGGCCTGCAGCCGCCGGGCGGTAAAGCGCAAGACTTCGGCAAACATCGCGAAGGGAAGCTCGAACCAGGCGCGTTGCCAAGCCGCCTGGAACGGGGCTGCAGTCTGCATGAGGTTGTCCTGAATATTGTGGGGCTCAGGCCCAAGCGCCGGTGCATCCATGTCGATATCCTCCACATCGAGCTCTCTGGCTCAACTCTATGCGGCTTGTCCCGGCAGAGCGCTCGCAAAGGCGACGCGAAATCATGCCCTTGCCGCATCGCGCTCGAAGTCGGCGTCCCGACAGGCAATTTCGGGTGACGCCAGCGCTTTCGGCCTCTGCCTTCCGACATTTTTCAGTATGGCATTTCAATTCGGCATGAATAAGGATTCGCTTGCCGAAAAGAGCGTTCTGGCAGAGTTAGTCACCGCCGAGGCTCTCATGCGCGCCATGGTCTTGAACAAGCTCCGCACTCCGCTCGTGTTTGAGGATCTGCCCGATCCGCAACCGGGCGCCGGCGAGATCCGGGTCAAAGTGGCCGCCTGCGGCGTCTGCCGCACCGACCTCCACGTGGTCGACGGCGAATTGCCCGATCCGAAATTGCCGATCATCCCCGGCCACGAGATCGTCGGCCGGATCGATGCGATCGGCTCCGGCGTCACGGAGCTCGCACGCGGCATGCGCGTCGGCATCCCCTGGCTCGGCCACACCTGCGGGCACTGTCCCTATTGTCTGCAAGGCCGGGAAAACCTTTGCGATTATCCCCTGTTCACCGGCTATACGCGCAACGGCGGCTACGCCACACAGGCGATCGCCGATGCGCGCTATACGTTTCCGCTGGGCGAGACCGGCAGGGACCAGGATCTCGCGCCTTTGCTCTGCGCCGGATTGATCGGCTGGCGCTCTTTCGTCATGGCAGGCGAAGGGGCCAACCTCGGTCTCTACGGTTTCGGCGCGGCGGCCCATATCATCGCCCAGGTCGCGCAGCAGCGCGGCCGCAAGATCTTCGCTTTCACGCGCCCGGGCGATCGCGCTGCGCAGGATTTTGCCCGCAGTCTCGGCGCGGTTTGGGCCGGCGGATCGGACGAGAAGACGCCCGAGCAGCTCGACGCGGCGATCATCTATGCGCCGGTCGGTCCGCTCGTTCCCCTGGCGTTGGCCGCGGTGAAGAAAGGCGGCACCGTGGTCTGCGCCGGCATTCACATGAGCGATATCCCGAGCTTTCCCTACAGCCTCCTCTGGGAGGAACGCCGGCTCGTCTCTGTCGCCAATCTCACCCGCCGCGACGGACTCGAGTTCCTGAGCCTCGCCGCAAAATCCGACATCGCGACGCATACGGTCCCATATCCGCTCGATCGCGCCAATGAGGCGCTTGCCGATCTGCGTGAAGGCCGGCTGCAAGGCGCCGCGGTGCTGATCCCGCCGAGTGAATAGGAATCCTTCCCCCGCTTGCAGGAGGTGCGGGCGCCCTTCTCCCGCTTGCGGGAGAAGGATCAGCTAATCCTCTTCAGCGCCTGCCGCATCAATTCCGAAATCGGTCGGCTGGCGTCGAGCCGCGGCCAATCGAGGCGACCGAGTTCCCACGAACCCTGTTCCCGCACGACAGCCGCCGTCGCATCGGACGCGTCGTCCTTGCGCGCCGCGACGCGCGAGACGAGCGCTTCAACCGGCACGTCGAGCCAAAGCCCGGTGAACGGCGTGTTCGCGCGTGCCACGACTTCGACGAGGGCGTCGCGTTCTTCGGCCTTGGCGTGGACTGCATCGACGATCACGCTTTGGCCGGCGCGCAAGGCGATCTCAGCCAGCCTCCGCAGCCTCTCATAGATTGTGTCTGACATCTCCGGCCGATAGGCCTCATTCGGCAGCCGCTCATGTTCGCTGATGCTCCAGAGCCTCTTGCGCTCGATGTCGCTGCGCAAATGCACGGCGCCTGGCGCCCGGCCGATTCTCGGCGCAAGCTCTTGGGCAAGCGTGCTCTTGCCGCTGCCAGAAAATCCGCCGATCGCGACGAGACGCGTCGCCCGAGGCACGAGAAAATCCTCGGCCGCGGCAAAGAATCGGCACGCTTCCCGGCTGCGCGCTTCCCGCGCCATGGGTTCGAGCTTGCCTAAGGCCGCGGTCACGCGGGCACGGATCGCGGCACGCAGAGCGAGGTACAAGGGCAACGCCGCCAGACCTTCGAGCTCTTGCTCGATGTTTGCGCAGCGCCAGAGATACCGGTTGAAAAGAAGATTGGCGTGCGCGTGCAGATCCCGCTGCCAAAGGTCCATCAGAACGAAGGCGAGATCGTACAGGATATCGACGGTCGCCATTGAATCGTCAAATTCGATGGCGTCGAAGAGAACCGGCCGGCCGTCGAGCAGGGCGATGTTGCGCAGATGCACGTCGCCATGACAGAGGCGCACCTTGCCCTGCTCTTCCCGCGCCTTAAGCAGAGGCTCGTTCTCGGCGTAACCCGCCATGAAGCGCGCCCGCAGCGCCGCGACGGCCGAGGGCGCGAACACGTCCTGCGCACCGGCAAGGCCCTCGATTGTATCTTCGAGCCGGTGGCGAAACACTTCCGTCGCGCCATGATCGCGGCGCGGAGCATGTTCATGCGCGCCGACCATGATTTCCGCAAGGTGCGCGATGATGGAAAGATCGAGCTCGCCCTTTTCCGCCAGGCGATCGAGCGTCTTCGCCTCGTCGAAGCGGCGCAGATGAACCGCCCATTCGACGATATGGCCGCCGGTTCCGCCGAGCTGCAACCCGCGCGCGCCGCGCCGGATTGCCACCGTGCCGAGATAGAGGTCCGGCGCGTTGCGCTTATTGACGGCGATCTCGTTCTCGCAGGCGGCGCGGCGCTTTTCCAGCGTCGAAAAATCCATGAACGGAAAGAAGACCGCGCGCTTTACCTTGTAGACGTCGCGGCCGGCGAGAAAGACCACGGCCCCATGCGTGTCGATACGCGTGACCGTTCCGTCTAGCTCATGCGTCGTCGGATCTGCGAGGAAGGCGAAGACCTCGCTCTGATCCTCTGCGTGGTCCATGGCAGCGCTCTTCGTTGGCCCATGGATCGGCCGAAATCTAACGCGACGGCCTGGCGCGGAGAAGGCGGTGCAACAATTGCACCGCAGCCTATTCGGCGGCGGCGAGTTTCTGCGTCGCTTTTCTGGCTTCTTCCGCGAAATAGGCCATGGCGGCCTGAACGCCCGCCTTCTTGTGCGGAATTCCGGCCAGTTCGAGGCCCATTTCAACGCCGGACAGGGCGCCCATGATCGTCAGATCATTGGTGTCGGCGAGGTGGCCAATGCGGAAGACCTTGCCCGCGACCCGGCCGAGACCGGTGCCGAGCGACATGTTGAAGTTCTCGAGCACGACGGCGCGGAACGCATCCGCGTCATACCCTGGCGGCAGAAGAACCGAAGTCACGACAGGCGAATAATATTTCGGGTCCTTGCAGAGGACCTCAAGGCCCCAGGCGACCACCGCGCGCCGCGTTGCCTCGGCATGGCGTTTGTGGCGGGCGAAGATCCGCTCATATCCTTCTTCTTCGAGCATATCGAGCGCGACATCGAGGCCGTAGATGATATTGGTCGCCGGCGTATAGGGGAAGAAGCCGCTGGCATTGGCGGCGAGCATATCGGCCCAGGACCAGTAGGACTTGTTGAATCCCGAGCTCTTCGAGGCTTGCAAAGCCTTCTGGCTCACCGCGTTGAAGGCGAGGCCCGCCGGCAACATCAAACCCTTCTGCGAACCAGCGATGGTGACGTCGATGCCCCATTCGTCATGCCGCAGGTCGATCGAGGCGAGCGAGGAAACAGCGTCGACGAACAGCAGCGCCGGATGATTGAGCTTGTCCATGACCTGGCGGATCTCGGCGATCGGCGAGGTCGTGCCGCTCGCGGTCTCATTATGGACGACGCAGACGGCCTTGATTTCTTTGCCCTTGTCCTGCCGCAACCGCTCTTCGATCTGAGCCGGATCGGCGCCGATGCGCCAGTCCGATTCGATGAACTCCGGCTTAAGCCCCAAATTGGTCGCCATGGCCTTCCAGAGGACGGCGAATTGGCCGGTCTCGAACATGAGCACGCGGTCGCCGGGCGCCAGACAATTGACCAGCGCCGCCTCCCAGCCGCCCGTGCCGGAGGCCGGAAAAATGATGACGGGGTTCTTGGTCTTGAAGGGAGCCTTCACCTTTTCGAGCACGCGACGGGAAATCTTCTGGAATTCAGGCCCGCGATGATCGATGACCGGCATGTCGATTGCCCGCAAAACCCGGTCGGGTATCTGGGTCGGACCGGGAATTTGCAAAAAGTGACGCCCAGGGCTCCGCGGCCTATTGCTCATCATCTGTCTCCCAAAGTCTCAGTTGCCGCCTTTGCCCAATGGGACAAACGCATCTTCGTTCAAGTTCCGGCGGGATCCGCAGGACCGACCCCGCGCCGGCTTCTCACGCTGGCCATCGCCAATGGAGAGAAATCCGCGGTCGAGCACGCCTGCTCGACCCATAGTCTTGGATCGTCACTATGGGGCGCAGAGTATCCCGGCACAGAGGAGCCAGCAATCGGCGCATGAATAATGAGAAACAAGACAGGGCTCAATAAGAATTTGCTCTGAGCGGGGCGGCTGTTCTAGGTGATTGCAGTGCGATATTGAATGCCGCTCTGCAGCATTCGGAGCATAGCGGTCACGGCGCCGCAGAATTCGGCCCTCAATCGGGACATGAAACGTCCCGACGTGCCAATGTGACGCGCCGTTGCGGCGGCCGAATTGATCTGCCGAAGAACCAAACGATCACAGTTGAACAGTGGCGCGTCACAGCTGCGTGATCCATGTAACGTATCGGCCTTGGCGGCGAAAACGTTATAGGCGCCATGCGCCTGAAGCGCCCGCGCCGCGCGGGCGCATACCGAGGGAGAGCAATATGAGAATGAATGTTGTTTCGGGCGGCAGCATCGCGCTCGCCGCTGTCGCGCTTGCATTGGGTGGTGTTGCGGCGACGACCGGCGCGCACGCGGCCTCAAAGACCGTCATGTGTGCGGGTATCAACAGCTGCAAGGGCATTGGCGCCTGCAAGTCCGTGTCCAACGCATGCAAGGGGCAGAATTCCTGTAAGGGCATGGGCTGGTTGCCGGAGAAATCGAAATCGGCCTGCCTCAAGAAAGGCGGCAAGATCCTCGGCTGATCGCCACGACAATTTCGCTGATGCGAACTTGCCGATCCGGGATATCATGGCGGTGCGCTTTCGCGGTTCTCGTCGCGAAAGCGCTCCCGCGACTTCGAACAGTCGCGTCAATCCGCGCGGGCGAAATCCGCGTCGAGCGTTGGAGCAACCGATGAAGCCTGCACCGCTCGGTTTCGGCCTCGGGCTGCGACCGGTCTATTACCGCGAGATCCTCGAGACGAAGCCGTCTGTCGACTGGTTCGAGGTCATTTCCGAGAATTTCATGGTCGACGGCGGCGGCCCGCTCTCAACGCTGGAGCGCATCCGCACCGATTATCCGATCGTGCTCCATGGCGTTTCGATGTCGATTGCCTCGACCGCACCTCTCGATTTCGATTATCTCACTGCGCTGAAAAACCTAGCCGCCCGGTTTGAGCCGGCCTTCGTTTCCGACCATCTCTGCTGGACAGGCGTGCATGGCGTCAATCTGCACGACCTCATGCCCGTGCCTTATACTGCCGAGGCGCTCGATCATGTCGTCGAACGCATCGGCCGCGTTCAGGATTTCCTCGGCCGCCGAATCGCGATCGAAAACGTCTCGAGCTATGTCACGTTCGCCGAATCCGAGATGGACGAATGGACTTTTGTGAAGGAGCTCGCCGAGCGGGCGGATTGCTGGCTGCTGCTCGACGTCAACAACGTCTTCGTCTCCGGCTTCAACCACGATTTCGAGCCGCGCGAATTCATTGACTCGATTGATGTCGGGCGAGTGGTCCAGTTCCATCTTGCCGGCCATGCCGACCACGACACCCACAAGATCGACACGCATGACGAGCCCGTGAGCCCGGAGGTTTGGGCGCTCTTCGCGCAGGCCTGGCGGCGGTTCGGGCCGGTTTCGGTGATGATCGAGCGCGACGACAAGTTTCCGCCCTTTGGGGAACTCCTGGCCGAGCTCGACCATGCGCGCAGAATCGCGGAAGTCTCGCCCACAAAGATCGGAGCGGCAACGTGAAGCTCGCCGAGCTGCAAGCCAAGTTTCAAGACGCCATCATCGGTGATGATCGCGCTATCCTCGAGGCTGTCAACTCATCGCGCCGGCTCGACCGTGCGGCGCGATTTGCGGTTTATAGCGAGGCCTATCGCCTACGGCTTGCCGGATTTCTGGCTGAAGATTATCGCGTGCTGCGCAATGCGATCGGCGACGAGGCGTTTGGCGCGCTGGTTGAGGCCTATATCGAGGCGACGCTCTCACATCATCCGAATGCGCGCTGGTACGCGCGGCAATTGCCGGAGTTTATGCGCAGAGCCGAGTTTTTGCGCGATCGCGGAGAATGGATCGATCTTGCGGCTTTCGAACGGGCGCTCGCCGATGCTTTCGATGCGCGCGATGCAAAAGCGCGCGAAATCGGCGCTCTCGCGAGCGTTCCGTCCGACGCCTGGCCGCGCCTGCGGTTCGGCTTTCAAAAGAGTCTCGCGCTCTTGACGCTCTCACGCGGCACGATAGCAGCCTACGAAGCGGCCGCGGCCGATGATCCGCTCCCACGCACCGGCGCCGGCGCGGGCGAAGAGACCGTCCTCGTGTGGCGCGATAGAGGACAGCAGGTCCTCCACAGAATACTCGACGAAGCCGAGACGCTTGCGCTCACCGAAGCCAGCGCCGGTAAGACATTCGGAGAGATATGCAGCTTGCTCGCGTTTCTTGACGAGAGCGACGCGGTTGCCGAGCGCGCCGCCGGTTTCCTGACGCGGTGGTTCGCCGATGGCTTGATCATCGACGTGGAGTGAACCCTCTCCCGCCTGCGGGAGAGGGTGGTCGGCCATAGGCGCGCTTCGCGCGCTCGTCGCTTCTATGGACGCCTTGCGCGAAGCGCAGGGCTTTGCCCGACCGGGTGAGCGATCTCGGACAAGTGGTACCGTCCCTTTTCCGCCCCGGTTCGCGGGGCACCTTCTCCCGCAAGCGGGAGAAGGATGCAGCACCTCAACGACCAATCGCCGCGCGCGCCGCGGCGAGCGCCTTTTCGCAAGCGTCGGCGTTGCCCGCTGCATCGGCCTTGCGCGCCCGCGCCAGTGCGACGAGAGCGCGTTTCGTCCCCTCGCTCTCATGCAGCCGCTGCTCGGCGGCCGCGATGGATGCTGGCGTAGGCTGGTGATGCAAGCGGGCAGCTCTGGTCTCAGTGCCGGTTACCCCACTGCCAGCGATCGCATCGATCTCGGCATCAACCTGCGCCTGGACGTCGGCAATCTCGACCGTGCAGGGACCGGCTTGCGCCCAAGTGGCGGCCATGGAGCAAGCTGCCGCGACAATCACTCGGGTGGTGAACATCGGCATGCGAGCTTCTCGTCCCCGCGTCCACCTCTTCAGATGCAAGGAGCTTATAAGCGAGCTATTGCCGGACAAACCCACATTGCTTCGCCACAATTTTGCTTTCCCAACAGCCCGTCGACAGGCATTCGCCAAGATAACCCTCGCAAGCGTCACGACATCTCGGAGAATTGTTGAAGCCCTTTTCGCAATAGCCAAAACAGACCTGTTGGCGTTCCGTGCAAGTCGTGGCAAAGGCAAGCGACGATATCGCCGTTGATAGGCTCAAACCTACAACAAGCATAACCAATCTTGATAAGCACCGCATCGTCGAACCTCCGAATTTTGCTCGCACCCGACGGGCGAGCCGAGGTAAGCGGCTAAAGCAATGTTGCTATGGCGGGAGAGACGGGGCTCGAACCCGCGACCTCCGGCGTGACAGGCCGACTAAAACCTAAACTAATTCAACGAACCTTGGAACAGATGAGCGCAAAAAGTCCACATGGAGCGTCAATGCGGAGTTCCAACTAACTTAGCCCCCTCGAATGCCCCGTTCCGTCGGTCCTGACGGCTTCGGGCCACGCTTCCGTGGATGTTTCAGGACTCCTGGTCCCATATCGAGCTTTCGAAGGTCGAGGTCCGTCATGCGCGGGGTGACCTCCCTGCCGAGAAGCGAGTCGTCGATCACCAGCGGCTCGTGTGCGACAGGAACGCCGCCGACGCACTTGATAGCTTCAGGAGTCCCGTACCGGCGCGACCTAAAGCCTTCGCGGATGACTTCAATGCGGATGTCAAATGGATAGACGGCGACTTTGCTCATTGTCTTTGCGCCTCCCTAGCCGCCCCCGGCTAGGTCGCATCTTACTTAGCTCTGCGATGCGGACAACGAGAAACGCCGCGCCCGCGCATGGCTTTGCCAAAATGCAACACCCTCCAAGATTTCCCTCGGAGCATATCGTTTGTGCTGCGAGTGTGTCCGAATCAAGTGATACCGATGGCTCTCCTAGTCGGGGGGCCAATCGTCATGAGGTCTTTATTCGTGGCTACATTACTCACCATTGCAGCCGCCGTCACCGTAACGGTGCTCACGACGCGCCCGCATGCGATGGTCGCGGCATGTGTTTTGTCGTATTGCAGCAGCGCTGATGCCGAATGAAACAGCCCCGCCCTAACTTGCGTCACGACGGGGCACAAATTGATACGTCAGCTGCAATACGCCATTCCGTGCCAACGGCATGCCAAGGCACTCGGGCGTCTACGTTGCAGGCCCCTGGAGCGTGGTTCAACTTGGCTCCGCATCATCGCTCCGGGCGTTGACGCGAAGCCCCAGCTCCTTCGCCTTCTGCTCGACTTCGCCTACCCAGTCGGCTCGACCAAGGAGCCGCGCGGCTTCTTCAATGCAAGTCCGTGTCAAATTCAAATTATTTCAAGTCGTTAATAGATCGTGCTGCGTATTGCGACGAACTATGTAGAGCTATGCGACTTAACGAAATCTGTTCTAAAATTTTCTGTAAAGTCTCGGCAATATTCCGTAGTGCGTTCGCTATTTCCACGCTGGAGGCATTTGGGACTCTGGTCAGCAATGCTGTCGAATTAAGTAATTGAAATGATGGCGGGAGAGACGGGGCTCGAACCCGCGACCTCCGGCGTGACAGGCCGGCGCTCTAACCAGCTGAGCTACTCCCCCGCAATCGATCTGCGCGGAGATCCGCCCGATAAGGTAGGGGGCCTCGCAAGTCAAGCAAGACCCGCGCAGCGCGGCGGCTCAGAGCTTCGATGAGCCCAAACGGAAATGGGCGATCTCGGCGCGCGTCATGATGTGGATTCGATCCGAGGAAACGTGCTCCGCCATCGTAATGAGCGCCGGGCTCACGCCCATCATTCCGGTGTAGCGCGACAGAACCGCCGCCATCTCGCCATTGTCGTAGCGCCGGTAGCGCACCACCATCGAGCTATCCGGATCGGCTGCATCGACATAGGTGAACATGCGATGGATGCCGACCAGGCTCTGCGGCGGAATCACCCGCTTCTTGGCCCCCATGAGCGCGTAAACGCAGGCGGAGAGGCAGCGTGCCGCCACGAACTCGCTCATGCCATTCCTCGCCCCGGGATCGACTCGCCCGACGATCGCCGCCGCGCCGATCCGGCGCAGAATTTTGCCCAGCTCCATTGAGGCGACCACCTTGCCCCCCGGCGAATCGATGAAGACGACGGCGTGAAGATTGTTGCTCCCGACGTTGCCCTCAACGAAGGAGAGGAAGGCATTCGGCGTCTCGTTGGTGATCTCGCCTTCGGCGGAGATCACCACGGGACAGGTATCGCCGCATTTTGCCCGATCGCCGACCGAAACGAGCCGGAAGCTCATGTCCTGCGCGCTCGCCTGATGCGGCGCGACGCCGAGAACGAGCAGAAATCCGAGGCAGAGACAGGCGCCCCTGAGGAGCGCCGTCGCGCCCCACCGATCCTCCCCAACGTCGCAGTGATGAAGTTTGCTCATGATGCCCCGCTCCCCGCGTGATCGCGCCGGATCAGAGCCGCAGCTCGGGCGCTTTCCGACAGGATAACGTTTCGCGCGCACGAAGCAATCGCAGGAAAGTCAATGAAGTTTGATGGGAAGGCGGTGCGGCGCAACATGAGCAAGGCCGAAGACGCGTACCCTATTTCGCGCTATTGGACCCGGCGGTTGTCGAGGCTAATTGACAGAATGCGACCAAGACTTTCGGCTGCCCGAGCAGAATGCTATCGTTTACGCGGTTTCTGGTCATCGGGGGCAGTCGCTAGAGCCGACATCAGGCAGTCTTCTTGAACTCTGTTTTGGAGACGACAATCATGCCTTATGCGAGCAATGACGAGCTGCCGCCCTCTGTGCGCGACCATCTGCCAACCCATGCGCAGGACATTTTCCGCGCCGCCTTCGACGCGGCTTTTGCCGCTCACGCCGGCGACCCGCGTCAAGAAGAGGCCGCGTTCCGCATAGCCTGGGCCGCCGTCAAGAAACAATATCGCAAGGTGGGCTCCGATTGGGTGGCGAAAGACGAGTTTTAGCCAGATCCTTCCTGAGCTTTCCCGGCCTAGGACCTTGCCGCCGCAGTCTGAGGCGCTGCGACAACCAAAAGTATTCAGTGACTCGACTGGTGGGCGGCGACGGGCTCGAACCGCCGACCCTCTCGGTGTAAACGAAGGCGTGGCCTGTTTTCCTGAAATCACTCTTGCTTCTCAACATTAACTATCCATTGAAATTAAACGGCCTTTGGTTTGACTTGAAGTCTCCTACGGGGGATTGAGGTAGCGGTGTTTTGCTTCCCCATGCTTCCCCATTGCTTCCCCGGAGCCCTCATGCCGAAGTTGACGAAACGTTTTATCGATGCTCTGCGACCGGACCCGAACGGGGCCGATCTGTTCGCATGGGACAGTGAATTGCGTGGCTTTGCGATCCGCATGAAGCCGTCCGGTAATGCCTCTTTCCTCGTTCAATATCGGACGGCAAACCGGAAGACACGGCGCTATGCTTTTGGCAAAGTCGGAACGCTCACGCCGGAAGAGGCACGAGCAAAGGCCAGGCGTCTGCTAGCGGGATTTTGGCCCCGCGGACAAGGGTCCGATGGAATGGCTACAAAAATCATGGGCGATGGAATCACCCATAGAGGCCTTACAGAAAAAAGGAGCCAGCACACGGTCTCAAAACAGTAAGCGAAAGAAGATCATCGCCGCTTACAATCGTTTGGTTAAGGCCCATGATCCACGCGACTGCGCAAGCCTTGTCGCGAGAGAAGTGGGTGTTTCCCGGCAGTGGGTCCATAGAGTGCTTGCCGCCGAAAAAATAAAAGAAACGATCAATTTCTGATCGTTTCTTTTGCCGTGCTCTGATGCGGGAAATGACAGGAGCACGAAATGAAGCCAGAGCTAACTTCAACGCAGCTCGAGAAACTCGCCAATGTGCTTTGGGCGCGTATTATGGGCGAGGACTGCGACCTCTCAGAGCTGAATGAGCGGGCGAACCTCGTCCGAAAGCAACGTTCATCAAGAACAACTAGGCCGTTCGAGGCTGAAAAGGTTCCCGCGCCGGATGAGTCCGAGCACTTAAATCGAGATGAAGCGCGCCCTCTTCTTGGTGGAATAGACGCGCGGACGCCCAACAATCTACCGCGATTCCTCGATCGCCATCAGGCCAGCGACTATCTTAAATCTCAAGGTTTCGAGGTGGCGCCGCGCACTCTATCTAAATTAGCCACTCTCGGGGGCGGCCCGCCATTCCGTCATTTTGGACGAAAAGTCCGCTACGAACCGCCTGTCCTATTTGAATGGGCCGAGGCGCGTCTTTCCGCACCTCGCACTTCCACCAGCGTGGTCGTGTTTCGCGAACGCGGAGATAAGCATGGGGGGGAGCGATGATTAACGGCACGTCTCTGTCCCCCAAACAGCAGCTCACGCGAGGTTTTCTTTGCTTGCTCAACGGCAAGCCAAGGTCACACGTATTCCACTTCAGAACTTTCGACGACAAGGGAAATAAGAGGCTGCCGCTGGCCGGAAAGTTATCAGGTCGCATCGACGATTGCGAACAGACACTCAAACACCGCAATGCCAAAGGAGCGGGCGTTTTCGCAGTCATAAACGAGGGGGGTCAAATAGATGAGGAAATCACAGCGGTCCGAGCTGTATTTGCCGATACCGATGGAGCGCCCCTTGAGCCCATCGTAAATGCGCTTACGCCACACTGCGTGATCGAAAGCTCACCCGGAAAATGGCACGTCTATTGGCTAGTGGGAGATAGCTTCCCACTCGATCGCTTCAAGCCCATTCAAAAGGCAATTGCCGCCAAGTTCAGCACCGATCCTCAAATCAGTAATCTCTCCCGTGTGATGCGGCTCCCGGGCTTCGCGCATAATAAAAATGAGCCCTTCGACGTTCATTTTGTGCCCGAACACCTGAAGCCCAATCTGCCGCGCTACAGCGTGGAGCAGATAATCGACGGGCTTGGACTGCACGATTATTTGCAGACCGAAACAGTCTCAAGGACCGCTCCGTCGCGCCCTCAAGAAACGCCATACATGAGCGAGCACCCCATTTCCGAGATCGCGGAGATGCTTCGGTTCATCAATCCTTGGAGCAATCGAGATAGGTGGATGGACGTACTCTTTGCAATCGCGGACCAGTGCGGGGAGGCCGGTCGTGAGCTTGTTATTCGCTGGAGCCGAGGAGAGTTATGGCGGGAGGCGAACCCGTGAACCCGGCTGAGTACAACGAAGACGAGGTCAACCACCAGTATGATGATGCCCTCAAGCGGATCAAGACTTGGAAGGGTCCTCGGACTGGGATCGGAACAGTTAGAAAGTATGCAGAAGAGGGTGGGTATCGACCACCGTTCGTACAACGGGGCGCCGCTCAACAACAGCAGCAGTCCCCGATCGTGCCGTTCCATCTCAACGCTGCGGTTCCGGTCTATGTCGCGGAAGGGATGCCGCCGCGCGAGTTCGCAGGCCCTCCCGTTGGAAACGCATACCTCTTTCCAATGCATGCTTCGTCCCTCTTCGTCTCGCTGGGGGGCGTCGGAAAGACAAGTTTCATTATTGCAATGGCAGCGCATATCGCTGCAGGCAAACCGTTTGGCATGGATCTTAAGAGGAGGAAGGTGCTGGTATTCTGCGTTGAGGAAAGCCAGGACGAACTTAACCGCAAGTATGGTGCCTGCGTTCATTCATGGACTGACGACGATGCCTGCGTTCATTCATGGACTGACGAGGAGCGGAGCCGCGCTGAAGAAAACCTGCGCTTAGTCTCCTGCTTAGATCGGGACGCGCGCCTCACACGAATTGACCGTCGCCAAGTCATAGGTTCGGGAGTTGCCGACGAGATGATCCGTGCAGCGAACGGGTTTGGCGCTGAAGTTATTGTGCTCGACCACCTCCAAGGCTTCGTTAGCGGCGACCTCAACCTCAGCGACACAGCGACCGCATTGGCGGTAGAATCGAACAAGATTGTTGCTGCAACTGGCGCTGCTGTCATTATTACAGCGCATATCAGCAAGGCCAGCATCGGCGCACAAGATGTGCTTGACGGCTTTACAACAGGTTCCTTGGCCTTGGAAAACGCAGCGCGGCAGGTGGTGGGTGTCATTCCACTCCCGGATGGAGACGCGAAGACGTTGAAGCTGGAGAATGTCAAAAGCGAGTATCTTTTGGTCCGTATGCCCAAGAACTCATACGGTCCGAGCAGGGAGAAGGCCTATCTTCAGAAGGTGTATGTTCCCGACTTCCACACAATAACTGTCGAGCCATACACACCAGTTGGTGTGCCACTGATACGCACAGCAAGAGAAGCTCTCAGGGATAGAGTGGTCGAGTACCTGAAGAATAATCCCGGCATGACACCGAACCGACTGGATCTTCTTGCCGGCAAGAAAGGGCCGCTCAAGGCGACGAGACAAGAAGTTCGTGACGTTGTGAAGGAACTACAGGCTGAGGGGGTTCTAATCCTAAAGACTTTGACTAAGGACCAGCGCGCGGCGCTTCGTCTCCGGAGTCAGATCAAGCAGGTTTACGAATATGTCGGATAACCTCTTGCCCGCCAACTTGCCCGCCAAGCCTAGCCCGCCAACCGTCCGCCAATGCGCATTCCCCCCCAATGGTCTGCCGTCTAAAAAAGAATTCTTTAAAGAGACGGTTCGCGAAGGCTGGGGAGTGGGAGTGGCCAACCACCGCCGAGACCAAGGCTTTTGCTTCCCCAGCGCTTCCCCGCCGTATTGACGATAGCGGATCGGCCTCGGTCACATAAGAAATGTGAATTTGATTTCAATATGTTGTAATGGTGGGCGGTGACGGGCTCGAACCGCCGACCCTCTCGGTGTAAACGAGATGCTCTACCAGCTGAGCTAACCGCCCGATCGGCGCCGACCCCGCAATGAACTGGCGGCGCGCGGGAAGATAAACGCCGGGCGTTTCCCGCGCGCAACATAAAAATGCTGAACCCGAGCCGTGAGCCCGGGTTCAGCTCTTTACCATGAGCGCTTAACGCGCCGCGCGCCCTTAATGGGCGACGAGACCCGAGGATTCGTCTTCCGGCGGCAGCGGCGCGATCGGCTTCTGATCCTCTTCCCAGACGATCGGCACCGGCTGGCGCACCAGGGCGTGTTTCAAGACCTCGTCCATGCGCGCGACCGGAATGATTTCAAGTCCGTTCTTCACGCCGTCCGGAATCTCCGCCAAGTCCTTGGCGTTGTCCTCCGGAATGAGGACTTTTTTTAGCCCGCCGCGGAGAGCCGCGAGCAGTTTCTCCTTCAGCCCGCCGATCGGCAGGATTCGGCCGCGCAGCGTGATCTCGCCGGTCATGGCGATATCGCGCCGGACCGGAATGCCGGTCATTGTCGAGACGATGGCAGCAACCATCGCCACGCCGGCTGAAGGGCCGTCCTTCGGCGTCGCGCCCTCCGGCACGTGTACGTGGATGTCGCGCCGATCGAAGAGCGGCGGCTCGATTCCGAAATCCACCGCGCGTGAGCGCACATAGGAAGCGGCCGCGGAAATCAACTCCTTCATCACGTCGCGCAGATTGCCGGTCACCGTCATGCGCCCCTTGCCGGGCATCATCACGCCTTCGATCGTGAGCAGCTCGCCGCCGACTTCCGTCCAGGCAAGCCCGGTCACGACGCCGACCTGATCCTCGAGTTCGGCCTCGCCGTAGCGATAGCGCGGCACGCCGAGGAAATCGCCGACGTTCTCGTCGGTGATGGTCACCGAAAGCGTCTTGCCGGTGAGGATTTGCTTGACCGCCTTGCGCGAAAGATTGGAGATCTCGCGCTCGAGATTGCGGACGCCTGCCTCACGCGTATAGCGGCGGATGATCATCACGAGACCGCTGCGCTCGATCGCAAGTTCGACGGGCGCCAGGCCATGCTTCTTGAGCGCCGCCGGAATCAGGTGGCGCTCCGCGATCTCGATCTTCTCATCCTCCGTGTAGCCGGCGATGCGGATGATCTCCATGCGGTCCATCAGCGGCGGCGGGATGTTGAGCGTATTTGCCGTCGTCACGAACATCACGTTCGACAGGTCGTAATCGACCTCGAGGTAATGGTCGTTGAACGCGTGGTTCTGCTCGGGGTCGAGCACTTCGAGCAGGGCCGATGACGGATCGCCGCGGAAATCCATGCCCATCTTGTCGATCTCGTCGAGCAGGAAGAGCGGATTGGACGTCTTGGCCTTGCGCATCGATTGAATGATCTTGCCGGGCATCGAGCCGATGTAGGTGCGCCGATGGCCGCGGATCTCCGCTTCGTCGCGCACGCCGCCGAGCGACATGCGGACGAACTCGCGTCCGGTCGCCTTGGCGATCGATTTGCCGAGCGAGGTCTTGCCGACGCCGGGCGGCCCGACGAGGCAAAGAATCGGCCCAGTGAGCTTATTGGCGCGGCTCTGCACGGCGAGATACTCGACGATCCGCTCCTTCACCTTGTCGAGCCCAAAATGCTCGCTGTCGAGCACCTCCTGAGCGACGGTCAGATCCTTCTTGACCTTGCTTCTCTTGTTCCATGGAATGGCAAGCAACCAATCGAGGTAGTTGCGCACCACGGTTGCTTCCGCCGACATCGGCGACATCTGCCGAAGCTTCTTCAATTCGGCAACCGCCTTGTCGCGCGCTTCCTTGGAGAGGCGCGTGGTCTTGATGCGCTCCTCGATCTCGGAAAGGTCGTCCTTGCCTTCCTCGTCGCCGAGTTCCTTCTGGATCGCCTTCATCTGCTCGTTGAGATAATATTCGCGCTGGGTCTTCTCCATCTGGCGCTTGACGCGCGTGCGGATCCGCTTCTCGACCTGCAGGATCGAGATTTCGCTTTCCATGAGCCCAAGGCATTTCTCCAGCCTTTTGGCGACTGAGCTCGTCTCGAGGACCGACTGCTTGTCGAGAATCTTGACGGCGAGATGCGAAGCCACCGTGTCGGCTAGCTTCGAATAATCGTCGATCTGGTTGACCGCGGCGATGACCTCCGGCGAAACCTTCTTGTTGAGCTTCACATAGGATTCGAACTCGGCCACGACCGAACGCGCCAAAGCCTCGACCTCCACCTTGTCGGTGGATTCCTCGGCGACGACTTCGGCCTCGGCCTCATAATACTCTGCGGTCCGTGTATAGCCGTGGACGCGGGCGCGGATCTGCCCTTCGACCAGCACTTTCACCGTGCCGTCCGGAAGCTTCAGAAGCTGCAGGACGGAAGCAAGCGTTCCTGTCTTGAAGATCGCATCGGGGCTCGGATCGTCATCGGAGGCATTGATCTGGGTCGCAAGCAGAATGAGCTTGTCGGCCTTCATGACCTCCTCGAGAGCGCGAATCGACTTCTCGCGGCCGACGAAAAGCGGCACGATCATGTGCGGGAAAACCACGATGTCGCGCAACGGTAGCACGGGATAGGTTTCGACCGTGCCCGGCGATATCGCTTCGCGCTTCTGATTGCTCATCATCCCATTCCTATCTGAACATTCGTTCATAACCGGAGTCGGAGAACCCGCGACTTTTGCAGTCACCAATACCCGTCGCCTCACGAGACTGTAACTCTGAGCCCCCTTTGGGGCATTTTTTCCACCCTAAGATGGCGTTTCGCGGCGCCACATTCAAGCAGCCGGCCTGACTCCGAGCCGGAATCGCGGCGGCTTCGGCCTTCCCGGTCCAAAGCAAACTGGTCTCAACGAATGCAGGAGAACAGCGGTCGAGAACGAGCGCCCGAGCCCTCTCAGGCGATCCGATGCGCCCTTAGGAGTGGCTGGCGCAGCCCCAGGTCCCTCCCGCCGACCCCTCAGGCGCTGGTAGCGCTCTTCTCGTTGCGCTCGGCGTAGATATAGAGGGGCCGGGACTTGCCTTCGACCACGTCGGGACCGATGACGACCTGCTCGACGCTGTCGAGGCCCGGCAACTCGAACATCGTGTCGAGCAGGATCGACTCCATGATCGAGCGCAAGCCGCGCGCGCCGGTGCGCCGATCGATCGCCTTCTTGGCGACGACGTTCAGCGCCTCATCCTGGAAGGTGAGCTCAGTGTTCTCCATCTCGAACAGGCGCTGATATTGTTTGACGAGCGCATTCTTCGGCTCGATCAAGATGCGCTTCAAGGCGTCCTCGTCGAGATCTTCGAGTGTGGCGATGACCGGCAACCGCCCGACGAACTCGGGGATCAGCCCGAATTTCAGCAGATCTTCGGGTTCGACCCTGCGCAGGATTTCCCCGGTGCGGCGCTCATCGGGTGACTGCACCGTGGCGCCAAAGCCGATCGAGCTCGTCCGGCCGCGCGTCGAGATGATCTTCTCGAGCCCGGCAAACGCGCCTCCGCAGATGAACAGAATGTTCGTCGTATCGACCTGCAGGAACTCCTGCTGCGGATGTTTGCGTCCGCCCTGCGGCGGCACCGAGGCGACCGTGCCTTCCATGATCTTCAAGAGCGCCTGCTGCACGCCTTCGCCCGACACGTCGCGGGTAATCGACGGATTGTCGGATTTGCGCGAGATCTTGTCGATCTCGTCGATATAGACGATGCCGCGCTGCGCCCGCTCGACGTTATAGTCGGAGGCCTGCAAGAGCTTCAGGATGATGTTCTCGACGTCCTCGCCGACATAGCCGGCCTCGGTCAAGGTCGTGGCGTCGGCCATGGTGAAGGGCACATCGAGAATACGGGCCAGCGTCTGCGCCAGCAAAGTCTTGCCGGAGCCGGTCGGCCCGATCAGCAGGATGTTCGACTTCGCCAACTCGACGTCGTTGTGCTTGGTCGAATGGTTGAGCCGCTTGTAGTGGTTGTGGACGGCGACCGACAGAACCCGCTTGGCTTGCGCCTGGCCGATGACATAGTCGTCCAGAACCTTGCAGATCTCCTTCGGCGTCGGAATGCCGTCGCGGCTCTTGACCAGCGAGGACTTATTTTCCTCGCGGATGATGTCCATGCAGAGTTCGACGCATTCGTCGCAGATGAACACCGTCGGGCCGGCGATCAGCTTGCGGACCTCGTGTTGGCTCTTGCCGCAGAACGAGCAATAGAGCGTGTTTTTCGAGTCGCTCCCGCCGACCTTGGTCATGGCTTATCTCCCAACGGCCGCAACCGAACGAGGCTGTGACCCATTTCAACCAACTCAGGCGAGAACTCGAATCGAGCATTCGCCATTTATGACGGTCCATTTTGGCTCAGACCGCCATCCATTCCTGCGCGCGAACTCCCAGAATTGCCGTTTCCTCTCTGTTAACGCAAATGCAAACATGGCGAGAGGCCGGGATCAAGCCCTAGAGCCGGTTTCCCCCTGCCCCCGAAGCATCTGCGTCACATGGGCGCAATAGTCCATAATGGCTGAAAAATGCGTCCAATCGGTTAAATGGCCGGGCCCCCCAGCCTTAACCAGCAATGGATGTGCCAACTGGGAGAGCATCTGACAGCTTGTTCTCGACCGACAGGTCGATCTGCAGACGATCCCGCCGTTTCGATCTAAGGCACGGGAAACGCTAATCTGGCGGGCCCGCCCCAGCCTGGCCGGGCCCGGTTGCGAGCCTCAGGCGGCAGCCTTGCCCGCCGCCGGCTCGT
This sequence comes from uncultured Alphaproteobacteria bacterium, assembly GCA_963720425.1. Classification (GTDB taxonomy): domain Bacteria; phylum Pseudomonadota; class Alphaproteobacteria; order Rhizobiales; family Beijerinckiaceae; genus Methylovirgula. The sequence goes on from OY970391.1 coordinate 360,127, forward strand.
CCGGCCGTTTATCGATCACCTGATCGACAATGCCGAAGGTCCGGGCCTCTTCCGCAGACATGAAATGGTCACGGTCGAGCGTGTTCTCGATCGAATCATAGTCCCTTCCCGTATGCCGAACGTAGATTTCGTTGAGCCGGCGCTTCACCTTCATGATGTCTTCGGCGTGGCGCACGATGTCCGAAGCTTGGCCTTGGAAGCCGCCGGACGGCTGATGAACCATGATCCGCGCGTTGGGCAGCGCGTAGCGCATGTTCGCCTCGCCGGCGGCAAGGAGCAGCGAGCCCATGGAGGCCGCCTGGCCGATGCAGAGCGTCGATATCTTCGGGCGGATGAACTGCATCGTGTCGTAGATCGCGAGCCCGGCGCTCACGACCCCGCCCGGCGAGTTGATGTAGAGCGAGATCTCCTTCTTCGGGTTTTCCGCTTCAAGGAAGAGCAATTGCGCGACGACCACCGAGGCCACGTGATCGTCGACCGGCCCGGTCAGGAAGACGATCCGCTCGCGCAGAAGCCGCGAATAGATGTCGAATCCGCGCTCGCCCCGACTTGTATTTTCGATGACTTGCGGGATCAGGTAATTGGCGTGAATCTCGAGCGGATCGCGGTCCATGTCAGATCTTTCTCGGGTTCTGGAGCCGAAATCGAATCGGCGGCAGGTCGCCTTCCGGCTTTTAGCCCAAGATAATAGCTTCCGCCGCTTTCGCAACGGGGCGGCGCCCCCGCCTGTTCGACCCCTAAGAGGCGGGGGCGGCCGCGCCGGCCTCTTCTTCGTCCTTTTCCGAGGCTTCGACCGCTTGGCGCAATTCGTCCTTGCTCACATGCCGATCGGTGACCTTGGCCTGAGCCAGGACGTGGTCGACCACCTTTTCCTCGAAAATCGGGCCGCGGATCTCGTTCATGAGCTCGGAATTCTTGCGGTAATATTCAACGAATTGTCTCTCCCGGCCGGGGAAGTTCCGCGCCCTCTCATACAGGGCCTGGGTGACCTCCTCCTCCAAGACCTTGACACCAGCCCTGTCGCCGATCTCGGCCAAGGCAAGGCCGAGGCGCACCCGCCGTTCGGCAATGGCGCGGTATTCGGCGCGTTCCGCCTCTTCCGTCGTTCCGTCGTCGGCGAAGCTGCGGCCCGTGGACTTCCGCTCGGCCTCGGCCTGACCCCAAATGAGCTCGAATTCGCGTTCGACCAGCTGCTCGGGCAGCTCGAACGTATATTTCTTGTCCAGCGCATCGAGAAGCTCGCGCTTCCATTTGCGTCGCGAAACCGCCGCCTCCTCCCGCTCGAAAGCCGCACGCGCCGCCTCGCGCATCTTGGCGAGATCTTCGAACCCCAGGCTCTTGGCAAATTGATCATCGATCGCCAATTCGCCGGGCGAGCCGATCGCCTTCAACGTGACAGCGAACTCTGCCGGCTTTCCGGCAAGCTTGGCTTCCGAATAAGTCTCCGGAAATGTCACGGAAACGGTTCGCGTTTCATTGAGCTTCATGCCCGCGATCTGATCCTCGAAACCGGGAAGAAAGGAGCCCGCACCGAGCACGAGGTCGACGTCATTGGCGCTGCCGCCATCGAAGACTTGGCCTTCAACCGTGCCGACGAAATCGACCGTGACCTTGTCGCCTTTTTCGGCCACGGCCTCGCCCTCCTTCGGCGCATAGGGCCGGTTTCGATCGGCGAGATTCTTGACCGCCCCGTCCACGTCTTCCTCGGGAATGTCGGCGACAAGCCGTTCGATTTCGATGTCGTCGAATGTGCCGATCTCGATCTTCGGCAGAACCTCAATCGCCACGAGGTAGGAAAGATCGGCCTTTGCTTCGAAGGCCTGCTGCAGTTCAGCCTGATCGTCCGGCAGCTCGATCTTTGGCGATCCTGCGAGTCTTAAATTGTTCTCCTCGATGATCTTGCGGTTGGCCTCGTTGACCGCCTCCTGAACCACCTCGGCCATGATCGAGCGGCCATAGAGCCGCCGCAGATGCGCGACCGGCACTTTGCCGGGCCGAAAGCCCTTGATGTGCGCCTTGGACTGGATCTCGGCAAGCTGCCCTTCGACCCGCGACGCGAGATCTTCGGCTGCAAGGACGACCTTATATTCGTGTTTCAGCCCCTCGGAGAGGGTTTGCGTCACTTGCATAGGCTCCGCCCTTTGGTTCCTGTCATATGGCCGCCCGGCTTAAAGCCGCAAGCCGGCACGCGATGGCTTAGGTATGGCACGATTTGCGGAAGGCTCTGGTGCGGGCGGAGGGACTCGAACCCCCACGGTTTTCACCACCGGAACCTAAATCCGGCGCGTCTACCAGTTCCGCCACGCCCGCGAGCGCATCGAAAGCGTCGCGTGTCACCACTCGGGCCGGCTCTATAGCAATGCCGCCGGCCCTCCGCAGCAAAAAAGTGAAAAACGTTAGAAATGGCTTCTGCCATCCCATAGCCCAACCTCGACGGCCAAGTGCTTTTGGCCGATCCTCGATATTGATATGCGGATCCGCCCTCGATTCGAAACCCTCATGCCGATGCGTATGACCCGCCGCGTCCTGCTCGGCTCGGCGCTTGCTAGTTTCATATCGCTGCCCGCGCGGGCAGCGGGGACCCATATCATCATCGCCCGGAACGCGAGTCTACGCCTCCTGCCGGAACCTGCCCCCGAGACTTCAATCTGCGGCTTCGACGGGCAGGTACCAGGGCCTTTACTTCGTTGCAGAAAGGGAGAAGACGTCACAATCCATCTCGTCAATCGATTGGACGGCCCGCTGACCTTCGCGTGCCAGGGCATGCGGCTCGAGAATGCGATGGACGGCGTGGCAAGCCTGACCCAGGCGCCGATCATGCCCGGCCAATCCTTCGATTATCGGATCATTGCGCCAGAGCCCGGACTTTACTCCTATCGTTCGCTTGTGGCGCCGCATGCCTGTGCTCAGCTTCGCCAAGGTCTTTACGGCGCTTTCATCGTCGACGAAGCTGAGCCGCCCGCAACCGACCGCGACATTGTCGTCTTGCTTGCGGATTGGCAGCTTGACGATCGCGCGCAGATCTTCGCCAGTTCCATTGCGCCCTCTGAGCCCAAGTCAGGTGCGATAAAGCCCGGCAAATCCGGCGGGACCGCGGGCAGCGCTCGCACACTCACGACCGTCAATTCCAAGCTTGTTCCCTTAACCGAGGTGCTGCCGCCCCGCGCCAGAGTGAGGCTGAGACTCCTGAACGCAGTGTCAGCCCGCGTCATGTTCGTCGCCTTCGACCGGCTGAAGCCGATGGTGCTCGCTATCGATAGTGCGCCCTGCGAGGCTTTCGAGCCTTTGCAAAGCATGCTCCCGATCGGGCCAAGTGCCCGCTTCGACGTGATGTTCGATCTCCCCGCCGAGGTCGGCCTCGAGGCATGGCTCGTCTTGCGCAGCGCCGAAGGGCCGGATCAGCCGCTTCTCATCTTCAAGACTGAAGGCCAACGAGGCAAGGATCTGCCGCCGATCGCCTCCTTGCCGCCAAATCCGCTGCTGCCGGTCGCGATCAATCTCAAAGCCTCGCGCAAGCTCGATCTCAAAATCGATGGCGGCCCCAAAATGCCCGCTTCCGCCAATCCGCCCGAACCCTTCCGTCTCGACGGCGTGGCGGCGGATGATTTCGGGCCAAAGCCGCTCTTCTCGGTCAGCCGGGGAACGCCGGTCACGCTCGGCCTCGTCAACAAAACCGCGTTCGCGCAGCAGATCCACGTGCACGGCCATCATCTGCGGCTGCTGCACGATCTCGACGACGGCTGGGAGCCCTATTGGCGCGACAGCGTGATCATCCCCGAGGAACGGACGAAACACGTGGCTTTCGTCGCCGACAATCCCGGCAAATGGGCGATCGAATGCCTGCCGCTTTACCCGCAATCGACGGAATTGATGACCTGGTTCGAAGTCAGCTGATCGAGTTTATGCGTCCCCGCTCTCAAGCAGGTGGCGCAAGACAGGCGGCAGGTATTCGGAGATGTCTTCGGATATGAGGCCTGGGCCGAATTCACGCGCCGCCGCCGCATGCAGCCAGACGGCGGCACTTGCCGCCTCGAAAGCCGGCATGGACTGCGCCAATAGACCGCCGATCATTCCCGCCAGCACATCGCCGGAGCCGGCGGTCGCAAGCCAAGGGGGCGCAGCATGGCCGATCGTCGCGCGGCCTTGCGGGTCGGCGACGACCGTATCTGCCCCTTTGAGGAGCAGGACCGCTCCCATGAGTGCCGCGCCGGCGCGGGCACGCGCGAGCTTCGATGGCGAGGCCAATTGGGCGATGTCCGGATGATCCCGCAGTTCTCCTTCTTTCGCCGCGAACAATTGCGCGAATTCGCCGTCGTGCGGCGTCAGGACGACCGGCTTACCGGAGCTTTTCACCGCCTCGGCGAGACGCATGGATTCGCCGGCGAAGCTTGTCAACGCATCGGCATCGAGGACGACGGCGCGCTGCGGCTTTGGCGATTCGGCGCTGCTCTGCAGGGTGGCGAGGACCATGGCGCGGGTTTTGGCGCCGACGCCCATGCCGGGCCCCATGACGACCGCATTCTTGCGCCGATCGGCCAGGAGCTCGACGAGATCTTCGGTGTTGTCGCAAACCCGCGTCATGACCGCGGTGAGCGCGGCGGCATGAACGGCGAGCGCATCCTTTGGGGTTGCGACGGTGACGAGCCCCGCGCCGATCCGCAAGGCACCGCGCGCGGCAAGCCGCGCCGCACCGGTATGCGCAAGCGATCCGGACAGCACGAGGGCATGGCCGCGATTATATTTATGGCCGTCGATGCGCGGACGCGGAAAATGCTTGTTCCAAACCGACGGGCCATTAGCGAAGGTCTTAGGCGCGATCTCGTTAAGAACGGAGTCCGGAATGCCGATATCAACCAGGCTGATTTCGCCGCAATGCATGTGTCCCGGCAGCAGCAGATGACCGGGTTTCAGGCGGAAAAACGTGACGGTTTGGGCCGCCTCGACCGCAACGCCGCGGACTTGCCCGCTCGACCCGTCGATTCCGGAGGGGATATCGACGGCGACGATTGGCTTTCGCGTTCGCCTCGTCCACTCGTTCAAGCGTAGAATCGCGTCGCGCGCCGGACCGTCGATGTCGCGAGCAAGGCCCGCCCCGAAGATCGCGACGATCGCAAGATCGGCCTCTTCGAGCGGTACGTCCTCGAAGCGCAGAATGGCGTCGCTCCAGCCTTGCGCAGCGCCGGCGGCATCGCCCTTTAAGCTCTCGCGCTGGCCAAGCAGACCGAGAGAGACTTTAAAACCGTCGGCTTTGAGAGTGCGGGCGGCGACGAATCCATCGCCCCCGTTATTGCCCGGACCGCAAAAGACCGCGATCCGGTCATAAGGATCGCGGGTCGCGAGCAGCCGCGACGCAGCCTTGGCGACGGCCGCGCCGGCGCGATCCATCAAAACGGCGCCGGGAATCCCGGAGGCGATCGTCAGCCGATCTGCCAGGGCCGTTTCGGCGCTGGAAAGCAGTTCCGGAGGAGTCGTCCGCGACAGCATCATTCGATCGTGACGAAGAATGGAGGGCGGCGCAATGGCCGGACCTGGCCCGCCTCGTGCCGCGGCTTCGGCCCTGCCTGTTATTCGACCCTGCCCATTATATTGACATTGCTGTTCGCGCCGGGGTAGAAAATCTCTTGCTGCAACACTGAATTATCGAGTTTTTTGGCAGGCAGTCCTTGCTCTTCGGAGCGTTCCCGGTGAACGTGAAACCCCGCACAGCCAAGTTCGGTATCGGCCAAATCGTGCGCCACCGCAAATATCCCTTCCGCGGGATCATTTACGATGTCGATCCGATCTTCGCGAATACCGACGAATGGTGGCTTGCCATTCCTGAAGAAGTGCGGCCACGCAAGGACCAACCTTTTTATCACTTGTTCGCCGAGAACGCCGACACGGAATATGTCGCCTATGTTTCGGAGCAGAATCTTCTGCCCGACACATCCGGCGATCCGGTGCGTCATCCGCAGGTCGACGAAATGTTCACCCGCGCCCAGGATGGCGGCTATCACATCAAGACCGCGCGGCTGAACTGATTTTTCCCGAGAGATGCGCGGTTGCGACCTTGTGTGAGAAGCGAGCGCGCCTTGCCGCGCCCAATCGCGACGTCTTTATCCGAACTGAGACCTTGCTTCGCGCGAGGCAATGTCGATGCGCGTCAGTGCGGGCGAAACGAAGCAATCCAGTCTCGGGCTGGTTCTGGATTGCTTCGTCGCTTCCTTCTCGTAATGGCGGACGAACGATGATTGAAGAATGCGCTCGCGCTATTTGCCGCTGGGCTTAGCAGCTGCGGCGGACGCGGCTGGCGCCGGGGCGCTGTTGGGCGGCGCCACGCCCCCGGCGGGAGAGCCGCCACCCTGTTTCTCCGCCTCAAGCTTCTTGCGCTCTTCCTCGGCGCGTTTTTGCAGTTCCTCCTGAAACTTCTTCTGCTCTTCCTGAAGCACTTTCGGATCAACCGCCGGCCCGTCGAAGGCCTTGCCGAAGGCGGCCAGCGGCACGCCGAATGTGACCTCGTTGTTGGCTTGGTTGCGAACCGCGATGTTTAGCGTCGTGCCCTTCTTCATTTGATCGATCATCGGGCCCTTCACTTTGGATTCCGCAAAACACCCGTTGGGGAAGCAGATTTCAAAGGCACCGTCGAGGGTAGCACCTTGGTCCACCCAAAAACGAAAGCCCGGGCGCAACATGAGCCCGACCGGCATCAGCAGCCGCACAATGCGCTCATCGTCGCCTTTGATGTCATAGATTGCGACCGCAAGGACCGGCGCCTGATTGGGCTGCGTGCTGAAATCGCGGGTTGTGTAACAAACATCCTTGTTGGCGGCCTGGTCGTGGCCGCAAACCTTGGTCCATTGCGCCTGGGTGCCGATCAAGTCCAGCCTGATGGGACCTTGGGGCGCCGGCGCCGCACCTTGCGGTTGGGTAGCGGGCGCCGCCTGCTGCTGAGCGAAACCTTGCCCGCCAGCCAGGACGAGAAAGCCCGCCAGACCTGCGAAGCCGAGACGCATCAACGAGAACGCCATTAGAAAAGCCTTTCCGATAAAGAGCTCCGACAAGAATGGGGCATGGCGCCCGCCGGAGCGCAGGTGACGGCCGCCACAAAGACGCGAAGGCCGGCCGCTAGTCAAGCTGGCCAAAAATGCGCCTCGCGCATCGGCTTCGAATGCGGCGACAAATTGGCCATTCGTGCCATCCGGTCGCGATCACCGTGGTTTTTGTCGAAAAGAGGCGTTCAGGGCATGCGGCAGAGCGGTGTTGACCCGTGCTGCACCTGTTCACAGATGCCGGCACGCCGTAGACTCCTGCCATGGTATCCGGCGCGATTCGCCGCTTTCGGGCGGTCCGGCCCAGAGCTTTCGACATCAGGGCGGCGATCATCCGCGCTGCGGCGATCCTCGTCGGCTTTACGAGCGCTCTGGCGCAAGCCGCTCCAGCCGGAATCCCCGTCGATACCTTCGCGGATCGGTGCAAGGCCGTCACGCAGGTCTCAGACACGTTCGCCGATGCCGAGGCGCCAACTCTCCTTGCGGCTCTCAACGATCCCAACCCGCAAGACGAGGCGCCGCACTATGCGATAGCCATGCATGGCGCGCCGGCGCTCGCGGGAGATTTCACGCATTTTCTCTATGCTAATCCCGCAGCGCCAAAAGGCGGCCGCCTCGTCGTCGGCCTCCAAGGCACCTTCGACAGTTTGAATCCGTTCAATGTGAAGTCAGGGTCGGCAGCGCAGGGTCTCACTCCGAACGTGTTCCAGAGCTTGATGGCGCGCCCGCTCGACGAGCCCTTCACGCTCTACGGCCTGATCGCCAAGAGCATCGAGACCGACGACGACCGCTCTTACGTGCTCTTCCGCCTCGATCCGCGGGCAAGGTTTTCCGACGGGACCCCGATCACCTCGGCCGACGTGCTGTTCACGTTCGAACTCTTGAAGGAAAAGGGGCGGCCGCAGCAGCGCTCGGCCTATACGCTCGTCAAGCACGTCGAGGTGCCCGACGACGAGACGATCCGTTTCGACTTTCCCGGCATTGACGACCGCGAATTGCCGCTGATCTTGGCGCTGATGCCGGTCCTTTCGCGGCGCGCGACCGACACCGAGAGCTTCGAGCAGGCGAGTCTTGCGATACCGGTCGGGTCGGGACCTTACCGCATCACGCGAGTGGATCCGGGCGAAAAGCTGGTTCTGCGCCGCAACCCGGACTATTGGGCCAAGGATCTTCCGAGCCAGCGCGGGTTCTTCAATTTCGATGAAATCGACATTGAGTACTATCGCGACGCCAACAGCCTCTTCGAAGCCTTTCAAGCCGGGCTCATCGACTTCCGCATCGAGACCAATCCGCAGCGCTGGACGACGAGCTATGATTTCCCGGCGGTCAAGGAGCATCGCGTCATCTGCGAGAGCCTGCCGGTCGGCGGACCGAAGGGGATGGATGGCTTCGTCTTCAATCTGCGGCGTGACCTGTTCGACGACATCAGAGTGCGCGAAGCCTTGGGAATGATGTTCGACTTCGAATGGATCAACCCCTATCTCTTCGCCGGCCTTTACACGCGGACCAAGAGCTTTTTCGACGACTCGGAATTCGCTTCAACCGGCCGGCCGGCAAGTCCGGCGGAGCGCGCCCTTCTCGCGCCCTTTCCGGGTGCGGTTCGCGACGACATCATGCAAGGGCGCTGGCGGCCGCCGCAGACCGACGGAACCGGACATGACAGGATCTGGCCGAAGCGGGCGCTGAATCTTCTCGCAGGCGCCGGCTATCAGCTCATCGACGGGAGATTGAGCAAGGACGGCGAGCCCTTCAGCTTCGAGATCATGGTGCAGGATCGCGCCCAAGAGAGGCTGGCACTCAATTATGCCGATTCTCTCGCCCGCATTGGCATCGAGGCGCGGGTGCGGCTTGTCGATGAAGTCCAATATCAGAGGCGCCGGCAGAATTTCGACTTCGACATGATGATCGGCAGCTGGATCGCCTCCGCCTCGCCCGGCAGCGAACAGCGCACGCGCTGGGGCTCGGCCGCCGCCGATGAGCCAGCCTCGTTCAATCTCGCCGGCGTCAAATCGCCGGCCGCCGACGCGATGATCGACGCGCTGCTCGCGGCGAAATCGCGTGACGATTTCGTCACCGCGGTGCGGGCTTTCGATCGCGTGCTTCTCTCGGGCTTCTACATCGTGCCCCTGTTCCATTCTCCCGACCAGTGGATCGCCGCCTCGGCGGCACTGGAGAGACCCGCGAAGTTGCCGGCCTACGGATCGCCGAGCGTCGATGTGACGCTCGACACGTGGTGGAGGAAGGTGCCATGAGCGCGCAGCCTTCCCTGGCGGCGCCCGACGCGCGGGCCCTTGCGCCTTATAGTCTCGACATTCTGGTGTCCGGCGCGGCACGCCTTCGCCCCGAAGCCATCGCTTTTGCCGATCGCACGACAACCTGCCCATTCGGCATTGTCGCCGCGCAAGTTGCGGCGCTGGCGCGGCTCTTGGCTGACTGCGGCCTCCGGCCTGGCGAATGCCTGCTGCTTGCCGGCGGAGCGGAGGTCTCGCTCGTCATCGCTCTCATCGCGGCGCTGCGCGGCGGTTTCGAGCCGGCCTTGGCCCCGCTCGATCTCGGCGAGGCCGAACTTGCCGCCTATGCACACGCCGTTAATGCCGCAGCGCTCATTGGGCCCACGGCCTACGGAGAACTGAATCCCGTCGACGCCTATTTTGCCGCGGCGGCGGCGGTGCCCTCGATCCGGCTTCTCGCGACGCTCGGCCCGAGCGAAGTCGATGGGGCCGTCGATCTCAGCGCTGCTTCAGTCTTGCGCTACGCCGCCACCCATCCGGACGATGGTCTCGAACGCGGCAAGCCGGCCCCGGCTCCGCCGCGGATCGTGACGCTCGACCGAGGCCGCCTGAAGCCGGTCGGGCATGAGCAGACGACTTTGATGGCGGCAGGCCTCGATTTCGTCGCGCGGGCAGAGATCGGACGGGCGACGCCGATCCTCTCGACTCTGCCCCCGACGAGCTTCGCCGGGCTCGTGGCGGGGCCCTTTGCCGCGCTTCTCTCAGGCGCCACGTTGCATTTGCATGGACCGTTCGCGGCGGATGATTTCCTAAAAACCCGCGACCGCGTCGGACACGCCCATCTCGTCGTTCCCGCCGCAATTACGCCCGACCTTGCCGGCGCGGCGATCCTCGAGGGTCTCGCCTCCACGGTTCTCGTCTCGCGCCTTTCGTCTGGCGCAGGTTTCATGCCCCCGCCGCCTTTCGCCTGTCCCTGCCCCTTGGTCGATCTCTATGCCATCGATGAGGCTGCCGCCGTCCCCGAGCCGCGGCGTGGCGCGAGGGCTGCTCAACCGGCGCCCGAGCCGCATTTCGTCGGATTCGACGAAGCCCGCGTCCTGACCATAGAGAGGGCGGCCGACCATGCGCTCGCCTTCAGAGGCGCGGCGGTCACGCCCGCGCGACCGAACGGAGACGCATGATGTTCCTTCTCGCCTTTCTCGTCGTCCTTTTCCTGATCGTCCTGATGACGAGCATCCGCGTCGCCAACCAATATGAGCGCGCCGTCGTTTTCCGGCTCGGCCGATATGCGCGCACTGCAGGACCTGGGCTTTACCTGCTCTTTCCCTTCATCGAATGGCAGGTGAAGGTCGATCTGCGCACGACGACCACGCAGGTCGAGCCGCAGGAGACGATCACGCGCGACAACGTGCCGGTCAAGATTAACGCCGTCATCTGGCGGCGCATCGTCGATCCGAAACTGGCGATCATCGAAGTCACCGATGTCGGCAACAGCGTCGTGCAGGTCGCGGTGACCGCGCTGCGCAACGTCATCGGCCAACATTCGCTCGATGAAGTCTTGAAGGAGCAAGTGGCCGTATCCGAAGCGCTGCAGACCATGATCGACACCGTCACCGAGCCTTGGGGCGTCAAGGTCGAGCGGGTGCAAATGAAGGATGTCGAGATCCCTCCAACCATGCAGCGCGCTATGGCGCAGGAAGCCGAGGCCCACCGCGAGAAACGCGCCCGGCAGATCAAGGCCGAAGCGGAGCTCGATGCGGCGCGGCTGCTGCGTCAGGCGGCGGAGACGATCATGCAAAGCCCGGCCGGCCTCGAACTGCGGCGGATGCAGATGATCACCGAGGTGGGCGCCGAGCAGAACACGATGACGATCATCATGATGCCGAGCGAGTTCGTCGAAATGGCCCGGGCCATCGGCGCCCGCGCGACGACCGGCGAGTAAGTGGCATGCGGATTGCGGGGCCTGCGCTTCCCGCGACCATTCGTTACAGCGTCGTATTAAATTGCGACCATAGTTTAAGTTCTTGTTTCAATGCATGGTCTTAGCCAAACTATCAGGAACTCCTCGGGGATCGCCGGAGCTGAGGACGATGCCGCAAGAAGCTAAACATGGCGCCGTCATCGGAGTGGTCACGGTCTCCGACCGCGCCAGCGCCGGCCTCTACCGGGACGAGAGCGGCCCGGCGATCGTCGCCTTCCTGGAGCGGGTCGTGAGGACGCCCGCCGCAATCCTCACCCGGATCATCCCGGACGGGTTCGAATCCGTGCGCGACTGTCTGATCGATCTTGCCGACGGCGAGGGCTGCGACCTGATCCTCACGACCGGCGGCACGGGCCCGAGCCCGCGCGACTTGACGCCGGAGGCGACGGAGGCTGCGGCGCCGCGCGTGTTGCCCGGCTTCGGCGAGTTGATGCGGACCGAAAGCCTGAAACAGGTGCCGACCGCGATCCTCTCGCGGCAGATCGCCGCGCATCGCGGCTGTTGTCTCATCATCAATCTGCCTGGCAAGCCGGCGGCGATCGAAGTCTGCCTCAATGCGGTCTTCCCGGCCGTGCCTTATTGTCTCGATCTCATCGGCGCGGCGCGGATCGAAACCGATCCCGCCGTGCTCACAGCCTTCAGGCCGAAATCCATGATGCGCGCCGCGACCTCTTCTTCTCTGCCCGAAATGGCCGTGCAGCGCTTCGATGCGATGACCGAAGGCTATCGGCCGCTGCCCAATATTCCGGACGAATTCGTGAGTGCCGACGGTGAAAGGCGGGCGCATTGGGTAAAATTCCTCGGCGCGCTCGCCGAACTCGGGCCAGAGGAGGTCGAGCGGCGTTTCGCCACCGCCGACCGGCATATCCGCGACACGGGCGTCTCCTATCGCGCCTATGGCGATATGAGCGAACGCGCCTGGCCTTTGAGCCATCTGCCGCTCCTCATCGAAGCGGCGGAATGGCGGGAGATCGCGGCAGGCGTGAAGCAGCGCGCGCGGCTCCTCGAAGCCGTGCTTGCTGACATCTACGGCCCGACGAGCCTGGTCACCGGCGGCGATCTGCCGGCCGCCGCGGTCAGCGGCTGTCCGGACTTTCTCCTTCCGCTCGCAGGCCTGAAGCCGCCACGTGGCCGCTTCCTCTTTCTCTATGCGGCGGATCTGGGCCGCGGCCCGGACGGAAGCTGGTGGGTCGTGGGTGACCGCACCCAGGCGCCCTCCGGCGCCGGCTATGCGCTGGCCAACCGCTTGGTCTTATCCCGCGCCTTCCCCTCGCTCTACCGCGACATGAATGTCGAGCGCCTCGCGCCCTTCTTCCAGGCCTTCCGCAACGGCTTGACCGCGATGGCGAGCCACGCCGATCCGCGCATCTGCCTGCTGACGCCCGGACCTTACAACGAGACCTATTTCGAACAGGCCTATCTTGCCCGCTATCTCGGATTCCTGCTCGTCGAAGGCGGCGACCTCACGATGCGCGACGGCGAAATCCATGTGCGCACGATCGCCGGGCTGAAGCGCGCCGACGTGATCTGGCGGCGCATCGATTCGGACTACGCCGATCCGCTCGAACTCAACGGCAGATCGCGGCTCGGCGTGCCGGGCATGGTTGAGGCGCTGCGCGAAGGCGGCGTTGTGCTCGCCAATGCGCTCGGCTCCGGCGTGCTCGAAGCCCCAGTGATGATGAGCTTTCTGCCGCGCCTCTGCCAGCACCTGCTCGGCGAGGATCTGCTCCTGCCGAATGTCGCGACCTGGTGGTGCGGCCAGGCGCGCGAGCGCGACAAGGTGCTGGCTTATCCCGAAGGCATGGCGGTTGCCGGCGCCTTCGGCAATCCGGTCCTCGATTCTGAGCCGAACCAGGCGCTGGCCTTGGCCTCGCTCACTGGCGCCGAGAGAGAGCGGCTCGCCTCCGACATTTCTGAGCGCGGAGTCGACTACGTCGGCCAGGAGGTGGTCAATCTCTCGACGACGCCGGTTCTCCAAGACGGCCGCCTTGTGCCGCGGCCCTTCGTGCTGCGTGTCTATGCAGCACGCACGCAGAATGGCTGGAAGATCATGCCGGGCGGCTTCTGCCGTATTTCGGGGCGCCCCGACGCCCGCGCGATCTCGATGGGCGAAGGCGTGCGCTCCGCCGATGTCTGGGTTCTGTCGGAGGGGCCGGTCGAGCATGTCAGCCTTCTGCCAACCAACGAGTCGGTGCACATCCGCCGGCTAATGGGGCTTTTGCCGAGCCGCGCCGCTGACAATCTCTTCTGGCTCGGCCGCTATCTCGAACGCGCCGAGGCGACGCTGCGGCTCATCCGCTGTCTCGCCGGACGGCTGATCGACACCGACACGCAAGCCAATGCCCGCTCCGCCGTCGAGCGGATCGGCGCGCTCTTCGTCGCCTGGGGCGCGGCGCCCGCCAAGGCGACGGCGCAAGCGATGCGGCTTGCCGCGACGGGCCTGCACAGCAGCCAGGAATTCGGCTCGGCGCTCGCGCTCGTGCGCGATGCGCATCGCGCTGCCTCCTTCATCCGCGAGCGTCTGTCGCCCGACACCTGGCGGCTGATCGACGAATTGCGCGCCGGCCTCGACCGCGACGAAGAGGCGATCTTGACCGAAGCCGAAGCCTTCGAACGCGCCAACGCGGCGCTGCGCACGATCGCCGCCATCGCCGGCCTCGCGCAAGAAAACATGAACCGCGGCGCTGGCTGGCATTTCCTCGAAATCGGGCGCCGGATCGAGCGGGCGATCAACACCTGCCGTTTCGCCCGCCATTTCGGCACGTCCGACGCGCCGGCCGAGGACCTCGACATCTTGCTCGACCTCATCGACTCGCCGATCACCTATCGCTCGCGCTACATGATGGGCGTCGCGCTCGGCCCGGTGCGCGACATGGCGCTGCTCGATCCTTACAATCCGCGCTCCGTCGCCTTCCAGGTCGAGCAGCTCGACAAACATATCGCCGAACTGCCGACGCTCAGCGATGACGGCATGCTCGAGGCGCCGCGCCGAACCATCCTCAAACTTTCGGCCGAGATCGCCGCGACGACGGTGGACGCGCTCGACAACACGCGGGTTCTCGCCTTCGAACAGGTGCTGCTCGGCCTCGCCGAGGCGATCGCCGCGCGTTACTTCCTGCAGGGGCCGCACGTGGCCCGGGCCGAGCCGGCGAGCGGGCTCGCGTGATCTACGACATCCATCACGTGACGACCTACGAATATGGCTCGCGCGTCACGTACAGCTATTGCGCCCTGCGTCTCCTGCCGCAGGACGGCCCTGGCCAACGCGTGCTGGCGACCGACATCCGCATCGATCCGGCGCCGAAGGAAATGCACGAACGCTTCTGCTTCTTCGGCAATCGCGTGACCTCGATAACGATCGACATCGTGCATCGGCGCCTGACGGTCGATGCCTCCTCGAGCGTCGAAGTTTCGCGCGATCCTGCGCCCGATCCGTCAATGACCCCGGCCTGGGAAGAGGTGCGCGAAGAAACCTACGCCTGCCACTCGCTTGCCCGGCACTCGCCGGCGCATTTTCTTCATCCGAGCCGTTTCGTGCCACGCTTTCCGCCGGCCCGCGATTATGCGCATCAGTTTTTTTCGCCCGGCCGGCCGGTGCTCGAAGCAGCCGTCGATCTCATGAAGAACATGCGCCGGGATTTCACCTATGATCCGACATCGACCGTGGTCTCAACGCCGCTGTCGCAGGCGTTCGAACAGCGCTCCGGCGTCTGCCAGGATTTCGCCCATATCATGATCGCGGGGCTGCGCGGCCTCGGCCTGCCGGCCGCCTATGTTTCGGGCTATATCCGCACGGTTCCGCTGGGAAGCGCGCCGGTGCTCGAAGGGGCGGACGCCATGCATGCCTGGGTCTCGCTCTGGTGCGGAAGCGCGGGCTGGATCGGGCTCGACCCAACCAATGCGAAGCTGATCGGCAACGACCATATCGTGCTCGCGCAAGGGCGCGACTATGCCGACATCTCGCCCGTCGCCGGTATCATCTCGGGATCGAGCGAGCAGGACATCGATGTGAAGGTGGATGTTGTGCCGAGAGTGTGAGTGGGCGCGGAATGGTGTGGGGCCGCTGCAAGTTCCCTCATCCGTCATGCTATAGCCCGCCGCAATGCGGCGGCGTCTTCTCAATTTGACGGGCGCGCACACAAAGATACATTGAAGCCGACGGGATGGCGCAGAGGCATGCGGTGGAGTTGGCGTGAATTCGACAGGCCGTTAAAAAAACAACCTTGATGAAGGGCTTCTACTCTTGTCAAAAAAGAATAAACGTCAAACCTCGACACAGCCAATTGTTGATAATGCCCTTCAAGCGCAATGGCAGATGGGATTAGCGTTTCATCAGCAGGGCAGACTTGCCGACGCTGAAAGGATTTATGGAGAAATCCTTCAACGAGCGCCAAATCACTTCGGCGCGCTTAATCTCCTTGGCATGATAGCTTGCCAAAATCGAGCCTATGAGCGGGCTGTTCAGTTAATCTCAAAAGCCATCTCAATAAATCCCAATGTCGCGCAGGCTTACTATAATCGCGGCATTGTTCTTCAAGAGCTCAAGCGCTTTGAAGAAGCAGTCGCCAGCTACGATAAAGCGATTGCGCTCAAGCCGGATTATGCTGAGGCTTACTCTAATCGCGGCATTGCTCTCAAAGAGCTCAAGCGCCTCGAAAAAGCGCTCGCCAGCTGCGAAAAAGCCATTGCGCTCAAGCCAGATTTTGCTGAGGCTTACTATAATCGCGGCAACGCTCTCCAAGAACTCGATCGCCCGGAAGAAGCACTCGTCAGCTACGATAAGGCCATTACGCTCAGCTACGATAAGGCCATTGCGCTAAAGCCGGATTTTGCTGAAGTTTATTTCAATCGCGGCAATGCTCTCAAGGAGCTCAAGCGCCTTGATGAAGCGCTCGTCAGCTGGGATAAAGCCATCGCGCTAAAACCAGATTTTGCTGAAGCATATTCTAATCGCGGCAACGCTCTCCAAGAACTCAAGCGCCTTGAAGAAGCACTCATCAGCTACGATATAGCCATTGCACTAAAACCAGATCATGCCCCGGCTTACTCTAATCGCGGCCTTGCTCTAAAAGAGCTCAAGCGCTTTGAAGAAGCACTCGTCGGCTACGATAAAGCCATTGCGCTAAAAACAGATTATGCTGAGGCTTACTCTAATCGCGGCATTGTTCTCCAAGAGCTCAATCGCTTTGAAGAAGCACTCGTCAGCTACGATAAAGCCATTGCGCTCAAGCCAGATTATGCTGAGGCTTACTCCAATCGCGGCTTTGCTTTCAAAGAGCTCGAGCGCCTTGAAGAAGCACTCGCCAGCTACAACAAGGCAATTGCTCTCAAGCCTGATTTGGCCGACGGTACTTCATTTTTTATTAGAATGAATGTCTGCGACTGGGTAGATATTCAAGCTGACATTGTTTCCTTGGAGGATGCGATATCCGCTGGAACCAGCGCAGTAGGCCCATTTGCGCTTTTAACATTTTCTAACTCGCCGGCATCGCAACTCAAAGCGGCGAGAAGATTTGTTGAATTAAAGCACCGCAAAAATGATCGCTTAGGCGCAGTTCAAAAACGCCAGACGCACGGCAGAACTCGCGCTGGTTATTTCTCGGCTGATTTCAGAAATCACCCAACTTCTCGGTTAATGTGTGGCGTCTTCGATCGGCATGATAAAAGCAAGTTTGAAACATTCGCATTTTCATTTGGTCGCAGCAATGATTCCATGACTTCGCGACTGCGTCAGTCCTTTGATCATTTCATCGATGTTCAAAATATGTCTGACGAAAATATCGCCGTGCTAGCCAGAGAGAACGAGATCGACATTGGTGTCGACCTGATGGGATTCATCACTGATTCCCGCCCGGGAATATTCGCCTACCGAGCGGCCCCTATCCAAGTCAACTATTTGGCCTACCCAGGCACCATGGGCGCGGATTACATCGATTACGTGATATCCGACGAAATTATCATCGAAAAATCACAACAGGCCTTTTATGCCGAGAAAGTCGCTCACCTTCCGAATAGTTATCAGGCGAATAACTATCGCGACAATATGTTTTCATCCAGAAAAGCTTACACCCGCGCGGAGGCTGGGTTGCCTGAAGCGGGATTCGTTCTTTGCTGCTTCAACAATAGCTATAAAATCACGCCTGACGTTTTCGATATCTGGATGCGGATATTAAAGCAGCTCGAAGGTAGCGTGCTCTGGCTGTTGGAGGACAATCCCACTGCGGCCATAAACTTGCGTAAAGAGGCGACCAGCAGACATGTCGATCCGGCTCGGCTGATCTTCGCGCCTCGAATGTCCGTGCCCGAGCATCTGGCACGCCATCGTCTTGCCGACCTTTTTCTCGACACGCTGCCATATAATGCGCATACGACCGCGAGCGATGCGCTTTGGGCAGGATTGCCGGTGTTGACCAGGATCGGCGAAACCTTTGCGGGCAGAGTTGCCGCGAGCTTGTTGAGCGCGATCGGGCTACCTGAACTCATCACGACAAGTCCGGAAGCATATGGGGCGCTTGCAATTGAACTCGCGGCCAACCCCGAGAAATTGTCTTCAATCAAAAATAAATTGGCTCAAAATCGCCTGACCGCCCCATTATTCGATACTGAGCGCTTCACGAGGCATCTCGAGGCGGCTTACACAGCTATGTATGAGAGGTATCAAGGGGACTTGCCACCAGATCACATCTACGTGCCGCAGTAGCAAATCGCTTGCCTCATCCGTCATGCCATAGGCGCCGCAATGCGTCTTCTCAATTTGACGGGCGCGCAGAGCGCGCCCCATGGCATGACACCTTCTCCCGCAAGCGGGAGAAGGAGATGCCCGACACTGCCGAGATCTCGCCCGTCGCGGTGATCATCTCGGGATCGAGTGAGCAGGACATTGATGTGAAGGTCGATGTCGTGCCGACGAAGGGGGTGAGGGGGGCGGGCGCGAGTTTAGCTCTCCAGCTGACGCACAAGGCCTGACGGACCGTCCGCGCTAGCGCTTATACGCCGCGTGATTGTGCCCCTTCGGTTTCGGTTGTACTCTTGCTTGCGACCGAGCGCGAAGATATTCTGCAAATCGGCTCAGCTCCTCACGGTCCTGATCCGAGAGTTCCGTCGCTTGGCGCGCTAGATGCGCGACACTAGCCGGCAGTGTTGCCGCGGCAGCATCCTCGCCGGTAAAGTGGCTGACCGCCTGCTTGTAGAGCTTGGCGAGACGCGTCAATTCGATCGCTTCGACACGACGCTGGCCGCTCTCGATATCGACCAAAGCGGTACGCGGTAGCTTAAGTAACTCGGCAACGTCCTCCTGCTTCAGCCCGAGATATTTGCGAGCCTCTCGCAATCTCTCGCCCAGGCGTCTGCGCTCCGTCTCGTCGTGCACGTGTAACTCTGATGGATTGCTCATTTCTTGGCTCCCTTGTTACCTGCACGTTGCCATGCCGCTTTGATGCGCGGCATCACGTGATCAATCGCTTCATTGATCGAATTGTAGCCGCCGGATTTCACGATACTGTCTTTGAGTTCGAAGCCGACAACCGGCTCGACACTGCACAGCAAACTGACCACTTCTAACGAATTGAGATGGACTGATGCGGCGCACTGACCCGCCGTTGTTGCCGGCAGGGAAACGCCGTGTATGGAGGCAGTCGACTTTACTGACTCCAGGAGTGCCGTTCGAAGCGCTGCATCAGCGTTCGCAGCTGGAAAGGGCGTAGTGCCTGAGGTTGTAATCGTAGCAACCGCCATGGCTACCCTATCGTGTTAATCAGCGACATTATGCGATGTATAATGTCTGAAATTCAGACATGTAAGGGCCAAGTTTGGGGCCAACAGTAGAAATTCAGCCGGAGAGGGAACCTGTTCATATGGCCTTCCCAGGCCTATACCGTGCGGTCACTGCCTTTTCCCCGACACCCCACATGGTCCAACTCTACCACCACCCCCTCTGCCCGCAGTCGCGCTTCGTGCGGCTGGCGCTGGCGGAATATGGCATCACACCGGAGCTGATCGAGGAAAAGCCGTTTGAGCGGCGGCGGGAGTTCCTGATGCTCGATCCGGCCGGGGAGACACCGGTTCTCATCGACGGCAGCGGGGTCGTGGTGCCGGGCGCCGCGACGATCGCCGAATATTTGGACGAGACCAGCGGGCTGGCGCTCGGCGATGACCGGCTTTTGCCAGCCGACCCCGCGGGGCGCGTCGAGGTCCGCCGCCTCGTCTCCTGGTTTTGCCAGAAATTCTACGGCGAGGTCTCGAACTGGCTCGTGACCGAAAAGGTCTTTAAGCGCTTTATGAGTACAGGCGGCGGCGCCCCCGACATGGAGGCGGTGCGCGCGGCTCGCGCCAATATCCGCTATCATCTACGCTATATCGGCTATCTCTGCGCCAAGCGGAATTGGCTCGCCGGCGAAACACTCACCTATGCCGATCTCGCCGCGGCGGCGCATATTTCGGTGGCTGATTTTCTGGGCGACGTGCCATGGGACGAGGACGAAACGGCCAAGCTCTGGTATGCGCGGGCGAAATCGCGGAAAAGCTTCCGCGCGCTCCTCGCCGACCGGGTGCCGGGCCTGACTCCGGCGCCGGTCTACGCGGACCTCGATTTTTAGCGCCCTCCTTCAAGACGGCGCTCGCCGCCAAGGCGGCCGAGCTCGGCTTCGATTTTTGCCGCATCGCAAGGCCGGAGGCGGTGCCGCAGGCCGGCGGACGGCTCGAAGCCTGGCTCAACGCCGGCTATGCCGGCGACATGACCTATATGGCGGCAACGCGCGAGCGCCGCGCCGCGCCGCGCGCACTCTGGCCTGACGTCACAAGCATCATCCTGCTCGGCATGAACTATGCCCCGGAGGGCGATCCGCTCGCGCTTCTCGGCGCGCCCGCGCGCGCCAACATCTCCGTCTATGCGCGGCATCGCGATTATCATGATCTCGTCAAGGGCCGGCTGAAACTTCTTGCCTCCTGGATCGCTTCGCAGGCCGCGGGCGTGGACTTAAAAGTCTTTGTCGACACCGCGCCGGTGATGGAAAAGCCGCTGGCGGAGGCCGCCGGCCTCGGCTGGCAGGGCAAGCACACGAATCTCGTCTCGCGCGAGGCGGGCTCCTGGCTCTTCCTCGGCTCGCTCTTCACCAATCTGCCGCTTGGGCCCGACGAGGCGGAAGAGAACCATTGCGGCTCCTGCCGCGCCTGTCTCGACATCTGCCCGACGAAGGCTTTTCCGCAACCCTATCTGCTCGATGCGCGCCGCTGCATCTCCTATCTGACGATCGAGCATAAGGGCCATATTCCGGCGGTGTTCCGCGAAGCGATCGGCAACCGCGTCTATGGCTGCGATGATTGTCTCGCCGTCTGTCCGTGGAACAAGTTTGCGCAAACCGCGCATGAAGCGAAACTGCAAGCTCGCGCGGACCTGCTTGCGCCGAAGATCGAAGATTGGCTGCGGCTTGATGATGCGAGCTTTCGCGCGCTCTTCTTCGGCAGTCCAATAAAGCGCATCGGTTTCGCCCGCTTCCTGCGCAACCTGCTGATCGCCGCCGGCAATTCAGGCGAGAGTGCGCTCGTGCCGCTGATCGAGGCGCGGCTCGATAATGCGTCTGCGCTCGTGCGCGCCATGGCCATCTGGGCGCTCGGCCGCCTCGCGCCCGCGCGCATCGCCGAATGGGCGGCGCGGCGGCATGAAGAAGCGGATGCGAACGTGCAGGCCGAATGGGCCGCCGCGCTCGGCGAGGCCGAGGAGGCGCGCGCAGCTTGCGAGGAGGTTCGCGCGTGAACCTCTTCGTCTTTGGATTGGGCTATTCAGCGCGGGATTTCATCGCCCGCCATGGCGCGCAATTCGAGGTGGTCGCCGGCACGGTGCGCAGCCCTGAGGCGGCGGGGCAACTTCGCAATACAAGCGCATTCGTCTTCGACCGCGATCAGGCCGATCCGGGCATCGCCGAAGTGCTCGCCAAGAGTGACGTTCTGCTCGTCTCGATTCCGCCGGACGCCTCTGTCGATCCGGTGCTGGCCAAATTCGGCCGAATGATTGCCAAGCTCGATCGGCCGCTCACGATCATCTATCTCTCGACGCTCGGCGTCTATGGCGATAGGGGCGGCGAATGGGTGGATGAAACGCGCCTGCCGGCGCCGCGGAGCGAGCGTTCGCACGCGCGGCTTCGGGCAGAGAAGGCCTGGCTCACTCTGGCGAGGGACGGGCGCAAGACGATCCACATCCTGCGGCTTGCCGGCATCTATGGCCCCGGACGCAACGCGCTCGTCAATCTTAAGAACGGCACGGCGCGGCGCATCGTCAAACAGGATCAGGTCTTCAACCGCATCCATGTGGCCGACGTCAGCGCCGCGATCGCCGCGGCGATCGCCTATGACGGCGGCGAGATTTTCAACGTCGCCGACGACGAGCCGGCTCCGCCGCAGGACGTCATCGCCTATGCGGCGAAACTCATGAAGATCGCGCCGCCACCCGAGCAGGCATTCGAGATGGCCGAGCTTTCACCGCTCGCGCGCAGCTTCTACGAAGAGAACAAACGCGCCTCGAACCGCAAGCTGAAAGAGAAGCTCGGCGTCACGCTCGCCTTCCCCACCTATCGCGAAGGGCTTAAGGCGCTCTGGAAGGCGGGCGAGGGCCGCAGGTGAAAGAGGCGGGGCGGACACCTATGTATCGCGTGTTCCTTCTCCCCTTGCGGGAGAAGGTGTCATGCGAAGCATGACGGCTGAGGGGTTACGCGACCCCTCACCCGGCTTGCTTCGCAAGCCACCCTCTCCCACAAGGGGAGAGGGTGCGCACCTCGCTTTGCGCATTATGGAGATCTGGATGATCGAGCTTTATTATTGGACGACGCCGAACGGACATAAGATCACGCTCTTCCTCGAAGAGGCGGGCGTTCCCTATAAGATCCATCCGGTCAACATCGGCAGGGGCCAGCAGTTTAAGCCCGAATTCCTCGCGATCTCGCCCAACAACCGCATTCCGGCGATCATCGACCGCGCGCCGAAGGACGGCGGCGCGCCCATTTCCGTCTTCGAATCCGGCGCGATCCTGCTTTATCTCGCCGAGAAGACGGGCAAGTTGCTCTCGCAGGATCTGCGAAGGCGCGTCGAGACGCTCGAATGGCTCTTCTGGCAGGTGGGCGGGCTCGGACCGATGGCCGGCCAGAACCACCATTTCCGCGCCTATGCGAAGGAAAAATTGACCTATGCGATCGAGCGCTATGAGAATGAGACGAACAGGCTTTATGGCGTGCTGAACAAGCGCCTCGCCGATCGGCCATATCTTGCGGTCGATTATTCGATCGCCGACATGGCGTGCTATCCCTGGATCGTGCCTTATGCGAACCAGAGGCAGAAGCTCCAGGATTTCCCGCATCTGAAACGTTGGTTCGAGGCGATCGCGGCGCGCCCGGCGACAATTGCCGCCTATGCCAAGGCGAAGGACGTCAACCCCAGGCCGCCGGCGGCGATGGACGAAGAGGCGCGGAAAATCCTCTTCGGCCAGACCGCGCGGATGTGAGCGAGGCGCCCATGAAACCGATCGTCGTTACTGTGCCGCATCATCTCTCAGCGGCCGAGGCGCGCCGTCGGATCGCGGCGGAGATCGAGCATTTCAGATCCGCCTATGTCGACAAGCTCGCGCATTCCGAAGTGACTTGGGCCGGCGACAGCGCCGATATAAGCGTCGTCGCGCTGGCTCAAGAGGTCAAGGCACGGATCGACGTAATGGCCCACAACGTGCGGATCGAGATCATTTTGCCTTGGATTCTTGCGAGCCTCGCAGGTCCCATTCAGGAGCGGCTGACTTCGACCACGCGCGAGACGCTCGCCATCGGACATTCGCCCAAGGAGCCGTGAGGGCGCGTCAACCTCCGAGAACGACGATGAGGCCGGGAACGTCTTCGCCCGCGTCGCGCCGGCATGTCGCCTTCGCCGTCATGGCGACAGCGAGACCAGATCTTTCGGCAATCTCCCGCACGTAGGCGGGGGCGTGGGCGTAGCGCAGATCCGGCCCGAGACAAAAGCCCGCGTCAGCGCTCTGCAAGGTGAGGGCGAAAATTCCCTCCTCCCGCAAGAGGCGTCGCGCCAAGCAGAAGACCGGCTCGAGATCGCCGACATAGACGAGCACGTCGGCTGCCAACAAGAGATCCGCGCTCGCTGCCGGCTCTGCCGTCATAAACTCATTGAGACCTTGCACGACGAGCCGGTCGTAAAAACCCTTTGACCGAGAAAGCTCGATCATCGCGGGCGAAAGATCGACGCCGGTCAGAAAGCCCGTGCGGTTGCGAAAGGCTGCGCCGCAAAGCCCGGTGCCGCATCCGAGATCGACGGCATGGGCGAACCGGTCGCGGCCAAGGCCGGCCACCGCTTCGGCCAAAAGACCGGGCGCGCGATAGGACAGATTATCGAGGAGATGCGCATCGAAGCTTTGGGCATATTGGTCAAACAGGCCTCTGACATAGGATTCGGGCGCGATGGCGGGCGTAGGCTCGGCGCCGAGCCTAGCGAGATAGAGTGAAGCGCCCAATTCGTCGCCCTCGAGCGCCGCCGCTCGAACAAAAGCCGCAATCGCGGCCTGCCGGCAGGCGGCTGCTTCGCGCGCCCGGCCGAGCGCGAACCAGGCGGCGGCCCAGGCCGGGGCGCGTTCCAGCGCTTGTTCGAGAAGGTCGGCGGCCGCCTGGAACTCGCCGGCTCGTGCGTAGCTACACGCATAATTGAAGCGCCGATCGGCGAGGAGGTCGCCTGAGGAGCGAAAAGCGGGCTGAAGCGTCTTCGAATGACCTCTATAAAATCGCAACATCTTGTTGAACCGCTTGAGCATAATAGATGTTGGTAGTTGGGATATTCATCTGCGCATCCCTGATCTGAGGCTGGAGGGAGTAACCGAGGCCAGCCCTTTCGACGAAAGGAGCAAACCATGTCGCCATTCCTGAAGAAGATCATCGCTGGAACTTTGGTTGCAGCGACCTTGAGTTTTACCCTTGCAGCTTCGTCGACCCCGGCGGAGGCCTTTCGCGGCGGCTGGGGCGGCGGACACTGGGGCGGCGGAGGTTGGGGCGGTAGAGGCTACGGCTGGGGCGGCAGAGGTTATGGTTGGGGCGGAGGTTATGGTTGGGGTGCCGCGGGTCTCCTCGGAGGCTTGGCGCTCGGCACCGCGCTAGCCTATCCCTATTACGGCTACGGCTACGGCTATCCAGGCTACGGCTACGGCTATCCAGGCTACGGCTACGGCTATCCAGGCTACTACGGCTACCGCTATCCAGGCTACGGCTACGGCTATCCAGGCTATGGTTACGGCGGTTACTGAACTCATGACGCTAAGCGGAGCGTCGAGTATCCGCTATCGGCGATGGGTGAGTCGTGATTTAAGGCTGCATGAGCAGCAAGATCATTCCTGAAGCCACACCGATTATTCTGACGATCGACGAACGCGCCGAGCTTGAGAGCTTGGTGCGTTCACGATCATAGCGCGCGCCCGCGGAAACGCCGAAATGGCTAGATTTGCGTGCCAGGTTTCGTGGACACTAGACTGGCTGGGCAATCCTTCTTCAGTTGATGTAGGATGCCCAATCGGGCGTCGCGAGCAGCTCGAGCGATGCCGGCCGAGGTGGCCACGCATTGACTTGGTGCCAAGCGAGGCCCGCTTTCGTGGCGCCAGCGGCGTAGACGATGTGGAACGCACCGAACGCGCCGTGAAAGGCATCGTCGGAAAGCGCCTCACTTATCGAACGGCTCATTAGCGAGAAGAGGCCAAAGAAGAAAAGGAAGGGCGAGGAATAATGTCCTTACCCTTCGCCAGTTATTCTAGCTGTGCAACTACTTATGTGAAAATTGGTGGGCCGTCGTGCTAGCTTTATGAGCGAGGCCGCTGTGTTCGAGCGCCGAATCGGCGTGCTCTTTGGCTTCGGCGTGACGACCGTAATCGTGATGATGCGCCGCATGATGGTGATGGTGAGCGGCAATTTCGTGCTGCGCTGCCGCGGCATGATGATGTTCACTGGCCGGATGTTTAGTTTTTGCCATAACAATCTCCTTCGGTTATTTTGTTGAAAGCCCTGAGAGAACTGCAAAAGATTCCCAGGCAAAGGACACGTAAGGAGACCCGTTATAGGATTCAACATGCCGCGCAAACTCAAACCAAAGTCAAAATCCAAGGAAAGTAAGAAGGCTCAATACGAGCGGTTCAAGGAAACCGCTCGTGAGCTTGGCTGTGATAACCCCCAAAGCGCGGAAGAATTTGAGCGAACCTTCACGAAGCTCGTTCCGGCAAGATCCGCTAAACGATCTCCGCAAGGGAATTCATAAACACTCTGGTCGCATTGAAAATGTCGAATGCTTCTTGTCGCGTATAAGTTTGTTTGGGGTGCATGACTTCGTTGCGCCATGCTAATCGGACGCTTTGTAAGTGAGCCGCCACCTCAGCATAAGCTGATTTTTTCTGTTTTTGCGCATGGATTTTGCTTGGAAGGGCCTCCACGCTTTTATTAACGTGAAGCATTATTTGGTGCCAGGTTTCGGTCTGCACATTTATTTTTACCTTGAGTTTTTTGCCGAGCGCCTGAACGCCTAATTCCATCGCCCTCATCAAGTGGAAGACGCATGCTGTCGTCCGTTGCAAAGCAACGCATTTGCCAGCTTCCGCGATGTCTTCAACAGCCTTCGGGAATTTTTCGCTGACCATCGGGCCGAAATTCTCATTCGACAAATAATAAGAGACATCATGCGGATCGACGTGAAAATAATATTCTTGCTCCAATAAATCACGCAATCCGAGAAGAAAATGTCGAAATCTGCTGGCTCAATGCGCCAGTATTAAATGAGGGGACGTTTGGTCCCTCCAGGGCACCAGTCTGCTCATAATATATATTTTATTTCGGTAGCTTAGCACGTGGGCGCCATGGCGGTCCCACACTTGGTCCCAACTTGGGACCGGAGCGAGGCTCCGTATCTGGCTTGGCGCGGCGCCTGGCGCCGCGGCCACGGGATCGGAAATCGGGGTCGCAGCTCTTCTTGGCCGAACCCCTAGATGCGAGACAAATTCTTATGGCTGAACGGTTCAAGATCGGGGATCGGGTCAGCTGGAACTCGGAGGCCGGACGCGCATCCGAGTTCACACGCAGGACGTCGAGTACAAGGGTTACACGCACCACGCGAGCCCGGAATCTCCGCAATACGAAATCAAGAGCAGCAAGACCGATCATATAGCGATCCATAAGGGCGCGGCACTCACGAGGCTGAGCGACTGACAGAATTCCCGAAGAGGTCCACCGATCGACCGGAAAGCAAGCAGCCATGGCGGCAGAGATCGCGGACGACGCGCATCCGTTCTTCACAATTGGTCACTCTACCCGGTCCGTCAATGAAGTCGCCGACCTGCTCAAGGAGATCGGCGCCGACATTATCGTCGACGTCCGCTCGATGCCGCGATCGCGTGCCAATCCCCAGTTTAACCTCGATGGACTTCCCGAGCTGCTCGGCAAACGGCAGATCGGCTATCGCCACATCGCTACTCTGGGCGGCTTGCGCGGGCACCAGCGCGCCCTCGGGGCCTCCCCAAACGTCCTCTGGCAGAACAGCAGCTTCCGGAACTACGCCGACTACGCGCTGACGCCTCCTTTCAAGGCAGGGCTCGCCGAACTGATCGAACTCGGACAAGGGCAAACCTGCGCAATCATGTGTGCGGAAGTCCTCTGGTGGCGATGCCACCGAAGGATCATTGCGGATTATCTTCTCGCCGACGGGGCGACGGTCCTCCACGTTCTTGGTCCAAGAAACGTTAAGCCGGCTTTTCTCACGCCTGGCGTCGCGGAGGTCCCCGAGGGCCTTATATATCGGGAACGCGGCGGTGACGGATCGTGAACGACCTCGCTGCTCGCCGCCTTCCCCGTCTTCTCGTCAATCTCTGAGCAAGGCGCGGCTAACGGGCACTCACGAAACCTGATCGCGTTCCGGGCCAGTCCGCGAAGCTCAATCCGAGGCATTGTCATGTTGTCGAACGATAGACACGAACATCCCCGAAGGGTCTTGGGAAGACGGGCCAAAGGCGATGACCCGCGAGCCAAGTGGTACCGCAAGGCCGCCGACCAGGGCGTTGCCGATGCCCATCCGTGGCTTTCGCTAGGACCTTTCTTCTGTCATATTTGATGCGCAGAATGTTGCCGCAAAGGAAGATAGTTCATGAGCATTCTCAGCAATATCGTTTCAGCGATTTTCCGGCATGCCCCGCCCGCTGCGGCGCCCACGGCCAGCGGCGCCAGCTCCTCCTCCGGGGCATCTTCTGCCCCATCAAAGCCAGGGGCCTCGACAGCGCCGGCTCCGGCTGCTTCGTCTGCTGCGTCGGCTTCAGCCTCTGCTACCCCAGTCGATGTCGAGGCGATCTTGACCAAGCTCGCGTCGCAGAGCCACCAAAAGCTCGATTGGCGCCACTCGATCGTCGATCTCATGAAATTGCTCAATCTCGACAGCAGCCTCGCCGCGCGCAAACAGCTCGCGACCGAGCTGCACTACACCGGCGACACGAACAACTCGGCAACGATGAACATCTGGCTGCATAAAGAAGTCATGACGCAACTTGCCGCGAATGGCGGCAAAGTGCCGGACGACCTCAAGCATTAGGCATCGTCTTTTCGGTCGGAGCGGCGCGAACTCAAAATAGCGCGGGGCCGCAATTTGCGCGTCGCCCGGCACTTTTGCTGATGCAAAGGAGGATCGGCATCAAACTGGCTCTATTGACAAAACCTTGCCAACGTCTCGCACCCCAGCCACCCAGTTTTTGAACGCTGGCAAAATTTCGCCGCGAAATTTCTCTGAACTAGCCAATTAGGATCATCTTCGATAAGCGCGAACGGGATGCAGTCCACAGCGCCCGATCAAATCACTCGGATTGCTACGGGATCGAATATTGCCGGTTACTATTGGACCGGCAGGGGCCCTGCGCCGGCTGGGTATATCAAGGGAATGGCTCTCGTTTATGCCAGGTTGTACTGCAAGCTAAATGCCGGGGATGCCGCCGTAACACTAATGGCCACCGCAAACACCCGCGACGATGCCCGCGATGCCCTGGCTTGGTACGATGAGAAATTTGCCGCTGTTGGGATGAACAATGATTTTTCTGGGTTGAACACACTTCGTCATTTGTTCGTGCTCCTTTTTGGGCTCGGGATGCGTGAAAGTTCTGGACGGTACTGTGAGGGCCGCGATAAATCGGCGTCTAACACGACTGCAGAAACGGCAGAGGCGGGCCTGTTCCAAGCGAGTTTCAACGCCCGAAGAGGTAGTCCCGAGCTCCCCAAGCTGTTCGCTCGGTATTCGGCATCTCCTTCAGGTTTTGTAGACACGTTCCGAGAAGGCGTACGTTGCAGGTCCTCTGACTGGAAGAACTATGGGTCCGGTCCAGGTGCCAAATTTCAGCTACTGTCGAAAGCTTCTCCAGCGTTTGCCGCTGAATTCGCCGCTGTAGGGCTTCGAACTGTGCGGACGCATTGGGGACCTATCAACTCTAGAGCCGTCGAGATTCGTCCCGAGTGCGATGCGATGTTGGCGCAGATCCAAAATCTTATGGACGCATCGCCAAGCCTCTGCTCCGTGGTCCAGTAGGCTTGCTCGACAGATACAAAACTCTCGGATATGTGATGCGCGGCTTTTCACGAACGGTTCGCACACCGCACTGCTCGTCGACTCAATCCGGACGGAAGAGCAACGGCCCGCAATACACGGGACCTAGGTGGCGCTCCCACTGATAACGAACTTTGGCATTGCTCGACTTGGTCCGAGCATCCGCAATAACCAGCTCAGCGATTTCTTGAAACGTCGGGACGCGCTTTCCGGCTTTGCGAGCTGCTTGCCTGGTCTGAATGGGATCGACGCCTTGCGCCATGAGCTTGCGGGCGTCCGCCGCGGCTATCCGAGCTTCAGAGAGCCCAACTGACGGATAGGAGCCGAGGCCCATGTCCCGACGGGCGCCGCCGATCTGAAATCGTAGGACCCACTTGCGCCGGCCAGATTTGGAGACAACCAAGTGAAGGCCGTCGCCATCGATGTGTCTTCCCTCGCGCGCGCTCTTGACCGATCGATCCGTAAGCCGAGCCATCCCGCCAGTCCCACATCTGGTCCCACGAAAAGTACCGGATTATGGCATACACCCGCGAACGTAAATAGACACAACTGAGGCCAATCACCTGAATTGTCATCATTTCGCCGAACGCCGGCGAACCGCAACAAACGCGAGTTAGGTGCTTCTCCTAAGCTCTTGCTCTAATCTCTCAAGTGCCCCCATTTTGTCTTGCATGTCACAAAGAATGAACGCGCGTCTTAAACTCCGGACCCATAAAAGATTCCCATCGGCCCGAGTTTGAGAGGCTATTTGCCTCGCGGAGCGTCATCGAAAAAACGTGACGAGGCCTGATCGCCTTGAGGCCGGCACGGGGCGTATGTATGCTAAAAGCCGGAAGCTTTTGGGGATTTAAGATGTCTTTGTTTCATAATTTTACTGAGGGAATAAGCTTGGATAAATAACGGAGCATGCACGTTCATTCTCCCGCGCCACCTCGCCGATTCGCGCGGATTCCGAGCCAAACAGAGCCGAAGACAGAAACGTAACATCACGATGTCGGACTTTTCGCAATACCGACGCGCAACGTGGTGCGGATTTAATCATGAAGAGTTTTGCGACCGGTAACTTGGTGCGCATTCAACCTCTATGCGATTCAAAGATTTAAAGGCAAAGCATTTTTTCCGACAAAAAACTCACTCGCCAGAAAGGCTCTTTTACACCGGCGCGACCGACCAATTCGTTGGGCATCCAGCTGTTGAGATTTGCGCGCGTGATCGGCGGCGCGTTCGCAGATTTGCGCTGAATCAGGCGTTTACGGATACCCGACGAGTGCTTTCAAGCTTGCCACAGCACCAGAGTTTCGCCATGTTATAATTTTTTGACATTAGCTTATTGCGGGACACGGGTTCTATGCTAGAGTTCTCTCGCGGGTCGGACGTGCCGATTGCGCGAAAGCTTCGAGCGAACCTCGAGCGTGTTTCCTCCTAAGTACCGATGGTCTCGATGCGCCGTCATGCGCAGTGCGGACTTGTGCGAAGAGGGACGTGAAGAATGTTTGCGTGGAGCGTTTCGATGCAATGGGAGGGGGGCTTAGCGTCCATCGAGTAGATCTCCGTTCTGATTTGGCGAATTGAAACTTCGAAATTGCGATTTCGAGGAGGGGGGCGTTTGGCCATGAACAAGTCCGCTATAGCTCGATCAAGCTCTTTGGATTTTCATGTTCAAGGCAGCCGCCTCGTCCATCGGTTTTTCTCGCGATACCGACAGCGCGTAATGCGCTAGGCGCTCCGGCGGAGTGGATCCCCGCTGGATCGCCGCTCGATACGCCCTGCCCAGCAGGCGTTCGGACGCAACGGGAATCCACCACCCTTTAGAGAGCGCTAGCCGCTCTTCGTCACCTCAGTCCCTTCCATTGCATCGACCGGCGCCTCTTCGCGCTGGCAGGTCCTCTATTGCAAGAAGAAGCTCGATGTTGAACCCACGTCGGAACGAATCCCGCAAATCCAGTGACGACCCCGCTCCGCGCGACACACGCAAAGAGGAATCCTGGGTGGCGATCTGCCGCCGCTTGCGAGCCGAGCTTGGAGAGGCCGTCTTCAGCTCCTGGTTCGCGCGTTTGGAACTGGAAAGCCTCGGCGAGGATGTCGCTCACCTGTCGGTCCCGACCAAGTTCCTCAAGAATTGGATTCAGACGCATTACGCCGAACGGATATTGACGGCGGTTGCCGGCGAATTTGGCAGCGTGAAACAGATCGTCATCGGCGTGCGTTCGTCATCCCGCCCGACGAACCCGCGCACCATGGAGCAAGAGCGGATGCCGGAATTCGCAGCCGGTTTCGAGGCGCATGTCGTATCGAAGCCATCGCCGAACGCCAACTCACCGCGATTTTCGACTCCGCACGCCAGTAGCAAAGCACGGGCGAATACGCGCGATTCCGATGGCGAAGTCCTGGCCGGCTCTCCGCTCGACAGGAGGTTGAACTTTTCGACATTCCTCGTGGGGCGATCGAACCAGCTCGCCTATGCCTCAGCTCAGGAGGTCGCCTTCGCACAGCAGGGCGAGGCGCTTCGCTTCAACCCGCTTTACATCCACGCCTCGGTTGGGCTCGGCAAGACGCATCTTCTGCAGGCGATCGCGCATGCGGCGACGGCGGCCAAACGCCGGGTGATCTATCTCACCGCGGAAAAGTTCATGCATGGTTTCGTTTGCGCGCTGAAGGCGGAGACGGCGATCGCCTTCAAGGAAAAGCTGCGGGGGATCGACATTCTGGTCATCGATGACGTGCAATTCCTGCAGGGCAAATCGATTCAGCAGGAGTTTTGTCATACGCTCAATGCGCTGATTGACGCGCGGCGGCAGATCGTCATCGCCGCCGACCGGCCACCGGGAGATCTTGAGAGTCTTGACGAGCGCGTTCGGTCGCGCTTTGCCGGCGGTCTTTGCGTCGAGATGGGCGCGCTCGACGAAAATCTCAGGATCAAGCTGCTCGAAGCGCGGGTTGCTGCGGCGAAACTTCTGCATCCCAATTTCGGGATGTCGACGGCCGTGCTCGCTTACGTTGCGAATGCCATTCAAACCAACGGCCGTGATCTCGACGGCGCCGTCAATCGCCTGGTCGCGCACGCCTGCCTCACCGGCCTGCCGCTTTCGGTCGAGACGGCGGAAGCGGCGATCCGCGATCTTGTGCGCACGCGCGAGCCGAAGCGGGTCAAGATCGAGGACATTCAGAAGCTCGTCGCGAGCCATTACAATGTCACCAAGGCCGACATTCTGTCGGCGCGCAGAACCGCCAACGTGGTGCGGCCGCGACAGATCGCCATGTATCTGGCGAAAACGCTGACGCCGCGCTCCTTGCCGGAGATCGGCCGGCGTTTCGGCGGCCGCGATCACACGACTGTGCTGCATGCGGTCCGCAAGATCGAAGCGCTCGCCGGCACAGACGGCAGGCTCTCGGAAGAGATCGATCTTTTGAAGCGCCTGCTCACCGAAAATTAGGTGCGCGCGGCTCTGCCACGCTCGCATCGCGCTCCGCAAGGCCGGAGGCGTGGGCAAATGTCGTGGAAAGAGGTAAAGCCCGGGCATGGATATCGTCACGATTCGCATCATCGGCATTGATCCAGGTTTGCGGAACACGGGCTGGGGAATCGTCGATCTGACCGGCTCGCGCCTTGCTTATGTCGCGAGCGGCGCGGTGCGCTCGAAGGGCAAGACGGCGCTCGGCGAGCGTTTGCGCGAACTTCATCAGGGCCTCAGCCAGATCATCGCCGAATTTGCGCCGGATGAAGCCGCAGTCGAGGAGACCTTCGTCAATCGCGACCCGCAATCGGCGCTGAAACTCGGACAGGCGCGCGGCATTGCGCTCGTCGTTCCGGCACTCGCCGGCTTGCCGGTCGCCGAATATGCCGCGAACCTCATCAAGAAGACAGTGGCCAGCACCGGCCATGCCGAAAAGACCCAGATCGCGATGATGGTGAAAGTGCTGCTTCCGAAATGCGCCAAACCGCAGGATTTTTCGGCCGACGCGGTGGACGCGCTGGCTGTGGCGATCACCCATGCGCGTTTTTGCAAGGTGAAGGCGGCGCGCAGCGCATGATCGGCAAGCTGAAAGGGGCCATCGATTCGATCGGCGAGGATTTCGTCATCCTCGACGTGCATGGCGTCGGCTATGTCGTGCACGGCTCGCCCCGCACACTGCAAGAATTGTCGCGATCCGGCGACATCGTCTCGCTCGCCATAGAAACACAGGTGCGCGAGGACTCGATCCGCCTCTATGGTTTCTTGAGCGACGCGGAACGCGATTGGTTTCGGCTTCTCCAGACAGTTCAAGGCGTCGGCGCAAAGGTGGCGCTCGCCATTCTTGGCGTCTTCGACGTTACTGAGCTCGCGGCCGCAATCGCGCGGCAGGACAAGACCGCGATTTCGCGTGCCCCCGGCGTCGGTCCGAGGCTCGCTGCGAGACTGGTCGCCGAACTCAAGGACAAGCAAGGCGCATTTGGCACTTTTGTGCCAAGCATGGCGAGCCAGCAGGCCGAAGAGATGCCGGCCGTCGCGGATGCGGTCGCCGCCCTCGTCGGGCTCGGCTATAGCCGCCCGCAAGCCGCCGGCGCAGTCGCAACGTCTCGTGCGGCGCTTGGCGAAGACGCCGAAGCGGCGGCGCTGATCCGGCGCGGCCTCAAGGAACTGGCGCGATAGAAGTTTTGCTTGCGGGCGCCGAAGCCAAGCCGGCTTTGCTCTCCCGTTTCGGCTGCGGCGCCAGCCGGAACAGCCGCCGCAGCCCGGCCATGAGACCGAGCGTGATCAGGCCGCCGCAGATCACATCCGAGAGAAAATGTCCGCCGAAACTCACGCGCAGAAAACCGGTCGCGGCGCCGAAGAGGAGAGCCGCTGCGGTGAGCAGCGGCCGCAATGGCAAGGGCGCGAGACTTGCCGGAGCCACCAGCCAAAATGCAGCGGCCGCTTCGCCGGAGGGAAACGAACAATTGCGCGGACAGGGGCCCGCGAGTCGGTAATAGGGTTGAAAATCGAGCCTGCCGCCGAATTCGCGAACCTCGACCGGCCGCGGCCGATGGACATGATCCTTCAACACGCCATCGACCAGGAGGCCGGGCCCGAGCGCTAGCGATAAAGCGAGAAAGGCGAGCCTGCGCCCATCCGGTGCATAACGCGCTGCAATCCAGCCGAACCGGCGGCCCACATGAAGAAGAGCCAGGCCGCCGAACAGAAAAAAAGGCGTC
Source organism: uncultured Alphaproteobacteria bacterium (assembly GCA_963720425.1). Lineage (GTDB taxonomy): Bacteria > Pseudomonadota > Alphaproteobacteria > Rhizobiales > Beijerinckiaceae > Methylovirgula. Next base: position 394,123 of record OY970391.1, read on the forward strand.
AATCTCGCAATATCGCGCGCGAAAACGCCGACCGGTCCCTTGCCGACAAAATGGCCATCGCCTGCGTAGAAGACGCGCGATGCCGCGATGTCCAGATTCGGAACGCAGGCCAGAACGAAAGCCATAATGAAGCCTGCGATGACAACGAATTTCATGAACGACGGCTCCCCCCGAATGCGAGCATCGATCGAATTGCCTGCCATTAGCATCTTGATGCGCAACGCCCAATAGGCTTGGCCGAAACTCCTGAAGCAGGACGTGTCAAGACCATCGCGCCGCTGCATCAGGGTTTGGGACCGCGCTGCCGCGTGCTGGGGTCGATTTTCTTGGCTCGGAGTATTAGATGGACGCCATGTTTTCATCCGAGGAAGTCGAGCGCTACGCGCGCCATCTCGTGCTGAGGGAAGTCGGTGGTCCCGGCCAGCAGAAGCTGAAGGGTGCGCGGGTCCTGGTCATCGGCGCCGGCGGCCTCGGCGCGCCGCTCGTCCAATATCTCGCCGCAGGCGGCATCGGCGAATTGGGCATCATCGATGATGATCGTGTAGCGCTCTCCAATCTGCAGAGACAGGTGCTGTTCGCAACGGCGGATATCGGCCGGCCGAAAGTGGACTGCGCCGCAGAGGCCGTGGCGCGACTGAACCCGCACGTCAAGGTCACGCCCATCCCCTTGCGCGTGACGGCCAAGAACGCACGACGCGTGGTCGCGGGGTGGGATGTCGTCGCGGATGGTTCGGATAATTTTCCGACGCGTTATGCCGTCTCCGATGCCTGTTTTTACGAACGGCGGCCGTTGGTGACGGCCGCAATCGGCGCCTTCGACGGGTCGCTCACCACTCTGCGGCCCTTCGAAAAATCTGCTTCGGGCAAGCCTAATCCGACTTATCGATGCCTGTTTCCCGAACCGCCGCCGCCCGGCACCGTTCCCGATTGCGCCGAGGCCGGCGTGCTCGGCGCGCTGGCGGGCGTGCTCGGCGCGCTCATGGCGCTCGAAGTGATGCGCGAGATCACCGGCTTCGGCGAGAGCCTCGTGGGTCGCCTGCTGTTGATCGATGCGCTCAGCCTGCGCTTCGCGTCGGTCTCCTATGGCTGGGACGAGGCCAATCCGTTGAATGGAACCGCCATGGCCGAATGAAAGGCCGACTTACGCATCAAAGCGGTGCCGAACAGGATCGCTCGCCGGCGTAATCGCCATAGCAAGTTAAGCCATTGAAAACGCATAAATTGATGTGAGGAACATAGATCCTTTTCGTCGCCCTATGGTATTCATGAAATATGAGCGGACAGCCGGAACAAATGAACGCTCCGCGCATAGGCATGGCGTGGGGTCACGATCGGCCGCTTCGGGTTCTCTGCGGCGGGGAGTTGAACGGTGCCGGTCGAGTCTGGGTGCGTAGTCCGATGCATGTCACTGCCAAGCTCCTGGTCGTAAATCGCGACCCCGCCTCCCGCAGCACGAAAGTGCGTCTGCTGGAAGAGGCCGGTCTGAACGCGAGCGCGGTCGAACCGGAAAGCGCGGCTTTGGGCTTTGGGGCCTTCGATCTCGTCATTCTCGATGCCCTCGATGGTGCGACGCCGGGCTTCTGCAAGAGAATAAAGGAGCAAAGCCCTTCCACCTCAATCCTCTGCATCGCTCGCACAAAGGAGGACGTCGCGCCGATTGTCCATGCGGCCGCGGACGGCTTTCTTCTCGAGCCTGTCCAGCCGTCCGAGTTCATCACGCTCGTCGGCGCGCTGCTGCGCCTGCATCAGACGAAATCGCAGCTTCGCGACACTGAGGCGCGACTCCGACTCATTGAAGAGGCTGGCGGTCTTGCAGTTGCCGATTGCGACCTCGCGACCGGACGAGCTTCCTGGTCCGATCAATTTGCCGAACTGTTCCAGCTCCCGCCCGACGCCACGGAAAAGGGCTTGAGGTTCGACGCGATCTTGAAGCTCGTGCATGAGGACGACAGGGCGACTTTGTTGGCGGATTATCGGCGTCTGCTGCGCAAAGGCGGCCAGTTCGAGCGCAATTTCCGCATCAGACGGGCTGATGAGACGATCGTTTGGGTCAATGCGCGCGGCAGTTTTATCGAGGGCGGCGCGGGACGTATCGACCGAATCTTGTGCCTTTGTTCCGACGTCACGGAGCGCAAGCAGGCGGAATCGCGCAACGCGCAACTGGCGGCGATCGTCGCATCCTCGATTGACGCCATCGTCAGCATCGATTTCACCGACAGGATTCGCACCTGGAATCACGGTGCGGAACAATTGTTCGGCTATTCCGCCTATGAGGTGCTCGGCCGCAAGGGAGACTTCTTCGTTCCGCCCGATCTCGTCGAAGACCGAGGACAGGCGGTGCGACGGCTGCTGGACGGCGAGACGGTCGAATATCAGACGCGGCGTCTTCACAAGAACGGGCAATCGATCGACGTTTGGATTCGCGGCGCGCCGATGCGCCACACCGACGGCAGTCTTTTCGGAGCCTCCTTCATCATCCGCAACATCACGGCGCAAAAGCAGCGCGAAGAACACGTCCGTTTCTTGATGCGGGAATTGACGCATCGCTCCAAGAACCTGCTCGCGGTCATTCAGGCGATGGCGCGCCAATCCCTCTTGCTTCACACGATTCCGGAGGAGTTCGTGGCGCGGTTCAGCGAGAGGCTTAACGGTCTTGCCGGCTCGCACGATCTTCTCTTGAGCGACGATTGGGCCGGTGCATCGCTGATCCAATTGATCCGTTCGCAATTGCAGCATTACGGCGATCTCTTCGACACGCGCATTCACCTCGAAGGCACGGATCTCATTCTGCGCCCGGAGGCGGCGCAGAACATCGGCATCGCCTTGCATGAACTCTCGACCAATGCGGCAAAATTCGGTGCGCTTTCGGTAGAAGGCGGGACGGTTACTGTGTCCTGGACGATCGTTACCGACAAGGAGAATGGGCGCCGCATGCAGTTGCGCTGGAAGGAGAGGAGCGGACCGCCCGTCATCCTGCCCGCCCACAAAGGCTTCGGCCGAATGGTCATGGACCGCATCGCCGGCCAGGCGCTTGGCGGCCATTCGAAATCTATTTTCGCGCCAGACGGCGTGTGCTGGGAACTGGACGTGCCCGCGAGCGCGGTCATTTGCGAGAAGGCCGAGGCGGAATTGGTGCGGGGATGACGCCAAGTCGCCAATTGCTCGCGCGCATTACAAAGAGGAAGCGCCGAAGCTATGCAGAAGCTGCTACGCTGGCGATTTCCTCTCGAACTGGACCAGGTTGGTTTGATCCTTTCCAAAATCTATGGCTGATGCTCTGGCCAGCCGCATGAGACGATCCCGCGAATCGACAGAGCAAGTCTCTTGATGGGTTTCGCCGGGTGGCGGCGGACCGCAATCGATATAAGAGAAATCGAAACCAGCAGGCGTTTTCCTGATCACAACATACTCAAATCCGCTCGTTTGATCCGATTTGAGCTCTTGAGCAGAATTTGCGACTTGTTCCTGGAATCGACTGCATTTGCGCGATGTACACTTGGTCACCGAGATCATGAAGGGTAACGAGATATGTCTCCTTTTCCCCATCGATGATGGCGAAGTACTGACTTCCGTTGGCAATTATTTCAACCGGCGTTGGCTTGTCGAGTTTCTTTCCTCTGCTGGATGTGACTTGAAATAGACCGCCAAAGTACGGGTCTGTGAGGCCATCACATCCAGGAAGGAGTGGTAGCTTGGAACCTACGCACCCTCCCATGCAGATGCTGAGAGCGAGAGCCAGACCCCGCAGGCAGAACCTCCGGGATTGCACGCGGCCCTCCCTATCTCTCCGCTGTCGTAGAGATCGTCTATCGGAGGTTTCGTGAGTTCACAAGCGTATGAAACGCAAGCGCAGCGAATTGGCGATCACCGAGACCGAGCTGAAGCTCATGGCAGCCGCCGCCACGATGGGGCTGAGCCGCAGGCCGAAGGCCGGATAGAGCACGCCAGCCGCGAGCGCAATGCCGAGCGCGTTGTAGACGAAGGCGAGCACCAGATTCTGCCGAATGTTGCGCATCGTCCCACGGGAGAGCGCCCGTGCGCGGGCGATGCCGGCGAGATCGCCCCTAACCAGCGTCACGCCGGCGCTCTGCATCGCGACATCCGTGCCCGCGCCCATCGCCACGCCGACATCGGCCTCGGCGAGCGCCGGAGCATCATTGACGCCGTCACCCGCCATGGCAACCACGCGGCCTTCGCGTCTCAGGCGCCGAACGATCGCATTCTTCTGCTCCGGCAAAACTTCCGCCTCGACCTCGGTGATGCCGAGCTTTGCCGCGACCGCCTCGGCTGTCGCGCGATTGTCCCCTGTCAGCATCACGATGCGAACCCCGCGCAAGCTGGCGAGCGCGGCGGGCGTCGTGGCCTTGATCGGATCGGCGACCGCGATGGTGCCGGCAAGCCGGCCGTCAACACCAACGAACATCACCGTCGCGCCCTCGCGCCTCAGCGCATCGGCTTGGGTGTCGAGGCCAGTGTCGGCGAGGCCGAGGTCGTTCAAAAACTTGGCATTGCCGATCGCCACGCTCCGCCCGCCGACCCTGCCGCTGACGCCCTTGCCGGTGACCGAGCGGAAGTCAGCGACATCCTCAATCGCGATGCCGCGCTGGCGGGCCGAGCCAAGGATCGCGGCGGCAAGCGGGTGCTCGCTTAAGCGTTCGAGACTGGCGGCAAGCGACAAGACCGTGGCCTCATTAAAATTTTCCGCTGGCACAATTGCGACGACGCGCGGCTTGCCTTCGGTCAGAGTCCCGGTCTTGTCGACGACCAGCGTGTCGATCTTTTCGAAGCGCTCCAGCGCTTCGGCATTCTTGATCAAGATGCCAGAAGTCGCGCCTTTGCCGATGCCAACCATGATCGACATCGGCGTCGCCAGACCGAGCGCGCAGGGGCAGGCAATGATGACAACCGACACGGCCGCAACGAGCGCGTAGGCGAAGGCGGGCGGCGGTCCAAAGATCATCCAGGCGGCGAAGGCCACGACGGCAACGAGGATCACGGCCGGGACAAACCAGGCGGACACAACATCCGCGAGCCGCTGGATCGGCGCGCGGCTGCGCTGCGCCTCGGCGACCATGGCAACGATACGCGCGAGCATCGTGCCCGAGCCGATCTTCTCGGCGCGCATGACGAGACTGCCCGTCGCATTGATCGTCCCGCCGATCAGCTTGGCGCCTGCTTCTTTCCCCACCGGCATCGATTCGCCCGTCAGCATGGATTCATCGACGGCGCTCTTGCCTTCGAGCACGATCCCGTCGACCGGCGCGCTGTCGCCCGGGCGGATTCGCAGACGATCGCCGATTTTCACCTGGTCCAAAGCCACGTCTTCGTCGCTGCCATCGGCGCGAATACGCCGCGCCGTCTTCGGCGCGAGGTTTAACAGCGCGCGAATGGCGCTGCTGGTTTTTTTCCGCGCCCGCAGTTCGAGAACCTGCCCGAGGAGCACGAGCACGGTGATGACGGCGGCCGCCTCGTAATAGACCGGGATGACGCCGTGCTGCCGGAGCGATTGCGGAAAGAGTTTTGGCGCAAAGGTTGCTGCCAGGCTATAGAGATAGGCGGCGCCGACACCGAGCGAGATCAGGCTGAACATGTTGAGTGAGTGGTTGCGCACCGAGGCCCAGCCGCGCGCGAAGAATGGAAATCCTCCCCACAACACGACCGGCGTGGCGACTGCGAACTGGACCCACACCGAAAGCTGCGGCGAGACAAAGCGATGAAGGTCCAGAACATGCGCGCCCATTTCCAAAATCACGAGCGGCACCGCGAGCGCGGCGCAAATCCAAAAGCGCCGCGTCATGTCGATCAGCTCGGGGCTCGGACCGGTGCCCTCGGCGGCGCGGACCGGTTCCATGGCCATGCCGCAGATCAGACAGCTCCCCGGCTCCGTCTTCCGAATCTGCGGGTGCATCGGGCAGGTATAGATCCTGGCTGCCGGCTTTGACGCGGGCTCGCCCGGCTCAAGATATTTGGCCGGCTCGGCGACAAACTTCGCCTGACATTTGGCACTGCAGAAATGGTAGGCGACGCCGTCATGCTCCGCATGATATTTAGCCGTCACCGAATCCACGCTCATCCCGCAAACAGGATCGCGTGACTTCGCAGGCGCGAGACTGGCCGTAGCACCATTATAGCTGTGCTCGTGGTGGTCGACCATGGCAGAACCTTAGTTTGAGCTTCGAAAGCAATCCGACGTCTCGGCTGTCCCGCCTGCGCCCTGGGATTTGAAGCCTGCCGCGCAGATCGTGGCTGATTGCGGTTGGCGCAAGTGTCAAAGGATCGCGGACCGAACTTCGCCTTACGTTAATGTGCTCTTTGCGGCCACGTTCACGCCGCCGATATGATCTATCGGAATAATGTGAGCAGGACGATGCAAGGCCATGATGCTAGAGAATAAAGTGCCAGGCTGGGACGCGAAGCTTTATCTGAAATATGAGCACGAGCGCACCCGCCCGGCCCGCGATCTCCTGGCGCAAGTGCCGATCGCAGAGGCGCGCCTCGTGTATGATCTCGGCTGCGGACCCGGCAATTCGACAAAACTTCTCGCCGCGCGCTTTCCCCGCGCCGAGATCGTCGGCCTCGATACATCCGCCGAAATGCTGGACCGGGCGCGGCTCATCTTGCCCCAGGCCTCGTTCGAGAGGGCCGATCTCGGCACATGGCGCCCGGAGCGACCAGCGGATCTGCTCTTCGCCAATGCCCTCTTTCAATGGGTGCCGGACCATCTTCGGGTTCTGCGCGACCTTGTGGAAGCGCTTCCCTCCGGCGGCATTCTCGCCGTCCAAATGCCCGACAACGTTACCGAACCGACGCATGTCCTGATGCGCGAGACCGCCGCGCCCTGGGCCGAGCGCCTCGCCGGCGCGGCGCGCAAGCCGCTGCCGCCGCCTGCTGCCTATTACAATGAACTGCGTCCGCTCTGCCGGCATATTGATATCTGGCACACAATCTATCAGCACGTGCTGGCCGATGCCCAGGCCATCGTCGAATGGATGATGGGAAGCGGGCTTCGGCCCTATCTCGCTCTGCTCGGCGAAGCTGAACGCCAGGCATTTCTCGCGGCCTACACGGCGCGGATCGCCGAGGAATATGAGCAACTTGCCGACGGCCGTGTCCTCTTGCCTTTTCCGCGGCTTTTCCTCGTCGCGGTCAGGGCCTGACCCGCGACTCGGCTGCCGCGAGCTTCTTGCGTTTGGCTCGGCGTTCGGTGTTTTTACGCGTCAGGACAACGTATGGGACAACGCCAAGCGGATTTCGTTGTCCGGCAAAATCTTTGGGCTCACTGAACCGAAAGGTAGCTTAAGCTTGCCCATTGTGTGTCGGTGGAAACCCGTGAGCGGTGGTGCCATATTCGTCGGCATGAATAAGCCTGAGAAGAAGCCGGAAATGCGCCCGCGCGAGCTGAAGGACGGCTCGGGGTGGTGGTACGTGCTCGTCCAATGGGGCGACCGGCCGTCCCAGCAGATTGGCGGGTTTCCATCAGAAGACGAGGCCCAGCAGTGGATTGTTGAAAACTCTGCCGGGTGGTTTAGGGAGCGGTTTGAGGACTCGCCCTTTGGCTTAGCACCGCCTGGGCGCCCGTTAGACAATCCGGTGGCGCCGATGACGCCCGAATAGCCGACCATCGCGCACCTGAAAAGCCACGGCCTCGAAGGTCTGTTCGTCACGTGCACGAACGCGGCTTGCCTACACTCGAAGCCCTTTACCTTCCGCCGCTCGGGCTTGCCGATGATGTGCCCTTTCCGACGATCACGCGATGCCGCCAATTCGTCTGCACGCGCTGCGGCGGCCGAGCGGTGAACGTGTCGCCGGATTGGCGCGCGCATAATGCGTGCGGCATGGGCGGTGAGGGGCAAGTTCGAGCACGTATACGGGGGAAAGCTGCTGACGATATGTGGGAAAACGAGGAATATCGTTCGCACCCGACGTCAAAGAACATGTGAGAGTACGGGAGACGGAGCGTTTCATCCGTTATCGTTTTTCCGTAATCGCCGGAACGATCTTCGAGAACACGAATAAGCCTCTCATACCAATTCTCGGGGAGAATGACTCTGGGGATTCTGGAAGCGGCGCGGATCTGATTCATATGGCGAATGAGGAGATTCGCGGTATTATGTAGCAACCGCCACAAGAATTTAGGTCCGATTGGGTCTATTGTCCAACTCTCGGTCTCAAATCTGAGAGTGTGACAAGTGACATTCACCATGACCCTCGGACTTGCGGCGGCCGCGTGCACCACCATCTCTTTCATCCCCCAGGTCGTGAAAGCATGGCGCACGCGCTCAACAGGTGACATTTCGTTCGGCATGTTCCTGTTGCTCGCCGTCGGGCTTGCCCTCTGGTTAGCCTATGGCGCGATCTTGAGGGATCTACCGTTGATTTTGGCGAATTTCGTCACGCCCTGTTTGGCGCTCGCGATACTCATATTCAAGTTGCGTTTTGGGTGACGGGGAACCGGGCGGCGCATGGCCGAAATCCGCACCGTCACGACACTTCGATCCAAGCGGGACGAAATCGCCGCTTCGATCACATCCTATGAGCGTAAGCTAAAATAGGCCCAAGCGGACCTTGCGCATATTAATGCGGTCATCCGGGTTTTCGAAGCGAGCGACGATCCCAAGGACATTCCTAAGTATGTGGACGTGTACCGGCTGTTTAAGCGCACCGAGAAATGGAGCCTGTGCCGTGAAGCGCTTGCCAAGAAGGGCGACGTATCAATATGTTGACCATGACCCAGCCGCGCGGCGGGAAGGCAAATGTCAATCGGCGTCCCTTCAATAGGTCAAGGCCAAGGCTTAATAGGGCCTAGCTCGGGGGCATATCCCTTGAAATCGCTTTAGCGCGGTGCTAGCTGGGATTTTGCTCGGCAGGGGGATTGCGGCGACAGCTAAGATACTGCCCTGGCCCGCTTTTTTGCGCGTCTGGAGAGTGATCGAGCAAGATCACGGGCAAGCGGGAGCTTAAGGGGAATTGCCATTGCGCTTTGCCTTGAGCTTGGCCTAGCGGCTTCGATGATCCCCAGCGCCTCGGCCTCGCTCAGCCGGCCCTTCTGCAACAGCGCCTCGGCCAGGCGTTCGATCTCATACCAACTTGCGCAGCAAGTTGAGGCCGAGCGGATCGGCTTCGACCAAAATCTCGGCGGGCATTTCATCGGCAAAGTGCTCGCGCGGTCGGCCGATCTCGACTTGCGCCAGGATGCCCCAGTTCATGACGATGCAGGCCGTAGCCGGAACCTTCTGCGTCGTCTTCTCAAGTTTCAAGGCAGTGTTGCAATCGCGGCATCGCGCTCTTCGGGCAGTCGAGATGAGGCGGTGAATTATTGCGGCGAGCCGCCTGGTAGGGGGCCCGAACTGGCATTGCCAGGCGGCTCTAACTCCTTCAATCGCGAGAACTCATGCGTCGAAGGAGCTAGATCGAATGCAAACACGGTTAGGTTAACGTTGCGCTTCTCAAAAGGAACACAAATAGAACGATTGCGGGAACGTCGAGGCGAGGAAACTTAGATTTGACTCCTATGCGGTAGCCTCCGCATTGGCGCAGGTCGCCAACAGATCTTCGAGGCCGTGGCCTTTCAGGTGCGCGATGGTCGGCGGTTCGGGCGTCATGCAACCGATCCGAAATGGCTACTCTCCCTAGTTTTCTTGCTGACGATGGTTCCCTACTTCGCGGGCACCGCTTTCATGCAGATATAAACCTTACGAGCACCATTATCTGGCTCGACAGGAATCTTCGCAGCTTGCGCTCTGCATTCTTCAAGGGTTCCATATGACGGAAAACTCGTAGGCTCACAAACGTTCATCTGTGGATGCCCTATAAGCGCGCTGCAAAAGAAAATTGCGTAAGCCATTTATTTCACTCCGCCTTTGAACTTAGGATACTTCCTCCCTCAATTTAGGACACTCGCTCTCAGCTTAGGACAATACCGTCATTTCGTATGCCCTTTAAATCGCTTACGGAGTCCGCTGGCGGCGTTTCTGATTGCCGGAGTCCCGACGCAGAATGCCTGCCAGCAACTCGCGCAGGCGATCTATAAAGATGTTGCCGGCATTCCCGCCAATTCCGGGCTGCAAGGCACGCCGTTCATTCCCGGTTGCAGGAGAGGCAATTTCGCGCCCTACATTGTGGGGCATGATTATCGCGCTGCTTATTCTGATCTGCTTGGCAATCCTCTTCCCGAAGAAACCGAATCATCCGATGACGCCAGCACCGCCGACCATCGCCCACGTCAAAGGCCGTGGCCTCAAAGGTCTGTTCGTCACCTGCGCGAACGCGGCCTGCCTGCATTCGAAGCCGTTCACGTTCGCAGCGCTCGGGCTCGCCGATGACTTGCAATTCCCCTCGATCGCATCTTCGTGCTCGCAATGCGGCGCCGGGACCGTGAACGTGTCGCCCGACTGGCGTACGCATCGTGCGGTCGGAATGGGACGGTGAGGTCGCACACTACCAAGCCCAGCCTGACCCGAACAAAGAGGCCGCTAATTAAGGCGGCCTCGAGCTTAACTTCAGCGATGCGCGACCACTTCGTAGTTATGACTCCACATCCGTTTCCATGTATGGAACAGTCTCTAAACAGGCCTAGCTTGAGCAATTTGTATCTTGTTCTTTGCTGCGAACGCGTCATTCAGAGACGAGACGCCGAATCCTATTCCTGCTGCTGTCGCCGTGAGAATCAGATTTAGGAAATTCGATTATGCGACCAATCGAAGGGAGTGACATGGCTGGAGCGTTGCCGAACGAACCGGACGACTTACTTATCACGGATGAGCTGCGCTATCGCATTGCCCACAAGGCGGATTATCAGCGCGAAAAACTGGCCATCCAAGATCTCGCGCGACAGATGGCCGAGCAGCCCGATCAGGTTTTGCCACGGCTCGTCCATCTTGCGATGGAGCTCTGTGGGGGGCAGTCCGCAGGCATAAGCCTCTATGAAGCACAGCCTCCGGGACCAGGTAATTTTCGCTGGCACCATCTTGCTGGCCGCTACGCCAATTTCTTGGGTGGCACGACACCTCGCGACTTCAGCCCGAGCGGTGTGTGTCTTGACCTGAATCATCCAATCCTTATGGCTCGGCCGGAGCGTGTGTACGCTTTTCTATCCGAGGCGGGCGTTCCCAATTACGAAGTCCTGCTTGTACCGCTCTATGCTGGCCAACCCGATCCGTTGGGCACGCTTTGGGTTATTTCACACGATGAGGCAATTCATTTCGACAGCGGAGACGTGCGGGTGACATCCGAGCTCGCAGCGTTTGCAGGCATTGCTCTCAAAATGATCCGGGACGCTTCGGTGCTGCGGGCTGGCGAGGACCGCCTGAACCTAGCATTGCACCATCAAGAGATGCTCACCCGCGAGATGAGTCACCGGGTCAAGAACCTTTTCGCCATCGCGATCGGCATGATTTCCATCAGTGCGAAATCGGCCGCTACCGTGCAGGATATGGCCAAGACCTTATCGGGCAGGCTGAATGCTCTCGCGCAGGCTCATGACCTCGTCTGTCGCAGCGTGCGGGCCGATGGAGAGATCATTCGCGAGGCTTCGTTGACCGGTCTCCTCGCGGCTATTTTTCAGCCATACGCCGATCTTGCGCCCACCGGAGCCCTGAAACGCATCGTCATCAATGGGCCGGATTTGGTGATCGGCGAGCGTGTCCTTACGAGCTTGGCTCTTGTGCTGCACGAGCTGGCCACCAACGCCGCGAAATATGGCGCGCTGAGCATCGGTGAGGGATCGGTTCACGTCACCTGGCACATCGCAGGCAGCAATTTACTGTTCCGGTGGGAAGAGCGTAACGGGCCTGCGATTGAAAAGACGCCTACCAGCGATGGATTTGGTAGCATACTTGTCCGCCGCAGCATCGTCGGTCAACTTGGCGGTAAGCTCGACTACACCTGGAAGCCCGAGGGGTTCTCTGCCTTTATTTCAATCCCGATGGAACGTCTCTCTTACTGAGAGATTGCTCCTACTCCACTCGAAGATTGTTGGCGAAAACCGGCCACCGGAGTGACGTTTCCCACGGGATAGATGCGATGTTGAATCAAGTCTCGGTATTGATTGTCGAAGACGAGCCGTTCATCGCTCTCGATCTCGCCGCAGCTGTCAAAGAGGCTAGAGGTAACGTGATTGGGCCTGCGGGAAGCGTGCATGAAGCTCTTATGCTCATTGAACAACACCTAGTGCAAGCAGCCATCCTTGACGTAACTCTGAGCGACCGAGACGTAACACCCGTCGCCGAACTTCTCATTGAACGCGGCGTTCCGGTGATCTTTTACTCGGGCTTGACTTTGCCGGGCGCACTCCGAGAGCGCTATCCCTCAGCTTGCGTTTACAGGAAACCCGCTCCGCCTGTGCAGCTCTTAAACAAGCTGGTTGCGTTGATGCAGGCACGCCCGGCTGAGCCAAATTCATGGTGTTGACCGGCGCGGGGAACCCGCTCAAGAGGAAACTCGGCGAATGATGGTGCCGGTTTCATTATAATGCCTTCCGGCGCCAGAGATGGCAATGCCCGCTGCACCATGGCATTGTAAGAGCCCTTGCGCAGTGAGCCACAGATGGTGAGTACGTGCAGGCTCAGATCGGCCATGAGGACCTCGCGATCTAGGTCGCTTCGCGCCGGCTTCTTCGAGATGCAAAACGCCTTATGACGCTTGCTGACCCACAAGAGACATACAGCAAAGGCTCCTTTGCCGAAGCTAGGCAGGAATGAGATTTCTAGCTCTTAGGTAATCCAGGGCCGGTACGACCACCGTAGCCCATTGCCGATCGAGTCCTCCGCGACTCGAATGATACAAGAACAACATGTGAGCGCCCAAGAACGGGCACTCATATAGGACTGGGCCGTAGCGGTCGGGCGGGTTCTTTTGCCATTTCCGCGCCTTTTCCTCATCGCCGTCCGGGCCTGATCCCAAGCATCGAAGCGCGCGGCGAGCTTCTTGCATTGCGGCAGGGAGCGGCCTAGGAATGCTCGATTTTTTGCGAGGCAGCGCGGGTCATGAATAAGCTTTATCCGGATGCGCGATCGGCTCTCGCGGACGTGGTCAAGGACGGGATGACGCTGATGTCTGGCGGCTTCGGCCTTTGCGGCGTCCCGATGAGCCTGATCGAAGCGGTCCGCGAACTTAAAGCCAAGGACCTGACCGTCATCTCGAACAATGCCGGTGTCGACGGCGTCGGCCTCGGCATTTTGCTCGAAACGCGACAGATCAAAAAGATGATTTCATCCTATGTCGGCGAGAACAAGCTGTTCGCCGAGCAGTTTTTGTCCGGCGAACTCGACCTCGAGTTCAATCCGCAAGGAACGCTCGCCGAACGCATTCGTGCCGGCGGCGCCGGCATTCCCGCCTTCTTCACCAAGACGGGCGTCGGCACGATCATCGCCGAGGGTAAGGAGCTGCGCGAGTTCGACGGCGACACCTATGTGATGGAACGCGAACTCTTTGCCGACGTCGCGCTCGTTCACGCCTATAAGGGCGACCTCGAAGGCAATCTCGTCTATCGCAAGACGGCGCGCAACTTCAACCCGATGATGGCGACCGCCGCCAAGCTGACGATCGCCGAGGTCGAGCACCTCGTCGAACCTGGTGAAATCGATGCGGATGCGATCCATACGCCGGGCATTTTCGTTCAGCGCATCGTGCATGCGCCCAATCCCGCAAAGCCGATCGAAAAGCGCACGACGCGGTCGCGCGTCGCGGCTTAATGGAGAAGATCATGGCCTGGACAAGGGAGCAAATGGCCGAACGCGCATCAAGGGAATTGCGCGACGGCTATTATGTCAACCTCGGCATAGGCATTCCGACGCTCGTCTCGAACTACATTCCGCCGGGCATGCATGTGCAACTGCAAAGCGAGAACGGCATGCTCGGCATGGGGCCCTTCCCCTTCGAGGGCGAAGAGGACGCCGACCTCATCAACGCCGGCAAGCAGACCATCACGCAGCTGCCAACCACAAGCTATTTTTCCTCAGCCGATAGTTTCGGCATGATCCGCGGCGGGCATATCGATCTCGCCATTCTCGGCGCGATGGAAGTGGCGGAAAACGGCGATCTCGCCAATTGGATGATCCCCGGCAAGATGGTGAAGGGCATGGGCGGCGCGATGGACCTCGTCGCCGGCGTCAAGCGCGTCGTCGTCATCATGGAACATACCGCCAAAGACCAGCCGAAGCTGCTGCACCACTGTACCCTGCCGCTCACCGGATCCGGCGTCGTCGATATGGTGATCACCGATCTCGGCGTCTTCACGATCGACAAAGCCGGCGGCGCCGGGCTGACGCTCATCGAACTCGCCCCCGGCGTCAGCGTCGAGGAGATCACCCGCAAGACCGAAGCGGTATTCAAGGTCCATCCGGGTCTGAATTCGCAAGCGGCGTGAACGCGCCGGGTTTTCTAAGCGAGTGTTCAACCGATCCTTCAGAATCTACGACCGGCTTAAGTGCAACGTAAAGTTTCTTGGCGAAAATCATGGCAGGGGCAATCTTGCACGCCGGATGTCATGTTTCGCTCGATCTTCACCCTCGTGCTCGTCTTGGCGGTGGCCGGCGTCGCGGCCGGGCGCTTTTTCAGCGAGCGTGTTCCGAACGACGCGGCGCAACCGAACGTCAATCTCGCCTTAGCGCCTGCCTCGACGAGTTTTGGGCAGCGACCTCAAGCTTACAGGCAGATCGCGATCGCGCCCGACGGTGCCGGCAATTACGTCACCGATGTCGCGATCGACGGCCGCGTCATCCACATGGTGGTCGATACGGGTGCGACCTATGTCTCGCTCACCAACGAGGATGCCGATGCGATCGGCATTCGCCCTAGCCCGGCCGACTACACCTATCGAACGGTGACGGCGAACGGAACGGGCGTGGCAGCCAAGGTCCGTATCGACCGGCTGCAAATCGGCTCAATGGAGATCGATGACGTCGATGCCTTCGTGCTGCCAGCCGGGGCGCTGGGTACGAGCCTCTTGGGCATGAGCGCGCTCAATCGTCTCGGCGGCGTCGAAATGTCGAACGGCATGCTCGTCTTGCGCCAATGAGCGCAATGTGAATGCGGGGCGAGAAGGCCTTCAACTCCAACATCACTTGAACGACCACAGAAAATGAATTGGGGCCCTTTGCACGTTTTTTGGCTAAATAGATTAAGCCATTGATCGAACAACAATATTCATTCCGCCTATGCCACCCGTTAGCGTTGGAACAAGAAGCCTTCTCGCCCGTTCAACGCCCGCGCCTCAGGTTGTCCTTGAGCTTCGCGCCCCAGTTGCACCGCAGGCTACAGCGTGCGACCTAGGAGCAATCCGCAGGTCGCCAGATCGCCAGCCTCGAGAGTCTTCATGTTTCCCAAGCCGCAACCCGCGCTCACACCCAACACCTTAGCCTACGAACAGCAGCCGATGGTGAAGCCGACCGGCTTTCGCGAATATGACGCGCGCTGGCTGTTCGAGAAAGAGATCAATCTGATGGGCGTCGCGGCGCTGGGGCTCGGCCTTGGCACGCTTCTCCACGAGTTCGGCGTCAAGCCGGAGATCGTCACCGGCCATGATTTCCGCAGCTATTCCGCTTCGATCAAATATGCTCTGACCACCGGCCTCGTCGCGGCGGGCATCAAAGTCCATGACATCGGACTGGCGCTGTCGCCTATGGCCTATTTCGCCCAATTCGATCTCGATGTTCCGGGCGTCGCCATGGTGACGGCCTCGCATAACGACAACGGCTGGACGGGGGTGAAGATGGGCGCGCAGCGGCCCGTCACCTTCGGTCCGGATGAAATGAACCGGCTGAAAGAGATCGTGCTTTCCGGCTCCTATCGCTACGCCGAGGGCGGCAGCTATCGCTTTGTCGAAAATTTCGCTGCCCGCTATATCGACGACCTCACCAACCGAAAGAAGATCACCCGCAAGCTCAAAGTCGTCTGCGCCTGCGGCAACGGCACGGCGGGCGCGTTCGCGCCGAAGGTTCTCGCCAAGCTCGGGTGCGAGGTCGTCCCGCTCGACACCGAGCTCGACTTCACCTTCCCGCATTACAATCCCAATCCTGAAGACATGAGGATGCTGCACGCGATGGCGGCCAAGGTGCGCGAAACAGGCGCCGACGTCGGGCTCGGCTTCGATGGAGACGGCGACCGCTGCGGCGTCGTCGACAACCACGGCGAGGAAATTTTTGCCGACAAGATCGGCGTCATGCTGGCGCGGGATCTGTCGAAACTGCATCCCGGTGCCACCTTCGTGGTCGACGTCAAATCGACCGGGCTTTTCCTCACCGACCCCGTGCTCTTGGCGAACGGCGTGAAAGCGGATTATTGGAAGACCGGCCATTCCTACATCAAGCGCCGCGTGACTGAATTGAAAGCCCTCGCCGGCTTCGAGAAATCCGGCCATTTCTTTTTCAACACGCCGATCGGCCGCGGTTATGACGATGGGCTTCTCACGGCGATCCAGATCATCGACATGCTCGATCGCAATCCGGATAAGTCGATAGCCGATCTCTATGCCGATCTGCCAAAGACCTGGGGTTCGCCGACCATGGCGCCGCATTGCGCCGACGAAAGCAAATATGGGGTCGTCGAAAAGGTCCTCGCCAGGTTCAAATCCATGTACGAGAAAGGCGAGATGCTGATCGGCCAGCCCATTCGCGATCTTGTCACCGTGAACGGCGTGCGGGTGACGACAAAGGACGGAACCTGGGGCCTTGTGCGCGCCTCATCGAACAAGCCGGAGCTCGTCGTCGTCGTCGAGAGCCCGGTTTCGGAGGCGCGCATGCGTGAGATGTTCGCGGCCGTCGATGCCGTCCTTCGCGAACATCCGGAGGTCGGCGCTTACAATCAGACGATCTAATGCGCGGTCGCCTGAGAATTATGCGCCTGGATCTGGGCCGTGACGTCGCCGAAAAACTTAGCATCATCGCCAAGCCGCGCGGTCGGCTGGCACCGCGGCGCGCAAGTATAGGACTCCCGGTCCATGCCGCGCTGGACCACGAGCCCATGGCTGCCGTTGACGACCTGGACCATCAATTCGGCCACCGGATTGCCATCCATATCGAGCGCGATGAGATTGGTCTCGCCGAAGCCTTTGCCGGTGACGATCATCGTGCCACCCTGCTTCAGCAAGGTGACGTCGGCGATCATCGGATTGCCGATCACCAAGGTCCGGGCTGCGGCAGGTACTTTCACGACGCGGGCCTCATCGACGGTGACGACGAGCGTGTTCCTTGAAAGGGCCAAACTGGCCGGCGCGAACAACATACAAATGATCAGTCCTGGTTCCACGCCACGCCGAAAGAACTGGACGACGCACAACAGCAAACTCATGGCCTACCCTTCGCAACCCAGTGCAATTGCCGGGACCATTTGACTGCCGAATGGTGAATTATTGCTGAAGATGATGCGTCTCGAAAGCGAGAGCTGATGGTCTTCCCTCGGCGCGAAACCGCCGCAAGCTTCACGCTTCAGGCGCGCCCCAAGCGCCGTGTCGAACTCCCATGCGGATCATGCGCTTACGCCGGCAAGACCATGCCAATTTTGACAACCCTTGAGATCCGGCACGTTCCCCAGATGGAGCCTCACCATAGGTTTCGAGAGACAAGAGTAATTGGCGTAATGACTCCATAGCCAGATTAACGCGATCGCAACGAGTAAATCATACCCTCCTCAAGGTTCCAGCGAACAGCCAGCGAGACTTGGACTGGAATTTGTGGAGAGTCGGGAACGAGGAGTGCAAACCTATGAAGAAGCTTTTCGCGCGTTTCGCCGCGGATCAGTCGGGCGTCACCGCCATTGAATATGGCCTGATCGCCGGCCTGATCGCCGTCGTGATCATCAGCGCCGTCACCACGCTTGGCACGAGGCTCTCGGCCAAGTTCAACGCAATTGCCACGAACCTGAGCTGATTTCTGCTCCGCAAGGAGCGTCAAGAGTTCTGTCTGCAGTCCGCGGAACAGCCTAGTGTTCCGCGGGCTGTTGCTTTTGTCGATCGCATGGTTTCGGCCGGTGTTGGCCGCCTCGAAGCTCCCCCAATGCTCGAGCATGTTCGCTCTTCCCAAGATGACGCTCGCGCCGAAAGCGCCTAAACAACAATAGTTGTTGTTTGGCTTAATAAGTCCACAATGTAGTCCATACGAACTCCGCGTTCGATGATACTTTCCGCAAGCTTCCGGCAGAAGAATAGGATGTTGGATAGGCAATCTCTGGAACGAGGAGCCTCGGTCTGATCGCGGTCATGATCATTACCGCGGTGGCCGCGGTCGGCACGGGTCTTTCAGGCAAGTTCAACGCTGTTGCGTCGAACTTGAGTTGATCTCGGCCCGGTAGGTTGGAGAACGCAGCGGCCCGGCTGCCGACGATTCGTTTTGACTACGTCGCCAAATGCTGATTTCGCCGATTTTTCCAACCTCCCCATACTCCTGGAAGATAGCGCTGAGCGCCGGTTGCTTGCGCGCCCAGGATTCAACCTCCGGACTTTCGACGAGCAGAATATCGGGTTTGCCGAGATTTATATCGTCGGCGAACACCTCTTCGTCCTTGCGCATATGTTCCAAGAGCCGCTCCCGTTCGGCAGGTGGCGCCAGTCCCTGCCCGAGCAGATATCTGACGCCCCAGCTAACCCAGAGGCAGTTTTGATGGCCGACCCAGGTGCCGCCAAGCCGGCGCACGAGCGGATGGCCCACATCCAACTGCTCGGCCAGAGCGGCAATTTTGGAATGCGCGGGCGCAACCCGCCGAACCGCATCCGTGAGGCCGGCATATTCCTCGCCGTTGCCGAAATCCTTCATCGTCCCGAAGAGAAATGGCGCGAGGCAGAGGGCCGGAATGAAGACGAAGAGCGCGAAGGACCGCCGCAAGCGGCTCCCGTCTGCCCCGGCGGGCGCGGAAAGAAACGAAGCTGAAGCCAAAAGCGCGAGCGCAATGCCTGGGTAGGCATGATTCATCCAGCCTTTCCCCTGGATGAGGAAGCTCACCAGAAACCCTGTCGAAGCTGCCGCTAGGGCGAGCATGCGCGGTTCGAATTGGCGCAAGCGCGAGACCAAGAGAAGCGCGACCAACAGAAAGAAATTGGCGAGGAACAGCGGCGAGGCGACGATATGTGTCGGCCTGTCCCGCAGCGGCGCATAGACATCGATGATGAGCGGCAGTCCGGCGCTCACATAGGCCGGGAAGAACGCAAAGATGACGATGACGTAGACGAGAATGACGTCGCCCGCGGCGAATATTTCGGGCGCCAGCAAGAGACCGGGCTTGCGCCTTACCACAGCGCCGCAGAGCAGGATGCAGGCTGCCGGCAGCAGATAATAGGGCTTGAAGGCACAGGCGAGACCGCAGCCAACTCCGGCCAACACAGCGTCCGCGCGTGAAACGCTGCCGCCCGAGAACCGCGCGGCGCCGACCGCGACCATGGGCAACATGGCGATGAGCGCGATATGTTCGCGTTCGGCGAAGCAGAAGGCCGGAACGAACAGCAGAACATAGGCGGCTATCGCCAGCGCGCTCCACGTCTCGGTCGGCCTCAACACACCCGCTCGGCGCAGGATCGCGCCGGCCAGCAGGATAGAAGCGCCGGCGCCGAAAAAAGTAAAAATCGCGACAACCAATTCCGGCGCGACCGCGAAAGCCCGGCCGAGAATGACGGCTGGCAGATAGGCGAGAAAGGCCGCCGGCGGGTTCGGATCGGAGATATCGACGTAAGGAACGAGGCCGTCGCGATATTTCTCGGCGAAGGTCAGGAACCAGGAATCGTCGCCGTTCAGATGGCCGACGGCTTGCTGGATGACCGCCGCACCAATGATGAAGGCCGTCAAACGCCAGTCCTGCACAGACCGGAGCAAAACGCTCTCAAGATCGAAGGATCGCTTCATCAACATGGCGCGGCACCGGCGGACTTCATGGGCCTCGCAGTCTAATTGCGATTGATTAAGCCCGACCGAAGGGCGGCGGCGACAATTGCCGCGTGCTGCGCTGAACCTATTAACACTTGGTAAATTGGTCGCAGTTAGCCTCGCTGCCCGCTACCGCCGATCGCCGGCAAATCTATCGGGATGTCTTTCATGCTCATGTTCGCGACCCTCGTCCTATTTCCGGCGCTCATGGTCTTCGCCGCCTTTTCGGACCTGTTTACGATGACGATCTCGAACCGCGTATCGATCACTCTTGTCGCGGCCTTCTTCGTTCTAGCGGTCGCGCTTGGAGTGCCGCTGAAAGAGATCGGATGGCATGCGGCCTGCGGCTTGCTCGTCCTTCTGCTGACCTTCTTCTTCTTCAGCCGCAGCTGGATTGGCGGAGGCGACGCCAAGCTCGCATCGGCAACGGCGCTGTGGCTCGGGTTCGATCATGTTGCCGATTACGGTCTTTACGCGGCGCTGATCGGCGGCGGCATCACCTTGCTCATCCTCGTGATGCGACGCTGGCCTCTGCCAAGCTTTCTCATGAGCCAGCAATGGATCGCGCGGCTTCACGATCGCCAGAATGGCGTGCCCTATGGAATAGCGCTCGCGCTGGCGGGGCTCATCCTCTACCCGGAAACGCGGATATGGCTTTCCGCCGCAGCCTATTGAGCCGCAGCGCGGAGCGCCTCAGCCGCGCGATCGGTTTCAAATGGACATATTTGATTAACCTTAATTTGACGTTTGCATGGTCGTATCGGAACGCGTCCAACCATGACGCGCGTCGATTGGGTTACGCATGAAACCAGCTCGCATCTTGATCCTCGCCACTGCCCTTGTCGCGGGTATCGGAGCGGCCTTGATGGTCGCCGGATCCAGGCCCTCGCCGCCTTTCACGCAGGTCGTATCGGCCCCCGCCATGCCGATGGAGGATGTCCTCGTCGCAGCAAAGGAGATCGGATTCGGAAGCGTGATCCAAGACGGCGATCTGCGTTGGCAGAGCTGGCCCAAGGCCAGCGTGCCACCGGGCGTCATCCGCAAATCCGTCATGCCCAACGCCATTGCGGACTTTAAGGGCGCGCTCACCCGCAACCCAATCGGTCCCGGAGAGCCGCTCTACGCGGACCGCCTGATCCAGCCTGGCAAGTCGAGCTTCATGGCGGCGATCCTGCCGGCCGGAAGTCGCGCTATAGCGATCAACATCGATGCGCAGGGAGCAACGACTGCAGGCGGCTTCATCCTGCCGAACGACCGCGTCGACGTCATTCACACTTTCAAGGATGACGAGGCCGCTCGCGCCGGCGGCGACGGTATGGTGAGCGAGACAATTCTGCGCAATGTGCGGGTTCTCGCGATCGGCCAGAACATTCAGCAACAGGGCGATCAACGTGTTGTCGTCGGATCCAACGCGACCTTGGAGCTGACCCCGCGCCAAGTCGAGAAAATCGTTCTCGCGCAGAGGGTGGGCCAACTGTCGCTCAGCCTGCGCAGTATGGCCGACACCAGCGCGACCACGAAGGATGACGAACCTCCTGCGAAATCGGGCGACATGACCATCGTGCGCTTCGGCGTTCCGGTCCAGGCGCGAGCACATTGAATCCGGATGCTTTCACGTGACTGAGCCCGCTCAAGGAAATCCTCGCATGAAGTGCCTCGCCTCGACGCTCATTTGCGGATTGGCGGCGAGCCTCGTCGTCGTGGCGCCATTGCAAGAGATCTGCGCCCAGTCGCGGGCGCAGATCGAAGCGGGCGACAATCCGGCGATCACCCGGCGGATCTCGATGGGCGTCGGCAAATCG
Organism: uncultured Alphaproteobacteria bacterium; assembly: GCA_963720425.1. Lineage (GTDB taxonomy): Bacteria > Pseudomonadota > Alphaproteobacteria > Rhizobiales > Beijerinckiaceae > Methylovirgula. Next base: position 415,772 of record OY970391.1, read on the forward strand.
GTCATCGTGGATCTGCCCCAGGACGCGGCGGAGATCTTCGTCGGCAATCCCAAGGTCGCCAATGCCGTCGTGCGCTCGGCGCGCAAACTCTACATCATCGGCATTGAAAACGGCCAAACCACTGTGTTTGCGCTTGATTCGCAAGGCCGCCAGATCGCAGCTCTCGAGATCAGCATCGGCCGCGACGTCGGCGAACTCGAGGAGATTCTGAAAGCCGCGCTTCCCACCTCGGACATCGTCACACGGACGGTCAACGACACGATCATTCTGAGCGGCGAGGTCGACTCCCCGGAAGAAGCGCAGCGCGCCGCCGACATCGCCCAGGGCTTTGTCAAAGACCTCGGAACCGGGAACGCCAATCCGGAAAACCTCGTCGTCAATTCGCTCATCATTCGCGGCCGCGATCAGGTGATGCTCAAAGTCAGCGTCGCCGAAATACGCCGCGATATCGCCAAGCAACTCGGTATCACGTCGAGCACTTGGGGCCCGTTCACCCAGTATAATCCATTTGGAATCAACGGCGTGCTCGCCGCTTCGGGAAACGGTCAGACGTCGGGAATCACCCTGAGCAATCCCACCAACACGGTGAGCGCGACGCTGCAGGCCTTCGAGCGCTATGGCGTCTCCCACCTCCTCGCCGAGCCGACGGTCTCGGCTGTCTCCGGCGAAAACGCCAAATTCACGGTCGGCGGCGAAGTGCCAATCCCGAGCGCGCCGGTTTGCACGACCAACGGCACGGTCACCAACTGCAGCCCCGGCGGCGCAACGTACCAGCCATACGGCATCACCCTGAACTTCTCGCCCATCGTTCTGTCGGAAGGCCGCATCCTGCTGCATCTCGCAACCGAGGTCACCGAGCTCGACTATCAGACTTCGGTCACTATCGAAGGCGTGGTCGTTCCCGGTCTGCGCACCCGCAAGAACGAGACGACGGTCGAAATTCCCTCCGGCGGTTCGATCGCCTCGGCTGGCCTTCTGGAGACTACGACCCAACAGGTCATCAATGGATTTCCGGGATTGATGAATCTGCCGATCCTCGGCGCCCTGTTCCGCTCCCGCGATTATCAGAAGGAAGAAACCGAATTGCTGATCGTCGTCACCCCCTACCTGATCAGGGCGACGAACGTCAGCGACCTTCCGAAACCCGACGATGGGTTTGCCGATTCGAGCGATCCGCAAGCCTGGCTGCTCGGCCGCATCAACCGTCTCTATGCCTCTCCCAACAACCCCGAAGCGGTCAAGAATTTCAAGGGGCGTGTCGGCTTCATCCTGGACTGAAGCTCGAACGCCTGCAACGCAGCGCAAGACTTAAGGGACCGCCATGCCGACCTCGCCAGAAATGAGCACCCAAATCCGCCGATCGCGCCGGGCGGCTCTTCTCCTGCCGCTCGGCATCTGTGCGATCCTTTGCGGATGCAGCACGGTCGATCGGATGTCGACCTCGTCCATCCCCATGGACGATTACCGCAATCGCCACCCGATCGTTCTCGCCGAACAAGCGCGCCGGCTCGATATCTTCCCGGCATCGGATGGATTTGGTCTCGATCACCGCACCGCCGCGCAGGTCGTGGAATTCGGCACGCTCTACCGCAACACCGGACAAGGTCCGATCAACGTCCTCGTCCCCGCGGAGCGCCGTGGCGCTCTGCCGCGCGAGGCAATCGCGGCGATTCGCCGTGCCCTAGCCGTGGGCGGCGCGGTGGCACCGATCGAGGTCAGCGGCTATCCAGTGATCAATCACGATCTCGCGTCTCCGATCCGGCTGAGTTTCGTCGGGCTCAAGGCCAGGGTCGCCGATCCATGCGGACAATGGCCGAGCGATCTTGCCTCTGGCAGCACGACCCAGGGCTGGGAAAACAAGCCTTATTGGAATTACGGCTGTTCCTATCAAAGCATGCTTGCCGAGCAAGTTGCCGATCCACGCGATCTCGCCGGCCCGCGCGCCGAGGACCCCGCCGATACGCAGATGCTCAGCCGGGCCATTTCGGAGATGCGCAAAGGAAACGATCCGACCACGGATTGGAAGACGAAGAATACCTCCATCAGCTCGGTCGGGTCTCAGTGATGAGCGGCTCCCCGGATACGACGCCTGAGCAGATTGCTCCGCTTCCGCGCATCTCGATGCAGGCGTTCTGCGAGACGGCCGAGGTCGCGCAGGTCATCCAGGCGGCTATTTCCGACCGGCGCATGGAAAAGGCGCATGTCAAGGTGCACATGGGCGGCGCGCCGGCGGCGATCGAGGCCTATCGATCCGCTGCCACACCGAATGTGATCTTTCTGGAAACGGCGGCTACCCGCGAAGAACTTTTCGGCTATCTGCACGCGCTCGCCGAATTCTGCGATCCCGGCACCAAAGTGGTCGTGGCGGGACGAATGAACGACATCGTGCTCTATCGCGAATTGATGGCGCTGGGGGTCAGCGAATATCTGGTCGCGCCCTTCACGGTGATCGACTTCATCCGCACCGTTTCGCATCTCTATACGAGTGCCGGAGCCGAGCCGGTCGGCAAGATCATCGCTTTCGTAGGCGCCAAGGGCGGCGTCGGCGCCTCGACGCTGGCGCATAATGTCGCCTGGTCCATTCCCCGCGATCTCGACATTCAGACGGTGCTTGTCGATCTGGATCTCGGCTTCGGAACGGCGGGGCTCGATTTCAACCAGGATCCGCCGCAAGGCATAGCCGAGGCGGTCTTCGCGCCGGATCGAGTCGATTCCAATCTCGTCGACCGGCTGCTGTCGCGCTGCGGTGACAAATTGGGAATTCTCGCGGCGCCGGCGACGCTCGACCGGATCTATGATTTTCCAGAAACCGCTTTCGATGCGATCATCGATATTTTGCGGGCTTCTACGCCTTGCGTAATTCTCGACGTGCCGCATATGTGGACGGCTTGGGCGCGCCGCATGCTGATCGGCGCCGATGAAATCGTCCTGGTCGTGGCGCCGGACCTCGCCAATCTGCGCAACGCCAAAAGCCTGCTCGACACGGTTCGCGCGGCGCGGCCGAACGACGCCAAGCCGAAGCTCGTCTTCAATCTCGTCGGGGTCCCCAAACGGCCGGAAATCGCGATAGCCGATTTTGCCAAGGCCGTCGACGTCGAGCCGGCCGGCGTCATCACCTTCGACCCCAAGCTTTTCGGGACCTCGGCCAACAATGGCCAGATGATCGCAGAGGTCGAACCGGCAAGCAAAGCCAATGAGACGATCTCGGAACTCGCAAGAATTGTGACGGGCCGTTTCGAAATCCGGAAGGTCAAGAAAAACCTACTCGACCCTCTCAAGCTGCTGGGCCTCAGCAAAGCGTCCTAGAGCTGCTGCAAAGGCGGGAATCGGTTTGCCTGACGAGGTCATAGTAGGTCTTTTTTAAATTCTTCCGCGATTTCCTAATCCCGAGCGGGCCGGTGCAAGCTTACGCGTGGGGTGACCCCGGGGCCGCTCGGCCCGTTCGAACGCGCCCCCGGTTGGACCCGGGACTCTGCGGAGTGGGTGAAATTGCCGGATTCTGAGCTGCGCGCCCGCAGTTTGGATTTCCGACCGAAAAGGAGCAGGCGATGTTCGGTAAGCGCACGAGTACCGCCGAAAGCGTGCCGGCGCGACCGACGCCGGCTGCGGTTCTGGCCTTTCGCGGGGTCACCGACCTCGCCAGGAAAACCGCGCCGACGATCCTCGAGCCGAACGTCCAGCCGACCCCCGAATCCCACCGTTCCGACGAATATTACTTCACGAAGAGCATGATCTTCGGCGCGCTGATCGAGGCTATCGATCTGTCGCAGTTGGCGCGCCTCGACGCTGAAAGCGCGCGCGAGGAAATCCGCGACATCGTCAACGAGATCATCGCGATCAAGAACATCGTTATGTCCATTTCCGAGCAGGAAGATCTGCTCGAGGACATCTGCAACGACGTGCTGGGATACGGCCCGCTCGAGCCCCTACTCGCACGCGACGAGATTGCCGATATCATGGTCAACGGCGCGACGCAGACCTACATCGAAGTGGGCGGCAAGATTCAACTGACCAACATCCGCTTCCGCGACAATTCTCAGCTGATGAATATTTGCCAGCGCATGGTGAGCCAGGTCGGCCGACGCGTCGACGAAGCCTCGCCGATCTGCGACGCGCGCCTCGGCGACGGCTCCCGCATCAACGTCATCGCGCCGCCGCTCGCGATTGACGGGCCCATCCTCACGATCCGCAAATTCCGCAAGGATAAACTGACGCTCGAACAGCTGATCAGATTCGGCTGCATCTCGCCGGAGGGCGGCGAGCTCCTCAAGATCATCGGACGCGTCCGCTGCAACATCCTCATCTCCGGCGGCACCGGTTCCGGCAAAACGACACTACTTAATTGTATCACGCGTTACATCGATGCGGGCGAACGGGTCATAACCTGCGAGGACGCGGCGGAACTTCAGTTGCAGCAGCCGCATGTCGTGCGGCTCGAGACGAGGCCGCCCAATCTTGAAGGCACAGGCGCCGTGACCATGCGCGACCTGGTGCGCAACTGCCTGCGCATGCGCCCCGAGCGCATCATCGTCGGCGAGGTTCGCGGACCCGAAGCCTTTGACCTCCTCCAGGCAATGAACACCGGCCATGACGGCTCGATGGGCACGGTGCATGCCAATTCGCCGCGCGAGGCCCTGAGCCGCATCGAGTCGATGATCACAATGGGCGGTTTCTCGCTGCCGATACGAACCATCCGCGAGATGCTCGTCTCCTCGATAGACGTCATCATACAGACGGCACGTCTGCGCGACGGCTCGCGCCGCATTACCCAGCTCACCGAGATCATGGGGCTCGAGGGCGATGTCATCACGACCCAGGATCTTATGGTCTATGACATCTCCGGCGAGGATGCCTCGGGCCGCATCAAGGGCAAGCACCGTTCGACCGGCGTGGGCCGGCCGCGCTTCTGGGAAAGAGCGCGCTATTTCGGCGCGGAAGAACAGCTCGCGAGAGCCCTCGATGCCAGCGAGGTAACAAGCGAGACATGAGGCCCTCATTGCCCGCAGCGGTCATGGAGTGACCATGGACATCCACGTTTTGGCATTGGCTGCATTGGCGGCCTTCGCGGTGGGCGGCCTGGCGTTCGTTTTCGTCTATCCTCTTCTCAGCGGGGAGCGGAAGGCGGAGAAGCGTCAGGCGGCCCTCACCTCCGGCCCGACGAAGAAAGTGATCGACAAGCAGGCCGACGCCGCCGCACGCCGCAAGCAGATCACCGACAGCCTGAAAGAAATCGAGACCCGCAATTCGCGCAAGCGCGTCACCCTCGACAATATGCTCACCCGGGCCGGCTTGAACTGGTCGCAGCGACAATTCCTGATCTTTGCCGCGGGGCTGGGAATAGTATTCGGCGCTGTGACATTATTTCTCGACGGTAATCCTTATATCGCGCTGGCCGCGGTTTTGATCGGCGGCGCAGGACTGCCACTCTGGACGCTCAAATTTCTGGCTAAGCGGCGCCTGAAGAAATTCGTCACGCTCTTTCCCGATGCGATCGATATCATCGTGCGTGGCGTCAGGGCGGGATTGCCGCTCGGCGATTGCCTGCGCATCATCGCAACCGAGGTGGCCGAGCCGGTGCGCGGCGAATTCCGCCAAATCGTCGAGGCACAGGCGATGGGATTGACCGCTTCCGAAGCCGTCGACCGCCTCATCACCCGCGTTCCGATCTCGGAAACGAGCTTCTTTTCGATCGTCATCTCCATTCAGCAGAAGGCCGGCGGCAGTCTTTCTGAAGCGCTCGCAAACCTCTCCACAGTGCTCCGCGAGCGCAAGAAGATGGAAGGCAAGATCAAGGCTTTTTCATCGGAGGCACGCGCCTCCGCTATGATCATCGGCTCGCTGCCTTTCGTGGTAGGCGGATTGGTCTATGTGACAAGCCCGAAATACATCGAACTGTTGTGGACGACTGAGACAGGGCAGATCGTCATGGCCGGCAGCTTAATATGGATGGGCATCGGCATGTTCATAATGAAGAAGATGGTGACTTTCGACTTCTAGAAGCTCTGCGGCGAGGGCAGTAGGAACACAGGCGGCTTGGATGACGGATCTCCTCTACGGTCTTTGGAACCGGCAGGCCATATTGAGCATACTCGTGGCGATCGCGACGGTGGCGACGATCCTCACCCTTGCCATGCCTTTGCTTCAAACGGACGCGCTCGCGCGCCGGATGAAGAATGTGGCGAGCGAACGCGAGCGCATTCGTGCCCGCGAGCGGGAGCGGCTTTACGAAAACAAAAAAAACAGCCTGCGCCAGGAGCCCAAGGCCTATATGAAGGAGATCGTCGAAAGGTTCAGTCTTTCGAAATGGCTCGGCACCGACGCGGCGAAGAAGCAGATGACGATGGCTGGCTTTCGCGGGCCGCAAGCGGAAGTCGGATTTCTTTTTTTTCGTCTTGTCACTCCAATCACCCTATTTATTTTCGCGCTGATCTACGTTTTCTTTCTGAGCAACTTTGGCTGGCCGCTGACTTTCGATTTCGGCATCGCGATCGCGGCCGCCTATCTCGGCATCAAAGCGCCAGAGCTTTATCTTAGAAATCAGATCGCCAAGCGGCAGAAATCGATGTCTCGGGCGATCCCCGACGCATTGGATCTCCTGCTCATCTGCGTCGAATCGGGGATGTCGATCGAACCTGCGTTTCGCAAGGTCTCGCATGAGGTCGGCGCGCAATCGATCGCGCTCGCCGAGGAACTTGCGCTCGCCACGGCAGAACTTTCCTACCTTCCTGATCGGCGGGTGGCTTTCGAGAATCTTGGGGCGAGAACCGGCGTCGATTCGTTGAAACAGATCGTCACGGTGCTCAACCAGGCCGAACGTTACGGGACGCCGCTCGGCCAGGCATTGCGCGTTGTCTCGCAGGAAAGCCGCACGCGGCGCATGAGCGAGGCGGAGAAGAAGGCGGCCGCATTGCCGCCCAAGCTCACCGTGCCGATGATCCTGTTCTTTCTGCCCGTGCTCTTTGCGGTGATCATCACGCCGGCAATCATCCAAGTCACGGCGGTGGCGGCCGGCCACTGACGGCGTAGCGCCGCGTCTTCGGCCTCTAGCCTGTCACTCCAGATCGGCTGCGCCAAGCCGGGTCTTCTCGGCGGCCGGCGCCGCGTCGAGCTTTTTGGCGTCGCGCTGCTGTTTTTCCGGCCTTTTGGCGGCGGTTTTCTTGGCATCGAGCTTGCGGATCTCGTTCCAGGGGTCGGCCTGCGCGATCATTTGCCGAATCGCGGCGACGTTCTCGGCGGCATCGACGGGCGAGAGGTCCTGCTGCGCGACGCTCTGAGCCGCGTCGAATTTGCCCTCGAGCGCCAGCACCAGAGCGAGATTTTGCCGCACCCGCACATCGGCCCCCGGCTGGGCGACGGCCTGTTGCAAGGTGGATTCGGCCAAGGGCAATTGTTTCGTAAGCGCGTAGGAAAGCCCCAGATTGGAGAGAACCTGCGGCTGATTTGGAGCAATCTTCAAGGCTGCCTCATAATAATCCTGGGCTTGCTCATGGTCGCCGAGCTGGTCGGCGACCGCGCCTTGGGCCGAGAGGATCGACCAGTTCGGCTGCTCGGGCGTATGGGCCTCCGGCAGAACCGTCGCCGCTTCGCGCAGCCGGCCGGCATCGGCCAAAGCCTTGCCGTAGGCGCCAAGCACGTCCATGTCTTTCGGATATTTTGCGGCGAGCTTCTGTGCCACGGCAACCGCCTGCTCATAACGCGTGAGGGCACGAAGTGCGCGCGCATAGGCCAAGGCGATCTGCTTATTGTCCGGATCGGCGTCGTAGCGCCGCCCGAGGTCGTCGGCATAACGCTCCAATTCGGGCATGGAGCCAGGCAGGACGGCATCCTGGCCGACCGAGCCAGTGATATTGCCCGTTCCAATCCCCTGGCATCCGGCCAGGAGGAACGCGACGAGGAGACCGGCGGCCGCGCCGGTCCATGCGCGAGCGGCTTTCGTACGCGACGATATTGGCCTTGCGGCGGGTGGAATGGACATCGATCGGCCTCTCTTACGTGCCGCTTGTCAGCAATAAAAAGTTAACCCTAAGAAACGGTTAAGAGAGAGGCGAATGCCGGCTGTTGACCCGCCGGCGCGCTTTGGCAAAGCCCCAATTAAGCCTTAAGGCTGCCGCCGCAGGAGTTCACGAATGCCGTTTCATCTTGGCCCGCCACCATCAGATGCCGTGCCGATCTTCTTCGTCACCGCGCACACCTGGTCGAAAATAGAGGCCGGGCTGCCATCACCTTCCGTCGCATTTGAGAGCGCGTGCAAATTCGAGCCGACGCCCGGCCGCATTCTCATCCTGCCCTCGGCCGACGGCAGCTTGGGCGGCGTGCTTTGCGGGCTCGAACCTGAGGGGGCGCGAAGCCGCGATCCCTTGCTGCCCGGCCGGCTTGTGGCGGCAGTTCCGCCGGGCATCTACCGCTTCGCCAATGAACCGCATGACACGGGACTGGCGGTGCTTGCCTGGGCGCTCGCCGCCTATCGCTTCGCTCGCTACAAGAAGGATAAGAGCGAGCTGCCGCAGCTTTGTCCACCTGAGGGCGTCGATATTGCGCGCGTCACCCGCATTGCCGCTGCCGTGAAGCTCGGACGCGATCTCATCAATACGCCCGCCAATGATCTCGACCCCGACGCGCTCGAAGCGGCGGCCGTGGCTGTCGCGAGGCAATTTCAGGCGAAAGCTTCGGTCATCCGCGGCGACGGCTTGCTCAACGCCAATCTTCCGCTGATCCATGCGGTCGGCCGCGCCGCGGACAAAGCGCCGCGGCTCGTCGACTTCTCCTGGGGAGAGTCCGATGCGCCGGAAGTCACGCTCGTCGGCAAGGGCGTCTGTTTCGACACCGGCGGCCTCAACATAAAGCCCGAGAGCGCCATGCTGCTCATGAAAAAGGACATGGGCGGCGCGGCCACTACCTTGGCGCTCGCCCATATGATCATGGACGCGAGCCTGCCCGTCCGCCTGCGAGTGATCCTGCCGATCGTCGAGAATGCGATTTCAAGCAACGCCATGCGGCCCGGCGACATCTATCCCAGCCGAAAGGGCCTCAGCATCGAGATCGGCAATACGGATGCGGAGGGCCGGTTGATCCTCGCCGATGCCTTGGCGCTCGGCGATGAGGAGGCGCCCGATCTTCTTATCGATTTCGCGACATTGACCGGCGCGGCGCGCGTCGCGCTCGGCCCCGATCTGCCGGCCTTCTATACAATGGACGAAAGGCTCGCCGCGGAGATCGCGCGGCATGCGGCGCGCACCTATGATCCTGTCTGGCGCATGCCGCTCTGGGATCCCTATGACAAGCTGCTCGACGGCAAGACCGCGGATCTTTCCAATATCTCCTCCAGCCCCTTCGCCGGCTCGATCACCGCCGCGCTCTTTCTGCGCCGCTTCGTCGAAAAGGCGAAGGCCTGGGCGCATTTCGATATTTACGCTTGGACGCCAAAGGCGAAACCGGCGCGGCCCGAGGGCGGCATTCAGGTGGCGCGGCTCCTCTTCGATCTCATCGAAGGCCGCTATGGTGCGGGCGCCAGCCCCGATCTCACCGCTCGGTCTGCGGACATGGTCAAATGAAACGCGATCCTCGCCTGACGCCGGCGCGCCACGATCTCGCTGCCGAGTATCTTCGCGGCGAGATCGAGGCTGCCCGCTACGTGGCTGGGCGCCCTATGCATGTGCGCGTCGGCCTCGCCGATCTTCATTGCAAGCCGTCGCGCGAGGCCGCAATCGATACTCAGGCGCTCTACGGCGAAGACGTGACGCTTTACGAGGATCACGAAGGTTGGGCCTGGGTGCAGCTCGAGCGTGACGAATACGTGGGCTATCTGCCGCGCGACACGCTCGCGGAAGGCGCGGCGACAGCAACGCATCGCAGCTGCGTCAATCGCAGCTTCGTCTATCCGGCGCCGCAGGTGAAAGCGCCGGCTCTCGCCGCGTTGCCGCTCGGTGCTACAGTAAAGGTAGAGGATGAGAAAGGTGCGTTCGCAAGGCTCGCGGAAGGTGGCTTTGTGTTCGCACTGCATCTCCGGGCGATCGGCGAAAAGGTGAAAGATTTCGTCGCCGTGAGCGAAGGATTTCTCGGCTCACCTTATCTCTGGGGCGGCAAGTCGAGCCTCGGGATTGATTGTTCCGGCCTCGTGCAGATCACGCTCGCCGAGGCTGGCATCGCGGCGCCGCGCGACACCGATCTGCAGGAACGCGCGCTCGGCGCAGCGTTGCCGATCGGCGAAGGGCATGAAGGGCTGAGACGCGGCGATCTCGTTTTTTGGAAGGGTCATGTCGGCATCATGCGCGACTCGCAAACGCTTCTTCATGCCAATGCGCATCACATGCTGGTGACATCCGAGCCCTTGGCTAGCGTCCGCGACCGCGTCCGGCAGAAGGGCGGCGATGAGATCACCGCGATCAAGCGGCTGTAACCGTCATTGCGAGTGGAGCGAAGCAATCCAGTTTCACGGCGGCTTGTCTGGATTGCTTCGTCGCTTCGCTCCTCGCAATGACGATCAACCGAGACTGCCCGGCCCGAAAGCCTGCGGAAACAGTTCCGCAAACATCACGCTTTTGCGCAAGCCCGCCGGGCCGGCGCTATGGACCTTCGTGTCCGTCATTGCGAATTCACAAATTTTCTGCCGGCAGGCGCCGCAAGGCATCACCGGCTCGACGCTCTCGGCGATGACCAGGATATCTGCGATCTGCCGTTCGCCGGCGGCCACCATCGCGGCAATCGCTGCGGCTTCGGCGCAGGTGCCTACGGGATAGGCGGCATTCTCGACATTCGCACCAGAATATATGGCGCCAGACGCGCTGCGAATCGCGGCGCCGACCGCGAAACGCGAATAAGGCGCATAGGCATTCTGCCGCGCCGCTGCGGCAGCCTGGAAAAGCTCTTCGATCGCGTCCATGAGAAATCGGGCTTCCGCGCTGACTTCCGCCTGCTTAGCACCTCGGCGTGGAACTCAGCAGGCAGGCGAACCCGCGCTCAGCCCTTACCGAGCTCGAGCGGCGATGGGATGTGATAGATCTGAATGATCCGTACTTTGCGCTTTGGCGCCGCGGGCGCGGCTTGCGCGATGCGATGAAGACCAGCGGAACTCGCCTGCGCGGGGCCCGGAGGAATACGCAGCCCAACGAAGCAGAAAAGGCCGAATCCCAGCGCAAGCAGCATGATCAGCTTTTTGCGCCGTCGCTCGCGGGCGAACAGCGGATTATGCCGCCGGGATTGGCGCCGGCTCGGATAAAGGGCTTCGATGGCCATGATTTCCGGCCTTCCAGGAGCAACGGGGCCTGCATTGCGGCGACGGCGAGCGCGTCAAGAGCACCCGCATTGGCATTTATGAGTGTTGCCAATGCCGCAATCGGTTCACTGCGAAGATCGGGACCGTCCTTCCGTGACCAATGGATAAGAATGGAGAAGGTTCCCCCCTGGTGAACAAGCTGCGTGAATTTCACCAAAATCCGCAGTCGCGGTACCGGATTGGCTGCCGAAACGATATAATTTCTGATATAATTTTTTTGGGCCTCGCCGGCGTCGCGAAGCTCCGGACCTTGGTGCAATGACGATGAAACCGGCGCATGTCGCGGTCGAGATCATGCTGTCGAACGGCGGCGCGTTCGGGCCGCAGGAACTTGGGCTCATCGAAGCCATTCGGGCGCAACGCTCGATCATCGGCGCAAGCCGCGCGCTCGGCCTCTCCTATCGCAAATGCTGGCTTTGCGTCGACGCGCTCAACCGGACCTTCGAAAGTCCTGTGGTTGCGACCTTCCCTGGCCGGCGCGGCGGCGGCGCCGAGATCACGCCCTTCGGCGAGAGGCTCGTGGCGCTCTATCGCTCCATCGAACGGCATGCCGGAAACGCGGCGAAAAAATCGCTCGAGGAACTCACGGCTTCTCTCGATTGGTCGTTCGATCCGAAGGCCAAGGCCGCGGTCGCGGCGCGCGCTCTTGGCTGAGGTCCGAGATCGCCACGGCCTTGATCATCGCCCAGGCCTTGAGACCCGGCACGAGCGCGAGCCGCTCCACCGATTCGCGGGTGATGAGCGCATGCAGCCGCGTCCTGCCGAGATCAAACGTGGCACGCACATAGGGCGGGGTTAAGAATTCCAGCTCGGCAATTTCGCCGGGGAGGCGGTTGGTGATCGAGACATCCATCGGCCGCGACAGAGCGACCGAGACATCCCGCGCGTCGATCCTGACCTTCACGGCCGAATCGACCGGCTGATCAATCTCGGGCACGCGCAATTCGCCGTCCGCGAAGAAGAGCGTCGTCAGGCCGAGGTCGCGATCATGGCGCCGGATGCGCGCGAAAATGATGGTCCTGAACCGCGGCGGCAGGCCGGGCGGATTGTAGGTCTGGGTTTTCTGGGTATCCTGCATCAGCCTTGGATCGAGCAAGCGCATGGCATCCCGCGCCGGTTTTTTACTCTAAGGCTAATCCCCAGCCACCGCTACCGGGACGCGGTTCCCAAATCACCCCGATTCGTGTAAGGGGGCGCTGCAATTGCGAAGAGAAAAGCCCATATAGGGCGTAGGGCGACCGGAACGCCGGGGCCACGATCCCTAATTTGTTGATTCTACATCGTTTACGGCGAAGCCGCGTCGCGGCCGCTTTGTCGGATGATTCGCGCTGATTGTCGCAGAAGAGCCGCGAACGACACCGGACCCGAACTTTCATGAATTTGCGCAATATCGCCATCATCGCCCATGTCGACCACGGCAAGACCACGCTCGTCGACCGCTTGCTGCAGCAAACCGGCGCGTTCCGGGAGAACCAGCGCGTCGCCGAACGCGTCATGGATTCGGGTGACCTCGAAAAGGAGCGTGGCATCACGATCATGGCCAAGGTGACCTCGGTCGCCTGGAAGGACGCGCGCATCAATATCGTCGATACGCCGGGCCACGCCGATTTCGGCGGCGAGGTCGAGCGCATCCTCTCCATGGTCGATGGCGCCATCGTCCTCGTCGATGCCTCCGAGGGGCCGATGCCGCAGACCAAATTCGTCGTCGGCAAGGCCCTAAAAATCGGTTTGAAGCCGATCGTCGCCGTCAACAAGGTCGATCGGCCGGACGCGCGGGTGACCGAAGTGGTCAACGAGGTCTTCGATCTTTTCGCCGCGCTCGATGCAACTGACGAGCAGCTCGATTTCCCGATCCTCTACGGCTCGGCCAAACAGGGCTGGATGGGCGAGAGCCCCGAGGGTCCCAAGGAGGGAATGGCGCCGTTGTTCGACCTCGTCCTGCGTCACGTGCCGGCGCCGAAAATCGAGGCGGGCGGGTTTCGCATGCTCGGTACTTTGCTCGAGGCCAATCCCTATCTCGGCCGGCTCATCACAGGCCGCATCTTTGCCGGCAGCATCAGGCCCAACCAGGCGGTGAAAGTGCTCGACCACACTGGCGCGATTGTCGAGCAAGGCCGCGTTTCGAAGATCCTCGCCTTTCGCGGCATCGAACGCACGCCGATCGATGTGGCGGAAGCCGGCGATATCGTCGCCATCGCCGGTCTCGAAAAATTCAACGTCGCCGATACGCTCGCAGCGCCTGAGGCGATGGAGCCGCTGCAGGCGCAGCCGATCGATCCGCCCACTCTGTCCATGACCTTCCTCGTCAATGATTCGCCATTCGCCGGCACGGAAGGCGACAAGGTGACGAGCCGCGTCATCCGCGACCGCCTGTATAAGGAAGCCGAGGGCAATGTCGCGCTCAAAGTCGAGGATTCGCCTAGCTCGGATTCCTACATCGTTTCGGGCCGAGGCGAATTGCAGCTGGCAATCCTGATCGAGACCATGCGCCGCGAAGGTTTTGAGCTCGGCGTATCGCGGCCGAAAGTTGTGCTGCAGAAGGACCCGGCGACGGGCCAGCTCCTCGAGCCAATCGAGGAAGTGGTGATCGACGTCGACGAGGAACACTCGGGCGTCGTCGTGAACAAAATGGCGGAGCGCAAGGCGGAAATGGTCGAGATGCGCCCGTCGGGCGGCGGCCGCCTGCGTCTCGTCTTCCACGCGCCGACCCGCGGCCTCATCGGCTACCAAGGCGAGCTTCTGACCGATACGCGCGGGACAGCGGTCATGAACCGGCTGTTCCATGCCTATGCGCCCTTCAAGGGCGAGATCGCCGGCCGCCGCAACGGCGTCCTCGTCTCCAATGACCAGGGCGAGTCGGTCGCCTATGCGATGTGGAAATTGGAGGATCGCGGCCCGATGATGATCGAGCCCGGCGCCAAGGTCTATCGCGGCATGATCGTCGGCGAGCACACCCGCGACAACGACCTCGAGATCAACGTGCTGAAGGGCAAGCAGCTCACCAACATTCGCGCCGCCGGCAAGGACGAGGCGGTGCGCCTCACGCCGCCGATCAAGATGTCGCTGGAAAAGGCGCTCGCCTATATCGAGGACGACGAGCTTGTCGAAGTGACGCCGAAATCGATTAGGCTGCGCAAGATGCTGCTCGATCCGAACGAGCGCAAGCGGGCCGTGCGCGCGCGGGAGAGCGCGTGAGCGGACTCCTTCTCCTGTGGGAGAAGGTGTCGAGCGAAGCGAGGCGGATGGGTTACAATCGCGCGCTATAGTGCACCGTCGTAACCCCTTACCCACCGCCTCCGGCGGCACCCTCTCCCACAGCGAGAGGGTTCGCAGCGCGCAGAAACAGCCATGCGTCACTTTCCGCCCCGCCGCATCGTCTGCCTCACCGAGGAGACGGTCGAGACGCTCTATCTCCTCGGCGAAGAGGACCGGATCGTCGGGGTCTCCGGCTATGCGGTGCGCCCGCCCCGCGTGCGGCAGGAGAAGCCGCGCGTGTCCGCCTTCATCTCGGCCGATATTCCAAAAATCCTCGCGCTCGAGCCGGATCTCGTCCTTTGCTTTTCCGATCTCCAGGCGACGATCGCCACCGAGCTCATCCGCGCCGGCGTCGCCGTTCACGCGTTCAATCAGCGCGATGTCGCCGGCATTTTGGTGATGATCCGCACGCTGGGCGCGCTCGTCGGCGTGCCGGAAAAAGCGACGGCGCTCGCCGATTCTCTCGCGCAGCATCTCGAAGAAGTGGCCGCGGCGAGCCGCGGAAAACCGCGTCCTCGCGTTTATTTCGAGGAGTGGGACGACCCGCTCATCACCGGTATCGGCTGGGTCTCGGAACTGATCGAGATCGCCGGCGGCGAGGATGTCTTCCCGCATCTGCGCAAGGAGAAGTCGGCCAAGGATCGCATCGTCACGCCTGACGCCGTTATCGATGCGGCGCCCGACGTGATCCTCGCTTCGTGGTGCGGCAAGAAGGTCGTGGCCGACAAGATCCGGCAGCGGCCGGGCTTCGAGCTGATCCCGGCGGTTCGCGATGATCGGATCGTCGAAATCAAATCGCCGCTCATCCTGCAACCGGGACCCGCCGCGCTCACCGATGGGCTCGACGCCATCGTCGCGGCGCTTCGCCCTTCGGCGTAATTCTGCGCTTCAGCTGTATTGGGACGATAGAACTTCAGGCATTTTCTCGACGAGAAACTGCTTGAGCAACATCGCCCTGGCCCGATGGGCGAAAGGCGTCGGGTGGTATCGCCCGGGATGCTCAATTTTGGATTGTTGTAGGTATGCGCGGCAAGCGACGCGTCGATCACAGGCACGCCGTCAGCGCGAAGCCGGCGCATAATCTCTTGATCGTCGAAGCCAGACATCCAAAGATTATCGTGCCCGACGGACAAGTAAAGAATAACTGTGGGGGCGTGATATCTACTTTTCTCCAAGGTCTCCAAGGCAGCCGCTTTAAGCGTCTTGGCTATGAACAACTCAATGTCGTATCGCGTCCCCAACTTGAAATAGCGATCAAGGAATCCGCGATATATCGCTACATGCGAGAGAATCTCTCTGACTTTTGGCTTGCCGTGCTGGTAACACGTGCCCTCGTAGGTCAGGCTGCCATTCTCGAGCGCATAGCGTGGCGCACCCGTGACATAATCGGCCTTGCAAGCGACCCGATCACTCTGCCAAGGCGCCGTCGTGAATACGAATAAGCGCAGATCGGGTCCGCCCAGCTTATCGAACAGACCCGTCTCCATCGTGCGAAGAAACTGCTGCGGCGAATAGGCCCAGAAGCCCAGATTGATGACGCGCAGCCTGTGATCGGTCAGATCCGCAAAGGCTTGCGGCATCGTGTCTACATCATTGACGCCGGCGCCGAGCGTGAAGGAATCGCCGAAGAACGCGACTGTTGGTCCGCTATTCGCCGAGGTCGTCTTTCGCAAGAGATCGTCGCCAAGTGTATAGCTGATGTCATAGATGGGTTCGTTGGTGTATGGATCAATCCGCTTGGAGGGATAGACGCCGGCCTGGAGGACCCCAACCGAGGACTGGACGACGTGCTTTCAAGACTTTGGCATCAATCATCAGCGGAGCTTTTCCATCGCGCAGAGACCTAACGCGAGGGAAGAGAGGACCGTGAATACATTGCGTGCCGCGCCGCGCGTAAGCGACGCGATGTCAATGAAAAGCAGAAGGATGAAGCAAGAGGTATGGCAGAATCGTTCGCGTCGCAAAAGAGGAAACCGCGATAGCATAGGCGCAAAACGCCGAGAAGGGCTGGTACGCCGATTGCGCGTAGCCAGAAGGTTTGACGGGATCTCATGTTTTGGCGATCCTGCTCGTCGGCGTCAGTTCGCCGCCACCAGGCCGAGGCTTGCCTTCAACATGTTTCGGTTCGGCTGCAGAAGATCGGCCAAAGTATATCGATCGAGCACCGCGAAAAAGGCTTCGAGCGCTTCTTTGAGCAGGTGACGAAGGCGGCACGGGCCTGCGATCCGGCACGCCCCGTCCTCGGCAAAACACTCGACCAGAGCCACGTCGTCTTCGGTATTGCGCACCACGTCACCCACGTTGATCTCATGCGGGGACTTCGCAAGCTTGAGGCCGCCGCCGCGGCCCCTCAGTGTCGCCACATAGCCGGACTGGCCGAGCGCCTGAATCACCTTCATCAGATGGCTCTCCGATATGCCATAGGCGTCAGCGATCTCGCGGATCGAACTCAGGCGCCCGGGTTGCAGGCCCAGATAGATGAGGACGCGCAGAGAATAGTCCGTATAGCGGGTGAGCCGCATGCGCTTCCTCCCGTGCTGCCTAGCTTGGGCCATATATCGCTTGCCTGTCCCCAGGGCAATTTATGAGATCTATTCGAAATGAATGTTTTCTTGAGGTGATCGACCATGCGCGAAGGCGTCTTCCATTTCGGCAGCTGGGATCGGCTAAGCCCCTTGAGCGGCAAGGCCCGAGTCGTCTTGGCCTGCGCCGGCTCTGAAGCCGGGCGGCTGGGGATCGGCGCTTGCCCTTTTTATGTCAAGAACTGGCCAAAATCTGCCATTTGCTCAGGCAACTTGGCGCGAGATGCGACGAAGCGTTGCAAGAAAGCACCGCATTCCCGAAAAGCAAGTGGAAACAGCGAAGCTGATTGAATGCTTCGCCGCAATATGTTCCTTTGTCACAAAGCCTAGGGTTTCGATCGGGGGCAAAAACATGACCTTTTCGCGCGGGTTTTTCATTGCAGCAGCGTTCTGCGCCGGCATGATCATGACAGGCGGGTATGCCGCAGCCGCAGATCTGCCAACCACCAAAGGACCACCGCCCCCGCCGCCCACTTGGTGGTCGACCATTACGGTCAACGGCGAGGTCGACGCCGGCATCATGGGGAATTTCGACAGCCCGCCGAGCGGACTGAATTGGGGCCGCCTGTTCGACGACAAGGCCAACGAGCCTTTGTTCAACCAGGGTCTGCTGACCGTCCAACGGCCGATCAATTCGTCGAAGCCGGTCTATGATGTCGGTTTCGCGTTCCAGCTCATGTATGGCTCGGACGCTCGCTACACTCATTACCTCGGCGAGTGCGAGTATTGCATCAACAGTCTCTATCAGGCCACCGTCCTTGAGGCTTACGTTCAGGCGCATACGCCGTGGATATTCGACGGCGGCATCGATTGGAAAGTTGGTCAATGGCCGACCCTGGAAGGCGCCGAGGTGATGGAATCCGACCTGAACTTGTTCTATTCGCATTCCTATATCTTCAATTACGCCGAGCCCTTCCAAGACACCGGCGTGCTGGCGATCGCGCATGTCAATCCCACGATTGATCTTTATGCATCGATTGTCAGCGGCGAGAACACAAGCTTGGGCTTCCCGTACGGCGACAACAACGCTACGCCAAACTTCGAAGGCGGCGTTGGGCTGAACAAATTGGGTCCCAATGGCGCCGTCACCGTTCTGGCGACAACTCACATCGGGCCGCAAGATCCGTTCTTCGGGGGCGGCCTCGAACCAAACGGAGCCGGTCAGACGCCTATGCTTTATCCGGGGTGCGGCTTTACTGCATGCGGCAATAGCGCACTGCGCTTCGATAACGACATCGTCGTGACATGGACAGCTACCGACAAGCTGACCCTAACCCTCGACGGCAATTACACCCGGGACAATGCCCTTCCGGAGGAAACCTATGGTGCCGCGGGCTATGCCTCTTACCAGACGCCGATCGATTGGCTGAAGATCAATGGCCGCGCGGAGGTGTTTCGCGACGATACGGGCGCATTCGTCGGCGCCTATCCAAACGTCTTCGGTTTCGCAAACTCCGAACATGGCTATGTTCTTCCGGGCGGCTTTTCGCCCGTGATCACGCAGGCGCCGACGACCTATTTCGAAGTGACCGGCGGCCTCAACATCACACCGACAATTCCCTCGAGCATCCCGTATCTCAAGGGGGTCATCATCCGGCCTGAGGTTCGCTACGACACGTCCTTGAACGGAACGACTCCCTTCGATCTCGTAGAGACCGGTCCTGGGGCGGGGTTCGGGACGAAAACTGACCAAGTCACGGTCGGCGGCGACATCATATTGAAGTTCTAACTTCACTCCAGAATCGCTTGAGAAGAAGCGCCGGCCCTCGAGGCCGGCGTTTTCGTTGGCCGTCGCGAAACTCCACCACGTGTTTGAGACGGATCGCCGCGACACGATGCTATCTGCTCCATCATTGCGAGGAGCGAAGCGACGAAGCAATCCAGAATGCGAGTGCACTAACCCTCTCTCCTTGCGGGAGAGGGTGGCTTGCCATAGGGCGCGCTCCCGCGCGCCCGTCGCTTATATGCCCTGCGCGAAGCGCAGGGCTATAGCAAGCCGGGTGAGGGGTCGCACCACCCCTCACCCGGTCGGCTCCGCCGACCACCCTCTCCCGCAAGGAGAGAGGGTTCGCGCACGTCGCTCCGCTCGCAATGACGGGCTCGCAACTTTGCGAGAAACATGCGAGGCCGGTGTCCTCCACGGGGTGGCCTGGAGGCCGCGTCCAAAAGACCACCCTCTCGCCCGAACGCGTTTCAGGGGCGGGTGTGGGCTCGTCGGAATGTCAAGTCATGACGCAAAAGGCCGCGGATCAACGCATAGATGAGATAGGAAAAATAACCGATCAGAACGGCCGATCCCAAAACGAAGTCGAATGCCATGATCGTAGCCTTCGCTCCATCGCCGCGGTGCGCGACCGCTCGGGTCTATCAAACCTCACCTGGGTTCAGGTCACAAGCATTTATCGAGCCTAGAGCCGCCGCGCCGCTGATCCGGCCCGATCGTAGCGGAAAAATGGATCTCATGCCTTCGGGTCTTCGTTAACGCGTGATTGATCTGAAAGATCAGCAACATTCAGAATCATGCTTCGGGGTCGAGCCTTCTCCGCCAAGCCGCCGCTTCTTTGCCGCACATCTGTGCGCCCGGGTTCATCGCCCGAAAAAGCCTCGGTCGACAAAAAAGCGCTCCCTTTCGGGAGCGCTGAAGTTTGGGAGGAGGAGGCTGGAACGGGCGTTTGGCCTCACACGGAATAATACATGTCGTATTCGACGGGGTGCGGGGTCATTTCGAGGCGCACGACCTCGGTCATCTTGAGATCGATATAGCTGTCGATGAAATCATCGTCGAAGACCCCGCCGGCCTTGAGGAAGGTGCGATCCTTGTCGAGATTGGTCAGCGCCTCGCGCAGCGAGCCGCAGACCGTCGGGATCTTCTTCAGTTCCTTCGGCGGCAGATCGTAAAGATCCTTGTCCATGGCGCTGCCCGGATCGATCTTGTTCATGATCCCGTCGAGCCCCGCCATCAGCATCGCCGCGAAGGCGAGATAGGGATTGGCGGCGGGATCGGGGAAGCGCACCTCGACCCGCTTGGCCTTCGGGTTCGTCGTCGTGGGGATGCGGCAGGAGGCGGAACGGTTGCGCGCCGAATAGGCGAGCAGAACCGGCGCCTCGAAGCCGGGCACCAGGCGCTTGTACGAGTTCGTCGAGGGATTGGTGAAGGCGTTGAGCGCGCGCGCGTGCCTTATGATCCCGCCGATATAATAGAGGCATTCGTCGGAGAGATCCGAATATTTGTTGCCGGCAAATAGCGGCTTGTCGCCCTTCCAGATCGACTGGTGCACGTGCATGCCCGAGCCATTGTCGCCATAGATGGGCTTGGGCATGAAGGTCGCCGTCTTGCCATAGCTCTGCGCCACCTGGTGGATGCAGTATTTGTAGATTTGCAGACGGTCGGCCATGATGGTGAGCGGCCCGAACTTGAGCCCCAGCTCGTGCTGCGCCGCGCCGACCTCGTGATGGTGCTTTTCGGTTTGCGCCCCCATCGACGCCATGGCCGAGAGCATCTCGCTGCGCATGTCCTGCGCCGAGTCCTGCGGTGGCACCGGGAAATAGCCGGCCTTGGTGCGGATCCTGTGGCCGAGATTGCCGCCCTCATAGGCCGTGTCCGTATTGCTCGGAAACTCGATCGAATCGACCACGAAGCCGGTGTTGTAGGGATCGGTGGCAAAGCGCACGTCGTCGAAGACGAAGAACTCGGCCTCCGGGCCGAAATAGACCGTGTCTCCAACCCCCGACGAGGCGGCATAGGCCTCGGCCCGCTTGGCGATGCCGCGCGGATCGCGCCCATAGGGCTCGCCGGTCAAGGGCTCA
Source organism: uncultured Alphaproteobacteria bacterium (assembly GCA_963720425.1). GTDB lineage: Bacteria > Pseudomonadota > Alphaproteobacteria > Rhizobiales > Beijerinckiaceae > Methylovirgula. Next base: position 436,688 of record OY970391.1, read on the forward strand.
AGAATGTCGCAGACGATCGACAGCGTCGCCGCCGCAAAGAAGGGATCCATCACTGCGGTCGTCGGATCCGGCATCAAACACATGTCCGACTCGTTGATCGCCTTCCATCCGGCAATCGACGAGCCGTCGAACATCAGCCCTTCGGAAAACGTGTCGGGACCAATGATCGCCGCGTCGAACGTCACATGCTGCCACTTGCCGCGCGGGTCGGTGAACCGACAGTCGACATATTTGACGTCCTTGTCCTTGATTGCCTTCAGCACCTCATCGGCAGTCTTCATGTCTCGCCCTCGACTCATATGAAAAACAAAAGATCCGGTTTGCTAGAAGTGAGAAGAGCGAACTCAAATCGCATCCAGTCCTTCTCCCTGCGGATAAGAATTGCGGATCGGATGGCAGGGATCGCCGCCTCGCGCAGGCCGTCGCATCGGCCGTGCTCAAGACCAAATATCAAGCCGCGTGCCAAGCGCGCGCAGGACTGCAACACATTGTTTTACAAAGCCTTTTTACCTCAGCCCTCGAACAATTCCGGCGATGGTTCCTGCGATAGCCCAGAAATTGAGCAAAAATGGCGCATGTTGCCGCCGCGATAAGCAACTGGCCTCCATGCTCAGGCTGATGTCAAGCGAGCAGCCATCCGAATTCGCAGCGTGTGCCGGCGCGTTTATTCCGCGGCTTTGGCAAGCTCCAGGAGATCGTCCTCCGCCGTGCCCTCCGCTCTCGCGAAGTCCATGTTCTCGATGCGATCGCCGCGTTTGGCGATCTTGTCGGCCGAGATGGTGATCGTCGCCAAATCCTCTTGGGCCTGGCCAAAATGGACCGCGAGCTTGCCAACGCGTTCGCGCAACCGCACGACGTCTTCGACGAGACGGCGCACCTCGACCTGGATCTCATGCGCCTGTTCGCGCACGCGCGCGTCGCGCACAATCGCCTGCATGACTTGCACGGCCATCACGAGAAGCGACGGCGAGACGATGAGAATGCGGCCCTTATGGGCCCTCTGGATGACGTCCTCGAAGTGCTCCGCAAGATCGGCGTAGAGCGATTCCGACGGAACGAAGAGAATCGCTATGTCCTGTGTCTCGCCCGCCACGAAATAGCGCTCTTCCATATCGCGGATATGTTTGCCGACATCGGCGCGCACCCGCGCCTGAGCCTGCCTTTGCGCTTCTTCGCCGGCGGCATCTTTCAAGGCGGTGAAGGCCTCGAGCGGGAACTTCGCATCGACGATCATCAGCCGTTCATCGCCTGGAAGCCGGATCACGCAGTCCGGCCGACAGCGATTGGAAAGCGTATGCTGAAAGACATAGGCCGCGGCCGGCAGCGCGTCGCGGATGATCGCTTCCATGCGGCCTTGGCCGAAGGCGCCGCGCGCCTGTTTGTTGGCGAGGATGTCTTTGAGGCCGATCACTTCTTCGGTGAGACCGGTCAGGCGCGCCTGCGCCGCATCGATCACCGCCAGCCTTTCATTGAGCTTGCCGAGACTTTCGCCGGCAGCGCGGGTTTGATCTTCGAGGCCGCGGCCCACGCGCACGCCGACCGCATCGAGCCGTTCCGCGACCAGCCGGGCGAGGTCCGTCTGCCGCGCGCCGAGAAGTTCACCCATGCTGTGAATGCGCCCGGTGAGTTCCGCATTGGAGCGCGCGAGCTCTGCGATTTGTTCATGGAAGTCGCGTTGGCGTTGCGCCATTGCCGCGGCTCTCGCCCGGCGCGCCCTTGCTGCCACGATGATGGCGGCGACCGAGATAAACAGGAGGAGAATCAAAACAACGCCGAGTGAAAGCTCGGAAAGGCTCACCGGCGCGCCCGAAACGAAGAACACAACATGGTCCATCACCCCCTTGTAACCGATTCGAAGGCGATTTGGAACGAAGGCGGAACAGAGATTCAAGCCAAGCGAGCGCAGAGGCGCGCCGCGAGCATGCGGGCGTGCGCTAGAGTTTTAGAACTGAGGGCGCCCGCAAGAGCCCAGGAATTGTGCAGTCGTTACGGGTCGCTAACCAAATCAGACCTAAGGTGAGCCATAACCCATCAGATCACCGCCATGGTCTCCAAGATCAAACTCGCCGACCTGCGCCGATTCTATGACATTGATGTGGAAACGATCGCCATTCTGAGGACGCACAAGAGCTTCTTGTTCCAAGAGTTCATCGCCGCGGTCGACTCATTCTATGTTCATTTCAGGCCCTTCGCGGGAGCCTTATCGCCTTACCAAAATGATGAAAATCTCGCCTATTCGAGGGAACACAACCATCGTCACTGGCACATCATGATGGAGGGGCGTTTCGATGCGGAATATGAAAAATCGGTCGAGGCTCTGCACAACATGCGCGGCGTCTCAGCTTCGAGCCGCGCTGGTCCACCAGCGGCTATAACTTTGTCATCTCCCGCGTGGTCGAAGGAATGGCGCTTCGCCTACCGACCAAAGGGTTTGCATCTTCGGCGAAGCGGCAGCGTGCCGAACTGCAGGCCGCCTATATGCGCGTTGCCATGCTCGACATGGCCTACGTCGTTGACGTCTATATGCACGCGACTCTCGCCGAGCGGCAGCGCACGCTGAGCCACTTGGGCCGAATCTTTCGAAACTGCGGTGGGCTGGATCGTTGGCGGTGTTGCCGCCGCCGCCGAGCGTTTGCGCAACACCGCAGATGCTCTGACCCATTCGGCCGAGTCGACCAATCTCCAATCCATGGCTGCGGCGACGGCCTCAAAAGAAGCCGCCGCGAACGTCGAGGCCGTCGCCATCGCAACCGAGCATCTCTCGCATGCGATCTGCGAAATCAGCGCCCAGGTTCACGAAGTCGAACCAGATTGCTGGCCGTGCGGCAGGCGAAGCCGATCGGACCCAGGCTGCGGTGCGCAGTCTGACCGAAGCCGCCGATCGGATCGGCGGGATCATCGATCTCATCAGCAATATCGCCGGGCAGACGAATATGCTGGCGCTCAATGCAACGATCGAGGCGGCGCGTGCCGGCGAAGCCGGCCGCGGCTTCGCCATCGTTGCCCAAGAGGTGAAAGGCCTCGCCCATGCCACGTCCAAGGCCACCTCCGAAATTGGCGCCCACGTGGACGGCATCCAAGCTGCCAGGCTTCCTTCATCACCTCGGTTGCCAAATCGACTCAGCAGGTGAGCGCGATCGCGATCGCCGCCGAAACCGCCGTGCCGGAGCAGGACGCGGTGACCCAGGAAATCGCCCGTCGGGTGCAGGAGGCCTCGCGCGGAACCAATGAGGTGACATCGAATATCGTCGGGGTGACCGAAGCCGCCGGAAATTCGAGCGCTGCCGCCAAGGAGCTGTTGAAGTCGGCAACCGATCTCACCCGCCAATCCGAAATTCTCTCCAAACAAGTGGAGGATTTCCTGCGAACGGTCCGCGCCGCCTGACAGGCGCCGTGCCGCGCGGGTAGTGAGTCCGCTTGAAATCGGCTGGGGTTGACACGAGCGCCGCGCCTAGCAATCTTTAGCTCATGTCAGATTTAGAGAACCGCGTGAGCTACCTTCATAATCTGGCGAGGTCGCGAAACCCAAACGCGCGTCAACAAATCGATGCTTGCATCGATGACTACCTCGTGCGCACCCCGACGAAGGCCAAGGCGAGGGGCGAACTTGCGGCCGCGTTCCGGGCTTCTGCTCCAGATGCTGAGCTAACAGCGTACATCCTGCGCCGATTATGAGCTAACAGCATACATCCTGCGCCGATTATGAGCTAACAGCGTACATCCTGCGCCGATTAGATGACAGGGGCGAAGGTAATGCCTAAGCACCCCAAACGCCCGCGCGATCCGGCCCAACTCGCAAAGTTGGTTGTGGACATCGCGACTCAAGAGTCAGGACACCCGAAGGTCGATGCCTCCAAACATTCCGTCGTCGGGCCTTGTCGGAAAAAGAGCAAAGCCGAAGGACGCTAAAACAAAGAACCCTGCTTGAGCGTGGGTTTGCAGGGTGTGAGCAGTTCCATGAACGGATCATCGCCGCCTCGCGGAAGCCGGTTCCGTTCTCTTATCTTGCTTATTGTTTCGCTCGCCACGTAATGACGCCCGCGTCTTTCGCCCTTCGGCAATAGGAGGCCTACGTCAACAAGCGATTTTAAATCGCAACTAGCGGGATTGTTGGAAATGTCTGAGGCAAGAGCGCCGAAAACTCGTGGACCGTACAAGAAGGTTTTGGGCGAGCTCCGAAAGAGAGGAGCGGATGCATAAAGGACGAATGGTTGTGCTCACGGCCGCCCTCGTCATCGGCGGCCCTATTGCGCGAGCAGGCGAGCGCAATGAAAATGTCCAATGGCTTTATGAAACCTGCAATGCAGCTGCATCGTCTGGAGATAAGAAAGCCGTATGCCTCGGCGCCCTTCTTGGCGTAGCAGAGGGCATGGCCGATGCCGGACAGATTTGTATTCAAGGTTCCATAACAGCAGCCGCTCTTGAGCAATCCTTTATCAATTGGACCGGGACTAATCCCAGCGAGTGGGGACTACCAGGATGGAAGGGTGAAAAGGCTGCATTTGAGAAAACTTGGCCATGTAGTTCAAACTGACCCACCACCGCCGCGCGATCGAAATTGACCTCGCGGGTCTCGATGCCTATGTCATAGGCTTCACGTCTTAAACGAGCGCCATGGCCTTGAGATCCATCATCACCTTGCCTGACAAGCGGCTGCGCCTCCGAGCCGCGCCCGTCGCCCGCGTCGACGACGAGGTCTGTGCGCTCATGGACGACCTGCTCGAGACCATGTACGCGGCGCCCGGCATAGGGCTCGCGGCAACCCAGGTCGCCGTCCCGAAGCGAGTCATGGTGCTCGACATCGCCAAACGACAGGACGAGACGGCGAGCCCCAATCCCATGGTCTTCGCCAATCCGGAAATCCTCTTGGCTTCCGAAGAGACCTCAACTCATGAGGAAGGCTGTCTGTCGATCCCGGAGTTCTTCGCGGAAGTGGCGCGCCCTACAAGCGTCCGCGTCGGCTTTCTCGATCGCTCCGGCAAACACCAGGAAATCGAAGCAGACGGCATCCTGGCGCGCTGCCTGCAGCACGAAATCGATCATCTGAACGGTGTTCTGTTTATCGATCATATTTCCCGGCTGAAGCGCGAGCGGATCTTGAAGAAATTCAGCAAGGCGGCCAAACGCGACACCGAGGAGCGCAAGCCCGGCAGGCATGAGGCCGAAGCCGAGCGCGCCTGATTTCGCCAGCCTCAACTCTCAAAGGACGGGTCCCGTGCGCATCGTCTTCATGGGCACGCCCGAGTTCGCCGTGCCAACCCTCATTGAAATCGTCAAGCAAGGCCATGAGGTCGCGGCCGTCTATACAAGGGCGCCGAAACCCGGCGGCCGACGCGGGCTTGAGACCCTGAATTCGCCCGTTGCCGCCGCCGCCGCAAGCCTGGGCCTACCGGTGCTCACGCCACAAAGCCTGAAATCGGAGGCTGCTGCCTCAACTTTCGCAGCCAATCGGGCCGATGCCGCCGTTGTCGTCGCCTATGGCCTCATTCTCCCGAAGGCCATCCTTGACGCCCCGGCGCGAGGCTGCCTCAATCTTCACGCCTCGCTTCTGCCGCGCTGGCGCGGCGCGGCGCCAATTGAGCGTGCGATCATGGCCGGCGATCGCGAGACGGGCATCATGGTGATGCGCATGGAGGAAGGCCTCGACACCGGTCCGGTGGCGCTCGTGGAGCGGACCGCGATTGGGCCGGATGTGACCGCCGGGGAATTGAAGGAGCGGCTTTCGCGGCTTGGCGCCGGTCTCATGGCCAGAGCGCTTGTGGCCCTGGCGCAGAATGGCCTTGCATTCACGCCGCAAGCGGAAGAGGGCGTGACCTATGCCCCCAAGATCGCCAAAGCGGAGGCGCGCATCGATTGGGCGAAAAGCGCCACCGCGCTTCATAATCTCGTGCGCGGGCTTTCGCCGCATCCCGGCGCGGTCTTCGAGGCCGACCTCGGCAAAGGCCCCGAACGCGTGAAAGTTTTGCGCAGCCGCCTTGTTCCAGGCAGCGGCGCGCCGGGCCTTGTGCTCGACGACCGGCTTACGATTGCCTGCGGCGTCGGGGCGCTGCAGCTCGTCGAAGTGCAGCGCGCCGGCAAGACGCCGATGACGGCCGAAGAGTTTCTGCACGGCGCCCGGATCCGGGCTGGCGCCATGCTCGATGTGGCAGGCTGATGGGGCGCTACAAGCTGACCATCGAATATGACGGTGCAGGCTTTGTCGGCTGGCAGAGGCAGGCGAACGGCCCTTCGATCCAGGAAGCAATCGAAGTGGCGATCGCCTCAATCTGCGGCGCAGAGATCGCCATCCGCGGCGCCGGCCGCACCGACGCCGGCGTCCATGCGCTAGGACAGGTAGCACATGCCGATCTTGACCGCGATTGGCGGCCGGATGTCCTGCGCGACGCGCTGAACGCCCATTTGCGGCCGCGTCGCGTGGCTATTTTGAACGTGGAACGGGTCGCCGATGATTTCGATGCGCGGTTCTCGGCCGTGCGGCGCCATTATCTCTACCGGATCATCAATCGGCGGGCGCCCTTAACGATCGAGGCCGGACGCGCCTGGCTCGTCAAGCGCCGCCTCGATGCCGGCGCCATGCAAGACGCCGCGCAAGTCCTTGTAGGTCAGCACGATTTTTCGACCTTTCGCGACGCCGAATGCCAGGCCGCCTGCCCCGTTCGCACGCTCGATCGGCTCGATGTGATCAAGGCCGGCGACACGATGGAGGTCCATGCCAGCGCCCGCTCTTTTCTGCATCATCAGGTGCGTTCCATGGTCGGCTCTCTCGAACATGTCGGGGCCGGCAAATGGAGTCGCGCGGACCTTGGGGCCGCCCTCGAGGCCCGCGACCGCGCCCGCTGCGGCATGGTGGCGCCGGCTGCCGGCCTTTACCTCATGGGGGTCGATTATGCTGAGAGGCAGCCGGACTGCCGCTGAGCGTCCGAGGCGGCCAAAATTCTTTTTTCCGCGAAAAAATTAGTTCATTTTCGCATAAAGGGCATAAAGGGAGGGGACAAGGGTGCCACCCATGCTATAAACGAGCTGCAAGCAAGAAACGGGCCGCGGCTCCGCCGGCAGCAGCATGGGTCGTAATCAGTGTAATGGCGCTCACCACCAAGCTCATCATGCGCCAGGGCCAGGCCCTGGTTATGACGCCGCAGCTTCTGCAGGCGATCAAGCTTCTCCAGTTCTCAAATGTGGAACTCGCCGCTTTCGTCGAGGAGGAGCTTGAGCGCAACCCGCTTCTCGAACGTGCCGAGGAACTGCCGGATCACGACGAGCCGAGGCTCGCGCAGGAGGCCAACGGGGCGGAGATCGATGGACCTCTGCCGGAGGCCGACTTAAACGAAGCAGGCGAAGCGGAATGGAGCTCGGAAACCTCCGAGTCCAGCGTGCTCGAAGCCAGCCTCGGCGCTGAATTGTCGAATGCTTTTGACGATGACCGGCCGCCGACGCCAGGCGAACGCCAAGATTTCGCCGAAGGCGCCGGTCTTTCCGCAAGCTCCTGGTCGGGCTCGCCCGGCGCTCCTCTGGACACAGACCAGGCCAATCTCGAAGCCTATATCGCCGCCGAGGTGAGCCTCAGGGATCATCTCGCCGCCCAATTGCGGCTGGCGACCGCCGATCCTGTAGATCGGCTGATCGGACAAAGCCTGATCGATTCGATCGACGAGGCCGGATATTTCACTGATACCACTGCCGAAGTCGCAGGCCGGCTCGGCACGGCGATCGAAAGAACTGAAAAGGTCCTCGCCCTCATACAGAGCTTTGACCCTTCGGGCGTCGGTGCACGCAACCTTGCCGAATGTATCGCCATTCAATTGCGCGAAAAGGATCGTTTCGATCCCGCCATGCAGACGCTGGTCGCGCATCTCGATCTCGTCGCCAAGCGCGACTACGCAAAATTACGCAAGCTCTGTAACGTCGGCACCGATGACGTGAGCGACATGATCGCCGAAATTCGCCGGCTCGATCCGAAGCCCGGCCGTGCCTTTGGCGGCACTGCTCTGCAGCCGGTCGTCGCTGATGTGACCGTCTATCCTCTTCCCGACAGTTCCTGGCACGTCGAGCTGAATGGAGAAGTTCTGCCGCGCCTGCTCGTCAACCAGGTCTATGCGACACGGGTGACGCGGGCGAAGGCCAATGACGTCGACAAGTCCTTCCTGTCCAATTGTCTGCAGAGCGCCAATTGGCTGACCAAGAGCCTCGAGCAGCGGGCACGGACGATCCTCAAGGTGGCGAGCGAAATCGTGCGCCAGCAGGATGCCTTCTTCGAGCGTGGTGTCGAATATCTCAAGCCGCTCAACTTGAAGACCATTGCCGATGCGATCGGCATGCACGAGTCGACCGTCTCCAGGGTCACCTCCAACAAATATATCGCCACGCCGCGCGGGCTCTTCGAACTCAAATATTTCTTCACCGCTTCGATCGCCTCGCACAATGGCGGCAACGCCCATTCGGCCGAAGCCGTGCGTTTCCGCATCAAGCAAATGATCGATCGCGAGAGCGCCGATGATATTCTTTCGGACGATGCGATCGTGGAGCGGCTGAAGTCCTCGAACGTGGATATCGCCCGACGCACCGTCGCCAAATATCGGGAGAGTCTGCGAATCCCCTCATCGGTGGAACGCCGGCGGTTGAAAGCGCTGCATTGACGCCGCGCAGTCCCAATTATGATGTGCAAAAAACAAAGTGCTTTCATCTTTAATTTTTCCACAAAATGGAGAAATGAGCCGCGCTTGCTCGACTTGGCCGGAGAGGCATGCAAGCGCAAGCTGGTCCATGCGTGCAGCTTTACAGGCCAGCCCATTGACTTCGCGGCGCGACGCTCCTAACCGTGAACAAACCGCTCGCAAGAGGCGGACCGTCGGGGGGCGGCGTCAGTGGACTGGGAGAGAGCCATGACATTGCGCGTCTCAGGGAAGAACCTCGATATCGGCAAATCCTTGCGCACCTATGCCGGTGCGCGCTTGGATCAGGTCGTTTTGAAATTTTCCGCAGAGCCTACCGGCGGCCATGTCACAATCGAACGGGAAGGCTCAGGCTTTCGAACGGATTGCACCTTGCACCTCAACTCGGGGCTGACTTTGCAGGCCGAGGCCGAGGCGCACGACGCTTATTCGAGCTTCGACAAAGCTGCCAACCGGATCGAGAATCGTCTGCGGCGGTGCAAAGGACGCTTGAAAGATCGCTCCGGCGGACACTCGGCTCTCTAATCCAATCGAAACGCCGAGCGACAAATCTCACCCCCTTTCATCTTCGTGGCACACGACATGGCTTATCCATCGAGCGTTCGGAAACTGGACGTTCTTCCAAACATGCGGCTCACCGATCTCATCAGCCCCGAGGCGATTGTTCCTTCACTCAGGGCCAATTCCAAAAAACTCGTGTTGCAGGAATTGAGCGAGCGGGCGGCGCGCATCTCCGGCCTCAAGCCGCGCGAGATCTTCGACGCGCTGCTGCAGCGCGAGCGGCTGGGATCAACCGGCACCGGCAACGGGGTCGCGCTGCCTCATACGAAGCTTGCTAAGTGCAAGACGATTTTCGGGGTTTTCGCGCGGCTCGAAAAACCGATCGATTTCGCCGCGACCGACGCGGCTCCGGTCGATCTGGTGATTCTACTCATCGCTCCCGAATCGGCAGGCGCCGACCATCTGAAGGCTTTGGCGCGGATAGCGCGGGTGCTGCGCGATCCGGCCATCGCCGACAAGCTCCGCGCGACCCGCGACCCGGCGGCGCTCTATGCCGTCTTGACCCAGGAGCCGGCGTCGCACGCCGCTTGAGTGCTGCTGCTCGCATTCGCAACACGGGTCTTGCGACAAGATCATGCGAATCTGCGGCAGGATCGATTCCGCCTGAGGCAATCCTGCTCTAGACTGGCCGCATGTCTGCGAAGCCGCACGCGCCCTCGCCCTTGACGCCGATCTCCCTGCCGGACCTGCTCGAGCAGGCAGTGGCGCGCTTCGCCGATCACCCGGCGATCGACTTCTTCGGCCGAAAATTCACCTATGCGGAACTCGGCCGGCGCGTCGATCGCGCCGCACTGGGGTTGCAGAAGCTTGGCGTAGGGCGCGGCACACGCGTGGGGCTCTGCCTGCCCAACACGCCCTATTTCATCATCGCCTATTACGCCATCCTCAAAGCCGGCGGCATCGTCGTCAATTTCAACCCACTCTATGTCGAGCGCGAGATCGCCCAACAGATCGATGACTCCGGCACCACCATCATGGTGACGCTCGACGTCAAGAAGATCTACCCCAAGATTGCGGGAATGCTGGATAAGACCTGCCTCGAACGCATCGTCGTGTGCTCGATGCGCGGCAGCCTGCCGCTCGCCAAAGGCGCTCTGTTCGCTCTTTTCAGGTCTCGCGAGCTTGCCGAGATTCCGAATGACCCTCGCCACGTCCGTTTCAGCGAGCTGATCGGCGAGCGAGGTGCGATGCAGCCAGTCGTCATCGATCCCCAGACCGACCTGGCCGTGCTGCAATATACTGGCGGGACCACAGGCATTCCCAAAGGCGCCATGCTGACCCACGCCAATCTCACGATGAACGTAGCGCAGATCGGCCGCCACGTACCCGTCCTAAAACCCGGCCGCGAGCGGGCTTTATTGATCTTACCGCTGTTCCATGTGTTCGGCATGACAACGGGCCTGAATTTCTGCATCTCGCTCGGGGCGGAGATTGTCTTGCTGCCAACCTTCGACGTGCATCAGGTCATGGCCTTCATCACGAAGAAGCGGCCGACTCTGTTTCCTGGCGTGCCGAGCCTCTTTGCGGCGCTCAACGCCAGGGTCGGCGACGGCAAATATGACTTTTCCTCCATAAACTATTGCATCTCAGGCGGCGCCCCGCTGCCGCTCGACGTGCGCGTGCGTTTCGAATCCCTCTCCGGCTGCAAGCTTGTCGAAGGTTATGGGCTCACGGAAGCCTCGCCGGTTGTCAGCGCCTATCCGCTCGATGCCGAATACAAGAATACGTCCGTGGGATTTCCGCTCGAGGGCACGATCGTCGAGATCCGCTCGCTCGATGATGCGACGAAAATTCTTCCGCTCGGCGAAAAGGGCGAAATCTGCCTGCGTGGGCCGCAGATCATGGCCGGCTATTGGCATAACGTGAAAGAGACTGAGGCCGTTTTCGTCGACGACGCGTTGCGAACCGGCGATGTCGGCTATATCGACGAAGACGGCTATCTCTATCTCGTGGACCGCATCAAGGACGTGATCCTGTGCGGCGGGTTCAACGTCTATCCGCGAGTCATCGAGGAAGCGCTGCACCAACATCCCGCTGTGGCCGAAGCCGCGGTGATCGGCATTCCTGATGCTTATCGCGGCCAGGTTCCTAAGGCCTTCGTCACGCTGCGGCCCGACGCCCATGTAACCCCGGCGGAGCTGCTGCGTTTTCTCAAAGGTTATGTCTCGCGTATCGAGATGCCGAAGGCCGTCGAGATTCGCGAGTCGCTGCCAAAAACTGCGGTCGGCAAGGTCAGCCGCAAGGAACTCGCCGCGGAAGAGCAGCGAAGCGGAACTGGGTGACGCGGGTGCGGGCGGACCTGTTCTCGGCCGATACTTTTTTGCCGGCGCGTTTCGCAGAATGGTTTGCGGCGCGCGGTTGGACGCCGCGCGCCCATCAGCTCGCTCTGCTCAAAAGCGCGAAGGTGCGTGAAGACGTCCTCCTCATCGCGCCGACAGGGGCCGGCAAGACACTCGCCGGATTCCTGCCGACGCTCGTCGATCTCGATCGACGCGAAGCGCCGCCCGGCCTGCATACGCTCTATATCTCGCCCTTGAAGGCGCTCGCGGTCGATGTCGCGCGCAATCTCGAGACGCCGATCGCCGAAATCGGTCTCAGTGTCCGCGTCGAGACCCGAACCGGCGACACGTCGGCTTCGAAACGCCAACGCCAGCGCCGCAATCCGCCGCAGATTTTGCTGACGACTCCGGAACAGCTCGCTCTTCTCCTCGCCAGCGCCGATGCGCGCCATCTCTTCGCCGATTTGAAACGCGTCGTCATCGACGAATTGCATGCGGTCGTGGCATCGAAACGCGGCGATCTTCTGAGCCTCGGGCTTTCGCGCTTGCGGACGATCGCGCCGCAGATGAAGGCAACCGGCCTTTCAGCGACGGTGCGCGATCCGGACGAATTAAGCCGCTGGCTTGTGGCACGTCCGGGCGAGGCGGCGCTCGTCGTGGCGCCGGCTGGCGCGCCGCCCGATCTTTCGATTCTCGACACGACGCAGGATTTGCCTTGGGCCGGGCACATGACTCGCCATGCACTCGCCGAGATCTATGCGCTCGTCAAAGCCGCGCACATGAGCCTTGTCTTCGTCAACACGCGGGCGCTCGCCGAATTCGTCTTCCAGGAGCTGTGGCGGCTCAACGAGGACGGACTGCCTATCGCGCTTCATCATGGCTCGCTCGATGTCGGCCAGCGCCGCCGCGTCGAGGCTGCGATGGCGCAAGGCAGGTTGAAGGCTGTTGTCTGCACATCGACGCTCGATCTCGGCGTCGATTGGGGCGACGTCGATCTTGTCATCAATGTCGGCGCGCCGAAGGGCGCGAGCCGGCTGATGCAGCGGATCGGCCGCGCCAACCATCGCCTTGACGAACCGTCGCGGGCGATCCTCGTGCCGTCGAACCGGTTCGAAGTGCTCGAATGTCGCGCCGCAGTCGATGCGGTCTATGCCGGGGCGCAGGACACGGCGGCGGCGCGCAGCGGCGCGCTCGACGTGCTCTGCCAGCATATTCTCGGCATGGCCTGCGCCGAGCCTTTTTTGGCGGACAGCCTCTTCCGCGAGATTACCTCCGCTGAACCCTACCACGCTCTCGAACGCGCCGACTTCGATGCCGCTCTCGCCTTCGTCGCACATGGCGGCTATGCGCTCGCCTCCTACGAGCGTTTCGCCAAGATCAAACAGCGAAAGGACGGAAGCTGGCGTATCGCCAACGGCCATATCGCGCAGATCTATCGTATGAACGTCGGCACGATCGTCGAAGCCGACATGCTGAAAGTCCGGCTCGTGCGCGGCAAAGCGACCGAACCTGCCGAAGCCTATACCGGACCCCTCCGACGCGGTGGCCGGATGCTCGGCCATATCGAGGAATATTTCTTGGAGACTTTGGCGCCGAACGACACATTCCTCTTCGCCGGCGAAATTCTGGCTCTGCGCGGCATCGTCGACAACGAGGCGTTCGTGTCACGCGTCACCGCCGATGCGCCAAAAATTCCCTCATATGACGGCGGCAAGTTTCCGCTCTCGACGCATCTCGCCGCTCGCGTGCGCGAACTCGTCGCCCATCCGAAGCAATGGCGGGATCTGCCTGCGCCCGTCGCCGAATGGCTCAGCTTGCAGATGCGGCGCTCCGCCCTGCCCCCGCCCGGTCATCTCCTTGTCGAGACTTTTCCGCGCGGCACCAAGTTTCATCTTGTCGCCTATCCGTTCGAAGGAAGGCTCGCGCATCAGACGCTTGGCATGCTGCTCACGCGGCGCATGGAACGCGCCGGCTTGCAGCCGCTCGGCTTCGTCGCCAATGATTATGCGCTGGGCGTCTGGGGCGCGGCCGATATCGGCGCGGCGATCGAGAGCCGACGTCTCAAGCTCGATGCGCTCTTCTCCGAAGACATGCTGGGCGATGATCTTGAAGCCTGGCTGCAGGAATCCTCGTTGATGAAACGCAGCTTCCGCAATTGCGCGATCATCGCCGGCCTGATCGAGCGAAATTTTCCCGGTCGCGAAAAAACTGGGCGGCAGATCACGATTTCCACCGACCTCATCTATGACGTCTTGCGACGGCACGAGCCGGACCACATCCTGCTGCGGGCGACACGCGCCGACGCGGCGACCGGCCTCCTCGATCTGCCGCGTCTTGCCGTCATGTTGTCGCGCATCAAGGGCCGGATCATGCATAAGGCGCTCGATCGCGTCTCGCCGCTCGCGGTGCCAGTTCTGCTCGAAATCGGCCGCGAACCGGTCTATGGCGAGGCGCGCGAGGTGATCCTGGCGGAGGTCGCCGCGGCGCTCGCGGAAGAGGCGGCCAACCCGGCGCCGGCGCGGCAGGCGAGATGATCCAAGTTGAACCGAAGAGCGCAGAGAGCCTGGCCTTCCCTGTCGATCGATTGGGCCGCAAATTACGTTTGGACTCGTAAAGGAGATTCGCAATGGCGTGGTATTTTTACCTGGCTCAATTCGTCAGCGGTTTGTTGCTTGCAAATGGCGTCCCGCATCTTGTCCATGGGATCAGCGGCGAAAAATTTCAGAGCCCGTTCGCTTCGCCGCCCGGCGTCGGAGAATCGTCGCCGACCGTCAATGTCCTCTGGGGATTCGCAAATATCGCGGTCGGCTTCGCCCTCCTCCGGTCGTTCAAGCCGCAAGGCCCAGAAGCGGTCGCCGGATGGATCGCCGTCAGGCTCGGAGTGGTGTTCGCCGGGGTCCTCCTTTCGCGTCATTTCGGCCGGGTGCGCGGGAATTTGGATGAAACATGACCGGCGCCGGCACGAACCACACCAAGCCAAGCCTCGAAGGCGGCCCAGCCATCATCCTCGTGCGCCCGCAGCTCGCGGTGAATATCGGCATGTGCGCGCGAGCCATGGCGAATTTCGGGCTCTCGGATCTCCGCCTCGTCAACCCACGCGAGGGCTGGCCACGTACCGGCGCCTTGAAGAAAGGCGCCTGTGCCGCGGCGGCCGGGGCCGTGCATCTTCTCGAAAAGGCGAAGCTCTTTGACAGCGTCGAAGCTGCCGTCGCGGATTTGAACGGCGTCTTGGCGACCACTGCGCGGGAGCGCGGCCAGTTGAAGCCTGTTCTGACCCCGGCCGAAGCCATGCCGGAGATCGCGGCGCAGATCGGCGCCGGCGAGAAACATGGCGTGCTCTTCGGCCCCGAGCGTACCGGGCTCGCCAATGACGAGGTGGCGATCGCCGAGAGGATCATCACCTTCCCGGTCAATCCCGCCTATGCTTCGTTGAACCTCGCCCAAGCCGTGCTGCTCGTCGGCTATGAATGGATGAAGGCATCAACCGGCGACGCAGCGCCTTTTGCTCTGCCGGAGCGTTCGCCGCCGGCGCCGCGCGAAATGATCCTTTCGTTCTTCGCCTATCTCGAAGGCGAATTGGAGCGCGTCGGTTTCTTCCGGCCGCTGGCGAAGAAGCCGGTGATGCAGCAGAATTTGCGCAACATCTTTCACCGCATGCAGCTCACCGAACAGGATGTGCGAAGCCTGCGCGGCATGGTCGTGCGCCTCGTCGAAGGCCCGCGCGCGGAGGTCAGCAAGCGCCGCCCTGTGCGGAAGCGGGCCGGCACGCCACGCCCTCAACCGCTCTCGGACGACAAAGGCTGAGCGACGGATTCCAGCGACTTGCCTTCCGCGGCGACGCCGAACAGCGCTTCGGCGACGGCGGCGATGAGCATCAGAATGGCGCTGAGCAGATAGCCGACGAAGACCATGCCGCGCATGTGCGTCGCAATCAGCGCGCCGAAGAGGGATGGCGCCGCGACGCCGCCGAGCGAAAAAGCCTCAGCCGACCGGAATTCCGCTTGGATTTTGGCTTTTTTGGGCTTGCCGGGGCCGGCAAAGCTTGACGGGTCGATCTTGGCGCCGGAACGGGCTAAAGCTTCGTCTCTCTAGCGTGATCCTGCTGGCATGCCGCGACCCAATGTCCTCGTCTTCGATTCCGGCCTTGGCGGCCTGACCGTGCTTGCCGAGGTGATGCGGCTGCGCCCTGACGCGCATTGTGTTTACGTGGCCGATGAAGCGGGCTTTCCCTATGGACGGTTGAGCGAAGCGGCGCTGGTCGCGCGCGTCGAAAAAGTCATGGCCAGGCTCATTGCTCGCTTCAGTCCGGATGCGATCGTGATCGCCTGTAACACGGCCTCGACTCTCGTCCTGCCGCATTTGCGCGCCGCCTATCCCAAAATTCCCTTCGTCGGCACGGTCCCGGCCGTGAAACCGGCGGCGGAGCGCTCAAGCTCGAAGATGATCTCCGTGCTGGCAACGCCGGGAACGGTCGCACGCGATTACACGCGCGATCTCGTGCGCACCTATGCGGCCCATTGCGAAGTCACGCTCGTCGGCTCGAACCGGCTCGCCGCCTTGGCCGAGGCTTTCATGAATGGCGAACGCCCGGCGGACGACGATATTCTGGCCGAGATCGCCGCCTGCTTCGTCAGCGACGGGACGGCGCGAACCGATTGCATCGTGCTCGCCTGCACCCATTATCCGCTGCTTCTTTCAGAGTTCGAGCGGCTCGCCCCCTGGCCGGTCACCTGGATCGACCCGGCGGAAGCCATAGCGCGGCGCGTCGATCACGTGCTCCGCAAGGAACTCAGCGCGAAAATATCGGAAGGCGCAGTTGCGCCGGGACCGCATTGCGCGCTCTTCACCGGCGGCGTGCTGCCCGGGCCGGCGCTCGAAGCGGCGCTTGCCGAACGCGGTATCGGCAAAATCATTTTGGAGCCGATGCCGCTCAATTGCTGAGTTGATTCGCAACGGCCTCGCAATCGAAAGCGAAACGATCAATCGCTGTGCATTATTGTTATTGCATTTTTCGCTATGGCCATAGGTCGCGGCTATAAGAGGCGGCGCGTGCTGAGTTAGTCGCAGCCAAATTGTCGCACGTGGTGCCGCATAATCGCGGCGAAGAGTCCTTGGACCGTTTGTCCAATCCCAAGCGCTTTAGCCGCCGAATAATGGAAGGTTCGGTTCTAGCCGCCGATGGATCTGATATGCCCGGGAAATTGGCGCGGCTTTCAGCCCGCCCCAGAATTGCTCCCACCTTCGCTTTCGCGCTCGCAGCCAGCTTCATGAAATTATCGAAGCGGAGAATTGTTTAAAAGTCTTACCGCCTGAAGCGACCCTGCCCTAGACTTTCAGCATCTCCCGCGCCTTTGCCGCGTCGCGCTTCATCTGCGCAACCAGTTCGTCGAGCGAGGTGAATTTCTCTTCGTCGCGGATGAAGCCGATAAATGCGACTTCGATTGTCTCGCCGTAAAGATCGCCGGAAAAATCGAAGATGAAGACTTCGAGCAGCGGCGCGCCATCATCGAAGGTCGGGCGAGTGCCGAAGCTCGCGACGCCGCCATAATGCTGATCGCCGATCGCGACCTCGACCGCATAGATGCCATGGCGCAGGCGGACGCTGTGATGAAGCCGCAAGTTTGCGGTCGGGAATCCGAGCTTCTTGCCGCGCTCTTCGCCGTGAATGACCTCGCCTACGACGAAATAAGGATGACCGAGCAGAAGCCACGCGCGTTCGACGTCGCCTGATTCGAGCGCGGTCCTTGTGGCGGTAGAGGAAGCCGGCTCTATCGAACCGCTCGAATCGGCACCAATCTGCTCCACGATCTCGACCGAAAAGCCATAACGCCTGCCTGCCTCGACAAGAGAGGCCGGTGTGCCTGAACGGCGCTTGCCGAAATGGAAGTCGTAACCGACGACGACGCCTCCAACGCCGAGTCGCCGAACCAGGACATCGCGGACGAACTCCTCGGGCGCGAGCGCCGCGAGCGCCGCGTCGAAGGTCAGCACGATCATCGCATCGATGCCGAGCCGCGCCAGCGCCGCAGCCTTGGTCTCGGAAGGCGTCAGGCGAAAGATCGTATCGGCGCCAAAAAAATAGTCGCTCGGGTGCGGCTCGAAGGTCAGCACCGTGCAAGGCCGGCCGAGCCGCGCCGCGACGGCAAGCGTGCGCCTTAGGACCGCGACATGGCCACGATGCACGCCATCGAAATTGCCGATCGCCACCACGGCCCCTTCGAGCCCTGGCGGGGGAGACTGCGGGTCGACAACAATGACGAAATCTCTTGCCCGCGGGGATTTTATCAAGGTGGCCACTGGAAAATGGAGCCATCGGGGCCAGAGAGCCGGAACGGGGGAGCCTGCCGCGCCGCCGGGGTCCCGTCAAGCGGCGCAGGCCCATCGCGCGGACGTGAACAGAAAGAGTCCAGAAGGTCATCTGGGCTAACCGAGATGCCCCCGTTTCTCGCTCCTTATATTAACCGGATAGCAAGCGAGACTACGTTTAATCGCCTAGACGTTATGACGACGTTGCGCCAGGCACCGGCGCCGTGATCCGGCACATTGGCTCATCTGGCCGCCGGCTACGGTTTGGAGACATAAATGATTGTCGATCCTTCTTTACCAATTCTCGTCGTCGACGATTACCAGACGATGGTCCGGATCATCCGCAACCTCTTGAAGCAAATCGGCTTCGAGAACGTCGACGAAGCCTCGAACGGCGCCGAGGCACTGGCCAAGATCGAGATGCGCCATTATGGGCTCATCATTTCCGACTGGAACATGGAGCCTATGACCGGCTTCCAGCTCCTGCAGAAGGTGCGCGAACTCAAGGATCGGGCCGATATTCCCTTCATCATGATCACGGCCGAATCGAAGACCGACAATGTCGTGGCGGCCCGCAAAGCCGGTGTCAATCACTATATCGTCAAGCCGTTTAACGCCGTGACCCTAAAAGCGAAGATCGACGCGGTCTTTGCTCCCGTCGCCGCGTGAACCCCAGGGCCGGCCCAACCCCGGCCGGGCTTTTACCAGACGAACTCGGCAATCGCCGCCATCGGCGCTACCCCCGTGCCTTCGACGAATTGCCGTAGGGCCGCCGCGTCGAGAGCGGCGCTCTCGCGATGCAATTCCGCGCGATGGATTCCACTCGTAACGAACAGCGTGGCGAGCCCTTGGTCCTGCGCACCCTTGATGTCGGTCTGCGCCGAATCACCGATGGCCAAGATGCGCGAGCGGTCGAGCTTGCCGCCGCGCAGCTGCGCCGCGAGCGCCAAGGCCCGCTCATAGATCGCCGGATAGGGCTTGCCGGCCTGGGTGACTTTGCCGCCCATTTCCATATAGGCCTCGGCCAAGGCGCCGGCGCAATAGACGAGCCTCTCGCCGACTTCGACGACAATGTCGGGGTTGGCACAGATGAACTCTAGGTCGCGGACCCGCACGAGGCGAAGCCGCGGCTCGTAATCGGCGGGCGTCTCCCTCTCGGCGTCGTTGAGCCCGATGCACACCACATAGGCGGCCTCTTCGATAGGCGTGAGGCGCAGCGGCTTGCCCGCCAAACGCTCGGCTTCGGCGAAGAGCGATACGTCTTGCGCGGGGCCGATATGGGCAAGCGGCAGATCGCCGCGCTCGAGGATCAACGAAACTGTGACGTCGCCCGAGGTGACAATCCCGTCATAGGCGGCGTGCGGGACGCCGAGCCCGTCGAGAAAGGCCGCTACGCGCTGCCGCGGGCGCGGCGCATTGGTGAGGAGGATGACCGTGCCGCCCTTGTCGCGAAACCGGCTGAGCGCATCGGTTGCGTTGCTGAAATGGGTCACGCCGTTGTGGACCACACCCCAGACGTCGCAGAGGATCACGTCGTAATGCTGAGCCATCTCGCCGACCCCGTGGACGAACCTCGGGGGAGCGGGCATCAGCCTTGTATGTGGAGCGTTCATCTTGGCCCTTGGGTCGAATCGCGACGCAGGTTGCAAGGCCTTATGTAATTTTAGCAGGAAAGCCGGCGACTTTTGGAGGGCGCCACCGGCACAATTCGCCGCAGCGCGAAACGTCCCTCCCTCCTGTCGCCTCCGACGCGCTCGCGAGGCGAGCGTCTCTCAATCAGACAGTGCGAATCGCGTGACTTGGTCCAATCCGCGGTTGACTGCTGTTATATATCTATTATTCTGGATATATGGATACAATTGACGTTATAGCGACGCTCGCAGCACTCGCGCAGCCAACCCGCCTTGAGACCTTCCGCCTGCTGGTGAGCCGTGAGCCGGAGGGCATCCCCGCAGGCGAACTCGCTCGCCTGATGGCGGTCCCGCAAAACACAATGTCCACGCATCTCGCCATATTGGCCCGCGCGGGCCTGATCGATGGCGAGCGGCAAAGCCGCTCGATCATCTATCGCGCCGATCTTGCACGCCTGCGCGACGTGGTTCTGTTCCTGCTCAAGGACTGCTGCGGCGGGCGGCCAGATCTCTGCGCGCCGGTCATCAACGATCTGATGCCTTGCTGCCCGCCGAAAGTCTCGGCTCATGATCGAGCGCATTTTCAACGTGCTGTTTCTGTGCACGGGCAATTCGGCGCGTTCGATCATCGGCGAAAGCATCCTGCGGAAGGATGGAGCGGGACGCTTCAATGCCTATTCGGCCGGCAGCCACCCCAAAGGCACGATAAATCCCCTCGCGCTCAAGGTGCTTGAATCCTACGGCTATCCGATCAACGGCTTTCGCTCGAAGAATTGGGATGAGTTCGCTGAGCCTGGCGCGCCCATTATGGATTTTGTGTTCACCGTCTGCGACAGCGCCGCCGGGGAGACCTGCCCAACATGGCCGGGCCAGCCAAGGACAGCCCATTGGGGCATTGAAGATCCGGCAGCCGTGGAAGGCAGCGACATCGACAAGGAACGCGCCTTCGTGCAGGCGTTCAAGTTCATGCGCAATCGTATCAGCGTGTTTCTCGCACTGCCGCTCTCGGCCATCGACAAGCTCTCGCTGGTGCAGCGCCTGCGCGATATTGGCCATCTTGAGGGCGCGACGCGCGCGGCGAAAAAGACGTGAGCGAAAAGCTCGCGCGTAGGCTGTTGGCCGAAGGGGTCGGAACGGCCTTCCTGCTCGCGGCAGTCGTCGGTTCCGGCATCATGGGAGTGAAGCTCGCCGGCGGAAATGTCGCCTTGTCTCTGCTCGCCAATACGCTCGCGACGGGCGCAATCCTGATCGTGCTCATTTTGATCTTCGGGCCAGTTTCCGGCGCGCATTTGAATCCAGCCGTCAGTCTTGCGTTCGCGTTACAGCGCGTGCTGCCGTGGCCTGATTGCTTTGCCTATGTCGGCGCGCAGCTCGGTGGCGCTGTGTTCGGCACGTGGGCGGCGCATCTCATGTTCGAGCTGCCGCTCTGGCAGATTTCGAGCACGGTGCGCACCGGTCCAGCGCAGTGGTTTTCGGAAGCTATCGCAACCTTCGGCCTTCTCTTGACCGTTCTCGGCTGTGGGGCACGCACTCCGGCCGCAACGCCTTATGCCGTTGGCCTCTACATCACGGCCGCCTATTGGTTCACCGCCTCGACATCTTTTGCCAATCCGGCGGTGACGATCGCTCGCGCGTTGTCGAACACGTTTGCGGGAATTGCGCCCTCTGGAGTTCTGGCATTCATCCTGGCGCAGATCGCCGGCATGCTGGCGGCGATCGCCTTACGCGCCGCACTGTGGCCGTCACCGAAACCTTGATTTGCAACGACTGCTAGCGATCCCCTCCGCTGCCTGCCTGAGCGTCACGTGAGCACGCCAACCGCTTTCAGGCCCGAGATGATCTCATCGGCCGACGCCGCGCCCTTGCGGAGGAAGACAGCGGGCTTGCCGAGCGGCGCCGGCATCGTGCTCCAATCGCCGGCACTCCCGGCGTCGGTGTCGGTCCACAGATCGACCCACGCGCTCCCGATGGGGAAATAGACGTCAACCGTGTCGGCTCCTTTGTCCAGCACCGGCGCCACCATCAGGTCGGGACCCAGCAGGAATTGATAGCGCAGCGCATGCGTATTCGGATCGTCCGGATAATGCAGGAAGAGATGCCGCGCCACCGGATAGCCCCGTCCCGCCGCTTCCGCGACAAGACCTTTGCGGTAGGACGTGAGCCCTTTGTAGACTTTCGCGAAGCGCGCGAGATGCGCCATGTTCGCTGGAATGGTGTCGAACTGCGCCTCAATTGACGGATCAAGTCCTTGGTGGGTCCTGAAAACCGCCGTAAAGGCGGCGATCTCCATCCAGCGCTGCAGCAGCTCGCTCGTCCGCGCGATGACCGGAATTTTGTGACCAGCGACCTTCAGGCTGAGCGAGACATAACCGCCCGTATCGCTGTGCAACAGGCTGAAACCCGTGACGCCGCCTGACAGAAGGCCGACCACAGCCGTCTTGATCCCGTCGTACTCGTCCCAGGTCTCCATCTGATCGCCGAGCCAGAACAAAGTCGAATAAGTTGGGCTCTGCGTGAAGCCGGAGCGATTGAAGAACACGATGTCGTCGCCGCGGCCCGCCCCCTCGATGGCTTCCCGGTTCACCTTCGCCCATTCCTCCGGGTAGCGGTTGTGCCAGACCGCCGGGTCTGCATCACCATAAAGCTTGCCGTTGAACGGCAAGGCTTCGCCGAAGTCAGTCATCCATCCGGAAGCGCCGGCTTTCGCTATCAGCTCGTCCTTGATGATTCCCTTGATCCAGGTACGCGTCTCGGGATTGCTGAGATCGATCAGCCCGGCGTAGAAAGTGGTATTTTTGTTGAGAAAGGGCGCGCCGCTCGCCGTCTTCACCAGATAGCCTTTCGCCGCGGCCTCGTTGAAGAGCGCGTCATGCCCTTCGGTATTGCTCAGGAAGGGATTGATGTAGATCATCATGCGGCCGCCCTGTTTTTCGATATCGGCGACGAGTTGATGCCAATCTGGATAGTAGGATTCGTCGAGCCGCCAATTCCACCAAAGCTGCACGCCGGCAGAGGTGATGCGGATGCCCATCCAGTCCTAAATCCACAGACCGGCAAGCGGGATCTCGGCTTTCAGCAACTCCTCGAACTGCGGGCGTGCCACTTTCGTGCCGCCCTGCAGCGCGACGATCACGCCATTGTGCACCCAGTCCGGCAGAACGCGCATGCGGCCGGCATATTCGGTGTAGGCTTCGATCAGGTCGAGCGGCGTCTTCCCATAGAGAATCCGGCCGGTCATGATGCCCGACCAGACCTTCATTTCGGTATGGCCCGCCGCGCGCATATCAAAGACGCTGTATTCGGTGTTTTCGAGGAACAGCGATCGCAACCTGCTTGAAATGAAATGCGGCGCCGGCGCCTCCGTTACGTAAGGACTACCGCCGCCGCCAGAAGCGAGAATGTCGACAGCCTGCGTGAGGATCGGTCTGCCACGGCCGACACCATGTTCCTGCACCAGGATCGGCAGGACATTGCCTTTCTGATTGAAATAGGTGAGTTGCTCGCCGAACCCGAAGAAAGCTTCGTCGGGTACCGACTCCGTTCGCAGCTCGATGCGGTTGATGCCTGCCGTAGTCTCGGTTTTGATTTCGAATTGCAGGTGCGTCGATGACATCGCCTCGAAGCTCAACGTGTAGCCGACGCTGCCGGTCGCCCCCGTGAGCCGGCCCGATACGGTCGTGCGGTTTTGCGCGACATCGATTGCATCGATGCTCGGTCGTCCGTAACTCGCTGCAACCGTATCGCTGATTTGGAACGAGCCCTCCGGCGTTCCAAATTCACGGACATTCGCCACAGCCTTCTCGGCGATGATGAAATTGCCGTCGGGTGCGGTCTCCCAGAGCACCCGCCCCGGCTTCTGCTGATGCGAGACACGCAGGACGCCTCCCGCGCGCTGCAAGATGAAATCACCGACGGGATGCTTATCCCCCTCGCCCGCGGCTGACTGCGCCGATGTGGCCTGCGGCAGCGCCGCCGCGACGATGGCCGAGGCACCGACGAGGAAATCACGCCGCTTCATGGCAACCTCCCTCTTCGCGCTTGAACCCTACGCCGGGTTCGCACCTGAGCCAAACCTTGAAATCGAGGATCTCCTCATCGGTGGCGACGCGAGCCGAACTCCCGCCGCTTCCCCGCCTCGCCCTTCGGCTGTAGCACCTTGCGATAATCGTCGCGCTTGGCGTGGATCGAGGCGATGACATGCCCCATCGGAATCCCGAGATCGACAAGTACGGCTTCCGAGAGCTGAAGACTCGCCTCGACCGTCTCGGGCACCGCATCGGTGACGCCGAGCTCATAGAGCACCCGCGCGTGTTCGGCATCGCGCGCGCGGGCGACGATCGTGAGATCGGGATTTAGCCCGCGGGCGGTCGCGACGATTTCTTCGGAAGTTTCGGGCGCATCGATGGTCACGACCAACGCGCGCGCCTTTGCGATGCCGCTGCGGGTCAAGAACTCCGGCCGCGCCGCATTGCCCCAATAGATCTCCACGCCTTGGCGGCGAAAGCGCCGGACCAATCCGACATTCGTCTCAACGACGAGAAAGGCGATCTGATGCGCTTTCAACATTTCGCCGACGAGTTGGCCGACGCGGCCGAAGCCGACGATGATCACCTTGCGCGCGCCGGCGTCCTGCTCGGGAAGCCTCGCGGTCTCCGCGTCCAGCGCTCCGCGTGGCAGGCGGCTCGCCAAAGCGCCGAGCGGCGGAATGGTAAACATCGAGAGCGTCACGCCGACCATGGCGGCGGCGCCCACGTCGGCCGGCAGGGCCTTGCTGGCGATGGCCGCGATGATTATCACGAAGGCAAACTCGCCGCCAGGCCCCAACATCAGCGCAGCTTCGGCCGCGACGTTTCTGCCGAGGCGCAAGGCACGCGCCACGGCATAGGTCACCGCGAACTTGGTGAGGATGATCGCGGCGGCGATACCGAGCGTGCGGACCGGCTCAGAAAAGATGAGCTCGAGATCGAGGCTTGCCCCGACCGAGACGAAGAAGAGGCCGAGCAACAGCCCCCTGAAAGGATCAATCGTGACCTCGATCTGCCGGCGATATTCCGTCTCGGCGAGGAGCAGCCCGGCGATGAAGGCGCCGAGGCCCATCGAAAGCCCGGTCATCGCCGAAAGAAAGCCGGTGCCGATCACGACCAGAAGACAGGCTGCCATGAAGAATTCGGTCGAGCCCGCCGCGGCGACCAGGTGAAAGAACGGCCGCAGGACGAGCCGGCCGACGAGCACGACGAGCGCGATACCGGCGCAGGCGGGCAGTACGCTGGTGAGCAGGAGGGCGCCGACGCCGCCCTGCAACGTGCCAAGCGCGGCGACGAGGAAAAGCAGCGGCGCGACCATCAGATCCTGAAACAGGAGGACGGAAAATATCGTCCGCCCGGCCGTCGTGCCAAGCCTCTTGCGGTCGGCGAGATCAGGAATGACGACTGCGGTTGACGACAAGGCCAGCGCGAATCCGAGGATGACCGCGGCGGCCGGCTCCTGTTTCAGCGCGAGAGCCATTGCGGCAAGTACCGCGGCGCAGCCGAAGACCTGAAACGCCCCGAAGCCGAAGACGAGCCAGCGCAGGCGAATGAGCCGCTCCCAGCTCAATTCGAGGCCGATCATGAACAGGAGGAAGACGACGCCGAATTCAGCGACCGGCGCGATCTCCGCCATGTTATCTAGGGTTACCTCGGAGATGAACGACGCAAGCCAGGCGGGCTCCCAAGGCGGCGTCGTTGCATGTTGCGCGAGAAGGCCGAGCCCATAGGGACCGAGGCAAAAACCGGCGGCGAGAAAGCCGAGAATAGGGCTGAGCTTCAGCCGACGGAAAAGCGGCGCTACGACGCCGGCCGTGGCGAGGAAAATAAGGATGCTCTTGTAATGAGCGACATGCTCGGGCGCGAGCGTCATTCCGTCTCCATGGGTCGCAGGGGCCGAAATTCAGCGAATTGCACGCCGCGCGCAACGATAATGCGCGGCCCTTCCATCTGGCCGACAAATCCGCCATCTTTGCGCCATGTCAGAGCCCATCACCAACACGCCCGAGTTCACGGTCAGCGAGCTTGCCGGCGCCTTGAAGCGAACGATCGAAGAGACGTTCGGCCTCGTGCGCCTGCGCGGCGAAATCTCGAACTATCGCGGCCCGCATTCCTCGGGCCACGCCTATTTCTGCCTGAAAGACCAGAACGCCCGGATCGACGCGGTCATCTGGAAGAGCACCTTCCTTCGGTTGAAGACCAAGCCCGAGGAAGGACTCGAAGTCATTGCCACGGGAAAGGTCACGACCTTTCCCGGCAAATCGGCCTATCAGATCGTCATCGAGAGCCTCGAGCCCGCCGGCGTCGGCGCGCTCATGGCGCTCCTTGAAGAGCGCCGCCGCAAGCTCGCCGCCGAAGGTCTTTTCGACGAGGCGCGCAAGCGGCCGCTGCCCTTCCTGCCTGCGGTGATCGGCGTCGTCACCTCGCCGACCGGCTCCGTCATCCGCGACATCCTGCATCGGATCGCCGAGCGCTTCCCGCGCCACGTCCTGGTCTGGCCGGTGCGCGTGCAGGGCGAGACGTGCGCGCAAGAAGTTGCCGCCGCGATCGACGGCTTCAATGCCTTGCTCGATGACGGCAGGATGCGACGCCCCGACGTGATCATCGTCGCACGCGGCGGCGGTTCGCTCGAAGACCTCTGGGGCTTCAACGACGAAATCGTGGCGCGCGCCGCAGCCGCAAGCCGGATACCGCTCATCTCGGCGATCGGCCACGAGACGGACTGGACGCTCATCGACTTTGTCGCGGACCTGCGCGCCCCGACGCCGACCGGCGCGGCGGAAAAATCCGTCCCGGTGAAAATCGAACTTGCGGCCATGCTCGCCGATCTCTCCCGCCGTCATCTAAGCGCAGCCCTGCGCTCCATCGCGCAGCGGCGGGCAGAATGGCGCGCCTTGGTGCGCGCCATGCCGCGTGCCGATGACATCATCGCTTTGCCGCGGCAAAGATGCGACCGCGCCAGCGCTCAGCTCTCGAATCTTGTTGTGACCGCGCTCGACCGGCGGCGCATCGCCTTGGGGCGGCTCGCCCATCGCCTCGCCAACCAAGCACCGCAAGCGAAAATGGCCCGCGCCGCCCAGAGGCTCGAGGCGCTCGAACATCGTCTTCACCATTGCCTCTCGGTCGCCAAGGACCGCCGCCGGCAAGAGCTTTTCCATGCGGGCCGCAGATTGCGCGGCGCGCTCGCCGCCCGTACGCGGCTCGAAACTGAGCGGATCGCGGCCTGCCGGCAGGCCATCGTGAGACTCGACCGGCGCATGCTGAACCTGGTTCATGCCAGCCTCGAACGCCGCCGCGCGACGCTCGCCGCCCGAGAGAAGCTTCTCGATTCGCTCGGCTACCGGCAAGTCCTTGCTCGTGGCTTTACGCTGGTGCGCGACGCCGAGGGGCGGCCGCTGCGGCTCGCGGCCGAAGTTGAGTCCGGTGCGCGGCTCGACATCGAATTCGCCGACGGCCATCGCCCGGCCATCGCCGGAGACAAGCCGTCGCGCGAGACGAAGTTTGCCGAGGCCAGGAAGAAAAGCGCGCAAGGCTCGCTGTTTTGACGCTTCTCGCCATTTTCGCCGATGTCCATTCCAACCGCGAAGCGCTCGAGGCTTGCCTCGCCGATGCCCAGGCACGCGGCGCCGAGCGTTTCGTCTTTCTCGGCGATCTCGTCGGCTATGGCGCCGATCCGGGCTATGTGGTCGATCTCGTCACGCGTTTGCGCGCCGCAGGCGCCATCGTCATCAAGGGCAATCATGACGCGGCGATCACCGAGACGAGGGACGCGATGAACGTCTATGCGCGCGCGGCACGCAACTGGACTCGCGCGCAATTGAGCAAAGCGCAAAAGGATTTTCTCGCCAACCTGCCGCTGACGGCGGAGTTGGGCGAGGCCCTCTTGGTCCACGCCGAAGCTGCCCATCCCGAGCGTTGGGACTACATCACGCATCCGATCGAAGCCGCGCGCTCGATGCGCGCGACACAAAAGCGGGTGACGATCTGCGGCCATGTGCATCGCCCGCAGCTCTATCATCAGGCAGGCCACAACCTGCCGGTCAGCCGCATCCCGGCAACGGGGGAGGCCATCGTACTCACCCAGGACCTCAAATGGCTCGCAGTCCTTGGCTCCGTGGGACAGCCGCGCGACGAAATCTCCGCCGCCGCCTATGCCCTCTACGACGATGAGCGAGCGTTGCTGACCTTCCTGCGGGCGCCCTATGACATCGAGGCGGCGGCGGGAAAGATCAGCGCCGCCGGCCTGCCGGAGATTCTGGCGGCCCGCCTCTATGTCGGCCGCTGAGCCGCAATCTTAGTACGCTCCGCAAGGTCCAAGAATTGCCTTGTGGCAAATCCGGCCGGGCTACGTTATCGTGTCTCCTTTCGCCCTCTGAAGCCGAAATGAACCGCTACGAACGCCGCCCTTTGTCTGCCGGAGAGGCCGAAGTCGAATATCTCGACGGAGAGATCCGGCTCCTGCGGCCCGGCACTTTTGTGCGCTGCGCCGTGACCGGGGTGCCGATCCCGATCGAAGACCTGCGCTATTGGAACGTCGATCTGCAAGAAGCCTACGCCAATCACGAAGCCAAGCTGCAGCGCATGGGCATCAAGCTCGGCAAATGACGCATCCGCGTCGCTCGCCTCTTGGGCTTACTGCCGAGATAAAGCTGCGTTGCGTAGGGCTCCGGCCAACAGCCTGTCCAACAGCTGGGCATCGGAAAACCGCATCTCGACCGGCAGGGCGATTGGCGGACTCGGATCGATGCAGTCGCTGCACCCCGCCAATCTGACCAAATCCTTTTCCGTCGTCACCAGGAGCGCATTCTCGCCACGCGCGGCGCGCTGGAGGCGCGTAATTTCGCTCTGACGATAAAGGTGATGGTCGGGAAAATTTTCCGTGCCGACGATCTCGGCTCCGATATCGGCCAGAGTGGCGTAGAATTTCGCCGGGCGCCCGAGCCCCGCGAAGGCAAAGACGCGCTGCCTCTTGAGCTTGGCCGTGATCGCTTCATCGGCGACGAGCTTGGCGCTCAGGACCGGCTTGCCGGCGGCGCGCGCGCGCTCGGCGATCTCGGCGCCCGGAGCGCCGGGGCCGACGATGACCACCGCGGTCACAAACTCGATCTGTGCCGAAAGCGGCGCCCGCAAGGGACCGGCCGGCAGGCAGAGCCCGTTGCCGACGCCCGTTGCCCCATCGACGACGGCCAAGCGCATGTCCTTCTCGAGCGCCGCATTTTGCAGCCCGTCATCGAGGATGAGGAGGCTCGCCCCTTGCTCGATCGCGAGCCGCCCAGCGGCGACACGGTCGGCCGAGACGATGGTCGCGGCGACCTGGGCGAGCAGCAAGGCCTCGTCGCCGACCTCGGCCGCCCCCTGCCGGAACGGATCGACCCGAAGGGGTGGTCCGCGCTCGGCTGCGGAACGATAGCCGCGCGACAGGAAGAATACCTTCTCGCCGCTGCCGGCGAGGCGCTTTGCCAAGGCGATAGCCACGGGGGTCTTGCCGGCGCCCCCGACCACGAAATTGCCGACGCAGAGCACCGGAATCGGCAGGCGGGTGCCGGCCTGCAGCATCCTCCGGCCGGCCATCTTTGCATAAATGAAGCTCAGCGGCGCTAAGAGCTTAGGCGCCAAGAGATCGAGTGCCGATGCGCCGGTATTAAGGTCCCAGAAGGAAGGGGCGCGCCTATTCATGGTGGCGATGGTGCCCGCTTCGCGCCAGATGCGCTAGGCCTCCCATCTGCGGGTTTCGACCATTAATTGCGCGATATGCGGCTCGATCGCGGCCATGATCGCGGCGGAGGCGCCGCCGAGGCGTTTCACGGTCTCGCCAGCGGCGCGGGCCATTTTCCGCAGCTTGCCGGCATCATGGAGGAGTAGCCCGACGACGCGGGCGAGCGTGTCGGCATCGGCGATGGTCGCGGCCCCGTGCGCTTCATCCAAGGCGCGGTAGATCTCGGCGAAACTCTCGACATAGGGCCCGTGAAGCAAGGCGCTGCCGAGCTTGGCCGCCTCGATCGGGTTCTGGCCGCCGCCCGGCCGGACCAGAGACCTGCCGAGGAAAGCGACGCTCGCAAGCCGATAGAAAAGCCCCATCTCGCCAATCGTGTCGGCGATATAGACGTCTGGCAGAGGATCATCCGCAGCCTCGCGCGAGCGTTGCAGCGCTGCCAATCCCTGCGCGGCGGCAAGCGCAGCGATCATCGTTCCACGCCGCGCGCGGCGTGGAACGATGATCGTCAAAAGCTGCGGGAACCGCTGCGCCAACGTCCGGTGCACCGCCATGGCGATCTCTTCCTCACCCCGATGCGTCGAAGCGGCGACCCATACGGGACGGGCGCCGATCCGAGCCGCGAGCGAGGCGAGCACCTTGCGATCGGCGGAAGGCGCCATGACGTCATATTTGAGATTGCCGACGACCTTGACGTGCCTGACCCCGAGCTTGGCGAAACGCTCGGCGTCGGCCTCGCTCTGTGCCAGACAGAGGTCCACTCCCCCGAGCAAGGACTCGATGAAATAGGGAATCCAGCGCCAGCGCTGAAACGAGACCTGCGAGATTCTGGCATTGACCAGGATCAGGGGAATTTCACGACGATCAATTTCGAGAAAAAGATTGGGCCAGATCTCGGATTCGGCCAGGAGCGCGATGTCCGGCCGCCAATGACCCAGAAAGCGAGCCAGGAATTGCGGCACGTCGAGCGGCAGGAATTGATGCAGCGCACCCGCCGGCAAGCGCGGTGCAATAACCTCTGCGGCACTGGTCGTTCCTG
This sequence comes from uncultured Alphaproteobacteria bacterium, assembly GCA_963720425.1. Classification (GTDB taxonomy): domain Bacteria; phylum Pseudomonadota; class Alphaproteobacteria; order Rhizobiales; family Beijerinckiaceae; genus Methylovirgula. Next base: position 466,911 of record OY970391.1, read on the forward strand.
TCGAAAGCAGGATGTTCAAGCCGCGGCCGGCAAGCTTTTCGATCAGCGGCAGCAGCGAAAGGCTCTCGCCGACGCTTGCGCCGTGCAGCCAGGCGAGCGGCCCCTCCGGCCGTTCCAAGCTCGGCCAGCCGAACCTCTCGCCGGTCCGGTCGAATTCCTCCTGCCGCCATTTGCGCCGGCAATAAAGCACCACAGGGCTCAGCGGCGCAAAAGACGCGCTGATGGCCTGATAGAGAGCCAGAATAGGGTAAGCTTTGACCACGGAGGACATATGTGGACATACGTAGAAGGAAGAATCGCCGAACCTGAACATTGAGGCGAGTGCGCCCGAGCTTCGCTATTCGAAATCGCGCTCGTCAATAAAATGGCTGCTCAAATCACAGCAAATCGTTTGCGACATCGAGGGCAAGTTTGCGCCCTCGAATCCTTTCTGCTGAGTGAAAACGACAGTTTAATGACCAAAAGCCGCCTGCCTCAACATCGTTGGTTTAGGGCGAATGCCGGAACGGCAGGTCGGGCGTCTTATTTGCTCGGCTCGGCCGGATCGAGGAGGCGGTGGAGGTGCGCCACGAAATAGCGCATATGGGCATTGTCGACGGTCGCCAGTGCCTTGGCCTTCCAAGCCTTATGGGCAGAGGCGTAATCCGGAAACACACCGACGATCTCGATGCTCTCGAGATCGCGGAACTCGGTCCCGTCGAGATTGACGAGTTCGCCTCCGAACACAAGGTGAAGGAGTTGTTTGCGGCCGTCATTCTGCATGCGGACAAACTCAGTTTCAGTCGCTTGGCGATGCGCGTCGCGGCATTGCTCTTTGGCGAAGAGGCGCTTCTTGCAGGGCTAATCGGGCCGCGTGCAGCCTTTCGCCTTGGCGGCAGACATGGCGCTTCCCCTGCTCTCGCTTCCCATGCTCTAGCAAGAATTGGGCAAAAGAACCAAGCTACTGGGCTTTCGCGCGTATGGCCGCCGCGGTGATTTCGGCGAGGATCGGCACCGAGGCCGCGACCAGTTCGCCGTGCCGGGTTCCGGCCCGATTATAAAAGAGCTGGCGGCCATAGAGGCTCGCAAGCCGACCGCCCGCTTCGTCCACGATGATGTCGGCGGCGGCAATGTCCCAATCATGCGAATTGGCCGAGACGAGGCCGGCATCGAGCACGCCGGCGGCGACCTTGGTAATGCGCAGCGCGAGCGACGGTATTTTCGGCAAGAGATCGAATTTGAGCCCGGCATCGCGCAATTCCCGGGCGATGGCGAGAGGACCGGCGATGAGCGCCATGGCGTCGAGCCGGGTGCGGTCGGTGACGCGAATTTCGCGCCCGTTCAGGCGTGCGCCGGCGTTCCTTACCGCCACATAGGTCTCCCCGAGCGCCGGCGCATGGACGATGCCGATGACCGGTCGATGCCGGTAGACGACGCCGACGGCGATCGCCCAACCCCGCTCGCCCGCGACAAAGCTGCGGGTTCCATCGATCGGATCGACGATGAGGACGAGGTCCTGTTCGAGCCGCTCCGGCGAATCCTCCGATTCCTCGGAAAGCCAGCCGGCCTCAGGCAGAATGTCGCGCAGCCTCTGTTCGAGATAGCGATTGACGGCGTGATCGGCCTCGGTCACGGGCGAACCGCCGGTCTTTTTGGTCACAGCCGCGCTAGTCTTCTCGCCCGGGTGAAAGAAATTGAGCGCCAGTTCACCGGCTGCGCGCGTCGTCTTGACAAGCGCGCCAACCACGGCATCGGCATGCGACAGCCGCTCCCAATCGAGATTGCGCCAGCCTATCGCAGCCGACACAGGATCAGCCTCATTCTTGGAGCGCTTTTCGAAAAGCGGCGCATTCATGCCGGATCAATCTCCGATTCGTGCAACAGGAACTCTACAGCCTTTCAGCAAAGGGCTCGAAATGCAGGCGTTCGAGACATCGCGGCGCATTGAGCGCCCCTCCGCCTCTTCTGGACGCGCTCTGGAGTGGCAGCCGGCGTCGCGAACTCACGCGCGATCCGCTCACTCGATATACTGACCGAAGGCCAGATTTTCCAGGACTTCGATGCAAAATCCGCGCTGCGCGAAGCGGCGGTTGAGGGTTATCTTTCGAGACATCGAAATCCGACAGGTCGGCGCGCCGATCCGCACCTCGATGGCCATCCTATCGAGCAATGATTAATTCGCCGAAAACCTGATCTCAGCCCCAATCACACAGGTACGGAATGCATGTGACATGAGCGCGCGGATATTGCGGCTTTGGGTCGGATCTGGGGCGTGCCCGCGGCTTTCCTAAAATCGTTGCGTTTCGATTTAGGGCTGGGCAGCCATCTGAACAGAATGTCCTCTTGATTTCATGTGTTTACCATCAATTCCAAGGTTCAGGAAACACCCCTGCGGCAAAAACTCGCCGAAGCTGCCGCGCTCTGCCTGACGACGGAAGTCGGCGCGACGGCAGAGAGGTATGGTCATGCGGGAGCCCAATTGTGACGAGGCGCTGGCCTGCTCGGCGTCCGATCCGCGTGCTGACGGAGGTATCCGCACCGTCTGGCTCACGCCGGGTGGCGTGCGGATCGAATGCGCCTCGTAGTTCCGATCGAGTCCTATCGAGCCATTCTCTCGGCGTGCCAGGACGGGGATCGGGGTTTCTGCCGGATCACCCTTGCCCATAGAGATCCCGATTTGTCGGTGACCCTGGATCAGGGCGCGGACACGCCCGCCATTCTGGAGATCTGGCAAAGTTGGGCGCGTTTCCTTTCCAAACCCGCGCTCGCCAAGGTCTTGCGCAATGCGCTGGCGCAGCCGCGCCGGCGGAGAACGACCCTTGCCAACCGACGGCCCCGTATCCTCTTGCGGCGGCGGCCTGGGCGCCTTCGGACGCCATTGAAGGTTTTTCGGGGGGCGCGAGAGCTCTTCCCTCTCCGGCCTGACCTCACCCCGCCCTAAAGCCTCCAATATTCACGGTGAGCGTAGATCAGCGCCTCCGCCTTGGGGGCGATCTCGACCGCCTCCACCGTGCCCATCATCATCAGATGGGTCCCAACCTCCTTGGCTTCGACGAGGCGGCAGTCGAAGGCGACGAGCGCCGAGGCGAGCACAGGCGCGCCGGTCGCCAGCACCGTCCACTCGGTCGAGGCAAATCGCTCTTCGAGCTTTTGGCCGGTGCGGCCGGCGAAAACGTCGGAGAGTTGCTGATCGGCGCGAGCCAGCGTGTTGATGCAAAAGACGCCGTTCTCGATGACCTTTGCGGCGCAGCGCGAGCCCTTATTGATGCAGAACAACATCATGGGCGGGGTGAGCGTGATCGAGGTCACGGCACTCGCCGTAATGCCGCCGAGCCCTGCCACGCCGTCCGTCGTCACGATGTGAACCGCCGCGCCGACGCGGCTCATCGCCTCGCGAAATCGCGCCGGATCGACAGGCGCCGCGCGTGTAGCCGTTTCCGTGCGATTTTCGGCCAATGTCACGTTTCCAAGAACTTCGACCCGGCCCTTCGAGAAGACGGGTGCTTGCTCTCAAGTTAGATAGCAAAGCGGGGCGGATAAACAAAGACCGCCCGAGCGGCCGATGGCCCGCCTCGATTTCATCTTTTGCTTTCGTCGCCCGCGCTCATTATTGGTCCGCCCTGCGGGATGCTGCGGCCGAAGGACCAAAGATGAAGTTTTGCCTGACCGCATTCCTCCTGCTGCTCGCCTCGCTGGCCGCGGCGCAGGTGAGGATCGGCCTCGGCGCTCCGATCAGCGGGCCGGATGCTGTGTTCGGCGCCGAGCTTCGCAACGGCATCGAACAGGCCGTCCTCGACATCAATGCGAAGGGGGGCATTCTCGGCAAATACTTGGTCTTGAGCCTCGGCGACGACGGCAGCGATCCGAAGAAGGGCGTTGCGGTCGCCAACAAATTCCTCGCCGGCAAGGTGAGCTTCGTTGTCGGCCACTTCAATTCGACGGTGACCCTGCCGGCTTCCGAAATCTATTCGGATCATGCCGTTCTCGACATTACCCCCGCCTCGATCAATCCGCAGGTTACCGAGCGCGGCCTCGACTTCCTCTTCCGAATCTGCGGCCGCGACGACCAGCAGGCGGGAGTCGCCGCGAAATTCCTAGCGGCGCAGAGCGGCAAGAAGATCGCCATCCTTTATGACAACACGACCTACGGCAAAGGTCTCGCCGACGCGGCGCGCAGTGCGCTTCTCGGCCTCGGCATCAAGGACGTGCTCTACGACGGCGTCGACAAGGGAGAAAAGGACTATTCCGCCATCGTCGCCAGGATCAAAGTGGCAAGCGCCGATTTCGTCTATTGGGGCGGCCTTGCGACCGAAGCCGGCATCATCGTCCGGCAAATGCGCGAGCAAGGCGTGAACACCCTGCTGATCGCCGGCGACGGCATCGCCTCGGAGGATTTTTCGGCAGCCGGCGGAGATGCGGTCGAAGGGACGCTCATGACCTTTCCGCCCGATCCGCGCGCCCGGCCGGAAGCGGCCGAGGTGGTGAAGAGATTCAAGGCGAGAGGCATCCATCCAGAGGCCTATACGCTCTACGCCTATGCCGCCGTTGAGGTCATGCAGCAGGCAGCACAGGCGGCAGGTTCGCTCGATCCTGCCGCGATGGCGAAAGTCATGCATTCCGGCATGCGCTTCAAGACTGTTCTCGGCGACATCTCCTATGACGCGAAGGGCGACATCACCGAGCCCGATTATGCCATGTTCGTTTGGAAGAAGGGGGCTGACGGCACGATGGAATATGATAGGCTTAATCTTTAGCGCGTGTTCAACCGATATTCGCGAGGCCCGGAAAGGCCTGAAGAATCCAAAAGGAGAAATTCTGCATGGCGCCGGTGAGGAAACCTATGCCAGTCGCAATGAGCAGGACGCCGACGACGCGTTCGACAATGCCGAAATGGGCGCGGAATTTCTTCAGAAAGCCGATGAAGGGTTCGAGCGCCGCGGCGGCGAGGAGAAAGGGAACGCCAAGACCGAGCGAATAGACGGCGAGCAGGCCGGCGCCGCGCAGAGCTGTTTGCTCCGAAGCCGCGATGGCGAGAATGGCAGCGAGAATCGGCCCGATGCAGGGCGTCCATCCGAAAGCGAAAGCGAGCCCCATGACATAGGCGCCCCAGAGGCCGAGCGGCTTTGCCACTTCGAGGCGCTTTTCGCGGTAGAGGAAGGCGAGCCGAAACACGCCGAGGAAGTGAAAGCCCATCAGAATGATCGCCAGACCCGCGACAAGCGACAGCGTCGCGATATGCGCGCGCAGCACTTGGCCGAACACGGAAGCCGTCGCGCCGAGCGCCACAAAAACGGTCGAAAAGCCAAGAACGAAGAGAATGGCGGCGAGAAAGACATCGCGCCGCGCCCTCGCGGCCCGTTCATAGGCGACGTCTTCGATCGTCGTGCCGGCGATGAAGGTAAGATAGGGCGGCACGAGCGGCAGAACGCAAGGGCTCAAGAAGGACAGAAGTCCCGCCGCTGCAGCGGCCGAAAGCGTTACATCGCTTGCCATTAGTCACCTTCTAGCTGAGACCGCGCCAAAGAGGAAATCGAGACCTATTGAAACGCCGTGAGCCGCCGCGAGCGCGGCGGCAAAAGCATTCACGGATCATTGCAAAGGGGAGTTCGAGGCTGCGCTCGGGCCACACGGCAATTCCCGGCAAGACATTTTTATGAGGACATGGTTTATGAAGAACCATGTTCAGCCCCGCCCAGATCCACGCACCGTTGCGCTTCAAAGCCATGGCCGCAGCCGCAGGGATGGGCGTGCCCCACGAGCCGCCGGCATGAGGGTGCTCGCCGCTTATTTCGTCAATATTATCTGTAATTTCGCGATCGGACTTCTGGTCGCGAAATTCCTCGGGCCGGCGGAATACGGCCGCTTCGCCCTGGCGTTCGCCGTAGCGATAGCAGTGCAGGCTGCTTTCTTCGACTGGCTGCGCCTCGGCGCGACACGCTTCTATTCGGAACGGGTGCGAAGCGAAGCTCCCGCGCTGCGCGCGACCCTCGATGTCGCCTTCATCGTCATCACGTTCAGCATGACGGTCGCCGCCTGTTTGCTTCTCTTCTCCGGCGTCAAGTTCGCCTTGTCGAACGGGCTGATCGCGCTCGCCCTCGTGGCGGCCGTCTCGAACGGCATGTTCGATTACAACACCGCGCTGGTGCGGGCACGCTTCCACGATCGTCTCTATACGCGGCTCATCATCGTCAAAAATATTTTTGCCCTCGTGCTCACCGGCGGCGGCGCGTTCTGGTTCGGCTCGGCCAAAATGGCCTTGGTCGGCAGCATCATCAGCCTTTCCGGCTCGATCATCACGGCGCGCGCCTCGCTGCACGACCACGGCGCCGCGCCGCGTTACGCCAAGTTCGCCATCGTCAAGGCGATCATGCGCTACAGCCTGCCGATCGTCGCCGCCAACCTGCTTTATCTCGCGATCCCGCTTGCCAATCGCTCGATCATCGCGGTTCTTTATGGGTTTTCGGAAACCGGACAATTCTCGCTCGCTTACGACATCGGCAACAAGGCGGTGCAGGCGATCGGCTCGACTCTCGACGTCGTTCTGTTTCAGATCGCGGTCGCCGCGCACGAACGCGACGGGGCGACCAAGGCCAGCGCGCAGGTGGCGCGCAACATGGCCATCGTCTTCGCCATCGTCCTGCCGGCCTGTACCGGGATCTGGCTGATCCTTCCCTCTCTCCAGCAGGTGATCGTGCCCGCCGCCTATCGCGGCCCGTTCGGCCGTTTGCTGACCCTGATGATGGCCGGCCTGTTCTCGTCCGCCCTCATTCAATTCGCCGTCAACCCGATCTTCCAGATCGCCAAACGAACGGCGCCTTTGATAGGCGCCGCCCTGTTCGCCTGCTTGGTCGACGCACTCCTGCTCTTGGTTTTGCCGCGGAGCGCTGACGCCTCGAGCCTCGCCATAGCGCAGACCGGCGCCTATATCGCCGCGCTCGTCGCGCTCGTCTTCGTCGCGAGTTTGTCGAAACCACAATGGCCGCGGCTGCGCGACATCGTGCTGGCGGCGCTTGGAACGGCGGCGATGGCCGCCGCGCTTTTGCCGCTGCGCGAGCACGACCCCGGTTTGATCACTCTGATCGAGCAGGCGCTGGCCGGCACCGTAATCTATGGATTGTTCGTCACCTTTTTCGACGTCGCCAATATGCGGGAGATTTTGATTGCAAGATTGCGCCCGATCGTGGCGCGATTTGCGGCGCAATGATTTGGAGTGCGCCGGTCAGAGTTCAAGAATGCGGGTCGGATGATTGACGCCGCGCAGAACGTCGATGAGCGCCAGAAGATTGCCTTTGAGCCCCCACGCCGGTCGATATAGGCCTCGGGGACAGGCGACTTGACGAGATTGGCGATGAAATTTTTTATCGCCATCTTCGCCGCGGGCCTTTGCGCATCGTGCCTTTGGCGACGAGGTAGATGGGATTGGCAATCTGCGAATAGCCGAGCTTGATTCCCGACGTGCGTCCCGATTTCACGCCGAGGTGCACGCCGCCGAAATAATTGGTGCGAACCACGCGCCCGACCTTGGCGAAATGCGCCGTGAAATCCAGGTTCTCGAGCCAGCTATAGAGCGGCAAATTCTCGTCGAACCGCGCTTGCGGCAGCGCCGACATGCGCAGCACCATATTGGCGCCATGCGTGCCGGTATCGTCAACGAGCCGAAGTTTGCCCGGCCCCTGCGCGTCATAGGCCGCGATGACGCGATCCGCCTCGGCAAAAGTGAGACCGGCGGCGAGAATGCCGTCGGCGATAATATGCCCGAATGCGGCGAGCACCTCCGGATGCTCGGTCATCAACCGCTCGACCCCGGCGAAGAAATCCCGGGTCGGGATGAAATCATCGTCGATAAAGGTGATGAGATCGAAATCGTTCTGCAACAGGTCGAGCGCGCGATTTCGCTGTCTCGTCAAACCCTTGGTTGAGTTGACATAGGTCACCCCGGGCACACGGCTGGCGAGGAAATCGCTCTCCGAGGCGCCGACGACGAGGATATGATCCGGAGGCCTCGGTCTGTCGGGCAAGACGGCGGAGCGTCTCGCCGACCACTTTTGGCCGGTCGGTCGTCGCAATGGCTAAGGCGATCTTCACGAGGGAGCTCCTTCAGAACATGCCTGATTATTTCATGCCATAAATAAAGATGTCATTTCGCAATTTGAAGAAATCTGATTGCCAGTGCGGGGCCGGCCTGCTGGCGGGCGGCAGCCAATCAGGTTAATTTCTGCGCCGCGCCTTCGAAAGGCCGAAGTTCGCCGCCATTGCGGCTCGGAGACCACATGAAACGTCGCACCTTTCTCATCGGCTCGGCCGGGGCATTGCTTGAGGCGGCCGTTTTCGGCGACGCTTTCGCCGATGTGCCGCAGCCCTATTCCTGGGATCTTTCGCCGCCAATGGATTCGCGCGACGCCTTCATCAAGTGGGGCGTCAAGACGCGCGGCGAAGACCCCAAATACCTCGGCGAGAGATTCGACAGGTTCAAAATCCTGGTCGCCAATCGGGATCTTTGGAATGACCAAAACAAGCGCGCCTTCCTTTTGACCCCGCGCGAGGAATTCTGCCTCAAGCAGAATCTCGGCCGCGCCTATGACAATGCTTTTCTCGACATAGACTTCGGGGTCACGATCTCGGGGCCACATGTGGTTGGCCGCATGACCAGTTCGATCGACGTGAAGAAAGGCGAGAAGGTGCTCGAGATCGGTACCGGCTCAGGCTATCAGTCGGCCTATCTCTCCAATCTCACCGGCAAGGTGTGGACGATCGAGATTATCAAGCCGCTCGCCGAGCGCACGCGCGGCGTCTACGACGGCCTGATCAAGCGGGGCTACACCGAGTTCAAATCGATCTCGACCAAGAACGCCGACGGCTATTACGGCTGGGAAGACGCCGCGCCCTTCGACAAGATCATCGTGACTTGCGGCATCGATCACATTCCGCCGCCCCTGCTGCAACAGTTGAAGCCGAACGGGATCATGGTCATCCCGGTCGGACCACCGGGCGCGCAGCATCTTTTGAAGGTGGTGAAAGATCAGGAGGCCGACGGCTCGATCAATGTCGCGCGCTCCGATATTTACAACGGTCGGATTGTCCCCTTCGTGCCCTTTACCAAGCTCGAGGGAGACAAGATCGTTGGCACCCATAACAAGTGACCGGATGACGAGGTTACGCGCTTTTCTCCATCACGTCGTCTGCCGATGAGCCTCGCCATCCTGCCGAAGCGAACAGACGGACGGGTGATTTCCGACCTGCCCGTCTATTTCGCCGTCGGCCTGGAAGCCGGGGCCGTCATTGCTCTTCAAATTGCGATCATGCGGGTCTTTTCGATCGGCAGTTGGGCGCATTTCGGCTCACTGGTCGTCAGCCTCGCCATGCTCGGCTTCGGCCTGATGAGCACGATCATGTGCATCGCGAAGGATTGGTTCGCGCGGCATTGGCGCTTCGTCTGCGGCATTGCGCTGCTCAGCTTCGGGCCGCTCGCGGTGGCCGCCAATCTGCTGGCCCAGCAAGTTCCCTTCAACGCCATCTTTCTCGTCTCCGACCCAAGCCAGAAATGGCGGCTCCTCGCCAATTTCCTGCTCTATTTCACGCCCTTCCTCGCCGGCGCAGCTTTTCTCGGCAGCGTGTTCCTGCGGGCGCGGACGCGGTTTAACCGGGCCTATTTTGCCGATCTCTTGGGCTCCGGCCTCTGCGGGCTCGTCGTGCTCCTCGCTATGTATGTTTCCGCGCCGCAGGATCTAATCCTCGCACCGCTGATCCTGTGGCTCATGGCGGCTGTCTTTTGGTTCATGGCCGTCGAGGGGCGCCGCGCGCTGATCGCACTCATTGCCGTGGCCATCGCCACCTTCGGCGCGCATCTCTGGCTTGCGCCGGCGCTCCGTCTCTCTAAGCTCTCCGTCTCCGACTACAAGGGCGTCGCCTATGCGCGGAAATTTCCCGATGCGCAGCGCGTCTACGCGAAGAACTCGCCCTTCGGCTATCTCGAAATCTATGCGAGCTCTTATCTGCATTTCGCGCCCGGTCTCTCCGACAATGCCGCCTTCAACCTGAAGACCTTCCCGGACAATGCCTATGAAGGCCTTTATATCGACAGCGACGGACCCGAGGGCATCATCCGCACGCTGCCGGCAGCCGAGACGGATTATTACTTCTATCTGCCGATGATCTATCCCTATCTCATCAAGCCGCAGGCCGACACGTTCGTCGTGCAATTCGGCGGCGGCCTTTCCACGGCGGTCGCGCTCACCAAATCGAGGAACGTGACAGTGGCCGAAAGCAATCCGGCCGTGCTCGACGCATTTCTGCATGACGACGCCCTGCGCCGCTTCACCGGTGATATCCTGCATGACCGGCGTGTAAAAGTCGTCGGCTACGAGGGCCGCCTCTATCTGGCGCATGCGCCCGAGCGCTACGATGTCATCGATCTGAGCCTTGCCGATTCGACCGGGCTGTCGAACCCCGGCGGCTTCGCCATCGTCGAGAAATTCGCCTATACACGCGAGGCCATGCAGACCTACATGCGGGCGCTAAAACCCGGCGGCGTGCTGGCCGTGACGCTTTGGAACAAGGAAGAACCGCCGAAATCCGTGCTCAAGCTCTATGCCACCATGATCGAGGCGGCGCGGGCAAATGGCGATACGAACGTGGCGCGAGAATTCTTCGCGGCCGCCTGCTATCTCTCGACCACGACGGTCCTCTACGAGAAGGGCGGGTTCAGCGACACCGAGATCGCGCTATTGCGAAAGCACACCAAGGCGATGTCTTTCGACGCAATCTATTATCCGGGCTTCGTCTACGATGAGACGCAGACCGCAAAAGTCCTTGACGGCTTTTACAATCAGATTTTCTTCGACGCCAGCAAGCCGCCGGGCGACGATCTCGTCGCGCCAGACGGCGCTGCCGCGCCCGATACGGGGCCGCCCGAAACCGATTCGGTGGTCCCTGCCATTACCATGGGACAGCTTGCCTGGCATTCGCTCATCGACGGAAATTTCGCCGACATCGCCAAGCGTTACGTCTTCGATGCCCGTCCGCTCACCAACGACCGGCCCTATTTCGCCGCCTACATAAAACCCCTCGACATGCCGCGCATTGTCGACCGGCTCGAGCTCGTGCAGGATGAATGGGGCTATCTCCTGCTCTGGGCGACGCTCGGCGTCGCGGCGCTCTGCGCCTCGACTCTCATTGTGCTTCCGGTCACCTTCGGCTGGCGCACGGTCTTTTCCGCCACGCCCGGCAAGCTGCGCACCATCCTCTACTTCGCGTGCCTCGGGACCGGCTATATCATGGTCGAAGTCGGGCTCATCGCCGAGTTCGTCCAGGCCTTGAGCAATGCGACGGTCTCGGCCGCCATATTGATCACCGGCATGCTCGTCGCCTCCGGCCTCGGCAGTCTGGCAAGCGAACGTTTCCTTCCACGCGCGCCCACCACGTTGCCCAAGGTGCTCGCCTGCATCGGTGCCCTTCTCATCGCTTACGGCCTCTTCGTCCATGCGCCGCTCGATTGGATCGGCACGTTCCCTTACGGGCCACGGCTGTTCTTCTGCTTCATTCTGATCTTTCCGCCGGCCTTTCTCATGGGCTTCCCGATGCCGACCGCCATGGGCTCGCTTGCCCGGCTCGAGAAGGATCACATGTTCCTTTGGGCCTGGGGCATCAACGGCTGCTTCTCAGTGATCGGCGCCGCGCTCGTGCCGCTCGTCGCCACATCCTTGGGACTCTCTGCCGTGCTTTACCTGAGCGGCGCGGCCTATCTCATCGCCATCCCCGCCTTTTTCGGCGTTATCTTGCCGAATGCGGGAAAGAGCGCCTGGAATGAAGCGAGCTCGCGGCCCTGACGACGGCTTAAGATGGCGCGCGCGCCTGCCGGCGATAGCCGCCGCGCTCGCCTTGGGACTCATCACAGCGATGAGCGCCTCGCTTGCCGCCGGAAGCCGCATGCGTCTCGTGACTTTCGCGATATCGCCCTTCCCCTATGACGGCGTGGTGCCGAGCGAAGGCAAGCCTTTCCTCGACACGACCGATGGGACGCGACGCGGCCATGCTTCGCCGCGCGGCGGCATCTATTGGGAAGACGAGACCTATAGCGACAAGCGCGTGTTGCTTGCGATCCCGCCGCATTTCGATCCGCGCCGACCGGCCTATCTCATCGTCTTCTTCCACGGCAACAACACGCTGCTCGCCCGCGACGTCGCCGCCCGCCAGAGGGTGCCGCAGCAGCTCGCCGAGTTGCGCTTGAACGCGGTGCTGGTCGCGCCGCAATTCGCCGTCGATGCGCTCGACTCGAGTGCCGGGCGGTTTTGGGAGCCGCATGTCTTCGCGCAGTTTCTCGATGAGGCGGCGGACAATCTAGCGAAGCTCTATGGCGACCGCAGGACGCGGACCATGTTCCATACGATGCCCGTCGTCATCGTCGCCTACAGCGGCGGCTATATGCCGGCGTCCGCGGCGCTCTCGGTCGGCGGCGCGGACGAAAGACTGGCCGGCGTCATTCTCCTCGATGCACTCTATGGCGAGATCGACACATTCGCCAACTGGATCGCCAAGCGAAAGCCGAACACATTTTTCTTCAGCGCCTATTCGCTCTCGAGCGCGACCGAAAATACGACGCTGGAACGAGAGCTTGGCCAGAACAACGTGAGCTTTACGACGAGCCTGCCGAGGACGCTTCGGGCAGGCAGCGTCAGCTTCCTCGCGGTCGGCGATGTCCCGCATCAGGACTTCGTGACCGAGGCCTGGGCCCACGACCCTCTGGTGATCTTGCTGCGCAAGCTCAGATATTAGTTCGTCTCAGCCCGAAGAGAGCGTGCTGAGGAGCGCGTGAGCAAAGGATTTGCGCGAGACCGTAGTCTCGCGCCATCTCGTGTCCCTTACCTCGGCGAGCCGAGAGTGCGCTTCAGCGTCTGCGGCCGGGCGACCGCCGGCGTGCGGACTTCCGCGTCGCTTTCTTCACCGGCCTCTTCGCCGCCGATTTGCGTGCCGTTTTCTTCGCGGCGCCCTTGCGGACCGGCTTCCTGGCAGCCTTCTTCACCGCCCCTCTCCGGACCGTCCGTTTTTTCGCCGCAGATTTCCGTGCGGCCGCCTTGCGGGCCGGCTTCCTGGCAGCCTTCCGAGCCGTCGCCTTGCGAGCCGACCTTTTGGCGGCGGCCTTTCTTGCCGGGCGCTTGCGCGGCGCCGCTGGCGGCGGTTCTGCCGCCGGCTTTGGTGTTGCCGGAGCGGGTGGTGCTGCTCCAGGCGCGGGCCCGCCGAGCGCCCGCTCATACGTCATGCCGGGTACCGGCATCGGACGCGGCGCTTGCGGTGGGCGCGGCGGCCGCGGCTTGGGTGCCTCCTGGTGTGGCGGCTCGTGCGCCGTCATTTTCTCGTCTTCGTCATCTTCGATTCTAGTCTGTTGTGTTTGCATGGTCCTCTCCGCTTCCCCAGTCAGGAATTCGACTGCCACACGGTTGAGCGCATCGGCCGCCTCGACCGGCGACAGATGCGCGGCTTCGAGCGTCACGAGCCTGGCGCCCGGTATCGAGCTCGCGACCAGAGCGCCGACCCCGGGCGGCGTCACCGGATCGTGGCGGCCGACGATGATCCGCACCGAATGCTTGATCGCCTGCAGTCCGGCGCGCAGATCCGCATCGCGGATCGCCGCGCAATGCGCAACGTAACCCTCGGGCTTCGTCGCAAGCAAGACTTCTTCGAAACGGCGGACTTCTTCCGGATGATGTTCGCGGAATTGCCGCGTGAACCAATTCTCAAGCACGGACGGAGCCAGGCCATCAAGGCCTTTTTCGTGCACGGTCCTGATTCTCTCGTTCCAGACCTCGGCGCCGCCGATCTGCGCCGCCGTATTGGCGAGAATGGCGCGGTCGATCCGCTCCGGCGCCTTGGTCAGCAGCCATAATCCGACCATTCCGCCTTCGGAATGGCCGATCCAATGGACCCTTTCGAGGTTCAAGGCTTCGAGGATCGCGAGCGCGTCATGACCGAGCTGGCTGATCGAATAGGGCCCGTGGCTCACCACGCTGCCGCCCTCCCCGCGCGAGTCATAGCGCACGACGCGGAAATGTCGCCTCAGCGCCGGCACCTGCTTGTCGAACAGATGCAGATTTGTGCCGAGCCCGTGCGACAGCACCACCGCGGGAGCATTCGCGTCGCCTTCGACGATGACGTTGAATGGCTCGCCCGCAATGATCATCTCGGCCATGTCGTACCTCTGAGATCTTCGCGCCGATCTTATTCCAGCTTGCATCCCATTTATACACTAGTCCGCTCATTTCATGCCGCAAGAGACGCATGCGACTAAATGCGATTCAATCATGACGACACAAGGCGCGATCTGCCGGCTCTGCCACGCAATCGGTCGATGCAAGCTTGGGTCAGCGTGACGCCGGGAACATTGCGGGCGCTCGATGGAAGAGCCGGCGCATTGAATTACGGGTTTCGGCACAAACGAATATTGATAATGAAATCAAAAAGTTATTTCGTTGTCATCGGGACGAATGAGAAGTCGTCGGCACATTCTCCGAAAGATCGTCGAGCCAAGCCTGTGCATTGCCGTCAGAGGGCGCGCGCCAGTCGCCGCGCGGCGACAGGGAGCCGCCTGCGACGACCTTCGGTCCGTTTGGCAAGGCCGATCGCTTGAATTGGCTGATGCTGAAGAAACGCCGAACAAAGACTTCAAGCCAATGCCGGATATCCTGCAGATCGTAAGCGTGGCGGCGGTCTTTGGGGAAATCCTGCGGCCATTCTCCCTTCGTCACGTCGCCCCAGGCCGCGAGCGCGAGAAAGGCGATCTTCGCCGGGCGAAAGCCATGCCGCAAAAAATAGAAGAGATTGAAATCCTGAAGCTCATAGGGGCCGATCACCGCCTCGGTGCGCTGCGCCACGCCATCGGCGCCGACCGGCACGAGTTCGGGCGAAATCTCGGTCGCGAGGATGGCGGAGAGCGTCGCGAGCACCTCCGGCGCGAATTGCCGACTCGCGATGCACCAGCCAATCAAATGCTGGATCAGAGTTTTGGGCACCCCCGAATTGACGGCGTAATGGGACATCTGATCGCCGACGCCATAAGTGCACCAGCCGAGCGCCAGCTCCGACAGATCGCCGGTTCCGACGACCATGCCGCCGTTCATATTGGCAATCCGGAACAGATAATCCGTGCGCAGGCCCGCCTGCACGTTTTCGAAGGTCACATCATACAGGCTCTCGCCCTTGGCGAAGGGATGTCCAAGATCGGCGAGCATCTGCCGCGCGGCAGGCTTGATGTCGAGCTCCCGCGCAGTCACGCCAAGCGCTTTCATCAAAGCGAGAGCATTGGCCTTCGTCGCATCGCTCGTCGCGAAGCCCGGCATGGTAAAGGCCTGAATATTGCTGCGCGGTTGGCCCCGGCGATCCATCGCCTTGGCGGCGACGATCAAGGCATGGGTCGAATCGAGGCCGCCGGATATGCCGATGACGAGCTTTGAAATTCCGGTCGCCGCGAGGCGCTGTTCGAGCGCGGTGACTTGGATATTGTAGGCTTCATAGCAATCCTGCGCCAATCTTTCGCGGTTCGAAGGCACGAAAGGAAAGCGCTCGACGACGCGTTCGAAGCCGATATCTTGGGCCGGCGGCGCGACGCGAAACGAGACCCGGCGGAAGGCCTTCTCGCTCACCGCATTGGCCCGACGATTGTCGTCGAACGTGCCCTGCCGGAGCCGCTCCTGAATTAAGAGATCGAGGTCGACATCGGCGATCGTATATTGCCCACCCTCCGGAAAGCGGGGCGATTCGGCGAGGATCACGCCGTTCTCGACGATCATCGTCTGGCCGTCCCAGGCGAGATCCGTGGTCGATTCGCCGGGGCCGGCGGCGGAATAGAGATAGGCGGCGAGGCAACGCGCCGATTGCGATTGGCAGAGCAGCCGGCGCGTGTCGGCCTTGCCGATCGTGATGTTGCTCGCCGAGAGATTGGCCAGCACGGTCGCGCCGGCGAGCGCCGCTCGCGAGCTCGCCGGGATCGGCACCCAGAGGTCCTCGCAGATCTCGGCGTGCACGACGAGACCGTCAATGTCCTCTGCGGAAAACAGCAAGTCCGGGCCGAAAGGCGCCTTATGCGGGCCGATTACGATCTCTTGGCCTTGCGTCATGTCGCCGGAGGCAAAGTGACGGCGTTCGTAGAACTCGCGATAATTGGGCAAATGCACCTTCGGAACGACGCCGAGCAGCCGGCCGCGATGGATGGCAAGGGCGCAATTGTAAAGCCGTCCGGCGTGGCGCAGCGGCGCGCCGACGAGGATGAGAGGCATCAAAGCCCCGGAGGCGCCAATGAGCCGATCGATCGCGCGGGTGACGCCGTCCTGCACGGCGCCCTGGAAGAGAAGATCATCGATCGCATAGCCGGAGAGCGCCAGTTCCGGGAAGATTGCGAGCGCCACTGACTTCTCACGCAAGGCCGAAAGCATGGTCAAGATTGCTTCGGCATTGGCCACGGGTTCGGCGAGACGGCAGCGGGTCGTACAGGCTGCGACGCGGGCAAAGCCATGCTGGTAGATCGAGCGAAAGTTCATCGACGCCACTCGTCCGAAGGTGTTCCGGCTTTCCAAGCGCCGAAGCTATTGTGCCAGTCCATCGAAGCAATCCTGAACATCTATTAATCTAGTAACCATTTAAGCGCAGCGGAATTCCCGATCATCCGAATGTGATAGCGCAAAGGCCCAGGCATCAGCAGCAACGATATTTGCTTCATCAGCCATTCATGCGGCAAAATCTAGCAACGACTGTCTGTGATTGGGCTTCGCTGCATAGGCCCGGATCGCAATACATGCAACGAAGAAAGCACATGCAAGGAGGAGAGCCCTCCAGTCACCCCGTCTCGAGGGTGATTTTCCAAAATTAAAGGAGATCGACGTGCATCTTATACTTTCAACTCTCGCGGCGGCGGCATTGGCCGCGGTTTCACTCGTCTCGGTCGCGCAGGCGGCGCCCGTCGCCGACCAAACGCCGGTTCGCCACTCGGGCAGCAACCTCATCGGCGTTGAGAAAACCCAATTCTTCTTCGGCGGCCAGAACTATTGCTGGTACGACGACGGCTGGCAGGGCCCAGGCTTTTATTGGTGCGGCTATGCCTGGCGCAGCGGATTGGGCTGGGGCGGCGGCCGGGGCTGGCACGGTTGGCACGCTGGCGGCGGCCACATGGGTCACATGGGTCACATGGGTCACATGGGCCACCCACATCATTGAGCGCTCGGCGAGTAGCCCGCGCGGCCGGAGATAGAGTGCTTTCAGCGGAAATGGACACGACCTGTGTCCGAAGCCGGTGGCCCTTCGAGAGGAGGGCCACTGTTGCTTTTGCCGACCGGCGCGGCAATCCGGTCCTCATCGGGCGCGAGCTTTTTTCGGCGATCGGTTCTCTCGAAGGAGATCGCGGCGCGAGCCAGATTCTCAGCGCGGCGGCGGGCGTCATCGAATTGCCGGTCGAAGATGCCGCAGTGACTGTCGATATCGACACGCAGGAGGATTTGCGTCAGCTGAATTTGGACGGGCGCTGAGCGGCGGGATTTGAGCGAGGGAACCAGTTGCCCATATCGAAATTGTGCGCTTGTCGAGGAAAGGCGGTAAGGCGCTGTTAACTTTAATGGTTCGCAATTGGGATTCGCGCGGCGGTCAATTGAGGCTGGCAGCCGAATCGCCCCACACCGAGCGTGGAGGTTAGCGGATGAACGTCAGAAACATATTCGAACCTTCACGCGATTTTGTGAAGCAACTCGCCGGTTATGGCCTGACTACGGCGGAAATCCTTTACCGCATGCCCGATCATCCGACGTTCCTGCAAACCTATGTCTGGCAGGACTACGACATCGCCCCCGACTTTCCGACTTTGATGAAGTTCCTGGCATTTTGGCGGGAAAAGCTCGACGGTCCTCTGCACAGCGTCCGCATCGGTCATGCGCGGCTCATCAAACCGGCCGAAATCAAGACTTTCGACGCCGAGTTCAACCTTCATTGAAGCCTGCAGAGCTGCTCGGCCCTCGCCCAGTGGTAAAGGGTTCTAGGCGACCGAGCGGGCGGAGCCGCGCGCTGGCGAGCTGAAGTCGCTCTGCTCGGCCAACTTGGCGTCCATTTCGTCGGGGGTGAGCGGCCCTGAAAAGAAGAAGCCCTGCAGTTCGTGACAACCGAGCGCTTCCAGAAAGCGCGCCTGCTCCACCGTTTCTATTCCTTCGGCCGTGACGGTCAGGCCAAGCGAGCGGCCAAGCGCGACGATCGATTCCACGATGATCGCGCTCTCGCCAGTCATCTCCATGGACTCCAGAAACGAACGGTCGATCTTGATCTTGTCGAAAGCAAAGCGGCGCAGATAGATCAGGCTCGAATAGCCGCTGCCGAAATCATCAAGCGCCATCGTAACGCCGAGCGCGCGAAGGTCGATCATCGAGCGCTCGGCAAGATCGGCGTCGGAGATGACGATGCCCTCGGTCAGTTCGAGCTCGACACGGGTCGGGTCGGTGCCGGTCTCGGCGAGGATTTTTTCGACCGTTGCGACGAAATCCTTCTGGCGGAATTGGATCGGGGACACGTTGACGGCGAAGCGCAGGCCAGGCCACCGCTTGGCGTCGCGGAAAGCGCGGTGCAAGACCCATTCGCCGAGCGGCACGATCAGGCCTCGATCTTCGGCGAACCCGACAAATCTGTCGGCGGGAAGCAATCCGTGCGTCTTGTGTTGCCAGCGCACCAGCCCCTCGACGCAAACGATCTTTTCGCCGGATGCCGACATGATCGGCTGATAGAACATGACAAGCTCGTCATTTTCGATCGCGGCGCGCAGCTCGTCTTCGGCACTTTGCCGCAGCCGCAGCTCCTCGCCCATCTTGGCTTCGAAAAAGGCGTAGCGGTTGCGGCCGCCTTGCTTGGCGCGATAGAGCGCAAGATCGGCATGCCGCATCAGATCTTGCCCGTCGCTGGCGTCTTGCGGGCAAAGGGCGATGCCGATCGAGGTGCCCATGAAGACCTGCTGTCCGGCGATGTCGAAAGGCGTGCTCATCGCGTCGAGCATGCGTTGAGCGAGCCTGGCGCAATCGCGCGGGTCCATCACATCGGCCTGGAGAACCGCGAATTCGTCGCCGCCAAGCCTCGCAAAATGATCGCCGTTGCGCAGCACCCTGCCGAGCCGCTCGGTCACGGCAACGATCGTGCGGTCGCCGACCTCATGACCGAAGGTGTCGTTGGTTTGCTTGAAATGGTCGAGATCGAGATAGAACAGGGCGAATTGACAATTCTTGCGCTTGCAGCGGGCGGCCTCGGCGTCGACAAGTTCGTTGAACAAAAAGCGATTGGGAAGTCCGGAGAGCACGTCGTGGCCGGCAACCTGCTTGGCCTTCGCCTCGCTTTCCGTCAGCCGGCTGACGACCCAATAGGCTTGCACGGCCATGGCGAAGCGAGACAGCAGCGCCAAACCCAGCAATACGACATTCACGCGGTCCTTGAATGCCAGCGCCACGAATTCGGAGGAAAAGAATCGAGCCGCGTTGTGCACGGCGATAAACCCGAGGCGAACGCCGAGGATCAGGATCAACAGGCTAGAGGCGCAATAGGCAATGACCCACGCCGCCACGGAAGGCAAATGGAGACGCCCGCCTTTCGACCTGAACCGTCGCGGATAGCCCAAATGCAGGAAATCATTCAATTGCATGATTCGAGTATCCCGCTGACCCGATGCGCTTATCAATCCGGCGGCGTCGCATCGCCCATCGATCCATGTTGGACACAGCCGGTCCCGAATCGCCAGATTGCGAGCCATGCGAGCGGCGCGAATCTATCAGCGTTCCGTTAAGTTAGTGTTGGAAATCACAGGCACGCTCGCCGGATGGCAAGTCGTCAATTCAGTCCATCCTCTACAATCTTAACGAGCATTTAAATACAACGGCAGGCGAGAGCATATGTTCTGCCTATGTACTAGATGAGCTGCAGCCCCTTGAAGCTGGCAAATCCCTCGGGCCGATGATCAGATGGTCGTGCACGGCGACGTTGAGCGACTTGCCGAGGGCGACGATCTGATTGGTGAGATGGATATCGACCGCGGACGGGGAAGGTTCGCCTGAGAGGTGGTTGTGCCACGAGAATGAGCGCCGTCGCGTTCAACTCGAGCGCGCGGCGCATGCTTTCGCGCGGATAGACCGGCGCATGATCGACCGTGCCTATGATTTGCACCTCATCGGCGATCAAGCCGTTCTTCTTGTCGAGGAACAGAATGCGAAATTCCTCGCGATCGAGAAAGGCCATGGCTGTGCGGCAATAATCGACGACCGCCGAGAAGCTTCCCATGCTCGGGCGCTTCTCCAATCTGACCTTGGCGAAGCGTTTGGCGGTCTTGGCGACGATCTTCAATTCAAGGATCGCGGCCTCGCTCAATCCTTCGGTCTCCTTCAGCCGCTCGGGTCTTGCCGCGACGACCTCGGCGAAAGATCCGAAGCGCGCAAGCAGCGCCTTGGCGAGCGCCTTGACGTCGCGCCTCGGAATGGCGCGGAAGAGAACGAGTTCGAGCAATTCATAGTCGGCGAGCGCGCCGCCGCCGGCCTTGCGAAAGCGCTCGCGCAGCCTTTCACGATGTCCGAGATAATGCGGAGCGGTCTCAGAGCGAGGGACCTGCGACCGCGTCATTTCGAGGGCGCCAGATCATAGGGCGGCTGATGCAGCCCCTTCGGCGAAAGGGTAAAGATTTCATGGCCTGTCTCGGTGACGCCGATCGTGTGCTCGAATTGCGCCGACATCGAGCGGTCGCGGGTAACCGCAGTCCAACCGTCAGAGAGAATCTTCACGTGCGGCCGGCCGAGATTGATCATCGGTTCGATCGTGAAAAACATGCCCGGCTTCAGCGTGACGCCTTCGCCGCGTCGGCCATAGTGGAGGATATTCGGCTCGTCGTGGAACAGGCGGCCGACGCCGTGCCCGCAAAAGTCGCGCACCACGGAGCAGCGTTCGGATTCGGCATAGTCCTGGATCGCCGCGCCAATGTCGCCAGTGGTCGCGCCGGGCTTCACGGCGGCTATGCCGCGCATGAGAGCCTCATAAGTCACTTCGACGAGGCGCTGCGCCCGCCGCGACACGTCGCCGACGAGATACATCCGGCTCGAATCGCCGTGCCAGCCGTCGAGAATCAAAGTGACATCGATATTGACGATATCGCCCTCGCGCAGAGGCTTGCGTTCGGGAATGCCGTGGCAAACGACGTGATTGATCGAAGTGCAGATCGACTTGCGATAGCCGCGATAGTCGAGCGGCGCGGGAAAGGCGCCATGCGAGATCGCGAAATCGAAAACGAGATTGTCGAGGAACTCGGTCGTCACGCCGGACCGGACGTGTTCGACCAGCGTGTCAAGCACTTCGGCGGTCAGCCGCCCGGCCTTACGCATGCCCTCGAACGCCGTGGGCCCGTGCAACTTGATCTGCCCGGTCTTGCGGCCGGGGACTTCCAAAGCATCAACGAATGTCATTGTTTATCATCAGAAATTTCCGTCCTCCACGCTCTCAATTCAAAATTTAAGCCTTTGGCGCAACGAGGCAAGACCTGCGAAGCCGAACGCCGCCCCTCCGCGAACGCCGCGCTCCGGAGCGTCCACGAGACGGGTGCCGCGAGACGATGTGACCGGCGGCGGGGGATCTGGCCAGGGCCGATCAGCCCCACTACAATAGGATCGCCCGGTGGA
Organism: uncultured Alphaproteobacteria bacterium; assembly: GCA_963720425.1. Classification (GTDB taxonomy): domain Bacteria; phylum Pseudomonadota; class Alphaproteobacteria; order Rhizobiales; family Beijerinckiaceae; genus Methylovirgula. The sequence continues at coordinate 488,549 of OY970391.1, forward strand.
GCTCCTTGGAGAGAGATCCTGTCGACCGAAGACTTGGACGAGAAGCCCTCGAAGGAACCACTGAGGCCAGCGGCGAGGTCGCAACGCAAGCTGCACCCCTTGGCGTACGGCATCGAGCGCATGGGTCTCGTTTCCTTGCGCTTCCCTTATGCGGTCGCGGTTGCGCTCGTGGTTGCTGCGATCCTCGCGGCATTTGGAATTGAGCGGATCAAAGTCGATGATTCGCTCAGCCAATTGTTTCGCTCCAACACGGTTGCGTTCCGGCAATACGAGGACGTGACAAAGCGCTTTCCCTCGACCGAGTTCGACGTTCTGATCGTCGTCGAGGGCTCGACCTTGTTGCAGAGGGACTCGCTCGACAAGCTGCGCAATCTCGTCACCGATCTGCAGCTGATCGACGGCACGCGGGGAATCATCTCGCTGTTTTCGGCGCGCCAGCCGCCCGAGGGCGATCATCTCCCTGAGCCGCTTTTTCCGGAGGACCTGCCGACAGGGCCGGCCTATGACGCGCTCATCAAAAAAGTGATGAGCAACGAGATCATCCGCGGAAAGCTTCTCTCGGTGGACGGTCGGCTCGCGCTGGCCGTGCTCGCGCTCGATCCCGACGTCGTCGAAAGCAACAAGCTTGGCGGCGTCGTCGACGAGATACGCCAAACCGTAAACGAAGATATGGCCGGCTCGGGATTGACGGTTCAGCTCTCTGGCGTGCCGGTGATGCAGCTCGAGATCCGCAATGCGGTCGAGCGCGACAGAATTACCTACAATGCGATCGGCTTTCTCGGCGGCTGCTTGATCGCTATCCTCTTCTTCCGCCGCATATCCTTCATGATCATCGCGGCAGCGCCGCCGCTGCTCGCCATTCTGCTGGCGCTCGGCACCCTCGGCTGGCTCGACTTCCGGCTCAACATGTTCTTGAACGTGATGACACCGCTCATCATGGTCATCAGTTTTTCAGACAGCATGCAGCTGACGTTTGCGACGCGCGACCGAATTCTCGCGGGCGACAGCAAGGCCGACGCGTTGCGCACGGCGATCTATGTGGTCGGCCCGGCCTGCGTGCTGACGCATGCGACCGCCGGCCTCTCGTTCGTCGCCCTCACCTTCTCCGATTCGGATCTGATCCGCAGCTTCGGCGAGGCGGGCTTCATCTCGACCGTCATCGCGCTCGTGTCGGTCCTGACCGTCATCCCGCTTCTCGGGCTCTTTCTGCTGCGCCGTGAAGCGGCCTTCGTCGCCCGAATCAAAGGCGCCGACCTCGCCGTCGACGCCTTGCGTCGCTTCTGCGGCTGGATTGCCCGCCGCATGGTAGGCCGGCCCGGGCTCTATAGCTTGATCAGCCTCGCCGTGGTGGTCGGGCTTGGCCTCGTCTACGCCAATCTTCAGCCACGCTATCAGCTCGCCGATCAGGTTCCGGATCGCAAACAAGCGGTTGAAGCCAACCGTCGGCTCGATGCCGAGCTCACCGGCGCCAGTCCAATCGATGTCCTGATCGAATTTCCCAAGGGGGGGTTGCTTTATTCGCCGGAAACGTTGGCGACCATCGCCGCCGTTCACGCGGCGATCGAGAAGCAGGCAGGAATCGGCAATGTCTGGTCGCTTGAGACGCTGCGCCGCTGGCTCGCCGAAAAGGTCGGCAAGACGGACGTTGCCACCTTGAAGCAATATGTCGACCTGCTGCCGAAATATCTCGTCCGCCGGTTCATCTCGGAAAACCAGGACGCCGTCGTCATCGAAGGTCGCGTCCCCGATGTCGATTCAAGCCAACTGTTGCCGATCATCAATTCGCTCGACACGTCCTTGGACAAGGTGCGGGCTGAGCACCCAGGCTATGAGATCGCCGTGACCGGCCTCTCGGTGATCGCGGCGCGTAGCAGTTCCAACATGATCGAAAAGTTGAACCATGGGCTGACGATCGAGATCATCTTCGTTGCGGCTTTCATCGGCGCCGCATTCCGATCGCTCGCGGTGATGCTCGCCGCCATCATGCCGGCGGTCTTCCCGGTCTTCGTTGCCGGGGCCGTACTCTGGCTTCTCGGTCAAGGCCTGCAATTCGCCAGTGTCGTTGCCTTGACGGTATCCTTCGGGCTGGGCTTGAGCGCCACGATCCACTTCCTCAACCGCCTGCGGCTCGAGGACAAACCCGGGGAAGATCCGGCGGTCGGCGTCGAGCGCGCGACCATTCTCGTCGGGCCAGCGTTGATTCTCACCTCGGTCGTGCTGGCCTGCGGTCTTGCGATGACAGTCTTCTCCGATCTGCCCTCGCTACGGCTTTTCGGCTGGCTCAGTTCCTTCGCCATGCTGACCGCCCTCATCGCCGATCTCTTCATCCTGCGGCCGACGATCACGTTTCTGCTGCGCTGGCGCAGAGGCGCGAGATGGAGCTGAGGGAATTCGCGCGCCTCAACGCGCCGCGGCGTTTTGCCGGGCGAGAATGACGCGACGGAAGTTGAAGCTAATGTCGGGAGGACACTGGACTCGGCGCCGATCCGCGAGTCCAGATCATCCTACCGGCGGTCACGCCCTGTGAAGAGCTACCTTCACGCCGACGACGTCGGTGCCGCCGCTCGGCTGGATCCATACGGCTTGCGTTTCACCACGCGTCAGGATCGAGATGCCCGCCGTGAACCCAACTCCGGTAACCAAGACTTCGATCAGGGGCCCTTTGATCTGCCCGCTCACACTTCCCGTGGCGTTACGCGTCGTCTCGGTCCAGCTGCCGGAGATCGCTCCGCCGTCCTCGGTTACGGTGCTGTCGACGTTGAACTTATAGCTGTCGCTCGCGCAACGCAGAGTCTGCGTGAGAGAATCCCCGCCCGGCGCGATGGCATAAGCCGCCCGACAACGAATTCTCTCTTGTGAGCCGCTCTTCATTGAGATCGTGCCGCTCCCCGCCCAGTTCCCGGCCAAGGATGCGAAAGGGCCCTCGGCGCGGGCATCGATCGGCTGAAACGCGATCGCCGCGAATATTGCCGCAGCGAGCGCACGCGGCCTATATTGTGCTTGAACCGGCATGAAAGTCTCGCCCCTCTTGGTTGTCCTCGCGCTGCAGCGTAGACTTGCGCGAGCTGCCCCTCATTTAATCTTCCCGCAGTTCGATCGGAACGCTTGCGACAAAAGCAATATATGATCGATTGCCACCCTGAGAACACTGGCGAATTCTAACCAACCTTAGACCGATCGCAACAGTTCGATCGCGGGACGGCAACGGATCAGAACCCGATCGTGCCGCGGCAATGGCTGCTGTGCGTCTCCCGACGCGGCAGCGCCGCCGGGCGTTACAGGCCGGATCTCGTCCGATTAGTCGGCCCGAACGGCACTTTCGTTCAAAGCGATAGCCAAATTCGGCCGATATTCTGGGCGGCCGATCGACCAGCGCAGCCAGCCGCTCAGCCCTTCCAATGCAAGGCCGTGACCAGGGTGAATATCCGCCGCGCGGTATCGATGTCGCAGACGACTTTCCCCTTCAGCCGCTCTTTCAGGAGGCTCGCCGCCTCGTCGTGAAGAGCCCGCCGGCCCATATCGATGGCCTCGATCTGAGCGCGGGATGCCGAGCGGATCGCGTCATAATAGCTTTCGCAGATCAAAAAATAATCCTTGAGCAGACTGCGGAACGGCGTCAGCGACAGAACATGGGCGCAGATGGTCTCGCCCGCTTCGTTGCAGATCTCGAGTGCGAGCTTGGCCTCGTGCAACGAGATTTTCAGCCCATAGGGTCCGGCATCTTGGTCCGGGAGGCCGAAATCGTTTTCCTCGATCAAGTCGTAGATGGCGATCTGGCGTTCATGCTCTTGATCGGACGTGCCGCGGCCGATCGAAGCTTCGTCGAGAACCACCGAAACGAGACGATTGTGCCGACCTGGCTCGCTGGCGTTCATGGTCGACCGAGGCGCAAGGCGACGGAGCGGGCGTGCGCGTCGAGCCCCTCGGCCTTGCCGAGCGCGACCGCAGCCGGTCCGAGCGCGGCGAGGCTCGCGGCCGAACATTTCAAGATCGAGGTCCGCTTCATGAAATCGAGGACGCCGAGGCCGGAAGAAAACCGCGCCGAGCGCGCCGTCGGCAGAACGTGATTCGAGCCGCCGACATAATCGCCGATCGCCTCGGGCGTGTAGGCCCCGATGAAAATCGCGCCGGCATTGCGAATACGAAGGGAGAGGTCCTCGGCGCCTTGCGTCATGATTTCGAGATGTTCTGGCGCGATCGCATCGGCGAGCGGCACAGCATCGGAAATCGCCGCAACGAGAATGATTGCCCCGAAATCGCGCCAGCTCGCGCCGGCAATTTCTTTGCGCGGCAGGCGCATCAATTGCAGCTCGAGCGACGTTTCGACCGCAGCCGCCAGCTCCGCACTGTCGGTAATCAGGATTGACTGCGCGGCGGGGTCATGTTCGGCCTGCGCGAGGAGATCGGCGGCGATCCACTCGGGGTTGCCGGTCGCATCGGCGATGATCAGCACTTCGGACGGGCCGGCGATCATGTCGATACCGACCACCCCGAACACCCGGCGCTTCGCCGCCGCCACATAGGCGTTGCCGGGACCGACGATCTTGGCGACGGGCGCTATGCTCGCCGTTCCATAGGCCAGCGCCGCGATCGCCTGAGCGCCGCCGACGCGGTAGACCTCATCGACCCCGGCGAGCTCGGCCGCCGCCAGGACGAGCGGATCGATGTGGCCATCCGGGGCCGGAACCACCATGACCAGGCGGGAAACTCCCGCCACCTTGCCCGGTATCGCGTTCATGAGGACCGAGGACGGATAGCTCGCCGTGCCGCCCGGCACGTAAAGGCCCGCGGCTTCGATCGGCTGCCAGCGCCAGCCGAGCTCGACGCCGAGCGGATCGGTGAACATGAGGTTCTGCGGCCGCTGCTTTTCGTGGAAATCCGTGATGCGCCGATGCGCCAGGCCGAGCGCCGCAAGAGCCTCCGGCGCCGCGGCCGCCTTGCCGGCGGCGATGTCCTTTGCCGAAATTGACAAACCCAGGGCGGCAAGATCGACGCGGTCGAATTTGCGCGAATAATCGACGAGCGCCGCATCGCCGCGCGCGACGACATCGGCGATGATCTTTTGAACCGCCTGATCGACGTCTTCGGCTACCTCGCGTTTTGTCGCAAAGAGAGCTTCGAACGCCTTGTCGAAATTTTCGGCCCGCCTGTCGAGCTTCACCGGCATGATGGGTTTCCTATGGCCAGGTTCCTGTTAGCCACGCCGGAGCGCAGTGGCAACGGGCGCGCGGCGACTTTCCCTGCGCAGCCTTAAAGGAGGCGCAGGATCTCCGGATTGATGTCGGAAGGCTTGGTCGTCGGCGCGAAACGTGCGGTCACATGTCCCTCTCGATCGACGAGGAACTTGGTGAAATTCCACTTGATCCGGTGCGTCCCGGCGAGGCCCTTCCGCTCGCTCTTGAGAAATTGGAACAGCGGGTGGGTTTTCGGGCCGTTGACCTCGACCTTGTCGAACATGGGAAAGGTTACGTCATAGGTCCGCGAACAGAACGCGCCGATTTCGGCCGCAGCGCCGGGTTCCTGGGCTCCGAACTGATTGCAGGGAAAGCCGAGTACCGCGAACCCTGCCTGCCCATGTTTGCGATAGAGCGCTTCAAGCTCCGCATATTGCGGCGAGAAGCCGCATTTACTTGCCGTATTGACGATAAGCAAAACCTTGCCGCGAAAATCGCCGAGCGACTTTTCTTCGCCGCTCAAGCTTGTCGCGGAATAATCATAAACGCTCATGATCTCTCCGTCAGCCGACGGCGCATGCATTTTGGACTGGTCTAATGCGAAATCGCCTTCATTCGCAAGCGCGAATGCGCGTTTGAGAGGCAGCCTCGCACGGCTCAATCGCGCCGCTACGGCGAGCGGTCGGCGGAATCAAAAAAGGCCCCCGTCTCCGGTTCGGACGGGGGCACGGGAGGATTTTAGGAAGCAGAGAAAACATCGGCGACGGCGCATGTGAAGGGCGGTGGCGCCGGACTTGAGCGAAGAGAGCGCCTGTTGGGTTTTCGGCGCATCGATGAAGCCGACTGCACCGTTGATGGCCGCGTCGAATTCGGTGCAGCCGCCAAGCGACGAGGCGAGCGCGATTGCGCCCGCAAGAAGCAGGTGTTTCATGGATTGTCCTTTCGGGGGTGAGACGCTTTTCGCAGCGCATCGCGCTACGCGCCGAGCAGGCCTCTATCGCTCAGCTCTTTTTGAACGGCTGCTCGAACCGCTCTTCGATCTCCGCTTCGGTGTCGAGCGTCGTCTGCGGAATCTTGCCGTTGGCGAATTGCAGCAGCAGATCGAAGCCTGCGACCGCCGCGGCGAGATCATTGGCCGCGATCCACGGCCGGCACGAAGACGCCGATCACGCGCATCACGTCATCGATCGTTGTGATCTCGCCGGTGAGATCGGCCGTCTCGAAGGCCTTGGCGGCCGCGGCGAAATCGATTCGCTGCGCATATTCGAGCGCCGTGCCGATCTTTGCGGCATCGGCCTCAAGGGTCGAGAGATCAAAGCTCATGACGCCGCCGCCTCGTTTTTCAAATCCACGGAAGGATCGAGATCGAGGCTTGCCGCGCTGGCGCTTGCCGGCAGTGTGCACCGGCCGCCGAGAGTCGCGCGACAAGCATCGGCCCGAGGGTTTCGCCGAGTTCCTTGATGAGGTCCGGGGCCTCGTCGACGAGATACTGGGCGGCCTTGCGGATCACCTTGTTGGCGACAGGGACCTCGAGAACCTGCCCTTCTCGGCGCCTTCGACAAGCCCGAAACCGGCGTCGATGGCGCGCGAGATCACTTGATCGACATGCGCCGCATGAAGCGACTTTGCCAGCTCAGGACCGATCTTGGCCATGAGCCAGGCGAGCATTACGCCAACGACCGACAGAACCAGGGGCTCGAGAAGCGAGAGAACCTGAGTGGCGAGAGTGCCGATCGGCACGCCGACCGAACTCAAATCCGCGGCCAATGCCGGAAGCGAGACAAGCGTCATCGCCGCCGCAAGAGGCATGCGCGCGCATAGGCATTGTCCTTTTGGAAGGGCCCGGAACCGCCGGGCACGGGCATCATGGATGCAACATCAAAATGAGAAAATGTGCCGCCAAGGCGTAAGCTGGCCGAGCAAAAGCGCGGGGGTGCCGTCAGGCGACCCCTGACCCCAATGGGCTAATCGCCCCTTTTACTCGTGCGGTACCGGCTGTGCTGTATAGGAGGCTCCGAGCCCGTCTTCCTTGCGAACCTGATAGTACGAGACGGCATTCGTATCCTGGTTGATGCAGACGATATTCACGTTGACGCTTTGCTTGTCGTCGGTCGCGTTATAGCCGAGCACGGATGCGGGATTGATTGTCTCGGTGCAGATGCATTTGCCCTGCCCTTTGCAGGTGAAGTCGGCGGCGTGCGCGGCGAACGCGATGCTGTTCGCAACAAGAGCGGCTATTATTGTTATCTGGCGCATGAATTCATCTCTCCGCTGTTGGATGATCCACCTCCGACGAAGCGGCGGCGCTGGAGAGCGCATCCATCTTCGCCAGAACGCGTGCGACGACGTCGGCCTTAACCACGTTCCTCCCTGGACAATCGTGATGATCCCGGCTGTATTCCTTGTGGAAATGCAGCCCACTCATACCCATACGATATCGATCCGGTCGCAAACCGAGCTGGCGATGCAGGATCGCCATCGCGGCAACCGCATTGTCGCGAACCTGCGCCCCAGGGCGGGCATCAAACCTCTCCGTGGCATAGTCGCCGATCATCTCGATACCTAACGTAAGATGATTCCAGCACGAGACGGAGACACCCACCTCCGTCAAGTCGCAAAGATTCCAAATCAAGTTCGGTGCCACGAACAGGTGAACTCCGGAATGCCAGTGCAGAATGTCGCGCTCATAGTGCTTCTGGCCTTCGATGCGCTGTTTGGCCGCATGGTTCGAATCAAGCCACTCGGCGAGTGTCGGTACACCGGTATTATGCAGCGTAACGAGTGTAGGCTGCCAGCCGTTCCATTCGAGGTTCTCGACGAAATCCCCGAATTCTGCGGCCGTATGGCCCTTGGGTTCGGCGAGGGGCTCATAGGGGCCCTGCCGCAAGAGCGATGGCGCGGCCATAGTGCATGCAGCGTGAGCCGTGCCAGGTGCCGGAATTATAGGCACTCGGGAGGGAGCCCGCCGACAGAAGCAAGAGTCGGATCACGGCCTCGCAGGTAACGCCCCCGCCTCTCGGCCGCCGCGTCGTAGCGGGCGGCGGCGGCAGGCGCAGGCCGGGCCCTTCGACTCGCGGAAGGCCAAGCCGAAGCGTTGCGCCTGGCGATGCAAATTGTTCGGCGTCGAGGCGATCATCGGATCTTCGGCGATCCGCTTGGCAGCAAATCCCCTGCCCGACCAGAAAGCCGAGCCGCGCGGACGCGCTCGGTCGTCCAAGGTATTTTGGGTCTCGACATCCTGTCCTCCCCCCTGAGAAGAGCGACATTATCAGGTAATCCTACCGTCGGTAAAATTACTTAATGCGCGAGGCTCCGAATCGGTCAAACTACCGATATGGAATTGGAAGATGTCCTTGCTCGGGTGGAAAGCCGCCTTCACGCCCTCGGCCTTTCGGCGCATGCCGCTTCGCTTTCGGCAAAAAAGCCGGACGCGATCCGCAATCTGCGACGGGCGGTGAAGAACGACGACCGGCGCGGGATCACGACCGAAACCTTGGTGGCCCTCGCCCCGGTGCTGAAAACGACGGCCGCCTGGCTGCTCGAGGGCGTGGGCGATCCTACCTCCGGCAATCTCGTCAAAGTCGTCGGCCGGATCGGGGCCGGCGCCGAGATTCTTCCGGAATTCGAGCAAATTCCGGCCGAAGGCCTGTTCGAGATCTCCGTTCCCTTCTCCATCCGAGAGGATTCGATCGCGTTCGAGGTCGAAGGCGAGAGCATGTGGCCGCGCTATGATTCCGGCGACGTGATCATCTGCCGGCGGCATGGCGAGGACGTCGACAACGTGGTGGGCCGCGAGGCGGCAGTGCGCACCCAGGACGGCCGGCGCTATCTGAAACGCGTGCGCCGTGGCGCCGCCGCCGGCACCTATGATCTCGAAAGCCATAATGCGGCGCCCATCCGCGGCGTCCAGATCGCCTGGGCGGCTGCCATCCAGGCCGTCGTTCGCGCCGACCAGTGGCAGCGGATCGGTCAGCCGAGACCCTGAAGCATGTACGGGTAATATTTATGTAGGTAATATTACCTGTTATAAAGCATCCCCGACTTTCGGGAGATGCCGGATGGCTCAGCCTGTCGAACCGCCGCAAGACCCCGCCGCTGCGCTGGCCGCGCAGGGCCGCCGCACCGCCGCTCACATGGTCAAATGCCGGGCGGGACTATGCGCGACGGCCGACGGCGCTGGAGACTCTCTATCCCTCGCCGTAGCCAAGCCTGCGACGCTCGTCGCCGTCGCCGAACATCTCTTGGACATCGAGCGGAAAAACGCGCGCCGCTGGTTTGGATTCGGCGGCGAGGTGAAAGCGCTCAACGCCAAAGCGGCGCTGCTCCTCGGCCGCACGCTAAGGCGCGCCGATCAGCGGATTGGGGATGACGAAGAGCTGAACCGCGGCGATGGCGCAGACAAACCGGCCCATGATCGATGCGATTCCTATGCGCCGCCGCACATATGCTCGGCATCCGGCAAGGTCCAGGATTGATGCGTGCGCAGATTGGTTGTCCGATAGACCTTGCCGCGATTGTCCCCAGCGGGACAGTCCGTCGGAATGCTTACGAGACACATGCGCACTGGATCGCCGCTCCGCGAATTCTCGACCGCAGGCACCGTGTCGTAAGACACCTGATAGCCGCTGTTCACAAAACTCACGGCGCTGCCCGAACCGGGGATCGGCTGACCCGTCGATCCGTCGATCAGGCGCGTTTCGACGGATTTGATCGTAGTCGCCACGCAGGCGCCGACCCGCGTCGGCAATTGCGCCGCTTGCACCGGCGTAAAGGACGCGGCAGCGATCGCCCCGGCGATAAAAGAGCGCTTCAACCCTTTCAGGGTCCATTCCTCCCGGCCAGAAGGAGAAAGCGCGCGCCAAACCTATGACGCGCGCGGCGCGTCCTCGGCTTTGCCGTCCTTTTTGCGCTGCAGGCGCACGACAACATCCACTTTGGCGATCTCGTAGCCTTCCGGCGGCTCGAAATGGTCGGCGAATTTTCCGCCCTTGGTCACGATGTCGGTGATTGCGCCAGAATCCTCGAAATAGAAATGGCAATGGTCGGTCGTGTTGGTGTCGAAGATCGTCTTGCCGCCCTCGACGGTGAAACTGCGCACGAGCCCGACCTCAGCAAAGAGATTGAGCACGTTGTAGACGGTGGCGAGGGAGGCAAAGATGCACTGCTCATGCGCCTCGGCCGCGAGCACGTCGGCCGTGATATGCCGGTCGCCCTTGCTGAACAGGAGCTTGGCCAAGCCGAGACGCTGGCGCGTGGCGCGCAGGCCATATTTCCCCAGAAGCGGACGGATCTGCGCCGCGGGCGGCGTCGAGATCGGCTCAAAATTCAACATGAAGCGGTGCCTTCCCAAATGCTGAAATTACCACAATTTCCGTGCCGCGCAATAAACTACCCCCACACGTGGAAATATGTCGCGTTCGAGACAGAACAAGACCCGCGCGGCGCGAAGCGGGGCTGGCGGCTGCCGTGATTGCGAGCGAAGCAATGACGACTACGATGTCAGAAACGCGCTTTACTCCGCCGCCTTCTTGAAGTCCGGAAAGGTGCAGTGCGTGTCCTCTTTGTCGCGGCGGAAGGTAACGATGTTCGAGGCCTGGTCGAGCGGCAATTTCAGGCTCTTCCAGACATCGACGAGCGCCTCGACAAGATGGGCGATATGGGCGTCGGTGTGCAGCGGCGTCGGGGTGATGCGCAGCCGCTCGGCGCCGCGCTCGACCGTCGGATAATTAATCGGCTGGATATAGATGCCGTGGCGGTCGAGCAGCATGTCGGTCGCTTTCTTGGTGCGCTCCGCGTCGCCGACGAGCACCGGCACGATATGCGACGGGTTCTGCATCACCGGAAGACCGGCGGCCGAGAGCGCGTGCTTGGTGAGCAGCGCCTGGCGCTGATGCAGGGCGCGCAGGTCCTCTCGGTCCTTCAACAGACGCACGGCCGTCTTGGCCGCGGCGGCGATCGCCGGCGGCAAGGCCGTCGTGAAGATGAAAGAGGCCGCGTAGGAGCGCACCGCGTCGATGATCGCGGATTGGGTGGCGATATAACCGCCGAGCGCGCCAAATCCTTTCGCCAAGGTTCCTTCGATCACGTCGATCCGATCCATGACGCCGTCGCGCTCCGCGATGCCGCCGCCGCGCGGGCCATAGAGCCCGACCGCATGGACTTCGTCGAGATAGGTCATGGCATTGTAGCGCTCGGCGAGATCGGCGATCTTGCCGATCGGCGCAATGTCGCCATGCATGGAATAGAGGCTCTCGAAAACGATGAGCTTGGGCTGGTCGGGGGCCGCCGCCTTCAACAGCTCTTCGAGATGGCCGAGATCGTTGTGGCGAAAAATCTGTTTCCTTGCGCCGGAGCGTTTGATGCCCTCGATCATCGAATTGTGGTTGAACGCGTCCGAGAGGATCAGGCAATTGGGCAGGAGCGATCCGATCGTTGCGATCGCGGCAAGATTGGAGATCCAGCCAGAGGTGAAGACTAGGGCCCCTTGCTTGCCGTGCAGATCGGCGAGTTCGGCTTCAAGCGTCACGAGGGGGTGATTATTGCCGGCGATGTTGCGCGTGCCGCCGGCCCCGACCCCATGCCGGGAAGCGGCCTCGCGCATGGCCGCGATGACCTCGGGGTTGAGGGCCATGCCGAGATAATCGTTCGAGCACCAGACGACCACGTCTTCGATTGCGCCGGTCGGAAGATGCCGCTTTGCAAAAGGAAAGCGCGCCGGATCGCGTTCGATATCGACGAAGACGCGATAGCGCCGCTCGGCCTGCAAGCGGCTCAATGCGTCTTCGAAATGTTTCCGATAATCCATGGCGAACCCGGTCCTCGGACTAACTAGAGCGCGTTGGGCCTAAAACCAGACTTAGCCTGAACCCGCTCCTTCTCCCTTACTGGCTTTTTGCCTAATTTAGAAATGCTCGCAAGTGGCAGATGGTCTCAGGGGCGGGCCAAAGGGCACCCCAGCCTCCAAATCGAGACCGCAGCGGGTTAAGACCGGCTCAAAGCAAAGATCCCGGCTGCCTTATTATGGGGGGCCCGAAATCACGCCTCTCGCGCACTTACAGGAGCGTCCTGATCCGATATCGCGTGGGTGGCGCAGCACGCACACTTGCGTGCCCGTCGCGCAAATAGGGGGCTGACTGCAGGCGCCGGCGGCGGATAGCCGTAGGGATAGTCATATCCATAGTCGTAGGGGTAGCCGTAGTCGAAATAGGGGTAGTAGCCCCAGCCAAATCCGCCGCCCCAGCCGCCATGAAAGCCGCCATGAAAGCCGCCAAAGCCGCCAAAGCCGCCGTGGCCACCATGGCCAAATGCCAGCGCCGCATCGGCGCCCATGAGACCGGAAACAAAGACGATAGCGGCCAAGATCTTAGCGACGCGCTGCGTGATATTCCCCAACCCGCGCTAGCTTGCGGCCGGGTCATGTCTTAGGGCGCTCGCACGGGTCGCACTTTGCGCCAAATCAATTCTGCGGCATAGGCTTTACGGCTGGCATTTCATTAAGCTTGTCCTGGAGTTCACCCTGGATGCGTGTCCTCGTCACCGGCTCGGCCGGTTTCATCGGCTTTCACCTCGCGCGTCGGTTGCTGGAACGCGGCGACGAGGTGGTCGGCATCGACGGTTTCACGCCCTACTACGATCCATCGCTGAAAGCAGCGCGCCAGGCGAGGCTTGAGGAGCATGCGGGGTTTTGCGCCCATCGCTTTCTCCTCGAAGACTTTGACGCTCTGCAAAGGGTCTATGGCGACGGGTTCGATGTCGTCTATCACTTCGGCGCTCAGGCCGGCGTGCGCTACAGCCTCGAAAATCCCCGCGCCTATATCGGCGCCAATCTCGTCGGCACCTACAACCTGCTGGAAGTGATGCGGCAAAAGCCGCCGCGGCATGCGCTTCTCGCCTCCACCTCCTCCGTCTATGGCGCCAACGCGACGGTGCCGTTTTTCGAGACGGAGCGCGCCGACCACCCGCTCAGTCTCTATGCCGCCACCAAGAAAGCCACGGAGGAGCTGGCGCATGCCTATAGCCATCTCTTCGCCATCCCAGCGACAATGCTGCGCTTCTTCACAGTCTATGGGCCCTGGGGCCGGCCCGACATGGCGCTCTTCAAATTCGTCGCCGCGATCTTCGCCGATCAGCCGATCGAGCTCTACAATTATGGCAAGATGCGCCGCGACTTCACCTTCATCGACGATCTCGTCGAGGCGATGGTGAGGCTCATGCCGATCATCCCGCCGATGCCGCACGAGCGGCGGCAAGCGCCTCTTGCCGGCGACAGCCTCTCGCCGCAGGCCGCTTGGCGCGTGGTCAATATCGGAGCCGGCAAGCCTACCGAACTCGAAGATTTCGTCACTGCCATAGAAGCCGCCCTCGGACGCAAGGCGCGGCGCAACAAGATGCCCATGCAGAAGGGCGACGTCCCGTTGACTTTCGCCAATACCGATCTCTTGTTCGCTTTGACCGGCTACCGTCCCGCCACCTCAGTGCGCGAGGGCGTTCCCGCCTTCATCGCATGGTATCGCGATTATTTCGGCGTCTGACGCGCGAGCAGCGATGAGGTAGGACAAATCGAGAGCGGGATCGATTTCCGGTCCCGCCCCGTGCTCCCACGGGAGCATTGAGTGCCCAGCCGGACCGCCGCGGCACGCGACCTTGAATGTCGATCAGAGCTGGGCGGTCCCTGGTTCCTGATCAATGCCAATACGGCACTGGCAAGGCGCCGGCGACACTCGGGCGATCGAGTGCGCAGCTGTTCTCCGGCGTCTGACAATAGGTGCCGGACTGCGCATAGACTCTGGGAGCATAGCCGTAGTCATAGCCGTAGCCGTTGTCATTGGGGTAGCCATAGTCATAGGCATAGCCCGGATAGCCGTAATCGTAGCCATAATCATAAGGGTAGCCCCAGCCATAGGCGAAGGCCGGGCCCCCGCCCCAGCCGCCATGGTAACCGCCGCCATGGAAACCGCGGCCTCCGACGGCGCCGTGAACGGCGACCTTGCTAAATCCGCCCTTCACGCCGCTCACATGAGCGGCGTGGGCGTGGACGACACCTTGGGCGAAAGCTGCGCCGCCAATGAGGAGGCATGCCGCGCAAGCCGTGGCGCGCAGAACATGAGAATGTTGCATCGCTCTCTATCTCCAGTTCGAATATTCTGCGGCTCGGCAATGAACCCAATGCCGCCGCAGCAATTGAAGGAATCGTGGTTCCCAAGCGGCCGAAAGTCGCAAGAGACGGCCGAAGGTTCCTTGAGACCGGGCGATTGTGATCGGAAGCCGCGCGCCGAAGATCACGGCTCCTACTCGGCTCGCGGAGATATGATCCGGAAAGGGAACTGGTTGTGACAAATCGAATTCCACTTTGGCCAAAGGGGCGCTATTCTGGACAGGGTCGAGGCAAAGATGGACAAGATCTTTCGCAGCTTTCTTGCCGGCCTGATCACATCCGGCTCGATTGAGATCGAGACCGCCTCAGGCAGGAAATTCCGCGTCGGCGATGGGTCCGGTGAAGAGGTCCGTGTCCGCTTCTCGGACAAAGCGGCGCAATGGGCGTTTATACGCGATCCCGGCTTGCGTTTTGGCGAGCTCTACATGGACGGGCGAGTGAAGGTTGAGCGCGGCACGATCTATGATGTGCTCGCCATCGCCTCGCGCAACGTGTCGCGGTTTGGTCAATTCTTCTGGCTTGGCGCCATCGACAGGTTTCGCGCTGCTTTGAATAGACTGCGCGGCCCCAACAACCTCGTCCGCGCCCGGCGCAATGTCAGGCATCATTACGATCTCAACAGGCGGCTCTACGAGCTCTTCCTCGACAGCGACCGGCAATATTCCTGCGCCTATTTCGAACATCCCTCTTCCAGTCTCGACGAGGCGCAGCTCGCCAAGAAACGACATATCGCGGCAAAGCTGCTCATCGAGCCGGGCGACCGCGTGCTCGATATCGGTTGCGGCTGGGGCGGCATGGCGCTTTATCTCGCCCGCTTCTGCGGCGCCAAGGTGACGGGCATCACCTTATCGTGCGAGCAATTCGCTCTGGCGCAGCAGCGGGCGGCGGAGACATCGCAGTCGAGCCTGATCGATTTTCGCCTTCAGGATTATCGCGAGATCGACGAAAGGTTCGACAGAATCGTGTCGGTCGGGATGTTCGAACACGTTGGTCGGCACTATTACGACACCTTTTTCCGGCAGATCGCAAAGTTGCTCGATGCCGACGGCATAGCGCTGCTCCACACGATCGGCGTGGAACATCCGCCGCAGCCACCAGATCCCTGGGTCGCCAAATATATTTTCCCGGGCGGCTATATACCGTCGCTCTCGGACATCATGCCGTCGATCGAAAGAGCCGGGCTCTTGGTCGCCGACATCGAAGTTCTGCGGCTCCATTACGCCGATACGCTGAGGCTCTGGCGCGAACGCTTCCTGGCACGCCGAGCCGAGGCCGCCGCGCTTTACGACGAGCGATTCTGCCGGATGTGGGAATATTATCTCGCCAGCGCCGAGTGCGGATTTAGATTCCATGGCCAGGTAGTGTTCCAGATTCAGCTCGCCAAGAAAATCGATTCGCTGCCTCTGACCCGCGATTATATCGTGCGCCGCGAGGCCGAACTGCGGCGCCGCGATACGGCGGCGCCGGGATTGCGCATCGCCGGCTGAACTCAATCCGCGGTTCAGCCGCTTCTGTCGACCGCTGGCCATGGCCGAGGCTGACCCGAAACTGTCCTGGCCCATCCGGCCAAGCCCCTGCCGCATTGCCTTTCGCGGGAAGCCCTCGCAGGATCACGCTGCGATTCTTTGCGGATCTCTTGATGCCGCACTCCGGCGACGCCCATGACGCAAAGCGCAGAAAGGCCGATGATCTTCATCGCGACGCCCTGTTTCGGCGGTCTCGTTCCCCAGCACTATATGCAATCCATCATCAGCCTCATCCAATATGCAGGACCGGCCGGCTTCGATGCCATGCTCGCCTTGGCCATGATTCGCTCATCACCCGCAACACGCTGGTGGCGCAGTTTCTCTCGACGCCCGCAACTCACCTGATGTTCATCGACGCCGATATTTCGTTCGATCCGCGGCAGGTGCACGAGATGCTTGCCTTCGATAAGGAATTCGTCGCCGGCATCTATTCGTTGAAGGTGATCGATTGGAGTACAGCGGCGATGAAGCGGCTCACCGGCGGCGAGAGTTTCGAGAGCGCGCCGCTGCTCTATGTCGGCACTTTGTGCACCGGCAACGAGCTTCAGCGCGAAGGCCGCTTCGCCACAGGCATCTATTGCGGCGGCGGATTTCTGATGCTCAAAAGGCAGGTCATCGAGCGGATGATCGAGGCCTATCCAGAGGCCCGCTACGCTGGCGTCCATGCCTATAGCAATGCCAAAGGCGGCGAAAGCTACGCGCTGTTCGAATGCCTGATCGATCCAGAAACCAAGACCTATGTCAGCGAAGATTTCGGCTTCTGCCAGAAATGGCGCGACCTCGGCGGCAAGATCTGGCTCGACACCGAGGGCGAGCTCACCCACATCGGCGCCTATAATTTCGTCGGCCATCCGCAACCGCGCTTTCAAGCCGCAAGCTGACGCGCCCTGGTATCGGGTCTTTGCAAGCGTGCCGGGAGAGGCACGCATTTTTGCCTTGATCCGCGGCGGCCCGCTCGCTACAAGCATCACCGCTCGCCGCCACAGCTCTGGTTTTGTGAATTCTTGGTGAATTCAACAGTTCTAATCGCTTCATTTCCGTTCATCGGCGCCATATTGCCGCGTACGATCTCGCAAGCTTGATCGGCGGACGAAACTCTGCTGACTGGCAGGCGAAGGTCTGAGCATGCCCGAGCGGTACAGAAAATATCAATCGTGAGTTTCATGTCGGAAACTGCGCCAGCTTCGAAGAAATACGGAATAGCGATCATAGCCAATGATCGCGTCATCGATTGGCTATTGCCTTTCTTGGAAAGCTACATCGCGACGAACGCGGCAATTCCGCTCTATCTCATCCCCTATGACAACAACATCACGCGCACCCGCAAAGCCGCCGACGTTTTCGGCGTCGAAATCGTGTCGCTCGACAGCGCGGAACTGGACGCGCTCGCCAAGCGACTCTATCCGTTCAATCCGAGCCATCGCCGCCGGTTGCGCAAACTGCTGGCGCTCGCGCTGCCGCTGGATGAGGTCATCTATCTCGATGTCGATACGATCATGCTGCGGGATTTCGGCGATGTCTTCGGTCATGTCGGCGCCCGGAAAACGGATTTTTTGGTCGCCTGCTATTGTTCCGACTACATCTACAATTCGAAGCACAAGAACTATGATTTTTTGCGTGACGCCTTGTGGTTCAACGACGGTTTCTTCGTAACCTCGCGCAACGTCCTGTCGCTTCAGGATTTCTATGACGTGATCGCCAAGGACGAGAAGATCTTTCACACGGTACGCCAGCGCGGCGGCCTGTTTGCGCAGCCGCTCACGAATTTCGTCGTACATCGGCGCGGATTGAAGGTCACGTCCTTGCCCGATTCCGTGCCGGGCGCCTCGGGCGAAAGCTTCTACAAGGCCGAGAAGGTCATCCTCGCGCCGGACGGTCCGCTCGATGCCGCAGGCAGCCGGATTTATTTCTGCCATTGGCCGGGCATCATCGGACTGCCGCGGCGGCGGATCTTCGACGCGCTCTGGCGCCAATATGCGCGCCAGGCCGCGGCGCGCATGAAGGCGTGAGGCCCCGCTCCGCCCCAGCATCAATCAATCTCAACGATGTTGCCTTCGGCTTTGGCGTTCAAACCGCCACGCCCGCTTGCGCGCGTTTCACATGTTCCAGCACATTGCCGATCTGCACATTGGGCTGTGACAGTTCCGGCGCCTTCAACGTCTGGAGAAATGACTCATATTCGGCGTGATCGGGGCTGCCGATAAGGCCTCGACATATTCCTCTCGACTGAAAATATCTCGTTGCCGAATCATGTTGAAGGTAATCGTGTCGGCCGCAAATTCCGCTCCGAGCTTCACGAAGGCCTGCATCTCCAGAAAATTCATGGTCTGCACGACCTCGAAAATTCGAGAGTATCGATCTCGCCGGATGTCCACAGATCTCGGAGAAATGCAAGATTCTTGAGCAGTCGTCCAAAATCGCCGCCGCGGCGCACGACGGCATAGGTTGAAGCCTTTACCGCGTCGATCGAGATCTGGACGTATCGCACCCGGCCGTGCAAATTCAATTCACTCCAGGCCCTTTGATCCAAAAGCTGGCCATTGCTGATCAATTCCATTCTCAGTTGAGGAAAATCGCCACCGTTCAGGCGCTTGATCAGATTGCGGAAATGCTTGCTGCCGAACGGATCGCCGGACCCTGTGATCATCACCGATTTGGCTGCCCGCATGAGTGGGAGCAAAGTGCGAGGCTATCCAGTTGCGCCTGCTTGCGCGAATTGGCGATGTAAACGCTGCTTCGGCAGGGCAGGATAGATTGCAAGGATTTATCGTGCGATAAGACGAGATGCTCGGGCAGCTCCTGTATTGCTCGATGATCCGCTGAGATTCGGGTGAATCTCGCGAAGGCAGGGTGCGGTTTGCTATGGCGGTGCAATGCAGATGATTGCAATAGCTGAAAGACCCATCGATGATCGATTCGCGGATGCGTTTGGCCGCATCGCTCCCCCAAAGCTGCTCTGGGTCTGAATCAAGCGTGCCGATCGGCGTCGGAAGTCAGATCGGGCAGCAGACATAGGCCAAGCCGGTCGGCGTGGTTTCGAGTTGCCGAAACGGATTGGCGCAGAAATGCGACTTCAGATAGTCTTGCGTGCTCTCGTCGATGTGCTGCTCTCGACACCGCTTTTGGCGGCGTTTCAGCATTTGAACGTATTGTCGACCCAGCGGCCGACTGTCTCAATTCGTTCAGGACCGACAAGCGCCTGGAACTTCGGATGAACCAAAAGCCGCAAAAGGCGCTTTGGAATCAGGCGATCAACGAAGTCAACCAGGGACGCGCGGAGTCTCATGGCAAGCACATTTTCCGACATCGCCCATCTCGATTGCATTATGGAAAGTGTCCGTTAGGACGGTTCATCTGCGGTGTGTTCTGTCTCGAGAAGCGGCTGAACGAGCGCGGCGAGCGCGTTCTGGTAAGCGGCGGCACTGAACACGCGATCATAAAGCCGGCGCGTGTCACTTTTCGCCCGATCATCCGCGGGCGGCCGGTTTGCTTCGTTCACCCGTCGGATCGCGGCTGCGAACGCCAGTGGATCGGAAGCGAGCGTGACGTTGGCCAACTTCGCCGGGTCTATCCCCATGCCGCGGAACGCAAGCTTCGTGGCGATCAAAGGGGCGCCGGTCGAGAGTGCCTCGATGGTCTTGATCGATATGCCAAACCCTTCGGTGACCGGAAGCAGAACCGCTGCCGCATTGCCATAGGCCTTGTTCAGGTCCCCCGTGTAGCCGGTGAACAAGGCGGCGCGTTGGCGGAAGAGTTTTGGGGCGCGCCGGCGAAATTCCTGATCGATGTTGCCGATGATCTTGACCGGGGCATCCGGAACATGCGGCATGACTTCGGTCAAAAACCAGGCGATACTAAGGAAATTGGGGTAATTCGCACTCGCCACGATAATGATATCGGAGCCTCCGCGACCGATCGAAACAGGTTCGACGGCCGGGAAGATGAGGACATGCCGCTTGTCCGACATGAGCCGCTCGAATGCTACCGCCTCCTCCGCATTCAGATGGATCAGAACATCGGCTGCGGCCATATTGGCGAGTTCGAGGGCGAGCATGGACTCGTATGTTGCGGCAGGCGGAAGCGTCCAAGAACCAGGTTGACGCAAGACATATTGGCGCGCCTGCAAATCGTGCGTATCCAGCAGGATGGGGCATCCCCGATCGCCGCGCAATTTCAGCGCCGCGAGCATGCAGAAGAAATGGTTGCAGTGGATGAGATCAATCTCGGGCAGGTGCATGAGTTCGGGCGGCAACGAGGCACCCCTTACGGTTTCGACCAGCATCGGCGCCTGATTGCCGTGCAGCCAATCCTTGAAGGCGTGGAGGAAGGCCGGCGCGAAAACCGCGCGACGCGGCATGCCGGCGAAATAACGCCTGTCGGCTTGAAGATCCTGCGTGGCAGCGAGATAGGCGGAATATGCCGATGATCCCCGGACGTGGCCGGGGAAATCGGCAATTGCCAAGGACATCAGTTTGGCACCGAGCGCCCGATAGGCTTGAGCCTGCGTGACGAAGACCCTATGGCTGCCGCAGGAATGCCAGGCCGGATGAACGAGGAGAACAGTTCTGCCCTGCAAGGGAGCGGCGGCGGAACGCAGTTCGGCGACCCGGTGGTTGGAAGCTAACCCGTAGCCGAGAAAATTCGCATTGCGATCACTCATCAGGACCATGGTTGCTCATTTGCGCTTGCGCACCGCGTTTGCGATTACACCGATCGGAATGCGAAACCAAAGCATCAACAATATCGTCAGCCCAGAGCCGAGCGTCGCGGCGACGCTTTCGTAGGACTCAGCCAGCCGGCTGGCTGCGCGCGACCGTCGCCGCCAACGCGGCAGCCGGGGATCCCCATCCCGCCGGTCAACACGAATAAGAAGCGCGGCATAATGCAATCGCAGCCAGCCGGTCCGGCTGAACCGTTCGGCCTTGGCGATAAGATGGTCAATGAGAAGAAGCTGGCTCTTATGATCGTTGTCGCCCGCTCCGCCCGCTTCGAAGCCGATGAAGTGATTCAATTGCGCCTGCCGCGAGTATACGTTCGCCCCGTGAATGCGGTAGATGAAGACTGGCTCATCGATGATCACGCTGCCGCAGAGCGCGCTGATCGCACAGGCGAAATACATATCGGTTCCAGTCCACAAGTGAACGAGCTCGGGATTGTCGGAGAAGAGATGCAGTGCGTCGCGACGATAGCAGATCCCGGAGGTCGGCGACCACACCCATCTGCTCGATAAGGGCGCCACGAAGTGGACCTTCTTTGTCAGCGATTTGGCGGTCGATCCGCGCGGCCAGGACACATCGAGGCGATGCCGATAGGGTCGGATAATGTTTCGCCGCAGCCCCCGCCCGCTGCGCACGTAACGGTTGAGCTCCTCGCCGGTACCCACGACAATTTGATCGCCAACCACCTGCAGCATGTCGCCGGAGGTGAAGCCGATATGGATGCGCATCGAGAGATGCACGAATACGTGCGTTTCGACGGCGTGCGCGAGCAAGACGTCGTCCGCATCCATGAAAATCACATAAGCTCCGGATGCGGCGGCCAAACCGTCGAGCGAGGCCGCCGTCTGGCCGTCGTTGCTGGGGCGCCGAATGACGATCGCCTGCCGATAGCGCTCGGCGATCCCGGCGAGCACGCTGGGGCTTTCATCGGTGGAAGCATTGTCGACGACGATGCATTCGACATTCGGATAAGTTTGCTGGAAGACGCTGTCCACCGCCTGATCGAGGAAGCGGCCGTAGTTGCAATTCACAATAATGACGCTGACCAAAGGCAGACGAAAGGCCTGGTCTAGCATTGCGGCTCTGGTCGAAAAGCTTTCTGCCGGGCCCGAAATGTTCACGGCTCACCCTCCCGATAGAACCCGCTGGCCGGCCTTATCGTATAAAACCTCGAGGCGCGCCGCCATTCGGGGCTGAGCAGAGAGCCCATCGCTCGGGCCCATCGAGCGGCGCGACGCATTCCGGCAGCGCAATTGTCGTCACCTGACAGAATGTGGTTGAAATCCGCCCCCATCTTGCCGCCCCTCCAGTCCGGCTACCCAAAACCGATGCTCCGCTTGATCCAAATCTCTTGGTTGATATAACCAAATAGATGTAAAGATTGCGCCATCCCAGCCGAAGCAGCAAAAAATAGTGCGGAGCAAGAATTGATCGAACTTCTCGGCTGGCCCAGCATAACCATCTTTGCCGACCGGGTCGAGAATTGTCCGACGCCGGTTCAACCGAGAATGCCGGAATCGTGTAGATTGCGTCAAGTTCTTGTTCTGGCAAGATTGCCGCTCTATCGGCAGCGCCGATGAACGGCCGACGCGGAAAAGGGTAATGGTCTAGATGATGATGCCCCGGCTCCTCTATTTCTACCTCGCGAGGCGGATCTTCCTCGTGGTGCTGATGCTGGAGACGAGCCTTTGCGTCCCCGTGGTGATGACCTCGCTGTTTCACTACCTGCCGGCGGCGGCTTTGCGCAGCGGCCTCCTCCTGCCTGCCCTGTTCGGCACCCTGCCGACGGTGGCCTACATCGCGCTGCCGATGGCGGTAGGGGTCGCCGTGGCACTGGAATTCTCGCGCATGGCGGCGGACGGCATGATCGCCGTTCTCTATTCGCTGCGGCTTTCGGTCTTGTCGATTTGTCTGCCGGCGGCGGTTGTCGCCGCGGCGGCCGTAGGCTTCGGCTATTGGATTTCCTGCTTCGTTGCACCCGCCTACGTGAGCCAGATGCATGACGTGATCTACGTGATCCGCAACTCGCTCAATCACCGCCTGCTCGAGCCGGCGCAGTTCTATACGTTCGATAATGGCACCCGCACGCTCTATTTCCAACGCTGGCGATCGCCCGACGTGGTCAGCGGCATGTTCATTCACCAGTTCAACGTCGAAAAGAACGAAGAGGAAATCATCACCGCGCAGCAGACCGAATTCCGCCGCAACGAGTACGGCGTCCTGTTGGTGATGAGCCACGGCTCGTTCCAGAGCCGGCCGATCGGCTCGACCCAGATGCGCACCGCGGATTTCGACGAATATATCATCCAGCTCGACATGCAGGGCACCAACGGCATGCCGAACCATAATCGGAGGAAAGAAGCGTCTGAACTGCTTTTGCAAAGATTCCTGCGAGCCGCGCCGGGACCGGGAGCGCAGCCTTATCTCGTCGTCGAGTGGATGAGCGAGGCGGCAAAGAGATTTGGCATTCCGATCCTGGCGCTGGCACATGCACTTTTGGCGATGGGCCTGGTGCTCACTTTGGCGAGCGCAACGGGACGCAATACGACGACCATTGCGGTATTAATCGTCGTGCCGGTGGTGCATATCGGAATTTTGATCACTACCGAAAGCCTGGTTCGCCGCGATCCGCGGCTCATCGTTCTGGTCGGCTTAGCGATCGCCATGGAATTCGTCGCCGCCCTCATACTTATCAGCTGGCAACAGGCCAATTTCGCCGTCGCGCGGCCGGCCGAAGCAGGCCGAGCACCACTGCCGCGCGAACGCCGCGGCTTGACCCTATCTAGCGCGCGGCTAAGCTACTTCTCAGGACGAGCCGGCGAAGATCCGGGGTCTAGGAGCCAATTCTGATCCGTTGAGCTTGCGGGGATCCCAGGCGCTAAGCTGCGCTAAGGCCGGGAAAGCGGACTGTTCCTCGGGAAAGCAGCCGAACCCTACCACGCGATCCGAACGCGACGCGGCCGCCGAACTGATCCGCGTCCACACCCAAGCCGTAGCCGGTTATCGGTGATGCGCAGGAGCCCGGTGAGCGCAATGGCATTCTCCCCCGCGAACGTGCCGTAATTGGCGGCGAGTGCGCGCACCCGTCCGCATTTGTGAATTAAGGTGATGCCTATGGCTGAGTAGCGTGGCACGTCAACCGGATAATTCTCCAATATATTGTTCAGTGGAATCTTGTTTCTGGCGGATGAGCTCAGCAATCACATATAGATTAATCACGGTAATAACAACACTTACAGGAATTCTAGCCCATTTATACATAAATTCAATCCGATAAATAGAGTTTGTCATTCCAAAAGCAGAGAATATTGCCTGAAATAATATTGCAGCGAACAGAATTAGTAACGCGCGACTAAGTTGATGCGAGGGTCGATCGAACAAATAATATAAATAAATTGCCAAAATCAATGGAAAATAATAGACTACATAACCGACTTGATTGAACGTGAGTATAAGCATGTAACCAATCATAAATCCGGTCAAATTGGATAAACGTAGCTTATATTGCCAAATCAACGCAATGATTGCTAAAGGCGCCAAGCAGATGACTACCCACGAAGTTGGTATAGATATGTGCAGTAACGATTGAAAACAGCTTATCAAAATAAATATAATCGAAGAGTGAGTTGCGCTTCTATTGAGATTCCAAAACAAGGGTTCAAAAATGGAGGCGCCCCATTCAATATAAGCCAATATCATTCCAACAATAAATGTAGCGATGGCCACCGTTGCGAATTTTATATTGAGACGCCGCTGATCGAGCGCCATAAACGGCACCAGGTACAGAGGGTAAAATTTGATCAACCCACCAAGGCCAATGGCCATTCCTGCGAGCGCAGCATTTCCTCTGTTTAGAGCAATAATTGCCGCGCAAATGAGAAACGCGAGATAAACATCATTTCCCCCACTGATCCCGACGAAGACGAATGAAAAGAAATTCCCGAACATCCCGATGTAGAGCCAAAACCGCACTTTCCAATCAAGGTCCTTGTGAGCGCGAATCTCCTTTACGATTTTCCACGAAATGATCAAAAATAGAACGGCTCCGATAGCCCGCGGAATCGTGGGATAAATAATTGAAGTCAGACCGTATACATTAAATAGCGGGCCATATATGTTACGTACAGTAATATAATAATCACCGCAGAAATTGAACCACGGAATACGTACAATCGGTTTGAGATTTGCATAGTCCGTCCATGGATCAAATCCATGATAGCTGATGTACCACTGTTGCAGGTATCCACAATAATCGCCAATTATCGGACTATATATCGCAAGCCCAAAAAGTAACAAACTATATAACAGGAAGAACGCGCCAAGGTGTCGCTCGAGTAATTGTGATATCTTCTTCATATACACCCCCAACCTCGGCGGAATTGTTAGCGCATTCGTCGGGCATGGAGGGCCTGAGGAGCTGAACGACGGGCCGCAGAGCGCATTGGTCGAAGCTGCCTAAGACCGATCGGAATGTACTGGATTTCGTGAAATTCAATATTCTTGATCTAGCAGATTTCGTCCTTTGGCAGCGATGGTCTGGCGGGGCGCGCATGCCACGCACAACCGAATTCAGCATCCGCTTCCCGATCTGCCATTTGCCCTCCGCGCATTTCTCGACAAAGGTCTCACGGGACCACTGGCTCATGCAACCCGTCATTCAACTCGATGAGGACTTCCAATAAGTTGGAGGATAATTTATCGATTATCGCTCTTCTGATCCCTGTGAGGCCATTGGCCTTACCGCGGACAGGGATGAAACTTGAGGAGGTCTCACAGGGGTGGACTCCAAGACATCCGTGATGCAAAAGGTGCCAGCGCTTGTCGAGCAGACGTCACACTCATCTCCGCTTTCCACGGGGCCTGAACTGAACGTTATCGTGCCGACACTGAACGAGCGGGACAATATCGAGCCGCTGCTCGATAGGCAAGGGCCACACTCGCAGGCGTCGCCTGGGAAGTGATTTTCGTCGATGATGATTCCCGCGACGGTACTGCGGAATATATTCGTAGCTTTGTCCAAGTCGATTCACGCGTGCGTTGCATCCAACGCATTGGGCGTCGCGGTCTAGCCACAGCCTGCATCGAAGGCATCCTGGCATCCGCCGCGCCCTTTAGCAGTCATCGATGCCGATCTCCAACATGACGAGGCAATCCTGATGGAGAGGCTCGATTCACTGCGACGGGAACCCTATGCCATCGCTGTTGGCAGCCGCCATGTCGCTGGCGGCAGTATCGGCAACTGGGACCGAAAGCGCGTAAGAATCAGCGGATTGGCGACGTGGTTGAGCCGCATGATTTGCAAAGCAGAAATCGCCGATCCAATGAGCGGTTTTTGGTGCGCTGATCCTGGTCTTTGAGGATCGATGACGCCGAACGGGAGATCCCGGTGAAAAACAGCAGCAGGCACGTCTCGAGGTTGTGGCGGGTGTCGTCGTCGAGCACGACAGGCTTCGCCATCACCTGACCATCCCGAGCGAAGGTGAAAGCGGTCACGCCTCCATAAGCCGCGATATACGGATCCTGCTTGCCAATTGGTTCCTGCAGACGATCCATTTCGATGTGGCAGGCGAGCTCTGCGAGCTCGTGCGGCTGAATGAACTTATGATTGAATTCGTGCAGCGCCTTCAAGAGCGCCGTCGTGAAGCTCCCCGATGAGCCGAGACCAGTGTCGGCCGGGATATCGGCCAGCGTTGTAATTTCGATCTGCGGTTTCCCATCCACAAATTGGGTGAGCGCCTCACGCATGATCCGGTGCTTGACCTGATCAATCCGGTCGACGTGCTCGATCTCTGAATATTTGAGATAGATGCCAGGTTGGAACGGGTTAATCGCCGTCACGTACACGTATTTATCGATCGCCGCGGCGATCAAGAAACCCTCATAGTCGCGGTAGTAATAGGAGGGAAGATTCGTGCCCCCGCCCCCCAGCGTGATGCGGACCAGCCTCATGGAACGAGGGTTGCGCGCGCTGATTTGCGATGCATCCGCCACGACCAGACATGTGGGATCCAACCCATGCGGTGATGCCCGTTTGGCTCAGCCAGTCGACGTTCTTAGAGGCAGCTTAGCTAGGCATTCCGCAAAGCGCTTGCAGGTTCATATGGCCGAAGATGAGGTGAATATCCTCGGAAAGCTGCATGTCCATGACGTCCGCGCAGATCGCATGTGACGCGAGACCGCGGAGCTTGCCGCCGTCATATCCCGTGATTCCGAGCGTTATGCCGCCGTTGTCGTTGGCATAGCGGACAGCGCGCAGCACGTTTTCCGAATTGCCGCTGCCGGAGATGCCAACAACGAGGTCCCCCCGAACCATGATAGGCTTCAACTGTCCGACGAATACATCCTCATAGGAGAGGTCGTTCGCATAGGCCGAGACGAGCCCCATATTCTCCGACAGGCAAACGCCACGCAAAGGGCGGCCGGTTGCCATGTAGACGCCCTTGGTCCAATCGGTAATATAATGTTCAGCCGTCAGCGCGCTCCCGCCATTGCCGAAGGTAATGACCTGTCGTCCTTCCTCCCAGGCTGAGCGCACGAGAGCGATGGCGTGGTCAAAGGCAGGCCGGTCAATTGCCGCAATCGTCCGAGAAAGGCGATCCAGATAGGCTCCGGCAACTGCCGGCGGGGTCTTAATTGGGATATTCATTTCTCTTTCCTATCGCTAAAGACGATGAGTGATCCCTGCCGTTCGAAATGCATCGGCACTAGGCGCAACTGACCGAGCGCTTTGACGATCGCAGCATGCCGCTCCGCGGGAGCGGTGACAAGGAGAAATCCGCCGCCTCCCGCCCCGAGGATTTTGCCGCCGATGGCGCCGGCTGACCGCGCCTTCTCATAGACAAGATCGATCATGCTGGAGGAGACGCCGGAGGCGAGCTGACGCTTGAGCATCCAGGACTCGTGCAGCATCTCGCCAAAAAACTCGACATTATCCTCCGTGATGTCATCACGAAACTGATAGGCGAGCCGAACGAGGTGCTTGACCAGTTCGCGCTTTTTGGCGTCCGTGTCGACGTTCGCCTGCTGTTCGGCGAGAATTGGAGCCGCCCCACGCGTCAGGCCGGTGTAGAAGACGAGTATTGAGGATTCGATCTTCTTGATCGTCGTCCAGTGGTGCGTAAGCGGTTGAACGTCGACCGTCTCGTCCGGATTGAACTGGATAAAGTTGACCCCCCCAAATGCAGCCGCATATTGGTCTTGCTTCCCGATTGGATCTTTCAGCCGCTCAATCTCAATCTCGCAGGCCTGGCGGGCAAGCAGCTCGGCCGAGACAAACCGGCCGTTATAGGCATGAAGGGCATTCAGCAAACCGACCGCGAAAGAGCTCGACGAGCCGAGCCCGCTTCCGTGCGAGGGAATGTCGGCCACGGACGTTATCTCCACCCCGCCTTCGATTTCTTGCTGTTCCAAAACCGCGCGGAAGAGCCTGTGCTCGACATCGGCAGCGCGGTCGACCTCTTCGGTCTTGGAGTAACTGAGGCGGACTCGGTTATCGAATTTTGGATTGACGGTAATATAGATGAAACGCTTGATTGCGGTGCTGATCACCGCGCCGCCGTGCCGGCGGTAGTAGGCCGGCATATCGCTGCCGCCGCCAGCGAAACTGATACGCGTAGGAGTCCGGCTGATGATCACAGAATGTGCCGTCCTTGAGGGTGGGTTGCAAACGATCTACGGCATATCCACGATGATATCCGCGTGAAGCCGTGAATCAGCAATGTAGGGGGTCTCGTCCTGTTGGCGCTCCGCGTAAAGCATCTTCCATTCCTCGGCGCTGAACCCGCGGGCGCGATAGTCAACCGCAAGCGCATCGTAACGGCGAGCTTCGTCACGAGAGATGAAAATCCGGACCATGCGGCGCCCGATTATGAATGGACGAACCAAACCGACAACACCCTCAACGATAACAACGTCTGATGCCGACAGGTTGATGACGTACTGACCATCTGGCCGGCGGAGCCGCCGATTGTACTGAGGTACTGCAACTGTTGTTGAATCCATGGACAACGAAGCCAATAGGCGCTCGATCTCTGCGAGCTCAAAACGGTCGAGGACCGTTCCTCCCCGGGGGCGCGCCTCCACGGGTTTCACCCAGCCATCCAATGAGAGAACCTGAGCCGCCAGGCCCTGACGCTCAAGTTGCCACTTTAGCGCCGATGCAAAACTGCTCTTGCCTGAACGAGCTTGGCCGCCAATAAGCACCAATTCCCCGGGCCGGATCCTCGCTGCAACCTCACTGGCCCGTTGGGCCAGATCGGGCCAAACGTCCAGTACGAAATCGACTGCCTCGGGCAGGGCCGAAAACTCGAAATCGGGACGCCGCGCGAAGCGGCGATCTTGGCCACCATTGCCCGTGGCCACGAGTGCGGAGATGAGGCCGGCACGACTCGCGAGTTCGACATCGACGAAGCTGTCACCGATCATCCAGGATGCGCCGAGATCGATGTTCATCTCCAAGGCCGCGCGGTCGACAAGTCCGGGCGAAGGCTTGCGGCAGGAGCAGGCAATCTTCAGTTCCGGCCGCTCTCCTGAAAAGCCGCGGTCAGGATGATGCGGGCAATAGTAGATTGCATCGAGAAAGGCGCCGCTTTCCCCCAGCAGACGTTCAAGGCGATTGTGGATGCGCTGCAAGCCGGCCTCGTCCACATCGCCGCGCGCCACCACTGGCTGGTTCGTCACCAAGACCGCGAGGTAGCGCGAGCGGTTGATCCGTCGCACCGCCTCTCCCGCGCCAGGAAGAAGCTTCACCTGGTCGAGGCGCGAGATATGCCCGGCGTCCTTGTTCAGCGTTCCGTCACGGTCGAGAAATATCGCCGGGGCCGGTGTTTTAAGCGAGCCTGCGGCGACACGGCCGGAATGAACATCGGCGACCACCTCGGCGAGCCGCTCGGGCGTGCCGGCATCCTTGATGTATTCGCGGCTCCGATAAGCCAGGAGATGGGCCCCGGTTCTCACGAGCTCCGGCAAAAGATGTGCGCCGAAGTCGAAAACGCCCGGCGGCGGCGTGATCTCGTCAAGGCAACGCGCTTCGATCATGTAGAGCGCGGCGCTAACGAGATTGGCATGTTCCGCGCCCGGCGCGTGCGGCTTCGAGTGGAAGGCGACCACCCGCTGCGCTGCGTCTACTTCGACAAAGTCCGAATCTTCCGGATGATCGTTGGGATGGACAAAGAGCGTGATATCGGCGCCTGCTGCGCGGTGGGCCGCCATCATGCGACACAGATCGACATTGAGGACGGTGTCGCCGTAGAGCACCGCGAAGGAATCCCGCAACCGGTCCTGGATCATGAAGATGGCCCCTGCCGTCCCGCGCGCCGCGTCCTCCACAACATAGTCGATATGGACGCCATACCGATCACCGTTGCCGCAGGCAGCCATGATCGCTTCGGCACCATGGCGCAGGAGGAGAAGAACTTCGGTGAAGCCGTGCTGTGCGAGGAGCTCGAGCTGATAAATGATGAGCGGTTTGCCCGCGACATCGACGAGAGCCTTCGGCAGGCCGCCGGTCAAGGCGCTGAGACGCGTTCCCGCACCTCCCGCAAGGATGACCGCCTGATGCCCCATATGGTTCAGCTCCGCCGTTCGAAGATCCAGGGGTTCTGCATAAGCCAGTCAACGGTACGCTCAACACCCTGACGAATGGACAGCCGCTGCCGCCAGCCAAGCGCTCGAATGCGAGTCGTGTCGAGGAATACGAAGGGACTGTCGCCGATCCAGCCGCGCTCGCTCGTCCCGAAACTGAATTGAGGGGACATGCCCATCCGATCAGCGATCCAGCGAGCCGAATCTCTGACCTCGCAATAGTCCTCGGCGCCAAGGTTGAAGATGCTGACCTTGTCCTCTGCGCGCTTCAGGGCCGTGAATATGGCATCGACGCAATCCTCAATGCAGAGATAGGACTTCCGCTGACGGCCGTTGCCGAGGACACTCAACCAGCTTTGATTGGCGCGCAACTGTCTGACGAAATCGAAGACGTGGCCATGCGTGTATCGCTCGCCAAGTATCGATACGAAGCGGAAGATCCAGGCGCGCATCCCATAGCCGTCGCAATAGGCGGAGATCATTCCTTCGCAAGCGAGCTTGGACGCGCCATAAAGCGACGTCTGAACGGGAAAGGGCGCGTCTTCGGGCGTGGGAAAGACCGCTGGTTCGCCGTAAACGGGGCCGGTGGAGGAAAAGGCGACGGCACCAATCCCATCCTTGCGCATCGCCTCGAGCACGTTGAAGGTCGCGATCGTGTTTTGCTCGAGGTCTTTGCGCGGATGCTCGAGGCCGTGACGGACGTCCGCATTCGCGGCGAAGTGAAAGATGATATCGGCCCCGCGCATCGACCGCTCGAGGAGATCCGCGTCGAGCAGGTCACCCTTTACCAATTTGAAGCGCGGATTCTCTTGCGCCGATGAGACGAACTCCCGCATTCCCGTCGAGAAATTGTCATAGCCGATGATCGTGAGGCCCTGAGCGAGGAGCCGGTCCACCAAATTGCTTGCGATAAAGCCCGCAGCGCCGGTAACAAAGGCCGTGCGCCAGGATTCGTTCAGGACAAATTCGTTGGCCATTGAGTTTGCGCCCGCCGGGGTGGAACAATGAGGACTAAGCCCGCCTACAGCCGAACGCTGGCTGGAAAACGAAATATTTGTTCAGGACGTAGTTCAAGCAGGGTATGACAATGACGACCGCGGTCGCGCCGATCGCCGGGGCAAAATGAATGATATCGACAATGAGCCATATGAGCAGCAGGTTGAGCCCGAGGGTGAAGCCGTTGACGAGAATGAAACGGAGCACATAGCGGTCGTGATCGGGCTCCACGCGAAACGAATAGATCTGATGCCCGAAGTAGGAAACCGAAGCCGAGCACGCGACTCCCAGGAGTGAAGCGAACACCGCCCCGATGCCGAAGCCCTGGGCCAGTGTTACAGTAACCACCCAATAGACGGCCGTGGCAGCAACGCCGACGATCCCGAAGCGAAACAGCCTTCCGAGTTCCTCTCGGACAACGGCGAAAACGCTCATAACGCGGCGCCCTTGCTGCGCGCCGGTTCTGGCTTTGCCGAATAGCTGATCGGCGCGGCGTGCCCTGAACCCGGCCCGCGCGGATCGCGCAAGGCGAGATTGATCGCGCGGTCGACAATGAACAGCGGACGGCGTCGAACCTCGTCATAGGTTCGGCCGACATATTCGCCGAGGAGACCGACGGACGCCAGCTGCACTCCGCCAAAGAAAAGGATGAGCACCGTTATCGTCGGAAGGCCCAAGGGGTAACGGTCCCCCTGGATCATCTTGAGGACAAAGACCACGACGATCGCGACGACGCTCAATGCCGCAAGCCCGAAGCCCATCCACATCATGAGCTGCAGGGGGAAGACAGAAAAGCCGACGATGCCGTTGAAGCCGATCTTCATCGAGCCGAGAAAGCGGTTGTAATTGGTCTCGCCTTCCAGGCGCGCGTCCCGCTCATAGGGCACTTCGGTGCTCGGGAACCCGACCAGAGACACAAGGCCGCGAAGAAAGCCGTGGGACTCGCTGAGGCCGCGGAGCTCTTCGATCACGCGCCGGCTCATGATGCGGAAATCGCCCGTATTGCGTGGGATTGGGACTTCGGCAATTCGGTTGATGACGCCATAGGCAAGGCGCGCCACAACCCGCCTCGGGAGCGTCTCGCCCTTTCGGGATGTGCGCCGCGCCGCTACGACGTCATAGCCTTCTTGCGCTTTCCGGAGCATCTGCTCGATCAACTCCGGCGGGTCCTGAAGATCGACATCGATCACCACGCACCATTGGCCTGAGCAGTTGAGGATCCCCGCCATCGTGGCGGCAGGCTGCCCAAACCTGCGGCTGAACACGAGTAGTCCGATGCGGCGGTTGCGGGCGATCTCTTCACGAATGACGCGCTCCGTCTGGTCGGGCGACGGATCGAGGCAGAAGATGATCTCATAAGACCCGAGGCGCGCGAGCACCGGCTCGGTGCGTGCGAGGAACGGCCGGATGCTCTTCTCTTCTTTGTAGACCGGCACGACGACGGAAATCAGCGGTTCGCTGTGAGCTCGCGCCAACTCCGCCCCGGGCTCCAAAACAGGCGAGCCTCCGGCGACCCCTGTCAAGGCAGCCTGCTCCCATGGCGAACCGCCGAGTCTGTTTTCGCCAGACATCATAAACCGGCCACCTTAAGCAATAACCTTTTCCGCCCCGATAGCAGTATCAATCCCGAAAAACAAGTTAGGCGCAAGCCCGCCGGCGAGTAAAGCGACAGGGGTCATGCTGGTCGAGGATCCGGTCACCCCGGCTGATCCCTCAAGGCGAACTCGCCAGCCTCCCACCTCTTTTTGAAATCGGCGTAGGCATTGGCCAAGCCGTCGCGCAGGCTGATCGCCGGCTTCCATCCCATCGCGTTCAATCGGCTCGTTTCCAAGAGCTTGCGCAGTGTGCCGTCCGGCTTTTCGGCGTCGAACTCGAAGCGCCCACGACCCGAATCTTTTTCTGACCGTTCCAAAATTCCTACTTATCCGCCACTTGAGGCTAGAAGCGTGAATCCGTGGTCGGTATTGGTGGTGGTGCGCAAAAGCGGCTCACTGGGATGTGCACCTCGCTGACGGGCCGTCATGGCTCAAGCACGATTTTGCCACTGACCGACGCGCTGTTCAGCATGGCATGAGCCTCGGCGGCTCGTTCCAGCGGCAATCGCACCGCGATCACCGGAGCGATCCGGCCGTCGGCCAACATGCGCAAGAGCGTCGTCAGATCGGCGCGATAGAGATCGGGGCGAGATTGCTTCCATAGAGTCACGTTGAAACCATGGACACCCAGTCTCTTATTGAGCAGCGACAGCGGCGTTGTAGAGGGGCGTGCCGACGAGGAACCGCAGCATATTCCAAAAATTGCGACGACCACTACGGGTGGTCGCCGAAGCACCGTAACAGACCAACACGCCGCCCGGCCGCAGGGTGGCGAATGAGCGGCGCCAATGGCTGCCGCCGATCGGATCGAAGACGGCATCGACGCCGGTGCCGGTGAGTTCACGAATGCGGGCGACGAAATCCTCGCTGCGGCAGTCGATCGGCACCGCGCCGAGGCGGGTAAGCAACCCATGTTTGGCCTTCGACGCGGTTCCATAGATCGCACACCCGGTTAGCGCCGCTAACTCGACCAGCGCCGAGCCTGCCTCCGCCGGCGGCGCAATGCACCAGAATACGGGATCCTGCCGTCACCGCGGCGGCCCGATAAAGCGAGGCCATTGGCCTTACCGCGGACAGGGATGAAACTTGAGGAGGTCTCACAGGGGTGGACTCCAAGACATCCGTGATGCAAAAGGTGCCAGCGCTTGTCGAGCAGACGTCACACTCATCTCCGCTTTCCACGGGGCCTGAACTGAACGTTATCGTGCCGACACTGAACGAGCGGGACAATATCGAGCCGCTGCTCGATAGGCAAGGGCCACACTCGCAGGCGTCGCCTGGGAAGTGATTTTCGTCGATGATGATTCCCGCGACGGTACTGCGGAATATATTCGTAGCTTTGTCCAAGTCGATTCACGCGTGCGTTGCATCCAACGCATTGGGCGTCGCGGTCTAGCCACAGCCTGCATCGAAGGCATCCTGGCATCCGCCGCGCCCTTTAGCAGTCATCGATGCCGATCTCCAACATGACGAGGCAATCCTGATGGAGAGGCTCGATTCACTGCGACGGGAACCCTATGCCATCGCTGTTGGCAGCCGCCATGTCGCTGGCGGCAGTATCGGCAACTGGGACCGAAAGCGCGTAAGAATCAGCGGATTGGCGACGTGGTTGAGCCGCATGATTTGCAAAGCAGAAATCGCCGATCCAATGAGCGGTTTTTTCATGCTTCGGCGTCCCGTATTCGATGCCGCTGCGCGCCGTTTATCGGGACAAGGATTTAAGATCCTCCTCGACCTGATCGCCTCTTCGCCACGGCCATTACGGATCAAGGAATTGCCCTACGAATTTCGTGGACGCCATTTTGGCGAGAGCAAGTTCGACACGCTCGTTGCATGGGAATTCGTCGTTCTAATCGCGGACAAGCTGATCGGCCATATCGTTCCCATCCGGTTCGCGCTTTTTGCGCTCATCGGCTGCATCTGATTAGTGATTCACCTCTCCGTCTTATGGTTTTTGCTTGCAATTGCCGGAATGCCTTTTGTCTGGTCCCAGGCGGCGGCAAGCTTCGTGGCGATGACCGCGAATTTTTTTCTCAACAATGTCTTCACTTACCAAGATATGCGGCTCAAAGGTTGGCGCATCCTGCAAGGTCTGATTTCATTTTATGCCGTCTGCGCGTTCGGTGCGATGGCCAATGTCGGTGTCGCTGCCCATATCTTCGCGACGAATCGCCCTTGGTGGATCGGTGGGATTACCGGGGTCCTCGTCGGCGCAGTGTGGAACTATGCTGTCTCATCCGTTTTTACCTGGAAAAGATGAGCAGATGAAATCAAGCAGCGCTTAGAGCGGGATGTATTAGGGCATATCCTGAGTTCCGGAAATAGTTAGCGCGTTCGTCGGACGTGAAGGCGGCGAGGAGTGCGCACCGCAGACTTCGACGAACATGTGATCCAGCTCGATATGCAGGGCGTATTTCTCCGCGCCGAGCCGCGGCCGAGAGCCCAGCACTATCTCTTCGCCGAATGGATGAGCGAAGCGGCCAAAAGATTTGGCATTCCGATCCTCGCCCTGGCGCATGCGCTCCTCGCGATGGGTCTGGTCCTGACCTTCGCGAACGCCACCGGCCGCAACGCGACGACGATTGCGGCGCTGATTGCCGCGCCATTGGTGCACATCGGGATTTTGATCGGTACCGAGAGTTTGGTCCGCCGCGACCCTCGGCTCGTCATTCTCATCGCTTTGGCGATCGCCGTGGAATTCCTCGCCGCGTTTATCCTCATTCTCCGGCAACAGGCGAATTTCGCCGCCGCCCGACCGGCCGAAACAGGGCCTCGCCTGCGGCGCGAACCGGTTCGCCTTGATACGATCTAGCCGATCGCGCGCGCCGGACTTATTTTTATCGTGATGTTGAAGGCGCGGCGATAGGCGGCAGTCACCTCGGCTGGCCGGCCGCAAGCGGCGACCCGCCCATCTTCGATCCAAACGACGTGGTCGCAGAGCGATTCGAGCGTCTCTAAGGAATGGGAGACGACGAGAATGGTCCCGTGCTTGGCAAATCTCCTGATGAAATCGTCGCACTTTTGGGCAAAGGTCGCATCGCCAACGGAGAGCGCCTCGTCGACGATCAAGAGGTCGGCATCGGCGTGAGCGCAGACGGCAAAGGCGAGCCGCGCCGTCATGCCGCTCGAATACATTTTCAGCGGTTGCGTGAAAAACTCGCCGATATCCGCAAAAGCCGCGATGGAATCGAGCCGTGCCAGGATCTCGGCCCGACGCAGACCGAGAATCGCGCCGCCGATCATCGCGTTCTCACGTCCGGTCAGTTCGGGGTCAAATCCGGCGCCGAGCGCGAGGATGGGCGCGACGCGGCCGAAGACCTCCACCTTCCCATAGCTCGGTTGGCTGATGCCGCAGATGAGCTGGAGGAGCGTGGTCTTGCCGGTGCCGTTGCGGCCGATGATTCCCCAGCATTCGCCGCGCTTAACCTCGAAGCTGATGTCCCGCAAAACCCAATGCGGATGATAAAATTGTTTCCAGCGGCCGAACATCGTCTGCATCAGCTGGTCGTTCCGCCGCATGTAGAGCTGGAACGCCTTGCCCAGGCCCTGACAGCGAATCGCAACTTCAGATGACATCGACGAAAACGCTCTTGTATCGCATGAAGAAGCGATAGCTGGAGCGGAAGATGAGGAGCGAGACAAGGACAGTTCCTATGTAGACGAGGAGGCTGGGCATCCGGTCGAGCAGCACGAGATCGCGTACCATCTCGACATAGTCACCCATGATATTGCAGCGTAGGATAATTTGCATGCCTTTCGGCGCGTCACTGATCGAATAGAAGATGGGGGTCGCGAACATGAAAACCGGAACGATCGAAGCCATCAGATGGGTGACGTCCCGGGTGAACGAGCCAAGCGCCATCAAGAACCAGCTGACGCCGACCAGAAATAGAAAAAACGGAACGACGACAAAAGGCAAGAGCAAGATTGTCGGCGGCAGCCAATGGGCCAATATTATTTCGAAAACGATCATCACGGAGAAACTGATTCCTGCATAGACGATGGCGCGGATCGTCGCCGTCCAGGCAAGCGTCTCGCTCGGAAAAATCGATTTTTTGATGAAATTTGCGTTCTCGTGCAAAAGCGCAGGGGCGCGATAGGCAACCTCGGCGAAAAGGTTGAAAACGATGAGTCCCACGAAAATTTGCAGCGAATAATTGGCAACTCCATGCGCCGCGGCAGAAGACCGAAGACCGATGGCACTGGAAAAAATATATGTGTAGACGGTGAGCATCAGAAGCGGGCCGAAAATCGCCCAGAGCCAGCCGAGAATCGAGCCGCGAAACCGCGCCGCCAATTCGCGCCGCACGACGGCCTGTATCAGTTCACGAAAATGCCAGGCCCGTTCGAGGGGCGTCACCAAAGTCATCTGGCCGCTGGAACTTGCTTGGAACATTGCGCCGCCGCCTCATCGCCACTTAGTTGCTGAAAGTCAATAGGTTGGAGTGAACGCCGCAATCAAATCACAATCTGTATCAATTGATTGCAGGCGAACGGCGCGCATCTAGCCCCGCTCGAAAAGCTAGTCAACGCGCCGAGCCGCGGCGCGCAAGACCAATTTCTAGAAGAATCGCTTCCACCGCAATCGATCTGCTCTAGAATTGCTTATTATCGCATGATCTTTCGTAAACCGCCTCCTATTTTCGCGGATCGTGCATTAGCAGGCTGCTGAAAAACCCTCTTCCGTCCCGGGGCTGATCGTGATTCCGTCTTCGTAGGGGGACGGCGGCATGCATGGGACTGACGAACGTTCAGGACAGCTTTTCAGCTATGTCGATCTGGAGGCGCGGGTGCGGCGCGATCATCCATTGCGGGTGATCCGCCAGATCGCCAACGAGGCGCTGGCTGCGCTGGCCGCGGATTTCTCAGCGCTCTATTCGAAGGCCGGCCGGCCGTCGATCCCGCCGGAACGGCTGCTGCGGGCGATGCTGTTGCAGGCTTTCTATTCGGTTCGCTCGGAACGGCAGCTGATGGAGCGGCTCGACACCGACCTGCTGTTTCGTTGGTTCGTCGGGCTCGCCATCGACGATCCGGTATGGGATGCGACGGTGTTTTCCAAGAACGCGACCGTCTGCTCGACGGGGCGATAGCCGCGAAGTTCCTGGCCGCCGTTCTGGCGCTGCCGCGTGTCAAAGGGCTGATCTCGTCGGACTATTTCTCCGTCGACGGCACGCTGATCGAGGCTTGGGCCTCGATGAAGAGCTTCAAGCCGAAGGACGGTTCGGGCGATGAGCCGCCATCGGCTCGCGGCCGTAACGCCGAGGTGGATTTCAAAGGCGAGAAGCGTTCGAACGAGACGCATGCTTCGACCACCGACCCCGAGGCCCGACTTTATCGCAAGGGGCCGGGCATGGAAGCAAAGCTCGCTTTCCTCGGCCATGCCTTGATGGAGAACCGTTGCGGTCTCATCGTCGATGCCTGTCTGACGCCCGCCAGTGGCCATGGCGAACGCATCGCGGCGCTGGCCATGATCGAGCCGCGCGCCGATCGGCCGACCGCCATCACGCTCGGCGCCGACAAGGGCTACGATGCGGCCGATTTCGTCAACGAGCTACGGGTCAGGAACGTGCGCCCGCACATCTTGCAAAACACCAGCGGCCGGCGTTCCGCCATCGACCGGCGGACGACGCGCCATCCCGGCTATTCGGCGAGCCAGCGCGTCCGCAAACGTATCGAGGAGGCCTTCGGTTGGTTGAACCGTGGCCGGGCAGCGCAAGACGAAATTTCGCGGCGTCGATCGCGTTGGCTGGGCTTTCGCCTTCGCCGCCGCTGCCTACAATCTGGTGCGGCTGCCGAAATTGATCGAAGAAACGGCAGGATGATGCGCCACCAGAGGTCTATGCGTCGCGCCCACACCCATCCAGCTCTCGCGGCCGGCAGGTCATCCCTCAAAAATCGGCAGCTCAATGCGCGCCCGGAGCAGAATAATTTTTCAGCAGCCTGCTAGGAGGAGCGCCCGACCCCGTCGGTCAATTGTGGCGCAGCAAATCTTCGGCCGAAGGTTGCCGGTGCAACGGATGAAGGTGGCGCGCCGTCCCCGCGATCTCGCCTTCGAGCGCAAGAAGAGCCGCACGGGCCTCATCCACGCTCGCACGGGCGAAGCGGCAAGTGTCTCCCCGCCGCAGCTGCGCCAGCCGACCTATGTCGGCGCGAGCGACGTGACCGAGCTTGGGATAACCGCCGGTTGGCGGATGGTCGGCCATGAGCACAAGCGGCTTTTTGTCCCCGGCGATCTGAATCGCGCCGAGCGCTATGCCGTCGGAGACGATGTTGAAGCCACGATCATGGGCAATCTCCGGCCCCTCGAGCCGATAGGCCATTCGGTCGGCGGCGGCGGTTACGCGGAATTCCGAGTTGAAGAAGGTTTCGAGCGCCGCATCGCTGAAATAATCATCCTGCGGCCCGAGCACGACCCGGGGGGGCGCCGGATCGGGGTCGAGCCAGGGCGCGGCGATCCGCGCTTCGCCGAGTGGCGCTTCCTCCGTCAGAAGCGGCAGAACATCGCCGTCGCGCAGCATGCGGCCTTCGATGCCGCCCATGCGGGAGCGCGTATGGGTGGCGCGGCTGCCGAGTTCGACGGGCGTATCGAGGCCGCCCGTGACGGCGAGATAGGCGAAGGCGCCGGCAATCGGCCGCGCCGCCAATCTTTCGCCAGGCCGCAGGATAAGGCGCGCCGCCGGGCCGAACTCCTGTCCCTCGCGACGCCAGGAAAAGCCGCCGCCACAAAAGGCCACGCCGACATGCCCCGTCGTTTCGCAGAGGATTTCGAGGCCGCCGGGCCCGATTTCGACCGCTGCGGCCGCGTCCGGGTCGTTGCCCGCCACGAGATTGGCTGTCTGAAAGGCCACCCAATCCATGGGCCCCGCTGGGGTGACGCCGTAGCGGCGATAATGACGTCGGCCGCCATCCTGGACGGTGGCGCCCAGACCAGCCCGCAAGATCCGCAGAACTCCGGGCATGTCACACCGCCCGCGCGACCGGCAGGCCTTCGGTCGCTGACTGCTGCAAGGCCGCGAAGGTTGCGCCATCGATCGGTTCAAAGGTGATCAGGTCGCCGATGTCGACGAGAACGGGCGGGCTGCGCTTCGGATCGAAGAGCGCGGCAGGCGTCCGCCCGATATCATACCAGCCGGTGGGCATACTGATGCTGGCGATGAGCGCCTGGCCGCCGGCGATCAGCAGGGCGCCTGGCGGTATCGGCGAGCGCGGCGCCGGGCGACGCGAGATCGCAAGTTCTGCGGGGAGACCGCCGAGAAACACGTAACCCGGCGCAAATCCGTACATATAGACGCGGTAGACGGCGCCCGAGTGCAGCGCGGCGACCTTCTGCGCGGAAAGGCCGAGGGCCGTAGCGACTTCGGCAAGATCCTCGGCATGCGGCGCCTCATAGCAGATCGGGATCAGCCAATGCCGGGCCGGCAGCGTGTCAATCTCCGTCTCCGGTTTGACGCCGCGCAGGCGGTCAACCAGGACCGCGGTCGACAAAAGCCGCGGATCGAAATGGATCATCAGCGAGCGGTAGGTCGGCACCGTCTCGACGATGCCCTCGATTGGATGCGCCGCCAAGGCACGGTCGAGGGCGCGGACTCTCTCGTTCAGTGCCGGATCGATGGCCGAGCCGAACTCGACGACAATGGCCGCCTCTCCGGCGGGCAGAAAACGGGCTTGGCTTTGCATGACTTACCCTCGCCCGCTCGATTGGTCGTCAGTTCGGGAACCAATTGGCGAAGACGCCGACGAGCAGAAGGACGCCGACCAGAAAGCGATAGACCACGAAAGGCCAGGCGGAAAACCGCTCGAGGATGCGCATCAGTCCCCATATTGCGACGAAGGCGGAAAGCGAAGCAACAACGAGCCCGAAGGCGAGAACGGACCAGCCGTGCCCATCGAGATGGGCTCTATGCAGCTCATAGAGCTCCTTGAAGCCGGCGGCGGCGATGGCCGGAATCCCGAGCAGGAAGGAGAATCGCGCCGCCTCCGGCCGCGTGAGGTCGCGAAACAGCGCCGCCGTCAACGTGGCACCGGAGCGCGAGACGCCCGGAATTAAGGCCCCGACTTGGGCGAAGCCGACGATGAGCGCATCCTTCAGGTTGATGTGATCGAACGTGCGCTTGTGGCGCGAATAGGTCTCGGCGAGCGCCAGGAGCGCCGCCATGACGATGCAGGAAACGCCGACCACGCTCAGCGAGCGAAGCGGCGAATTGCAGGCGTTGAGCAGCGGCGCGAGCAGAACGCCGGCGATGATGATCGGCAGGGTCGCAAGCAGGATCCAGATGCTGAAGCGCAGATGCCAGTCATGGAAATCGCGCCGCCCGATCGCCGCGATCGAGCCGAAGACGAGGGCTTCGACATCCGCCCAGAAATAGCCGATGACGGCCGCGAGCGCCGCCACTTGCATCACCGCAGAAAAGGCCGAGCCGGGATCCTGCCATCCGAGCAAGGCCGGCACGACCCGCATATGGGCGGTCGACGAGATCGGCAGAAGTTCGGTGATGCCTTGGACGATGCCGAGAATTCCGACTTTGGCATAGCCCAGCGCTACAAATCCGGTATCGAGGCCCTGTGTGCAGGCTTCGGTCATGTCCTCAAAAACCCCCTTCTTGAGGAATCACGCAATTCACGGGGCGGTTTTCTCAGACAAATGCTGCAAGATCAACGCCTGCGTCTCGACAAGGCCACGCGTCTCGTGTATGAGCGCCGCTTCAATTAAAACAGCGTCCCGAAACGCTCGCCGCGGACCAAGGCGAAACGGCAGGATTTCCAAAATGAACGTCATCGAAGAGCTGGAGCGCGCGCAAGCCGCCAAGCTCGCCGCCTTGCGGCCCATCCCCGAATTTCAGCCAGGCGACACCATCATTGTCAACGTCAAGGTGAAGGAAGGCGAGCGCACCCGCGTCCAAGCCTATGAGGGCGTCTGCATCGGCCGCAGCGGCGGTGGCTTGAACGAGAGTTTCACGGTCCGCAAGATTTCCTATGGCGAAGGCGTCGAGCGCGTCTTTCCGATCTATTCGCCGATGATCAACTCGATCAAGGTTGTCCGCCGCGGCAAGGTGCGGCGTGCGAAGCTCTATTATCTGCGCGACCGGCGCGGCAAGTCGGCGCGGATCGCCGAGAAGATGGAAGCGCACGCGCCAAAGGCCGTTCCCGAAACAGCGAAACCGGAGGCTCCTGAGTCGGTCGAGGCTAGGCCCGCTGCGCGGCAAGCGACGCCGGCCAAGCAGGAAACGTCGCCTGCTGCGAAGCAGGCGACGCCAGCCAAACAGGAAACGAAGCCTGCTGCGAAGCAAGCAAAGACGACCAAGCAGGAAACGAAACCTGCAGCCAAGGGAGCGAAACCGGCCAAGAAGGAAACAAAGCCGGCCGAGGCAAAGCCGGTCAAGAAGGAAACAAAGTCGGCAAAGAAGTCCAAGGCCTAACGGTTACCTTTGGGTGCACTGGCACCGTTTCGCGTCAAGCTCCTGATCTGGCGGGCACACGAGAGCGCAAGGGATTACGGGAGCACTTTCTTCGCAAGTGCATTTCTGCTCGTTCAGTGTCTTACCGGTAGGGCAGACCAGCAGGCACGGACCCGCAGCCCTTGCGGCGCCGACTATCATGCAGCATGCCATCGCCGTCACGCCTGCGCAGACGATCGTTCCGGCGATGAGCTATCGTGCCATCTGGCGAGGTCGGTCGCCCACCGTGCCAGCGTCGGCCCGCCGGCCATTCCGCAGCATGACCCCATTCGGCGGTCTCCAGCAATTTCGCATCATGCCATTCTCCCGTTCACCTGCTGCAAGCGCCACCAACGCCGAGACCTGATCGAACGGCGCGCAATTGCAAGAATGTCTATGCATCAACGGATTGCTAAGCTGCGCAAGAAGAGCTCTAGCTCAGCGGGGCATTGAGGATCCAGCGATGCCCGAAAGGGTCGCGGAAGGTCGCGAGCCGCGTGCCCCAGAAGGAATTGGTGGGGGTCGTTTCGCCCTTGCCGCCGAGGCTCATGGCGCGGGCGAAAATCGCGTCGACCTGCTTGGCATCGGCAAATTCGAGGCTCACTGAGACCGTCATCGGCTCGCCGGGGATGGGGATCCGCGTATTGCCGAATTCGGGAAAGGCGTCGGAGAGCATCAGCGAGCCGCCGTTGATTAAGAGCTCGCAATGCATGATCCGCATCCCGTCGAGGGCCGGCATCAGCGCCTGTTGCTTGGCATCGAACACGGCGGTGTAGAAGGCGATGGCGGCCATGGCCGGCGATACGGTAAGATAGGGCGCGACGGGCGGACGCATGGCTTCTCCGTTGGTCCCAAAGGACAAGCCGCGCTTATATCTGAAGCTATGGTTTTCTTGGGGACTTTCCCCATATTTTTGTTACGGGTAAATTGATCAGTTCTCCTAAGAGCCCAATCCTCTCATGGCCAAGCTTCGCACCCTCTATGACAAGATCTTCGATGACCACGTGGTCGATCGCCAGGATGATGGCACCTGCCTCATCTACATCGACCGGCATCTGGTCCATGAGGTGACGAGCCCGCAAGCTTTCGAAGGTCTGCGGGTTGCCGGCCGCCGGGTCCGCGCCCCGGAAAAGACGCTGGCCGTCGTCGACCACAATGTGCCGACCACGGACCGCTCGCAGGGCATCAGCGATCTCGAAAGCCGCATCCAGGTCGAGCAGCTCGCCGCCAATGCGCGCGACTTTGGCATCGATTATTTCGCCGCCTCCGACCGCCGCCAGGGCATCGTCCACATCATCGGCCCCGAACAGGGATTTACCCTGCCTGGCACGACCATCGTCTGCGGCGACAGCCACACGTCGACGCACGGCGCCTTCGGCGCGCTTGCTCACGGCATCGGCACGTCCGAGGTCGAGCATGTGCTGGCGACCCAGACGCTCATCCAGTCGAAGGCGAAGAACATGCGCATCGTCGTCGACGGCCAGCCGGGCGCAGGCGTCTTCGCCAAAGATATCGTGCTGGCGATCATCGGCGAAATCGGCACGGCCGGCGGCACCGGCCATGTCGTCGAATATGCCGGCGAAGCAATCTGCGGCCTTTCGATGGAAGGCCGGATGACGGTCTGCAACATGTCGATCGAGGCGGGAGCACGGGCAGGCCTGATCGCGCCGGACGAGAAGACCT
This sequence comes from uncultured Alphaproteobacteria bacterium, assembly GCA_963720425.1. Classification (GTDB taxonomy): domain Bacteria; phylum Pseudomonadota; class Alphaproteobacteria; order Rhizobiales; family Beijerinckiaceae; genus Methylovirgula. Next base: position 532,411 of record OY970391.1, read on the forward strand.
ACGCCTTTCTTGTGGGACGCCCCCGCGCGCCGAAGGGGGCAGAATGGGATGCGGCACGGCGCTATTGGGAGAACCTGCATTCGGATGAGGGCGCTGAATTCGACAAGGAAATTCGGCTCGACGCCGCCAATCTGCCGCCCCTCGTCACCTGGGGAACGAGCCCCGAGGATGTGATCGCGGTGACCGGCTATGTGCCGCGTCCGGAGGCGGCACCGAGCGTGGCGAAACGCGTCTCGATTATCCGCGCCCTCGACTACATGGGATTGTCGGGCGGCGAGAAGATCACCGACATCGCCATCGACCGCGTCTTCATCGGCTCCTGCACCAATGGCCGGATCGAAGACCTCAGGGTCGCCGCCAAGATGGTGGCCGGCAAAAGGGTCGCGGACCGGGTCAATGCGATGGTGGTGCCGGGCTCCGGCCTCGTCAAGCAACAGGCGGAATCGGAAGGTCTCGACAAGATCTTCAAGGCGGCGGGCTTTGAATGGCGCGAGCCAGGCTGCTCGATGTGCCTCGCCATGAATCCCGACAAGCTCTCCCCGGGGGAGCGCTGCGCCTCGACCTCGAACCGCAATTTCGAGGGCCGCCAGGGTTACAAGGGCCGCACTCATCTCGTCTCGCCGGCCATGGCGGCGGCGGCGGCGGTCGCCGGCCATTTCGTCGACATACGCAAGTGGCATTAAGGCCGGCGGGCCCGATCGAGATCGCTACAATGCAATCGGCCGCCGCGAAATTCTTTGTTCCTAGCGTCGCGCAGAGCCTCGTGCAGCGGCGGGCGAGCGGGGTTGCGGGTGCTGCCACAATCTTATAGGTCAACCGCTTCGATCGGCTGAAAGGCCGGCACTGCGGGCGTGGCGGAACTGGTAGACGCGCCGGACTCAAAATCCGGTTCCCCTTAAAGGAGTGTCGGTTCGATTCCGACCGCCCGCACCATAGAAAGAAATCGGGAGTACCTCATGCGTAGCTCACCTTGGTCGGGCCTCGTTCTCTTGAGCGGGACCATTGGTTTTCTGGGGCTCGGGCTCCTCTGCACAAACGCCCGCGCCGACGACGCTGCCTGCAAGGGCTTGGCCGATGCGATGATCGCCAATACGCAGACGCCCTATCACAGCATCGGCACGATCAGCTTCGATGCATCGGGCGGAGCCGCGGAAGCAGGCGGCGCTAACGCATCAAAATCGCTTCCCACCGAGACGATCTTCACCGGCACGGATATCTTTGTGCGGCTTCCCTCCGGCAAATGGAAGAATGTGCATGCTTCGCTCGACGACCTGAAACAGCGCGTGCGCCAAACCGCCGGCAGTTTCACCGATTGTCAGCGCCTCGGCGATGAGACCGCGGATGGCAAGAGCCTCGCGGTCTATACGGGAAGCGCCAAAAACGATCAGGCCATCGTGACCACGAAAGTCTGGGTCGCGCCGGATCACGGCGTTCTCGTCCGTACGGAGACGGACATGACGGGCCTGCCGCAGCCCGATGGCGAGATCAGGCACCAGCATCTGGCGCTGCATTACGACTATACCGACATCAAGCCGCCAACCGACCTGACCGACGCACAGTAAGCGATATCCCTTCTCCCGCTTGCGAGAGAAGGAACGCTACCTTGAGCGCCATCTCTCCGCCGCCACTTCGTCTTCCTGCCTCGCGCTGACCCAATCGCCGACACGACCGTCGCGGCCATGCTCTCTCTTCCAGAACGGCGCGTGCGTCTTCATGTAATCCATCAGGAACTCAGCCGCGGCGAAAGCCTCAGTGCGATGCTTGCTCGTTGTCGCGACGAGGACGATCGCCTCGCCGGCGCGGATGAGGCCATGGCGGTGGATGACGAGCACGCCTTCGAGCGGCCAGCGCCGGCAAGCCTCAGTGACGACGCGGTCGATCTCCGCTTCCGCCATGCCGGGATAATGTTCGATTTCGAGCGCCGCGAGTGAACCAGCCTCGTCGCGGCAGAGGCCGGTGAAGGTCACGAGCGCGCCGATGTCGTGGCGCCCTGCCGTGAACGGGGCTATCTCGGCGGCTGTCTCGAAAAGCTCCTTCTGCAGCCGCAGGATCTTCAGCATTCTCAGCCTCCCGTCATCGGCGGAAAGAAGGCGATCTCCTTTGCCGCCGCGATCGGCTGATCGGGCTTGGCATGCCGGCGATCGAGCGCGACGCGGATCGTGCGCTCATTGGCAAAGGCCGCGGCATAGTTCTCGCCGCGCCGCTTCAGCCAGGCGATGAGTTCGGCGACGGTGGTCACGGATGCGGGCGGCACGATCTCTTCCTCGGCGAGGCCGATGCGCTCGCGCACCCAGGCGAAATAGAGCGCTTTCACGAGGCTTTCTCTTCGGCGACGTGTTTGAGCCCAGCCCGTAAATAATCCCAGCCGGTGTAAAGCGTCAGCAAGGCCGCGATCCACAAAAGCCCAAGTCCGATCTTCGTCGTTCCGGCTATGAGCTGCTCCCCGGCCGGCCCCGCGATTAAAAATCCGAGCGCGACGAGCTGAAGAAACGTCTTCCACTTCGCCACCTTGCTCACCGGCACGGAGACCTTGAGCTCGGCCAGATATTCGCGCAAGCCGGAGACGAGGATCTCGCGGCATAATATGATGATCGCCGCCCAGAGCGAAAAGCTCGCGATCGTGCGATCTGCGGCGAGCATCAGGAGCACGGCCGAGACGAGCAGCTTGTCGGCGATCGGATCGAGCATGCGGCCGAGCGAAGATTGCTGCGCCCAGGCCCGCGCCAGATAGCCGTCGAGGAAATCGCTGATCCCGGCGAGGATGAAAATGCCCAGCGCAAGCCAGCGCATGGCAAAGACTGCCGGCCAGAAGAGACAGGCGACGACCAGGGGCACGGCAATCACCCGCCCGTAAGTTAAGAGATTGGGCAGGCTGAGACGCCGGTCGGAGCCGGTGGAGATCGTCGAAAGCAGCATGCGCCGTAGGAACATGCCAGGCGGGTCGCGTCAATAGATCGAGGCCGGCGCGGAACACCCATGTTTCACATGGGCGCGAGGGATGCAGGCCACTTCCCCGGCCGAAGCCAACGGGTCCTTCGGCCGGCCCGATGGCTTCGAGCCGAGATCCAGGGGCCAGGCTTGAATTCTAAACGTTCGCGCGCTCGCTCTGGACCCCGGGTCTTCGCCCGCTTTGCGGGCTCGTCTGAGCGAAGTGGCGGCGCTCACCTACCCTCTCCCCGCGAGCGGGGAGAGGGGTTTACCCGCTCTCGCCATGGAAGAAGTCATAGACGAGCTTGGCGGTCGCCGCATTGATGCCCGCCACCTTTTCGAGATCGGCGAGGCCGGCGCGGGAAATAGCCTTGGCCGTTCCGAAGGCGTTCAGCAGCGCGCGTTTGCGCGCCGGCCCGATGCCGGCGATCTCATCGAGCGGGCTTCGGGTGAAGTCTTTCTTGCGGCGCGCCCTGTGCGTGCCGATCGCGAAACGATGCGCCTCATCGCGCAGCCGCTCGACGAAATAGAGGGCCGGATCGCGTGGCGACAATCTTAACGGCTCCTTGCCGGCGACGAAGAAGGTCTCGCGCCCGGCGTCGCGATCGGGCCCCTTGGCGATCGCCACGATGGGAATATCGTCAATGCCGAGACCGGCGAGGACGGCGCCGACGGCATCGAATTGTCCCTGACCGCCATCGATGATGATGAGATCGGGCCGCTGCGGAAAGGCGTCTTCCTTTCCCTGATCCTCGTCCTTGATCAGCCGCGTGAAGCGGCGGCGCAAAACTTCGCGCATCATGCCAGTATCGTCGCCCGGCTTTAAATCCTCGTCCTTGATGTTGAAGGTGCGGTAATGCGCCTTCATGAATCCGCCCGCACCGGCGACGATCATCGCGCCGACCGCGTTTGCGCCCATGATGTGCGAATTGTCGAAAACCTCGATGCGGCGCGGCGCCTCGTCGAGACCGAAGGCTGAAGCGAGCGCGGCGAGCAGCTTTTCCTGGCTCGCGCCATCCGACAGTTTGCGCGCAAGAGTTTCCCGCGCGTTCTGCGCGGCGTGCTCGACAAGATCCTTCTTCTCGCCGCGCTGCGGCACGGCGATCTCGATGCGATGGCCCATGCGCTCGCAAAGCGCGCGCGCCAGCACCTCGCGATCCTCGATCTCATGCGAAAGGAGGATGAAGCGCGGCGCGGGCCGCTCCGCATAGAACTGGGCGAGAAATGCGTCGAGGACTTCGCTTTGCGTGAGCGTCTTATCGGCGCGCGGAAAATAGGCGCGGTTGCCCCAGTTCTGATAGGTGCGGAAGAAGAAGACCTCGACGCAAAATTGTCCGGCGTCCTCGGTGATCGCAAAGACGTCGGCCTCTTCGACCGTCTTGGGATTGATGCCTTGCGCGCCCTGAATTGCCGAGAGCGCGGCGATGCGGTCGCGCAGCCGCGCGGCGCGCTCGTAGTCGAGCGCGTCCGATGCCTCGGCCATCTCGCCTGCCAGGAGATCGCGCACCACACGGCTCTTGCCGGAGAGAAAGTCGCGCGCCTCGCGCACGAGCTCGGCATAGTCCTCGGCGCTGATCTCGCCCGTGCAGGGCGCAGAGCAGCGCTTGATCTGATAGAGCAGGCACGGCCGCGTGCGGTTGGCAAAATAGCTGTCGGAGCAGGAGCGCAGGAGAAAGGCGCGCTCCAGCGCGTTCAACGTGCGGTTGACCGCCCAGACGCTGGCGAAGGGTCCGAAATAATCGCCCTTGCGATCACGCCCGCCGCGATGCTTGGCGATCTGCGGGAAGGCGTGATCGCGGCCGAGAAAGATATATGGAAACGATTTGTCGTCACGCATCAGAACATTGAAGCGCGGCTTCATCTGCTTGATGTAATTGGTCTCAAGCAGCAGCGCCTCTGTCTCCGTCTCGGTCGAGACGAAGACCATCGAGGCGGTCAGCGAAATCATCCTTGCGATGCGGCTCGTATGCCCGGCCAGACGCAGATAGCTCGCGATGCGCTTGCGCACACTCTTGGCCTTGCCGACGTAAAGCACCTCGCCGTCGGCCGCGATCATCCGGTAGACGCCGGGACCCATGGGCGCATGTTGCCAATGCGCCTTGATGACCTCGACGCCGCGCGCCAGGGAGGCGGGCGGCGTCTCATCGATCTCGATCGCCGCGCCGGCTTGCGGCGCATTCGCGCTTTCGCCTGACACGGCTGTGTTGGCCTTGTCGTGAGGCGGAAGCGCTGGCGCCGCGCCGGTCGCTTCATGTTGCGGTTTTTCAGGAGGTTTCGTCATTCAGCTCACGATTTAAGCGCCTGCCAAGGCGAGGAAAAGAGCCCTGGAGAACTTACGCGGCGCGGCGCAACCGGCAAATTTGCCGCTCCCTTTGCCCCTCTCTGGACCTCGGGTCGAAAATCGGGTTAGCTCTTGGCTCGTTGCGGGGCAGGCCTGCGGATCTTATCGAGGGGACATGAATCGAAACTTTGGCGCGCCGCCGCCCGTCCCGGCTGTCGGTAAGCGCCGATCCGGTGAGGTTTTCGTGGCCTGCCAGGTCGCAGCGCAAGACCGACGCCGGAGCGCCGCCTCGCGCGATATGCTACATCGCCTGCCCAATGCCGGCCTCGTTCTGGCATGTTTCGGCATCCTCTCCGGCTGTATGGACAGCAATGTTGCCCAGGCGCCCGATCCCTCTGCGCCGCCTTCGACGAACATGGCGCGCCGCGAAGGGGTGAGCCCCAGCGGCGCGACAGTCGCCGTGGCGAGCTTCTCCGGTGCCCCGCAGGAGGTCACCGATCGCTTCGGCCCCATGTTCGCCGATGCGGCCAAACGTGGCGAGGTCAACATTGCCGACCCAGACACGGCGAGTTATCTCGTCCGCGGCTATCTGACCGCGCGTTCGGAGGGAGACGCGACCGCGGTCGTCTTCGTCCTCGACATATTCGATTCGAAGAAACAGCGGACCCAGAGGGTCGAGGACGAGGTCCTTCTCAAGGGGCAGGCCGCCGACCCCTGGTCGCTCGTCGACGATTCGGCGCTGGCCGCCGTGGCAGCGAAGAGCGCCGACGATCTTGCCGCAGTCATGACCAACACACCGGAGGCTCTTCTGGCCGCCAACGGCGCGCCTTCCGAAGGGCAGAATGTGGCCGCAGAAGACGGCCAAACGGTCGTGGCCGCTACATCCCCCGTTTCGGCCCCGCCACCCGCCGCGCCGCCACCCAGCGGTTTCGGACTGGCGGCGCTGCGCTAGCCGGCCGTCTCCCCGAGGTCCTTAAGCGAGCTTCGCAACAATTCTTCGGCCTCCGCCTTCGCGGATGCTGCGAGCCAAAAATGTGGAGGAACGCATATGAAATTTTCGTCGATTGCTCGCCCGCTCTTCTTGGCTGGCTTGCTCGCTGTTTCGACGGCCGCTCTAGCCAATCCGATCGGAGAGTGGCGAGTGGCGGACGGCACGGCTACGATCCGCATTCACCGGTGCGGCGCCGCGCTCTGCGGCAATGTCGCAACCACCGCCTCGACGCCGGGCAAGGACGACCGCAATCCCGATCCGAGCAAGCGCAACAGGTCGGTGCTCGGCATGGAGGTCCTGATCGACATGCGGCCGGCGGGCGAAAATCTCTGGTCCGGCACGAGCTATAATGCCGATGACGGGCAATATTATTCAGCCAAAATATCGTTGGAGGGCGAGTCCTCCCTCAAGATCGAAGGCTGCGCGCCAGGCGGCGGCGCCTGCGGCAGCCAGACATGGACGCGCGTGCAGTGACCGCGACGCAGCGGTTGCGATCGCCGCTGCGAGCAGGCATAGTCGCGCCGTGATCGCACATCGATTTCAATGAAGATCCTGGCCGGCAATTCCAACCATGCTCTGACCGCGGACATTGCCGCCTACATTGGCGTGCCGCTGACCAAATGCCAGGTCCGCCGCTTCGCCGATATGGAGATCTTCGTCGAGATTCAGGAGAACGTGCGCGGCCAGGATACATTTGTCGTCCAATCGACCTCCTTCCCGGCCAACGACCATCTGATGGAGATGCTGATCATGATCGATGCGCTGCGGCGCGCCTCGGCGCGGCGCATCACCGCGGTCATCCCCTATTTCGGCTATGCGCGGCAGGACCGCAAACCCGGCCCACGCACGCCGATCTCGGCCAAGCTCGTCGCCAACATGATCACGCGAGCGGGAGCCGACCGGGTGCTGACAGTCGATCTTCATGCCGGCCAGATCCAGGGCTTCTTCGATATTCCGACCGACAACCTCTTCGCCGCGCCGGTCATGGTGCGCGACATCAATGAGCGGGCGGACCTCGACAACCTGATGGTCGTCTCGCCCGACGTCGGCGGCGTCGTGCGGGCCCGCGCGTTTGCCAAGCGCATCGACGCGCCGCTCGCCATCGTCGACAAGCGGCGCGAGCGCGCCGGCGAATCGGAGGTGATGAACGTCATCGGCGACGTTACGGGCAAGACCTGCGTTCTTGTCGACGACATCGTCGATTCGGGCGGTACGTTATGCAATGCCGCCGATGCGCTGCTGCGCGACGGCGCCGGCGACGTCTATGGCTACATCACCCACGGCGTCCTCTCCGGCGGCGCGATTGCGCGAATTGCCGCCTCGCACTTGAAGGAACTCGTGGTCACCGACACGATCGCTCCGACCGAAGCCGTCCTCGGCGCGAAGAACATTCGCGTCATTCCGATCGCGCCGCTGATCGGCGAAGCGATCGCGCGGACCGCGAAGGAAGAGAGCGTCTCGAGCCTCTTCGATTGATCCCTCATCAACCCTCTTCGGCGCAGGCTCTCCCGCCAGGGCGAGTCTGAGGGGTAATCCTTGACTTATCCATTCGAAATGGGGAGTTTCCCGGCCTTCTCCGAGCGCCCTTGCCTTCATGCGCAGCTATCTCGATTTTGAAAAGCCGGTCGCCGATCTCGAAACCAAGCTCGAGGAATTGCGCGCGCTGTCGAAGGACGGCGACGCCGCGATCAGCGAAGAGCTGACGCGTCTCGAGATCAGGTCGGAGAGAGCGCTCGCCGAGCTCTACGCCAATCTCACGCCCTGGCAGAAAACTCTGGTCGCAAGGCACCCGCAGCGTCCGCACTGCAGCGACTTCATTGCCGGGCTGCTCAGCGATTTCACGCCGCTCGCCGGCGACCGCACATTCGGCGAGGACGCGGCGATCGTCGGCGGCTTCGCGCGGTTTCGCAGCAGTCCCGTGTGCGTGATCGGCCAGGAAAAGGGCGCGGATACGGAAGCTCGGCTCAAACATAATTTCGGCATGGCGCGGCCCGAAGGCTATCGCAAGGCGGTGCGCCTGATGGAGCTTGCCGACCGTTTTTCGCTGCCCGTCATCTCGCTCGTCGACACGGCGGGGGCTTTTCCGGGCGTCGACGCGGAGGAGCGCGGCCAGGCCGAGGCGATCGCCCGCTCGACCGAGAAATCCCTATCGCTCGGCGTTGCGAATGTGGCGGTGATCATCGGCGAAGGCGGATCAGGCGGCGCGATTGCGATTGCGACCTGCAATCGCATCCTGATGCTGGAACATGCGATCTACACGGTCGCTTCGCCCGAAGCTTCCGCCTCAATCCTCTGGCGCGACACGACCAAGGCGCAGGAGGCCGCGACGAGCATGCGGATCACCGCCCAGGATCTTTTCAAGTTCGGCTTGATCGATGCAATCATCCAAGAGCCCGTGGGCGGCGCGCATCGCGATCCCGCCGCCGCGATCGCCGCCACGGGGGACGCTATCGCTTCGGCGCTCGAAGGCCTCGGCAATCTCTCGCCCGACGCCATTCGCGAAGCGCGCGCCGACAAATTCTTGGCGATGGGACGGAAGGCGTAGGGCTGAGCTCTCGCGCCTTAATTATGCACTTGACATAACGAGGACAAGATGACAGAAGAATCAGGACAGGCTGGCGCAAAAACCGAAGAAGAAATTGAAATCACGCCCAAGATGATCGAGGCGGGAGTTAAGGAACTTGCGCTTTGCGAATCATACGATCCCCGGTCATCTATCGTTTTGGCTGTGTATCGAGCGATGGAGGCAGAGAAACGTTCGGCTGCACAGCTTGCTGAAAGATCTCCTTTATAGCTTCTAAAACTTGCTTCTCCGTAACCCTTCCAAAGAAGAGCAAAAACAGCCAAGGCTGATGCCATAAAACAACTTCTGAGCTCCGCGGCATCCCTTAGTAGATTGAATGTTTTGCTGCTGCCAATCTTTTGGTCACATTAGCTAAAACAGGATCGGAAAATATAATGGCGTGCTTGGAATGCGCACATGCGTTTCGCATTTCGCGGATGATAGTTAGATTCTCATACATCTCGTCGTTAATAATTCTGAAGAGACAGGCTATTTCCAGCCGGGCAGAAAAAGTTCCTAGCGAAATAGATCCAACTTGTAGTTCAGACCAAGGCGCACGATGGAATAATCGGCCCGCGTGAGAAAGCCAACTGTCAAGCCAGGGGGCTTGGAAGGTACCACATCCCATTGGGGAAGGATGCTATCGTAGAAATATTCGGCTTTGACCGAAAAATTATTGGTGAAAGCATATTCCGCACCAATTCCGACAGCTTGGGAAGTAGGAGGCGGCCTTGCACAGTTTTCATTATACGAACCGGTGTACATGCCCACGTTGTAGTAAGAATTGAAGGAGCCCCAGGTGGGACCGGCGGTTAAATAGACGAGGAGGCGGTCGAAATTATAGCCGATGCGCAGGCGAGCCGTTCCAAAATCCTCGAAGCGCGTGCCGAAGGTCGCGGGCCCGTACTGCGTGTTAGCCGTGTTTCTTCCGGTAACATCCGCCCAATCCTCATCCACTTCGACGCCGACGACGAAGTGGTGGATGATGGGAACATTGGTAAATTCGTAGTTGTAGCCAATTTGGCCGCCGAGCACGGCGCCGCTTGACATGATTGCGGTAAACCCCGTGGCAAGCTGCGGAAGACCGTAGATCACCGTAGGAACCCCAAAATGATCGAGGCCAATGCCGCCGTTCACGCCGACATAGAATCCGGTCCAGCTAAAAGCCGAGTCCAGCAAGGGCGGCGCGACAGGCGATTCCTTGAGATTGGGAAGATCCGCGGCGACAGCCGAGCCGGAGCCGGCGATGAGTGCACAGAGCGCAAAAACTTCGCCCGCCAACCTTGCTTTGCGTTTTGGCACGGCCCGCTGCGCCTTTATCCATATGTGGAATTTATGCCCGGTCTCGGCTTTCACCTGCAAGCCTTTTTGAACAAAAAATAAAGGAAAGAACATCTCGAGATCCTGCTCCCCTAGCGTGATTTGCCCCAAGTTTCGATTAGGAAAACTGTTTCCGCAAGATTCTGCAAGCCTCGGGAGACAACTGCGGGAAAATTCTACGACGCGTTGCATAAACGCAACGCCAACGTATTGACCGACATTCTCCAGATTGGCCCCCGGTTCAAGCCTAAATTCCGACTTTTTAGGTTTCTTCGCAAGCCGGGACCGCCGCCGACACGTTCGCGAACTGCGTTGGGACGCGCCGAAGTCGATCCGAACGATGAAAATGCCGAATTTTCTGTCATCAAGACGCACCTCTGCTGTGGTTTGCGATGGAACGCGTGACAACCGAACGCATTACCTAGTCGATGTAGCGGGCGGCGGCCGCAATTCCCCAATCATCCGCAGGATGTCGGCGAACAGGTTTCGGGGTATCGCGACCTCGGCCATCTGGAACGCGTCATATTGGGCTGGTTTGGAGCCGTCGTTTTCCATGATAGATTGCCGCGATGGATGAACCGGAGTTGAGCGAAAGCGAAATCGCGCGCCGCATGGAGGCAGGAATACGCCGCGCCTTGAACACGCCTCCCAAGCCGACAAAGGAACTTGTCGGCAAAGGCAAACGTGAAGCCGCAAAACGAAAGAGTTGAGTCAGAAAATCTGCTCGATCAAAGCCAAAAAAGTCCTGACTTTGGCGAGGTTCTTTCGGAACCGTTCAAGCCGATTTCGCCGCACGAGGTTGTCGATAGGTCAGCCTCTTGCCCTCTGCGCCTTTGATCGCGCGGCGGCAACGTTCGGTATCGTCAACGCCGAGCGCAACGCGGTTTGAATAGCGGAAATCAAACTCGTTCAAATACGCCTGCAAATGGCCTTCGCCGCAGTGCTGATAAACGCCGGTCATCCCGCGCTTGAAATCCCAAAGAAGCCTTCGACCGTGTTTGTCGTCGTCTCACCGCGTGCATATTCGCCCGAGCCGCGATTGACAGCCTCGTGCTTGGCGAACTTGCGGCCCGGCTCTTTGTACCACTGCGCCTCGTCGGTATTCAGTGTGCTATCGAGAACGACATGCGCACCCAAGATTTTCTCGATCGTCGGAATTGTGAGATCTTCGACCTTGACGGAAACGGCACGACCGCCGCGCTCGACCATCGTTAGCACCTTGCGCTTCGTCGCAGTGCCGCGCTTTCCAACCCATCCTTTGCCGCTAACGAAGGTCTCTCCCGCCTTGCCGATATAGGTCTCGTCAACCTCGACCGTCTTGCCCTTCCCGCCCAGCGGTTCGGGATTGCGATCTGCCATCGCCTCGCGAACGCGATGCGCGAGAAACCAAGCAGTGCGATAGGAGCCGATGCCGAGTGTCCGCATGAGCTGATGAGCCGAGACGCCTTTCTTGCTCGCTGCCATCAAGCGGAAGGCCAGCGCCCATTTGTGCAGGGGTAAATGGCTCGACTCCATGACCGATCCGACCGTGACCGTGAACGGCTCGCGACAGGCCTTGCACTGATACATGCCGGCGCGGTGCGACTCGCCCTTGACGAGTGTAGCTTCGCCAACGGTGCCGCAGTGCGGGCAAATCGGTTTGCCATCCGGCCAGCGGATCGCCTCAAAATGGGCGCGGGCCGCATCCTCGTCGTGAAAGATCGGGTTTGTCAGATCGGTAGTCATTTCAAAGCTCCTATCTTAACCGATCTATTATGTCAAGTACATAATCGCCGAGTTTTCTCCGCAAACGCCGCCTAAAAGGCGATGTATCAATCCGCTCTCTTGACGATATCCTCTCTCTACAATCGGACGACACAACGCTTCCATCCTGTCCCCAAATGAAAGCAATTTAACTCCCACGCGATTGCCTTCCTCGGCAAGAGGCGCCTCAAGAGCGAATAGATCTGCACGCTGCTGCGCTCTTAACTTTTGAGTATCCTCATTCAATGTAATTCCGGCATCGCGCATCACACGCTGAAAGAGCAGACCAGCAGAAATTTCTACTTGTTGCCGCGCTTGGTGGAGTTCCAGAAATATCTCTTTGGTCTGAGTCCCGAACAGCGCCATCACACGCGGCTGAATATCCCACACAGAGTCAAAGAATGCTTTCGTCCTCTCAAGGCGTTTCAGAACAGCGAAATACTCGCCTCTTTTGGCACGCCGATCTTCCGATTCCCTCGGCAGTTCCGGCATCTCCTTCCCATTCACAAGGATAAACTACTGGTCGGCGGTTATAATCGAAAACGTATTCCGAATGGTACGCGATCGACAGGGCATCAACAGCCGCTTCAATTCGTCTCTCGTCTAACTTTTCTCTTCTCCACTTTCCGAATGTGCGCAAACCCAAAAATGAGATCAACCCTGTCATCGCGAGCCCTATGATAGTGAGAACTTGCGTCCATCCAAATGCCCACGGATCATTCATCAGACCCTCCCCTTTTTGCCGCTCCGGGCGGGCCTATCTTCTTATATGGTGCAGTGGACGCGCTTGCAGTCCTCATCCCCGGGCTCGCAGGCGACGGAGTGGAGGAGCAAAAAGTGCATTACGTATGATGTGAGGCCAGAATGGTCAAAGCGCCCAAAACATACGAATCCCGAATTATACTTTTTCTCGATTTTCTCGGTTTCAAGGAGATCGTCGAGCACACGGTTCGCGACCCCGCCTACCTTGAGCCAGCGATCCGGACCTTTGCATGAGGCTTTTTTAGTCAGGCGTTCACTGTTTTGCGTCGGCCGTAAGCACCTTGGTCAGATGAAGGTCAGGACCACGCATCTTGCGATCCGCCCAATTCTTAAGATCAGCGACCGTAAAGTGTTTGAGAAACGGGTTGGCCTTAATGATCCTTTCGGGCGCGGTCCGCCCGGTTGCATCGGCACTCGCCATAACGAGCGCCGCGTCAGCATTCTCCGGCGCTGAGAGGATCGCGACAGCGCCCGCGCCGCCGGCAAAGTGCGCCAAGTAGACCGTTCCAGCGGTGACAGGCAGGCCCCGTTGCCTCAGCATCGTTGCGTTTCGTTCGGCAAATCGCGTTGTGATCTCACGGGCGAGTTTTTCGTCTCGCCGTAGTTCTAGGATTTCGTTTTCGCCGCGCCCCCTAGTCAGATCGGGCCGACCCGCTCGGATCATGTCGAGCCAGGTTTCGTTAAGAAATTGACCGGGCCCTGTTGCGCTAGAGCGTTTATTCTTTGCGTTTGGATCGCCGTTCAATTCAACGCTGATGATCCGTTCGACCACCGCATTGACAGCTGCCCTACCGGTCAGCTCGTCTCGTCTATCAAGAAACCAATACAAGTTCCACCCGCCAAACCATCCTAAGCCAAGCGCCGCTAAAAACGCGCCTGTTACGATAATGAGCCAGAGTCCTCGCTTGCTGTGAGGCTCGTGCGATACCCAGCATTCATTCCGACTAGGGACCGCAATTTCGTGAACCCTTAGAGGTGCTGCACCAGATATCGTAACGACGGGATATGCTTCGGCATCAATTAATGCGGCTGCGGCGGGGGAGAGGATCAGTACCTGCTCATCAATCTCGTTGAGGATGTCTTTTATTTCCATGAATGCTGGTCGGACTTCCAGCGCCTCGCTTTTCTGTTGCCGTACCGGCCATTGACCGGCGCGCTCCGGATCCTGGCAGGCCTTACTGATCGGTGCTGCTTCCATTGGGGTGAATTGCCCGAACGATATAAGTAGACTTCATATCGCCGAATGAATGCAGAAGCTCGCGATAAGTTTCTATCGGCCGACCGAGTGCTGCATTCTAATAACAAATCGAGCGGTGTTCCGGATCAGCAGGCACGGCAACAGGCAATCCCTTTCGGTCGTTAAGCTTAACGACAGCATAACGAGTTCGGCGACCGACCCATCGCCTCGCGCCGAGGCCGGGATGGCCATAGCCGAGCACCTGGAAAAACTACGTGGCGAGCACGGCGCGGACAAACTGCAACGTCGCCTCCCGTGCGATATCGCGAGCGTAACCACTCCACTACAGTCGCGCAGAGAAAATTCCTCCTAGGGCGAACTTCGACAGGCCGGCGCCCCGGCGAACGATTAAGGCGACCTGGGCGACCCCAAGCTTCCGGGCCATCGAGAGTTGATAGAAACCTTTGAGCAGGCTGTATCCCTAAAGTATATTTGTGCAATCGAGCCTGCGAATTTTGGAGGCGTTGGTTGATCTATTCATTGGCACTAGACGACCAGCTGGCGAAAGACACCAGCGGGGATTGTTCCAGTACGTTCGCAACTGCGTCGAGTTCGACGGGATCAACCGCGGTGCTGATCAGCGTCGCGATGAGTTCGGTCGCCTCGGGCGAGCGCTCGGCGACCTCGATCTGCCGAATGGGGTAACTCGCCTTGTCGAGAGCTTCAGCTAGAAGATCCCGTACTTCGCCGACCGTTTTTGGCTGCGTCACCACATGCACTTCATAAATGGCTTCCGATTGCAGCTCGTCGACGGGGGCACGGTGATAGCGTTGGCGAGCGGACGCAAGAGAGTGTTGCCGGCGAGAATGACGACAGTCAGGACCGTCGCCTCCGCTGCCAGTCCGACGCCGGACAGGGCGCCGACAGCCGCCGAACACCAGAGGGTTGCGGCGGTATTCAAACCGAGACTCGCGCGCCCTCTTTTAGGATGACGCCCGCGCCGAGAAAGCCGATGCCGGAGACGACATAGGCAGCGATCTGTGTCGCGCCTGCTTGCCCATTAATTCGCATCCCGAGCGAGACGAAGGCGGCCGCGCCCACGGAGACAAGCATGTTGGTCCGTAAGCCCGCACTCCGCTGCCGCCACTGGATCATTTCTGTCGGCGCATCACAACTCGTTAAAGAGACAATGGGCAGTAGTAACTCAGGCAACATGACTGCCCCGAGGTAATCGAGAGCGAGCGCAATGCCGATGAATTCGGTGACGATCGTCAAGGCGTTGCAGCGCCATCGCCGCGAAATCGTCTTTGCTTGAATGACTGAGAAAAATACGCGACATCGAACTTGCCGCCCAGCATGAGAAAAACCGAAGAACCGTAGCTGCGGGCAGCAGCGAAAACAATGGGGCCGGCATTACGCCGTTTGCGCGACCCCCCCGCTTGCGGGGAAAGGGAGTAATGGCCACCTTCTAAGGGGAGAAGGAGCGCGCGGATCGATTTGTTGCTTGCCTAATGCCTGAAATGCCGCACGCCGGTGAAGACCATCGCGAGGCCGGCATCATCGGCGGCCTTGATGACCTCTTCGTCGCGCAGCGAGCCGCCGGGCTGGATCACTGCGGTCGCTCCTGCCTCAGCCGCGGCGATGAGCCCGTCGGCGAATGGAAAGAAAGCGTCAGAGGCAACCACCGAGCCCTTCGCGAGGCTCTCTGAGAGCCCCGCGGCGCGGGCCGCCTCTTCGGCCTTTTGCGCGGCGATGCGCGAAGAATCGACGCGGCTCATCTGACCTGCGCCGATGCCCACTGTCGCGCCGCCCTTGGCATAGACGATCGCGTTCGACTTGACGTGTTTCACCACCCGGAAGGCGAATTCGAGATCGTCGCGTTCGGCCTCGGTCGGCATACGCTCGGTGACGATACAAAGATCCATGTCGTCGACGACGGCATTGTCGCGGCTCTGCACGAGAAATCCGCCGCCGACCGATCTGAAGGTGAGGTCGGCGCGGCGCGGATCCGGCAAGCCGCCGGTCAACAGAAGCCGAAGATTCTGTTTGGCCGCGATGATCGCGATCGCATCTTCGTCGGCCTCCGGCGCGATGATCATTTCGGTGAAGATTTTTACGATCTCCTGCGCCGTCTCGGCATCGAGCCGGCGATTTATGGCGACAATGCCGCCGTAGGCCGAGACGGGATCGCAGCGCAACGCTAGCCGGTAGGCCTCGCTGAGGCTCGCCGCCCGAGCGACGCCGCAAGGATTGGCATGTTTGATGATCGCGACGGCGGCGTGTTTTGCGGGATCGAATTCGGCCACGAGGTCGAGCGCGGCATCGGCGTCGCCGACATTGTTGTAGGAGAGCTGCTTGCCTTGCACTTGCCGGGCGGCGGCAATGCTCAGCGCTCGCTGCGGCGTCGCATAGAAGGCCGCGCTCTGATGCGGGTTCTCGCCATAGCGGAGCGTCTCGATCCTCTGGCCGGCGAAGCTTCGATAGGCCGGCGCCGCCTCGCCAATCTCGGCCGCGAGCCAGTTCGAAATGCCCGCGTCATAGGCCGCCGTCCGCGCGAAGGCCTTTTGGGCGAGGTCGCGGCGGAAGACGAGCCGCGTCGCCCCGTTATTCTCTGCCAGCTCGGCGAGGAGGAGATCATAATCTTCGACATCGACGACGACCGTCACGCTCTCGAAATTCTTGGCGGCGGCGCGGATCATCGCCAGGCCGCCGACGTCGATGGTCTCGATGCACTCGGCAAAGCCCGCGCCTTCGGCAACCGTGCCCTCGAACGGATAGAGATTGACGACGAGGAGATCGATCGGCGCGATCCCATGCGCGAGCATCGCCGCCTCGTGCTCCGGATCCTCGCGCACGGCCAAGAGTCCGCCATGAACGTTGGGATGCAGCGTCTTCACCCGCCCGTCCATCATTTCCGGAAAGCCGGTGATGTCGGAAACATCCCTGGCGGGAATGTCCGCCGCGGCGAGTGCATTGCGCGTCCCACCGGTCGAGATGATCTCGATGCCGCGGGCGGCGAGCTCGCGGGCGAATTCGACAAGTTTGGTCTTGTCGGAGACGGAGATCAGCGCGCGGGTGATGGGGCGGAGCTTGTCGGGCATGATCGTTCGCAGGGGCAAAGAACGGCCGGCATTAGCACGACTCTATATCCCACGTCATGGCCGTCCCCGGACTTGATCAGGGGATTATCGCGGCCATCCCCGCGGCGCTGGCGCTCCTGACCTGAGACCGATGGTAGAGCCGTCGCGCTCTTTCCCGGCCGAAGCGAAGCTTCGAGCCGGAATCTAAGGGCCGTAGGGCATCAGGTGATGGCTCCTGGACCCCGGATCTTCGCCCGCTTCGAGGCCTCGTCTGGGGAAGCGGTGCGGGATCGTTTCCACCGAAAATGATCCGGCTCTAGTAGGAGCATCGCGGGTCGGCGTGGATGGCCGGGACAAGCCCGGCCATGACGGCGCTGCTGTTGCACGTCTCAGGCAACTTCCGTCCGTTCTCCAATCAGCATCTTCCCGTCCTGGCTCACGATCTCCGCCGCGATCATCCGCCCGGCCGGAACATCGCCAACCCTCACCTTGGTGAAATCCTCCGCCCGCGCCATGTCGCCGCGCTCGGCGAGCAGCGTGAGCGTCTTGCCAACCTGCGCCGCAAGGTGATGGCGCAGCGCCGCGTCGCCCGCCTGGCGCAGGCGCTTGGCGCGGGCGCCGATGACACCTGCCTCGACCTGCGGCATCTTCTCGGCCGGCGTGCCGGGCCGCGGCGAAAAGGGAAACACGTGAAGATGCGTCAGCCCGCAATCTTCGACGAGCGCCAACGTGTTCTCGAACATTTCTTCCGTCTCGGTCGGAAAACCAGCGATGAGATCGGACCCGAACACGATATCGGGCCGCGCCCGCTTGATCTCCGCGCAAAAGCGGATCGCGTCGGCGCGCCCGTGGCGCCGCTTCATCCGCTTCAGGATCATGTCGTCGCCGGACTGCAGCGAGAGATGCAGATGCGGCATTAGCCGCGCCTCGTTGGTCATCGCATCGAGGAGATCCGCGTCGGCTTCGATGCAATCGATCGAGGAGAGCCGCAGCCGCGCGAGCGACGGCGCGGCCTTCAATATGAATTTGACGAGTTGCCCGAGGCGCGGCGTGTCATCGAGGTCCTTGCCGTAAGCGGTGAGATCGACGCCGGTCAGCACGATCTCTTTCACGCCCTTGTCGAGGCAGGTTTTGACCGCCGCAAGAACGGTGCTCACCGGCATCGAGCGCGAGGCGCCGCGCCCATAGGGAATGATGCAGAAGGTGCAGCGATGATCGCAGCCGTTCTGCACCGCGAGGAAGGCCCGCGTATGGCCCTCGACGCTTTCGACTGCCGGCGGCGCCGGCGCGTGAGCAAAAATATCGCCGACTTGTACGCGCGCTCCGGACTCATCGGCAAAGGCGCGCAGCTCCATCTTCTCGCCATTGCCGAAAACCTTGGCGACTTCGGGCATAGCGGCAAAGGCTTGCGGATCGATCTGCGCGGCGCAGCCCGTGACGATGATCTCGCGTTGCGGCGCTTCGCGCTTCAGCCTTCGGATTGCCTGGCGCACCTGGCGGACGGCTTCCGCCGTCACCGCGCAGGTGTTGACGATCACGAGATTGTCGCGGCCCGCGGCGAGAGCCGCTCTGCGGATGGCCTCGCTTTCGACGAGATTGAGACGGCAGCCGAAGTTGACGATCTCGACCTGCCGATGCAAAGCCCCGTTCACGCGGCTTGATCCTCGAAGAGGAGCGGGTCGAGCACCGTCTCGAATTCATATTCGACGGGACCGGTCAGGATGACGTGAGCGTCTTCGCGCCACGCGACCTCAAGATCGCCGCCAGGCAGGCTCACTTTAGCCATGCGCGCCGCAAGATTCTTGCGGGCGGCGGCGACGAGAACGGCACAGGCGGCCGAGCCGCAGGCGCGGGTCAATCCCACGCCGCGCTCCCAGACTCTCACCTGGATGTGATCGCGGCCGGCAACATGCGCGAGCGATATGTTGGCGCGCTCGGGAAACAGCGGATGATGTTCGAGCCGCGGACCTATGGCGGCGAGGTCATAAGCATTGAGATCGTCGACGAAGAAGACGGCATGCGGATTGCCCATGTTGATCGCTGCCGCGAAGGCCGGCATTCCGCCCAGGCTCAATTCAATGGCGCCCGTGTCTTCAACCGGCGTGGCGAGCGGGATGTTGCGCCAAAAGAAGCGCGGCTTGCCCACATCGACCGAAAAACTCCATTCGCCTTGGCGCAGGCATTCGAGAATGCCGGCCGAGGTTTCGATCTTCAGCGTTTCCCGCTTCGTGCCGCGCAGCAAACTCCAGGCGACGCAGCGCACGCCATTACCGCAGGCGCCGGCCTCCGTGCCGTCGCTGTTGTAGATTTGCAAATAAGCTTCGGTTGCGGGCGAGCGCGGATCGCGCAGCACCATCAGCTGATCGAAGGCAAGACGATCGCCGCGGCCGATCGCTTTCACCGCCTCGGTGGTAAGCTCACAAGACGTGCCGCGCAGATCGAGAATGAGGATCTCGTTGCCGAGGCCGTTCATCTTCACGACCGGTCGCTGCGCGAGAGGATGCATCATGCCGTTCATCTCAGGTTCGAGCTTCATATAGGAAAACGCCGTAGCCATGGCTAAGAATTTGCAGGCTCTATACTGTCCGATTCGGCACGGCGCGCCGAAGCTGGCCAAGACTGCAGGTCTGCGACAGGAGGAAAGCC
This sequence comes from uncultured Alphaproteobacteria bacterium, assembly GCA_963720425.1. Classification (GTDB taxonomy): domain Bacteria; phylum Pseudomonadota; class Alphaproteobacteria; order Rhizobiales; family Beijerinckiaceae; genus Methylovirgula. The sequence continues at coordinate 551,902 of OY970391.1, forward strand.
TCATGAAATTCGCGAAACGGCCTTTTGCGGTCAGCTTGGCCTTGGCTGTTGCTCTCGGCTTTTCTCTCGCCGCTTCGGTGCGGGCGGAAGATCAGCCCGCAGCGCCGGCAGGACCAGCGGCGCCAGCCACGCCAGCGACCCCTGCCCCGGCGACGCCGGCGCCAGCTGCGCCTTCAACCGCAACTCCGGCCCCGGCTGCTCCCGCAGCTCCCGTCCCTCCGATGGCAGTCCCGAACGCAGGTGAGCCGGAGCAAGGCACTCCCGGCGTGCCGAGCGAGGCCACGACCGTGACCTTGGACGTGCCGTCGCGGCCGACCGCGATTGTCACTGCCCAAGCCAAATGGGATGACGGTTTCGCCTCAATCAAGGGTTCGCTCGCCAAGATCAAGGCCGCGATGAATAAAGCCGGGCTCAAGCCTGCCGGCTCGCCCTTCACCGTCTTCACGCAAACTGGCGACACCGGCTTTTCCTATCAGGCCATGGTGCCACTTGCCGAAAAGCCGGCGGGCAAGGACGAATTGTCGGCCGACATAAAACTCGGATCCTCGCCCTCCGGCAAGGCGATCAAATTTCAGCATCGCGGCCCTTATGACGACATCGATTCGACTTACGATCTCATCACCGCCTATCTCGACGAAAAGGGCCTTGAGGCGGGCGATTTCTTCATCGAGGAATATTTGACCGAATTGACGAGCTCGGAGGATCCAAATCTGGCCGTCGATATCTATGTTTTCCTCAAATGAGGGCCGCAAGCGTCGGCGGAGCCGAGAAGGGCTCTGGCGGCCCCAAGCTGGCCATCGTCCCTTTTCCGGCAGGTTCGCGGTCTCATGCACGACCATTCGCTTGATGGGTTCACTCATCCGCATGTGTTTCTGGGCCGGCATCACGCCGCCAACGAGCGCCGGACGCTGATCGTCGTCGGAATGACGGCGGCGATGATGGTGGCCGAGATCGTCGGCGGCGCCGTGTTCGGCTCGATGGCGCTGATCGCCGACGGTTTTCACATGTCGACTCATGCGGCGGCGCTGGGGGTCGCGGCGCTCGCCTATCTTTATGCGCGCCGCCACGCAGATGATCCGCGCTTCGCCTTTGGTACGGGAAAGTTCGGAGATCTCGCTGCCTTCGCGAGCGGACTTGCGCTCGCCATGGTCGCGCTCCTGATCGCCTATGAATCGATCGGCCGCCTGATCCATCCGCGCTCGATCGTCTATGACGAGGCTCTGGCGATCGCCGGTTTGGGCCTCTGCGTCAATCTCGCGAGCGCTTGGCTGCTGCGCGACGATGATGAACATCACCATCACCACGACCATGACCACGATCACGATCATGGCCATTCCGATGGCGACCACAATTTGCGGGCAGCCTATATCCATGTTCTGGCCGACGCGGCAACCTCGCTGCTGGCCATCAGCGGCCTCTTCCTCGCCCGCAATTTCGGCCTCATCTGGATCGATCCCGTGGTCGGCCTTGCGGGGTGTTGCGTGATTTTGAGTTGGGCCTATGGTCTCCTACGCGACTCGGGCGGCGTGCTCCTCGATGTCACGCCGGCTGATCACCTCGGCGAGGCCATCAAGGCGCGGCTCGAGACGGAGGGCGACTTCGTGTCGGATCTTCACCTGTGGCGGCTTGGCCCCGGCCATCGGGCGGCGGTCATCTCGATCGTCAGCGATCATCCGCGGTCGCCGGAGGAGCACAAGGCGAGGCTCGCCGACTTGCCCGGCTTGAGCCATGTGACGATAGAGGTTCTGACCTGTCCCGGCGCTCGATGAGCGCGCTTTTGCGTGAGGCCGATTCCATGTCCTGGCGCGATTTCTGGAACGGCGATCACGTGCTCTACGTGAACAGCCGGCATCGCGCCTTGTATTACGCCGACATTGGCAAGGAGATCGCGCCGCTCATTCCCTCGCCCGAGGCTCACGTGCTCGATTACGGCTGCGGCGAAGCGCTCGCTGCGGATTTCCTCGGGGCCAAATGCGGCCGCCTCTATCTTTATGATCCAATCCCCAAGATCGAGGCGTCGCTGCGCCAGCGCCATAAGGCTAATGCGAAGATCATCGTGCTCGACCGAGCCGGCCTCGAAGCCTTGCCCGACTCGAGCCTCGACATGATGATCTGCAATTCGGTCTTGCAATATTTGAGCCGCGAGGAATGCGGCGCGCTCGTCGCATTCGCGGCGGCGAAATTGAAGCTCGGCGGCCGCCTCGTCGTCGCCGATATCATTCCGCCGCACGTCGATGCGCTGACCGACTCCTGGGCGCTGGTCGAGTTCGCCTATCGCGGCGGATTTCTGTTCGCGGCCTTGCGCGGCTTCGCCGCGACTTTCTTTAAGCGATATCGCAGAACGCGCGGCAGAATTGGGCTTACGACTTTCGCCATTCCCGAGATGCAGCGGCTGCTTTCGACGCGAGGTTTTGAGGCGCGCCGCGTCGAGCGCAACATCGGCCATAATCAGGCGCGCATGACGTTTATCGCAAAAAGGGTGTGACATTAGATGAAAAGCCTTGAATCCATAGGATATTGTCTATAGTATATAGTGCTATGGTAGGGCCGTGCGGATATTCAAAACCAAATGGTTCATCCGCTATGCGCGGCGAGAGCGGATCAAGGACAGAGTCCTAAGAGAAGCCATCGGACGCGCCGAACGTCGGATCATCGACGCGGACCTTGGCGGTTGGGCTCATCAAACAACGGGTCGCGCGCCCTGGCGAAGGCCGATCAGGCGGATATCGGACGCTGATTGCTTACCGTTCCGGTGACCGCGCGGTGTTTCTCTATGCGTTCGCCAAGAACGAGCGGGACAACATCGAGAATGACGAGCTGGAGACGCTGCGAGAGATCGCGGCTGCTTGGCTGAGGGCGGACAAGGAGCAATTGAAAAGGCAAATTGCGGAAGGCCTCGCGGAGGAGATTAAAGATGACGAAGGCAGCAAGAAAGCCTAGCCGGCTGACGAAAGCTCTGCTCGAGACCGCGGGCGATATGCGGAAGGGCGGCCTTCTGGACGCGGCCGGTCTCGACAAGATCACGATGCGTCATCTCGGACCCCGGGAGACCGCGACTATCACGCCGATCACAGGCGACGAAATTCGGACGATGCGCGAGCGCGCTCACATGAGTCAGAGCGTGTTCGCGCATTATTTAAATGTAACGACCGGCTATGTCTCTCAACTGGAGCGAGGGGCAAAGCGCCCGACCGGCGCGGCGCTCGTTCTGCTCAATGTGATTCGTCGCAAGGGAATGGAAACGATCCTGTAACAAAGCGCTGGCGCGAGCCGGTCTTTCAACGCATTGCTGCGGGTTTTCCTCACGCCAATTCCCCCAAGAGGCGGCGCATGAAGCCGATGCTGGCCTCGAGCTCGCTGAGCTCGATATATTCGTCCGGCTGATGCGCCTGGTCGATCGAGCCTGGACCGCAGACCACCGTCGGGATCTGCGCCGCCTGGAATTGCCCTGCTTCGCTCGCATAGGGTACCGTGATCGTGCTGTGCAACTGCGCGAGCCTCAACGCCAGCTCTTCGGCGCGCGAGCCGGGCGCGGGAGTGAGCCCCGGGACCTCCGTTTCGGTCTGCGTCTCGATCCGCAGGTTCGGATTCGTGATCCCCTCCGCAAAGGCGTCGATATGCACGCGCGCGGTATTTTGCGGCATGCCAGGCAGACCGCGAAACTCCCAATGAAACGCACAATGCTTGGCGAGGATGTTGCGCGCCGTGCCGCCGCGGATGATCCCGATGTGGATTGTCGAAAAGGGCGGATCAAACCGCGGGTCCGCCCTCGTCTTGAGGCTATCTGCGAACCGATAGAGCTCGGTGACGAGCACGCAGGCCGCCTCGATGGCGCTGGCGCCGAGATCAGGCTTGGCAGAATGGGCTTCCTTGCCTTGCACGATTGTCCGGTAGGTGGCGATGCTCTTATGCGCGTCCGCCACCTGCATGGAGGTCGGCTCGCCGACGATGGCCGCGCCGGGTCGCGGCAGATCGCGGCCGAAGCGGGCGATCGTATCGAGGCCGCCGCGGCAACCGACCTCCTCGTCGTAGCTTAGCATGATATGGATCGGCCGCCTGAGCCCTGCCTGTTGGAACTCCGGGATCATGGCGAGGCAGATCGCGTCGAACCCCTTCATGTCGCAGGCGCCGCGCCCATAGAGGCGGCCGTTCGCGGCCCGCAAAGTGAAGGGATCGCTGCTCCAGGCCTGCCCTTCGACAGGCACGACATCGGTATGGCCCGACAGCAGAACGCCGCCGTCGATCTTCGGGCCGATCGTCACAAAGAGCGTCGCCTTGTCGCCCTCCGCATTCGGCACCTTCACATAATCGACGCCGTGGCCGGCAAGATAGGCTTCGACATCGGCAGTTAACGCGAGATTGGACTTAGCGCTCTCGGTGTCGAAATGGACGAGCCGCTGGAGGATGGCGAGCGTCGCCGAAAGCCTAGTCTCCACTGCGCTTGAGCCCACTAATTCAGAACCCGCGCAACATAGGGCGAGTCGAGCGAAAAGACCGGGATTTCCGCTTCGAACACATCGCCCATTTCGTTCACCATCCGATAGGTGCCGGTCATGATGCCGGATGGCGTCGTGAGCGGGCAGCTGGATGTGTAGCAAAAACGCTCGCCGGGCTTCAGGACCGGCTGTTCGCCGACGACGCCGGGGCCTTTCACCTCCTCGAGCCTACCGTTGGCGTCGGTGATCTTCCAGTGCCGCGCGGTCAATTGGACGGTGAGCGCGCCGCAATTGGCGATCTCGACCGTGTAAGCCCAGAAATAGGTCGCCTCGTCGGCATCGGAGCGTTCCGGCACGAATTCGGGCATGACCGTGATCTGGACGCCTTTGGTGACGCGGCTATACATTGTTTCCGCACCGTCCGAATTCACCTAAAATACGTTTATCACCAGCCGGCCTCGAGCGCAAAAAACCGGCTATGCTTGGTGCTGTCTCAGCAGCGCCGATTGTTGCTCGGCCGTCTTCACCGGCACGAAGCGCATCGACGGCCGCTTGACGGCTTCGCAGATTGCCTCGGCATCGGCCGCGTCGTTCTTGTTGCGCTTGACGTAGGCCTTAACATATTGCGGCGGCATGAGGCGAACCTCATGGCCAAGCGCCCTCAGCTCGCGCGCCCAGTAATGCGCCGTCGCACAGGCCTCCATGCCGATCAAACACGGCCGCAAGCCGGCAAAGAACCTGAGCACTTGACCGCGCCGGAGCCGTCGACGCATCACCACGCCGTTAACCTCATCGACGCCGTGGACTTGAAAGATGTTCTTGGCCAGATCCAGCCCAATCGTTGTAATCACACCCATGGATGGCTCCCATTAATGGTGACCTTCGACGACCACCATTCTGGCACTCAGATGCCGTCAGGGGGCCATCCACCCCATCAGTTTCAATTCTTTTTACGACCCAGCGGCTGCGGGAGTCAGGTCGCCCAAACTCGAGGCGGCATCCAATCATGCGGATCTATTGAAATGCAAGCTTGACCTGGATCAACGCTTGGCAACTGGCCCTGCGGCCAAGATGGGTGCGTTGGGAAAACGAAGGAGAGGCCAATGGCTGATGCTCGACCGTGTCGCACCGGGGAATCCCTTCCCCGCCGTCAAGCGGTTAAACGGTCATGAGTAACAATCCCCCTGCGTCAGGCGAAAGGCTGGAGCACAGTCATACCAGAGAAGAGATCAAGACGCGTCTCGCTCGAGACGCGCATGGCAACTATCTCCGGGATTGGATCTACGGCGGGATCGATGGAACGATCACCACCTTTGCCATCGTCGCCGGTGTCGTCGGTGCCGACCTGCCTGGAATGGTCGTTCTAGTGCTCGGCTTGGCCAACCTCGTCGCCGACGGATTTGCGATGGGAGCCGGCGACTACAGCGCCACTAAGGCCGAGTTGGACGAGTATGGACGCCTGCTCGCCATCGAGCGAAAACACATTGCACTGGTACCGAGCGGTGAGCGCGAAGAAATCCGGCAGATCTTCGCCCGCAAGGGCTTCTCCGGCGCCGAACTGGAGCGAGTCGTCGACGTCATCTCGTCCGACGAAGACCGCTGGGCCAAGACTATGGCTGTCGAAGAATATGGTCTTTCTCCGACTGTAAAACGGCCCATCTTGGCTGCGCTCAACACTTCTGCCGCGTTCGTGCTGTGCGGATCGGTGCCGCTCGTCAGCTATCTCATCGCGTACAGTCTTGCTTGGTGCGTGGTCGCGACGGGCCTCGTGTTCTTCGGCATCGGAGCGGCGAAGAGCCGATGGTCGCTGGCCGGCTGGGCGAAGTCCGGGTTCGAGACGTTGTTAATCGGGATGAGCGCGGCCGGTCTCTCGTTCGTTATCGGCTTCGGGCTCAGGGCTGTCGTGAAGGGCCCGATTTGATGCAATCGAGATAGCCGGTCACCGGCGAGCGAATTGCTCCGCGGTCTGTTTCCCCCCTGCTGAACTGAGACACGCTCTGTTCCGGCGGCTTCGACCCAAGCTGCGCGTGCGCGGCCCCGCTGTCACTTAGCATGAGGGCTTTATGACATCGAGGCAGAGCCGCGCCCGACCCGTCTCGACAGAATTGGCACTGGAAAGGCAGGCCGCTTGAGGCATCTCAATGTCATCCGTGCCGCTCAGCTTGATGTTCGCGCGACGAAGGTTGGCGACGTGCAGCACCGAACGGAATTTTACAGATACGGCGTCTTTGCCCGGCGCATGCTTTCCTGGCGCGATCTCGTCGCAGCCCTTGCGGTGTTCGCTCTCCTTGTTCTTCTCGGCCTCGGATTGCGCCAGATGATGGCGCCTGTCGCCTCCGCAATGCCGCAGAACATATCGCTGTCGCCCTGGGCTCTGCCCGCCTATACCCTGCGCACGACCTTGCGCATGTTCATCGCGCTTTTCGCCTCGCTTCTCTTCACGTTCACTTATGCGACTTTGGCGGCGAAGAGCCGGCGCGCCGAAATGGTGCTCATTCCGCTGCTCGACGTTCTGCAATCCGTGCCGGTTCTCGGCTATCTCTCGTTCACTGTCGTATTTTTCGTCTCGCTTTTTCCGCGCTCCATACTCGGGCCGGAACTCGCTTCAATCTTCGCCATTTTCACGAGCCAGGCCTGGAACATGGCCTTCAGCTTCTACCAGACGCTGCGCACCGTTCCGCTTGATATCGACGAGGCGAGCCGCGCCTTTCGCTTTTCCGCCTGGCAAAGGTTCTGGCGGCTCGAAGTGCCGTTCGCCATGCCGGGCCTCATCTGGAACATGATGATGTCCATGTCGGGCGGCTGGTTCTTCGTCGTGGCCTCGGAGGCGATTTCCGTCGGCAACATCAGTTATACCCTGCCGGGCGTCGGCTCCTATGTCGCCAAGGCCATCGCCGAGCGCGACCTTCATGCAGTCTTCTATGCCATCGTCGCCATGACGATCGCCATTCTCATCTATGATCAACTGCTGTTTCGTCCGCTCGTCGCCTGGGCTGATAAATTCCGTTACGAGCAGACAGCGGCGCAGATCGTTCCGAAAAGCCCGGTGCTCGATCTCTTTCAGCGCGCCCCGTTCATGCGCCGCCTCGGTGCGCCGATAGGCTCCGGGCTGGACTTCCTCGTGCGCCAACGTTTCACGCCTTTCGCGTGGGTTCCGCGCCCGAGCCATCCCCTTCTGCCGCAGCGCGCCGGGGATATAGTTTGGTTCGCATGCATCGCTGCCGCCACAATTTATGTCGTTTTGTTGCTGGTGCATTTCATGGCGCCGACATTGACTTGGCACGATGTCCAAATTGTCGCCAGCAATGGATTCTTGACGCTGCTTCGGGTGGTGGTTCTCATCATCCTTGCGACCTTGATCTGGGTGCCGATCGGCGTGCAAGTGGGCCTGCGGCCGAAGCTCGCAGAAAAAATCCAGCCTGTGGCGCAATTTCTTGCCGCCTTCCCGGCCAATCTCCTCTTTCCTGTGGCCGTCGTTCTCATCGTTCATTTTGCTGCCAACCCGGCGATCTGGCTGCCGCCGCTGATGATCCTCGGCACCCAGTGGTACATTCTCTTCAATGTGATTGCGGGCACCACGGCCTATCCGAGCGATTTCAAGGAAGCCGCGGCGACCTTCCGCATCCATGGTTGGCCTTGGTGGCGCGATGTGATGCTGCCCGGCATATTTCCCTATTATGTCACCGGAGCGATCACGGCGGCGGGCGGGGCCTGGAATGCGAGCATCGTGGCCGAAGTCGTGAGCTGGGGTAATACGCAGCTCGATGCCGGCGGACTGGGCGCCTATATCGCGCATATGACGACGGCCGGGGATTTTCCGCGTATCGCGCTCGGCATTGTGATGATGTCCGCCATGGTCGTTACGATGAATCGGCTCATCTGGCGACCGCTTTATGCCTATGCCGAACGCCGCACGCGGCTCGATTGAGAGGTTCGAATGAGCCAGGCGCAAAATCCCGTCCTCACCTTAGTTGACGTATGCAAGGCCTTCCCCAAACCCTCGGGCGAGCCCCTGAAGGTTCTCGCCGACATCAACGTGGCGCTCAAAGACGGCGAGATCCTCGGTCTTGTCGGCCGCTCCGGCTCCGGCAAATCGACGCTGCTGCGGATCGCTGCGGGCCTTACGCCACCCAGCAGCGGGGAAGTCCTCTACCGCGGCGAGCGGCTCGAGGGCCCGCATGAGGGAATTGCCGTCGTATTCCAGACTTTTGCGCTTTTCCCGTGGCTCACGGTCCTGGAAAACGTCGAGGCGGGTCTCGATGCTCTCGGCCTCGGCAGGGAGGAAGCACGCAGCCGTGCCCAAGCAGCGATCGATCTCATCGGTCTCGATGGGTTCCAGGAGGCCTATCCGCGCGAGCTTTCCGGCGGCATGCGCCAGCGCGTCGGCTTCGCCCGGGCCTTCGTCATCAACCCCGTCCTCTTGCTGATGGACGAGCCTTTTTCCGCCCTCGACGTCTTGACCGCCGAGACCTTGCGCACGGACCTTCTCGACTTGTGGACCGGTCGGCAGCTACCGACGAAATCCATTCTGATCGTCACTCACAACATCGAGGAGGCGGTCATGATGTGCGACCGCATTCTCGTGCTTTCCTCGAATCCGGGCCGTATCGCCGCTGAGCTTTCCGTCATCTTACCGCATCCGCGCAATCGCCTCGATTCGAGCTTTCAGGATATTGCTGATGAGCTCTATGCGATCTTGGTTTCGCGTTCGCTCGCCGAGATCGGCTCCCAAAAAGACAAGCACGGCGCGATCGTTCGGCCGTTGCCGCGTGCCTCCGCCAGTCGAATCAGCGGTCTTATCGAAACTCTCGAGACTCCCTGCGATGGCAATGCGGATCTCCCCAAGCTCGCACACGCGCTCAATCTGCAGCTTGACGAGCTTCTCGCTGCGGCCGAAGCGCTTCACATTCTCGAATTTGCCGAATTGAAGGAGGACAGGCTGAAACTCACAGCCGCGGGCCGTGTCTTTGCCGAGGCCGACACCGAGGAGCGCAAACGAGTCTTCAAGGAGCATCTACTGAATTTTGTCCCGCTCGCCGCCCATATCAAACGCATCCTCGACGAGCGCGCCGGACACAGCGCGCCGCGCCAACGTTTCGAGGTGGAACTTGAAGATCATCTGACCCGCGCCGAAGCCGAGAGATCCCTGCGAGTCGTGATCGACTGGGGGCGTTATGCCGCGCTTTTCGGCTATGACGATCGCACCAAAAGATTCATAGCCGTCGCGCAAGCATGACCGAAAAGGCTCCGCCGCAGCGCTTGCCGGTGCGCGTCTATTACGAGGACACGGATTTCTCCGGCTTTGTGCAACATGTCGCCTATTTGCGTTTCCTCGAACGCGGCCGCACCGAATTTTTACGCGCCCAAGGAATAAACCAGTCGGCGCTCTTTGCCGCTGGCGCGCTCGTCTTCGTCGTGCGCAAGATGAGCGTCGACTATGTGAAACCGGCGCGGATGGACGACGAGCTTTGCATCGAGACAGCCATCGTGAAGTTGGGCGGCGCCTCGATCGAAATGGCCCAAAAAATCCTCCGCGGCGAGGAGGTGCTTGTTGAAGCGCATGTCCGCATCGCCGCGGTCGCCGGCGGTCGAGCGCAGCGGCTGCCTTTGGCGATTCGCGCCAAGCTTGGCCACGCGGGCCCAGATGATGATGGCCTTTGAGGCAATCGCCGCAGATCGCGTGGGGGCGCGAGGCCTGGCTGGCCGCGTCATTGGCGCCGGCCCCGGTCCCGCGCGGGTGACGGGCGCTTCAGGAATTGCAAATTCAGCAATTGCAAATGCCCGGCAAACGCGCGCATTGAGCTTGCATCGGGAACGCCGGCCGCCCTAGATTTCGTAACCTCATGTTAAGCTTGAAGATGGTTCAACTTGGTTGGTCGCCTTTAAGCGGCAGGGCGTCGCGGAAAGCCCAAGAAATGACCGAATTGCAGGTGAGGAGAGGCCTAATCATCGGTCCGATCTCGAAATTCTGGGATTCGCCTGAAATTGCTATTCCGGATCTGGCGAGGGTTAATGGCTGCTTGATCGCCGGCACCCGGCGTTTTGCGGCATCGGTGCTGGAGTTCCCCCTTGAGCTTTTCACCGCCGCTTTGCAAGGACGATTGACATGAATCCAGCCGACATCGCCGCTTCCGGATTGGCCGCGCCGGCCATGGAAGTCACGCTCTGGAGCATGTTCCTGTCGGCGCATCTCGTGGTCAAGCTGGTCATGGTTGGCCTGCTCGGAGCCTCGGTCTGGTGCTGGGCCATCATCATCAACAAGGCACTGCTGTTTTCGAAGGTGCAAAAGGCCATGGACCGGTTCGAGCAGGCCTTCTGGTCCGGCAATTCGCTCGAGGAGCTTTACGCCACCTTATCGTCGCGGCCGACGAGCGGCATGGCGAGCCTTTTTGTCGCGGCGATGCATGAATGGAAGCGATCCGTGCAAACGGCGACGGCGTCCTTCATGGGCCTGCAGACGCGGATCGAGAAAGTCCTCGACGTGACGATCGCCCGCGAGGTCGAAAAGCTCGAATCGCACCTTTTGGTGCTCGCAACGGTTGCCTCCGCCGGGCCTTTTATCGGCCTGTTCGGCACGGTTTGGGGTATCATGACCTCGTTTCGCTCGATCGCCGCTTCGAGGAACACCTCACTCGCCGTCGTCGCGCCGGGCATAGCCGAGGCGCTGTTGGCGACGGCAATCGGCCTTTTCGCGGCGATCCCCGCCCTCATCGCTTACAACAAGCTGCAGGGGGACGTGGCGAAGAAGCAAGCCCAGCTCGAAGGGTTTGCCGATGAATTTTCCTCGATCCTGTCGCGGCAGATCGATCAGCACGGCACACGCGATCGGGCGGCGTGAGAGCGCGCCTTCTCCCAAAGGGCGAGGGTTTGTGGTGTGGCAAAGGAGAATGATCCTATGGGCATGAGCACATCGCAAACGCGTGCAGGCGGCCGGCATCGCCGCGGTGTGCCTCGCTACAAGGCCATGTGCGATATCAACATGACGCCATTCATCGACGTGATTCTCGTCTTGCTGATCATCTTCATGGTCGCCGCGCCCCTGCTCGCCACGGGCGTTCCGATCGACCTGCCGCATACCAAGGCCTCGGCGCTCAATATTGACCAAAAACCGCTGTCGGTCGCCATCGACGAAAAAGGCACCGTCTATCTCATGGATGAGCCTGTTCCTCTTGAACAGCTCGCCGACAAGTTAAAGGATGCGGCGCACGACGGCTTCGACCAACGCATCTATGTACGTGGCGCCAACGACGTGAATTACGGCAAGATCGCCGAAGTCATGTCGATCATTACCACCGCCGGCTATAAGAGGGTCGCTCTCGTTACCGAGCCAAGCAAGAATTGAGTTTCGATGGACGCATCGGGAAAGCCCGGTTACATCGCCTCGAGCGGCGCGCACGCGGCCTTGCTCGCACTGGCTCTGCTGTCATTTTCCCGCAGTCCCAAGTTCGAGGACGCGCCGGAGACGATTCCGATTGAAATGGTGAGCATGCAGGATTTCAACCAGATCATGCACGGCGACAAGACCGCCAAGCAGGTCCAGCCGAAGCAAAGGGCCGACAAGATCGCCGACACCGTCGAAGCCAAGCCGAAGCCGCCGGTCGCCGAAGCCAAGCGCGACGTGCCGACGCCGCCCCCGCCATTGAAGCGGATCTCCGATCCGGGAGAGGCCGACAAGGTCGAACCGCAGAAGCCGCCGGTTCAAGCCGCAACCACGCCCCCGCCGCCCGCGAAACCGGCGCCGGTCCCGCCGGTCGCCGACAAGTCTCAAGACGCTGAGGCGATCCAGTCCACCCCCAAGAGCCAGCCGCCGAAGCCTGCGCCCAAGAAGGAAACCAAGCAGCCGGAGCTCAAATTCGACCAGATCGCCAAATTGCTCGCCGAGGATAAGCCGAAATCGGGCGACGACAGCAAAGACCCGCCGCGCAAGTTCAGTGCCGACGACATCGCGCGCCTCTTGAGCAAGGAGGCGCAGCAGCGCAAGGCCGCGACCGGCAAGGAACTCCAGCAGGTCGCCTCGCTCGGCTCGCCGACCGCGAGCGCCGAAAAAATGTCGCCGTCGCTCATGGCGCAGATGGAAGGCTGGTTCCATGACAGGTTTCAGGGCTGCTGGACGCAGCCGATTACCTTGCCGCCCGGTCCAAAATATGTGCCGATGATCCGGGTGCCCTTGAACCTCGACGGCTCGCTCGCCGGCGACCCGACCTTGCTCAATCCGCCGGACGATCCCGCTTGGCAACCGCTGGCGGACAGTGCAATGCGGGCGGTGCACACATGCGATCCCCTGCCGGTTCCGGATATATTCAAACCCTATTACGAGGAATGGAGGGACCGGACTGTCCGGTTCATCGACGAAGACACGTAGCGCGGAGGCGACCGCTTCGTTCCGATGCCGGCTTCCATCGCACTCTCGTCATCGCAGCAATCCAATCTGGCCCCAATTTTGAACCGAGCGAGAACCATGCTTCCATCCATCACCCGGCGATCGGCTTCTGGGCTCATTCTCGGACTGGCCTCGAGCCTTGCGACCTCGCGCTTTGCCCTGGCGCAGGACCAGTACTTCAACGTGACGCCAGGTGCGCAGTTCAAGCCCGTATCGGTCGCGGTCACGCAATTCGCCGGCGATTCCGGCGCCGACATCACCGGCGTCATTACCAATAATTTCAGCCGCTCGGTGTTTCTGGCGCCCGTCGATGCGAACACTTTCCCGGAGCACGTGACCAATCCTGATCAGTCGCCGCAGATGGAATCCTGGAAGACTGTCAATGCGCAGTTCGTGGTCACCGGCCGCAGCGGCCCCGGGCCGGACGGCCGGCTACAAACTGAGTTCCGGCTTTGGGACGTCGGCACGGGCGCGCAGGTCGCCGGCCAGCAATATGTGACGGATCCGAACAATTCGCGGCGCGTCGCGCATATCATTTCCGACGCGGTCTTCACACGGATCACCGGCGAGAAAGGGTTTTTCGACACCCGCATCGTCTTTATCGACGAGACGGGGCCGGCCGAGCGCCGCCGCAAGCGGCTTGCGATCATGGATCAGGACGGCGCCAACGTGCGCTATCTGACAAGCGGCGACGATCTCGTAGTGACCCCGCGCTTCTCGCCGTCCTCGCAGGACGTGACCTACATGGCTTTCCCCGCAAACTCGGATCCCAAGGTTTTGCTTCTCAACATCGCGACCGGACAGCGCCAGATCGTCGGCAATTTCCCCGGCATGACCTTTGCGCCGCGCTTCTCGCCCGACGGGCAGAAGATCGTGATGTCGCTGCAGCAAGGCAATTCATCCAACCTTTACGAGATGGACATCCGGTCGCGGGCGACCACGCGGCTGTCGGATACCTCCGCCATCGACACCTCGCCCTCCTTCTCTCCGGACGGCTCGCAGATCACCTTCGACTCGGACCGCGGCGGCAGCCAGCAGATCTACGTCATGCCGGCTGCCGGCGGCGACGCACAGCGAATCTCGTTCGGCAACGGGCGTTACTCGACGCCAGTCTGGTCACCGAAGGGCGACTACATCGCCTTCACCAAACAGGGGACCAGCACGTTTGCGATCGGGGTGATGAAGCCGGACGGATCTGGCGAGCGCATCCTGACCGAGGGCTTCCATAACGAAGGCCCGACCTGGGCGCCGAACGGGCTCTTTCTGATGTTCTTCCGCGATCCCGGCGGCAACTCCGGCCCGCATATTTTCATGATCGACGTGTTCGGCCGGGCCGAATTCCAGGTGCCGACGCCGTCCTACGCATCCGATCCGGCCTGGGGCCCGCTGCTGTCGTAAGCACCCTTCTCCCGCAAGCGGGAGAAGGATTTTCAGGCCGCGCGCAGCTCCGCGACGATCGCATCACCCATCTCAGCGGTCGAGACAAATTTCACCGCATCGCCCTTGATGTCGGCGGTGCGCAGCCCCTTTGCGAGCACCCCCGCGATCGCCCGTTCGATGCGGTCGGCGAGATCGGAGAGCCCGAAAGAATAGCGCAGAGCCATGCCGAAGGAGCCGATCATGGCGATCGGATTGGCGAGGCCCTTGCCGGCGATGTCCGGCGCCGAGCCATGCACCGGCTCGTAAAGCGCCCTACGGCGATGGGTCCTTTCGTCCACTTCGCCGAGCGAAGCCGAGGGCAGCATGCCGAGCGAGCCGGTGAGCATGGCGGCGACATCCGACAGCATGTCGCCGAACAGATTGTCGGTGACGATCACGTCGAATTGCTTCGGCTTTCGCACGAGCTGCATGCCGAGCGCGTCGGCGAGCTGATGTTCGAGTAGGACATCGGGGAATTCACGCTTGTGCAGATCGATGATGGTATCGCGCCAGAGCACGCCGGATTTCATCACATTGTGCTTTTCCGACGACGTCACCTTGTTGCGACGCTTGCGCGCCAGCTCGAAAGCGATGCGGCCGATTCGCTCGATCTCGTAAGTCTCATAGACTTGCGTGTCGATGGCGCGTTTCTGGCCGTTGCCGAGATCGATGATCTCTTTCGGCGCGCCGAAATAGACGCCACCCGTCAGTTCGCGCACGATCATGAGATCGAGCCCATCGACGAGTTCGCGCTTCAACGAGGAAGCATCGGCGAGCGCCGGATAGCAGATCGCCGGGCGCAGATTGGCGAAGAGGGCAAGGTCCTTGCGCAGCCGCAGGAGGCCAGCTTCGGGGCGCACGTCATAGGGTACGTGGTCCCATTTCGGGCCGCCGACCGCGCCGAGCAAGATCGCGTCGGCCGCCGCGGCGCGCGCCATATCTGCTTCGCTGATCGCTTGCCCATGCGCATCATAGGCGGCGCCGCCGACAAGGCCCTTCTCGATCTCGAAGCGGGTGGCCCCTTCTTTCGTGAGGAAGCCGGCGATCTTCTCAACCTCCGCCATGACTTCGGGGCCGATGCCGTCGCCAGGAAGGATGAAGAGCTTGTAGCTGGGCATGCGGGTTCCTTAGCACACCTCTCCCCGCTTGCGGGGAGAGGTGGTTACGCCGCCGCGAGCTGGCGCAGGACGTAGGACAGAATGCCGCCGTTGTTGAAATATTCGAGCTCGTCCTCCGTCGCGATGCGACAAAGCAAGGGAACGGTCTTCACGCTTCCGTCGGCATAGGTGATCGTCGCTTCCATCATCTGGCGCGGCTTCAATTCCTTGCCTAGTCCGCGGATCGTGACCTTTTCGTCGCCCCTGAGCTTGAGCGACGACTTCCAGCTCGTGCCGGGCTCGAAGGTAAGTGGCAAGACTCCCATGCCGACCAGATTCGAGCGATGGATGCGCTCGAAGGATTCGGCGATCACCGCGCGAACGCCCAAGAGCTTGGTCCCCTTCGCCGCCCAATCGCGCGACGAGCCATTGCCATATTCGGCCCCGGCGAAGACGACAAGCGGCACACCCTCGGCTTCATATTTCATCGCCGCATCAAAGATCGGCATCTCGGTGCCGTCCGGCCAATGCCGCGTCATCCCGCCTTCCGGCACGCTGCCATCGGGCTTGGCGAGAATGAAATTCTTGATACGGATATTGGCGAAAGTGCCGCGCATCATGATCTCATGATTGCCTCGCCGCGTACCGTATTGGTTGAAATTGGCCTGCGAGACCTGCCGTTCAAGCAGGAACTGGCCGGCGGGCGAAGCAGCCTTGATCGAGCCCGCTGGCGAGATGTGGTCGGTGGTGATCTTGTCGCCGAAAAGCGCCAGGATGCGCGCATCGACGATGTCGTTGACCGGCTCCGGCGTGATCTTCAGCCCGTTGAAATAGGGCGGGTTCTGCACATAGGTCGAGCCCATGTCCCAATGATAGGTCTCGCCGGCCGGCACTTTCACCTTGCGCCAATGCGCGTCGCCCTCGAAGACGTCGGCATAGCGGCTCTTAAAGATCTTCTTCGTCACGAATTTTGAGACGAAGCTGTTGATCTCCTTGGCGCTCGGCCAGATGTCGCGCAGGTAGACGGGCTTGCCGTCCTGGCCTTGGCCGAGAGCCTCGTGCGTCAGATCCTTCCGCACCGTGCCGGCAAGCGCGTGCGCGACGACGAGCGGCGGGGAAGCGAGGTAATTCGCCTGCACGTCGGGGCTGACACGGCCCTCGAAATTGCGGTTGCCGGAGAGAACCGCCGCCGCAACGATCCCGTGCTCGTTGATCGTGTCCGAGATCTCGGGGTGCAGCGGCCCGGAATTGCCTATGCAGGTCGTACAGCCGAAGCCGACGAGATTGAAGCCGAGCTTGTCGAGATCTTTCTGCAGCCCGGAATTGTCGAGATATTCGGCCACCACCTGGCTGCCGGGCGCGAGCGAAGTTTTCACCCACGGCTTGACGGACAGACCCTTGGCGACGGCATTGCGGGCGAGCAAGCCTGCGCCGATCAGCACGTTCGGATTGGATGTGTTGGTGCAGGAGGTGATCGCCGCGATGACCACGTCGCCATGGCCGAGATCATAATTCTCGCCGTGCACCGGATAGCGCTTTTCGGCGTCCGCTGCTTTTTTGTATTCCGAGGCGAGCGCCGTCTTGAACCCCGTCGCGACGGATTCGAGCGCGATCCGCCCCTCGGGCCGTTTCGGACCCGCCATGGAGGGCACGACGCTCGCAAGATCGAGCGCGAGAATCTCGGTGAAGACGGGATCGGGCGTCGTTGCGGTGCGGAACATGTCCTGCGCCTTGGCATATTTCTCGACGAGCGCGATGCGCGCCGGCGTGCGGGCGGACGTCGAAAGATAGGCGAGCGTTTCTGAGTCTACGGGGAAGAAGCCGCAGGTTGCGCCATATTCCGGCGCCATGTTTGCGATGGTCGCTCGATCGGCGAGCGAGAGATGCGCGAGACCGGGGCCGTAGAATTCGACAAACTTACCGACGACGCCCTGTTTGCGCAGCATTTGCGTGACGGTCAGAACGAGGTCGGTCGCGGTGACGCCCTCTTTCAGCTCGCCGGTCAGCCTGAAGCCGACGACTTCCGGCAGGAGCATAGAGAGCGGCTGGCCGAGCATGCAGGCCTCAGCCTCGATGCCGCCGACGCCCCAGCCGAGCACCGAGAGCCCATTGACCATGGTCGTGTGCGAATCCGTGCCGACGAGCGAATCCGGATAGGCGACCTCGACACTCTCCTCCTTGCCGCGGACGGGCTTGAACTTCTCCTTCCGGGTCCAGACCGTCTGGGCGAGATATTCGAGATTGACCTGATGGCAGATGCCGGTGTCGGGTGGCACGACGCGGAAATTGTCGAAGGCGCTCTGGCCCCATTTCAAGAAGCGATAGCGCTCGCCGTTGCGCTCATATTCGAGATCTACGTTGGTCTTGAACGCCTTGGGGGTGCCATAGGCATCGACGATCACCGAATGGTCGATGACAAGATCGACCGGAACGAGCGGATTGATCTTCTGCGGATCGCCGCCGAGCTTGGTCATCGCGTCGCGCATCGCGGCGAGATCGACAACCGCCGGAACGCCGGTGAAATCCTGCATCAGCACGCGGGCCGGACGAAACGCGATCTCGCGCTCGACCTTGCCTTTGTTGTCGAGCCACTCGGCCACCGCAAGGATATCTTCGCGCGTCACCGACCTCCCGTCTTCAAATCGCAGCAGATTTTCGAGCAGCACCTTCATCGAGAACGGCAGGTGCGAAATCCCGGGCAGCCCGTTCTTCTCCGCCGCCTTAAGCGAGAAATAATCATAGGTCTTGCCGCCGACGTTAAGTTTCTTGCGGGATTTGAACGAATCGAGCGAAGCCATCGGCGTAAGTCCCGCGTCCTGAGGTGGGAAAAACGGAAGTGACGCCTTATAGATAAGTTCTAATCTGGCGGCTACATGGTCGAAGGTCGCAAGGCTCATTAGGAAACGCGATTTTTTCAAGCATGAAAATCGAGGCTTCGGCTCTCAGCGTCGAACGCGGCGGCCGTAGAATTTTCGTCGACCTCGGCTTCCGGTTGGATGCGGGCGAGGTTTTGCGCGTCACCGGCCCGAACGGGGCCGGGAAGTCGACGTTGCTTAGGGCCGTCGCCGGGCTTTTGCCGCTCGCCGCGGGGCAGATCGAGGTCACGCCCGCCTCTGACGCGCGGCGCGCCGAACTCTGCCACTATGTCGGCCACGCCGACGCCCTGAAACCGAGCCTCACGGCTTTCGAAAATCTCTCCTTCCTCGCCGCCCTGCTTGCGACAGGCTCCCTGCGGCCGGGCGCGGCGGAGGTCGAAGCGGGCCTGGCGCGCCTCGGTCTATCGGGCGTCGCCGATCTGCCGGCCGCCTATCTCTCGGCTGGGCAGAAGCGACGCGCTGCGCTCGCCAGGCTCGTCGCGGTCTTTCGACCGATCTGGCTGCTCGACGAACCGTTGACCGCGCTCGATCTCGCCTCCCAGGCTGCCATCATGGAGATCATGGCGGCGCATCTGGCCGCGGGCGGGATCGTCATCGTCGCGACCCACGCGCCCTTGGCGATTGCCACAGCCGAACTCGCTCTCGGCCGACCGGCGAGCGAAGCGCCATGAAACAGAGCGGCTCGCCTTCCGCGCTTGGCGCGCTTCTGCGGCGCGATCTCAGCATTGGCCAGCGGATCGGCGGCGCCGCGAGCATGGGCGTCATCTTCTTCCTCTGCCTCGTCGCGATCACGCCTTTCGCGGTCGGCCCGGATCAGGCCTTGCTCGCCCGGATCGGCCCGGCCATTTTATGGCTCTCGGCGCTGCTTGCGACCTTACTCGGCCTCGACCGGTTGTTCCAAGCCGACGCTGAGGACGGCTCGCTCGACCTCATCCTGCTCAGCGACACGCCGCTCGAACTCGTCGTGCTCGTCAAATGCCTGGCGCATTGGCTGTTGACCGGCCTGCCGCTCGTCGCGGCGAGCCCCTTCTTCGGCCTGATGCTCGGTCTCGACGCTCGGGCGCTCGGGGTGGTCGTAGCTTCGCTTGCGGTCGGCACGCCGGCGCTGACCTTGATCGGCGCCATAGGCGCGGCTCTGACCGTCAGCCTGCGGCGCGGCGGCCTGCTGCTCGCAATTCTGATCCTGCCGCTCTCGATTCCGATCCTGATCTTCGGGGTCGCCGCCGCAAGCGGAGCGATTGCTTTTGCGACCCCGTTTCTGATCCTCTGCGGCCTGACGCTGGCGGCGCTCGCCGCCGCGCCCTTCGCAGCGGCTTTGGCGCTGCGGCAGGGAGTGGAATGAACGTCGCGACGTAAAGGACATCGTTTCGTGAAACCGCGTCCCGTTCAGAGCTTCCACAGGCCGAGATAGTGATCGAACTCTGCCGGCTGGGTTCGCCTGAGACCACAATTCGGCGTGGACGTAAGCTCGCCGAAATAGAGTTTCGCATCGGTGTCCGAAGAAATCGACTCTGACGAAGTCTATATCTCGCGCCGGGGTTTCGGCCGCTGCAATCATCTCGTCAAAATGCTTGGGGCGCGCGACATCGCCGATGATCTCGGGATCCCCTCGACGCGTTAAGCCGTTCCCAGGACAGATTGAAGAAGCGGCTGCGAGTCTCGTCACACTGTTGCCAACTGACCCAGCCCGAACCATGCGTCGGCTTAATCACGAAGCGGTCGGGAAAATCGTCGAAAGGAATCGTTGTCGGATAGTCTGTGACGTGCAGGATCTTGGGCAGGATTTCCGGACCCAAGCGCTGTTGCACATAGTTTCGTACCCGATATTTGTCCGTGGTTTCGGTCAGCCATTCCCGCCGATCAAAAATTATCCGGTGCAGGACCTTGTCATTGAAGGTCTTCGGCCGAAAAATATTAGGGAATTCGCCATGCGCCTTCCAATGCCGCCAAATTGCCACGGCCCAGCCCGGCGTTGCCTCTAACAATTGTTGTCTGATCGATCGTGCCATTTCACGCGTCGAGTTGCGGCCCGCCCCGATCTGCGCCTGTACAAAGCCTGTCTCGGGCAAGCAAGTGCTGACGTGGGGAAGGCCGCTCGGCGCTTTGGCGGATTTGAACGGATCTATCCCGAAAGCTCATCACTCGATGTGAGAATTCCCGCAAGAATTTGCTTTCCGTCGGCTCCGCGCCTAGATGAGAACGATGCCAAACTACGCCAATCCCGCCGAATTCCTTCGCCTCGTGCGCGTCGCTCTGCCTGCGACCGCTGGGGTAACCGCGGTCCTCTTCGGCCTTGGCCTCTATCTCGCCCTGTTTGTCGCGCCGCCCGACTACCAGCAGGGCGAGACAGTGCGGATCATGTACCTTCACGTGCCGTCGGCCTGGATGGCGATGTTCGTCTATCTCGTCATGAGCTCGGCGGCGATCGGCACGCTTGTCTGGCGCCATCCGCTCGCCGACGCGGCGCAAAAAGCTGCGGCGCCGCTCGGCGCGGGATTTACCTTCCTCTGCCTCGTGACCGGTTCGCTCTGGGGCAAGCCGGAATGGGGCACCTGGTGGGTATGGGACGCGCGGTTGACCTCAGTGCTCGTGCTGTTTCTTATCTATCTCGGCATCATCGCGCTCTGGCAGGTGATCGAGGACCAGGGTAAGGCCGCGCGGCTCGCGGCGATCTTCACGCTCGTCGGCGCCGTCAATATTCCGATCATCAAGTTCTCCGTCGATTGGTGGAACACCTTGCACCAATCGGCCTCCGTCTTCCGTATGGGCGGCCCGACGATCGCACTCTCCATGCTCTGGCCGCTGATCGTCATGGCGCTGGCCTTCACCAGCCTCTTCCTCACCTTGCACATGATGGCAATCCGCAACGAGATTTTGCGCCGGCGCATAAGGCGTCTCTCGATGCTCGCCGCGAGCGCTGGTGAACACGCTGCGGATGTTTCCGCGATCTTTGCGGAGCCGGCGCAATGAGCGATCACAATTCCGGCTTCGTGATTGCCGCCTATATCGTCGCCCTGGTGGTGATTGTCGGCATGATCGTCGCGACCCTTACCGATTACGCAAGCCTCAAGAAGAGCCTCGCAAAACTCGCCGCCCGCACCAAGCGCCCGATCGATGATCGAAACCACTGAGCCAGCCGAGGTTCGGATGAACGAAAGCACGGCGAAAGCAATGGCGCCTGCGGACGAAGTGGCTGCGGAGCCGAAGGCCCACCGCTCGTGGCTCGTCTTCCTGCCCTTGATCTTGTTTGCCGCCTTGGCGCTGCTCTTTTTCCTGCGCCTCTTTGCCGGCGACATCTCGCGCCTTCCTTCCGCGCTCATCGGTCGGCAAGTTCCGCATTTCAACCTGCCGGCGGTCGCGGGCCTTGCCGAGCGGGCCGGCCTCACAGACCAGGACATGCGACAGGGCGGCGTGACGGTCCTCAATGTCTTCGCCTCCTGGTGCGCGCCTTGCCACCTAGAACATCCCCTGCTCTTCGCGCTGGCGGAAGACGAAAACCTTGCCGAGCAAGGCGTGCGGCTTTTCGGCATCGCCTATAAGGACTCCCCGGAAAACATCCGCCGCTTCCTCGGCCAGGATGGCGATCCTTTTGCGCGGATAGGCGTCGATCAGAGTGGGCGCACGGGCATCGACCTTGGCGTCTATGGCGTGCCCGAGACCTTCATCATCAAGGGCGACGGGACGATCGCTTTCAAATTCGTCGGCCCCATCAGCGAAGACGCGCTGCGCGACACCATCCTTCCGCAGATCGAAAAGGCGCGGCGCTAGCTCGGAAAATGCGGGCCTCGAAACGCCGCGTGGCTCGACGACAACTCAGGCCAGTCCACCGCCGGCCTTTTCCAAGCGTCGATGCCGCCCCTTATGTGGCGCGCGGAGCTGAGTCCGACGTCCTGGGCCGCCTGAACCGCCATCGCAGAGCGTTCACCATAGGCACAGTAGAACAGCAGCATCTTGCCGGGTGTCGCAGCAAGCGTGCGCAGCACACCGTTCGGCGAGATGTTCTCCTGAAGATCTTGATAGGACAGATGCAAGGCGCCGGGGATCTCGCCGTCCCGCACGCGCTCGTGCTCCTCACGTAGATCGATCAGCACCACGTGCGGCTTTCCGACCAGGGCATTTGCTTCCCGTGCGCCGACCGCCCAACCGCGCAGCGCGATCCGCTGCTGCGCCAGGCCCTGCCGCATATTAGCAGGCACGGCCACGTCCATCATTTTCGGATTGGCGAGATGCAGGTTATTCATCAGATCAACATATTCCTGCGCAGATTTGACTTGCAGGCGCGGATTGTGCGCGCGCTCCTCGCCGATCGTGCTGACCGTATCGCCCTTGTAGTCATGCGCCGGATAAACCAGCGTTGAGCGCCAAGCCCTCAATCTCCAATCGATCGCCGTCCCTCACGCGCATCGAAACCATATCTACATCGCTCTGCTCCCCCAATCACTGCAATGCAGTGCGTGCGATCGCGCAGCGCCCCAAGGCCGGTGATGTGATCAGCGTGCAGATGCGTATCCACGGCCTTGACCAGTTTGAGATCAAGTTCCTCCATCGGGTGCAGATAGCGCTCCACTTTTTCGAGCACAGGGTCGAGGATCAAGGCCTCCCCGCCGCGCCGGCTAGTCAGGAGGTAGGAATAGGTCGCGGACACAGGCTCGAACATTTGGCGAAAGATCATGTCCTGCTCCGCCGGTTGCGCAGTCGGACTGGACCATGGGAAAAATTGCCTGGCAATACCGGATAGCGACGGATAGCTCGCTCATGGCCGGCCGTGATGCCCTTATTGCGGCCGGCGCCGCCGCGCCTCTTCCGCGAGCTCAATGAGAGTTTGCCGCAGATCGGCGGCATTTGAAACGCGCCGCGGGAATGCGACCCGAACGATCGTCGCATCATTGCCGAGATCGATGCCTTCGGGATCGAGGCCGATCGCTCGCCATGGCCCTGCACCGGCGCCGCGATCCGAATTGGCAGGCTCGCCGAAAGCTAAAGCGAGAAGCGCGGGAACATCGGGGTGATCGGCATTGATATGGGCGATCGCGTCAGGCTCAGTCGCGATCACTTGCGCGGCGCCGCCAACGGCTGTGCGGATCTGACCGGCGGTGAGCGAAGCGGCGCGGGCGAAGCCGCCGTTCAGATGCGCAGTCTCCATCTCAACGTGAAAGAAGGAAAAGTCGGGGAAATCGGCATAGAGCGCGGACTTCGGATGCCGGGCGAGGAACCGCGCCCGCAGAGCGGTGCGACGCTCCGCTTCGTCCACGCGCTCCGCCCGCCCGAGAATCGTCAGACGCGGGTGCGCCAGAGGATCGCCGCGCCCCGGCGCGTAGAAAAGCAGCGAGAGCCTTGGGTCGGCCGCGAGATGGCGGCGATGCGCGGCAAGCTCGGAGAGCAGCAGGATCGGGCTGCCGTCGGGCGCGCTCGCGACATTCACGAGGGTCGCGAAAGGCTGGCCAGAATGAGGGACAAGGGTGGCGAGCGCGGCCGAACGCGTGGTGCGCAGCAGGAGCTTGGCTTCGGCCACCGGATCGAATTTGGCCGCTTCGTTCGGAGAATCTTCTGCAAATGCAGTCATGAGCTGACCTTTTCCTATGATGAAGGAGAGTTTTTCCCGGTCAGGCGGCGAATTTGAAGCGCCCGAGGGTCGATTCCCTTCCGGTATCAGCGCCCAAGGGTAGATTCCCTTCTAGTTATAATGGTATAGGTTAGGGAAGAGTCGGGGTCTGGACACATTTCGGCCCTCAAGCTCTAACAGTTTCGCTCGCTCGCTATGCGTACCGGCCGGGTCCCGGACGCACAGGCGCAGTCAATGTGCTAACGATCGCACCGCTGCGGACACCCCTGGAAGCCTCTTAACAGAAGGGGCTCACCTTCGAACGTTAGGAGTTTTGATGCCGACGATCGCCCTGGTCGATGACGACCGCAACATCCTCACCTCGGTTTCCATCGCCCTCGAAGGGGAGGGCTACCGGGTGCAGACCTATACGGACGGGTCCACCGCTCTCGACGGACTGAAGACCAATCCGCCCGATCTCGCCATTTTCGATATCAAGATGCCGCGCATGGACGGTATGGAATTGCTGCGGCGGCTGCGGCAGAAATCCGACCTGCCCGTCATTTTTCTCACCTCCAAGGACGAGGAGATAGACGAATTGTTCGGCCTCAAGATGGGCGCCGACGATTTCATCCGCAAACCCTTTTCGCAGCGGCTTTTGGTCGAGAGGGTCCGCGCCATCTTGCGGCGCGCCAATCCCAAGGAAGCGGCGGCGCAGAAGGAATCCGAGGCCAAGATCCTCGAGCGCGGGCTACTGAAAATGGACCCGGAGCGCCACACCTGCACGTGGAAGAACGAGGCGGTAACGCTCACGGTCACCGAATTCCTGATTCTTCAGGCGCTCGCCACGCGGCCCGGCGTGGTGAAAAGCCGCAATGCCCTGATGGATGCCGCCTATGACGATCAGGTCTATGTGGACGACCGGACCATCGACAGCCACATCAAGCGGCTGCGCAAGAAATTCAAAGCCGTCGATGACGAATTCGAAATGATCGAAACCCTCTATGGCGTTGGCTATCGCTTCAAGGAATAGTGAGAGCAAGCTCTCGCTCAGCGGAAGTCCGCTCGGCCGACCAAGCTGAAATGGCTTCGCGCTTTCCAACCAAGGCATGGCGACGAGAGGCTGAATGAGCGTCGAAGCGCATAACGACACCCAATTCGACCGGACGATCGACGCGCCGCGCCGGATGCGGGGCATCAGTCGCGCACTCGGCTGGTTCTCCCTGCAACGTATGCAGGCGATCGAACAGGCCGTGGCGAAGCGCTTCTCGTCGTCGCTCACCCGCCGTATCGTCGTCCTCAACCTTGGCGGTCTCGTCGCGCTGCTTGTCGGCTTCCTCTATCTCAACCAGTTCCGCGAAGGCTTGATCGATGCGCGGGTCCAGAGCCTGCAGACCCAAGGCGAGATCATTGCCGCCGCGATCGCGGCCTCGGCGACCGTCGACACCGATTCGATCACCCTCGATCCCGAGAAGCTTCTCCAGCTCGCGCCGGGCTATAGCGTCTCGGACGACAGCCGGCCTTCGCTTGAGTTTTCGATCAATCCCGAGCGGATCGGCCCCGTGCTGCGGCGTCTCGTCTCGCCGACGCGCACGCGCGCCCGCATCTACGACCGCGACGGCTATCTCCTGCTCGATTCGCGCTCGCTGACCGATCGCGCCAATATTTTGCACCATGATCTTCCGCCGACGCAGAACGATGATTTACCGTCCCTGATCGAGCGCACCTGGAATGCGGTGAAAGGCCGATTCAGCCATACCGATCTGCCGCTCTACGAGGACATTGGCGTCGCCAATGGCAAGGCCTATCCGGAAGTGGGGCGGGCGTTGGGCGGCAGCGCGCAATCCGTCGTGCGGGTCAATGCCAAGGGCGAGACGATCGTTTCCGTGGCAGTGCCGATCCTGCTATTGCGCACCGTGCGCGGCGCCCTGCTGCTCTCGACCCAGGGCGGCGACATCGACGCGATCATTGCTTCGGAGCGCTGGGCGATCATCCGTATCTTCCTCGTCTCCGCCGCGATCATGCTTCTTCTGTCGTTCTTCCTCGCCGGCACGATCGCCGAACCGATGCATCGACTGGCCGAAGCCGCGGAACGGGTGCGCCGCGGCATCAAATCGCGCCAGGAGATTCCAGATTTCACCTACCGCGCCGACGAGATCGGTCATCTCTCCGGCGCGCTGCGCGACATGACGCGCGCGCTCTACAACCGTATCGAGGCGATCGAGAGCTTCGCTGCCGACGTCGCGCATGAATTGAAGAACCCACTGACCTCGCTGCGCAGCGCGGTCGAAACCCTGCCCATCGCCCGCTCCGAGGAATTGCAGCAGAGGCTGCTGGCCATCATCAAGCATGACGTGCGCAGGCTTGATCGGCTGATCAGCGACATCTCCGATGCCTCGCGCCTCGACGCCGAGCTTGCGCGCGCCGATGTGGCGCCGGTCGATCTAGCCCGCATTCTCGGCACCGTGGTTGCGATGGCCAACCACGTCGAACAAGACAGCATCCGGGTCACGCTCGACATCGCGCCGAATTGGCAGAATGAAGACGGCCGCAAGAAGGGCTTTAAGGTCATGGGCCATGATTCGCGCCTCGGCCAAGTTTTCAACAACCTGATCGACAATGCCAAGTCCTTCTCCGCGCCCGCCGGCTGCGTGCGTGTCACGTTACGCCCGGCCAAAGGCGTATTCGAGAACGGCCTGCCGAGCGATGGTTTCGAGATCGTCGTCGACGACGACGGGCCGGGCATACCTGCCGATGCTTTCGAACGCATATTCGAGCGTTTCTATACCGACCGGCCGTGCCAAGGCTTCGGGCAGAATTCCGGCCTCGGCCTGTCGATCTCCCGGCAGATCATCGAGGCGCATGGTGGGCGTATCCGCGCGATGAATCGGCTGGCACCAGGGAAGGGCGATGCCCCGCCTGACGTGCTCGGCGCCCGGTTCATCGTCTGGCTGCGGGCGGCAAAGTGAGCGCCGCTGCCCAACCGGCGGAAGAAGGCGGCCCCATCACGATCCACGCGAGCGCCGTCGTCGTCGGCGAATTGGGGATCATCATTCGCGGGTCGTCCGGCGCCGGTAAGAGCAGCTTGGCCTTGGGCTTGATCACAGCGGCGGAAGGCGCCGGGCAGTTCGCGCGGCTCGTCGGCGACGACCGCATCGAACTTCGCCGCCGCGGCGGCCGTCTCATCGCCGGTGGCCACCCGCTGGTCGGCGGCATGGTGGAGCGGCGCGGCCAGGGCATCCTTCACATGGAGTACGAGACCGCGGTCGTGGCCCGCCTGGTCGTCAATATTCTGGCCCCCGAGGAGGCGACGCGCTATCCGGAGGAGGCGAAGGATTGCGTCACATTGTGTGGTGTTGGCCTTCCCTTACTCTCTTTGCTTAAGGATGCGGCCGCCTATGACTCTGCGCTTGCCGTCTTGGCCTGCCTCCAGCAACCCGTGACAATCTGACGCACCTGCATCGTTATTTCGCTTGCGCATTTCACTGCAACGCACAAAATGGCCGCCCCTCAGGGCCTCAAGCCAAAACGGACTCCGGTTTTGCGTCCGCAATCGGATTTTTACACACATATGGTGGAAATTTGGGGCCGGCGCGGTTGCCGACCGCAGTGCCCAATGGCGTGAATGCTGACGAGCCTCAGCGCCGATTGCCATGGAGTTGCCGAATGTACCGGTGCCTTCGATGATTGGAATGGTCCTTGTGACCCACGGCGATCTGGCGAAGGAGTTCCGCTCAGCGCTGGAACATGTCGTCGGGCCACAGAAGCAGATCGCGACCGTATCGGTGGGTCCCGAGGACGACATGGAGCAACGCCGCAAAGAGATTCTCGCGGCGGTCAAGGCTGTCGATAGCGGGGTTGGCGTCGTCGTTTTGACGGACATGTTCGGCGGCACGCCATCCAATCTGGCGATTTCGGTGATGAACGGCGGTCATATCGAAGTCGTTGCCGGCATCAATTTGCCGATGCTCATCAAGCTCGTCTCGATTCGCGAGGCGACGAGCCTCGAAGAGGCCGTCTTGCAGGCCCAAGACGCTGGCCGCAAATATATCTACGTGGCCAGTCGAGTGCTCGGCGGGAAATGAACAAGGGCGCTGCGCAAGCTTCCGAAGATTGTCGGACCGCAGTTTCGGCGCCGGACGGCACGCTCGTGCGCGAGCTTGCGATTCTGAACCGCAGAGGCTTGCATGCGCGCGCCACGGCGAAGCTCGTCCAATGTATCGAAGGCTTCGCCGCCGAAGTGACGGTCAGCCGCTGCGGCGAGACGGTCGGCGGCACGTCGATCATGGGCATATTGACGCTCGGCGCAGGTGTCGGCTCGACGATCACGGTCACCGCGAAAGGGCCGGCGGCCGCCGAAGTGCTCGATGCCGTCGCCGCTCTCGTTGCCGAGAAATTCGGCGAAGACGATTGATGCGCCAAGCGCTGCATCGCCTCATCATCGCGACCGAGGGCAAGGGGCTCGTCGAAATCACCGAACCGATCCGCAAATGGCTTGGCGCGCAGGCCATCGCGACCGGGCTTCTCACTCTCTTCTGCCGGCACACTTCGGCTTCGCTTCTGATCCAGGAGAATGCCGATCCCGATGTGCGCAAGGACATCGAGGCCTTTTTTGAAAAGCTCGTGCCCGAAGGCCGCGGCCTCTACGTCCACGACACCGAAGGACTGGACGACATGCCGGCCCATATCCGTTCGGCGCTGACGCAGACGCAACTTTCGATTCCAATCGAATCGGGCCGCATGCAGCTCGGCACCTGGCAGGGCATTTACCTCTTCGAGCACCGCGGCGCGCCGCATCGGCGCGAGATCGTGCTCCATCTGGTGGGGGGGTGATCCAATCCGTCATGGCCGGGCTTGTCCCGGCCATGACGCGGTTTGCACCTCTCAGCCCTTCTTCTTGGGTTCATCGCCGCGCAGCAGATCAGGCCGCCGCGCTTTGGTGAGCGCAAGCGCCTGCTCTCTGCGCCAAGCAGCGATTTTGGCGTGATCGCCGGAGAGCAAAATTTCGGGGATCGCGCGGCCCTCGAAGCTGCGCGGCTTCGTATAATGCGGATATTCCAGGAGGCCGCCCTCGAAGCTCTCGTCAGTGCCGGACGCTTCCTTGCCCATCACGCCGGGCAGTAACCGGATGACGGCGTCGGTCAGCACCATGGCGGCGAGTTCGCCGCCGGAGAGTACATAATCGCCGATGGAAACCTCCTCCAAGCCCCGCGCGTCGATCACCCGCTCGTCGACGCCTTCGAAACGGCCGCAGACCAGAACGGCGCCGTAGCCGAGGCTGAGCTCGCGCACGCGTGCTTGAGTCAAAGGCCGGCCGCGCGGGCTCATGAGAAGGCGCGGGCGCACGTCGTCCGGCGCGAGGCCCGCATCGAGGCTGGCGGCCAGAACGTCGGCGCGCATCACCATGCCGGCGCCGCCGCCGGCCGGCGTGTCATCGACGCTGCGATGCCGGCCGAAGCCTTGCGCGCGAATGTCGATCGTCTCCAGGCTCCAAAGGCCGCGTGCGCATGCATCGCCGGCGAGCGAGGCTCCGAGCGGCCCCGGAAACATGTCGGGAAAAAGCGTGAAGATAGTCGCCCGCCACATGGCGCTTAACGGGACGAGGCCCGCGCTCCTCGCGGTGCGGCCTCCGACGCGACACCCGGCTCGACCGCTTCGGTCTCGACCGGCAGAAGCACGACGATTTCGCGGGCTTCGAGGTCGATGACCGGCACTGCCTCCTTTGTGAATGGAACGAGCAAAGTCTCGCCGCCGGCCGCCGGCTCGATCTCCAAAATATCGCCGCCGCCGAAATTGAGCACATTCGCGACGCGTCCGACATGCTCACTGGCCGCGTCCCTGGCCGCAAGCCCGATGAGATCGGCGTGATAGAATTCATCCTCCGCTGTCGGAGCCAAAGCGTCGCGTGAGACATAAAGGTTCGTATTGTTTAGCGCCTCCGCGTTTTCACGCGTGGTCACGCCGTCGAGCCGCGCGACGAAGAGATCACCCTTTAGAGGCCGCAGCGCGACGATCTCGAATTGCTGTACGCCGCGCGCATCGGTGAGCGGGCGATAAGCGCCGATCGCCTTCGGATCCTCGGTAAAAGACGTGAGCCGCACCTCGCCCTTGACGCCATGCGCCGCGCCTATCCGTCCGACAGGGACGAGCCGGCGATCAGGGACCACAGGTTCGCGCGCGTCCTTCGGCATCATGCTCGGCCTACGCGGCAGGCGCCGCGGGCGCGGCTGGCGCTTCCGCCGCCTTCGCAGCAGCCGCGGCGCGTTCTTGCGCCTTCTTCTTCGGCTGCGCCTTCTGTGGATTGTTGCGCGGCTCGCGCTTCAGCGCGCCGAGCGAATCGAGAAGCCGCGCGACGCGGTCCGTCGGCTGCGCGCCTTTGGCGATCCAGGCTTTCGCCTTTTCCGTGTCGAGCACGAGACGATCGGCGGCGTCCTTGGCCTTCACCGGATCGAAGGTGCCGATCTTTTCGATGAAGCGCCCGTCCCGCGGCGCATGCGAATCGGCGACGACGACGCGATAGAAGGGGCGCTTCTTGGCGCCGCCGCGCGACAGACGAATTTTCAGGGACATGATTATTCCTTTCTAAGTGCGATGATTAGCGTCATCATTTCTTCTTCTCCCCGAAGGGATTGAACGCGCCGCCGAGGCCCGGCAATTTGCCGCCGCCGCCCGGCAGACCGCTGGGTAATTTCCGCGCCTTACCGAAAAGAGTCGGCATCTCTGGCAGCTGCGGCGTCGCGCCCGTGTCTTGGCCCATCTGCTTCTGCAGAGCGGCGATCTCTTCCGGGCTCGGCACCGGCATGCCGCCGCCAAGCCCGAAGGCCGAGGCCATTTGGCTTAACGGGCCGCGCTTGGCGCTGCCCAATTGCTTCATCATGTCTGCCATCTGGCGGTGCTGTTTCAAGAGCCGGTTGACGTCCTCGACCCTCGTGCCGGAACCCGCCGCGATGCGCCGCTTGCGCGAAGCCTTCAAAATATCGGGATTGCGCCGCTCCAAGGGCGTCATCGACAGGATGATGGCGCGCTGGCGCTTGACCAGGCGATCGTCGAGATTGGCGGAAGCCAATTGGTCCTTCATCTTGGTGATGCCCGGCAAGAGCCCCATGATGCTGCCGAGGCCGCCGATTTTTTCAACCTGCGCCAGCTGATCGGCGAGATCCTCCAGGTCGAACTTTCCCTTGCGCATCTTCCCAGCGATTTTTTGCGCCTTCTGCGCATCAATCGTCTGCGCGGCCTTCTCGACCAATGAAATGATGTCGCCCATGCCGAGAATGCGGTTGGCGATGCGATCGGGATGAAATTCTTCGAGCGCGTCCATCTTCTCGCCGACGCCGAGGAGTTTGATCGGCTTGCCGGTGACGGCGCGCATCGAAAGCGCCGCGCCGCCACGCCCGTCGCCCTCGACGCGGGTCAGGACGATGCCGGTGATGCCGACGCGATCGTCGAAATTTTTCGCGAGATTGACGGCGTCCTGGCCCGTGAGTGCGTCGGCGACGAGCAGAATCTCGTGCGGCGAGGAGGCGCGCTTGATCTCGACCATCTCGGCCATCAAGGCCTCGTCGATGTGCGTGCGCCCTGCCGTGTCGAGCAGCACGACGTCATAACCCTGAAGGCGCGCCGTCTCTTCCGCGCGCCGCGCGATCTGCACCGGGGTCTGGCCGGCGATGACCGGCAGCGTCTCGGCGCCCACCTGGCGGCCGAGCACGGCGAGCTGCTCCTGCGCGGCAGGACGCTTCACGTCGAGCGAAGCCATGAGGACTTTGCGCTTCATGCGCTCGGCAAGGCGCTTGGCGATCTTGGCAGTCGTCGTGGTCTTGCCGGCGCCTTGAAGGCCGACCATCATGATCGCGACCGGCGGCGGGGCGTCGAGATCGATCGGCTGAGCGTCGGATCCCAAGGTCTCGATCAACACGTCGTTGACGATTTTCACGACCATCTGGCCGGGCGTCACCGATTTGATGACGTTGGCGCCGACCGCACGGGCGCGCAGCTTGTCGGTGAAGGAGCGCACCACATCGAGCGCGACATCGGCTTCGAGCAAAGCCCGCCGCACCTCGCGCAGCGCGATGTTCACGTCCTCCTCGGAGAGCGTGCCGCGGCGGGTGAGGCCGTCCAATATGTTTGAGAGCTTTTCCGAAAGCCCTTCGAACATCCGTTTCATCCTTCAGCTTGAGCGAGCCTCAAGCAAACGCATATCTTCGACTTTTGTGCGACCCCTCTCCCGCTTGCGGGAGAAGGGATGCCAACGCAAATCGCGCCCGGGGGCGCGACGCGCTGCCGGGCGTGAACCTCCGGCCTCCTGGGCCGGTCAGTTAGAGCAAACTATCTCTTGCGAGAGTGGTGGTCTTATAAGGCGTACGGCGCCGCGTAGTCAAGGAAGCGAGGGGAACATTGGTGTCTCAATTCGAAATTTGAGGCCGCAAAACGGCTAAGGGAACATGGATTTCGCAGACGACCCCAGTAGGCTCAAACTTCAATCGCGTATCGCTCTTAAGCTGACTGGCGAAGCTCATCTCGATCAAGCGCGTTCCGAAACTGCGACGGGTGGGCTCTCGAACGGCCGGCCCTCCTTGTTCGGCCCAAGTGAGACGAAATTTGTTCTCTCCGTCGTCAACCTCCGTAATAATGCTGACCTGTCCTTCTGGCGCCGATAGTGCTCCATATTTCACCGCATTCGTGCAAAGTTCATTCAGGGTCATGGCCAGAGGAAGCGCGGCCCCTGAATCGACTTCAATGTCTGTGGTCTGAATGAGGAACCGGCCGTTGCGTGGCGTTGCAAACGGCTCGGTGGCCACTTTTAGCAACTCCGGCAGCCTTGTGCCGCTCCAGTTAGTCCGCAACAGCAAATCATGCACCCGGCTAAGGGCAAGCAGGCGGTTCTGCACCGCATGCCGCGCGTGTTCTAAGCTGTCCGCAGATCGAAGACTCTGCAAGGTAATCGCCTGAACGGTCGTAAGCATGTTCTTCACGCGATGATGCAATTCCTCCAAGACAATCCGGTGCAACTTATCTGCGGCCGCATGCTCCGACACCTCGCTTAAGGCTCGCTCCAAAAGATGCCGAAGATTCGTGTTCTCTTTCGCGAGCTTTATGTCGTCCTCGTTGCCCATGCTGTCTCGTTCGAATTTTGGAGGCGCCGGTCTTTCTGTTTCCATGGTCCATGATAGAACAGGTCCGACTTGCCAGTCATTCCCTTTCCGCGCCGTTCCCAAGTTCGTAACATTGTTCACACAACGGCGAGGCTTCAGGCTAATGCTGCACGGAGAAGGCCAGTTCGGTCGGTGAGCGCAATGCCGCAATTCGGGCCGTCGAGTTTGCCTCAGCGACCGAGGCTCCTGATATAAGCCACGATATCTGCGATCTCGCTGCGCGTCAGACTCATATCCGGCATTCTGGGATGCGGATTGCTGAGGAAGACCCTGAGCCCTTCCGAAGACAGTTTTCTGTGGGCGATCGATGCGAAGCTCGGAACATCCGAATTGGCCGTCGTCTGATCGGGTGAGACCAGGTGGCAGGTGGCACACCAGCGTTTGGCGATGATCTCGCCCTTTTCCGTATCGGCCGCGAAAGCGCCGACTGGCGTGGCAAGCAGCACCAGGAACGCGATCGCGCCGCAGGCGATGGATTGATTGTGCGAGACCATGGTTCGACTCCGGCTTGGGATCAAGGCTCTATACTAAGATTCGCATGGCGTCGAAATACGCCTCAGAAGAGTCCTTCGAGCGGGCCATCATCTCCACGGAAGAGATAATGGCTGTCGCGCGGGCCGGATGAGGCTTGCTCGGCCGTCACCACTTCGATCTTCGCAGAGCATCGGCAATCGAAGCCACGGTGCCATCAACCGTAATTTGCAGATCATTGTCGAAAATGATCGTGACTCTTCCCTTGTCGATTTCCATCACGAGACGGACGAGCTCAGCGTTGACGGCAATCTCCTTCCCAGTGCCGCTTTCCTTCAGGAAGCAAATTCCGTCTGGCATGGGAAAACCCCTATCCGGCCGAGCGGTCGGCCGCCCGCGCCTTTTCCATCATCTCGACGAAACGGCGGAAGAGATAATGGCTGTCGCGCGGCCCCGGCGAAGCTTCGGGGTGGTGCTGCACCGAAAAAGCCGGGCGGTCGTTGAGCGCGATGCCGCAGTTCGAGCCGTCGAAGAGGGAAACATGCGTCTCGGTCGCGAATGCCGGCAGCGTGGCGCGATCGACCGAAAACCCGTGGTTCATCGACACGATCTCCACTTTCTCGGTGGTGAAGTCCTTCACCGGATGATTGGCGCCATGATGGCCCTGATGCATCTTTTGCGTCTTGGCGCCGATCGCCAGCGCCAGCATCTGGTGCCCGAGACAGATCCCGAATGTCGGGATCCGCCGGTCGATCAGATTTTTGATGACCGGCACGGCGTATTCGCCCGTTGCGGCCGGATCGCCGGGACCGTTCGAGAGAAAGATGCCGTCGGGTTTCAACGCGACGATTTCTTCCGCAGAGGCGGTCGCCGGCACGATGGTGACGGCGCAGCCGGCGTCGGCAAGCAAGCGTAAAATGTTGCGCTTGATGCCGTAGTCGATGGCGACGACGTGATATTTGGGCGCACTCTGTGTGCCATAGCCTTTTTCCAGGTCCCAGCTCGTCTCGTCCCAGGTCGAGCGCTGCGCCATGGTGACCGCAGGCACCAGGTCCATGCCGACGAGCCCCGGCCACTCAGCAGCTTTGGCCTTGAGGGCGGCAATGTCGAATGTGCCGTCCGGCGCATGCGCGATCACCGCGTTGGGCATGCCCTTCTCGCGGATGTAACTGGTCAACGCACGCGTATCGATGCCGCAGAGCCCGATGATGCCGCCCGCCTTTAGCCATTGATCGAGATGGCGCGTCGCGCGGTGGTTTGAAGGATCGGTGATGGGAGCGTGAACGACGACACCGGCGACGCCGGAGGCCGCGGCAAGATTGGCGGTCTCGATGTCGTCTTCATTCGTTCCCACGGTGCCGATATGCGGGAAGGTGAAGGTGACGATCTGCCCGGCATAGGACGGATCGGTGAGGATTTCCTGATAGCCGGTCATCGCGGTGTTAAAACAGACTTCGCCGACCGCCTCGCCGCTCGCCCCGAGCCCGAAACCTTCGAGCACTGTGCCGTCCGCGAGGACGAGAAGCGCGGTCGCAACCGGCGTCGTCCAGCCTTGTTGATCCTGCGTCATGCCCGCACTAGACCCTTTCTCGCACTCTTATGTAAATTGCCGGCGCGAAGATGCGATATGTTAACATATCGCGCAAGAAGACTTGAGGCTTCAGGAGACGCCATGCGCGAACGGTTGATGAGCGAACTCAAAACGGCGATGAAGGCCGGCGAAAAACGCCGCGTCGACACGATCCGCATGGTCAACGCCGCGCTGAAGGATCGCGACATCGAGGCGCGCGGCCAGGGCAAGACCCTCTCCGACGAGGAGGTCCTAAGCCTCCTACAGAAACTTATCAAAAGCCGGCAGGAATCGGCCGAGATCTACGAGAAGGCTGGGCGGAACGAACTCGCCACCCAGGAACGCGAGGAAATTGCCATCATCCAAAGCTTTCTGCCACAGCCCTTGAGCGAGGGCGAGGTCGAAACGGCGATCGTCGCGGCCATTGCCGAAACGGGCGCCACATCAATCAAGGATATGGGCAAGGTGGTCGGCGCGCTCAAGGCCAAATATGCCGGCCGCATGGATATTGGCAAAGCGAGCGTTAAGGTCAAGGCGAAGCTTGGCGGATAGAGCAGCGCGGACGTGCTAGGAAGCCGGAATGGCGCTCGATATCGTCGATCTTCGCAGCTTCTACGGCTCGCCTCTGGGAAAGGTGGCGGAGCGTTTCGTCGGCCAGGCGATCCGCGCCCGCTTCGACAATTGCGTCGGCCAGTCGGTCATGGGGGTCGGCTATGCGACGCCCTATCTCGATCGGTTCCGCGGCGAGGCCTTGCGCGTGCTCGCCTTCATGCCGGCGACGCAAGGCGTCGTGAACTGGCCGGCCTCGGGCCTTTCCGCCTCGGCGCTCGCCGAGCCGACCATGATGCCGCTGCCCGATTCCTGCATCGACCGGGTGATCGTCGTCCATGCGCTCGAGATCGCCGAACATCCGCGTGAGCTGCTTGCCGAGATCTGGCGCATCCTGACACCGGGCGGGCGGATGATCGTGGTGACGCCGCGCCGCGCCGGGCTTTGGGCGCGGCTCGATACGACGCCCTTCGGCAATGGCCAGCCCTATTCGCTGAGCCAGATGCGGGACCTCATGCGCGAGGCTTTGTTCTCGCCGACGCATTGGACGGAAGCGCTCTATGTGCCGCCCTTCGAGGCCCCGATCTTATTGCGCTCGGCGGCGCTCTTCGAACGCATCGGGGCGAAACTCGCCCTGCCCGGCGCCGGCGTGCTCATCATCGAAGCGATGAAACAGCTCTATCGGCCGGTCGGCGTGCGGCGCGTCCAAAGCTTGCAGCACTTGCAGCCTGTGCTCGGGCCGCGTCCGGCGGGAATAGCGCCGAGCTAAACCGATCCAGACGAGGATCACGCTATCGCGGGATCGCCTTTCAGCTTCACGCCAAAGCACTGCGCGAGAAAGAAGCCGCCGTGCATCAGGCCGCCGGCGTCGATCCCATGCCCGACGCCAAGCGAAAGATGCCATTGGCAAGGAACGCCCACCTTGGCCAGTTCTTCGGCCGAGACGAACAGGGCTTCGGCGGGAATGAGATCGTCCTGATCGCCATGCACGAGAAGAACTGGCGGGATCGAGCCCCGCGCCTTGCTCGCCTCGGCCAAATGTTCGGGACCGACGAGCAAGCCGGAATAGCCGAGGATGGCCGCGACACGCTGGCGGCGCAGCCCGGCATGCAGCGCCATCATCGTGCCTTGGCTGAAGCCGACAACGGCAAGTCGGTCTTGGCCGAGCCGGTAGCGCGCGAGTTCCGCATCAAGAAAAGCATTGAGCACCGGCATCGCGCTTGTTACGCCGCGCCAGAGCTCGGCGGGCTCGCGCAGGTCCAAGGCAAACCATTGCCGCCCGACCGGCGCCTGCGCGCAAGGCTGCGGCGCATGCGGCGCGACGAAGACCGCGTCCGGCAGCAGAGCTTGCCATTGCTGACCGATGGCGATCAGGTCATTGCCGTCGGCGCCATAGCCGTGGAGAAATACGACGAGCTGTTGCGGAGCGCGGCCTTTCGGCGCGAGGCGCGGCCCATCGAGTCTCGAAACCATTCATCCTTCCCGGCACGGGTTGCTATATGAGATTGCCATATGAGATAAAGAATCCTCAGGCCAGATCATTGAGCGAAAGAGGTGGAGTGCGCGAGGGACCTTGTTGAGGCTGGGAACAAGCGTGCTAAGGAGCAGGGCCTCGCGAACTGCAAGTTTCAGGAAGGCGATGCGTCCAATTTGCACGAGCTGAAAGATCATGCTTTTGACCTCGTCGTGAGCATCTTTGGAGCCATGTTTGAGCCAAAGCTGTTTGATGTGGCCAAGGAGATGGTGCGCGTGACCCGGCCCGGAGGTCGGATCATTATGAGGAACTGGATTGCAAATGATCCGACATTGGTAGCACAAATCTTGAAAATCAGCTCCTCGTACTCGCCGCCACCGCCGGAAGGCTTCATTAGCCCTATGACGTGGGGGATCGAGAACGACGTGATAGAGCGATTTGCAGGCGCGGGGGTTCCAAAAGGGAAGATATCATTCGTCAGAGACACGTATACCTTCAACTTTTCCAGCTCACCATCAGAGCTCGTCGATGCATTCAGAAAATACTATGGGCCAACCATGAGTGCATTCGAAGCTGCAGAAAAGAATGGTCGAGCTGGTGATCTGCAGAAGGAGCTGGAAGTTCTGTTCAACAGCCAAAACAAAAGCACGAGCAAGTATGCCACCTCCATTCCTGCGACCTTCTTACGCGTTATTGTTGCGCTTAATTAACCAGTAAACCCGCGCGACGTCGCCCTCAAATCTGGGGGGAAGGGCCGGCATTCAACATAAGCCCGATTGGACGCAGCGCTGGTGTAGTACCAAATTCGGACTCAAATGTTTTGACCCTTCGCCCAAATGTCCAATGAGAAAGGCGAGGGCGCCCGGCCAGGGTATCGGCTCCCGATCGAGTTTATTTTGCTGATATGCACTTGATTGCGATCCGCACTTTAACTTATTGATCCGGAACGTTCCGAGCGACTCACAGGGCCTCGGGTGTCTGCTCAAAGCGATGGAGCGGTTCAGGCTGATGACAAGGTCCTATATCTCGCATGTGTTCCGCTTCGCGCCGTCGCCGAACGGATATCTGCACCTCGGCCACGCCTTTTCGGCGCTGATCAACCATGAAATGGCCGTCTCAACCGGCGGCAGCCTGCTGCTTCGCATGGAGGACATCGACGTCGAGCGTTGCCGCCCGGAATTCGAGCAGGCGATCTATGAAGATCTCGCCTGGCTCGGCCTTTCCTGGGGGGAGCCGGTGCGCCGCCAGTCCGAGCACTTCGACGCCTATGCCGAGGCGCTGGCGAGCCTCGAGCAGCGCGGGCTTGTCTATCCGTGCTTCTGCTCGCGTAGCGACGTGCTGAACGCGGTGGCCGAGCATCCCGACTGGCCGCGCGATCCCGACGGTTCGCCGCTTTATCCGGGCACCTGCGAACACCTCTTACCCGCAGAACGGCGGGCGCGGCTTGCCGCCGGCCAGCCGGCAGCGCTTCGCCTCGACATGGCAGCGGCTTTGGCCCAGGCGCGGCAAAAGATCGCTTGGCGCGAATATGGCGGCGGCGCGGAGCGGCGCGACATCGTCGGCGATCCGAGCTTCTGGGGCGATGCGGTGCTCTCGCGCAAAGATATCCCGGCGAGCTATCACATTGCCGTGGTCGTCGACGACGCCTTTCAAGGCGTCACCGACGTAGTGCGCGGCGAAGACCTTTTCATGGCGACGAGCCTTCACCGTCTGCTGCAGATCCTGCTCGACCTGCCGGCCCCCGCCTATCATCACCACGAGCTGTTGCGCGACGCCGCCGGGCGGAAATTGTCGAAGAGCCTGCGCGCCAAGTCGCTGCGGGCCTTGCGTCGCGAGGGCCTCTCGGCCGCGGACCTGAAAGAAC
Source organism: uncultured Alphaproteobacteria bacterium (assembly GCA_963720425.1). GTDB lineage: Bacteria > Pseudomonadota > Alphaproteobacteria > Rhizobiales > Beijerinckiaceae > Methylovirgula. The sequence goes on from OY970391.1 coordinate 590,729, forward strand.
AGCTCGGCATCGCGCGGCGGGTTTTTGCGTTCGCGAGCTGAGGCCTTGGCTCCGGTGTTTGGCGCGCCTACCTTCTCCCTGTGGGAGAAGGTGGCCGGCGTAGCCGGCCGGATGGGGGGTTACAATCGCGCTCGATTTGCACCATCGTAACCCCTTACCCGGCTTGCTTCGCAAAGCCACCCTCTCCCACAGGGAGAGGGTTCGCCCGTCGGACTTCTAAATGACATTCCACTATTCTCCGCTCTTCCCTCTTGGGCCCGACACGACGCCCTATCGCAAGCTCACCGACAAAGGCGTGCGCATCGAGAAATTCGGCACCAGCGACATGCTCGTCGTCGATCCCGAGGCGCTAAAACTTCTCGCCGAGGCGGCATTTATCGACATCAACCACCTGCTGCGCCCCGCGCATCTCGCCCAGCTTTCCGCCATCCTCAAAGATCCCGAGGCGACAGAGAACGACAAGTTCGTCGCCTGTGATCTCTTGAAGAACGCCAACATCGCCGCGGGCGGCATTCTGCCCATGTGCCAGGACACCGGCACGGCGATCGTCGTGGCCAAGAAGGGGCGGCGCGTGTTCACCGAAGGCGGCGACGAAGCGGCATTGGCCGAAGGCATTTGGAACGCCTATGAGAAGAAGAACCTGCGCCATTCGCAGCTTGCGCCGCTCTCCATGTTCGAAGAGCGCAACACCAAAACCAATCTGCCCGCGCAGATCGAGATTTATAGCGAGGGCGAAGATACTTACAAATTCCTGTTCATCGCCAAGGGCGGCGGCTCGGCCAACAAGACCTTTCTCTACCAAGGGATCCCCTCGCTGCTCACGCACGACCGGCTTGTCGCGTTCCTCAAAGAAAAGATCCTGACTCTCGGTACCGCCGCCTGCCCGCCCTATCATCTCGTCATCGTCATCGGCGGCACTTCGGCCGAACTGACGCTGAAAACCGTCAAGCTCGCCTCGACCCGCTATTACGACAATCTGCCGACGACGGGCGGGGATGACGCGCATGCGTTCCGCGATCTTGCACTCGAGGCCGAGATCCACAAACTGACGCAGAACCTCGGGGTCGGCGCGCAATTCGGCGGAAAATATTTCTGTCACGACGTGCGCGTGATCAGGTTGCCGCGACATGGCGCCTCGCTGCCGATCGGCCTCGGTGTCTCCTGTTCGGCCGATCGCCAGGCACTCGGCAAGATCACCAAAGACGGCGTCTTCCTCGAAGAGCTTGAGCACGATCCGGCGAAATATCTGCCGCCGATCGATGCGGCCGCGCTCGGGCAAGCCGTGGTGACCATCGATCTTTCGAAGCCCATGTCCGAGATCCTGGCGACCTTGTCGAAATATCCGATGAAGACGCGGCTCTCGCTCAGTGGCCCGCTGATTGTCGCGCGCGATCTCGCGCACGCCAAGATCCGCGAAAGGCTCGAGCGCGGCGCGTCCATGCCCGATTATTTCAAGGATCATCCGATCTATTATGCCGGCCCTGCCAAGACGCCCGCTGGGCATGTCTCGGGCTCGTTCGGCCCGACGACGGCTGGGCGCATGGATTCCTATGTCGAGCAGTTCCAGGCGGCGGGCGGTTCGCTCGTGATGCTCGCCAAAGGCAACCGTTCGCCGCAGGTGCGCGAAGCCTGCGCCAAGCATCACGGGTTCTATCTCGGCTCGATCGGCGGCGCGGCGGCGCGTCTCGCGCAGGATTGCATTACCAAGCTCGAGGTGCTCGCTTATCCCGAACTCGGCATGGAAGCGATCTTCAAGGTCGAGGTGAAGGATTTCCCCGCCTTCATAGTCATCGACGACAAGGGCAATGATTTCTTCAAGGGGCTGAATTTGGGATGAGCGCACGTGGTATTGTCTGCAATCGATTGACAGCACCTGTCAATATTCGATCCTCACGAGTTCGAGACGCTCGACGCCTTTCGGCGTGCGGACTTCCACGACATCGCCTTCCTCGGCCTTCAGAAGAGCCCTGGCGACCGGCGAGATCCAGCTGATCTCGCCCAACTCCGAACGTGCCTCGTCGATTCCGACGATCCGGACCGTCTTCGAGTCGCCCTCAGCATTCAGATAAGTGACGGTTGCGCCGAAAAAGACGCGATCCTTGTTCTTCTGCTTGCCCGGATCGACGATCTCGGCGATTTCGATGCGCTTCATCAGAAAGCGCATGCGACGATCGATCTCGCGCAATCGCCGTTTGCCATAAATATAATCGCCGTTCTCCGAGCGATCGCCGTTGCCGGCCGCCCAAGTGACGGTCTCCACGATCTTCGGGCGCTCGTCCTGCTGCAAGTGACGAAACTCGTCGCGCAGCCGCTCCAGGCCTTGCGGCGTGATGTAGTTCGTAACGCCGGCGTGGAGTTCCGGGATCTCGTCCTCGAGATCCGACTCGGTCTCGGCTTCCTTGGTGAAGGCTCTGCTCATGAAGGCATAGTTGGCGCTTGGGCTTGAGATCGCAAGAGGCTTGTTGATGGCTCCAGCGTGAGCAACTCCGGCTTTCTGGACATCGCTTGCCACGCGTGGCAAAAGCACGCCGAACTCGCGCCCGCACGACCCACATGACCAATCTTACCCGCCTCGAAAAAGATACGCTCGCCGCAATCGAATCCGCTGCCGATGAGGCGGCTCTCGAGGCGGTGCGCGTTGGAGCACTCGGCAAGAAGGGCGCGATCTCGGCACTTTTGGCCAGCCTCGGCAAGATGTCGCCCGATGAGCGCAAGGCGCAAGGTGCCGTGATCAACGCGCTGAAAGACAGGGTCACTGCGGCGCTCGCCGCACGCCGCGCCGTGCTGAAGGATGCGGCGCTTGAGCATCGTCTCGCCACGGAAACGATCGATGTCACCTTGCCGGCGCGCACGAGCCCGCTCGACATCGGGCGCATCCACCCGATTTCGCAAGTCAACGATGAACTCGCGGCGATCTTCGCCGATCTCGGCTTTTCGATCGCCGAGGGGCCGGACATCGAGACCGACGATTACAACTTCGGCAAGCTCAACTTTCCGCCCGATCATCCCGCCCGTGACATGCACGACACATTCTTCTTGCAACCGGACGCGAACGGGGAACGCAAACTGCTGCGCACCCATACGAGCCCCGTCCAGGTGCGCACCATGCTGAGCCAAAGGCCGCCGATCCGCGTCATCTGCCCGGGCCGCGCCTATCGCTGCGATTCGGATCAGACCCATACGCCGATGTTCCATCAGGTCGAAGGGCTCGTCATCGACAAGCAGGCCAATCTCGGCCATTTAAAATGGATCCTGAGCGAATTCTGCAAGGCCTTCTTCGAAGTCGCGGAAGTTAAGATGCGCTTTCGCCCAAGCTATTTCCCCTTCACCGAGCCGTCGATGGAGGTCGATATTCAATGTTCGCGCAAAGCCGGCGAGATCAAATTCGGCGAAGGCGAGGATTGGCTCGAGATCCTCGGCTGCGGCATGGTGCACCCCAATGTGCTGAGGAATTGCGGGCTCGATCCCGATGTCTATCAAGGATTCGCCTGGGGCATCGGGATCGACCGGATCGCCATGCTGAAATATGGAATGCCGGATCTGCGCGCCTTTTTCGACGCCGATATCCGCTGGCTGCGGCACTATGGCTTCAGGCCGCTCGATTTCCCGACGCTGCTTGCGGGCTTGTCGAGCTGACGCGCCGCGGCCATGTTCCCCATGCCGATCTCAAAAATCACTGGCGATCCCCTTCACTTCCCAATCGCCGTAGCGCACCGGATCGGGACCTTTGCGGCCGCCGATCTCAGGTGGTCGACTATCCGCGGCCTCGGCGGCCAGGCGACGGCGCTCTTGCGCTTCGGCGAGGGCGCGTTGCGCCGCAGGGTTCAAATTCTGCCGCTGCGAAGCTTCCGTCTGGCCGCGGCGTGTCTGATCCATGAGTTTCATTGAACTCTCTTTATACGATGCCCCCTGATACGATGCCCCCTGCGCTCGTCATAAACGCGCCAAAGCGGCAGAAGCATGACGAAACTCTCCTTTCACGCAGCGGATTTCCATCGAGAACCATGTCGATGTTAGAGTTGAATTCGAATCACGTGGGATCATCTGCTTTGTCTCGAGGCCTCGACAGGAAGAACGCGGATATACCGCCTTGCCGCGGAGCCTTCCTATGATGAGGCCGCCCCGCCCCACCATTCGACCCGCAGCACAAGAGGCAATGACGGTTCCGGGCCTTGCGGCGCGCGTCGCCGCAGCCGCGATTTTACGCGACGTTGTCGCGGGCGGCCATACGCTCGACGAGCTCTTTGCGGCGGGCGCGGGTCTGTCGCGGCTTGCCGGACTTGCACCACGCGACATCGCGCTCACTCGTTCGATCGTCACCGTGGCACTGCGCCGGCTTGGCACGATTCGGCAGGCCTTGGCGGCGCTTCTTGAGAATGGCCTGCCACGCCCCGCCGCGGCGCAGATTGAATCCTGTCTGACAGTCGCGGCTGCGCAGATCCTGTTTCTCGATGTGCCCGACCACGCCGCCGTGGATCTCGCCGTGCGCATGATCCGCCTCGACCAGAAAGCTGCTTCTTATGCTTCCTTGGTTAACGGAGTGTTACGCAACCTCATCCGTGGCCGCGAGGCCATCCTCGCCAGCAGTGCGCCGCTCGATCAAGATACGCCGGCTTGGCTTGCCACACGCTGGCGCAAAACTTATGGCAAGACGACGGCACAGGCCATCGCCGCCGCCAATCGGCTTGAGCCTACGCTGGACATCAGCGTAAAATCCGATCCCGCGCTTTGGGCCGAGAGACTCGGTGCAACCTTGTTGCCGACCGGTTCCCTGCGGCTTTCGACTCACCGGCCGATCGCTGAACTGCCGGGATATGCCGAGGGCGCATGGTGGGTGCAGGACGCGGCGGCGGCGCTGCCGGCCGCGCTTCTCGATATCACGCCGGGGATGAAGATCGGCGATCTCTGCTCGGCGCCGGGCGGCAAAGCGGCGCAACTCGCGGCGCGCGGCGCGCGCGTCGTTGCGGTCGACCGATCGGCGGAGCGCCTCAAGCTGCTGGCGGCCAATTTCGAAAGGTTGCGGCTTGAAGCCGAGATTGTCGTCGGCGACGTTCTCACGCTCAACGGATTTACCTTCGATGCCGTGCTGCTCGACGCGCCGTGTTCGGGAACGGGCACGATACGCCGGCATCCCGACATAGCCTGGACGAAGAAACCGAGCGACATCGGAAAGCTCGCCGCGCTTCAGGCCCGCATGCTCGACAAGGCCTTCGAGCTCATCAAGCCCGGCGGCACGATCATCTATTGCGTCTGCTCAATCGAACCGGAGGAAGGCGAGCAGCAAATCTTAGCCCTCCTGCGCCGCAATCCCGATATTATGCGGTCCCCCATAATGGCTGATGACGTCGGTGGCCTGCGCGAACTGGTGAATGAGAACGGCGAATTGCGGACGCTGCCTTCGCATATCCCGGCGGAAAACTCGCGCCGGGCCGGGCTCGATGGATTTTTCGCAGCAAGGCTCGTGCGCAAGGATCAGCAAAGCCGATGAGATTGCGTTCGGCCGGAATTCAGCCAAAGTTCGGGCGATTCGAATAAGCGGCTAAGGAGGTCAGGATCTGAATCTGACCAAAATGAAAGACGAGCTGCGTATCATCGGGCGCATCGCCGCGCGCGTCGGTCGTCATTTGCGTCGTCTTTTGACCTTGCCGTCCTTTGTTTTGGCGGCGGTCCGCATGCGCCCGCCGGAACGGCTCCTGATCGCCCCGCAGGATATACGCACGACCGACTGGACGATCGCCAGCGAAATCTATTCCGGCTATTTCGCTTTCGTCGGCAAGGTCGTCAACCTGCACGGACGCTCGCCTTTCGAGATCAAATCGCCATCGCCGGGCTGGGAGCGGGCGCTGAATAGTTTCGGCTGGCTGCGTCATTTGCGTGCGGCGGACACCGCGCTTGCGCGCGCCAATGCTCACGCCCTTGTCGATGATTTTCTCACCTCCGCCGAAAAGCCGAATGGCAGCCCTGCCTGGGAGCCGCGCGTCGTCGTTCGCCGGACGCTTTCCTTCCTGGCGCAATCGCCGCTGATCCTGGAGAGCGCCGATCCCGCTTTTTATCGCCGCTTCATGCGCGCTCTGACGCGCGCACAGCTCTTTCTCCAGCGCCAGGTCTCGGCCGGCCTCGTCCGCGGCGAAGAGCGCCTCTTCGCCGCGATCGGGCTCGCCGAACTTGGCCTCTGCATGCAGGCCAGCGGCAGTTTCCAACGCCGCAGCACGCGGCTCCTCGCCGAGGAGCTCGGTCGCCAGATCCGACCGGACGGCGGTCACATCAGCCGAAATCCGGACGCCTTGATCCGTCTCTTGCTCGATCTCCTACCGCTGCGCCAGGCCTATGCGGCGCGTGCCGTTTCCCCGCCACCGCAATTGCTCAATGCCATCGACCGCATGTTGCCCATGCTGCGCATGCTCCGGCATGGCGACGGCACGCTTGCCCTGTTCAACGGCATGGGCGTGACCGCGCCTGACATTCTCGCAACCGTCCTTGCCTATGATGATCCGCGCGCGAAAGCTTTGGTCAATGCGCCGCATTCCGGCTACCAGCGCGTCGAAGCCGGCACGAGTTTGCTCATCGTCGACGCCGGGCCGCCGCCGCCCGCCGAATATTCGACGCTGGCGCATGCCGGTTGCCTGTCCTTTGAATTTTCAGTCGGAGTGCAGAGACTGGTCATCAATTGCGGCGCTCGCGATGCCAACCGCAGCGCCGCGCGTAGCGCGGCGCGTATGACTGCGGCCCATTCGACGCTCGTTGTCGACGATACGTCTTCCTGTCGCATAGCTGGCCGACGTGGTCTCGAAAGATGGCTCAGCGACGAAATCCTCTCTGGCCCGGGGCAAGTCGGGATCGAGCGGCAAAACCTGCCGATGAAAACCCGCCTGCTGCTCTCGCACGACGGCTACCGCGCGCGCTTCGGGCTGATCCATGAGCGCCGGCTGACGCTCAGCGCCGATGGGGCGCGGCTCGAAGGCGAAGACCGGCTGAAACCCGCGTCGGCCAAGGCCAGCAAGGCCTATCCCTATGCGCTGCGCTTCCATATCCATCCGAATGTGCGCCTGCAAAGCGTGCTCGAAGGCCGCGCTGTGCTGCTCGATTTGACGGACAATAGCCGCTGGGTCTTCACCGCGCACGACAGCCGAATCGAAATCGAGGAGAGCATTTTCTTCGCAGCCACGGATCGCCCGCGGCCCTGCGAGCAGATCGTCGTCTATTCCCGCACTGACCAGGCGACGCAGATCGCTTGGAGCTTTAGGCGCTTCGAGGAAAAAGAGGAAAAGGACGCGGCACCCGCCACGCCAAGCCCGCAACCCAGCGTATAATAGCTGCCATTCTTCGGGAGGACTGCCATGCAAGCCCCACTCATCGTAGTCCTGTCGCTGCACCTACTCGCCTCTGTCTTTTGGGCGGGAACCACCTTCACGCTCGCGGGGACAGGCGGAGTCGGCGGCGAGCGGCTTTTTCGCCCACAGATGGCCGCTGCTGTCGTGGCGGTCCTCGCCGGCGCCTATCTGTGGGGCGAGCTTCATCCTGCGGGCAGATCCGGGATGATTCTCGCGCTGGGTGGCCTTTGCGCCATAGCGGCGGCCGGAATCCAGGGCGCGGTCGGCGGCAAGGCGATCCGTGCGCTGAAAGCTGGGCTGCTCGGCGAGGCCGACACACGCGCCCGCATCGCCGCAGCGCAGCGTCTCGCCTCGGTCTTGCTGGCGGTGACGATCGTCTGCATGGCGGCCGCGCGTCGTCTCTAGCCCGGCGCCGGCGCTTGAACATGTCCCGCCGATGAGCGGTTTCGCGTCGCCTTGACCCAGTCGCGCGTGCGCGTCTCTGGATCGGCGGCGAGCGTGATGTCGGTGACCACCGAGACGATGTCGGCGCCGGCTTCGAACACGCCTTTGGCCCGCTCCAATGTGATGCCGCCGATCGCAACGAGCGGAATCGCGCCGACCTTCTCTTTCCATTCGCCGATGCGGGCAAGACCTTGCGGCGCGAAAGCCATCTTCTTCAGGATCGTTGGATAGATCGGCCCAAGCGCAATGTAATCAGGCGCCGCCGCGAGCGCGCGGGCAAGCTCGGCTTCATCATGCGTTGAAAGACCGAGCCTCAACCCAGCGCGGCGAATCGCGGCGAGATCGGCGGTCTTAAGATCGTTCTGGCCGAGATGGACAAAGCTGCAGCCAAGATCGATCGCCGCCTCCCAATAATCGTTGACGACGAGCTGCGCGCCCGCCTTGGCGCAGAGCGTCTTGGCCGCCGCGATCTCGCTGCGAACCGCCGCGTGCGGCCGATCCTTGATGCGCAATTGCACGAATCTCACGCCGCAGGGCAGCAGGCGCGCAATCCAATCCGCGCTGTCCACGATCGGATAGAAAGGATCAAGCACGGCGCGGAAGCTCGGCAAAGGCGCGGCCGAGCTGCGGCGTCGAAGGCTCCGCCATGTCGCGCGGCGGGATCGGATCGGCGCAATAGGCCAAGCGTCCGGCCTCCACCGCGAGCGCGAAGGCTTTCGCCATGCCGATGGGATCGCCCGCCTTGGCGATTCCGGTATTCAGCAGCACGCCGTCGTAGCCGAGTTCCATCGCCGCCGTCGCATGCGCGGGTGTGCCGATTCCGGCATCGATGACGAGCGGCACGGCCGGGAAATGTTTACGCAACGCGCTCAGGCCGAACACATTGTTCAGCCCGCGTCCCGAGCCGATCGGCGCGCCCCAGGGCATCAGTACCTCGCAGCCGGCGCCAAGCAGCTTTTCCGCCACGACGAGGTCTTCCGTCATGTAGGGAAAGACCTGAAAACCATCGCGGACGAGAATAGCGGCCGCTTCGACGAGGCCGAAGACGTCGGGCTGCAACAGGTCATCGTCGGCGATGACTTCGAGCTTGATCCAGGATGTCGCAAAAACCTCGCGCGCCATATGCGCGGTGGTCACCGCCTCCTTCACGCTGCGGCAACCGGCCGTGTTTGGCAGGATTTTCACGCCGAGCTCGCGGATCAAGGACCAGAAACTCTCGCCGGCGCGGCTGCCCCCGGCCTCGCGCCGCAGCGAGACCGTGACCACTTCCGTGCCCGAGGCTTTGATCGCTGCCGCAAGGATGGCCGGCGATGGATATTGCGCCGTACCAACGAGGAGGCGCGAAGCGAGCGTCGTGCCATAGAGGGTAAGCGGCTGATTATTCATCGCGATCTCCATCAGCCTTCGTTTAGCCGCCTTGGCGCGGCACGAGAATTTCGACCGCGTCGCCGACCTTGAGCTTCGTTTTCTGCCGATCGACGGCGCGCACAAAATCCCGGTTGAGCGCGGTGGCGACCACAACATCCTGATAGCCCAGTTCCTTGAGCAGAGCCGCGAGCGTCGCGGCGTTGACCTCAAGCTCTCTGCCGTTCACTTCGATTTGCATCCATGACCTCCGGAAAACAGGCATCGTTCAAGACCGCGGCGACAGCGCGGCGCGCCAGAGCAGGCGCTAGCAAGAATCCGTGCCGGTAGAGACCGTTCACATGAATGAGCCGGCCCTCGCGCCGTATGCGCGGCAGATTGTCGGGGAAGGCCGGCCTCAAGTCGGCGCCGGTCTCGACGATCTCGGCCTCGCCGAAGGCCGGATGAAGCGCATAGGCCGCGCTCAACAATTCGAGCACGGAGCGCGCCGTGACGCGGGCCTGCTCTTCGTTCTCGATCAGCGTCGCACCGACCATGAAGCGCCCGTCGCCGCGCGGCACGACATAGACCGGATGACGCGGATGGAGCAATCGCACCGGCCGCTCGAGCGAAATCTCGCGCGTCGCGAGCACCAGCATCTCGCCTTTCACGCCGCGCAGATCAGTCAGCGCGTCGCGGGCGGCGAAGCCGCGGCAATCGAGGGTCCAGTCTGCCAGCTCGGAGATGCCCTCGGCGGCCGTATTGAAACGAAAGCTGACGGTCTCGAACTCTTTGAGCCGTGCGGCTAGCATGGATGTGGCGCGGCGCGGATCGAGATGCGCCTCGCGCGCAAAGAACAGAGCCCGATCGAAACGGCCGGCGAGATCGGGCTCGCGATCGGCGAGTCCGGCCGCGTCGAGCCATTCGAAGCCGGATGTCAGACGCGAAAATCGGATGAGGTCCGGCCGGTCGCGCGCGAGCACGAGCACGAGTGTGCCTTTGACCTCCGCGGCGGGAACGACCTTCGTCCAATAGTCGAGCCCCTCGCGGCCCCATTCAAGGATGAGCGGCTCGGCGCTTTCCTCTTCGCACCAAGGCGCAAGCATGCCGCCCGCGAAGAAGGAGCAGCCGAGGCCGGGCCCGGCAGCGCGCTCGACGATCTCGACCGATTGGCCGGCCAAGGCGAATTCATGCGCGACGGTGAGGCCGACAACGCCAGCGCCGATGACGCGGATACGCATGCGCTCATCCGTTCGATGCGTCCGAAACTGGCTTGAGATCGAAACGGAGGCGGAGCAAAGGGCTCGGGCCAGACCATCCCTACGCCAGTGCGAACTGGATCAGGTTCGAAGGGTCGCCAGGCCGCTCTTTGAGCGATGCTAGCCTCTCAGCCCCCTGACGGGGATCCCCTAGGTACGAGGTAAAATAGGCACCCGCCCCCGTCGCCGTCAAGGAGCGCAGCCGCGCGTCGGCGCAATCACGGAGCAAAATGCCCCGAATTGATCTTCCTCATGGACCGGTCGGGTGAGAGCGGGCGAGCGTTTTTCTTCCGCGCGAGGGCCGCAGTGCGGAAACGCTGGTGGAAAGACCATGTCAAAATCCCGCGAACACGACCGTATCAACAATCGCATTCTCCTCGCCCTGCCGGCACCGACATTGAAGCGGATACGACCGGCTCTGGAACTCCTCGCTACGGCGCGGAACAAGAAGCGAATCTCGAGCGGCTCAGATCGACATCCCAAATGTAGGTTCCCAAGACGCTTGGCGCGCGCGGGCAGCATGAGACGGATACGGAGCCGACGTAAATCAGATCAAATAGATCCGGTCTGGCAGTTCATCTCGGTTCATCTCCGTACGTGGGAAGTGACTCACGAGCACTGTTTCACACGCGTTGATGGCCGTAAGGAATCCCTCAACGACGCGGCCGCTGCTCATGTGTGTGATGAGCGAATCGACGGCCGCTTGCCAGTCCGACTGCGGCACACGAGCGGCGACGCCTCGGTCCGCGATGATGCGCGCATAGCGTTCCGCGAGCGAGACGAAGATCAGAATTCCACTGCGGTCTTTTTTGCGTGCAATGCCACGGATCATGAACTGCTCCATAGCCGCGCGATGGGCCGCAGCCCGGCGCACCCCGCGCGGCAACAGCGCGACCCGTACACGCGGCAGACAGAGCAACACGGTGAGTGCGAAAAATACGACCGTCTGCAGCAACATGATCCTGTGAACCGAAAACTCGGTCAAGGCTAGCAGCAGCCAAGGCACCGCCAGGGCGACCACAGCCGCGAGAACGACGGGCAGCGCGGTGGCGTCTGAGGACGTCCGCGCCAGCACGCAAACGATCTCACCCGACGTCTTTGCTTCCGCAGCGCGAATAGCTGTCGAGATACGTTCGCGGTCCTGTTCCGAAATGTTCATCACCAGCTTCCCGAAGCTCCGCCGCCACCCGAAGAGCCGCCTCCGCCGGAGAAACCGCCGCCATCCGATGAACCACCACTCGAAAATCCACCGCCCCCACGAGAACCGCCAGAATTGAGCAGGATGTTCAGAAGCACGTTCAAAAAAAGCCAACGAAAACCAGGCGAAACGACGAGGAGCGTGAAAAGCGCGATTCCGATCGCAAGCAGCAGCCAAGATATGGGATCCGTGGTCGCCTGATGGTCGAGACGCAACGCCGGCCGCGGCTGCCATTCCGATGAATCCGTTGTCAGTACCGTGATGATGTCATCGACGCCGCGCGACACCCCACCGCCGAAATCGCCGGTCTTGAAGTGCGGCGCGATGGCATTGGTGATGATGACCTCCGACAGCGCGTCAGTGAGGGTTCCCTCAAGACCGTAGCCGACCTCGATGCGCACCTTGTGGTCGTTAGGCGCGACGAGGAGAAGCACGCCGTTATTTTTCGTCTTCTCGCCGAGCTTCCAGGCTCGGAAGAGTTCGTTGGCGTAGGGCTCGATTTCCTCGTCTTCAAGCGAGGCGACGGTGGCGACGACGAGCTGGATGCCTGACTTGGCTTCGAGTTCGGCGAGTTTCGGCTCGATGGCGGCGCGCGTTTCTGCCGGAATAACGTTGGCTTCATCGACGATACGGCCGGTGAGCGCCGGGAAATTGGCGGCAAAGACGCCAACGCCCGCAGATAGCAGCGCGACAAGAGCAAACGTCGCGCGCGCACCTCCTACCATGAGGAAAAAGGACGAGCGACCCAAGATCATTTCAGCGCCTTCGCGTGACGGCGGTGTGTCAGAACTTCACCTGCGGCGGGGTCTGCGCATTGTCGTTCGCGGCGAACTCTGCCATCGGCTTGTTGTCGCGGAAGAAGGTTGAAGCCCAGAACACACCGGGGAAGGTTCTGAGCTCAGTGTTGTAGGCTCTTACCGCTTCGATGTAATCGCGCCGCGCGACTGCGATGCGGTTCTCGGTGCCCTCCAGCTGCGACTGCAGCGCCAGAAAGTTCTGGTTCGACTTCAGGTCGGGATAGTTCTCGCTCACTGCAAGCAACCGACCGAGCGCTCCGGACAGTTGACTCTGTGCGTCCTGAAACTGCTTTAGCTTCTCGGGATCTGTGAGCTGGGAGACGTCGATTTTAACCTGCGTGGCCTTGGCACGCGCCTCGACTACGGCGGTCAACACGTCCTTTTCCTGTTTGGCGTAGCCTTGTACGGTGGCAACGAGATTTGGGATAAGGTCGGCGCGGCGCCGGTAATTGTTCTGCACGTCTGCCCACTTCGCCTTAGCCTGCTCCTCCAATGTCGGAATGTCGTTGTAGCCGCAGGCTGAGACGGTAAGACCAAGAAGAACTGCGGCGAGAACGGTGCGAATTCGCGATATGGACGGGGTCATGAGCGCCTCCTTGCTCAATCCAGAATAGGCGGCGTTACGGTAGCGATGTCAATTAGCGTCGCTAAGCTGCGACTGTGTCGCAATCGAATGATGGCATTGGGTCCGGTCGCGTCATATGAGGCTCGGAGCGGCCGCTTTGACCGGCAGGACGCCAGACGATGGTCCAATTACGGTTTCGCTGCGGCGGTGCCCGACCAAGGACCGGGCGAACCGCCCGGCGCGCGCTCCTGACCCAAGGTTGTGGTCAATGCCGTTATCCCGGCTAAGCCGCCGAGCTGCATCGATTCGACCGCCGTGCTCGGCACAATAACGATCGTAGCCTTGTCACTCTTCAATCCTTCATAGAGCATGTTCATCGCCCGCAAATGAAAGGCGATCGGATCATTGGTGTAGGTCTTCGCGGCCTCAGCGAATTTCTCTGCGACTTGGCGCTCCGAATCACCGAGGATGACGCGCGCCTGACGTTCGCGCTCCGCCTGCGCCTGCATCGACATCGCGTCCTCCAAGGCAGAAGGGATCAGCACATCCTTGACCTCCACCGAAATGACGTTGATGCCCCAGGGCTCGGTCCGCTCGTCGATGATCTTCTGCAGCTCGCTGCTGATCTTTTCCCGGCCTTCCAGCATGTCCGAAAGCATGGTCTTGCCAATGACATCGCGAAGCGCGGTCTGCGCGGCCCAATTAATTGCGCTGACATAGTCGGCAACGTCGAGCGCCGCCTTCTTCGGGTCGATGACCTTCCAGAACAGCACGGCATCGACATCCACCGGCACCGTGTCCTTGGTGAGAGTCTTTTCCGCCTTGAACGCGCTCGTGATCACGCGGATGTCGATCCAATAGGCAATGGTCTCGATGATAGGAATGATGAAAAACAAGCCGGGACCCTCGAGGGCGCGGAAGCGGCCGAGCCGCAGAACGACGACCCGTTCCCACTGATTCGCGACCTTGACTGCGTAGGAGATAATGGATGCAATGATCGCGGAGCCGAAAGCGATCAACACGCTTTCTTCGTAGCCAACAAACTCAAGGCTTGAATAGGCAAAGGCCAAGCCGATGCCAAAAATGACGACGAAGATCAATCCTGGCAGAGAGCTGGGTTTCCTCATCTCGATTCTCCTCCCCCGTCGGCGTCAGTCCAAAACATCGCGATCTCGGCGCATCGGGATGGTCGTCGCGTTGATACCGCGCAATATTGGACCGAACGATCGCTAAGCTTTACACGACGGCCGCTTCACGCCCGCCTCAGTCGCAACGTCACGCCACCGCCAGGCTCTCGAACATCGCTCGCCCGTCAGTCCCGCCGACCAGCGGATCGACGAGGTTTTCGGGATGCGGCATCAAACCGAGCACGTTGAATTTCTCCGAATAGATGCCGGCGATGTCGTTGACCGAGCCATTCGGATTGGCGAGGCCGCCGAGGGCGCCGGCGGAATCGCAATAGCGGAAGGCGATGCGGCCTTCGCCTTCGAGCCGCGCGAGCGTCTCGGCATCGGCGGTGTAATTGCCCTCGCCATGCGCGATTGCGACTTTGATGACCTGATGTTTGCGGTATTGCGCGGCAAAGGCGGTGTCGTTCCGCTCGACCCGCAGATGCTGCATGTGGCAGGCGAAGCGCAGATTGCTGTTGCGCATCAGTACGCCGGGCAGGAGGGCACTCTCGCAGAGAATCTGAAAGCCGTTGCAGATGCCGAGGACTAGGCCGCCTTGCGCCGCATGCGCACGGACAGCATCCATGACGGGAGCGCGCGCGGCGATCGCGCCGCAGCGCAGATAATCGCCATAGGAAAAGCCGCCTGGAAGCACGATGAGATCGGTGCCCTGCGGCAGGTCATGCTCGGCATGCCAGACCAGCGCCGGTTTTCGCCCGGCAACCTTCGCGAGCGCGCGAAAAACATCGCCTTCGCGATTGGAGCCGGGGAAGAGAATGATGGCCGCGCGCAAGACGCTGTCCTCAATCTGTGGCGCTCTCCTCCCCCCGTAAGCGGGAGAAGGATCATGGAAATTCGATCCGGTAATTCTCGACGATCGTATTGGCGAGCAGTTTCTCGCAGGCCGCCTTGAGAAGATCCCGCGCTTTGGCGCGATCGTCGGTCGCAAGTTCGACTTCGAAGATCTTGCCCTGGCGCACGCTGTCTATTCCGGCGAGATCGAGCGACTTCAAGGCGCCTTCGATCGCCTTGCCTTGCGGATCGAGCAGGCCGTTCTTCAAGGTGACGATGATGCTCGCCTTCATTGGTCCCGATCGAGCCCCGTATTGCTATAGATCTCGGCAAGCGGCGCGACGATCCTGAGCGCGGGCAGGTCGAGGATGGCCTTCATCCCTTCGATCCGCCGCCCGGCGAAGCCACTTTGCCGGTCGTAGGCCACGACTACTTCGACCGGGTCCTGCGCAACCACGACATAGTGCTGCAGGCTCGCGAGCCCGGCATAGGCCCTGCGCTTCCAGCGAAGGTCGTGGTCGGCGGTCGAAGGCGACAGAATTTCGAAAGCGACAATCGTGTCGGCGCATTCCACCCCAGCGAGATCATCGAAGGGACGGATGAGAAGATCGGGAACCGGCAAATCATTCGCTGAGATTCGCACGCCGATACCCGGTAGAACCTCCCAAATGAGTCTCCCGCCCGGCCCCTGGTCCTGCTCCAAGCGCCGCAGAACGGCGAAGAGATTGCCTAGGATGCGCTGATGCAACCGCGTAGGCGATGGATTCAAGACCGGCTCCCCTTCGATCAGCTCCCATTTCTCGTCGTCTGGCCGCGTCGCCGTAAAGGCGAAAAACTCTTCCGCCGTCATTGGATGGGAATTGAGCCGAGGTACATTCATGGTCTCGTTCCGTTCCGCCAATATATCGGAGCGGCTCCTCAAAAACAAAACCCCGCCGCGCGCGACGGGGCTTGCCGATGAAGAGCACCGCGGCTCAGGACTGGACGAGCTTCGGCCCGATCGCGCGCGGCTGCTCGTTCTCCTGCAGGATGCCGAGGCGGCGCGCCACTTCCGTATAGGCCTCGACCAGGCCGCCCATGTCGCGGCGGAACCGGTCCTTGTCGAGCTTGTCGTTCGACTTGATGTCCCAGAGCCGGCAGGAATCCGGCGAGATTTCGTCGGCGACGACGATGCGCATGATGTCGCCTTCCCAAAGCCTGCCGCATTCCATCTTGAAATCGACGAGGCGGATGCCGACGCCGAGGAACAGGCCGGTCAGGAAATCATTGACGCGGATTGCCAGCGCCATAATGTCATCGATTTCCTGCGGATTGGCCCAGCCGAAGGCGGTGATGTGTTCCTCGGACACCATTGGGTCGTTCAATTCGTCGTTCTTATAGTAGAATTCGATGATCGAGCGCGGCAGCTGCGTGCCTTCCTCGAGGCCGAGCCGGGTCGAGAGCGATCCCGCCGCGACATTGCGCACGACGACCTCGAGCGGCACGATCTCCACCTCGCGAATCAATTGTTCGCGCATGTTGAGGCGGCGGATGAAATGCGTCGGGACCCCGATGTCGTTCAGATTCTGAAAGATAAACTCGGAGATCCGGTTGTTGAGGACGCCCTTGCCGTCGATCACCTCGTGCTTCTTGGCGTTGAACGCGGTGGCGTCATCCTTGAAATGCTGGATGAGCGTGCCCGGTTCGGGCCCCTCATAGAGGACCTTTGCCTTGCCTTCGTAGATGCGCCGGCGGCGGTTGTTCATGGGGATTAACCGTGGCTTGATAGGGTCCATGGGTCGACCCTGGCTCCTGTAAGAGGTCCCGAGGCCGCGTCTTAGGAAAGCAATGCGCGAGGCCTTTACGGGTATGGATTGGGGCACATCGGCGCCGCGGGTCCAAAAAGGTACCTAGCTTTTTCCGGCCAGGGATACAAGCATCACCGCGTGGGCATCGGAAAGCAACGCGACCAAATATTCTGCTGGAACGCTCCAAATCTCTCTTCTTGGGCAAGAGTTTAGCAATTCTCATCGCAAGCGTGGCTTGGCATATCGGCGTGACCAAGCCTGGCTTAAGCTGTGCTTTTCGGCCCCTTCATTGCTAGATATAGGAAGTGCCCATCCCTAATAAGAAAAGCAATTCTCTTGACCCCGCGCAAGGCTCCCTGCGAGGCTCGGGGTAATAGTCAAAATTCTCATTCCGAGCTAAGGGGGCGCGCTTCCGAAAAATGCGAGGTTCCGATGACCACTTTCGACGAGCGCGAACACGCCTACGAGGCCAAGCTCGCGCATGACGAAGAGCTGAAGTTCAAGGCCAATGTCCGGCGCAACAAATGGCTCGGGCTTTGGGCGGCGGAAAAATTGGGCAAGCGAGGCAAGGCGGCCGAGGATTATGCGAGCGGGCTCGTCGCCGCCCAGCTCCAAGGCAATGGCGAGGAGGCGGTTTTCCGCAGGATCCGTGCCGATTTCGACGCCGCCGGCATCGCCCAGTCCGATCACCAGATCCGCCGCGAAATGGACGAGTTGCTCGGCAAGGCTATGAAAGAGGTCCTGGCCGGCATCGGAAAGACGAACTAACCGGTGACAGGCTCGGCTGGCTTGGCCGGTGTCGCAAGCCTCGTTCGGCCGGCAACGCTTCCTTTAGCCTATGGCGGCATAGCTCGCACATGCATCGAGCCACCTCATCCCAGCCTGCGGACAAGAACCTCCCCTTCGGCCCAGCCGATGCTGAGCTCGCCACCGCGGTTCAAGATTGGCTTTCGCATCTTTCCGGCGAGCGGCGCGTCTCGGCCCATACGCTTGCCGCCTATCGGCGCGACGTCAGCCAGTTTTTTAACTTCCTTTCGGTGCATTTCGGGCAAACGCCGAGCCTTGCGCTCATCGGAAAGATCGCGCCCGCGGATCTGCGCGGCTTTCTTGCCGCGCGGCGCAAAGAGGGCGCCGGCAGCCGCTCGCTGTTGCGCCAGCTCTCCGGGCTTCGCTCCTTCGCTCGCCATGTCGAGCGAAGCGGCTTCTCGAAGCTTGCGGTTTTCTCCGCTCTGCGCAGCCCGAAACTCGCCCGCCGCCTGCCGAAGGCCCTGACGGCGAAGGCCGCGCGCGCCGTCGTCGATGCGCAGTCGAGAGCCGACAATTCGCGGCCGGATTGGATCCTCGCCCGCGACGCCGCCGTCCTCAGCCTCCTCTATGGTGCCGGCCTGCGCGTTTCCGAGGCTCTGTCGATTAAGCGCAAGGACGCGCCGCTCGCTGGCCTCGATCATGTCTCGATCATCGGCAAGGGCGGCAAAAGCCGCACAGTCCCGGTCATTGCCCCGGTGCAGAAGGCGATTGCAGCCTATCTTGATCTCTGCATCTACCCCTTGCCCGCAGACGGACCTTTGTTCGTCGGCGCGAGGGGCGGGCCGTTGTCGGCGCGCGTGATTCAGCTTGCGGTCGAGCGCCTCCGCGGCGCCCTCGGTCTGCCGGAGACGGCAACGCCGCATGCTCTGCGCCATTCATTCGCAACGCATCTTCTCGGACGCGGCGGCGATCTACGCACTATCCAGGAGCTCTTGGGCCACGCCTCGCTATCGACGACGCAGATCTATACGGCGATCGACAGCGCAAGGCTCATCGAAGCCTATCGCGGCGCCCATCCGCGCGCCTGCTGAGCCTCACCGGAAGCTCACTGCCCCATTAAATTGGCGCACGGCGGTCTCGACGGCGACCTTCTGTTCCGGCGTGAGCGTGTTCAAGACACTGTCGAGCCAATCGTCCTTCTCTCCGGCGGCGCGGGAGATGAGATACCATTTCATCGCCTCGACTAGATCCTTGCGAATTCCGCGTCCGGTGGCATAGAGGCGCGCGACCCGGTTTTGCGCCACCGGATTCTGCCGGGTTGCGGCCTTCAGAAAAAGCTTCGCTGCCGCTGCCTCATCCTTGTCGACGCCGATCCCGTTGAACAGCATGATCGCATATTCGACTTCGGCCGGAACATTGTCCTCGGCGGCGGCGCGCGCCATCCATTCGGCGGCAAGCTCATCGTCTTGCGGAACACCTTTGCCATTGCGGTAACAGAGCGCGAGCGCATAGGCGGCGTCGGGATAGCCCAGCTCCGCCGCTCGCTTGAAAAGACTGGCGGCTTTTGTGAAATCCTCCACGACCCCATTGTTCTCCACCGCCAAGACGCCGAGATTGTAGAGCGCGCCGGAATGGTTCATGGCCGCTGCCTTTGTGAAGAGCGCGGCGGCGCCGGCGCGATCCTGCGGCACGCCCTCGCCCGTCAACTTGGCAAGAGCGAGCGCGAAGATCGCCTCCCTGTTGCCGCGATCGGCGGCCAGCGCATACCAATGCGCCGCCTCGGCGTAATCCAATTTGACCCCGAATCCTTGGTGGTAGATCTCGCCGATGAGAGTCATCGCCACCGCGTCATTCGGATTGGCGTTAAGCCGCGTCATCGCCTCCTGTAGAGCGGTGAGATAATAGCCCCGCTGGAATGCGCCATAGGCGAGATCCGGCGTGGTTGTTTGCACCGGCGCCGGTGCCGGCTGCGAAGCGGCGGTGTTCGCAGCGGCAGGCGCGGTGAGCTCTGCGGCCGTGGCCGGCGCGCCGCCTGCATTGACGCAAAGGAGAAGAGATACGATCGCGAGGCGCTTCATGCGGCTGGCTTCCCGGCGAGCGAGCGCCCCGCCGCTTCGAGAGCTCCGACAGGCCCGCGCGGATCATCCCATACCGCACCGCAGAGGGCCACGAAGTCGGCGCCGGCGCGGGCGAGCTCCGCAACTTCAGGGAGCGCTTGCGCATAGGCGACACAAGGCGGATTGAAGATCTCCGCCCACCAAGCGATCCGTTCACGGATCTCGGCAAAATCGCGTTGCTCTCCCGGGCCGCCGAACATCAGATAATCGACCCCCGCCTCGCCGGCGCACATGGCATCGTCGCGGGTTTTGAGGCCGCCGGCGCCGACGATCCGCTGCGGCTTCATGACGGCAAGTGCGGCCTCCAACGCCGGCCCCACGCTGTGGACGTGCACGCCGTCGCAATCCGTCTCAGCCGCGAGTTGCGGATCAGAGACGAGGCAGGCGATGCCGCGCCGTTGCGCGATGGGCGCGAGCTGGCGGACGATTGCGCCATCTGGGTTGGCCGCCTGTAAAAGTACACAAGCTATGTCGGCGGCGCCGAGCGCCGCCTCGAAGGACGCGACAAAAGCCGCGGCGTCGGTGAGAGGCGGCGTGATCAGATAAAGGCGCGGGGCGGACATGATCACCGCGGCCTCTGAGACCAGATCTGGAGCATAAGGCGCGGACTGCCGCGCGGACCGTCATTCCGAACAGAGGTCGCCGGAAATTGGGGCGAAAGCGCGATGCTGGCAAAGCGTCGTTTCAGGCCGCGGCCTTCTCGAGAGTCTCGGACCATTGCCCCAGGGCGGCGAGTCCATTCATCCGCGCCCTGTGACTGAAGGCCGCCTGAGCTGCGGCGATATTGCCAGGCTTGCCCGCCCAGGCCTTTTGCGGCGCCGCCTGCAAGGCGCGGCCATAGGAGAAAGTGACGGCCCAGGGCAACGGACCCAAGCGATTGACCGCGTCGAGATTGGCCGTCGCCGTGATATCGGATTGGCCGCCCGAGAGAAAAGCGATTCCGGGAACCGCGACCGGCACACAGCTCTTGAACAGCCGCAAAGTCGCGGTGGCGACTTCGTCGGGGCTTGCCTGCTTCGGCGCCTTCATGCCGGGAATGACCATATTGGGCTTCAGCACGATGCCTTCAAGCATCACCCGCATCTCGTAAAGCTCGGCGAAAACGGTTCTGAGCACCCGTTCCGTGACTTCGTAGCAGCGCTCGATTGAATGGTCGCCGTCCATCAGCACTTCCGGCTCGACGATCGGGACGATATCGGCCGCTTGGCAGTGCGCCGCGTAACGGGCGAGCGACTGCGCATTGGCCCTGATGGCAGCGGCCGTCGGAATCCCCGCGCCGATGTCGATCACGGCGCGCCATTTCGCGAAGTGGGCGCCGAGCGCGTAGTATTCTTTCAGGCGGCCGGCGAGACCGTCGAGGCCTTCGGTGATCGTCTCGCCGGCAAAACCAGGCAGAGGCTTGGCGCCGCTATCGACCTTGATGCCGGGGATCGCGCCGGACTGCTCTATCAATGCAACGAGCGGGGTTCCGTCCGCCGCCTGCTGGCGGATGGTCTCGTCATAGAGGATGACGCCGGAAATATGCCCCCGCATCGCCGCGTTCGAGCGAAACAGAAGTTCGCGGTAGTCGCGACGTGACTGAGGAGTTGATTCGACGCCGATCGCGTCGAAGCGCTTTTTGATGGTGGCCGAGCTTTCGTCGGCAGCCAGAATGCCTTTGCCGCCGGCCACCAAGGCCTGCGCGGTTCGAGCCAGTTGATCTTGGTTCACGGGCTTGATCCTGCTAGATAAAAGCCGTTCATAGCAGGCCGGCGATCATAGACGGCGAGGACTATTTCGCAAGGCCTCGACGCCAGGCAAGCGCTTGCCTTCCAGCCATTCGAGAAAGGCGCCGCCGGCGGTTGAAATATAGGTGAATTCCTTCGCCACGCCGGCCTTGTTCAGCGCCGCGATCGTATCGCCACCGCCGGCGATTGATTCAAGCTGCCCGGATTTGGTGAGCCGCGCAGCAACGGTGGCAACATCGGTGGTTCCGGCATCGAAGGGAGGAATTTCGAAAGCGCCGAACGGACCGTTCCAGACGAGCGTATGGGTGCGCTCAAGCAAAGTTTCGATCCTCTCCACTGACTTCGGCCCGATATCGAGAATCATGTCCTGCGGCTCGACATGGTCGACATCGACGACGTGCGCAATCACATCAGCCGCGAGCTTAGGCGCCACGACGACATCGACCGGCAGCACCACTTCGCAATTTGCGCCGGCGGCCTCGGCAACGATCTGACGGGCGACGTCGGCGAATTCCATCTCGCAGATCGATTTTCCGATCGCCTTGCCCTGTGCCGCGAGGAACGTGTTCGCCATGCCCCCGCCGATGACCAACATGTCGACCCGGCGCATCAGATTGCCCAAGAGTTCGAGCTTGGTCGAAACCTTGGCTCCGCCGACGATCGCCATCACGGGATGCGCCGGATCGGCGAGGAGATTGGTCAAGATCTCGAGCTCGACCTGCATCGAGCGGCCTGCGAAGGACGGCAGCTTATGCGCCAGCCCTTCCGTCGAAGCATGCGCCCGATGCGCGGTCGAGAAGGCGTCGTTGACATAGACGTCGCCGAGCTCGGCAAGGGCCGCGACGAACCCCTCCTCATTCTTTTCCTCGCCGGCGTGGAAGCGGGTGTTTTCGAGGAGCAGATAATCGCCCTCATGCATCGCGGCGACGGCCTTTTTGGCAACATCGCCGATGCAATCTGCTGCGAAGGCCACCGGCTTGCCAAGCCGCGACGCGAGCTCCGGCACGACCGGCCGCAGCGAATATTGCGGATCAGGCGCGCCTTTCGGGCGCCCGAGATGCGAAAGGATGATCACTTTCGCGCCTTTGGCCGCAATCTCGCGAAGATTGGGCAGGATTCGGTCGATCCGTGTGCAGTCGAGAATCTTGCCCGCTTCCATGGGCACGTTGAGGTCGACTCGGACCAACACCCGTTTAGCGGCAAGCCGGGCATCGTCGAGGGTTGGAAATGGCGCCATCGGCGCGGCTCTCGTCATCCAAGCTTCCCCATTGCAACCGCGGTATCCGCCATGCGATTCGAGAAACCCCACTCGTTGTCATACCATGAGACGACTCGAACGAAGGTCTCCTCGATCACCCGCGTCTGATCGACATGGAAGATCGACGAACGCGGATCGTGATTGAAATCGATCGATACATTGTGGCTCTCGGTGAAGCCGAGAATGCCCTTCAATTGCTGTTCCGAAGCCCGCTTGACGGAATCCCTGATCTCTTCCGGCGTCGTCGCGCGCCTGGCGACGAACTTGAAATCGACCAGCGAGACATTCGGTGTCGGCACCCGGATCGCCGAGCCGTCGAGCTTGCCTTGCAGCTCGGGCAAGACGAGGCCCACCGCCGTGGCGGCGCCGGTCGAAGTCGGGATCATCGACAGCGCGGCGGCGCGGGCGCGATAGAGATCCTTGTGCAGCGTATCGAGCGTCGGCTGGTCGCCGGTATAGGAATGGATCGTCGTCATGAAACCGCGCTCGATGCCAATCGCATCGTTAAGGACCTTGGCGATCGGCGCCAGACAATTGGTCGTGCATGAGGCATTCGAGACGACGAGGTGTTCGCGCTTGAGCTTGTCGTGGTTGACGCCGTAGACGACGGTGAGATCGGCGCCGTCGGAAGGCGCCGAGACCAGAACCCGCTTGGCGCCGGCCTTGAGGTGAGCCGAAGCTTTTGCCTTCGAGGTGAAAACGCCCGAACATTCAAGCGCAATGTCCACATTGAGCTCCTTGTGCGGCAGTTCGATCGGATCGCGCAGCGCCGTCACCTTGATCGGCCCGTCGCCGATGTCGATCGTGTCGCCCAGCACTTTCACCTCGCCCGGAAAACGGCCATGAACCGAATCGAAACGCAAAAGATGCGCATTGGTTTCGACCGGCCCTAGATCATTGATGGCGACGACGCGAATGTCCCGACGTCCCGATTCGACGATGGCGCGCAAAATATTGCGCCCGATGCGCCCGAACCCGTTGATCGCCACATTCACCGTCATGCTTGAAACCTTCCATGAGCGCCGCGAAGAGTGCTCCGCAGCTTCCCTCGATGCTTATGAACTGGATTTCCCGCAAATTTGAAGAGAAATTCATTCCTACGCTTTACCTGACTACCAGAGCCGGCACCGCCGTACTCGTTAGTGCGCCCGGAAAAAATGACAGGATCAGTGGCGAAGAGGTTAATCGGCGTTCCGCAAATAGGTAGGCCAACCCCGCAGCGCGATTTTCCTCGTGCCATCCCCGCATGCTCCGCCTATTCCGGCTCCGCCGCATAAGCGTAGACTTCGCGCCGATCGGGCGGCCACTGTCTCGCACGAGAAAGAGATCCACGCAAGACGGCGCCTCTTTGTGCATTGCAATCCGACGCCCGTCATAATGTCGCGGAGGGGGAAGCAAATGGGCTTCGAAGTGAAGTTTAAGAAAGATCACCCGGAACCTCCCGAAAGCCGGCCCTCGTCTTCAGCTTTCCGCAATTTTCGCGCCCACTCAACCCATGGCCATCGCCAATCCCAACATGCGAGACTGCGGCGCGCCGTTTTGCGGCGCGAAGTCCGATCCATGCATTGCGCCGTTTCGTTCCACTCGGACCATCAGCTTGGCATTGAGAGCGTCGAATTGGGGGGCCAAAAGCCTCCCGCGACACCACCTAACGTTAGGTTATGCCACGTAGATTGACTGTGGGTAGTTGCGGATAGAGGCGTTGACGGTGAGCCGGAACAGGCGCCTAATGAACTGGTTCTGGACATAATGGGATGAGTACTCCAGCTCGATTAAAGGGCGCGCTCAAAAGTCTTGTTGCGGCGCTCGACCAGCTTGAAGCCGCCTGCGAGCGCCACCTGCAGGCCGCGGCTGAGCGCAACGACATCGAAGAAGAATTCGCGGTGCTGCAGGATGACCGGGCGCGGCTCGCCGTCGAACTCGACGGGGCGGTCGCCCGCTCGCAGTCCTTGGAATTGGCCAATAATGAAGTGGCCCGTCGGCTGGCCAAGGCTCGCCTGGCCATCAGAGAGATGATGTCGCATGTGGCGATGTAGCGTTTGAGAGGGGAGTCATGGCGCAAGTAACCGTTACCATCGCTGGGCACGTCTACCGTGTCGCCTGCGGCGAGGGCGAGGAAGCCCACCTCCAGGGCCTTGCACGTCAGATTGACGAGCGACTCGAGACGCTGAAACGCAACTTCGGCGAGATCGGCGATCAGCGGCTGACGATCATGGCGGCGATCACCATCGCCGACGAACTGGCCGAAGCCAATCGGCGCATCGCCGGACTCGAAGTCGAGATCGTCAACCTCAAGTCCGACAGGACAGCGCTTGAAAACGAGCAGGACCAATGGGCTGACCGCCTCGTCGAGTCGCTCGGCGAGACCGCGGCGCGGATCGAACGCGTGGCCCAGAACCTGAACGGCATCAGTCGCGGATAGAGCGACTTTGGGCTATCCCATTCCGGAAGCGGTCGCCTGAGTCGCCGCTGATCTCCGGCCCAGTCCATGCCTGTGAGAAATGTCTTCACCATCGCGCCCGGCGCGCCCTTTCTGAAGTCCTTCGTCGCCGCGCTCCTCGACGGGCGCATCGTCAAGGGGTTTTCGCGGGCGCTCGGTCCGCTCGACATGGCCGAGGCAACGATCTATGTGCCGACCCGACGCGCGGCGCGGGCGCTCGTCGACGAATTTGCCAGCGCGCTCGACCGACCCGCGGCCTTGCTTCCGCGTATCCTGCCGCTGGGCGGCCTCGAAGAAACCGAAACGAGCCTCCTTTTCGAAGAGTCGGGGTTCGAGACACCGCTGGCCGAATGCCAAGCGGCAAGCGACGTTTGGCGGCGCATGCAGCTCGCCGTTCTCGTCCAGAAATGGGCTTTAGTTCTGCGCCACGCGATCGTCTCGGTCAGGGCGGACGGGAGCTTCGTCACCGATGAAGCCGAAACCTGTCTTGTCGGCACATCGGCGGCCGATGCTTGGCATCTCGCCGGCGAACTCGCCAACCTCATCGATGAATTGATCATCGAGGACGTTGCCTGGGAGAAACTGGATCCGCTGGTTCTGCCGGAATTCGATCCCTATTGGCGGATCACCCTCGATTTCCTCAATATCGCCATCACGCAATGGCCGTCGATTCTCGAAAAGCACAATCTCGTCGACGCGGCGCGACGCCAGGCCCTTCTCGTCGAATCGCAAATTGCGCAGATCGAAGCCGGGCGCGGCGGCGCCCCGGTCATTGCGATCGGCTCGACCGGTACGAATCGCGCAACCGCGCGGCTACTCGCCGCCATTGCCGCCGCCCCGCACGGCGCCGTCGTGCTGCCCGGGCTCGATCTTTTGCTGGACGAGGACTCCTGGCAGCAGATCGGCAATGCGCATGCCGATGAGCCCGGCTTCGGCCATCCGCAGGCGGCGCTCTGCCGGCTGCTCCCCGTGCTCGGCGTCACCCGCGACGGCGTGATCGAACTCGGGCATCCGACGCCCGCCCGGGGGGCGCGCGACAAATTTTTGTGCGAGGCTTTACGCCCGGCCGACATGACAGACATGTGGCGCTCCTATCGTGAGCGTGCGGCCGCGGGCGAGATCGCGGCGGCGCTCGAAGGCGTGAGCCTGATCGAAGCTGCGGACGAACGCGAGGAAGCGCTCTGCCTCGCCATCGCTTTGCGCCAAGTTCTGGAGACGCCCCCGGCGACAGCCGCTCTGGTGACGCCAGACCGCGATCTCGCCCGCCGCGTCGGCGTCGAGGTTGGCCGCTTCGGGATCGAGATTGACGATTCGGCCGGCGAACCTTTGAGCGCGAGCCCCTATGGCAGGCTCGCCCAGCTCACCCTCCTCGCCGCATCGAGCGAGCTTGCGGCTAAGGACGTTGTCGCGCTCCTCGTCCATCCTTTGACACGTCTCGGGCTGGCCCGCGCCGAAATTGAACGCCTCGCGCCTCTCTTCGACATCGGCCTGCTGCGCCAAATCCGTGAGCTCGCGATCTTCCGCACGCCAGCCGAGGCGATCCTGGCCGCTCGCCATGCCGCAGAGGATCGTTCGGCTCATCCTGCTCAGAAGCGCATCGGTGATGCGGATTGGGAAAGGCTCGAAGATCTGCTCGCCCGGATCCAATCGGCGCTCGCGCCGCTCACGCGTCTCAGCGCCACGCATCAGCTTGGCGAATGGATCGACGCCCACCGCTGCGCGCTCGATGCGGTCACTCAAGGCAGTGCGCATAGCGACGATGTCGAAGCGTGCGAGGCTTTGTTTTCCGAGCTGCGCCGCTGCGCGCTGCCCGAATTGCGCTTCGATGCTGAGACCTATGCGCTCTTTTTGGCGCAAGTGACGGCGGAGGCGATCCTCCGACGGGCGCGCCGCACGCATCCGCGGCTCAAAATCTTCGGCCTTCTCGAAGCGCGCCTCATGGACGCCGATGTCATGCTGCTCGGCGGTCTCGATGAGATGATCTGGCCGCCGCAGGCCACGAGCGATGCCTTCCTGAACCGGCCGATGCGCGGCGCGCTCGGCCTCACGCCGCCGGAGCGCAAGATCGGCCAGACTGCGCATGATTTCGTCGCAGCCATGGGGCATGAGCGCGTCGTCTTGAGCCGCGCCATGAAGCGCGACGGCACGCCGACAGTTGCTTCCCGATTCGTGCAAAGGCTCGCGGCGGTCGCCGGCAAGGATTTCGACGCCTGTCGCGAACGCGGAAGCCTCTTTGTCGAGCTCGCCCGCGCGATCGATCGCCCGGCCGCGGCGCCTAGCGCGAGCAAGAGGCCGATGCCGCGCCCGCTGATCGAATTGCGGCCGCGCCGCCTCAGCGTGACGCGAATCGAGACGCTGCGGCGCGACCCCTATGCGATCTACGCCGAGTTCATTCTCAAACTCGCGGCACTTCCGCTCGCCGACGAGGCTGAGGAGCGGCGGATCATCGGCAACGCGATCCATGAGGTGCTGGCGAATTTCACGGCGCGCTTTTCAGCCGGCCTCTTGCCGCCCGAGGCGGCCTCGATGCTCGCCGCGATGATGCAAGCGGCGTTCAAAGACGACCTCGCGGATCCCGATTTTGCAATCTTCCAATGGCCGCGGATCGAGCGCGCCATGCGCTTCTACCTCGGTTTCGAGGCGCACCGCCGTCCGCTTGCCAGAATTGATGTCGAGATCCAAGACGCCATCGAGATTCCGCTGGCCGACGGCACACGCTTCACTTTGTCCGCCAAGGCGGACCGGATCGAACATCATGCCGACGGCGCGGTGACGCTGATCGATTACAAGACCGGAACGCTGCCGGGGCTGACGGAGGTGCGCGTCGGCTTCGCGCCGCAGTTGACGTTAGAGGCGGCGATGGCGCGGCGTGGCGCCTTCGGCGTGGCCCCGGAGACGCGCGTCGATGCGGCGCTCTATGTAAAACTCCTCGGCAGGGACGGCGGCGCCGAACGGCCACTCCGGTTCAAGAACGGGACGGAAGTGAGCCTTGCGGATGTGGCGGAAAAGCATTTCGCCGCTCTGGTCGAACTCCTGAACCAATTCCGCGATCCCGCGACTGCCTACCCGCCGCGTCCCTTCCCGAAATTCGCGGCGCGCCACAACGCCTATGATCATCTCGCCCGCGTCAAGGAATGGTCAAGCGCCGGGACCGATGGAGGCGGGGAATGAGCATCGCGCTCCCGCAGAATGTCCGCGGCCCACAGGCCAAAGCCTCGAACCCGGATGTCTCAGTCTGGGTCTCCGCCAACGCCGGCTCGGGCAAGACGCATGTGCTGGCGCAGCGCGTCTTGCGGCTGCTTCTCGCCCGCGTGCCGCCTGCGAAAATCCTCTGCCTCACATTCACCAAAGCGGCGGCGGCCAATATGGCGGCCAAAATCTTCGAGTCGCTGTCGGAATGGACGGAGCTCGATGACGCTTCGCTTGGCAAAGCGATCATTGCGATCGGTGCGCGGGAGCCAGGGGCCGAGGAGTTGACCTTCGCGCGGCGTCTCTTTGCCCGCACGGTCGAGACGCCCGGTGGTTTAAAAGTCCATACCATCCACGGCTTTTGCGAAAGGCTCCTTCACCTCTTTCCATTCGAAGCCAATGTGCCGGCGCGTTTCGAGGTGATGGATGAGATGGGCGAAGCCGAACTTTTGAGCGAAGCGCGCCGTCAGGCGCTGGCTGCAGCGCGAACCGACATGGGCGAGCTCGGGCGCGCGCTTCAACGGCTCTCGGCGGAAACATCGCAGGATGAATTCGACAGACTGATCGCCGAGGCGACAGGTCATCGCGCGCTGCTGCGGCATTATCGCATCGAAGACGCCGCCGCGGATCTCGGCTTCGCTTTGGATCTCGCGCCGGAGACGACGCTGGCGATGGTTGAAGCCGAGATGATCGAGGCCGGCATCCACCCGCGTCGCTGGCGCGCATTCGCCGACTTCCTGGAGGGAGGCTCGAAGACCGATCGCGACAATGCGTTGCTCTTGCGAGCAGCAGCGGCGGCTTATGATCCCATTCCCGAGGCCGCGGCGATGGCTGATGCCGCGCGTAGCGCCTGCCTTTCGCCTTATCTCGAATTTTTCTTCACGCAAAAGGGCGGCGCGCGAGACAGCCTCGCAACGAGCGGTCTTTGCAAGGCGCGTCCCGACCTCGTCGAAGAGCTTTACCGCGAGCAGGCGCGGCTCGACGCTCTGCGCACCTTGCGAAAAACGGTTGAGTGCTTTGAGCGGTCGCTCGCGCTGATGAGCGTCGTCGCCGAAGTTTTTGCGCGCTATGAGCATTTGAAAGGAGCGCGCGGCCTGCTCGACTTCGACGATCTGATCGAGCGCGCGCTTGCGCTCCTCGACCGCTCCGACGCGCGATGGGTGCTCTTCAAGCTCAACTCCGGCATCGATCATATCCTCGTCGATGAGGCGCAGGACACGAGCCCGCCGCAGTGGAAGATCCTCGAAGCACTGACGGCCGAGTTTTTTGCCGGAGTAGGAAGCCGCTCCTCTAGACGCACATTCTTTGCGGTCGGCGACGAAAAGCAATCGATCTTCTCCTTTCAGGGCGCGGCGCCGCAGATGTTTCACGAGATGCGCTGGAAGTTCGCCACGTCCTTCCGCAACGGCGGTGGCGGCTTCGAACATGTGATGTTGAAATCTTCGTTCCGCTCCGTGCCGGTGGTCCTTGCCACGATCGATCAGGTCTTCGCGCTCGCCGAACATCAAAGGGGCCTCGTCACCGACGACCCCTGGATGGGGCATGAGCCGCTGAAGCTCAATCTGCCGGGGCTCATTGAGGTTTGGCCGCCGGTTGCGATCGAGGCGCGCCCGGAGCCGCGCGACTGGCGCTTGCCGCTCGACCTTTTGGACGAAGGCGATCCTGCCACGCTGCTGGCCGAGCGGATCGCCCGCAAAATCGGCGCGCTCATCGCGCCGGGCTCTGGCGAATATGTGCATGACTCGCATGAGCAGCGCTTTCGTCCGGTCAGGGCCGGCGACATTTTGATCCTGGTGCGCACGCGAAGTGCCTTTTTCGATGCCGTGATCCGCGCCTTGAAGCAGCGCAACGTCCCGGTGGCCGGCGCCGACCGGCTCGATCTTTTCAACCATATCGCGGTGATGGACCTGATCGCCGCCAGCCGCGCTGCGCTTCTGCCGCAAGACGATCTGACGCTTGCGAGCGTGTTGAAATCGCCGCTCGTCGGGCTCGACGACGACGACCTTTTGGCGATCGCACCCTCCCGCCCCGGCTCGCTCTTCGACGCGCTCGCCATCTCGCCAAACGCGAGACATCATGCGGCGCATGCGACGATCCTGCGCTGGCGCGCCCGCGCCGCGCTCTCGCCATTCGATTTTTATGCGCGGCTGTTGAGCGAGGATGGCGGCCGGCGCGCCATGCAAGCGCGGCTCGGGCCCGAGGCGTACGACGCCATGGATGAATTTCTCCGCCTCGCTTTGCGGGCCGAGAAGGACGGCTGCTTTTCTCTGGCGCGTTTTCTCGCAGACCTCGAAGGAGTCGATCTTTCGATCAAGCGCGACATGGAGACGGGGAGCGATCGCGTCCGCGTCATGACCATTCATGCCGCCAAGGGGCTCGAGGCGAAGATCGTCTTTCTGCCCGACACATGCGGCGTGCCGAGCGGGCGGCACGACAGCAAGATCCATGTCTTGAACGGGCGCGTGCTCGCCTGGTCGGGGCGTATGGACGACGATCCGCCGGCGGTCGCCGCGGCGCGGCAAAGGGCGCGCGCCGAGGCGGAGGACGAACATCGCCGCCTTCTCTACGTCGCCATGACGCGCGCCGAGGAGCGGCTCTATATCAGCGGATTTCATGGCAAGAACGCGCCGGGCGATCTCGCCTGGATGAGGATGATCGAAGCTTCGCTCGGCGGCGACTTCGTCAAGCATCCGGCCTTTTGGGGTGACGATACGATTCTGCGGCGCGAGGAGCCCGGCACGATCGAACGCAAATTCGCCGCGGCGGACGCGCGTACGGCGGAGCGCGCCGATCTGCCCCACTTCCTCACGCGCCGGCCGCTGCCCGAGCCCACACGGCTGCCGCCGCTCAAACCTGCGACGGCGCTTGCCGCAGCCGATGCGGGTTATGACGAAGGAGCAGGCGCCCTGCCGCGCGCCGCGCTGGAGCGCGGGCGGCTGATGCATGTGCTGTTGCAATATCTTCCCGATGTCGCGGCTGAGGCGCGGCAGAGAGCAGCGCAAGCTTTTCTCGACGCGCGCGCGAGCGAACTCGATGCTGATGCCCGCGACGCTCTGATCACTGAGGCGCTCGCCGTGCTCAAAAGCCCGGCACTCGCCGATCTCTTCGGAACGCGCGCGCGAGCCGAAGTCGCAATCGCCGGGCGCATCCTCTGTCCGGATGCGCAAACGCGCGAAGTCATTGGCCAGGTTGACCGCATCGTCGAGACCGAGCATGAAGTGCTCGTCGCCGACTACAAAACAGGCGCGCCCTGCGAGGCGGCGGCGACGCCAAAAATCTATCTCACCCAGATGGCGCTCTACCGCGCCGTGCTCGCCCCGCTCTGGCCAGGCAAGCGCCTGCGTATGCTGCTCATCTGGACGGCGGGGCCGCAGGTGGTCGAGCTGGGCGATGCGCAGATGGATCAGGCTCTCGCCACCTTTCGGCTGACTTGAACTCCATCATTGCGAGCGCGGCGAAGCAATCGGTCATTAGCGCACCTTCTCCCTGTGGGAGAAGGTGAGCGAAGCGAGGCAGATGAGGGGTTACAATTCCTCCGAATTTGCATCGTTGTAACCCCTCACCCGGCTTGCTCCGCAAGCCACCTCTCCCACTGGGAGAGGTTCGCGCACCGCCTTTGGCTCGCAATGACTGCTCCGCCTTCGGCTTGACGCCCCCCGGCGCGCTTCCTACTTTGGGAGGGAAGGCCGGCGGATTCTCGCGCGGCAAGATTAAGAGGCGCCCATGGCCACCGTGAAAGTCACAGATGCCACGTTCAAGGCCGAGATTGAGGGCGCGAAAGTGCCCGTGGTCGTGGATTTCTGGGCCGAATGGTGCGGGCCTTGCAAGATGATCGGCCCGTCGCTCGAGGAAATCGCCGAGGAATTGAAGGGAAAAGTCACGATCGCCAAGCTCAATGTCGATGAGAACCCGGGCGTTGCCGGCACCTATGGAATTCGCAGCATTCCGACCCTGCTTCTGTTCAAGAACGGCAAGATGGCGTCTTCGAAGATCGGCGCCGCCCCGAAGGGCGAATTGAAGAAATGGATCGCTGCCGAGATCTAGGCCGCGGGCGATGTCGAGCTTGGCAAAGGACCTCGCGAGAGGTCCTTTTTGCTTGTGGTGAACGCGCATGAGCTACGCCGTCAAAGAGATCTACCGCACATTGCAGGGCGAAGGCGCGCAAAGCGGCCGCGCTGCCGTCTTCTGCCGCTTTGCCGGCTGCAATCTCTGGTCCGGGCGCGAGGCCGACCGGACGGATGCCGAATGCACGTTCTGCGACACGGATTTCGTCGGCACCGACGGGCCGGGCGGCGGGCGTTTCGATGATCCGCAAACGCTCGCCGAGGCGATCGCGCGGGAATGGGATGGGCCGGACGGTTTCGTCGTCTTCACCGGCGGCGAGCCGCTGCTGCAGCTCGATTCGGCGCTGATCGCCGCCATGCACGCGTGCGGCTTTTCCTGCGCGGTCGAGACCAACGGCACGCTCGTGCCGCCCGACGGCCTCGATTGGATCTGCGTCAGTCCGAAGCCGGGCGCGCCCTTCGTCCTGCGCGCCGGTGACGAGCTAAAGCTCGTCTTCCCGCAGCAAGGGATCGATCCGGCGGAGCTCGAAGAGCTTGCATTCGCCCATTTCTTCCTGCAACCGATGGATGGACCGGACCGTATCGCCAATACTGAGAAGGCAGCGGCCTATTGCCTGGCGCATCCGCGCTGGCGGCTCAGTCTTCAAACTCACAAGCTCATCGGCTTGCCTTAAGATTGCGACATGAAGATCACCCAGGCCTTTTCCTTCGAAGCCGCGCATTTCCTGCCGAACGTCGGCCCGACGCATCGCTGCCGTGCCATGCATGGCCATTCCTATCGGGTGGAGTTGAAGCTCGAAGGGTCGGTCGATCCGGCGACTGGCTTCGTCGTCGATTTCTTCGCGATCGAAAAAGCGGTCGAGCCTCTGCGCGCCGAACTCGACCATCATTGCCTGAACGAGATCAAAGGTCTCGAAAATCCGACGGCGGAAAACATCGCGGTGTGGATTTTTCAACGCATCAAAAAACCGCTGCCGCAGCTTGCCTCCGTGATCGTGCATGAGACGAAGGATTCTTCCGCCGAATATAGTGGCCGTTAAGCCTGATCGGGGATTTAGCAGGCTGTTGAAGAACTATCCACTTTTCTCGAGACTGGCTGGATTCTCGTCATTTGCCCTTGCCGGTTTGCGGCGATAGCTGTGGCCGATTTTTGTACAGGAATTCTCGCCCCTCGATGGTAAGCTGGACGCTTGCGTCCCGCCCATCCAACCGCTCGCGCGCGACGAACCCGCGATCCACAAAATCTTCCCACGCTGGAAGGCGCGGACAGGACGTTCGCCACGCTTCCATCACATCAAAATAGGGCCGCGGTTCCTTATCGAGCCATTCCAGAAGATCGAGAATGAGCGGTTCGATGTCCGGCATGTCTTTTTCTACGCGATCTGAGCCATCACTATAAACGCAACAAATTTCGGGCCAATAGGCGCAAACGCCAAATTCTGCGCTACAAGATGAGAGAATTATCGAGGGCCGGCGCCATGAGGATTTCCATTCTCGACGATTATTTCGACACGTTTCGCCAAACTCACTAGCCATGAGGTGAAGATCTGGAACAATCATGTGCAGGATACGGACGCACTTGCCGCGCGTCTGAAAGACACCGAAGTGTTGGTCCTGAGCCGCGAGCGCACGGAAATTCGTGCCGCCCTGCTGGAGCGCTTGCCAAAACTCAAGCTTATCAGTCAGCGCAGCGTATATCCTCATATCGACATTGAGGTGCATGCAGCTTGCCATTATAGGCTCTTCCAACATGCATGCGGGTACGCCCTCCTCTGCCCCCGCCGAATCACCTGGGCGCTAGTCCTCGCGGCGCGGTTGGCTCCGCCGACCACCCTCTCCCGCGAGGCCGCGAGGGGAGAGGGTTCTGCGGCATCTAAGCGATCGTATCGACCACGCCATTGACTCGGAGCGCCGCGCCCGTGGTCGCCGAAGCTTGCGGCGAGGCGACATAGACCACCATATTGCGACTTCTTCGACGCTCGCGGCGCGCTGGATGATCGAGCTCGGCCAATGTACCTTCACGAAGGCTGCCGCCGTTTCCTCGATGGACCCGCCCTTGGCGATGGCGAAACCTATGCCGCGCGTCGAGCCGGTGACGACGGCGCTCTTGCCGGAGAGATTGTTTGACATGGCCGCGCGAGGCCTCGCCGAGACATGGGTCTCGAGACGTCAAAATCGAGAGGGGCTGCGAAATGCCGCGCATAAGCCGGGCCGCGGAGGGCCGGCTGTCATCCTGGCTCCTGCTCCTATAGAATTGGTGCAAATGAGCCGTAGACGCGCGGCCTCAAGACTTTGCTAACGCCAAGGCGCGGAAATGCGCGGGATGATGACCGAGCCGAACGACATCTCCGACAGAGCGCCCATCCAAGGGCTCGCGAGCCTGCCGGTCTTCTTCGACCTCAGCGGCCGACGCACCCTGCTGGCCGGCGGCTCTCCGGCGGCCGCCTGGAAGGCGGAGCTGCTGCAAGCAACGGGCGCGGGCGTCGATGTCTATTGCCCGTCCCCTTCTCCCGAGATGAAAGCGCTTGTCCTACGCGCGCCTGCGATCACGCTGATCGACAGGCTTTGGCGCGAGGCTGATTTCGACGGCGCGGCAATCGCGATCGGCGACTTCGCATCACCCGAGGAGGCCGCGGAGTTTCAAGCCGCGGCGTGCCGCGCGCGCGTGCCTGTGAACGTGGTCGATAAGCCAGATTTCAGCGATTTTCAGTTCGGCACCATCATCGACCGCTCGCCGCTCGTCATCGCCATTTCGACCGAGGGCGCGGCTCCGGTCTTCGCTCTCGCTTTGCGCGGCCGCTTCGAAGGCCTGTTGCCGCAGACCATTAAGCTTTGGGCGCAGGCGGCGCAAAGCTGGCGCGCGAAGCTGAAGCGCACCGACCTCTCGGCGCCGCGGCGCCGCCGCTTCTGGGAGCTTTTTGTCGCAAGAGCATTCGGCACGCGCGCGCCGCAGGAAAAAGACTATGACGAGATTCTCGCGCTGACCACGGCTCCGGCCGATGCAGCGGGGAAGCCGAAAGGCTCCGTCGCACTCGTCGGTGCCGGGCCTGGCGATCCGGAACTCATCACCTTGAAGGGCCTGCGCGTGCTGCAAGCGGCCGACGTGGTTCTTTTCGATGATCTCGTCGCCCCGGCCATCGTCGAAATGGCGCGGCGCGAATCGGTCAAGATCGCGGTGGGCAAGCGCGGCTATCAGCCGTCATGCCGACAGGACGACATCATCGCGCGGCTCGTTTCTCTCGCCAAGGAGGGCAAGCGCGTCGTGCGGCTGAAAGGCGGCGATCCGTCGATCTTCGGTCGCGCCAATGAAGAAATCGCGGCGCTTGAAGCGGCAGGCATAGAGGTCGAGATCGTGCCCGGCGTCACCGCCGCCTTGGGAGCAGCGGCTTCGCTTAAACTCTCTCTGACCGAGCGTGACCGCGCGCGGCGGCTGCAATTCATCACCGCGCATGCGCAAAACGGCCGCCTGCCGCAGGACCTCGATTGGGCCGCGATCTGCGATCCGAGCGCCGCAACGGCCGTCTATATGGGCGTTCGCACCCTGCCGGCTTTGACCAAGCGCCTGCTTGAGGAGGGGATCGATCCGCACACTCCCGCCTTGCTCGTCGAAAGCGCCACATGGCCGAACGAGCGCCGCATACACGCGACGATCGCCACTCTCGCCGAAAAAGTCGCTGCGGCAAAACCCAGCGGTCCTTGCCTCGTACTGATCGGAAAAGTGTTTGGCGAGCCGGCGCTGCGTACCGTGGCGGCAGAGGCCAAAGCATAAGCGTCAGCAGTCCACGCTCGCCGCAATCTTTTGTCCAGTAGGATGCACGAGCATCTGCGACATGAGTGTTGCCCGGCTGACCTGCGCGGCGACGTCGCTCGCATAACAGATAGCGACACGAAACGTACGGGGCGAGCTGAAGAACAGCTCGCCCGGCGGAAGCAGCCGAGAATATCCGTCCAGCGTCTATTAATGCATCATCACTTTCGTGACCTGCTGATGCAGATAGTCAGGGAGATCATCCACTGGGATCATCATATATTCGATGACATCAGGGGCGAAGGCCCGACAAATCTTGATGTAAACAGGCTGCGGAAGGTGCGTGAGCAAATGCCAGAGGAGTAAGTGTTATAAGAGATCGACCGGCTGTCAACGGCGCCACAAAATGAAAGCTGAGTCGCAGATGTCAAGAAAGGCCGCGGCGGAGCGTGCGTTTAGTCGCCTTAGCAGTCTGAAATTTTTGGGTCCTTCTGGCGCTGTTGACCAGCCTCATGGGTTCCTTTAGCAACATCACTGCGTCAGAATTATGGGTCGCCCATGGACCTGGATCTCGGCCAACTCTATGCTTCCGTGCTAAAAATCAGGCGGGCGGAGGAGGCAATCGCCCGCATCTATCCATCCGATAAGATCAAAAGCCCTGTCCATCTGTCCATAGGACAGGAAGCGGTTGCGGTTGGTGTGATCAGCTTGTTGTGCCCCGAAGACGTTGTGGCTGGTACGTACCGCGGGCATGCCTCCTATATCGCCAAAGGCGGCAGCCTCCCCGCGATGTTTGCCGAGCTTTACGGCAAGGCGACCGGGTGTGCCGGCGGCAAGGGCGGCTCCATGCATTTGATTGGGATGGATCGAAATATCCTAGGTTGCTCGGCCGTGGTTGGAACCCACATCCCCGTCGCCGTTGGTTATGCGCTGACCATTCGCCGCCGGCGCGAGAAGCGGGTCGTGGTCTGTTTCCTGGGCGACGGCGCGACCGAGGAAGGTGTCTTCTCCGAAAGTCTCAATTTTGCGGCGTTGCAGGCATTGCCGGTGTTGTTCGTCTGCGAGAACAATGGGCTCGCGATCCATACTCCGCTCTCGAAGCGATGGGCCAGCGAACAGCTCGTGGAGCGGGTGCGCACCTATTGCATCCGCGCCGAAAGGATTGAAACCAGCGATATCTTTGCCATTCGTGCCAGCGCGGAACTCCTGCTCGAGCATGTGCGGGCAGGCCAAGGCCCAGCCTTTCTCGAATGCCCCACGGTCCGATGGAAAGAACATGTCGGTCCGAACGAGGATTTCCATGTCGGCTATCGGGAACGACCGCCAGTCGAGATTTGGCCGGCGCAAGACCCTGTTTCGCAGATCGCAACGCGCCTGAGCGAGGCCGACCGGCTGAGGATCGAAAGCGAAATCGACGCCGAAATTGCCGCGGCAATCGATTTTGCAGAACGCAGCCCTGTTCCTGACGTTCGCAAGGTTTCCACGAATGTCTTTGCTGCCTGATGCCGCCGCAGTCGCGGCAAGCAATCGTCTCCTGAGCTATGTGAATGCGATCCGCGAAGCGCTCGAACAGGCTATGGCGGCGGATCCGGACGTGTTCCTGTTCGGGCTCGACGTCGACGATCACAAGGCAATTCAGGGATCGACCCGCGGATTGGTCGAGCGCTTCGGGCCAGAGCGCGTGTTCACGACTCCCTTGGCGGAAGACGCGATGACGGGCGTCGCTATCGGTGCCGCGATGGCTGGAATGCGGCCCGTGCATACGCATATCCGCATGGATTTCCTGCTGCTCTGCATGAACCAGTTGATCAACATAGCCGCCAAGGCCCACTATATGTATGGTGGGCAGGTGCGCGTGCCTATGGTCGTTCGGTCGATGATCGGTAAATCATGGGGCCAAGGAGCTCAGCATTCGCAAGGGCTGCATGCATTGTTCATGCACATTCCAGGTCTCAAAGTGGTCGCCCCATCCAACGCTCATGATGCCAAGGGCTGCATGTTGCAGGCAATCAAAGACAATAACCCAGTCATTTTCGTTGAACATAGGTTGCTCTATTCAACCGAAGCATTTGTCCCGGAGGAGCCCTTTTACGTTCCGTTCGGCAAAGCAAGGCGGTTGACCGAAGGCAACGACCTCACGGTTGTTGCGATTTCCAACATGGTTCAGGAAAGTCTTCGGGCTCAGGAACTGCTATCGGAAATCGGCGTGTCTGTTGAGGTTATTGATCCGATCTCGTTAGTGCCGCTTGATATGGAGACGATCTGCCAATCGGTGCGCAAGACCGGCCGCTTGCTGGTGGTCGACAGTGCCTGGACGGCTTGCGGGGCCAGTGCCGAAGTTGTTAGCGAGGTTGTGGAACGGCTGCCCGGCGTCCCGATTGTTGCGCGGCGCATGGGTTTTGCGCCTACCACGTGCCCGACTTCTCCTTGGCTTGAGGCCGCGTTCTATCCCAACCCTTCGACGATTGCCCAGGCAGCTTATCAGATGGTCCGCGACGCTTCCGGCTGGATTCCCGATCCGGCACGGGTGAACCTTGGGCGTCAGCAATTCAGAGGACCTTTCTGATAGCCGCATCTTTGTTTAGACCATAAAATACCCGCGCTCACCCCTTCAGGTCCGTTCAATTTAGACGCGGAGCAGGCATGTTCTACGATTTGGCCGCCAGCACGTGGGACGAAGAAGAGCGCGATGCCATTCGGGGGGTGATTGCCAGCGATCGCTTCACCATGGGCGACCGCGTCCGGCAGTTTGAGGCGGAGTTCGCCAAACATTTTGGCAGCCGCTACCCGGCGATGGTGAACTCGGGCTCCTCGGCCAATCTCATCGCAACCGCTGCCTTGTTTTTCAAACGTGAGCGGCCGCTTCAGCGGGGCGACGAGGCGATTGTGCCGGCTCTGTCCTGGGCCACAACCTATCACCCCCTCCAGCAATACGGATTGAAACTTCGATTTGTTGATATCGAGCTCGATACGCTCAACATGGACGTGAGCCAGCTCGAGCGTGCCCTGACGCCGCGCACCCAACTCGTTGTGGCGGTCAGTATCCTTGGCAATCCGTGCGCTCTCGATGTCATGCGCAAATTCGCCAATCAGCACGGCCTCTATTTGCTCGAGGATAATTGCGAGTCGATGGGTGCGGAACTCGGCGGGCGACCGACCGGCACATTCGGCGATATCGGTACGTTCAGCCTCTTCTACTCCCACCATATATCGACCATCGAAGGCGGGGTTGCAGTAACGGATGACGAAGAATTATATCATTTGATGAAGGCGCTGCGGGCGCACGGTTGGACACGCGACCTGCCTCCCGACAGCCCGATATTCGAGAAGCGTTCCGCGGACTTTTTCGAGGCCTATCGGTTCGTGCTTCCTGGCTATAACGTCCGCCCGACCGAGATCGCCGGTGCGATCGGCTTGCAACAATTGCGCAAGCTCGACGGCTTCGTCGAAAGACGCCGCCAGAATCTAGCGCTGTTCAATAGTCTGTTCGCGGGCGATACGCGCTTCATCATTCAGCGCGAGAATGGAAAGAATTCAAGCTTTTGCTTCCCGATCATTCTGAACCCCGCGTTTGATCTCAATCGCGAGGGCGTGCTGAACGCTTTGAAGGAAGCCGATATTGGCCATCGGATCATCACCGGCGGCAACTTCCTGCGCCACGACGCCATCCGCTACTATGATTACCAATGCGTCGGCGAGATGATCAACGCCGATATCGCACATGACCACGGCTTCTTCACCGGCAATCATCCATTTGACCTTGGGGAGCAGATACACCGTTTGCGCGACGTACTGAATGCTGCATGCAACTGATTCTAACTTAGGCAACCCGAATATGAAGCAATCCGTCCTTGTCACGGGCGGCGCCGGCTACCTCGGCTCCGTGCTGGTCCCGGCACTTCTCGCCGAAGGCTTTCGCGTGCATGTGCTCGACAATTTCATGTACCGGCAAAACAGCTTGGCGCAATGTTGTGCCAACGAATGCTTCTCAGTAACCAATGGCGATACCCGGCAAGAAGATGTCGTTCGTCCTCTCCTCGCTAAGGCGGACATCATCATTCCGCTGGCCGCGCTCGTCGGAGCGCCGATTTGCAAGAAGGATCCAGTCGGAGCCAGCTCGACCAATCTCTACGCGATCAAACAGATCGTGCAGTTGGCGAGTGAGGATCAGCAGATCCTCATGCCGATTACCAACAGCGGTTATGGGGTCGGCGAAAAGGACAAATATTGCACCGAAGACAGCACTTTTCGGCCGCTCACGCTGTACGGTCGCGACAAGGTCGCCGCAGAGCAGATCGTGCTTGGCCGCAAGAACTCCATCAGCTTCAGGCTGGCGACTGTTTTCGGCATGGCACCGCGAATGCGAATCGATCTGCTGGTCAACGATTTCGTATACCGCGCAGTCAACGATCGCTTCATTGTGCTCTTCGAGGCTCATTTCAGGCGCAACTTCATTCATGTAGCGGACGTCGCGCGCGTCTTCCTGCATGGGATCAGGCAATTCGAGTCGATGCGGGGCATGCCCTACAATGTCGGGCTCGACAAAGCGAATCTCTCGAAATGGGAGCTGTGCGAAGAAATTCGCAAGCACGTACCGGATTTCACCTTTTTGGAAGCACCGGTGGGCGAGGATCCAGACAAGCGGGATTATGTGGTGTCCAATACACGAATCGCGGCGACGGGCTACAAACCGGTCCATTCGCTAGGCGACGGCATCATTGAGCTCATCAAGGGCTTCGCCATGATCAAGAATACGGTTCATGGAAACGTCTGAACTCGGATTGCGCCTCCTGATCTCCGAAACCGACGTCGTGCCGGTCGAGCTGGTCGCGCGCACCTGCAGCGACCTGCCACTGAAAAGTGCTTGCCAGGCTGCAGATTTTGGCGATGTTAGACAATTCGAGAGGGTTTTGCGGCCGAGTCCGAAACAATCCGACCGGGGGTTGGACGAATAGTGTTTGCGGCATGGCGGCCGGCCACGATTTGACCAAGCAAGCCCGGTAAAATGGATTGGAATCGATTATTCGGCGAGGAAAGCTGGTTCGCGTGCGGGGATCTTTACGGGGCAATTTCTATGGATCTGCCGATCGATCTGCTCCTGATAAACCCGGGTGGGCGCGAGCAGATTTACCAGTCACTCGGCACCGAACTGAGCGCCGTCGAACCACCTCTGTGGTGCCGACTAATCGGCGGCTACGTTCGCGATCACGGTTACCGGATCGCCATTATTGATTCCGAGGCGGAGAACCTCTCGCCCACGCGCATTGCCGAGCAAGCGCGCGAACTCGATCCGCGTCTGGTAGCGATGGTCGTGTTCGGTCACCAGCCTTCCGCATCGACGCAACAGATGGTCGGGGCCCGGGCCGCTTGCGCGGCGATCAAGCAGAAAGCTCCGCAGATTCCGATCTTGATTATCGGCGGACATGTTTCGGCTTTGCCCGAGCAGACCTTGCGCGAAGAACCGGTCGATTTCGTCTGCAAGGGCGAGGGCCCGGTTACGTGCGTTCAACTTCTGGCGGCGTTGGCCGAGGGCGCAGAGCGCTTGGCAGAGGTTGAAGGGCTTGTTTGGCGCGACGGTGAAGGAGTGAAGGTAAATGTTTCGGCCCCGCTCATCAGCGATTTGGCCGGCGAATTGCACGGCAACGTCTGGGATATGCTGCCGATGCACAAATATCGCGCACACAACTGGCAATGCTTCAGCGATCTGTCGAAGCGGCAGCCCTATGCTTCGATCTACACCTCGCTGGGATGCCCATATAAATGCTCGTTCTGCTGCATCAACGCGCCCTTTGACGCCAATCGATATCGGATGCGGGCGCCGGAAGCGGTGGCAGCGGAGATCGACTATCTGCACAACACCTACGGCGTTAAGACCTACAAGATCATCGACGAGATGTTCGTTCTGAATGAACGCCATGTCATGGCCATCTGCGATCTTTTGATCGCGCGAAAATACGATCTGAACATTTGGGCCTATGCGCGCGTCGACACCGTAAAGCCGCGCATGCTTGACAAGCTCAGGCGGGCAGGTTTCCGCTGGCTTGCCTTGGGAATAGAGTCGGGGAGCGCACATGTGCGCGACGGCGCGCTCAAAGCCCTTAAGAGCAATGACATCGTCGAGACTGTGCGAAAGATCCAGATGGCCGGCATTCACGTGATCGGAAACTTTATCTTCGGGCTTCCCGACGACGATTATGAGAGCATGACGCAGACGCTGGAATTGGCGAAAGAGCTCAATTGCGAGTTTGCCAATTTCTATTCGGCGATGGCGTATCCCGGATCCCCACTCTATGCGCTTGCGGTGCAAAATGGCTGGCCGCTCCCCAAATCGTGGTCCGGCTATTCGCAGCATAGCTACGATTGCCGGCCGTTGCGCATCGAAACTCTGTCGGCCGCAGACGTTCTGCGCTTCCGAGACAAAGCCTTCGATGCTTATTTCAGGAATCCACGCTATCTCGAGATGGTGACACAGCGATTTGGTTGGGAAACCCGAAAACATATTGAGCAGATGGCCGGTCACAGCTTGTCGCGCAAACTGTTAGAGGAGGCGGATTGTGCCGAGTGACGTGAACAGTTCTGCTCTTCTCGAAACTCTTTTTGATAACAACGTTCTCACTCTCGATCAGGCCAGGACCATTCTCGACAGGGCAATGCGAAGCCTCGGCCCCTCCGTCATGGCTACCCCCGGCGGCTTTCA
The DNA here is from genome assembly GCA_963720425.1 of uncultured Alphaproteobacteria bacterium. Lineage (GTDB taxonomy): Bacteria > Pseudomonadota > Alphaproteobacteria > Rhizobiales > Beijerinckiaceae > Methylovirgula. The sequence continues at coordinate 633,402 of OY970391.1, forward strand.
AGCCAGTCAAATCATCGGGGCCTTGCAGCGGGGCAAGTTTTCCGCACGAAGCTAAAACGAATAACTCAGCTAGGCTTTTTTCCATGACCGTGAACCTCACCGATCCAATCTTTAACGACGAAGCCGCCGCCTGGAAGCATTTCGAGGCAATCCGCTGGCCTGACGGCCCGGTTTGCCCGCACTGCGGCGTCATCAATGCCGCCGATCCAATCATCGGCAAAACCGCGCGCCCAGGCCTTTACCGCTGCCATGAATGCGTGAAGCAATTCACCGCGACGGTCGGCACTGTTTATGAGCGCAGCCATATCCCCATGCACAAATGGCTGCTCGCGACGCATCTTTTGTGCTCCAGCAAAAAGGGCATCAGCGCTCATCAGCTTTTCCGCGTGCTCGGCTTCGGCTCTTACCGCACGGCTTGGTTCATGGCGCATCGCATTCGCGAGGCCATGACCGACCGCACTCCCGGCCCGATGGGCGGCGGCGGCAAAACCGTCGAGGCAGACGAGACCTACATCGGACGCCTTGAAGGCGTCCCGAAACAACGTCACGGCGGCGCTCATAAGAATATCGTTCTCGCCTTTAGTTGAGCGCGGCGGTTCGGCTCGCAGTTTCCATATTGACGGGACTACCATCGGTACACTAATGCCGATCATCCGCGCCAACGTCGCCCGCGAAACCGCAATGATGACCGATCAAGCGAGTTGGTACAAAAACCTAAAGACGGAAGGCGGCTTTGCCTCTCACGAAACCGTCGATCACAGCAAAAAAGAATATGCGCGCGGGATCGTGAGCACGAACACGGTCGAGAATTTCTACAGCATCTTCAAGCGCGGCATGAAGGGCGTTTATCAACACTGTGCCGAAAAGCATTTGCACAGATACCTTGCCGAATTTGATTTTAGATATTCGAACCGCATCGCGCTTGACGTGAACGATACCGCGCGCGCTGCAAAAGCTGTGAAAGGCGTTGAGAACAAGCGGTTAACTTATCGACAGCCTCGTAAAGCCGCATAAGCCTAAACGAAAGGCAAAGCACTTTGTCGCTCGGAGGAAACATGATGGTTGATATGTCCGCTATCGCGGGGACCGTATCTGCGTTGAAGGGAGCCGCAGACATCCTGAAGACGATGATAGGTTTGCACGACGCTAAGGCCATGGATTCCAAGATCATCGAATTGAACGCCATGATCCTTGATGCCCAACGCAGCGCGTTCACAGCTAATGATGAACGCGCGTCGCTGATTGAGCAAATAAGCGCACTTGAAAAAGAAGTTGTTCGCTTGAAAGACTGGACCGCAGAGAAAGAAGAATATGAGTTTTCCGAGGTCAGTCTTAGAGTTTATGCCTATGTGCCTAAACCAGGAATGGAGCGCGCCAAAAAACCTCATATGCTCTGTGCAAATTGCTACGATCAGGGGCAACGCGGCGTGCTCCAATCGACGCATGAAGTGCGACGAGGTAGAAGAGTGCATAGGTGTTCTCGATGTAAAGAGGAATATGAATTAATTGGCGATCGTTTCGGCCAAGGTACCGCCAGTTAGATTATTACTTAGATTTTTTGGTTTCGCCCTTTCGCGACCGCTTACCCCTTTTTGTCGCTTTGCTAACTTTCTTTTGTTTAGGCTGCGGTGGCGTATTGGCCATGCGCCGGACTACTTCATCGCGGCGGCGCGCAATTTCTTCGTCTGAAAGAATGCTGCTTTGTTTGTCGTTCATGGACAGAAAGAATACCATGATTATGGCATCCGACGAAACCGTCCCTCAGTTCCGTCAGTGCCTAGGATCAAAAAAACGGCCAGAACCCAGAGACCAGCTGCATTAGACGCTCTTGCTGCGCTAACGCGCGCAAAGCCAGAAGCTCGTCATGCACAAGCCTTTATAGATGAATTGAACCGAGAAAAAAATGATCGAGGAGCCGCGATACTGGTTGTTACCAATGTTGAAAATATGCTCCAGACCGTTTTGGAATATCGGCTTAAAATACATGAAAAACAGTATGACCGACTATTCAGATCTGAAGCGCCGCTTGCATCGTTTGAAAACAAGATTCGAGTCGCTTATGCCTTAGAAGTTTTCGGAACTGAGATGTTTGATAATCTCAACTATATTAAAGCAGTAAGGAATGCCTTTGCCCATGCTCGAAACCCAATAACATTCGATACACCAGAGGTAATAGCAGTCTGCAATCTCCTAAAAAAGCCAGCGATCGCTAGCAAGAATGCGCTTGCACAATCCGCTTTCGATCATGATTGGGCAAACGCAGTCAATGCTCGAATGAGATTTATCATCATTTGCAATATAATGGCGCATAATCTTAGACATTACGCGATGTACGCCACTGATAATTTCATTTCGCCTCACAGTCAGAACCCGGGACTGCAAACTTTGGTGAGGCCAAGACCATTGCCCTGAAAATACAGATCACTGCATCTTCAGATTCCATAAATTCTAAGCTGCGATTCCTTTCAAACGTTTCAACGCCCGCCTCAATCATCTCCGGCGTCATTTCAATTTCGGGCGCGCCAGTCTCTTCCGCCGGAGCAGATTCGACAGGCGAATCGTGCCGGTCGGCAGCCTGTTTGTCAAGTGCATAATCACCCAATTTTGAAGGATCGGTTTGGTCAAAGCAGGTAAGTTCCGAGGGGTAGAGGCCTGGGCGGCTTCGCACACGATCTTGGGTGCCATATGATCATCAGTCGTACGCCATTTAGGGTTTCACTGTTTGGAGGCGGAACGGACTATCCGCCTTGGTATCTTGAGCATGGCGGCGCAGTGCTCGGATTCAGCATCAATCGGCATTGTTACATAACGCTGCGCTACCTTCCGCCGTTCTTCAGCTACCGGCATCGAATCGTCTATTCCCGTGTCGAAATGGTTTCCGAACTAGGCCAGATCGAACATCCGGCGGTTCGCGCCGTGCTCACGGAAATGGCTGTCGAAGACGGATTGGAGATCCATCACGATGGCGACCTGCCGGCCCGCTCCGGCCTTGGGTCGAGCTCCTCATTCACGGTAGGCCTGCTTAACGCCGTCAAAGCGTTGCGAGGTCAGATGATCAGCAAGCAGGCGCTTGCGTGCGAGGCCATCCGCATTGAACAGGACGTGATCAAGGAGAACGTCGGCTGCCAGGATCAAATTTTGGCTGCTTACGGCGGATTTAATCGCATCGAGTTCAGCAATGAAGGATTTCGCGTAGCACCGGTTATCCTGCCGCAGCAACGCTTGCGCGACCTGCTCGATCACCTCGTGTTGTATTTTACCGGATTTCAGCGCTTAGCAAGCGACGTGGCGAAGCAGAAGCTCGACAACTTCGCCAATCGGCAGGCGCAATTGGTGCGGATACATACGATGGTTGACGAAGCAGTGGCCATTCTTGCCGATCATAATCGCCCCATAACAGCCATCGGTGAACTCTTGCATGAGGCATGGCTTCTCAAGAGAGAGCTTTCCCCGGTCGTCTCTACAGCCGCGATCGATGAGATCTATGAGCTTGGACGCCAGGCCGGAGCGATTGGAGGCAAATTGCTGGGTGCCGGAAGCGGTGGATTCTTTCTCTTCTTCATTCCGCCGGAGCGTCGGCCTGCGCTGCGCAAAGCCCTGCACGGTCTCATCGAGGTCGGCGTCGACATAGACCATGATGGGAGCAGCATAGTGCTCTTCGAACCTGACGGGTTTGATCGCGGATATTCGTCCCTTCCAAGGGTGCCCAACGCGGCCTGACGGATATTGGGTCATAATGCCAGGTTGGCCGCCGGAGGTCGGAAATTGCCCTGCTGCATAAGCTAGTGCGACTTGCTCCTGCGCCGTTCTAGAGCCTTCTTTGTGCCGAGGTTATCAGGCTTCCTCGACCCTCCGAGACCCGGATCGCGTATGGCCGCGCAGGAATCGAGGGCACAGCTTCCCTTGCGTTCCGGGATTAGGACGCGACCGAAGCGCTAGCTCAAGTTTGTAAGTCTTGGTTCTTGGCAAATTGGGGCTGTTCGCCTTTGCCGCGAAGACCGCGGAAGAAGAGCTGGGAAACGACCATACGCGTGCGTGAGGCTGTCCACTTTGAAACGCGATGGCGCCATCCCCGCGTGCGCGGTTTGGCTGCTGTTTCCTCGTTGAGCATCGCCAGTAACGGATGATTCTTATCCATGGCCCCAAGTGAATCCGCCAAGCAAGGAGCCGCGGGGCTTGCGAATTCGGTTTTGCAACCGCCGTCACGCAGCATACCAAGTTCATAGCCGACATTTTCAAAGCTCGCCAACACCGTCTCAGGAATCATCATGGAAACGATTTTCCGCTTCCAGTTTGGCCATGCAGGGTAAATGATCCACGGATTCTTGCTGTCAGCTTGCTTCCTATGGCGGTTGATTGGTCCCGACGCGACGAACAAGTCCAGTTGTTCCTGACTGTAGGTCAATCCGGTGAGGGTTTGGCAGAATTCGCCCAAGGCATTGCTGTCTGTTGTGAGCGACTCCATCCGATAGTGTTTGTACTGCTGGTGGGCAAGGTCCGCCACGTTGAGTACGCTGTAGCAGCTTGTAGCGAAGGCCAGGAATTCAGGAAAATTCGGGCAATCCACGAGGAATAGCTCGCGAAATTCCCGAAGGACCCCGCGGAAATTGATCGGACGCATAGCTCTGGTAGACCGCTGGGTACCTCTCGGCTTTGCGGACTAAGCAAAAATGGCTGTCGATATACCAAACCGGATGTCGCACGACGTTGGCGAGCGCGAATCTCAGATTGCTTGCGTTCCTGATGTGTCGCTGCAGCAGACCATCAAGCGTGTAGCTGTGCACATTGCCATAGGCGCTCGCGTCGGGTCTCAGCGAACGGTAGACAGCGAATATGTTATCGATCTCGCTTGTCTCATAAAGATCACGGACCGCGTTGCCGTTGCTCAACGCGTCGACGTCATCCTTTGATTTTTCTTGTTGAAACTTTCCGTTTGTGACGGAGTCGATCGCGAAATGCCCGTGCGCAGCAAAAACCTTTGGGTGCGACGCCAGAGCAAAAGCGAGCCAGCGTGTGGCAGATGCCCCTTGGCTCGTCACGACAAAGAACCGAGGGCTGGCTTGAGGCGCCGTCTGAACTTTCGGCGGATGCTCACAAGAGCTATTCAATATGCATCTGGCCCCGCTCAGGTATCCGATCATGACCTTCCCTTAATGCGCACGACCGTCGCTATAAATCGATGCACTTGCGGCCTGCTCAGTGGAAACGCAGCTGTTGCTGGCGCAACCGTGGAAAAGTCCTGATATGAAACTCGGTGACGATATTGGCCCGAGAATCAGGTTTGTAACCGGTATGAAGATTCCGGCACCGTCTATCCGGCTGGGATCCTGGTGGTTCCGGCGTATGGTGCGACCATCCGGGATAGAGACGCCGGGAGCACCAAGTGCGGGCAGGCCGTTCTGTACGATGAACCGAGAGTTCGTGTTAGTAGCTGGCCGCCTTTTCGACTCGCCCGGTTGCGCCGCGAGCGCGAATCCGTAGTTGTCGTGTCGCCCCATGCTCCCGTGCTCTGTAATGAAGGAGATGGATCATGAGGCGTGTGATCGGAATGGACATACACCGCATGTTCGCGGAAGTGGTCATCTGGGAACAAGGGCAGTTGCGGCGAGCCGGCCGCGTCGACATGACGCGCACGGCGTCGGAAGGGTTCGGCAAGAGCCTGCAAGCAAGCGATGAGGTCGTCGTCGAGGCGACCGGCAATACGATGTCCGTGGTGCGGGTTCTCTCGCCTTTTGGTGCGCGCGTTGTCATCGCCAATCCGTTGCAGGTCAGAGCGATTGCCCATGCGCATGTCAAGACCGACAAGATCGACGCAGGAGTCCTCGCGAACCTTCATGCGGCCGGATTTCTGCCGGAGGCGTGGACGCCGCCGGCCGAAACTGAACGCCTGCGGCGCCTCGTGGCGCGTCGCGACCAAGTCGTGCGTCATCGCACGCGGATCAAGAACGAGGTTCATTCGATCCTGCATGCGCATCTCGTGCCGCGTTGCCCGCATGCCGATCTTTTCGGCCGTCTCGGCCGAGCCTGGTTGAAGCGCCAGATTCTTCCGGCCGACGAGATCGCGGCGATCGACCGACACTTCCGCGAACTCGATCGGCTCGCCGAGGATCTTGAACTCCTCGATCGCGAGATCGCCCAGAGCGGTCTCGAAGACCCATCGATTAAACGGCTTCTGACCATCGCTGGCGTAAATGTTACCGTCGCCGCGGGCCTCCTCGCGGCGATCGGCGACATCAAACGCTTTTCCTCAGCGCAGAAGCTCGTGAGTTATGTCGGCCTCAATCCGAGGGTGCGACAGTCGGGGCTCGGGTTCGCTCAACATGGGCGCATCAGCAAGAGCGGTCGCAGCCATGCGCGCTCGATGCTTGTCGAAGCTGCCTGGGCCGCCGCCAAGGCTCCGGGACCGCTGCATGCTTTCTTTGTTCGCATCCGGGCGAAGCGCGGACACCAGATCGCCGCCGTGGCCGTCGCCCGCAAGCTTGCCGTCTTGTGCTGGCATTTGCTCACCAAGGAAGCCGACTATCTCTGGGCGCGCCCGGCTCTGGTCGCCAAGAAAATCCGCGACATGGAACTCGCCAGCGGCCAACCGATGAAAAAGGGCGGCAAGCCCGGCTCGGCCTATGCCTACAACGTCAAGACCCTCAGGAACCAAGAAAAGACGATCGCTGAAAATGCCGAACACGCCTATGAGCACCTGGTGGGCGCTTGGCAAACTCGACGACCCAAGAACGCGGTGCGCGGGCGCCTCAAAACGACAAGGCACGAATGATTAGGCGGCCTGACGACGCTTCCAGCCGAGACGCCGATCTTCGCCACGAGGTCGTCCGCGCACTGAAAACATAGCACGCGAACCGAGAAAACGCTTGTCGATCTCATCCGTATGGCGCTGAAGATCCCAGTCCACACCGAGCTCGAAGCCTCACAAAGGCCACGACGAAGGATCAACTCGTATGGTCGGCCGCCCGGCCTGCGACGTCGCTTGGTCGGCTCAGTGCGTCTGGCAACATCGACCAAGATCACATGCCCTTTCTGGGATTGTATTTTTAGGCAGGTCAATTCACAAAGAACGGAGCACCTCCTTATGAAAGGCAATCGACCAGCGGCGATGCTCCTCGCGCTCGCCGCGTTGACGAAAGTTTGAAAGCGATGACGGGAATGTTTCCCACGACTTTTGAGACAAGGCCCATTCGGTCTTTCACCCAGCCGGGTTCGAAGTTAGCGGCAAAAGAAAGCGGTCCGTTTCGGGCCGCAGATGTCCAAAGCTGGCGCGCATGATAACGAGGCAGGCCCTTGTATTGGTTGGCGGAAAGGGCACGCGCTTGGGCAGCCTCACAGCAACTGCGCCAAAGCCTTTGATGCCTATTGATGCCGATACGGTGTTTCTCGACGAAGTCCTTTTCAATATCGCGCGGCAGGGCTTCGACGACATCGTGCTTCTGGCGGGGCATTTTCACGAAAAGTTCACCGAGCGCTACTCCGGCAGGAATGTGCGCGGCGCAACTGTCCGGGTCGTAGTGGAGGACGCGCCAGCCGGCACCGCGGGCGCCATCACGAAGGCCGCCCCGTTGCTCGCCGAGAGCTTTCTCTTCGTCAACGGCGACACGCTTTTCGACATCAATTTACGACAGCTCGACAAGATCAGCGCGGCCGCGCCGAACGCCATCGCGGCTTTGGCGCTTCGGCGCGTTCCGGATACGGCCCGCTTCGGCACCGTGGAGCAGCTCTGCAACGGTAGCATTGTTGCCTTTCATGAAAAGAGTGAGGCGCAATCGGAAGGCCTCATCAACGGCGGCATAGGCCTGATGCGGCGCGAGATCGTGTCGTTCATCGACCGGATGCCTGCCTCGATTGAAACTGACGTCTATCCACGTCTCGCCGCGGCCGGACGCCTCGTTGGCGCGGAGTTCTCGAGCTATTTCATCGATATTGGCCTGCCCGATACACTCGCCAAGGCGCGTGACGAGATTCCGCGCCGTCGCTTGCGGCCGGCCGTATTCTTCGACCGTGACGGCGTGCTCAACCGCGACGCCGGCTATACTCATCAGGTCGAGGACCTAAAATGGATCCCAGGCGCTATCGAAACGATCCGGCGCGTCAACGATACGGGGGCGCTGGCGTGCGTATTCGCCAACCAGGCCGGTATCGCCCGCGGGTATTATTCGCATGCGGACGTCGAGCGTTTTCACGCGGCGATGGCCGCAGATTTGGCCCGGGAGGGCGCTTTCATCGATGTGTTTTACACCTGTCCTTACCATCCGGAGGCGGCGGTCGAAGTCTACCGGCATCCCGATCATCCGGATCGCAAACCCAATCCAGGCATGATTTTGCGGGCGCTCGCGGAATGGCCGATTGACCGCAGCCGGTGCGTGCTGATCGGCGATCAGGAGTCCGATATCGAGTGCGCGCGGCGTGCCGGCGTCGAGGGGCTGCTTTTCACGGGCGGCGACCTTCGCCGCATCACCGAGGTCGCCCTCGCTAAGATCGCCGGAAAGACCTCGGAAGCCACATATGCCGATTGAGGAACCGGCGTTTGTGAGCGAAACAAGCGAAGTTCTTCTTTCACGCTTTGACGAGGCGCGTTCATTTCTCGCCGAAAAGGCCCTGCCGTTTTGGAGTTCGCACGGCGCTTACTCTAACGGATGCTTTGTCGAACATCTCGATCTTGCCGGCCGTCCCGTCGACCCCGGGTTCACGCGCGTGCGCGTGCAGGCGCGCCAGATCTACGTCTTCAGTCACGCGGAGGAAGCGGGAATTTTTGTAAAGCCTGGGCTCTGCGAGCGCGCCGTCGATTTCTTCATCGGTTCGGCATGGCTCGGGCATGACCGCGGCTGGGCCAAACTCATCCGACGCGATGGCGCTTTGATCGACGGTTCGAGCGATCTCTACGACATTAGTTTTGCCTTGTTCGCGCTGGCGTGGCGCTACCGCCTTGCGCGCGATCGGCGTTGCTTCGAAATCGCGCATGGCACATTGGATTTCCTCGAGCGCAGGATGAAACACCCGCTCGGCGGCTTCGATAATGATGCGAGCAGATCACTGCCGCGCTTGCAGAACCCACATATGCACTTAGCCGAGGCGATGAACGCTTGGTACGAGGCCAGTGGGGAAGGGCGATTCCTTGCTCTCGCCGACGAGATTATCGATCTCATGAATTCGCGCTTCTGTGACGTATCCACAGGAGCGCTCGGGGAATATTTCAACGACGATTGGAGCATGGTGAAGAGGCCGCAAGGTTATGTCATGGAACCCGGTCACCGATTCGAGTGGGCCTGGATCGTCGGCCAGTATGGGAGGCTTTCCGGGGCGCCGCGTCATGAGCTTATGGGCAAGCTCATCGCCTCGGCGTTGCGCCACGGTTTCGATGAAGCGACCGGTCTCACTGTCGACCAAGTCAGCCGTGATGGCAGGCTGGTCGCCGCGGGCCATCGCCTTTGGCCGCAGACGGAAGCGCTCAAGGCCTGCCTCGCGGCAGGGGAGTTCCTGCACGAACCTGCCGCAGCGCGTGTCGCCAAGATCCTAGACGCTATCCTCGACCGCTTTCTCGCGCCGGGGCCCGTTCCTGGGACCTGGATCGACCATTATCGGCCCGACTGGTCGCTGATGGTCGATAAGGTCCCCGCAAGCACACTTTATCATATCATGCTGGCGTTTTCGGAGTTAATCAGGCTTCGCACGATGTTCGCCGCTAGCTAGCCGTAGCTCTCATGGTTGCGGATTTCTCTTTCATGCGGGCAACCAGCGCGCTGGCCTCGGCCAGCGAATCCACCACCTGCACATTAGGGAGAACGCCCCTTTGGCATTGCTCCGAGCTTAGTTTGCCGCCGAGAGCGGCCAAGTGCTTCGCCGAGATAAAAAAATATTTGCGGTCATAGAGGAATACCGCAAAGCCGTAACGGTCGAGATCGACTAGAACGGACTGCGGCTTTCTGCCGGCTTTTCTGCTTTGCGCATGGTTCCATAGCGGCGTGCCGATTTGAGATAGCCTCAGCGCGCAAAATAACCTGCCTATTTCACGCTCAGCGAAAGGCGGCAGGCGCTGCAGAATAGGATTATCTTCGGGCGTGAACCGGAAAGATTCTGGCCGACGTGATGGTGTTTGGACCGCGTGTGGCACCAAAAGGTTTCTGCTTACCTCAGCGACTTTTTGGCTCTGACGTCTAGCATCAATCCAGGTGGCCAAGCGGATCGCCAGTTCCTTTCGTGAACGCGCCAGCTCGTAAAAGAGCACGGTGTCCTGCGCCTGGATTTTCGGGTTGGGGATACACTCGCGCTTGCCCGCGGCGCCGATAACGACATTCAGATGATCGAACACTACGCCGGGCATATATACGATCCGCTCGTGTCCGTAGCTCGCCAAAAACTTGAAAACGTGATGGATGTGATCGTCGATGCGGTAGCGCATGTATTCTTCCGGACAGATTCCATTGGCGAACTCACAGAACCTGCGGCTGACGAAGGGAAAAATGCAAAGCCCTTCCTCTTGCGTCGTGTCGTTGACGTGAATGAGCGCTATGTCGTCGGGGAACGACCGAAAAGCAGCCAGCGTTTGATCATCCCAGCCGTTTGTCCTGACGCGAACATCATCGTTCGTCAGCATGATATATTCGCCATGACTGGCTCGGTAGCCCGCCATATTGAGGGCGCCCATATTCAGGCCCGCCGGCACCACTACCCTGACGAGATTAAGTCCTTTGAACGCGATTGCCTGGGACTCCGGGTCGTCCTCGTCGACGGCCATGACCACTTCAATATCTTGAGGAGATGAAGCGTGGGCGCGAACGCTTTCAAGGAAAGCCAGCATCCCCTCCGGCCGACCACGGGTGGGGACAATCAAGGAAATCCGGATTCCATCCATTTCCTAATGTCTCGCGCCCCAATCCGTTAGCCACCCTCAAAAGAGCAATTACAATGCCTGAAGAGCGAGGTCGACCGCTATGTTTTTCTGTTTGGCAATCTTATTATATTCTGAAATCGCAGCGATGTGATGTTTGATCAAGTCGCCCCGCCCCAGAGTCGCCTCGATCCAAAGCTCGCGAACCACGCCGGCATTTGCGATTTCCGGCTTCCAAAGCTTCGCAATGGTCTCGATTTCGTGATCGCCAAACCGTCGCGTTATGACTGGGATCTGGCCGTACAGAACGGCTCTCAGGATCCGCATGGGGCTCGAATATGGCCAATTCGCTCTCTGCGGCGGGTTGAGATTGAAGAGATAGTTTGGCTCGGATCTTGCCTTGTCGTCGTGGCTCTCAGGTTTCTTCTCTTCGCTGCTCTGCACGCCTAGCTTTTCGAACGGAAAGTCTATCGAGCCGTTATGCAGGGCAAATGCTTCCGTTCGATCGAAGGGTAGATGTTGGACGACTTGCCCTTGAATTCCGACGATGCCGACCGACATCAGAAGCTCTTTGATAATCTGCCGACGGAAAGGCGTCTGCGTGCCGGTCATGACAAATCCAGCCTGCCATTCCTTCAGGTGGGGATTCAGAGCGATCTGTTCCGGATTGATCTCGGGGTAGAGATTAAGCGGAGGCGCAACCCAATGATCCATTTCCGGCTTGAGCGGCATGAGGGCTTCGACGATCGCCGGATGAACGGCGACGACGAGATCCGCCAAACGAAGAGCTTCGGAAAATCCCAAGTAACGCGCGTACATATAGGGAAGCGTTCGCCTTAGCCCCAGCCGATGCGCGATCACCGCCGATCCGTATTCTAGATCCTCCCAAGGATCGAAATAATTGAAAGTCTCCGCGAGTTGCAGCCCGAAAAGTCGGATAGGCGTGATGAACTCCGTAGCGACGATCACGAATTTCGTGCCCGGATGAGCCTTTTTGAATTCCTGCAAAAAGCCGATCGTTTCGAGGAGCGAGAATTCGTCGATCAGGAGATTCGTGCAGCCAGGCTTGAGGTCGACCGAGTAGGTTACTTTGTAGGACCGGGACAGCCGGGAAAAGAAGGCCTTCAGCGTATAAAGTATTTCGCCGATCCCGTGAATACAGCGGTGGTTTCCGATCGCGACATTGACCGCGAGCGTGTCGTGATTGTGAGAAACCGCTCCCGTCGGGAGACTTTGACGAGCCTTTCGGCCTAGCGATGCTCGGGCGGACGAGACCGGCACATTCGTCTCGTTCGAAATCATGCGCTGATGCCCGGCGTCTAAGCCGCACGCCCTTCGTATGCACGTTCGTGCCTCTTCTATCGTATCGGCCACCATCACCTGTTTGTTGCCATGCCGCTCGATCAAGGCCTGCGCGCCGTCGGTCACATGCACTTCGCCTATGCTCTGATTCAAGACGAAGAACTCGGTGCCGAATTGAACGATATTGTAACCAAGCATCAATTCCTGAAGCACAGGCTGCACTTAGCCGCGCTTCGAAGCGCTGGCATCGCCCTTCGACAAGGCCAGCAAGGGATGGCTCTCATCCATGGCTTTGAGAGAATCCGCCAGGCACGGAGCCGGGGTGCTTTCGGATTCCGCCTTACAGGCACGGACGACAATCGGCTTGCCCTTGATCTCCGGCGGATGATCACACTCGTGCGTGACTCCCATCAGCCGGTCGCCCAACCCGAGCCTACACGCCATTTCGGTGGCGGAGGGTAGGAACGAGACGATGCGCCGGCCCGCAATCGTCGCCGGCGACGTCATGCTTTCAGCATACCGTTCGGCATCGCTGGCGCTCGCAGCGTCCATCATGGAAACAAGACCCCCCTTGGCGCGCTCCAGGGCTTTTCCGCGATCTTCCTCGATCTCACCCGTCGCGATCTTCGTGACCGTAACGGCAGCGCCGATCACGTCGGCGGGGCGTTTTTCGCCTTGGGGACCCTTAGGCACGAGCATATTCCTTCAGGAGAGCGTTCAACTCACCAATCTATTTCTCAATTTGGGCGATTGTCGCTCGCGTAGTTATATCGGAGACCTTGGCTCCAGTATGTATCTCCCCAAGGCGACCGGCTCTAAAACGTTCACTGACGCCTTCTTCGCGCAGGCGCTCTAGGACTCCTGTACGTTGTCCCCGCTATAGGGAAGCTGAAGCCGCTCGAATGCGTCCCGAACGATGAGTTCGAAAAGTCGCGGTCGGCCACCGAAAGCTGACGCGCTTTATTCAGCGGGACACGGCACGCAAAGCGGCGCAAGGCTGAGCCGATCCTTCTGCATAGGTCGTCTATATCCCCGCTCCGGTCACCGCAATCACTTGGCCCGTAATTCCCTCACCAGCATCGGAGGCAAGAAAGCAGACGGTCTCGGCGATGTCCTCGCGCTTTGCCCAATGCGCGGTGTCCTTAGGCTTCATCATTGCGATGTTGGACGCCGTGTCGGTGAGGCCGGGGCCGATTGCATTGACGCGGATGCCCGCATCGCGCCCTTCGAGTGCGAGCGTACGGGTGAGCGCCTCGATGCCGGCCTTGGCGCAATTATAGGCGACCATATTGGCCTGCGGCAGGCCGGCGCGGGCAAAGTTAATGATCACGCCGCCGCCCGCGTCGCGCATATGCGGGAAGAGTGCACGCGACATTAGAAAGGCGCTCAGGAGATTGTTGTTCAATTCCTCGGTCCAATCCTCGAGACTGAACTCGACCGCTGGCTTGTAGCGCGTAAGGCCCCCGGCGAGATTGACCAGAATGTCGATCCTGCCATATTCGCCCAAGGCGCGCTCAACGAGTTGGTCGACCTGCGCTTCATCGGTCAGAGATGCGGCCAGGCCGAGAACGCTCGCGCCGGCGTTACGCAGCTCTTGTGCCCGCGCTTCCACATCGCTCTGCGTGCGCGCACAAATGACGAGCGCGGCACCCGAGTCCGCAAGCTTTCTGGCGACCGCCTCGCCGATCTGCCCGGCATGGCTTACGCCCGTCACCAAAGCGGTTTTTCCTTCAAGAGCCGGCATGGCGTGCGCCTCCATTATCGCGTCATCGCCTCACCTGCGAAGCTCATGAACCTCTACCGGCGAGCATCCTAAGTCTGGATTCTTCTTATCGTTGAGATGGCGCACTCTTGCTACGAGCGGATGATGCCCGTTGCCTTTGGCCCAATCAATAGCCGCTTTCTGGGTATTGTGAGTGCTGAGCACGTGATCCGCATGATCTTCCACAACGTAATCGTCGATGTGGGTTCCCTCGGGTCTACCCTTCGGACGAGCTTCAACGTACACGTTGGCCATGATCTTCCCTCCCTGACCGGCCTGCGCGTTATGCGATGATTATTGGCCGTCCGGTGACCCACTTTTTCCATCGACGCAAATCGGACACGGCCCGAAACCATGATCACCCGTCAGCATGGAGAAATACGAACGTATCCGAGCGCTCGGGGTCGCCCTCGATCATCTTTCAGATATTGCTCGCTTGCTAGACGCCCCAATCGACAAGATAGAATATGTCGGTAGCGAAGTCCGCTTTTCAGCGGGCCAATGTTTTGTGCCGGTGATCGTCACCTACAATTCGGGACGAGACGCCGCTGGTGTTCCTATTCTGGGAGGTGGAAGTTACCACGCCACGGTCGGTAAGGTGCACTGCCAGTAAGCGAAAGCCCTAGTGGATCGACTCTAACTTTTCCTTCCCTCGTTTGACAGCAGCGAGGATTCGGTTTGGGCGAGCGGTAAAGCGGGGGAATATGCAAGAAGTGCGTTAGATGGCTTTAGCTTTCTTCCCAAAAAAGAGAAACGCTACCCCCACAGGCGCTCAATACTGATTTGAGCCAGGGCCCGCGATCACTTCTCGGAGTTTCGACCCGAGTTGCTGGAGGGTGAAAGGCTTGGGCAAGAACGCAAGGCCGCCATCCAGAACGCCATTATGCACGACGGCGTTTCGCGTATATCCGGTCGTAAAAAGCACCTTCAGTCCGGGCTTCTCGCTTTGCGCGCGCTCGGCGAGTTCGCGGCCAGACATGTCGGGCATGACGACATCCGTGAGCAGCAGATCAATTTGCGAATTCGCATTCAATAACTCGAGCGCATGCTTAGCGTCATTCGCCACTATCGCCGTGTAGCCGACTTCACGAACCGCCTCAGCCGTCATTTGCCGAACCCGCTCATCGTCCTCAACGATCAGGACAATCGTATCAAGCGCCCCGCACGCGACCGCGGCATTATCCGATACCGCGCTGACCGCGGAGCCTCCGAGGTGACGCGGCAGATAGATCTTGACTACCGTTCCCTGACCGGGCTCGGAATAAATTTTCACATGGCCGCGCGATTGTTTGACGTAGCCGAAGACTTGACTCAGCCCTAACCCGGTTCCCTTGCCGGCGCCCTTGGTTGTGTAAAACGGATCAAAGGCGAGCTTCGGAACTTCTGGCGTCATTCCGGTGCCAGTATCGGTGACGCCAATCATCAAATACTGCCCGGCTACAACATCCGGATTTGCAGCGGCATAGCAGTCGTCGAGATCGGCATTGGCGGTTTCGATCGTCAGCTTGCCGCCCGACGGCATGGCATCACGCGCGTTAACCGCGAGATTCACAATAGCGTTCTCCAATTGGGCCGCGTCGGCAAAAGTACGCCAAAGGCCTCTGGCGAGAACCGTTTCGATCTGGATCGCCTCGCCGATCGCCCGCCGCAAAAGCTCGGACATGCCAGTGACCACCTTGTTGGCGTCTATATTCTTCGGTTCGAGCGGTTGCTGGCGTGAAAACGCAAGAAGCCGCGCCGTGAGCGTCGCCGCTCGTTCCGCGCCTTCCATGGCATGATCGAGGCATTGGTTGAGTTTCTGATCTTCGCTGCCCGTCAGGCGCCGGCGGGCCATATCGAGCGATCCGATGATGATGGCGAGCATGTTATTGAAATCATGGGCGATGCCGCCGGTCAGTTGACCCATAACTTCCATCTTCTGGGACTGGCGTAGCGCTTCTTCGGCATTACGACGCTGCGTGAGCTCAACAGCCTCGGGTACAATCGCGATGATCGCACCGTCTCGGTCACGAATGGGGCGCATCGTGAAATCGAACCAGCGCCAGCCGCCTTCCGGAAGATTTACGTGGATCTCCTGGCGAACACTTTCGCCAGTTGCGACAGCAGTGATAGCGCCCCGCACGGTCTCAGGCATTCCTGGCGTTGCGCTGAACCAAGGGGAATTCCAGAACGGTTTGCCGACAACGTCTTCCAGTTTAGCGTTGATGATTTGAAGCGAGATTGCGTTCGCATCGAGCAGAATGCCTTCAAGAGTTATCAATCCCTGATATTGGTAGCTCGTTTCAAAAATGGTTCTGAGACGCGCTTCGCTTGTTCGCAAGGCGGCGGTGCGCTGCTCGACACGCGCCTCCAACTCCGCATTAAGGACTTGCAACGCCTCCTTTTCGCTTTTGATTTGCGCCAATAGTTGCGCGGCTTCTTCGTTCCGCTTGCGCTTCGTGATATCGATGATCGCCGCCAGCACCATTGTTCCCTCGTCGGTCTCGATCGGGTTCAGGCCGATCTCGACCGGGAATTCCCTGCCATCCTTCTTGCGGCCGTAGAGATCGCGCCCCATCCCCATCGGCCGCGGCTGCGGATCGGCAAAAAATGTCTCCCGCAACCCCGGGTGATGAGTATGGAATCGTTCGGGCACGAGCATTTCTACCGGCTGCCCCACAAGCTCGGCCCGCGAATACCCGAAAACCCGCTCGGCCTGAGTATTGACTATGACAATCTTGCCGCCCCGATCGATCATCACCATAGCGTTTGGCGCAGCCTCGACGACCAGTCGGAAGCGCCGCTCGCCCACGGATTTATCTTTGGGGTTCGTCATCGGCATCGCCCGCGTCATAAGACGTGTTAAATGAACTTCCAACACGGAGATTGATGTGCTTGTAAAAACCGTTCATGGACTGGACGTGCCGCCCGACACTAAAGGTACTTACGGCCAAGTCACATGCATAGATTTACCTCGAAGTAGCGAAACTTACTACAGGGCAGCGGTGTTCCTGGAAGGCGTTAGCGGCGATGTAACGGGTACATTCATCTTTATGTTTCCGCCAAATGACTTATGTTTAACCGGGATTCTCCAGATGACTCCCAAACTGGCGCGAATATTTGCGCTTGGCGAGGGTCTTTGCATCACGTTGTGCTTCTGGCTGCCGGACAATTGGGCGGCCAGAATGGTCGCTCCTGGCAAGCTGTCCTTGCGCGCCCTTCGCCTTCTCCTGTGCATCATAGAGCTTCGCGGCCTTGGCCTCAGCGCGACGACGAATCTCGTAGCATCGTTCCTCTGCCTGGACATTGCCAGCAACGCGCGCGGCCGCTTCAAGCATCGTAGGTCAATGCGTTTGGATTGACCCGGCCTGGCGGTCGGATCTTTTCAGTTTTCTCCCGCCTCCCACTGCCCAGTCGCGAAAAACCGCGCCCAAAATTTCCTTCGTTTCGCTCGGCTGTCCCAAGGCGCTTGTCGACGCTTCAGGACCTACGCCACTATTTAGGCTTCAGTACTTGTAGACCACCGGGGCGGGCGGTGCGAACATGTCGAACTTATAGCTGAACCCGACTTGCACCCGATTTTCGGTCACATGCGTGCTCACGGAATCGGCGGGGATTGAGGCCGTCAGGAAATCGCTGGTACGGCCGAAATCGGTGTAGCGATATTCGGCGCGGAGCGACCAATTACACGTGATGGATGCACTGCGGCTGCGGTGCGACGATGGAAGCGAGACGTGCTCAGGTCACTCGGCAGCGTAAACTTTGGTGGGGACGGCGGCAGCCTGAACTTTCGTTGGGCCGGCGGCAGCCTGAACTTTGGCGATCATGCTCTCGACCGGCCTAAACGCTTCCTTGGCGAGGCTGGTATAGAGTTCGCCGATTTTCGTCGCCTGAGTAACAAAGCCCTCATAAGCCGACTTGGCATATTCGGATTGGATCCGAATGGCGTCGTCGAGCGACTTCGCCCCGAGCAATTTCTCCACATAGGCAGAGTTCGCTTCGAGCGACTTTTTCGAATAATCGGTCGTCTCGGCGGCGATGGTTTGGAAACCCTTGGCGAGCGAGGCGGCAGCCGTGCTCGCAGCTTCAATCTGTCCCTTACCGAACTTTTCGAACTCGTCAAAATTATTGGTCATGATCCCTACTCCTTTGAGGGGCTGATGGGCACTCTTGGATGGCATTTCAGCAGCTTGGATCTGCGCCAGCCACGGCTGCGCCGGAGACGCCTGCCGCTCCTTGCTCGGCTCCCGTCTCCAGCGCCTACGCTTCCGCCGGCCCCGTCGACGGCAGCGGACAGTCAGCGGCAACGCCCGAGGCCACGGTGAAACCGGCAGCACTACGCCGACCAACCAGGCAACACTTTCTCGAGGGCGTTGGTTCCAAGCCGCCGCAAGATCATGCGGCAGTAAACGAGACCTCGCGCTCTTCAATCCGGCAATCGCCAAAGGAGAAGCGGCTATGGATCTCAAAATCTATTAAGGCTTAGAGCGCGGTGAATGGCTCGTCATCGACGAGGCTGTCAACGGCGTCGGGACCGCCTATGTCCTTACAAGCGAGGCGGAGGCGCAAGCCTTTTGAAAGCGAGGCGCTGCAATGGATCGTCGGATAAGCTTAGCGAGATACGAGCGAGCGCGCCGTCTCGCTAATGAAGCCGTTTTGACAGTCGCGTTACAACGACGCCGACTGAAAACAAGCGAGCGAGAGGACGAAGAGTTTTTGTTCCGAAAATGGGCGGATTTACCTTCGAGGCCATGGCCTTTTAGGTGAGCGATCGTGGGCGGTGCTGGCATCATCGTAATCTATTTCGTCGGCTGCGTGGTCGGCTTCCACTCGCGTGCGAGCTTCCGCGCCTCGGCGATCTGGGCGTCATGCGCCGCGCGGCTACGCGGCTCGGGCCGTGTCGGCGGGTTGACTCGCTTCCATTTCGCAAGACAGCTGGCGATGGTCTTTGACCGGCCTCTGATCTATGGCTTGCCGCCATTTATCATCCGGCATGCGCAAGGGCTTCTGGCATTGCAGCCACGCCCATGCGTCGAGGAGCCGGTCAGCGTCATCGATGGCCTGCCGCCGCTCCCCATCGGAAACGGCCATCGGCCGTGGCGCTGAAGCCGAGTCCGTGCATCGAGATATTGCTCCGGCACGCTAGCGGCGGCCATACCTTCGCGCTCGTCGATTTCGGCGTCATCGGGTTTGGAATATCCGGCCGCACCGCCAGAGCGCGCCTCTTGCTGACGCAGCGCGACAATCTCGCGTTTGTGCGTTTGGAATTTGGCGAGCAGGTCCGCTGGTGGTTTGGCTGCGGCCTTAAGTGCCACATTGCCCGAGGCTTCGCCCAAGTCGTCGCCTGCGGTTTTGTTCAAGTCGCGAAGATGCTCACGATTTTCGAAGGTGCTCAGCCCTGAGAGGTTGAGCACCTTCGGGCCGACGATGGAGGAATCGACTTATGAATGCGGTGCAGAAATTCGTTGGCGAACTCGCTCGGCACGGCTCCTCCCTCAAGCTTGAAGGCGCCTTTTGCAGCCTTGCATTTCGTTTCACGGGATCCTCCCTCATCTCCTGATCGTTGTTTTGACCGCTTCGTGGGGCGGTTGCCAGCACCTGGCGAATCACTAGCCGGTCGTTTTCTATCGTTCCCTTTGCGCATCGATAATGCCGGCGCGTACTGCGGCCTTCAGCGCCGCGTGGTCACGTTCGGCCTGATCGGCATAGGCGAGCGCGAATTGACCCATCGCCTCGTCAAATTGATCGTGCTTGCCGAGGTAGCCGCTGATCGTCCAGGGATCGCCCGCCTTGGCATGCGCCCGTGCCAGCGCCCAGCCGCACCCACGAGCATAGATCGTGAGCTCCTCGGTATTGAAGGTTTCAACCGACACCGAGAGCTTTACGTCGCGCAGCTGGCGCAGGTAAAAATGCCGGCCCTTTGGCCCAGTCGTCCAGCCGAGAAAGAGGTCCGACGACGGTTGCATGAGCCGCTGACCCATCACCACCCGCTGGCCATGGTGACCGTAAGCGCTGGCGCCCGCGTAGCGTTCCAGCACTGAGGCGTTGGCTTCCTTGACCTGTAGAAAGAATGGGCGGCCCCCTATCGATATGAACAGTGCAACCGCGCAGAGCGTGCCGACACTGCCGATACCCACCACCTTCACGGCCACGTCCACCAGCTGGAAGCGGTCAAACAGGGCGCGCCTGTCATCGGATAGCGTTTCACGGTAGTTGCGGAGTATGTCGAGGCACGTGTCCAGGTAGCCTGGATCGCGGGCTTCGTCGGGGTGAAATATCGCAGGCGGAGCGTCGTGAATACGCGGATGGCCGCCGGCGTCGTCCACGAGCTTCGGGTACACCAGTTCGGAGCTGCTGCTCATCGTCGCCTTGGCGATGCGCTTTGCCGCGAGGGCCTGCCGCTCTTTCGGGAACATGGATATTATGTCGCTGTCGTCGATCCGCGCGTACCAGATATCCATTACGTCCATGTCGGACAAATCGCGCATGTGCCGGCGATAACTGCACGCGCAGGCGATGGCGGCATCCCGCCCGTCGTCGTCGGACAAACCGTTGGCGCGGGCTGCCAGCGCAAAGGACGCTGCCAGACGTTTGACATCCCATTCCCACGGCGCCGGCAGCGTTTCGTCTAGATCGTTGACGTCGAAGATAATCCGGCGCTCGGGCGTCGCGAAGCCGCCAAAATTCATCAGATGGGCGTCACCGCAGGCCTGCACGTGGATCCCCGTGACCTGCGTAGCCGCCAGGTCGGCCGCCATCACCGCAGCTGACCCGCGATAGAATGTGAATGGCGATTGCAGCATCCGGCCATAGCGTAGCGGCACGAGAACCGGCTGACGGGTCGCGTCGGCCTCACGCAAGATGCTGATCGGGTCGATCCGACTGGCATGGGGGCGCCAGTCTCCGTGCCCGTCAGGTGCCACTTTGTCGCGCAGAAGTTTCCCGGCGGCCCTGCGGTCATCCGATGTCATTAGCTCGGTCGACACTAACGTACTGGCGGTTGTTGTCGGTGCGACTGCCTTTATGACCGCCTTCTTACTCCGATCCCGAGAGCCGGACACGTTCGGCAGGGCTGACATTCAATCGACACTTCCCAGGTAGCGCGCTCATCTGGACGCTTGAGCAGCACGGTAAACACCTAGGTACCATAAACACCTTTTGAAGGCAGCGAGTGTTGATGTACATCAATGCATAGGCTCGCATCCCACGGTCTTTGGTTGCATACGATAGTCGTTGCGCGGGGCGGTTTGCCGGCCATGTTGAAGGAGCGGCGCAGGCATTGGATACCAAGCAAGCGCAAGGCGGCATTGTTCGATCAGGGCCTGCAGGCTTCAGCGAGGATGCGCGCGCCCATGGATTGAAGGCGCGAGTCGTCAGAGCTGGAAAAAGATACCTCTGGATTTTTCTCTATCTCTACGTGGTCTTCGCGCTCTTCACTTTGCACGAATACGTGGTGCTGGCGCAGCACGGGATCAATTTCACGCATTATGGCTTCGCGGCGATCAATGCGTTCGTCATGGCGAAGATCTTGATGATCGGAGAAGAATTGCACCTCGGAGAGCATTTCGAGGATCGCCCCCTCATTTATCCGATCTTGCTGACCTCCCTGATCTTTGGATTCGTGCTCATCGCTTTCCACATCATGGAACATTTGATCGCTGGCTTGTTGCACGGACAGACGATGGTCGAAAGCATTTCCGGCGTTGGCGGCAGCGGACTGACCGCCATCATCATACTCGGCACGATCATGTCCGTCACCCTGATCCCCTTCTTCGCGCTCAGGTCGCTCCAGCGCGTCATCGGCGGTCCGGAGCTCTACATGCTTCTGTTCGTACGCGGGCGCAAGGACGTGACCATCGAGGTCAAGACACGCCCGCAGAGTGGTGGCAAGGGCGCCGCCGGCGCGCCTTGAACTACGAACGCGGCCGTCGCCGCGCTTCTAACGTTGCTGGGCGGCCAAATCGTAGGATCAGCTGCTGTCTAAATGTGCGGAGAGCGGATCGACTGGGCAATGGCCGCCGCGAAGCCCTGGCGCGACGGGAGGCAGGCGAGGCGATGCCTCAACTCCTCGGCGAACGAGATGAAGAAGTACAAGAAGAGTTTCAACCTGCACATTTGACGCGACTTCACGCCTCGGAGAAGACCCGCCCGATATCTATCTAATGGACAGAAACGGCGAAGTGGCAGTCGAGATATCGACGCTCGCCCAGTATATCCGCGATGAGCACGGCGAAAATGCGCGCATGTCTTACGACATGCCACCCCTCAGATTAGCTGACGACCTGAATGGCGACCTCTATCACCAGGTGCCGGATGATAGCCATTTCGTCTTGGTTCTTACGTCGCCATTGAATGCGCCGCGAAAGACAAAGGATGCGCTCCTGCGAAACGCAGATTTCATTGACATTGGTTTTGACTCCTTTTGTAACTTGAAGGCTTCAATTTGCGGCTGCTAAACTATGTGTGCTAGTCCGGCAACCGCCAGGGACATCGAGGCCAGCACCCAAAATTGACCAAGGCGACCGCAACCGCCGAGAGCCTTGCGACGCGACCAACTTGCCGGACAGAAATACAATCGTTGAGCGACGTTAATTTCGTGAGATAGGCCAGTGGGCGGCACAAACATAGTCCACTTGTCGACGGGCAGTAGGTCTTCGTCACTGCAAAAATCCTCGTAGTCTGTGACTAAGGCGTGCATTTCCTCGTCGTAGTCGTTGAGGCATCCCCGTGCAGCGGCGATGAGAAGTCTCGAAGGTGACAGGCACCAGAATCACATTTTTTGTTCTGGCTTGATCGGCGAGGGTCTCCCAATTTGCACCTTCAATCTGGGCCCGCTCAGGACTCAACAGGATCAAGAAGCCGCCGGTTGATTGCGTAAAGCCCGTCAGATGACGGCTCAATTGCTCGGCAGCGAAGCTATCAGCACTTCGCTTGGTCTCGATCGCAATCCGAAGGTTGTCTTGGTAAAGGTAACCATCAACGATACTCGCCCCCGTGCCAACCTGTTGCCTGATCTGAAGGCCAAGCTCCAACGCGCTACCAGCTTCGGTGATGGCATGGGGAAGCAATTTTGAAAGAAACTTTTCAAAACGAAATCGGCTGTATTTATAGAGCTGATGCAGAAGCAGCAAGGTGTTGTTCGTTTCGAAGTTCTCTCGCTGCGAATATCTCGGAAAATAATGGATCTGCGTCATGACGTGTGCTCATCTAGTCGCTAAGGAGGCATCGCGAGATCGAGGGAAACTGCACATCATCGGCAAGCCCGAGCGCCGCGAAGGTGAAGGGCTTCGAGTGCTGGCAGGCCGCGTCCGCTTTGCCGCGGATTTGCCCGGAGCCTTCCGGCCCCTTCACTTCTTTCCCCGCATGTCCTCTTCTTCGGCCTGATGGCTACTTCCATTCCCAGATCTGCGCCCGCGCGTTGCCTTGAGGGTCGACATCGTATTCGAACACCGCTGCCATGCCATTCAACCGCGTCCACTTGGCAGCCGATGTTTGGTAGTAGATCGCACCCCGATAGCTTACCGAGCCGTCTTTCTTGATCGTCCCCACGCCGCTGCCGACCCAGGTCGCTCCGCCGCCCTCGCTGTTCATGACGATGCCCTGTCCCTCGCCATACAAGGTCCCGTCCGAACGCATCTCCGAAGTATACGTGCCCGTTGTCTTATGGCCGACGCCTAGGATGGAACCAGTTGCTTGAAACGTGGTCTCCATCCTCGGGCCGCCGCCTGCGCTTGCCAGCGCTCGCTGAACGGTCACCTTCCCTGTTTCCTCGCCAATCTTCTCTCCCAGCATAAAATCCTCCTGCGAAGTTCCGTGGATGATTGCCTGGTCCCGATGGGAAATCTACACAAGACAGTCTTGCCTGAAGGCGGCACTATACCGACTGCCTCCGCCCGGCAAAAGTCCAAACCCTCCCTGCCGCGTTCGCGCAAGTGACGAAGAGACCTTTGAGGCCGTGGCTCTTGAGGTGCGCGATGGTAGGTGGTGCGGCCGGGAGGTGGGTCATCGTGCTCGTTTGCTACTTAGATGATAGTGGCAAAGATCGTCAAAACCGGATCACGACGCTTGCTGGCTACGTTGCCAAGGACGACGATTGGCAGGATTTTGAAAACGCCGTAGAGCCGATTTTTGCTCACTACGGCGTCAAAGTCTTACATACAAAAGATCTTCACCACACGGATGGAGAGTTTGATGGTTGGCCGGTTCTCAAAAACAGGCCTTCATCGCCCGGATTTGCCAAGCAATGTCCCCTCGCGTGCTGCTTGGGGTGGATATGTCCGCCGTAAAGGGAATCTATAAACAGCGCGCAGCGGAAAGCGGTCGTAAGCGAACCATTACGCCTTACGCATTCTGTTTTAACGTCATTGTCGATTGGATGCTGACTGACATAACGATCGGACGAGCCGTGCATGATGAAGGCGTTGCCTTTATTCTAGAAACAGGGAACGAGCATAACGCAGAAGCCGAACAGGTATTCTACGACGTTCGGCAGCGCCATGGATTAGAGAACGTCCTTCGATCGATAAGCTTTGTGGGCAAAGAAAGCTGTCGCGCGATTCAAATTGCGGATTTGCTCGCGTTCTATTCGCGAAGAAATAGCGTCGCGATGGAAAAAGCTCATCGTGCGAAACGACCGCCACCTGCTCCGGAAGCGATGATGACCCTTATTTCCCAGAGCGTCCCGCATCGCGGTTTTGTCGCGACCGATTTTGACCAGCATCTTGGCTTGCCGTCTTGGAGGCCACCTTTTTGAAGGTCAGATTTTGGTGTGGGCTTCGGCAGGCGCTCTACATCGCCGCAGCAGCGACGGCGCTTAGGGCCGCGGTGCTCTAGGGCAGAAATGGGCTTTTTCGGTCCCCACGCCGCTCATTGCTGTTTGCTATGTGTTTGCTAAGCCAACGTCCGTCGGCGGCACTTTGGCATTAAGCATTTGATTTAATTGGCGCACCCAACAGGATTCGAACCTGTGACCTCTGCCTTCGGAGGGCAACGCTCTATCCAGCTGAGCTATGGGTGCTTGCGCGACCTCGGCGCGATACTTCGAAAAGGACTGCCGACCTCAAGGCTTTTTCGGCCGCTTCACGTGAAAACGCCGGCAGCGGCGTTCTAACCGATCTGCCGGCAGCGGGCAATGCGATGGGCTCAGGTTCAAGGATGTCCCATCGCTCGGGGGCGTTGGGCTGACACCGCCGCGGCCGCAGCCAAAATTCCCTTCGTTATTCCTATTTGTTTTTCCTAATGGACCGTTTCGGTTTGGCAGTCACTCTTGAGCTTGGCGATCTCGTCCTTGAGCTGCAGTTTGCGCCGTTTCAGTTCGGCCAATTTGATTTCGTCGGCCCCGGGGCGCGCCCATTCCTGGGCAATATCCCGGTCAAGAGCTGCGTGACGGCGTTCGAGTTCGGCGAGATGGCTTTCCATTGGCATGCCGTGCTCCTCCTGAAGGCCCATCCACAAAGGAAGTGTGACATAGGATTTTGGTTCGGCGAAGCGTTTTACGAGGGTTCTCGCAGGAAATTTTTTCCGTCTTGGCGATCAATTGCTCAGCGGGCATAAAGCTTTCTCGAGTAGCGGAAGCTGGCTGCACCCCGCGCCGGTAAGGTGCTGCGCCGGTCCTGTCACGCTAAATTGTCCTCTTCCGGTTTCCGCTTCCTTCCACTTTTTGCCTTTTTCTTACGTTTCGGTGCAGTACTGGGGAGTTCGGTGTGCGGGGTTGATCCATGCGTGTTGATATGAAATTCGGCGCTCTGACGATCTCAGGGCTTGCTTTGCTTTCGTTTTTGGCCAAGCCGGCCGCGGCCCAATGGTACCAGGCCAATCCGCCGGCCGCTCAGCCGGCCCAGCCGGATTATTCGGCCTATCCGGCTTTCCCCGGCGAGGAGGAGACCCGCCCCGGCTACGCCTATGGGCCGTCTCATCAGCCTGACTATGCGCAGCCGGCCCAGCCTGGCTATGGCGCACCGCAGCCGGCCCCGCCTGGCTATGGCGCACCGCAGCCGGCCCCGCCCGGCCAAGGCACCTATACGAATATACCTGGCCAGCAGGGCACGACGATCGAGGGGGTCTACAACCCGCCGCCCGATGATGCCGCGGCCGCTGCCTCCGCGAAAACCGCCCGTGAGGTCGATTACCAGACGATAGAGGCTCCGGGCACGCTCATCGTCGATACGAATTCGCGCCATCTTTATTATATCGAGGGCGGCGGCAAGGCGATCGAATATGGGATCGGGGTCGGCCGCGAGGGCTTTGCCTGGCATGGCGTCGCCAGGGTCGGAGCAAAGCAGGAATGGCCAAAGTGGTTTCCGCCGGAAGCCATGTTGGAGCGCCGGCCGGACCTGCCGACCGAAATGGATGGCGGGCTCGGCAACCCGCTCGGCGCCCGCGCCATGTATCTCTATGAGGGCAATACTGACACGCAGTACCGCATCCACGGCACCAACGAGCCCGATACGATCGGCCAGGCCGTCTCTTCCGGCTGCATCAGGATGATGAACGCCGACGTGATGGACCTCTACAACCGCGTGCCGGTCGGAACCAAAGTCATCGTGCTTTAGCGGCGCGCGCGCCTTCTCCCGCAAGCGGAGAAGGTGCGCGCCATTCTTGACCTTCCTTCAAGTCTCGCATTAAACGCGCACGGTCCCGTCCGCGCCTCGCCGGCGCGCGCATCTCCGGAGAAAACGATGCAGAACTGGCCGGTGCACGGCACGATCACAGGCCCCATCGTCATGGTCGGCTTCGGCTCGATCGGACGCGGCACTCTGCCCCTGATCGAGCGCCATTTCCATTTCGACCGGTCGCGCCTCACGGTAATCGATCCGGTCGACATCGACCGCCATCTCGTCGACGAGCGCGGCTATAAATTCATCAAGCAAGCCGTGACGCGGGAAAATTTCGTCGATCTCCTGAAGCCTTTGCTCACCGAAGGACCCGGCCAGGCCTTCATCGTCAATCTCTCCGTCGAAGTTTCTTCCGCGGCGATCATCCGCCTCGCGCATGAATTGGGCGCGCTTTACATCGATACGGTCTGCGAGCCTTGGCCCGGCTTCTATATGGACCCGCGCCTCACTTTGTCGCAGCGCTCCAACTATGCGCTGCGCGCCGAAGTGCTCGACCAACGCCAGGCGCTCGGCGAGGGGCCGACTGCGATCTCCTGCTGCGGGGCCAATCCCGGAATGGTGTCGTGGTTCGTCAAGCAAGCCCTGCTCGACGTCGCGCGCGACATCGGGCTCAAGGTGCGCGAGCCGCAGAGTCGCGACGACTGGGCGCGGCTCGCGAGAGACGCAGGGGTGAAAGGCATTCACATCGCCGAACGCGACACGCAGCGCGCCACGAGGCCGAAGCCGCTGAACGTCTTCGTCAACACATGGTCGGTCGAAGGCTTCGTCTCGGAAGGACTTCAACCGGCCGAACTCGGCTGGGGTACGCATGAGAAACATATGCCTCCAGAGGGCAAGAGGCACGGCTATGGGCCGGATTGCGCGATCTATCTTCTGCGCCCCGGCGCCGGCACGCGGGTGCGATCCTGGACGCCCTCGGCGCGGGCCCAGCATGGCTTTCTCGTTACGCACAACGAGTCGATCTCGATCGCCGATTATTTCACGCTTCGCAAGAATGGCGCCCTCGCCTATCGGCCGACCGTCCACTACGCCTATCGGCCGGCCGACGACGCGGTTCTGTCGCTCGACG
Source organism: uncultured Alphaproteobacteria bacterium (assembly GCA_963720425.1). GTDB lineage: Bacteria > Pseudomonadota > Alphaproteobacteria > Rhizobiales > Beijerinckiaceae > Methylovirgula. The sequence goes on from OY970391.1 coordinate 660,959, forward strand.
AGATGGCCGGCGCGCAATGGGAGCAACAGCCGGACTGGCATATTCTCGACGAGCGCGAGATCGTCGACGGAATCGACGAGCTCGGCGTCCTCCTCTATGGCCACGCCAAGAACGCTTATTGGTATGGCTCGCAGCTCTCTATCGAGGAGACGCGGCGGGTCGCGCCTTACCAGAACGCGACGGGCCTTCAAGTCAGTTCGGCAGTGCTCGCCGGCATGGTCTGGGCGCTGGAGAATCCGCGCGCGGGAATTGTCGAGGCCGACGAACTCGATTTCCGTCGCTGCCTCAAAGTGCAGATGCCCTATCTCGGGCCGGTCATCGGCTGCTACACGGATTGGACGCCATTGACCGACCGCGGCAAGCTGTTCCCCGAAGACCTCGACCTCGATGACCCGTGGCAATTCAAGAACGTGATCGTGCGATAGAAGCCTGAGCCGGCGATCTGCTCTTCCGCAAGCAGGTAGCCGGAACGCCTTTTAACGGGAAACCGCCCGGGGCCTTCCTGTTCATATCAATCTCTCATTACGCGTGGATGGGATGACAGTGGCCGAATCTTATCGGATCCAGCTCAAGGCGGCAGGACATATGCGACTGAGGTAGATAGAAAATCACCTCGTGGTTGTGATCGCAATCCTGGATCACTTCGCCATCGTCGCCCTGCAGGTTTGGGTAGCGCTTCCTCAATGCGTTGACGACATCCGGCCTGGCAGGCTGGAAGCATGCGTTTGACATTTCAAATCCTCCTGCAGCGTCTCGAACGCACGAGCAAGTTTCGCCAGGTAGACCAGCCGCGAATGCGGACCCATTCGTCGCGCATAATGCGATGGCAGCAACCATGAACAAGGTTTTCATTTAGCGGCTCCCGAAACAGGAAAGGCCCAGCTGTTTTCACCAGACGGCTCACCGTCATGGCCGGGCTTGACCAGGCCATCCACGCCGATCCGCCGATGCCGTGTTCACCGTCACGAGCGTAATGTATGATCTCCATGCGGGCTGATGGATCTTGTGACGGAGTAGCCTATCATGAAAGCAATTTCGGCAATGGCTCTGATCTCTTTCATTACGGCTGCGGATGTCGCCTCGCCTCAGGAGCGCATCGCCCAAATCCAATTCGCGCAAGCAGCCGATCAGCAGATGTGCGCGCAGGTGACATCCTGCGGTTCGAAAAACGGGAAACGCAAGGAATACCCGACCCGTTGCGCGGCCAGAGACGACGGCGCGACCGATATTTCGCCGAAGACTGGAGCGACATGCTGAGTTCAGGCTGGTGCGGCGAGCATAATACGGAGAAAATTTCTTGGCTGGACAGAAGCTCATAGATGAGCGCCTAACGAGAGGAAACGATGAAGAAAATCGCAATTCTTTTGATTCTGGCGATGAATTCGGCTTCGTTTGCAACAGCTGCATAGGCAAAGATCTGCCCCATGATCTACCTGCCGGTATGCGGATTGAAGGGTGACCAGCTCATCACTATTTTCTAATAGCTGTACGGCGTCCAACGCCAGCGCAATCGTTTTGCACCAAGGCAAATGTTACGGAGAATTCTGCACCTACGAAATCATTGGAGGCGGGGTTTGTGCAAAGAGCACAGCGACCGGAGTGCGACAATTTGTGCTGCGCTGAAAAGAATTTCGCTGTTTTCGTCAAGAATGGAGAATGCCCCAACCAATAGGAATCCGTTTGGCCCGATGCGAACGCGCGGGAGAGAGAAGAATTCGCCGAAATCTCTGCCGCTCCGCTCCCTGCCTGCGGGAGGGAGGTCACTCCGCCGCGAGTTTCACCGGTGCTGTCGCAGGCGCGGCGCGGAAGCGGGCGAGAAGCTCCGCTTCCTCGGCCTTGGCAGCTTCGACGTTGCGCAGCTTCACGTGGCCGAAGCCGCGGATCTTATCTGGCAGCGACGCGAGCGCCACGGCGCAGGCGTGGTTCTCGGGAGTGAGATTCGTGAGGATCTCGTTGATAAGCGCTTCATAGTCGGCGAGGAGCTTGCGCTCCATGCGCCGCTCGCGGCTCATGCCGAAAATATCGAGCGACGTGCCGCGCAGGCCCTTCGCGCGCGCCAGAATTTTGAAAACGCGCATCATCCAAGGACCGAAGGACATTTTCTTCAGTTCCCCCTTGGCGTTCCTGCGGCCGAGAATCGGCGGGGCGAGATGAAATTCGAGTTTTACCTCGCCCTCGAACGTCGCGGCCACCTGCCAGGCGAATGAGCCGTCGCTGTAGAGCCGCGCCACCTCATATTCGTCCTTCACCGCCATCAGCTTGAAGAGATTGCGCGCGACCACTTCGGCAAGACGTGTGCCCTTGGCCACGCGGCGCTCGGCCTCGGCGACGCGGCGCACCTGCGCGAGATAGGCTGCCGCATAGGCTTCGTTCTGATACGCCGTAAGAAAAACTCTGCGCCGCTCGACGCTCTCTTCGAAACTGCGCGAGATATGCCGCGGCGAGGTCGGGTCCGGTTCGGGCGCGACGATCGCAGCGACTTTTTCCGGTGCGAAGGCCGCGCGCCTCCCCCAAAGAAAGGCGCGTTTGTTGAGATCGACCGCCTCGTCGTTGAGTTCAATGGCGCGCATCAGCGCGGCTTCGGAGAGCGGCAGGAGACCGCGCTGCCAAGCGAAGCCGACGAGGATGATGTTGGCCGCAATCGACGTGCCGAACAGGCTCGTCGAGAGGCCCGTCGCGTCGAAGAAGGCAGCGCTCTCGCCGGCCGTCTCAATGATCGCGCGCTTGATCTCATCGGCCGGCAAAGTGAAATCGGCATCGCGGGCGAAATCGCCGGGATAGATTTCGGCCGTGTTGACGACGACGCCGGTCTCGCGCGGGCGCAACGCGGCGAGCACCTTGGCGCTGCCCGAGACGACGAGATCGCAGCCGAGCACCAGATCGGCGCCGCCGGCCGCGATGCTGATCGCGTGAATCTGCTTGGGGCTCGCCGCGATCTTGATATGGCTATAGACAGAGCCGCCCTTCTGGGCGAGGCCGGCCATATCGACCGAGCCGCAGCCCTTGCCTTCGAGATGCGCGGCCATGGCAAGAAAGGCGCCGATCGTCACGACGCCCGTGCCGCCGACGCCGGTGATGAGAATGCTGAAGGGCCGCTCGGCGAGAACCGGGACAATGGGTTGCGGCAGCGGCGGAAAGTCATCGGCCTCCGGCTTCGTCGCGATCACCTTCGGCTTGCCGCCATGCACCGTCACGAAGGCCGGACAGAAGCCGTCGAGGCAGGAGAAATCCTTGTTGCAGCTCGATTGGTCGATCCTCCGCTTGCGGCCGAACTCGGTCTCGATTGGCTGCACCGCCACGCAATTCGAAGCGATGCCGCAATCGCCGCAGCCTTCGCAGACGAGCTCGTTGATGATGATGCGCCGGTCGGGGTCGAGAATGAGGCCGCGCTTGCGGCGCCGGCGCTTTTCGGCGGCACAGATCTGATCATAGATCAAGACGGTCGTGCCGGGCGTTTCCGCAAGCTCGCGCTGCACCCCATCGAGATCGTCGCGCGGCGCAATTGCCATGCCGTCGGGCCACGTGACGTCGGGCGAATACTTTTCCGGCTCGTCGGTGACGACGACAATCTTGCTCGCGCCTTCGGCCGCGACCTGGCGGGCGATCTTGTCGACCGTGAGATCGCCTTCAAGATGCTGGCCGCCGGTCATCGCCACGGCATTGTTAAAGAGAATCTTGAAGGTGATGTTGACGCCAGCCGCGACGGCCCAGCGAATGGGCAGAACGCCCGAATGGTCATAGGTGCCATCGCCGAGGTTCTGGATGATGTGGCCGCGGGTCGAGAACGGCGCCTCGCCGATCCAATTGGCGCCCTCCCCACCCATCTGAGTATAGCCCTCCGTCGCGCGGTCCATCCTCTGGACCATGTAGTGGCAGCCGATGCCGGCATAGGCGCGCATGCCGTCGGGCACTTTCGTCGAGATATTGTGCGGACAGCCGGAACAATAGTAGGGCGTGCGGGTGGCGGCGTCTTTGGTTTCGGCCAGCATGCGCTGCGCCCGTTCGAGGCGTTCGAGCCGGCGCTGCAGCTCGTCGCTGCGATGATGTTCAAGAATGCGGCGGCCGATCGCGACCGCTATTTCATTGGCGTCGAGCGCGCCAGTGACCGGAAAGAGCCATTCGCCCCTTTCGTCCTTCTTGCCGATGCAGACCGGCTGCGTGTCGCTGCCGTAGAGCTCGTCGCGCAGTTGCGCCTCGATCAGCGAGCGCTTTTCTTCGACCACGATGATCTTCGAAAGACCGCGGGCGAATTCGCGCAAGCCGCGCGGCTCGAGTGGCCAGGTGCAGGCGACCTTATAAAGGCGCAAGCCGATTTCGTTGGCCCGCGCCTCGTCAATGCCGAGGTCGTCGAGTGCCTGGCGCACATCGAGATAGGTCTTGCCCGCGGCGATGACTCCGATCTTGGCATCGCGGCCGCCGGACATGACGATCTTGTTCAGCCGATTGGCGGAGAGCCAGGCGAGCATGGCGTCGTGTTTGAAATTCTGCAGCCGCTTTTCCTGCGCGAGGACAGGATCGTTGGCCCTGATGTTGAGGCCGCCCGGCGGCATTTCGAAATCGCCTGGCAGGATGGGCCGCACGCGATCCAAGCACGCATCGATCGAGGCCGTCGACTCGACCGTGTCCTTCACACATTTGATGCCGACCCAGCAGCCGGTGTAACGGCTCATCGCATAGCCTAAGAGCCCGTAGTCGATGAGTTCTTGCACGCCGGCTGGCGAGAGGATCGGCATCATCACATCGACGAAGGTGAATTCGGACTGATGCGCAGTGGTGGAAGATTCGGCCGTGTGATCATCGCCCATGAGGGCGAGCACGCCGCCGAACCGCGAGGTCCCGGCAAGATTGGCATGGCGCAGCACGTCGCCGGAGCGATCGACGCCGGGGCCCTTGCCGTACCAAAGCCCGAAGACACCGTCATAGCGGCCTTCGCCGCGCATCTCGGCCTGCTGCGCGCCCCAGACCGCGGTTGCCGCGAGGTCCTCGTTGAGGCCTGGCGTGAAGAGGATGTCGTTTGCCTCGAGCACCTCTTTGTCGCGCAGGAAATTCAGGTCGAGACCGCCGAGCGGCGAGCCGCGATAGCCGGAAATGAATCCTGCCGTGGCGCGATCGGCGCGGCGGTCGAGCTCCTTCTGCATGATGAGCAGACGGACGATCGCCTGCGGCCCGGAAACGAAGATCCGCGTCTCATGGAGATCATATTTATCGGCGAGCGAAATCGCGCGCGGGGCGTCGATATGCGCTTTGCTCGCCTCCGCCATCGGCTCGCCCTCCCCGACCTGCTTTGCCGCAATCGGCCGGTATAGATCAGTGCCGCCGATCATCCAACCCCGCGTTAGACGCCGAGCCGATCCCGCGGGATTGTGATAAGCCTATGATCACGCTGTAAATCATGGCACACAGCCGGACGGCTGCGGGAGCGATGGTAGCACGCGATCGAGCAATTGTCAGAGGCACCCCGCCCGCCGGTCTCTCGACCGCGCGCCTACGAGAATAGGGCGGCGGCGAAGATCCGCTCTTCGCCTCGCTTTGGCCAGAGTTCGGCTGGCAATAATTGGGCTTCGGCGATTCACTTCGGCATTCGCCGAGCGACAAAGGGCCGTTATGCGTGCATTCATAGGAGGGCTCGGTCTCGCGGCGCTCGCCTTGGCAGGCCTCACAGCGCCGGCGCTCGCTCATCCGCATGTCTGGGTGACCGCCCGCGAGGACGTGATCTTCGACAACCAGGGGCAGATTTCGGCGATCCGCGGCGCCTGGGTCTTCGACGACATGTATTCGGCTTTCGCGACCCAGGGCCTCGGCAAGGACGGGCAGCTCGCGACCAAGGAAGAGCTTGCGCCGCTCGCCAAGACGAACGTCAATTCGCTGGCCGAATTCGAGTATTTTACGTTCGCGAAACTGTCGGGCACGAAGGTTGAGTTCGGCGCTCCGACCGATTATTCGCTCGAACAAAGGCCGGACAAACTTGTCGTGCTGAGTTTTACACTTCCGCTGAAGACTCCAACTCCTCCCGGCAAGGCCTTCACCTTCCAGGTCTATGATCCGACCTATTTCGTCGCCTTCAGTCTCGACGACAAGCAGCCGGTCGATCTCGTTGGCGCGCCGAAAGGCTGTTCGGTCAGTGTGCTCGGCGCTAACCCGCTCGACGCCGCCGCAACCCAAAAGCTGTCGGAAGCCTTTTTTGCCAACCTATCCCCCGGGTCCAATTTCGGCATGAATTTGGCCAGCCAAATCTTTGTGGCCTGTCCGTGACGGATTGCTCGACAGGTCGGCGCGCAGCACGCGTGAAGGAAGGACTCGCCCTGAGACCTCAGCACGGTCCATGGCGCCATTGCCGCGCCGTCTGCCAAATATTTGCCGGCCAGGCCGCGATCCGCGTGCTGTTTCTCTGCCTTCTTCTGGCTTGCTCCAGTGCCGCGATGGCGCAAGCCTTCCATCATCCTTTCGCGGTCGGCGGCGATGAAGGCTCGGTCGGGCGCGTATCCGGATTGACAGCGTGGATCATTGAGCAGGAAAGCACATTTTCGCGCATGCTCTCCGGCGCCATGCGCGCGGCGAAAGTGAACGGCACCGCCTTCTTTCTGCTTGCCGGCTTGAGTTTCGCCTATGGCGTATTCCATGCTGCAGGCCCCGGGCACGGCAAGGCGGTCATTACCTCCTACATGGTCTCGAACGAGAGAGCGTTGCGGCGCGGGCTCATCATTTCGCTACTTGCGGCGATCTTGCAGGCCCTCGTCGCCATAGGCCTCGTCGGCTCGGTGGCGGGTATCTTCAGGGCCACGGCGCAGCACATGAATGCCGCGGCGCGCGACCTCGAGCTTGCGAGCTATTGCGGCATCGTCCTTCTCGGGGCGGTGCTTTTGGCGACCAAAGGCGCGGCGCTGGCCGAAGCGGTGCGGCAAATCTGGGCGGCGCCGGTCTTGCGTGTTTTCGCGAGTTCGCCGCAGCCCTTGGCTGCCTTCCCGCAGGAGAGCCAGAAGATCTTCCTGGCCGACGACGGTTCGGCCGACCACGTCCATGGGCCGGCCTGCGGCCATTGCCTTATTCCCGACCCCAAGCAGCTTGGCGCGGGTTTTTCCTGGAAATCGGCGGCCATGACCATCGGCACGGCGGGCGCGCGACCCTGTTCCGGCGCCATTCTCATTCTGGTCTTCTCTCTGGCGCAGAACATGTTCATGGCCGGCGTAGCGGCGGTTTTCGCCATGGCGCTCGGTACGGCGGTCACGACCGGCGGCCTCGCGACAATGGCCGTATTTGCAAAGAAAATGGCGGTTCGGGTCTCCGGGAGGGGATCGGCAAGAGCCGAGATCATCGGCCGGCTGATCGAAGTCGGGGCGGCGCTTTGCGTGCTTCTCTTCGGCCTCGCCCTGCTCCTTGCGAGCTGGACGGGGATGAGCGCCACGGCTTGAGCGGAGCCGGCAGGTTGTTGTAGTCTGCGGCGAATAAATATGCACGGAACCATCGAGCCCCGGTCTGATTACCTTCTCACCCATTGAAGCCTAGCCATTCATGCGGCCGGCTTTTCGGATCTCATGATGCCGCCCCCTGCCGCTTCCCCGCTTACGCGGGTCCCTGTTCCAGCCGATGACGGCGACGCGGCCGCAGCTCCGGATGGTGATCCACGCCGGTTTTGGCTCGATGCCTTTCAGGCGGTGCGCAGCGAGACTGAGCGGCGCGCCGCGCCGCTTGGTCCCGAGGACCAAGTCATCCAGTCCATGCCGGATGCGAGCCCGACCAAATGGCATCGCGCCCATGTGACGTGGTTCTTCGAGCAGTTTCTGCTGCGTCCGTTCGCGCCGAACTATAAGGCGTATGACGAGCGATTCGCCTATCTCTACAATTCATATTACGTATCGGCAGGCCCGCGGCAGGCGCGCCCGCAGCGCGGGCTCATTACGCGGCCCACTGTTGCCGAGGTCGTCGAGTACCGCGCGCATGTCGATGTCGCAGTGGCGGCTTTGATCGAATCCGCGGATGATCCCGACCCGCTCATCCCGATCATCGAGATCGGGCTCAATCACGAGCAACAGCACCAGGAACTGCTTCTCACCGACATTCTGCACGCCTTCTCGCGGAATGAGACCCATCCGGCTTATGATGCCGAGTGGCAATGGCCGCTGTCGGAGAGCGAATGCGCCGCCCGGGCCGCTCGCATCGCCGGCATTCACATGATCGGCCACAACGGCGACGGTTTCTGCTTCGACAACGAGCAGCCGGCACATCATGTGCTGGTACAGCCGGCGCGGCTTGCGCCCTCGCTCATTACCAACGGCGAGTGGCTGGAATTCATGGCTGACGGCGGTTACACGACGCCGACTTTGTGGCTGTCGGATGGTTGGGCGGCCGTCGAAGCGCAAGGTTGGAGCGCGCCGGGTTACTGGCGCAAGATCGACGGCGCGTGGTTTTCGATGACGCTCGGCGGCTTGCGGCGCGTCCAGCCCACGCGGCCCGTCTGCCACGTGAGCTATTACGAAGCCGATGCCTTCGCGCGCTGGGCGGGTAAGGACCTGCCGACGGAAGCAGAGTGGGAGGTCGCGGCAAAGAGCGGCGCGCTTCGTGATGCCTTCGGCATCGTGTGGCAATGGACGCGCAGCGCCTATTCGCCCTATCCTAATTATCGGGCCGCGCCCGGCGCGCTCGGCGAATACAACGGGAAGTTCATGGTCAACCAGATGGTGCTGCGCGGTTCCTCACTGGCGACGCCTGCCGGCCACGCGCGCCTGAGTTATCGTAATTTCTTTTATCCGTCGGCGCGCTGGCAATTTTCCGGCTTGCGCCTGGCGGACTACGAAGACTGAGCGGTCACATGGGTATGCAAACCGCGCGGCGCGCGGCGGCGTTGATCGAGACAGCCGATTCCTTCGCGGCCGATGTTCTCGCCGGCCTGACCGCGAAGCCGAAACGGCTGCCGCCGAAATATTTCTACGATGCCGCTGGCTCCGTCCTGTTCGACCGCATCGTCGAACTGCCGGAATATTACCCGACGCGCTGCGAGCTCGCCATTCTGCGCAACAACGCACCGGCAATCGCTTCGCTGTTTCCCCCCGCCTGCGCGCTGATTGAATTCGGCGCCGGATCGAGCCGCAAGGCGCGCATCCTGCTTGCCGTCGCGGCGAGCGTCGAGGCCTATGTCCCGGTCGATATTTCCGGCGACTTTTTGCAGCAGGACGCGGCACAACTGCGCCGTGATTTCCCGCGCCTTGCGGTCCATCCCCTCGTCGCGGATTTCACCAATGAGTTCGATGTTCCGGCTGCGGTCGCGTTGGCTCCGCGCGTCGGCTTCTTTCCGGGATCCACCGTCGGCAATTTCGAGCCGCACGAAGCGGCAGAATTCCTGCGCAATGCCGGGGAAATGCTTGGCATTGGTTCGGTGCTCGTGATCGGCGTCGATCTCATAAAGGCGCCCGACATTCTTCATCGCGCCTACAACGACGCGGCCAGCGTGACCGCGGCGTTCAATCTCAATCTGCTCGCACGCATAAATCGCGAACTCGGCGCCAATCTCGATCTTGCCGCGTTCGAGCACCGAGCCTTCTACAACTGCGAGCGAAGTCGCATCGAGATGCACCTTGCCAGCACCAGGCGGCAGAAGGTGCGCGTGAACGGCACGACGATCGAGTTCCGAGCGGGAGAGACAATCCACACCGAGAACAGCTACAAATACACGATCAACTCATTTCAGGCGCTCGCACGCGCCGGCGGCTGGTTGCCGCTTAAGGCCTGGACGGACGGCCTGTTCTGCGTGCACGCGCTGCTAAATCGGACGACAGACGACAGATGACAGACAACGGATTTGCCTTTCCTTCCCCTGTCCTCCGTCGTCTGCCGTCCGTCCTCTGATATCCCATGCCGATCTGCGAAGCCGATCCTTGGCGGCTGCAATATTTCACGCAGGTTGAAACCGCTGCCAACATCCCGACCGAAGACAGCGATGCGTGGCTGTGGAATTGCGCGCATCGCTGGGTCTACGACAAGCTTGCGGTGGCGCTGAGCCAAGATCTCGATGCGGGACCGCATGGCACGCCGCCGCCGCGCTTTCCAGTGTTCTCCAAACCGATCATCAACTTGAAAGGCATGGGCGTCGGCAGCCGCGTGCTGCATTCGGAAGCAGAATACCAGCAGCATTACGCGCCCGGCCATTTTTGGATGACGCTGCTCGAAGGCCGCCACGTCTCCTCCGACATCGCAATCGTCGACGGCGAACCGCGCTGGTGGCGGCATGTCACCGGCAAGCCCGCGGGCGAGGGCACGTTCGATTACTGGACGGTGCATGCCGCGCGCGAAGCGGACCTCGAAGCCCGCTGCGGAGCATGGGTGCGCCGGCATCTTGCCGGCTATACCGGCATGCTCAATCTCGAAACCATTGGCGGCACGATCATCGAGGCGCATCTGCGCTTCGCCGACCAATGGCCGGATCTCTACGGCGCTGGCTGGATCGAGGCTTTGGTGCGGCTTTATGAGAATGGCTGCTGGGATTTTTACGACGGGGATCGCAGCGAAGGCTACAGCGTCGTCCTGTTCGGACCGAAGGGGCGGCGCTACCGCCATCCGCCGTCGGCGCTGATCGACGAGATCAAGCACACGCCCGGCGTCAGCAGCGTCCAGACCACCTTCCACGAGGATTGGACGCCGGAACGCCACGCCATGCCGCCCGGCGCCTTCCGTCTCGCCATCATCAACGGCTTCGATCTTGCGAGCGCGCTCGCCGCGCGCGAGCGGTTGAAGGCGCATTTCGCCGCGGTGTAACCAGGGCTTGAGCTGAGCCGAAGTGGCCCCCCTTAACTTCGCCACCCAAAGGGCGGATAATGACTCCATGGCGACCCCACCGACCAGACCACGGCCCGGCAGAGCGCTTTGGAGCAGGATCCGCAGGCCTGTTGCGATCCTTTCGGGCGCTGCGCTTTGGCTCATCGCCGCTGGCGCTCTGACGGCGCAGGCGCAAGGCATCAACCCGCTCAACTGGTTTCAGCAAATGTTCCAGCCGCCTGGCTACGGCGAATGGCCGCGCTACCGGACGCCGAGACCCAAGCCCGTCGAGAAGGTGGAAACGAAACCGGCCGTGCCGCCGACCTTCTTCGTCGCGGTCATGGGCGATTCCATCGCCCAATTGCTCGCGCAAGGCTTGACCCAGGGCATGAGCGATCGTCCGGAGGTCGGGGTGCTGCGCGACGCGCGCGAAGATTCCGGCCTCGTTCGCGACGATTTCTACAATTGGACCAAGGCGGCACATGATCTCATCGCCAGCGGGCAGAAGATCAACGTGGCGGTCATGCTGATCGGCAGTAACGACCATCAGCCTTTGCGCGACGCTAGCGGCAGCTATGACCCCGACACACCGAAATGGCAGGAGCTCTACGCGGCGCGCGTCGAAGCCATCAGCGCGATGTTTCGCGACGCGAAGATCCCGCTGCTTTGGGTCGGTCTGCCGATCATGAAGAGCGACCGCCTCTCGAGCGAGATGGCCTCATTCAACGACATCTATCGCGAACACGCGAGCAAGAATGGCGCGACCTTCATCGACATTTGGGAGGCCTTCGGCGACGACCGCGGCCAATTCAGCCCCTATGGTCCGGACGTCGATGGCCAGGTCGTCCGGCTGCGCGCCCTCGACGGCATTCACTTCACCAAGGCCGGCGCGGTCAAGCTCGCGAGTTTCGTCGAGCCCGACATCCGCCGCATCCTCGATGCCGGCACGCCGCAAGGCGATGCGGCCTTGGCGAAGATCGAGACAACCACGCCGGCAGGCACCAATGCGGCTCTCGCCCCGCCGACGCCGGCAAAGCCGCCGATCGGACCGGTTCTGCCTTTGACCGGTCCGGTGCTCGCTCCCGGCGGCCAACTCGCAACGCCGGCCGCAGACCAGCAGGGTGAAGCCCAAAACCTGATCGAGCAGACATTTGCAACCGGCAAGCCCGTCGCGGCAAAACCCGGCCGCGCCGATGATTTTAGCTGGCCCCGCCAATGATCCCCGCAGGCTGAGCCGATCTCCTCGCGTATATGCACCAGGGCCATTTGCAGGCGCAATCGGAAGTGCTCTAATCCTGCGCGATCAGCGGCACCGACTGGCTGACGGCGCCCGGTTCCGGAATGGCGTCAAATGGCTGAAAAAACGAGCGCCGAGGAACGTGCGGCCTTGCGCGCGGAACTCGAACGCCTGCGCCAGGAACACCGCGACCTCGATTCGGCCATCGAGGCCTTGGCGGAACTTTCGGCCTCCGACCAGCTCCAGATCCAGAGACTGAAAAAACGCAAATTAGTCCTGCGTGACAAAATCGGCCGCATCGAAGACCAGTTGACGCCCGACATCATCGCCTGAACCGGCAGGGTTCGCACAAGCCCGAACGTGTAGTGCGCACGAGATGATGGGCCCGAAGGAGTTTGCTCCGCTTCGGGGACCCCGCGGCTCAAGATGACGCGCAACGAGGCGGCGCTTGCCGCAATAGAAAACGCCGAGCCATCCGTCACCGCGCTGATGCACAGCGCTCTCGAATTCCACATGGCCGAGCGCTACGAGGTGGCGCGCGATCTCTACGCGCAAGTGCTCGCGCAAGATCCGGCGAATGCCGTCGCCTGGCATCACCTTGGGCTCATCGAACATGTCGGCGGAAAACACGCGGCAGCCGCCGAATGCATCAACAAGGCCGTCGCTTGCAAGCCCGACTATGCTCAGGCCTATGCCAATCTCACTGCCGTCTTACGCGCCGCACGGCCCATTGCGCTCGACCCAAGCTTTGCGCCCGCCCATTCCAATCTCGGCAATGTCCTCGAGGATAAGGGCGATCTCGAAGCCGCGCTCGCCGCCTATCTCGAAGCCTGTCGGCTCGATCCTTTTTTTGTCCAGGGCCATACGAATGCCGCCGATCTCCTGCGCAAGCTCGGACGTCACGCGGCGGGGCTCAAGGTCTGCGAGGCGATTTCAGCCAAACGCCCGGACGCGGCCACGCCGCATTTCTGCGCCGGCAACATCCTGCGCGACCTTTTGCGCCCGGATGAGGCGGCGGCCGCCTATGGCCAAGCGCTCGCGCTGCGCCCCGACTACGCCGAGGTCCATTGCAATCTCGGCAATATTCTCCAGCGTCGCGGCGACCTCGAGGGTGCCATTGCCGCCTACGGCCAAGCGATCGCGCTCAAGCCCGACATGGCGGAAGCCCATTGCAATCTCGGCGCGGCTTACGAAACCGCGCGCCGCATCACCGAGGCCATCGACGCCTATGCCAAGGCCTTAGCGCTCAACCCCGATCTCCTCGGCGTGCGCACGCAGCTCTGCTTCCTTCGCCGATCCGCCTACGATTGGGCGCAAGCCGAAGAAGAGGCGGATCTCGCCGAGCGCATCGCGCGATATCAAAATCGATTCCGCCTTTCGCTTTGCTGAGCATGGAGATCGCGCGGGCCATCCAATTGAAGGGCGCCCGCCTTTAGGCCGGCAGCATGCGCGCCAAGCCCGCATTCGCGCATCGGCCTGAGCCAGGTGCGCGCAGAAAACTCAAGATCGGCTATCTCTCGGCCGATTTCCATCGTCATGCGACGGCGCATCTGATGGCCGAATTGTTCGAGCGCCACGATCGCACGCGCTTCGAGATCATCGCCTATTCGCTCGGCCAGGACGACCGCAGCGAAATGCGCTATCGGCTGGGCCGAGCCTTCGACCGTTTCGTCGACCTCGTGTTCGCGCCGCGGACCGGCGTCGCCGAGCATCTCGCCCGGCAAAGGCTCGCCGATCTCTTTCTCGATACGCTGCCCTATAACGCGCACACGACGACGAGCAACGCCCTCAGGGTCGGATTGCCCGTCGTCACCGTGATTGGCGAGACATTCGTCGGCCGCGGTGGCGGCAAGTCTTTCGCGGTGGCGCCCATCGCGGCGCCGATCGCCGCCGAGCCGCAGACACGGATTTCGCGCCGGCTCTATGCGGCATGTCCGCTCTGCGCCAGCGCCGACCATGCGCCGATCATCGCCGCCGATTGCACCAGACATCCCGATTACCGGACGGAGCTGCCTCCGGTCACGAGGTGGCATGCCTGCAATTGCTGCGGCCATATTTTCGCCGAAGGTTATTTTGACGGCGCGATATTCGCTCCAAGACAAGAGGACATGCTCGGGCATGAGATGGAGAATGGGCGGCGCGCCGCGGCATCGGTTGTTGCGCGCGTCGCGCATCTCGGTGACGCCTCGCGTGCCTGGCTCGATGTCGATTTCGGCAATGGCGCGCTGCTATTTACCGCTGCGGAACGGGGCTTTCGTGCGATCGGCATCGATCACCGCGAGGCCAATGTCGCGGGTCTGCGCCAGCTCGGTCTTGAGGCCCATCGCGGCGCGATCGAGGATCTTGCCGAAACCGGGGTGTCTCAGCGTGATCAGTTTCGCTAATGTTTTTCAGCGCCTCGCCTTTCCGGCCCAGGCGCTCGCCGCAGCGCATCGGCTCTTACATGAGGATGGCGTGCTCTTTGTCTCCATGCCCAACAAGGATTCGATGTCGTTCAACCTGCTGCACGCCAACGGGGCCAATCCCTATTGGGGCGAGATCGGCGATTGCCACATCTTCGGCCGCGCGCGGCTCTATCGCCTGCTCAGCGAGCATGGGTTCGAGCCGCTTGAATACAGCCTTAGCGAACGGCATCGGATCGGCATGGAGGTCATCGCCCGGCGCAAAGGCTGAGCGACCGGCGTCGCTGCAGTTCCTTAAAGCACGCTACGTCCCTGCCGATCGAGCGCCGCAAAGGCTTCTTCTGACAAGACGAGTTGGGCGGCGGCGACATTCTCGATGAGATGATCGGGCTTCGACGTGCCTGGAATCGGCAGGATGACTCTCGAGCGCTTGAGTGACCAGGCGAGCGCCACCTGACCGGGCGTTGCCTTCAGGGCTTTGGCGGTCTCCATGAGCGCCGAGCCCGACCGCGCCAGCGCGCCGGCGGCGAGCGGCGCCCATGGGATGAAGCCGATGTTGTGCTTCTCGCAATAGACGAGGACATCCTCGCTCGTGCGGTTCACAAGGTTGTAGCGGTTCTGGACCGTGGCGACCGGAAAATATTTGCGCGCTGCCTCCATGTCGTCGACACCGACCTCGCTCAATCCGACGTGGCGGATCAAGCCCTCCTTCCGCATCGCCGCGATGACCGCGAATTGCTCGTCACGCGAAACGGCAGGATCGATCCGGTGGAGCTGCCAGAGATCGATTCTCTCGACGCCAAGGCGGCGCAAGCTCATCACGACGCATTGGCGCAAATATTCCGGCCGCCCGAGCGGCCTCCAGATCTCCGGGCCCGGGCGCACGAGACCGCCCTTGGTCGCGATGAGCAGACCTTTATACGGATAGAGAACCTCGTGGATCAGAATCTCGCTCACGAACGGACCATAGCTGTCCGCCGTGTCGATGAAGTTGATACCGAGCTCCGGCACGAGTTTTAGCGTCGCGCGCGCCGCTTTCGGGTCGGCGGGATCGCCCCAGATGCCTTTTCCGGTAAGCCGCATGGCACCGAAGCCCAGGCGGTTGACCGTGATGTCGCCGCCGATTTCGAATTGGCCGGAAGCGGCTGCCGAGGGGAGTGATGCCATTCGCGTGTCCGTTCGAAAGCTTGGAAGGGGGTGCAGATGAGCGGCCAAGAGCCGGCCGGCGACCGGACCGGATTTTTCCGGAAAGGTCGCTCATCGGCGCCGGGCTTTGCCGCCAAATTAAGAGATAGCGCACAATCGCCGCGCGCCCAATTGAAACGGGCGTGCCGCGCTGCGAAATATCGTCCCGCGGTTTGCCCTCGCCCGGCTTGCGCGGCTCAGGCCCTTCGTCTATGCCGCTGCCTTCGCTTTGCCTGGAGCATAAGGGTTATCCATGTCCGCGCCTGTCGCCATTCTCATGGGCAGCCAATCGGACTGGAATACGATGCGTCACGCCGCGGAGACGCTGGATCATCTCAAGATCGCCTATGTGGCAAGGATCGTCTCCGCCCACCGCACGCCTGACCGGCTGATGAAATTCGCCAAAGGCGCGCAAGAGGCCGGGTTCAAGGTGATCATCGCCGGGGCAGGCGGCGCCGCGCATCTGCCCGGCATGACCGCCGCGATGAGTGCTCTTCCGGTTTTTGGCGTGCCGATCGAGACGAAGGCTCTGTCCGGGCAAGATTCGCTCTATTCGATCGTGCAGATGCCGGCCGGAATCCCGGTCGGCTGTCTGGCGATCGGCGAGGCCGGCGCCGTCAACGCGGCGCTGCTGGCCGCCGCCGTGCTGGCGCTTCACGACGAGGGCTTGGCGAAACGGCTTGCCGCCTGGCGCGCCGCGCAGACTGCTGCCGTCGCCGAACATCCCGAGGGATAGGCTATGCCGGGCTCGATGCCCCTCAAGCCGGGCAGCACAATCGGCATCCTGGGCGGCGGTCAGCTGGGGCGGATGCTGGCGATGGGCGCGGCGCAGCTCGGCCTCAAGGCACATGTCTATTCACCGCACGCCGACAGCCCGGCTTTCGATGTCGCGAGCAAACGCACCGTCGCGGCCTTCGACGATGCGGATGCGCTGGCCGACTTCGCCGACAATGTCGATGTCGCCACCTATGAATTCGAAAATGTTCCGGCCGGCAGTGCGGCTGTGCTCGCCCAGCTTTGTCCGGTGCGTCCCGATCCCGCGGCCCTCGCGGTCAGCCAGGACCGGCTTGCCGAAAAGGAGTTTCTGGGCTCGCTCGGCATAGAGGCGGCGGCCTATATGCCGGTCGTGGACGCAGGCGCGCTTGCTCGTGCCGTTGCCAAGCTCGGCCGTCCGGCCATCTTGAAGACGAGGCGCTTCGGTTATGACGGAAAGGGGCAGATCACGATCCGCGAAGCATCGGATCTCGCCGCGAGCTTCCGCAGTCTCGGGGGCGTGCCGTCGATCCTCGAGGCCATCGTGCCCTTCGTGAAGGAAATCTCCGTCATCGCGGCGCGCGGCATTGACGGCAGCTTTGCCGCCTATGACGTGACCGAAAACGTCCATGTGAACCATATTTTGAGCACGAGCCGGGCGCCTGCGGCGATCGACCAGGCCTCGGCCGATGCGGCCGTCGCCGCCGCCGGAAAAATCGTCGACGCGCTCGATTACGTCGGCATCATCGCCGTCGAGATCTTCGTGACCGAAGAAGCCGGGCCGGCCGGATGGCCTATACAAAAGCTCAAGGTCAACGAGATAGCGCCCCGGGTCCACAATTCCGGGCATTGGACGCTCGATGGCGCCATCTGCTCGCAATTTGAGCAACATATCAGGGCCATCGCGGGCTGGCCACTCGGATCCACTAAGCGGCATGGAGCCATGGTCACGATGCGCAACCTGATCGGCGATGAGGTGAAAAGCTTCGCCGAAATCTTGGCCGAGCCCGGCGCCCGCCTTCACCTCTATGGCAAAGCGGAGGCTCGCCCTGGACGCAAAATGGGCCACGTGACGCGAATCTTCCATAAGTACGAACCTTGAGAAGCTCGTCGTACGGCTGGTCGGTTGCGGTCATGTGTCCGGCCTGTGGATGCGGTCGCACATGGACCGCTGGCCCTGATGGGTTCCGCGGATCGAGGCCTTATCAGTGCGGGGATTGATGTTCCACACTCAGGCTTCTCTCGATCCGTCGGGTCGACCGACTTTGCCATCACGCTTCATTGCCCTCGCAAGCTTGCGGCTCCGCCGCAGCTCAGCCGGTTATGCCGCTGCTGCCGCGAATCGGTAGGGTTCCTGTTTGCTCATACTCGCCCAGGCGATACGCGCCGTCTTGTTCGCCAAGGCCACGGCGACAACCAACCGAGGTCTGCGGCCACGCAAGGCTATCAGCCAAGGATCGGTCTTGCCTGCCTTCGAGCGCAGCAGCACCGCATGTGCGCCGTTGACCAGCAGACGCGTGAGATAGCTGTCGCCTCGTTTGCTGATCCCGCCAAGGCTCGTTTTGTCGCCGGTGGAGTTCTGTCGCGGTACGAGACCCAGCCAAGCGGCAAACTCCCGGCCACTGTGGAACTCGCTCGGCTCCACAACGGTTGCCGCAATGGCGGTGGCAATGATGGGCCCGATGCCGGGGATGGTCACCAAGCGCTGGCTCATGGGATTGCTCTTGTGCCATGCCATGATCTGCGCCTCGATGGCGACAATCCGCGTATCGAGTTCGGCGATCTGCTCGGCGATCAGCCGGCATCGACGGCCGCTTGACGGCTTCGCAGATTGCCTCGGCATCGGCCGCGTCGTTCTTGTTGCGCTTGACGTAGGCCTTAATATATTGCGGCGGCATGAGGCGAACCTCATGGCCAAGCGCCCTCAGCTCGCGCGCCCAGTAATGCGCCGTCGCACAGGCCTCCATGCCGATCAAACACGGCCGCAAGCCGGCAAAGAACCTGAGCACTTGACCGCGCCGAAGCCGTCGACGCATCACCACGCCGTTAACCTCATCGACGCCGTGGACTTGAAAGATGTTCTTGGCCAGATCCAGCCCAATCGTTGTAATCACACCCATGGATGGCTCCCATTAATGGTGACCTTCGACGACCACCATTCTGGCACTCAGATGCCGTCAGGGGGCCATCCACCCCATCAGTTTGAATTTCCGCTCACAAGCCATTGCGGTCGTGTAGCGGCGAGCGTCGTTATGACTCGATCTGACCGCATCTCTGTCATTCCGCTGCCGAAGCTGAATGACCGCTCGCCACCCCCTGCTGATTCAAACCGACACACCACCTCGCCACGGCTCACCTGGACAAAATGCATCGAGTCTGCTATGCGCTCGCGCTCCGACCGGTTGCATGAAGGCATCCGATCGGCGTTCCCGACAGTCCCCGTCCCTCATCCATGCCGCTGCGCAAGCGGCTCGGCTCAAACAAGGATCGCTCGTGCAAGTTCTGGTTCGCGACAACAATGTTGATCAGGCCCTCAAGGCGCTGAAGAAAAAGATGCAGCGGGAGGGCATTTTCCGCGAAATGAAGCTGCGCGGCCATTATGAGAAGCCGTCCGAGAAGCGGGCCCGCGAAAAGGCCGAGGCGGTCCGCCGCGCCCGCAAGCTGATCCGCAAGAAGCTGCAGCGCGAAGGCCTGCTGCCGATGAAGCCGAAGCCGGCGGTCGGGGTACGCTAAAGTCGCTCGGCCGGCCCCGGGGAGTGATTCGATGCCGCGAGGCCGTTATTTTGCCTGCAACGATCTTGTGCTAAGTGCGTTCGCCGGTCGATTGTTTCCGCTTGTCGCAATCTTGCCGGATTGCCGAGGCCTAAAGGGGCCTACGACAAAGAGAGCTTGATCGCGCCGTTTCCAAGATTCCCGCGGAATGCTGGAATGGATGGGTTGGGACGGGAACCTTGATGATTCTTTCTCGACGCCATCTTGCGCTCAGCGCGATCGCCGCAGGCGCGCTTGGCCTTGCCGCTTGCGAAAACGGAACCGGCCTCGCGCCGCCAGGCACGGGCGTCGCTGAGGTGGTCAGTGAATCGCCGCAGGAGGCCTCCGCCAACCTCGCGTCTCTGACCGATGTCGTGCAGCGCAATCCCAACAGCGCCGAGGCCTATAATACCCGCGGCGTCGCTTATGCGCGGATCGGCCAGTTCGAGGAGGCGATTGCCGATTTCAGCCAGGCGATCAAGATCAACCCCAACGACGCCGCTTCGCTCACCAACCGGGCACTCGCCTATCGGCAGACCGGCCATGACGACTTGGCCCTCGCCGACTTCAACCAGGCGATTGCCGTCAACCCGAACCATGGGCCGGCCTATCTCGGCCGCGCCAATCTCCTGCGCCAGCAGGACAAGCTCGACGAGGCGCGCGCCGATCTCGATCAGGCGATCCGGCTGAACCCGGAGAATGCCCAGGCCTTCCATGCCCGCGGCCTGATCTATCAGCGCGAAGGCAACCACCAACAGGCGATCACCGATTTCGACAATGCGATCGATCGCAATCCTTTCGCCGGCGCGCCCTATGAAGCGCGCGGCCAAAGCCTGATCGCCATCGGCCAGCCGGACAAGGCGATCGAGGACTTCAACGCGGCGCTCAATGTCGACAATAAGAATGCCGACGCCTGGGCCGGTCTCGGCCTCGCCTACGAAAAGCTCGGCAACCGCGCCAAGGCGATGGAATCCTATCAGCGCGCGCTCGCCTTCGATCCGAACAATAAAATCGCCAAAGATGGCGAATCCCGCGTCGGGCGGGCGTAAGGCAACGCATCCTTCTCCCGCTTGCGGGAGAGAAGGTGGCCCGGCGGAGCCGGGGCGGATGAGGGCTGGCCCAATCGGAGTCACGTAGAAGCAATGAGGTGGCGAGTCCCCTCATCCGTCATGCTTCGCATGACACCCTCTCCCGCAAGCGGGAGAAGGAGGCGTTAGGTCAGCGCCTTCAGAATGCTCTCGACCATCTTCTTGGCATCGCCAAAAAGCATCATCGTATTGGGCTTGAAGAACAGCTCATTCTCGACGCCGGCATAGCCTGAGCCCATGCCGCGCTTGACGAAGAGCACGGTCTTCGCCTTCTCCACGTCGAGGATCGGCATGCCGTAGATCGGCGATTTCGGATCGGTCTTGGCGGCGGGATTGGTTACGTCATTGGCGCCGATGACAAAGGCGACGTCCGCCTGGGCGAATTCGGCGTTGATGTCTTCGAGCTCAAAAACTTCGTCATAGGGCACATTGGCCTCGGCGAGCAGCACGTTCATATGCCCCGGCATGCGCCCGGCGACCGGATGGATCGCATATTTGACGTCGACGCCCTTCTTCTTGAGACGATCGGCCATTTCGCGCAACGCATGCTGCGCCTGCGCGACCGCCATGCCATAGCCTGGCACGATGATCACCTTGCCGGCATTCTCGAGGATGAAGGCAGCGTCCTCCGCCGAACCCTGCCTGACTGGGCGCGTTTCCACGGCGCCGGCGGGACCCGCCGTCTCGCCACCGAAGCCGCCGAGGATCACCGAGATGAAGGACCGGTTCATACCCTTGCACATAATGTAGGAGAGAATGGCGCCGGATGAGCCGACAAGCGCGCCGGTGATGATCAAGGCGAGATTGCCGAGCGTGAAGCCGATGCCCGCCGCCGCCCAGCCGGAATAGGAATTGAGCATCGAGATGACCACCGGCATGTCGGCGCCGCCGATCGGAATGATGATGAGCACGCCGATCGCGAAGGATATGAAGGCAATGAACCAGAACAGCACCGCGCTCTGGGTGATCACGAACAGCACGACGAGCAGCGCGAGAATTGCGACGAGCGCGATATTGATGGCATGGCGCCGCGGCAGAAGGATCGGTGCTCCGGAAATCCTTCCGTCGAGCTTCAGAAAGGCGATGATCGAGCCGGTGAAGGTGACCGCGCCGATCGCCACGCCGATCGACATTTCGACGAGGCTCGCTCCATGGATCGCTTCTGGCGTGCCGATGCCGAAGGCCTGCGGCGCATAGAGGGCGCCCGCCGCCACGAGAACGGCGGCAAGACCGACAAGCGCGTGGAACGAGGCGACGAGCTGCGGCATGGCCGTCATCGCGACGGTGCGCGCCCGATAGGCGCCGATCGCGCCGCCAATCGTTATGCCGAGGATGACAAGAATCCAGCCCGACAATCCGGCCGGCACCTGATAGGCGAGCGTCGTTATGATCGCAATCGCCATGCCGATGATGCCGAGCAGATTGCCGCGCCGCGACGTCGCCGGCGACGAGAGGCCGCGCAGCGCGAGAATGAACAGAATGCCGGAGACGAGATAAAGGAGAGCGGCGAGATTGCCGTTCATCGGCTCAGCCCTTCTTCTTGTACATCGCGAGCATCCGCTCGGTGACGAGGAAGCCGCCAAAAATGTTCACGCAGGCGAGGATCAGGGCAATGAAGCCGAAGATGCGGGCGAGCGCCGATCCGTCGTCGCCAGGCCTTGAGACATCGACACCGACCGAGAGAAGCGCGCCGACGACGATCACCGACGAAATTGCATTGGTAACCGACATCAGCGGCGTATGCAGCGCCGGCGTCACCGACCAGACGACGTAATAGCCAACGAAGACGGCGAGCGCGAAGATCGCCAGGCGAAAGACGAAGGGGTCGATCGCGCCGCCGCTCGCAACATGCGCCGCGGCGCCGCCTGCATGCGCGATCTGATCGGCATAGGACTGCGCCGCATCGGCTGAACGGCGCGCGGCTTCCGCCGCGGCCTGCGCCTTATCGAGAAGCGTTTGTGGGGTTTCGTTCGCCATATTAGCTTCCTATCTCAATGCGCATGCGATCGCGGATCAGGCAGATTTTTGGAAATTCGGATGAACAAGGGCGCCGTCCTTGGTCAGCAAAGTCGATTTCACGATCTCGTCGTCCCAATTGATCGCCAAGGCCTTGTTGGTCTTGTCGACGAGAATTTCGACGAAGGCGAACAGGTTCTTCGCATAAAGCGAGGAGGCCGTCGCCGCGAGCCTTCCTGCCACATTCAAATGCCCGACGATCTTGACGCCATTCTCGGTGACAAAAATCTCGCCGGGCCTGGAGAGAACGCAATTGCCGCCGCGCTCGACGGCGAGATCGACGATGACCGAACCCGAACGCATCGCGGCGACCATAGCCTGCGTGATCAGCACCGGCGCCGGCCGGCCGGGGATCAGGGCCGTGGTGATGACGATATCCTGCTTGGCGATGTGCGATGCAGTCAGCGCCTTTTGCTTTTCCTGATATTGCGTCGACATTTCCTTGGCGTAGCCGCCGGCCGTCTCGGCCTGTTTGAATTCCTCGTCCTTCACCGCGATGAATTTGGCGCCGAGCGATTCGACCTGTTCCTTGGTCGCCGGGCGAACATCCGTCGCGGTCACGATGGCCCCTAAGCGGCGCGCCGTCGCAATCGCCTGCAAGCCGGCGACGCCGACGCCCATGATGAAGACTTTCGCCGCCGGAACCGTGCCGGCCGCGGTCATCATCATCGGGATGGCGCGGCCGAATTCCGCCGCCGCATCGATCACGGCACGGTAGCCGGCGAGATTGGCCTGGCTCGAGAGCACATCCATGACCTGCGCGCGGGTGATGCGCGGCATCAATTCCATGGCGAAGGCATCGACCCCTGCCGTGGCAATGTCGCGCAAGGCATCGAGGTGGCCGTAAGGATCCATAATCGCGATAACCGCGGCCCCAGGCTTCGCGCCTTCGAGTTCGGCGGCGCTCGGGCGGCGGACACGCAGAATGATATCGGCGCCGGCGATGACTGATGCCGCATCGGCGGCAATCGTGGCGCCGGCCGCGGCGTAATCGGCATCGCGTATCGCGGATTTGACCCCCGCCCCCGTTTCGACTGCGACCTCGGCACCAAGGCCAAGAAATTTCTTCACCGTCTCCGGCGTCGCGGCAACCCTCGCCTCCGTCGGATCGGTTTCGGCAGGCACGGATATACGCATGAAGAGCTCCCGATCGATCAGGCAAAGGAATTCAAGATTGTGACAAAGTCGCTACGTGCACCGGCCAAGCCAAGCTGCTCGCCGGCCTAAATGACGAATCGCCAAGATCGCCCGCCGCCGAAGCGGATTTGCCGCTTCGGTCAGTGTCGCTCAGCGACCTCTGCTCGAATTCTGCCTTTTCAACGGCTTAGCAGTAAAGCCAAGGGGCTGGCGTTCCTGGCGAGCTTGGGATCTAGAGGGTGAGGACCGCGAGGATGATGAGGATGCAGACGATACCCAGCAGCCCGAATTTGAAAAGATTGAGGAACAGGTGATATGTCCTCACATGCTCCGCAAAATCAGCGTCGTCCTGCACGTCCGTGGCATGATGTTCAGCCATTGTGCCTCCCAATTTGTTCGAACCCTCAGGTTCGCCAGAATTCGCAGCCAACTCCTGCCGTCGTCAAGAGGGTTCGGCCGGCTCGGGTCAAAATTTATGCTGCGGCGGCAGGGCCTTATAGCCGCGGCCGGGATGGGCTCGAGCCGAAACCACGATTTCGCCCCGCTTGTTGACCTTTGCCAGATGCGAGACGATGGTCGCCAACAATAGAACTTTCGGGGGTATTCGCTCGTTCACGCCGAAAGCGGCGAGGCAAGGGAGACGGCCATGGCCATGAATCAATACGATGTCGCGGGATTTCAGGGCGAGGTGACGGCGGCAATTCGCGCGCACTGGAAGTTTTTTCTGGCCGAGGGAATCATCCTCATCATCCTTGGCATGGCGGCAATCGTGGTGCCCCTGATCGCCACGCTCGCATTCACCATCTTTTTCGGCTGGCTGCTCCTCATCAGCGGCGTGGTCGGCCTGTTCTCCACCTTCAAGATGCACCCGGCGCCGGGTTTCTGGTGGTCGCTCATCTCGGCCATATTGGCGATTGTCGTCGGCGTCCTCTTGCTTGGATGGCCGATCAGAGGCGCGCTCTCGCTGACCTTGCTCCTCATCATCTTCTTTCTGATCGAGGGCATAGCCTCGATCATGTTCGCGATCGAATACAGGCGGGACCTGCCGGCGCGCTGGGGCTGGATGGTGGCGAGCGGCGTCGTCGATCTGATTCTGGCTGCCTTGATCTTCTCCCAGTTTCCGAGCTCCGCCGCCTGGGCAATCGGCCTTTTGCTCGGCATCAATATGGTCTTCGGCGGCACGACGCTCATCGTGATGGCGCTCGACGCACGCAAGCTTTTACCGCCGACCTGAAGCGAGCGAGATGATCGGATTGCTTCGCCCCCGCATTAAGTTTCTGTTTTAACGAGCGATCTTATCCGGAATGTCGGGAGCGTTTCGGGATCGCGTGGACGAAACGAGATCGATGAATCGCATCATGGCAATTTGGACCTGGCTCGTGGATCGCATCCGCGGGCTTCGGGTGCAATTGCGCCTGGGTCTGCGCATGTCGGTCGCCGCCGTGCTGACCTATGTCCTTTCGCAGGCCTTTGCACCTTCCCCTGCCGCTCTGGGCGTTTTGACCTCCGTCATCGTCACGCAGATAAGCGTCGGCAAGTCCTTGAAGGCGACGTTCGATTATATGGAAGGCGCGCTCGGCGGAGCGATTTACAGAGGTGCTGTCAGCACTTTGTTCCCGCACGCGGGCAGTATAGCGATTACCGCAATGCTGGCGCTTGCCGTCGCGCCGCTCGCCGCAACGAGCTCGAGGCGAAGCGGGAGCGCGTGCCCTTTTTCAACGCCGAACCCGACCCGCAACCGTTGGTCGACACGCTGCTCCGGCTGCGCCATGATCTCATCATGATCGGGCGCGCATCCGTCGAGCCGTTTCCGCCGACCTTTCTCGACTGGCTCGGCGATCATGGCAGCAGAGCAAGCCACCGCCAAGTTTCGGCTTGGGGCCGGACGAAATCCGCGAATTGCGCGTTGCCGCGTGAGTTCACTTGTCGAGAGGAGATCGGGCATGTCCAACAAACCCAACCAGCATCCCGTACCGCCGCAGTTGACGACTCCGTCTGGCTTCGGCGCCAATGCCACCCGCGACATCGCGGCCGCGCTCAACGCCGTTCTCGCCGACACATTCGCGCTCTATCTCAAGACGAAGAATTTTCATTGGCACATGAGCGGCCCGCATTTTCGCGACTATCACCTTCTGCTCGACGAACAGTCCACGCAGATCTTCGAGATGACAGACGTCCTTGCCGAACGCGTCCGCAAGGTCGGCGGCATCACGCTGCACTCGATCGGCGAGATCTCGCGCACGCAGCGCATCCTCGATAACGACGCGCCCTATGTCGATCCTCAGGACATGCTGGCGGAATTGCGCGACGACAACAGCGAGCTCGCCAAGCGCATGCGCACGGCGCATGAGATTTGCGATGAACATGGCGATGTGGCCTCGACGAGCCAGCTCGAGATCTACATCGACGAGACGGAGCGCCGGACCTGGTTCCTGGCCGAAGCGACCCACGTGGCGCCACGCTCGGCTTGAACAGACGTTGAGGAAAAAAGGAGTGTTTCCGCTTGCGCGAGAAACACTCCAGGCAATTGTCCGGCCGTCTTTCCGGACGCTTCCATGACCGCGGCAATCATGCGGGCACGAAATCTTCAATCTGCGCTGGCCGTCCCGTTGTCGCGTGCCGCTCCCGCGAAGACCAGCAGAGACGTGGACGAACCTCTACAAGCAGACAACTTTATTATCCACATTATCCACATAGGTAATTCCACTTCAGCGTCCGCGATTGCTTTCATCTTCTTTGGAGCGCAAGCTAACACCCAGGCAAATCAATAAAAGTTCCTATTTGCGTCAGGTAACCGGGAAAATGAGGCAATTGGCGGTGGGAACGCCGGCAGAGTTATTTTTGGAAATTTTCCGAATGGATGACGCAGGTTGTCGATCTGTGCTTTGTGCGAACTTTTCGGTTACACCGACGTTGCGTCTTGGAAATCGCGGGTGGGATCGGCCTTCTGCGATGCGCGCGTGCTCCTCTCCCACGCCAGGTTTTTGGGGTGCACACATCGTCAGCAGCAAGGCCGGTCCGGACGGCCCGATTTTTGCTTCTTGACGAAATGTGTGGATTCGCACATGTTTTCTGGCTTGAGCTGCGTGGGAGCCGAGTCGCTGTGGGAAAAGAATAGAGGACGACGGGAGCAGAGGCGCAAGGAGCGAGGTCTCATAGAATTCTGGCTGGGACATGAGCAGGCGGTTTGAACTTTTTCGGCGCAACCTCGCCACAACACAGGCAAAAGGTCGCGGTGCCGGTCAGGCGGAGCCTGGTGAGCCGCGATCCGATCGGCGCAAATTGCGCGGCGGAAGGACACGGGCGGCCTTCGCAGGCACCGTGCTTCTTTTTGCCCTGCCCTCGGTCGCCGGCGCGCAGTCTTGGTCGGCCGACAAGGCGCGGCAGATCGACCAGCTCGTCGAGCATTTCCGCGGAGTTAAAAGCGACGGCGCGACGCTTCCGACGCTCAGCATCGCGATCGGCATCGACGGGCGCCTCGCCATGGCCAAGGGCTATGGCGCAAGCGACGGCAAGCCGGTGACCGAGCGCACGCAGTATGAGATCGGCTCGCTCACCAAGCAATTCACTGCGGCGGCAACACTTGAGCTGATCCGCAATGGGGCGACGCACGTCAATTCGCAGGCGAAGCTTTCCGTCAATACCCCCCTCGTCGATATCTTCGGCAAGGGCAGTTATTGGGCAGCGCAGCCCTGGCTGACCGTCGGCCGTCTGCTCACCATGACCTCGAATTTGCCGAATTTCACCCGTCGGCCGCCGGAGGATGCAAATCCTTGGGAGCCGATCACCGCCAAACACTTGTTCGAGGACATCGAGAATTCGACGCCACCCGGAGCCTCGGACGATTTCGACTACAGCAACACCAATTATTTCCTGCTGGCGGAAATGATGGAGGAGGTCGTCATGCCCGGCGAACCGACTCCCGAATCCTATCATGACGTCCTGCGCAGGCAGATTTTTGAGCCGGCCGGCATGCTGAACACGAGCTTCATCGGGGATAGGCGGGACGATCTGGATCCGGCCGATCCTTACGCGCCTCCCGAGGCTCACTCGCAACCGATCTCCACGGCCTCGATCGAGCAAGGCGCCGTTCTCGCCTTGCCCGATTATCGGCTCCGCCGCCGGCCGCCCTTCACCAATCCCGATTGGCTCAAGGGCAGCGGCGACATGGTGAGCAGCGCCATCGATCTTTTCGCCTGGCACAAGGCGCTCATGAGCGCCCAAATCGTCCCGGCCGAGGTTCGCGATCAGATGTTCTCCGACTCCTCGCGGGTGACCCCATTCGTCTATTATGGCATGGGGTGGTTCTGCGAGCACAAGGACGACCAGGACATCTTTAGCCATACCGGCGCGGTACCCGGCTACACTTCTTATACCGCCATTATCCGGCTCAAGAACGGCGGCAAGTGGATTTCCATCACGCTGCTGAGCAACAGCGATCAGCTCGACGGACTGGATAACCTGGCAGGCGACATGGCCACCGTCGTCCTAGAATAACCCTGCCGACAAGTTCCACCCTTTTAAGTGACGAATTTCGGAGACCTGAGGCGGGCTAACCTGCTATAAGGTGATCTCTTGCTTAAACCGCGAACATGCGGGACCTTGGCGGCTCTTTGAATTGACTCATGGGTCTCTTCTAAGAATATCGAGGGTCGATCACTTGTCTCTGCGTCTGCTGCTCGTTCGCTCGATCGCGTTCATTTTTCTCGCGACGCTCGCGCTGGGCGCCCTCCTCATCTACTGGCATGCTGTTCAAAGGGTGAACGCGGACATGCGCGCCGCCATGGTCGTCGGCCGCCGCATCGTCGATAATGCGGTCGACGACGCGGAGGAAGTGGCCTTGCCGCGGCGACGGCTCGAATTGCTGGTCGCGGATTTCAATGGCGACCGGAACCTGCGCGCCGTTCTTTTCAATCCAGACAACAGCCTCGCCTTCTATTCCTATCTCCAGCCTCCCGAGCGTCCGGCCTCCGGATTTCTGTTCAATCTCCTTTCCAGGCCGCCGGTCGTCGAGTTTGTCCAACTGCCGCCGGCGTTCAAGAATCTCGGCACCTTGATGCTCGAGTCCGATGCGCATAACGAGGTCGCCGACGTGTGGAACGAGGCGGCCCTCCCGCTCACCATTCTGGCGGTCTTCTGCAGCCTCATCCTGATCGTCCTTTATTTCACGCTCGGCCGAGCGCTGAAGCCGCTCGAAGATTTGACCTTCGCCTTCGCCCGCATCGGCAACGGCGATTATCGCGCGCGCGTTGCGGCCTTTTCGCCGCGCGAACTGACGAGGCTTAGCACCGGCTTCAACGAAATGGCCATGCGGCTTGCCGAGATGGAGCACAGGAACCACCGGCTGCATGAACAGCTCGAAACCGTGCAGGAGGAAGAGCGGATCGAACTTGCCCGCAACCTCCACGACGAAGTGAGCCCGCTTTTGTTTTCGGTCGATGTCGACGCGATGACCATCAAGGAACTCGCGCAGACGAAGGACTTGAAACGGATCGTCGAACGGGCGCACGCCATTCGCAGCGCGGTGGCCGACATGAAACGCAACGTGAAGGCTCTCCTCGGGCAGCTTCGCCCCTCGGGCCTCCATGCCTTGAGTTTGGCAAGCGCGATCGAAAATCTCATTTCCTATTGGAAGGGCCGTCGTCCGGAGATCACCTTCAGCGCCGAATGCCCAGACAAGAGCTGGGGCTCGCGCATCGACAGCGCCCTCTACAGCATCATCCGCGAGAGCCTCAACAATTCTGTCAAGCACACCAAGCCGTCGCGCATCGAGGTGCTGATCGAGGAGACTTACCACGATGTCCTGGTGGTTCGCGTGCTCGACGACGGCTGCGGCCTCGACGCAAGCGCCGTAACCGGCGGTTTCGGCCTGATCGGGATGAAGGAGCGCGCCGCCTTGCTCGGCGGCACGCTGGTCGTCGAGAACAGGCGGGACAGCCCCGGCGTGGCGGTCACGGCGCGATTGCCGCTGCCGAGCGATGCCGAGGACGGGGCCTATCAAGCCGTCGAGGAGATCGCCGCGCAATGAAGATTTTGGTGATCGACGATCACGGCATCGTACGGGAGGGCGTGCGCCGGCTCCTCGGCACGATTCCCGGCTCGGAAGTGGTCGAGGCCGGCACGGCCCAGCAGGGATTAGCGAAGCTGCGCGCCGAAGCGCCCGATATCGTCGTGCTCGACATCAATTTGAATGGCAGCAGCGGCCTCGAGCTTCTGCAAAGACTGAAGAACGAGAACAAGACGACGCGGATCGTGATGTTCACTATGTATTCGGAGGCGGGCTATGTCGCGCGCGCCTTGCGCGGCGGCGCCTCGGGCTATGTCAGCAAAAGCGCGCCTGCCGATGAGCTCATCACCGCCGTCAAGCGGGTGGCGGCGGGACAGCGTTACGTCGATCGCGATGCGGCCAACGAGCTCGTCTTCTCCGCCTCCGGCGAAGAAGACCCGCTGCAAAAACTCAGCAACCGCGAGATGGAGATCCTGCGCCTGCTCGGCGAAGGCAAGAGCCTGCTCGAAATCGCCAACACCTTCGGCATCGCCTATAAGACCGTGGCGAATTCCTGCAGCCGCTTGAAGGAAAAACTCGGCCTCGAGCGCACGACCGACCTGATCCGGTTTTCTCTTCAGAACCGGCAGGTGTAGAGCATCCCCGTCATTGCGAGGCGCGAAGCGCCGAAGCAATCCAGAACTGGATTGCTTCGCTTCGCTCGCAATGACGCGTTCAGCATTTGGTGCGCAGCGGCAACGCCGCCTTCACCAGCCTGCGGCGGGTGAGGAGGAGCGCGGCGCCAATGGCAAGCGAAGAGAGAGCGAGCAAGATCATGACGAACTCCGTTCATCAGGATGCGCCTGGCGCCGAATAACAAGTCGTTAATGGATGATCGGCGCGGAACCTTCTCCCGCAAGCGGGAGAAGGCTTATCCCCTCCTCTGCAGCCTTTCGGCAAGAAGCGCGATCGTTCGGGCATAGACGTCCGCCTTGTTCCATTGCTGAATGACCGCGAAATTGGGCTCTCCCGGCTGCCAGCCGGCGCCGCGCTGCCAGCCATAACTCTTCAAAAAATTGGCGGTCGAGGCGAGCACATCCGGCACGTCGTGGATCAGATCGACGCGGCCGCGGCTGTCGAAATCAACGCCAAACTTGAGATAAGCGGAAGGGGTAAATTGCGTCTGGCCCAATTCCCCCGCCCAGGCGCCGCGCATCTCGGATGGCGAGAGGTCGCCGCGCGCGATGAGCCGCAACGCATCGAAAAGATAGGCCTTGAACATGTCCGAGCGACGGCAGTCATAGGCTAGGGTGGCAAGCGAACGTATAGTCGGGAAATCTCCGCTCACCGCGCCGAAATCCGTCTCAAGTCCCCAAATCGCGACGATGACCGCGCCAGGCACGCCATATTGTTGCTCGATGCGCGCCAGCGTGCCGGCATATTGGTGCATGAGGCTCGCGCCCTTGCTGATCCTGTAGGCGTTGACCATTCGGCCGGAGAATTCCTCGAAAGATTGCCTGAAGACATGCTGACCGTGATCGCGCGAAATAACCGAGGGGTCGTAGCTCACCCCGTCGAGACCAGCGTCGATCGCCTGCTCGGGAATGCCGGCCGCCGCCGCCTCCGTCTTGATCTCGCCAAGCCAAGCATCGAAGCCGGCCGGATCGCGACAGGTCGCGGCCGCGGCCGCAATCGTCGGAGCCAATCCGACGAGAAAGACAGTGAGAAAGAAAAGACCGGTTCTGTCGCGCATGAAACCTCCGTGCCTCTGTGATCCATAGGCTAAAGCAGATCGGCCGACCATGAAATCCCCGCACCAACGCCACCCCTCTCACTATAAGAGTGGGCGGCTCGCGGCAGCGAGCCGGGGGTCTTACTGGCAACCCTTCCGTCGCAGAAGAAAGCGATGTAAGTGAGATTGCACCCGCCACGGAGTCTTCCCTTGCGCGCTTTGAAGCTCTTCATCCTCCTCGCGCTTCTCGCTCCCGCCCCAGTGGCGCGCGCCGATCACGTCCCCAATCTCGACGTCGAAAAATCATGTCGCGATGCAAGGGATTTCGGCGTGAGCGATGCTCAGCAGACATTCAAGAATTGCATGCTGGACGAGAAAGAGGCGAAGGATCAGCTCATTCAGAAATGGTCGCAATTCAAACCGGCCGACCGGCGCAGCTGCATCCCTGACGCGCCGGCCCCAAGCTATGTGGAAATGCTCACCTGCCTGGAAATGAACCAGGAAACCCTGATGCCTTACTCAGAGGGAGGCGGGGCCTCCCCGCCGCCCTATGGAACAGTGCCGCACGACTCGCCGTTGGCCCGCCCGCCCGCCTCTCCCGGCCCGCGCGGAATGCGCGGCCTCTAAAAGCCCACGCCCTTGCCAAGCCGAGCGCGCCATCGACTTATTTTACTTGGGGAAATTCCGTTCGCTGAGCGGCGCTCCCTGTGCAAACCCCCCCTTGTTTCTGTATCCAATTTGTCACATGCGCGCCAGAAAAGCGGCCGAAAGCGAACAAGCTATCGACCGACCCAAGAAAATCTCTAGGATCGGAAACCGGAATACGCTCGAACTCATAAATCATCATAAGGGGGACGTTGATGTTTAGATTTCCATCCGAGTTTCGCTGCAGCGGCCGCCACGCGCGGATGGTCGTACTTGCGGCGGCTGCGGTGAGCGTGCTGGCGATGGGCCAGGCCCGCGCAGACGTAACCGACGAACTCCTCAACCAATTGGTTGCCAAGGGCGTCCTCACCAAAGGCGAATACGTCAAATTGAAGGCCCGCCATGAGGCCGAAAAGGCGACGATGGCGCGGACCGGTGGGCCCATGATGCATCGCATGGTCACCAAGAATGGCGTCGTCGTAGTTGCCGACGACCGCTATATAAGCCGCCTCGACAAGGGCATCGGCTTCCATATCCCGGGCCAGATCACCAAGGAAGGCGAAATCGGCGCGGTCGATGTGAAGATCTCCGGCGACCTTATCATGGGCGTCGATGAGACTTTCCAAAAATACGGAACGCCCGGCGCCGTCATCGCCGGCGGCCTCGTCACCGCTAGTCCAAACCAGCCGTATAACGCGGTCAGCGATGGTCTGTTGCCGAGCGCGATCGTGCTGAGCGTCGCCACCAACCAGATGGGCTATGATCTCGGCTTCACAATCGGCGCCTATGTCGGCGGGAATAACATTGCCACATCCACCACGGTCTTGAATGCCAACTCGCTTGGCGCACCACTCGGCCTCGGCACGCCCGGCATCGATCTGCGCCAGGTCTTCGGCACGGTCGGCACGCCGACCTTCGGCACGGTCAAGATGGGCCGCGATCTCGGCCTCTTCGGGTCGGACGCCATCCTGAACGACCTGACGCTGCTCGGCATGGGCTCGCCCTTGTCCACGAATGCTCCGCGTAACACCACGTTGGGCCGTATCGGCATTGGTTATGTCTACGCCGACTGGATCCCGCAGATCACCTATACGACCCCGGACTTCAACGGCTTCACCGCGTCGATCGGCGCTTTCACGCCTTTGGAAACGGCCGACATCTTCACTCTCGACTCGGCGACTTTGACCGGACAACAATATCCGATGGTTCAGGGGCAGTTGAAATGGAAGGGCGAGCTCACGCCCGGCGCGAAGATCACTCTTTCGGCGGATGGTGTGTGGCAAGAACACGAGGACGACCCGTCCACTGGATCCGTTGCGTTAATTTCGACAGGCTCTACGGTTCAAAGCTGGGGCGCCGATGCCTTCGGCAAGGTCGACGTCTACGGCTTCAGCTTCGTCGCCTATGGCTACTACGGCCAGGGCCTCGGCACGACCGGCTTGTTCTTCGATGCCTTCGACCTCCTTGGAAACCCACGCACGACCTACGGCGGCTATGGTCAGGCCTCCTATACCTGGGATAAGTTCACCTTCGGCGGCAGCTGGGGCGTGAGCGCGATGGATCCCACAGCCTTTGATATCGCTTCTGGCTTTGCGGGAACCTTGCTGAATGACAACGAGAGCGCCATAGGCTTCATCCGTTATCAATTGACGCCTTGGATGGCGCTCCAGGCTGAATTCGGCCATACCTGGTCGACCAACCAGAACGGCGCCATCGCCGAAGAGGATGACATCTGGTTTGGTACGGCTTGGTTCTTCTAAGCCAAGCCTGAGCCTTCAAACAGCAAGCGCCGGACGGGTCCCCGTCCGGCGCTTTTGTTTGTGCTCCCTCTCCCCCGCTTGCGGGGAGAGAGCGATACGCGCCCCCTCCCCTTGAGCAAAAGCGAACGGGGAGAGGGTTGGGCGTGAGGGGCGGGGTGATTGGCTACACTATCATCCGTCGCTCAAGCGCAGCGAGGATGGTTTCGACGGTGTTATCGGGGGCATCGAACGCTTCGGCATTGCGCATTGGCCAATGCCCCGGCCCCTCACCCTAATCCTCTCTCCGCAAAGCGGGGAGAGGGAGCCTACCCCCCCTCGTCATGAAACTGCCACCCGACTCGGCCATGTACGGCTCGGCCACCGAGGATCCACGCTTTGGCGAAGAAAGATTTTGACTCCATCGCCATCCGCACGCTTTTCCTGTCCGATCTGCATTTGGGGACAAGAGGTTGCCAGGCGCATCTCCTGCTCGATTTCCTCAAGCATTACGATGTCGAGACCATCTATCTTGTCGGCGACATCGTCGACGGGTGGCGGCTGAAATCCGGCTGGTACTGGCCGCAAGCCCATAACAACGTCGTGCAAAAACTGCTGAAGCGTGTACACAAGGGTGCCAAGATCATCTATATTCCGGGCAATCACGATGAATTCATGCGCGATTACGTCGGCCACAATTTCGGCGGCATAGACGTCATGGAAACTGCCATTCATGCAGCTGCTGACGGCAAGCGCTATCTCGTCATGCATGGCGATCATTTCGACCTGGTCGTGCGCCACGCGCCTTGGCTTGCCCTTCTCGGCGACGGCGCCTATACGCTGGCGCTTGGCATAAACACCTATGTCAACGCCATTCGCCGACGTCTTGGCCTTGCCTACTGGTCGCTCTCCTCCTGGGCCAAATTGAAGGTGAAGACCGCCGTCAACCACATCGGCCGGTTCGAGGAGGCGCTTGCCTATGAGGCCAAGCGGCGCGACGTTCAAGGCGTCATCTGCGGCCACATCCATCATGCCGTCATCCACGATGACTTTGGCATTCGCTACATGAACACCGGCGATTGGGTGGAGAGCTGTACCGCTTTGGTCGAACATTTCGACGGAAGTTTCGAGATCGTCCATTGGAGCGACGAAGCGCGGCGGTTGGCCGAAGTCGCGATCGAAATGCCGCGACAAAGCCGCGAGGCAGAGGCGGCGTGACCAAGCTCCTCATCGCGACCGACGCTTGGGGCCCGCAGATCAACGGGGTCGTTCGCTCGCTCGAGAACATCGCCACGCATGCCGCAAGCTTCGACATTGAGGTGAGGTTCCTCACCCCCTCCGACTTCTGGACCATGCCCCTGCCCGGCTATGGCGAGATCCGGCTGGCGCTCACCAACCACCGCAAGATCGCCGCGACCATCGCCGATTTCGCGCCGGATTTCGTTCATATTGCCACTGAAGGGCCGATCGGGCTGGCGGCGCGCCGCGCCTGTTTGCGCGAAAGGCGGCCGTTCACGACGAGCTATCACACGCGCTTTCCCGAATATCTCGCCGCCCGCGTGCCGGTGCCCATACGTCTCAGCTACGCGATTCTGCGCCGCTTCCACAATGCCGCGGCCGGAACCATGGTGAGCTCGGCGAGTCTCGAAAACGTGCTGGCCGGACGCGGGTTTCGCAATCTCATGCGCTGGTCGCGCGGCGTCGATGAAACCTTGTTCCGGCCGCGCCCTGAGAACGTGCTCGACGCCTTGCCGCGGCCGATCTTCCTGTTCGTCGGGCGGCTCGCGGTCGAGAAGAACGTCGAGGCGTTCTTGAGGCTCGATCTGCCGGGCTCGAAAGTCGTGGTTGGCAACGGGCCCCTGCAGGCGCGCCTAGCCGCCGCGCACCCTGAGGTACATTTCCTCGGCACGCTCTGCGGCGAAGGTTTGGCGAAGGTCTATTCCTCGGCCGATGTCTTCGTCTTTCCGAGCCTCACTGACACGTTCGGAATCGTGCTGCTCGAAGCGCTTGCCTCCGGCGTTCCAGTCGCCGCCTTCCCTGTGACCGGGCCAATCGACGTGATCGGCGATTCCGGCACCGGCGTTCTTGCGCCGGACCTGGGCCAGGCGGCGCTGCGCGCGCTCGGCATTTCGCGCGAACGCTGCCGCACGCATGCGATCAAGTTCACATGGAAGGAAAGCGCGCGGCAGTTCTTCGACAATATCCGCGTTGCGCAATTGCGCCGTGACGTTTCGGCGCGGTCGAAATTCACCGGCCTCGCCGAGCCGGCGTAATCCTTCTCCCGCTTGCGGGAAGAAGGATTTGCCGCTCTACCTCCCCGAAAAATCGAGGGCATTGGTGAGATCGCCGATCTTGCCGCTGCCCGCTTCTTTCATGGCCTTGTCGCGCACCGCCAGTCCTTCGAGCATCGGCAGATTGAAGCGCCGTGTGATGAAGCGCAGGATCGAGGTTGTATCGTAGAGCATGTGATCGACGAAGCCGCGCTTGGCGAAGGGCGAGATGATCAGCGTCGGGACGCGCGTGCCCGGTCCGAAGCGATCGGCTTTGGGCGGCGCGACGTGATCCCAGAATCCGCCGTTTTCGTCATAGGTGATGATCACCAGCATATGCGGCCATTGCGGGCTCTTCTCGAGATGCGCAACGATCTCGGCCAAATGTTCGTCGCCGGAGAGGACGTCGGCATAGCCCGGATGTTCGTTGAGATTGCCCTGCGGCTTGTAGAACGTCACCTGCGGCAGCATGGCGGCATCTATCGCCGCAATGAATTTGACGCCGTTAAGGCCGCCGTCACGCAGGTGTTCCGCGCGCGCTGCGGTTCCTGGCGCCATGTCGGCAAAGTAATTGAACGGCTGGTGATGATATTGGAAATCGGGAACCAGACCCGCGTTCTTGCGATCGAGCGCGGCTTGCCAGCAGCCCGCATACCAGGCCCAGCTTATCCCCTTGGCGCTCAGCAGATCGCCGATCGTCGGCATTGTCTGCGGCGGCAGCGTGGTCGGTATATGCGGATCCGCATAGGCCTGATCGCGGCCCGCTTCGGGCGGATTGCCGCTCGGCTGATAGGGCGGCTGCATTGTATTAACCGCAAAAAAGTCCGGCGTGAGCCTGCCGTCGTTCACGAATTTCGGAATGCCGTCCGTCGCCGATGCGGGCGAGTCGGGCGCGGGCTTCAGGGTGACGCCGTCGGATTCCACCATTGAAATCAGGCCCTTGGCCGGTCTCTTGTCGGCGTTCGGATAGACCGGCGCGCAGGCGCAGATCAATTCGAAATGGTTGAGGGAAGACCCGCCAAATCCGCCCATGAAGAAATTGTCGGCGAGCGTATAGCTTTTCGCCAACGGCCAAAGCGGCAGTTTCGACCCGTCGTAATGGCCCATCACCAGCGCGCCCAAATCGCCGTAGGCAACGAAGAGATCATTCTTCCCGCCGTCGATCTGCATCTGGTTTTGATAGAAACGGTGCCAGAGATCGCGCGTCGCGACGCCGAGAGGCAGATCGAACTTTGAATCGATCGCGAAAGGCGCGTTCGGCAGATGTGCCGTTTTCGATTCATCGATCTTCTGCTTCACGTATTTACCAGTCAGGCCGCCCCAGATCGGCGGCAGCTCCTTCAGCACGCTGCCGTTGCGATCGCGCTGCAGCGCCATTTGCGGCGTCACATTGGCGAGGCCATTGGCGCCGGGAAAGCCACCGTAGAGCGCATCGAAACTGCGGTTCTCCGCATAGAGGATGACGATCGTCTGGATTTTCGCGAGGTCGCTCGCCGAAACGTCCTGCGCGACGACGCGAGTCCCTGCGATGCCAAGCACCAGCGCGAGAAGCGCCGCACCACCGGTCCAGAGCTTCGTCTGAATCCTCACGCCCTCGCATCCTCTCACATCCCAATGCTTCAGCCTATCCCAGTGTTTTGACGCTGGCGTGTCGAAAGAGGCGGCTGCTTTTCTTCTCCCGCTTGCGGGAGAAGCACCCCTATGTCTCGCCGAGCCACTTCTCGCCCGAGAGGTCGCGGCGTTGCTTTTCCAGTTCCTCGGTGTAGCGGCGTAACACATGCGCCTCGGTGAGCATGCCGATCGGCCGGCGGTTCGTCATGTCATCGAGCACGACGAGCATCTCGCTCTCGGCCCGTTCGAAGATCTCCGCTGCCTCCTTGATGTTCATCGGCGGCAGCAGAATATCCTCCTTTTGACGCAGCAGCGTGGCGACGGAATCCTCGGCGCTCTGGGTGAGATGCGCGTCGGTCACTGAGATCAGGCCGGCATAGCGGCCCGCCGCATCGACGGCGACGACCCATTGGGTCGAGCCAAGCGGAAAGGCCTCCCGAAACGCTGCAATGCATTGATCGAGGCG
Organism: uncultured Alphaproteobacteria bacterium; assembly: GCA_963720425.1. GTDB lineage: Bacteria > Pseudomonadota > Alphaproteobacteria > Rhizobiales > Beijerinckiaceae > Methylovirgula. Next base: position 698,720 of record OY970391.1, read on the forward strand.
CATCGCCGCGACATCCGTCTTCATCATACGCTCGACGGTGAGTGTTCGTATCCAGCCGACATCCTGGGCGCTGCGAATCGATTCGCCGCGCAGGTGCAGACGCCAGGTCGTAAAGGAATAGCCGAAGGTCCGCCGCACGAAGACCGAGACGATGGTCGATGCCATGAGGATGATGACGCTGAGGCGGAAATCGCCCGTTGTCTCCAGCGCCAGAAAGCTCATGGTCAAAGGCCCTCCGACGACCGCGACGGCAAGCGCCGCCATTCCGACTGTCACATAGACAGGAGCATCGGGCGCCAGCCCCGAGAAAAACAATGGCGCGACACCGGAGAAAATCTTGCCGATCATCCCGCCGAGAAAGAGCGACGCGAAGAAAAGGCCGCCACGGAAGCCAGAGCCGATCGAAACGGCCGAGGCGATGGATTTCAAGACAACAATGACGCAAAGCGCTGCGATATCCGTTCTCGCCTCGCGAAAGATCTGGAACAAGGCGCCGTGGCCCGAGGCAAGCACATGCGGCGTCACCAGCGCAAGAGCGCCCACGACGAGGCCGCCGAACACCGGCTGCAGGACGGACGGCACATGGCTGCGCTTGAACAGATCTTCGACGAGCGTGACGCCGCGCATGATACCGATGCCGACGATTGCGCAGACGAGCGCGAGCACGAAGAAGACGGCAAGATCGGCCCTCGTCATGGCGGCGGTCGACGCAAGCTGGGTGACGAAGCTGTTGTTGACCCCGAGCCATAGCGCGACGAACACGGCGCTGATCGCCGCCGCCACGACCGGCGCGAGCCCGAAAGGCGTATAGGTTCCGATGATCAGTTCGAAGGCGTAAAAGGCGCCGGTCAAGGGCGCGCCGAAGGCGGCGGCGATCGCCCCGGCGGCGCCGCAGCCGACCAGAGTGCGCATGTCGCTGCGCCGCATCTTGAAGGCCGCGCCGAGCGTGGACGCAAGCCCGGCGCCAATCTGTGTATAACCAGCCTCCAAGCCCACCGAGGCTCCAAAACCGCAGGACACTATCGTCTGCAGCGCGATCAAAATGCTGTCGATGAGCGACATGCGGCCGCCTTGCAGCGCATTGGCTTCGATCGCATCGATCGGCCGGCGCGGCCGCCATCGTTTGATGAAAATGCCCGTCACGCCGAGAATGAGGCCGCCAACCATCGGCACGAAGGCCATGGTGGGCGAGCCGAGCGACACGGCGCCGCTCAACCGTTCGCCCCAAGGCACAGCGAAGAAGAGGTGATGGAAAAGATCGACCGCCGCCGAGGTGACGGCCACCAGGACTGCCGCAATCGCGCCGACCACGACGGCGAGGCCGATCAGCGCAATTTCGCTTCGGCGCACGAAGCCGCGCAGGCGTGCCCGCAAAGCGAAGCGCTCGAAGGTCGGTGCGGCAAGGCCCATCGCGCTACTCGCCCGGGCCATGTGGCGCGGGCTCGACCCTTATAACAGCAGCGCGAGCCTTGAGTTCACATTCTCGGCCGCGCCGTCCGCGGGGAAATCAGCGCAGTCAAGGAAATTCTGATCAGTTTGACGCGAGAGCGTCCTTCATGCCGCCTCGCTTTGCGGCGGCGGCAGAACTTGGTCAAGGCCGATGAGGCTGATTATCCGGCCATCGATCGCCAGCACGCCTCGGGTGAAGAGCTTTGCCATCTCCGAGGCGACGTCTGGCGTCGGCTGGATCACCGCTTCCTCGACCGTCAGAATGTCGAGGACCACGTCGACGAGAAGCCCGACCACTTGCGACTCGGCGGCGGCGCTCCTCCTCAGCCAGCCGGCACTGCTCGGCAGCTTCGGCCTCAGTGGCGGCTTTGGCGATGGCTGCGGCACGAAAGACGTGCATCGCCTTGGTGATTCGGCCGATACAATCCTTATGCTCGGTGAAGGCGATCGGTGAATCGAGGTCATCGGCCGCCAAGCTTTCAATGCGCAGAATCGTTGCGGAGAGAGAACCGGCGATGGCTTGGCGCGTCAGATAGGCGGCAAGCATCGAAATGGACGCGAGCAAGCCGCAGATCGTCAGGGCCGCCGAAAGTGAAAGCAGGTTCTCGCCGACGCAAAAGACAGCGGCGAAGCAGGATGCCGTCGCGAGGACCAGAAAACCAAGTCCGAGACTGAGCTTCTGCTGAAATAGGCGAAAAGTCCGGCATGCTGGCGCGGCTTACTATTTCGTTGCATTCTCGGCTGGGCGAGCTTCCCTTCGGCGATGTTCCATGGCGCAGCAAAATATCCCCTCCGGCACCTTCGTCTGCGTCGTGGGCCCGAGCGGCGCCGGCAAGGACACGTTGATCCGGCTGGCGCGCGAGCGACTTGGCGAGGGTTTCCTCTTTCCCCGCCGCCTTGTGACGCGGCCGCCATCGGCCTTCGAAGACCACACGATCTTATCGGAGGAAGACTTCGAACGCGGTGTCCGCGACAATCTCTTCGCGCTCCACTGGCGGGCGCATGGGCTCGGCTATGCGATCGATCGGACTGTGCTCGCGGCGATGGCCGAAGGCGCGGTCGTGACCTGCAACATCTCGCGCGACGTGATCGTCGCCGCGCAGCGGACATTCGCCGGCGTAAAGGTCGTGCTTGTGACGGCGACTGATGTGGCGATCGCTGCACGCCTCCTCGCCCGCGGACGCGAGGGGCCCGCCGACATCGACGCGCGTCTTCGGCGTAACGCCGAAAACTCGGCGCGCTTTATTCCCGACCTCACGATCGTCAATACCGAAAGCCAGACGGCAGCGGCCGAAAAGCTGGCGAATTTTCTTCTCCGGCTGCGCGGTTAAGCGGCAATTTCGGCACAAGTATCGGAACCACTTGGGCTAAAAATACCCTTGTAAAAACATACGAAATCGATTGTAATACACTAATTCTGTAGACTAGTAGATGATGATGGGACTTGCGGGTCTACAGACCACCGACTTCCCGTCGGGGACGCCATGACCGACACAACCGCATCGCGCGTGCAGACCTCGACGACGCTGACGCTCAGCGAGGACTGGCTCTCCGTGTTGATCGGACTCTTGGTCTTCGGCCTTGCGCTTGCCTCTTTGGCCAACGTCGATCTTCTCGGCTGGGCGGCCACGACCAAAGTCTGGATCGATCCGCGGCAGTCGCTCGCCCCCTTCGCCAAGTCCTATGGTGGCCTCAACGGCTTTGCCGCTCTCATCGCGACCTATCTTGCTTTGCTCGTCGTGCTGAGCGCCGCCGCCGTGGCGCTTAAAGCGAACGCTCGCCGTTTCGCCGTGACGTTCACCGTGACCTTCTGGTTGGCCTATGCGGCCTGGATCGTCGGCAGCTATGCCTATTTCGCGGTGGTCACGCCCACCGATCTCAAGAAATTCGGCATATCCTGGTCGCTGCACCTGACGAATGAGGGCGGCTATATCATCGCCCTCCTCCTCGGGCTCGTCGTCGCCAATTTCTTTCCGCGTTTCGCGGCCTGGCTCGGTGAAGCGATCAGGCCGGAACTCTACATCAAGATCGCGATCGTGATCCTCGGCGGGTTCATCGCCGTCACAGCGGCCGGCAAACTCAATCTTGCCTCTTCGGTTTTCCTGCGTGGGATCGCGGCGATCGTCGAGGCCTATCTCATCTATTGGGCGGTGGTCTATTACGTCGCGCGCAAATGGTTCGGCTTCGGTCGCGAATGGGCGGCACCGCTCGCCTCGGGCATTTCGATCTGCGGCGTCGCCGCCGCGATCGCGACGGGAGGCGCAATCCGGGCGCGCCCGCAGGTCGCCGTTCTTGTCTCCTCGCTGGTCGTCATCTTCGCGGTAATCGAAGTCCTGCTTCTGCCGTTCCTGGCGCAGACCTTCCTCGCGCATGAACCGCTGGTCGCGGCGGCTTGGATGGGACTGGCGGTGAAGACCGATGGCGCGGCGGTCGCCGCGGGCAACATCACCGAATCGCTCATCCTCGCCAAATCCGCGGCGGAGGGCGTGGTCTACCAGCCCGGCTGGATTCTCGGAACCACAACGACGATCAAAGTCTTCATCGACCTATTCATCGGCATCTGGGCCTTCATTCTCGCCCATATCTGGACGACCTATATCAACGTGACGGAGCCAAGCGGGAGAGCCAAACTCGTCGAAATCTACGAGCGTTTTCCGAAGTTCATCATTGGCTTCATTCTGACCTTCATCATTGGCCTCGGGCTTGCCTTGGGCCTTGGCAAGGCGCAGGCGACGCAACTCACCGCCGCGATCGGCGAGGCCAATGTCTTCCGCGTCATCTTTTTCATCCTCACGTTCTTTTCGATCGGGGTTCTGTCGAATTTCCGCAAGCTCTGGCAAGCGGGCATAGGCAAGCTCGCGGCCGTCTATGTCATAAGCCTGTTTGGCTTCATCATTTGGGTCGGGCTCATCATTTCCTGGCTCTTCTTCCATGGCGTCAAACCGCCGCTCGCCAGCTGAATTCGAGGATACGAAAATGTCACAGACGGATCTCCGCAAAGAAATAGAAGAACCGCAGAACGAACCTCTGTTGCCGATCGAGAAGAAGCTCATCCTCGGCAGTCTCATCACCGGCTTGGTTTTGCTCGCCATATTGGTGGTCATCAATTTCTTCCTGGGCTCATGAGTGCCCGGGGCTGATCACCAAGCCCTTTTTCGCTCGGCTCCCGGCCCGTGCGACAAGCCGCATTCATGATTTGGTCGGCAGCTGATTCGCGTGGCGCACGCGCCGCAGGCAAGTTCAAATTTGCTTAATTTTTTCGCTCCACAGGACCGCCATGCTTGCGCACGGCGCGAAGAAGAAGTTCTTGCAGGCGGAGGCGAAGCAGGCCTAACATTGGCTCGTGGCCGAAACCCTTATCACCATCCGCGATGCACGCGAGAGCGACGCCGAGGCGATTGCCGAGGTGCATGACGCGGCGTGGCGGCATGCCTATCGTGGCATCATCCCCGGGCGAGAGCTCGAAAGGATGATCGCACGGCGCGGCCCGACCTGGTGGCGCTCGGCGATCGTTCGGCGCTCGCGGCTCGTCGTGCTGGATTTCGACGAAGCGATCGGCGGCTATGCCAGCTATGGGCGTAATCGCGTCCCGACTCTCGCCTATGGCGGGGAGATCTTCGAGCTCTATATTTCACCGGAATTCCAGGGCCTTGGCTTCGGCAAGAGGCTGTTTACCGCCGCCCGGAAGGACTTGGCCGAACATGGCTATGCGACCTTCCTCGTCTGGGCGCTCGCCGAGAATGAACCGGCGCTCGAATTCTACGGCCGGCTTGGTGGAAAGATCGTGCGCCGCGCCTATGAGCGGTTCGGCACCGAGCTTCGGGAACGGGTCGCCTTCGCCTTCGAATGAAGGTTGGAACCTTCCATCCTCGCGAGCGCTTCAACCCAGGACAAGGCTGGAGCACATATGCGCCTTGAGGCGATTGCGATCGGCGACAACCCGCCCGATGACGTCAACGTCGTCATCGAAGTGCCGATTGGCGGCGAGCCGATCAAATATGAAATGGACAAGCGGTCCGGCGCTCTGGTCGTCGACCGCTTTCTCTATACCTCGATGCGCTATCCCGGCAATTACGGCTTCATCCCGCACACGCTGTCGGAGGACGGCGATCCTTGCGATGTGGTCATCGCCAACAGGCGGGCAATCGTCCCCGGCGCGGTCATGAACTGCCGGGTCATCGGCGTGCTTCTCATGCAGGACGAGCATGGAAGCGACGAAAAGATCCTCGCCGTGCCCTCGCCGAAACTGACGCAGCGCTATGAGATGGTGCACAACTACACAGACCTGCCGCCGATCGCCGTGCAGCAGATCGAACATTTCTTCGCCCATTACAAAGATCTCGAACCCGGCAAATGGGTGAAGATCCTGCGCTGGGGCGATGCAGAGGAAGGCCGCAAGCTCGTGCGTGCCGCGATCGATCGCGCCAAGGCGGCCGGGAAGGAGTGACAGTTCACCCCTTCCGCGAGAGCCGGAACACGGCCTGGTCGCCGAGCAAGTTCCACACCCACGGTGCCGCATTGACCAGCATCGGCCTGCCGAGCCGATCGAGCGCGATGCCGCGCTCCATCCTGGCGCCGATCTCATGCACGAGCGCGAGAAAATCGTGGATCGTGCAGAAATGGATGTTCGGCGTCTCGTACCAGGACATGGCGAGACTGTCCGTGACCGGCATCTGCCCTTTGAACGCGATCTGGGCGCGGATGCGCCAATGGCCGAAGTTCGGAAAGGAGACGATCGCGCGGCGGCCGATCCGCAGCATGTGTTCGAGAACCTTGCGTGGCTGGCGCGTCGCCTGCAGCGTCTGCGACAGGATCACGTAATCGAACGCGTCGTCGGGATAATCGGCAAGATCCGTGTCGGCATCGCCCTGCACGACCGACAGGCCCTTGGCGACGCAGTCGTTGACCCCATGTTGGGAAAGCTCGATGCCGCGTGCGTCGACGCCGCGCTCCTCGGCAAGCAGCCTCAGCAAAGTCCCGTCGCCGCAGCCGACGTCGAGCACCCGGCTCTTCGGCTCGACCATATCGGCGACGACGAGAAGATCGATGCGCGCAGTGCTCGCCAGCGCCGCCCTGCGCGTTCCCTGATCGGCCAAGCTCAGCTCTCCGGTCGCGCCATGCCGCGGGCGCGGGCCGCAGCTTCGAGAAAGCCGCGCGTCGTCGCGAAGAACTCGGGAACCTCGAGCAGAAAAGCGTCATGGCCGCGGTCCGTCTCGATCTCGACGAAGGAAACCGAGGCCGCCGCCGCATTCAGCGCATGAACGATCGCGCGGGACGCCGCCGTCGGATAAAGCCAGTCCGAATTGAACGAGACGACGCAGAAGCGCGTCTTCGTGCCCTTGAAGGCAGCCGCGAGCGAACCGCCATAATCCGCCGCGAGGTCGAAATAGTCGCAGGCCCGCGTGACATAGAGATAGGAATTGGCGTCGAACCGATCGACGAAACTCGTGCCCTGATAGCGCAGGTAATTCTCGATCTGGAAATCGGCATCGAACGTAAAGGTCGGCGCCTCCCGATCCTGGAAATTGCGGCCGAACTTGCGCTGCAGCGCCTCGTCGGAAAGATAGGTGATATGCGCGGCCATGCGGGCGACCGCGAGCCCCTTGTTCGGGCTGGTGCCCTCGTCGAGATAGCGGCCGTTGCGCCATTCGGGATCGGCCATGATGGCTTGCCGCCCGACTTCGTGGAAAGCGATGTTCTGCGACGAATGTTTCGCGGCAGTGGCAATCGGCATCGCGGAAAACACCCGCTCCGGATAGCTCGCCACCCATTGCAGCACTTGCATGCCGCCCATCGAGCCGCCGACAACGCCGAACAGCGAGTCGATGCCCAGATGATCGACCAGCATGGCCTGCGCGCGGACCATGTCGCGGATCGTGACCAGCGGCAGATCGAGCCCATAGGGGCGGCCGGTCGCGGGATTGGTCGAGGCGGGGCCAGTGCTCCCCATGCAGCCGCCGACCACGTTCGTGGCGATGACGAAATAGCGATCCGTGTCGATCGGCCGGCCGGGCCCGACCATCGTCTGCCACCAGCCAGGCTTGCCGGTGATCGGATGGGTATTGGCCACATGCTGATCGCCGGTCAGTGCATGGCAGACGAGGATCGCATTGGACTTGGCCGCGTTTAGCGTGCCATAGGTCTGATAGGCGATGGACAGCGGGCTCAAGGCGATGCCCGCATCCATCCTGAGCGGCTGATCGGCACCGAAACGGACGACGAGACTATGCGGCGCGTCAGCCTCGAGCTGGCTCATCGCTCTTTGGTTCGGGACGATCGTCAAGAGGGCGCTCACTTCATAGGCCGCTTCGATCGTTCGCTATGGCGAACGCAGCGTCCGATATGTAGAAGTGGCCCGAAGCCAGTGTCAAGGCCCGCATGTTCCGCTTCTGCTCTGGGCTCGGTTGCCGCGTTTCTTAGCGGGCGTGGTTAAGATCGCGCCGCTGGCCGAACCCAAATGCTTTGGCGGGATCTTCGACAGAAGGGGTTTTCAGTCCGGCGAAATTCGCTCTAAGAGAGAGAAAGCACGAAGATTTCATGGCGATCATGCTCGACCGACCGGCGTCCGAAACCTTGGCCGATCTCCGCGAAGAGATCGATCGCATCGACGCGCGCATGCACGAGATCCTGATGGAGCGCGGCGAGATCATCGACCGGCTGATCGCGGTCAAGGCCCGCACCAGTTCAGGTTCCGCCTTCCGGCCCGGCCGCGAGGCCGACATGATGCGCCGCCTCGTCTCCCGCCACAAAGGCATCCTGCCGCTCGACACAGTCGAGAGCATCTGGCGGATCATCATCTCAACCTTCACCTTCGTGCAGGCGGCCTATAGCGTTCACGCCGATGTTTCAGGCGGTGACGCGCCCATGCGCGACTGCTGCCGGTTCCATTTCGGCTTCACGGTGCCATTCGTCCCGCATGTCGGCATCGGCGGTGTGATCGATGCGGTGGCGGCCTCCGAGGGCGATCTGGGGCTCATCCCGGTCAATGCCGGCACTGCGGCCGGAGCCTGGTGGACGCGGCTTGCAGAGCCCGCTGCACCGAAGATCATCGCCCGGCTACCGTTCGTCGAACGGCGCGATCATCCCGCCGGCATGCCGCTCTTCGTCATTGCCAAGCCTTTGACGGACGGCGCGGCGCGCGATGTCGTGCTTTATTCTCTCTCGCTGGAGCGCTGGAACGATGCCTCGCTCAGCGCGATTTCCGGGCTCGGAGCAGAGGTCCTCGGCAAAGCCATGGATACTTTCGGCCTTTCGCTTCTAGTCGGAGCGCCGGGAACGCTTTCCGGCGCGGAGCTGCGCAAGATTTTGGCGCTTCCAGACGGCGTGCGCCTGACCGAGATTGGCAGCCATGCCGCGCGTTTCGACTTCAGCCGGGTGAACGCGGGCCAAAGCGAGGCGGGCGCATGATAGTCGCGCTGCGGAGTTTACAGCAATGAGCTCTTCCGATTCCGGCGGACGCCCGCAACCGCGCCCTGGCGTGCTCGCGATCGAGCCCTATGTTCCGGGCAAGAGCGCGGCGCCCGGACATCGCAAGGTCTACAAGCTTTCCTCGAACGAGACGCCGTTCGGCCCCTCGCCGCTGGCGAAGGAGGCATTTAAGAGCTGCGCCGATTCCCTGGCAATTTACCCGGACGGTTCGGTGCGCGCTTTGCGCGAAGCGATCGGTACTCGCTATGGGCTCGATCCGGCCCGGATCGTCTGCGGCGCCGGCTCGGACGAACTCATCTTTTTTCTCGCCTATGCCTTCATCGGCCCGGGCGACGAAGGCATTTACACGCGGCATGGGTTTGGGATCTACCGCATCGCCATTCTCGCCGCGGGCGGAAGCCCGGTCGTCGCGCAGGAAAAGGATCTTACGGCGAACGTCGACGAAATCCTCGCCAAAGTCACAGCGCGGACGAAAATCGTCTTCCTCGCCAACCCCAACAACCCGACCGGCACCTATCTCAACTTCACCGAGATCAAGCGGCTGGCGGCCGCGCTGCCACGTCATGTCCTGCTCGTGCTCGATGCGGCCTATGCCGAATATGTGACGCGCCACGATTATTCACCCGGGTTGGAGCTTGTTTTGACGAACCCCAACGTGGTGATGACCCGCACCTTCTCGAAGATCTATGGGCTCGCCGCGCTACGCCTCGGTTGGCTCTATGCGCCCGCGCCTATCTGCGACGCCGTCGATCGGCTGCGCGGTCCGTTCAACATCAACTCTCCGGCGATGCAGGCCGGCATTGCCGCGCTTGCCGATGTCGCGCATCTCGAGAAGTCGATCGCCCATAACGAGGCCTGGCTCCCCCGGCTCGCGCAGGAAATTGTCGAGCTCGCAATCGGCATCACGCCGAGCGCCGCCAATTTCCTATTGCTTCACTTCAACGACGCCACTGAGGCGCACACCGCCGACGCTTTCCTGACGAGCCGCGGGCTGATCCTGCGGGCGGTCGATTCCTACGGCCTGCCGCAATGTTTGCGGCTCACGGTCGGCACCGAAGAGGCGAACCGACTGGTTGTCGCCGCGCTCGCCGAATTCACGAAGGGCAAGGACGGCTCTCGTGCCTGACGGTCTCGGGGCGCCCCTGCCGGCGCCCCTTTTCGAACGCCTCGCCCTGATCGGTCTTGGCCTCATCGGATCCTCGATCGCCCGCGTTGCCCGGCGCAAGCGGCTGGTCGGCGAAATCGTTGCGGCCGACATATCAGACGACGTGCGCAAGCGCGCCGCTCAACTCGGCCTTGTCGATGTTGTGGCGAAATCCGCCGCGGCCGCGGTCGAGGGTGCCGATCTTGTCATTCTCTGCACCCCGGTCGGGGCAATCAGCGAGGTTGCGCAGGAGATCGCGCCGCATCTCAAGCCTGGCGCGATCGTCTCGGACGTCGGCTCCGTCAAAGGCGCGGTCATCGCGGTGCTCGCCAAACATCTGCCGCAAGGCGTGCATCTCGTGCCGGCGCATCCTGTCGCAGGCACCGAGCAATCGGGACCGGATGCCGGCTTCGCCACGCTCTTTCGCAACCGCTGGTGCATTCTGACGCCGCCGGAAGGCGCCGATCAGAAAGCCGTGGCGCGGCTCGCCGAATTCTGGACGGCCGCGGGCGCCAATGTCGAGATCATGAGCCCGGCCCATCATGATCTCGTGCTCGCCATCACCAGCCACGTGCCGCATCTCATCGCTTACAACATCGTCGGCACGGCCGCCGACCTCGAAACGGTGACGCAATCTGAAGTCATCAAGTTCTCCGCCGGCGGCTTTCGCGATTTCACCCGTATTGCCGCCTCCGACCCGACCATGTGGCGCGACGTCTTCTTGAACAACAAGGAGGCGGTGTTGGAAACGCTCGGGCGGTTCACGGAGGACCTGACCGCCTTGCAGCGGATGATCCGCAACGGCGATGGACAAGGCCTCTTCGATCTCTTCACCCGCACGCGCGCAATAAGGCGCGGCATCATCGCCGAGGGCCAGGAAACGGCTGCCCCCGATTTCGGCCGCCGAACGGGCGAGGAAGAGAGCTCGTCTTAAACGCAGGATCTTGGCCGAAAAGTCTGCAACTTTTCGGGATCATGCTAGTAAAGCGGCGGCAGATGGATCGACGTGCGCGCCGGTCCGATCGAAAGTCGACCGTCGTCGAAGCCGACCGACACGACAAGGGTCTCTGGCGGCGTATCGGTGCCGCTCGGCGATGCGCCGGCGATGAGGCTGCTCAACAGCGCGCCGGCGCTGACCAGCACCGGATTGACGCCGAGCCGGAGCAACAGGGGTTCGAGGCCGCGGCTTTGCGTGTCGAGCTTGCCTTGCACGCGGTGCAAATCATCGAGACTGAGCGAGCCGCGCGCCGTGAACGTGGTGTCGCCATGCGTCAGGCTCGCTTCGACGAGATCGAGGCGGCCGCCGGCGGTACGCCAATTGTCCATATTCTTGGCAAGGGTCAGCGCGAGATCGAAGCTGGCCTTGGTCACCGTGCCCTGCGCGTCGATCTCCGCGGGCAGAGCCGCGCCGAGGAAACGATCGACATCCGGCAGCGTCGCGGCGCTGAGCGCAACGTTGAAATCATAAGCGCGGTCCGCCTGGTCGGGGTGTGCCATTGCATTGGCTACGAGCCGGCCGGCTCTGCCGGTGACGGCGCCAAGCCCCTGAAGAGTGCCGCCCCAAGCGAGCTTGTCTCCGCTTATCGCAACCCGCCAAACGTTCTGCGGTAAGCCGTCGAGCACGAGCTGGAGGTCGTTCCAAGCGAGTTCGAGATTGGTCGCCCGATCATCGGACAGGACGGCAAAGGGCGAGCCGAGCCACGCCGTCAGAACGCTCGAACGGAAGAGTAAGGCCGTGGCGTGGAAGCCGTTGAGACCACCAGTGAAATGCCGGCCGAAGATCATCCCGTCGAAGCGCAGTTTTGCACAGGCAATCTCGATCGTGAAGGGGAAACCTTCGACCGTCCGATCGGGACAAGACCAGATCCGACCGAAGCTCTTTTCGCGGTCAATCCAGGCAGCGATGGTTTCCTCGCTCTCGCCTGCTGCAAAGCGCCAGAACAAGGTCCAGCCAAGCGCCGGAAGGACAAGCAGGGCCACGGCGGCGGCCCAAGGCAGCAATCTCCGCGGCGGCTTCGCGGCTGGCGCTTCTTCGACGGTCATGCCGATCTCCAGTTCTCCATTGCCCGCCAAGCCTGGACAGATACTAAGATCGTGGCCAAATTCGAATGTTCTAGGCCGTGCCTTTCTCAGTCGCATTTAGCGCCGGCCGCACGACAGAATTGCGATGGACCTCTGGGTATTCGGCTACGGCTCGCTGATGTGGCGGCCGGGATTTTCCTGCATCGAAAGGCGGGTCGCGACGGTGCACGGCTATCATCGCGCGCTCTGCGTCTATTCGCATGTGCATCGTGGCACGCCTAAAAAGCCCGGTCTCGTCCTCGGCCTCGATCGCGGTGGCTCCTGCAAGGGAATTGCTTTCAAGGTTTCGGCGGCGGAAGCCGCCGCGACGATCGCTTATCTGCGCGGACGCGAACAAGTCACGCTCGTCTATCGGGAATTGCTTCTGCGCACTCGGCTCGACGATGGGCGCAACGTGTCCGCCCTCTCCTATGCGGTCGATCGCAACCATGGCCAATATGCCGGCCGGCTCGACAGACAGGAACTCGAACGGCTCGTGCTCCAAGGACAGGGCCTATCGGGTGCAAACCCGGACTATGTCCGCAACACCCAGGCGCATCTCGCCGAACTTGGCATAAGCGACCCAACGCTCGAATGGCTCGCGGAACGGCTTTGAGGTACTCGCCTTCTCCCGCTTGCGGGTAATGAACGCGTCCCGGCTACGCGACAGCCGCTGAACGTCCGCCGGCGCGCCAAGACCGTCGCATCGCGTCGATATCGGCGATGGCCGCGCGTCTTTGCATCACCTCGCTCGCAAGGAGATGAACATGCCACTCCGAGGCCCCGGCCGCCAAAGCTTCGACGATGAAGGATTCGCGCGCGTAAGGATTTGCGCCCGTCTCGCATTGGCAGAGGGCAACCAAGCGCCGCGTGCCGTCGCCCTCGCAAGCGGCGGCGATGACTACGGCTTCGGTGAAATCCGGCAGGCCGGCATCGGGCTCGGCGGCCTTGACCGGGAAGACCGAGCAGACGTAACGCTGCCCGGAGCTGCCATGCCAGGCATGAAAGCGCGCCGCCAAGGCGCAACCGGCAAGGCTCTCGAGCGCCGCATTGCAGTGCCTATCGGCACGCGGAACCGCCCTTTCCACCGTTCGAGGCGGCAGGCTGTCGGTTACGGCCGAAGCAGCAAGTTCCGCCTTGTCCTGTCGGGTAAGGCGACAATCGAGCCGCGTCTGTCCAGTCGCAGGGGGGATGCGCCGCGTTATGACTTCGCGCCATAGGCGGGCCAAGGGCGACGGCTGGAGAAACCTGAAACAAAGCTCCCCTCCCAAAAAGCGGCCAGCACCAATCGCTTGCCGGGGCATTTCAGCGATCGTCATGATCTTTTCTTCCTAAAGTCCTCCTGTATGGAGGTGATTCGACCGGAACAAAGTTCGAACGAATTGCGCCAAAGGTCAAGTGTCCCCCAAGCTCTCTGCCGAGCCTCAATTCACGCTGAAGTGATTGGAAATTGCGGCAGGGAGTGCGCCGGGTCCTTTGCCAGCGCCTCGGCCACTAGTCGTTGGGTTGCCTCCTCGATTCGCGTCTCGAGGAGGCGCATGAAGTTCTCATTATCGAGTCCCGGCTCGATCGGCTCCAAAAACTCCACCACCACTGTCCCGGCGCGCCGCAAGAAGCCGCGCCGGCGCCAGAACAGGCCGGAATTCAAAGCGACCGGTACGCAGACGACGCCCGTCGCCTGGGCGATGCGGGCGACGCCTGCCCTATAGAGCGGCGGCGCGCCGACGGCTTTGCGTGTCCCTTCCGGAAAGATCAAAAGCTGCCGGTTCTCCGCGAAGATCTGCTTTGCGGCCGCGATCACTTGCGGCAAGGCGTTGCCCCGCTTGGCGCGATCAATCGCGATCTGCTCGCTGCGCCGAAGATAGAGGCCAAAAAGCGGGATCAACCCGAGCTCGCGTTTGTAGACGAAAGTGAACTCGCGCACCTTGAGAATGAGCGCGAGCACATCGAGGAAAGATTGATGTTTGGCCGCAACGATCGCGGCGCCCTCGCGCAGATATTGGAGACCTCGAAACTCGACCTTCAGGTGGCAGATGCGGTCGAGCAGCGCTAGCGAGAGACACGCCCAGAACCGCGCATAAGCCTCGGTGCTGCGGCGGCCGGCCACAAGCGTCGGCACGCCGAAGATCATGAGGGCGATCATGAGCGTATAGAAGCAAAGATTGAAGAGCATTGATCGCAGGAAGATCATGCCAGCGTTGTCTCTCGGAACGGGTGCCTGTGCGGCTGCCTATCGCCTCGATACCCGCCGATCAGCCCGCTAACAACCGTCATTACGGAGAGGGCCGTAAGCTCAGAGCTTGGCGAGCTGGCACTTCATCCGCGTCTCGTGCGCCTTGGCCGCGCGCTTTTGTTCCGCCATGAAGGCAAGAAAGTCCGGCTCCAGGACGCCGCGCGCATCGGCGAATTGGTTCAAAAACAGGTCCGGAGTTCTCGTTCATCTCGACGATGACCGGACCCTCGGCCGCCGAGCCCAGGTCCCAGCCGAGCATTGGCACGTGCCGAATGACGCGGGCACCTTCGAGGGCCACCTCTTTAACATCCGCCCAACGCGGCACGAGCGCGCCGATGAGCGGAGCACCGGTATCGGGATGATGGGTTTCGAACCTCGTGTCGAAACCGGTGCCGGAGACGACCTTCTCGATCGCACCGCTGTAGGCATCGATCTTGGCGAGAAGATTGCCGCTGCGCCAAAAATTGTCGGCCGTGTTTTGCCCGGACGGAATCTTCCAGCTCGCCCGGAAAATCCGCGGCCCGTCGGCATCGCAAAGCGTGACGATCCGCGTTGTCCCTAGCCTTTCGCCATAGAGCCGCGCGGCATCCGGATGCGGCGGCATGAAGCGCTCGAAAATATAGCCGCCCTCATAATGCCGGCAGACATCGTCCATGAAGTCATTGAAGTTTATGAATGTGCTGTTGATCGTCTCGAGTTCGCCACTCTCTTGATGCGGCCGGCGCAAGGCGATCGAGCCGAGGCTCTGGAATCCGTCGGCCGGCTTGCCGAAGAGCGGATAGACGTCATCGCGCTTAAGAAAGCGCTCGAGATCCGCGCGGCTACGCAAGACATGCGCGGCTCCCATTGTCAGGCGCGGCGCAAAGATCGCCGCGATCGGAATCGTCGGTAGCCCATAGGCGGCGAGATAGGTCGCCGAAGCGACCTTGTCGCTGACCAGCCCATACCAATCGTGGCGATAATTCGCTTCGACCGCGAGATCGCGGTTGCAGCGCTGACCGACCACCGTGCGCCGGTCGCAGCCTGCCCAATAGCCAAGGTCGAAGAGCCTGAGGCGCACATAATCCTCGAAGCTGACCTTGCCGGGGCCTAGCGCCAGGTTTGCAAAATCCCGCACGGCTTGGATGGGACTTAATCCTGACGCCGCCGCGATATCACGCAGCGCGCTGAGCGGCGCATTGCCATCATGCGGCGCCGCGGCGATGATGGTCGCGGGCGCTGGTTTTGGCTTGGCCGCTGGCGCGTGCATCGAAAGCGATCCGGTCGTGAATCTCAGGCGAACCTTAGGGTCCATTCGTTAGCACCAGCTTAACGAATGTGCCGTTATGACCCGGCACGGCTCGCCCGGAGACGCTTGGCGCTTGCTTCCGCCGCGGTGACAAAGCTCTCCATGTCGTTGGCGCGTGTCCGGTGATTGACGATCGCAGCGCGGATCACCGGCCGGCCCTCGAGCCGCGTGATCGATGGCGCGGCGAGGCCGCTTTCGTGAAGATCCATGACGATCTCGCGGTTGAGCTCGCCGCACGTATCGCCTTTGACGCTGAAACAGACGATATTGATCCTGACCTTTGCGCAGAGCTCGAAAACGGCCGAGCGGCCGATCAGAGTTTCCAAATGTTTGGCGATCCGGCAGGTTTGCGCAATCGCGGCGCCGAGCTGCTCTGCCCCGAAGGCTTGGAAGGTGAACCAGGTCTTCAATGCGCGGAAGCCGCGCGACAGATCAGGACCGAGGTCGCAAGGCCAAATATCGGCCGCGGCAAGGCCGCGCGGCGCGCGCGCGAGATATGCGGCGGTGCTCATGAAGCTTTCCCGATGCAGCTGCGGGTGTCGGCAAAGGAAGAAGCCCGCGTCATAGGGCACGTGCAGCCATTTGTGGAAATCGAGCGCGATCGAATCGGCCCGGTCGATGCCCTTCACGAGCGGCTTCAAATCGGGCGAAAGCACGCAAAGCGCTCCGAAGGCGCCATCGATGTGGAACCACAGATCCTCGTCGGCGCAAAGGTCGGCGATCGCGTCGAGATCGTCGATCGCGCCGGTGTTCACTGTCCCGGCGGAGCCAACGACGAGGAAGGGCAGAAGCCCGGCGGCGCGATCCTTCGCGATTGCGGCGCTGAGCGCCTCCACATCCATCCTCCGCTCCGCATCGACGGGAAGGCGGCGCAAGAAGGCCGAGCCGATGCCGGCGATCTCGAAAGCTCTTTCGATCGAGCCATGCGCCTCTTGCGAGGCATAGCCCACGAGCTGTTGTCCTGCTTCTCTAAGCCCGCTGCGGCGGACCGGCTCGCCCAGCGCGCCAGTGCGGGCAACGATGGCGGCAACGAGATTGGCCATCGACGTACCCGTGACGAAAACGCCCGAAGCATCTTGCGGAAAGCCGAAGGCCTCGGCGAGCCAAAGCGCAATCTCCTTCTCGACCTCGATTGCGATATGGTCGCGGCCGCCGCAATTGGCGTTGAGCCCCGCGGCGAGCATTTCGGCGACCATCCCGACCGGCGTGCCGGCGCCATGCACCCAGCCCATGAACAGCGGATGCGTATTGCCGTTGCCATAGGGCAGGATTGAGCGTTCGAATTCGTCGATCAGCGCCGAAAGGGGCTTGCCCTTTTGCGGCAGAGGCGTGCGAAATCGCGCCCGCACGGCATCCGGGGCGGGCTGCCAGACTTTGCGCTCCCGCACGCGGCGCAGATGGTCGATCATCAGATCGAGGCCGCGGTGTGCCTCCTTGCTGAAGGCCTCCCAATCTCTGGGGTCCAGGTCGGCTTCGGTGCTCGGCGCGACATCTCGCGCGTCATCTTCGATTTTGGCGGAACGGGACAAGGGCTTTCCCTTCGGACGCGAGATCTGGTCAGCGACCGGCGAGCCTGTCCCATTTGCGAAACAGAAGATCGAGATCGGCAGCCACGAGCGCAGAGTCTATCGTTCGCCCCTCAGCCATGTGGGCGGCAATGTCAAGCACGAGCGGCATTGAGGCGCAAATCCTGAGAGCCGCCTCGTCGCCGATCGCAACCGGCTGCCCAACATGGCAGGGGCGTGCCAGGTCCGGCGGCATGCCGGCCGGCGCTTCTTCTGCCGCGAGCGCCTTATAGAGAGCGGCGGCTCCGGCCGGGCTCGTGACGCCTTCGGTCATTATCGGAAAGATCGTAGCATCGACGGACGGCACCACCATGTGCAGATGCGGACGCGCGGCAATGTGTCTTTGAACCGCGGCGGCGAACCAGGCGCAAATATGCGCCCGCAAGCTCTCCGGCAAGGCAAAGAAAGGTTCGATCGTGGCGAGCGCCGCCTCCCAGCGCAGCCCGAGGCCAAGATTGAACGGCAGGTCGAGCACATCGGCGAAACTTCGCCGCAGGGCCGGCGGCCAATCGAGCGCGGCAGAATAGGCCGCGAGCCCAGCCGGCACGCCCATCTGCTCGTCCATGCTTTCTGCCAAGCCGGGCGGCAGCAAAAGCGCACCAGCGAAAGGCGGGCCGCCCGCGAATTTCGAGCCAGTGATCATGACCATGAAGCCCGCTTCGAGATCGGCGTGAACGCGCTGCGGTCGGCAGCGAAGCTGGCAGGCATCGACAACGACGCACACGCGGCCGCTCGCCCCGACGACAAGCTCACGCGCCATCTGCCGCGTCACGCCAGCGAGCCCGGTCTTCGATCTGTCGAGCACGTGCAGCAGAACGTCGCGCCCGGCGGCAAGTGCCCGCGCGACACAAGCGGCTGCCTCATCGTCGATCGCCTTGCTGTCGCGCGGCTGCCCGGATTCATCCCGAATGGCGACCGCTTCGACCTCCACATCGGCGCATCCGATGCCCATCAAATGAGCGCCGGCATCAACCGCGACGGCGAGGCTCGCGGTTCCCAGAAAGTGTCGGCCCGCGGCGGCATTCATCACCCCGCTGCCGGTCTCGCTCGGTCCCACCACGATGCTTGTGAGCGGACGTTCGGTCAACGTCCGGGCGACGCTCAAGACGATAAATTCGGCCTCGGTTCCGGAGGCGGACAGAACAGCCTCGGTTGCAGGAATGCCGAATAGGCTGACGATGCGCTGGCGCAGCCGGTCGAACCACGCCGTCGGACCGACGGATTGGCTATCGCCAAAGAGTGCGGCAAGCGCGTCGTTGGCCGCGGCAAAGCCACGTTGGTCGATCGCCGAGGCGGTCGAGGAGGAAAACCAGATCTCGTCGGGGGCCGGGCCGGCGGGCGTGCCATATTTGGTTCGGCCGGTCAGAGGGTCGGGCTTGATGCGCTCGTCGCCGCCATCGGCGAGATAGAGCGTCAGAGCGGCGCTCGCCTGGCCCGGCATATCCGGCCGGGCGCGCCAATGCGCCGCGGTCACCGGAACCGAAAATGGAGCCATAGCCGTCGCCCGAAGTCGAAGCCACGGGCACTCTCGGCCGGAAGTGTTAACGCAATGTTGCGGTCGGCAAGCTTAGCGGTCCTCACCCGCACCCCTGCCAAGAGCTTGGGCGTACGTGGAGCTTCACGAAAATCTTTGATTCAGGCAGGTGACTTTGGCCCACTTGCGCCCAAGGTTTCGAAACAGCGGATCGATCCAAGGAGGCGAAAATGGACGTCGGTTTCATCGGGCTTGGCGCCATGGGCTCCGGCATGGCTGCGGACCTCATCAAGGCCGGCCACAAGGTTCGTGTCTGGAACCGCTCGCGCGGGCCGGCGGAAAAGCTCGTCAAAGAAGGCGCCATCGTCGTCGAGCGCCCGCAAGAGGCGTTTCAGGGCGAGGCCGCGGTCACGATGCTCGCCGACGACGACGCCATCACTTCCGTGATCCTCGATCAAGGCGCGCTCGAACACCCGCGGCGCGATCTTGTCCATGTCGTGATGGCCACAATATCGGTCGGCTTCGCGCAGCGGCTCGAAAAGATCCACGCCGATCGCAGTCTCGCCTATGTCGCCGCCCCTGTGATGGGCCGGCCGGATGTCGCGGCGGCAGGCGAACTCAACATCCTCGCCGCCGGCGATGCGGCGTATATCCGCCGCGTCCAACCGCTGCTCGACGCGATGGGAAAGGCGACTTGGGTCATCGGCTCCGCGCCGCATCAGGCCAATGTGGCGAAGCTTGCGGCCAATTTCATGCTCGCTTCGGCCATTGAAGCCATGGCGGAATCGATTGCACTCGCTAGGCGCCACGACGTGGATCCGAAGAAGCTCATCGAGATTTTCACGAGCACGTTGTTTGCCGCGCCGGCCTATAAGATCTACGGGCCGGCCATTCTGGACGGCGGGTTCAAGCCCGGCTTCAAGCTCGTGCTCGGCTTAAAGGATGTCCGGTTGGCGCTCGCGGCCGGCGAGCAGGTCGGCGCGCCGATGCCCTTTGCGAGCGTGTTGCGGGACAATTTTCTCGACGCGATCGCGCATGGAGACGGCGACAAGGATTGGGCGGCCGTCTCGAATGTCGCCTTGCGGCGGGCCGACCTCACAGCTTCTGCGAAAGGGTGATGAAAAATCCGCGGCGCGGCCCATATTGCGGGGCGAATTCGCCAATGCCGGTGCCGTCACGAACCACATAAAGCGTGTCCAAGAGATTGACGACGGAGAACCGCGCGGTGAGAGGCTTTTCGTTGTGCCACAAATCGAAGTCGTGGGAGACGCCAAGGTTGAATTGCGTATAGGGCTGCTGAGTATCGAGGTTGGCAAAGCCAGTGCGCAATCCGCTGCCATAGATGCCATCAAGAGTTACGAGCGTGCCGCTCCAGTTGTAGGAGGCTCCGGCTGAGGCGGTGAACAACTGGCAATCATCGGTGAAGTGATAATTGTTGGCGATATAGGCGAACTCGACGGGATTGTCGAAGAGATATTGGTTTGACACCACATCCTTCGCCTTAGTCCGGTTGGTCGAAAAATTCGCATAGGTGCTGAAGCCGTCGATTTGGTACCTGGTCTTAAATTCAGCTCCTTCGCTATATCCTTCCGCATAGTTGAATTGGGTCAAAACCACAGCCTGTCCGAACTGTCCATCGTCGAGGAGATCGGTCGCGATCTTGTAATAGGCATCGGCGCCCGCAGTGAGGCCGGGAAGAAGCGTCTTGTCAACGCCAACATCGAAATAATGCGACCGCTCCGGCTGTACGGGGTTGTCGCCGGGGACCACCGGCTGCTGCGTGGTGTTGTTGAACAAGGCGAGGTTCGACGGCGTTGCCTGCGCCTGCATCGGCGGCGTGAAATAGCGCGCGTATCCGGCATGAAGGGTGGTGTCCTCGAAAGGCTTATAGACGAGGGCGATGCGCGGACTGAATTGGTTCGCGGCGACGAACTGATACAATTGATCGAAACGCAAACCCGTGTTCAGGGTCAGATTGTTGGTTAATTTCCACTCGTCTTGAATGTAGCCTCCAAGGTTCCAGCCTAGCTGAGAATCAGCATCGATAATGGTGACCGGGGTGGGCAAGGGGTTGCCCATCGAGTCGAGGGGCAAGACGGTCGACGTGTTATTGACCCACGTCTGCTCACCGCTGACCGCAAAGCCGGCCCGCAGCGTATGCACGTCGTTCACTTTGTAAGAGCTGTCGAACTGAACCCCATTGAGGACACTCTGGCGCGTGACGTCCGATGCGATGTCGTTGAAGACAAGATCGCCGAAAACGTCGGGTATGAAATGAATGTCGGCGTAGCGCGAGAAAAAGGAAAGCTGCGAGTCGAAATTCTGGACATGGGTCTGCAGCGCCAGAATATTGAACAGGAAGCTGTCGTATTCGTTCTCGTTAAGATTGGCCGAATTGAACGAAGTTCCACCGAAATCGCCAAGCGGCGTCTGGTCCGAAACGTTCGGAATCTGGAAGTGGCTCAGGGACTCACCGGTCATAAAGGTCAGCCGATTAGAATCGCCGAGCATGGTCGAGACATAGCCGAAGAACTTCTCCTGCTCGGTATGATCATGAATCGGGTCGACGGTCGGCGTCGCATTTTCGAGGCCTTCGTTGTTTTGCATATAGTTGCCCGTCACGAAATATTGCGTGTTGCCCGAGCTGCCGCCGTAGTCAAAGCTTGGCGAGACCGTTGCGAAGCTACCGCCATAAAGGCTCAGGCTTCCGCTGGGTGTAAATTCGCTCCGCACCGTCATGTCAATGACGCCCGCGGTGCGAAGCCCATATTGAGCCGGCAGCGCGCCAGTGAGCAGATTCAAATTACCGATGAAGCGCGTCTCCAAGACCGGACCGAGGCCAGAGACCCCCTCGGGGAGCAGGATGCCATTGATCCTATATTGGACGTTCGCGTATTCGTTGCGGATATGGAAATCGGGATTGCTGATCGCTGAATCATAGGAAACCCCAGGCGCCTGAAGAATCACCTTGTCGATGGGCGTGTTGTCGCCCTGCGGAAGAGACTCAATTGCCTGGCGATCCATGGTGTAGGACGTGGCGCCAAGCTTCGTCAGCAGGACGTTGTCACGCGCCTGATTCATGGCATTGATCTGGGTCTCGAATGGCGTGGCAGTGGGCGCTGTGACTTCAACCTCCGGAAGCGCGGTCGCGCCGGACGCATCCGCCGGAGAAGCGCCCCCTGAAGCGTCCTGGGCTAGCGCCGCTTGTCCTGACAAGAGGACCATGCCGAGAACGACTGACGCTGCACCCAGGCGCACGAAATCCCCCAAGCAAAAACCCAGGCGGACGATGCGGATAATCTGGCGGCGCAGGACCACGCCCCACGCGGTTTCGCGCGCGTGGGCAGCATGGTCGTGAACAAGTATTGCGCCCCCTGATTAATCACGTAACGGACAGCCCTAAGTTAATTACAAATGGATAAGCACCATAAATTCGAGCGTCAATCAAATATAGGTAGATTATAATTATACTGATTCTATTTTATGCTGCGCCATTTGCTTTAGAATAGATCTAATCTATATTTAGAACATTTAAAAGAAGCTGATTTTGGCGTTCGATTGCGCTCGGGCTCCGGCCGCTAAAGTCGCAGTGCGGCGGCGGGGTTGGTGCAGAGTGAACTTAGACGATATCGATCCACCGGCCAGAAAGATCAGCAAGCGCCGACGGGTTCTTTTGGGCAGTGAGCCAGCGCGTCTCGAAGCGGCCCATCTGGCTCGCCGATGCAGCACATCCCGCGGCCGCTTTGCCGCCTACAATCCACCGCATCGCAGGATCATGGCGTAGCCGCTCGGCATCGTTGACATCGTCCTATCCGGCCAGGCGACCGAAGACCGATTGCCGCAACATACCGACAAGGGCGTGACGGCCATTATTGCCGGTGCGCGCGTCAGTCGACGCCTGGTTCGCGCCAGCCAAGCGGCCGTTCCGCATTCAACCTGATTAGGCCCGCGGCGGTGGATATGTTCGTTCTCCCGCCTCACCTCGCCGGAGCGGAAATCACCCCCACCATGATGTAGCCGTCCGTCTTGGCGGCCGCCGCGCGGACAAAAGTGTCAAGCTGCTGGCGTGTCTCAATCGTGCAGATTATCGGATCTCTCGTCACGCATGTTCGGTTGCGCGTCGCTTCATCGACGTCATCTTGGACGATGGGCAGGATGCGATAGGTCCCTTTGGCCAGCTTGCGGCCCAGTAGATACACAAGATCATTTTCGTAGGTAGCCTCGATGAGGAAATTGCTGTCGCCGAGGGGTTGAATCACGAAGTCTTTCACGCCTGGGGAATCGCCACTGACAAACGAGTAGCGGGTGTCGTTCCAGCGGAAGACCGACGTTTCCACGGAGAGCGCTTTTCCCTCGGTGAAGTCTTGAAAGAGATTCAGCTGGAATTGCACTCCGAGCAGCGGCTTCAATTCAGCCAGTAATGGCGTCTTGGATTGAACGCAGGCGGAGAGCATGAATGCAGCGAACAGGATCAGCGCAACGGGACCAGAGGTGTCTTCGCTGTTCGCGATCTATTGTCGGGCACATCATCCTCCTTGGCGCGGCATTTTCCGGCGGATCATTGCGGCCTGCGGACGCACACGCACCTTTCCGCGTCCAAGGTCTCGTGAGGATCAACGCAAGCCAAGGAACAAATTGGCTTTTTCGGAACGGCCTCCTCGTCCCTGGATGACTGCTTATCTGGCGTGAATGGTAGCTATTTTCTGAATTGGTCGGAAGCCTAGATTTGAGGAAGGCCGTTTGGCCACGATCGCGCGCGTCTCCATAATTTAGACGGCATACAAACCGTCGCGTTTTAAGCAATACCTTGAGGGATCTTTGTCGCGATTTCGCCGCTAAGTTGTCCTCGGAGGAGCGCCAAGAGCAGGTCGAAGAGGCGACGCTGGCGGCAATTTGCAGAGAAAGAAAACGTCGCGCTTAGACCTTCTCGATCCGCTCGTGCCAACGTGTAGGGCGAACAGACCACCGAAGGCAGTTGCATCACACTCAGCGGTCGTGCATGAATGCGGCGTGTCGATTGTTGCAAGCCCGTTCGTTCTCACAATTCTACGTTCGTTCTCACAATTCTAGGAGATTTGAAATGGTTCTCAACACCGGTCAAATCGCGCCGATCGTCGCCCTTATCGCTGGGATTTTGATCCTGATCATGCCGGGCCTGTTGGCCTACGTCGTCGCCTTCTACCTCATCGTGGTAGGGTTGATCGGGCTTAACGACAGCTACCATTTCATAAAGTAGGTTCGCCGAACCGTTCGTTTGGATCAAAGCGAAGGTCCATCAAAGGCGCCTCAAAGCCCGTATCGTGCACCAGCAATTCCGGGTACTGGCTCGCGCTATGCAGCGGATTGCAAGCCTCTACGGGACAATGTCGTCGACGCGATCGCGCATGGAAACGGCGACGAGGATTAGGCTTCGGTCGGCAAAATCGCGCTGCGGCGCCCCGGGCTCACGGCAGAGTGAACTTAGGCGGGGCGGAGGCGTTGGTCGGACAAGAAATTTGCTACCTTGGGCAATCGGCCAAGCCTGCGCGAAGGGGCCCAGATGAGCGACGACAAGCAAGAGAGCGCGCCAGACCTCACCCAAGGCGTCGCGCTCGCGGCAGTCGCTGACGGCGCCATGCTGCTCGGCCACGTCGGCGAAGAACCCGTGCTCCTCGCCAGACGAGGCGATGAGTTCTTCGCGATTGGCGCGCTCTGCACGCATTACCAGGGCCCGCTCGCCGAAGGGATTCTCGTCGAGGATACCGTACGCTGCCCTTGGCATCACGCCTGTTTCAGCCTGCGCACGGGAGAAGCGCTGCGCGCGCCGGCGCTGGAGCGGGTTGCCTGCTGGCGCGTCGAACGGCGGGGCGACAGGCTCTATGTTTCGGAAAAGATCGAAAGCTCGGCGCGTCCCGCGATCCCGGCCGGAGCTGGCGTACCCGGCTCCATCGTGATCCTGGGCGGAGGCGGGGCCGGCAATGCGGCGGCGGAAATGCTCCGCCGCGAAGGCTTTGCTGGCCGCATCACGATGCTGAGCGCCGACAACTCGGTCCCCTGCGACCGGCCCAATCTCTCGAAGGACTATCTCGCCGGCAACGCGCCGGAAGAATGGGTCCCGCTGCGTCCCCTGGAATTCTACGCTGAACATGGCATCGATCTAAAACTCGGGGCACGCGCCACGGCGCTCGACCCGGCGGGTCGGTCCGTCGAGCTCGCGGACGGCAGCCGCCATTCCTATGACGCGCTGTTGCTGGCGACTGGCGCGGAACCGGTCCGGTTAAAGTTGCCGGGCGCGGAACGCCCATATGTCCATTATCTGCGCACATTCGCCGACAGCCGCGCCATCATCGCCAGGGCCGAGAAGGCGGAACGCGCGGTGATCATCGGCACAAGCTTCATCGGCCTCGAGGTCGCGGCCTCCCTGCGCAAGCGTGGGCTCGATGTCCATGTCGTCGGGCCGGAAGCCCGGCCGCTCGAGAAGGTCATGGGCGGCGAGATCGGCGATCTTGTCCGCACGGTCCATGAAGACCACGGCGTCACCTTCCATCTCGGCACCAGCGTCGCCGAGATCGGCGAGAAGAGCGTCAGGCTCACAACCGGCGAGAGCATACCGGCTGATCTCGTCGTCGCCGGGATCGGCGTGCGGCCGGCGGTGGATCTCGCCGAGCGGGCGGGGCTAGCGCTCGATCGCGGCATCAGCGTCAATCAATATCTGGAGACGAGCGTGCCGGGCATTTTCGCCGCCGGCGACATTGCGCGTTGGCCAGACCGGCTCACCGCCCAGCGCATCCGCGTCGAACATTGGGTTGTCGCCGAACGGCAGGGGCAGGTCGCCGCGCTCAACATGCTCGGCCGACGCCACGCGTTCGACGCCGTGCCGTTCTTCTGGAGCCAGCACTACGATGCCTCGATCCGCTATGTGGGTCATGCCGAAAAATGGGACAGGACCACGATCGATGGCGACGTCGCGGCGAAGGACTGCCAGGTGGCCTATTATCGCGACGGCCGCAAACTGGCGGTCGCGACAATCTCCCGTGACCGCGACAGCCTCAAAGCCGAAGTCGGGTTCGAGGCGGTCATCGCCGCTGGGTCATAGCGGCGAGACCCCCCTTTGCCTTATCCGGACGTGCATCGCTCTGGCGCCGTGTTCGACAATGATCACGCGCCTCGAAAAGGCGAATGAGATCGGCTGGCGCCGGTGGGCGCCTATTTCTTCTTGCCCATCGTTGCGTCTTTCACCGACGGCGCCGGGGCCGCAGCCTTCGGCTTTTCCTTCTTCGGCTTCTTGGCTTCTTTGTTGCTACGAAGTTGACCTTTTGCCATAGCACTTCTCCTTGCCCAGCTCGCCGAGGGCGAGCGCGGCATCTCACGAACGGCTGCTGCTATGGCGCCCCCGGACAGACGGAAAATCGGCGAGACGGTCGGATCGCCCCCGCGATCTTCCGCGACATGCTCCGCACCACCAATGGATCAGCAGACAGCCGCGAAATTATCATGCCAACGCATCGCGGCCTCGGCAAGAATTTTATCGTCGGTCAAGACGGCTCTATTCTCGGCGCTCCCTTGGAGGATCAAAGATGCGCATGATCGACACTCTCGCGCTGACGATTGTTCTTCTCCTCGCCGTGGCGGGCCCGCAAGTCGCCGGCGCGGCCCCCGCCGTGGCCGTCGGGCCGCAATATGATACGACGCATGTCTATGTGCCGCCGGAGGAGTTCGACCGGTTCGTGGCGAGCCTCATAGCGACTTTCGGCGGCACCACGTCAAAAAAGGGCGTGATCACGGTCACGCCGACGCCGAGCAGCACGTTGTGGCAGGTGGTGCTGACGCCAGTCGGTACCCTGTCGGTCTTCGGCTACGAGACGCCGATCCCGTATCCTTTCGGGATGGAACGGACCGGCTATCTCGTTGCCGATTTGGACGCCGCGATCGAAACCGCACGTGCCAGCGGCGCCGATGTAATCGTCGCGCCTTTCTCCGATCCGATCGGCCGCGACGCCGTCATCCAGTGGCCGGGCGGCGTCAATATGCAGCTCTACTGGCACAATGTCGCTCCGAACTCCCCGCAGCTCAAGACGATCCCCGAGAACCGCGTCTATCTCTCCCCGGACCGCGCCGACGCCTTCATCCGCGACTTCACCGCCTTCGCGCAGGGCAAGGTCACCGACGATGATGCCAACGCGCCCGGAATCGAGATCGGCCGGCCAGGCGAGACCTATCGGCGGGTGCGCATTGAATCGACGTTCGGCAGGATGGTGGTTCTCGTGACCGACGGGCATCTGCCCTTTCCCTACGGACGCGAGATGACCGGTTATGAAGTCGCCGATCTCGACGTGACCCTTGCCAAGGCCGAGGCGGCGGCAGCCATCGTCTTCGTCCAGCCCTATACAGTCGGCCAGCGCCGCGCGGCGGTCGTACAATTTCCGGGCGGCTATATCGCCGAAATCCACGCCGCCGTGCGGCCGTGAACGCGAGTCCGTTCCGTCGATGAGAACGCTCCTTTCGTGCTTCTCAATCGAGTCATGACGCTGAGCGAACTTGGCCTGACATTATCCCAGCGGGGCATTGCCGATGGCGGCAAGCTCGTGTCCCAGGCCTTTGACATCGCGGTTAAGCTCAGACGCGAACAGCCCGGATTGGAGGGCATCGATTACGCCTATGGTCGCGCTGCGGAAGTGCTCGGTCAGTTCAACGAGCCAGGGAACCCGCAGAAGGGGCTATCTTTTTACCACCTCTGTCGCTGCTTTTGCGAAATCCTTTGCCGAACACCCCCAAGGATCTCAATTGCCTTCTTCACGAGGTCTGGACGACCGGCCGGATTGGGAATGTTTACTTCGACAACTGCCAATATAATGACGCGCTCACGATCTATCAGACGTCGCTCGCCCTGGCGCGAAATTACCAGAGCGCGGCTCCTGCGGGGCGGAAACCGATCTGCTGCTGGCACAGCGATATAATCATATGGGCCGCGCCAAATGGGAGCTCAACGACTCCGACAATGCGCTGCAATATTTCCAGACCGCGGTATCTCTTATGGAGCCGTGGTCGACTCGCCCAAATCCATCGACGACACTTTTGTTTGAGCTTGCCAGCGCCTACAACAACGTTTCCAATGTGCTTTCGTCATAGGCTGCGGCGAAAAGGGATCGCGCTTTGCTAAAGGCGGCGCTCGGCTACTCCGTGCAAGCGGCCAACACGATGGAAGGGCTTGCTTCTGCCGATCCGGGCAATCTTTGGTATTGGTCCAATCTCGCCGCCGATTATTATAATCTCATCGTGCAGAGCGAAGCCCTCGGCGATCGCAACGACGCCGCGATCTAACAGAAGTTTCAATTTGCCTCGCAACGGGCGAAAGGCACCGGCACAACCACGCAGTCCAGCCCATCGCCGCAGTGACGCGCTACGACTTGGCCATGCCGGGCGCGGCCATCTTCTGGTGTGATGGCCGGGCTTTGGGAGACTGAACGGCGAGACGATCCGCAGGTTGCACGATCATCACCTGCCCCGGCTCCTTGTCAGCCCGGTTGCGTAAAGCACGCTAACCCTTGGTCTGCGGCGGCAGCTCGGCGCTCTGCTCTACGGAAAACAATGCCAGCGCATCCTGCGAATCCCATTGCGCCGGGCCGGCCATCGTGCCGATATCGCAACCGTCCCTGCCGACCAGAATCGTGGTCGGCAGGCCGACGACCTTGCCGTCCTGTTTCAGGACTTGGAATACGTTGGCCGTGTTGTCGGCATAGAAGGCGAGGTTCTTGACGCCGATGTCATGCAAGAAGGCTTTCGGCCGGTCGAGCCTGGCGGTGTCGATATTGATCGCGACGACTTGGAAATCCTGGCCGCCGCGCTTAGCCTGCAGCCGGTCGAGCGCCGGCATTTCCTGCCGACAAGGCACGCACCAGGTCGCCCATAGATTGAGGAGCAGGTCGCGGCCACGGAAATCCGTCAATTTGACGGTTTTGCCGTCAGCGCCCGTGAAACTGAGTTCGGGCATAGGCCGCGGCTCGTCCGAAAGGGCGAGCGCCGCGATCTCGCCGTGCACCAGCGGCGCAAGGCGGCTGATCACGGTGCTGGTCGAGGCGCAGGCCGCCGTACCGGTTTCGTTGCGATGCCTGCCCTCCATCACGTATATGAAGGCCAGCACCGCGGCGAGGATGGCGAGACTGATGAGCGGCGAAGGGATACGGCTCAAGCTCTGATCTTTCTTAAAATTCTGTTCTGCTGCGTTAATCTGAGAGCGCTGAACGATGAGCAATAAGATGTGGGGCGGCAGGTTCGCCGGCCGGCCCGACGCGATCATGGACGAGATCAATGCCTCGATTGATTTCGACTGCAAGCTCGCGGAGCATGACATAGCAGGCTCGCTTGCCCATGTCGCCATGTTGGAGAAGACCGGCATCGTCACCAAGGCCGACGCGGCCGCGATCCACGACGCTCTAGAGCGCATCCGTGGCGAAATCGAGAAGGGCGAGTTCAGCTTTTCCCGCGGACTCGAAGATATTCATATGAATATCGAATCGCGGCTCGCGGAGCTGATCGGTCCAGCCGCCGGCCTGCTGCATACAGCGCGTTCGCGCAACGATCAGGTCGCGGTCGATTTCCGCCTCTATATCCGCGCCGCGATCGACGCGCTCGACGCCGACATCAAAGCGCTGCAGATCGCGCTGGCCGAAAAGGCCTTGGTCCATGCGGGAGCGGTGATGCCGGGCTTCACCCATATGCAGCCGGCGCAGCCCGTGACCTTCGGCCATCATCTCCTCGCCTATGTCGAGATGCTCGCCCGCGACCGCGGCCGACTCAATGACGCCCGCGCCCGGCTCAACGAATGCCCGCTCGGCGCCGCGGCGCTGGCGGGCACCTCGTTCCCAATCGACCGCGCCGCAACAGCCGCGGCGCTCGGCTTCGACCGGCCGACCGCCAATTCGCTCGACAGCGTGTCGGATCGCGACTTCGTGATTGAGACGCTGGCGGCGGCGGCGCTGTGCTCCGTCCATCTCTCGCGCCTTGCCGAGGAGATCGTGCTTTGGGCGAGCCCGCAATTCGGCTTCATCCGCCTGTCCGACCAATTCTCGACCGGCTCATCGATTATGCCGCAAAAGCGCAACCCGGATGCGGCCGAGCTGGTGCGCGGCAAGTGCGGCCGAATCATCGGGGCGCTCACGGCCCTGCTGATTGTATTGAAGGGCTTGCCACTCGCCTATTCGAAGGATCTTCAAGAGGATAAGGAAGGCACGTTCGACGCGCTCGAGACCTTGTCCCTCTGTCTTGCGGCCATGACCGGCATGGTCGGCGACCTCGAACCGGACCTCGCTCGGATGCAGGCGTCGGCGGGCGCGGCCTATGCGACCGCGACCGATCTCGCAGATTGGCTGGTGCGCGAGCTGGGCATGCCGTTCCGCGAGGCGCACCATGCCACAGGCCGGCTCGTCGCGCTCGCTGCCGGGAAAAACGTCGGGCTCGAAGATCTGAGCCTTGCCGAGATGAAAAGCATCGAGCCGCGCCTGACCAAGGCGATCTTTGCCGTGCTCAGGGTCGAAAACTCGGTCGCGAGCCGCACGAGCTATGGCGGGACGGCGCCCGCCAATGTGGCGGCCGCGGCCGAGAATTGGCTCGCCGCGCTCGGGAAACAGGGATGACCGGGCCATCTCGATCCGTCCCCGCTTTCTCTTTCTGCCAAGCTTCGTCTATATAGGAGCACCTTATCGGAGCCGGCCGTGCCATCGCGCGTCACATTCTTACTCTGCCTGACGCTTCTCGCCCTGACCTTGGCCGGCTGCGGGCGGCGTGGTCCGCTCGAACCGCCGCCGGGGACGGACCCGAACCAGCCCACGGCCGCGGTCGAACTCCACGTCGGCGATGGCCGGCGACGTCGTCGTCCAAGTGCCGCAGCAGCAAACTCCGCCGACCGGGTCCAACACCAACCCGCCTTCCAAGGGACCGCCTTTCGTTCTAGACCCCCTGGTGAAATGATTTTGGGATGCATCATTTCACGCTGAAAAACGGCGTCATGCATGCCGAAGGCGTCGACGTATCTGATCTCGCCGAGACCGTTGGCACGCCGTTCTATTGCTATTCCACGGCGACGCTCAGCCGCCATTACGGGGTCTTCAAAGCCGCTTTCGAAGGCCTCTCGACGCTCGTCTGCTACGCGGTCAAGGCCAATTCCAACCAGGCGGTCTTGAAGACCCTCGCCCAACTCGGCGCCGGAATGGATGTCGTATCGGAAGGCGAACTGCGCCGCGCCCGCCTCGCCGGCGTCGCTGCCGACAAGATCACCTTCTCCGGCATCGGCAAGAGCGAAGCGGAAATGGCCTATGGGCTCGACGAGGATATCCTCTGTTTCAACGTCGAATCCGAGTCGGAGCTTTTGGCTCTCTCGGGCCTCGCGGCAGCGCGCGGCAAGCGGGCGAAGATCGCCGTGCGCGTCAACCCAGATGTCGATGCAAGGACCCATGCCAAGATCGCCACCGGCACGGCGGAGACCAAATTCGGCATTCCGTTAAGCCGTGCCCGCGCCGTCTATCAACTCGCCGCCACCCTGCCCGGCATCGCGGTCACGGGCCTCGATATGCACATCGGCTCGCAGATCACCGAGCTCGAACCCTTCGACAATGCCTTCGCGCGCGTCGCCGATTTTGTCGGCGAGCTCGAAGCCGACGGCCATAGCATCGAGCATATCGATCTCGGCGGCGGCCTCGGGATTCCCTATCGCGAAGACGACCGGGGCGAGGCTTTTCACCCGGACCGCTACGCCAAGATCGCCAGGCGCCATTTCGGTCCCCTCGGCCGCCGGCTGATCTTCGAGCCGGGCCGGCTCATCGCCGGCAACGCTGGCATTCTGGTGACCCGCGTGCTCTACGTCAAAAAGGCAGCGCACAAGACTTTCGTGATCGTCGACGCGGCGATGAACGATCTCATCCGCCCGACGCTTTATGCGGCGCATCATGAGATCGTGCCGGTGCGGCCGCGGCCCGCGCTGACGATCGTCGCCGATATCGTCGGCCCGGTCTGCGAGACCGGCGATTTTTTGGCCCTTGGCCGGTCCCTGCCTGAGCCGCGGGCGGGCGATCTCTTCGCCATAATGTCGGCGGGAGCCTATGGTGCCGTTCAAGCTGGGACCTATAATTCGCGCCTGCTGGTGCCGGAGGTTCTGGTCAAGGGAGACGATTTTGCGGTCATCCGCCCACGCGGCACTTATGACCAATTGATCGGCCTCGACAAAATACCGTCCTGGCTGGGATAATATCGGCCGGAATGGGTTTATGTACTAAGTCTACCCCTCGACCGGCCTTGCTCCGCAATGACGGGCTTGGTCAGAACTGCAGCGCCGGAGCACTGATTGGCTGATAACAAGGACTCGCCCGGCCACGGCAAAACCCCGTTGGGGCGGCTCGAAAAGCTGGTCGGCTTCGCCAGCGCCGCCCTGCTGTGGGAAAAGCTCTGGCGCGCCATAATCCCGCCTGCCCTTGTGCTCGGGCTTTTCGTCAGCCTGTCCTTTGCCGGGCTTTGGCTCAACGTGAGCCGACCCTGGCGGATCATTGGCGTCGTGCTGTTCGGCCTCGCTTTGGTCATGGCCATGCTGCCGCTCTTCGGGCTGCGCCGCCCGTCCCGGAAACAGGCGCTCGCCCGAATCGACCGCAGCTCGGGCGTCAAGCATAATCCGGCTTCCGGACTCGAGGACGAACTCGCCAATGACGGCGGCGATTCGGCGACCCGCGCGCTCTGGGCCGTTCACCGGCGCCGGATGACACAAGCCGTCGCCGTCCTCAAGGTCGGCACGCCGTCGCCGCGCATGGTCGATTTCGACCGCTATGCGCTGCGCGCCGCCGTGCTGCTTATGCTCGTCGCCAGCGCTTTCATCGCCGGACCGGAAAAATATGCGCGGCTTGCCGCGGCTTTCGACTGGCGCGAGGCCGCGCTGCCGGGCGCCAGCTACAGGATCGATGCCTGGATCGATCCCCCCGCCTATACCGGCAAGCCGCCGGTCATGTTGAACCTCGCCAAATACACCGGCCAGGCGCAGGACATCGCGGCGCCGATTAATTCGACCGTGATTGTGCGCGCCTCCGGCGGCGATCTCAGCGTCGAGACGCAGGGCGGCCTCGAGTCTGCCGCAAAGACGGATGCGACGAAGCCGGCGCAGACTTCGACAGGCGGCAGCGAACAGCGCTGGTTGCTGCACGGCGACGCCAGGCTCGGCCTCAAACATGAGGGCGCGTTCGTCGGGCTTTTCAACATCGCCGTCATCCCCGATCTGCCGCCGCAGATCGAGCTGACCGACGCGCCGCGCGCCAACGCTCGCGGTTCCCTGACGCTTTCCTACAAGATCAGTGACGATTACGGCGTCGTATCCGCCGAGGCCGATTTTGCCGATCCGACCGTCGAGGGCACGTCGGAGCGGCTGCGCTCGCTCGTGCCGCCGCCGCATCTCGCCCTGCCTCTGCCTGCCGGACCCGGCGGATTGGGCGAGACGGAGGCGACGGTCGACTTCTCCGATCATCCCTGGGCGGGCGCGCGCGTGAAAATGACGCTCACGGCGCATGACGGAGGCGGCAACTCGGGAAAAAGTGAGCCGATAGAGATCACGCTCCCGCAGAGGCCCTTCGTCAAGCCGATCGCACGCGCGCTCGTCGAACAGAGGCGCAACCTCGTGCTCTTCCCCGATTCACGAGAGCGCGTGCAGACGGCGCTCGATGCTCTGATGATCGCGCCCGAAACCTTCGAGGTGAGCAGCTCTGTCTTCCTCGGCCTTAGCGTCGGTTCAAGCATGCTGCAAGACGCGCAAAGCGATGCCGATCTCCTCAGTGTCTCGGATTATCTCTGGAACATGGCGCTTGAGATCGAGAACGGCTCTCTTTCCGAAGCCGAACGCGATTTGCGCGCGGCGGAGCAGCAACTGCGCGATGCCTTGCAGCGCAATACGCCGGATGAGGAAATCCGCAAGCTCACCGAGAACTTGCGCGCCGCCCTGGACAAGTTCCTGAACGAATTCTCTGAACAGCAGGCACGCGAGTTGGGAAATCAGCAACAGGCCGAACGCGCGCCAAACCCGAGCCGATCGGTTTCCCGCAAGGATCTGCAATCCATGCTCGACCGGATGCAGGAGATGGCGCGCTCAGGCGATCGCAACGATGCGCAGAGAATGCTCGAGCAGTTGCAGAACACGCTCGAAAACCTGCAGATGGCGAGGCGGCGCGACGCCGACCCGACGACCCGCGCAATGAACCAGGCCTTGCGGGACCTCGATAAGCTCACGCGCGAGCAGCAGCAATTGCGCGACGAAACCAACCGCCAGGCGCAGGCGGAGGCCCAGGCGCGGGAGCAGCAGGAAGAGAGGGACGATCAACAGCAAGGCGGCCAGCCGGACCAGTCCGGCCAGCAAAGTCCGAGTGATCAGGGCCAAAATCAATCCGGCCAGCAGAGTCCGATGAGCGAACAGGAGTTGCACGATCGCCAGCAGGCGCTGCGCAACCAGCTCGAAGAAGTGGAGAGGCAGTTGAAACAGATGGGGCAGGATCAGTCTGGCTTGTCTGAAGCGCAGAAAGCGATGAAGGATGCCGAAAACGCGCTGAGCCAAGACCAGAATCAAGGCCAGGATCAGGGCCAGAATCAGGGCGGCCAGCAGGAAGGCCAGAACCAGGGCGGCCAGGGTCAAGGTCAGAGCCCGGGAGGTCAGGCCCAGGGCGGCAGCCAAGGCGGCGGCAACCAGGCGGTCGAGGCGCAGGGCCGCGCGCTCGAAGCCTTGCGAAAAGGGACGGAGCAGCTTGCCCAATCCATGCAGCAAGGCGGGGAAGGCCAAGGCGCCGAGGGCAATCAGCCGGGCGACCAGGAAGGCGCGGGCCAGGCCGAGGGCGGCGGCGATATGGACCCGCTCGGCCGGCCGCTCGCCAACGATCCCGCCTTCGATCCGCACGCGCGTTTCGACCCAATGGCCATTCCGGCCGCGCAGCGCGCCCAGCGTGTGCTCGAAGAATTGCGCAGAAGGCTCAGCGACCCCTCGCGGCCGCAGGAGGAACTCGATTATCTGGAGCGTCTGCTGAAACCTTATTGAGATCGCCTAATTGTCGTTGGTTGGATTGACTTAATTCCAGCTCCCAAGGAGCGATGACGAGGGAGTTTCACATGCATATGCTCGGCAATATCCTCGTCGCTGCGGCGCTCATCGCAGTTCTCTTCGTTCTTCTCGCCGGCGTTGTGAACATGTCGCGCGGTGGCAATTCGCGGCTTTCGCAGGTGCTGATGCGCTGGCGCGTGGGCTTGCAGTTCCTTGCCATTCTCATCATCATGGGTGTGCTGTTTTTCCGACGCTGAACATGGTCACGCTCACCAAGATCTATACGCGCAGCGGCGATGCCGGTTTGACCGGGCTCGGCACGGGCGAGCGGCGGCGCAAGGACGATCTGCGAGTTGAGGCCTATGGCGCGGTCGACGAAGCCAACAGTTTTATCGGCGTCGCGCGAGCGATTCTCTTGAACGCACCGGGACATGCTGCTTTGGCCGCGACATTGGCGATGATCCAGAACGACCTCTTCGATCTCGGCGCCGATCTCTGCGTGCCTGAAATAGACCGAGAAGGCCGGGCTCTGCGGATAACTGAGCCGCAGGTCGACCGGCTGGAGCGCGAGATCGACGCGCTGAACGCGGACCTCGAACCGCTCAAATCTTTCGTTCTGCCCGGCGGCTCCGGGGCAGCAGCAGCGGTGCATGTCGCCCGCGCCGTGGTCCGGCGCGCGGAGCGGCGCATGGTTGAGCTCGCCGCCGCCCCGGACGAAAAAATCGGCGCGCCGGCCCTCAAATATATCAACCGCCTGTCAGACCTCCTCTTCGTCGCGGCGCGCCACCTCAATCGCTCCGGCGAAGGCGACATTCTCTGGGTGCCGGGCGCCGGATCCGGCGTGTGAATCCGATGTCGTTGCGAGGAGCGAGGCGACCCAAGCCGGGCCGCGCACTGAATTGCTTTGCTTCGCTCGCACCCCGATCTAGGCCGCGAGGCAACCGGAGGCGATCCTGCTGCGCGGCGCGCTGGTGGCACGCCTATCAGCTTGCTTGCAATTCGTCGCAACGCGCTTAAAGCGGAAGCTTCGGAACAGGCGAGCAGCTGGCCTCTTTCCGGCGAAGCGCATGAACGGGGACATCAGACGGCGAGATCGTTCGCTAATCCGCGGGCTCATCGAAGCCCTGCCGGAGGCGGTTCTGGTCATCGATCGGGATGATCGGATCATCGCTGCCAACGCCGCGATGCACGCGATTTTGCCGGGTCTGCAGGCCGAGGGCCTGCTAGCGCGCAGCCTGCGCTCGCCGGATGTCCTCGATTCCGTCGACAGGGTGCGCTCCTCGCAGCGCGCCGAGCGGGTGATCTGGGCCGAAAAGGTCCCGGTCGAGCGTC
This sequence comes from uncultured Alphaproteobacteria bacterium, assembly GCA_963720425.1. Classification (GTDB taxonomy): domain Bacteria; phylum Pseudomonadota; class Alphaproteobacteria; order Rhizobiales; family Beijerinckiaceae; genus Methylovirgula. Next base: position 734,724 of record OY970391.1, read on the forward strand.
TCTTCGAGGTCAGCATAGCGCCGCTCGGTGGTGATGAATTCGAGTCCGCACTTATCCTGTCGCTGCATGATTTGAGCGAGGCGCGCCGAGTTCGAGCGCATGCGCGTCGATTTCGTCGCCAACGCCAGCCATGAGTTGCGCACCCCGCTCGCCTCACTGCTAGGCTTCGTCGAGACTTTGCAGGGGCCGGCGCGCGACGACGAGGCCGCGCGCAGCAAATTTCTCACGATCATGCGGGAGCAGGCGCAGAGAATGTCGCGTCTCGTCGACGATCTTCTCTCGCTGTCGCGGATCGAACAACACTTGCACGTGCGCCCCGACACGCCGGTCGATCTCGTCGGCATCCTGCGCCATATTGTCGATACGCTGTCGCCGATGGCCTATGACAGGAATGTGACGCTCACGATCGAGGCGCCGGCTTCGGTTATCGTCGCTGGCGATCGCGATGAATTGCTGCGAGTGGCCGAAAACCTGATCGAAAACGCGATCAAATACGGCGCTGCCGAGGCGATGACCACCAAGAAAGATGTGGATATCGTCATCAGGGTGAACGGAGCTCAGGCCTATCTTTCGGTCCGCGACTATGGGCCCGGCATCGCGCTGGAACATTTGCCGCGGCTCACCGAGCGGTTCTATCGGGTGGATGCGGGACAGAGCCGCGCGAAGGGAGGCACTGGCCTCGGCCTGGCGATCGTCAAGCATATTGTCGCACGCCACGGTGGTCGCCTGACCATCGAATCGAAGCCCGGTGAAGGTGCGACGTTCAGCGTCGCCTTGCCCTTTTTTCAGGAATGATTTCAGCGCTCAGGCCTCCGCGCAGCGCAACCTGTCATCTCCTTGTCATCCCCGCGTCGTAAATCTTTATTTGGTTCCGCCTAGGTTGCGCTCGGCGCTGGGCGGCCGGACTGGCTTGCCTACAGCGTAGTCACCCCAGTTCGAGAGGCCCAAGATGAAGTTCAAATCTTTCGTTTGGACGGCTTTGATTGCAATGGCGGCGGCGATTGCGATTGCCGGAGCCAGGGCCGACATTTCAGGCGCCGGCGCAACGTTTCCCTATCCGATCTACGCGAAATGGGCCGATAGCTACAAGAAAGAGACCGGCAACGGCCTGAACTACCAGTCGATCGGCTCGGGCGGCGGCATCAGGCAGATCAAGGCGAAGACCGTCACTTTCGGTGCCTCGGACATGCCGCTCCAACCCAAAGACCTCATCCAAGCGGGTCTCATTCAGTTCCCGATGGTGGTTGGCGGCGACGTGCCGGTCGTTAACCTGCCGGGCGTCGCGCCCGGTGACATCGTCTTCGACGGCGACACGCTCGCCAAGATCTTCCTCGGCACCATCAAGACCTGGGACGATCCCGCCATCAAGAAGCTCAATCCGAGCGTCAAGCTGCCATCCGCGGCCATCGTGGTCGTCCACCGCTCTGACGGGTCGGGAACGACTTTCATCTGGACGAACTATCTGTCCAAAGTGAACGCCGATTGGAAAGCCAATGTCGGCGCCAGCACGTCGGTCGAATGGCCGACCGGCATCGGCGCCAAGGGTAATGAGGGCGTTGCCAACAATGTCGTTCAGACACAAGGCTCGATCGGCTATGTCGAATATGCCTATGCTATGCAGAACAAGATGACGTTCACGAAAGTGATCAATAGCGACGGGAAGGCCGTCGCACCCTCTATTCAAGCGTTCCAAGCAGCGGCCAGCCATGCCGATTGGGCAAAATCGGACCACTATTATGTGATCCTGACAGACCAGGCCGGTCCCGACTCCTGGCCGATTGCCGGTGCCACCTTCATATTGATGTATGCGGTACCGCAAGACGCTGCCGCCGCCACTGAAGCCCTGAAATTCTTCAGCTGGGCTTACGCCAACGGCGACAAGATGGCTGAAGATCTCGACTATGTTCCGCTGCCGGCGGCCGTCAAGGCCCAGATCAAGAAGACTTGGGCCGACGATATCAAAGGCGCCGACGGCAAGGCTCTACTCAACTGAGTGTCGCAATGCATTCGGCTTAGAGTGAAAGACGGGAGGGCGCCGCGGCTCTCCCGTCCAAACAGTGTGTTTCGCGATCGGAAGGCGGCTCCCACGTTGGCGCCTTTCGCGATTGTTGTTAAGAGACTTGGAGACCACGACTTTGGCGGATGTAGCGGCGGATGTGGCGGTGGACAGCGGCCGGGTCACCTATAAAGATGCCGCGCGGCGGGCCCGCGTGGCGAACTCCTTCAAGATCCGCGACAGGTCTTTTCATTGGTTGACGCTTGCCGCTGCGATCGCAGTGCTCGTCATTCTCGGCGGCGTCATCGCCTCATTGATCCAAGGCTCAATTCCGGCCATCCAGGCATTCGGCTTCAGCTTCTTTACGACCGACGTATGGAATCCGGTTACCGAAAGATACGGCGCCCTGGCGGCGGTCTACGGCACCCTCGTGACGTCTCTGATAGCCATGCTGATTGCCGTGCCGGTCGGGCTCGGCATCGCGATCTTCCTAACTGAACTTTGCCCCGATCTTCTGCGCCGTCCGATCGGGATTGCCATCGAACTTCTCGCTGGCATCCCATCGATCATCTACGGCATCTGGGGGCTGTTCGTCTTTGCGCCGTTTTTGCAGGTGCACGTCCAGCCGGGCTTGATCAGTCTCTTCGGCCACGTACCCGTGCTGTCGATGATGTTCGCCGGCCCGCCTTACGGCATCGGCATGCTGACGGCCGGCTTCATCCTCGCGATCATGGTTTTGCCGTTCATCGCCGCGATCTCGCGCGACGTCTTCAACACGGTGCCCCAACTTCTAAAGGAAGCCGGCTATGGCGGCGGCTGCACCACCTGGGAGGTGGTCCGCTTCATCGTGATTCCTTATACGCGGGTCGGCATCCTCGGCGGCGGCATGCTTGCTCTCGGTCGCGCACTCGGCGAGACCATGGCCGTCACATTCGTCATCGGCAACGCCCATAGAATCTCGGCTTCACTGCTCGCGCCCGCCACCACGATTTCCGCCGTGATCGCCAATGAATTCACCGAGGCGGTCAGCGATCTCTACACCTCGGCCCTCATCGAACTCGGCCTCATCCTCTTCGTCATCACATTTTTTGTTCTGGCCGTTGCGCGCTTTATGCTCATGCGGCTCGAACGTCAGGCGGGACGCTAGGATGGCTCTCTACGATTCGCGCCGCCGCGCTGACATGATTGGTCTCGGGCTTTGCTATGCCTCGACGATCTTCGGTCTCAGCTGGCTGATCATCATCCTTGCGACGCTTCTGTGGCAAGGATTCAGCGGCCTGTCGGTCGCCGTGTTTACGCAGATGACACCGCCACCTGGCGCGAGCGGCGGCTTGCTGAACGCCATTGTCGGCAGCCTGATCATGACTATTTTGGGTGTCTGCATTGGGACGCCGTTCGGCATCTTGGCCGGCACCTACATGGCTGAATACGGTCGCGGCTCGAAGCTCACATTCGTCGTCCGCTTCATCAACGACATCCTGCTGAGCGCTCCATCAATCGTCGTCGGCCTCTTCGTTTACGAGATCATGGTCGCCCGAATGGGCCATTTCTCAGCCATAGCTGGCGCGGTCGCGCTGGCTGTGATCGTCGTTCCGGTCGTCGTGCGGACGACCGAGGACATGCTGCTGCTTGTCCCCGGTCCTTTGCGCGAGGCAGCAAGCGCGCTCGGCCTGCCGCGTTCCACCGTCGTCGCCCGGATCGCCTATCGAGCCGCACGCGCCGGACTTATCACCGGCGTTCTTCTCGCTATCGCGCGGGTCAGCGGCGAGACGGCGCCGCTGCTCTTCACCGCGCTGAACAATCAATTCTTCAGCACGGATTTGAATGCGCCAATGTCGAGCCTTCCGGCCATCATCTTCCAGTTCGCGCTGAGCCCTTACAAGCAATGGCAAAGCCTCGCCTGGACCGGCGCTCTCATCATAACTTTGGCCGTGCTCATTCTGTCCATCGTGGCGCGCGTGCTTGGTTCACGGGGAGCCAACAAATGAATGCAACGGAATATGTGAAAAACGAACTGCCGACCAAGATCGAGGTTAAGGACCTGCAATTCTTTTACGGCGAGCACCTAGCCCTCAAAAACGTCAACATGCCGCTTTACGCCAACAAGGTAACGGCGCTGATCGGGCCCTCCGGCTGTGGAAAGTCGACGCTTCTGCGCGTCTTGAACCGGATGTATGATCTTTATCCGCGCCAGCGTGCTGAAGGCGAAGTTCTGCTTGACGGCAAGAACATTCTCGACTCAGGGCAGGATCTCAATCTGCTGCGCGCCCGCGTCGGCATGGTGTTCCAAAAGCCGACGCCGTTTCCGATGTCGATCTACGACAATATCGCTTTCGGCGTAAAGCTCTATGAGAAGCTTCCGAAATCGGAACTCGACGGGCGCGTCGAAACTGCGCTCAGGGGCGCCGCCATCTGGGACGAAGTCAAAGATCAATTGAGCGCGAGCGGGCTTTCGCTGTCTGGCGGCCAGCAGCAGCGCCTTTGCATCGCCCGCACCGTCGCAATCCATCCCGAGGTCATTCTCTTCGACGAGCCGTGCTCGGCGCTCGATCCAATCTCGACCGCCAAGGTGGAAGAGCTGATCGACGAACTGAAGGAAAATTACACGATCGCTATCGTGACCCACAACATGCAGCAGGCGGCGCGCGTTTCCGAATACACGGCGTTCATGTATCTCGGCGAACTGATCGAATTCTCCACGACTTCGCAGATCTTTACTACGCCGGAGAATCAGCGCACTCAGAATTACATTACCGGCCGTTTCGGCTGATAACAGCGGTTTCCAGGATGCTGCCATGACCGATCACACCGTCAGATCTTACGATGCGGAGCTCGAAGCGCTCGGCCGCAAAATAGCGGAGATGGGCGGCATTGCCGAGAAAATGCTCAGCGACGCGATGGATGCGCTCGCCAATCTCGATGTCAATCTTGCCCGATCGACGATTGCCGCCGACGTCCGGCTCGACGTTTTGCAGCGCGACGTGGAGGAGCAGGCGATCATGACGCTCGCGCGCCGCCAACCCTTTGCCGCAGATCTGCGCGAGATCGTGGCCGCGATCCGGATCTCCGGTGACCTCGAGCGGGTCGGCGATCTTGCCAAGAACATCGCAAAGAGAGCTTTGAAGCTGTCGGCGGAGACGCGCATGCAGCGCGCGATCATCGGGTTGAAATCCATGCACGAGACGGCCGCCATGCTGCTCAAGGACGCGCTCGATGCCTATGCGATGCGCGACGTCGAGCGCGCCCGTCAGGTGTGGACCAACGACGTCGAACTCGATGCGCTCGAGGATTCGGTGTTCCGCGATCTTTTGACCTTCATGATGGAAGATCCGCGCAATATCTCCTTCTGCGCCCATCTTCTGTTCGTCTCCAAGAATATCGAGCGCATCGGTGATCACTCGACCAATATTGCCGAGACCGTGGTCTATCTCGTGACCGGCGAAGTCCTGCCGATGGATCGGCCGAAGGGCCCGTCCCCGGCGTCAGATTTCTTGCAAACCAGCAAGTGAGCAATGATCAGCAGTGAATGAGATGAACGGCCAGCAAGCTTCCGATGCCAGGACGCAGCCTCGCCCCGGCTCGGCTCCGGCCGCGGCTCCTCGGATCCTCGTCGTCGAGGACGAAGCCGCCCTGAGCCTGCTTCTGACCTACAATCTCGAGGCCGAAGGATTCGCCGTCGAACGCGTCGAACGCGGCGACGAAGCCGAACTCAGGCTCATCGAGTCGCCCCCCGATCTCGTCATCTTGGATTGGATGCTCCCCGGCGTGTCGGGGCTTGAAATCTGCCGGCGGATGCGCGCGCGTGAAGCGACCCGCACTTTGCCGGTGATCATGCTCACCGCACGCGGCGACGAGAGCGAGCGGGTACGCGGGCTGACGATCGGCGCTGACGATTACATCGTAAAACCTTTCTCGGTTCCGGAACTCATGGCGCGGGTCAGGGCCCTGTTGCGCCGCTCGCGACCGGATCGGGTCGCGGCGCTGCTGGTTGCCGGCGATCTTGCGCTCGACCGGGAGAATTGGCGGGTCGTGCGCAGTTCGCGCAACGTCCATCTCGGCCCGACGGAATTCCGCCTGCTCGAATATCTCATGGGCAAGCCCGGCCGGGTGTTTTCCCGCGCCCAATTGCTCGACAGCGTCTGGGGACTCTCTGCCGAGATCGACGAACGCACCGTCGACGTGCATGTCGGCCGGCTGCGCAAGGCTTTGTCGCTCGCCGGCGAGCGCGATCCGATCCGCACCATCCGCGGCGCCGGCTATTCTTTCGACGAGACGTTCGGCAAATCGGAATGACCTCGTCTCGCGCGCGCACGAGCGCTCGCGCCGGTGCTCACGCCAGTCTTTGCACCCGCCGCTCGCGTTCCCTCTCGCGCCGCCGCTCCTGCACCGGCTGATAGGCGATGCGGCTATGATAGGGGCAATAGGGGCTCGTTGCGGTTGTCGATTTCTTGGCGCCGCAGAAGCGGAATTCGGCGGTCGTCGGGTCGCCGACGGGCCAGCGGCACATGGCCTCCTTCAGCTCCAGGATCGTCACCATTTCCGAGATCGGAATGACGATCTCCTCGATGGGCTGCGGCGCTTCCATGGGCTGCGGCCGGATGGCGAGCGCGGTATTGCCCCGCATGATCGGCGCGCTGGGACGCGAATGCACCGGCCGCATCGATTTCATGCGCGGCCGCGAACTGACCGAGCTCGCGGCCTTGATCCGGCCGGACATGCCTAATCGATGCACCTTGCCGATCACCGCATTGCGGGTGATGCCGTTGGCGAGCTCATGGGCAATCTGGCTGGCGCTCAACCCTTCGATCCAGAGCTTGCGCAAGAGTTCCACTCGTTCGTCGGTCCAGGACATTCAAGTCCTCCTCGATTTGTCTCATAAGTGAGCCTGAACGCGGTCTACACAACTCGGCGAAACCGAGGGCGCACTTGGGCGCAAATCAAACCGACGCAGCACCGGAAATCCGGTGTCGGGCGATGTCTTACGCATCAAGGTCCGCCGCACGAGATGTCGTAGTCGACAGCAAAGAAACTACACTACCTGTTGAATCTTGCGCAAGAGTCCTTGAAAAGTCATGCGCGTTTTCAACAGCAGCTTCTGGCCACTCGGCTGTTTGGCTTCGGCACGTTCAATGAAGCTTGGCTTTATCCCTGGGCTGCGCCCGGGGCTCGATCATAAGCGTTGCTCCTTGCCCCAAGGCGCAGCCCTGCGCAAAAATTTGACCCGACCGGGCAAGCTCCTTAAAGTGAGGCCACGGTGTTGCCGCTCCTTTCGGGGCGGCACTTTGATTTTGGGGTCGCCCCGCAAAACAAATTCAGCGCGAGCCGACGGATCGACACGCCGGTGTGTGCCAGCAAACGCCTAGTCCACGGAGCCTTGAGTGACCTCGTCGCTGCTTCCCACCTATGCGCGCGCCAAGCTCGCGTTCGAGCGGGGCGAGGGGGCCTGGCTCACTTCGACCGAGGGCGAGCGCTTTCTCGATTTCGGCGCCGGCATCGCGGTCGTAAGCCTTGGCCACGCCCATCCTCACCTCGTGAAGACTCTCACCGCGCAGGCGCAAAAGCTTTGGCACGTGTCGAACCTGTTCGAGATTCCGCAAGCCGAGCTTTTGGGCCGCCGCCTCGCCGAGGCGAGCTTCGCGGATCTGGTCTTCTTCACCAATTCGGGCACCGAGGCCATCGAGGGAGCGATCAAGACGGCGCGGAAATATCATTTCGTCAGCGGCCATCCCGAGAAATTCCGGATCATTACCGTTCAGGGTGCCTTTCATGGCCGCACGATCGCGGCCGTGACCGCCGGCGGCAATCCGAAATACCTCGAAGGCTTCGGTCCCAGACCTGAGGGCTTCGATCAGGTTCCGTTCGGCGATCTCGCCGCGCTCGAGGCTGCGATCGGGCCACAGACCGCCGGCATCCTCGTCGAACCGATCCAGGGCGAAGGCGGCATTAGGGTGATCCCGCTCGCCCAGCTTCGGGCCATGCGCAAATTTTGCGATGAGCACGGCCTGCTCCTGATCCTCGATGAGGTCCAGACCGGAATGGGCCGCACCGGCAAGCTCTTTGCCTATGAACATGCGGGCATCACTCCGGACATCATGGCTCTCGCCAAAGGGCTCGGCGGCGGCTTTCCCCTTGGCGCCCTTCTGGTGACGCGCGAGGCCGGCAAAGGCATGACCCTCGGCACGCATGGCACGACCTTCGGCGGCAATCCGCTGGCGACAGCAGTCGGCAATGCCGTGCTCGACATCGTGCTCGCCGAAGGCTTCATCGATCATGTGGCGCGCATGGGCGCGCTCTTGAAACAGGGGCTGATGGAGCTGAATGCCCGGCATCCTGGCGTGATCGCCGAGATCCGCGGCGATGGGTTGATGCTCGGCATTGCGGCGCGCGGGCCGGTGCAGGATTTCGTGGCCGCGGCGCTCGCCGAAAAGCTCGTCCTCATTCCGGCGGGCGAGAATGTCGCGCGCCTGCTGCCGCCGCTGATCGTGGGAGAGGCGGAGATCGCCGAGGCGCTGGTCCGTCTGGAGGCGACCGCATTGCGGCTCGAGAAGGATCTGCCGCGCAGTGGAGCCGCAGAATGATCCCGACTTTTGCGGGCGCAGCCAGTGCGCCGCGGCATTTTCTCGATCTTTCGGAAATTTCGGCCGCGGACCTGCGCCACGTCCTCGAAGCCGCTCTGTCGATCAAGCGCCGCCGCCGCAAGGGCCAGGTCGCGGCTTGGCGGCCGCTCGCCGGCAAAGTCCTGGCGATGATCTTCGACAAGCCCTCAACCCGCACGCGCGTCTCCTTCGACATCGCCATGCGCGAACTCGGCGGCGAGACGGTCATGCTGACCGGACAGGAGATGCAGCTCGGGCGCGGCGAGACCATCGCCGATACGGCGCGCGTGCTGTCCCGCTTCGTCGATGCGATGTTGATCCGCGTCCTTGATCACAACGATCTTTACGAGCTCGCCCGATATGCCGCGGTGCCTGTGATAAATGGGCTCACCAAGAGATCGCATCCCTGCCAGGTGATGGCCGATGTCCTGACCTTCGAGGAACATCGCGGCCCTATCAAAGGACGCACCATTGCCTGGAGCGGCGACGCCAACAATGTGCTCGCGAGCTGGATTCATGCGGCGCAAAGATTCGAGTTCACGATTCATGTGGCAACCCCGGCCGAGCTCGATCTCTCGCCCGAGCTTCTCGCCTGGGCGCAGAACACTGGGACCCGTCTCAAGGTGACGCGCGACCCTTATGAGGCGGTCAGCGGCGCCGATGCCGTCATCTCCGACTGCTGGGTCTCGATGGGCGACGAGAACGAGAGCTTCCGCCACAATCTTCTCGCCCCTTACCAGGTGAACGCGAAGCTGATGTCGGTTGCCGCCAAGGATGCGATCTTCATGCATTGCCTGCCGGCGCATCGCGGCGAGGAAGTCACGGACGCGGTGATCGACGGGCCGCAATCGGTGGTCTTCGACGAAGCCGAGAATCGCTTGCATGCCCAAAAAGGCATCCTCGCCTGGTGCCTCGGGGCGCTGGATGGATGAGCGTTCAATGTTGCGGCCGGTCTCGGATGACGCGCGCGACGACAATATCCTGCCCTTCGCGGTCGCGCCGCTCGATCTGCGCGGGCGCGTCGTGCGGCTCGGCGCTTCGATCGATGAAATTCTCGGCCGTCATGATTATCCGCCGCGCGTGGCCCGTGTCGTCGGTGAAGCGGCGACGCTCACCGTGCTGCTCGGCTCGGCGCTGAAATTCGAGGGCCGGCTTCAGCTGCAGACGAAGAGCGACGGGGCGATCGACATGATCGTCGTCGATTTCGACGCGCCGGACAGGCTGCGCGCCTTCGCCCGTTTCGACGCTGCGAGACTCGCAGCGAGCGGTCCGGACGCGGACCTGCTCGGCATGGGCCATCTCGCCTTGACCCTTGAGCAAGGCGACGACATGTCGCGCTATCAAGGCATCGTCGCGCTCGAAGGCCAGGGGTTCGAAAAGGCGGCGCATCGCTATTTCCGCCAATCGGAACAGATACCGACCTTCGTTCGACTCGCGGTGGCCGAAAGCGTCACAGGCGCGCAGACCTCCTGGCGGGCCGGCGGCCTTTTGGTGCAATACCTGCCGGCTGCGGCGGAGCGCCAAGCCGATCTTCCGCCGGGTGACGTGCCGGCCGGCACGCAAGTGCCGGAAGTCGCCGAGAACGACGCCTGGGTCGAGGCCAAATCCCTTGCGGCGACGATCGAGGATCACGAACTCATCGATCCGACCTTGTCGAGCGAGCGGCTGCTCTATCGGCTCTTCCATGAGCGCGGCGTCAGGGTTTTTGCGGCGCAGAGCGTCAAAGCCGCTTGCCGCTGTTCACGCCAGCGTATCGCCAACATGCTTAGGCGGTTCACGCCGCAGGAGCGCGCCGACATGGTCGGCGACAACGGCAAGATCGGCGTCACCTGCGAATTCTGCTCGACCTACCGGGAGTTCCAGCCGGAGGAGCTGGAGTGAGCTCCCCTCTCCCCGCATGCGGGGAGAGGGTCAGGGTGAGGGGGGTGATTAGCTGCGAACTTGACCTGCCTTGTGTGATCCGCGGTAGGAGACAGACTGCGGCCCCTAGCCCCTCACCCTCGCTTCGCTCGACCTCTCCCATACGCGGGAAGAGGTTGGTCCAGTCTCAGCTGCAAAATTCCTCGCGCCGATAGCCTTGCGTGTAGAGGAGCGCGGTGAGGTCGGCATGGTCGACCCGCGCCAAAGCCGCGGCGGCGACCGCAGGCTTGGCATGGAAGGCGACGCCAAGGCCGGCTTCCGCCAGCATCGTCCTATCATTGGCGCCGTCGCCCACCGCGAGCGTCTCCGATGGCGCAAGGCCAAGCTCGGTGCGCAGCCGCACCAGCGCGTCACGCTTCGCGGCCTCGCCGCGGACCGGTTCCGCGATTTCGCCAGTCAACTTGCCGTCTTTGACAATGAGCGCGTTGGCTTCGCTCGTATCAAACCCGAGCCTTTCGGCGAGCGGAACGGTGAACAGCGTGAATCCGCCGGAGACGAGCGCCGTGACCGCGCCATGCGCGCGCATACATTTGACGAGCGCCTCGGCGCCAGGCGTGAAGGTGATCCGTTCCGCAAGGATTTTCCCGATCACATCGACGCTGAGCCCAGCAAGAAGCGCGACTTGCCCGCGCAAGGCCGGCACGAATTGGATATCGCCGCGCATGGCGCGCGCCGTGATCTTCGCGACGTGGTCCTTCATGCCCAGAAAGTCGGCGAGCTCGTCCACGCATTCCTGGCCGATGATGGTCGAATCCATATCCGCGACGAGCAGCTTTTTGCGCCGGCCGGCGGCGGGTTGAACGATGACATCGACCGGCAGGCCGGCGAATTTTTCACGCAGAACCTCGACCAGGCGGCGTGCTTTGGCTTCGCTCTCAGCCGTAAACGGGATATCTGCTGCGACGCGCGCCTCAAGCCAAAGCGGGGTTTGCGCGCCGGGCAGGATTTGCGCCATGCTTTCGACGAGCCGCGCCTCGAGCACCGGGCGGGCGGGATTTGAGATGAGCGTCGCGACATGGGTCATGGGCATATGAGGGAACTTTGAGTGCGGTCTCCGCGATCCTCATCGCAGGCCCGACGGCAAGCGGCAAGTCGGTGCTTGCGCTGCGTCTCGCCGAACGGCTCGGCGGCGCGCTCATCAACGCCAATTCGATGCAGGTCTATCGCGACCTTGCGATCTTGACCGCCCGGCCGAGGCCGGAGGAGGAGGCGCGCGCGCCGCACTTTCTGTTCGGGCACGTGGATGGCGCGGTCAATTATTCGGTCGGGCGCTACCTGGAGGAAGCCGCGGCGGCGCTCGAACACCTGCGCAGCGAAGCGCGCCTGCCGATCTTCGTTGGCGGCACCGGACTTTATTTCAAAGCCCTGACCCAAGGTCTCTCGGACATTCCGAGCGTGCCGAAGTTCTTGCGCGCGGAACTGCGCGCGAGAGCTGAGCGCCTTACCGCTGTGGAGCTGCACGCGGAACTCGCCACCCACGATCCGGCGATGGCCGCGAAACTCCGGCCCAGCGATCCGCAGCGGATCCTGCGGGCGCTCGAAGTCCATGCGGCGACGGGGCGAAGCCTCGCCGCGTTCCAAGGCGCGAAGCGCGCGCCGCTTCTCGATGTGCAGTCTTGCGTGGCGATCTTCGTCGCGCCCGAGCGCGCCCTGCTCAACGCCAGGATCGACCAGCGTTTCGACGCCATGCTAGAGGCCGGCGCACTTAAAGAGGTCGAAGCCTTGCGCGCGAGAAAACTCGATCCGGCGCTGCCGGTGATACGGGCGCTCGGCATGCCGCATCTCCTGTGCCATCTCGAAGGCGAGATCGATCTTGAAGAAGCGGCGCGGCTCAGCAAGCGCGACACGCGCACCTATGCGAAACGCCAATTCACTTTCGCGCGCCATCAGCTGCGGGAGTTTCGCTGGGCCGTGCTGGAGGCGGCTGAGGCGATGGTGATGGACACGATTGGTTAGGGCGCAAACCCTCTCCCTGTGGGAGAGGGTGGTCGGCGGAGCCGACCAGGTGAGGGGTTACGGTGGTGCAGATCAGGGCGATTGCAACCCCTCATCCGGCTTGCTTCGCAAGCCACCTTCTCCCACAGGGAGAAGGCTCAAGCGTCCATTGCATCGGCCAAGGCGCCGAGATTGGCGGCTGCGATATCGACCGGCACGGAACGACCGCTCTCGCCCTTGCCGGGGCCGTGTTCGTTCGGCCGCGCCACATGGCTGGTCTTGAGGCCACAGGCCGCCGCGGCTTTAAGATCGGACGAATGCGCCGCGACCATCATGCAGGATTCCGGCGGCAAGCCGAAGGCGTCAACGGCACTGAGATAAACCTGCGGCTTCGGCTTGTAGTCGCGCGCGACCTCGCCGCCGAGGATTGCGTCCCAAACGAAGCCATTGCGGCGGGCGAGATCGACCTGCAGCGCGATATTGCCGTTCGAGACCGGTGCGACGAGAAAACGCGCCCGCAGGCGCGCGAGAGCGGCCGGCACTTCCGGCCAGGCGTCGAGCCTATGCCAAGCGAAATTAAGATCGGCCCGCGTTGCTTTGTCGAGACTGTCAAGCCCGAAGCGCGGCAGGATGCGATCGAGGTTGCGGCGGTGGATGACATCGAGCGTAACGAAAGGGCTTTGCCTGCTGCGTATGGGCTCCATGCCGGTTTGATATTCGCCACGCCAGGCATCCGCGAAGGCGCCCCAGTCGAGTGAGACGCCGCGCGGCGCGAGCAGCCGCTCCGCCTCGCGCGCGACACCGCCGCGCCAATCGACGAGCGTGCCGAAGACGTCGAAAAAGAGCGCTTTGATGGAAGGTTGTGGCATGGTTCAGGCTCTGGCTGTCAACCAAAGCTTCATCCTAATCCGAGACAAGTCCATGGCGAGGCTTGCAAAGCGCGTTAGGTCGTACATCACGGTTGACCCCCGCACCGGCATCGGTTAATCGTTCCAAGGCGACTTGGAGAACGGTTTTGCACACGAACCTTATCGTAGCTTTGGCGCTGGAGACGGGACGGAGATAGCTCCGTTGTTCCCGCATCTGGCGCTTACCCAGGCCCTTGAGGGGCCTTTTTTGTTGCCCGAATATCAAAAAAACCGCACAAAACATGGCGGAGGACGAAATGGCCAACGTGATGACCGGCGCGGAAATGGTCGTCGAAGCCCTGAAAGATCAGGGCGTCGACGTAATTTTCGGCTATCCGGGCGGCGCCGTCCTGCCAATCTACGACGTGCTTTATGGCCAGAACGCCGTCCGCCATGTGCTCGTCAGGCATGAGCAGGGCGCGGCGCATGCGGCCGAAGGCTATGCGCGCTCGAGCGGGCGGCCCGGCGTCATGCTCGTCACGTCAGGCCCCGGCGCCACCAATTCCGTAACCGGCTTGACCGACGCCTTGATGGATTCGATCCCCGTCGTCTGCGTCACCGGCCAAGTGCCGACCCATTTGATCGGCTCCGACGCTTTCCAGGAATGCGATACGGTGGGCATCACCCGCCATTGCACCAAGCACAATTACCTCGTCCGCTCGATCGAGGACCTGCCGCGCATTCTTCACGAGGCCTTCTACGTCGCCCAGCACGGCCGGCCGGGTCCCGTTGTCATCGACATCCCGAAGGACGTGCAATTCGCGCGCGGGACCTATTCCGGGCCGCAGAACGTCGAGCACAAGACGTACAGGCCACGGCTCGAGGGCGATCCCGAAAAGATCGAGCAGGCAGTCACGCTCATGGGCGCGGCGAAACGACCGATCTTCTATACCGGCGGCGGCGTGATCAACGCCGGCCCCGAGGCCTCGCGGCTGTTGCGCGAACTCGTCGCCTTAACCGGCTTCCCGATCACCTCGACCTTGATGGGTCTCGGCGCCTATCCGGCCTCGGGCGAAAACTGGCTCGGCATGCTCGGCATGCACGGCACGTTCGAGGCCAACAATGCGATGCACGACTGCGATCTGATGATCGCGGTCGGCTCCCGGTTCGACGACCGCATCACCGGCCGGCTCGATCAATTCTCGCCCGGCTCGACGAAGATCCATATCGACATCGATCCTTCCTCGATCAACAAGAACGTGAAGGTCGATCTCGGCATTGTCGGCGATTGCGCGCATGTCGTCGCGGCGTTGCTCGCGCGCTGGCGTGCGCGCGGCTGCAAGACGGATGCCGCGGCCCTGCAAAGATGGTGGGCGGAGATCGCCAAATGGCGGGCGCGCAAGTCGCTCGCCTACAGAAATTCCGACAAGGTCATCAAGCCGCAATGGGCGGTCGAGCGCCTTTACGCCGCGACCAAGGGGCGCGATTGCTATATCACGACTGAGGTCGGCCAGCATCAGATGTGGGCCGCGCAGCATTATCATTTCGAGGCGCCGAACCGCTGGATGACCAGCGGCGGTCTCGGCACCATGGGCTATGGCCTGCCAGCTGCGATCGGCGTGCAGATGGCCCATCCCAATGCGCTCGTCATCGACATCGCCGGCGAAGGCTCGATCCTGATGAACATCCAGGAGCTTTCGACGGCCGCGCAATATCGGCTGCCGGTAAAAATCTTCATCCTCAACAATGAATATCTCGGCATGGTGCGCCAATGGCAGGAACTGCTGCATGGCGGGCGCTATTCCGAGAGCTATTCGGAGGCGCTGCCGGATTTCGTCAAGCTCGCCGAGGCCTTCGGGGCGCACGGCATTTGCTGTTCGGATCCCGCCGATCTCGACGCGGCAATCACCGAGATGCTCGATACGCCGAAGACGGTGGTCTTCGATTGCCGCATCGACAAGACCGAGAACTGCCTGCCGATGATCCCCTCGGGCAAGGCGCATAACGAGATGATCCTGCCGGACGACGCTGATTTGGAAGCGGAGATCGATGCCGCCGGCAAGGCGCTGGTGTGAGGCGCTCGCGATGGATGGACCTTTGACATGAACGCTCCCGCCGCACCGCTCTCGCCCTATTCTTCGGCTCTCGGCAAGTCGAATGTCGAGACGCACACGCTCTCCGTCCTCGTCGACAACGAGCCCGGCGTGCTTGCCCGCGTAGTCGGTCTCTTTTCCGGGCGCGGCTACAACATCGAGAGCCTGACAGTCGCCGAAGTCGCGCATGCCGAACATCTGTCGCGCATCACCATCGTCACCTCGGGGCCGCCCGAGGCGATCGAACAGGTCGGTCATCAGTTGGAACGCCTCGTACCGATCCATACGGTGACCGATCTCACCTTGCGCGGCAATGCGATGGAGCGCGAGCTTGCCATGATCAAAGTCGCTGGAACGGGCGCCTGCCGCGACGAGGCCTTGCGGCTTGCCGAGGCCTTCCGCGCGCGGGTGATCGATGCGACGATCGAAAGTTTCGTCTTCGAGCTGACGGGCGCCGCTTCGAAGATCGATCAGTTCGTCGAATTGATGCGGCCGATCGGCCTCGTCGAAGTCTCGCGCACCGGCGTCGCGGCTATGTCGCGCGGCAAAGATCCGATTTGAGGAAACGGCCGCAACCGGCACAACGAGGAAGCTTGAACACATGCGCGTCTATTATGATCGGGATGCCGACATCAATCTCATCAAGGGCAAGAAAGTCGCCATCATCGGCTATGGCAGCCAGGGGCACGCACATGCTCTAAATTTGCGCGATTCGGGCGTGAAGAAGATCTCGGTCGCACTGCGCGAGGGCTCCGCTTCGGCGAAAAAGGCCGCCGCCGAGGGGCTCGCTGTCAAATCCGTCGCCGAGGCCGCGGAAACGGCCGACGTCGTGATGATGCTGACGCCCGATGAATTGCAAGGCGACCTCTATCGCGCCCATCTCGCCGGCAATCTGAAGCAAGGCGCGGCCCTGATGTTCGCGCATGGACTCAACATCCATTTCAATCTCATCGAACCGCGTTCCGATCTCGATGTCCTGATGATCGCGCCGAAAGGTCCGGGCCACACGGTGCGCTCGGAATATAAGCGCGGCGGCGGTGTGCCTTGCCTGCTGGCGGTGGCGCAGGATGCGTCGGGCAATGCGCATGAGCTCGGGCTCTCCTATGGCGCGGCGATCGGTGGCGGCAGAGCCGGGATCATCGGGACAACGTTCAGGGAAGAGTGCGAGACCGATCTCTTCGGCGAGCAGGTCGTGCTCTGCGGCGGGCTCGTCGAACTGATCCGCAATGGTTTCGAGACTTTGGTCGAGGCGGGCTACGCGCCCGAAATGGCCTATTTCGAATGTCTCCATGAGGTGAAGCTCATCGTCGACCTCATCTATGAGGGCGGCATCGCCAACATGAATTACTCGGTCTCCAACACCGCCGAATATGGCGAATATGTCAGCGGGCCGCGGATCATAACGCCGGAAACCAAGGCTGAGATGAGGCGCGTGCTGGCGGATATTCAATCCGGCCGGTTCGCCCGCGACTGGATGCTCGAGAACAAGGTCAATCAGACCTCGTTCAAGGCCATGCGGGCCAAGGCTGCGGCGCATCCGATCGAAGAGGTCGGCGCCAAATTGCGGGCCATGATGCCTTGGATCGGCGCCAACAAGCTCGTCGACAAAGAGAAGAACTGAGCGGCTTCTGCCCAAGACCCCAGGGAATGTGCTGAATTTCCGCCAAAGGGGAGGGCCTCGTCACCCTCGCGCCATGAAATCGCCTATTGTGGGACGCCGCACCGGCTTATGGACAGCCGGTCGAACCTAGTCTCGGCAGCTGAGCGCCTGAGGGCGACCCTAACACCGTGCGCGACATTCTCACAGTCCTCGCCGTCATCCTCGTCATCATTTTGAGCGCCGCCTTGGCGGTGCCTTATTTCGTCGATTGGAGTGCCGAGCGAAGCCTGGTCGAATCTCAGCTTTCGAATTTACTCGGCCAGCAGGTGAAGATTCGCGGCAGCATCGATCTCAAACTGCTGCCGACGCCCTATCTTCAGCTCGCCGACGTGGAAGTGGCGGATCCCGCGGCAGGCACCGAAATCAGAGCCGCTGAACTGCATCTTGAAATCGCCCTGACGGCGCTCATGCGCGGCGAAGTGGATTTCGTCGAAGCACGGTTGGTGCGCCCGCAACTGCGGCTGCGAATCGAGAATGAATCCGTGCGGCTGCCCGCGCCGCCGCGCGCTCTTTCGGGGCAGCAGATGCAGTTCGAGCGCATCTCAGTCGAGGACGGAACAATTGCGATCGACGACCCCGCGACAGGACGGAGCTTCACGTTCAAGAAGATCGCGCTTGCTGCCGAGGCGCGTGCCCTCACCGGTCCTTTCACCGGTGATGGCCGGTTCGAAATGGGGGGTGAGCCGACCGCCTTCCGATTTTCGACCGGCGAGCGCGAAGGCGACCGGCTGCACTTCAAGCTTATCGTTGACGAAAACGGGAGCCATCCCCGCGCCGATCTCGACGCCAGCCTCATCTTCGCTCAGCGCGTGTTGCCTTCGGTCAGCGGCACCGTGGACCTCTCCGGCCATGTGCGCGATATCATCGCTCTGCCCTGGCAGATCTCCGGTTCTTTGCAGGCCGATCTTCGCAAGGCCACGATCTCCAATTTGGATCTGCGGCTTGGCGACGAAAATCATGTTGCAAGTCTCAATGGAGCGGCAGAATTCGATTTGGGGGACAAGCCGCGGGTCAACTTGAACCTCAAGGCGCAGCAGATCGACCTCGACAAGCTGCTCTCGGCCAACTCCGCGCCGCCGGCCCTGCAGCGGCTCTCGGATGCTCTCGGCAGCCTGGCCAAATCGGAGGATTTGGCTCCATCCGGACTGCCGCTCACTCTCGAATTGTCGGCGGATTCCGTTCTCCTCGGCGGCGAGACCATAACCGATGTTGGCGGCGCTCTGGCGGTTTCCGCCAAAGAGGCGGCCTCGCTGCGCTTCGAAGGCAATGGCCCCGGCCGCTCGCATCTCTCCGCGGACGGCACCATCGAGACCAGCGTTGCCCCCGGCTTCAACGGCCGGATCGAAGCAAGCGCCGAGGATGTTCCGCGTCTCAAGGAATGGCTCGCGGCAAATTTGCCGCAGACCGTCCCGGCGGCCTTCATACTGCCGATCCGCTCCTTCGCGGTGAGCGGCACTGCCAACATTTCCGAGGTCGGTTTCGTCGGCAGCAATCTTTCCCTGCGCGTCAACGGTTCGATGCTCTCCGGCACTCTGGCCTATACGAAGGCGCTCGGTCCGGACGCGGCGAGGTTCTTCGCCGACCTCTCCGCTCCGGCGCTCGAACTCGATTCTCTGCCGGATCTTTCGGCCCTTGCTCAGCAGACCAAGGCGATGGACTTGGCCCTGCGTCTCGACGCTCAAGCGGTGAAGGTCGGCGGGACCGAGGCGGGCGAGATCGACGCCGGGCGCATCGTTTTGAAGTTCGATCGGACCGGGCCCAACTCCAAGCTCGAAGATCTGGCGGTGAGCGGAATCGACGGCGCCGATCTGACGGCGAGCGGCCAATGGGACGGACATGGCGGCAAGATTGCCATCAAGCTCGATGCCGAACGGCTCGATGGGCTCGTCGGCCTACTGCACCGCTTTGCGCCCGGGCCGGCATCGGACTTTCTCGTGGCCCGCGCCGAGGTGTTTTCGCCGGCGCATCTCGATCTCGGCGCCGACGTAAAGATGACCGGCGACACGCTCGGCCTCAACGGATCGAGTCTCGCCGGCACGGCGGGCCAAACCACAATTTCCGGCAAAGCCGATCCGGACCCGCAGAACCCCGCCAATTTCAACCTGTCGCTGCGTTTCGACGCGAAGGACTCGACGGCCCTGCTGCGCCAGATCGGGTTTTCGACCTTGCCGTTGAAGAACATCGGCCCAGGCTCGATTGAGATTACGGCGCGTGGCGGCCCTCGTCTCGATACGAGCGTCGCGGCGCTGCTTGCCGAAACAAATTTCGCGTTCCACGGCAGTATCGATCCGAATGTCTCGGCGCCGCATGCCACGGGCACGGTGACCCTCACCAGCGCCGACCTCTCAAACCTGATGCGCGCGATGGCACTTGCTCTTCCCGATCTTACGGCGCGTCTTCCGGCCAATGTCAGCGCGACCCTCGATGCCGGCGGCAATGGAGTAGCGCTCAGCAATCTCGCCGGCACATTCGCCGGCAGCAAGATTGCCGGCCACCTCGCCTATAGGACCGACAAAGGCATAACAGGCGCGCTCGACACAGACGAGATGTCGCTTGCCAATCTCGTCCAATTGGCGCTCGGGCCGCCGCAACAGCCGAAGCCCGGCGCGTTCTGGTCCGACCTCAAATTCGCCGCGGTTGAAATCAATCCGCCGCCCACAAATTTCGCAATGAGCGTGGCCAATTTCGATCTATGGCCGCAGATTTCCGGCCGCGACGCGCATTTCGATCTCGCAATCACCGGCGGCGAGATGGGACTCGAATTCGCAATTCACCACCTTGCGATGAAGATCGGGGCGGGGAGTGCCGATGCCGATCTCACCTTGCGGCGCAACGGCCCGAACGCCGCGGCGCAGGGCCGTTTGCGCCTGCGCGACTGCGAACTCGACGTGCCGAGCATGCGCGGGCTTCTGTCGACCGACCTCGATCTTGCCGGCACAGGCGACAGCGCCGCCGCGCTCGTGGCCGGGTTCGCCGGCTCAGGTAGGATCGGGCTTTCCGATCTGGTCCTGCCAAAAAGCGATCCCGGCGCCTTGGCCCGCGTCTTCGATGCCGTCGAGGAGGATCGGCTCGGCATCGACGAGGCCGAGATCGACCGGGTGCTGCTCACCGAGTTCGGCAAGCAGTCCCTCTCTTTGGGCAAGGCCGAGTTCGATGCCGGGCTCGCCGCCGGAGTTCTGCGCCTGTCGCAAAAGGACGCAACGAAGATCGTGCCGGGCGTTGTCGAAAATCTGGATGCCGCACTTGACTTGCGCGATTTGACGCTCGCTCAGACGAGCTTGCTCAGCCTCGCCGCCGTGCCGAAGAATTGGAACGGCGCGCTGCCGCAAGTCACCATCAGCTGGAATGGGAACATCGCAAATCCAACGCAGAGCCTCGATGCAGCGACTTTCGTCAATGCGCTCGCGGCGCGCGCGATTGCCAGGGAGAGCGCCCGTATCCAGGCGCAGGAGTTCGACGTTCACGAACATGCCTTTTTCGTCAGCAGGCTGCAGTCGGAACGTCAGCACGAAACGGAAAGGCTGAAGACCGAGGAAGATGCAAGGCGCGCCGCCGAACTCGTTGAACAACGCAAGGCCGAAGCGGCAGGGACCGAGCAGAAGGCTGAGGATGTGAAGCGCAAGACGGAGGATGCGGCGCGAGCCGAGCAGAAGGCCGAGGACGCGAAGAGCAAGAACGAGGCGGCGCGCAACGCCGCGCCTACGGCTCCGATGCAGATCGGCCGGCCGACGCCGCTCCCGCCACAGCGGACGCCATGGTCCCCTGCTGCCGTCGGCACCACGCTTTTTCCTGATCCTTCCGCCGCGGGACGCTATTGATGCTCACGATCGGCCCCATGCCGATAGGATGTGAGCACATAGACACGGATGGCCGAGCAGAGATTGGCGGCGCCTCGCGTGGCATCGATCTCGGCGACGAGCGCCGCAATCGGGCTGCCGCGCGCGGCAGCGATCCGACGCAGAGCGTCCCAAAAGGCTCGTTCCAGGGAAATGCTCGTGCGATGACCGTCGATCGTGAGCGAATGCTTGTCCACCGCTGCCGATCGCACGGGTAGCCCACGGGCTCGGCCTGGCTCATTCGCCATTCCGACTGTCCGGATCTGCGCTCAATTCGCGCCGATGGGCGTTGAGCCGACGATGCTCGAGCTCTCGTGTCGCGGCCTCGTGCATCCGCTCGGCTTTGGGCGCGCCGAAGCGCAGGCGATTTTCCGCCGCTTGTGCGTCGGCCTCGGCGCGGGCCTTTGCCTTGCGGACGCGACGCAAGTTGACGACGCTCACGGCTTTTTCCGAAATGTTTCGATCGAAATGACCTTGGCCTGCTCCGTGGGTTTTGGCGCAGCGGTCTTTCCCGGCTTTGCGGGCGAGACATCGTCTCTCACCAGAGCAGGCCCGACTTCGGCCGGTTCGCTGCCGCTTCCACGCAGCTTTGCCTTGTCGAGCGCCCGCACCGGCGCTTGCGCGGCTGCCGACGGCAAAGCTTCGCTCGGCTCACCGCTCAGCTGCTCGACGGCATCGCTCGCAAGCTCGAATTTCAGCCCGAATTCCACCGAGGGGTCGAAGAAACCTGTCACTGCGTCGAAGGGAATGAGCAAGGTCTCGCTCTTGCCATGAAATGACAGACCCACCTCGAAAGCCTGGTCGCCGATATTCAGATCCCAGAACTGATGCTGGAGGATGATGGTCATCTCCTTCGGATATTGCTCGCGCATGCGGTTCGACAGGCGAACTCCGGGCGCGCGGGTTTTGAAGGTGATGAAGAAATGATGCTCGCCCGGGAGGCCCTCGCGGGCCGCATCGGTGAGGACCTTGCGCATGACCGCCCGCAGAGCATCCTGCACCAGAAGATCGTAACGGATCAGGTCGGTGGCCATTCCAATATCCGAGGTGGCGCGGACCAAAGTGGAGGCTTCTGTTGCCAGGTGCCTCCGAACCCCGCCTTGAAGTGCTAACCCCAAGGGCTTTGAATCGGTACCATTACCGCATTAAGCGGCAACAGCCACCGGAGCATAGTTGTCGTTGGCAACTATAGAGTCGGCCCGATGACGGCGGAACCATGCCGGGCAAAAGAACACCCTTTACACTCCCCGTCGAACCTATTTCGCCCCCGCCAAAATCCGCCGCGCCCAGACGCGGACTTTGGTGGAGGCGCCGGGTACCGCCCCCGGGTCCGAAGAGCTTATTGCGATGCCGTTTATCGCCATAGCTGCACGAGGCAGCGGACTTAATATAGGCAAAGCGGAGCCGATTAGAAAGGGCCGTTTCCGCGGTGGATGCGGCGCGATCACGTCTTCCGTTGCCGGCAAATCGATGCGATCGATACGCACCGTCGGCGAGGTTTCGTTCGCGCGGCGTTTACCGCTCGTTAAGAATTTGACCCGGAGCGCCATGCGCCGCACGGACGATCTCAATCAAAACCGCGAACCTTATGGTCTCCTGGGGCTTTGCGTGAGCCTCGTTGGAATCCTATGCCTTGCGGTTATCATGACCGCCGCGATCTGCGGCGTGATGGCGCTTCTCGCAGGCATGATTGTCGGTTGGCATGTCGTGCGGGGATTTCTCGTCGACGCTACCACGCCGCAGCAAGGCGAAGGCACCGCCCCGCTGCGGCTCGTGCTCTTCATTGCGCTTGCCGCCTATCTCGCCGTCGCCATCGCCATCCTGGCCTTGGCGCGATGGCGCGGCGGGACGGACTGGCGGCGTCTCGTCGCCTGGCAGCCGATAGTATGGCGCCTCAACGACAAGGTTCTTTGGGCGATCGCGGCGGGGGCCCTCATCTACAGTGTCGCGGCAACGGCGGTGCTTGGCTATTTCTACCCGAAATCGCAATCCTGGTTCACGATACCCTCGGACAGAAAAGCCGCCCTGATGCTTTTCTTCCTCGCCGCCGTCTTGGCGCCGTTTACTGAGGAGCTCTTGTTCCGCGGCTGGATCTACACGAGCCTGCGTTTTAGCTTTGGGCTCTGGCCGGCGCTTCTCGCAAGCGCCGCGCTGTTCGGCCTCGCCCATTATGAGGGCACGCATCTCTATGCGCTGGCGGTTTTCCCCGTCGGCATCGCGCTTGCCGCAATTCGCGAGCGGACCGGAAGCGTGAAGGCCTCGATGCTCTTTCACGCTTTCAACAATTTTATCGCCTTCTGCGCCACGGCGCTGAACATAGGTTGAGCATCATGCGGCCCTACCTCGATCTCCTCGAAACGATCCTGGCGCGCGGCGAGAAGAAGCCCGACCGGACCGGCACCGGCACTCTGTCGGTCTTCGGACATCAGATGCGTTTTTCGCTCGCCGAAGGCTTCCCGCTTGTTACGACCAAGAAGCTGCATGTGAAGTCCATCGTGCACGAGCTGCTTTGGTTTTTGAAGGGCGACACGAACATCGCCTATCTTAAGAAGAATGGCGTCGGGATCTGGGACGAATGGGCGGACGAGAACGGCGACCTTGGGCCGATTTACGGCAAGCAATGGCGTGCCTGGCCGACCTGCGACGGCGGTGTCATCGACCAGATCAGCGACGTCGTCGCGGCGATCAAAAGCAATCCATTTTCGCGCCGATTGATCGTGAGCGCATGGAATCCGGCGGATCTGCCCGCAATGCGGCTAGCGCCCTGCCATTGCCTCTTTCAGTTCCATGTCGCCGAAGGCAAAGACGGCCTGCGTCGCCTCTCATGCCAGCTCTATCAGCGCTCGGGCGATGCCTTTCTCGGCGTTCCGTTCAACATCGCGAGCTATGCGCTGCTGACCGAGATGATCGCGCATGTGACCGGGCTCGTGCCCGGCGATTTCATCTACACGCTTGGCGACGCCCATCTCTATCTCAACCACCTGGACCAAGCGTGCCTGCAACTGACGCGCAAGCCGCGTCCCTTGCCGCGGTTGAAGTTGAATCCATCAGTCAAATCGATTTTCGATTTCCGCTACGAAGACATCGAGATCGAGGGCTACAATCCCCATCCTGCGATCGCGGCGGAAGTCGCAGTCTAAGGATCGCGCCACTAGCTCATCATTTCGATATGGATTAGCGTGGCCCTTGTCGAGGCAGCGATGAACTCGCCATCCTCGGCGACGCGCTTCCCGTAAATGAGGAGACTTGTCATGTCGAAGAGAAATCTTACCTCTTTGGCCGCCGCGGCGGCATGGCTTGCGGGATTCGGACTCTGTTTCGCCGCCGATCAGCCGATCGCGGTGCAGATCGTCGACGCATTGAACAAGCTCTATGGCGTGCATCCGGGCTTTCGCGCCAATCACGCCAAGGGAATCGTCGGCGAAGGCACGTTCAAGGCTTCGCTCGACGCCGCAAATCTCAGCAAGGCGAGCTTATTCAGCGGCGGCACGATCCCCGTGACCATCCGTTTTTCCGATTCCGGCGGTATCCCGAACATTCCGGATGGTTCGAGCTTCGCTTTGCCGCATGGCATGGCCATCAAATATCATCTGCCCGACGGCAGCGAGACGGACATGGTGCTCGTTTCGCTCAAATTCTTCCCGGTCTCGAACGGTCCGGACTTCCGCGATCTGCAACTTTCGATTGCCGACAGTCCGCCAAACGCGCCGAAGCCGACGAAATTCGAATTGTTCCTCCGGAGCCATCCGAGCGTTCCGGCTGCTTTGGGTACGACCGCGCCGCCGGACAGTTTCGCCGACGAGCAATATAACGGGATCGATGCCTTCGTCTTCATCGATAAGGCCGGCAATCAGCAACCCGTCCGCTACATCATGGCGCCGGAAAAGCTTGTTCATATCGACGCTGCCGAGGCCGCGAAGGAGCCGCCCAATTTTCTCATTGACGAAATCACCGCGCGGCTCGCCAAGCGGCCGGTAACCTTTCATCTCAAGGCGCAATTGGCGGCGCCGGGGGATCAGACCAAAGATCCTACGCAACCTTGGCCCGAGGATCGCAAGGTCGTCGATCTTGGTGTCCTGACGATCAATAAGATCGACCCGGACAGTATGGAGGCCCAGAAGAAGCTGCTCTTTCTTCCGGGCGCGCTCACTCCGGGTATCCAGGAGTTTGACGATCCTTTGATCGATTTGCGCGATGGCGCCTATGTCGTGTCCTACGGTCGTCGCAACCCGTGAGCAGGGACATGTGCGAGGCGGGCGAATTGACTTCGGAATCTGCCTCGCGCAGATGATCGAGCCGGAGTGCGGCCGATCATGACATCCGAGAATTCCATCTCCATCCGTGCCGCCGCTTCGAGCGACGCTGCGGCTCGCCGCCGCGTTGTTTTCGAAGAATCCGCGCGTCTTCTGCGAGATCGCCGAACATGGCGGCACGCCGGCCAGTTTCAGCCTCTGGTTCTATACGTTCTCAAGCTTCCGCGGCCGACACGGCATCTGGATCGAAGATATTTTTGTGCGCGAAAACTTTCGCGGCAAGGGCATCGGTGCGGCCATGCTGCACAAAATCGCGCGTCGTTGCGCCGAGGAAAAACTCGGCCGGCTCGAATGGTCGGTGCTCGACTGGAACGTGAACGCGATCCGTTTCTATGAATCGACCGGCGCGCGCCTGATGTGGGAGTGGCGCATATGTCGGCTCGGCGGGCCGGCTTTGCTCGAATTCGCCGTTGGAGCACGGCAGCCCTGACGCTGCGCCGTGGCATAGGTGGCCGCGGCCTCGGCAGGGGATATTGCGCGCAGCGCGAATGTCGGCCGCCGTGCGACATGCTATTCTGCCGCTCCTTCAGGAGGATCGCAGATGCAGTCGATGAGCGATGAAGACCGCGTCGCCCTTTGGGATGCGCATTGCCGTTATGAGTTCGAGACGCACGACGTCGAGGCGACGATGGCGACAATGGTGGCGGAGCCCTATGTCGATCACATCCCCACGATGGCCGGCGGCGTCGGCTATGACGAAGTCAAGCGCTTCTACAAATACCATTTCATCGGGAAGAATCCGCCGGATACGAAGGTCGTTCCAGTGAACCGGACGATTGGCGCCGACAGCATTGTCGACGAGCTGATCTTCTGCTTCACCCATACGACGCCGATCGATTGGATGCTGCCGGGCATCGCGCCCACCGGCCGCAGAGTCGAGGTCCCGCTGGTCGCGATCGTGAGCTTCCGCGGCGACAAGATCGATCATGAGCATATCTATTGGGACCAGGCTTCGGTCCTGGTGCAGATCGGCAAGCTCGATCCGCAGGGCCTGCCGGTCGCCGGCATCGAGACGGCGCACAAGGTCCGTGACAAGACGCTGCCGAGCAACAGCCTCCTTGAGGAAGCCTGGGCGCGCAGCGCGGGCAAGCCGATCTGACCGCAGAAAGTCGAAAGAGTTTTTAAAAGCGAGGCCTTGTGAAGCTTGGCCGCAACCGCACCGAAGCCATGAGTCCACCGCTTGCGCTTGTCGTCGCCATAGCCGAGAACGGAGTCATCGGCTTGGGCAACGGCCTGCCCTGGCATATTTCAAGCGATCTGAAGCGATTTCGTGCCCTGACGCTCGGCAAGCCGGTGATCATGGGACGCAAGACTTTCGCCTCGCTCGGCCGCGTCCTGCCCGGCCGCGAGACCATTATTGTTACCCGCGATTCGACTTTCGTGCCGCCGCCAAGCGTCTTTGTGGCGGCGGACGTCGAGGAAGCACTCGCTCTTGGCAAGTCGCGGGCGGAAGTCCTGGGCGCCAAGGAGATCATCCTCGCCGGCGGCGGCGAGATTTTCAGAGCCCTGATCGATCGCGTCGACCGGCTCTATGTGACCTTCGTCGCTCTTTCGCCGCCGGGGGACGCCTTTTTTCCGCCAATAGATTGGTCGAAGTGGCAAGAGGTGAGCCGCCAGGAGCATGCGCCGCAAAAAGGTGACGACGCAGCCTTTGCCTTCGTCGATTATGTCCGCCGAAAAGCCGGCCCACAAAGCTGAATGGCGCGCTTTTGACCCTGCGTCACCTGCTAGGAAGAAAGCTTTCTTGCGCTTGCAATTGGCTCTAAGACAGGGCGCATCGCAGCCTCGGGCGGCCGATGCCGGTTGAGCCTTTCAGCGAAATCGAGGACGTAAATGCCCTGGAACAGTGACGGCAAAGACGGTGGGTCCTGGAAGCCGGGCAATCCCGGCCCATGGGGACAGCCGCCCAAGGCGCCGATTGACCTCGAGGAATGGCTGAAACGCGGCCAGGCGAAGCTCATGCAATGGCTTCCGGGCGGCGGTCTCGGCAGCCGTGGCCTGCTTGCCCTCGGCCTGGTCGGAGTTCTGCTTTGGCTGCTTTCCGGCTTCTATGTCGTCGAGCCCAACGAAGTCGGGCTCAACATGATCTTCGGCCGCTACACCGGCAAGACCTCGTCGGGCCTCAATTACAATCTGCCGTTCCCAATCGGCTCGGTGGAAAAGCTCCAAGTCACCGACCGCAATGTTATCAACATCGGCTTTGCCTACCAGCAAGACATCCGCAATCCGGATGTGCAATCGCAGGTCGATGTGCCGCAAGAAAGTCTGATGCTGACCGGTGACCAGAACATCGTCGACGTCAAATTCGTGGTGATCTGGCAAATCGACCCTGTGCACCCGGAAGAATATGCCTTCAATGTCGCAAATCCGCAGGAGACGGTGAAGGCGGTGGCCGAGAGCGCCATGCGCGAGGTCATCGGCCATAGTCTGATCCAGAAAATCCTCACCGCCGAGCGCAAGGTGATCGAGCCGGAGGTCCAGGATCTCATGCAGAAGATCCTCGACAGCTACAAGGCCGGCGTTCTCGTTTTGCAGGTACAGTTGCAGTCGGTCGATCCGCCCGACGAAGTGATCGCCGCATTCCGCGACGTAACCGCGGCGCAACAGGATCGCGACCGGACGCGCAATGAGGCCGAGGCCTATGCCAACCGAATTGTCCCAACCGCGCGCGGCCAAGCTGCGGCAATTCTTCAAGAAGCGGAAGGCTATCGTCTGCAGACGGTCGCCCAGGCGACCGGCCAAGCCTCGCGGTTCGATCAGATCTACGCGCAATATAAGAACGCGCCGGATGTGACGCGCGAGCGTATGTATCTCGAGACAATGGAGAAAGTGTTCGGCGACACCGACAAGGTGATCCTCGACGAGACCGGCGGCCAAAGCGTGCTGCCCTACCTGCCGCTGCCGCAACTCGCGCCCAAATCGAGCGATGGAGAGGAGAAATGAGGGGCGCCTATGGCTTCATTGCCGTCATCGCCGCCGTGTTGGTGATCATCGTCGCCTTCGCCTCGATGTTCACCGTCGCGCAGACCGAGCAGGCGCTGGTCCTGCAGTTCGGTAATCCGGTCGCCGGCGTCAGCGAGCCGGGCTTGCATTTCAAGATCCCGTTCATCGAGAACGTCGTCTGGTTCGACAAGCGCATCCTCAATGTCGAGACGCCGACGGAAGAAGTGCTTGCCTCCGACAGTACCAGGGTCGAGGTCAATTCCTTCTTGCGGTATCGCATCAGCGATCCGCTAAAATTCTACCAGACCGTCGGAACCGTCGAGCGCGCCGACAGTCAGCTCGGCTTCATCCTGAATTCGGCGGTGCGCCGCGTGCTGGGCGACGCGGACCTCACGCAAATCGTCAGCGGCGAGCGCGAAGTCCTGATGGGCCGCATCCGCGATCAGGTCAATCAGCAATCGGGCAAGCTCGGCGTCGTGGCCGTCGACGTGCGGATCCGGCGCGCCGATCTGCCCGAGCAGATTTCCGAAAAGGTTTTCAGCCGGATGCAGAGCGAATGGGCGCGCGAAGCCGCGCTCTACCGCGCCCAAGGCGTCGAACAGGCGCAGACGATCACCGCCACGGCGGATCGCGATGCCGTCGTGCTGCGTGCCGACGCGCAGCGCCAGGCCGACCAGATCCGCGGTCAAGGCGATGCCGAGCGCAACCGCATTTTTGCCGAGGCCTTTGGCAAGGATCCGGATTTCTTCGCCTTCTATCGCTCGATGCAGGCCTATCAGAGTGGCCTGCAGCCGGGCAATACGCGCTTCGTCCTGACGCCGAAATCCTCGTTCTTCCGCTTTTTCGCGACGCCCACGCCTGCGCCTGCGCAGCCGCCTGGCGTGCCCGCAGCATCCCGCTGAGCAAATATCGCCGATCCTCACCGGCCGGAGAGCAAGATGCAGCGGTCCGATCTCACCGAAAAGATCCTCGACATCAAGCGCGAACGCGGATGGACGTGGAAATTCATCACTGAGGAGATCGGCGGCATGTCGGCGCTCCTCATCGTCGGGGCTCTGCTCGGGCAGATGAAGCTCGTGCGCCAGCAGGCCGAGAAGGCGGCCGAGCTATTCGGGCTCAGCGAGGCGGAGGCGCGCCTGCTCAATGAAGTGCCGATGCGCGGCACGCCGATGCCTCCGACGGATCCCTTGATCTATCGGTTCTACGAGCTCGTCATGGTCAACGGCCCGGCGCTGAAGGCGCTGATCGAGGAAGAATTCGGCGACGGCATCATGTCGGCGATCGACTTCGATCTCGCTATCGAAAGGCAGGCCGATCCGCGCGGCGACAGGGTCAAGCTTACGATGTCGGGGAAATTCCTCCCCTACAAATATTATGGCGCGACCGGCAATGTTCCCGCCTATGGATATCGGGAGGAATGAGGTCTGCTCCGTTGCGATGCTCGGTGCCGTAATGTTGAATGCGACGCGCTCGAACCGACGGCTGATAGGCAATCTGGCGCAACTCCGTGCGATGGGATATTTTCGCTGCGAACGCGCCTTAGGCGCTGGCCTTATCCCCAAGCTTTTCCGGCGCGTCGGTCACTCGAAACCGCCGCCGCAGTTCGAAATATCCGGCGAATGCCTACGTTCAGGAGATTTTCCATGGTTCGGATTTCACCATTCCGCCTGGCATGCCTCAGGCCCTCAGCTCTTTTGAGGCACACGGTTTCACCAGGATTTGCAGTGGCGCTCGGCTTGGCGGTGCTTTCGATTCTCGGGATGGTGCCGGTTTTCGGGCTAGAGACCGCGTGGGCGGGGCACGTGCCGGATTCCTTTGCCGATCTCGCCGCTCAAGTGAGTGACGCGGTCGTCAATATTTCCGCGACGCAGACCTTCGAAGAGAAAAGCGCGAGCGGCGAGCCGGAACTTGAGCCCGGAACGCCTTTCGATGATCTCTTCGACGAATTCTTCCGCCATCGCCAACAAGAGGGCGGCGGCGGTGACGAGCAACTGACGCGCCCGCACGAGCGCAGGTCTAACTCGCTGGGCTCCGGCTTCGTCATCGATCCGTCCGGAATCATCATCACCAACAATCATGTGATCGCCGATTCCAACGAAGTCACTGTGATCTTTACCGACGGGACCAAGTTGAAGGCGGATGTGATCGGCAAGGACGCGAAGGTCGATGTCGCCGTGCTCAGGGTGAAATCGGATAAGCCGCTGAAGGCGGTGAAATTTGGCGACAGCGACAAAATGAGGGTCGGCGACTGGGTGATCGCCGTCGGCAATCCATTCGGGCTCGGCGGAAGCGTGACGGCCGGCATCGTTTCGGCGCGCAACCGCGATATCGATTCGGGCCCTTACGACAACTACATCCAGACCGACGCCGCGATCAACAAAGGCAATTCCGGCGGGCCTCTGTTCAACATGGACGGCGACGTCATCGGCATCAACACGGCGATATTGTCGCCGTCCGGCGGTTCGATCGGCATCGGGTTCGCAACTCCTTCCGACACCGTCGTTCCGATCATCGATCAACTGCGGAAATACGGCGAAACCCGGCGCGGCTGGCTCGGTGTGCGGATTCAACCGATCGATGATTCGATCGCCGAGAGCCTCAATCTCGGTAATGTCCGCGGCGCCCTCGTGGCCGGGACCGACACGAATGGCCCGGCCGCCGAGGCCGGCATCGCGACCGGCGACGTGATCGTCAAATTCGACGGCGACGAGATCAAGGAATCGCGCGACTTGCCGAAGCTCGTCGCTTCCACGCTGGTCGGCAAGTCGGTCGACATCGTGATCGTGCGCAAAGGTCAGGAACTGACCAAGACCGCCAAATTGGGCCGTCTGGAAGACAGCGAGAAATTGGCTTCTCTCGAAGTCAGCAGTGCCGAGCCGGACAAGAGCGTCCCGGACACCGTCGTCGAAAAGGTCCTCGGCATGGAATTTTCGATCCTAAATGATGCGTCGCGGCTGAAATTCTCGATCAAGGACAGCATCACCTCGGGCGTGGTTGTGGACGACGTCGATTCCGATTCGCCTGCAGCTGAGAAGAATATCCAACCTGGCGAGGTGATCCTGGAGATCAACCAAGAGCCCGTGTCAGAACCGGCCGATATTGCCAAGAAAATGAAGGCCTTGAAGGACGCCGGGAAGAAATTGGCGCTTCTTCTCATCGCAAGCGCCCAGGGGGAGGAGCGTTTTGTGGCGCTCGCCATACCTTGAGCTTGGCTATTCCATCATAGGCCGATCGTTAATCGAATCTTCGGGCCCCGGCCGTACTGCCGGGGAGCGCACGATTTATGCGCCAAACCGCGCGGCGCCGCTTAAAGGGACTGCACGAGCGAATTGCACGCTCGCTTGCCTTGACAGCGCAACCGACGCCGCCTATCTCCAAGGCGCTTTAGCACTCTATTCTATAGAGTGCTAACAGCTTCAGTCCAATTCCGCGAGGCACTCGGCATGGACCGCGGTGCCGGTCGCGAAGCGTTCAAGGAAGCACGAAATGAATTTCCGACCCCTGCATGACCGCGTGGTCGTCAAGCGTCTCGAAGGTGAAGACAAGACGAAGGGCGGGATCATCATTCCCGACACGGCGAAGGAAAAGCCGCAGGAGGGCCAGATCGTCGCCGTCGGTCCGGGCGCTCGCGACGAAACCGGCAAGCTCGTTCCCCTCGACGTAAAGGCGGGCGACCGCATTCTGTTCGGCAAATGGTCGGGCACCGAAGTCAAGGTCGACGGCCAGGATCTCCTCATCATGAAAGAGAGCGACATCCTCGGCATCGTCGGCTGAGCGCGTCCGCTCATCAAGCGATCAACAAACCGCGATCCAGGAGTTTCATAAAATGGCTGTCAAAGACGTACGTTTCGGCTCCGATGCCCGCGACCGCATGTTGCGCGGCGTCGAGCTCCTCAACAATGCGGTAAAGATCACCCTGGGCCCCAAGGGCCGCAACGTGGTCATCGAAAAGTCCTTCGGCGGGCCGCGCATCAGCAAGGACGGCGTGACCGTCGCCAAGGAAATCGAGCTTTCCGACAAGTTCGAGAACCTCGGCGCCCAGCTCGTGCGCGAAGTCGCTTCCAAGCAGAATGACGTGGCCGGCGACGGCACCACGACGGCGACCGTACTTGCGGCTTCGATCATCCGCGAAGGCACGAAGGCCGTGGCCGCTGGCCTCAACCCGATGGATCTCAAGCGCGGCATCGACCTTGCGGTCGACGCCGTCGTCGCCGATCTCAAGGCCAATTCAAAGAAGGTCACCTCGAACGACGAAATCGCCCAGGTCGGCACGATTTCCGCCAACGGCAACTCCTCTGTCGGCAAGATGATCGCAACCGCCATGCAGAAGGTCGGCAACGAGGGCGTCATCACGGTGGAAGAGGCAAAAAGCCTCGAGACCGAGCTCGACGTCGTCGAAGGCATGCAGTTCGACCGCGGCTATCTCTCGCCTTATTTCATCACCAACGCCGAGAAGATGATCGCCGAGCTCGAAGAGCCCTACATTCTCATTCACGAGAAGAAACTGTCGTCGCTGCAGGCCATGCTTCCGGTGCTCGAAGCCGTGGTGCAGACCAGCAAGCCGCTGCTCATCGTCGCCGAGGACGTCGAAGGCGAGGCACTCGCGACGCTCGTCGTCAACAAGCTGCGCGGCGGCCTCAAGGTGGCGGCGGTCAAGGCCCCGGGCTTCGGGGATCGCCGCAAGGCGATGCTCGAGGACATCGCTATCTTGACCGGAGGCCAGATGATCTCGGAAGACCTCGGCATCAAGCTCGAGAATGTCACGCTTCCCATGCTCGGTCGCGCCAAGCGGGTGCGTATCGAGAAGGAGACGACGACGCTCATCGACGGCGCCGGCGCCAAGGCCGATATCGAAGCGAGGATCGCCCAGATCAAATCGCAAATCGCGGAGACGACTTCGGATTATGACCGCGAGA
The DNA here is from genome assembly GCA_963720425.1 of uncultured Alphaproteobacteria bacterium. Classification (GTDB taxonomy): domain Bacteria; phylum Pseudomonadota; class Alphaproteobacteria; order Rhizobiales; family Beijerinckiaceae; genus Methylovirgula. The sequence continues at coordinate 767,780 of OY970391.1, forward strand.
AGCTGCAAGAGCGGCTTGCCAAGCTCGCCGGCGGCGTTGCCGTGATCCGGGTCGGCGGCGCCAGTGAGGTCGAGGTGAAGGAGAAGAAGGACCGCGTCGACGATGCGCTCAACGCAACTCGTGCCGCCGTCGAAGAGGGTGTCCTGCCCGGCGGCAGCGTCCCGTTGCTGCGGGCGGTGAAGGCCTTGCAAGGGCTCACGGGCGAGAACGCCGACCAAAAGGCCGGCGTCGACATCGTCCGCAAGGCCATTCTGACGCCGGCCAAGCAGATCATCGACAATTCCGGCGCCGACGGGGCCGTCGTGGTCGGCAAATTGATCGAGAACAGCAATTATGCGTTCGGCTACAACGCCCAGACCGGGGAGTTCGGTGACCTCGTCAAGCTCGGCATCATCGACCCGACCAAGGTCGTCCGCACGGCCCTCCAGGACGCTGCTTCCGTGGCCGGTCTTCTCATCACCACCGAAGCAATCATTGCGGAACAGCCGAAGAAGGAAACCGCCCCCGCCGGCGGCGGCATGGGCGGCATGGGCGGGATGGATTTCTGATCCTCTCCGCTCTGGCGCGAGCCTTGCAAAGCCCCGGATTTTCCGGGGCTTTTTATTTACTTTCGACAGCCCTTGCCCCCGGCGCGAGATTTTACGATTGTGGCCAATCGTAGACCAGCTAAAGATCTCTCGCTCCTGGCTCGAGCGCCTTCCCCCGTCCGATTTGTTCTCGGTCCGGAGCGCTCGGTCCATTTGGACCAGCTCCACGCGCGTCGAGGAGAAAAAAGTGCGTCACGCCTTGCCGAACGAAACGGCCAGAAAAACAACGACACGGGCCGACCTTTTGAATGCCGTCTACGAGTTCCTGCAAGGGTCTCTCGCGTGCCCAAGCCCGGAATATTTTCGAGATGGCGCTCGAGGAGATTTCCGACGCCCTGGTGCGCGGCGAAACGGTCAAGCTTCGGTCGTTTGGGTTATTTTCCGTCCGCGCCAAGCGCGAGCGGATCGGCCGCAACCCGCGTACCGGGATAGAAGTGCCGATCAAGCCGCGCCGGGTGCTCACGTTCAGACCCTCGCCCGTGCTCGTTGCTTCAATTAACGGGCAAAATCCCGCCGCGGCGCAGGATCTTAGCGACTGAAGGCCTGCGTCTGTTTTGCCGGGGTGGGGCAGGTTGCCCGCCTTCAATGCGGCGCATTTTCCATTTGCAAAAGACCGCGATCCTGGCGCATGTCGAGGCACGCGGACCGCGCCTCGGACTGGCCATTCCTGACATACGCGAAAACAACGACTTAGAGCGTTGCCATGGGCCCCGGCCCAGATCATGCCAGCAAACTGGATCGCATCGCGGCTTCTCTCTCCGAAAGGCTCTCAATCGGTAACATTGAGCGTTTCGGAGGAAAGGCCGAATTCCGGCACGTTGTAACTGCGCTGGAAGTCGAGAGCACCCAGGTCCGGAGGTCTGCCGCCAAAAAACGGCGAGACCTTAGCGCTTCCTCATTCGATTCCCCATCAAGACGAACAGGTCCATGAAAATCCTTGCAATTATCATCGCGCTCTTCTCGCTGGCCGCCGCGCTTGTCGCGCAAAGGACGGGAGATACGACCCTCGTTCTGCTGACCGCCGCCTCGGCGATCTGCGCGCTCACGACCTATCAGAGCCGCGCCATCTCGAGCTATCTCAGAATTTTCGTGGCGATCTTCGGCATCGAGCTGGTGATCTTCGGGTCGCTTTGTCTGGCGGCCAAGCTGAATCTCTGGCCAGCGGCGCTCGCCAGCTATGAGCTGCCGGAAAGCCTCCCGCTGACCGTCGCCCTCTTCGCCATCATCGTTTATCTCGTCTCGTTCATTCCGATGGTCCGGGCCATGATGCGGATCGCCGACCGCTATTTTGACACGGGTGAGCGCACGATAGCGCGCATCTGGCCACTTCCGGCCTTCCAGGGACTCGAGCGCGCCGTGGCCTCGGCCATGGTCGTCTTTCTCGTGCTCATCAATCAGGCGGAAGTCGGCATCGAAATCCGGCTCTCCTTCTTCTCGCGCGACTGGTTCAACGCGATCCAGAACAGAGACGCAAATACCTTCTGGTATCAGCTTTTCACGGTCTTTATGGTCTGGGCATTCCTGTACATCGCCGCGGCGGTCGTCGAATTCGTCGTCCAATCGACCCTGGTCATCAAATGGCGGCGCTGGCTCACCGACTATTACATCGAGCGCTGGCTCGATAATCACACGCATTATCGCATGTCGCTCGTCGGCATCGCCGCCGATAACCCGGACCAGCGTATCTCCGAGGACGTCAACCGTTTCATCGATGGCGGTCAGGTCGGCTATGGCATCTATTCCTTTTCGATTCTGCTCATTTCGAAGTTGAGCTCGCTCGTTTCCTTCGCGATCATCCTTTGGATGTTGTCGGCCAATTTCACCTTGCCCTACACGACGATCGCGGTGCCCGGCTTTCTCTGCTGGGTGGCGCTCGTCTATGCCGGGCTTGGCACGCTTATCACGCATTGGATCGGGCGCTCGCTCGTGCGCCTGTCGTTCATCCGGCAACGTTACGAAGCGGATTTCCGCTTCTCGCTTGCAAGACTGCGGGAATATACCGAACAGGTCGCGCTGCTCGGCGGCGAAAACGCCGAGAAAATGTCGCTTCGCCAGAGGTTCGCCGCGATCGTCAAGAATTATTTCGAGATCGTTTCGTGCCGCAAGAAGCTGACCGCCTTCACCGCCTCCTATGCGCAGCTAAGCCCCTTCATCCCCTACATTGTCTCGGCACCGTTCTATTTCGCCGGCAAGATCCAGCTCGGAATCATGACGCAGACGGCGCGCGCCTTCTCCAACGTCAACGATGCTCTGACGTTCTTCGTCGCCTATTATGTCTATCTTGCCGATTTCAAATCCGTCCTCGATCGCTTGCTCTCATTTGACCGAGCGATCGAAAGGGCCGGCACCTTCGATCTCAAGCCGCAACAGGCGCCGTCCGGCGCAGCCCAAGGTGTTAACGTGGACGCACTGACCGTGCGCCTGCCGGATGGACGCGCCATCATCGAAGACGCCAATTTGAGCCTGGCCACACACGAGCCGACTCTTTTCACCGGCCCCTCCGGTTCCGGCAAATCCACACTCTTCCGAGCGATCGCCGGAATCTGGCCATTCGGCGAAGGCAGTATAGAATTGCCGCCTTCGGCACGAATGATGCTTTTGCCGCAGAAGCCCTATATCCCGATCGGCACGCTGCGCGCCGCCCTCGCCTATCCGGCATCGCCGGATCAGTTTGACGATGCAACGTTGCGCGCCGCGCTCGTCGCGGCAAATCTCGGCGATCTCGTCGGCAAGCTCGATGTCGAAGACATCTGGTCGCAGAGGCTCTCGGGCGGCGAACAGCAGCGTGTAGCCGTTGCTCGGGCGCTTCTCGCCAAGCCCGACTGGCTCTTCCTCGATGAAGCGACGACCGCCATGGACGAGCCGATGGAAGCTGAAATCTACAAGACCATTCGCGAAAACCTGCCGGGCACGACATTGGTCTCGATCGGACATCGGTCAACCGTGGCGCAATTCCACAAGCGGCGTCTTGAAATGGGCGACGCAGGCGCCGGCATATTCACGCCGCGCGACATGGCTGCGCAGCCGGCGGAGTAATTACGGCAGGCGCGCCAGCAGCCTGTCGTAGAGCTTGTTTTCCGCGGCGAAGACGTAATCGAGCGCCGCGACCGTGACTTCCGCCGCGCCTTGCGCGACGAGCCAATCGGCGAGCCCGGCGACTTTCTCCGCCGGGCAGGTCAGGGTGAGCCAGCCGTCGGCGAGATGCCGGCGCGGTCGCGCCGCAAATAAGACCTCCGCGTGGGCGAAGAGCTCCACTTCGGCTTGCGCAAGGCGCGCCGAAACCTCGCGCGTGGTGCGCGCCATCTCTTCTGCCGCAATGCGGGAGAGGATGATGCGCGCCGTCTCGCGCCTGGCCTTGCACCAGGGCGCAGCGAGAGAGGCCACGAGATTGGCCTCGGAGCGCAGGATGATACCGTCCTCCAGCACTTTCAGGCCGTTGGCGGCAAGCGTCGCCCCCGACGTCGTGATGTCGACGATGAGTTCGGCAGTGCCGGCGGCTGGCGTCCCCTCCGTCGCGCCGGAACTTTCGACGATGCGGTAATCGGTGACATGGCCGGCGGCGAAGAAGCGGCGGGTCAGATTCACATATTTGGTGGCGACCCGCATCCGCTCGCCGCGCTTGGCGCGAAAGGTCGCCGCGACGTCCTCGAGATCCGCCATGGTCTTCACGTCGATCCAGGCCTGAGGCACGGCGACGACGACATTGGCGTTGCCAAATCCGAGCGGCGCCAGAAGCCCGAACTTCGCATCGGCATCGGCGACGGTTTCGCGCACCAGGTCTTCCCCGGTCACGCCGAGATGCGCGGTTCCGGCGGCGAGATGGGCGACGATCTCGGCCGCCGAAAGAAAGGCCACCTCGACATTCTCGACGCCGGCGACCCGGCCGCGATAATCGCGGGCGCCTCGGCCCTGGACGAGGCTGAGGCCAGCGCGGGCAAAGAAAGCGGCGGCGTTTTCCTGCAATCGGCCTTTCGAGGGCACCGCGAGCACGAGGTTTCCGGATTCGCTCATCGCCACCAACCCGCGCCTTCGGAGACGCTCAGCCGTTCCACCCAGATGGCGGCGCCGACTGCCGGAATGTCCGCCTGGGCGCCGAGCGATCGCAACAATCCATCATAGCGGCCGCCGCCGACGATCGGCTTGTCGTCCGGGCGCCCGTGCGCGCAGGCCTCGAATGCGAAGCCGGTATAATAGTCGAGATTGCGCGCAAAGCGCGTCGCGAAGCGGAACTCGGCGACATCGAGTCCTCGCGCGGCCATGAAGCCGAGCCGCGCGTCGAAGCGGTCGAGCGCGGCGGCGAGATCAAGCTTGGCGTCGGCAGCAAGCTGCCGCAATCGCAGCGAAGCCTGATCCGGATCGGCCTCGATTGCGAGGAAATCTTCGAGGATCGCGCGTTGCTCGGCCGGAAAGCCTGAGCCGGATTTCAACGCCGCCTGTTCGAGGAAGCGCTCGGCGATCTCGGCGGGGCTGCGTCCGCCCACCGTCGAAATTCCGGCAATCGCAAGAAGATCTTCGACGAGCGCACGCGCGCCCTGCTTGTCGGTCCTTTCGAGAGCCGCGAGCACGCCGCTATGATCGTGGCCAGTGCCGTTCGTCGCAGCCGCCAGAATGGTGTCGAGGGTCTTCTCCTGGGCATGGCCGCGCAGGATGCGGCGGCGCCATTGCGGCGAAAGATCGAGCGCCGAAAGCAGAGCATGGATGAGGCCGGCATCGCCAAAGCGCACGGCAAGCTTCGGCCCGCTGGCGCTCACCACCGCATCGAGCGCCAGGCCGAGAATCTCGGCATCCGCCGCCTCGCGGTCGATGCGGCCGAAATTCTCGAGCCCCGCCTGCAAGAATTCGCTCGGCCCATCGCTGCGGTAGCGAAAGACGGGGCCGCAATAGCTGAAGGTTGCCGGTTTTCCAGCCGCCTCCGAGGCGAGATAATGGCGGCAGACCGGGATCGTATATTCCGGCCTGAGGCAATATTCCGCGCCCGAGAGGTCGCTCGTCAGATAAAGGCGGCTGCGGATATCCTCGCCCGACTCGAAAAAGACCGCGGCCTTTTGCAGGACCGGCGGCCCGCACCGCTGATAGCCGGCAGCTTCGAGATGCGCAAGGATCGCCGTAGAGGCGGCGCGACAGGCTGCTGAGTTCGATTCGCCCACGGAAATGCCTCGAATTTATCGCTTTCTTTAGCAAGCGGCGGGTGCGGCGGCGACGGCTTTTCTCTTGCAAGGTGAATTGCCCCTTGCTGCGCCTCGCGCGGGTTTTGACCGATATTCACGCCGGGAATGGGGCGTTTCAGGGATCGCGCTAGCTGGCGCTGCTCTGGGCAAGCTCATCGCAGGTCTCCAGGCCGATGACCGGAGTCCTGCCCGCATAAAGATCCCGCACCAGCGCGGCGCGGTTGGCGAGCACCGCGCTCTCGTTGAGGGCGCCTTTGTCGGTCAGCTCGCCGGCATCGATCGAGGGCGGCTCGAGGATGAGCGCAATCCGATCGATCCGCCGCGACGAACCCCGCGCGGAACTGCAGAAGGCGTAAAGCAGCGCGCGGAATTTTTCCAGCACGGCCGGATGGCGCAGGATTTCAGTGGGCTGGACGTGAGCGCCGAGACCGGCGAGTGCCCGACAAGCCTCGAGATCCGCAAAGACGAGCGCGGCGAGATAGACCTCACCGGGGCCGGCAATCGCCAGGTCCTTCACGTAAGGAGCGAAAGCCTCGACAAATCTTTCGCGCAAGGGTCCGACGCTCACCCATGCGCCGGTCGCGAGCTTGAAATCCTCGCCGATGCGGCCGTCGAAACAAAGTCCATGCCTGCCTGCCTCGGCCAAGCGCAGAGCATCGCCAAGACGATAATAGCCCTCTTCATCGAAGGCGCGGCGACTGAGATCCGGCTGGCGCCAATAGCCGGGCGTGACATGCGGTCCCTTGATCCGGGCCTCATATTTCTCGCCGTGCGGCACGAGCTTCAGCTCGGTGCCCGGCAGCGGCAAACCGCCCGAGATGTTTTCATTCCAGAACAGCGCGGCGGGCGATGTTTCGGTCGCCCCATATCCGCTCATCAGCAGGATCCGCTCGCCGCAGGTCTCGGCCGCGATCTCGGCGAGAGATTCGAGACAATGACGCGGGAGGGAAGCGCCGGCGAAGAAATTGAGCTTCAACCGGCTTAAGAAGTTCTTCGCCAGCGCCATCTCACGCGCGAGATGCGGCAACAAAGTTTCAAACCCGCGCGGCACGTTGAAATAAAGTGTGGGCGCGATCTCGCGCAAATTGGCGAGCGTTGCTGCGATACCCTCTGCCGTCGGCCGGCCGGCGTCGATGTAAAGCGTGCCGCCGTGACAGAGAACGAGATTGAAATTCTGGTTGCCGCCGAAACTATGGTGCCAGGGCAGCCAATCGACGAGAACCGGCGGCTCTTCCCGTAGAAACCGCAAGCACGATATGATCATCGCCTGGTTGGCGCAGAGCATGCGCTGCGTGGTGATTACCGCTTTGGGCGCCGCCGTTGAGCCGGAGGTGAACATGAATTTGGCGATCGTGTCGGGGCCGACGGCGCGATGCGCCGCATCGACCGCCGGCGTTTCCGCTGTTGCGAGGAGCGTTGCGAGATCGGCTGCGCGGCGCCCAGGCTCTGCCGCGGTGAGGATTTCAACCGACTCGGGTACGGCCGCGGCGATCGCCTCTGCATGGAGCCGGCCGCTCTCGACAAAGACGAGGCCGGGCGTCAGCAGTTCGATGCTGCGTTTCAGGGCGCCGAAATCCTGCGAGCCCAGCGCATAGGCCGGCGAAATCGGCGCATAGGGAATGCCGACATAAAGCGCGGCGAGGCCGAGCAGCGCATGCGCAATGCTGTTGCCGGAGAAGATGACAAGCGGGCGCTGCGGACCAAGACCTCGGCTCAGCAGCGCCTGGGCGAGCGCCCGTACCTGCGCCCGCGCCTCGGCATAGGTCAGGCCTCGCCAATCTCCCTTCGCGTTGCGTTCGGCGAGGAAAAGACGCTCAGGCGCGCGCGACGCCCAAAGATCGAGCCAGGCCGTGACCTTCGCGTCAAAGGCTCCGAGCGGCAACGGCGAACGCGCACAGATCGCGCCATCGGCACCCGGCGCAATCAGCATGTCGAGCGGACCGAGATCGACCTCACGCAGAGGCGCGGTTCGCGGCATGGACCATCCTTTCGACTGACGCTGCACAGACCGGCATGAAAGGCGGACCCGATCGCGACCTCCGGGATGCGGGCAGGCGCGCCCTCCATAGCGCGCCCTTCATAGAGGAAGAGGTTGCGACACTCCAGACCTGGCCCTATGGTCGCGCCGCCGCTGGCCGAGACCGCGCCACCAGCGGCCCATTGGGGCGTAGCCAAGCGGTAAGGCAGCGGATTTTGATTCCGCCATACGGAGGTTCGAATCCTCCCGCCCCAGCCATGAGATCATTCGACTTTCTATGCCTCACGGCAACTTTTCCATGTCGCGTCGGTAACAACTAATTCTCATTGATTACAAACGAGTTTCAAAATGTCTCGGCAGCTCCACGCGACATGACACGCGACATGAATTGCTGATTTGTTCTCTGCGCCAATCGGTGATCGAATGATCCGATGTCGCCGTAGCGACCATCGCGCACCTGAAAGGCCACGGCCTCGAAGGCCTGTTCGTCACTTGCACGAACGCGGCGTGCCTGCATTCGAAGCCGTTCGCGTTCGCGGCGCTCGGGCTTGTCGATGATGTGCGGTTCCCGACGATCGCGCGGCGGCGCTTCATGTGCACGCAATGTGGGGCTAGAACGGTGAACGCGGTGCGCTGCGAGCCGAGGAGATCGACTTGAAGCCTCTGGGATGTAATCTGGTTCAGGACAGTCCCGTCTGAGGCCAGATTTGCTGGGTGGGTAGCGCGTTTTACTATTGTTCTCGCTTTTCGTCTGGTTTTGTGTGCTCCCAGAAAAACCGACGGAGGAAGCCCTATGAAAGCAGCAGCTTTAGTTGTTCTGGCGGCGACGGCGACAGCGGCAATGGGACTCGGCATCGCCTCCCCGAATGATGCACGCGCAACAGAGAACAAGACACAAGTTGCGCAAGATCTGGCCTGCCTGATAACGACTACATACAAGCTGCCAGACGGCAGCACAGGCACCGATCAGACGTGTCTTCCCGACGGTTTTACAAATTGCAACAGCACACCCCCTCTAGGTTTCTGTGCTCCTCCATGGGGCAAAGGAATCATGAATGAAAATTGCCGAGCGGTCCCGCATTGCGGAAGTTGAGCTTGGAGGCCGCGTCGTGCGGCCGTCCGATCGCGGATGACGACCACGACCTTGCGCTTGCCGCCCGATCTGGTCCGTGGTCAGGTGTTTCGGTCCATCGAAGACGCGATCCGATGTGCTAACATAAGGGGCACAAGCCTGAAATCGACGTAGCCCTTTAGCGGCCGATTCAGGTCTACAAGCGCAGCGCTACAGGCTTCGCATCGCCCGATGACGCTCACAATCAGCACGGTACCTAAGAGAGTCCCCAAGTGCTCACACTCCCTGAAGAATTGCTTCTCTTGATGTTCGGGGACGATCGAACGAAGGGCATCGGCATCTTCTCTCGACACGCTCTCTTAGCCGGCTTTGTGGCAGCGGCATTGATGGAACTCGCGATCAGGAACCGGATCGACAGCGACCTCGAAAGTGTTTGGGTGACAGATAACACGCCCACAGGGGAGGCGGGCATAGACGTGGTGCTGATGCAGCTGTCCATCGACCGACTCAACTTTGAAGCCGCGGAACTGATGGAACAACTGACATCATTCGGCCAGACGATCCGTAAGGCAGCGCTGGCTCGCCTTCAGGATCGAGGAATATTGAAAATCAAAGAAGGCTTATTTTCCCGTATTTTGGGAAATCACTACTCCATAATAGATCAATCTCCCGTTGAGGAACTAAACGCCCAGCTCACCAAAATTTTGGTGAGCAATGATATTCCAACCCCCCGCGAAGTATGCCTTCTATCGTTGGCGGCCACATTGGAGCTTACCGACCACATCATACAGGGCGCTAACCGAGCGCAGATCCAGTCCCGCCTAGCGACTCTGGCCAAAATGGACCTGATCGGACGAAGACTCAGCGGATGCTTAGATTTGATGTTCCAAAAGCTCGCGCTCGCATATCAGAGCTTTCCCCGCTGTTGACAGAGATGCGCCGATTTTGTTGAAGAAGTCGGCGGCAAACCAACGTCAAAGTGCACAAGCTTCCCGTCTTCATGAACGGCAGCTACGTTCAGATCCCGCGTGAAGCAATGCGGTCCCGCTTCCCGTTCGGATGCGGGCTTTTGTTCGGCGAGCGCGTCGTGAGTGAGTTGTTCGGGCTTTTCCCGCAGCCGGGCTAGCGACCTGACCTAAATTTGTTCCGCGCCATGTGGGAGAGGAGCTGCCGCCAGCTTGTCAATGGCGCGCACGATAAACTCCTCCAGCACGTCCCGTGGAAGCGATACGATAAAGGCCTGGGACCCATTCACGATCCCTAGCGCCGCGAAAGCGCCGTCGAAAGTCAAATGGACGTCTATGGCGTCGGCATGATGCTCGGCGAGCGGTCTTTCGCTCATGGTCCTGCTCTCCTTTGGCGTCGCCCGCCCCCCATATCGTCTGAGCGGGGCTACCATGGAGATTTACTTCGGCGAAATTCAGGCAACTTCACCGCCCCGTTCCAATCGCGCGGTGCGCTCGCCAATCTGGCATGATGTTCACCGTTCTCGCGCCGCATTGCGAGCAGACGAATAGCCGGCATCGCGCGATCGACGGGAACCGCACATCATCGGGCGAGGCCGAGCGCCGCGAAGGTGGCGGCTCGTTTGCGTTGAATCAAAGCAGTCTGCGCGCAACCGGGACAATGTTCATTCCATTGAACAAAGCTGAGTGGGCGAAAGCTGCGATGAGTGGCACGTGTCGGATGAGCTGGATAAGTGCCGTACGGAAATCGGCCGGCGGAGCCGGCGAGGCAGCAGCCGTGACGCTGTTTCTAGCACATGGATCGGATCGTACCCAATGCCAGGGTCGTCGGCATCGATCATCTAGCCCTCAGCGTCGGCGATTTCGCGCGCTCGAAGGAATTCTACGACAAGCTCCTCCGCTTTCTCGGGTTCAAGCGTAAATACGATTACCCGAACACGGTCGGCTGGAGCAACGGCAAGACCTTGTTCTGGATCGCCGCCGCGGACGCACAAGGCAGAAAGCGCAAATATCGCAAAGGGGATATCGGCTTCCATCATTATGCGTTTGAGCTCTCCAGCCGCGATGCCGTGGACGAGCTTGGCGCTTTTCTGGAAGAGAACGCAATGACGGTGCTCGACCCGCCGGGCGAGTATTATGGCCGCAACTACTACGCCATCTATTTCGCCGATCCGGACGGCATGAAGCTCGAAGGCATGATCTGGGCGCCGCGCAAACCAAAGCGGACGCCGGTCTCAAAGAAGGAAACCCGCGCGCGAAAATCGTGAACCGCACTCATCTGCGGAGTCGAAGCTCAACTCGCCACGCTGAGCAACACCGGAACGTGCGCGACTACGGTGTTACCAGGCCTTAGCGCCCGATCCCGCTCGCATTGTGCGTGCGCCAGTCTGGCATGATGCTCACCGTCCTTGCGCCGCAGCGGCTGCACACGAAGCGCCGGCGATGCGCGATCGACGGAAACTGCGCGTCATCGTCAAGCCTGAGCGCGTCGAAGGTGAAGGGCGCCGAGTGCAGGCAAGCCGCGTACTTGCAGGTCACGAACAAGCCTTCGAGCCCGTGGCCTTTGAGATGTGCGATCGTCGGCGGCTGCGGCAAGGGCAGAAAATAATGAAGCCCCGGTCAATCTGTGGCCGGGGCTGTGTCGGATGCGACGCCATGCTTCTCTGTATTCTGCTGTAGAACTGAGTCGACATCACGGCATGGTTGTCATGTAACGCTTGGCGCTAAGGAATCAAGGGCTCCCTTTTTCAAACTAGCTGAAGTCAGCTCAAGTTCGCGGCGACCGCATTGAACTTGGCCGAAAGACTGGTGCCGACCGTGGATCACTATGGCAATCAGACCGGCGATGAGGCCATATTCGATAGCCATGACGCCCGACCGATCCGCGGCGAAACACGCGAAAAGGTTGTTCATGGATTAAATTCCTCGTTCCAAATTCTGGAACCTAGTGGAAGGTAAGATTTATTCGTTGCGCTTGCCGAGATTGCAACTCTGCAGCCCGTTCCTGTGTTGGGACGGCGGCAAACTTGCCGCTCTGGCGCCCGCCCGTGCTTCAGGCTGGCCAGCTTCGCGGCGACCATAGCGCACTGACTCCGGCTGGCGGCGCTCATCGTCCCATGCCGACCGCGCGGTGCCGCGCCACGATCGGCGGCCGCCGCCGGCGCTTCGTTTGCACGCAATGCGCCGCCGGAACAGTGAACATCATGCCCGATTGGCGCGCGCATCGAGCGAAGGTGAGGCGCCGTTTACTGTGGCGGCGCGCTTCCTGCAGGGCCGGGCGGTCCTGCGGGGCCTGCTGCACCAACTGGTCCTGTGGGGCCAGGCGGTCCCTGGTCGCCTTTTTCCCCCTTTGGTCCCGGAGGGCCTGCAGGGCCGGGCGGTCCTGCGGGTCCTGCTGCACCAATTGGTCCTGCGGGGCCGGGTGATCCCTGGTCGCCTTTTTCCCCCTTTGGTCCCGGAGTGCCTGCAGGGCCTTGCGGCCCAGCGGGGCCGGCTGTCCCGACCGGTCCGGGAGGCCCAGGGGGTCCTTGCGGACCTGGTGTCCCTTTAGAACAATCGGCTAGCATAAGGGAAAGTATCACTGCGGTGCTTGCCATAAGGACGCGCATAGCCGCCTCACTGTTTGGACTTATCAGGCTGAGGCAGTCTGCTCTTCACGCGACGATAGTCAACTGCGGGTGAGGCCAACGTTCGGCGCTTGTTGGCTCAACCTTCCCATCTGGAAACTTGAAATTGCGCGCACCGCCGTGCGCCGTGACTTCTGTACGCGATGAGATAACTGACGAGCGGCGAACTCCATATCCAATTCAGGGGTTTCATTCTGAATCAGGGGCTAACCTATTGCTCGATAAGGGTTGAATTTTTGCTTTTGTTCAGAATGCGTGTTGATTTTGCAGGAGAACTAGTCGGATTTTGATTCCGCCATACGGAGGTTCGAATCCTCCCGCCCCAGCCATACTGCCGTTCGCCGATGTTCGCCCTCCACCGCCGCCGGCCGCCAACTAACTGAAAAGGCGGCGTAAAGTGCTTAATCGTGCCGGCGCCGTTCGCTGATATTCCTTTGCAACCACGAGATTTGACGGTATCTACGGCGGTATATGGCGCTCCAAAGTGCCCATTTTCGGGGACGAGATACCGTCATGCCTTTGACCGATACGGCGGTTCGTAACGCCAAGCCGAGATCGACCGCCTACAAAATATTCGATGGCGGCGGCATGTACCTTCTCGTCACTTCCGGTGGCGGTTGCTATTGGCGATTAGACTACCGTTTCGCAGGCAAGCGCCGGACCCTCGCTCTTGGTGTCTACCCCGCCGTAACATTGGCAAAAGCTCGCGCAAGCCGGGAAAGAGCACGGGAGCTTCTGGCAAAAGACACTGACCCGAGCACAACAAATAAGGCGAGTAAGCGAGCTGCTCAAATGGGAGGGCAGAGTACGTTTCGCGCTGTTGCCCTTGAGTGGCTAAACAAACAGCGCAATAGGCTCGCGCCACGTTGCTGCTAGCTCGGCTAGAGACAGACCTATTCCCGGCAATTGGGTCGCGGCCTATTGCCGCCGTTAGTGCCCCAGAGGTGCTAGAGGCGCTGAGGGAGGTTGAGAATCGCGGAGCGCTGGAAACTGCACGAAGATTGCGTCAGATCGCTGGCCAGGTATTTCGTTATGCCATTGCCGCCGGACGCGCCCAATTAGATCCGTCCTCTGCATTACGAGGGGCACTCAGCTCGCCTGGCAGGCCCCGCGGCCACAAAGCGATGGCACTCAGTGAGATGTCGCGTTTCCTCGGCGCGCTCAATCTTTACGACGGGGACCGGCGGACGCGGCTAGCGTTACGCATGATGATTTTGACTTTCGTCAGAACGATGGAATTGCGAGCGGCACGATGGTCCGAATTCGAAGATCTTGATGAAGATAAGCCTTTATGGCGAATACCCGCCGAACGGACGAAAATGAGGCGCGACCATATTGTGCCTCTGGCTCCGCAAACCGTAGCATTGCTACGTGAATTGCGCATGCTGCCTGGCTCGGATGCGAGTCCGTACCTGTTTCCATCGCCATCTCGTGAAGGCTACATGAGCAATAATACAATGCTTTATGCGCTCTACCGCATGGGCTATCACGGCCGCGCGACAGTCCATGGCTTCAGAGCATTGGCGTCGACTGCGCTAAATGAAATGGGGTTTCGTCCTGACGTAATCGAGCGCCAACTTGCCCATGAAGAGCAGAACGGTGTCCGTGCAGCATATAATCGCGCCGAATACCTAAATGAGCGGCGTGCGATGATGCTTCGATGGGCGGACCATCTCGACGAACTGGCGAGAAGCCCTTCGTAAGCGGCATCTACATCTCGGATGAGTTTGCGCCCCACAGATCTCCGGGGCAACTCGCCAACAAACCTTGATTGGAGATTCCCCTTGAGCAGCGAAAATCTGTCGAGCTTTCCGAAGTGGCTGCCTGAGCCGGTAATGGAAACGGCAGCGGAGCTCTTCGCCAACTTTTCTAAAGAAAACGACCCGGATCGAGCACATGAGGTGTTAAGGCGGTTGGTTGTTGACGCGCGAATGAAGCGCGTGTGGGCAGAGATATATAGGAAGAAGCGTCACCGATCGACTGAAGAATTCCTTCACGAGGCCGATACAGCTTCCCTCGAAGCTTTAGGAAGATCGCTTGAGCCGAAATGGACCAACCAGGATCGCGCGGCGCAAGCCCTTCTTTCACAAGCTTTTCGGACAGCTTTAGACGAAGAACCCGTGCTTCGATCGAACGCAACTGCCAAAATGAAGGACTTGCGCAATGCCGCGAGCCTGGTCCGCTCTATAGCAGCGCGCTTACAGTCACATGGACTGAATGATCGGGCTTTTGATTTGGCGGCGATAGCTGATCATCTCGATGACGAAGGAGAGGGAAATGTGGCCGCTGGCTACTTTCGTGGAACTCGTGATGCTCGGGTGAGGAGCTTTGTGCTGTCGTTTTCGTGGAAAACCTTTTGGCTGTTTGGGGATGCCCTTTATGGCACGGTTGGAAATGTGACGAACGCGGTCTTCAACCGCAGCGACATGACAGGGATAAAGGTTCGAGAAATGCTCCGGAACACTTGCTCCCATCTTCCTTGGTGGCGTCACCGAGCGGGAAAAAACCGTGGGGGCATGGGTCCGTGGAAGGCGGAACTTACGCTCATCCGCGAGTGGCGGCGCGCTAACTCGGCGGAAACAACTACCCAAAGCCAAAAGAAGCCATCTCCCGAACGCCACGCGCATTGAAGAGATTAGCTGGATCACTTTAGAAGGACCTAATCGATCGGCAATTCACAGCTGTTTAGGTTGCCGGCAATAACATTCGGCGACACCATGGACGTCGCCCGCGTGCTCGACCGGATCGCCGCATGACACCTGCGCAAGACGCGCCTACTACCCCCTCAATTTTTCTCGGCTCGCGTCCGATGCCAGCGCCCCCAAGAGCGGGCGTACCCGAAACAATTTTTTGGCGGCAGCTGTCCGAGTCAACTGAGGTAGGCGCAATCCTAGTTAAAGGTTGCGCCTACCGAATTGATGTGACGTGACGAAGTGCCTACTTCACCCCGGCAGCATTGCCGGACTCCAGAAGTTCCTACTTGCGTCTGAGCTTCTCCATCACGGCGCCAGGACTCCAGCTCTCCGGGCTCTGCCGTGGCGGGAATTCCATCATGGTCTGCATGTATTGGGCGACGAGCGCGCCCGCGGGGGCCAACATGAAGACACGATCCGCCCGCCACTTACCGTAGTAGATGGAGCAGACCTCCGCATTCTCGTAGGGGTCGGTCCGCAGGTTAACAAGCATAGGGAACCTCAGCTCTATGATTGGCTCCTGCCACGCAGACAATCCCTCGGCGCGCTGCACAGCGAAATGGACTTTCCAGTCGCCGTAGCGGAGCGCCATCAGGTCGCCCTCGTCGCCCCAGTAGAGGAAACCGGGGCGCGGATTCTCCTTCGTCTCGCCCTTCAAAAACGGGAGGAGATTGAATCCGTCGATATAGACCTTGAAGGTCTTATTGCCCGCTTTGTAGCCCTGTTTGAGTTTCGCCGCGATGTCCGGCTCCCCGGTCGCGGCGACTAGCGTTGGCAACATGTCCTGGTGCGAGAAAATCTCGTTGCTCACCGTGCCCGGCTTGATCACGCCCGGCCGCCGCATCGCGCGCACACGAAGCGCCGACTTCTCACGCGGCGATAGGTGCGTCGTGGAGGGATGGTCTCTGCCGAAGGCGGTGCGACGCCGGGCTGAGGTACTCACACCATGCAGCAGCGCTCGATCGACATCGTCGTTCTGTTGTCCACGACGGAGGGCATCCGTTAAGGGCTGAGGGGCGCAAGTGCGTTACGCAGTGGCTCGCTGGAAATCACCATGAGCCCCGTGAATGGCTGACTTAGCTCGAGGATCAGGAAGATCGAAGCAGACGCCGAAAGCGCGAAAATGCCGAGGGCGACAACGGTGGTAGCGTTGTTGTCGGCGAAGAGGCTGAAGCTCGCAAATATGATGGCGAGCCAGGAAACCAGTACCACAAGGAAGGGCATGGGCATTGTCCTCCCCGCCTCGGCGAACAAGAGTAACCGCGTCTTCGCCAGATCTTCGGCGGCGTCTATTGCCCTGGCTTGGAGAGAGCGTTGTGTCTCGTTCTGTGGCGCCAGTTTAAGAATCTCATCGTAGAGCAATAAGCCTGCGGCGCTCGCCTCGAACGGCGCCGCCTTCCCAGAACCAGAACCGTTCTCGCGCCAAACTCGATCGGCCATAGAGTTAACAACGCGACGCAACAGATTGCGGGCCAAATCTGTCTCCGGCCCGTACAGCGCTAGGATGCGGTCGAGTACAACGATATTGGCGGTCAACTGCTGGACTTGACTGCTCTGAGTTTCATAAGTGCTATTTGCCGAAGCGATCAGCAATCCGAGCACGAGAGCGGCGATCGTCCCAATCAGCCCCGTTCCCAGTCTCACGACATCCTTTGTAGCCCCGCTCAGATGGTGCTCTGGCAACCTGTTGTGGAGAAATATGCCGAAAAACGTCCCGGCCAAAACGCATCCAAACACAATCACAGACATCGACAGGGGACTCACAGCTCACCCTCCAGTCTCCGCGCGAAGATCACCTCGCACTGTTATCCATCGACGCACCTACCCCGAACGGGGGGCAAAATATTCGGTGTCGGTCTAACTGTCTTGCTACCAATCAGCCTACTTTCTGGAAGGATCAACCGAGTTGGCGAGAGACTACGCGATCACGCGCATCGATGGCGGAGGTAGTCTCCGCTAAAAAGGCGACCCCTAACTGATTGTGATTCCATTTATTTTAGATCTCACCCGGATCTAAACGTGACATTCTGAAATCTCTTGGCAGGAGCGTACGACTGATGACCTAATCCAACCGGAATCCCGTATTCGCAGTAATATCTGAAATTGAGAGCGATCTATATCGTTTTCATGAACTTGCCAAAGCCTGATATCATTACGTGCAGCATCCCATTAGGCGATCTTTTTCACCGCCGGAGGTTTCCATGTCCCGTCGATGATCGATGGGCTGCTTTCGTTCGGCCAGTACAACCGCATCATCGAATAAATCTGCCAAAGTAGTGCTAATATGAGTGCTGTGGCGGCCGCCCCTCAACAGCGCTCGCACGAATTTCGAGAGAAAATGCAGCGATAGGGTAGATGCAGAAAAACGCACTATCGCTGCTCAGAGCAGCGCCACCAGCCGTCTTTGCCCCATTGTATCGCCGTCGATGTAACCTTGCGTGATTTCAATCGAGCGATGCCCGGCAAGAAGCTGAACGTCGCGAAGGCTGCAGCCGGTGCGGTGGGCGTTGCGCGCGGCGTTCGTAATGAAGCTGCGGCGCCCAGAGTGCGACGAGCAGCCTTCGATGCCAAGTTCACGAAACATCGAGACGAACCAGTTGACGACGCTGTTAGGCTGCATGCCGGCCCATGAAATCGCGAAGCAGTTTCCCATGAGCACTTTTCGTTCGATCGAAATCGATCTTGCTGTCCACAAATGCCTTGAGGCCGAGCGCCGGGGGTTCGACGAGACGCCAAACGATGTGTTGCGTCGGCTACTGAAGCTTGAGGCAAATGCGAAACGTCCCAATGGCAGCGATGAGAGCGTGGCTGCTGGCGGCCGTCCGTATCTTTGCGTCCAGTTGTCCTGACGCCGCCTCCACAAGCTCCTAGCTGCGCGGTGCCTTCCGTTTAAAAGGAATATTAATTCCGGCGCTCCTGGCAACCTGGAACGTGTCCTCCCAATATCAATTCATGTAGCGGCGACGCCCTAGTCCGAGAGGTACTCCGATGGCATCCAAGCTCCCTATTATATCGCTCGCAACCACTGCCTTCCTCGCAATCGCGCCCCCTGTGTCCTCGACGGCCCATCCGAGGCCTGTGCACTGCAGAATGGTAGTACAGCCCTATACCTACTATCAGGGACCAGACGGGACGTATGATTCATTGGCGGACTTCACTCGGGATTTGTGGGGCGTGCCATGCGGGATTAACTGCACGCGGGCGGCAATGGCCCGCTGGGCTCGTGCGGCCCGCTGCGCGGGGTAGCTCCGCTCGCTACGTACAACAGCCGCCAAATTTACGCTTAACCGCGCGGGCGATTGGAGACCCGCATCCCGAATTCCGTGACACGAAACTACAAGAGTCCCGCGCTCCACGGCCCAAAATCCGTGACTTCCCCAACCGCCAAAATCTGCGGCCCAACGCGTGGACGACGACAACTCTCAATAGGTTCCGCTCTCATGCGGCATGCTGCCGAACCGGAAAACGGCAAGCCCAAGAGCTATGACACATGCTCCGGTAATGAGTGCCGTTGTGTCACTAAACTGCTGCCACACATAGCCACCCGCGATACCGGCAATGAGCGCGCCGAACCCCACCGCCGCATTGAGGTAGCCGTATGCCGTCCCTCTATATCGATCCTCAACGAGGTGCGAAAGGTGCGAGCGCTGCACGCCATCAGTGAACGCCGAGAAAATGCCCACAAGCAAAAATCCAATGACTGCCAAAAACATGCTGACGAGGAACTGTCGAAGAGCGGAATTTTGCGCCTTCGATGTCAGCTGGTGAGATTGAGTAGTTTCCTCACGACCCGCTCTATTTCATCGTACTGGCCTTCGCCAGCATGCTCGAAAACGATTTTTCCGCTCTGGTCGACTATATATTGCGCGGGCCAATATTGATTTCCATAGGCGTTCCACGTTGCATATTCATTGTCTTGCGCCACCGGATAACGGATGCCATGACGCTTGATGGCGGCTTGCACGTTGCCGGTGGATTTCTCGAAAGGAAACTCCGGTGTGTGAATGCCGATGACGACGAGGCCCTTGTCCTTGTAGGTGTTGTAGAGCCGCGTGACGTGGGGCAGCGTGTTGACACAGTTGTAGCAGCCGTAGGTCCAAAACTCGACCAGCACGACCTTGCCGTGTAGGTCAGCGATGGTCAGCGGGCCGGAGTTGAGCCAGTTGTCAATCCCGACGAAGTTCGGCGCCATACGCTGAGCGTCCGCCAATCCGAGCGTCCTTCTTGCTGCTTGCTCCTCGGCGATGCTGGGGCCGGCACCAAATGAAAGTGCACACAGAGACACCGCCAGTGCTGCGGCTATTTTCACTTGCTCGTTCATCGAACTTCTCCCTAAAGGCCGATCTGGGCGTCTGGATAAAATCGTGAAAGCCATGCGGTGATGAGCGCGTCGTAGTCGAAATAGGTTGCGACCGCGAAAGCGATCATCGCCGCGCCGAAACCCTGCTGCAGGCGATGCGAGTAGCGCGCAAAAACTTTCACCCGGGTAGTTGCGACCTGTCCGCCCCAGGCAATGGCCAAAAGCGGAACAGCGGCACCGATGGCATAGACCGATAGCAGCACAGCGCCCGAGACCAGGCTATGGGCGGTAGCAATCAAGGTGAGGATCGACGCCAGCACAGGACCGGCGCATGGCGTCCACACCAGACCAAGTGTGGTGCCAAGGACAAAAGCGCTGGCGTTATCATGGGCAAAGCTTATGAAAGCGCGTTCGCCAGGCATGAGCCGCGCGCCGACCCTGACCCAAAACCATTCGAAGGGACGCGGCCATAGCATCAGCGCGCCGAACGTCGCCAACAGCACGGCCGCTGCCGTGCGCAGCGCCGTCTGGTCGATGCCGGCGACTTGAGTGATCACGCTGAACAGGATCGCCGCAGTAGCGAACGACGCCACAAATCCCACCACGATGAATGCCGGCCGTGCCTTGTCGTTTCGCCCGATCGATGCGCCGAGTAGAGCGGGCAAGACCGGCAGCGTGCATGGCGCGGCGATGGTCAATATGCCGGCAAAAAGCGCTAAGAGTGCAGCCGCCATGGTAACTTCCTTATCGGATTCGCGCGGTGGCCTGGTTCGCCGCCGTGCTGTCGGAGTTAGCTGTTCATTCGTGCGACTCCTGCGGCGGGTTACCCTTAACGATTCAAGTCTTCGTGAACCGCCATCTTTTTCGCTGAATATCGGGACCCGCCCGATGTGGCGGCCCCGCAGAATTCGTCATGCCGGACGCGCGCTATTTCGTCGTTTCCGTTTTCATCGCGTCCTTGCTCATGGTATCTTTGCTCTTCGCATCCTTGCCCATTGTGTCCTTCCCCATGGTATCGTGGGCCTTGCCCATGGTGTCCTTCCCCATGGTGTCCTTCCCCATGGTATCGTGGGCCGTGCCCATTGTGTCCTTGGCCTTGGCGCTTTGCGACATCGCGTCCGTTCCCGCATCCTGAGCAAAGGCAGCCGGTGCTAACGCGACACCCAGTGAAAGGGCAGCGGCGGCGACGGCTAAGGTGATAGGATTGCTGATCGTCATTGATTGAGTCCTTTCGAAGATAGGCATTGCACACGCGGCAGAACCGTTCGAATCCGGCCCTCGTGACAGGCTGATGGTGTCAGTCCTGCCGATCTCTTCGGTCGCCAGGGAAGGCGCGTTACCGAAATCGTCGGTCAAGAAAAAGTGAGATGAAATCCTCCGATAGCGGAGGTGTGGAACTTATCCTGCGAATTAAAGAAGGCCACCTTGCGTGGACGGCTCGCAAAAGCTCGTCGCGGGCACAACACAGGTACGGCAACCACGCATAATAAACAGGCTTTAGCAGCCTCTGATATATTGCGGATGCTGTTATGAAATTCTCTTTGCTCTCCAGATAGCTAATCCGTTGTGCCGCAATTCGATGAATTTCGATGCCGGCCTCTGCAGGGTCGGCGGAAATGAAAATTACGACGATCTTTTTATCCTTGTAGGTACTGGTCTATTATGGCGAGCTCGATATTACGACCGGGCGCGTCAGTGGCCGCGACGCGTTCCGCCAGATCGCGACGCTGTTGATGGGCGTGGCAGTTGCCGGAACCTTGATTCTGGCGTGCGCCGGATAAGCCGGTTGTACGTTGATAATATACAGTATCGCGGTTTTAACTCCATGCAGCTATCGAGGATGAAACCTAGATATCCGCTTTTGGCGCCATGCAGAACACCTCGCACCGAACTGTGCCAGACTCTTGCTTCGGCTACGCCACGTGCTAGCCGTCTAATATGAAAACTAAAACCGTGCTGATCTCGGGTGCAGGCATCGGTGGACCGACGCTGGCTTTCTGGCTGAAAGCATCGGGGAAGGTCTGCGCTTGTGCGCAGCTCAGGTTTACGCCGGATTAACCGCCCATCGCCCCCCCTTGAAAGCCAATCTGGCCGGCTTATGTCACCTAATTGTTCGACACTTTTACAATTATCGAACAATTAACATCAGAGGATGGAAAGTCATGAGCAGATTGTCTGGCAAAACAGCAGTAGTGACCGGTGCCTCAAAAGGCATTGGCGCGGGAATCGCCAAAGGCCTCGCGGCGGAAGGCGCAGCGGTCGTCGTCAACTATGCCTCGAGCAAGGACGGCGCCGATCGCGTCGTTGCGGATATTAACGCCAAGGGCGGCAAAGCGATCGCCGTGCAAGGCGATGTGACAAAGGCGGCGGATGTGAAAAAACTTTTTGCAGAGACGAAGCAAGCGTTCGGTCGGTTGGACATTCTGGTCAACAACGCCGGCGTCTATAATCTTTCGCCTCTCGAGGGGGTCACGGAAGAGGATTTTCACCGGCATTTCAACACCAACGTGATGGGCCTGCTGCTGGCGACACGGGAAGCGGCGAAGCTCTTTGGCGACCAGGGTGGCAGCGTCATAAATATCGGCTCCGTGGTGAGCGATCTCAATCTGCCTAATACAGTCGTCTACACCGCCACGAAAGGCGCGGTCGACGCGGTAACCCGCGTCCTGGCGAAAGAGCTGGGACCAAGGAAAATTCGGGTCAACTCGATCAATCCAGGCGTGATCGAAACTGAGGGCACACATGCCGCGGGCGTCATCGGCAGCGAATTCGAGAAGCAGTTCGTCGCGCTGACGCCGCTTGGGCGGACCGGACAGCCGGACGATGTAGCGCCGGTGGCGGTGTTTCTTGCATCGGACGAGTCGCGTTGGGTCACCGGCGATACGCTGGCGGTTTCGGGCGGCTTGCGTTAAGACGATCACGCCGTTGTGACGGCGGACGCGCCACCGATAAAAAAGAGCATGATCGATTCAATTTGAAGCGGTCATGCTCGAAGATATAGGAGTAGGAACTGGCTGGCAAAACGCTGACGGAAGATCAAATCCTTCTCATCGCCAAGGCCTTGGGCGATCGGCGCCGCTATGAAATTTTGAAGCGTCTCGGCGAATGCCCGGACGCGCTGGCCTGCTGCGAGGTGCGCGATTGCACGGGCATCAGCCCGACGACGCTCTCCCACCACATGAAAGAGCTCGAAATAGCAGGCCTGGTGAAGGTCGTCCGGGAAGGCAAATTCGCCAGCTATGTCCTGCGGCGCGACGTACTCGAGGCGTTTTTCCAACGCCTGAGGAAGGATCTCGCGTAATTGCAGTTCAGTGTCAGCGAAAATATCTGAGGAGGACGGCGGGCTTCTACCGCGAGGCCAACATAAACGCGCAGAAAGCTCAACCTGACAGGTGAGCTTGCTGCATCAGCCCGGACTTGCCATGACAGCTCGGCAGGCTTTGTGCTGCGCGTCCCTAAACGAGACCAAGGCAATGATCGGAAAGCGCGTACAGTTCGATGACCAGACTTGGGCAGCAATCAACCTGCTCCGCCAGGAACGCCGCCGAAGTTTCCAGCAGCTTGCCGACGAGGCTTTCCGCGACTTGCTGGAAAAGCACCATCACCCGGCCGATCTTAAATCACAGCTCCGCGAAAGCGTCGGACAGAAGCCGACCAAACGGTGAATTCTTTGCAGAACATGGCGATTTCGCCGCCCGCTCAATAGCTTGCCACTTGAACATGCCGTGCTCAGTGGCGACCATGGATTCGTCAAATCTTTGATCGATCAGAGTACCCTCAATCGCCCCGCGGCAGGTCTCGGATGTTCAGGCTGCCTTTTCGAATTGCTCCTCGAATGAGCTCGGCATCTCTGCCCTCGCTTCGCTTTATGTTTCGCCGCCACTCCTGCGCCTTGCGCAAAACGTATTCGTCGGATGTGTGCATACGATGCCTCTACAATCGTGAGCGAAACGTTGAAACGGTGACCGCCCGTTGCCCCGTCCTAGTTTCAGGAGTTTCGATCACATCACGTCGTTCAGAGTTACTCCGCGGCGTGGAGGAGAGCGTGTTCAAGCTCAGAATCGAGCTTTAGCCCGACGGCGGTAACCCGTTCATCGCCGAATTGGCCGAAAAGCGTGGAGGGTAGATCGTATTCAAACGTCGTCCCTCCCGACGCATTTTCATAGACGGCGACGCGCAAGGGCGCATAGATCGCGGCTGGCAATTGGTACCGGGTCATCGATGCCGCGGTGATCGGATTCCCAATTTCATACTGTAACGCGTTGCGCGTCTGTCCGGCGCTGCGCAGCAAACTGCCGTGGTCACGCTTCTCGAAGATAAAGAGCTCTGAGCCGCGTGCCAGCTCTTTGGCGCGGTCGCCGTCGCCGTTAGCCAATGCATCCATGATCGCTGGATCGATCTTTGGAATTGACCGTTCCAGCGCCGCTTCGACATCGGCGAATGTTTTCGTCGACGTAATCTTGACGTGCTCGACCTGTATGGCGTGCCGAGTGACGTTTGGTTCCGCCATGATATTTTCCATGGTAGCAGGTGCCAAAACAAAAAAGGCGGTCAGTAAGATTGAGCTCGCGGCGTTTGTCCTATGCCCACCCCTTGTCCCTACGTCGAGCCTGCCGCCGGTCCATGCAAGCACTTCCAGCGCCGGATGTTAGGGGCAGCACCCGTGTCGCGTAATCAAGCGCTCAAGAAAAGCCTCGTGTGGCTCACGAAAAGCTCCGGATATTGGAACAGAGCCCCGTGACCCGCATCGGGATAGAGAATCAGCTGCGCATTTTTCAGATGCTTGAACATGAAATAGGCATTGTCCGCCGGAAGCATCGTGTCGTCGCTGCCGCTCACGATCAGTACGGGCTGATGGATTGCTTTTAAGACCCCGTTGTCCGGATCCTTAGTAGCGCACCAGGTAATCAGCGCCTTGGCTTGCGGATCGGTGATTGCCTTGCCGCTGTCGGGATCTCTATCCTGCGTCCGCGCTTTTGCGCGTTTGAGGAAGGCAAGGCCCGAGGCCTGACTTGCTTGCGACGGCGTGAAGAACAGAGGCAGGCGCGTGTCGGGCGCCTCTTTATGCGCGAACGCATCGGCCAGCACTTTCAGCAAATGTTCCTCGCCGCCTTGCGGCGCCGTGCCGACCAGCAGGAGCTTTCTGACGAGCGCTTGATGTTCGGCGGCTAACTTCTGTGCGATGAAGCCGCCAAGCGAATAGCCAAGCAGATCGACTTTCTCGAGCCGAAGAGCAGAAATGAAACGAAGGGCGTCCGTCGCCATTTGCGCGACGTTGTCGGGCGTCGAACCGGACGACTTTCCGACCCCGGTGTTGTCGAAAACGACGACGGGCCGGTCTTCGGCGAGCGCGTTCACCACAGCCGGGTCCCATGAGTCCATGTTCCCCGAAAAGTGCTGCAAGAAAACCAAAGGCGTGCCCGCCGGCGCGCCGAAGCTGCGGTAGGCAAATTTTATCCCGGCCGCCTCGACGAACATGGTTGGTGCGGCTTCCAACCTCTGCGTTGGTTGGTCCTTCATAGCGCCCTCCATGTTTGGCTTACTGAACGCAGCTTGATAAGAGTGCATATACTCACATATACGCGCATACGCTCTCAATGTCAACCAGGAGCTGGAATAGCGCTCTAGAAGCTCTTTAGGCATTATCGCCGTGCGGAGGCCGTGTGGCCAATGAGCCCTAATTCGTTGTTGACGTTGAGCGCTTATGCGCCTATTTAAGCGCGTATTACGCCTTTAAACATTGAGGATATGATGCCGGTCGATACCCTACCGAGCTCCGAAGATTGCAATTGCTTTGCCGTCCGCGCGGCGGCCAGGCACGTCACCCAGTTTTACGATGAGTTTCTGGGGCCACTCGGCCTGCGCACAACTCAGTTTTCCATCCTAGCAAGGCTCGACCGGAAGGGACCGATGACGATCAACGTGCTTGCCGACGATATGGTGATGGATCGCACCACGCTCGGGCGCAACATCCTGCCCTTGGAGCGAGACGGGCTGATCAGGATCGAACCGGTTGCCTTCGACCGCCGCGCCAAGGAGCTCCATCTGACCAAGGCGGGCGAGAAGCGCCTTCAGGTGGCGCGAAAACGATGGTACGCGGCACAAACGCGATTTAACAGCGTCTTCGGAGCCAAGCGCGCCACGGACTTGCGTGCATTGCTGCGCGCGGTCGTCGCTAGCGAATTCGCAGGTGCCGATGACAAAGGCGCCCGATCCATCAATCGGTAGCGTGACGCAAGCGGATCACGCCGGCCAACAAAAATACGGAGGTGGTTGTGACGTTCACTCTCAAGATCAACGGTGCCGATCATCAGGCCGACGTTGATGGCGACACGCCCCTCTTATGGGTCCTGCGCGACGTTCTCGGAATGACCGGCACGAAATTCGGGTGCGGCATGGCATAGCGCGCGCCTCGTCAAGCGCTTGCGAAGCTACAATGTACGCGAGCTGGCGAAGGCGACTGGCGCAACGCCTGGAACGGTACGTCGATGGCAAAAGAATTACGGCCTTGAGGCGGTCGCGGGTGTCTATCCTGATGCCGCGGGTGGGATCCTGGGCCGTCATCGACAGGAACGGATCCGCGAAATTGGACTGGCGGCCCCAGTAGAGAGCGGGATGAGCATTGAAGATCTGCAGCCCGCTCATGAGCAGAAAAATCCAAGCGAGTGCGTTGATCCAATGCGTGACGCGAACGGTCACGCCGTGCTTGCAAATCGCCACGCGCCGGATGCGCGGGCTGCTATCCATGGCGACTTGCGACATCAACGTCTCCGAATGAAAGTCGATGATCTATACGGATGCGGCAGGAGGTATGTTTACCGGGGTTCCCCGGATGACTTCTAAACGGCATGAATATTCGCGCTTTTCCGGCCTTCCTGCACTACAGACGCGAGGTGCGGACCGCTACCGCGACCTCAGGCAGCCGGAACGGTGGTCGAGGCGAGCGCATGAAGCTGCAGGCGCATGGCGTTGGCCGCGAACGTCCTGCATGACAGCCGCGTCCACTTGATCGCGCCCTTGCCTTCCTTGATCATTGCTCGCATGTGCCGCGCTTGTTGCGATCGTCTCACTTGCTAAAGCCTTCGCCGAGCGCGGTATCGCCGACGGTGTGCAGGTCAACAGCATCCTGCCAGGACCTGTGATGACTGACCGCCGCGAGCGCCTGGTTGCGCGCTACGCCGCCGAGCACGCGCTGCCGCCCCACGAAGCTGAGACACATTACGCCCGCTCCGCTCGCATCGCTCGGCCAGCCGGAAGACATCGCGAACGCAGTCGCGTTCCTCGTTTCTCCGCCCGCGCGCTGGCTGACAGAGGCTGCCCTCCGGATCGATGGCGGCGAGGTGCAGTCGCTGTAGACGCGCGATAAAGCACTCCTCGCTTCACGAAAGCTTCCCCTGGACGCCGATCGGTCGGAGTTCTTCAGCGGCTATGCCGAAATTCTATTCACATTTTACAAGTCGCATGCAATCATCGATACCATTGCATACGGCTAAGTGTTCGTGCACAGTGGCTCCATTGGGAGGCATCGCGTGAAAGAGCTTACGCTTTCCCAGATTCTGGAAGAGGCATTCGAACACGCGCGCGATATGGACGCGCCGCTCAGTGCCCGTTTGGAGTATTTTGCGGACTCTGTCCGTATCGCAAGCCCGGTCTTTGCCGATGCGGTCGATGGGCTGGTCGAGCGGCTCAATCTTAGTGGCTGTGGCGCCACGGCTCCGGCAGTGGGCGATCCGATGCCATCATTCATGCTGCCCGACGATCAAGGGCATCTCGTCACTCTCGATGAGCTGCTCGCCAAAGGACCCGTGGCGCTGTCTTTCCACAGGGGGCACTGGTGCCCATATTGCCGGATCAATACAAATGCTCTGGCCCAAGCGCAGTCGGAAGTCGAACACATCGGCGCTCAGATTGTCGCCATCACGCCTGACTTGCAGCACTTCGCAACTGCGCTGAAGTCGGACGCGGAGGCAAAGCCGTTTCCAATTTTGATTGACGTCGACAATGGCTACGCGCTTTCGCTTAACCTTGCCATTTTCGTCGGCCTGGAGCTGCAGAAGCTTATGAAGAGCGCCGGTTGGGATATTGCTCGGTACCAAGGAAACGATGCCTGGCTACTGCCCATTCCTGCGACATTTATCGTTGGCCGTGACTCTATCATCAGGGCCCGTTTTGTCGATCCTGATTACCGAAGGCGCATGGCGATCGAAGTCATCATCGATGCACTGAGAACTGCTAGAGACGAATCCGTCCCGGAGCTTGTTGATTCGCCACGCCCATGACACCGGAGTTTTTTGCTGTGGCTCACCGGCCCTTTCAGCGGAGGCGCCCTTCAAAGAGGGATTTTGAGACGAGCCCTTCCCAGTAAGCCACTTGTTTTGGGATTGGACTGAAAGGCTTTGATCGGTTCATGGGCGGGCTGTCGAAATGGAACATTTCGCGTGATGAGGAAATGTCCGGCCGCATGCCACAGATTTTCGGCCCTGTTCCAGAGATCGTGAGCGGCGTCCGGGTGCGTGAGGCCCAACAAGCCTGGCGTGACTGGAGTCCAATAGCATGGCACATGATCAGGTTGCGCGGCCTGCTGACAGAGCCGTGCGAGCACGACGATAACGTCCATGTACGCCCGCGCACAATCGATCGCTAACAATAATTCCCGAAGCGACATAATGGACGTGATGGAGCACTTCAATGCCGAGCAGGAGCCCGCGTTACCTCAAGGTAGTGAACCATTGATCAAGGAAATACTGGCCGAGAAGCCGAGCCCGATTTCCAAAGGAGAGACGCATGAGTCACTTTGACGCTTATCGCGACAGGTTTCCCAATGCTCGGCTGACCCGCTCAAAAACCGGCGTGCTGGAAGTGGCGCTTCATACCAATGGCGGCACGCTGGCGTTCAACGGATATACCCATGAACAGTTCGTCGACCTGTTTCACGCGATCGGCTCCGACCGCGATAACCGCGTTGTCATCCTGACGGGCAGCGGCAACGCCTTCATGGAGACCATCAGTCCTGAAGGTTTCGACTTCTTCACCCCGCAAGGTTACGACAAAATCTATCGCGAGGGCAGGAAAGTCCTGATGAACATTCTCGACATCGAGGTGCCACTGATCGCCGCAGTGAACGGCCCCATGCGGTTGCACACCGAATACATCCTGCTCGCCGACATTGTGCTGGCGACGCCTTCAACTGTTTTTCAGGACAAACCCCATTTCGAATTAGGCGTCGCGTCCGGTGATGGCGTCCATTTGTTGTGGCAGGAAGCCATCGGGAGCATACGCGGCCGCTACTTCATCTTGACCCGACAGGAGCTCGATGCCCAGACGGCGAAGGACTGGGGCGCGGTCAACGAAATTGTTCCGGCGGACAAGCTGCTGGCCCGCGCCCGCGAGATCGCCGAAGGGCTTGCCAAGCTGCCATCGCTCACCACGAAGTATACGCGCATCGCGATGACCCAGAAGCTGCGCCGCATCATCGACGAAGGCGTCACACTTGGCCTCGCATTGGAGGGGATCAGCGCCGCCGATGTCGCACGAGCGAGGACGAAATGAGCGGGACGCCGCAACAGGGATTCGGTGAGGCGGCGCGAGACAAGTCGCCAAGCAACGCCACCAGCGGGGAGGCACGGATCGAAGTGCTGCCCGGGGGTGGCGTGCGCATCGGAGCGCTCGCCAGGATGAGCGACGTGGCCGCCGATACGGAGGTACGTCGACGCTTCCCTGTCGTTGCCGAGATGACCGGCTGCGTGCCCCGGCCCCAGGCGGCGTGGACAGTGTCTCCCGGCTCATTCTTCGCGCGAGCCGACGGGAGCTTGTTCAAGAACGCGTCAAGGTCCGCCACTGCGAGCACCTCGCAAAATTCAAAGCCTAGGTTCCGCTTTTGCGTCCTCCAGGTGCGCTATTGGAGCCTTGGAATCGGGTAGGCCGGCGTTGAAAATGTCGGTATTTTTGTCGATCTTGATTTTCGGAGCAATTCTAATCATCAGTAAAATCAATGTTTTCTCGCGATACTGTGGCAGATCCCGCCCCAGCCAAGCAGGCGGCGCCTGTGCACCGAACGTGTGCCTTTCCGCAAAACCGCGAGAGTTCCGAAGCTTAGGTGCGCTCCGCGTGGTCTGCGGTCTCGAAGGCCCCACCGGCTGGTTTCTCGAGCCGAGATTTCCGGCGTCTGCGGCGGCGTTTTTCGGATCTCCGTTTGGTGCAGCAGCGCGGTGAGAGCAAGAACCACGGCATTCTCCTACTCGACGGCGATCACTAACGCAAAGGAGCAACGCGGATGTCTGCTTTGGGTTGATACTGTTGAAAAACTCGGAAAGTGGGGGGCGACAAAAATCCGCTTGAATGATGCTTCGAGCGAGGATCGCGGTTCAATGCCACCTGAGTTCGTCGGCGGCAGTCTCCCTCCAGTTAATTGTCAAATTATGTATCCCCCACGTCCCTTTTCGACTATCAGGCCCACGGCCCTTTAAAATTGTGATCCTTGAGGAAAAAAGAGTTTTTCAACAGTATCGGTTAAAAGCAGGCTTTTGCAGAAACTTACCAGTCTCGTTAAAAAGCGAACCGGTCTCCGGGTGATCGGCGCCCGCTTCCGCGCAGGGGCCCCCTGCAGCGACAAGTTCAAATGGCCGCTCGACCGTGAGCGCGGCTTACTCGCCACTCAAACGGCCTCGGACGTGCTGGAACCGCTGGCAGCGGCAGCGATGAAGACGCTGGTGCCCTTCGGCGACGCGAAGACGATGTGACAATAATCGAGTAAACAACTATGCTAGAACATGTATCTATCTCCGTGGCGAATTTCGCCAAGTCGAAGAAGTTCTACCTGGCTGCGCTTAAACCTTTGGGATACAAACTCCAAAGGGATTACTCGCCGGAGGCAGCCGGGTTTCTTGAGGGCGGCCACACGAGCTTCTGGATTACTAAGAAAAAGCACAAAGGGGGCATTCACGTCGCGTTTCTCGCAAAGAGCAGGAAGGCGGTTCGGAGATTCTACGCCGCCGCGCTCAAAGCCGGAGGCAAGGACAACGGTAAGCCCGGGCGGCGCAAGGACTACGGTTACGCAGCGTTCGTGTACGATCCTGACGGAAACAATATCGAGGCGGTCTTGTTCGAGAGGGGGGACAAGTGACCTAGAGTTTTCTTGCCTATTTGCGGGTTCGCCATGCGGGACGATTGCGCGATTTCGGCGATCTCCGGCGCGGTTCTTTGCTCCATTCGAGCTTGCGCATTCAACTTCGCAAGATCAGGAGCGACAAGCCAATAAAGCGCGGTGAGGACTATTTGATCCAGGGCAAGGCGTGGCGCGCCCGGATAAGGCAGGGATCCTAAGGAAGCCATCTCATGTCCTACATCCGCGATTTCGCCAGCTTGACCGCAGACGACACAGCCCTCGTGGGCGGGAAGACCGCCGCGATCGGCGAGCTAACGTCGCTGCGGAGCGCCGGCGTCGAAACTCCGCCGGGTTTTGCCATCACGGCCGCGGCCTATCGCGACGGCCTGACGGAGGCTGACGCCTGGACGAAGCTTCGCAAACTTTTGGACGGTCTCGATGTACGCGATATGAAGGAGCTTGCGCGGCGCGCTGAGGCGGCCCGAAAGATCGTCTATGACGCCATGAATGGCGAAACGCTTCGCGCCGAAATCCGTGCCGCCTGGCGGGCCATGAAGGCGAAACACGGTGTTGAGCTGGCGGTCGCGGTCCGCAGTTCTGCGACGGCCGAGGACCTGCCTACGGCGAGCTTCGCCGGCCAGCACGACAGTTTCCTCTATATCCGCGGCGAAGCGGCCGTGATCGAGGCCTGCCGGCGCTGCTTCGCTTCCATCTTCACGGACCGGGCAATCGTCTATCGCACCGAGAACGGATTCGATCACTTTAAGGTCGCCCTTTCTGTAGCCGTCATGAAAATGGTGCGTGCCGACAGAGCCTCGAGCGGGGTGATCTTCACGCTCGATACCGAGTTCGAGCTTCCGGGACGTGATCTTCCTGACCGGCGCCTATGGTCTGGGCGAAACGATTGTGCAGGGCAGGGTCGATCCGGACGAGTTCTACGTCCACAAACCGACCTTCCGCAAAGGGTTCAAGGCGGTGCTGAGCCACAAGCTTGGATCCAAGGAGCGGAAGCTCGTGCTCGCGGGCAAGGGAAGGCCGATCGAGCGGCTAACCCCGCTTGCCGATCGGCGGCGCTATTGCCTTAGCGACGAAGAAGTCCTTCGCCTCGCGGAAATGGCTTTGAGGATCGAAGACCATTTCTCGCAGAAGGCGGGCCACCTGAAGCCGATGGATATCGAATGGGCGAAGGACGGTGTCGATGGACGGCTGTACATCCTTCAAGCACGGCCCGAAACAGTCGCATCGCGCCGCACGGCTGGCCAGCTCGAGACGTGGCGGCTGAAGGGTAATGCGCCGACGCTGGTGACCGGCAAGGCAATCGGCGAGAAGATCGCTGTCGGCAAGGCGCGCGTCATCACGTCCGAGCGTGAGCTCGCCGCATTCCGAGCCGGGGAAGTCCTCGTCGCTTCCACGACAAGCCCGGATTGGGAGTCGGTGATGAAGCGAGCCGCGGCCATTGTGACGGACCGTGGCGGGCGCACCTGCCACGCGGCGATCCTGGCGCGCGAGCTGGGCGTACCGGCGGTCGTCGGGACGGGCGAAGCCACGCGCAGGCTGACCAGAGGCGAGCTTGTCACGGTCTCATGCGCCGCCGGCGACATTGGCAACGTCTATGCGGGAGAAATACCCTTCGAGGTCGAACGGACGTCTGTCGCGGAGCTCAAGCCGACGCGCACGCAAATCATGCTCAACCTCGCCAATCCTGAGACGGCATTCAAAAATGCAATGCTCCCGGTGTCCGGCGTCGGATTAGCGCGGATGGAGTTCATCATCAGCGGGGTTGGCGCCCATCCGATGGCGCTCGCTCATCCCGAAAAGATCACCTCGGCGCGCGATCGAGCGACGATCCGGCGCCTGGCGAGGGGAAGCGCATCTCCTGCGGATTATTTCGTCGAGCAAGTCTCGGAAGGCGTGGGGACGATCGCGGCGGCGTTCTATCCGCGCCCGGTTATCGTGAGGCTCTCGGACTTTAAGACGAACGAATATGCGGCGCTCGCCGGCGGTCGCAATTTCGAGCCGAAAGAAGCTAATCCCATGCTCGGGTTCCGAGGCGCCGCCCGTTATGCCCATCCGGCCTATGCCGACGGCTTTGCTCTTGAGTGCCGGGCGCTCAGCCGCATACGCGAGACCATGGGCCTCACCAATCTGTCGATCATGGTTCCCTTCTGTCGGCGTCTTGATGAAGCCAAGCGCGTCTTGAAGAGCCTCGCCGCGAACGGACTCGTTCAAGGCCGCGATGGACTGGAGATCTTCGTCATGTGCGAGATTCCCAACAATGTCATCCAGATTGACGCCTTCGCGGCCCTCTTTGACGGATTCTCGATCGGCTCCAATGACCTCACCCAGTTGACGCTGGGCGTCGATCGGGATTTAGAGATTGTCGCGTTCGACTTCGACGAACGCGATCCCGGCGTGCTCGAATTCCTGCGCCAGGCCGTCCTCGGCGCACGCCGCAACCACCGCCACGTTGGCATATGCGGCGAGGCGCCGGCGACCTATCCCGAGATTGCAAGAGTTCTTGATCCAGCAGGGAATCGACTCGATCAGCGTCAATCCCGCGAGCGCGTTGAAACTGATGCGGCTCGCCGCCGAGGTCGAAGCGAAGTTGCCCGAACATGCGCCTTATATCCATGCGGAACTGACGCACTGAGCCGCTGATCAATCACTCAAATCCACGGCGCCCATCAGCATGCCGATCCGGCCCTCCCCCCAGAGGGGTAGCAGCAGCCGTTCATAGGTGCGCGCCCCGGCGTCCTGCCGATAATAGGAAGGAGCCGCGGCCTCAATCGTCGCGCTGCACTGCGAGCGCAGGAATTCGAATGGCCACGTCGGTTCTATTTCGTCGATGAATTTGCCCGCGAGGGCTTCAGCGCGGAGCGCTTGCCCGAGGTGATCGAACCTGAAGCGCTCCGGCAGCTCGAACGCGTCAATCAGCAGGAGCCGATCGACAAGATCCGGCAGATCCGAGAGATTCACGTCATCCCAAAAAGGCATGTTGGCGGCTCCGCGCAACAGGCTCTTCCAATAGGAATGCACGCGGGCGAGATCGGGCGAAAGGCGGGTCGAAACAGAATAAGGCTGTGTCATTGTGGGCTCGGGCCGTACGGGGCTTCGTTGAGGCTCATATCATAGTTTGAGGGTTGGCCTCATCGCCGAAAAAGCCGATTGACCGTGGTCAATGAGATCGAGGCATAGTCCGATCATCTTGTTTCTGGGAGGGAGCCTTATGGCTGGCATCATCACCCTTACCATGAACCCTTCTGTAGACCTTTCGACCACGGTCGATGGGGTCGAACCTTTGCGCAAGCTGCGTTGCCGCGCGGGACGGCGCGACCCCGGCGGCGGCGGAATCAATGTTGCGCGCGTCATCGCCCGCTTCGGCGCCGATGTCACCGCGATCTACCCCGTTGGCGGCGCGCTAGGTCAATTGCTGCGGCGTCTGGTCCAGGACGAGGGCATCAAATGTCTGACCTTTCCCGTGCGTGGCGAGACCCGCGAGGACATCACGGTGAGCGATGCCGCCACGGGCCAGGAATATCGTTTCGTGCTTCCAGGGCCTGCCCTTGATCGCGCCGAATGGACGGAGTGCTTGAACGCCTTCGCCACTCTTCGCGCCGATTTCGTCTGTGCCAGCGGCAGCCTGCCGCCTGGCGTCCCGGATGATTTTTATGCTCGCGTCGCCAAGATCGTCGCAGGATGGGGCGCGAAATTCATCCTTGATAGTTCCGGGACAGCTTTGAATTCGGCCCTTGAGGAACATGTCTATCTCATAAAGCCGAACTTGCGCGAAATGCGCGAGCTCGTGGGTGCGGCTCTTGATACGCAAGCCTCGATGATCGAAGCGTGCCGTAGCCTGATTGCGCGCGGGTGTGTGGAAATTGTCGCTCTGACGCTCGGCGCGGATGGTGCTCTCTTGGTCACGAGCGACAGTGTGTGGCAAGCGCAGCCCCTTCCCATCAAGCCAGCGAGCACGGTTGGAGCAGGCGACAGCTTTCTCGGCGCCATGGTCTGGGCGCTCGCATCGAAGATGAGCTTGGAAGAATCCTTCCGCTATGCGGTTGCGGCAGGCTCCGCGGCCCTGCTAGCGCCTGGCACCGAGCTTTGCTGGGCGCAGGACGTGCGCGACCTCCTGAGCCAGGTCGTGATTTACGACTTGTCCGATCGGCGACCGGCCGCGGTCTGTGATCGCCCACCGCACGTGTGATGGCTAATTCCGGCCCGTTTCGACGCGCCTCGCGGGTCTAGGCGCGACAAGGGTCCTGTCACGAACACGGATCTTTTCGACGACGAGTTCGCCCTTTGGCTCAAAAATGTCGTCGGGCACAAGAATTTCGCCCGCTTTCATGCGCAGACCCAGAATGGCATAGGCCGCCGAAAGCATGCGCGCCGCGGAGCCTGTGTACCAGCTCCAGCCGCCGCGGCCGGCATGGCCCAGTCCGTCCGATATGTCCGCTGCCTGTTGATGTGGCGCAAGACCATAGATCGCAAGATTCTCGCCGTCCGTCTTTCCGAGCGGTGAGATCTTCTTCCACAGGTCAAAGGCGCGTGCCTTGAAACGTAGGGCGAGCTCAGCATCACCTTCGCCGCCCGAAATTTGGGCGAGCCGCAACATCGCGTCGACCGCCCATGAGGCGCCGTGCGAATATTGGCTCGCGTTCTCGCGCACGCCCGGCGGATATTGGGCGATGCGGCCGGGATAAGGAACGGACTCTTCGTCGAAGGGGCGATCAACGAGCAGGATCCTGTCATTCTTTTCAAGTTTGGCGAGCCCGGATTCGAGCGCCAGGCGCCCACGGCCGAAATCGACCGTGCCGGAAAGAATGGGCCAGGCCGCAGTCAGCGCGCAGGTGCGCTCCAAATCGGCGCCGCAATCGGCGAAGGCGAGAATGTAATGATCGCCGCGCCAAGCGCATTCGAGTGCGACCTTCAACGCATCGGCCTTGGCGAGATAGGCGCTTGCCTCGGCCTCGCCTTCACGCATGGCAATGATTGGGCTGAACCCGCGCAGGATGTCGTGAAGAAAGAAGCCCATCCAGACGCTTTCGCCCCGGCCGGCGAAGCCGGCGAGATCGATGCCGTCGTTCCAATCTCCCGTTCCGAGCAGCGGCAGGCGATGTGTACCAAGCCGAGCGAGCGTATAATCGATCGCGAGGCGGCAATGCTCATAAACGTCGCCTTCTTCGCGCGAGGCACGCGGAATGAAGGTGAGCGAGTCCCGATCCATCGGCACAAGGGGGCCGACGAGATAATGCGCCTTTTCGTCGAGCAGCGCATGATCGCTAGTCGCGGCGACATAGCGGACGACGACATAGGGTAGCCACAAATGCGGATCGGAAGCGCGGCTACGCTGGCCAAGGCCGGTGCGGCCATCTGGCGTCTGATGCCACCATTTGAGCACGTCGCCTTCGAGAAATTGTTGGCTTGCGTGCAGCAGGATCTGCTTGCGCGCGAGCGCGGCATTGCTGAAGAAGAGCGGGAGCACGTCTTGCAGTTGATCACGAAATCCATAAGCGCCGCCGCGCTGGTTTGGCCCGCTGCGGCCAAAGAGCCGCGCCGCCAAGGCCTGATAATAGAGCCAGTGGTTGACCAACCGGTCGAAGTCCGGACGGTTTGTCTTGATTTCGATTGCAGTTCCCTGTGCCGCCCAATGTTCGCGCGTCGCTGCAAGCGCTTTGCGGGCCCGCGCCGGATCGCGCAGAGCCTCTGCGAAGCCTGCGGCCTGTGTCTGGCTTTGTGCTTGCCCCAAGACAATGGCGATCTCGGCCTCTTCGCCTGCTTCGAGGGTGACAAGTCCCGAGAAAGCGGCGACGCGTAGTCCGTCGTCGCCGACCTGCGGATCGCCAGCGCCTGTCGTGACCATCACCGGGCATGTGAGGTCTCGGCCCTCGCTGCCGACAAAACGGGCGCGCACGGTCTCCGTGGTTTGAATTTCGAGATTGATCGCTAAAAAGCCCCACCCACGGTAGAAATCATTCATCGGATTTGTGAAGAATAACGTGTCGCTCTTCGCGTCCTGTGTCGTTTCGATTCGGCCGCGACTTTCAATCGTGTTCTCCGCGAGCGCGAGTTGGAAATAGGGCACGACGCGGAAGCGCCGCTTTCGTTCGGCTTTGTTGCGCAAAACGAGCAACCGGACGCAAGCCGGCGCGTCCGGCGGAACGAAGATTGTCAGGTCGAGATCGATGTCTGCACCGAAGCTGCGGAAGTGGGCAACGCCCTTTTCATAGGCGACTTCGTAGTGCGTATCCTTGCGTCGCAAAGGAACGAAGCCAGGACAATGGATTTCACCGCTCTCCAAGTCCATGACATAAATCACTTGGCCGGGCAGGGTCGTCGGGACTTGTTCGAAGCGGAACGGTGTCAGCGCATTCTGCCGCTCGTTGCCGACGAAAGAATGGATTTCGCCTTCATTCGAAACAATGACGCCGTAGCCTTGTGAATTGGCAAGAATATGCGCCCAAGGCCGCGGCGTCTTTTCGGTGAACGTCAGTTCATTGCCTGCCTCCAAGAAGGCGAAGGGCCATGGACCCGGATCCGGTGTCTCGAGCGCACGCGTCTTGCGCATGATCCCAGTGAGCATCTCTTCTTCGGGTGGGCGCCTGCCGAGGAAGTTCGCGACAAGCTCCGCTGCTGTGAATTCGTTTGGGGCATGGCCGCTAACAAAAAGGATTTCGTGGGATGCAAGCGGCGGCAGATCGATTCCGACCGTCAAACTCGCCGCCGGATCGAAAGTGTAGAGGAGCCCGTCATCTTCGGGCTTGCGCGGCCGGCCATCTGTGATTCCCTCTGGACAGCGCAAGTCGCCGCGCCCGATAAAGCGGATGCGCGAATCCTCGTAACCCTCGAATTGCGTGCCGGCCGGCAGTCGCACCGAATGGAAAAAGATCTCGCGCGACATGCGTCGCTCCGCCATGTGGCGGGCGCAGTCGCGCAGCATCCGGTTGCGGGCGAAGATCGCATTGAGCGGCGGAACGAACCAGGTCGCCACATGCAGGGCATTGAAATCGCTGTCGCGCACATAGGCGGGAAATTCGTTGAGCGCGAGCTCCTGAAAGCTGGTGAGCGCGAGTTGGCGCGGGTGATCGGCAAGATTCGTGAGCCGGACTGCGCGAAATTCGGTGCATTGGCTTTCGGCGAGCCATATTCTTGTCTCGGTCAGAATCGCCTCGGCTCGATTGACGATTTTCAAAACACCAGGCTGGGTCTCGGTGACGGAATAGTCCGGCGAAGCGATATGAGTTGGCTCGAAGCCGACGCTGAAGACCTGGTTGGAGATCTTGTCGCGAATGTAAAAGAATGTGCCGCGAACCTCCAATGGATCGGTCGGCCTTCGCGTGAGGTCGATCGCAGCGCCGGGACGCGCGGTTTCATAAATGTGAGAATAGCCGCGTCCATCGGATTCGAGTTCGATTCCGATTTGACCGTTGGAGATCGCGAAGACGTTGCGCGCCATTAGTGAATTTCAGCTATTATCGCTTGATCCCGCGGTTGAAAGTTTTTGCTCATTCGGAATTTCTTCGAGGTATGGGCTGGTGAATCCGAGCTTGCGCAGCCCCGCTTGGATCTCAGGACTCTTCATGAACAGTTTCCATAACAGGCCCGTGCGGTAGTTCTCGATCATGATGACGATCGGTCCTTGGTTAATTGCAAGGAAGGTGTTGGCGTACCAATCCCGCGTCTCACAGAAGGCGTCGACGAAGCCGTAACGCCCCCATATCCGATCGCCATGCGCCGAGAAGAAGTGACGCAGCGCTTCCATTGCCTCCCTTGGCGCATAGGGAAAGCTCGAGAGGGAGGCAGTCGGCGAGATAGTACCATTGTCATTGTCGGGCGCATGGACCTCATAGCCCGACGGGCCATCGCTTGCCGTCAGGCCCCAGCACGCGGCGCAATAGCCCTTGTAACGGCGCGGATTGCGGATGCAATGCTCGCGATTGATCATCACGTGCCGCACGTTCTGCTCCCAATAGTCGGCATAGCGATCCTTCAGCCCGTGTGGATCAAGACCGCAGAATGAATAATGGGCGAAGAACAGAGGCCCGCCGTAGGGCGGTCCCAAGGGAAGCTCGATGCCATAAAAGGTCTTGCCGTTAAGGAACTCACGCCCTGCCGCAAAGCCTTGATGATAGACGTCCGCATCGATGGCGTAACGTGGCGAAGATGCTGCGAGCACGTATGTGATCAGGCACTCGTTCCAGCCGCGGATTTCATGGTCCATGGCCCAGCCGTTGTTGGGGCTCCAGTGCCAATAGAGGACCTCGCGGCCATCTCGCGTGTGCCAAATCCACTCGGCCTCCTCCCAAAGCATTGTGATTCGCTGGCGCAGATGCCGCTCGATAGGAGAATCGCGATCGAAAGCTTGCCGCGCGCAAAGGAGGCCCATGAACAAGTATGAGGTCTCGACGAGATCACTGCCGTCGTTCTTGCGGCTCATCGGAATGGGGGCACCGGTGCGACCATTCATGAAATGCGGATAGATCCCGTGAAAGCAGGTCGCGTGAGTGAGAAGGTCGAGCATTCGTCCGATACGGTCAAGCGCGTCCTCGCGCGATACCCAACCGCGCGCGACGGCGACGATAATCGCCATGATCCCAAAGCCGGAACCGCCGACGGCGATGCGCTCGTCAACTGCTTCCTCTCGCGTGGTCCGGCGATCAGGCGCGAGGCCGCTGACCGAGTGAGCCGCCTCCCAGAAGAAACGGAAGGTCTGACGTTGGACACACTCGAGGAGTTCTTCGTCCGACAGATCGGCGGAAGAGAAGGGTCTGACGGCTTTGACTCGCGAAGCTTTGGCCATCTTAGATTTGGACGCCCGTTGGTCGGTCTCGGCCATGACGTCGGCGCTCCTCAGGAAAGGTGTTAGGCTAGGTGCGGCGGCGCCGGCTTCGCCGCGGCCCGGCGCGAGAGCGAGTGCGCTTTCGGATCCCTCACAATATGGAGGATGCGGGAGTAAAAATGATCATGCGCCTCGCCGCGTCCGATATAGACGACGCCGGCCCGATCGAGATCATGGCCGAGCACGTCAATAACTCGCCGCCGTGTCTCCTCATAGACCGATTCGAGCGCCTCATCGACCAGCACCCAGGCGGGCTTCTGAAGTAAAGTACGGGAGAAAGCGACCACCTGCTGCTCATCGGCGCTGAGTTCGCGGTACCAAGGCTTAATGGAGTCGAGCATTGGCGTTAGTCGCTCGAGCCCAAGGCGGACGAGAGCGTCGGTGAAGCTTTTGTCATCGAAGTTCTCGACCTTCGCGGGATAGGCGAGCACTTCACGCAATGTGCCCGGCGGCAAATACGGTATGCGCGGCAAATGCAGAACTCTTTCGCCCTTCGGCCACGCAATTCGCCCGCTGCCCCAAGGCCAGAGGCCCGCCAGCGCGTAGAAGAGCAGTGTCTTGCCGGAAGATGGTTCGCCCAAGATAAGGACGTGCTCACCGGCCTTGATCTCGACATTCCCCTCGCGCAGCTTAGTGGAGCCACCAGACGAGACGATCTCGATATTTTCCAAGCCTAGCGTGCCAGGTTTGCCCTCGATGAACGCGATGCGGTTTTCCCCGTGATGCAGCACCTCGGTTGCTATCGCCGCGTGACGGAAGCTCGCCACGCGGAGCAAAGTAGCGCGCCAATCGGCGATGGTGCTGAAATTGTCAACGAACCAGCGCAAGGAGGATTGCACCTGGTTGAAGGCTCCTGCCGCCATCATCAATCCGCCAAACGACAGATTGCCTACAAAATACATAGGCGCAGCGACGATAATTGGCGCGACTATGGTGAACCACCCATAGCCTGCCGTAACCCAGGTCAATCTCGTCAGGGAGCTGACAAGGCTTCGCATGATGTCCAGGACGGCTTGGAGGTCCAATTTAATCCGTCTTTGCTCGTCCGCCTCACCACCGCATAGGGAGATTGCGTAGACGTGCTCGTTGACGCGCATCAGCGAGAAACGAAGGGCGGCCTCGCGGGCATAGCGTTCGGCATTCCGAGCGATCAGGGGGCGTCCGGTCCAGTAGCTTAGAAGCGAAGCCGAGCCCGCGTAGATCACAGCCGCCCAGACCATATATCCGGGGAC
The DNA here is from genome assembly GCA_963720425.1 of uncultured Alphaproteobacteria bacterium. GTDB lineage: Bacteria > Pseudomonadota > Alphaproteobacteria > Rhizobiales > Beijerinckiaceae > Methylovirgula. Next base: position 808,342 of record OY970391.1, read on the forward strand.
AGCGAAGTCCTGACCCATGATGCGGAAGGCGAGGGGGCGTGAGAGGGCCCAGAGCACGACTATGAAGCTCACCAATAGGACCGAGGCCTGAAAGAGTCCGATTCCAAGATCGCTCGACAGCTCCGTGAGGTGGCGCGCATCCTCATGCATGCGCTGATCGGGGTTGATCCCGATCGGTCCGGAAGAGGCGAGCCGAAAAGCGTGCTGCGGCTTGAGCCATTGTTCGACGAGGTCCTGCACAAGGCCTTCGCGAAGCTTCAGCTTCATCATCTCGTTAAGCCATCTCTGGGCGACATTGAGGATGAGAAGGCCACCGGCGATACGGGCAAAAACGCCGAGCTGTATGATGAAGGCGTCAAAGTCGCGATGCGCGAGAGCATTGTAGAACGGCCGGTTCCAACGGTTGAGTACGATCTGCCCATAGACGGTGGCGATGATGACAAGGACAATGGCGATTATCAGAAGAAGGAGATTATTGCGCACTCGCGACGCGAGGAGGACGCGGACCATCACGGAAAGCTGAGGAATGAGCCGTGCATTCGCCGCTTCATCAATCTCGGATGCGTTGGCGCTTTCTCTCGTCTGGTCGGTCATGGCCGTCCCCCATTGGCAATATCGGCGTCGACCAAGAGCGGCACGTCGAACCCGAAGCTCTCGATGCTCTTGGCGATCCGTTGGATCTGCTTCTTGCTGTGAACCCGGACGTTACGCGGATCAGACTTGATCTGGTCAATAGGCAGATAGGTGACTGCGAGGGCGTTTCGCGCCGCTCGCGAGAATGACAAAGTTTCGGCACTCGCACGCATTTACCCTCCTGACCGCGGCGCCGCTATGGACGATCCTGCGATCACCGGGATAAACCAAAAACCGAGCGAAAAGATCGAGTCTTCCACAGGCCATGTGGCAATTTTATCTGATGAGCAATTGGTCTTTGGGCTCATTGGACTTGCGCTTTAGGCATGCAAAATCAGCCTCCGTTGCACGGTTCCGTACGAAGAAACGAGAATAGGAGCCGGGCAGCTGTTCACAAGCGATTCGGCTGCATAGTCGCTAAGGCCCGACCGGGCTTTCCCTGATATCGGCTGTTCAAGAAATCGAACTCGCTGCCGCGCTGATTTAACTCCCTGTTCTGTTGCGTAGGGGGAGTTCCTCGCCAAGACCATGATTTAGAGGGGAGTTTTGTACCAACAAAGCCTAGGACGATCGAGATTCTCGATAACTCCCCGTATTTCTCCCTGTTAGCAGGGAGTTTTGCACGCCGGACTGATTCGGATGACACTGGCTTGTCAGCCAGGCATTCCAGAAATTGGAGACCGACTGCGGTCTCTGCGCGAAGGTCCGCATTTCTGGGACGTTTGCATTGGCCGGATGGCCCTCGGCAGCGTTCGCAAATATTCAGGGGCTAAAAGCGAGCACTCGGCTTCTCGTTCGAAAATGCGGGATTGCTTGTCGTCAGCCAGCCATTTTCTTAACCAACGCGGTTCGGCGACTGATCTCGCCCTGGTCCAAAATATAGCGTCGATATGCCCAAATAAACGCGGTTTTTCGTTGCGAATTACGCGCCCCGCCTATATAAGTTGCGTTAACGAAAGACTAACGATAACAGTGGGATGAGGAAATGGCGTCCTCACGCATGGCTTCGCCAACCAAGCAGGGATGTGCTCGCCGGGATGCTCCCTTTCGGACCACAAAGTCTTGATTTAGAGAATTTGCCATGTCTGTCGATAGCTAAGAGACGTGTCTATTTTTCTATGTCTTCTCCCAAAATCGCTGTAATCACAGGGATTACCGGTCAGGACGGGGCACTGCTCGCCGAACTGCTTCTCGAAAGAGAGACTATATCGTCCACGGCATTAAGCATCGTTCGCCGCTCATGAATACGGATCGTGTCGATCACCTTTACCGAGATCTCCATGAATCCAATGTCACGTTCTTCATGCATTATGGCGATCTAACAGATGCGACGAATCTGATCCGCATCGTGTCAAGAACTTTGACCCCGGCCATTTGCTCGATCTCACGGTCGGCATTCTGATCGCCTTCGTCCTTGCGACGCTCATCGGCGCGGAACGCCAATGGCGGGCGGCGACACAGTCCGCGAAAGCGAGTTACGCGGTCGACTCTGCCGGAAGCAATTGGATCAGGCGAACCTCGTGCAGGTAGTTCACAAAACTCTCATGGTTTGCAGAGAGAGTCCTGGCGACCTCATCCAAATCATCGATTGTGTATCCGATCTTGTCGTCCTCCTCCTCGACAGACTCACCGCCAGAAACAGTAGAATCGTTGCGCCATGCCTTGACGCGCGGAGGCGGCCGGAGGATCCAATCCGGCTGAATCCAATTCGAATAGCGAACCGACGTCCACGTGGAATGAGCAATGTCGTTTCGCAGTCTCGTCAGGCCATGAGGAATGTCCAAATACTCGCAGACGCGATCATATTGATCAAGCGGGACCGCCCGATGACGAAGCAGATCGAGGAGGGCCTGCCGTTTGCCTTCGAAGTCAAGGCCGCGAGTTAAGAGCATGACCGCGGCATAATCCGAACCGGCAACCTTGGCGCTGATCTCCAGCATGAGCCGCTCGTAGCGCGCGAACCACTGAATGATGGTTCCGAAGAGCAGCAAATGACGCTCGGTCAAGCAATCTTGCGGCACGTTCCTTCCTCCGCGCCTCAGGAGCGTTTCCTTCGGCCTGCAGGAATTCTCAAGGGAACACGCACATTGTCGTTTCCCAACATCCTGTGCAGAACAACGAAGAAGAGTCCGATCGAACCGGCGAGAGACAAAAAGGACGCAGCGGACATGAGCATGACGATAACTCCCTTAGACGTAGCTTGCCAAATTCCTGCGTCCACGCTTTGCGATATATCAATTGTGGTCACGAACCTTGCCCGACTGTGTTCCTTGTCAGCGGCAATCCCACACAATCCGCTTCGCGGCGCTCGATTTGCTAGGTGGCGATGATCACCTTCAGTGCATGCGTATCCGCCGCGCGCCCGAACGTGTCGTAAGCGTCGAGGATCTGATCCAACTTGAACCGATGCGTGATCAACCTAGTGGGGTCGATCTTCTTCGACTGCACGGTTTTCAGAAGCATGGGTGTCGTAACCGTATCGACCAGCCGGGTCGTGATCTCAATGTTCTGCGACCACAGCCGCTCCAGGTGCAAATCCACCTTGACGCCGTGCACGCCGATGTTGGCGATAACGCCGCCGGGAGCCACCAGGTCCTCGCAGAGCTGGAAGGTGGCGGGCACGCCAACCGCTTCGATGGCGGTGTCGACGCCGCGGCCACCGGTCAGCGCCTTCACCGTCTCGGCGGCTTTTCCGTCCGCACTGTTGATCGTATGCGTCGCGCCGAACTGGCGGGCGAGCCCCAGACGGTTGTCATCGAGATCGATCATGATGACCATGCCGGGTGAATAGAATTGCGCCGTCAACAGCGCTGCGAGGCCGATCGGACCGGAGCCGACGATGGCGACGGAGGATCCCGGCGCTACCTTGCCGTTGAGCACGCCGCATTCGAAGCCGGTGGGCAGGATATCGCTCAGCATCACGAGCGCCTCTTCATTGGCGCCTTCGGGGATATGGTAGAGACTGGTATCGGCATGCGGCGTGCGGACATATTCCGCCTGGGTTCCGTCGATCTCGTTGCCGAGAATCCAGCCCCCGGTCGTGCAATGCGAATACATGCCACGTCGGCAATATTCGCACTTGCCGCAGGACGAGATACAGGAGATCAGCACTTTCTCGCCGGGCCGGAACTCGGTCACGGCGGCGCCGATGGAATCGATGATGCCGACACCCTCGTGCCCCAGGGTTCGCCCCGGCACACAGGTCGGCACATCACCTTTGAGGATGTGCAAATCGGTGCCGCAGATCGTCGTCTTCAACATCTTCACGATCGCGTCACCGGGAGCTTGAATTGCCGGCTTAGGACGGTCTTCGAGCGCCTTTAAACCAGGCCCGCGGTAAACGAGCGCTTTCATGGCATCCTCCTGGAATCCAATGCCGATTCGCAGATATGACGGTAATCCGCATTCCTATTAAACAAGCTGGGTCTGGCCGCCTTGAGCTCGATCAAGCCCGGAACTCGGCCGGGATCTCCCCAAGCGTCCGGCTTCCGCACCCCACCTCCTGGTCTTAGGTGCGGTTCCCACGCGCCTGCGTTATACTGAATATAGTAATTCCACGCCTCCGCCGGATCCGTAATGGCTGCAAAGATAGGCCCTGTTTCTTCCGCTATTCTCGACGAGGACTGTCTGCTTGCCGTCGAAGCGGCAGGCGTCGGGACGTGGCGATGGGACCTTGCGACGAATGCCGTAAGCCTGTCAGCCTGCTCACGCGAATTCATCGGCGCGCCCAGCACTTCCGTCGATTATCCGGAATTTCTCGGGCGGCTCCATCCTGATGATCGGGATTTGGTCGATCGATCGCTTCGTCAGAGCCTCGTGACGGGCGAGCGACACGACGTCGCCTTCCGCACTTTGCCAGCGGACGGCAAAGAGCACTGGCTCCGCCTGCGCGGAGCGGTCCGCATCGATGAAGGACACCCCGTGGCAGCCTGGGGCATCCTGATCGATGTCATTCGGCAAACGGCGGACGAGGCGGATAGCCGCTTAGCCGCGATCGTCGCCTCGTCCGACGACGCCATCGTGGGGAAAATGCTCGACGGGAGTATCACGGATTGGAATCGCGGCGCCGAGATGATCTTTGGCTACTCAGCCGAAGAGATCATTGGCAAATCCATCTCTATCCTCCTGCCGCCCGGCCAGGAGGATGAGGAATTCGCAATTCTGGCGCGCCTTAAAAACGGCGAACGAATCGAACATTTCGAAACGCGGCGCCGACGCAAGGATGGCGAGATCATCGATGTGTCGCTCACTTTGTCGCCTCTCCGCGATGGTTTCGGGCGTCTCGTGGGGGCATCGAAGGTCGCGCGCGATATCACTGCTGCCAAACGTTCGCAAACCGCGCTCGCTGAACGCGAAGCACACCTGCAGTCCGTTCTCGACACGGTTCCGGACGCGATGGTCGCGATCGACACGCAGGGGATCATGCAGTCCTTCAGCGTTACGGCCGAACGCCTGTTCGGCTATGCAGCCGACGAGGCCATCGGAAAGAACGTCAAAATGCTCATGCCGCCGCCTTATTGCGAGCAGCATGATGACTATCTCGGGCGCTATCTTGCAACGGGGGAACGGCGCATTATCGGGATGCGCCGGATCGTCGTCGGCCTGCGCAAGGACGGCTCGACCTTTCCCATGGAGCTTTCCGTTGGCGAAATGCGCTCCGGCGAGCGACGTTTCTTTACCGGCTTCGTGCGTGACCTGACAGAGCGCCGGCAGACCGAGCAGCGCCTGCAGGAATTGCAGGCCGAACTCATCCATATGTCGCGGTTCACCGCGCTGGGGGAAATGGCGTCGACGCTGGCACATGAGCTCAATCAGCCACTTACGGCGGTCGCTAACTATCTGAAGGGTGGCCGCCGCCTCCTCGAGGACGGCCAGAGCAACAATATTCCGATGGCGCGCGAGGCTATGGAACGCGCGGCGGAGCAGGCTCTGCGGGCCGGACAAATCATCCGGCGCCTGCGTGAGTTCGTGGCGCGCGGCGAAAGCGAACGGCAGGTCGAGAACCTGGCGAAGCTAATCGAGGAAGCAAGCGCGCTCGCCCTCGTCGGCGCCAAGGAGACGGGGGTACGGGTCTCGTTCGCATTCGATTCACGCGCGGAGTTCGTCCTTGCCGACAGGATTCAGGTCCAGCAGGTGTTACTCAATCTAATGCGTAATGCCGTGGAGGCGATGCAGGAGATGACCAACCGCGAATTGACTGTCTCCACCAAACAACTCGACAATGAGACCGTGCGGGTCGACGTGGCCGATACCGGGCCGGGCATCGCTCCGGAGATCGCGGACCAGCTCTTCCAGCCCTTCATCACGACGAAGCGGCAGGGCATGGGGGTCGGCTTGTCGATTTCGCGGACCATCATCGAGTCGCATGGCGGCCGTCTCTGGGCCGAGCCGAATGCCGGCGGCGGAACTGTCTTCCGGTTGACCCTAAAGATGATCGAGGATCTTGGCGATGGCAACTAGTGCCGTGGTGCATCTGATCGACGACGATGACGGAGTGCGGCAGTCATTGGCGTTCCTGTTGACGACGGCAGGGCTGGCGGTGCGGGTCTACGAGTCCGGTGTCGCATTTCTTGCTGTGGTCAACACTCTGCAGCCGGGGTGCATTGTCAGCGACGTCCGCATGCCGGGGATCGACGGATTGGAATTGCAGCGCCGTCTAAAAGAGCTGGGCGTGCATCTGCCGGTAATCATGATCACCGGCCACGCCGACGTCCCGCTGGCCGTTGAGGCGATGAAGGCCGGTGCGATAGACTTCATCGAAAAGCCGTTCGACGACGAACTGTTGCTCGGCGCTATCCGGGTGGCGCTCGACCGTTATGACGAGATCGGGCACCGGGAGACGGAAGTCGCGCAGATTCAGGCAAAACTGCAATCCCTCTCTGTTCGGGAGCAAGAAGTGCTCGACGGGCTGTTGGCCGGCTATCCGAACAAGACGATTGCCTATGACTTGAAGCTCAGCCCCCGGACGGTCGAGGTGCACCGCGCCAACGTCATGACCAAGATGGGAGCAACCAGCCTTTCCAGTCTTGTGCGCATGGCTCTGCTGGCGAAAGTGCTGTCCGGTTGATAATCCGCTCGGCGCGCCTGCGACCCGCCGCATTTCCTCCCCGCATCGCCCCTTGCGCTATATCAAGGTGCCACGCGCCAAAGCCCTTATGAATTATCTTTCTTAGGACACGAGACGCCTCGCATCAGTCGCCGCGGGTGGGAGCCATGATAAATGATCGAAGGGCAGGCCATCGTCTTGGTCGTCGATGACGACTTGGCAGTCCGCGAATCCCTCAAATTCGCGCTGGAACTCGAGGGTTTGGCCGTCCGTGTCTTCGGGAGCGGCAGGGAGCTGTTGGAGCATCCCGGTCTGCCGCAGGCGCGCTGCCTCATCCTCGATTACCGGATGCCGGTCATGGACGGCTTTGAGGTTCTCGATCACCTGGCTGCCCGGAAGGTACGACTTCCGGTCATTCTCATCACCAGCGGCGCGACTGGTGCACTTCGCCAACGTGCGGCGGCCGCTGGGGTTTGGCATGTTCTCGAAAAGCCGCTTTCGGACAGCTCCCTCGTGGAGAATATTCAAGACGTTTTGAGCCACCCACGGTAGGCCCCGGCTAGAATCTGACGCGTTCTTCTCCTGCCGTTGCTGATTGCCAAAGCGGCGCCCGAGGCAGCGGCTTCCATGCCCCCTGCTATCGTAGAATCCCGTAGGACCTAACTCAATGTTCCGCCGAGGCCGAGATCATTAGACAACGAGAACATTCCTTGCGGTAGGAGATCTCGATGTCGACACAACTCGCTTATTCGGCCGATCATGCAGCTCCGGCAGCTCCGGCCATACTGGCGCACGGCCCTTGGACGAGAGCATCGATGGACGGCATGCCGGACCGGGACGGCGCCCTGAGCATGGCCGGACCGGTGCTGCATTTTACCCAAGATCGGGAGATTTACGGCGAAGGCGATGCCGCCGACGCTGTCTTCAAGGTCGTGTCGGGTGTCGTGCGCACCTGCAAGTTCCTGAGCGATGGGCGGCGCCAGATCGATGCCTTTTATGTCTCTGGCGACGTGTTCGGCTTAGAGGCCGGCGCTGAGCATACACTCTCGGCCGAAGCCGTCTGCGATTGCACCGTCGTCTCATATCGCCGGCGCAGCATTGGAAAGCTGGCCGCGAATGACGAGGGGCTGTCACACCAGTTTTTCTCCTACGCGATGCGGAGCCTCGCGCGGGCGCAAGAACACGCGCTCTTGCTCGGACGCAGAAGCGCCATCGAAAAAGTGGCTGCATTCCTCATCGAATGGGCGGGGTATTCGCCGGACAGCAAAGTTATCAGCTTGGCGATGACGCGGCAGGACATCGCCGATTATCTGGGACTTACGATCGAAACCGTATCACGGACATTATCGCAACTGGAACGCGAGGCTCTCATTGAGGTCGCAGCCGCGCGCCAAATCCGGCTGACGGATCCGACCGCGCTGCGGGAGCTCAATTCCTAGGCACTCTAGGCAGGCGGGTTCCAAGAGGGGAAGTCGTCAATGGACGTGATGCAGGCCATCTACAAGCGGCGTGCCACGCGCGGCTTTACGACCGTGCCAGTGGCTGCGAAAATATTGCAGGAACTCGTCGCCGCAGCGATTCAGGCGCCGAGCGCTGTCAATGCGCAGCCATGGCATTTCACGATAATTCGGAGCTCGGCGCTCCTCAACCGGATATCGGCCGCAGCCAAGGCCTATATGCTGAAGACGCTCGATCGCGGCTCAACCCCGAACGAAATCCGCGAGCATTTGGACAATCCCAACTTCCACATCTTTTATCACGCGCCGACGGTCATCCTGATCTCGGCAAAGGTTGACGATTGGGCGGTCGAGGATGTCGGGCTCGCCGCGGAAAATCTCATGCTCGCCGCCTGTGCGCTTGGGCTAGGGACATGCTGGATCGGCTTCGCCCAGCGCTGGCTGGAGACAGCGGAGGGCAAGCGTGCGATTGAGCTCGATGCGGAATATGTGCCAATCGCACCCATCATCGTCGGCTATCCATGCGAGCCGGCGCCGCCGGTTCCGCGCAAATCTCCCCTTGTTCGCTGGATCGATTGACGGATACCCCTCCAAAGGCAAGGGACTTCGAAGCCCGAGTATCGCGAAGCCAGAGGAATTTCGGGCGCGGGGACGGCATGATTAAGGACATTTTGGTTCACGTCGACGGCACGCAAGCTGGAGAGCGGCGGATCGCCTATGCGTTTGACCTCGCGGACCGACATCATGCCCGGCTGACGGGCGTGCACGTCACGGCTCCGGCGGACGTTCCTCCCAACTATAAGCCGAGCTTGATTGAGCGGGTCGCGACGGATATTGAGCAACGTTTTGCCGAAGACGCGCTGGTCTCCGAGCAGCTGTTCAAATCCGCCGCGTCGAAGCGACCGGTAAAGGCGCTTTGGCAGGCTCTCGAAGGCGGAATATCGCGTCAGATCTGCGATCTCGCGCGTTACACCGATCTTGTCGTTCTTGGTCAGTACGAGTCGGAAGGTTCCGCGGAGCATCACCCACTGCCTTTGGCCGCGGATGTGGCCAGCGACTGCGGCAGACCTGTTCTCGTCGTCCCTGCGGCAGTCGGCAAGGCGCGGATTCGGCGCGCTTTGATCGCCTGGGACGGCGGTCGTGAAGCGGTCCGCTCCCTGCATGACGCTCTACCGCTGCTGCGACAGGCGAAGGCGGTCGCGGAGATCGCGACGATCGATAGCAACGAGCCGATCGGTGCATTGCAGCCTCTTCTCGATCATTTGCGACATCACCAGATCGACGTCGAAGGTGATGTGCATCTGCATGCGAGCGGCTCAGCCGCAAGCGTGCTGGTCAACCGGCTGGAGCAGGGACATTTCGATCTGCTCATTATGGGTGCCTATAGTCACCCCGCTTGGCTGGAGTTCCTGTTTGGCGGAACAACCTCCTCGGTACTTATGAACGCCTCCACCACCGTGCTGATTTCGCACTGAAATCACGAACCGCAACGTCCACCTAGTGGTAGCCGATATCGCCCCGGACCTTGCCGCGGAAGACCCAATAGGACCATGCCGTATAGAGCAGGATCACCGGCAGCAGCACGAGCGTACCGATGAGCAGAAAGCCCTGTGTGCTTTCTGAAGAGGCCGCCTGCCAAAGCGTGAGATGGTGCGGGACGATCATCGGCCAAAGGCTAATGGCGATGCCGAGGTAGGAGAGGAGGAACAGCAGGACTGCCGCCACGAAGGGCGCCCCTTCGGCGTCGCTGCCAAGCGCCCGCCATTCCCAGAAGGCGACGAGCGCGGTCAGCACCGGGACCGGCGAGAGAAAGAGGATGTTGGGCCAGCTGAACCAGCGCGTAGCGATGTCATGGTCGGCGAGCGGCGTCCAGATGCTGACGATGGCGATGGCAGTGAGAACGCCGATGAGACACCAGCGCCCCTGTTGCCGCGCGCGCGCCTGCAATTCGCCTTCCGTCTTCAGGATGAGCCAGCCGCTGCCGAGCAAAGCGTAGCCGAAGACGAGCGCGGCGCCGGTGAGGAGCGAAAATGGCGTGAAGCAGTCAAAGGATCCGCCGGTGAAGGCTTGGCCGTCGGTTCTGAAGCCTTGAATGAAGGCGCCGAGAATAATGCCTTGGGCGAAAGTCGCGACGATGGAGCCATAGCAGAATGCATGATCCCAAAACGTCCGATGCTCGGCGTCGCGAAAGCGGAACTCGAAGGCGACACCGCGAAAGATCAGTGCCAGCAGCATCAACCCCACCGGAAAGTAAACCGCGGGGATGATGATGGCAAAAGCCAGCGGAAAAGCGGCAAGCAATCCGACGCCACCAAGGATCAGCCAGGTCTCATTGCCGTCCCAGACGGGGACGATGGTGTTCATCACCAGGTTGCGCGACACCCGGTCGCCGACCAGGCCGTAGAGAATGCCGACGCCAAGATCGAACCCGTCGAGCAGGACGTAGAGAAAGATGCCGACGCCGAGAATGGCCGTCCAGATCGGCACCAGATCCAAGGTGAACAGGCTCATGAGCGGCCTCCTTCGCTGCTGGTCGCGGCAGGAAGCGCGTTCACCGGCTGCTCTGGTCTGCCGCTCTCGATCGGCTCGTCAGGACCAGTTGCGTCCGGCCCACGCCGCAGGATGCGCGCCATGATGACAAGGCCCGCCGGGAAGATGATCAGATAGACGGCGACATAACCGATGAACGAGAGGATCACATCGGCGCCGGTCAGCGATGGCGACACAGAATTGGCGGTACGCAGCAAGCCATAGACGGTCCAAGGCTGGCGCCCGACCTCGGTCGTCACCCAGCCGGCAAGCACGGCGATGAATCCGAGAGGCGCGGCGATCTCGCAGGCCTTCAAAAAAGCGCCGCTGGCATAGACGCGCCCGTCTGATCGCATGAGATTGCCAATCACGACCAGCACCAGCATCACAAGCCCGATGCCAACCATGATGCGGAAGGCAAAGAAGGGCGGTCCGACCGGCGGGCGCTGATCTACGGGCCAGTCCTTCAAGCCGCGCACCGTGCCGTTCGGGTCATGCGTCAGAATCAAGCTGCCGAGGTCCGGGACGTTCACTTCGAAATGGTTGGTTTCCTGCGCATCATCTGGAATTGCGAATAAGGTTAGGGGCACCCGCGATGCCGTCGTCCAGCGTGCCTCGATGGCGGCGACTTTGGCAGGCTGATATTTGAGCGTGTTCAACCCGTGCAGATCGCCGAGGACGATCTGCAGCGGAACGAGCACGAGCAGAAGCCACAGAGTCGTCGACAGGATGACCCTCCCCTCCTCGAGGAACTGGCGGCGCCGGATCAGATAGGCTGCGACGCCCAGCACCACGAACCCCGTCGTGACGTAGAAAGCGCAGACGGTGTGGGCGAGGCGATAAGGGAAGGACGGATTGAAGATGATCTGCCACCAGTCCTTCGGAAAGAAGCGCCCATCGATCAACGCGTAGCCCGCCGGCGTCTGCATCCAACTGTTCACCGACAGGATCCAGAAGGCGGAGAACAAAGTCCCGAATGCGACCATGAGGGCGGCGACGAAATGCATCCAGCGCGGAACCAGGCGGCGACCGAAAAGGAGCACGCCGAGGAAGGTCGCTTCGAGAAAGAAGGCAGTCAGGCCCTCATAGCCAAGCAGCGGTGAGAGCACGTTGGCGGTCGCCAGCGAGAAGCGGCTCCAGTTCGTGCCGAGCTGAAACGGCATGACGATGCCGGATACCACGCCCATTCCGAAGGCGACTGAGAAGATCCTGATCCAAAAGGTCGAAATTCGAAAATAGACCTCACGCTTCGTGAAGAAGTGCAGCCCTTCCATGAATGCGATGAAGGAGGCGATGCCAATGGTAAAGGCCGGCAGCAGAACATGAAAAGCGACGACCCAGACGAATTGCAATCGCGATAACAGGATCGGGTCGAGAGACATCGGGAATCCCCTCCAAAACACTCTTTATCTGCGCCTCGTTCAGGCATGTTTATTTAGGTGACGCCCGCCGCAGCTGGTTTGATCTGGAACAAACAGAGTTGGCCGGTCGGTGACGCCTCCCCAGCCGGGCACCCCCCGCTCAAGACCTAGGCGGCCTTTGCCACGGAGCGAGCGTCATTGTTTTGCCGCTTGGCTGCGATGCCCTCGGCGGTCGTGTCCATGGTTTCCTCCCTTCTTCCATGTTTATCCTGCGTCCAATGCGTTGCGGCAGACCGAGCATCAGTCTTGCGTCGAGGCGAAAGTTGCTGCGCTAAGCTCATGCCAGGGTTTTCCGTTGATGGTCAAACCGATCCGGCTCATCTCAGCCTCTTGTTCTCAAGGAGGATCGCCCGCGCGCCGACCTTGAGCTCGATCATTTCAGCAGGACGCTCGAACGCCAAATCCAGCCTTGCTGCAAGGCACGCGGCGCGTGGTCTCTATTTCAAGGCCGCATTGGCGCGAGCGCGGGCTTACCCGCTAGGTGAAGCTTGCGATTGCTTCGCGGCTTGCCGCAGACCGTCGGCATAGATGGCGAAGAGCTGCCATCCGTAATCTTTGTAGAGGTCATTGACGCGCCGCATCTGAGCGATCATGCGATCGCTTTGTTCGCGCACTTGATTGCAATAGGCGCAGACCGTCGCGCCCGGATCCTCGCCGATCCTCGGGAGAGCGACGGTCTTGACCGCTTGCTCGACCTCGAGGTGGAGTAACTCGGCTTGGCTTTCCCAGATGGCCCGCGCGGTTTTGGCCGTGAGTTCGTTCAATCGCGAAAAGAGCACCGTGCCGCGCTCCTGCGCCTCAACGGGATTGAATGGAAATTGCATTTCGCCTGGCGGGTCCTTCGCCTCGGTCTGGACTTTATCGAGCATGTCATCCTCCGTGGGTTTGGGGCAGCTTTAATTCTTTTTTAAACATGGCATGCATCGACGGCGGCGGTTTTGATCTCGATCAAAGCAGCGGCCACCGATTGCCGCGCAACGGGCCGGAAGATTCATTCGCTTGATCGGCATCAAACTTGTCTCTGAAGTGACCCTGTAGCATTAATCTGCTTCAATTGAGGTGCGGCATTGCGCCCGGTGCGCGGACGCCTCGCCTCTTTAATTTAAGGAGTTCCTGATGCCGGAGTTGCGCCTCGCCAAGAAAAGCGACCCTGTTGTGAGCGAAAGCTTTGGGGCGAAGGAGAATGCCGTCGCCCCGGCGGCGCGCGCGACGCCTCCGGCGCCTGCCGGCCACGCATGGCCGGCGTCAGAAGATTCGCTCGACCGTTTGCTGCATGCGCGCGAGGCCGGGTTCACCGGATCGCTATCGCTCACATCCCTGACACTCGCGTATTTGGACTGGATCCTGCATCTCGCCAACGCGCCCGGACGGCGGCTCGAATTGGCTCGGCTGGCGTCGCGACAATGGGCGCGGCTCGCAGTGCCTGCCCAATGGACGAAACCGCTGCCCGGAGATCACCGCTTTGGCGACGAGGGGTGGACGCAGCCGCCATTCAACGTGATGGCCCAAGCGTTCCTTCTCACCGAGCAATGGTGGCGCGCCGCCACGGCCTGTCTGCCTGGAGTAGCAAAGTCTCACAGCGACGTCGTCTCCTTCGCGGCGCGGCAGATGCTCGATGTCTTCGCGCCGTCGAATTTCCCTTGGGCCAACCCCGAGGTGCTGAGAGCGACGGCGGCGCAGTTCGGCTGGAACTTCGTCAGGGGCTATCAGAATTTCCTCGAAGACCTTCAGAATCTGGCGAACCGCGTTCCTCTCGATAGAGCCAAAGGCTTTGTCGTCGGAGAGGACGTCGCGGTGACGCCAGGCAAGGTGATCCTGCGCAACGAACTGATGGAACTGATCCAGTATCAGCCGACAACAGGGACGGTTCGCCCTGAGCCGATTCTCGTGGTTCCAGCTTGGATCATGAAATATTACATTCTCGACCTCTCGCCGCACAATTCGCTCATCCGCTACCTCGTCTCGCAGGGCTTCACCGTCTTCTGCATTTCCTGGCGCAATCCGGGCCCGGAATTGCGCGATACCACGCTCGATGACTATCGGCGGCTCGGCGTTATGGCGGCGCTCGATGCGGTGATGGCGATCTGTGGCAACCAAAAGGTACATGGCTGCGGCTATTGTCTCGGCGGCACGCTGCTCGCCATCGCGGCGGCGGCTATGGCGCGCGACGGCGACGACCGCCTCGCGACCGTTACGATATTTGCGGCCCAAACGGACTTCGCGGAAGCCGGCGAACTGCAGCTCTTCACGGACGAGAGCCAGATTGCGCTCATCGATGACGTGATGTGGCAACAGGGCTATCTCGACAGCACCCAGATGGCCGGCGCCTTCGAGATGCTGCGGTCCAACGATCTCCTCTGGTCGCGTCTCATCAAGACCTACCTCTTAGGCGAACGTGAACAGCTCAATGACCTGATGGCCTGGAACGCGGACGCAACTCGCATGCCGTTCCGTATGCACTCCGAATATTTGCACCAGATGTTCCTTCACAACGATCTGGCGGAGGGGCGGTATTGTGTCGACGGGCAGCCGATCACCATTTCGGAGATCCATGTCCCGCTTTTCGCGGTATCGACCGAGTGGGATCACGTCGCGCCATGGCGGTCCGTTTACAAGATTCATCTGCTGAATGAGGGCCATATCACTTTTGTGCTCACCTCGGGCGGGCACAATGCCGGTATCGTCAGCGAGCCGGGGCACCCTGATCGGCATTACCGCATCGCGCATCGACCGAGCCTGGCGCCCTATGTCGCGCCGGAAGCATGGATGGCCACCGCCGCGGAACATGAGGGCTCTTGGTGGCCGGCCTGGATCGCCTGGCTGAGCGAGCGTTCCGGCGATCCGATCGCGCCGCCGCCGCTCGGCGCCAAAGGCTATCCTGCCGTCGCCGATGCGCCGGGCACCTATGTGCGCGAAACCTGAGCGAGGGAAGGTATGGACGCCGCCAAGTCGCTCGCATCCGACGGAATGATCGAGAACCGAACTTTCGACGAGATCGCGATCGGCGACAGCGCCAGCCTCTCACGCACGGTGACTCAGCAAGACATCGATCTTTTCGCCGTCGTCTCGGGCGACATCAACCCGGCCCATATGGACCCCACTTATGCGCAGACCGACATCTTCCACAAGGTGATTGCACACGGCATGCTGGGCGCCGGCCTGATCTCCAGCGTCCTCGGCACCAAATTGCCTGGGCCCGGCACGATCTATCTCAGCCAAGATCTCCGCTTCCTGCATCCGATCAGCATCGGCGATACGATCACGGCGAGCCTGACCGTAACGGAGAAGCACGCCGAAGAGAACGATTTGCTGCTTGATTGCCGCTGCACCAACCAAAGTGGGCAGCTGGTCATCAGCGGCACAGCGCACGTGCGCGCACCGACTGAGAAGGTGCGCCGGCCGCGGGTCGAGCTGCCGGAAGTGCGGCTCAGCCGCCACGAGCGATTTCGCGCGCTGCTTGCGGCGACGGCCGGGCGCGAACCTTTGGCAACGGCCGTCGCCCATCCCTGCGACGCCAATGCGATCGGCGCGGCGGTCGAGGCGGCGCAGGCCGGCCTCATCGTGCCTATCCTGGTCGGACCGAAGGCGAAGATCCTCAAAGCCGCGGAAGCGGCCAAGGTCGATATCTCTTCCTTCCGGCTCGTCGATGCGCCCCACAGCGACGCGGCGGCTGCCACCGCCGTGGCTCTCGTGCAAAAGGGCGAGGCCGCACTGCTGATGAAAGGTTCGCTGCACACTGATGAACTGCTTCATGCGGTGCTGGCGCCGGAGAGCGGATTGCGCACCAAGCGTCGGCTCAGCCATGTCTATCTGATGGACGTGCCGAGCTATCCGCGGCCGCTGCTCGTGACCGACGCGGCGGTCAACATCGCCCCCGATCTCGAAGCGAAGCGCGACATCATTCAGAACGCTATCGACCTTGCTCATGTCATGGGAATCGAATCTCCGAAGGTCGCGGTGCTCTCGGCCATCGAGACGGTCAATCCGAAACTGCGTTCGACGCTCGATGCCGCGGCGCTCTGCAAGATGGCGGATCGCGGCCAGATCACGGGCGGCTTGGTCGATGGGCCGCTCGCCTTCGACAACGCGGTGAGTCCGGCGGCGGCCGCAGAGAAGGGAATTATCTCCAAAGTTGCGGGCCAAGCCGATATCATCATCGTGCCCGATCTCGAGTCCGGCAATATGCTGGCCAAACAGCTCACATTTCTGGCCGGCGCCGATGCCGCGGGCGTCGTACTCGGCGCACGCGTGCCGATCATCCTGACGAGCCGCGCCGACGCCGAACGTACCCGCATGGCCTCTTGTGCCGTGGCGGTGCTGATCGCCCGCAGGCGCGCGGCCGCAGCCGAGAAGGCGATCGGAGTCTGAACGTGGCCGATGCAGTGCTGACCCTCAATTCGGGTTCCTCGAGCATCAAGTTCTCGCTCTTCGAGCTCGGCAATGGCGATTGGCTGAAGCTTGCGGCCAAGGGTGAGATCGAAGGGATAGGCTCGGCGCCGCATTTTTTTGCGAGCAGCGCGCAAGGCGCGGTGCTCGCCGAACGACGCTGGCCTGATCCCGAACAGAATTTCCAGTCCCTGCTCGAAACGGTGATCGATTGGACCGAGACTCATCTTGGCGCCGATAATCTTATCGCGGTCGGCCATCGCGTGGTGCATGGCGGCCCCGACCACGACCGACCGGAACGGGTGACGCCCGATCTTCTGGCAGCGCTCGATCGTTTGACGCCGCTGGCGCCTCTGCACGAGCCGCATAATGTCGCGCCGATCCGCGCCATCGCCGCCGCGCGACCGAACCTGCCGCAGGTTGCCTGTTTCGACACAGCCTTCCACCATAGCATGCCAGTTGTCGCATCTCGCTTTGCGCTGCCGCGCGAATATGAGGCGGCGGGCGTACGGCGCTATGGCTTCCATGGTCTCTCCTATGAATATATCGCGCGGCAGCTGCGCGACGTCGCACCAGCCCTTGCCAAAGGGCGGGTCATCGCCGCACATCTCGGCAACGGCGCGAGCCTTTGCGCCATGCGTGCCGGCCGCAGCATTGACACCACAATGGGGTTTACGGCTCTCGACGGCCTCGTGATGGGAACGCGCTGCGGAAATATCGATCCCGGCGTGATCCTCTACCTCGAACAAGAACGCGGGATGGCGCCCAAGGAGGTCGAGAACCTCCTCTATCTAAAGTCCGGGCTGCTTGGTGTATCCGGCGGGATTGCCAGCGACATGCGCACGCTGCTCGCGAGCAGCGATCCGCGCGCCGCCGAATCAATCGAGCTCTTCGTCTACCGGATCGCCCGCGAGATCGGAGCGTTGACGAGCTCGCTCGGCGGCCTCGACGGGCTCGTGTTCACCGCCGGGATTGGCGAGCACGCCCCGGAGATTCGCGCACGGGTATGCGCGCGGCTCGACTGGCTTGGCGTCGCGATCGACACGGAAGCAAATGACCGCAATGCCGCTCTGATCAGCACGCCGGCGAGCCGCATCGCGGTCCGCGTGATCCCGACTGACGAGGAAGCGATGATCGCCCGGCATGTTCTGGACGCGATCGAGCTGCCGGCCAGCGCTTGAGACCGTAGGGGCCATTCCTGCATCTTTGATGCGGATCAAGGCAAGAGAAAGAGCCGCCACTTAGTTGAACCTCATACTTCGGGAGAGGACCGTGGCCTATGCGACCATGATGGTGAGCCTTGAGCTCGGGCAATCAAATGCGAATCTCCTCAACGTCGTGGCGGATGTTGCTCAGCAGTTTCGTGCCCGCGTGATAGGGATCGCGGTCTGCCAGCCTATGCAGCTGATCCTCACCGACGGCTATATTCCTCCAGAACTCATCGAGGAGGATCGCGATGAGATTGAGCAGGAAATCGCCAAGACCGAAACGGAATTCCGTAACGCGCTGAAAAAGCGCGTGGTAAATCTTGAGTGGCGCTCGAAGATCATATTCGAGCCACTTTCCGATTATGTCGCCCGCGAGGCGCGTAGCGCTGATCTCGTCATCGCCGGCGCGGGCAATAGGAAATTGCTCGATACGTCGAGCGGTGTGACCGCGAGCGAGCTTGTCATGCGCGTCGGACGCCCGGTTCTCATCGTTCCCGCCGCCGTAAACATGCTGAAACTGGAGCGGGTGATCGTTGGGTGGAAGGACACACGTGAGGCGCGGCGCGCGGCTTTGGACGCCTTGCCGTTGCTCAGGAAGGCCACGCATGTGAGCGTCGTCGAGATCGCCGACGAGGAAGAATATGGCTCAGCGCGCGCCCGTCTCGGCGACGTCGTCGGCTGGCTCAAGCAACATGGAGTTGATGCGCAAGCACTCACCTTTTATCCGGCCGGGGACGATGTAGCGACGTTTGCCGCGATTGCTCAGGAACAGGGCGCCGACGTTATCGTCGCGGGCGCCTATGGGCATAGCCGGTTGCGCGAATGGGTGTTCGGCGGCGTCACGCGCGACCTGCTGTTGACCTCGGAGCGCTGCGCCCTCGTATCTCACTGATGGGCGGTTCGCGCTGCTGCGATCTTGATGCAGCTCAATGCACATTCGTTCCAATAGAATATTAATTAAGCGCGCCTGCAAATGCGAGTGGCGCTCTTTGAAGGAGGCGATTATGAGCGATAGGTCCCTGCGCCAGGACATTCTGGAGGAGCTCGAATTTGAACCCAGTATCGATGCCGCCCACATCGGTGTTGCAGTAGCGGACGGCGTCGTCACACTGACGGGTTATGTCGGAAGCTATGCCGAGAAAACCATGGCAGAATACGTGGTCCAACGCGTCAGAGGTGTCTGCGCGATCGCCGAGGAGATCGAGGTTCGATTCCCAGCTCGGAAGAAAACCGCCGACGACGAGATCGCCAAGCGTGCCGTGGCCATCATCGCCTGGAACACGACCATTCCCGATGAGACGATTCACGTTAAGGTTCAGCACGGCTGGATCACCCTTTCGGGGGAAGTCGAATGGTATTTCCAGAGGACCGGCGCCGAAAATGCGGTGCGCCAGCTGTCGGGCGTCTTCGGGGTAACCAATCTGATCAGTGTCCGTCCTCAGCTCGACGTTGGGGACATCAAGCAGCGCATCGAGAATGCGCTCAAGCGGAGCGCGGAGCTCGAAGCAAACTCGATTCGGGTCGCCGTCGCGGGCGACAAGGTGACGCTGGAGGGCAAGGTCAACGCCTGGCGGGAGCGCGAGGTGGCCGAACGCGCTGCCTGGGCGGCGCCCGGCGTAAGCGCGGTCGACGACCGTTTGACAATCGCTTCGGAATAGAGGCCGGGCGGGTGACCTGCCCATTCTCTGTGGCGCGCGTTTCCTTGGGCCGGATCAATGCGCGGCCTTAAGCGTCGATTCAAATAGGCTCGCCGAGGAGGGCCGAATGGCCGATATCATCGTTTCCGCCGACTTATGGTCGACAAGAATGTTGCCGGAAGGCATTGTGGAAAAGTGGTTCGTCGCCAATGGCACCATCGTCAAGGCGGGCGATCGGATCGCGCAGGTGAAAATTGAAGACGCGCGCCACGAGCTGATCACGCCGGCAGCGGGGCGGCTCGTGATTCTGTCGGCCCCCAATAGCATCGTCGAGCCGGACTCCGTGATCGGGCAGGTTTTTCCCTTTCCTTCGTGACGGTATGTCATCAACGTTACGTGAAAAATTGTCTTGGCGAGGGAAACTCCATGCTCAAGCGAATCACGTTGTTGTTGGCCCGCAGTCCGGACTTCCCACAAGGGAGTTCTGCCTGCGGCTATGAGATGATCGCACCGCTCGATGACGAGGGGCACCTCGATGCCGCCGCTTGGCACAAGCTCAAGGAGCAATGCCGGGTGCGCCGGTTCTGGCAGGGCGAGGACGACCAATTTGGTCTGCTGGTGCACGAGGCAGGCGGCGTGCACGGCGCCAGGTGGAAGTTCGACTACGATGGTGACGGGGACGATGGCGACGAGACCGGCTATCGCCTGGACACGCACCACTTCATCGTAGGCGAATATGTGTCCCTTCGCGACGGGAGCGGCCATTCGCATACGTTTAAGATCGCGCAAATCCGTCCGGTTTAACTCTTGCGCCGATCCATGACCGATCAGATTGTGCCCGCCATCCAAGTGATCAGGCTGGCGACCGTCTCGCTGAAGGCCTTATCGAAGGCCGCAACGATTGCCGGCGTGTCTTCTCCCTTGATCGGCACGGCCGCATGGAACAGCTGCATGCCAGTAACGTGGCCATCGGCAGCGACGATCTTGGCGGCAAATGCAACATCCGCTGTCGGCTCGGCGCTGCCGGTGATCGAGAAATCCCGCAAATCGAGCAGGAGCTGGTTGCCGGTCGAAGGACCTCCCATCGGCTCCGCCATGACGGTTTGTAGCCCGGCATTCTCGAGGCTCTCGACGATCTTTGCTTGGATGAGCTTCGGCAGCGCGTCGCTCCACTGCGCATCGCCGACCTGCGATATTTGGCCGTCGCTCGAACGCGAGAGAATCCGCTGCGTATCGAGGGCAACCACGGCCGTCGGCTCGGCGACGGCAAGTTGGCCATGGAGCGTGGTGGAGGACGGAACGCTCAAAGTCAGGTCATAGACCGGCTTTGGCTTTTCGGCGGGTCCGCCCCCCGCCAGATGCTCCAAGCCGGCCATAATGCCATCCATGCGGTTGGAATTGCGTGCCAGCGCTCCCGAAAACGTTTTCAAGTTGTCGATCGTGTCCTTCAAGGACTGCCTGTTGTCCTCTAAAATCTTATCGACCTGCTGCAGCGTTCCGCGCGCGGTCTGAGTCAGGTCCTCACCCGCGGCGGCATCGGCTACGAGAGCGGGCGGTTCGCCCTGAAAGCTCGACAGAACGGGAGATGTAAGGGTACCGCCCTTGAGCGAGATCAACGGCGTGCCCATCAGGCCCTGGAAATCGACGCTTACTTTCGTATCGGCGCGCAGCGGCGTGCCTTTCGCGATCGCGATCGTCGCAATGACTTCACCCGGATTGTTGCGATCGAGCCGTAGTCCGGTCACCTCCCCGACTCGGATGCCGTTGAACTGGACGGCCGCGCCCGTCTGCAATCCCGACACGGCTCCCTGGAAGCGAATCTGATAAGCGTCGCGCTTGCCGAGACCGCCGGTGTTGTTCAGCCAATAGACGAACGCGAAGCCGGCCGCGATGGCGACGAGCGCGAATAGGCCGACCAGAATGTAGCGCGCTCTCGTTTCCATCGCTTTCGCCTCAATGTTGGGGATGGGCAGGCAGGCGCTCCGCTCGTGCGCGCTTGCCCTGGAAATAGGATTTCACCCATGGATGTTCGCAAGCCAACATGGTCGCCATCGGTCCCTCGGCGACGACCTTGCCGTCGGCGAGCGCGGCGATGCGATCGCAGACCGCATGCAGGCTATCGAGATCGTGGGTGACCATAAAGACCGTTAATCCGAGCGTCTGCTGCAATGTCCTGATCAACGTGTCGAAGTCGCCGGCCGCGATCGGATCGAGCCCCGACGTCGGCTCATCGAGAAAGACGATCTCGGGATCGAGCGCGAGCGCGCGCGCCAAGGCTACGCGCTTGGTCATGCCGCCGGAGAGTTCTGCAGGATATTTTTCGGCATCCTCAGCGTTCAGTCCGACCATGCCGAGTTTGGCTATCATAACCTCCTCCTGTAGTCGGTCGGAGACGTGCAGATACTCCCGCATGGGGAATTCGATGTTCTGACGCACGGTGAGCGAAGAGAATAAAGCGCCCTGCTGGAACAGGATGCCCCAGCGGCGTTCGATCGCGCGTATCGTCTCCAGCGACGCCGTATCGCGATCGATACCCAAGATCCTGATGCTACCCTGCCGCTGATGGATAAGCCCGATGATCGTCCGCAGCAGGACGGTTTTGCCGCCACCGGACGCGCCGACAACGCCGAGAATTTCGCCGCGCCGAACGTCGAGCGAAAGGTGATCGAGAACGATTTGATCGTCGAAGCCGACGGTGAGGTCACGCACGTCGATCACCACGGGATTGTTCGCAGGCCCCATCTCTCACATCCCTATCGAGGCAAAGAATATGGCGAAGAAGCCATCAAGAACGATGACAAGGAAAATTGATTTGACCACCGAAGAGGTCGTTTGCAGTCCGAGCGACTCGGCGCTGCCTTTCACCTTCAGCCCTTCCGCGGATGCCACGATGCCGATCACGAGGGCCATAAAGGGCGCCTTGATCATGCCGACCTCGAAATGAGTGACCGAAATCGCGTCCTTCAATCGCGCGATGAAGATCGCCGGGCTCATTCCGCCATAAAGCCACGCCACCAGTCCGCCTCCATAGAGAGCAGATAAGGAGCCGAGAAAGGTCAGAATGGGCAGGGCGCAGACGAGCGCGATGACGCGCGGCAGGATGAGCACCTCCGCCGGGTCAAGCCCCATGGTGCGCAATGCGTCGATTTCCTCTCGCATCTTCATGGAGCCGAGCTCCGCCGTGTACGAACTTCCCGAACGGCCGGCGACCATGATGGCAACGATCAAGACGCCGATCTCGCGCAACACCAGGATGCCGACGAGATCGACTGCATAGCTTTCGGCGCCGAATTTGCGGAAATGGAATATGCCCTGTTGGGCGATGATGCCGCCGATAAGAAACGTGATCAGAAGGATGATCGGAACGGCCTGCAGCCCGACGCGATCAAGCTGGTTCACCAAAGACGTGAACCGGAAACGGCGCGGATTGACGAGGACGCGCAAGAGCGCGTCGCCCACGGCGCCGAGCATCGTGAGGAAGGTCACGGCGTAGCGCCCGGAGTCGAATATCCCGCGGCCGAACGCCTCCAAGGCGGCGAGCCGCGTGCTTTCCTCTTCGGCTGGCTGAGAGATCTCGCCGCTGACGCGATCCACCTGCGCGACCAATCCGCGAAACCGATCCGCGAGCCCGCTGACGCTCGTTTCCTTTCCTTCCTCCCGCCAGTGTCGTATCAACCGTTCGAGCAAGCACGCTCCGAACGTGTCGATTTCGAGGATGCCGCGCAGATCGAGCAGCATGCTGCGGATATCAGGGCTCGTCCTGACAGCATCGACCATGGGCTCCAATACCGCCGCTTGCGCTGCGGTCCAGGAACCGTCCGCGATCACGCTCAATCGATCGCCTTGCGTCACAGTCTCTAAGGGCATGATCGAAATACCTGCTTAATGTGCCATGAGGATCGGCAGGTCCGATTTTTCGATCATCTCGCGCGTCGCCCCACCGAGAATCCACTCCCGGAGACGCGAATGGCCATAGGCGCCCATGACGATGAGGTCGGCGCTGATCGCGTGCGCTTCATTGAGAAGCGCGTCCGAGACCGCCTTGCCGCCCGTTTCGATCGCGCCAACATCGGCCTTTATTCCATGCCGCGCAAGATGGGCGACGAGATCCTTTGCCTGCTCCTTGGTTGCCGCCGGCGCATCGACTATCACGATTCGCGTTCGGGTCGCGGATTTCAGAAATGGGAGCGCCGCGGTAAGCGCCCGGGCCGATTCCCGCGTGTTGCGCCAGGCGACGATAGCGCTTTTCAAGGGTTTCGCCCCGGCGCCGCGCGGAACGAGATATAGGCCTTGGCCTGCCTCGAACATCACGGCTTCGACAAGCTCATCCCAGATCGGCAGATCCTCGCGTTGATACGGGGCAGTCGCGACGAAGGCGTCCGCACACCGAGCCTTTGAGACGCAGAGCGTCGGCATCTCGCTTGGCATCACCTCGACACGGCAGATTTCGGTTTGAACAGCAATTCTTTTGCAGCGCTCGGTGAGGCTGGCGACCGCGCGATCTCCCGTCTTGCGCGCCCGCTCCTCGAGCTCAATGATGGGCTCCATCGGCGCCAGGCCGGATTGGATTGCCAACACATAGGCGTATTCGGGGAGGCAATTTGTATAGAGGCCGATGATGCGGCCCTGGCCGCCGCCGGCGGTAATGGCCTCGGCGTGCCTCAAGCGAAACTCGTCCTCTTCGCTTCCATCGAGATGCACCATCACATCCTTGAACATGGTTTCACATCCTTGAACATGGTTTGCGTCCTTCGGGCCGCACAGGCGCCAATCATAAGCAAAAACCAATGCGCGCCGGCCCAGGATCGCGCATTGATCTTTCTCAATCCTTAGGCGGCGGATGGCCGGGGGTCTTAACCTACCTGAACGGCTGCGGCGCGGAAGCGAAGCAGGGCAAGAAACAGGAAGAGGCCACCAACAAAGGTGACAAAAAATATTTCAACTTGTTTGGGCCGCAACCGTTCTGAATCTAAGCAATGCCAAGACTAGAAACAGAGCGCCGATCCCCCCGACCGCCAGATATTCGCGCCAGATCACGTCGAATCCAGCGCCCCGGAAAAGAATCGATTGGGCGAAGGAGACGAAATGGCTGGAGGGCGAGGCCCGCATGATGGTCCGCAGCAACCAAGGCTGGCTTTCGAGCGGCGTATTGCTGCCGGACAATAGATTCATCGGTATTGCGACGAGTATATAGAGCAGGCCGAGCTGCGGCATGGTGCGCGCGATCGTTGCGAGAAAGATCCCGACCGAGGTCGTGAAAAAGAGATAGAGGACGACACCCGTCATGAAGAGCGGCACGGAGCCGACGATCGGAATGTGGAGAAGGGCGTGGACGACGAAGCTGAGCGACAGGGCGACCGAGATCGCGATGACGAGGACGTTCGCCCAGATCTTCGACATGGCGATTTGGAACGGCGTCACCGGCGTGACGAGGAGATGGTCCATCGTGCCGTGTTCGCGCTCGCGGACGACGGCGGCGCCGGCCAGAACGATCGCCAGCATGGTCACATTGTTGACGATGCCCATGACGCTCGTGAACCAGGCGGTGATGGAATTCGGATTGAAGAGGACCCGCACGGCAAGAGTCACCGGCGACATCGGGATGTTCTGTCCGCGTGAGAGGAGATTACCTTCGTTGCGCGAAACGAAATTCTCGACTTCCGTCGTGAGAATCTGCTGCATATAGCCGGAGCCGAGGCCGGCCTGGACCATGGCCGTGGCATCGATATTCACCTGCACCGTCGGCGCGCGGCCAGCGACGACGTCGCGTTCGAAATGCGGCGGTATCGAAATCACGAACGTATAGCGGGCCGTATCCATCAGATGATCTATGTCGCGTTCCGCCAGAGGCTGCGGCTTTTTGAAATAAGGCGGCAGAATTGCAGCGATCATCCGGCGGGAGAGCACGGAATTGTCATCGTCCACCACGCCGACCGACGCATTATGAACCTCTTGCGACATGCTTTGACCCTGAGCAATGACGGCAAGGGAAAACGCATAAATCACCAGGCCGAGCAAGACGTAATCGCGGAAGAAACTGCGGAGCTCCTTGGTGCCGAGCCAGTAGATGTTTTCCAGCGCCTTCATATGAAGGCCCTCAGCTTTCCTGCTTGCGCAGGAACATGAAACTGAGCCCGATAAATACCGGGATGAAGGCGAGGAGAGCGAGAATGTATTCCCCGAGCGCTGCGAAGCCGAGCCCTTTGGTGAAGGCTCCGAGGCTGATCGGCAAGAAATAGCTCATGGGAAAAATGCGTCCCATCAGGATCGACACGCCGGCCAATGAAGAGACCGGCACTGCCATGCCGGAGAACATGGCCGCCGGCATATAGGTTAGTATGGCCGTTCCGAAAAGCGCCGCGATCTGGGTTTTGCAAAAGGAGGAAATGAACATTCCATAAGCGGTGGTCACAGTAAGATAAACCGTGACGCCGATCAAAAGGGTCAGAAAACTGCCTTTGATCGGCACGCCGAAGATGAAGATGGCGATCAGGCACAGAAGCGCGAAATTCACCAGGCCGACGCCGACATAGGGAATCTGCTTACCGAGGAGAAATTCAAGGCGACCCAACGGCGTGACATAGAGATTGGTGATCGTGCCGAGTTCCCTCTCGCGGACCACGGCGAGCGCCATGAGAATGGAGGGGATCTGAATCAGCAAGAGCGCGATGTCTGCGGGCACCATGGCAAAGACGCTGTCGAAGTTTTGATTGTAACGGAACCGCGTATCGATCGTCACCGGATTCGCCGCATTCGGGGCGATGCCGTTTTCTATCGCCAGCTCGCAAAGCTGAGGCCCCCAAGCGATCCAAACGCCGCAGGCAATCGGCTCGGTGCCGTTTTCTATCGCCAGATCGGCAAGATATTGCTGCTGGACTGCAGTCAAATAGCCGAGGATGGTTTGGGCACGGAAGGGCATGGCGCCGTCGATATAGGCGCCGATCGTCGTGGGCCGGCCGCGCTTGACGTCGCGGCCGTAACCGGGCGGAATTTCGATCGCAAAGCTGATCGCGGCTGATTGCAGTCGCTTCTGCAGATCCGCCTCGTCGGCGATCGGGGCTTTTTCTGTGAAATAATATGATGAGCCCCGCAATTCTTCGAGATAGGCCCGGCTTTCATGGCTGTTGTCGCGGTCGAGGACGGCAAACGAAAGATTGTTCACGTCGACCGATATGCCGAAACCGAAGACCAGCATGAGAAAGGCCGTACCGAAGAAGGCGAAGCTCATTCGGATCCGATCGCGCAAGAGTTCGAGCGTTTCTTTGATCGTGCATGCCAAGAGGCGCCTCAGCTTCAGGCCGAGCGCCGCGGAGGACGTCGATTTCCGTGTCCGAACCCGCAGAGGCCCACCGGCTTCGAGCCCCACGGCGGTGGTTTCCGGACCCTTGGCTTCTTCGAGGTAGGAAATGAAGGCCTCTTCCAGATTTGCCGCCTTGCGGGCGGCAACCAGGCCGGCCGGCGAATCGGTCGCAAGAACATGCCCGGCATCCATGAGCGCGACGCGGTCGCAGCGCGCCGCTTCGTTCATGAAATGGGTCGAGATGAAGATCGTCACCCCCTGGCGACGCGACAGATCGACGAGGTGCTCCCAGAATTGATCGCGGGCGATCGGATCGACGCCCGAAGTCGGTTCATCCAGGATGAGTATTTCGGGCGCATGGACGAGCGCCACCGCAAGCGACAGGCGCTGGCGAATGCCGATTGGCAGAGCCTCGGCGCGCTGATCGAGATAGGCCGAAAGGCCGAAATCCTCGACGAGCTCCGCAATCCGCGCCGCGGCCGCCGCATGCGGTATATGGAACAGATGCGCATGCAGATCGAGGTTTTGCCGGACGGTCAGTTCCGTATAGAGCGAAAAGCTCTGCGACATGTAACCGACCCGGTTCCTTGCAATTTCCGCCGCGGTATCGATCGATTGGCCAAACAGCAAGGCCTCGCCCGAGGTCGGCGGCAAGAGCCCGGTAAGCATTTTCATCGTCGTCGTCTTGCCGCAGCCGTTGGAACCAACGAAGCCGAAAATCTCGCCGCGCGCGATCGAAAAATTGACATGGTCGACGGCGATGAAATCGCCGAACCTCATGGTGAGATTGCGCGCGACGATGACCGGCTCTCCGCCTGCTCGCAGCGGGGGCGGCACGCTGAATTCGCGCCGGCCGCGGCGGCGCTCCTCGGGCAAAAGTGCGATGAAACTTTCTTCGAGCGTCGATGAACCGGTCGCGGCCTTGAGTTCGCTGGGCGTACCCGTTGCGAGGACACGGCCGCGGTCCATGGCGACGAGCCAATCGAAGCGCTCGGCTTCTTCCATATAGGCCGTCGCGACGAGAACGCTCATACCGGTACGGCTGCGCCGCATGCTCGCGATCAGATCCCAGAATTGGCGGCGCGACAAAGGATCGACGCCCGTCGTCGGTTCGTCAAGAATGAGGAGATCTGGATCGTGGATGAGCGAACAACACAGCCCGAGCTTTTGCCGCATGCCGCCCGAAAGCTTCTTCGCCGGCCGATCGGCAAAGGGTGCGAGCCCCGTGCTGTGCAGCAAGAGATCCATGCGCGCCTGCCACTCGCGTCGAGCTTGCCCGAACAGCCTGCCAAAAAACGCAATGTTTTCGCTGACGCTGAGATCGGCATAGAGGTTGCGGCCGAGGCCCTGGGGCATATAAGCGATCCTCGGGCAGATCGCCGCGCGTACCCGGGGCGAGCCCATGTCTTCGCCAAGAACGGACACCTGACCGGTCTGGATCTTGCGCGCACCGGAGATCAGACTGAGGAGAGAGGATTTTCCTACACCGTCCGGCCCGATGAACCCCACCATGAGACCCGCGGGAATGGCGAGGTCGACTCTATCGAGCGCCAGAGTCGGGCCATAGCGCAGGGCGACGCCGGAAAGTTCCGTGACCGTCGCATGACCTTCCTTCATGGCGCGGGCATGTGATTCAATTGCGCCGGCCATTCGGCCTTTGGATCGAGGCGGACATAGGTCACGCCGGGCAGGCCCGTCCGGATTTTATCGGGATGTTTTGCCAGCAATGCGGGGGCGATCCGGGCGCGGATGCGAAACATCAGCCTGTCGCGCTCGTTCTGTGTCTCGACGGCCTTGGGCGTGAACTCCGCCTCGGTCGCAATGTAGGTGACCCGTGCCGGCAGAGCGAGCTTCGGAAAGGCATCGAGGACGACGCGGGCCTCGTCCCCGATGGCGGCGCGGCCGGCATCCGGGGTCGGCAGATAGATGTCCATATAGACATAGGACAGATCGAGCATCGTGAAGACCTTGCCGCCGGCCGGCAGAACCTCGCCGACATTGGAGATGCGATATTCGATGCGGCCATCCTTCGGCGCGACGAGCGTATCGTCGGCGATATTGACCTTATAGAGTTCGATGTTGTGGGTCACCACCGCAACGGCATGTTCGGCCTCGTCGACCCTTTGGTTTGCCGCTTGAAGTGCGGCAACGGCGCCGTTGAGGATTTGCTGACGCTGATCAAGCAGCTCTTGCGTGGCAAATCCTCTGGCAACGAGAGCCTTGGTGCGGTCAATCTCTTGCTGCGCGAGGACAACCTGCGTGTTCTGCTGGACTACGAGGGCCTGCGCCTCTTGGAGGCTATGCTCGGCCTGAGCCTCTTGCGCGATCAAGCTCATGAGGCTCGCTTGGAGATCGCGCGTGTCCATGCGTGCGACCACCTCACCCGCCGTTACCCGATCGCCTTCATCGACATTGATCTCGGCGATGCGTGCGGCGAATTTCGTGTCGATATCGATCGGATCGGCTTCGAGACGGCCATTGCCATATGCGAAGCCCGCCGGCAGATGAAACTGCCGAAGGCTCCACCAATAATAGCCGCCGCCTGCGCCGGCGGCGAGAACGAGGAGCAGCAAGACCCAGCGCCAGCGGAACCGTCTCCGTGCTGGCAGAACCACGACGGCACCGCCGTGAATCGTCTCGGGAACTTTCTCCGCAATCTTTTCCGGCAACGAAGGCCGCAGAGCGACATCCGATGGAAGATAGGCCGCCTCCGGAGCTATCCCCGGCATGATCTTCTGGCCGACAGCCTCCTGCGTCGGATGGGGGGCGGCCTCGCCCGTTTCGTCGGAGCGTGAACTACCTCCATTCGGCTCGTTCATCATCTTTCCCTATCCGATCCGCCCGCCCCTGCTCATCAGGACGCAACCAATGTCTCAGGGGCATCGCTGGTCAGATATCTGTCAGATCGTGCTTAGGAAGCCTCGCGATGTCGCGACCATTATCCCAGGAATCCCGGCCGGCTTCCATTTTGAACTTATAGCGCCAGGCACGCGCGGGCTGCTTGATTTCGATCAACCCCCTGGCGCGACAGATCCCATCGGCTTGCGATGCCGAAAGACAGAAAAGCTCGGGATCGAACATGCTGAAAACCGTTGGCAGCCTGAGGCCGGGGTGCTTATTGGGAATCTATTTTTGGATCCGGAGCCCAGTTTGATAATCGCTTCACCGCGGGGAAGGCTTTGGACTCAGCATGGTTGAAGCCATGAGTTTTGATCATGATCGGGACGGACTATTCCGGAAGCAAGGATTTTCTTTCCGCTGACACCGGAGTTCCTGTCGCTTACGAGCTGCGCTCAGTCGAGCCAAGTGAATATGTGTGGGCGGAATGGGCGGAGCCTGATATGGATTCTGCAGTCACAGCATTAAGGCTCGCTTTCAGTGATGCCGATGCGCGGACGCGCAAGTCGGCGGCCGGTAAGAAGTTAGTCAAACGCAAATACGGCAAGGCCGCTGTCGGAGCACTGATAGAAAGACGAATAAGAGAAATTAGCCTGGCCCGCGCAAGTCTTTCCACGTGAGGCCCACCCGAGAATGCCGGTCCACAGCGCAAGCTCAGCCTAAACAAGCTGGTCATTCGGCGGATGTCGATTTCATAGATCGCAAATGGATTTTTACGTCCGCCGGCGTCATCCCATCCGATAGTGCATTGAGGTAGCAATCAAGACCACGCTCATCCGGCTTACGTCCCAGCAACTGCTCATAAATACCTGTAACAAATTCAATATGTCCTTGGTAATGGAGTTGCATGAATAGACGCCGAGTTTGTCTCGCGACGCCTTGAAGTAGTTTAGTCACAACTTTAGCTCTGTTCGCAAACTCTATGCATTGCGGTACGATGCGCTCGGCTTCCAGATACTCATAGACCCTCGATTTGCGAAGCCGGCGTCAGCGCGGAAATAGATGCGCCGACGCACTGGGAGAGGCAGAAGAAAGTGGCCACTCCATTTGATAAACGGAGCGGATGATTTCCCGCCCGACTCAACCCGGCAAGGCCAGGACCCAGGCGAATACACACCAGGCGCCGAGGCCAATTACAGTTTGTCCCCATTCGAGCAGGCCCCATTCACGCATGAGCTCGCGAATTGTCGAGGCCGGCGTCCGTGGCGGCGCCACGTACAGCGAAATGTTCACCGGCGCCATCACAAAATAGGCATAGGGCCAGCTCGTAAGAATGAGCGTTCCGCCGATTGTCCAGCGCACGTCGCCAGTATGCGCGTAATCCATATAGGCGAGGATTGCGGAAATGACCGCCAACACAGCAAGCATGACGAACCCCCGCCGATTGCTGGGGATCCATTCTCGAATTTCGGAACGCGCGTCGAGTTTCAGCCGGGCGGGCTGCTCGGCGATATTGATATAGAGGGCCGCGCCCAGAAAGGCTGAAGCAACGGCAAAGGCGAATAGACCTGGTCGCAGCACGACGAAATCCTTACGGGTTGTTGCTCTAGGAATGAAACACCGTGGTGTAGAGGAGCCCAATCGCGGCGAGCGCCATTACGGCGAAGGTCAGCCAGACGAACGACCTGGAGAGATGGCCGCCGCGGTTTATTCCCAAAATTTTGCTGTTGCCGTTGATCTTGCCGATCAGAAACAACAGCGGCACCGCCGCAATGCCATTGAACACGGCGGTGAAGACGAGCGCCTTGATCGGATCAATGCCGACGAAGTTCAGGAGCAAGCCGACCCCAGTCGAGAGGATGATCACGCCGTAGAAGCCGCGCGCTTCCGCAAATCTTCGCGACAATCCCTCTTTCCAGTCGAAGGCTTCCGCAAACGCATAGGCGGCCGACCCTGCCAGCACGGGAATGGCAA
Organism: uncultured Alphaproteobacteria bacterium; assembly: GCA_963720425.1. Classification (GTDB taxonomy): domain Bacteria; phylum Pseudomonadota; class Alphaproteobacteria; order Rhizobiales; family Beijerinckiaceae; genus Methylovirgula. The sequence goes on from OY970391.1 coordinate 839,771, forward strand.
GGAGACCGAGACCGACGACGCCGATCGCGAACAGATCGCGCGCCACCTGGCCGGAATTCGGAAAAGAGCGAACGAGCGGTTCAAGCGCCTTCGCCGCGTCGGCCGCGGTGTTGATCGTCCTGATCCCATGGCTGAACAGTACCGATCCAGTTGTGATGATGATAAACCACTGAACGAGCTCGGACGAGACCATGCCGATCGTGGTGTCGATGCGCATGTTGCGGAGAAAGTCGCGCGGCAGCCGGGGTTTGCCGCGCTTGCTGGTTTGAACACCCAATGCGATCTCTTCCTCGACCTCTTCTGAAGCCTGCCAGAAGAACATGTAGGGTGAAATCGTGGTGCCGAACACACCCGTTATGATGAACAGAAAGCTGAACGTGAATTCGATGTGCGGAATTACCGTCGCGCGAATGATCTCGCCCCACGGCTCCGCGATGATGAAGGTCGTCGCCGGATAGGAGAGCAGCGCGAGCGCAAGCCATTTGAGAACTTTTGCGTAGGCCTGGTAGCTGACCAGCACCTCAAGCGTCACGACCAGAACCATCGTGAGAACCGCGTAGAGCCAGAACGGGGCATCGACGACGAGCTTGGCGGCGGCGGCGACTGCGCCGATATCGGCGCCGATATTGATGGTATTAGCCACCACCACGAGAAGCACCACGCCGATGAGGATGGACCGCGTGTAATGTTTCTTGATCACCCCGGCCAGGCCCATGCCGGTCACCGAGCCGATTCGGGCACAAGCTTCCTGCACGGCCAAGAGCAGCGGTATCTGGTAGAGCGCCGTCCAGAGCTGGCCGAAGCCGAACTGTGCGCCCGTCTGCGAATAGGTTGCAATGCCCGACGGATCGTCGTCCGCCGCCCCGGTTATCAGGCCGGGGCCCAGAATCCTGAAGAGCCAGAGGATGCTCCGCTTCGGACGATCGGCAGGGCTTTGTGAGCGCGGTTGCGCGGCAGGCCTTATGAAGAATCGGCGCACGGGTCCCCGCTCTTGGATAAATGCCCGTTAATTCTCGCACGCTGGCGGCGCCATGGCCAGCATGTGAAAATGCCCCGTCCCGCCGGCACACATTGGATTCGTAGCGGACGCCCCGCTTTCAACGCGAAGTTCGGGCATTGGATGCATGAGGATGGCACCGGCAGCCTTGTCGGGGGCATGCCTCTGGACTATGCTTTCGTCTTCATTCACCCGAGTTTCGACGACAATGACGGATGACGTCGTTTGCGAGATGCGGCCCAAAGGGCGCATTGACAGCGCCACCGGCCCGGCTTTCGAAAAAGCTGTGCTGCGGCAGATCGAGGAGGGCCGACGGCGCCTCCTGCTCGATTTCGCCGAGCTGGTCTATATCAGCAGCGCCGGTCTGCGCATCGTCCTGCTCGCCGCCAAGCGGATGAAGACCGCCGGCGGCAAGCTGGCGCTCTGCTCGCTCAACCCGCAGATCGCCGAAGTCTTCGAGATCAGCGGATTCAACCGCATTCTCGACATCCACCCAACGCGCGATGCGGCGCTTTCGACACTCTCCACGACTTGACCCCGAAAAGCTGCGCATCATTGCCGGCGCGAGCCGACTGTCGTGGAATTGTCATGTGCTCCAAATAGCGTTCCTATCCCATACCGGCGCAGACGCCTTGGCTTATGTTGTCCATTGACATCCTTATCTCGATATTCGCGGGGCTGGGACTATTTTTCATCGGAATAAAGCTGATTACCGCCAATCTCGGCCAGTTGGCTGGGCGGGGTCTGCGCCAATGGGTAGCTCGCTCGACGGGCAACTATCCGGCGAGCGCACTGATCGGCATGTTGGCGGGCGCTCTAACACAGAGTACGAACGCGATCACCGTCATATTGATGAGCTTGGCCACGGCGGACCTCATCACGCTGCGCCAGGCCGTTCCAATCCTAGTATGGGCAAACGTCGGCACCTCGGCCCTCGTGCTTGCGGTCGCGATCGATATTCACCTGCTTGTTTTGGTGATCACCGCGATCGTCGGTCTTTGCTATTATTTGAATCTTGACCGCTCGCCGCATTGGCGCCCGCTCATATCCGCGCTCTTTGCCATCAGCCTGCTGCTGCTCGGCCTGGAGCTGATGCGCAGCGGAACCCATGACCTGCGCTCTGTCGTGTGGGTTCGCGATTTTCTTCAAATATCCGCGCAATGGACAATTTCCGCCTTTCTTGTCGGCTGCGTGCTCGCCGTCATCATGCAATCATCGGCGACAGTAACGGTGATCGTCATCGCGATGGCCTCGGCCGGCCTGCTTACGCTGGAGCAGTCGATGATGACGGTTTTCGGCGCAAGCGTTGGCTCGGGATTGAACACATTTTTCGTCGCGTCCGGCGTGACGGGAACGTCGCGTCAACTCCCCCTTCTTCAAGCTGCTGTGAAGATCTTGGGCGTTGCGGTCTTGCTGCCTCTTTTTGCCGCCGAGCGGCTTTTCGATACGCCGTTACTTGCCCATGCCATTCGCTTCATCACCCACGATCCAAGCAAACAAGTGGCGCTCGTTTATTTAGCATGTCAGTTTGCAACAGTCGCCGCGCAAATCGTGTTCAACAGGCCGTTGCAGCTTCTGGTGCAACGGTGGGCGCCGCCGTCGCTCGAGGAAGCGGTCTCGAAACCGCGCTACCTTTACCATCAGGCATTGAGCGAGCCGGAAACCGCGCTGACGCTGGTTGATCGCGAGCAGGCGCGCGTGTTCAGTTTCCTGCTGGTGTATCTTGGGGTCACCGACCATTTGGACAGCAGCGAGGCCGTGCCTCAACGTGGCGCGGTTCTTTCGGCCGCGACAACTTTGCATGATGCTATCGGCCGCTTTCTCACCGAGTTGGCGGATACCGGCGCCAGCCGCGAGGTGCTCGAGCTGGTCGCCAATCGCCAGGCCCGCAACAGCTTACTGCAAGCGATCCATGAGTCGCTGAATGAGCTCGGGCAAGCGGTTTCGACGCCTTTCGAGGCCGCGGCGATGCAGTCGCTCAGCACAAATTTGTCGGAAGGCCTGGCGGCTCTCTTGATGGCGGCCGAGGATGCGGTGCGCTCTTGCGATGCCGACGACCTCGCCCTCTTGCGGCAGATGACCGGCGACCGTGACAGCCTCGTGGATCAGATGCGGCGGCGTGTCATCGCAGCCGACAAGGCACTTTCGACACACGACCAGCGAACGCTCTACACAATCACCAGCCTGTTTGAGCGGGTCGTGTGGATGCTACGCCGCTATGGAGCCCTCCTGGCCGTCGAGGCGGCGATCCCGGAGGAGCAATCCATACCACAACACCTTGGGGCCAACGCTGCGCCCCTGTCACAAGGCGGCAAATAGCGCTAGCTTGTTGTCGCCGCTCGTGTACCCGATCGCGCGTCGATCGTTGGACTTGCAGACCGCATTGTGCGAGGGGAGATGGGGAAATGAGCCTTAATCGTTTGGCGGTGGCGCCAAGAATTTATCTCCTGATGTGGCTGTTGGCGTTGGTCACGGCCTTCACGGGCGGGCTCGCCGTCGCAGGCTATCAGTCAGGGCTCTGGGTCTTGGCCATCCTCGCGTTGATCGGGTTCGTCGCCGCCGTCGTCCTGGCCATCTTCTCCATCAGTCAATTCATCGCGCGGCCGTTGACCATGGTTTCGGTGGCAACCATGAAGCTCGCCAAGGGTGACGTTACAGGGCAAGTGCCGGCCGGCCGCACCGACGAAATCGGCGATATGGCGGATGCGATCCGCGCCTTTCAGAAACAAGCAGTCGCTGCCGACTCCCTAAACGCGCAAATCACCGAAGACGTGGGTCGCATCGCGTTGGCCGCCGGCCAGGCGAGCAATGCGGTCAGCCAAGTTTCCGATGGAGCCAACGTCCAGCTCAGCTCCCTGAAGAAAACCGCCGGCGCCGTCAATCAGAGCACGTTGGCGATTTCCGACGTCGCCAAGAATACCCACCTCGCCAGCGAGCAGGCCGGCGACGCTGCAGAACTGGTGACCGACGGCATGGCGCGCATGTCGGACATGGTCAATATTGTCAACGCGATTGCCGACAGCAGCAGCAAGGTCCGCTACATCGCCGACGCGATATCCCGCATCGCCAGCCAGACCAACATGCTGTCGCTCAATGCGGCGATCGAGGCGGCGCGCGCCGGCGAGCACGGGAAGGGCTTTGCCGTCGTCGCCGAAGAGGTACGCAAGCTCGCCGAGAATTCCGCATCGCTCGCTCAGGAGATCGCCGAGCTTGTGAGCCGCTCGACGACTCAAGCCGGAGAGGGCGTCGCCATGGCGGGCGACGTCAGCGACAAGATGCGCCGAATATCTGAGGCGGTTCGCCAGAGCGACAAGCTGATCGGTTCGATCGCCACCGCGATGGCTGAACAGCAGGCGGCAATTTCCGAGGTTAACGCGAGCTTGAACGAGCTTACGCGGATCGGGCAATCGAACGCGACCGCCGCCGAGGAAATCACCGCCACGATGCTGGACTTGAGCAAACTTGCCGAGCATTCTCGCGGCGAACTCGACAAATTCAAGGAAATCTGGACCTGACCCGTCCTTGAGACCCGATGGCTCATCCGATCGAACATACGCTCGCTCTCCTGCAGGACGTCATGAGCGAACATCGGCGAGCCCTGGCGCGCGGCCCGTCCGATGCGCCCGCGACCACCTACACGCCGCCGCGAGATCCGCGTGCGCAGCTGATCCTGCGATTGCTGGCCGGTGTGGAGAGGCGAGCCGGGATTGACGTTGCGCAGCCCACCGCCGAGAAGCTTCTGCGAGTCTTCGGCGCGATCGAACTCGGCGACCTCGAGGCCTGGGTTTTAAGGCTCGATGCGTTGCCGGCGAGCGGCCCAGAATGGTCCTCGCTGATCGAAAGCCTGACCGTGCATGAGACTTACGTGATGCGCGATCCCTCGCAGCTCGAATTGTTTGCCGCGCAATTGCCCGCCTTGATCACCGAGGCCGCCGCGGCGAAGTTCCACGTTTTGCGCTTCTGGTCGGTAGGCTGCGCTACGGGAGAAGAGGCCTATTCGATTGCCGCGCTTGCTTTGGACGCAATGATTGCGACCGGCAAAGCGATCAAAACGGAGAGAGGCACGGTTTTACTGCCGCCTTGGCGGATCGAGGTCGTGGGATCGGATATTTCGCGTGCCGTGCTCAAGCAGGCGCGCGCCGGCGTCTACGATACGGGGCCATTGTCCTCGTTTCGCGCCGAATCCTCGGTCCTGCTGCACCATTTCCCACCGGTGCCAAACATCAGCCTACGTGGCCCCGCCGCACGGACTGCGTCTGCCGATCTCAGAGCGGCCGTGCGTTTCGAGCATTTCAACATCATGACCGATCCGATTCCGACCCCGCCCTTCGATGCCGTGTTCTGTCGTAACGTCCTCATTTACTTCAGCGCCCGAGCCCGTCGCGAGGCGCAGGACAAGATCATCCGGGCGATGCGAAACGGCGGCTATCTGCTGCTCGGTCCGACCGATACGCTGATCGATACGGAAGCCTTCGAGACGTTGTGGGCGTCCGACGCCGTGGTCTATCGGAGGAAGAGCGATGCCTGAGGCCGCCCGGTCGGCACGCGATGGCGCGAGCGCCGTGCTGTTCTGGCTCGGCGGCCAATGCTGTGCGGTTTTGGCCGATCGCGTTGCCAGAGTTGTTGGCGCGCATCCGATCACCAGGCTGCCGCTGATTCCGCCGGAAGTCCCTGGCGTCGTGGCGCTCGCCGGCAAGGTCGCGCCGGTCCTCGACCTACGCAGGATTCTCAGCTTGCCCCCCGGCGATTCCAGGGACGGGGAATTGGTTCTGGTGACGATCGGCACGCAAACTTATGCGCTTCCCGTCGATCGCGTGCTGCAGATTGCAGTCGGCTCTTGGACGGGTGAAAGCCGATGGCGTGATGCACCCGTGCGCCTCGTTCATATCGAGGAGATGCTGGAGCGCTTTTTGCCGGATGACGCCGCGGCTGGGATGGCTTTGGCCAGCATCGAGATGGCGCAGAGCGCACCGGTCCAACAATCGCCGGCTCTGCGCACGCGTTCAGCCGCGCTGGCGGTTGAAACCGGATCATCGCACGAGCTGTTGCCGCTCGATTGCGTGGTCGAGCTCAGCGAGAGCCTGCCGACCGTGGCCGTTCCCGATCCGAGATTTTCCGGCGCGGTCTTCCATCGCGACGCGCTTCTGCCTTTAGTTTCTCTCGACGCGCTGCTCGGCCGCCCGGAGACGGACAAGAGCGCCTACGGCTCCTTTGTCGTCGTCGACGTGGATGGGCGTGGTTGCGCGCTAGCCGTCAAACGCATTGCCGGCCTGTCGGCCGAGGCAGCCAACGTCATCGACCTGCGATCGCTTCTCATCAACCTATTGCCTGAACCCCGGTCAGCGCTTCGATCGACAATGCCGCAGCAACCCCAGACGAGCGTCGGCAGGACGCGTTATCTGCTGGTCGAGTTGGCGGGTCGGACCTGTGCATTCGCACTCAATTCGGTCGCACATATTCACGCCGGATGTCGCGTGCTACGGGCTCCCACATTGACGGGAAGCAGGGCTGTCGGGGTGACCGCGATCGGCGGCCGCGTCCTGCCGGTGCTCGATCTTGGAGCACTGCTTGGCGTCCCGACTCAACCTCAGATGCAGCAATTCGTCGAGCTCAAACCGCAGCAGGCCGACACATTTGTAGTCGGCGTCGATCGGATCATGGGCATCGTCGCCATCGGGCAAGACGCGTTGGTCCGGTCAACCGAGGGCAGCGCGATCAGCGCCGTCGCTCGTCTCGATGCGAAGCTCGTGTGGATCCTGTCAGCGTCGCTCATCGCCGAGCAGGGGGAGGCGACATCCGATGCCGCCTGATCCGAAGCGAGGCGATCCGCAAAGCGTTCCCATTCGCGTAGTCGTGGTGGATGATCAGAGTTTTATGCGCATTGCGCTGCGGCAGATCCTCGAAGCCGATGGCGATATTCGGGTGGTGGGCGAGGCGCGAAACGGCCTCGAGGCCGTGGCGATGGCGCGGGAGCTGAAACCCGATGCCATCACGCTCGACGTCGAGATGCCGGAAATGGACGGGCTTGAGGCCTGCAAGCACATCATGCGCGAGGTGGCGCCGCATCCCGCCATCATCATGGTGAGCGCTCATACGCAGGTCGGCGCCGAAGCCGCGGTTCAGGCGCTTCGATTAGGAGCGGTGGACTTCATTTCAAAATCGTCGGTCTTCGCGAAAACCGACCTCGCCCACATCGATTCCGAACTTCGACCGAAGCTGCGCGCATGGGTCAAGCGGCCGACGACGCAGCCACGCCCCCCTGTGGCGAAGCCAGCGGATTCCGCGCGCCGATGGCATCCGGATCTCGTGGTCATTGCCGCCTCGACCGGAGGTCCGCAGGCGCTAACGAAACTGCTCGTCGCCCTCGGCCCGATCCGCCCTCCCATCGCCATCGCTCAGCATAGCCCGGAGTTCTTTACCGCTAGCCTGGCCCAGATGCTGTCTCAAGACACCGGCCGTGAAGTCCTCGAAGGCTCGCATCGCTTTGCGTTGCCGCCATATAGTGTCACTCTCGTTCCCGGCGCCCAGGACGGGATCATCGCGCCGCACGGTTCCGGCGGCTATGAACTTCGTCTGATCAAGGTCGAATCCAACGTCCATCCGTCGGCCGATGCATTGTTCGAGTCCGCCGCGCTTGTCGCTTCAACTCCCGTGGGCATCGTCCTCACCGGCATGGGAGAGGACGGCGCAAAAGGCGCCGCCAGCTTGCGCCGCAAAGGCGTGCCCGTTCTCGTCCAGGAGCCAGAAACCTGTGTCGTCGGGGGGATGCCGCAAGCAGCCTTTGCCGCGGCGCCGGGATGCGAAGTCTTGAGCATCGAGCAGATTGCGGGCCGGCTCGGCTTCTGGTCGCTGCCGGTTGATCTTGGAGCCAGCGCAACATGACTCGGTTGCCAACGAGAGCTTCGTTAGCGCCTATGGCGCTTCAAACGCATAGGTTATCGCATGTCTTCGCAGCTTGATGCTTTGTGGAGCGAATTCGCGGCGGAGACCGAGGAGCATCTCGACGCGCTGGAGCGTCTCCTCTCAGATCAACGCGCTTCCGAGTGGACGCGAGACGACGTCAGCGCGTTGTTTCGTTACTTCCATTCGCTCAAGGGGACTTTCCTGGCGATGGGCTTCTCCAATGTCGAAGCTTTGGCGCATCATTGCGAAGACATCTTGAGCCTCGTGCGTGAGGGGCGCTTGGTCCTTGATGCGGAACTTGCCAAGGTTCTGCTCCGCGCCGTTGATCATCTCAAGGGCATGCGCGAGGAGGTGATCGCCAAGCGGAAGGATGCGGAGCCGGCCGACGACATCCTGCGCGAGCTCGAACGTCACTACGAACCGCACGCGACAGCCGAGAGCGATCGCGCTCCAGCCGCGCGGGCCGATGCGCCACTGAGCGACGATCCGGAGATGCTGGGGATCTACAGCGAGCTCATGGAGCAGCGCCTGCCGAGGGTGGCGCTCGCCCTCTCGGCCGCCGCGCAGGATCGCACCCCCGCGGCGGAAACCGCCAGCGAGCTCGCCTATGGCGCCGAGATGATGGGGTTCGAGGCGGTCGCCGGATGCCTGCGCGCAATTGCCGAATCCGCCACGCTCGTTGCCGATCAGATGGGGCGCGACGCCCTCATTGATCGATTCCGGGAATTGCGCGATCAAGCCAAGATCATTGAGGAAGTCACTGGCGTTCCTTCCGGCGCGACTCCGCTCGCCGCGAGCCTGGCAAGGCTGCTGGCCCCCGACTATGCGGACAGGCTTGCTGCGCTCTCTGCGGAGATGTCGCGACTCGATCACGACGTCGCCGCGGCTCACGGCGTGGTGACGGCGGCTGAGGCCTTGCGCGCAGTCGCTCTTAGCCTCGGCCTGGAGCGCAGCGCACGGCTTCTGGTCCTCATCGAGGAGCGATTTCGCAGCCTCGATCTTCTCGATACGACGCGCTTGGCGGTGATCCGCGAGCTTGCGCGCGATGCTATCGAAGCCTTGCAGCCCAACGTCGAGGCCGTGGCGGATCTCGAAGCCGATCGTGCCGATGTCCTGGCACTGCGATGGGAGGCGACGTTCCATGCCCCGGCGTCGAATGCCCTCGCCGAAACGTCCACCGGCCAACGCTTGCGTCCGGAGGTGCTTGCAACGCTCTCGGCCGAACAACGCTCGCGGCTGGAGAACGCTCTCAACGAAGGTCGTCGCGCCTACGAAGTCTTGCTCGATCTCGAAGCCAATCCGGACATCGCGGGCGATCTCATCGCCTGGCTCTCATCCGCAGTCGAAACCATCACCAGCCACACGGTCTATCGCAACGGCGCCAATTGCTTCGAGTTTCTGATCTTCTCCGAGAATCCATTGGATCGGATCCGGTCCCAGCTTGCCGCTCTCGATCCCGAGCAGGCGTGCCTGCGCGGCATCGACGGTCTTGGTCAAGCACCCGAGCAAGTCGCCGCATCGGAAAGCGGCTCGGTGCCCAACTCGGCCCCGATGCGGGCGCCGCTCATCCGCGTGCAGAGCGAAACCATCGATGACTTGATGGCGGAAGTCGGGGAAATGCGTACCGCCTTGGCGAGCCTCGCCGATATCGTGCAGCATGGCCGGATGGCGACGGCGATCAGCGACGCGCGGCGTTTCGGGAGACATCAGGCCCACGACCCAGAACTGAGCAGGCATCTCGACGCCATGGAAGACGATTTGCGCGAGTTGAGAACGCTGGAGCACACGCTGGAAGCGGCGCATCGCAGGATTTGGGCGACCGGCCTACAGTTGCGCGTCATCCCGGTCGACGGTTTGTTCGGCCGGCTGTCGCGCGCTGCGCGTGATCTGGCGCAGAAACTCGAAAAGGACATCGACGTCGTGATCGAGGGCCGTGAAGCGCGCATCGACAAAAGCATGGTGGATCTGCTGATCGACCCGCTCATGCATATGGTGCGTAATGCGGTCGACCACGGCATCGAATCGCCTGAGCGACGCCGGGCCGCTGGCAAGCCGAGACGCGCGAAGCTCGCCATCTCGGCTTTTGAGCATAGCAATCGGGTCGAGATCGTCATCGCCGATGACGGTCAGGGGCTGGACAGATCGAAGATCCTGGCGAAGGCGGTGAGCCTCGGGATGATTGCGCCGCATCAGGCGGAGCAGATGGACGATCAAGAAGTCACCGCGTTGATCTTTCGGCCCGGCTTCTCGACGGCAGACACCGTGACCGAAATTTCGGGGCGCGGTGTCGGATTGGACGTGGTTGCGGCGGCGGTGCAAAGGCTCGGTGGCACGATCGATGTCGAGACGGCTCTCGGCGCCGGCACCAAGTTCACCCTAAAGCTGCCGGTCTCGGCGGCTTTGCTGCGTGCCTTGCTGGTCGAAGTCGGCAACCAGATCTTCGCGCTGCCTGAACGACAGGTCGTCACCGTGCTCGAGCTTGCGACGGACGAGATCGATGAGATCGCCGGCCAACGGATCGTCATCCACCGTGGCGCTGCCGTCCCGGTGCATCGCCTCGCCGCCGTCCTGGGTTTCGACGCCGTCGAGGCGCAACCTGAGCTCGCACATTTGGCAATCGTATCCGCCGGAACGCGGATGCTCGGCCTCATGGTCGATCGGGTCTTGCGATTCCAGGACCTGTTCCTGAAAGAGCTGCATCCCATGCTCGCGGCGGTGCCGGTCATCGCCGGAGCATCCGTGTTGGGCGACGGGCGGCCGGTCCTGGTCCTCGACGCGGGCGAACTTATCGGCCTCGGTCCAGCCGGCGAGGCTGCGCAGGTCGTCGCACAATCATGACGATTGAAGACCGATATCTCCTGTGCCGGGCTGGGCGCTATCACATCTCGATCCCGGTTGACGCCGTGTTACGGATTTGGCGGATGGAGGCACCAGATCCGTCCTATTCTGCCAAGCCCGTCGATCTGCGCCTCTTGTTGGGGAGCACCGACGTCGACGCCGGCGTCGCAGTTGCATTCGAGATGCCCGACAGAGTTGGGGTGTTGGTGGTCGATGTGGTCAGCGGGATGGCGAATATCGCGGAGGACGAGTTCGTCGAACTGCCGCCGGTCTTCGACTTCGCATGCACTCTGTTCGACGCCGCCTGCCGCAAGGCGATCGAGGGTGCGCATCCACTGCGCCTGCGGCGTCAGCCAAGCTTGGGGGCTTTGTCGGGCCCATTGTAGCGCACGACCAGGAGCGTTACGTCGTCGGCCATCGGTGCGAGCGCCATATAGGTGTCGACTTCGGCGATAACCGAGCCGAGAAGCTCGCTCGGGTGGCTGTTGGTCTGGCCGCCGAGGACATCGACAAGTCGCTCCTCGCCAAACAGGGCGCCGGCCGCATTGGTTGCCTCAGTCACGCCATCGCTGAAACAGACCAGACTGTCGCCGGGCGCCAGCCGAGTATGCTGCGTTTGATAGGGCATGTCCTCGACCACGCCGAGCGCCATGGCGCCTGCCCCCGGTAGAACATCAACCGCACCGCCGCCGCGCAGCACGTAGGGCGGATTGTGGCCGGCATTGGCGTAACGGATTTCACCCGTCTGCGTATCGAGAATGCCGTAGAAGGCTGTGGCGAACATGAGCGTCGGGTTGTCGATGCAGAGCAGGGCGTTGACGGCGGCGAGACAGTCCGCAGGCTCAGCCAGGCGCTGCGCCGCGGCGCGCAACAGCGTCCGCGTGAGTGTGATGAAGATCGCCGCCGGCAAACCTTTGCCGGCGGCGTCGGCGACCACGAAGCCGAGCCGGTTGGGCGCGAGCAGAAAGAAATCGTAGAGATCGCCGCCCACTTCCTTCGCAGTGACCATTCCCGCGTGCAGATCGAATTCGGGGCGATCCGGAAAGGGAGGGAAATCCTGAGGCAGGCCTGAGAGTTGAAGATCGGTGGCGAAGTCCCATTCGGCCTGCTCGGCCGCCGCCTTGTCGCGCGTGCGCAGGATATCGAGCACCAGCTCGAGCTGGAGGGTTCGATCGCCGATCAGTTTCTCGCGCTGTTTTTCGCGCGCGTGGAAGCGATCCACGAGCGTTGTAAGCGCCGCAACCGCGTCGCCACTATTATTTTCGAACGCCCGAAGGGCGGGCCCGCGTTCGAATTCGTCGAGGAGCCCGGCGAGCCTTATACCGAGCTGCCGCAGGCGATCTTTGTCGTTCATGAATGTGCCCGGATAGGCCAGGTTATTGGCTCTTCTCGCGCGATTGCGCCTTGCGCGCCATCGCAACGACGTCGAGCGGCGGAAGGCCGATTGCAGCCCGTACGACTCTGAGGATTTCGTGTCCGCGTTTGGCTTTCAAATCGAGGCTGATCGCACCGGAAGGTTTGGCGATCACGTCGAAGGCGCCGAGCCTGCGCGCCTCAAGCGCGGCCGCGGACCCGAGCTGCGCGACGGAAGAAAGGATGACTACCTTGGCCTTGCTTGTCAGCTTGAGCCGTTTGAGCGCGGCAAGTCCGTCAAGACGCGGCATTTCGATGTCGAGCAGGATGACTTCCGGCTTCAGCTCTTTTTCCTTCTCGATCGCGACCTGTCCGTCTTCCGCTTCGCCCACGACCTCAAGCTCCTCGTCAACCGCCAAGATCTGCTTGACGATGTTTCGCATGAATCCGGAATCGTCGACGATCAGGACGGGGTGTGCCATGGTGTTCTGTCCTCATTTCGCCGGTTCGGCCGGCACCTTTTTGACCAATTTCAGGTGATTTCGGCCGCCCGAGCGATGGTAGTCAACGCGATCCATCACGCTACGGATGAAATGGATGCCAAGTCCGCCGATGTCCCGCTCCTCGGCCGCGAGGCTGATGTCCGGCGCGGGCCGGACAAGGGGGTCGAAAGCTATCCCTTCGTCGATTATCTCGGCCTCCAGTCTATCTCCCTCGATCCCAATTGAGGCGATGATCTTGTGCCGACCACCATCTAGAAATCCATAGGAGATGATGTTCGTCAACAGTTCGTCGATGGCAAGCTTCATGTGGAAGACCACGGCGTCCGGCAATCGGTGCCTTTCGCCGAAGTCCTCGATGAGCGAGGTCACGCAGGCGATTTCGGCGATGTCATTGTCGATTTCGGCAGTAATCCGCTCGCCCAAGGTCGCCTCGCAGTGGTCCCGCGACGCCGCAATGGCCGCCAGAATTGCCGAATATTCCCGGCCTGTCCACTTGACGGTCTCCGACTGGCCAGCTTGGTTGCCGAACATTGCGAGCCTGTCACAAAGCTGTCATGTCCATCATGCCAGTTGCCGAATTCGCTTGGGACGTGCCAATAGGCCTTTGTGTTGTCGGCCGGGCCGGATCGGAGGACGAGCGAGTCTACCGCGCTCCTTGGTCGGCGCGCTTGCTTGAACGGAGAGATCCATGCACATGGTTGTCGATGAGCTCGACGGCGGCGTAACCGCCGTGGCTCTGCGGGGACGGCTCGATACGCTTGGCGCCGAAGCCGTCGACCTGCGTTTCAGCGTGATCGCAGGCGCAAAACGCGCTGTCGTGGTCGATCTCTCGGAGGTGGATTTCCTCGCCTCGTTGGGCATCAGGGTGCTGCTGACAAGCGCCAAGGCCATCCAACGAAAGGGGGGCAGGTTGGCTATCATCGTGCCTGAGGGCAATGTGTTGATGGTCCTGAAAACCGCGGGAATGGAATCTCTGATTCCGATCTTTCAGGAGCGAGACGCCGCCATTGCGGCGGTGGGTTCGTAAGGTGGTGGCTCAGCCATGGCGGCGCAAGAGAAGACAGGATCTTGCGAGCGCCGCTTGGTGCTGAGCAACAATTTAAGCGAGCTCGATCGCCTCGGCGCCTTCGCTCGCGATATCGGCCGCGATGACGGGCTTGATGAAGATCGCGTTTTCGCGCTCCAACTCTGTCTTGAGGAAGCCGTCGCCAACATCATCACGCACGGCGGCACGCAAGAGGGTTCAGGCAAGCAGATTTGGGTAACGATCGCACAGGCTGCGCATTGCTTGGTGGCCTGTCTCGAGGACGACGGAGCCCTGTTCGATCCGACCAAAGTTCCGCCGCCGCAACACCCAACTTCTCTCGAGGACGTGCGGGTCGGAGGCTTGGGCGTTCACTTGATCCGCAAACTGACCACCGACATGCGCTACGAGCGCGTCGGAGGACGCAACCGCCTTACGCTTGAATTTGGCCCAAGTGCCGAGAGGCCGACGTGAACCCCGGCCGCGTCATTGCGAGGAGCAGAGCGACGAAGCAATCCAAAAACCCGCATGATCGCCGCTTGGCGCCGGCCGCTCACACCTGCTGAATGGCGGAGAGCTTCCACGCATCGGGTCCGGCGCCGGCCGGGCGGACGAAGGTCCAGATTTCGGTCGGATGGTCCGCAACATCGGGATCGTCGGAAATGACGCGTCCGCTCGCTCGATCGAGCATGACGTCGATCAGCGAGAAGCGCATGGCCACGGTTGCATATTCGGCGCCGCCCTCGCGCCAGGCCTCCGACAGATTGCCTTGCAGGAGTTTTACGCCGGAGAGCCGGTTGACCTGGCTGCGACGCGCGTGGCCTTGCAGTTCCTCGGCGAAATAGGAGGCCATTTCCGGCGTCGCGATGCGGCGCAGATGATCGAGATTCTCATCGCTGTAAGCGCCCTGAACCTCGCTGAGGAGGCGCTCGAAGGCGTCGTAATCCCGCGCCGTGATCGGCAAGGGGGGGCCGCCCGCCTGGTTGCCGCCGCTCGGCCACCCGGCGCCGGCGAATGCGCCGCCTTGCGGCGCGCCATAGAATGCCGGCTGGCGATTGCCGAAGAAGTTCAGCGCGAAGCGCACGATGAGATAAATCAGGCCAATCTGAAGCAGAAGGCCGATGAAGGAAAAACCGCCGCCGAGGCCGCCGAAAAAGCCGTGACCGAACAGAAGCCCGAGCAGGCCTGCGCCGAGGAATCCGCCCATCAGCCCGCCGAGGAAGCCCCGCCCAAACCCGCCCGGATAGCCAAAGCTGAGGCCAAAGGCCGATGAATTGGAATAAGGCGCCATCGAGCGCTGCAGCGGCGACGTGTAAGGACTGATCGAGGTCGGCGCCGGCATGATGTAGGTCCGATAGCCGCGGCTGCCCATCGAGAAGCCCATGCCGGCACGGGCAAAGGCGTCGCCTGCCGCACCGAGGGCGAGCCCGGCGGCAAGCAGAAGAACCAAAAATTTGGCACGAAACATGGGTTGATCCTGTATCGCCGGCCAAGCCGGCGCGCTCCCCCAATGTGGGGAGGCTTTTGGAGCCGCAAAAGGCCAGCGCGACCCATCTGGATCGCGCCCGTCCGCCGCCTCGCGCGACGCGACGCGAACGTCTAAGATGGCCGCATGATTCCGAAGGACCTGAAACGAAATTGGCAACGCGAGGGCTGCGGCCCTGGGCGGCGCGGCTATCACCACGGCGGCCTGAAGGATGCGTTGGTCGAGGCCGCGCGTGCTCTGATGGCGGAGCACGGCCCGGCGGGCTTCACTTTGGCCGAGGCAGCCAAGCGTGTCGGAGTCACCACCGCGGCGCCCTACCGCCATTTCGCCGACCGCAGCGACCTCATGGGCGAACTCGCACGACGCGGCTTCGACATGTTCGCAGAACGCCTCGCCGGCGCCTGGGATGAGGGAAAGCCCGATGCTTACGCCGCGCTGCGGCGCATGGGCCGCGCTTATCTCGGCTTTGCCGCTGCCGAACCCGGCCTCTACGCGGCCATGTTCGACAGCGCCAAGAACCTGCGGGGCCCCGCCGCATTCGCCGTGGCCAACAAGGCCTTCGATGGATTGAGCCGCGCCGCAGCCGGCGTGCTTGCCGCGGCCGGCGGCAATCCGCGCGAGGCGCGTCGCCTCGCTCTCGAGATCTGGGCACTCGCGCATGGCACCGCCATGCTGGCGCTCGCCGGCCATCTCGACACGGCGCGGGGAGACGACCCGGCCGCAATTCTTGATCAGGGCGCCGAGGCCCTGATCGAGACGGCGCTGCGGCGGCGGTAAGCGCATAATTCCAACGAGTTGCGCGAATTGAACGGGCGAGCTCTCGACAGGATTCGCATGTTAATGTAAGATAGTTTTACATCGCAGCTGGCTGCCATGGAGGACAACATGAGCGTTTATCCCGGCCCTTATGGGCAAGCGCCCGAAAGCGGGCCGCGTCAGTGCTCCGGTCTCGGTTGGAGACCGATGGAACTCGTCGCGATGATTCTCGGCTTCATCCTGTTCTGGCCGGTCGGGCTCGCGATTCTGTTCGCCAAGATGTGGCAGAGCCGAAGCGGCCATACCGGCGACCTGCCAAGCTTCATCCAGGCGAAGCTGAACGAGAAGCGCGAGAAATGGGAGCAGAAGATGGGACGTCATTGGGCGTGCGGCCCCGGTCACCGCGATTTTTCCGACCGGCCTTGGCGCATGCGCTCTTCCGGCAATCTCGCTTTCGACGAATGGCGCGAGGCCGAACTCGCCCGGCTCGAAGAAGAGCGCCAAAAACTCGTCGCGGCCGAGCGCGAGTTCAACGAGTTCATGGAGAATCTGCGCCGCGCCAAGGACCGCGAGGAGTTCGACCGCTTCATGGCCGCGCGCCGCAACCAGTCACCTAACGCAGGCAGCCCGCAACAACCGGGCGCGTAAGGCTCGAGCAAGAATTCAGCCGGGGTCGACAAGCATCATTGCGAGGAGCGAAGCGACGAAGCAATCCGAGCCGCGGAGCTGGATTGCTTCGCTTCGCTCGCAATGACGAGGCTAAAAGGCGTCTGGAAGGCCGGAGCATGTTTTCACAGCGTCGGCTTACATTTTCCCTGGAATGAGCGACTTCAAAAAATTCAACGTCTTGACGTTGATCTTGAACCCGTTGGCCAGCACCAAATCTCCCGGCTTCATGCCGGCCGGGCGATCACCGGTCCACTTGCCATCTTGGGTGAGCGTCGTATCGGTCTTGCCGAGCACGGCAGGATCGAAATGAATCGTTATGTCGGCGTGATAAGCGCTGTCACCGGTAAATTTGATCACCCCCGAAGTGGTTTCCGTCGCACTGCCGATCTTGCATTCGCTGTCGGTGGTTACGGTATCGCCGTCCACCTTCACATCGTCACGCTCACAATGCCTGAATGATCGCAAGTCGGAGCCGAGCTTGTGAAAAAGCTGGTCGGTGTTCGCGTCGATGCACATTTTGGTGGTGG
This sequence comes from uncultured Alphaproteobacteria bacterium, assembly GCA_963720425.1. Taxonomy (GTDB): domain Bacteria; phylum Pseudomonadota; class Alphaproteobacteria; order Rhizobiales; family Beijerinckiaceae; genus Methylovirgula. The sequence goes on from OY970391.1 coordinate 856,827, forward strand.
CAGCATGCCCCACCTCGGCCTGGCTCGTGACCTCCCAGAGGCCGGCCTTGCGCGGCGGATAATCCTCCGCCAGCGCAGCCGCGCTGAACATGGTCAAGCTCAGCGCCGTCGCCATGTACCCATTCATCCGCATGAACCCCTCCCTCACTTGCCGCCCCGTCCCAAGGCGCGCCAATAAAGCATGAGCGAGACGGCCAATCCAGGCATGCGCTGCATTTATTCGACCGGCCCGCGCAGGCGCTTGGTCGCGCCGCGACGCTGTTTGGCATCGATCCGGCGCCTCCGCGACGCGAGAGTCGGGCGCGTCGCGATGCGCCGCTTCGGCCGATGCGCCGCCTTGGCGATCAACTGACACAATCGCGTGACCGCATCTTGTCGATTGCGTTCCTGCGAGCGAAACCGCTGCGCGGCAATGATGAGGACACCTTCGCTCGTCATGCGCCGGCCGGCCAACCTTTCGAGGCGGTGCTTCACGTCGTCGGGCAGCGAAGGCGAATGGCGCGCGTCAAAGCGCAGTTGCACCGCCGTCTCCACTTTATTGACGTTCTGACCGCCTGGACCCGATGCGCGCAGAAAGGTGAAGGCAAGCTCCGACTCGTCGATGGCGAGGCCCGGCGCGATGGCAATCGTCGGCATTGATGGCTCATCGGGTTGCGTCATTGTGAGCGAAGCGAAGCAATCCAGATTTCTTCGTCGCTTCGCTCCTCGCAATGACGTTCGTCGGCATGCGGCGTCGTTTTAGGCTTTGGCCCGAAAGCCGTTTCGTTAACCGCGATGTTTTAGCGCGGCTTAAGACATTTCGCACAATTCTAGGCAATGGCACGTTGCGTTCCGCCTTTCACAGCCGGCGCCGGCCTTCTCCTGATGCTCGCCGACTGCTCCAATTATGAGGCCCAGCGGCCGGCCTGGCGTGCCCAGGCGGAGAACGCCTGTATTGACCAGAACCTCATCCATCTCTCCGCCTATGTCGAGCCGGAGCAAGAAATCGACGGGCCCGGCATCTGCGGCCTGACACGACCGTTCAAGGTTTCGGCGCTTCTCGACGGCGAGGTCACTTTCGATAATTCTTATACGCTCGATTGCCCGATGATCGCGGCGCTGAACAACTGGGTGAAAGACGTCGTTCAGCTTGAAGCCCAGGCGCGGTTCAACGAGCGGGTCGTCGAAATCAACTCCTTCGGCACCTATAGTTGCCGCAGCATTAATGGCGATGCGGGCGCGCGGCTCTCCGAACATGCCTTCGGCAATGCGATCGACGTCAGCGGCTTCCGCCTCGCGGACGGGCGGGAAATCTCGATCATGCGCGATTGGCCGGCCGGCGACGAGCAAGCGCAGGCCTTTTTGCACGACATCCACGCTGGCGCCTGCAGTTATTTCACCACGGTTCTCGGCCCCGGCTATAACTTCTTGCATTACAATCACTTTCACCTCGACCTCGCGATGCACGGCAATACGTCGACAGGACCGCGGCGGTTCTGCAGGCCGGAACCGCAGGGGGTCCTGCCCGCGACGCATCCGCCCGACGGCCTGCCCGATGCGCCGCCGCTTGATGAAGACCTCGACGTTTCGCAGGCCGGCAGAGGCGACATGCAGGCGCTCGCGCTGCATACCGGGCCGGATGCGCCCGACGCCGCCCTGCCGCCGCCGGTCGAAACCTCGCGCCCGCCGTCAAGCCAAGCCTATGAGCCCTTGCCGCCGCAGCCTATCCCCGCGCCGGCCGGCGAGGCCCGCCAACCTTTGCTGCAGGCTCCGCCAGCATCACCCGCGTCGCAGGGCGGCACCAAGATCCGCGTCGATGGGGCCTTCATACCGGAGGGCAAGCCCAGCGATTGGGACCTCGAGCAGTCGCGCTAAGGCGGTCCGCTCCCTCTCCCCATGAGCGCAAGCGAATGGGGAGAGGGTTGGGGTGAGGGGCGAAGGGATTAGCTGCGAAAGGTTGCGGCCAGTCACCCCTCACCCTAACCCTCTCCCCGCAAGCGGGGAGAGGGAGTTGCCGCCATACCGGAAGCATAAAAACCGCTATAAAGTGGCGGACGCCAACCGGAACGGATCCGCATGCTCAAATCGAGATCGGCCCCGACTTAGATCGCCCGCTACAACGGGGTTGCGCAGAGCTTTCACTGGATCACAGTGCTCGTCATCTTCACGATCCTGCCGCTCGCCTGGGTCATGGTCCACATGGCCAAGGATGCGCCGCACCGCAACCTCTATTTCACCGCGCATAAATCCTTCGGACTCGTGGCGCTGGCGTTGATCGCGGCCCGGCTCCTCTGGCGCGCCGTGCGCCCGCCGCCGCGCTTGCCGCCTTGGCTTGAAAAATGGGAGATCGGACTCGCCCACGCCACGCATTTCTTTCTCTATGTGATCTTCATCATCATGCCGGTGAGCGGCTTCATCCTGTCGAGCGCCGGCGGCCATCCCGTTTCCTTCTTCGGCCTTTTCGATCTGCCGCAAATGCCGAAGGACAAAGAGGTCTCGGAGATTGCCGACGACATCCACATGTACGGCCAATATGCCGTCTATCTGTTCCTCGCGGCCCATATCCTCGGCGTCATCTGGCACGTCGCCTGTCGCAAGGACGGCTATATCGAGCGCATGCTGCCGGAACAGGTGAATGCAGAGTAAGGCATTTCACGCCTGAACCCTCTTCCCGATACACGGCTCCTGGAATCCCGGCTCGAAGCTTCGCTTCGGCCGGGAAAGTGAACCACTTCCCCGGACGAGCCCTCGAAGCGGAGAAGATCCGGGGTCCAGAGCCAACGCACAAACCTGAGATTGATCTGGAAGGCAGAAACGAGCGTATTCTGACGGCTTACCTTCGCTTGCCTTTCCACGCCCGCGTCCCGCCCCTGCCGCCGGTGCTGCGCGGCTTGGCTTCGCCACCGGCGAAATTATGCGGGCCCATTTCGGCGTCGGTCGGCTTATGCGGGCGGTGCGCCGGCACATTGCCAACGCGCAGGCCGCGATAATTTCCCGCCTTGACATCGACGTCACCTTGGCTCGCCAGCGGATCATGGCCGATCGCCAACTCGACGGATTGTAGCCGCTTGATCTCATCGCGCAGCCGCGCCGCGGTCTCGAAGTCGAGATCGGCGGCGGCATCGCGCATCTGCTTTTCGAAATCGGCGATCGTCGCCTGAAAATTATGCCCGATGAGATTGCCGGCCGCCGCGAGCCCTGCGTCCACCGTCACGTGATCGCGCTCATAGACCGAGCCCAAGATGTCTTGAATGCCGCGCTTGATCGAAGTCGGCGTGATCCCGTTCTCGCGATTGAACGCCTCCTGCTTCTCGCGCCGTCGGTTCGTCTCGGCGATGGCGCGCTGCATCGAGCCGGTCACCTGGTCTGCATAGAGGATCACACGCCCATCGATGTTGCGCGCGGCGCGGCCGATCGTCTGCACGAGCGAGGTCTCGCTGCGCAAAAATCCTTCCTTATCGGCATCGAGGATCGCGACCAATCCGCATTCCGGGATGTCCAGGCCTTCGCGCAGCAGATTGATGCCGACGAGCACGTCGAAGGCCCCGAGGCGCAAATCGCGGATGATCTCGATTCGCTCCAGCGTGTCGATGTCCGAGTGCATGTAGCGCACGCGCACGCCATGCTCATGCAGATATTCGGTCAGGTCCTCGGCCATGCGCTTGGTCAGCACGGTGACGAGCGAGCGATAGCCGTGGCGCGCCACATCGCGCACTTCGCCGAGCAAATCATCGACCTGGGCGCGCGCGGGTCGGATTTCGACGGGCGGATCGATCAATCCGGTCGGGCGGATCACCTGTTCGACGAAGACGCCGCCGGTGCGCTCCATCTCCCATTTGCCGGGCGTCGCCGAGACATGCACGGACTGCGGCCGCATCGCGTCCCATTCCTCGAAGCGCAAGGGCCGGTTGTCCATGCAGGAGGGCAATCGAAACCCATATTCGGCGAGCGTCGCCTTGCGACGGAAGTCGCCGCGATACATGCCACCGATCTGCGGAATCGTGACATGCGATTCGTCAGTGAAGACGAGCGCGTTGTCGGGCAGGTATTCGAACAAGGTCGGCGGCGGTTCGCCAGGCCGGCGGCCGGTCAGATAGCGCGAATAATTCTCGATCCCAGCGCAGGAGCCGGTCGCCTCCATCATTTCGAGATCGAACAAAGTGCGCTGTTCGAGCCTTTGCGCTTCGAGCAGGCGGCTGGCGGCGTAAAGCTCGGCGAGCCGCTGCTTCAACTCGTCCTTGATCCCCTTGATCGATTGCACGAGCGTCGGGCGTGGCGTGACATAATGGGAATTGGCATAGACCTTGATGAATTCGAGGTCCTGCGTCTTCTCGCCCATCAAGGGATCGAATTCGCTGATCGCCTCGATCTCGTCGCCGAAGAAGCGGATGCGCCAGGCGCGATCCTCATAATGGGCGGGGAAGACATCGATCGTATCGCCGCGTACGCGAAACACGCCGCGATAAAAATCACCGCCCGAACGTTTATACTGAAGCGCGACGAGATCGGCGATCAGCTGGCGCTGATCGATCCGCTCGCCGACCTTCAAGGTGAAGGTCATCGCCGTGTAGGTCTCGACCGAGCCAATGCCATAGATGCAGGAGACCGAGGCGACGATGATTACGTCGTCGCGTTCGAGCAGCGCGCGGGTCGCCGAATGGCGCATCCGGTCGATCTGCTCGTTGATCGAGCTTTCCTTCTCGATATAGGTGTCGGTGCGCGGCACATAGGCCTCGGGCTGGTAATAGTCGTAATAAGAGACGAAATATTCGACCGCGTTCTGCGGAAAGAAGCTTTTGAACTCGCCATAGAGCTGCGCCGCGAGCGTCTTGTTGGGAGCGAGGATCAGGGCGGGACGATTGGTGCGCGCGATGATCTGCGCCATCGTGAACGTCTTGCCGGAGCCGGTGATGCCAAGCAGGACCTGGTCACGCTCGCCCGAGTCCACGCCGGCGACGAGTTCATCGATCGCCGTGGGCTGGTCGCCGCGCGGCTCGTACTCGGAGAGGAGCTTGAAGCTGATGCCGCCTTCCGACTTCTCCGGCCGCGGCGGGCGATGCGGCGTCCACGGCGCCTTGCCGCGCAGATTTGGATCGCCGTGATCGAGCAGGTCTTTCAGCGAGGCGGCGGTCGCCTCGACGCCGCCCATGCCGAGCGCGGCCAGACTTTTCCCGGCGCTCTCGACGCCCTGAAAGGCCGCAGGCGCTTCGGCAAAACCGGCTCCGGCATTAAGGGCAGGATTGAGCAGCGCGGCCAGATGTTCCCCGAGGGGTTTCTGCTCGGGCTTCGCGGCTTTGGAGCGCGGAGTGGCACGGTTAGGAGGCTTGGGCATGAGCCCAATATGGGCTTTCTCCGCGCCCGATCAAAGGCAGGTCTGCCTCATTCGCATACCCGCACGCCCAAGCGCGCCGCCGATTGCCAGTCCAGGGCCGTGAACCGCAAGCTGTCGAGCGCGCGATGCGCAATGACCCAGCGGCGAACGGTTTCCGGGTAGAAGCCCATGGCATAAGCGTTCCATCGCGGAGATCGTCGTCCGTCGAGGGTTGCGGAATGGAAGTAGAGGTGGCTTCCCGGTTCGACGCAAGCGCCGCGGATAGCCAGCAGCAAAGTGCAGGACGAATAGCATTCCATCGGGAGCCGATAGGTCGGATCCTCACGGTGCGATCTGACGAAATCGACGCGGTCCAGGACGCTGCCACCGTTGTCCTCCAGCGAGATATCAGGCCTGCTGTTGGCCATGCGATGCAGGAGATCGTCTGCTTGTACCGCCTCGATCTGCATGAATCCTATCGGCAAGAGGATCGCCGCTTTGAAGCCCCGTTCTACTGTCCGCCTCCATCTTCGCGGCCAATTCGGCCTAAACGATTCCTTTGCCATCTGTCCGTCCCGCATTATTGCTCAATGAGATTTCAGATCCTGCGTTGGCAATCAGTGTGCCAAAACCTGATCTCACACCAACTTACGGGATTCACCCCACCGAGGGATTGAGCGACGCAAGGATTTCGGGGGATGGGAAAGAAAAGGGCCATGCCCTTTGAGTAGCGCGCCGTAGCGGGGGAGGGCCGGGAGTGGGCACCCCCCAAGTAGGCTGAAAGCTCGGATCTGCAGCGCGGCCAGCAACTCGCGCAGATGGTCGCGCTGTTCCGTCGCTGGCGCTAGGCGAGCGGTCATTGGCACACCTTCACGCCCAAAGCCGCCGCCGCACGCCAGCCCATAGGCGTGAACTGTGTTTTTTCGAGTGCTCGATGCGCAACGACCCAACGGCGGATAGCCGGAGGATAGTAGCTCTCGGCATAGGTGTTCAGGTATGCGGGAGCGGGTTTTCCATCGACACTCGCGCCGTGGAAATAGAGAACGCTGCCTTGGCTGACGCAGGCTCCCGCTATGGCCAGCAACAAGGTGCATGATGAAAAGCACTCGATGGGAAGGCGGTAGATCGAATCGTTGCGGTGCGCTTCGACAAATTCAATGCGTTTGAGGAGATTGCCGCCGTTGTCCTGGTCGGCGATATCTGGAAGCCTGTTGGCCACGCGGTCCAATAGGCCAGCGCCCTGCGCCGTCGCGATCTGCAAAAGCAATATTGGGAAGAGGATCCCTGCTTTAAGGCGCATCTGCTACTCCTGGGCTGGCCACGGATCTCTCTGCGAGTGCTATCGGCTCAAGCGATTCCTTTGCCATTTTGCCCTTGCCGCATCGTCACCGTAAATCCTCTAACGGCGACCAATGTATCAAAGGCCTTCCCTGTGGTTTGCAAACCACAGCATCAGCCTTGCGGGGAGAGTTGGGGGCCTTGGTCAGCTATCGGTGCCGGGCGTTGCGCGTGGCGAGACCTAGTTCCGCTCGGTCGCGGCGAAGAGACGATAGAAGAAGCCCGCCGCCGCGCCGGACAGGACATCTATGATGAATGAATGATAGGCGGCGAACCCGAGCGCCTCAACGATCAGCGCATAGGCCAAGGAGGCCACCCCACCGGCGAGCGCATAGGCGAGATAGCTGGTCTGGCCGCGGCGGTTGAGGAATGTATGGGCGAAGAGGAGGGCGAGCGCGCTGGCACGGGCGCCGCTCCAAAGGCCGGCCCCAGCGAGCATCACCGCGATCGGCACTTTTGCTTGGCCAAGCGGGACCTGGTCGATCAATCCGCCATAACTGCCGAAGCTCAGGAGCGACGCTGCGTTGACAGCGGCGTCCAATATGCCGACGACGAGCCCGGCCAGAAGGCGGCCCCGAACGACCAGGCCACTTTGTGGACTCGCCGCGGCTCGGCCGCGATGCCCTCTTCCGGCGGTCGCAGGATCGTGGCGACGAGTTCCGGCGGGAGGGCGGCGTGATTTGGCCGGCTCGGCTGAAATCCCGCGGCGCTCATGGTCGAACCCGCCGAAATGGCGGGTCGGCCGCGTCTGCCAAAGGGCTGCGCTGGTGCCGGGCTCATGGCGCCAATTTACGGCGTCCGCCCTACCGAAGGATTGAAGCGGTGTGCGGATTTCGCGCGAATGAGGGTCCGGAAAAAGAAAAGGGCCGCGTCCTTGAGGAGCGCGGCCCAGCACGACCTCCCTACGGGGGCATCGGGGGTCATGATACTCTTTGCTGCGATCATTCCGGCGATTGTCCGTCCGGAAATGCTCACGCCTAACTGCGAAAATCCGTCAGGCTTCCAGCGAAGTGCACCTCGTGCGCCGTAGTCGGCGACGGATTGACGCTTCCGGCCGGTTCGTCAAAGCGAACCAAAAGGCCAAGCGCAAAGGCCGCCGCCGTCAAAATCAGAATGAGGACGAGTGAAATCTGGAACTGCCGGCGCGCAGTCTGCGAATCATAGGATCGGACGAATCCCGCGTCCGGCGTATGATCAAAACGATCGGCGATCGACATTGGAAACTCCTTCCAGCACTCACCCTTGGTCAGCACACCTGACGCAACGCGGCCTTGACGCAGCTCAATCAATCGCCGACCGAGGTAAAAATCTTATGCGTCACTCTAACGCTACAACCCCAGGAAAAGTTTCAGAGACGCAGAAGATTCTATTGACTGTTGCCAGATAGTCGCGCGAAGCGCCGAGCGCCAGATCCGCCGCTCTCAATTTTCAGGGAATTTTAAGAACCTCTGGCCCTTTGACAACGCGCGCCTGACCGGCGGGTTCCCCTGATTCATTGTTAGCTAAAAGAGGTACTTAGCTTCATTTGGCGGGCGCGAAGCGCGGCCGATCATGCCGATGACGTCACTTCAAAGGAAATTTGGCAGGAGTTTGCAAGGCCGCGTTACCGAGGCTCGCTGCGCCGCGTCAAATAAAAAATTTTCGTGATCTATGGTCAAAACAGTTTCAAGGAATTCGCGACAAATGAGGATTTGACCCTCGAATTTCGTCCTCTGGAGCGGTTGGTGCTTTTTCAGGCAATTGGCACGCCGCGTCCACCGGCAGAGCGCTGAAAGCAGCAGCAAGCTGCTCTTCTGCCGTCCATCGGTCGATGCAGCTGTCGGTCCGGTTCGCTTGCGCGGTCCAGGCGCGCCGGACGAGCCCGATAAAAAACAGCAAAACCGCAATGGAGCCGAGAGGCAGGAGAGCCGCGCTCGCCAGCGGGCGCGCCAGCAGGGGCGCGATCCACACCAAAGCGAGGCCGGTTTTCTCGAATGGGCCGAAGCCTTTATCGATTCCGTAAGAAACTGCCAAAGCCAGCGCGGGCGCCAGGATCGCCATGTCGTAATCGAAGACCTGGGGCGTGGCGATCAGGCTCGCGGCCATCAGCGACGCGGCTTTGAGACGAAAATCGGCCGCCGATCCCCACAGCAGGGTAAGGGTGACGATCAGGGCGCAACTTGCTGTACCTTGCGCGGCATAGCCCAAATCCGATCCGCCGCCGAGAAGCCGAACCGCGGCGAACGGGCTTTCGTTCTTCGCAAAGCCGGCCGCACCTTGTTCGACCACCATCCGCGTGAAATCGAGATGGGCGAGAAATCCCTGCCAAGGTGAGGCCCCGAACGCCGCCAGGGTTGCAAGGGTGATGCCGGCGAGAGCCAAGGCCGCGGCGCCGCCCGCGCGCCAATATCCGCCGGCAACAAGCGCCGGAACGAGCAGGACTCCGAATTGCGGCTTATAGGCGAGAAGCGCAAAGCATAGGCCGGCGAGAAGCGGGCGGCGCTCCAGCAGGCTGAGTCCGCCGCCGAGCAAGGCGGCGGTGAGGAAGCCGTTTTGCCCATGTAGCAGATTGATGAAAACGGCGGGGAAAGCAAGGGCCGCGACAAGCACCGGCCTGATCGGCAGCTTCGCCGGCCGAAGCGCCGCCACGACGGTTGCGAAATAAAGCGACAGCGTCGTCGCTTGCCAAAGCACCAATGCGGCGAGATAGGGAAGCAGGCCCAAGAGCGCAGCCAGCGCGAGGAAATAGGGCGGGTAGAGCCAGACGTAGAAATCCTCGGAAGGGCCGAAGATCCGCTCCTGATCGCTGCGAAAACCCGCGACGTGATAGGGCTCACCCGGATGGCCCTCGTCGACCTCTCGGCCAGCCGTGAAAATCCCGCTGAAGTCGGTTCCGAGCGGCCGCCCGAAAGCGTCGATAATGCCGTGTGAGGTGGCGAGCAACGCGAGCGCCGCAGCAGCAAAGAGGACGAACAGGATCGCTGGATAGGCGAATAGGCGCTCGCGCGTCAGCCAAGCGCCGGTTCGCAGATCTTCGAGCATGGATGTCGACGCGGGAGTTAGGAGGCAGACATCATCGCCCTGTCCAATTAAGGATTATTTAGATTTCAGCCGAGGTTTACAGGCGGTCCGCTTAATGTGGGAAAGACATGCGGCAAAACAAGACCTTGAAGCGCTGATCATCGTGCCGCTAGTTTGCCAGCCGACCCGCCGCTCCGGCCAGACCGAAGGATCCCTTGATGGCTTTCATTTCCGACGCCCTGCTCCGCGTAAAGCCCTCCGCGACCATCGCGGTGACGCAGAAGGCGCGCGATCTGAAAAATGCCGGGCGCGACATTATCTCGCTGTCGATCGGCGAGCCCGACTTCGACACGCCGGACAATATCAAGAAGGCAGCGATCGCGGCGATCCAACGCGGCGAGACGAAATATACGCCGGTCGCTGGCATTCCGCCCTTGCGCGAAGCCATCGCAGCGAAATTCAAGCGCGAGAACGGGCTCGATTACAAGCCATCGCAGACGATCGTCGGCACCGGCGGCAAACACATTCTGTTCAACGCCTTTCTCGCGACGCTCAACCGCGCCGACGAAGTGATCATCCCGGCGCCTTATTGGGTGAGCTATCCCGACATGGTGGCGATCGCCGGCGGCACGCCAATCGCGGTCGAGACGCGGATGGAGCAGGGCTTCAAGCTTCAGGCCGAGGATCTCGACCGGGCGATTACACCGAAGACCAAGTGGCTGATCTTGAACTCGCCGTCGAACCCGTCGGGGGCCGCCTATACTCATGCCGAATTGAAGGCGCTGACCGATGTCCTCTTGCGTCATCCGCACGTCCATGTGCTCACCGACGACATCTACGAGCACCTGACTTATGGCGATTTCACCTTCGTGACGCCGGCCCAGGTCGAACCCAACCTGGTGGACCGGACGCTGACCATGAACGGCGTGTCGAAAGCCTATGCGATGACTGGCTGGCGGATTGGCTATGCGGCCGGCCCGGACAAGCTCATCAAGGCCATGGACATGTTGCAGGGCCAGCAGACTTCGGGCGCTTGTTCGATCGCCCAATGGGCCTCAGTCGAAGCCTTGAACGGGCCGCAGGACTTTATTCCGGAGCGGCGCAAGATCTTTGAAGCGCGCCGCGATCTCGTCGTCTCGATGATCAACCAGGCGAAATATCTCAAATGCCCGTCGCCCGAAGGCGCCTTCTACGTCTATCCGTCCTGCGCCGAAGCGATCGGCCGCAAGACGCCGGACGGCAAGCGAATCATGAGCGACGAGGATTTCGTCTCGGCGCTCCTGGAGATGGAAGGCGTCGCCGTCGTGCAAGGCTCGGCGTTCGGCTTGGGACCGAATTTCCGGATCTCTTATGCGACTTCGAACGAGGTTCTTGAGGACGCCTGCCGCAAGATCCAGCGCTTTTGCGCGAGCCTTCTCTGAGCCGAGCGCGCGACGCAGCAAAAAAGCCCGGTCCACCTCAAGATGGAACCGGGCTTTTGCCTTCCCTCGGCCTGTGCGATGAGCCGTGGCCCCCCGGCCGGCTAATACAGGTCGTCAGCAAATAATTTATAGCAAAAGCTTGCCCCGCCGTCTGTTGCCCCAGCGCCACAGAGGGCCTGGAAAACATCAAGCCTTTCAGCCATGGTACCGCTACCCTCCCCGCAAGCGGGGGAGGGTAGCAAGCCTCGCGCGATTCTGTTTTCGTCCCGCAAGGCAGCGTGCGCTTATGGAGCACCCATGTTCAGGGCCGGCAATGGCAGCGGCGGCCGCAGACCCTCACGCAATGTGCTCGGAGAGCCGCTCGAGCCTTGTTCGCTCGATCCAGTGACCGGCTTTTTGCGTAACGGCTGCTGCGACACGGCCGCGGAAGACATCGGAAGCCACACGGTTTGCGTGGTCGCAACCGAAGATTTTTTGGCCTTCTCCAAGGCGCGCGGCAACGATCTCTCGACGCCGGTGCCGAAATTCGATTTCCCCGGTCTCAAGCCGGGCGACCGCTGGTGTCTCTGCGCGCCGCGCTGGCAGGAGGCACTCGCCGCCGGTAAGATGCCGCGCGTGGTGCTGTGCGCCACCCATGAAGGCGCCCTTGACTATTGCTCGCTCGACGATCTGAAGCGCTACGCGGTGGATCTCTCCTGATCGAGCCCCGATTTGAGGCGAATCTGCCCAGTTCGCCCCGTGGGGTTCCCACTGCCCCAATTTTGGTCTACGCGGTCGGCGGCGGCTCATCCCAGACCTCTCCAACTTGCCCGCGCCGACGCGGAGCTGAGGCATGCCCAAGCGGACCGATATCTCGACCATCATGATTATCGGCGCCGGCCCGATCATCATCGGCCAGGCCTGCGAATTCGACTATTCCGGAACGCAAGCCTGCAAGGCCTTGCGCGAAGAGGGCTATCGGATCGTCCTCGTCAATTCCAATCCCGCCACGATCATGACCGATCCGGACATGGCGGATCGCACTTATGTCGAGCCGATCACGCCTGAAGTGGTCGCCAAGATCATCGCCAAGGAGCGCTATGCCGCCCCTGGCGGCTTCGCGCTTCTGCCGACCATGGGCGGCCAGACCGCGTTGAACTGTGCGCTGTCTTTGAAAAAAATGGGCACGCTCGAAAAATACGACGTCGAAATGATCGGCGCCACGGCCGAGACGATCGACAAGGCCGAAGATCGCGAACAATTCCGCGAGGCGATGACGCGGATCGGCCTTGCGACGCCGCGCTCGCATCAGGTGAAAACGCTCGTCCATGCCCTCGCCATTCTCGACGACATCGGCCTGCCGGCGATCATCCGCCCCTCCTTCACGCTCGGCGGCACCGGCGGCGGCATCGCCTACAACAAGGAGGAGTTCATCGAGATCGTCGAGCGCGGCATCGATGCTTCGCCGACCAACGAAGTCCTGGTCGAGGAGAGCGTACTCGGCTGGAAGGAATTCGAGATGGAGGTCGTCCGCGACAAGGCCGACAATTGCATCATCGTCTGCTCGATCGAGAACATCGATCCGATGGGCGTGCATACTGGCGATTCGATCACCGTCGCCCCAGCCCTCACCTTGACCGATAAGGAATATCAGATCATGCGCGACGCCTCGATCGCGGTGCTGCGCGAGATCGGCGTCGAGACCGGCGGCTCGAACGTGCAATTCGCGATCGACCCCAAGAACGGACGCATGGTCGTCATCGAGATGAACCCGCGCGTGTCGCGCTCCTCGGCGCTGGCTTCGAAGGCGACCGGCTTTCCGATCGCCAAGGTCGCGGCAAAACTCGCCGTCGGCTACACGCTCGACGAGATCGCCAACGACATCACCGGCGGCGCGACGCCGGCCTCGTTCGAGCCGGCGATCGACTATATCGTCACCAAGATCCCGCGCTTCGCCTTCGAGAAATTCCCCGGCGCCGAGCCGATCCTCACGACCGCGATGAAGTCGGTCGGCGAGGTCATGGCGATCGGGCGGACCTTCGCCGAAAGCCTGCAGAAGGCATTGCGCTCGCTCGAAACCGGCATTTCGGGCCTCGACGAGGTCGAGATCGAGGGCATCGAGCTCGACAACGACAGGAAGATCTTGCGCGCCGCGCTCGGCCGGCCGACGCCCGATCGGCTGCTCGTCGTCGCCCAAGCGCTGCGCTACGGCCTGACGCAGGAAGAGATCCATGACGCCTGCGCGATCGATCCCTGGTTCATTGCGCGCTTGCAAGAGATCATCGATCTCGAAGCCAAGATGCGCAGCTTTGGCCTGCCGAAGGACGCGGCGAACCTGCGCATGCTGAAGGCGGCAGGATTTTCCGACGCGCGGCTTGCGACGCTTGCCGGACTCGACGAAGCCACGGTGAGGACGCTGCGCCATCGGCTTGGCGTGCGCCCCGTCTTCAAACGGATCGACACCTGCGCGGCCGAGTTCGCTTCGCCGACAGCCTATATGTATTCGACTTACGAGGCCCCCTTTGCCGGCGCGCCCGTCTGCGAAGCCATGCCCTCTCGACGCGACAAGATCGTCATTCTCGGCGGCGGCCCAAACCGGATCGGGCAAGGCATCGAATTCGACTATTGCTGCTGCCACGCCAGTTTCGCACTGCGCACCGCCGGCTTTGAAACGATCATGATCAACTGCAATCCCGAGACCGTGTCGACGGATTACGACACGTCCGACCGGCTCTATTTCGAGCCTCTGACCAGCGAGGACGTGCTCGAAATCCTGGCGATTGAGCGACAGGCCGGCCGGCTCTGCGGTGCGATCGTGCAATTTGGTGGACAGACGCCGCTGAAGCTCGCGCCCTTCTTGGAAGAGGCGGAAATTCCCATCCTTGGCACTAGCGTCGATTCGATCGACCTCGCCGAGGACCGCGACCGCTTCAAGCGGCTGCTCGACAAGCTCGGATTGAAACAGCCGAAGAATGGCATCGCCTATTCGGTCGAGCAATCGCGGCTCGTCGCCGCCGAACTCGGGCTGCCGCTCGTCGTGCGGCCCTCCTATGTGCTGGGCGGCCGCGCCATGGCGATCCTCCACGACCAGGCGGCCTTCGACGATTATCTGCTCGGTACCTTGCCCGGCCTCGTTCCTTCCGACATCAAAGCCCGCTATCCAAGCGACAAGACCGGGCAGATCAATGCGGTGCTCGGCAAGAATCCGCTGCTCTTCGACCGCTATCTCTCCGACGCCGTCGAGATCGACGTCGATGCCCTCTGCGACGGCCGCGACGTCTTCATCTGCGGCATCATGGAACATATCGAAGAGGCCGGTATCCATTCCGGCGACAGCGCCTGTTCGCTGCCGCCGCGCTCCTTGTCGGCGGACATGATCGCGCGCCTCGAGGATGAGACAGGCAAGCTAGCTCTCGCCCTCAACGTCGGCGGCCTGATGAACGTGCAATTCGCGTTGAAGGACGGCGAGATCTACGTACTTGAGGTGAATCCCCGCGCGTCACGCACCGTTCCTTTCGTCGCCAAGGTGATCGGCGTGCCGATCGCCAAGATCGCCGCCCGCGTGATGGCCGGCGAGCCGCTGGCGCGTTTCGACTTGAAGCCGATGTTCCCCGATCACGTCGGGGTCAAGGAGGCGGTATTTCCTTTTGCCCGCTTTCCGGGCGTCGACACCGTTCTCGGCCCGGAAATGCGCTCGACCGGCGAGGTCATGGGGCTCGATCGCTCTTTCGAAATGGCCTTCGCCAAGAGTCGAATTGGGCGGCGGCACGAAGGTGCCGACGAGCGGCACGCTGTTCGTATCCGTCCGCGACGTCGACAAGCCGCGCATCATCGGCTGCGTGAAACTCTTGCTGGGCCTCGGGTTCAAGATCAGCGCCACGGGCGGCACGGCGCGCCATCTCGAAAGCCACGGCATTCCGGCGCAAAAGATCAACAAGGTCTCGGAAGGACGCCCGCACGTGGTCGATGCGATCAAGAACGGTTTGGTCCAGCTCGTCTTTAATACAACCGAAGGAGCGCAGGCCTTGTCCGATTCGCGCTCGTTGCGGCGCGCCGCCCTCTTGCATAAAGTACCTTATTATACCACTGTAGCAGGTGCGATCGCAGCCTCGCAGGGCATCGCGGCCTATATGGCGGGTGACCTCGAAGTGCGGGCGCTCCAGGATTATTTCGCCTCAGCCTGATCCTGGCCCGGCCTGGAGCCGCAGCTTCTTGAATTGGAATGTGAGAGCCGCCAGACTCGAACGCTAATCGAAGCGTTCCTGGGGTGGGCGAGATCCATTCCTTCAGCCAGAACGGTACGTTCTGCGGGTTAACCGCATTTTCTTAAACCCATCACGCTATGGTAAAGATTGGACGACTGGAGAATGATTCAAAGGGAAAGATTCGGCAGGACCAATGCCCCCGGCGCAGGCGGCGTTTGAGGGCCTAGAGAGGGCGCGTGAGCGGCGGTAGTTTTACCGTAAGGGCATCGGCTGTGACGCCAAAAGAGACCTGAAAGAGATCTGAGATGGATAAGATTCCAATGACGGCGCAAGGACATACCGTCCTCGAAGAGGAATTGAAGCGCCTTCAGCAGATTGAGCGGCCGCGCATCATCCAGGCGATCGCCGAGGCCCGCACGCATGGAGACTTGGCAGAAAACGCCGAATATCACGCGGCCAAGGACGCGCAATCTTTGAACGAGGGCCGAATCGCCGAACTCGAGGACAAGCTTTCGCGGGCGGAAGTCATCGACGTCTCGAAGCTTTCCGGCTCGACCGTCATGTTCGGCGCGACCGTCACGCTCGTCGACGAGGATACGGAGGAAAAAAAGGTCTATCAGATCGTCGGCGAAGCCGAAGCCGATGTGAAGGCCGGCCGGGTCTCGATCAGCTCGCCGACCGCCCGCGCGCTCATCGGCAAAAAGGTCGGCGACACCGTCGAGGTCAATACGCCAGGCGGCGGCAAGAGCTATAAAGTGCTGAAGGTCGCCTTCAGCGAACCCGCTGTGAAGGCCTGAACGGGAAGGATTGGTCGGAGTGAGAGGATTCGAACCTCCGACCCCCTCGTCCCGAACGAGGTGCGCTACCAGGCTGCGCTACACTCCGACAGGCAGGGCGACGCACCGCCCTGCGCGCGCGTTATAGCGACGCCCAGAACGACGGGCAAGGCCGCGCCGGAGTTTCGCTCCCGGGCGCCTGCCGGCTTTTCTCAAGCTGAGATCGATTAAAGCGCTGGCGCCCGAGCACCAGCCGGACCGGCCGGCGGGACGGTTTCGATCTTGGCCACGCCAGCCTTGACCGCTGCCTGGACCTTCTCGAAGGCGCGCACTTCGATCTGCCGGACACGCTCGCGCGAGATGTCGAACTCGTCCGACAATTGCTCGAGCGTGATCGGATCGTCGGTAAGCCGGCGCGCCTCGAAGATGCGGCGCTCGCGATCGTTGAGTACACCGAGCGCCCGATGCAGCGCGACGTGGCGATTGTCTGCCTCTTCGCGATCGACCAGGAGATTCTCCTGGCTGGCGCTGTCGTCGACGAGCCAATCCTGCCACTCGCCTTCGCCTTCCTCGCGCAGCGGCGCGTTGAGCGAGGAGTCGCCCGACATCCGGCGGTTCATGTCGATCACGTCTTGCTTCGAAACGCCGAGGCGCGTCGCAATCGTGTCGACCTGCTCGGGACGCAGATCGCCTTCGTCGAGCGCGGAGATCTGGCTCTTCGCCTTGCGTAGGTTGAAAAAGAGCTTCTTCTGGCTCGCGGTGGTGCCCATTTTCACGAGCGACCATGAGCGCAGGATATATTCTTGAATCGATGCCCTGATCCACCACATGGCATAGGTGGCAAGCCGAAAGCCGCGCTCCGGCTCGAAGCGCTTGACTGCCTGCATGAGGCCGACGTTGCCCTCCGAGATGACCTCGCCGATCGGCAGGCCATAACCGCGATAGCCCATGGCGATCTTGGCAACGAGGCGCAGGTGCGAGGTCACGAGCTTATGCGCGGCCTCCGGGTCCTCATGCTCGCGCCAACGCTTGGCGAGCATATATTCCTCTTGCGGTTCCAGCATTGGGAACCGCCTAATTTCACGGAGATAGCGGGATAGCCCGTTCTCCCCCGAAAGCACTGGAAGTGCGGCAGAAGCCATAGTCCCTCCTCTCGACCCCCGTTTCGGCGGGTCATAGGCGGCCACCAGCCCAGTCGACCGCGCAATGGGTAAATATAGGCGTCAGCCGCCCGACCTGGAAGAGCCGCGCAAAGGCTGAAGGATTACAAATATGTAACGCGGCTTGCCGGCTGTTAGGCGCAGCTCACGCGGGAACCCCCAGAGACGAATCGCGCGCGCAAGGGCGCAGCCGTACTGCAAAAATCATAACGATGAGATCGGTTCCAGGCTCGAATTTTCCCTATCTCTTAAGTACCTATTCGCCCAAGGTGCCCTGTCGTTACGTCATCCCGGGGTCAGCGCGAAGCGGCTAGCGCCTCGCGCAGACGCTGCAAATCCAGCGGGAGCGCGCTTTCGTAGAGACATGCCTTGCCGCTGATCGGATGTATGAAGCCGAGAGTTGCGGCGTGCAGCGCTTGGCGATCAAGCGCTGCAAGCATGGCCTGCGCCTCGCTCCCAAGCAGCGCCGCCTTGGTTTTGAAGCCGCGTCCGTAGAGCGGATCGCCGAGAACGGGATGGCCGATATGGGCGAGGTGAACTCTGATCTGATGCGTCCGCCCGGTTTCGAGCGAACAGTTGAGCAAGCTCGCAACCGGCGCGCCGCCTGGTCCCGCATAGATCTCTGCGAGGCGCCAATGCGTGATCGCCTCGCGGCCCTCGCGGGAAACCGCCATCTTCTCCCTCTCGATCCTGTGGCGGGCGAGCGCCGTCGCGATCGTGCCGGCCGGCCGCTCCGGCACGCCCCAAACGAATGCGAGATAATCGCGAGTCAATGACATGCTGCGGCCGTGATCGGCAAACACCGCCGCAAGGCCCCGGTGCGCCGCATCGCTCTTGGCAACGACCATTAGGCCCGACGTATCCTTGTCGAGCCTGTGGACGATGCCCGGCCGCTTGACTCCGCTGATGCCTGAGAGTCCGGCGCCGCAATGGGCGATCAAGCCGTTGACCAGCGTGCCCGTCGCATGGCCCGGCGCCGGATGGACCACCAATCCCGCCGGCTTGTCGAGGACGATCAAATGCTCGTCCTCGAAGCGGATCGCAAGCGCCATGGTCTCGCCGCGCGGTGAAAGATCCTGCGACGGCGGAATGCGCACCAGGATCTTCTGCCCCGTTTTGACTTTGGCGGCGGCGTCTTCAGCCAAATGTCCGTCCACCGAAACCGCGCCGCTCTCGACGAGGCTTTTCAGACGGGTCCTCGACAGGCCGGCATCTTGCGTCTCGACGCGACCGACGAGAAAACGATCGAGCCGCTGGCCGGCCTCCGCCATTGTAACGCCGAAAGCGAGGCAGAGATCGCCGTCATCTTGGTCGAGATCAAGATTGCCACTCATGTCCGGCACACCCCGCGCCATCGCCTCCTCAGCATATCTCGTATATATAGTTCGCGGCTCTTTGATATCCCGCAAAGCGCATCAACGTGCGGCTCGGGCAAAATATGTTCTAGGCGGCTAGCTGTTACGCGCCAGAAGTTGAATTGCTGTTCATGTCGCTTGCACGCATCTATCTTCGCTCTTTCCGGCTGCTTGGCCCCGAGATGGGCCTCGCCGCATTCTTGATTTTCGCCAACCTCGCCCTGGCGAGCGCGCAGTTCGCCGAGCCGGTTCTCTTCGGCCGCATCGTCGACCGGATGAGCGCCGGCGAAGCCATACATCGAAATCCTGGGCTTGTAGAACTTGCGCCGCTGATTTTGGCCTGGATCGGTTTCGCGCTTTTCTCAATTCTCGGCTCGGTCTTCGTCGGCCTTCACGCCGACCGTCTGGCGCATCGGCGGCGCCTCACGAGCATGTCGGCTTACTTCGAACATGTCCTACATCTTCCCATGAGCTTTCATGGCTCGGTTCATTCCGGTCGGCTGCTCAAGGGAATGCTGGACGGGACGACTGGCCTGTTCTGGCTCTGGCTTTCCTTCTTTCGCGAAAAATGCGTGGCCTTTATTGCGCTGATCGTTCTGCTGCCACTGTCGCTCGTCGTCAATTGGCGCCTCGGTCTGCTGCTTATTCTGCTTGTCTGCGTCTTCGGGGTGCTGATCATCTTCGTCGTGCGGCGGACGCAGACTTTGCAGAACGACGTCGAGCGGTACAACGCCACTCTGACGGAACGGGCTTCCGACGTGCTCGGCAACGTCGCAGTGATCCAGAGCTTCACCCGGATCGAGAGCGAAGCCAGAGCGATGGGTCGGCTCATCGATGCGGCGCTGACCGCGCAACTGCCGGTTCTCTCCTGGTGGGCCGTTGCCGTGGTAGCGGCGCGCGCCGCGGCGACCCTGACCCTGCTGGCGATTTTCGTGCTCGGCATTTGGCTGCATGCGCAGAACCTCGCGACGATCGGCCAGATCGTCGCCTTCATGGCTTTGTCCACCATGCTCATCGGCAAATTGAACGAAGTCATCGGCTTCATCAACGGCATCTTCATGCAGGCGCCGAAGATCCAAGAGTTCCTTGCCGTACTCGACACGCCCCCGCATGTCGCGGACCTGCCTTCGGCGCGCGATCCCGGCCGGCTCAGGGGCCATGTCAGTTTCGAGCACGTGAGCTTTTCTTACGAGGCGGGCAGGGTCGCGGTCAGCGACGTGAGCTTCGAGGTGGCGCCGGGCCAAACCATCGCCCTCGTCGGGGCCACCGGGTCGGGAAAATCGACGACGCTCAGCCTCCTGCATCGTGTCTTCGACCCGCAGGCGGGGCGAATTAAAATCGACGGAATCGACATCCGCGACATGACGCTTGCTGCGCTTCGCCGCAATATCGGCGTCGTCTTCCAGGAGCCGATGTTGTTCGCCCGTTCGATCGAGGAGAACCTGAGAATCGGCAAGCCTGATGCGAGCGCCGCCGAAATTACGCAGGCGCTCGAGCGGGCGCAGGCGGACGATTTCATCGCCCGGCAAAGCGAGGGCCTGGCAACCATGATCGGCGAACGCGGCCGCTCGCTCTCCGGCGGCGAGCGCCAGAGGCTCGCGATCGCCCGCGCGCTCCTGAAAGATCCGCCGATCATGATTCTCGACGAGGCGAGCTCAGCTCTGGATGCCCAAACCGAGCGACAATTGCAGGTCGCTCTGGAGACGGCGACGAAAGGGCGCACGACCTTTATCATCGCGCATCGCGTGGCGACGATCCGCAACGCCGACAGGATTTTCGTATTCGATCACGGCCGTATCGTCGAAACGGGCACATTCGATGAGCTCGTCGCCAAGGGCGGCCGCTTCACCAAGCTCGCGGGCGCGCAATTCATATCAGCGAGCACACCGTCGAGATCTGAGGACGCCGCCTAGGTCTCGGAGGCGCATGATCGTGGCTGGCCTGCCTCAACGGCGCGGCAGGCTTGAGCCCTGGTTACACGCGGTCAACCGCGTCCCTCCCTCTTGCGGGGGAGGGAACATGGACTGCTACTCCTCTTCCGTTTCCTGTGCAGGCCCGACCGGCGTGATGCGTAATGAGGCGATCCGATTGCGCGTCTTGCGCAGCACTTCGAAGCGGAAATTATGGAAGGTGAAGACTTGCCCGGTCTCGGGGATCGCCCGCGCCTCGTGAATGACGAGCCCAGCGATGGTCGTTGCTTCCTCGTCAGGCAAATTCCAGTTCATCATGCGATTGAGATCGCGGATCGGCAGCGAGCCGTCGACGGTAACCGAGCCGTCGGGGTTCTGGCGCACGCCAAGAACGGATTGATCGTGCTCGTCGGCGATCTCACCGACGATCTCTTCCAAAATATCTTCGAGCGTGACGAGGCCCATCACCACACCATATTCGTCGACGACCAGAGCGAAATGGGTCTTGCGCTTGAGGAAGGCCTGTAGCTGATCTTCGAGCCGCGTCGTGTTGGGCACGTACCAGGCCTCAAGCGCCACTGCGTCGACTTTCAGATGCGCGATGTCGCCGCCCGACTGATTGAGCGCGCGTAACAGGTCCTTCGCGTGCAGGACGCCGATGATATTGTCCGGCTCTCCGCGCCAGATCGGAACCCGCGTATACGGCGAGGCGACAACCTCGCGCATGAACTCGCGTGGTGGTAAGTCAGCATCGATGGTGTACATGTTAGTGCGATGAACCATCACGTCCTCGACGACGAGATCGCGCAGGTCGAGAAGGCCGCCGAACATATCGCGTTCTGAGCGCCGCACGCCGCCTTCGAGATGCATCAAATCCACAGTGCTCTTCAGTTCCTCGCGGCCGGAGAGAAGAGCATGCCTGACGCTCGTATCGATGCCGAAGAGCCGCAGAATACCTTGGACCAAGGCCTCCACTGCGGCGAGGACTGGTCCGAATATGACGACGAAGAAACGGATCAACGGCGCGACGAGAAGCGCGACGCGGTCGGGATTATTGATCGCCAGCGTCTTCGGCAGGATTTCGGCGAAGACGAGCAGGAGCAGCGTCATGACGCCTGTGGCATAGATCACGCCGCTGTAGCCCACCAACTCTTCCAGCACGCCGGTCAGCAAGGCCGAGGAGCCGATGCTGACGAGCGTGTTGCCGAGCAGCACCGCACCGATCAGCCGGTCGCGCTTGCGCAGCAGCCGGTTGACTGTCGTGGCGCGGCGGTCGCCGTTGCGCTCGAGCGCATACATGCGCGCCCGCGACGCCGCCGTGAGCGCCGTCTCCGACCCGTTGAAAAAAGCCGCCATCAAGATACAAAAAATGACGATCGCACCGGCAATCCAGAGAGCGAGCGTCGAAAGCTCGGCATGTGGGCCGTGCATGGATCAGAATCCCGTAGTCACCGCGTCCGGCGCGATTCCTTCAATTCCTCGCAAAGAAAAGCTCGGACTTCGTCGGCGTCGACGTTCTTCGCGATGAAGCAGCGGCCGATGCCGCGCGCCAGAATAAAGGTAAGGACGCCACGCTTCACCTTCTTGTCCTGCAGCATAGCCACGACGATCGCCGCGGCGTCTGCATCCCATCCGCGAATATCGCGGATATGGGTCGGCAGGCCCGCGGCGCTGAGATGAGCTTCGACGCGCGCGGCTTCCGCTTCGCTCGAGAGGCAGCGCCGCGCCGAGAAGCGAAAAGCGCAGGCCATTCCGATCGCAACGGCTTCGCCATGCACCAAGCGATGACCATCGTAGTGCGTGAGGCGCTCGAAGGCATGCGCAAACGTATGGCCGAGATTGAGCAGCGCTCGCTCGCCCGATTCATATTCGTCGGCGGCGACGATGGCTGCCTTGGCGGCGCAACTTTTGGCGATGGCGCGAGTCCGCGCCGGTCCGCCGGAAAAGACCTCGCCGCGATTCGCTTCGAGCCATTCGAAAAAGGCGAGATCGCGGATCAGCCCATATTTCACGACTTCCGCGTAGCCGGCGCGGAATTCGCGCGCCGGCAGAGTCGCAAGGCACTCGGTGTCGGCAAGGACAAGGATCGGCTGGTGAAAGGCGCCGATCAGATTCTTGCCGTGCGGCGAATTGATTCCGGTCTTGCCGCCGACCGAGGAATCGACCTGTGCCAAAAGCGAGGTCGGCACCTGGATCAGCCGCATGCCGCGGCGAACACTCGCGGCGACAAAGCCGGCGAGATCGCCCACGACACCGCCTCCCAAGGCAAGAACGCAGTCGCCGCGCTCGAAATCTTGCGCCGATGATCTCGTCGCAAACTCGCTCGAACGAGGCATAGGATTTCGATCCCTCGCCCGGCGCGATGACGATGCTCCGATGTCTGATCTCAGCCGCCGCAAGACTGGCTTCGAGCGCGGCCAAGTGATGGCGCGCGACGTTTTCGTCGGTGACGATCGCGGCAGCCGCTCCCGGCGCCAGCCGGGCCATGTACGCGCCAACTTCGCCGATGAGACCGTCGCCGATCAGGATGTCGTAACCGCGCGTCCCGAGATCGACCCTGACCCGGTCCACAATGCCGGCCGCGCTTTGCGTTGGTGAGGCCATGTTGTCTCCAGTCGGCGGTGTCAGCAACGGCGGAAAAAAATGCGCTTCGAGACTGACAAGAATATCTTCGACGACCGAGTCATGCGGACCTTCCCGTGAGATCACCGCCATGTCCGCCTGCGCATAGATCGGCTCTCGCTCGTCCATGAGCTTTTTGAGCATGGCTTCCGGATTGGCATCCTGCAGGAGGGGGCGATGATTGCGCTTGCGGACGCGCCGCCAGAGGACATCGAGATCGGCCTTGAGCCAAATTGAGACGCCGGATTCGCGGACTTTGGCGCGCGTCTCCTCGTTCATGAAGGCGCCGCCTCCCGTCGCGATGACCTTCGGTCCTCCCGCCAAAAGCCGCGCCATGACGCGCCGCTCGCCGTCGCGAAAATAGGGTTCGCCATAGCGGGCGAAGATTTCTGGAATGGTCAGGCCCGCGGCGCGTTCGATTTCCGCGTCGGAATCGACGAATTCGAGCCCGAGCTTCTGCGCAAGGCGGCGGCCGATCGCGCTCTTTCCCGATCCCATCAGGCCAACGAGGACGATCGCGCGCCGGCCGAGCGCCGCAAGAAGCCTGCCCGCAGCCGCGTCGCGCACCTGCTCGTCGTTCTCGCCACTCGATTTTATCCCACTGGTCATTGAGTTAGTGTAACACGCCGGACTGTTCAGTTTAAGCGGGATCCTGTCGGCTGGCGCCGCTGTCGCAATCTAAGTTATTGTTTTAATGGATAATCCCGTCAGAAAGTCGGCACTCTTTCGTAATCTGCCTTGGCGAAACTGGCCGGCCAGTCGGCTGGAATGGGCCGCCAGAACCGCGCTCCTGCGGAGAGCCTTTCAGCACCTCTCTTCGAGGCCGTATAACGAGCCAGTGGCTGAACCGAATCGATCTCGGGGACGACAGTGCCAAGCCTTTTTCGCCTTCTCGTGACGGTCGGCCTTTTGGTCGGGCTTATCTATGCCGCGATGCTGGCACTCGTCACCTTCGTCACGCCGCAGCCGCATGAAATTGTTCAAACAGTGCCGGCCTCGCGGTTGAACAAATAGGATTTGCATACTTGTCGGCGAAAAATCGCGGTCTCGAAGCATTTCTCGAAATGATGGCGGCGGAGCGCGGCGCCGCGGCCAATACGCTCGAAGCCTATCGCCGCGATCTCATAGATTATCATGCCGCGATCGGCCGGGCCGGCAAGTGTGCATTCGATGTCGAGACCGAGGACATAAGGGCCTATGTCCGCAGCCTGAAGGGACACGGGCTTTCGGCGGCGACGAGCGCGCGGCGGCTCTCGGCGATCCGTCAGTTGCATCGCTTTCTTTACGCCGAGGGCATGCGCGCCGATAATCCCGCCCTGATCCTCGAAGGGCCGCGACGGAACCTGCGGCTGCCGAAAATTCTCTCGGTCGAAGAGGTGGAGCGGCTGCTTGCGGCGGCACAAGCGGCAGTCGAGCAGATCGAGCCGGAAAAGCCCGAGCGCGTTCACGCGGCGCGCACTGCGTGCCTCATCGAACTGCTCTACGCGACCGGCCTCAGGGTCTCAGAACTCGTGGCGCTGCCCAAGACCGCGGCGCGGCGCAGCGAGCCTCTGATCCTCGTCCGCGGCAAAGGCGGACGCGAGCGGCTCGTTCCGATCTCGGATCCGGCAAAGCGCGCCATCGCCGTCTATCGCGGCCTGCTGGAGGAAAGGGGCGCGGGCAATGGTCCCTGGCTCTTTCCGGCGGAGAGCGCGAGCGGCCATTTGAGCCGCCAGGTTTTTGCGCGCGACATCAAGGAGGTTGCCGCGGCGGCCGGATTTGCGGCGGCGCGGGTGAGCCCGCATGTGTTGCGCCATGCCTTCGCAAGCCACTTGTTGCAAAATGGTGCAGACTTGCGGGTCGTTCAGGAACTGCTGGGACACGCCGACATATCAACGACGCAGATCTACACCCACGTCCTCGACGCGAGAATGAAAGCGATGGTGCGCGATCTCCATCCGCTGAATGAGGAATGATCTCCCCTACCCCCGACGGAACTAGGCAAGCATGAGCGAGCGATCGTCGCGCAGCGATTTCTGAATGGCGACCCGCTCAGATGCAGAAAGCCAGCTTCCCAGAAACGCCTCCGACCAGCGCGCAACGGCAGCGTCATGCCGGTACCAGCCTTCGAGGTGAAGATGGCGCGGATGCGCGCCGGGCAATTGCATGCGGTCCGTGCCGCGGATCGTCCAGCAGCACATCATCGCATAAGTAACTTCCGGATGAAATTGGAAGCCGTAGGCGGCAGGGCCATAGCGGAACGCCTGCGTTTCGAAATCCTGGCCGGCGGCGAGCAGAACCGAGTCGCAAGGCAGGTCGAATCCCTCGCGATGCCACTGATAGACCTTCTCCGGGAACGGGCAGGCGCAAACAGAGTGACCCTCGAGGGTGGGATGGATCGGATAATAGCCGACCTCCACTTTCCCTTCCGGATGCGCATAGACCCTGTGGCCCAGATGGCGCGCCAGCATCTGCGCGCCGAGGCAGATGCCGAGGAACGGCTTTTCTTCCTTGAGCGGCACCTCGATCCAATCGATCTCGCTGCGCAGCCAATCCTCCTCGCCATTGGCGCTCATCGGGCCGCCGAAGATGATCGCGCCGGCATATTCGGCGAGCGTTCTCGGCAAAGGATCGCCAAACCGCGGCCGGCGAATGTCGAGGTCGAAGCCTTGCATCCTAAGGAGACGCCCGAGCCGGCCCGGCGTCGAATGTTCCTGATGCAGGATGATCGCGACTTTGCGCGAGTCGTTGATTCGCTGGAGCATTGTTAAAACTGGGTGGCGACGCGTTAATGGGCGGCGCTTCGCACCTCGGCCGCTGCATTGAACGCAATCGTCGGCAAGACTATGGCGGGATTATTCCTTTGCTGCGACCGCCGTCCAGGGTCCTGCAACTGCCGTGCCTGCCGCGGGGGGCTCGGTAGCGACACGATGGCGTAGCCTGACCCTATCGTGGGGCGAGACGCCCAAGAGTTCCGCGATACGCGCCACGATGTTCTCCTCGACCTCATGGACGTCGTCGTCGGCCAAGGCGATCTCCCACATCATTTCGATGATCCTCAACCGGCCTGGCTGATCGAGACTGCGGCAAAGGACATGGGTGAAGTGGTAGAAATCGACAGCTTCTCTATCGCTCGCTTCGGCGGATTGGATGAGCCGCGCGGTCGCCTGCGGGTCGAGGCCGAAATTCTTTTCGATGATGTCAGCGAGCCGAGCGCGCTCGGGCTCGTCGGTCGGTCCCTCGGCTTTGGCGAGATGAACGAGCAAAGCGACGGCGGCCAGCCGATAATCGTCCTCGCCAAATTCGCGCGCCGCCGGCTCGCCGGCGAGCTCGGCCATGAAATGCTTCAGTCTGTCGAGCATGTGATGGTTCCAATACTCCCGCTTCGGGCTTCAGCCCCGTCGCATATATAGGTTCGCGTCCCCGCCGCCGCCGAGGAAAGCCGAAGCCAGATCAATGCGGGGATCAGAGACGATTCAACGCAGAAGCAGACAGGTCCAATAGCCCTGGATTCCATTGAACTGCCGCCGCTCTGCCCGCTGCCATTCCATGCATTCCCGCCGCGAGAGAAAGCAGAGCTTCTGATCCTGCCAAACGACCGAAGCGGCCGGAGCGCCGGGAACATAGGTGGCCGATCCGCCGGAGAAATGCCCGAGCCAAACCGAAGGCCAAGGCAGCAGGCTTGCGTCGCACGCAATTCCGGCGCCGAAAAGCCAGGGCTTGCCGATGTCGGTGCCTTCCGCCCGCCCTGGATCGGCGAAGGTAAGGAGGGCCAGACAGGCCATGAGGGGAAGCAAGGCCGCCCAATTTGCAACTGACTTTGCGATCATCTTGCCTGCCTTCCAAAAGCTGCGCCGCCGCATGCTATGATCTTGCGACGGGTTGCGCCACCCCACACATCGCGACCGGTTGCGCGAAGGCTGAGATCGCGTGGCTCGGCGCGCTCATTTTCCGGGGTTGGGATAGCAGGAGGGCTCGCACTGCGACCATGGATGATATTGGAACATCCAGGTCTCGCTCAAAATCTTGCCGCCGGCGCGCAGGAAGAGCCGCATTTCGACCGGCTCGGCGCCAGTGACCGTCAGATCGAACTGGGCCCGCCAATGGCCGGGCACATCATCGGGCACGGCCTCGGTATAAATGTAGGAGAAACTGCCGCGCGAGGCCCAGAGCACAGCCTCCGGCTTGACCCCATAGGGCAGGGCAGCGAGAGGACCGCCCATAAACTCCACCATGAATTTGCGCACGCCTCTCGGCCGCGGTTTGCCCGGCTGGCCGCCATTGCCAAGTCGCGTCGCGATCGAGCGCGCGAGTTCGCTCGGGAAGGGCTGATCGGCGAGCCAGCAAAGGCGATAGGCGACGTCGATCTCTTGGCCTCCCGCCGCCGGCCGATCGGCCACCCACATGGCGACGATATTGTCATGGATCTCGTCGTCCGTCGGAATTTCGACGAGCTGAATTGAGCCCTTGCCCCATTCACCCTTCGGCTCGACCCAGAGGCTCGGCCGGCGATCGTAATAAACCCCGTCGAGATAATGGTCGAAGTTGCGGTCGCGCTGCAGGAGGCCGAAGCCCCGCGGATTATTGTCGAGAAAGGCCGAAACCATGATGCGCGGCGGATTGTTGAGGGCCCGCCAGAGGCGCTCGCCGCTGCCCGTCCATATGGCGAGACCATCGGAATCATGCACCTCAGGACGCCAGTCGACGGCCGTCGGTTTGATCGTTTCGGAAAACCAATACATTGTGGTCAAGGGCGCGATGCCAAAGCGCGCGATGTCGCGCCTCAGGCAGAACATCTGCTCGACGTCCATGACGACGCCCTTGCTGCGAGTCATGGCGCATTTGCAGGCCCCGACGATCGATGGACCTTCGAGCAAGGCGTAAAGGGTAAGACCATCCGTCGGTCCCGATTCATCGATGTAGAATTTGGTGAAATCGGGAAATTCTTCGGCCTTGCCGGCAACCGCGACGTCGAGCGCTGCGGCGCGACACGACAGCCCATATTGATGCAATTCGCCGATCGCGCGAAAATAATCGGCACCGAGAAAAGCGACCCAGTCATTTTGGCGCCAGTCGAGCGCACCGCCGTCGCGCGCTTCTTGCACGCGAATACCGGCGAAACCCGCGCCCTTCGGCAATTGCCGGGCCGGCAAATCCTCCGGCATCTCGAAAATGCTCGGATCAAAGATGATCTCGCGTGCCTGCCCGGCCTCGACGACATTCATTTCGACGGCCTTCGGGAAAAACACGCCCAGATGAAAAAAGCTGACTGGAAAACGCCCCGGCCCGTCGGCGTAGAGCGCCTGATTCATATCGAACTTGATCTTGCCCCAGGCCTCGTAATCGATCTCGGCGACGATTTTCGGCGCTGGCCGCGCCGGTCCGACATAGGACCCCTTCGCCATTTTACGCACATCTTCCTTCAAAAGATCGAAGGAAAACGGCCGCGGCGGCCCAAATTTCAGGCCATCATATGCGGCCTTGGTCCCATCGGCATCGACCAGGCCGAGCGCCGCGGCAGCGGCGGCGGCTTTCAGGAAAGTCCGTCGATTCGATCGGGTCATGCGGATGGCTGGAGTTCAGCAGAGGCAATCAGGGGATACCGGCGATCCCCCAGCTCATTCTCGGATCGGCTCGTTCTTGATCGCGGTCCGCATGAAATAAAAGAGCAGGACGAAGCCGCAGAGGGCAAAAAAACCTTCGAAAATGCGGCTGATCAGCGGATCGAGCTGCAAAAGGCCGCCCAATGCCCAACCGGCAGCCCAGGATGCACCGACCATTTCGGTGCCGACAAGGATGCAGACGGCGATGAGAGTCGACAAATGCAGCGAATTGATTTTCTTGCGTTCCGGCACGTTCAACTTCCGTTCCGGGGTCCCAAATTTTGAGGGCCGCCTCATGTTTGCGCCACTATACTATGGCGTGCCCCCGGGCAAGCCGGGGGAGCTTCCGCAGGCCTCAAATATCGGCAATGGAGCTCGGCCGAAAGAAGGGGCCGTCGAAGCTTAAGCTCTGCCGGAGCTGGGAAAAGGCCGGAGCGTGCGCCGGGAAGCCGCTTTCGGGCTGAATCACGCCGCAAGCTCGGGGCACCAAGGATGCCAATTTTCGCAATCTACGCAAGATCTTAGTGAAATAGGGAGAACAACTCACACGCCGCTCCCTGCTCACAACGTCAATATTTGACCGCTTTCGGGCTGCCATGCGAGGCATGGCCGCCTTTGCGTCCGGCCTCCGAAGCTAACTGATGATTCTTCGAAAAACTGCGCTTGTTCGGGCTTACGCTTTGGCCGCCCTTGCGGCCGGCCTGAGCCGCGAGACTGGGATTTTGCGAAAAGCTCCGTTTTTCGTGCGGCACGCTCTCGCCGCCTTTGCGAGCGATGGCACGCTGTTTTTCGGGGTCCATGGACGCGAATCCCCGGGTTGATGTCCTGTTGTGCAAGTTGGCCGAATTGCTCATGCGTTATCCCTCACGGTGATTATATGCGCTCGGCACTATATCGATCAACGCACCGCGGCGATGAAGGTTCCGCCCAGGGTTGGAACGGTTTCGCGGCCTCGCCCGTTGCTCGAAGGACCTTCCGCGTCTATTCCGCGCGGGTGCCTCCATGTATTCCTCAATCCGCCTGGAGCCGCAAATATTTACCGATTCCGCAGATCGGAATGTGCGAAGGCCAATTAGGACTAATATTCACATATGCGACATGGTAACCCCGTTACACATGCTTGGTTGCGCCGATGAAATCGTGTCCGCAACCCTAATGAATGGAGAAGGAAATGCCTGATCTCAAAAACCTCGGAGAGCAAGCCCGGCGCGACCTTGGCGCCGATCTCGCCGACCTTCGTGAGGATATCTCGAAGCTTTCCGCTTCGGTGCTTGAACTCGTTCAGAACCAGGCCGCATCGGCAAAGCAACAGGTGCTCGGCGCCGCTGACGAGGCTCGGCAAAAGTTCTCGGCGCAAACAGCCGAAGCAAAGGACCGCCTTAGCGCGATCACCACAGATCTTGAGAACACGATCGAGCGCAGCCCATTCGCCGCCGTTTTCGCCGGCGCCATCGCTGGCTTTCTGATTGGGATCTTGGTCCGTCCGCACAAATGATCGGATTTCTGACCCGACAATTGCGCGAAATCATCGCGTCGGTCGAGGCCATGGGCAGGCGCATCGCGACAAGCACCGTGTTGCTCGTCGTGGCGCTTATCTTTTTGCTTGCGAGCTTCGCCTTCGTGTCGGTCGCGCTCTATCTGTGGGTCGCGGAGGTGACCCGACCGGCGCTTGCGGCTCTCTCTGTGGCGGGGCTTCACATCGCAGTCGCCGGTGTGTGTCTGATCGCGTTCTGGTTGAAGGGACGCGGCGCGAAGCCATCGAAAAAGACCGTTCAGCCGAATTCGATTCCGGAAGATTCGCTCGCGGCGAGCCGCGCAGAACTTTCCGAAAGCATCGATCAAACCGTGGCGCCGCTCATCGCGATCTTGCACGAGGCGGATATGAAGCCCGAAGAAGCGGCGTTGCGGCTCGGCGTTACCTTGGCCAAGCAAGTGGGACCCATGGCGCTCGTTGCACTCGCGCTGGCCGCCGGCTTCATGTTCGCGCGCAGATTGACGCCGCCCAACAAAGACTAACTCTCAGCATGGATTGCGTCGGCGAGCCTGTGCTTGGCTGCAGCCGCGAATGATTCCCTGCCTGCCGAATAAGTTACATGCTTTTTTCTTGCGTGGGGCGCTGGTAGATTACAGCCTGCTTGCCAAGCTCGTGCGCGTGAAACCGCGCCATCAACTCGAAGCCTTCAATGGGCAGGGATCAGGCCGAACTTATTCCTCTGTCTCGCACGCCGCGTTGGCCTTTGCCTTACTTGGGCGCGATTTCGGCCGACGAAGCTCCGCGTATTCTTATCGTCGAGGATGATTATTTCGTCGGCCTTCAGAATGAGGACATGCTGACGAAAAGCCGGCTGGAAAGCCGGCTTCTTGGTGGTCGGCATCGCAACAAGCGCCGATTACGCCCTCATGGCGGCCCGAGAACAACCGGATCCGGTCCTCATGGATATTCGGCTTGCTCATTACGGCGACGGCATCGACACGGCTATCGAGCTTCTGCAGAAATATGGACTTCGTAGTGTTTTTGTGACGGCGCACGCGGACCCTGCCACAAGATCCCGCGCTGTCGCGGCGCGCCCGCTCGGTTGGCTTGTGAAGCCCTTCACGGCAGGAGCCTTGGTCAAAGCGTTGAGGGGCTGGCCGCCAAGCAGGCAGAGGGCGGGATTTGAACCGTGTCCTCATGCCTCACGCCGCCAGTTAGCTTAACAAGCCCATGGACAGCAGAGGCTCAGACAAGCGCCCCTCTTGCCTGCGTTTCGTCTTTTCGATGCGACTTCCGATCGAAGAAGAGCGCCTGGCTGATCACGGCTTTCAGACTGTCGACTCCGAAAGGCTTGCTGATCAGAAACGCCGGCTCGGGCGGCGTGCCGGTCAAGAATCGCTCGGGGTAGGCCGTGATGAAGATGACCGGCACGGAAAAATTGCCGAGGATCTGATTCACGGCTTCGAGGCCCGAACTCCCGTCGGCGAGCTGAATATCGGCCAGGATGAGGCCGGGTTTCATGGCTTCCGCCGCCGTCACCGCTTCCCCGTGCGTGCGGGCGATGGTGACCACCTTGTGGCCAAGTTCTTCGACAAGGATTTGGATGTCGATCGCGATTAAAGGCTCGTCTTCGATGATCAGCACGTCGGTGCGGATCTGCTTTGAAATCTCCTTGCCAGCCTTATCGATGAGCTCGGCCGCATCCTCCACCGAGCAATCCATCACCCGGGCGACTTCCATGGTTTCGAACCCTTCGAGCGAGCTCAGCAGGAAGGCCACGCGGGGACGTAGCGGGATTGCTTCGAGATTGCGCTGGGCGCCCTTCTCATCCGCCGAAAAGGAAAGCTGGTCGACATAGCCATTGACCGGCATTGATTCCCAAACCTTGAGGAACACTCTATAAAGCGAGGCCCTCAGATTGGCATTCTCGGTAAATGCCTCCGGCTCGGCCACGACCACCTCCAGAGTGGCGAGAATATAGGCATCGCCCCCGGCCTGCGTCCCAGTCAGGGCCCGTGCGAACCGCCGCAGATAGGGGATATGGGAGGAAATCGCTTTCGAAATCGACATGGATCCAGGCTCCTCTGCCGCGCGTCAGCCCAACCTACGGTCCAGCTTTCTAATGCGCCAGCCGAAATTTGGTTCCCGCCCGGAACTTTCGCGAAAACATCGCGTTGTGCATGGGACGCTTTGCGGCTTGATCGTAGAAAGCATAAACCAAACCGCCAGATAATAACATGATCTCAAGGCTCCCAAGGCAGGCCTCACCTGGCCCTGCCGCGGAAGGGCTGAATCCGCCGATGGAACACGATGAAGATGCACATAAGGGCATGGCAGTGACAAAACCCATCGATCTGAGAGCGAAGAAGGCGGGCGTGCCAATTCGCGGAAGAGAAAAAAGCCAATGCGCAGATCCCAAGGAGGCAGCCAAAGGCACGCGAGCGCCGGTGGCGGTCAGCACGCTCTCCACGGCGCGGGTGCGCAAGACGGCGCCAAAACCGGAGATCATCGATCAGATCGGACTGCGTCTGCGCGGCATCTATAATGACGTTCTGATGCAACCGATCCCCGACCGCTTCATCGATTTGTTGAGCCAGCTCGAAGCCAGCGCTCCGCCCGGCGTAGAAGAGGACACCCGCGACACGGGTTCGAAAAAGGACGCAAAGTGACCGGGACGCCGAAGGAAGATCAACCGGCGCATGCGAGCGCCCAGATCAAGGCGGATCTCATCGCCGTCATCCCGAACCTGCGCGCCTTCGCGGTCTCGCTCTGCGGCAATCCCGATCGCGCCGATGACCTCGTGCAGGAGACACTCGTCAAGGCCTGGGGGAACCTCAATTCCTTCGTCGAGGGGACCAATCTGCCGGCTTGGCTCTTCACGATCCTGCGCAATTTCTATTATTCCGAATATCGCAAGCGGCGTCGCGAGGTCGCCGATTCAGACGGGGCGATCGCGACGCGGCTCGCAACCGCCCCGGCCCAGAACGGCCATATGGACCTGCTCGATCTGCACGGCGCGCTTCAGCAATTGCCGAACGATCAGCGCGAGGCGCTGATTCTCATCGGCGCATCGGGCCTCTCCTACGAGGAGGCCGCGAGTATTTGCGGCTGCGCCATCGGCACGATGAAAAGCCGCGTCAACCGCGCCCGCAACCGGTTGGCCGAGATTCTGTCGATCCATTCGAGGAGCGAACTCGGGCACGACGGCGATTGGCAGATCGGCGATCCGATGTCGATCGGCCAGCACTATTCGAAAACCGGCAGCGATTAGAATCACAGCCCGCCGCTGCGCTTGCCAGCTGGCACAAAAGATTTCAGCACAATTCCCGCCTCGATGAGACGCCGGCGCAGAACCTGGGCGATGGCGACCGCATTCGGCGTGTCGCCATGCACACAGATGGAATCGATGCCGATCGGGATGCGCTTGCCTGAGGCCGCGATCACGGCGCCCTCTTTCAGCATGGCGAGGACACGGCCGGCGATCATCTCCGGCTCGTGCAGGACCGCGCCTTGCTGTGAACGGGCAAGCAGAAGGCCGTCATCGCAATAGGCTCGGTCCGCATAGATCTCGCGGGCAGTGACGAGACCTTCGGCTTGTCCTGCTTCTTCGAGCTTCGTCCCGGCGATGGCGAGAAAGACGAGGCGCGGATCGACCGCCTTCGTTGCGCGGGCGATCGCACGCGCGACGTCCTCCTCCTCCGCTGCGATATTGCTGAGAGCGCCATGCGGCTTCACATGCGTGAGCCTGTGCCCGGCATAGGAAGCGAGCGCAGCAGCCGCGCCGATCTGATAGGCGACGAGCCGCTCGATCTCGGCGGCAGAAAATGGCAGCCGCCGCCGGCCGAAGCCCCATAGGTCCGGAAAGCCGGGATGGGCGCCGACGGCGACGCCTTTGTCCTTGGCGAAACGAAAGGTCTTGGCCATGACCTCTGGGTCGCCGGCGTGAAAGCCGCAGGCGACATTGGCGGAAGTGACGACGCCGAACATGGCCGCATCATCGCCCATGGCATAGGCGCCGAAACTTTCGCCGCAGTCGCAATTGAGGTCGATGCTTGGCATGAGATCGTCAGCCCGCTGGATCACCTATGATGCACGCGGGAGAAGTGCCGCACAAGCAGACCGCTCGGTGAACCTCGGCAGGACCGATGCGGTTTCAGCGCCTGGATTCGATCTCCTTGCGCCGGCGGTCGATGAGCATGTTGGCGATCTCCATCCGCGAGGTTGCTTGTGCACCCGAGCCCGACTGGAAGAGATCGGGATGATTGCGCAAGGCGAAGGCGCGGCGGATTCGCTTGAGGTCGCCGATCGTGGCGGCACCATCAAGCTCGCGTCGCGATAGGCGGAGATTCGATCAGCCCATGCTTTGGCTTTTCCGCTTGCCGGGTCGGCAGCCGCCTCAGCGCCCTCGGCGAACAATTGAAACAGCCAATCCCCATTGTCGGCGTGCGGCTCGTTGCGCCGCATGATGCTCTCTGCAGCGGCGAAATAGATCTCGTCCAGAACCTCGGAGAAGGAGAGCGGGCGAATCGTCTGGATCATGGGAAAGCCTGCGTCTTTATAACTGCGCTTTCGGTTTTGTCACAGGCCGTTGCACCGCCGACAGGCTTAACAAGTGCTTAACAAACGTGCGCGCGGGGCGGCCTGCGGAACCGTCGCGAGTCGCGCTTGCGTAATCCTCCCTAAAGGCTTTTTGGCCAGAAAAGGTTCTGGCCGGCCCGCGTCCTCGCGGAAAGGAAACATGAGCATCGTCTGCCCCGCCGAAGGCGACAAATCAGCCCGACAGAACGTCAGCGCCGGTGGCCGAATTCCCTTATGGCTGCTGATCGGACTGGCCTTGGCGCTGGGATGCGTTCTGTCCTTCCCCGGCGCGCATAAAGTTTGGCAGGATGGCACATTCTTCGATTCCGACGATGCGATGCAGCTGGTTCAAGTCCGCGAGCTGCTTGCCGGGCAAAATTGGTTCGACATGACCATCGGGCGGCTCGACCCGCCGCATGGCGTCTTCATGCACTGGTCGCGGGTCATCGATCTGCCGCTCGCACCGATGATCAAGAGCTTCGGATTGGTGTTGCCCGTCGAAACCGCCGAGCGTCTCACGCGGCTCCTCTTCCCATTGATGCTCCAAGGCCTGCTTTACGCCGCCGTCGCCTGGCTGGCGCGCGTCCTCATCGGGGCGCAGGCCATCCTGCCGGCGATCGCGCTCACGCTTTTGAGCGGCATGGTTTTCGGTCAATTCCAGCCGGGCCGTATCGATCATTCGGCGCCGCAGATCGTCCTCCTCATGTTCATGCTGGCGAGCCTCGTCGATGCGGTCGATCCGGTGCATGCGCGCCGTGCGGCAATCGCCGGCGCGCTCGCCGCCCTTTCTCTGGCGATCAGCATCGAAAACTTGCCATTCATCGTCGCTCTCGGAGCCCTTTTCGTCGCACTCTGGGTCGGCCGCGGCGCGACGATGCAAAAGGCGCTGGCGAGCTTCGGGATCGGGCTCGGCCTCGCGCTGCCCGTAACGTTCGTCACGACGATCGGCAGAGCGCATTGGTTCGATGCCGCCTGCGATGCCTACTCGCTGGCCTATCTTATGCCCGACCTAGCCGGGGCGGCAGCGATGATTGCGCTCGCCGCCGCCTCGTCGCGCTTGCAAGGGGGGTTCGCGCGACTTTGCGCTGCGGGCCTCGCGGCGGCCGCCATTATCGCGGCCGCCGTCCTCGTAAAGCCGATCTGCTTTTATGATCCCTACACTGGCATCGATCCTCTGGTGCGCCAGATTTGGCTGAAGAACGTCGAGGAAGCGATGCCGCTCAGCCGCTTTCTTCGCCAGGAATCATTTACGGCGGCGATCTACGCTCTGCCCATCGCGCTCGGCTTTGCTGCGACCATTGCTGCGGTCTTCCATGAGAAGGGTTTGGCGCGGCTGCGTTGGCTGATTGTCGCGCCGATATGCGCCATCGGTGTTGCGCTATCGTGCTGGATGATCCGGGTGATCGGCTTCGCCGGCCCGATTGCGCTGCTTGGCGGAGCCTGGTGCATCGTTCGTGTTCACGAAATTCTGATGACTACCAAATGGCGCGAGGCGGCAATGCTCGCCTTCGTGCTTATCTTGCCATTTTCGCCGATAGGCTGGGCACTCGTCCTCACGCAAGATTCCCAGGCGGCGAAGCGTGAGGATCGCGCCGCCTGTCTTGCCTCGGCCGCCTTCACGCCGATTGCAGAACTGCCGCCCGGCATCGTCCTCGCGCCGATCGATGCCGGTTCGCACGTGCTCGCCTTGACGCCGCATAGCGTGCTTGCCGCACCCTATCATCGCAACAACCACGGCAATCGTGCGGCACTCGATGCCTTCCTTTCCGAACCAGATGTTGCGCGTCGGGTCCTGCGCGCGAACCACGTCACGTATGTCGTGACCTGCGCCGGCCTGAAGGAAACCGACGCGCTTGCGGCGCGCGCGCCGAACGGTCTTGCCGCAGCGCTCACCCGCGGTGAGACTCCGAATTGGTTAAAGCCGCTGCCGCGCAACGGCCCCTTTCAAGTCTTCGTGATTCAGCCGTGATTGCCGAAGGGATTCAGTCGCGCGCGACGAAGATTGCCAAAGCTTAATTTGAAGCGGCCCGCAACGCAGCCTACGCCTTGATGCATCAAAGCAGTCAAGGGAGATGAACATGACAATGCGCTTGCCTCTCGCCGTTGCCCTTGCGGGGCTTATAGGCGCCGGCACACTTATGATGGCCATCTCGGCCTTCGCAGATCAAGACACTGACAACAGCACCCAGCCGACACAGCATCGTTTCATGCCATCGCCGGCGGACCGCGCCGCCTTTCTCGATGCGCGCATCGCGGCGCTTCACGCCGGCCTCGAGCTGACGGCCGATCAAGAGAAACTCTGGTCGCCTTTTGAGTCGGCGTTCCGCGACCTTAGCAAGACCATCGCAGACGAGCGCGCGAAGGCAAAGAGTGAAGGGCGTCCCGCCGATCCTGTCGCCCAGCTGCAGCGCATGAGTGAGAATCAGATCGCGCGGGGTGAGGCCTTGAAAAAGTTGGCCGATGCAGCCGCACCCCTCTACTCCGCCTTGACGGATGACCAGAAACATCGGCTGCCGATTCTCCTGCGCACCGCGCACATCGGGTTCGGGCACAGGCACTTCGCCATGAATGAAGGCTGGCGCGGTCCCGACGGCGGCGGCTGGCGCGGGCATGGGGAGCACGGTGACTTCGGCAAGGGCGGCGACGAAGACGGCGGCGAGGGGGACTCGGATCAGCGCTGAAGACCAAGTAGCATAGAGCGCAGCGAAGCCAATTCCGGTTTGGCTCACGCGCAGAGAGCAGGATCGATGCAATCGATCCTGCTCTCTTCGGTATCCTTCTGTGCCCTGGTTTTCCGGTTGCAGATGTTCTAGCGTCGCGCCAAGAGATCGCGAATTTCTTCGAGCAGCACCTCCTGACGCTGCGGCGGCGCGGCGGCTTTTTCTTCCTGTTGTTCGTGAAGAACCTTGCTGCGAAGCGTGGTGATGCCGCGCACCACGAGAAAAAGCACGAAGGCGACGATCAGGAAGTTGAGCACAATCGTTAGGAAACTGCCCCAGGCAAGCACGGCGCCCTGTTTGCGCGCCTCGGAGAGCACCGGCGCCATAACCGCGTTGGACAGCGGCAGAAAATGATTTGAGAAATCGAGGCCGCCGGCGACCGCGCCAACGATCGGCATGATGATGTCATTGACGAGCGAGTCGACGATCTTGCCGAAAGCGGCGCCGATGATCACGGCGACGGCGAGATCGACGACATTGCCCTTGATTGCAAAGTCACGAAACTGCTTCAGCATCTGCACCCCCGATATTACATCTCGGCATACCTATCGGCCTCGGGAGTGACCACTTTCCCGGCCGAAGCGAAGCTTCGAGCCGGGAGGCCGTAGCTCCCTTGCAAATCAGCCCGTCGGCGCTGGACCCCGGATCCACGCCCGCTTTGCGGGCTTGTTTGGGGAAGGGCCGAGTGTCCACGCCAACTTACCAGAACCGATAGAAATGATGAAGCGGTCCTGGACCGTGTCCGACATCGAGTTCGTCCGCCCCGGCAAGCGCGCCGCAGACATAGTCCTTCGCCGCTGCGATCGATGGGATGAGATCAAGGCCAAGAGCGAGGTACGCGGCGATGGCAGCGGAAAGGGTGCAGCCGGTTCCATGCGTGTTGCGCGTCGCGATGCGTGGCGCGGAAAAGCTATGATGCGACGTACCGTCGAACAGAATATCCTCGGCCGTGGCGCCCTCCAAATGGCCGCCCTTGACGAGCACGGATTTGAATCCGCGCCTGTGCAATTGCTCGGCAAGCTTGTGCATGCCGGCAATCGTCGTCGGAACCGGCGCCTCGGCAAGCAAGGCAGCCTCCGCGAGATTGGGGGTCACCAGAGCGACCAGCGGCGCGAGATGGTGCAGCAAGGCTGCCGTGACATCGCCGATGGCGAGTTGATCGCCGCTCGAAGCCGCCAGCACCGGATCGAGCACCACGGGCCTCCCGCG
The DNA here is from genome assembly GCA_963720425.1 of uncultured Alphaproteobacteria bacterium. Classification (GTDB taxonomy): domain Bacteria; phylum Pseudomonadota; class Alphaproteobacteria; order Rhizobiales; family Beijerinckiaceae; genus Methylovirgula. Next base: position 895,446 of record OY970391.1, read on the forward strand.
ATGTTCAGCGAGGCTTTGCGCGACCATTCTGACGATGGCCGGCGAGGCGAGCATGCCGAGCTTGACTGAAGCGATGTCGATATCTGCGAAAAGCGCGTCGATTTGTTCGCCGACGAATTCGGCCGGCACGACATGAATTCCGGCCACGCCTTGCGTGTTCTGCGCGGAAACGGCGGTAATCGCAGCAAGACCATGGCAGCGCAAGGCGGCGAAAGTCTTGATATCAGCCAAAACGCCAGCGCCGCCACCCGGGTCGAAGCCGGCGATCGACAGGACGTTCGGGACCATTCGCGCTAGGCTTTAACGTAAGGTTCGGCATTGTCCGTCTTGGACCGCTGGCCGAACAATTTGTGCCTATGCCGAATCGGCAGTCCGATGAGATGGACGATGCCGCCGCCGACGATAAAGCCGATGACACCGGCGATGAATCCGTCCGCCGACGTTGGAATTGCCGGCTGGAAGGCCTCATAGGTCCGTTCGGCGATATAGGGATCGAAAGTTTGGATCAGCGTCGTCCACTTGCCGGCGATGTTCGGATCATTGAAGGCCGCCGCAGCATGGCGCAATTTCGCAAGCCTCGCGATGATGCGGTGCATCTCTTCGCCCCGGCCTTGTGCGATGGGATCCGGGCTCGTCTCCAGGCGAGTGATCGCCACGTCAGGGGTAAGGTTCTGGCTCGCCGCCTGCGTATCGAATTGCGTAACGATCGCCGTGAGTTCATCGATCGCGCCGCCGAGCCGCTGGCGATATTGTTGCCAGAACTCCGGCATCTGGGTCGATGCTAGGCCAAACAGAAGCGCGAAGAAAAGGGCGATGCGGCCGATGATCATTCCCGACCTCCTCAGGATTTCGCTCGCCTACCGGGAGTTCTCGGCGCTTCAGGACTGAGCGCTAATATAGGTCATCCATAGCGGGTTGGCTCCCCTCTTAGAAGTCGCCCGTAGCAAAATGTTGGTCCTGCCCGCGGATCGGCAAAGCGCGGGTCACGGCATCGCGAGAATACCGGCATTGCCTTCGCTCGTGCCGAACAAAAGCCGCCGGCCGTCATCGTCCCAGACCACCGCCGAGACCGGATCATGCGCCTCGGCCGGCGGTTTGCGCACCAGGATCTCGGCGCCGTCGGTGAGGCGGCAGAGGAAAATCCAGCCGTCCTCATAGCCTATGGCGATCACCAACGCCTTGGGGTGAAAGGCCACGCGCGAGACCTTTGCTTGCCTTGCGCCGCATTCTCGCGGCGCCTTTTTCATCGGTCCGTCCTTGTCTTTAAACGACCAGACGATACAGGCCAGCGCCCCCGAGGTTGCGAGCCAATGGCCCTCGCTCGACCAGGAAAAAGAGCGGGTTTTCGCCGGGTATCCGCTCATGCGCATGTCCTGCTTATCGGCGATCCGCCAGCCATGCAGCGCATTTTCTTGCATCGAGGTGACGAGGAAGCGCCCGTCCGGCGAGAATGAGACGTCGAGATGCGCGCCTTTCCAGGTCAAGACCTCCGGCGCTGCCGCGGTGTTCGGAAACCACAGCGTCGCGCCATTATAATGCGCGATCGCGATGCGATACCCTTTGGGCGCATAGGCGAGACCGCGCACCGAGGAGGGCGCGGTGAAGTGCTTCACACTACCCTGCGGATCGCGGGCGCTGACCTGGCGTCCGCTCGACCAGGCTATTGAGGAATCGTCGCGCCCGATGAGCGCGTCGATCCATTTGCCATCCTCATGGAAAATTTCTTGCGTCGATCCGTCGGCGGTGACCGCCAGGATACGGCCGTCGTCGCCACCGGTCATCAGTCTTTTGCCGGCCCGCGCCGCTACGAGAATCGCGCCGTCCTCATGAAGGACGCTACGCTTCTCGCCGTCCGCTTCGATACGCAGCGCGGTGCCGTCGCCTAGCGCCAGCGCCGGAACGCCGCCCAGAAAGGCGGCGCCGGTGACATGCGCGCCGGCGGCAATTGGCGTGACGTTCGTAGTGAGGGAGGTTTGCGACATGCGAAGCTTTTGGCGCCGGCGCGCTCACGCCACGCAAGCCAGAAAGCCGCGCCTGATCTCATCCCCCTTCAGCTTGCGGCCAATGAAGACGACGCGGCTGAGCCGCGGCTCGGCAGGTTTCCAGTCGCGTTGCAGATCGCCGTCGAGGATCATATGGACGCCCTGGAAGACGAAGCGCTTCGGCTCGTTCTTGAAAGCGACGATGCCCTTTGAACGCAGGATCGAGAGCCCCTCCTTCTGCACGTAGTCATTGAGCCAGGGCAGGAATTTTTCCGGGTCGAGATCGCCTTCGATGGAGAGCGCGACGGATTGCATGTCCTCGTCATGATAATGTTTGAGGCCGTCGTGACGATGTTCGTGCTTGTGATGAGCGTCCTCGTGGTGATCATGATCGTGATCGTGTCCATGATGGTCATGATCGTGGTGATCATGATCCTCGGCCTCGAGGAATTCCGGCTCGATCTCCAGAATGCGCTCGAGATCGAAGGCGTTGCGGCCGAGTATGGCGTCGAGCGGCACGCCGCAATTCACGGTCCTGTGGAGCTTGGCATAGGGATTGATCGCGCGGATGCGCGCCTCGACCTCGCGCAATTCGTCGGCCCTGACGAGATCGGTCTTGTTCAGCAGGATAACGTCCGCAAACGCGATCTGATTTTTTGCCTCCGGCGCATCCTTCAGGCGCTGCGACAACCATTTGGCGTCGGCCACTGTGACCACAGCGTCGAGCCGCGCCGCTTCCTCGACATCGGCGTCAACAAAAAATGTCTGCGCCACCGGGGCCGGATCGGCGAGGCCGGTGGTCTCGACGATGATGGCGTCGAACTTGCCCTTGCGCTTCATCAGTCCTTCGATAATCCGAATGAGATCGCCGCGCACCGTGCAGCAGATGCAGCCGTTGTTCATCTCGAAGATTTCCTCGTCGGCACCGACGACGAGGTCATTGTCGATGCCGATTTCGCCGAATTCATTGACGATGACGGCGAACTTCTTTCCGTGTGGCTCGCTCAAGATGCGGTTCAACAGCGTCGTCTTGCCGGCTCCGAGATAACCCGTGAGCACGGTGACGGGGATTTTTTCGGCCATGCCAAACTCCGATCTGGTGATTAGGTGTCGTGCCAGGCTGGCACAGAAGCATCTGGGCGGCACCCGTCATATTGTATCGCATCATGGCAATATTAATGCCCGGCCTCAGCCGCGATCCCGCATTTCTTCACGCGAGGGAGCCGAGCTCATTCGCCGCGGTACTTGCGCCAGCCCTCGGCGCGCAGCTTGCAGGCCGGACATTCGCCGCAGCCATAGCCCCATTCGTGTCTCTGCCCGCGTTCGCCCAAATAGCAGGTATGCGTCTCTTCGATGATGAGGCCGATCAGCGCGGTGCCGCCGAGCCTCTCGGCAAGCCGCCAAGTCTCGGCCTTGTCGCGCCACATGAGCGGCGTGTCGAGAACGAAATTCTGCTCCATCCCGAGGTTCAGGGCGACTTGCATGGCTTTGACCGTATCGTCGCGGCAATCGGGATAGCCGGAGAAATCCGTCTCGCACATCCCGCCAACGATGTGTCGCAAGCCGCGCCGATAGGCGACGGCCGCGGCAAACGTCAGGAACAACAGATTGCGGCCCGGCACGAACGTGTTCGGCAGGCCATTTGCGCCGACGCTGATGGCAACGTCGCGCGTCATGGCAGTTGCCGATATTTCACCCAAGACGCCGAGGTCGAGGCGATGGTCCTCGCCGAGCCGCGCCCCCCAATGAGGCTTGATCCCGACGATCTTCGCCAGGATCTTGGCCCTCTGATCGAGTTCGACCCTGTGGCGCTGACGATAGTCGAAGCCGATCGTCTCGACATGGTCGAAGCGATCGAGAGCAAAGGCAAGGCAGGTGGTCGAATCCTGCCCGCCGGAAAAGAGCACGAGCGCGTCGGTCATGTCTCGATCATGATTGGCGCATGAGCCCAGGCGCGGGCGATGCGAATCACATTCACGCCTAAGTCATTGTTTTGGCCTGTCCTCTCGCTTGAACTCTGCACCTTTTCGTGGCCGTGCGCTATTGCGGAATTGCACCCGATGGTCCATCTTAGCCTCGGGAGGTTGGCGGTGGACGCACCACTCGCCAACCGGGTCAGGTCCGGAAGGAAGCAGCCCAGACGAGACCGGGCGGGTCTCTGTCCAGCCTCCCACTTCCGGTTCCATGCAAAGACCTCTCGTGACCCGATGCACGCTGGGGGACCGGCGGGATGCCATGAAAGAGCCGACCAACTGCATCCTGTGGACAAAGCCGGAGCTCATCGCGGCGCCAGGGCGCTTTGAGCCGGTTGCAAGCTACGAAGATGAAAGCCACTGGTCGAGGTGCTTACTCAAGTGCCGCGAATGCGGGCAGCTCTACTTCTATGAATTCTACGAATGGATAGATTGGGACGACGGCGACGACCCGCAATATTCCACCTATATTCCGGTCGAGACGGTGGAGATCGAAGCACTCAAAAGTGAGCCGCCGTTGGGCCTGCTGCGAATCTTCCCGCGCCTGCAAAAGGATTTTCCTAAGGACGCGAAAGTACCGCGGATACATTGGGTGAGAAAACCGCAAGGCGCAGACGAGACAGACTAAGCAATCAGGAATTGCAAAGCCTCTTGGATTTCATTAGGCCGAAGCGATGGACCGCGACGCCGCCGCACAATTTGCCATGCCGAGCTTGAACCTGGGTGACGCGTCGCCGCCCACGCTCTACCGCGTGCTGGCGCGCAAATATAGGCCTGCGCGCTTCGAAGATCTCATCGGCCAGGAGCCGATGGTGAAAACGCTGTCGAACGCCTTCGACCTTGGGCGCATTCACCAAGCTTATATTCTGACGGGCGTGCGCGGGGTCGGCAAGACGACGACGGCGCGGATCCTGGCGCGCGCTGTCAATTACGAGCTGCCGGCGCAGGGCGACAGGCCGGCGGTGACGCAGCCGACGATCCATATGCCGGAGCTCGGCGTGCATTGCCAGGCCATCATCGATTCGCGCCATGTTGATGTGATCGAGATGGATGCCGCTTCACATACCGGCATCGACGACGTGCGCGAGATCATTGAGAACGCCCGCTATCGCCCCGTCCTCGCGCGCACCAAGGTCTATATCATCGACGAAGTCCACATGCTCTCGAAACAGGCGTTCAATGGCCTGCTGAAGACGCTGGAAGAACCGCCGGACCACGTGAAATTCATCTTCGCGACGACCGAGATCGAGAAAGTCCCGGTCACGGTGCGCTCGCGCTGCCAGAGGTTCGATCTGCGGCGGGTCGAGGCGGATGTGCTCGTCTCGCACCTTGCTTCGATTGCATCCAAGGAGGCGGTCGCTATCGAGCCCGAGGCGCTCGCCCTGATCGCACGTGCCTCCGAAGGTTCGGTGCGCGACGCATTGAGCCTGCTCGATCAGGCAATCGCGCATGCGAAGGGGAGCCTCAAAACCGAGGTCAAGGCCGATGATCTGCGCTTGATGCTCGGCCTCGCCGATCGCTCGCGCATCATCGATCTTTTCATGGAGGTCATGAAAGGCGACATCGCGGCGGCGCTCGCCTCCTTGAAGGCGCTCTATGATGCCGGCGCCGACCCGGGCCGCGTTCTCGGCGAACTGGCCGAGTTCGTGCATTTCGCGACCCGCCTGAAGCTCGCGCCGGAAAGCGCCAAGGATCCGGCCATCACCGAGGAAGAGCGGCTTCGCGGCCGCGAAATCGCCGAACGGCTTTCGCTCGCGGTGCTGAGCCGCGCTTGGCAATTGTTGCTCAAGGGATTGCAGGAGGTGAGGGATTCGCCGCGCCCGCTCGCCTCGGCCGACATGGTGCTGGTCCGCCTCGCCTATGCGGCAGATCTGCCGACGCCCGATGAAACGCTCCGCCGCCTCGGCCAGCAGCCCCCCGCTACGGCTGCACCTGCGCCAGTTCGCACAAGCGCACCGGCCGGCGTCGGTGTTCGCGGAAGCCTTGCTGCAAGCCTCGGCACGGCACAGGCCAAAGCGCCAGTGGCAGCGCCGCAAACTTCGCAGGAGCCGCAGCTTCGCCTCGCCCGTTTCGAGGATGTGGTTGCACTGGCGGCGGCGCAGCGCGACATTCAGCTGAAAGTGGCGCTTGAGCACGACGTGCGGCTCGTTCGCTTCGAGGAAGGCTCGATCGAATTTGCTCTCTCGCCCGGCGCCTCGGCGCAAATTGCGCAGCAGCTCACGCGTCGTCTTCAAGAATGGACCGGTCGCCGCTGGATCGTGGCGATCTCCTCCGAAATCGGCGAGCCGAGCCTCAGCGAGCAGGCCAAGGCCGCCGCTACGGCCGCCATGCTCGGCGTGCGCGCCGATCCGCTCGTTCAACGCGCGCTGGCGCTGTTTCCGGGCGCCGAAATCATCGGCGTGCGTGGGACAGCGCCGCCGGCGGACCCGGCAGAGAAACCGCTAGAGCCCGGCGATGACATCGCTTATGCCGATCAGGCCTTCAGCGAAGACGATCTATAATTTGAACGGGTGGCACGGACCCGCTGCCCCATATCCCCAGAGATGCAAGAGGAGCCTCCATGCCCGACATGATGGGTTTGATGAAACAGGCGCAGGCCGTGCAAGCGAAAATGCAGGAAATGCAAGCCGAGATGGAGCGCCTCGAAGTCGAAGGCCAATCCGGCGGCGGCCTCGTCCGCGTGATCCTTACCGCCAAGGGGCAAATGAAGGCGCTCGCCCTCGACGCTTCGCTTCTAAAACCGGACGACAAAGAAATTCTCGAGGACTTGATCGTCGCCGCGCATGAGGATGCGCGCAAGAAAGCCGAGCGCCTGATGGAAGAGAAGATGAGGGCGGTCACCGCGGGTCTGCCTTTGCCGCCAGGCATGAAGCTGTTCTGATGGTCGAACGCATCGCCGGTCCCGAAATCGAGCGGTTGATCCAATTGCTGGCGCGTCTGCCGGGATTAGGACCGCGCTCGGCGCGGCGCGCCGCTCTCCACCTAATTCGCAAGCGCGACGACCTGCTGGCGCCGCTCGCCGATGCACTGAACACGGCGCGCGAGCGCGTCGTCGCCTGCTCGGTCTGCGGCAATGTCGATAGCTGCGATCCTTGCACCGTCTGCCGCGATGAGCGACGCGACCGCAAGCTTCTCGTCGTGGTTGAAACCGTGGCCGACCTCTGGGCGCTCGAACGCGCCGGGGCCTTGGCCGCCCGCTATCACGTGCTCGGCGGCTGCTTGTCGCCGCTCGACGGCATCGGGCCGAAGGAGCTCAATCTGGCCGGCCTCGTCGAAAGGGTCGCGGCCGATTCGGTCGAGGAGGTGGTACTCGCCGTCAATGCCACCGTCGACGGCCAGACGACGGCTCATTATGTCACCGATCTCTTGGCGCATCTGCCGGTCCGCATCACCCGCCTCGCGCATGGCGTGCCGGTCGGCGGCGAGCTCGATTATCTCGATGAAGGAACGCTCGTTGCGGCGATCCGCAGCCGCACCGATTTCTAAAGCCGGGCCGCCCCGGGCTGTTGCAGAGGGGCGCGCGCAAGGAGCGCCTGGAAGCGAAACTGTTCGGCGGGGCAAGAATGCTCGACGGCCTTTCCGATATCGGGCGCTCGCAATGCCGCTTTCGCCGAACGATTCCTCAAGAATGAGGACATAAGCTTGGTCGACGGCAGCTTGGGTGGCGACAATGGGCGTCGCGTCCAGTTCTGGCCGATATCCGGGCGAGCCCGGCACAATGTTCCGCTGATCGCAACGCCGCAGCCCTCGCCGGAGCGCAGCCACGACGGTGATGTCGAGTTTTTCTGACCGATGTGAAATTGAACATGGCCATGAATTGCGCCGGCCGGGCGGTCCCGATCAGCGACGTAACGGAGACCGGGTCGGCGACGCGTTGAGCGAGCTTTGCCTGTCGATCGAACGGCTGCAAGGCTTCATCGCGCCGTTGATCCTCGAGGCAGCTGCGCGCAATCCCTCCATTTGCAGGAATTGCAGGATCTGGATGAGATCTGCCAAAAGCTCGGCAATATCGCCGATTTCGTCGCCGCCCTCGCCTTGACGATTGGCGGCTCGATCCAAGCGTGGCTTCGCGCGTCGTCACGATGTCCGATCTTTCCTCAAGGCTCGGCTTTGCCGCCAAAGTCGATGCCGCACGCGATCATACGCCGGGCGATTTCGAACTGTTCTGAAGGATTGAACCCTCTCCCTGCGGGAGAAGGTTTGCGCCCTCAGATCGCCGGATTGAGCGGCCAATCCTTACTGAATTTCTTGCCCGTGGTGTCGCTCGCCTCGACATGCAAGACGTTCGTGCCGTTGCCGAGATAATCGAAGCGGAAATTCGGATCTTCCGAAATCGAAATGCCCCCGGCGACCGTGAACAGCAGATCATCGCCCTGCGTGATCTTCAATGAATCGACATAGCGTGCGGGAATGTAGATATGGGTCGTCTGATCCATCTGCATGCCCGAATTGTTGGGATGCTTGATCATGACGACCGCTTCCTTGCGCCGCGGGTCGTCGCTAGCGTATTCGGGTGCCAACTGGCGCACCTTTATGGTGCCGATCTGCGGATCATCCGGGTCGAGATTCGTGGCGCTGGGCGCCGAACAGCCGCCGGCGGCCGCGACATAGGATTCGGAGACATAGAGCTTGCCGTCGGCAGTTTCCGCCACCGCATGGATCTTGGTATTCTGGTTGACCCGGACGCGGGTTTCGATGGTCGTCACCCCGGCTTTCGGACCGAATTCGATGACCGCGGCCACGGGCGCCGGATTGTTGTCAATCACTACCGTGACCTTCTTGATCCGATGTGGATCGTCTGCCGCCATGTCGTCCTTGGCCGAATCCATATGCAGCGTAATGGGAACCAGCGCCGCGTCCTCGGCGCTGAGCGGCGTACCGAGCTTGATCATCATGCCGTCTTGCGCCATCGCCCGGTTTGGGAAGAGCGTATCGGCGAGCCCGGGCCAAAGGTCCTGCTGCGGGGCGGCAAGCACGGCGGGGGTGAACGCGGCCAAGCCCACGGCCGAGCCGATGGCGATCCCGACCAAAGCCAAAAGTCGCAAAACGCGCATCCCCGTTCTCCCTTCGTTGTATACCAAATCTAATTATAAATCCGAGATGCCTTGGGTGGAAGCTTTTCCGTCCGCAGGTAATGCAAGGGTGCCGCTGTAATACCACGCGGGCAAAAGGGCACTGGATCTGAACGCGAAGCAGCTCGTGTGACCATCGGATTCAGTTTTTCTAAACCCAATACCGCCTAGAATCCGAAGAAGATGTCGTCAGACGACGTCCGGGGTCGTGACGTTGGTCGCTCTCACCCCTTCAAACGCAGCTCCTTCGGCCGATGTCTCCGCGCATTCGGCCCGAACGCCTGCGTTCTGACCATCCTTATTCCTTGCCTGAATGAAGCCGAAACTATTGGAATCTGCGTCAGCAAGGCAGCGGCGTTTCTGACGGAAGCCGAGCTGAGCGGCGAGGTGCTGGTGGCCGACAATGGCAGCACCGACGGATCGCAGGCGATCGCCGCGGCCCGCGGCGCACGCGTCGTTCACACCCACTTGCGCGGTTACGGTGCCGCCCTCGCGGCGGGCATCGCCGCGGCGCGCGGACGTTACATCATCATGGGGGATGCCGACGACAGCTACGATTTGCGCAATCTCGGCGGCTTTCTCAGAGACCTTCAGGCCGGCGCCGATCTGGTGATGGGAAACCGCTTTCATCGAACCGGAGGGCCCGAACGTCCACCAAGACGCCGCTGTGGTGACATCTTCCTTCGGCCCGTAGGTCAACGCGCCCCCCTTACTCCCATTCGAGTTCGGCGAAGCCGGCCGTCGCATTGCGTGGATTGTAGACCCCAAAGAGCTGCCATCTCGAAGCTTCCGAACGGCCGGCGGTTTGCGCCGCCTGACTGATGTCGGCGCCTTGCTTGATGAGGCCGCGCAAATCCGCTGTGAGCTTGGTGAAATAGGTTTTTTCCGCGGCGAGCGCCTGCGGCCAGTCGACACCGATCGACCCGTGCCCGGGGATCGCGAGCCGCGCGGGAATAGAGGCCAGTTGAGGCAGCGCCTTGAGCCAGCCCAGGACGCTCCCGTCGATCACCGGCACGTGCTGCAGGAAGACGAGATCGCCGGTGAACAGAGTTGCGGTCTTTTCGTCGAATATGGTCAGATCGCTATCGGTATGCATCGGCGGCCAGGCATGCAGCACGAGGATGCGGCGGCCGAGATCGAGGCGCATGTCCTTGCTCTGGTCGACGAGCAGCGTTGGCGGCACGAGTTTCACGTCTTTGATGAGCGCATCGCCCATCGTGACGCGGAGCGTTTGAATATAGTGCGGGCCGCGCTCCGCGATCGCGCGCGGCAAATTCTTGTGTCCGACGAACGTCACGCCCGGGGCCACGAAGGCCGCATTGCCGAAGATGTGATCGGGGTGCTCGTGCGTATTGATCACATAGCGGATCGGCTTGTCGGTGATCTTCTCTATGGCCTTCTTCAGGCGCTGCCCGATGATCACGGCGCCACCGGTATCGATGACCGCGACCGCATCATCGCCGACGACAAAGCCAATGTTTGCAATATCGCCGCCGCTCGCCGCGTCCATTATTGTGACGGGCGCCTGATGGGCATAGACGCCGGGCGCGATCTCGCGCACGTCGAGCGGCGCGATCTCCTGCGCCGCAACATCGACATGTCCAGCGAAAACCCTGAGCCCAACACCGACGGAAAGTCCGGCGAAAATAAGCAAGAGACTGCGCGTTACAAGCTTCGCCACCACAAATCCTCTCTGCGCGAGGACCTACGCGAGACTCGTGCCCTAGGCAAGCATGCGATCGGGAGCGCCGGTTGATCGCGCGGCCGGATGATGTATGTATCTGCGCACTCGCCGCTAAGGCGCGATTGTCTCGCGAAAGCAGATCCTGATCTTTTCTCTCGCAAGGATTCCAGAGATGCGCCTCTTCGCTTTGCGTGTTCTTGCGATTACGCTGACGTGCAGCCTTCTGGCCTTGCCGATGGGCGTGCGCGCAACCGACGCATCGGCGGTTCCCGAGCCCAACACTTACCGCACCTCGGATTACAAGGCGCCGACTCCGGCGACGCTCGACGGAGCACCAGCGCTCACGGTGGCACAGGCGCATCAGCTCTGGGCGAAAAAGGCGGCTGTCTTTGTCGATGTTTTGCCGCAAGCACCAAAGCCTGCCAATCTCGCGCCCGGAACGCTCTGGCGTGACAAGCCGCGCCTCGACATCCCGGGCAGCATTTGGCTCCCCGACACGGGCTACGGCGAACTCGCGCCGGTGACAGAAGATTATTTTCGCCGCGGCCTGGAGCAGGCGAGCGGCGGCGACAAGGCAAAAACCTTGGTCTTCTATTGCCTGCGTCACTGCTGGATGTCCTGGAACGCCGCCAAACGCGCCAAAAGCCTCGGCTACACCCACGTACTCTGGTACTCCGAAGGAACCGAGGGCTGGTCGGAAGCGGGCTATGACCTGAAAGAGCAAGCGCCGTTTCCACGGCCATGAGCGCCGTTGCGCCGAGCTTGATTGCCCTTTGGGTCCTGTCCCCTATAATTGCGGCGTGGCGTCCGTTTCCGCTTGTTCACATGGATCTTTTCTGCAATTGCGCTCTTTAACGGTTCGGCGACCCCCGCCAATTCACCCAAATCTTGATGGTGGCCAATGACGCTGATGCTCGCGAGCGTCACGGATGCGGCGGAAGCCGGGATTGCGCTCATCGAAGGCGCCGACATCATCGACCTCAAGGACCCCGCACAGGCGCCGCTCGGCGCGCTCGATCATGCGACGGTTCGCGCCGTGGTCGCCGCGGTTGCCGGCCGCCGCCCGGTCAGCGCCGTCACCGGCAATCTGAACATGCAGCCCGAGTCAATCGTCGCCGCGGCCGAGAAGCTCATCGAGGCCGGCGTCGATTACGTCAAGATCGGTTTCTTCCCGAGCGAAGGCGGGGCGGTGAAAGCCGCAATCGAGGCGCTGCGGCCGGTCGCGGCCAAGGCCAATCTGGTCGCCGTTCTCTTCGCCGATCTTCCACATGATTTTTCGCTGCTTGCGCGGCTCTCTGCCGCCGGGTTCAAAGGCGCGATGCTTGACACGGCGACCAAAGGCCGCTCACGCCTTATCGATCATGTCGATATCGCCGGCCTCAGGACGTTCGTCGATCTCTGCCATGACGTAAAGCTGATAGCGGGACTTGCCGGATCGCTGGAGCCGCCGGACATTACCCGCCTCTTGCCGCTGAGCCCAGACATCCTCGGGTTCCGCGGCGCGCTTTGCACCGGGCACAAACGGACTCAGCGCATCGTCGCGGCCCAAGTCAAATTGGTGCGCGACATCATCCCACGCGAAGCTGAACCAAGCGACTTCGACAAAGAAGTGAAGGTCGATTGGCAGCTTCTCTCGGCACGCGGCTATTCCCTCGATGCGGAGCAGAAAAAGGACACGGATCGCGTCTTCGTCCGCGATCTCGTGTTGCCCATTTCGATCGGCGCCTATGACTTCGAGCGCAACCGGACGCAACGCGTGCGTTTCAACGTTGATGTCGACGTGCGTCGCGCCAGCCATCCCGCCGAGGACATGCGCGACGTCTTCTCCTACGATCTCATCGTCGATGCGATCAGGTTGATCCTGAGCCGCGGCCATGTCGATCTCGTCGAGACTTTGGCTGAGCGGATTGCCGACGCGCTTCTGACTCATCCAGGTGTCGATTGCGCCAATATCCGTATCGAAAAGCTCGATGTCATAGAGGGCAGCGTCGGCATTGAAATTATGCGCGAACGCCATGCGCAGTCCGGCAAGCTGCGCCAGCTTTTTGCCGAACTTTCCGATTTCGCCGCTTCGCCGGGGGATTAGGCAGGCGAGTGGACTTGAACATTCGGCCCGTTGGACTGTGTCTCTCCTGATCGGAGCGCAAGCGTGCTTGCTCCCAAGGCTCCGCGTCCTATTGTGGTCAAGCTTGGCGGCAGTCTCGCCGGCTCGCGCGACCTAACGGCCTGGCTGGAGGCGCTCGACCGGTTCACCGGTCCGCTGATCCTCGTGCCGGGCGGCGGCGCTTTTGCCGATACGGTCCGCACGATGCAGGCCAAGATGCGCTTCGATGACGAGGCGGCGCATCACATGGCGCTGCTGGCCATGGAGCAATATGGACTTGCGCTCTCGGCGCTGTGGCCGAGGCTTTCCTGCGTGGCGACGCCGGCTGCGATCCGCCGCGTCTTGCGGATGAATCAAGCGGCCTATTGGGCGCCCGCCCTAATGGCGCTCGGAGCCGCTCTTCCGAAATCATGGGAGGTCACGTCAGATACGCTCTCCGCTTGGCTCGCCACAGAGCTTGGAGCCAAGAAGCTGCTGCTGATCAAAAGCACGGACATCGGATCGAAGCTCCACATCGGCGTCGCTGATCTCATCAAGGCCGGAACGGTCGATCCTCTATTCCCGCGTTTTGCTGTGGCGAGCGGGGCCGATGTCTTCATTGCCGGGCCTGGTTGGCTCGCTTCTGCGGGCACGCTTCTGGCGCAGGGACAGGTGCCCGGCGCCCGAGTCCGGCTGGCTTAAGCGGCGCACCAGAACTCGGCCTTTGCCGAATTTTTCCGAAGGTTGGATAATAGCAAGCAAGCGTGGCTGAAATTTTGCGCGCTTCCGCGCTGCGAGAACCGAGGCGTGAGCAAGGGCCAAGTTAGGACATCATGGCTGAGCGTCTGCTTTTGCTGACCGGGCATTTTGCCTATCCGCGGCTCGTCAAGCTCATGAACAGCCTTGGGCCGCTGCCTTTCACCTGGCGGGTCCTCGACATCGGCGTCAAAGTCGCGGCGCTGATGACCGAGGCGATCATCCTGCGCCGCCTGCCGCGCCCGCTCGGCGCTGATCGGATCATGCTGCCGGGCCGCTGCCGGGCCGATCTCGTGTCGCTTTCGCGGGAGATCGGCGTGGCTTGCGAGCGCGGCCCGGACGAGATCGCCGATCTGCCCGCCTTCTTCGGGCGCGGCGGCCGCAAGGTGGATCTGTCAAAGCATGAGATCCGCATCTTCAGCGAGATCGTCGACGCCTCGGCCTTCTCCGTGGACGTGATCCTTGCCCGCGCGACGGCGATGCGTCAGGCCGGCGCGGACGTGATCGATCTCGGTTGCCTTCCCGATACGCCCTTTCAGCATCTCGAGGAGAGCGTGCGCGCCTTGAAGGCGGCAGGCCACGCCGTCAGCGTCAATTCGGCCAATGCTGATGAACTCGAGCGCGCGGCAGCCGCGGGCGCGGATTATCTGTTGAGCCTCACCGAAGCAACCTTGGACGTTGCGCGCAAATATCCGGTGACGCCAATCCTTATTCCGCAGCCGCATTCGGATCTCGAATCGCTGCGGCGCGTGGCGGAAACCGCCGCTGCCGAGGATATTTCCTTCATTCTCGATCCGGTGCTCGATCCGATCCATTTCGGCTTTGCCGCTTCGCTGGCGCGCTATATCGAGACGCGCCGGCTCATGCCCGACGCACAGATGATGATGGGCACGGGCAATCTCACCGAGTTGACGGAGGCCGATTCGAGCGGCGTCACGGCGCTGCTGCTCGGCCTCTGCTCAGAGCTTTCGATCCGCAACGTGCTCGTCGTGCAGGTGAGCCCGCACACGCGCCGCACGCTCAACGAACATGATGCCGCGCGCCGGCTGATGTATGCCGCACGCAGCGAGCAGGCCTTGCCGAAGGGATTTGGCGCCGGCCTCAATCAGGTCCATGATTTTAAGCCATTCCTGTCGTCGCCCGCGGAGATCGAAGAGCGTGCCAAAGACGTGCGCGATGCCAATTATCGGATCGAAGTCGCCGAAGACGGAATCCATCTCTATAATCGGGACGGCCATCATGTGGCCCGCCAGGCCATGACGCTCTATCCCTTGCTCGCAGTGGCGGGCGACGAGGCTCATGCCTTCTATCTCGGCACGGAGCTCGCCAAAGCAGAAATCACCTTCGCGCTCGGCAAGCGCTATATCCAGGACGAGCCGCTCGACTTCGGAGTCGCGACCGAGCACGTCGAAGAAGATCTGACGCGGCTGCGCGAGATCGGCCACACGTTGCGCGCCGGCAAGCCGGAGAGATAGCCCATGATCCGCGAGGTGATCATCACCACGGTCGATGCGGCCGGTAAGCCGCATATCGCGCCCTTCGGGCTGATCGCGGCGGGCGACACTCGGATCATCGCGCCGTTCCGGCCCTCGACGAGCCTCGCGAACCTGCAACAGGTTCCCTATGCGGTGGCCAATTACGCCGACGACGTACGCATTTTCGCCGGCTGCCTGACGGGGCGCCGCAATTGGCCGCTCGTAGCAATCGCAGATTTCCCCGTGCCGCGGCTCGCCGCCGCCCTTGCCCATGCGGAGCTTGCCGTCGAGCGTGTCGAGGAAGATCCGCAACGGCCGCGCTTCGTCTGCCGCGTGCTGCGGCAGGACAATCACGCGGCCTTCCAGGGCCTGAACAGAGCCAAGGCCGCTGTGCTTGAATTGGCCGTGCTTGTCAGCCGGCTCGATTTCCTGCCGCGGGAGAAAATCGAACGCGAGATCGCCTATCTGAAGATCGCCGTCGACAAGACGACCGGCCCGGACGAAGCCGAGGCCTGGGGCTGGCTCATGGAAAAAGTCGAGGCGCATGATGCGCGCAACGCGCCCAACCCTCTCCCTGTGGGAGAGGGCGCCGCCGAAGACGGCGGGTGAGGGGCTGCGGTGCGTCGATTGCAAGGTTGCAATCCCTCATCCGCCCCGCTTCGCGGGGTACTTCTCCCGCAGGGAGAAGGAACGCGCGCTTCGCTCGCAGTGACGACTAGCTCTGAGCAGCTGCGAGCAGAGCCACGGCACAGGCGGGCACGCAATCGCCAGCCTTCCTGCGGATCTCAGGCAAAGTCGGAATCATTTCATCGAAATCGACATAAGGACGCGCAACCCGCTCGGCGAGGCGCTTGACCACAAAGCGCCCGACCCCCGCGCCGATGACCGGCGCCTTGGCGTCGAGATCGCAGTGCGACAGCGCGAGATAGGCGCCGTCGGTGATCTCGCGCAACTGCGCCTCCGCGAAAAACTGCGCCAATTGCACGAGCGCGCCGGCGCTCACGTCCTTGGCATCATAGCCGATCTGCCGCGCCAGCCGCGCCCGCGAGGCCTCGGCGGTTTTGGCTTGTCCGTCGGCCGTGTTCATCTGATCGGCGCTTTCCGGCAGTTCGCCGAGAATGCGATAGACGTCGCTCGCATTGGCAAACCATTCGTTCGCCAGCGTCACCCAACGTCCGGCGAAAGGGACCAGGCGCAAGCCCGCCATGAGAAAGCTGCGCACCACGCCCGCATAGACCAATTCGCCATAGGCCATGCGTTCGGAGTCGCTGTGGCCGCGCGCCGCGACGGCGCCGGCACAAATTGGGATAATATCCGTTGTCGTCGAGCCCATGTCGACGAAGAGTGCATCGCTGAAGTGCCACGCGGCCAGTGCCGCGCTCGCGTGCCAATTGGCCGAGGCGATCGCCGCGGTGTTGTCGGCGACCGCTTCGGTAGCCACGAAGCTGCAATCGCCCGCGTAGAAGAGGAGCTTTTGCGGCGCGATTTCGCGTCTGGCGATCTCTGCGATGGCGACGACCCCGATCTGTCGATCGGCGAACGCGTCGGACAATTCGGCCGTCATCGTCACGGCGTTCCGGTCGGCTAAGCCAAGCGCCGCCTTGGCCTCAGTGAAGGCGCGATCCAGTTCCGAGAGGCCGAGCCATAGGGGAGAGGCGATCTGCACCACATTGACGATGCGCCCGGCCTCGAGCCGAGCCGCCTTCAAATGGGCGCCGCCAATGTCCCAGCCAATGATACTCTGCATATGATCGAAATGGTCCCCTTCCCCGAGAAATGCTCTAGCATGAGAACATCTTGCGGCGAAGCCGACCTGCTTTTCCTTCACATGTTGATGATGTGGAGCAACGATTGAACGTCATCCCGGTGATCGATCTGAAGGGCGGGCGGGTGGTGCGGGCGCAGAGAGGCGAGCGCCATCTTTATACGCCGATCAAGACGCCCCTCTCGCCGACGAGCCGACCGGCCGATGTCGTCGCCGGCTTTCTGACGCTGCATGAATTCCGCGCGATTTATGTAGCGGATCTCGATGCGATCGAAGGCACGGGCAGCAACTCCGCCTGCATCGCGGGGCTCGAGGCCACGTTTCCCGATCTCTCCTTCTGGGTCGATGCAGGCACTGGCACGGGCGCTGAGGCGTTTGCCTGGCTCGCGGCGCATCGCGGCGATCTCGTGCTTGGCAGCGAGAGTTTGCGCGACGCCGATTTCGTCGCGCGCCTCCCCACTTGGCCGCGCAGTATCCTGTCGCTCGACTTCCGCGGTGAACAATTTGATGGTCCGGAGTGTCTTGCCGAAGACGAGACTCTCTGGCCCGCCCGCCTCATTGTGATGACCTTGGCGCGTGTCGGCAGCCATGCCGGCCCGGATCTCGATCGACTGCGGAAGATCCGCGCCAAAGCCGCCGATCGCCACAGGGTCTATGCGGCCGGTGGCGTACGCGGCCTTGAGGATCTGAGGCTTCTGGAACAAGCCGGAATTGCCGGCGTGCTCGTCGCCTCGGCCTTGCACGATGGCCAGATCAGCGCGAAACATCTCGAAATGAGGGCATGAAAAAGGGGAGCCGAAGGCTCCCCCGTCAGCTATCCGCTGTCGACGCCACATTGTGCGCTGTAGGGATCAATTCGGCGCGAAAGGATGTTTGGCGGTGTCGCGTTTGGCGACGACTTCGGAGGGCTTCGGCTCGCCCTTGACCGCACGGGCGATCGCCTCCTTTGTGGCGCGATAGTTGAAGTCCTGGATTTTCTTGTCGTCTTCGGCTTCCCAATGGATGAATACGCCGACGCAGATGAAGAGGTCGTCGGCTTCTTCCACGGGGATCACGCCTTCGGCGACGCTGTCGGCGACCGCCTTGCCGACCGCGTGCTGCGCCGGCCCGAACATTTGCACGGCTTGCTTGGCATTCTTGATGGTCACTTTGTTGTAAAGCACCGTCGGCGGCTTGCACATAAGGTTCGGGGCGACCAGTGCGAGCAGCGTCGTAAATCCGTCCTTGTTGTTGGTGAGCCCATTGGTGAAGGCGCTCTCCGCCGCGCTCCCGCGCGGTCCCATGATGAGATCGATGTGAGCGATCTCATTGCCATCGCCGACGAGCGATTCGCCGACACATAATTTCGTTATCTTGGCCATAATCATTTCCTCCGGTGAACCACAAAACTCTACCGACGTACCCGGTAGCCAAACGGCTATCCTTGTTATCAACGCCCATTAGGCACCGACACAGCCTCAGCCGTGCCAGCACCGGTCAAATAGGCCGGTTGGCCAGATAGCGGCGGATCCGTCCGCGCGGTTAACTCAAGCATCATTGCGGCGACTGAGCAAGATATTGCACAGCCGATCCGCGAAAAGCGTAGCCACCGTCAAATCGGCGCTCGTCCCCGGGTTGCGGTCGCGCGATTTGAGGCTGCGGTCGAATGCCAGCAGGTCGGACAGGCAATCAACTTCGCGTGTCTGAAAAATCGAAAGCATTTCCAAAGCTTCACGCTGAATCTGGAGGGCAGCTGCGCGGCCGTGTTTGCGCCCGATGTGGGTATCGGGGAAGGCGGCGAGAAAGGCCAGATAGACGGCCACCGTCGGCCAAGGCGGCTTAAGGCCACGTTGACGCGCCGCGGCGAGCGCCCCCAGCCCGTTCACGAAAACATCATGGAAATTCGAAACATACTGCAGGGCCAAAGCATCGCGTTCGGCCGCTTCGGCCATCGCCTCATAAAGTCCGACTTCCCCCGGTTCGCGCACGTCGTATCGGGGCACCTCTCCAAGCCCGCCGGGCTTTGCCAAGCTGATCGCGCGAAAGACCTGTTCCGCATCGCTGCGATCGAGCTCTTTCAGGACGCTGGCGAGCGCTGCCCGCAGGTCGGTGCCCTCGCGTTCGGCCGCGGCGGCGAGTGGTCCACAAAGGAGCAAGATGCCGAGATTGGTGTTCATCCCGACCGCCGCGCTTGTTGCTTCGACGGCGCCCAAAATTCGGGCACCGACGGATGTCCCGGGCGCCGCAAGCGGCGCCGCAGCGGCCTTGGCGCTCGCGAGAAAATCCTCCCCGGTCATGCCGTGACCGGCGCCGAAAATATGGACATTGCCGGGTTTCGGCGCTTCGATCTCGTCGCGGCAGGCGGCGAAGAAGGCCTCGCCGATCTCGCCGGCGCTGATCAACAGGCCATCTCCGCCGGCGGCGACGGAGCCAAGCCGTAGCGGGCCAGAAGCGCGCCGGCGAGTTCTTCGGCGATCGAAATATCGGTCACGCTCTGCAGGCCCTGCCAGCCCGGCATGCTGTTGACCTCAATGACAGTCAGGCGCCCATCGGCACCGCGCATTAGATCGACGCCGACAAAATCCGCTTCGACCGCGGCGCCGGCCCTGAGTGCAAGGTCTTGCATCTCCGGGTCGATCGCGACCGGCTCGGGCCGGCCACCGAGTTTGACATTGGTGATCCAATGGTCGGCGCGCCGCGTCATGGCGGCAAGGACACGGCCTTGCGCGACCAACACGCGGCAGTCGCTGTAGCCGCGGCGGTCGATGCCGACGAAGCGCTGCAAATAATAGACGCCGGCCATGGTTTCGATGTTCGGCAGATCCAATTCGTGGCGAATGAGCTTGAGGCCACGCCCCTGCGCCCCGAACAGCGGCTTCAAAACGAGCGGACCATGTGCGCATTCGCGCCGCACGAGCGCGCGTGTCTGCCTGGGACTTTGGAGCGCGAAAGTCTCCGGCGTCGGGATCTTGTTGTTGAAGCAGAGGAAGCTCGTCGCTGCCTTGTCGACGCAGCGCTCGATGCAGCGCGGCGTGTTGGCGACGGGCACCTCGAGGTCCATCAATGCGTGCAAAATGCCGAGCCGCAACGTGATCGACTCGAACGAACCGAGACCAATGGCGCGAACCAGGACGAGATCCGGCAGCCGCGCCCCAAACTCCGGGATGACGAGGCCGTTCGGCCGCCGCGTGTCGAAGCTGCACGCCGAGAGGCGCAGCGGCACGACCCGCGCGCCGAGCGCGGCGAAGGCCCGCGTCAATTCCCGCGCATGCCATTCGTAGCGATCGATGAGCAGTGCTATCTGCGGGCCCAAACCAGCCGATTTCGGCGGGACCGCCGTTCTGGCGTCACCCGAATGAGACATCGAGCAAATCCTGCGAAATCTGCCCAGCGCGGAACGTCTCGCCGCTCTCGAGCGCGGTCACCATGGCCGAGGCCGGGCTGAACAACATCGGGTCGATCTTATAGAAATCGCCGTTGAACGCCCTGAAGATTTCGGCGAAGGGCCGGCCATGGTCGCGCGAATTCACGCTCGGCAGAGCATTCGCGAGTTCGCGCGCCTCGGCTGCCGGCCCGGTGACGAAGAGGTGCACCAGGCCGCCGTAGATGATCGCGTCATTGGTCCGCCCCATGGCGATGACGAGATCCGGATGCGGCGGCGAGAGCGGCGCCGTCCCCACGCCATCGACGATGCGCGCCAGCGGAAATTTCAATTGGTGCACCTTGTGCAGCGCGACCTCAAGAACACGCGAGACGACTTGCACGCTGCCGGCGAGGCTGCGGGTCGGCGCATAGATGAAAGTGAGACGCTCCGGCGCGACGCCGCAATCCCGCGCGACTTTGTCGACGATTTCGACCGGGGGCGGCTTGTCGCCTTCGAGCACGAGGGTCGCGCGATCGGCTCTGTCCCTGTAGTCGAGAACTTGGAAGAGCGGCTCCTTCCGTGCTAAGGCACGTGCGGGCCCGGATCCCAATGCAGAGAAGGCGCCTTTGCCTTCGCCATGCGACAGAGCCCAGCCCGCATATTGGCTGGCGAGGCAGGCGATCACCGGATCGCTCGCGCGCACTGTCAGATGGAATGGCCATCTGGGCGTCACCGAAAACGGCGCGAGCGTGACGCTCCCCAGGCCGCCGAGACAGATCTCCGCAATCAGAATCCCGGCGTCGAGACCGCCGAGGGTCCTGGCGCCGGCATCGACCAAGGTTTCGCCGCGCGAACCTTTGGTTGCAACGACGCGCAGGCGATCGCCGTCGGCCAGAAGCCGATCGACCAGTTCGCCGGCACGCGAATTGACGCTGATTTTATTTTCCCCCGTCATGCGGCGCTTTCCTCATTCCCAAAGACCAACAGATCGTCGCGAAGAGCGGCGACGCGCTCACCGACAATTGCCCGCGCCACCCCGGAATCCTCGGCTTCGGCCGAGACGGTGCAGACCGGATCGCCGTTGCGCAGACGCGTGCCCGGCTTTTGCCGGTCCACGCACCACACGGGCCAGTCGAGATCGGGCATGAACGCAAGATCGCAAGGTGCGTAGGCGATCGCCGTCGCGCAAGCCGTCGTAAAGATCAAAGGCTCGCTCGGCAAGTGGCCGCGACAGGATTCGACATGAAAAACGAAAAGTCGGCGATCGGCGAAAATATCGAGCGTCGCACCCGGGCGCGGGTTGATTTCGAGAAGATGGAATGTGTGAGGTGCCACGAGAAAGTCGACACTGTTCAGGCCGACGAGACCAAAGGCCTCGGCGAGCTTTCCTGCTGCATCGCAAATCTCTTGCGCCGATGCAGCATCGAGCTCGGCCGGCTGTACCGCACCGCCAAAGCGGAAAGGTCTGTCGCCGCTCGGCGTCGCCCATTGCAGGCTCATTCCGAGCACCCGCGAACGGCGTCCATCCGCGAGAAGCAGAACCGAGACCGGCCTGCCGCGAACGCGCCGCTGGTAATATTCGAAAGGGCTTGGTCTTGCCGACCCTGCCCGTACGACATGCAGACCGCCACCACTGCCCTGCCGTTTGATGAGCCATTCGCTCGGCGCTGAGGGCGGATCGAACCTGATCTCGGGATGCGGGATGGCGAACTCGTGACAGGCGCGAGCGAGCAGACGCGGATCTTTCGTTCGCGCGACCACCTCCGCGCGATTGCCGCAGAGCGGAAAATGCCGCGCGATCTCGTCGAGAATCTCGGTTCTATCTTCAAACCCGCTGCCATAGACGACGCCGATCGGATTTTCTTGTTGTGCGAGATTGAGCAGTCGATCGATGAGCAGCGGTGCCTCGAAACCGCGTTCCATGTCGCCCGCCACCACATTGGCGGCCGCAAGGGCGCGCGTATCGAGGTCGTCGAAGAAATCGGCGACAAGCGGCCGAAAGCCCGCGCGCCGTGCGGCCGCCGCCAGCGCCCGTCCGGACGCGGCGGCGATGAGAACGGAAGCCTCAGGTGAGCTCACGCGCAAGTTTGAAAGCGTCACGGAAATCGAGACACAAGGCCTTGTCGGACGTCGCCATTTTCTTGAAGAGCCGCAACTCCGTCTGGTACTTCACATTGCCGATGGCGAGCGCGCCAATGCCGAGGCTGCCGCCCGGCAATTCCATGCCGTTGTCGTGCAAATTCACCCCTTCGATGCCGTAAGGCGGCACGGCATTGACGTCGGCGCAAACTAAGAGGTCTTTCGCCTTTTTCACGTCGTCGGCTGACAGGATCTGGACGCCGGCGCGGCCGGCGCAGAGCGCGATCTCGGCGGCGACGAGCGCGGCGACCACTTTGTCATGCGTGCTCGCGTCGCAGAAATCGACGCTAACGCCAAACCGCTTCTTGATTTCACCTGCGGCCTTCTCAACGCGGTTCGGGCCGTCGTAGCCCGCCAGCGTAACCCTTGCGCCCTCGAGGGCGGAGATCACCGCCGAAGAAAAGCCGACGACGCCGGTCGCGCCATAGACGATGATCTTTGTGCCCGACAGGTTG
Organism: uncultured Alphaproteobacteria bacterium; assembly: GCA_963720425.1. Classification (GTDB taxonomy): domain Bacteria; phylum Pseudomonadota; class Alphaproteobacteria; order Rhizobiales; family Beijerinckiaceae; genus Methylovirgula. The sequence continues at coordinate 918,173 of OY970391.1, forward strand.
CGGTGTTTCTTCTCTTTCAAAACCTTTTCAACGCAGGCGACCATCGCCGCGGCGGTGGTGAAAGAGCCGGCGGGGTCAGCGAAGATCGAAATCTCGAAGGGCTTCAGGAGCGCCCGTTTGGCCTTGTCGATCATGTCGAGTGCCAAAATGGCGTCTTTGCCGCCGATGAACACCGCGGTGCGCACAGCATCGCGCGGGGAGCGCGAGAACATGGCGTCCTGGACGAGCGGCATGATGTCGTCAATGACGACGTTGATATAAGGCGTTACCGAATCATAGCCGGCATCGAGCGCCATGTTCACGTCGAATGGGCTCATATGTTTCAATGGGCTTAGCATGTGCAATATGAGTTTTGCCATTATGTCCCTTCCCGTCGCTGGTCCTAGGCGCCGACGATCTTCTCGATTTTCGCGCCGTGATTAATCCCCTTGCAGATTAGCATGATCGGATTCGCCTGCGCGTTATTTTCCTGCGCCAGCCTATCTTTCTGAACGAGCCGGAGGAGTCTCTGCGCTTCATCGTCGCTGGCGACGAAGGCGAAGCCGGTCGGTCCCCAGGAACTCTGGCCAATTCCCTTCGCGCCATGCTGTTCGAGCAGCGCCATCACGGCCGCCACGCTCGGGCTCGTATAGCGCGCGCCGCCCTGTGCAGGCGCGAAATGATTGCCGAGGACTGTTTGAATGCGGCTGATGGCCTCGCCGAATTGCGCAAAATCACGCTCGACCAGCGCAGGCAAAGCTTGCATGAGTACCCTTCGGCAGATGTCCGCTGCCGCGGCGGAAGGGAACTGTGGCAAGGTCGCGAAAGCTTCACGTTCGCGCGCGCCGTGCACGCCTTTCATCTCGGCATCCATGACGACAATGATCCGCCAATCTTCGGGAAAGTCGAGACGGCAGACGATTGGCGGCATGGCTTTGTCGGCGCCGTGTCCGCCATCGACGACGAACCCGCCCGTCGAAAAAAGCGCCGCACCAATTCCCGATCTTAAGCCGCGCTGTAAAAAGAGCGCATCGCCGGTTGCGTCCGGCGGCAGATCTTCGAGGCGACGGAGCGCCGCGGCCACTGCCAATGCGAGCTGAGTTCCTGAGCCGAGACCCACATGCGCGGGGATCGCCTCCTGGATCGTGACGCCGTAGGAGGCCTCAAGCCCGCAGCGGCCGCGCAAGGCGGCAAGATGGGCGGCCACCCTTGCGCGTTCCGGGCCTTCGACCGAGCCCACTGCCGCACGCTCGATCGTCAGCGATGTCACCGGCCTGTCGATCGCCAGACCGAGACTGCCGAAACGGCGTCCTGTGCCGCCGTTGAGATCCAGAAAACCGAGGTGAAGACGCGCCGATGCCTTCACCTTGATGCTCACGTGCATCTGTCCCCAACAAAAATCCAAAAGAGGTTTGCGATTACCACGAGAGCACGCCGCCTGCCGCTAAGGAAGCGTTTTTGCTCTAGCCCATATGTAGCGCGCTTTCAACGCGAGCGAAACGCGGCGCGCAACCGCAATTGAGCGCACGCTCAGACATGAGGTCGGAAGTACTCGCCGAAGTGCGCTCCAGACTGGACCGAAATCGGCTATATTGCCATACTGAGATGAGTGACACGCGAAAGGGCCTCCGATGAGTGCAGCGAAACGAGAGCAGGCCTATCACGAAGCCGAGATCAAGGCGCGGCTGGAAAGCGAATTGCCCCACTGGCGTTATGAGGACGGCTGGATAAGGCGGACCTACCGAACGCACAGCTGGAAAGGCACGCTCATGCTGATCAACGCGGTGGGCCATCTTGCCGAGGCGGCGTGGCACCATCCGGACCTCACGGCCTCCTACGCTTGGGTGGAAGTGCGCCTGCAGACCCATACCGCCAAGGGCATCACCGACAAGGATTTCCAGCTTGCTAAGAAGATCGAAGAGGTCGTGGCCTGGCAGCCGGCCAAGGAGGGAGGTGCGCTCGAAGGGACTCCCACCGATGATCAACGTTTCGCATATATCAAGTACGACAAGTAGACAAAGCTCTCCCGCCTCAGTTCCCAGCAGCGACGGAGTAAGGACTATATGAAAGCTTTTGTGGATGGTGCAGCGGTCTCGCTCGAGACGGCCGCTGCAGCGGCGGCGCGTTTGCTCGAACAGGCTCGGCTGCCGGTGATCGCCGGGCTCGCCACGGATGCCGCCGGTACGCGCGCCGCGATTGCGCTGGCGGAGAAATTGCGCGGCGCCTATGACCATCTGCTCAGCGACGTCCTGCTGCGCGATATCGACGTCATGCAACAGGCAGGTCGGATGGTCACGACAGCGGGCGACGTGCGGCTGCGCGCCGATTGCGTGCTCTTCGCCGGCCCGAATGTGCGCGAAACGTGGCCCGACTTGACAAAGCAACTCAACCTTTCCGCGCCGCCGCGTCTCGCCGAAGAAAAAGCGGCGCGCAAGATTTTCTGGCTGGGTCCTGGCCGCGGCGAGGCGGCGGAGGTGGGCGCCACCGAGATTGCGGTGGCTCCCGGCGAGTTGCCGCATGCCGTCGCCTGTCTGCGCGCCGCAGTCCTGCAGCGAAAAACCCAAACGAATGGCGCCCTCGGGCAGAAGCTGGCCGATCTCGCAGCCGAGTTGAAGGCGGCGCATTTCGGCGTCATCGTTTGGTCGGCCGAATCGCTCGACAGATTGACGATCGAAATGATCGGCGGGCTCGCCGTCGATCTCAACCAGAAGACGCGCTTTTCAACCCTGCTGGTGGATCCTGGCATGAACGCCCCCGGCGTAGTGCAGACATCGGGGTGGATGACCGGGTTCCCGGTCCGCACCGGGTTCGGCCGCGGTTATCCCGAGTATGACACATGGCGTTTCGACGCCAACCGCATGATCGAAGCCGACGAGGCCGATGCGGCGCTGTGGATTTCTGCCTATGGCGCCGAGTCGCCTCAATGGAAGCGCCAGGTCCCCATCGTCGCTCTGGTGAGGCCGCAGACCCTTTTTGGTTATCCGCCGCGCGTGAGAATCGAGGTCGGCTCGCCCGGGCGGGACCATGATGCCATCGAATATGCGCGGGATATTGCGACCTTCACTCTGACACTAGCGAAAAGCCCGAGCGATGCGCCGCGCGTCTCGGAGGTCATCGGCCTCATCGACCAAAATTTAACGAAAGGAAGCGAGGCATGTTGATACGTCTTGCCGGCGGTCGCGTCATCGATCCCGCAAGCGGGCGAGACGGAGTGGGCGATATATGGATACGCGGCGATCGGATCGTCGCGCCGCCGCAAGACGAGACGCCGGACGCGGTCTATGACGTCTCCGGCAAGATCGTCATGGCGGGCGCCATCGACATTCACTCGCATGTGGCGAGTGGAAATGTGAACACCGCCCGGCTTCTGCTGCCGGAAAATCATCGTGCCCATACGCCGCGCCCGGCGGCGACCCCTTTGTCGACGGCGGGCTGGTCGACTTTCGAGACCGGCTGCCGCTATGCCGCGATGGGATTTACGACCGTCATCGAGCCGGCCGTTGCGCCGCATTATGCGTTGCATTCGCATCTCGAACTCGCCGACATTCCGATTATCGACAAGGGCAACTTGATGGTGCTCGGCGACGATGATTTTCTGTTGTCGATGTTGCGCGACGGCAAGGGCCCGACGGCCATCGCAGATTACGCCGGCGCGATGCTCGCGGCGAGCAAAGGCCTCGGTATCAAGGCGATCAATCCCGGCGGGTCGGTTGCCTTTCAGAACAATGCGCGCACCTTCGATCTAGACGATGTCGTGCCGACCTATGGCGTGACGTCGCGGCAGATCTTCAAGGCCTTGCAGCAGGCGGTCGTCGATCTCGGCATTCCGCATCCGCTGCATCTTCACATCAACAACCTCGGCGTTCCCGGCAATGTCGAGACCGCGCTCAAGGCCATCGCTGCGTCCGGCGACAAGCCGCTGCATCTCGCCCATGTTCAGTTCTATTCCTATGGCAAGGAGGGTAAGCGCGGCTTTTCTTCCGCGGCCTCGCAGCTCGCGGAGGCAATCAATTCAGCTCCCAAGGCTTTGACCGTCGACGTCGGTCAGGTGATGTTCCGGCAGACGGTGACGGTGTCGCTCGACGTCGTCCGCCAGTTCAGCGCGGTCAACATGGCAAAGCCGCGCAAATCGGTGATCTACGACGGGGAAACGAACGGCGCTGGCGTGGTCCCCTATCTCTACAAATCGGACAATTTCTACAACGCCGTGCAATGGGCCTGCGGTCTCGAGCTTTTCCTGCTCATCAAAGATCCAACGCGCGTCTTCTTCACGACCGACCATCCGAACGGCGCGCCTTATACGACCTACCCCGATCTTTTCGCGCTCATCATGAGCCGCGACGCGCGGGCGCGCTGGCTTGCCGATCTGCCAAAGGAGGCGGTGGAGATGACCACCTTGCCTTCGATCACCCGCGAATATTCCTTCAGCGAAATCGCGACGATGACGCGCGTAGCGCCGGCCAAGCTCTTGGGCATCAAGGATCGCGGCCATTTGAGCCCCGGCTCGCTCGCCGATGTCGCGGTCTATCATGACGATCCGGATCGCGCGCAAATGTTCCGCTTCGCCCATCTCGTGTTCAAGGACGGCGATCTCGTGGTTCGCGACGGACGCGTGACGCATTATCGCTACGGCCGCACGCTCACGGTTCAGCCAAGCTACGAATCCGGCATCGATCGCCGGCTCTCGGCCTATTATGACGATCTCTACGGTGTGTCCCTCGACATGTTCAAAGTGCCGGTGGGAGCGATCGCGCGCGACTATGCATTCGAGGAGGTCGCATGCGGCCGATGATCAAGAATGGCGTGCGCATCGATGAGACTTTCGCCGAGGCTTTTCCGATGCGCGGCACGGCGCTCGTCATCACTGGTCCGAACAAGCGCTGGGCGCGGCAGGCGGCGATCACGATGACCGGCTTTGCGACCTCGGTGATCGGCTGCGGCTGCGAGGCTGCAGTCGATTGCGAGGTCGAAGCCCGCGACACGCCGGACGGCCGACCGGGCGTGCGCGTCCTGATCTTCGCCATGTCGAGCAACGACTTGCAGACGCAGCTCGTCAACCGCGTCGGCCAATGCGTGCTGACCTCGCCGGGCTCGGCCTGCTTTGCCGACCTCAAGGCGGAGGAACAATTGAAAGTCGGCGACTTGCTGCGCTATTTCGGCGATGGCTGGCAAATCTCGAAGAAATTTGGCGACCGCCATTTCTGGCGCATTCCGGTGATGGACGGCGAATTCCTCTGCGAGGCGACGACGGGCCTGACCAAGGGCGCGGTCGGCGGCGGCAATCTCCTCATCTTGGGCGCGGATTACCAGAAGACTCTGCGCGCCGCCGAGGCGGCGATCGAAGCGATGAACCAAGTCCGTGATGCAATCATGCCCTTTCCCGGCGGCATCGTCCGGTCAGGCTCCAAAGTCGGCTCGAAATACAAGGCTTTGCATGCCTCGACCAACGACGCCTTTTGCCCAAGCCTCAAAGGCGCGGTCGCGTCCGAACTCGACGATGACATCAGCTGCGTTCTCGAAATCGTCATCGATGGCCTGACGGAGGCCGCCGTCGCCGAAGCCATGCGCGCCGGTCTCGCCGCGATCGTCAAGCTCGGGCCGCGCAACGGCGCGCGCCGCGTCAGCGCCGGGAATTACGGCGGCAAGCTCGGGCCCTTCCATTTCCATTTGAAGGACCTGCTGCCGTGAACCCGCTCGTTTTCACCCTCAAAGCGACGCCGCCCCAGAGGCTCGACCTCTCGCCACTCCTGCCGCATCTGCTTGCCGGCAAGAGCATAAAGGACATTGCCGCGATTGATCTCGCGACGACGCGCGAAAAGCTCTCCGTCGGCGATCTCTTCAAGATCCGCGTCGGCTCGGCCGAAGACATCCGCTTCGAGGGCGGCTCGGAGCGGTTCGACGGCGTCGGGCAAGGCTTGCAGCAGGGCCGTATCGTCGTCGCTGGCGACGTCGGGGTCAATTCCGGCCGCAAGATGACCGGCGGCGAGCTCATAATCTCCGGCAATGCCGGACCCTATGCCGGCTCCGCCATGGCGGGCGGGCGGCTCGAGATCATGGGCGACGCCGGGGAATTCCTTACCGCGCCGCGCGAGGGCGAGATCCACGGCATGACGGGTGGCTTGCTCGTGCTGCGCGGCACGGCAGGCCAGCGTGCCGGCGACAGATTGCGGCGCGGCACGATCCTGATCGAAGGAGACGCCGGCGATTGGCTCGGCAGCCGGCTCATCGCCGGAACTTTGATCGTGCTCGGCCGCACCGGCACGAGCCCCGGCTATCTCATGCGCCGCGGTACGATAATACTCGCCAAGCCGCCGACGCTCGCGCCGACCTTTGTTGATTGCGGCAGCTTCGCCTCGAGCTTTGCCGCCGTCTTCGGACGCTTCCTGCTGGCCGAGAGCCGCGGCGCGGCCAGGCTTCTCAGAGCGCCGCTGCGCCGCTTTGCCGGCGATACGGCAGTGCTCGGCAAAGGCGAGATTTTCGTGCCGGCGTAAGCCGAATCTGCAATCGGGTATCGATTGCGGCGCTGCTCCGAGATGGATTGCCTGCCGTCTGAAATCATTTACATTAAGAAAGCCTTAACCAAGGGAGCAGGCGGTGGACAGCCGGACGCAGGATTTCGTGCCGCCGCAGACCAGCGGTGCCCAACAGCCTGAAGCCGAGGCGGAGGCGCCGCGCCCGTCCGACAAGCTGAAGCTCGCCATCCGCCGTGCGAGGCTCGACGATTCCGAGCGCACCAAAGTGGTCGCTGAATTGCGCGGGGCGGAAATCGCTCGCCTCGAGATGTTGCGTGACGAGCTTCTGCCTGTCGCCGCAGAGATCCCCAATGACGTCGATCTCTTCGATATCGGTCTCGTTTCGACCGAGCGGCCGCGGCTGTTCATCGACATGATTGGCTTCGTCGAAATGGGCCACGACCGGCGCACCTATCGCTTCATCCAGGATACGCGGCACGGCCGTGTCGTGATCGCCGAAAGCGAGCGGATGGAACCCATCGTCGATGCCGTGACCGATTATATCGCGCGCCGGCTCATCGAGCGCGAAAAGGCGCTCGCAGCCGATGGGACGCTCGAACAGGCGGCCCGTGCCTACGCCGAGGCGCAGGAGAAGATTGCTGCGCGCCACCAGGCTCTGGCCGCAGCCCGTGAGGCGGCGACAACACCCGGCCCTTTCGGCCGCGCCTTGGCTTTTATCATCGAAATACTGGGTTCGGCGCTTCTCTTCGCGTCGCTGGCGGTCGGCGCCTACACGGCCTGGAAATATCTCGCCGCTTTGCCGCTCAAGCACGGCTGACCTGTCGGCATCATCTCAGGAGACGGGCTTCAAACCTGCGGCTTGTTGCTTCTGTTCTCGAGGAAGGCCGCGTGGTGGCGCACCATCTCGCCGGCGAGAGCATCGGCGATCAGCCTGCGTGTCTCTTCAATTCCATAGAGGGCGATGAACGAGCCGAACCGCGGGCCGCGGCTCTCGCCGAGCAGCACCTGGTAGAGCATGTTGAACCATTCGTTGGAAACGCCGGGCCGCTCCGGCGTTGCGCCTTTTGCAGCAAAGTCCTGATAGCGCGGGATCGGCCGCGCAATGTCGTAGAGCGCGGTTTGAATCTCTTCGGCGCTCGCGGTCTTGGGCAGGGCCGCAAGCATGTCGGAGATTCGCAACAAGGCGGCGCGCTCGGTTTCGTCAGGCAGGCGATAGGTCTTGTTCGGACGGACGAAGTCGCGGAAATAGCGCACCGCATAGGTGACAAGCTTGTCGAGGCGCGGATGGCTCGCCGGCGAGACATCCGGCGCATAGCGGCGCAGAAAGCCCCAGAGCACCTGCGGGTCTTCGCTGTTGGCCACCGCCGCGAGATTGAGGAGCATGCCGAAGGAAATCGCCGTGCCCCGGCCCTCATGGCGCAAAATTTCGGGCTCCCGCGGCTCGCCCGCGTGGATGTGCCAGGCCGGATTGCCCAAGCGCTCCCGCATGTCCTGGCGCAAATAGGCGTCGAGCAAAGCGAGGTAATCGTCGACCGTGCGGGGGATTACGTCGAAATAGAGCCGCTTCGCCGCGGTCGGCTTCTGATACATGAAGAGCGACAGGCTCTCAGGGCTCGCGTAGGTGAGCCATTCCTCGATCGTCAGGCCATTGCCTCTCGACTTTGAGATCTTCTGGCCCTTCTCGTCGAGGAAAAGCTCGTAGATGAAGCCTTCCGGGGGCCTGCCGCCGAGCGCCCGGACGATCTCGCCCGAGAGCTTGACAGAGTCGATGAGATCCTTGCCGGCCATCTCGTAATCGACGCCGAGCGCGTACCAGCGCATCGCCCAATCAGGCTTCCATTGCAGCTTGCACCGGCCTCCGGTGACCGGCGTGACGAAGCGCTCCCCGCTCTGAGGGTCGCGCCAAGCGATCGTGCCAGCCGCAGCGTCGATTTCCTCGATCGGCACCTGCATGACGATGCCGGTCACCGGATGGATCGGCAGGAAGGGCGAGTAGGTCGCGGCCCGCTCCTGTCGGAAGCTCGGCAGCATGATCGCCATCACGGCTTCGTAGCGGGCGAGCAGACGCAACAACGCCCCGTCGAAACGGCCGGAGGTGTAATAATCGGTTGCCGAGGCGAATTCGTAGTCGAAGCCGAACTGGTCCAGAAAGCCGCGCAGCCTGGCATTGTTGTGTGCGCCGAAACTGGCGTGCGTGCCGAACGGATCGGGAATTTGTGTCAGAGGCTTGCCGAGATGGGCGGCGACCTGCTCCTTGTTCGGGATGTTGTCGGGCACTTTGCGCAGCCCGTCCATGTCGTCGGAAAAGACAATGAGACGGGTCTTCACCGAATCCCCGGTCAGGACTCTGAAGGCATGCCTGACCATGCTGGTGCGCACGACCTCCCCGAAGGTGCCGATATGCGGCAGGCCGGAGGGGCCGTAGCCGGTCTCGAAGACCACCTCCTTCTGTCCAGTTTGCGCAATCCGTGCGACGATCTTGCGCGCCTCTTCGAAGGGCCAGGCGCCGGCCCGGCTCGCGGCATCGCGGGGGGAAATGGGCGTGGTCGTGGCGGATGACATACTCTACCCTACGGGTGCTGCGCTGCGGACTCTTAGCAGGAGCAAGGGTATCCATACCCCGATATTCTCGTTGCTCAGGCTCAGATGTGGCGCATTTCACCGTTTCAGAGCATTTTGCAACCAGACCCGGAATTTGATTACGACATCACAAAGGTGTTACCAATGTCGCAGGGAGATATCAGACGTCGCGCTCCCGTAAACCGGCAGAAGAACCCCTAGCCGGTCAGCGAAGGGAGGGTGATCGTTGCGGCGCCCGGTCCGGCGCGCCGCGGAATGGTCGCCAAAACTGGAAATTCCGCAGCGGCACGTCGATAGCCCACCTGCAGGTATCTCTCCTCGAACGCTCGCGGTCCAGCAAAGGCCGCTCCTGACCGAGCCGCAGGCGTAGCGACGGGGGATGTCGATGGCTGATGATTCGGACGAAAGCGCACCTCAATCGCACCCTTTCGACACGGCGGCACCTTCGATCTCGCGTCGGGCGATCGATCAGGCCGGTCTGCTGAGCGGCGACTATTGGGGAGAACTGCGCACTTTCCTGTGGGTCGCGAAGGCTGGGAGCCTTAGCCGAGCCGCTGAGCTATTGGGATCCAGCCACGCGACGGTCGGCCGCGAAATCCGCCGGCTTCAGGACCAGATGGGCTCGCAGCTCGTCATCCTGACCAAAAATGGGGCCAATCTCACACAGAAGGGGCGAGCACTTGCGGCCGAACTCCTCCGGTTGGATCAGCGCCTCTTTTCCATCGCAAGCGATCTGCGGGCAGAAAAGGGCGAGGCCGACGGAACAGTACGGCTCGGAATCACGGACGGGCTTGGCGTCGTCTTCCTTGTGCCCGAGTTGCGGCGTTTCTCGATGCAATATCCGAGGATCCACGTGCATCTGAAGAGCCCTGGGAACTTCAAGAACCTGCGTGAAAACCAGACGGATGTGATCATTGGATTCTCTCCTGATCCGTCACATGATATGACGAGTCAGCCCTTGGGTTGGCTACATTTCATCCCGATCGCGAGCCAGTCCTATATCGACCGTATGGGCGTTCCGATGCCTGCTAACGTTCAAAAGCACCTGTTCATCAATTCCGAGATCTACTCGGCGAAGGGAGGGCCGTGGGATTCGTGGCATGCCTTAATCAGTCGAGGAACCGTCACGCATTATTGCGATGCCTCGATTTCCTACGGCATGATGGTCAAGGCCGGCCTCGGGATCGGCCTTCTTGCCAATTACAATATGATGGAGCCAGCAGCGCGGCCGCTCGATCTCGATATACACGTCAAGCTGCAACTCCACGCAATCGCCCTCACGGAACGGCTCGAGGCGAAGCCCGTCCGAGTCATCTTCAATATGGTAGAGAAAATGTTCGGGCCGCGAAATCCATGGTTCCAAGAGCAGATGGCGCTGTCGGTCGACGATCCTGTCTATCGCGAAGGATACGCTATGCTTTTCAACCTGTAGGAGCGCGCCTGAACGCGGCGGAGACGAGTTCCGAAAAATCGATGTAGCGTTTGCCGGCATCCTCAAGCAGTTCAGCCAGCAGAAGAGAGGGACTCGGCTTGGTTTCGAGGATACGACGGAACATCTCGGCATGAATCGTTAGGGTGTGACGAATATTCTCGATGAGCAACGCGCTTTGCATGTCCAGCAACGATTCGTCGGTTCGAAAATGCCGTGGATCGGGCGGCCCAATGAGAGGTCGGGAAATGCGGCCCATCGACGTGGGAAAGCTGTTCAACACAGCGGCGTTTGAGGACGAGTCGGTTCTCGGTGGATAGTCTCGGGGCGAGCTGCGCATATTTTTAGCGGCTACCAAAGCGCGTTCCTTCAATCGGCGGCGGAAATGCTCAACACAGCCTGAGCCGGCAGATCAACCGGCTGCAGGATCTCGTCGGCTCGCGACTCTTCGTCTCTCCCACCAAGGGGCGAAGTCGATTGTTTAGCGCCGCTGTCGAGAGATTGGGAAATTCCGGCTGACGCTTTCCGACATTGCCATATAAACGTTGCTTGCATCCTCGAGAAGTTCACTGAGTTCGGCGAGATCGAGCGACAACTCGCCCGGTCTAAGTAAGAGAAGATCGAGAATCTTCTGATGATCGGCAATCGAATCCTTGAGGGAGTCGCGAAAGAGCGCGATAACAGTTTCCGCTTCCGCGTTTTGCCAGTCGGTTTTCATCTTACATCCTGATCGCTTCGGATTAGGGACGCAATGACGCAACTCGGCGAACGCGATAACGGCTGTGTTGCGCGGCAACAGTTCATCTGTCACCGGTCTCGAATGCGCTCGGCTTGTCCCATTGCCCTTCGATCCGGAACAGCACTTTCGGATGGGTTTGCAGCGTGATGGCCTCCGGTGTAGGCGACAGTCTTTTGACAAGCTCGATATAGGGCTCGTGGCCTTCTGTAAGGACAGATGGGCGCCCTTCTACACGTTCGAAGCCAAGAACGGTCTCCCAGACGCGGGCGTATTTCGGCTCAGCATGCGTCACCAGCAGCTGGTAGCCCTTCCTCGCGACGTGATCGAAGATAAAGTGAGAGCACAGTTTAAGGACGCGTGCGCTGCGATACGCTGGACGAAAGGCTGTGCGCTCAATCTTAGCGAAGTCGCGAAACCATCGAATGCGCGTGGCGCCGATAGGCTCCTGTTTGGCATAGGCCAAAATATGGGTTGCTTGGTAATCGTTCCCGTCGATGGCTTGCTCTGCGGTGAGCCCGGTATCCTCCATGAAACAGATCGCGCGGATGGCAATTGCGTGCATGAACTGCTCGGCCGAGGTGACGACCTGCATGCGGATATCGTTATCGGATCGGAAAACTTTGTTAACGTACACTGGGTGTCTCTCGATTTATGCGCCTGCATATGCGAAGATGCATTTCCCTGAGGCTAACAGGAAGATAAGCTTTGAACAGCGGTTGTTCAGATATGAACGATGCACCGGAGCTGCACCCCGATCTCATCGCTTTGGCCGCCATCTGCAGCGAAGCAGCACAGTGCCACGGCAATAATTGGCATGCCGTTGAGAAACACATCAGGAAGTGCGTCCATTCACTGCCCAAGGATCAGCGAGAGCGTCTCGCAAGCGAGATGGACCGGGTCTTTCGCTATTGCGCACCGGATGGGGGCGGACTGACGCAATGATTATGGAACATCGAGGCCGTGACCCGATGCTTGCGGCCGCGACGCGAACTTCGCGCAAGCCCGTGTTCGGTCTTGTACCAGTGCTGCGGTCGCTTCACGAGATCGTAGACGCTCATCCAGGCGGCATAGCAGATGAGCAGAGAATAGATCGGCAACAGTAAGAGCGACGGCCAAAGACCGAGGAGCCCGCGCCGCCGTATCCCCTCAACAGCCGGCCAAAGGACCGCCGGAATTTGTGCTCTCGAGCTTGGTGTGTCCTAATAGCAGTTGGACAGCTCTGAGGTTTCCAGTCTTCCGATCAATCTGCGCGGTTTTCTTACGCCGCATGGAGTGCGTGCCATAGGCGGCGCTGTCCAAGCCGGCCGAGTTGACCCAGCCGTGCACGAGTCGTGCGTACTGACGTGTTGAGAGATGTGGCTGCTTTCGGAAACGGCTAGGGGAATAAATAGTCTCCGCCATGCGGTTTGAGGCTGTCTAGCCAATCGCGAACGGCTGTCCGGGTCGGTTCTGTCATTTCAAACTGCACTGGTCTCCCAGTCTTCTTCTGGACCACGGTTGCGCGCTCTCGCACTCGCCCGTCAACCCCCACGTCGAATGATCACTACTTTGTCGCCGCCCATGAGATTCCGGCTTAAGATCGTTCGCGGCACTTTTGGCGAGGCTGTGCGGCGCTCGGCGCCCGGGCTCGACTTGTCTGACATTGTGCTCCCCCTCGGATCTCACCACCGCGTGTTCTGCAAAACGGATTTAGCGATGCGCGAGGCTTTCTCAGCAGGCGCGTGCAATTGAAATCGCATCGCAGCTTCCTCACGTCAACGTCGCCTAGCAGCCCGCCTTGGCGCATGATGCCACCTAAGACTACTGCGGCGCGAGCAACGCGTGGACGAAAGCATACACGACAATCGGGATCGCGATCACGATATAGATGCGCAGCAGGATCAGCAGGGCCACGACCCCCCGGCTCAATTTGCGGCGCGGGAGCGGGCGCATTGTCGCGGCTACGAGCTGATCTGGTTCAAGCGCGCTGATCAGCGTGGGATCGTATTGCGTGGAATTCCTCCTACCTGCTTGCATGGAATTCCTCCTACTTGCCCAATAGGTTAGGGAAGACCGTGATCACGCCATAGAGCGCGCCAATCACGGAGATCCCGACGACTGTCGTTCCCCCAGCCAGATTGGCCCGCCAGCCATTCGCCAGATCCCGCATGATCTCGCGGTCGTTGGCCAGCAGGAGTAGCAACAGCAGCGCCGGCGCCATCAGCAGGGTGGCGATGACGTTGACCGTCAGGGTCATGGCGAGCAGGGGCGCACCCGGGATCAGCACGATACCCGCCGCCAAAAGAGTCGAGCCGATCGCTACTCCGTAGAACAGGTGGCCATGAGCGAAGTCGAGGTTCAGACTGTGCCGCGCTGGCACCTTTTCGGTCGCCGACACCGTTTCGGCCAGCGAGTAGGACGAGCTGGTGGAGATCGTCATAGCGGCGACCAGCCCCGCCTCCAGCATGCCGAGCGCGAACAAGGTGGCGCCGGTCCTGCCGATCAGCGGAACCAGCGCCGTGGCAAAATCGGCGCCGTTCGCGAACCGCGAAACATCGACCTTCGCGGCGAAGAGGGGCGCGGTCGCCACCAGCGTCCCGACCGCGGCCGCGGCGGCCAAGATCGCGCCGATCGCGGTATCCATCCGGCCTTGCGGCAGGTCAGCCCGCGTCAAGCCTTTATCGACGACCGCGCTCTGCTGAAAGAAGATCATCCACGGGGTCACGGTCGCACCGACATTGGCGAGAACCAGCGTGAGGAATGCCGTGCTGAAGCCGCCCGGCAGAGGCCCCCAGGTGGCGAGCGCATGAGCCAGCGCTGCGCCGCTCGGATGCGCAAGCAAGGCCGCGGGAATAAACAATAGGTTGAACACCGCAAGCCCCATCAGCGCGCGTTCCCAGGTCGCGTATCGTCGAAAGGCCAGCGAGCCGATGACGAGCGCCACGCCGATCGCTACCGAAAGCCAGGACGGCAGCCCGAAATAGAGGCCGCCCGCCTGGATTGCGATGAACTCCGTAACCAGCGTCAGCAAGTTGCCGAACACGAGGTCGCCCATCGCAAAATAGCCCCAGAACGGGCCGAAACGCTGGAAGATGAGTTCGGCATGGCCGCGATGCGTCGCCACGCCGAGCCGCACCGTCATTTCCTGCACAACGAACGCCATGAGGAAGGTGAGCAGGATGAACGGGACGAAGAAGCCGATCCCATAGGTCGCGCCGGTGGTGGCGTAGGAGACCATGCTGGGGCCGTCGTTCTCCCCCAGCATGACCAGCACGCCCGGACCGGCCAGGAGCCAGAGCAGCCGCAGCGAGCTTTTGGCGGCGCGGGTCTTAAGGATCTTCAGACGATCGCGCCCCCGTAGGACATCCTCATAGGTGACGCGCTCCTCCGCGCTCCCGGGGGATGCTGAAAATCCAAGGTTCAGTGCGTTCTCGCTCACGATGCTTCCGGAATACGTCGCCGCAGGTTTTTGCGGCTCCCATATCACCCACTTCGGCGCAATGTAGCCAGAGCTACATTTAAGTCAACAGGAACGTCTACGATGCAAAGGCTTAACTCAGGGCAGGAGAGTTCAAAATGGCGCGCGTGCTATTTTCCTGCTATAAGGAATGCTTGAGGTTTTGTTTGCAACGGGCCCTCGCCCACGGGGGCGATAAGGTGTCTAGTCGGCCGGCGGTCGCTCAACCAGAGATGCCTCCGGCGGCGGTAAGACGGAACAAAGAGGAGAAAACTGGGTGACACGAACCTCGGCTGCGGATCGGCAAGTCATGGCAGTCGAAATGCCGGAGGAGCCCACCCAGGCGTTTCGGTTCGGCAAGGCCCGCATGGCGCGATCGGCCGCCTTGCTGGAGGACTATGTCGAGCTCATCGACGACCTTCTGGCGGCCCATGGCGAGGCACGGGCGACCGAAGTCGCCAAGCGGCTGGGCGTCACGCATACGACCGCGCTCAAGAGCATCGCCCGCCTCAAGCGGGAAGGCTTGGCGACGGCCCGGCCCTACCGCGGTATCTTTCTGACCGAAGCGGGCCACCAACTCGCCGAGCGCGTGCGCGCGCGCCATAGGCTCATGGTCGAGTTGCTGCTTGCTGTGGGCGTCTCAGCCGACGCCGCGGAAACCGACGCGGAAGGCATGGAGCACCATGCCTCGGAAGCGACGCTGAAAGCCTTCGCCCGCTTTCTCGCGCGGCGAAAATGAGCGGGCCATCAGGCTGGGCAGCGCGCAAAACAACCGTCGGCACGCGGTGGCAGCGCAGGTCCACATGGTTCTGCTCTTAACCTGCGGAACGGGCCGTTGGCGAACCGGCGCTCCGCACTGGCGACTAAACCTGATCCTGCTTGGATGACTTGTGGGAGATTTTGAGCGGCGTCGCACTTTGCTCATGGGGCACCGCGCCGTGCTCGTGAGCAGCATCGGCGTGTTCCTTCGCCAGCGCCGCTGATTAGGAAGGGTCGGGCGGGGAACAGTTAATGTCGACACCTCACATCGCGGAGCCCGGTGTCGGTTAGGACGACGCCCTCGGGGTCACATTGCTGGCCTCGAGAAACCTTCTCAATCTCCGCACTTCAGCCGAAAACGCCACCTCCTCTTCGCGTCTTGGTCTTGGCAGATTGATTTCAACGACCTCTTCGAGGAGCCCGTCCTTCATGACCCCAACGCGATCGGTCGCGGCAAGTCCTCCGCCTGATTGGTCCGTGAAGCGCCGGCTCGAATACGTCGAGTGGCCGCGAAAGGTGTCAGAAGGACTAATGGGAGTCTCCGATTGGCTCGAACGAGAGTTCGATCAAGCTGCAAAAGAGGCCGAACGGTCTACAGTCTTCCGTCGATGAATACCGCGACGCGGAATCAAGTTTTGTCCGCGACGTCCCTCCCATCCAGTGCTTGAGCTTGTCCGAAGGTCTTCGTGCTGTCGCTTTCCGTATCAGTCACCTTAACCACCACCTTCGGGAATCCGTCGGAAATCCTCCGAGCCTCCTGCTCGGCGCCCTCACATGTATCGAAGCTGCTCTTTGCTTGGTGATCGACGGTTACGACATAACGTGCCGTCTGAGGCCGCTTCCAAAGCGGGGTATGCTCTTTAGCCATATTCGATCAATCCTCTTTTAGCGGCAGTTCAGGGCTTTTTCTTTGCGCACCTTATGGCAACGCCTTCCCTGCGTCGAACCCAAAAAGCGCATCACACCGACCCCCACCAAATTCCGGTAAGTGATTTGCTTACACAAACGCTGCAGAACGTGCTATCTTTTCACTATCGAACGCAGGAGAGTGCAGGTGCAGTTTGCTGTCGGTTTTAAGATGCAAGGGAAGACGGACCATGTTGTCGTGGACGCGGAAGATGCCTTAATTGCCGCCCTCAAAGTTAAGACGCAGCGCCCCGAGGCGTTGATCGCCTACGTTCGCCGGGAAAATAAGCGAGGCGATACCCGTCACCCAATGCACGGACTCGGCAGCGAGACCGGTTGACGGTCAATCACTCCCATTCCAGCTGACCTCGAATTCGTGATCAATTCAATTCAAGCCCCGCCGCCGCGCTCCCGGACAAAACCTAGGTGCAGACATCTATTTCCTATGATAAATTTGATTGTTTCTATTGGAGCGCCATTTGCCAAACTACAAATTTCACATCGGACAGATCGTAACGTTCATTCCTCAACTCGCACGAGTCCTGCCAAATAGCTCTTTCAAGGTCATCAAACTCCTGCCGGAGAGCGGCGACCAATTCCAATATCAAATAAAAAACATCGATGAACCGCACCAGCGCGTCGCGCGCGAAGACGACCTACGCGGAGCGTAGGCCTCACCGCCACCCCGATCCGATTTGCAAATCCAGCGCCTCCAAATCCATCGCGAATCCGGCTTTCTTTGCATATCCGATGCCCGATGGCCTCGCTCACCTCGCCCGAAACCCAGGTAGTGGTAGAGTTTGAAATTGGTAGCGCGATTTTGCTCTGGCAACGTAGCCGTCATCGCCGCATAATGTGAATATGGTCGAAGTCCACCCATTCACAATCAAGATTGAGCCTGACCCCTTAAACGAGCGCCGGTTCCGTTGGATGCTTTGCGAGGGCAACCAAATTCACATTCGATCCCCGCACTCTTATCCCACTCGACAGGAAGCCGATGCAGAAGCAAACAAGGTGATGATGGGGCGTATCTCAAAATGGCGCTCCGACAAATGACCAACCATCTCAAACGCCCTCGCGGGGCCTGTCGAACCAGGAAAGCTGATAGGCGACATCCTGACGGGCCAGGATCGACCACATAGCCGATCCGCGCTTGTCCCGATGCCGTTGCTCGGTCTTCGCAGCTCGCATTTTGCGCTGCTGGCTTCGCCGAATCCAAACTGTACCCCTACCGAAACCCATGCCTGCTCGCGCTGCCTGCCGGGCGTGGTATGCTTCCGCCATATGGCAGCAAAGAAGCCGACCAAAAAACGCAAGGCATCGCTCGATACCATCCTCGCCACCGTCGAGCGCGGGTTCGCTGATCTCGAAGGAAAGATGGAGCGCGGCTTCGCCGCGGTCGCCGAAGACATCGCCGACATCAGAAAGACGACGGCGACGAAAGAGGACATCGCGCGGCTCGACAAGAAAATGGAGCGCGTCGACGCCAAGATCGATCGCGTCGATTCCAAACTCAGCGCTTTCGAGGATCACGAAATCGACAAGCGGTTGCAGCTTGAGGTGCGCGTATCGGCAATCGAAAAGCGTCTCGGCATCAACAAAAAGATCGCCGTGTAATCGACACCATCGACTACGTCGCAACCGACCAGAACGGCCTCGCCGCAACGTCCACCCGCATCGTCATCATCGAACCCGCCGCGAACGACAACAACTCGTCCGCGACCACGACCCCCGCCAACGACAACGCGAGCAGCACCGATGCTACAGCGACTTCGACCCCGTTAGCGCAATAGCGTCTTGCCCTCTGCGGAAACGTGGAACTGGAAGAAGGTGGAAGCCAAGCAGCCCCAAAGAAAATAGAGAAAACTGAGATCGCTTCTTAGCGTCGATGGCCTAACCCAATTCCGAGCTTCAATGCCTTTTGCCGAAGTGCTCCAACCGTTCGCTTCATTGTCTTCGAAATCTTGACGACGGGCGTCCTAGCTTTCGAGTGCGCTTTAAGATTGCGGAAGTCTTCTTTCGTCCAGGGTCTTCCCACGGGCCAGTTTGCTTTCTTTGCCATGCACCAATTCCCCCAACTTCATCGCGATCAGCTAGCATCTCGGCTCGAGAGCCGCAAGCTCATCGCCCAGCATTGCTGCGCGTCGGTTCCGGCGAGCCAAAAGCTCGCCGGAATAGGCATAGCCCGCGTGCGGTGCAATCAGCGCCTTGGGCACGACTTTTGTAGAGGCCGCGACATCGGCCAGCACGTCCAAAACCTGCGTCCGCAGCCGATCCGGATCATCGGCGTAGAACAGGCCCGCCACCGCTGAGGGCCGGGTTGTCATGCTTTGCGAATCCGCTCGCATCTTGCTCCGCTCTCGCCTGATCACCATTTATGACCAGATCCCTGAAACTTAGGCCGACCGCGACATGAATCAACCCATCGAGGGTAAACCGGGGCGCTACTGGCACGTCCTGGAGGACGGCCGGATCCAGTGCGACATCTGCCCGCGCTATTGCAAGCTGCATGAAGGTCAGCGCGGCCTGTGCTTCGTGCGCGCACGGCAAGGCGACCAGATGGTGCTCACCACCTATGGCCGCTCGTCAGGCTTTTGCATCGACCCGATTGAAAAGAAGCCGCTCAATCACTTCTTGCCGGGCACGCCGGTCCTATCTTTTGGTACTGCCGGCTGCAACCTGACCTGCAAGTTCTGCCAGAACTGGGACATCTCGAAGGCCCACAATTTCGATCGCATTCAGGATTTGGCCTCACCCGAGGCGATTGGAGAAGCGGCGCTACGAAGCGGCTGCCGGTCCGTCGCGTTCACATACAACGATCCCGTGATCTTTCTCGAATATGCGGTCGACGTGGCGCAGGCCTGCCGCGAGCGGGGGATCAAGACGGTGGCGGTGAGCGCGGGCTACATCTCGCCAGAGCCACGGATCGAGTTCTTTCGGCACATGGACGCCGCCAACATCGACCTCAAAGGCTTCACCGAGGGTTTCTACAACAATCTCTGTTCGGGCAAGCTCGCTCCCGTGCTCGAGACGCTCGAGTACCTCAAGCACGAGACGAACGTTTGGTTCGAGATCACCACCCTGCTCATTCCGGGCGAGAACGACTCAGCCGTCGAAATTGAAGCAGAGAGCGCTTGGGTGATGGATCGCCTCGGCCCCGACGTGCCGTTACACTTCACGGCCTTCCATCCCGACTGGAAGTTGATGGAAGCCCTGCCGACACCAGCGAATACGCTGCGCATGGCACGGCGGATCGCCATGAATGCAGGCATTCGGTACGTCTACACTGGCAATGTCCACGATCCCGTTGGCCAGGCCACCTATTGTCGCGCGTGCGGTGCCGTGCTGATCGGCCGCGACCAGTACGACGTGACGGCATGGAATCTGTCTGCGGACGGCAGGTGTGCTGAGTGTGACACGCGCTGCCATGGTGTGTTTGAAGCCGTGGCTGGCCAATGAGGTCGGCGCCGTCAGCCGGTAAAGCTGCGAAGATCCGAGCCAAAACCGTTTATCTGAGAAAGGCTGGAGCCTTCGAGGTGGTGGCGGCGAGAAATCATAATTCCTTGAAGCAAACCGCTCCGAGGTCTTCTCTTAAAATTCGCTCATAGCTCGGAAACCGCTCCAAAAAATTCCGCGGGGCACAGGGGGCCAAAGATGGCAAAGACAGAACGCCAAGCCGCGTGCATTCGTGAAGCCTTCGCGCTCGCGGAAAGCGGCCAGCATAGCGATTATCTCACGATCGAGACCGCGCTTTCGGCTCGCTATCCCGAGGCCCGAAATTGGCTGGACTCGCATACAACCCACGACGACCTAAATCAGATGTGCAACCAAGCCCGAAAAAGGAAACCCTATGCCCCGTGGATCTAAACGCCAGAAGCGCCCTGCGGAAGCATCGTGTTCCTGCTTCGGCCAGTTGCCAAGGTCAGCTGGCTACCTAATCCCGCACTCGCTTACCAGCTCAAGGTGATTAATTGCCCTTTTTTCTGAGTTGCAGAGCGTAGATTTCCGGCACTGTCAATAACAGTGCCAGATTTCCCACAGCAGGATTTATGCAATGTGATATCCATGTGAAACGGTTGCCGATGAATGAGGTCAAGCCTTCTTCGGCTTGCCCTTTCCTAAAGGCTCCGCCTGAGTGAAGCCTGAAGCTGCGCCCGCTTTTGGCTTGGCCGCAGGATCCTTCTTCGGCTTCTTGGCTTCCTTGTTGCCTCTCATCTGACGACCTTTAGCCATCTGCCTCTCCTGTATTTCCGCATGCAATGTTGCACGCAAAATGCGGCGTTCGACAAGGCTCTTGTTTGGCCGCCGCACAAGAGTCCGACCGTCGGCCCCGCCACTGTCCCGCTGCCGCTCGCGCCCCGCGATGGATTATCAATCAGCGGCACTTAGAAGTGAAGTTGCCTAAAGAGCCAGCCCGGAGGAGCCGACTTCTTAGACCAGCGTTTCTTTGCAGCCTTGCTGGCGATTTCAACGCGACGTTCCGGGGTTGTATTTCTCGCGCGCTGCGCCGCCCTTCTTGCCCATAGCCGACGCAGCCGGATCTACGTCGCGTTCTTCGGGCGTCCGCTCGCGGTCCTCGACCTCGCCGGTGAGAATATCGACCATGAGCTTTGCGAGCTGGTTTGTGTCGCGGGGGCGTTTTTGGCCTTTAGCTCCGGCGACCATCAGTCACCCTCTCAATCGCAAGACGGGCATTTCTGATTTGCATCGCGCAACACCGATTTCATCTATGCGCGGATCTCTTCAAGTGACGCGCTGCGAAATTCGCCACATTGCCAAGCTGTCGTTGCCATCGCGTATGCTTGAGATTCGGCTTCTTCATCATCCGATAATCATATAATTTCCGCAACTTGCGCAAGGGACGATCGTGGCGATGGGCCGGCGGCGCCGCATAATGTGCGTATGGTCGAAGTTCACCCATTCACAATCAAGATTGAGCCTGACCCTTAAACGAGCGCCGGGTCCGCTGGATGCTTTGCGAGGGCAACCAAATTCACGTTCGATCCCCGCACTCTTATGCTACTCGGCAGGAGGCCGACGAAGAAGCACGGCCAGGTCGAAGACCGGGCACAAGGGCACCGCACGCCCTGTGCCCATGGCCACTACACGACAAACGCCATCAGCGCGCGTCCCCGATGCTGACGAGAAGCAATTTTGGCGGTTCGTGATATGGGATTTTTGAGCGACCTGTCCCCCTAATCCGCTCCAAGCGCCTAAATTGCAAGACCAATTGTAAGGCCAGCAGAACTCATAAATTAATCAAATAAAATCAATAAGTTAAGAGATTCGGCGGCGGAGTGGTCCGCCTATTATTTTGAATAATGTCGTTAGATCAATGGCTTATAAATTCAAGGCTCGGGGTACCCACAAAATCACCCGCAAAGAAGAGCCGACTTTCCGCGGCTTGCAGCGACGTTGAAAGCCGCGAGAAACTGGGGAACGACGCACGCTTCTCGATAGAGCGCGATCACGATCGAATAAATCGGCAATTCGGCCTCTTCCAACCGCCGCAGCCCAATGTCGGCGCACCGAAGCTGGCAGCGCAGGCAGCCAGCCTCAGCCAGATGACCGCCATAAACGCGAAGCTCAAAAGCATTGCGCAAATCGTGCTTGTGGCGGCCGGCGCCAGAAGCGCGGAAGCCGCAATCAAGGTTGGGATTGCCAAGGCGGCGTCCTTCTGTCGCGGGCTTGCTCTATCCTTGGCGGACAGCGCGGGATCGATAGACGAAAGCCCCAAGCTCGCCTTGCACGCAATTTCTTTACGCGAGGCGGCACGTACGAGATTGAAGAGATGCGTCGGAGTCGTGAGCGCGAGACCGCTGGAGTTGTTGTCGCAAGGCCTTGATGAGATAGGAAATGGCCTCGCCGCGCGGCGCGGCGAGAAAGGCCGGCCCGTCCGAACCGGCAAGAGGCGCCAATCCCGCCTTGAGGGATCGAGGGTTGCGGCGGCGACCCGAGCGTCACGGCCCTCGACAAAAGCCAGGCGGAGAGAGCGCGCCAGCGACCTGTAAAAATGATATTCGCAGATCTTGCCTTCGGCGAGAAGAACGGCATCCGCCGTCACGCGCGTTGCGCCCGCGCTTTTGCAGCCGCCGCCACAAGAATGCCGGAAGCGATCCCATAATGGACGAGAAACTCGATCTCGGCGGGCAAGTTCTGCGCGACGCGCGCCGAAGCCGGACTCGCGTTTTGCCCGGCAGCCATAATCGACCAAGGCCGCGATCTCTGAGGGGACTCAATCCATGAACCGGTGCGCGTCTCAAGGATCGGGGGCGAAAATTCCGACCCCGGCTTGCGATGCGGGTCGAGCTTTGCGGAACCGCCCCGCCTCGGCCAATTTCCCGCAGGCGCCGACTGAATGTTGTTCGACCGCATGGGACGCAACACGGACGCGCGAAAACTGCTAAAAAGCCAACAGAATTATTTAAGCCTAACCGAGAACCTCGATCTTGGCTATCAGAGTTCCTTTATTTGTAGCCGGGTTTGCTTGTTGCGTGCTCGTACTGGTTGTGCCTGGCATGGCCGCAGGCGAGCCTCTCGGTTCCGCGGTTGTTCCAAGCTTCTTCGATCCGCAACATAGGGTTGATAAGCCCGACCTGACAGAGCTTCACAGTCTGAGATTCCTGACCGAGGACGATTACCCGCCCTTCCATTTTGCCTTGCCGGATGGATCGCTCGCTGGCTTCGATGTCGATCTCGCCCGCGCCATTTGCGAGGAACTGAAGATTGCCTGCACGGTTCAGGCGCGCCGCTTCGATCTGCTTGCTGACGCATTGAATTCGAACGAAGGCGATGCGCTCATCGCCTCCCTGCGCATCGACGCGCAGAGCCGGGCCAAGTTCGACTTTACCGCGCCTTATTATGCGACACCGGCCCGCTTCGTGACGCTTGCCGACACGAAGCTTGAAGCGACGCCCGAGGGGCTCGCCGGCAAGCGCGTGGGAGTTATCGGAAAAACCGCCCACGAAGCCTTTCTCGAAAGCTTCTTCCCGAAGACCTCGCGCAAGTCCTATGACAATCGCGCTGCGCTCTATGCGGCGTTGAAAAGCGGCAAGATCGACGCCTTTTTCGATGACGCCATTGTTTCGAGCTTTTGGCTCGCCGGAACCGACGCGCAGCAATGCTGCGTCTTTCGCGGCGGCCCCTTTACCGAAAGCCGGTTTTTTGGAGAAGGCGTTGGGATCGCGGTGAAGAAGGGGAATATCAGCCTGCGCCGGGCTCTCGATTATGCCCTGGTTCAACTCGCCCAACGTGGTGTTTATACCGACCTCTATCTCAAATATTTTCCGATCGGCTTCTATTGACGGGATCGCGTGCGTGCACCCGGAGGCGACATCCTCGTCTCGCTGAGGCGGTGGCAAGCATCAGAAATATGTGTCGAGGTCCTTTGCGGCGACCTGCGGCGAGCGGTCGAGATTGAACGCGGTGACGAAGCGGCCCTGCTTGTCCATGAGATAGACGACAGCGGTGTGGTCCATCGCGTAGTCGCCGCCATGCCCCGGCGCTTTTCTAGCATAGACCCGGTAGGCCTTTTCGACGGCATCAGTTTCTTCGCGTGTGCCGGAGAAGCCGATGATCCGCGGATCGAAGCTCGACAGATATTCCTTCATCACCGCAGGCGTGTCGCGCTCCGGATCGACAGTGATGAACAGCGCCTCGATCCGCTTGTCGCCGCCCATCGCCTTCAAGACCTGCGAAATTTGGAAGAGCACCGTCGGGCAGATATCGGGGCAATGCGTATAGCCGAAGAAGACCAGAAAAGGATGGCCCTTGAAATCGGCGTCGGTGACTTCGCCGCCATTTGACGAGGTCAGGTGGAAGGGACCGCCGATCGCGACGCTCTGCGCACCCTGCTGTCCAGCCACGATCATGAACGAGGCCACGCCTAGGCCCATAAGGCCAAGGATCAGAATCGCCAACGGAAGAAGAAAACGTCGAGACATTGCCGGCATTTGGTCCTGATAGCGAAAAAAGCCGGCGAGAAAAAGTCCTCCCGCCGGAGCATGCGCCAGGCCGCGATGTCATGCTGTGTAACCATACATTCGCGGGCTGTCAGCGTCGTCGTCTCGATGCCGCATCGCGCCGCGACGAAATCGCGCAATGGCGCCGGCGCGCCCCCGCCGCGCCGATCAGTCGATTGTGATCGTTGCTGACGCTCTCCGATCAGGGGGCTGCGACTTTACTGTTTGGATCCCGCGCATGATGTTATACCATTACATAATACAAACCTCTGTCAACAAGGACCGCACATGAAACTCCTCTCCCTTGTGGCATACCTTGCCACTCTGCTGGCCGCTCCGGCGGCAGCCTCAGCCGATGCAATCAATGTCGTTGCCGCCGAAAATTTTTATGGCGATGTGGCCCAACAGATCGGCGGAACTGCCGTGAGCGTGACGAGCATACTTAGCAGCCCTGACCAGGACCCGCATCTTTTCGAGGCGAGCCCTTCGGTGGCGCGCGCCATATCCGCCGCCCGGATCGTCATCTACAGCGGAATCGATTACGATCCCTGGGCCGAAAAATTGCTCAGCGCCGCAAAGAGCTCCGACCGCAAGACCATTGATGTTGCCGAGCTTGTGGGAAAAAAGACCGGCGACAATCCGCATATCTGGTACGATGTTACGATCATGCTGACCTTTGCAAAGACATTCGCGGATGATCTCGGCAGCGCCGATCCGGCGCACAAGGCGGATTATCAGCAGCGCTTGGCGCAATTTCAAAAATCGCTCGAGCCCATAGAGGCGAAGATCACCGCGCTTAAGGGCCGCCTGGCGGGCACAGAGGTGACAGCGACCGAGCCGGTGTTCGGCTATATGATCGAGGCGCTCGGAATGAAGAGCCGCAACCAGTCGTTTCAGCTCGCGGTGATGAACAACACCGAGCCGAGCGCCTCCGACGTCGCCGCCTTTGAGGATGACCTGAAGCAAAACAGGGTCAAACTGCTGGTCTATAACGCCCAGGCCTCGGACCCGATCGCCGAACATATGATGAAACTCGCGAAGGTATCGGATATCCCGGTGGTGGGCGCGAGCGAGACCGAACCGCCCGGACTGACTTATCAGGCCTGGATGCAGGGCGAACTCGATGCCGTTGACCACGCGCTCCCGAAATAGTGGCCCATGAATGCCATCGAGCTACGCGACGTCTCTCTGACGCTCGGCGGCCACCTCGTTCTGGCCGATATCAGCCTGGACATCGCCTCTGGCCAGTTCGTCGGCGTGCTCGGTCCGAACGGCTCGGGCAAGACCACATTGATGCGCGCCATTCTTGGGCTGGTGGCCCCAAGTCGAGGCGCGATTCGCGTGCTCGGGCAGGCGGCGACGCGCGGCAATCCTTCGGTCGGCTATTTGCCGCAAGCAGCCAGCGCCGTTCCCCAGGCCACGCGGCTGAGCGGCTGGGATTTCGTCGCGAGCGTTGCGAGCGGACATCGGCTCGGCCTGCCAATCCTCGGCAAGCAGGCCCGGGCGCAAGCCGAACGCGCGCTCGATCTCGTCGGCGCGCGCAAGCTCGCGCGGCGTCCGCTCGCCGAGCTCTCGGGTGGAGAAAGGCAACGTTTGTTGCTGGCCGAGGCGCTCATCGGCAGCCCGCAGCTGCTTCTCCTGGACGAGCCTCTGATCAGCCTTGACCCCCGCCATCAGCAAGACGTGGTCGAATTGGTGAAGACGCTTCGGGCAGAGCTCGGGATCACCGTGCTGTTCAGCGCGCATGAGATCAATCCGCTGCTCGGCGCGATCGACCAGGTGCTCTATCTGGGGCGCGGCCAAGCTGCGCTCGGCGCGATCGACGACGTGATCACTGGGCCGGTTCTATCCCGTCTCTATGGGTCAGACATCGACGTGATCCGTCTTAGAGGGCGGATCTTCGTGATGTCAGGCGCTCACGACGTGGAGCGGGATGAACATCGGCACGAAGGCGCGCATGCGCACACACACGGAGCGCATGCGGACCATGTTTGAATATGATTTCATGCGCAACGCCTTTGCCGCGGCAACGGTGGTCGCACTCGTTGCCGGCACTGTTGGCTACTTTCTCGTGCTGCGGGGCCAGACTTTCGCCGGCCATGCCTTGGCGCATGTCGGCTTCACCGGCGCGACCGGCGCCGTGCTTATCGGCGTTGCGCCGCTCTGGGGCCTCGTGCTGATGACCATGGCAGCGGGCATCGGCATGGGCTTGGTGGGCGAGCGGTTAGCCCAGCGGGACGTGGCGATCGGCCTGGTGCTCGCCTTCTCGCTCGCCCTCGGCCTGCTGTTTCTGCATTTCTACACGGCCTTCGCGACGCGGGCGACAACCTTGCTGTTCGGCAATGTGCTCGCCGTCGATATTCCTACGGTGTTCACGCTGCTCGCGCTTGGTGGCGTGAGCCTGACACTGCTCGCCATCATCTCGCGACCCTTGCTTTTCGCCAGCCTGCAGCCGGAGCTCGCCGAAGCAAAGGGCGTCTCGCTGCGGCTCTATGGCGTGCTTTTTCTGGCGATCGTCGCTCTGACCACCGCCGAATGTGCGCAGATCGTGGGAGTGCTGCTGGTCTTCGCGCTGATGGTTGGGCCTGCCGCGGCAGCCCAGCAATTGACGAGCGCGGTGGCGACCGGCGTCCTGCTTTCGGCAATCCTTGCGCTCGTCGAGGCCTGGGGCGGCATCACGCTTGCCTTCTACACCGACTGGCCGAGCAGCTTTTGGATCACCGCGCTGAGTGTCGCGGTCTATCTCCTTGCCGCCCTGCCTCGGCGTTTGCGGGTCTTGCAAGCCGCCTAGAACAGGATAGAAGCGGTGAAGGATTTTCGGTTTAGTGGTCCGGCGTCGCCAGCGCCGAGAAACCTTGCGGCACGATCGGCGTCATGCCGCCAAAACTGTCGCCCGGCGGGTTCGGCGCTTGCGCCTGTTGAGCCGGCTGTGGCGCTGCGTCCGGTTGGGACGGCGCCGCCTCTGTCGTACCGATCGGTTTTTGCGCCTGCGCCTGCTTGCGGAGCGGCGGCAACGGAACGTCGGCCGGCTGCGGCGCCTCGTCCGAACCGGCAGAAGAGGCGGTGGCGGTTCGGTCGACAGCCGGCCGCTGCGGCTTCGGCTGGGTTTGTTGGTAGAACTGGGCGTTGCTCGTTTCGCTGCCATCCGGCTCGGCAGTCTGCGGCTGGGCAGGCTGCTGCTGCTCCGCGGCAGTTTGGGTTGGCGCGGGAGCTTGGGGCTGTGGCGGCTGCGGGCCGAACAGACGCGTCAGGATCGAACCGTCGGAAGCGTTTTGCGGCGGATTTGCCGGTGCTGGGTTGGCGGGCTGCGGCTGAGCATCGGCAACTCCTTGCGCCGGCTCTGGCCGGTCGGCCGCTTCTTGCGCCGTTCGGAGTTCGGCGGCCTTCTTTTCCGCAGCATCGGCTTCGGCGAGGTCCTTCGCCTCGGCCGCCCTCAATTGCGCCAGCGTCGGGGTCTTGCGGTTATCATCGACCGCGACGTCAACCGGGCCCTCGGCGATTGCTTCGGGCCGGCTCACCTCGCCTGTGACCGACGCGAAGCTCGGATTTTGGCCGCCGTCGGCATAGACGGTGCGAACCGGCTGCACGCCCTCGGCAATAAGCTCGGCGACGTTTGCGTCGTCGCGTTTCTGCTTCGCCAAGACTTCGGCTTCCACGACCGCATCGCGCTTCAGCGGCGGGCATGCGCCAGTCGGGTTCAAGGATCTGCCGTTCGCCGATTCGGCGTTGAAGAAATAACGTCCGGCGCAGACACCGACCGTGACCTCTTGGCCGGTGACTTCAAAATTGTCGCTGCCGGTCTTCAGCTCCTTCCAAAAATCGATATTCGGATCGAGCCTGTATTTGGCGAAGTTCTCGGCGGTCATGTGGAACGGCAGGGATTGCATCTGGATCGCGCTCTGGCCGCCGGCAAAAGCCTCGCGAGCGATGCTGTAGATCTCGGCGATCTGCTGGTCGGTCATCGAGAAACAGCCGGCCGAAGAACAGGCGCCGTGCACCATGATCGCTGCGCCGCTGCGCCCATGCGCGCGATCATAGGTGTTCGGATAGCCGACGTTGAAGGAGAGATAATAGTTGGAATTGGGATTCATCTGGCCGGGCGTGATCGAATAGAAGCCTTCCGGCACCTGACGATCGCCCTCGCGCACCTTCGGCCCAAGCTGACCGGACCAGCGGCACATGGGATAAGTCTTGAGCAGCGTATAGTGGCCGTCCGCCTTCATCTTCCAGATTTCGAACTCCGCCTCCTTCTTATAGGCGCGGATGAGCATGGGCGCCTGCTCGGTGGTGCCCTTGTCCTGCATCAAGGCCAGCATTTCCGGCGAAAGCGGCTGATAGGCGCGGCTGCTCAGATGGCCGGGATCTTCGCCGCAACCGGCGAGCCATATTGTGATCGACGCCAGCAGGGCGAACGCGCTGATACGGCCTGCGAGATCTGTTGTGGGCATCGGCATCCGCTCTTTGACCAGGCTCCCGAAAGCGAGCCCGATCAATCCTATAAGCGTTATCCTTATCCAGTCGTTACTTCAACCCTGCCGGTTGCTCGGCTAAGGTTAACGAGATCGAGCCGCACCCTTCAATAGGGCCAAGGGTGAGGCCAAAGTGTGTCGCCATAGACGCCGCGCGTCGGGCAGACCAAAATCGGGCGGTACCAGGTCACGTCGTTGTAAAGATTGAACTGAGGTTGCGCCACCAGCCGGCATCCTGCCGCGCCGGGATAAGGCGGGTCTGCGCCCGAGATCGGCGGCCTGCGCGCTCGCGCCCGCCAACAAACCGGCAAGAAAGAGGCCCCTCAACGCGGATGGCCGCGACAGACGCAGAGGTAGAGGACGGCAAGATCCGCATAAGCTTCGCGCGCGGAAAACACCGACCCGAGGCTTCAATCCTTCGCTGTCGCCACGCATCGTGAGACCCCCGGGCCGCCGGCCAATGCCGACCAATAACGATCTGCTATCTGATTCGCGGGTTTCGACAAACGAAGCAGATCAAGCTCACTTCCGGCGTTTGCGCCATAATACCGCTCCCGGTACTATGGCGCAAACGCCGGAAAGACACCTCGCTTACCTGCGCCCTGCTACGCGCGCTTAGGCAACGGATTTTTCGCCGATCCAGTTCTCAATGGCATCAGGCAGTCTTCGTCTGCGCCGTTATGTACGGGACTGTGGCTGAAAGTCATAGCGGATCGACGGAGGCCCTCCGGCGTGTCACTGAGATGCATTACGGTATTAACTCGGTAGCAAAACTCAGTCCTATGCCGGTTGGTTTGGAGAAACACATCGTCGTATTCGACCCATCCCCAAATATAAAGGAAACTGTTGCCTTTAATCGCATCGATCATATTTGGGGCGGGAATGTGTACCGGACCGCCGTTGACGTAGCATTTCCTCCTCTCACATGCGGCCAAAACGCTCACTCTCGCGAGCGTTTTCCGCATGTCGGATGCCGAGGCAGAAACGGCCTTTCGTAACCTGCGCTGGCCTGAGACAAACGGAGCGGCCGTCTGTCCGCACTGCGGCGGCGTCGATCCTTACGACTGCCGGCGTCCAAACGGCGCGCCTCGCTTTGAATGTCGCGCTTGCGGAAAAGATTTCAGCATTACATCCGGCACGTTGTTCGCCTCGCATAAGTTGTCGCTCCGCTCGTATCTCGCCGCCATCGCGGTGTTCTGCAATGAAGTGAAAGGTAAGAGCGCGCTCGCGCTGTCGCGCGATCTTGGCGTGTCCTACAAATGCACTTTCGTTTTGCTCCACAAGCTTCGCGAAGCAATGGCCGCAGAAATGAAGGGCCGTGTTGTCGGCGGCGAAGGCAAGGTCGCGGAAATCGACGGCGGATATTTTGGCGGTTATGTGAAGCCCGCGAACCTCAAGGAACACCGCATTGATCGTCGCTTCGCTTCTAATCAGACTGGCAAGCGCAAATGCGTCGTTATTGTTCGAGAGCGCGAGGGCAATTCAATTCCGGCGGTGTTCCGCTCCGAAGGCCACGCGCTCTCTTTCATCCGCTCGCGCATTGCTAAGGGAACGGTCGTCAATGCGGACGATGGTCAAGCCTGGAATGACCTTCACGGCCAATTCGAAATGAAACGCGTCAATCATCAGGAAGCGTATTCGCTCGCAGGCGCTTGCACGAATTGGGCGGAAGAATTTTTCAGCCGTATGCGCCGCGCTGAGATCGGCCATCATCATCATCTCGCGGGCGCATACCTGTTGCGCTACGCGCAAGAGGCTTCATGGCGTGAAGATCATCGGCGCGCGCCGAATGGCGATCAAGTGAACCGGCTGACCGTGCTGGCATTGAAAGCCAAGCCGAGCGTCGATTTCGCAGGATATTGGCAACGGCATCAAGTAGGCTAGATATTGCGATTTATGTGGATTGGCCGTCTGCTAATATGGCCGAATCTGATTTCCCCAGCTACCCTCCAAAAAGGAAATCGCCCCGCGTTGAAGCGGGGCGACCTTCCTTGTGGAAGCGTGGCTGAGCGGCTTAAGGCAGCGGATTTATAATCCGTCCGGGGGCTCCTAGCTTGATCGCGACCGGGTCCTCCGTGGGTTCGAATCCCACCGCTTCCGCACCCAACCAAGGGCTCCCTCACGGGAGCCTTTTTCATTACCGAATCACTATGCCACCTGTCGAATCGCCAGACAAGAATAATAATGCCATTATAAAGCACTTATTATTCCAAGTGAGTAAGTGTGATGGCGGAGCGTCGAGGGCGTCCAAAACACCGCTCAGAGGCAAGGACGCTTACTGTGAGTATCCCCGGGGAGACGTACGACTATCTTGCGCTCTTAGCAGAACGAGAGAAATTAGGCCCGTCGGAACAAGACGTTGCAGCCTATATTCTCATTAGAGAAGTCGAGATAATGATCGCCATCGACTATCACGAAAAGCGGCCTCCAAAGCCGAACAAATCTTAGGCGGCATCACCGATATCCACATGCGGCGCGCGATCAAGATCTGGTGAGCGACCACTTCGCGCTCGCCCGATTCCCTTCCTTCGTCACAAGCTCGCGCACCCTGGATAGATAAATGAGGTTGGCATTAATTCGGCTTAGGATGCCTTTAGCCGCGTCAGGGCCATAGCCAAGCTCTTCCACCACGGCAGCGACGACTTCGCCCGTTGCAAGCGGTTTGTCGGCCTTCCTGAGCACTCCTAGAATGAGGCGGTTTAGTTCCCCAGGACCGAAGAGTTTGACGCGCTTGAAGGGCTTCTTTTCGGGGATCTCGCTGGGATCAAGCGATGGCGCAAACAGCCTCAGTGTGCCGTCCACGTGCACAACTAATTCGCGAAGATAGCGAAGGCGGGATTCGAGAGACGTAATCTCGCCCGCGATTGTGGCGCGTCTTTCTTTCAGGGCGGCAAGAGCGTATTTGTTGGTTAAGTCTTCCATGCCCTCGATTTAGGAGAGGCATGGCAGAAAGTCTTCCGGCGTTTGCGCCATAATACCGCTCACTCCTCGACCTTGCGGTCCTTGAGCTTGGCGAAAACCGAGTCGACGTCGATATCGGCCTCACGTTCGGCCGGCGCCGAGGGTGCGCCGAAGACTTCGGCGTCCTGTTCGGCCTCTCTGCGGGGCGCCGTGGTCACCTCGGCCGGCACGAGGGTCTGGCTGCGGTCTTCCTCGACCGGCGCGCGTTCCTTGGCGGCGCGATTGACCTCAAAATCGAGATCCATTTGCGAGCAGAGGCCAAGCGTCACCGGATCCAGCGGAGTGAGGGCGGGCGAATTCCAGTGGGTCCTGTTGCGGATCGCCTGGAGCGTCGTCTTCGTCGTACCGACAAGGCGCATGATCTGCGCGTCCTTCAGTTCCGGATGGTTGCGGACAAGCCACAGGATCGCATTCGGCCGGTCCTGACGACGCGATAGCGGCGTGTAGCGCGGACCGCGCGGGCGCTTAGCCTCCGGCAGTCTCACCTTGGACTGGGCCAGTTGGAGCTGGTGATCCGGATCCTTCTCGCCCGCGGCGATCTCCTCCCGCGTCAGCTGACCGGAGATGATCGGATCGGCGCCCTTGATACCGGCCGCGACCTCGCCGTCGGCGATGCCCTTCACTTCGAGCGGGTGGAGCTTACAGAAATTGGCGATCTGATCGAAGCTAAGCGAGGTGTTCTCGACGAGCCAGACGGCGGTCGCCTTGGGCATCAGGGGGGTGTTGTTCATCTCGTTCTCCTTTGCCGGACTGGCTGAGGCCGAGCGCAGCTTATTCTCCTGACGCGCCCTAGCCCGAGTTCGGCCGCGGCGCGTGGCTCACTGATACCTATGACGGGAAACGGGAATATATCTAGGAAAGGCTGGCGCCGAATGCAACGCGCCGAACCGCAGGCCGCCCGTCATAATGGGGGATGAAATGGCCGAAATTTGCTGAGGAATTTCGAATCGGCCGGGCTAAAATGAGATTTCTGGCTTTTCGGTGTTGAGGAAGTCATGATCAAGGATGAAGATGATGTTTTTGCGCCGCGCCCGGCGCCTGCGGTCCATGTGATCGGCCAGCTCCTCGACGAACTTTCCGTCGAGGAGCTCGGCGAGAGGATCACGGCGCTACGGGTAGAAATTGAGCGGCTCGAACGGGCCCGCCAAGCCAAGGAGGCAAGCCGCGCGACCGCCACCGCCTTCTTCAAATCCGTCTCCTGAGCGGAATCGGAAGCACGGCGTGGCCGGGGGACCCCCTCGTAACTATTCGTTAAACTTTTTCCTTTATTAATAAATTATGCCGGTTGCGAGCCGGCCGAGCCGAGAGGTTTCCGCCTCGCTCTAATACCTCCCCAACATTAAACTTCAAGAGCCGCTTCGTGCGGCTCTTTTCTTGACCACAAGCTTCGGCTTGCGGGCCTCGCCAGATCCGTTAACCTTTCTGAAAGCTTAATGCCCAACGCCCCCGCAATGGGCTAGGATCGGCTATGGGCACGCGTTGCCCCTTCGCAAGCGTTTGGTAGGCGTATCAGGATGAACGTGTCGGGTATCGAGGGCGCCGTCTCCCTTGCCGATCGGCTTGCGACATCGGAGTCGTTCAAATCGCTGTTCCGCGAAGGCATGGCTCTCGTCGAAGAAACCGCCGCCTATCTCGACGGCGGCGGGCGCGAAGAAGCCAAAAAGCTCTCGCGCCCGGCCGCCCTCGCCTATGCCACGGAAAGCATGCGTCTCACCACGCGGCTGATGCAGATTGCCTCCTGGCTGCTGCTCCAGCGTGCCGTCAACGATGGGGAATTGACCCAGCGCGAGGCGGCGACAGAGAAACGCAAAGTTCGCCTGAGCGAGCAGCAGGTTTCAACCGGCCCGGATGTCTTTGCGAAATTGCCGCCGCGGCTCGTCGCGATCATCGAGAGATCGCTGCGCCTGCAAAGCCGCATCCTCCATCTCGATCGGCTGATCCATCCGGCAACCGAGAAAGGCGCGCCGGGCATTGCCGCAAGGCCGCTCGAACCGCAGCTCGAATTGCTCCGCGCCGCCTTCGCCTTGAGCGAATGAGCGGTCCCGGCCGGCGGCGCTAAAAGCTATTTCTTGCCAAGTCCGACGTTGCCGAAACGCGAAGTGAAGCGCGTCAGGCGGCCGCCGCGATCGACGAGATGCTGCGATCCGCCGGTCCAGGCCGGATGCGTCTTCGGATCGATATCGAGGTGCAAGGTCGCGCCCTGCTCGCCATAGGTCGAGCGCGTCAGGTATTCACTGCCATCGGTCATGACGACCTTGATGAAGTGATAGTTCGGATGAACGTCGGGTTTCATCGGTGATCCCAATAGGCGCCTGGCGACCGGGCGCAAAAGGCAAGGGGCGTCGCAGCGCGTCGGCGCCCCTATAGCCTGTTCGTAGCCGGCTCACAAGCGACGCGCTAAACTTCATTGGTTGCGGAACCTTCGACTTCCGGCGCCGCTTCGGCATCGCCGTTGTCTTCCGCCCAGCCATCGCCGCAACGCGTTCCCGAGATATGCCCGCGCGCCCGTCTTGCGCCCAGCCATCGCCGCAGCGCATGCACTGGATATTCTGTCACCTTCCGTCGTAAAAGTGGCGTGCGCCATGACCGTCTCGAGCCCGGCGCGATAGCCGCGCAGGTGGCACGCGCGCCTTTCGTTCACGAGCGCGCGTTCGGGCGAGCCGAGGCAATCGGATTGCGCAAGGAGATCGAGGGCGTGGATCATCCGCGCAAGCACAAACGTGGCGTGCACAATCCCTTCCATCGGGCGGGGATCGCGGCGAAGCGGCGAGGCATAGCGCTCCGCCGGATCGTTGAGCGTCAAGTTTTCGCCCAAGGTAAACCCAAAGAGCAGCGCATGGGCGGTCTCGTGCGTCAGAGATTCGACGAGGGCTATTCTGTCGAGGATAAGCGTCGGATTCAAAATAACCGCGCCCTATAGAAAGATCGAAGTGGCACCTCCGAACGTGTCGGCGCCGGGACCCTTGCTCACCAGCACGATCTGATGGCCAAGCGTTTCGATCTCGGCCAGCAGCGCGGGGCAGGCGCTGGACATCAGGCTTCTTGCGGCGCTAAGCAGATGGCGGATACGCGGGACCTCGCTAGGCGCCACTGCCTGCAAGTTGCGCGGCGAGTTGGGACTATCATCGATAGTATTGTTGTATCGTCGGACATTCGGCTCCTTCAAATAAGGGCCGCTCAGCGTAATGACGTTATCCGGCACTTGCTATCCGTTCGAAAGCGAGAAGTTCGTTCGCCGCTTTGGTGAGGGCGCTGTCGTCACCGCGCGCGACCGCTTGGACCAAGTCGTGGTAGTAGGCCCAAAGCAGCGGCGGTGCTCGTTTCGGCTTCGCCGCGCGCTAACGCCAGGCGTCGAAATCACCTTCATACGCGATCGCGGCGTGTCGCATCTCGCGCGAAACCTCGTGCACGCTTTCGATGAGACAATGCCTACGGCCCGATCGATAGCCTCAACGCGCGCGCCATCGGGGAAAAATGAAAAGCAGTGACCGGCGCGGAGCGTTCGCGCGCACGACCCCTAAGTGGCTGTAGGCACCGTGGGAGCGCCACGATGCCTTCCAGATGTTCCCGTCACTTGGTGCTCGCCCGCCTCATTCAGCCGCCACCTTCTTGCCCTGGAACTGCGCGGCTTCGGTCGATTCGCGCAGAGCGATCGTTGAGGCCTTGCCGCCCGACAGGACCTCGGCCACGGCGTCGAAATAGCCGGTGCCGACCTCGCGTTGATGGCGGGTTGCCGTATAGCCGCGCTTCTCGGCCGCGAACTCGGCGTCCTGAACCTCGCAATAGGCGGCCATGCCGCGATCGCGGTAGCCGTCGGCGAGATCGAACATCGACAGGTTGAGCGTGTGGAAGCCGGCGAGCGTGACGAACTGGAACTTATAGCCCATGGCGCCAAGCTCGCGCTGAAACTTCTCGATGGTCGCGGCATCGAGCTTCGCCCGCCAGTTGAATGAGGGCGAGCAATTATAGGCCATCAGCTTACCGGGATATTTGGCATGCACTCCCTCGGCGAACTTGCGTGCGTCGTCGAGATTGGGATTCGAGGTCTCCCACCAGAGGATGTCGGCCAATTCCGCATAGGCAAGACCGCGCGCGATGCAATGGTCGATGCCAGTCCCTTCCTTCAGGCGGAAGAAGCCTTCCGGCGTGCGGCTGTCGGGCACGATGAAGCGGCGGTCGCGCTCGTCGACATCGGAGGTGATGAGCTTCGCCGACTCGGCGTCGGTGCGGGCAACGACGAGCGTCGGCACGCCGCAGACATCGGCGGCAAGCCGCGCCGCCGCGAGGCTGCGCTCATGCTGCGCCGTCGGGATAAGAACCTTGCCGCCCATATGGCCGCACTTCTTCTCGGAGGCGAGCTGGTCCTCGTAATGAACCGCGGCCGCGCCAGCGTCGATATAGGCCTTCATGATCTCGAAGACATTGAGCGCGCCGCCGAAGCCGGCTTCGGCGTCGGCGAAGATCGGCGCGAACCAATCGCGGCTGACACGACCTTCGGCACTTTCGATCTCGTCCGAACGCTTCAGCGCATTGTTGATGCGCCGCGCGACATCGGGACCGGAATTGGCCGGATAGAGCGATTGGTCCGGATACATTGTCGCGGCAACATTGGCATCGGCTGCGACCTGCCAGCCCGAAAGATAGATCGCGTCAAGTCCGGCGCGGACCTGCTGCACCGCCTGATTGCCGGTCAAGGCGCCAAGCGCGTGAACGTAAGGCTTTTCATGCAACAGCTTCCAGAGCTTGTTGGCACCGCGCTCGGCGAGCGTATGAGCGATCGGAAATGAGCCGCGAAGCCGGCGCACGTCGGCGGGCGTATAGGGGCGGCGGATACCGTCGAACCGGCCCTTGGGCGCGGAGGGCACCAAATCATCGAAACTCGCAGCATTGCTCATCATAGTTCTCCGGACGCGTGTAAACCGAATGGCGTTGACAGTGATTGACAACAAAGGAGCGAAAAGTCCCGGTCGTGTTCCGTATAAGGGGGAAAGAGCTCGAATTCGCAACCCTTAGGCTTACAAAATTTGGTTGCCTTGTAAATACAAGACTCTGTAAATTGTCATTGTGTGAAGAAATTGACTCCTGTAAACAGCTTTACTATGACGGCTGTCCCATCAACAAGCTCACGCAAAATCTTTGCCGGCGCGCGGCTGAAACGGCTGCGGCGCGAACGCCAAGTGACGCAGGCCCGCATGGCCGAGGAGCTGGACGTTTCGGCAAGCTATCTCAACCTGATGGAACGCAACCAGCGGCCGATCACCGTGCAGGTCCTGATCCGGCTCGCTGATGTCTATGGCATCGATCCGCGCGAATTCATGGAGGGCGAGGCCAATCAGGCGATCGGTGAGATCGAACAGCTGCTTGCCGATCCGATCATGCGGGAGGCCGGCGTCCCGCGGTCGGAGGTCCAGGACGCCGCCGAACATGCCCCGACCCTTCTCGCTGCCATGCAGCGGCTCTATCGCGCCTATGTCGCGGCCCGCGAGGCGAGCCAGGCGGGTCTGACGCAACGTGCCGATCCCGACCGCACTGAAGCGGTCATAAGGGAAAGCCCAGTCGATCGGGTCCGCGCCATTCTACATGCCCAGCGCAACCACTTTCCCGAACTCGATCAGGCGGCCGAGACCTTTGCATCCGATCTGGCGCTGGGCGGCCATGAGCTGTTCTTCGCGATTTCGGAGCACTTGCGCGCCAAGCACGGCATAAGGGTTCGCATCCTGCCGCTCGAAGTCATGGGCGAGCGGCTGCGCTGGTATGACCACCACCGCCGGCAATTGATGATTTCGGAAGTCATGGACCAGCCGGGCCGCACGTTCCAGGCGGCCTACCAGCTCGCTTTCACGGATTGCGATGCGCCGTTGAGCGAGCTGGCGCAAAAACTAGAGCCCGGCGACGAGCTCGGCCGCCGGCTGTTGCGCGTCACCCTGGCCAATTATTTCGCCGCCGCCTTGATGATGCCGTACGGCAAATTCCACGACGCGGCGGAGCTTGCGGGCTATGACATCGAGCTTCTCGGCGCCCGCTTCGGGGCGAGTTACGAGCAGGTCGCACATCGGCTGACCACGCTAGCGCGGCCGACCGCCCGCGGTATCCCTTTCTTTCTCTTGCGCGTCGACGGCGCCGGCAATGTCTCGAAGCGCTTTTCCTCCGGCCGCTTTCCCTTCGCCCATTTCGGCGGCACATGCCCCCTCTGGAACATCCATTGCGCCTTTTCCGATCCCGGGCGCATTCTGACCCAGGTAGTCGAATTGACCGACGGCTCGCGCTGGTTCTCGATCGCCCGCACGGTGCGCCGCGCGATCACGCCCTTTGGCGCGATCGAGCCGCATTTCGCCATCGGCATCGGCTGCGAGATGAAATACGCGAACCGGCTGATCTACGCCAAGCGGCTCGATCTTGCGAGCGTCGAAGCAACGCCCATCGGGATCAATTGCCGGCTCTGCGAGCGTCCCGCCTGCCCGCAGCGCGCCGCGCCGCCCGTGCTGCGGCCGCTGCATGTCGACGAGCAGATGCGCACGGTGTCGCCCTTCACGTTCAAGGATCTGTAGGGCTCTTCGTTCCCACTTTCCCGGCCGAAGCGAAGCTTCGAGCCAGGATCCATGCGCTGCGCTGCCTCTGGATCCCCGATCTTCGTCCGCTTCGCGGGCCGTCCAGGGAAGGAAGCCTCACATATGGATCGCGCGCTTGTCCACGGCGAGCGCGGCTTCGCGCACCGCCTCAGACAAAGTCGGATGCGCGTGGCAGGTGCGGGCAAGATCCTCCGCGGAGCCGCCGAACTCCATCAGCACGCAGGCCTCGGCTATGAGTTCGCCCGCGGCGGCGCCAATGATATGCACGCCGAGAACACGATCGCTCGCCGCATCGGCGAGGATTTTTACGAATCCCTCGGTCGCGCGCATGGCGCGTGCCCGGCCATTGGCGCTGAAGGGAAACTTGCCGATCTTGTGGGCGATGCCCTTGGCTTTTAGCTCTTCCTCGGTCGCGCCGACCGCGGCGATCTCCGGCATCGTGTAGACCACCGAAGCAATCGCCTCATAGTTCACGTGCCCGTGCTGGCCGGTGAGGAGTTCGGCCACTGCAATTCCTTCATCCTCCGCCTTGTGCGCGAGCATCGCGCCGTGCACGACGTCGCCGATCGCATAGATGCCGGGGATGTTGGTCGCGAAATGCGCGTCGATGACAACGCGTCCGCCCTCCATCGCAACCCCAAGCGCTTCGAGCCCGAGGCCTTGCGTATAGGGACGCCGGCCGATCGCGACGAGCACGACATCGGCCTCGCGCATGAGGTTCGCACCGCCGGCAGCCGGCTCAATTTTGATCCCCAGGCCCTTCGCTCCCTTCTCCACCTTGACGACCTTGTGGCCGAGCAAAAGTTCGAACCCCTGCTTTTCGAGCATGCGCTGGAACGCTATGCTGACCTCGCCGTCCATTCCCGCCAGGATATGATCGAGGAATTCGACGACGGTGACTTGCGCGCCGAGCCGGCGCCAGACCGAACCGAGTTCCAGGCCGACGATGCCAGCGCCGATGACAAGCAGCCGCGCCGGCACTTTGGGCAGCGCAAGCGCGCCGGTCGAAGAGACAATCTGTTTCTCGTCGATTTCGACGCCGGGCAGCGGTACGACATCGGAGCCGGTTGCGATGACGATGTTCTTGGCCGTGAGCTTCTGCTTTCCACCATCGGCCGCCGTGACCTCGACCTCGCCCGCCGCCTTGATTGTGCCTGTGCCGAAAAACAATTCGATCTTGTGCTTCTTGAGCAGGAAGCCGACGCCGTTGACGTTCGCCGCGACGGTGTCGTCCTTGTGCTTCATCATCGCTTTGAGATCGAGCTTTGGCTTGTCGACCATCACGCCGAAGCCGGCCAGCTCATGATCGGCCTCGGCGAATTTTTCCGAAGCCTGAAGCAGCGCCTTCGATGGAATGCAGCCGATGTTGAGGCAGGTTCCGCCATGCGTCTTGCGTTTTTCGACGACCGCGACCTTGAGGCCGAGCTGCGCGGCGCGGATGGCGCAGACATAACCGCCGGGGCCGGTGCCGATCACGATGAGATCATACATCGTCAAACCTCAAACCGCCGCTCAAAGCCCTGCCAGCCGCGCAAGCATCATCAATAAGCCGATGATCGCTGCGAGCCAGGCGAGCGTGCGCGCGACCGGAATGCCCGCAAGATAGAGTGGCAGATAGAGGATGCGCGCAGCGATCCACAGGATCGCGCCCCAGCCGCCCGTCTGGCCTGTCGCGATGAGGCCGAGATCGACGGCGACGAAAGGCACGTAATTCTCGATGAAATTGGCGAGTGCGCGTTCAGCCCGCCCAGCCAGGACACCTTTCACCGTGCGCTTTTCGTCGCGCGGGCTGAGCAGATAGGCCTCGCCGAATTCGCCCCGCGCGAATATCGCCTGGATGCCAACGTGCGCAATGAACAGAAGGACGCTGAGTTCCAGCGCATAAAGTTCGCCCGAATGCATAATGCCCTCCCGGTTATGCCGCGCAGCGCGGTCTTAGATTTCCAGAATCAGCCGCGCCGGGTCTTCGAGAGCCTGCTTGACGAGGACGAGAAAGCTCACCGCCTCTTTGCCGTCGACGATCCGATGGTCGTAGGTGAGGGCAAGGTACATCATCGGCCGGATTTCGACCTTGCCGGCAACGGCGACCGGCCGGTCCTCGATCTTGTGCATGCCGAGAATGCCGGATTGCGGCGCATTCAGAATCGGCGTCGACATTAGCGAACCATAGACGCCGCCATTGGTGATAGTGAATGTGCCGCCCTGCATCTCCTCGATTTTGAGCGAGCCGTCCCGCGCCCGCTTGCCGAGATCGGCGATCTTCTTCTCGATCTCGGCGAGGCTCAGACGATCGCAATCGCGCACCACCGGCACGACGAGACCCTTGTCGATCCCGACCGCGATGCCAAGGTGGTAGTAATTCTTGTAGATGAGATCGGCGCCGTCGATCTCGGCGTTGAGCGAAGGGATTTCCTTCAGCGCGTTGACGCAGGCCTTGGCAAAAAAGCCCATGAAGCCGAGCTTCACCGCATGCTTCTTCTCAAAAGCGTCCTTCATGCGGGCGCGCAGCGCCATCACCTCGCTCATGTCGACCTCGTTGAACGTGGTCAGCATGGCGGCGGTGTTCTGCGCATCCTTGAGCCGGCGCGCGATGGTCTGGCGCAATTTCGTCATGTG
Organism: uncultured Alphaproteobacteria bacterium; assembly: GCA_963720425.1. GTDB lineage: Bacteria > Pseudomonadota > Alphaproteobacteria > Rhizobiales > Beijerinckiaceae > Methylovirgula. The sequence goes on from OY970391.1 coordinate 959,050, forward strand.
CACGCGCTCTTCGCGGCGCGCATCATCGGCCGGCGCCGGGGCCCGGACCTGCGGTATGGGGGGCGGCTGAACAGGCGGCGTGGCGAGCGCTGCCAAGACATCGCCCTTCAAGACTTGGCCGTGCTTGCCGGAGCCGGCAATTGCCGAAAGATCGATGGCCTTGTCGGCAGCAATCTTGGCGGCGGCCGGTGCGGGCGGCATGGCTTGAGTCGGCGCCGGCCGCGCGGCCGGCGCGGCAGCGGCTTTCTTTTGCGCCGCCGAAGCTGCCGCGCCAGTCGCCTGGCCGATCGCGCCGAGGAGCGCGCCAGGCGCGACACTTTCGCCGCTCTGCGCCGCTATTTCGGTGAGTACGCCGGCGGCGGGGGCGTTGACCTCGAGTGTAACCTTGTCGGTTTCGAGCTCGACGACGGGCTCGTCGGCTCTCACCATTTCGCCCGCCTTTTTGAACCAGCGGCCGACCGTCGCTTCGCTGACCGATTCGCCCAAAGGTGGGACGCGAATTTCATTCGCCATGTGCAATCCCCAGGAGCTCACGGGATTTGAAGAGACTGTTCATCCTAGCTCCGCTGGATCGCCCTTGCAGCGAAAAATCCTCGGCTTCAACACTCAAATGCAATTGGCCGTGGCTCAAGCGGCCAAGGCCTCATCGAGAAAGGCTTTGAGCTGCGCCAAATGCTTCGGCATCAGGCCTGTCGCCGTTGCCGCCGAGGCCGCCCGCCCGACATAGCGGGGGCGTTTCACCTTGCTGCCGGCTTGCACGAAAACCCATTCGAGATAAGGGTCCACGAAATTCCAGGCGCCCATGTTCTTCGGCTCTTCCTGGCACCAAACCATCTCGGCATTCTTGTAGCGCGACAGTTTCTTGACCAGCGCCTTCAACGGGAAGGGGTAAAGCTGTTCGACCCGCAACAGATAGATGTCGTCAATGCCGCGTTTGGCGCGCTCTTCGAAGAGATCGAAATAGACCTTGCCGGAGCACAGGATGACCCGCCGGATCTTGTCGTCCTCCACGAGCTTGATCTCGCCGCCGGGCAGCATTTCGGCATCGTCGTAGAGAAGGCGATGGAAGGTCGTGTCCGCCCCGAATTCATCGAGCCGCGAGACGGCGCGCTTGTGCCGTAGCAGCGACTTCGGCGTCATCAAGAGGAGGGGCTTGCGGATGTCGCGCTTCAATTGCCGGCGCAGGACATGAAAAAAGTTCGACGGCGTCGTGCAATTGGCGACCTGGATATTGTCTTCGGCGCACATTTGCAGATAGCGCTCAAGCCGGGCAGAGGAATGCTCCGGCCCCTGGCCCTCATACCCGTGCGGCAGGAGGCAGACCAGGCCGGACATGCGCAGCCATTTGCGCTCGCCCGACGAGACGAACTGGTCGAAGACCACCTGCGCGCCATTGGCGAAGTCGCCGAACTGCGCCTCCCAGATGGTGAGCGCATTGGGCTCGGCGAGCGAATAGCCATATTCGAAGGCGAGGACGGCTTCCTCCGAGAGCATCGAATTGATGACCTCGTAGCGCCCCTGGCCGTCGCGGACATGATTGAGCGGCACATAGCGCGCCTCCGTCTCCTGATCGACGAGGACGCTGTGGCGCTGCGAGAACGTGCCGCGCTCGCTGTCCTGGCCGGAGAGCCGCACCGGATGGCCCTCGTCGAGAAGGCTTGCGAAGGCGAGCGCTTCTCCCGTCGCCCAGTCGATTCCGGCCCCTGATTCGATCATCGCGGCGCGGTTGTCGAGGAAGCGCCGAATCGTGCGATGCAGATTGAAGCCGTCCGGCACTAGGCAGAGCCGCGAACCGAGTGCTTTCAGCTTTGCGACCTCGACGCCGGTGCGGCCACGCCGCGGCTCGTCGACACCGTCGGCCGGTCGGAACGCCGCCCAGCGCCCGTCGAGCCAATCGGCCTTGTTCGCCGTATAGGCAGTTCCGGCCTCGTGCTCCGAGTCGAGCTTCTGGCGCCACTCCGCCTTGCACGCTTCGATCTCTGCCGAGGTGACCACGCCCTCGCCGATCAGCCGCTCCGCATAGATTTCGAGCGTCGTCGGATGCGACCTGATCTTCTTGTACATCAACGGCTGAGTAAAGGCCGGCTCGTCGCCTTCGTTGTGGCCGAAGCGGCGATAGCAGAACATGTCGATGACCACGGGCTTGTGGAATTTCTGCCGGAACTCGGTGGCCACTTTCGCCGCGTAGACCACGGCCTCCGGGTCGTCGCCGTTGACGTGAATGATCGGCGCTTCGATCATCTTCGCCGTGTCGGACGGATAGGGCGAGGAACGCGAATAGCGCGGATAGGTCGTAAAGCCGATCTGATTGTTGATGATGAAATGAATCGAGCCGCCGGTGCGATGGCCTTTCAAGCCGGAGATACCGAAACACTCTGCCACCACGCCCTGTCCGGCAAAAGCCGCATCGCCGTGAATGAGCAGCGGCAGGACCTTGCTGCGCTCGAGGAAATCATGCCGCTGATCCTGCTTGGCGCGAACCTTGCCGAGCACGACCGGATCGACGATCTCAAGATGCGACGGATTGGCCGTCAGCGACAGGTGGACCTGATTGTCGTCGAAGTCGCGGTCCGACGATGCACCGAGATGATATTTGACGTCGCCCGAGCCTTCGACATCGTCCGGGGTGAAGGAACCGCCCTTGAATTCGTGGAAGATCGCGCGGTGCGGCTTGCACATCACCTGGGAGAGGACGTTGAGGCGGCCGCGGTGCGCCATGCCGAGCACGATCTCCTTCACGCCGAGCGCGCCGCCGCGCTTGATGATCTGTTCGAGAGCCGGGACCATGGCTTCGCCGCCGTCGAGGCCGAAACGCTTGGTGCCGGTGAATTTGAGATCGATGAATTTCTCGAATCCTTCGGCCTCGATGAGCTTGTTCAAGATCGCCCGCTTGCCTTCGCGGGTGAAGTTGATTTCCTTGCCGGGCCCCTCGATCCGCGCCTGGAACCAGGACTTTTCGGCGGGATCCGATATGTGCATGAACTCGAAGCCGAGCGTCCCGCAATAGGTGCGCCGCAGGATCGCCAGCATCTCCGGGATGGTCGCGAATTTGATGCCGAGCACCCCGTCGATGAAGATCGGGCGAGCGTAATCGGCCTCCGCAAACCCGAAGTTCGAAGGATGGAGTGACTCGGGATCCCTTGGCGCCTGAAGCCCGAGCGGATCGAGATTGGCGTGCAGATGCCCGCGCATGCGGTAGGCGCGGATCATCATGATCGCGCGCACGGAATCGCGCGTTGCCTGCTGCAGTTCCGCATCCGAATGGCCGCCGGCTTGCTTGGCTTTGATCTTCTCGCCGATGGCCGTCTCGACCGCGTCCCAATCGCCGTCGAAGGCGGCGACGAGCTCGTCATGCGCGGCAACCGGCTCGCCTCGCGTCTTCCAGGCCGGGCCTTCGACGCTTTTCTCGATGTCCGCAGGGTCCTCCTTCAAGCCGGCGAAGAAATCCCGCCATTCGGCATCGACCGAAGCCGGATCGCGGGCATAGCGGTCATAGAGCTGCTCGGCATAGGCGGCGTTGGCGGCATGGAGAAAGGATGTCAGCGCAAAGGAATCGTTGGAGGGCGAGCGAAACGCCCCTCCGCCCGAACCATTCTGGCCGTTGTTGCCGTCTCGGCGTGCCATCACATTCTCCGAATCGGGCTCAGCGCGTGCGATCCATCCCCGATATATGCGCGCCCAGCGCCCCTTTCATGCTTTCTGTCGAGCGATTGGTGGTTACCCCGGGCCATCTCATCTCCTCAGCACCTCGACGAGAGTTTTGCCGAGCCGGGCTGGCGAAGGCGAGACTTCGATGCCGGCCTCTTCCATGGCGGCAATCTTGGCCTCGGCGTCCCCCTTGCCGCCCGAAATGATGGCGCCTGCATGGCCCATGCGCCGGCCGGGCGGCGCAGTGCGGCCGGCGATGAAGGCCACGACGGGCTTGGCGCGGCCGCGTCTTGCTTCATCACGCAAGAACAGCGCCGCGTCTTCCTCGGCACCGCCGCCGATTTCGCCGATCATAATAATTGATTCGGTCTTTTCATCGGCAAGAAAGAGCTGAAGGACATCGATGAATTCGGTGCCTTTCACCGGATCGCCGCCGATGCCGACCGCAGTGGTCTGGCCGAGCCCCTCGCGGGTGGTCTGAAACACCGCCTCATAGGTGAGCGTGCCCGAGCGCGAGACGATGCCGACCGAGCCAGGCAGGAAAATGTTGGCCGGCATGATGCCGATCTTGCTCGCGCCGGCGGTCACGACGCCCGGGCAATTCGGGCCAATGAGCCGCGAGCGGGAACCATCCAGCGCCCGTTTGACCCGAACCATATCGAGCACGGGAATGCCTTCGGTGATGCAGACGATGAGCGCGATCTCGGCATCAATCGCTTCGCATATGGCATCCGCCGCGCCCGCCGGCGGCACGTAGACGACGCTCGCTTGCGCACCGGTCGCCTCGCGCGCCGCTTTCACGGTGTCGAAGACAGGCAGGCCCAGATGCCTCGCACCGCCCTTACCCGGCGAGACGCCGCCGACGAGCCGCGTGCCATAGGCGAGCGCCTGCTCGGAGTGAAACGTGCCGTTCTTGCCGGTAAACCCCTGACAGATCACCCTTGTTTCCTTGTCGATGAGGATCGCCACGGGCTCAGCCTTTCTTGACGGCGGCGACGATCTTCTGGGCGGCATCATCGAGATCCTCGGCTGCAATGACGTTCAAGCCCGACTTGGCGATGATCGCTTTGCCGAGTTCGACATTGGTGCCTTCGAGACGCACGACGAGCGGCTGTTCGAGACCGACTTCCTTGACCGCGGCGATGACGCCTTCGGCGATCACGTCGCATTTCATGATCCCGCCGAAGATGTTGACGAGAATACCTTTGACGTTCGGATCGGCGGTAATGATCTTGAAGGCCGCCGCCACTTTCTCGGTCGTCGCGCCGCCGCCGACGTCGAGAAAATTCGCTGGCTCCGCGCCATAGAGCTTGATGATGTCCATGGTTGCCATGGCGAGGCCGGCGCCGTTGACCATGCAGCCGATCGTGCCGTCGAGCGCGATATAGGAGAGATCGTGCTTTGAAGCCTCGGTCTCCTTGGCGTCCTCCTCCGTCTCGTCGCGCAGCGCGGCGATCTCCGGATGCCGGAAGAGCGCGTTGTCGTCAAAGCCGATCTTCGCGTCGAGGCATTTGATCAGCCCGTCCTTGCCGAGGACCAGAGGATTGATCTCGAGCAGCGCCATGTCCTTTTCGACAAAGGCTGTATAAAGCCGCGCGGCGAGTTTTTCCGCCTGTTTGGCAAGATCGCCGGAAAGTCCGAGAGCCGCGGCGAGCGCTCGGCCATGGTGCGGCATGACACCAGTCGCCGGATCGATAGAGAAGCTGACGATCTTTTCCGGCGTGCATTTCGCGACCTCTTCGATCGCGACGCCGCCTTCGGTCGAGGCGACGAAGGCAACCCGGCTCGTCTCCCGGTCGACGAGGAGGGCGAGATAGAACTCCTTCTCAATCGCCGAGCCATCCTCGATATAGAGCCGGTTCACCTGCTTGCCGGCAGGCCCGGTCTGTAGCGTAACGAGCGTGTGGCCGAGCATCTGGCTCGCGTGGATTTCGACGTCCTCGCGCGAATGCGCCAGGCGAACGCCGCCGCCGCTGCCGGCCTCGAGCTCCTTGAATTTGCCTTTACCGCGACCCCCGGCGTGGATTTGCGCCTTCACCACAAAGATCGGGCCGGGGAGCAGGGCGGCCGCCTTGCCGGCTTCGGCCGCATCGGTGACGGCCACGCCTGCGGCGACGGGAATCCCGAATTCCCGAAGAATCGCCTTCGCCTGATATTCGTGAATGTTCATGTTTCCGCTCTCTGCCGCGCCCGGCGCGGAAGATGCCTAGTCCCGTTTCATGCGGCGAAAGCCGCATTGATGCCCTTGCAGGCTTCGACGAGGGACTGCACCGAAGCAACGGATTTCTCGAACATCCGTCTTTCGTCGGGATTAAGCGCGATCTCGACGACCTTTTCGACGCCATTGGCGCCAATCACGACGGGAACGCCGACATAAAGATCCTTCACCCCATATTCGCCGTTGAGCTTCGCGGCACAGGGAAGCACCCGGCGCTCGTCGCGCAAATAGGATTGCGCCATGGCGATCGCCGAGGCGGCCGGCGCGTAGAAGGCCGAGCCCGTCTTCAACAGGGCGACGATCTCGCCGCCGCCCTTGCGGGTGCGCTCGACGATCGCATCGAGCCTCTCCTGGCTCGTCCAGCCCATCTTGACGAGATCCGGCAAGGGGATGCCGGCAATCGTCGAATAACGCAGCAAAGGCACCATGTCGTCGCCGTGGCCGCCAAGGACGCAGGCGGTCACGTCTTCGAGCGCGACCTTGAATTCTTCCGAGAGGAAATGGCGGAAACGGGCCGAATTCGAGGACGCCGGCCATGCCGACCACTTTATTGGCCGGAATAGCCGTCGCCTTCTGCAATGCCCAGACCATGGCATCGAGCGGATTGGTGATGCAGATCACGAAGGCATCGGGCGCATAATGTCTTATGCCGTCGCCGACCGCCTCCATGACCTTGAGATTGATGCTGAGCAGATCATCGCGGCTCATGCCGGGCTTGCGCGGCACGCCCGCGGTGACGATCACCACGTCGGCGCCGGCGATCACCGCGTAATCATTGGCGCCGCTGAAGCGCATGTGAAAGCCTTGCTGCGCCGCAGATTGCGCGAGGTCCAAGGCTTTGCCTTGTGGGATGCCTTCGGCGATGTCGAAGAGGACGATGTCGCCCAGTTCCTTGAGAGCGGCGATATGGGCGAGCGTGCCCCCGATCTGGCCGGCGCCGATCAGCGCGATCTTCTGACGTGGCATATTGTCCTCTCACGGAGAGCCGATCGACGTGCCATTGCACCGCGGCAAGGAGAACGGCAGCGGTTCTGCCGAAGATGATATACAAAAGCAAGACCACGCCGGTGAGATCGCTGAGATAAAGGGTGGAATTTTGGCCGCCCCGCCGGTCGAAGAAATGTGAGGCTTAAATTTCAAGCAATTAGCTCGCCCGCTGCGCAGCCTCTGGCGTGATCAAAGGCGATGCGGTTTCAACGGGCTAAGCTTCCCTTCAGAGCTCAGCAACGCGGGGCGGATTGCCTGGCGCGCCAATCGAGCCATGCGGCAGGCCGAGATAGGCGGCTGATCGCATCTCCATCAGCCGCGACGCGGTCCGCGCGAATTCGACGGCCTCGCGCTTTTTCCTGCCGAGATAAAGTTCCGCGGGTTCTGCCGCCGCCGAGGCGATCAATTTCACATGCTGGTTATAAAGCGTGTCGATCAGCAGAATAAATCTTTTCGCTTCGTCGGCTTGCTCCGCCCGAATGACAGGGATGGCGTCAATGATGACGGTGTGGAAAGTCTCCGCAATGGCGAGAAAGTCCTGCGGGCCGAGCGGTGGCGAGCAAAGATCGGCGAAGCTGAAGCGGGCGACATGCGCCTTCGCCTGCGGCACCAGGATCGTGCGACCGAGCACGTCGAGGCGGGCGGCTGCGGCGCTCTCGACGCCCGTCAGGGCGGCGAAGGCACGGGTCAACGCCGCATGCGCCTTCGCATCGGCCGGAACATGATAGACCGATTCGCCCATCAATTTCTCCAGCCGGAAATCGGTGCGCGCGGCGAGGTCAAGCACGTCCATCCTCTCCCACAGCAGATCGACGAAGGGCAGAAATAGTCCTCGATTGAGACCTTCCTTGCAGAGTTCTTGCGGTTCGACATTGGAGGTCGCGACGAGAATCACGCCGCATTGAAACAGAACCTTGAAGAGGCGGCCGAGGATCATCGCGTCGGTGATTGTCGCTGACGAAGAGCTCGTCGAGACACAGGAGCCAGCAATCGGCCGCGATCGCCTCGGCCACCGGCGTGATCGGATCGTTGCCTTTCACCTCGCCCCTTTTCAGCTGCTGGCGGAAGGCGAAGATCCGCGCATGCACGTCGGCGATGAAGCTGTGGAAATGCAGCCGCCTCTTATGCGTGAGCTGGGTCTCTTCGAAAAACAGGTCCATAGCATGGTCTTGCCCCGGCCGACCGAGCCCCAGATGTAAATGCCGCGCTGGGGCGAGACCTTTCCCTGCCGCCACCGAGCCAGCCGAGCGCGGCCGTCTTGCGCGCCGGACGATAGAAGGCGAGTTCCAAGGCGAGCTTTTCGAGCCGGCGCAAGACCTGTTCCTGGGCCGAATCGTGCTCAAGCTGACCGCGGCCGACGCGGTCCAAATAGCGTTCGAGAAGAAGATAGGGCACGCCAGCCTCGGACGATAACGTGAAACGGTTCTCGGCATGCCGAAAGAAACCGCGGGACTGCTCTTGCCGTGATCGCGGCCATAAGACAAGCCGGCTTTTTGGCCCTTGCGCCACGCTGCGTCGCGGCCACAGCGCCTCGGTGACGAAAGGCGTGGCGACCCATTGAGGCGGCCTTTGATTTGTCCGATCGCTATTTGCCGGTCTTGATCCGCGTCCATTCGCGCTCCATGAATTTCTGCGTCGCTGGATCATAATTTTTGACGGCGAACAGGTGTTTCATCGTTTCGGCATCGGGATAGATCGTCTTGTCGGCGGCGATCGCAGGAGCGGCCTTGGCTGCACCGACGCCGCTGGCGAAACCGGTCGCATTTGTGTTGCGGGCGGCAATGTCCGGACGCAGCAGAAAATTGATGAATTCATAAGCCGCCGCGACATGCGGCGCGTCCCCGGGGATGGCAAGATTGTCGAGCGAGATGACGCTTCCTTCCTTGGGGATCGCATAGCCGATTTCAATGCCGTTATCCGCCTCGCGGGCGCGATTGCGCGCCAGCGCGGCGTCGCCCGACCAGCCCACGGCGAGACAAATATCGCCATTGGCAAGCGCATTAATATATTCGGAGGAATGAAATCTTTTCACATTTGCGCGCAACGTGCTCAGGAGAGCTGCGGCACGGCGCAAATCGTTCAAATTCCGCGTATTGGGATCGAGCGTCAGAGAGATGAGCGCGATGGCGAAGAGATCCTGCGCATCATCGAGCACATAGACTCCACAATCGGCGAATTTCTTCAAATTTTTCGGCTTCAAGATGATGTCCCAGGAATCAAGCGCTGCGTCGCCCAGCCGTTCGCGCGCCTTGTCCGCGTCAAACGCGATTCCGGCGGTGTACCACATGTAGTTGACGGCATATCGATTGCCGGGATCGTCGACGGAAAGCCGCGCCATGATCTCCGGCGACAGATTCTTGACGTTGGGCAATCTGGTCTCATCAAGCTTTTGCAGCAGGCCGGCGGCAATCGCCCTCTGCAGGACCAGGCCGGAAGGAACGACGACATCATAACCGCTCCTGCCGAGCATCAGACGGGTCTCGAGCGCCGCGTCCGAATCATATGTATCGTAGATGACCTTGATCCCGGTTTCCTTGGTGAAATCCTCGAGCACGCGCGGATCGATATAATCGCTCCAATTGAAGACATTGACGACCCGCTCGTTAGCCGTCGCTTGGCGCGGGCCCGTCAATGGCGCAAGACTGAGAACCAGCAAGGCGACGACGAAATGTCTCATGTTCGGGGTCTTTGCGGAAGGCCGGAACGCTGGTCTCACGGCCTAGGACCGGTGTTGTCAAGCTTTCGATCCGTCCGCGAGGCTCGCCAGATTCTGGAGAGAACTTGCTATGGATGATTGTCTCGATCTTCGCAGCCTTCTTGTGATCGGCGGGGCGCGCTCGGGCAAAAGCCGCTATGGCCAGAAATGCGCCGAACAGTCCGGCAAGCAGCCGGTCCTGATCGCAACGGCGGAGGCGGGCGATGCCGAAATGGCAAAGCGGATCACGGCGCACAGGGCCGCACGCGGCAGCCGTTGGGGAGTCGTCGAGGAAAGACTCGATCTCGTTCGCGCCCTGCACCGCGAGTCGGCAGAGGACAAAGTGCTGCTCGTCGATTGCTTGACGCTCTGGCTCAGCAATGTCATGCACCACGGTCGCAATCCAGACGCGGAATTCGGACTTTTGGCGCAGGCGATCGAGGGCCTTAAGGGACCCTCGATCTTCATTTCGAACGAGGTGGGGCTCGGAATAGTCCCGGATAACGAGCTCGGCCGCAGGTTTCGCGATGCGCAGGGGCAGCTTAACCAGGCCGTCGCCCTGGCCTGCGAGGCCGTGGTGCTCGTAACCGCCGGCCTGCCCATGATGTTGAAACCGGCACCCCACTTGGCGCTACGGCTTTGAATTGCTTGTCGAGCTTGCGCATTGCCCCGGCAAGCACCAGCGTATAAGAGCAAGATCAATGTAAAATGGAAATTTAGCCGGAAATTGTCTGTGAATAATGGCCTCTCCGCGCATCTTCGCCAGCTCGAAGCCGAAGCGATCTTCATCATGCGCGAGGTGGTGGCCGAATTCGAGCGCCCGGTGCTGCTCTACTCGATCGGCAAGGATTCGGGCGCAATGCTCCACATCGCCCAGAAGGCGTTTTATCCCGGCAAACTGCCCTTTCCCCTGCTGCACGTGGATACGACCTGGAAATTCAAGGACATGATCGCCTTCCGCGACGCCACCGCGGCGCGTCTCGGCGTGGAGATCCTTGTTCATGTCAACGAGGATGGACTGAAGCGCGGCATCTCCCCCATCGCCTCGGGTTCGGCGCTGCATACGCAGGTTATGAAGACCGAGGCTCTGCGCCAGGCGCTCGACAAATACCGCTTCGACGTGGCCTTTGGCGGCGCCCGCCGCGACGAGGAAAAGAGCCGCGCCAAGGAACGGATTTTCTCGCATCGCTCCGCCGCGCATGCCTGGGACCCGCGCAACCAGCGGCCGGAGCTCTGGCGGCTGTTCAACACAAGGATCAAGCCCGGCGAATCGATGCGCGTCTTTCCACTGTCGAATTGGACCGAGCGCGACGTGTGGGATTATACCGCTGCCGAATCGATCCCCGTCGTGCCGCTTTATTTCGCCAAGGAGCGGCCCGTGGTCGAGCGCGACGGAACGCTGATCATGGTGGATGACGACCGCCTGCCGCTCAGGCCCGGCGAAAAGCCGCGGAAGGAGCGCGTTCGCTTCCGTACGCTCGGCTGCTATCCGCTCTCCGGCGCGATCCGCTCCGATGCCGAAACGCTCGACGACATTATCGCCGAAATGCGCAATGCGAACACGTCGGAACGGCAGGGGCGGCTGATCGACCACGATGAATCAGGGTCGATGGAGAAAAAGAAGCGCGAGGGTTATTTCTGATGGACGAGGCCGTCGAGGTCGGGATCCTGGAAAAGCGGGCCGCCGCCACGCCGGCCGGCGAGCCCGCGCTGCCGACCTTGCGCTTTCTGACCTGCGGTTCCGTAGACGACGGCAAATCCACCTTGATCGGTCGACTTCTGTATGAGCAGCAGCTCATCTTGACCGATCAGCTCGCTGCGCTCGAACGCGACTCGAAGAAACACGGCACAGTCGGCGCCGACATCGATTTCGCGCTGCTTGTCGATGGGCTCGAAGCAGAACGCGAGCAGGGCATTACCATCGATGTCGCCTATCGCGCCTTTTCGACCGGCAAGCGCGCCTTCATCGTCGCCGACACGCCCGGCCACGAGCAATATACGCGCAATATGGCGACCGGCGCCTCCAACTGCGACCTCGCCGTCCTCCTCGTCGATTGCCGCAAGGGACTGCTCGCCCAAACGCATCGGCACGCGACGATCGTCTCTCTGCTCGGGATCCGGCATGTCGTGCTTGCCGTCAACAAGATCGACCTCGTCGGTTACGATCAGGCGCCCTTCGAGAGGATCGCGAGCGCGTTTACGGCTTTCGCGGCGCCACTCGGATTTGCGACGTGCCTCGCAATTCCGATCTCGGCGCGTTTCGGCGACAATATCTCGAAAAAGAGCGAGAAAACGCCGTGGTATTCAGGCCCCAATCTGCTTGCCTATCTTGAAAACATCAGCGTCGAGGAAGATCGCAGCCGACTGCCCTTCCGCATGCCGGTGCAATGGGTGAACCGGCCACACCTCGATTTCCGCGGGTTCTGCGGGACGATTGCCTCGGGCGCGATCAGGCCGGGCGATGAGGTTGTGGTCGCCATCTCGGGCAAGAGCACCCGCGTCGAGCGCATCGTCACGGCCGATGGCGATCTCGATCGCGCGAGCGCCGGCAACTCGGTGACCTTGACGCTCGCCGACGCGCTGGATGTGGGGCGGGGCGACATTCTCGCCGCCCCGCAGGCACGTCTCGAAGTCGCCAAGCAGTTCGCCGCCAATCTCATCTGGATGGGCGACGAGGAGCTTCTGCCCGGCCGCTCCTATCTGATGAAGATCGGCACCCGCACAATTCCGGTCACGGTGACGGAACTCAGATATCGGCTCGACGTCACGACGCTCTCGCAACATCCGGCAAAGACACTCTGTCTGAACGAGGTCGGTTCTTGCAATCTCACTGCCACGGCGCCGATCGCATTCGATCCCTATTCCGAAAACCGGGTGACGGGCGCCTTCATCCTCATCGATCGCTATACGAATGCGACGGCCGCGGCCGGGCTCATCGCGTTCGGCCTCAAGCGGGCGACGAACGTCCACCCACAGGACGTGACGATCACCAAAGCAGAGCGGGCGCGGCTGAAACATCAGCGCCCCGCGGTCCTTTGGTTCACCGGCCTATCCGGTTCGGGCAAATCTACGATCGCCAATCTCGTCGAACAACAGCTCAACGCGCGTGGCGTGCACACGGTTCTGCTCGACGGCGACAACATCCGCCATGGATTGAACAAAGATCTCGGGTTTTCCACCGCCGACCGCATCGAAAACATCCGCCGCATCGGCGAGGTGTCGAAGCTGATGACGGAAGCGGGCCTCATCGTTCTCTGCGCCTTCATTTCGCCCTTCGCGGCCGACCGCCAGTTGGCGCGCGAGATTCTCGGAGCCGGCGAATTCATTGAGATTTTTGTCGACACGCCGCTCGAACAATGTATCGCGCGCGACCCGAAGGGTCTTTACAAGAAGGCGCTTGCCGGCGAGATCAAGAATTTCACCGGCGTCGATCAAGCGTATGAAGCGCCGGAGGCCGCCGAGCTCGTGCTCGGGAATGACGGCGCGAGCGCCCAGCAATCGAGCGCAAGAGTGATCGCCTATCTCGTCGAGCGCCTCTATATCGAGCGTTTCGACAATTCCGGTGACTGGTCGATTTGAGCGAGGAAGCCGCGGCCGGCTCCGACAAATCACTTGGCGCGCTTATCCACCGTTTTCCCCGCCGCTGATGCGAGACCGTGAGCGGGCCGCGACCACACTCTGCCGGTTCTGCCTGTGGAAGACCTCTTCTCCCGATGGACGAATCGGCGAGGATCGACGACGCTAATGCCCATCGAGAAGGGGGGAGTTTTGTTTGCGGAGCTTGTTTTGCTGTCGTCGAGCTGTTGCAGAATCACCTCACGATGTGATTCTGTTATCTCTGACGTGAGTCGTGGGGTCGGCATGGCTGTCGTGCCGCATCTGGCGCGACAACCGCGTTTCTGCCGTTTCGGCAATGCGCAGGGAGACCGCATTGCTCGCTTTGCATCGCGAGCCTGTCGCTGGCCTTGGCCGGGTCTAGCCGTGAGTGGCCGAGGCTGATGGTCCAGTCGGACCAATTGGTTCCAGTCCCGCCGCGTTTCAGCTGTTCTCCCCGCAACATTTGGTTTCGGGGCATCATCCTCTCGGGGCATCGGCATGTCGCTTTCGCAAATCGAGCTTACGCAAACCGAAAATCCGGTAGATCAAATCGAAAGGATTGCTTCTCACAACCAGTGGTCATTCGACCGCGACGAAGAAGACGAAATATCGATCGCCGTGGCCGGCACCTGGACTGAGTACAACATCGCCTTCACCTGGCTGTCGGACATCGAGGCTTTGCACGTCGCCTGCGCCTTCGATCTCAAAGTGCCGCATGCCCGGCGCGGCGAGGCGCTGGCGTTGATCGCGCTCATCAATGAACAGCTTTGGATCGGCCATTTCGACATCTGGCCGCAGGATGGCGTGATCATGTTCCGCCATGCGATGCTGCTGGCCGGCGGCGCCGCGCTGAATGCGCGACAATGCGAGGTGGCTTTGACCAGTGCGGTCGTCGCTTGCGAACGTTATTATCAGGCCTTTCAATTCGTGGTCTGGGCCGGCAAGAGCGGCCGAGAGGCGCTTGATACGGCCATGCTGGAGACGAAAGGCGAAGCTTAAATGGCGATCGGCGGGGAACCGCTGTTGCTCGTCGGCGCCGGCAAGATGGGCGGTTCCCTGCTGCAAGGCTGGCTCGATCGCGGCTTCGATGCCGGGCGGATCACCGTCTTCGAGCCCGATCCCTCGCCACAAATCAAGGCGCTGTGCGCGGCGCGCGAAGTTGGGCTAGGGATGCCGCCGACACCGCCCTCAGTCCTCGTCCTCGCCGTCAAGCCGCAAATGTTGGACGCCGTCGCCCCGCGCCTTGCGCCGCTGACGACGGAGGCGACGCTCGTCATCTCCATCCTTGCCGGCAAGACCATCGAAAACCTCTCGCAACGTTTTTCCGGCGCGATCGTGCGTGCCATGCCGAATCTCGCCGCGGTCGTCGGCTGCGGAATGACCGCAGCCGTGGCTGATGCGAAGGTGACGCCGGCTCAAAGGCAAACTGCCGACTCGCTTCTCTCCGCCGTCGGCCGCGTCGAATGGCTGTCGGATGAGCGTCTCATCGATGCGGTCACGGCGATCTCCGGCTCCGGGCCGGCCTATGTGTTCTATCTCGCCGAATGCCTAGCCAAGGCCGGCATCGACGCCGGCCTGCCGCGCGATCTCGCAAACCGGCTGGCACGTGCCACGATCGAAGGCGCCGGCGCTTTGCTCGCACGCCAGCCCGACGTTTCGCCGGCGGAGCTGCGCGAAAGCGTCACCTCTCCCGGCGGCACGACCGCGGCAGCGCTTGCCATTCTGCGCGGCGAAGGCGGACTGGAAAAGCTGATCGGCGATGCGGTCGCGGCAGCCAAGCGGCGCGCGCAGGAATTGTCAGGCTGATCTGGCGCATCATGGCAATAGCCGAAACCAAGGTGCCGCATAACCTTGACTGCGGACACCGGCGCTCTAGTCTCCCCACCTGTGTCAATTTTGGACGCGTGGAGGCGAGATCATGCCAGCAAGCGAACCGGGCTTCGACGCCGCGCGGCCGCCGGATCCGAAGGACGCAATCATCGGCGCCCTGCTCGAACTTGCAGGCGAGCGCCATTGGGCAGACATTCCGCTCACTGACGTCGCGACACGGGCCAATGTGTCGCTGTCGACCTTTCGCGATCTCTTTCCGTCAAAAGGCGCTGTGCTCGCGGCCTTCCTGCGCAAGATCGACAAGATCGTCCTCGAAGGCACGAAGGCCGAGCCTGCCGATGAGCCCGCAAAGGAAAGGCTCATCGGGGTCTTGCGGCGCCGCCTCGATGCGCTGGCGCCATACAAGCTCGGGCTCGAAGGAATCAGCGAATGGACGGGGCGCGATCCCTTCGCCGCCGCGGCGTTGAACCGGCTGATGATCAATTCGATGCGCTTCATGCTCGAGGCGGCGGGGATCGACTCCGAGGGTCCGGTCGGCGCGCTCAAGCTGCAAGGTCTTGTCTTCGCCTGGCGGCGCGTCCTTCGGACCTGGTTTTCCGACGACGATCCGGAGCTCGCGGCGACGCTTGCCGCGCTTGATCACGAATTGACCCGTGGCGGCCGGCTCATTGCCCGCGCCGAGGAGCTGAACCGCTTGAGCTCGCCGCTCTTCTCGATTGCCCGCGCTTTGTTCGAACGCCGCCACAGCGGCGCTGGCACGCCGTCAGGCAGAAGCTTCGACGAGAAAAGGGACGAGCACCGGGCCTTGTGACGGGAGCCGCCGCTAAGGTGACAGGCAGGAGAAAAGCAAGTCTCCCCTCTCCCCGCTCGCGGGGAGAGGTTGGGGTGAGGGGCCGGTGCATTGGCAGCAAGCTTGGCGACCTTCGATGTGGAAGCATACGACATGGATTGAGGCTACTCACCCAGCCCCTCACCCTCGCTTCGCTCGACCTCTCCCCGCAAGCGGGGAGAGGTATCGCCTCATACCGGCACGCGCACCGTCGCGCGCAGGCCCCCGAGGGGACTGTCGCCGAGCGTAATGTCGCCGCCATGCGAGCGGGCGATGTCGAGGGCGATGGCAAGGCCAAGGCCGGTGCCCCCCTCGTCCTGATTGCGCGCCGCATCCAGACGGAAGAAGGGCCGAAAAACGTCCTCGCGCCGGTCGGGCGGAATGCCGGGTCCATCGTCGTCGATATGGATCGTGAGAAAGCGCTGATCGCGCTGAGCCTCGATCCTAATACTTTTGGCATGCGCGAGCGCGTTGCCGATGAGATTGGAAAGGCAGCGTTTGAAGGCGGCCGGGCGCACCATCACAAGGGGGTCGCCTGAATAGGCGACCCTCACGTCAGCGCCATGCCGCTCGGCCTCGCTGCGCAAGCTTTCGAGAAATTGGCACATGTCGATGCGCGCCGCGACTTCGCTGGAGTCGCCGCGCGCGAAGGCGAGGTAGGCTTCGAGCATGCGCTGCATTTCCTCGATATCCTTGTGCATCTCGGCCGCCTCCGGGTCGTCGCCGATCAAGGCGAGCGAAAGCTTGAAGCGGGTGAGGATCGTGCGCAGGTCATGGCTGACCCCGGTCAGCATTGCTGTGCGTTGCTCGATGGCGCGCTCGATCCGGCGTTTCATTTCGATGAAGGCGTAGCCGGCGCGCCGCACTTCGCGCGCGCCGCGCGGCTTGAATTCGGCGTCGCGACCCATGCCGAACGCCTCCGCCGCCATGACGAGCCGCAAAATAGGCCTGATCTGATTGCGCAGGAAGGCGAGCGCGACAACGATCAGCACGCATGAGGTGCCGAGCATCCAGACTAGGAAAATATAGGAGTTCGACGCATAGGCGGCGTTGCGATAGGCGACGACCCGCAGAATCGAATTGTCGAGCAGGATCCTGATCTCGATGAGATTGGAACGTCCGACCGTATCGAGCCAGAAGGGCCTATCGATCTGCCGTCGGATCTCGTTCGAAAGTGCGCTGTCGACGATCGAAAAGAACGGTTTCGGCAGCGGCGGCGGCAGCGGTCCCTTGGGCATGAATTCGATGTCGATATTCATCCGCTCCTGGGCGATCCGCGTCAGCGTCTCGTCATTCTTGTCCTGCGGATAGGAATTGTGGATGTCGATGACTGCGGCGATGTCCTGCACCAGGGCCGTCGAGAGCTGGTGCGTGACGAGCTGCCAATGACGTTCCATGAACACATAGGTGATGACCACCTGCAGAATGATCATGGGGAGGATGACGATCAGCAGCGAGCGGGCATAAAGCCCCTTCGGCATCATCGCTGCGATCTTGCGGGCGAAGCTGCGCCAGACCGCGCGCGGCTTCGCGATATAGCCGGGAAGGGATAGGCTCGTGAGAGGATGGCTCATCAGCGGTCGATGATAAGTCGGTAGCCTACCCCGCGCACCGTTTGCAGATGCAGCGGATTGGCCGGATCGCGTTCGATCTTGTGACGAAGTCGGTTGACCTGCACGTCGATGGTGCGCTCATTGCCGGCGACGCCCGGGCCGGCGAGAACCTCGCGCGTCACCGTCTCGCCGCCATGTTCGGCGAGCATCCGAAGCATATCGCGCTCGCGCTCGGTCAGCCGGATGACGTCGTCGCCACGGCGAAGCTCGCCGCGATGCAGGTCGAAGCTGAACCCGCCAAACTGAACCTGGGTGAGCTGCGACGATACGGCATGCGGCTGCGCCCGGCGCAGGATAGAAGCGATCCGCAGGGAAAGCTCACGCGGCTCGAAGGGCTTGGCGAGGAAATCGTCGACGCCGTTTTCAAAGCCCGTGATCCGGTCCTCCGTTTCGGCGCGCGCCGTCAACATCAGGATCGGCACCTGCCCGCGGTCGGAGGGCTCAGCGCGCAGCCTAGCGGCAAAATCGAAGCCGTTTTCGCCCGGCATCATCACGTCGAGAACAATGAGATCGAAGGCGAAGTTTTTCAGGCAGGCCATCGCCTCATCGACATTCTCGGCAAGCGTGACCCGATAGCCGCGATCCGTGAGATAGCGCTGCAGCAAAATGCGAATGCGGCGATCGTCATCGACGATGAGGAGATGCGCCGCATCGTCCGCCGGGGTCGGCGGCGCAGCCTCTGTAACGGCATCGTTCACGGCTCGCGCCCCGTGGGCTTCAGCCGTGCGTCGGATGAGACAAGGGTCGCGACCTTGTCTCGCTCCGCCGGATCGATCATCGCAAGCAGGAATGCGATCGCATCGGCGCGCGCACTCTTCTGCAATTGCCCGAAGACGCGGCGAAACCGTTGCGACTGCAATTTTGCGATGCTCAGCGCCAGCGTAATCCCGGTCTTCGTCGGGTAGAGCTGGCGTTGCCTGCGATCGATCGCGCCGGCACGTACTTCGACGTAGCCCTCGTCGCGCAATTCCTTGAGCACGCGATTGAGGCTCTGCTTGGTGATCTTCAGGATGTCGAGCAGCTCGGCGATGGTGAGCCCAGGGCGCCGGCTGACGAAATGCAGAACCCTGTGATGAGCGCGGCCGAAGCCATAATTTTCGAGGAGGCGGTCGGCGTCGCCAATAAAATCACGGTAGGCAAAGAAAAGAAGTTCGATGAGATCGAACATCGGTTCCGGTTCCCCCGCCTCCGGCGGGGTAACGCGAGGCGCTGTCGGCGCCAGTTCCGAGGCTTTTCTACGCGACGCAGAGTCCATGGTCGCCTTTCCGGGGTCAGCTCTAGACCAGGATTGTTTCTGACGGCATCAGTCCTGTTCTGGATTGTCTTTCATCGGATGATCTCTTCGCAAAAACCTGCTTCGCTTTTGCGATGCTCTCAAGGCTTTGCCCGAGCGCAGTTGGCATAAGCGCCTAAATTCAGCCGGTTCGACGGGAATTTAAGTCAGTGACATTGACATATTTCAGCAAGATTGCTACCCGTCAAGTCGTCCGCGGATCGGCGATCGATTGCCAAGCTCGATCTCCGCGGCACCCCATAACGAAGCAAAGATCCGCCGTGCCGCGGGCCCTTAAGTAAGAGGAGTGCGGCTCGATGTCCGTCCTGCCTTTCGATCAGCGTGACGGCTTCATCTGGATGGACGGCAAGCTCGTCCCGTGGCGTGAGGCCAAGCTGCACGTGCTCTCGCATGGGCTTCATTATGCTTCATGCGTGTTCGAAGGCGAGCGGGCTTATGCCGGCCGAATTTTCAAATCCACCGAACATTCCGAGCGTTTCAAACGCTCGGCCAACCTACTCGACTTCGATATTCCCTATTCCGTCGCCGAGATCGACGCCGCCAAGCAGCTTGTCCTCGACAAGAACGACATGACCGATTGTTACGTTCGCCCGCTCGCCTGGCGCGGCAGCGAGATGATGGCTGTGGCGGCACAGAATTCGACAATTCATGCCGCCATTGCGGTCTGGCCCTGGCCGAGCATGTTCGACGTCGCCGAGAAGATGAAAGGCATCCGCCTCGACATCGCCGAATATCGCCGCCCAGACCCGCAGACCGCGCCGAGCCTCGCCAAGGCAGCCGGCCTCTACATGATCTGCACGATCTCGAAACACCGGGCGGAACGGCGCGACTATGCCGATGCCATGATGCTCGATTGGCAGGGCCGCGTCGCCGAATGCACGGGCGCCAATATTTTCTTCGCCGCCGAGGGCGCCCTGCACACGCCGATCGCCGATTGCTTCCTCGACGGTATCACACGACGTACCGTCATCGATCTCGCGCGCCGGCGCGGTATCGACGTCGTCGAACGGCGCATCATGCCGGAGGAGCTCGAAACGTTCGAGGAATGTTTCATCACCGGCACGGGCGCTGAAGTCACGCCGGTTTCCGAAATCGGGCCTTACAAATTCACGCCGGGCAACTTGTCGCGAACTTTCGTCGAAGATTATTCGGCCGAAGTTCGGCCGAAGCAGAAGGCGGCCTGAGCTCGCCGCAACCGCGACAAAACGCCCATCTATCCCCGCGAAGCTCCTCGACAACCGCTGCGATACCAGCGGGCGATTCTGACGACAGCCCCTTGATCCGCCCCGCAATAAGATGCATTCTAAATGCATCTTATTGGGGAACATCCTGATCCAAGACGGCGATGGCCGATCCATGACTGGCGACTTTTCTTCCGCTGCGGAACGCCGCCCGGCGCTTATGGCACAAATCCGGGCCGAGACCGGGATCGACGAGCCGATGATCGAGCGGCTCGTCCATGCCTTCTGTGCAAGGGTGCGGCAAGACCCGATGATCGGCCCGGTCTTCGCGGCGCGGATTACGGATTGGGAGCCGCATCTCGCACGGATGTGCGACTTCTGGTCCTCGCTGGCCTTGATGAGCGGGCGTGGCCAGCCAATGCACATGCATCTGCCGCTGCCCATCGACGCGCAGCATTTCGACCGATGGCTCGCGCTGTGCGAGATGTCCGCGCGGGAGCAATGCACGCCCATGGCGGCGGAGCATTTCGTCAAGCTCGCCCGGCGCGTCGGAGAAAGCCTGGAACTCGGCATTGCCGGTGCGCACGGCGTTATGCTCGGCAAGGGCGAGCGCTTCATCTCCGGTTAGACGCCATCTTCCGCAATCGACCCCAACGTGACATTTAGAGTAGGCTCTCGCCTTCTCACGAACGCTCGTCATGAGGTTAGCGAATGGCTTTGCGCACGCGGCTCACCGATCGGTTCAACATCGAGCACCCCATATTCTCCGCGCCGATGGGTTTTATCGCCGGCGGCAAGCTGGCGGCGGCAGCGACACGCGCGGGAGGCCTTGGACTCATTGGGGGCGGCTACGGCGACTGCGACTGGCTGACGCGCGAATTCGGTGAGGCCGGCAACACCCGCGTCGGATGCGGCTTCATCACTTGGTCGCTCGCCCGCAGGCCGGAGCTGCTTGATCTCGTCCTGGCGCGGAGCCCCGCGGCGCTGATGCTCTCGTTCGGTGCGCTCGCGCCATTCGCCGAAGCGATCAAGCGCGCTGGCATTCCGCTGATCTGTCAGGCGCAGAGGCTGGCGCATGCCCGCGAGGCCGTCGCGGCCGGCGCTGACGTGATCGTCGCGCAAGGCGGAGAAGCCGGCGGCCATAGCGGCACTCGGGCGACGCTGACGCTGACCCCGGAAATCGCCGATTATCTGGCCGGCACGGCGCCCGACACGCTGCTCCTTGCCGCGGGCGGCATCGCCGACGGGCGCGGCCTGGCTGCGGCGTTGATGCTCGGCGCCGATGGCGTGCTGATTGGCTCACGTCTCATGGCGAGCGCCGAGGCGCTGACGCCGCCAGGCTTCCTTGACGCCATCTTGGCCGCCGAAGGCGACGCGACGGTCAAGACCAAAGTGATCGACGTGGTGCGCAACTACGATTGGCCGTCTGGCATTAGTGGGCGCGCGCTTAACACGCGCTTCGTCGCCGACTGGCAGGGCCACGAGGAAGCTCTGGCCGAGCCCCGGACGCAGGCGGCTGAGGCCGAACGTTACTGGCGTGCCTTCCGCGCCGGCAACGCCGAGGAAACCGGCGTATTCATGGGCGAGGCCGTCGGGCTGATCCGCGACGCGCCGGCCGCCGGCCGCGTGATCGCGCGGATCGTCGCCGAGGCCGAGCACCTGCTGTCGAAGGCAGGCGGCTTTGTGGCTGCGAAAATTTGAGAAGCCGCTTGAAGCCCGAAATGCTTCAGTTTTTTCCTTTGCGCGAGCTGAGCTTGCTCCGGGCTAACGCAAAACGTCTTGAAACATCCCGCCATGGGTGCTCCACTGCGACGCTGCTGAAATTCATTTCCGGCTTAGAAATTTCGATGCGCTCATGCCGCCTTGAGCGGAAAGCGATCAATTTGATTACGATCACCATCTAGGTGTTTGTTTTGACGCGAGATCCTGCCGAAATCGGCAGGTTTCGGGATCATGCGGGAGCCGTGTTGCACGATCTGGCGTGGAGTGCGGATGCGTAGGACTCGTGAAATCTTATGTAGGTTCGAACTCGACCCGCAGGACTGCGATTGGTTGCTGGCGAGCCTTCGCCGATTTGGCGCGGAACCGACGGGAGAGACAAAGGATTTCGCGCTCTATCTTGACACGCCCGAGGCCGCGATCGAGAATCACGGCCTTGCCCTCGGCATCCACCGCGCCGGTGAGATCACCTCCGATTATGTGAAAATGGCCGTCGATAGCGCGGCTCGCGGCCTGCCGCCGCCGAACGGCTGGGCGCAATGTGTCGAGCCGCTGTCTGCGGCGACGCCGGTTGAAGCGCGCCGTTGGCTTCAGTCATTTCTGCGGCGTCAGGACGCCCAGCAAAGCCTCCGCATCCTTTTCCAGATCGAAACGCAAGCAAGTCGGTGGCGCATTAACACGGGCAGCGCGGAGGCCGAGATCAGCCTCGATCGCTCCCGCATAACGGCGAATCGCCAACAGACATCGTTCGCCATCGTCACCTTCACCTGCCAATGCGATCCGGCGGATTTCTTTCGCTTGCTGGCAGAGATTTGCACACCGACCAAGCTGCGGATGAGCGCCGAGGAGGCTGTGCTGCGCGGCTATCGTTTCTGCGGCGACCTTCGCACCTCGCACGTCACGGCCTTTGCGCCGAAACTCACCGCAAATATGGATGCCGTGACGGCATTTCAGACGATCGCGCGCGCCTGTTTCGATCAGTTCCTCCTCAATGAGGCCGCGATTCGCCAGAGCCGCGAAGGGGAAGCGGTGCATCAGTGTCGCGTGGCTCTGCGCCGGCTCTCCACCAGCTTGCGGATCTTTTCGTCGCTTGTCTCAGGCGCGGACAGCGATGAATTGCGGCCCGATCTCAAACAGCTCGCGGCGCATCTGCAGAAGGCGCGTGACCTCGACGTGCTGATCGCCGAAGTGATCGCGCCAGCGATCGGCACTGATCCGCCCACTGCCGCCAAGAACCTTCTGCACACCATCGAAGGCCGCCGGAATTTGGCCTATGACGAACTCATTGCGGCACTCTCGGCGCCACAGACGGCGAAGTTGTTCTCTCGTCTCGTCGGCTGGATCGAGGCCGGAGATTGGATGGCCGATCCTGAGCGCGAAGGCCTGCGCCGGGAAGAGATTGCATCACTCGTCGAACGCAAGCTTGCTAAGGCCACCCGCAAGTTCAAAGAGCGCTGCGACAAGATCGAGGAGGCAGATCAGGAGGAGCGGCATCACATCCGAATTCGCGCCAAGAACCTGCGTTATAGTGGCGAATTCTTTGAGACCTTGGTCGCGTCCAAAGCCGCGCGCAAGAGATTTCGTTCTTTTGTCTCTGCCCTCAAAGATTTGCAGACGATCTTGGGCAAGGAGAACGATGTCCGCATGACCCGGCGTTTTCTCGCGTCTTTGGCGCAGGAGATCAGCGAGGGTAGCGTGGCCGATGCAGGTAAGCTCGCTGCGATCGAGTCTCTCGCCGGCAGCATCGAAGGCCTGTCGGAAGCAGAATTCCAAAGAAAGGCCGGGAAAGCCCGGCGGGCTTTTGCCGAAGTCAAGCCATTCTGGAGCGACATTTCCCATGAACTGGAATAGCGCGTCCGGCGTGGCGCTCGGCGCAATTCAAGATAAGCTAGTTGCCATTTTCGGCGCATGTGGCACCTATCCAGAAGTGGCCTAAAGGGCTAGAATTCCGCCGCGATAATGGGGTGTCCGGTCATCCGGCCTGGATCACCTCGCCACGGGGGAATTGTTGAAAATCCTTCCCATTATCATGTGCGGCGGCTGCGGCACTCGGGTCTGGCCCGAGTTGCGCGAGAGCCTTCCCAAGCAATTCATCCCCTTGCTCGGCACGCGCTCGACCTTCCAGATGGCGGTCGAGATTTTGGCCGACCCGCTGTTTGAGATGCCGATTGTCATTTCAAACCAAGACTATCGCTTCCTCGTTTCCGAACAATTGAAGGAGATTGGCCGCGAGGCCCGCATCGTGCTCGAGCCGGTGCGGCGCGATTCTGGGCCGGCAGTTGCCGTCGGCGCGGAGCTTGCGGCGGAAATCGCGCCCGAGACAATCGTCGCCATTCTCGCCGCCGATCACGTCGTGAAAGACCATGAAGGCTTCGTCGAATCCTGCCGGCACGCGGCTGCCGCTGCGGCACGCGGCTATATCGTAACCCTGGGAATTAAACCGAGCGAGCCGGCGACCGGTTATGGTTATATCAAGACCGGCAAGGCGGTCGTCGAAAACGGCACGGTTCTCAAAGTCGAAGCCTTCGTCGAAAAACCTGACGCCGCCACAGCCGCAAGCTATGTTGCCGCAGGGCACTTGTGGAACGCCGGCAATTTCTTCTTCCGCGCCGATGTCATGCAAGAGGAATTGCGTCGCCTTGAGCCCGCGATCTTGGAAGCTGCCTGCGAATCGCTGGCGAGAGCCCACAGGGACCTCGGCTTTCTCCTCCTCGACAAGGAATCCTTCGCGCGAGCGCCGAAGATATCCATCGACTATGCCGTCATGGAACATACCGACAGAGCCGCCGTCGTACCGGCCGACATCGGCTGGTCGGACGTCGGAACCTGGGCAGCGGTATGTGAATTGTCGCAGCGCGACAGCAATGGCAATTCCGTGCGCGGCCACGGCATCATCATGAATGCAACGAACGTTCACATCCGATCTGACGAGCACTTAACAACGGTCATCGGCGTCGACAACGTCGTCGTCGTCACGACGGAGGATGCCGTGCTCGTTCTCGACAGGGCGCACGGCGATAAGGTCAAACAGCTCGTCGATCGCCTAAAGAGCGAGAATCGGCGCGAAGCATTGGAACATAAGAGATGCTACCGGCCTTGGGGCTATTTCCAGTCCGTCGATCAGGGCGCGCGCTATCAGGTCAAGCGCATCGTCGTGAAGCCCGGCGCCAGACTGTCATTGCAGAAACATTTCCACCGCGCCGAACATTGGATCGTCGTGCGCGGCACGGCTGAAGTCACGCGCAACAACGAAGTCATTCTCGTCCATGAGAACGAGTTCGATCTATCTGCCGATCGGGACGATTCATCGCATGGCCAATCCCGGCAAGATCGACCTCGAATTGATCGAAGTGCAGACCGGCTCCTATCTGGGTGAGGACGACATCGTCCGCATCGAAGATGTCTACAACCGCGTCTGACGGCGTTTGCAAGTGTAACCTCCTGCACGCGTGCGCAGTTACGTTTCATTCACCCAATAAATTAAGATTATTACTTTACTTACCACAAAGCATGATTGTTAAGACCTGACGCTCGTTTTCGCTTACCATGTAATCCTTCGGATTCATGGGTAGTTCCACGAAAATGACCAAGCGTTTCGCGTCCCTCTGCCTCATCGGCTCGACCTTCCTGATCCTCCCGCACATCGCCATGGCGGCCTCCACCGCCACTCCGCAGCAACCCTATAATGCTCAAACGGCAGGCGAGCCTGCTCCGACTTCTGCCGCCGCAGCATCAAGCGCTGGTTATGGCGGCGGCTTTCTCCAATTTCTGTTGACCGGCGGCGGCGCGCAGGCCGGAGCCCCAGGCGCCACGCAAACACCAGCGGCCCCGGCTTCTGCGCAGGCGCCCGACGCCGTGCAGCGAAGCATTGACCCCATCTATCTGCGCCAGGAAGTCGATTACACTGGGCCGCAGCGGCCCGGCACGATTGTGATCGACACGCCGAATAAATTCCTCTTCCTCGTCGAAAAGGGCGGCCACGCCTTGCGCTACGGGATTGGCGTCGGCCGTCCGGGATTTGCCTGGGCGGGCGTCAAGACGATCAGCCGCAAGGCCGAGTGGCCGGATTGGACTCCGCCGCCGGACATGTTGAAGCGCCGGCCCGATTTGCCGGTGCATATGGACGGTGGGCCGGAGAATCCGCTGGGCGCCCGCGCCCTCTATCTTGGCTCCTCGCTATATCGCATTCACGGAACCAACGAGCCCTACACGATTGGCAACAACGTCTCTTCGGGCTGCATCCGGATGATGAACGACGACGTCATCGATCTCTATAACCGCGTCGGCGTCGGCACCAAGGTCATCGTCATGTGACCTGTTCTGTGTCGTTCGGCGTCGCCGACAGCGCGGCGATGAAGTCGCGGCAATAAGTGGCCGCTGTCGTCTGGCAGATCTTTTCGAAGAGCTTTTCGTAACGTGCCTTGCGCTCGTGGAGCGGCATGATCAGCGCCTGATGCATGGCCTCGGAGATCTCGTCGGGATCATGCGGGTTGATGATAATGGCCTCGGTCATCTCCTCGGCCGCCCCGGCAAAGCGCGACAGGACGAGGACGCCAGGATCTTCCGGATCCTGCGCGGCGACATATTCCTTGGCGACGAGGTTCATGCCGTCGCGGAGCGGCGTGACGAGGCCGACGCGGGCTTGGCGGTGGAATCCGGCGAGGTTCGAGCGCGTGACGGCGCGCGTCATGTAGCGCAGCGGGATCCAATCGAATTCGGCGTGGCGGCCGTTGATCTCGCCGGCTAATCGATCAAGCTCGCGCTTCAAGCGCTGGTATTCGGTGACGTCCTCGCGCGAGCGCGCCGCAACTTGAAGGTAGGTGACTTTGAGCCGATGCTCGGGGAAACGGTCGAGCAGGCGTCCGAAAGCTTCGAAACGGTTGGGCAGCCCTTTCGAATAATCCAATCGGTCGACGCCGATCATCAGGGCGCGGCCTTGCATGCTTTCGTCCAGCCGGTGCGAGGCTCGGCCCTGCATCGCCTTTTTGGCCTGACGCGCAAAGGCGCGCGTATCGATGCCGATCGGCATCGCCGCCACGACGACCGAATGGCCGTCGATGACAATCGGAAGCCCCGGCTGATGCGCCACATTAAGAAAGGTCAGCAGGCAGTCCTCGAAATCGTGAAGATGCTGCCGCGCCTGAAAGCCGACCACGTCATAGGTGCAGAGCATGCGCAGCAAGGTCTCGGAGGGCGGCAGCACGGCAAACAGGCTTGCTGGCACGAAGGGCACATGAAGAAAGAAGCCGATGCGGTTCTTGACGCCGAGCGCACGCAAGGCCATGCCCAGCGGTATAAGATGATAATCGTGCACCCAGATGAGATCGGTGGGTTTGAGAAGCGCAACAAGCGCCTTCGCATAGGTGCGGTTGACATCGAGATAAGCTTCGAAGTCCTCGCGATCGAATTCGAGCAAGCCTGGCTGGAAATGCAGCAGCGGCCATAGAACCGAATTGGCAAAGCCGACATAAAACCGCTTGTAATCCTGTTCTGACAGATCGATCGTCGCGAAATCGAACTTGCCCAACTGCTCGATCTTGGCGGTGGTGCAGGTCTCGGCGGCAATCTCGCCGCTCCAGCCGAGCCAGAGGGCGCCGTTCTTGAAGACATCGCGGAGCGCCACCGTCAGGCCGCCGGCGCGCGCGCCGCGGAAGGAGGGCACCGGGACGCGATTCGATACGATCACGACGCGCGCCATAAAGCCTCCTCCCATCCGCGCGACAGGCGCGCAGCCGAATGAATGAGACCGACATGCGAATAGGCTTGCGGGAAATTGCCCCAAAGCGTCCCCGAGTGCGGAAGGATGTCTTCCGACAGCAGCCCCACCGAGTTGCGAATGGCTAGCACGCGTTTGAAGATCTCCCGCGCTTCGTCGCGGCGGCCCGCGAGCGCCAAGGCATCAATGTACCAGAAGGTGCAGACCAGGAAGGCCGTTTCGGGATGGCCGAAATCATCGGCTTCGTCATAGCGCATGACGAAGCCGTCGCGCACCAGCCGCTTGGCCACCACATCGAGCGTCTTGGCGACGCGTGGATCATTGGCCGGCAACAGACCGATCTCCGGCAACAGCAGGCAGGTGGCGTCGGCAATCGAGGCGTCGAGCACGCCCGAGAGCCAGCCCTCCGGCGTCGTCGCGCGGGCGACGATCTCCTTGCGCAGCTTGAGAGCCAGCGCATCCCACTCCGCGGCGTCGGCGCTCTCTCCGACGCGTTCGGCAATCAGCGCCAAGCGGTGCAGCGCCGCCCAGCACATCGCCGCCGAATAGGTATGCGCGCTGACGCGGCCGCGATATTCCCAAGGTCCGGCGTCGGGAGTGACGACGCAGCGTGCCGCGAGCCGTCCCATGCTGCGCAATTGCCGGTAAAGCGTCGCGTCGCCCGTATGGGCCAGGCGTTCGTCCCAGAACATCTGCGCGGCGGTCAAGATGATCGATCCATAGACGTCGTTTTGCACTTGTGATGCGGCGGCATTGCCGATGCGCACCGGCCCCATTTCCTGATAGCCGCACAGTGCCGGTGCCAGACGTTCTGCAGAGCTCGTCGCGGCCGAGATCGGATAGAGCGGGGCGATCAAAACGTCGTCTTCGCGCAGCACGGCATCGATCACGAAACGGATGAAGCCCTCCATCGTTCGGGTGGCGCCGAGACGATTCAACGCACCGACCGTGAAAAAGGCGTCACGCAGCCAACAAAAACGATAGTCCCAGTTGCGCGACGAATTCGGCGCCTCGGGAATCGATGTCGTCAGCGCCGCGACGATGGCGCCTGTATCCTCACAGCTGCAGAGCTTGAGCGTGATCGCCGAGCGGATGACCTCGGTCTGCCATTCGAAGGGAACCGACAGGCCGCGCACCCAAGTCCGCCAATCCTCGATGGTCTGGGCGAGAAAGGTTTGGGCGAGCGCATCGGGATTTTCGGGAACGGATTCGTCGGAGCCGATGAACAGGTTGACCGGCCGATCGAGCGCGAACTCGGCCTCTTCGAGAATATAGGCGGTCGCCATGTCGGCGGTGACGCGCAAGGTCATATGCGGTCCGCTATAGCGCAGATGATTGCTGCCGACGCTCACCGCGGGCTTGTCGGCGCCGTAATTGAAGACCGGGCGGATGCGCACCGCGAGCCGCACGCGCTTGGCGAGCGGCTCGAGGCGCCGCACCAGCATCGGCGGCCGAAAACTTCGTCCATAGCGCATCAAACGCGGCGCAAAATCGATGATGCGCACCTGGCCGCCGTTGCGGTCGGTGATCGTGGTCTCCAGGACGGCCGTGTTGGGCAAATAGCGCTGGTTAGACTCCACGGCATCGCGCACCCCGACGTCCATGAAGCCGTGCGTCGGCGCGTGTCCATCGACGAGCGCACAGAAGACCGGATCGCCGTCGAGACGCGGAAAGCAGAACCAATTATGCCGCGCATTGCGGTCAATGAGACTCGCAACCGCGCAATTGCCGATAACCGCGAGGTCAAGGTTGGTCATGCAACGAGCGGCCTCAAATTTGCGCGATACGTTTGAGCCAGGCGCGCACCTCTTGCGGGCGGCCGGCGAAGGACATGGCGACGTCGAGCGCGATGCCGCCGCGTTCGACCGCGGCGCCGAACCCATCGCGATCTGTTTTGTCGTCGCCGATGAAAACCGCGATGCGCCCGGCAAAGGGCTCGACTTCCATCAGGCAATCGACCGCGCGCGCCTTGGTCACCGCGCGCGGGCGGATCTCGACCGCCATTTTGGCTTCGAGCAATTCGAAGGAATCCGGATCGCGGGAGACGAACTCCGAGGCGACGCTGCGCACCGTCGCTTCGTGCGCCGGGGCATTGCGATAGTGGGCGACGACGTTGTGCGGCTTCAACTCTATCAGCACGCCTGGGCATGTCTCCTCTAGGCGACGGAGTCCCGCGACCCAATCATCGGGAACTTTGAGCGCCACTTCATCGCGAGATCCGCCCGGCAAGCGCACGACTGCGCCATGTTCACCGGCAGCCGGAAATCGCAAGGGATCGAGCAAACTATCGATCTCGCGCAGATCACGGCCGCTCACGATGGCGAGCGCGCCGCCAAGTGCGGCTGCCGCAGCTTGAAGATCGGCGACGAGATCGCCGGGAACGACAACCGCGTCGGGTGTTGCGGCAATGTCGAGCAAAGTCCCGTCGAGATCGAAAAAAAGCGCCCAGTTCCGCTGCGGCACGGGCGGCACTGCCGCGGCGTGCCCCGCTGGCATCAACGCCGTATCCACCATCATCATTTCTCCAGAAATCCGGAACCGCATCGAACCCGGCCGGTCGCGCAGGCATACATCGGTCAGGTCTCAAAAGCCATCCCGATCAAGTCGTTAGGAATGAGGATGCGCTGGGACAGAGCCTCTGGCAGCGCCAGAGATAACGTTAACGAACTTAAATCGTTCCGGTCAAGCTCACAACGATATCGCCCGCACCGCCGGCAAATGCCGCGACAAAAAGATTTCCTTATCGAGAGGCAAGCGAAAAATATTGTCCGCACACCGCAGGAATGGCTAGGCTCGTGACACAATCCCAAAAAGCGCTCTGGAGAGCAGGGCATGCACGCTTGGCTGGGCTTCCGGAACTCGGCGAATTAATCGCGGACATGAAACATCTTCCGCTCCGGATCCGTATAGATCAGAGAATTTAGCCGGAGGCGCGTATGTCGCAGGTCGCCACAGAAAGCCGCACGCCCATCCGGCGCATCACGATCTACAGGCATGGGCCGATCGTGCGCCTCACGCATTGGATCAACGTGGTCGCCTGGGTCTTTCTGCTCATGAGCGGGCTGCAGATCTTCAATGCCCATCCCGGCCTCTACTGGGGGCGGCAGTCGGATTTCGCCCATCCCTTCCTGTCAATGACGTCCTCAAACGATGATCCCACCCGCGGCATCACGTGGATAGCGGGCCATCCTTTCGATACGACCGGCTGGTTCGGCGTGTCGAAAGACCCGAATGGGGAGCCGGAGCAACGCGGCTTTCCACGATTCATGACCTGGCCGGGCGAGCAGGACCTTGCGACGGGGCGGCGTTGGCACTTCTTCTTCGCCTGGCTGTTGGTGATCAACGGTTCCATCTACTTGCTCTCCGGCATCATCAGCCGTCATCTGGCGCGTGATCTTTGGCCGTCATGGTCGGATATCCGCCATATCCCGCGCTCGGTCTGGGAGCATGTGCGGCTGCAGTTTCCACGCGAGCGGGATTACAATGTCCTGCAGAAGCTCGCCTATGTCTCGGCCGCGCTCGTCGCCCTTCCGCTGATGGTCCTCACTGGCCTGATGATGTCGCCGGCAATGGACACCGCCTTTCCTTGGCTGCTCGAGGTCTTCGGAGGCCGTCAGTCGGCGCGCTCGATTCACTTCATAACGGCGACTTTCCTGGTGCTTTTCGTTGTCGTGCATGTCGTCATGGTGCTCATTTCGGGCGTCTTCAACAATCTGCGTTCCATGATCACCGGCCGCTACGTCATCGAGGAGGAAGCACATGATCCGCCCCGCTGAGCGCAAGCTTCTTCATTCGATCTCGCGCCGCGGCTTGCTGCGGCTCGGCGCGATCGGCGCCGGTTCGTTGCTGCTGGCGGGATGCGATGATGCGGTCTCGGAAAACCCGCGCATCCTCGCCGTCATCGACAAGGCATCGGCGCTCACCTATCGCGCGCAGCGGCTGATCTTGCCGCGTGACAAGCTCGCCCCCGAATTCTCGGAAAGCGATATCGCTGCGGAATTTCGCGCCAACGGTTCGACCAGCCCATCCGACCAGACCTATCGGACGTTGGCCGGCGCCAACTTCGTCGATTGGCAGCTCGCGGTGGACGGCCTGGTCGATAAGCCGATGAAACTTTCGCTTACCGATCTGCGTGCGCTTCCCGCCCGCACCCAGATCACGAGACACGATTGCGTCGAGGGCTGGAGCTGCATCGGCAAGTGGACCGGCACGCCGCTCTCCGAAGTTCTCAATCGTGCTGGAGTAAAGCCGCAGGCGAAGTTCGTCGTCTTCCATTGCGCCGATCGGTTTCAAGACGGCGTGCCCGACGATTTAGAGCCGGGCGAATCGAGTGCCGGCGGTTCGGGCGGCACGCCCTATTACGAGAGCATCGATTTCGTCGATGCGTATCACCCGCAGACGCTCCTCGCGTATGAGCTGAACGGCAAGCCGCTGCCGATCGCCTATGGTGCGCCCCTGCGCCTGCGCCTTGGGCGGCAGCTCGGCTACAAGATGGCGAAATACGTCATGCGAATCGAGCTTGTCGAGTCGTTCGCAAACCTCGGCGGGGGCAACGGCGGCTATTGGGAAGATCTCGGCTACGAGTGGTACGCGGGGATCTAAGCAAGCTCAGACGTCATATGTGCCGTCATCGCCGTCGGAATCCGTGTCGCCGGAGTCATCGTAGGTGGTTGTGTCCTCGGCATCTACGAAGTTCCCCTGGTTCGTACCGGGTTCGTCGTAATAATTGTTGACGACCGTCTCGCCGCCTCCGAATCCGCCGAGGCCCCCGAAACCCGAGCCGATCCCAAGCCTCCCGTGGTTGCCGCCGAAGAGGCCGCGAATCGAGTCGGCGAGCAAAACGCCGCCGGCGACGCCGGCTGCCGTGCCGAGCGCACCACTCAGAAATCCGCCACCTCCGCCCGTCGGCGCTCCGCCCAACGGGCCGGGCCCTGGCTCCGGATAGGGCTGTTGTAGCGGATAGGGTTGCTGTGGTTGCGGGCTCTGCTGCCAAGGACCGCGCGGCTGTGGTGCGGGGGTTCCGCCGAAGATCGATCCGAGATTGTTCAGGAATCCGCCTGAGGCCTGACGCGGCCCCTGCTGTTCGAGATTGTTCAGCTTGGCTTCGAGTTCCTTCAGCCGCGCATTGGCGGCACTCAAGGCCTGGTCCTGGACGATGACGGCCTGCGCCAGGAAATAGGGCGCATAAGGCATGGCCTTGACGGCGTCAGCGATCAACGCCTCGGCTTCCGGGTCGCGCGGCGCATTGGCCGCCGAGCGGATGCGGTCGAAGAGACCGATGATGAGTTGGCGTTCTTCGGGTGACATGATCTTCTCCCGTGGGTTCGCGGAACGTGCGGAGAATATGGGTGGCGAATGAGGCGGCTCCGAGGGCCGCCGGCCGCTTTCGCTTGCCCCTTTTGAGCGCCGCCCGTAGAAGCGGGCGAAGGGACTCACATGAACGTTCCGAAGAAAAGAGCGAAGCTGCCACGCGGTTTTGTCGATTTCGGCCCGGCGGACATCGCCGCGACCGAGAAAATGCTCGCCGAGATCAAGGAGACCTATGCACTCTACGGATTCGAGGCAGTCGAGACTCCGCTCATCGAATATACCGAGGCGCTGGGAAAATTCCTACCGGATCAGGACCGGCCGAACGAAGGCGTCTTGTCGTTCCAGGACGACGACGAGCAATGCCTCTCGCTGCGCTACGATTTGACCGCGCCGCTGGCCCGCTATGTCGCGGAAAACTTCGATCACTTGCCGAAGCCTTATCGCAGCTATCGCTTGGGCTATGTCTTCCGCAACGAGAAGCCGGGCCCGGGACGCTATCGTCAGTTCATGCAGTTCGACGCGGATACAGTGGGCTCCGCCTCGATCGCGGCGGATGCCGAATTGTGCATGATGGCGGCTGACACGCTGGAGCGGCTCGGCATTAAGCGGGGCGACTATGTAATCAAGGTGAACAACCGAAAGGTGCTGGATGGCTTGATGGAGGCGATGGGCCTTGGCGGCGAAGAGAATTCTTGGCGAAGACTCACCGTCTTGCGCGCTATCGACAAGCTTGATCGTCTGGGGCCTGAAGCGGTGCACCACCTGTTAGCCGGCGGCCGCAAAGACGAGAGTGGCGATTTCACCAAGGGTGCCGACCTCAGCGGGCCACAGATCAGGGCTGTCATGGAATTCCTTGGCTTTGTGCCCAGAGACTCCAAATCACCAATCCCGGGTCGGTTGGGTGAACCGAACGAAAAGCGCCTCGATTGGCTCGAACGCAACGTCGAGCTGGGATCGGTTGGTCAACAGGGCCTCAGCGAACTGAGAGAGATAGCGAAGCTCGCGCTGGCCGCCGGCTATGATGAGTCGCGCATCCTCGTTGATCGAACTGTCGTGCGCGGGCTCGAATATTACACCGGCCCGGTCCTCGAGGCCGATCTCACCTTCGAAGTGCAAGGCGAAGACGGCCGACTGATCCGCTTCGGCTCGATCGGCGGCGGCGGACGCTACGATCGGCTTGTCGGCCGATTTCGCGGCGAGGACGTGCCGGCGACCGGATTTTCGATCGGCGTCTCGCGTCTCTATGCGGCCTTGAAAGCGATTGGCTCCCCGATCGTGGCCACGCGCGCTGAGCGCGGGCCGGTGGTCGTGCTGGTTCTCGATCAGGGCGAGATCGCGCGTTACCAGAAGTTCGTCTCCGAGCTGCGCAACAAAAAAATCGCCGCCGAACTTTATCTCGGCTCCTCCGGCATGAACGCGCAGTTGAAATATGCCGACAAGCGCGGCGCGATTTGCGCCGTCATCCAAGGCTCGAACGAGCGCGCGAAGCGCGAGGTCGCGATCCGCGATCTCGTGCTCGGCGCCGAACTCGCGGCCTCGACCAAGGACCGCGCCGATTACCTTGACTTGCGCGGCAAGGCGCAGTTTTCAGTGCCGGAAGCAGAACTCGTTCGGGCGGTGAAGGAAGTTCTCGCGCGACACGAGTAGCACCTCCTTCTCCCACTTGCGGGAGAAGGGTTAGCGCGGGGCTGCCTTTAGCAGCGCCTTAAGGTCAGAAGAGGGATCGGCGACAAGCTCCGGCGTAATCGCAATCAACTCACCGAGCAGCCGGCGCGCCAGCATCTGATCGCCCGCCTTGTTGACCAATTCGACCCCGGTCAGCCTGCCCTCTCTGAATCCGAAGAGCGAATAGGCACGCTCCTGATAAGAGCCGCGCAGGACGATTCTGTCGCTCTCGTCGAGGAAACCGGCGATCTGCAGCTTCAAATCGCCCTGGTCGCTCCAAAACCACGGCACGTGGTCGTAGCGCGCCGGCTTGTCAGCGATAAGCTTGGCGAGCGTTCGCGCTTGATCCGTCGCATTCTGCACCGATTCCAAGCGCAGCTCGGCGCCATGATGCGTGTTGTAGTGGAAGACCGAATCGCCAATAGCGAAAATATTCTCGTCGGTCGTCGCGAGCCGCTCATTGACCTTGATCCCGTTGGGCGCGTCGAGACCGGCGGCACGGGCGAGTTCGTCGCTCGGCTTAAGCCCAATTCCGACCAGAACCATGTCCGCAGGCAATATGCGCCCGTCCGTCACCGCGACTTCTGCGACCTTTCCGCCGCGGCCTTTGATCGCGGTGACGCTTCTTTGAAAATTGAGCTTCACGCCAAACGCCTTATGCGCGGCGGCGAAAAAAACCGAGGTCTCAGTGGTGACAGAGCGCGCCATCGGCCGATCAGCGAGTTCGAACACTTCGACGTTGCGGCCCTGCGCCGCGGCGGTCGCCGCGAATTCGAGACCGATGAAGCCCGCGCCGATGACGATGATGTTCTGCGAGGCTTCGAGCCTCTCGCGCAGAACGCGCGCTTCGGCGAGTGTACGCAGCGAGAATACGCCGTCGAAATGGGCGCCTTCGATGGGCAGTGTGCGCTGTACGCCGCCGGTTGCCAGAACCAGCTTGGAAAACTCTAGCCTCGCCCCGGAGGCGAGATGCAAACGGTGCGCGGAACGGTCGATCTCAATCGCCCGCTCGCCGAGAATGAGATCGATCTTGTTCTGCGGATAAAAATTGTGACCGCGCAGGAGAACACCGTCCTCCGCCGTCGCGCGCTTCAAGAAAGCCTTGGAGAGAGGAGGCCGCTGATAGGGAAGATCCTTCTCGTCGCCGAGAAGAATGATTTTTTCGGCGAATCCTTCTTCACGGAGCGAGGCGGCAAGCTGCACGCCGCCGTGGCCCGCTCCGACGATGACAATCTGATCCGAACTCATCCTGCCGTCCTTAACGATCCGAACCTCAAAGCAGAAGAGGAGGGATTGCGCAATCTTGGCCGGCGCATGAGAAGCGTCGCCCAGCCCTCGACATCGACACGGCCAACGAGCGCGATCTTCTGCGTGCGATAGGCGCTGACGACGCCTTGAACGTCACGCGGCAGAAGTCCAGACAGGAGGATCTCGCCGCTTGGCGCCAGGACTTTGGCGAGCGCCGGCGCGAGCGTGCGTAGGGGAGCCGCGAGAATATTTGCGATGACGAGATCATAGGGCGCGCCGCTTTTCAGCGCGCGATGGTTGATGCCGTCCGCCTGAACAGTGCGCACGAGAACCGCGGCGCGATTGCGCTTCGCATTGGCCTTGGCCGTCGCAACCGCGATTGGGTCGATGTCGCCGGCTCTCACGGAGATATGAAATGTCCTTGCCGCGGCAATGGCGAGCACGCCAGTGCCAGTTCCTACGTCGAGAACGGCGGGCGGGCGCCGTCGCTTGGCGATGCAGTCGAGCAAAGCAAGACAGCCGCGCGTCGAGCCATGATGGCCCGTGCCGAAAGCCAGTGCCGCTTCGATTTCGATCGCGATCTCATGCGCCCATCCGGCGCCGCGGTCATGGCCGCCGTGGACAAGGAAGCGTCCGACGCGCACCGGGGCGAGCCCTTCGAGCGAATGCGCCACCCAATCGCAAGCTTCTACGCGGCCGAATCGCACCACCTGCGCCGTCTCGTTGCCCGCGGCGGCCGCGACCAGCGCGCGCACTTGCCTTTCATCCGGCGCCGCGCCGAAATAGGCCTCGACGACCCATGGCCCAATATCCCGACCATTGACCGTTTCTTCGAACGCCGCCGCGGCCGTATCGGCGGGATCGAAACTTTCGACAATGATGTCGGCGATTCGCAGCGCCGTCGCAGCCTCGCAGTGCAGACGCATGACGAATGAGGCGTTGTTCGGACCTTCGTGCATGGCGGCGGGTAGCATGCAGCGGGATGAACGGCAATCGAGGCGAGCACCGGCGCCAAGACGCGGCGCGAAGGCCGGGCGGGCTCGACCGGAGCGGGCGCGTCGGGTCCCCTCACCGGCCGCATGCTTACGGAAATTTGACGTTGTCAGGCCTAAAGTTGAGGCAGAAGCGCGCCGACTTAACTTTTCGCTTAATGATTCGGGCACTCGTCACGCCCGCCAAGAGCCTTAAATATAAGAGAGAACTCATGTTTCAGCTGCTCTGCCGGAACTCGGCGCCTGCTGCGCCGAGCCAAAGCGAGGCGGACGTCGAGGGTCAGTTCGCCCAAGTCATCGAGGCTTTCGCAGCTACGCATTCGGCGTCGACGATCCCCTTCGGGCGCTTCGGCCGGGCGCTTGCGACCCTCGTGCGGTCGATCGAGACGCGCATTCTCGAGGATGTCGCGCTGGTCGCGACGCTTTCCGCGGAGGCTTCCGAAACAGCCGTCAATGTCGGCTGGATCTCGCATGATATCCACGAGATGACGCATTCGGCGCAGGCGATCTCCGGGGCCGTCGAAGAATTGGCGATCTCGATCAATGCGCTGGCGGAAAATTCCGTCGAAAGCGCCGAAGGCGCCGACCGCACCCGCCATACGTTGGAAAATTGCGTCGTCGACGGCTGCGCCGCGACAAGCGCGATGACCGTGATCGACAGCCGCGTGAGCTCTATCGGCGACCGGCTCGCCGTGCTCGAAGCAACATCGGATCAGATCCGCGGCATGGCCGGTGCGATCGAATCGATCGCGCGGCAGACCAATCTTCTGGCGCTCAACGCGACGATCGAAGCGGCTCGCGCCGGCAATATGGGCCGCGGATTCGCGGTCGTCGCCGCCGAGGTCAAGGCTTTGTCCGACCAGACCGGCAAGGTCACCGAGGAGATCCGCAACCGGCTCGGCACCTTCGCGTGCGAAATGGCGGAGATCAAAAGTGCCGTGGCCGACAGCCACAAGGCCGTGGGCGATGGCAGCGGCATCGTCAACCAGGTCGTGGAGCGGGTCGTCTCCACTGGCGATGCGATGGTCGAGGTCGCGCAGCGCGCCCGCCATCTCGCCGATCTCCTCGAAGATCAGCGCGCCGCGACCTCCGAAATTGCCGAGAGCACGACAAAGATCGCAACGAAGATTGGCAAGACGGAGATCGAAATCGGCGCGATCAACACGCGGCTCGTCGGCTGCGAGAAGCTCGCTCAGGCTTCCTGGGAGGAGGACAAGAGCGGCTATCCCGGCGCCGATATCGCGCGGCTCCCGGCGGAGGCGGCAGTCTTTAAACGCCATCTCGCAGCCATGCTCATCGGCGCAACGAGTCCGACGGCTCTATCGTGCCCCCTCGCTCGTGATAAACTTGTCGCCTGCCTCGACCGCTATCCGCTTCTGCGCCAAAGCGACGGGGCGCTCGTCGCGCGGCTCGAACGTGCGGCAATGAAGGCGCAGGAGCAAGGGCGGCTGGTCGTGGCTTCGGTCGAGACGAAGAGCTGGGCCGCGGCGTCCGAAGCCTACGAGATCTGCGAGAAGGCGCTCGTCGATGTTGCCGACGCCGTGCGCCTCATCCTGGGAAAGCTCAAGGATGAGTTAAGCCAGGCGAGCTGAATTTCACGCCGCCTGCAGAAAGCTTTCCAGCACCATCTTGCGCCCGGCCTTGTCGAAATCAACCGTCAGCTTGTTGCCGTCGACGGCGGCTACGGTGCCGGTGCCGAACTTTATGTGGAACACCCGCGCGCCCTTTGCGAAGGATGAGCCGACCGAGGATTTGGCGACAAGCTCGCCTTCGATCATCATGGGGCCACGCCGCGACGCGTTCTCGCGCCAGCCACTGGCGCCGCCATGCGCCTCGCGTTCCTCTTCGCTGCGGCGTTGCGCCCGCTGCCAACCGGGCGTCGCATAGGAGGAGCGATACATGTCCATATTGGCGAAGCGCGACTGCGCATAATTGCCATAGGCGCGGCCCGAGGCCGTATCGACCACCTCGACATTCGCCGCCGGCAATTCATCGAGAAAGCGCGAGGGCAGCGTCGTCTGCCAGAGTCCGCGAATGCGCCGGTTCGTGGCGAAATAGATCTT
The DNA here is from genome assembly GCA_963720425.1 of uncultured Alphaproteobacteria bacterium. Lineage (GTDB taxonomy): Bacteria > Pseudomonadota > Alphaproteobacteria > Rhizobiales > Beijerinckiaceae > Methylovirgula. The sequence goes on from OY970391.1 coordinate 997,655, forward strand.
CGCCCGGCGTTTGGCGCGGGTGAGGCCCACATAGGCGAGGCGCCTTTCCTCTTCGAGGCCGGCGCGGCCGGATTCATCGAGCGAGCGCTGATGCGGAAAGAGGCCTTCTTCCCAGCCGGGCAGGAACACCGTCTCGAATTCGAGCCCCTTCGCCGCATGCAGCGTCATGATCGAGACGCGCTCTTCCGAATCCTGACTGTCGGCATCCATGACCAGCGCGACATGTTCGAGGAAGCCCGCGAGATCGGGAAATTCGTCCATCGCGCGGACGAGTTCCTTCAAGTTCTCAAGCCGGCCCGCCGCCTCCGCCGTGCGGTCCTTGCGCCACATGTCGGTATAGCCGGATTCCTCGAGGATGATTTCGGCGAGTTCGCCCTGCGGCTTTTGATCGATCAGCATCGCCCAGCGGGAAAAATTGGCGAGCAGATCGCGCAGCACCTGTCGCTGCTTGGGCTTTAATTCCTCGGTCTCGACCATGATGCGCGCCGACTGCATCAGGCTGATGCCTTCGCGCCGCGCATGATCGTGAAGAAGCTGCAAGGTCGCTTCGCCGAGTCCGCGCTTCGGCACTTTATAGATCCGCTCGAAGGCGAGATCGTCGTCCGGCTGAGCGACGCAGCGCAGATAAGCGAGCGCATCGCGGATTTCGGCGCGTTCGTAGAAGCGCGGGCCGCCAATCACGCGGTAAGGCAGGCCCAAAGTGATGAACCTCTCCTCGAACTCGCGCATCTGAAAGGAGGCGCGAACCAGAATGGCGATCTCTTCCAGTTGTTCGCCTTTGCGCTGCAAGGATTCGATCTCGTCGCCGACGACGCGGGCTTCCTCTTCCGAGTCCCAGACGCCGGCGACAGTGGGCTTTTCGCCCGCTTCTCCGTCGGTGAAGAGCGTCTTGCCGAGACGGCTCTCGTTGTGCGCGATGAGGCCCGCGGCAACATCGAGAATATGGCCGGTCGAGCGGTAATTCTGTTCGAGACGGATGATTGTCGCGCCGGGAAAGTCCGACTCGAAACGCAGGATATTGTCGACGTCGGCGCCGCGCCAGCCATAGATCGACTGATCGTCGTCGCCGACGCAGCAGATATTGCCGCGTCCCTGCGCCAAGAGCTTCAGCCACAAATACTGGACTGTGTTCGTGTCCTGATATTCATCGACGAGCATGTAGCGGAAACGATCCTGATAGAGCTTCAGGACGTCAGGATTCTCGCGCAGCAGACGCAAGGTCTCGAGCAGAAGATCGCCGAAGTCAGCGGCGTTCAAAATTTTCAGCCGCTCCTGGTAAAGCTTGTAGAGTTTGGCGCCCTTGCCGTCGGCGAAAGCGGCGGCTTCGCCCGGCGGCACATGCGCGGGATCGAGGCCGCGATTCTTCCAGGCATCGATCTGATAGGCGAGAGCGCGCGCCGGCCAGCGCTTGTCGTCGATGTTCTCGGCGCGCAGAACCTGTTTCAACAGGCGGATCTGATCGTCCGTGTCGATGATGGTGAAGGAGGATTTCAGTCCAACGAGCTCGGCATGGCGGCGCAGGATTTTCGTCGAGATCGCATGGAACGTGCCGAGCCAGTGCATGCCTTCGGCGACAATCCCGGCGAGGAGGCCGACCCGCTCCCTCATCTCCCGCGCCGCCTTGTTGGTGAAGGTGACGGCGAGAATTTGGCTCGGGAAGGCGCGGCCGGTCGCCAGAATATGGGCGATGCGGGTCGTCAGCACCCGCGTCTTGCCGGTGCCGGCCCCGGCGAGCACGAGGAGCGGGCCGTCGAGCGCCTCGACCGCAGCACGCTGCTGCGGGTTGAGCCCGTCGAGATAGCGCAAAGCCGTAGAGCCGCTCGCCCGCGCCGCGATCCCGCCCGGGTGCGGACCAGGCGCCTCTAAGCCGAAGCCCTGATTATCGAAAGCGGGATCGCTCAATCTGGTCTCCGGCTGGAACGAAAGACGAATCATTAAGGCCAATGTGGGGTCTTTGCCACCCCATGTCGACTCAAACAGGGCCGGCGGCACGGCTGGTCCTGAGGATTGCCGAGTAGCGACCGCGCGGTGTATGTGCGTTTCGCTCCCCAGCGCCTTAAGTGCGTGGGCACGCCGGCCCAGCACCATAATCTGGCCGGGTTCGCCGGCGTCACGCCGGCGAACCCGGCCTTGGCGTCACGCGCCTTTCTTCCTGCTCGTGCTTTTCCGGCTGCTCGCGCTCTTCTTGGTGCTGCTTTTCCAGCTCGTGGTTTTTCTGCCTTCGCTCCGCGCTTGGCCAGTCTCGCCGCGGCGTTCCTTGGACTTCGTTTTGTGCAGGTTTTCGCGGTTCTTCTTTGGGCTCTCGTATTTCGAGGCGCCAGCCTCATGCAAGGCGATGGCGATTGCCTGCTTGCGACTTTTCACCTTGCCGCCGCGTCCGCGCGGTAGCTCACCATGCTTGAATTCGTGCATGACCCGCCCGACCGTTTTCTCCTGCGCCTTGGATTCATGTTGCGGCATTGTGCTGCTCCCTGGGAGAGCTGCTTCAAGTTGAAGCTTTCGACCTCCCAAGTCCTTAACTCTCCAGATCGCGGCTAACTTCACGAAGTCGGGTGCCGGGAACGCCGAACATCGTGAGCGGTTAAGCTCCACCGGATCCAAGCCGGAAACTGGCGAAACGCGCTAAGTCTGGCAAGAGTGGCACGCACTCGATACGAAGGGGTCGCATGCGGCGCGAGCGAATTGAACTTCTCCTGAGGCGGGCGTGACGGCGGAGGCGGTAACGCTTGCAATCGTGGCGATCGCAACGGGCGGGGTGATCATCCGGCCGTTCAATCTGCCGGAGCCCGTGTGGGCCGTGGGCGGCGCCTTGCTCTTGGTGGTCTTTGGCTTGCTTCCGATCGGCGATGCCGTAACGGGCGTTGCGAAGGGAACCGACGTCTATCTCTTTCTCACCGGCATGATGCTGCTTGCCGATCTCGGTCGACAAGAAGGGCTGTTCGATTGGCTTGCGACGTTCGCCGTTCGTCACGCGCGAGGCTCCGGGCAACGCCTGTTCCTGCTCACCTATGGTGTCGGCGTGATCGTCACCGTCTTTCTTTCGAACGATGCGACAGCCGTGGTCCTCACTCCGGCCGTCTATGCGGCCGCGAAGGCCGCGGGCGCGAAGCCATTGCCTTATCTGTTGATCTGCGCCTTCGTCGCCAATGCGGCAAGCTTCGTCTTGCCGATCTCCAATCCCGCCAATCTCGTCGTCTTCGGTCAGGCGATGCCGCCTTTGGCCGCCTGGCTCGGACAATTCGCGCTGCCGTCGCTCGCCGCGATCGTGCTGACCTTCGCGGCTTTGCGTCTCAATGTTGCGCGCGCAATCGCAATGCCTTTGCGCGACGAACTGCCGGCGGCTGCACTGAGCAAGGGTGGACTTCTTGCCGGCCTCGGGATCTGCGCGACCGGGCTTGTGCTTCTGACCGCCTCGGCCCGCGGCGTAACTCTCGGCCTGCCCACCTTTTGCGCCGGCCTCACCACCACTGTCCTTGTCCTCATCCTCAAGCGCCAATCGCCCTGGCCGCTGCTGAGCGGTGTCTCCTGGAGCGTGTTGCCGCTCGTCGCCGGGCTCTTCGTCCTGGTCGAGGCGCTTCGAAAGGTGGGCGTGATCGAAGCGCTGGCGCATCTGCTGCACGAGGCGGCCGCACTTTCATTGGCGTGGACAGCCGCGGGGGCAGGCGCCATCCTGGCTTTCGGCTGCAACCTGACGAACAATCTTCCGGCCGCTCTTGTGGCGGGTTCGAGCTTGGCGGCGGCGCAGGCGCCAAGCCCTGTCACCAGCGCCGCGCTGATCGGCGTCGATCTCGGCCCCAATCTTTCGATTACCGGATCGCTCGCCACTATCTTGTGGCTCATCGCGCTCCGGCGAGAAGGCGAGACGATCGACGCCTGGGATTTTCTGAAGCTCGGGATGATCGTAATGCCGCCGGCGCTCGCCGGAGCCTTGTTGGCGCTGGTGTGGCAGGCGTCATGAGCGCTGATGTCATAGCCCCTTCGGCCATTCCCGCGTTTGTTCGAGCGATTCGCCGGTTTTGACAAGGCTTTTCAGGCTCGAAAGAATGGCTGGCCAGCCGTTTTGCCACAGCTTCGATGAACTTGGAGTGAGGCTTGTCGATCTCGTGGACGACGGTAAGCTTCACCGCGTCTCCCAGGGGCTCGAGCGTGAAGGTCGCGCGCGAAAAACCTTCTTCGCGCAGTTCGGGCAGGAACTCGCTACGCCATGTGAGAACAAGCTTGCGCGGCGGATCGATTTCAAGGATTTCGCCGGCATCACCGATGCGTCCGTCAGGGATCATCAGCCGCCATGCGGCACCGGCCTGCCAGCTACAATCGTGCCAGGTGCCATACCAATAGCGCTTCGTGAATTCCGGCTTGGTCAATGCATCCCAGAGTTTTCCCGGCGTCGTGCGGATATAGGTTACGTAGACGAAGCGGCCCATCGCTCTTTCCTTCGAGACTTGTCTCGCGCTGGAGCTGAAGCACGGCTCTTAGCTAAGAGCCAAAATCAGCCAGCACTTCGGCAAGCGCCTCGGGGCCGACCTTGACCGTCCCCGTGAATGGCCGATCGATGGCGACGACGATAAGCAGCTCCGAAAAGATGAGAGCCGAAAGTATTGCCATCATGATCATCTGCGCCCGCAGATTCGGCGCGCCGAAGAACAGGGGGAAGCCGACCGTTAAAACCGCGCCTCCGAAGAGAACGACCCATACGACGCCGGGAACGGCGCCTTCCGCGGCCAGCAGCCTTGCGCGGCGCGCCTGTGTGAGTTCGTCGAGTTGCGTGAAAATTGCCGACCTCAGCGCGGTATCCTGTTGCTCGGCGGATATGGCTTGTAGGAATGCTACGTAGATTGCTTGCAGCGCCTGGCCCGCGGATCTGCTCGTCCCGCCACGGTCCATGGCCGGCCATTCCTGCGAGATGACGAGATAGTTGGTGAGCGCGGCGCGCGGCGCGTCTCCCGGCGTCTCGCCAAGGCTATGCGACAGATGATAGATAGTCGCCGCCGCGCCGGCTTCCTTAGCGACGGTGGAGTCGGCATCGCTGCACTTTTGCCACACGACGATGATGGCAAAGGAGAGAAAGACCGCGCACAGGACGCCCAACCGTCGCGAACTTGAACCCGGCGACCTCGTTGTTCGTGCGCAGTCTCGAGGCCCGCGTAGCGGCGCACGAGCGCAGGGCCCAGCATCGCCACAAGGGTCGTCAGGCCGACCAGAATGGCGCCTGAGAGCCACTGCGGCTGACTGGTGAGAAATAAGAGCATGATCGCAAGGTGAGCCGAAAGGCCAGACGGGCCTCAGGTTACCGGCTCGCAAGCTGATCGCGCTCCCTGCTTCGCGGCAGGCCCCTGGTGATCGTTTGTCGCTAGAATTGCGCGAGCCCGCTCAGCGCTAAACCACTGCGGAATTATGTAGCTGACTCACCTAGAGGTTTTCAAGGTTTGGCTCGGGACTGAATTTCAGGCGAGGATCGGTCGGCGGCTCATTAGCCTCTAGAAACTCAGCGACGCGCTCGGCCATCACCTTCGCAGTCTGAGGTCTGGCTTGGCATCTCGCGGCCCATGGGCGCCCTGGATGCAAAACATCCCATAGAGGCTGCAAGCCATTGTATCTTCCAGCGCCAGGGTCGTGATTCCCAAAACCCTCAAGATAAAGGTTCCAAAGCGGTTTGAAATGAGCGATCAGCAACGTTTCGCCAAGTGGAATCCAAATATCATCGATCGTTAGATACCGACACTCAAAATCCGCGATATCTAGGTTGCTGGACGCCTTCACGCTTTCGGCATGATCGCGAAGCCGAATCCACAAGGGTCGGCCAGTGATCTCGGAAAAGAGGGCGCCCCCTTTGCGAGCGCCAGACGGGATGGCTTTGCCAATATAGATCGGCCATTCAGCATGTTCGGCATTGCGAGCGGCCATTAGCTGGTATGGCTTGAACGGTCCGTCGTAATAGATGGCGTAAATCCCGGCGCCTTCGAATGCCCCGATTTCTCCTAGCGAATCCGCTTCTTTATCGAGAAGGGCTTCCGCGACGCTCTTCCCGAGATTTAATTTGTCGAGCGGATTGTACGGTTGCTCCGCCACGCCAATTCCTTGGGTCCGCGTGATCCGTTCCCCCAATATGACACGCCACGCTCTCGCCTACTAGCCGTGCCAATTGAACTGGAACGGCGTTCCCAAGCTGCCGCATAGTCTCGCTCCAAGACCCATGAAACCGGAAATCGTCGGGGAAGGTCTGTAATCGGGCGCTTTCGCGAACCGTGAAATATCGAACCGCCCCAGTAGGCTTGAGCAGCATATTTTCCCCGCCGGGAACGCCATGTACCCCCGCCTTGAGGGCCTTGGCGGGCTCGTCCAATGGGCTTCCCGTATGGCCCGGATAGGAGCGAGCGCCGGGCTGGAAGCGATGATCGAGGAAGGTCGCCGCGATAAGTGGTTGACGCTCCGGGTCGGGCAGATCATGGATGGCGTCGCGCACGGTACGCCAGGGCAACAATTCGGGGCGCACGCGCGACTGGCGAACAAAGGCGCGGGCGAGCGGGGCTTTCCTTTGCCGACGCGGAACGCCGTGGCGCTCCCAATAGTCGCCGCGCGCCAAATCCCACAGCAACGATTGATACGAATGCGTCGGCAAAGGGAAATGCCAGTTAATACCGAGGTCCTCGCGGAAGCCGACAAAGAAAATGCGGTGACGGCATTGCGGAATGCCGTAGTCTGCCGCGTTCACGACTTGCGTAACCAGCCGATAGACAAGCCCAGACCGGCTCCCACTAATGTGATGGCGCTCCAACCGGGCCAGATGATCGGGCCACGATTCATCCGCGTTGGCCTCGATCTCCGGATAGTTCAATTGAAGGTGGATATACTCGAAATAGTTGCGGAAGGCGCTTCGTGTCAGGCCGCGCACGTTCTCCAGGATGAAGGCGCGGGGCCGCGCCTGCCGCACGGCACGAATGGCCTCCGGGAACATATCACGCGAATCCAGGTGGGCGCCGTGACGGCCACCTAGCGAGAATGGCTGACACGGCGGACCGCCCGACACCAGCTTAATGCGTCCGCGATAGCTGCCGAAATCAACATCGCGCACATCGCCAGCGAACAGATTCCAGCCATCAACGGCGGCGCTTCCACGCGCCTGATTCTCACGGATAGTGTCGCAACAATATCGATCACGCTCGATCACGCTCACCGGATGAAAGCCGGCTTGATGAAGGCCGATTCCGAGTCCTCCAGCGCCAGCGAACAACTCTATTGATTTCATGATCGCCCCAAGAAGAATCTCAGCCGACGCTCCAGCGCCGCCCTATCACCAAGCTCGCATTCCCATATGACAAGTGTTTTCCATCCCAACGCGCGCAACGATTTCTCGTTGCGCAAATCGCGCTCCCGATTTGCTTCGAGCTTGCGTCGCCAAAAATCGAGACGGGACTTGGGAAGCCGCGCGAGTTTGCAGGATGGGTCCGGATGGCGATGCCAGAAACACCCGTGAACGAAGATAACCTTGCGGCGCCTTCCAAAGACCAAATCCGGTCTTCCGGGAAGATCCCGGCCGTGCAAGCGATAACGATATCCGAGGCCATACACGAGGCGGCGCACGATCATTTCGGGCACGGTGTTTTTGCCCGCCACCCGAGCCATCCGCTCGCTTCGTTCCGCTCGCGTGAGCGTATCCATTGGAGCTACTCATCGGAGAGATGGATCGTTTTGACGCCGATAGCTTCCATACATTGGACGAAGAATATGGCGGTGAAGGTTCCGCGCGAAATCTTGTTTGAAATGTTGCGCTCGCTGTCCTTGACGCCGATTGCCGCCAGCTTCTCAGCCAGGGCCGCGTAGCTAAGATCGCGGCGTTTTAGCTCGGCTTTCAGGAGCCCCTTGACCTGAGCTTGCCAATTCTTGCGCTTGGCCGCCACGGAGAGTCCCCTGATTCGATGACAGAGTCATCATATATAATGATTTTATAGTTGACAAGGGACTAAGACGCACTATATTCGATGCTATCAACACCGAATATGGTGCATCAAGTGGGCCAGCATTTCCTTCTCTCCGCCGCTGCAAGGACGCTCTCTCTGAGCGCCGTGGCGCGTATGTCGGACGAGGAAGCTCGGGCTACTTTCCAACGCATCCGCTGGGCTGACAATGGCGGTGAGCCATATTGTCCCCAATGCGGTTGCCTAAAGGTGCGTGGTCTATCGACGCGGCCAGTTTGGAAATGCGGCGCCTGTTCGCATCAATTCTCGGTGACTTCCGGGACGCTGTTCGCGGATCGCAAGCGGCCGATCCGCGATTATCTGCTGGCCATCGCGATCTTCGCCAATGGCGCAAAGGGGCATTCCGCGCTGCAACTAAGTCGTGACTTGACGTGCCAGTACAAGACGGCGTTCGTTCTCGCCCATAAATTACGCGAGACGCTTGAAGCCGAGCAACAAAGCGTGACGCTATCCGGAATCGTCGAAACGGATGGTGCATATTTCGCGAAGCGCGCTCGGCCGCAAAACAAAGTCGAGGATCGCATTGATGGCCGCGCGAGCGATGAACGACAGCGCAAGGTGCTTGCTGTTGTCCGAGAACGCGGTGGCCGCACGCTTCCGTTCGTCGTCGCCAAGGAAAGCGACGCTATCCCGTTTATCCGCGATCGCGTTGCGCCAGGATCGATCATACACGCCGACGAAGCGCGCGGGTGGGATGTGCTGCACGCCTACTATGACATGCGGCGCATCAATCATTCCCTCGCCTATAGCCTAGACGGTAACTGCACGAATTTAGCGGAGTCCTATTTCGCGCGGCTTCGCCGCTCGGAATACGGCGTGCATCACAGAATTGGGGGTTGCCACCTTCACCAATATACGGCCGAGATGGCGTGGCGTGAGGATAACCGCCGCGTCAGCAACGGGGAACAATTCGAGATCATTGCTGGCCTAGCAATTCGGCGTCCCGTGAGCACCGCATGGTCGCGGTATTGGCAGCGGAGCGCGCAATGAATGAGTTTGTCATATCCGGCCTAATGAAGCGCCGCGCCGAACTCGCTGGCCGCGTGGAAGAGGCGCAAACGCAACTCCGGCAATTGCTTAACGACATCGACAGCATCGACACGACGCTCAGAATTTTTCAGCCCGACATCGACCTTGAGGAAATTAAGCCGAAGCCCCTGCCGCCACGATTTCCCGCTTATAAGGGCGAGATCGCGCGCATCGTCTTGACGGCGCTTCGTCAGACGACCGAAAAACTCACCACGCGTGACCTGACGATCCGCGTCATGACCGAGCGCGGCTTAAATCTTAAGGATAGGAAATTGATGAGCGAGATGGCAAAGCGCACCGGCGCTTGCCTAGAGCAATATCGCAATCGCGGCCTGGTCAAGTCAGAGCGACACGCCGGCAACGTCGTTATCTGGGAAATTGTTCGCTAATTCGGCGTTTCGTCGTCATCGAATTGCTTGATAAACCCCTCGCGAATCGCCCTTCTCACGCCCTGTTCGATCAGCGTCGTCATCACCTTCGAAACGCCGCGCCCGTGAGTGCCCTTTTTCGATAGAGCCTCAAGATAGCGGATCGTTTCCGCTGCTAGCGTGCACGGCCTGCGTTCTGTGCGGGGCTCGGCCGTGTCATCTTCGGTCGCCATGCCTAAATCATAGCGTGACTCCGGATCGATACGAAAGTGGCTTAAAATTGATATGGAAATGAGACGAAAACGACTCACTTTTTTCTTGACGAATCGAGCTGATTCCGCGATCCTTGGTCACACAAAAAAGGCGCCCCAAAAAGGAGCGCCAAGTCAGGATCGATAATTTACCGGCGCTTGCTACGCGGCCGGCGCAAATGGGAGGTAACAACCTCCCATTTTCCGTTCCTAAAACGAAGATACTCCCTTACTGGTACGCTTTTCTCTTCGACATTTTCAGGCGCCGTCATCGGCACCTCCATCCGAATGCCGCAGGTTGAAGCCTGCTTGCCCCGGAAACACCCCATGTGCCCCGGTTCCCTGTCAGGGCAACGGAGTCGTAAGAGCTTGATGGAGGGAGCGAATTTGCGCTTGGTTGGAATCAGCGCCGGTCGTAGCTAAAAATCAACCAGATTTTGTGCGATTTTGGGAATCGGTCGCAATTGCTAGCAGTGGTGAGTCAGCTACATAATTCCGCCACTGATTGGACTGGAGCGGGCGAAGGGATTCGAACCCTCGACCCCAACCTTGGCAAGGTTGTGCTCTACCCCTGAGCTACACCCGCATCCACCGCGGACTTGCCGCGCCGGGGTTTTATGGCGCAAACCTCATCGCATTGCAAATCAGCCCGCGGCAAACGTCTTCCTGGCTTAAATGGCGCGAGCGCAGTTGCGAATTGACGGCGGCACATCCATTTTCGGCTAAGATATGGTCGAGAGCGCGAGTTCGTGCCCCTTCGTGAACAGCGACTTGGAACGCTGACACGAAGCGCTTTGCACGCACATGCTTAAGGAGAGGCGCGGAATGGCGCAAACTGCGGATCGCGATGCGGAAGAGAGCGCGGCGGCGCTGATCAAGGCGACGACAACGGCGACATTCGCCGCCGACGTTCTTTCTGAGTCCGCCCGCCAGCCCGTGCTCGTCGATTTCTGGGCGCCCTGGTGCGAGCCGTGCAAGCAAGTAACGCCGGTTCTTGAAAAGATCGTCAAAGCCGCCGGCGGCAAGATCAAGCTCGTGACGATGAACATCGAAGAGCATCCGCAGATCGCCGCGAGGCTCGGCGTCCGCTCGATCCCCGCCGTCGTCGCTTTCCAAAAATCGCAGCCGGTCGACGGCTTCGTCGGCGCGCTGCCGGAGAGCCAGATCCGCGGTTTCGTCGAACGCCTGGTCGGGCCGCTTGGCAATCAGGATTTGCGCGCCGAGGCCGAGGCGGCGCTCGCGCGCGGCGACGTCGCCGCGGCGGCGGAAATTTTTGCTTCCTTGCTCGGCGAAGACCCAACGAACCTCGCGGCCTTAAGCGGACTCATCAAAAGCTCCGTCACGATGGGCGATCTTGCAACCGCCGAAAACCTGCTCAAGCAAGCCCCGCCGGGTTCCGAACGCGATCCGTCGATCGCGGCGGCGCGTGCGGCGCTCGAAAACGCGGTTCAAGCGGCTTCTGTCGGCGATGTGGCCGAGCTCGCGCGCCGCGTCGCATCGGAACAAAACGATCATCAGGCCCGTTACGACCTCGCCATCGCGCTCAACGCACGCGGGCGCCGCGATGAGGCGGCCGATGCGTTGCTCGAAATCATCAAACGTGACCGCGGCTGGGGCGAAGGTTCCGCCCGCAAGCAGTTGCTGCAATTCTTCGAGGCTTGGGGCAATATGGATCCGGCGACCGTCACTGCCCGGCGCAAGCTCTCGGCGCTGTTGTTCGCCTGAATGCAAATTCCGGGAGAGGATTTCGAGGAGGGATGAAGATAATGAGCATCAACGCTCCCTGTCTCGGACCTGAGCAAGTGCCCAGCGTGATCCCAGTCTTTCCGCTGGCCGGAGCGCTGCTCTTGCCGCGCGGCCAGCTGCCGCTCAACATTTTCGAGCCGCGCTATCTCGCGATGGTCGACGACGTGTTGAAGGCCGATCGGATCATCGGCTTGATCCAGCCCGCAGCCGAAGCGGCCACATCGGCGCCGCCTGCGCTCCTCTCGGTCGGTTGCGCGGGGCGGCTCACACAATTCGTCGAGACCGGCGACGGCCGCTATCTCATCACGCTCACCGGAATAGCGCGCTTTCGCATCGTCGAGGAAATCATCGCACCGACGCCCTATCGTCAGTGCCGCGTCGAATTTTCCGGCTTTCATTCGGATTTCATCCCGCGGGCAGGCGAAGAGGCCGTCGATCGCGACAGCGTGCTCAACACCTTGCGCCAATTCGCCGACGCCAATGACCTGCAAATCGACTGGCAAAGCATTCGCGAGGCCCCGAACGAGGCGCTCGTCAATGCGCTCTCGATGCTCAGTCCTTACGGACCGAGGGAGAAGCAGGCGCTGCTCGAAGCGCCGAACCTCAAATGCCGCGCCGACGTCCTCGTCGCAATCACTGAATTCGAGCTCGCCCGCGGCAAACGCCCGACGACGCCGCTCCAATGAGCGCCAAACAGGATTAAAAAAGCCATGGCCGACAAGGATCAAAAACAGAGTGAAACGGAGGCTTCGCGCATCGACCCGCGGCTGCTTGAAATTCTGGTCTGCCCACTGACCAAGACGACGCTCGAATATGATGCCAAACAGCAGGAATTGATTTCCCGCGCCGCCAAGCTCGCGTATCCGATCCGCGACGGAATTCCGATCATGCTGCCGGAAGAGGCCCGCCCGCTCGAAGACTGAAGCAGGATCGTGCTTCATGCCGAGCGCCATCGACAATCTTCTCATGATCCTCGATCTCGAGAGGATCGAGCACAATATTTTCCGCGGCCATAGTCCGCAGGTCGGCTGGCAGCGCGTCTTCGGCGGCCTCGTCATCGCCCAGGCGCTCGTCGCCGCCGCCCGCACCGTCGAAGGACGAGAGCCGCATTCGCTGCACGGCTATTTTCTTCTGCCGGGCGATCCGGCGGTGCCAATTGTCTATGAGGTCGATCGTCTCCGCGACGGTGCTAGTTTTACGACACGCCGCTGCAACGCCATTCAGCACGGACGTCCAATTTTCTCTCTCTCTGCCTCTTTTCAAATCAAAGAAGAGGGTCTCGACCATGCCTTTCCCATGCCGGATGTCCCTGCGCCAGAAAATCTGCCCAGCGAAGCGGAGCTTTATGCCCAATTCGGCAGCATGTTTCCCGAACCAATGCGCCGCTGGTTCGCTCAGGATCGGCCGATCGAGATCCGCCCGGTCGAACTCGCCCATTATCTCGGACACAAGCTCTCGGCGCCGGTTCAATACGTGTGGGTGAGGGCGAGCGGCAGGCTGCCTGACGATGCGGCGATGCACCGCGCCGTGCTTGCCTATCTCTCCGATATGACGCTTCTCGACACGGCGCTTGTCGCGCATGGGCGGACGATCTTCGAGCCCGATCTGCAGGTGGCGAGCCTCGATCACGCGCTATGGTTCCACCGACCCTTTCGCGCCGACGAATGGCTGCTCTATGCCCAGGACAGTCCGAATACCGCAGGCGCTCGCGGCCTGACGCGGGGCCTCATTTATGGGCGCGACGGTCATCTCGTCGCTTCCGTAGCGCAGGAAGGTTTGATCCGCCTGCGCCGCAAATCGACCTGAATTTCCGCCGCAATCGAGCAGAGTGGCGCCGAGCGCACCGGGATCTGCGCTGAATCTCCTAGAATAGGATCGCTGGCCCATGGCTTGCTTTCCATTCGGACTTGACCATGGCCGCCTCGCACCCTGCGTGATCAGTTGGGCGAACGGTCATGATTGGAGGCGACCCGGTTCAAAATCCCGCATATCGGTTGACAAGATTGACAAGCACGCAACGGCTCGAAACGCGGACTTTATCAAATTGGGGCCCTCCCGAGAAAGCTTGGCCGCGTGATGGCCGCTTGCAGCTCGATATGTATTCGAGCCGGACCTGGGCTCACTGGAGGACGACATGAAAATTGTGACGGCGATCATCAAACCGTTCAAGCTCGACGAAGTAAGGGACGCGCTCACCACGCTCGGCGTGCATGGCATGACGGTGAGCGAGGTCAAGGGCTACGGGCGCCAGAAAGGCCACACGGAGATCTATCGTGGGGCAGAATATGCCGTGAATTTCCTTCCCAAACTCAAGGTCGAAGTCGCCATCGCCTCTGAACTCGTCGACAGGACAATCGCGGCGATCACCGCAGCGGCGCGCACCGGCGAAATCGGCGACGGCAAAATCTTTGTCAGTCCGCTCGACGAAGTCGTGCGTATCCGGACCGGCGAAAAGGGCATGGACGCCATCTAGACCTCAACCGAGATCAGCAGGAGAATGAAATGAAATTTACTCCGTCACGTTGGGAGGCCGTTACCCCTTTGGGCAGATGTCCAACGAAGCCTTCGCGCTTCGGACCCACGCTTTTAGTTTTTGGTATCCTATTCACTGCCTTCGCTCCCTTTGCCGCCATTGATGCCGCCTGTGCGCAGACCCCGGCCGCGGCTCCTGCAACAACCTCTCCAGCAGCAACCCCGATGGCGCCGGCAACTCCGGCCCCGGCGGCAGATGCCGCAACCCCGGCTCCGGCCGCGCCCGCGGCCATGGCGCCTGCCGCAACCCCAGCTCCGGCGGCTCCAGCCGCCACGGCACCTGCCGCAACCGCAGCCGCTGCCGCGCCCGCCGCCGCGACCCCCGCGCCGCCGCCCGCCCGCGACGCCAACCATTTGACCGTATGTACGCCGAACAGTGGCGATACGGCCTGGATGCTGGCATCCGTGGCTCTCGTCCTGATGATGACGATTCCAGGTCTCGGACTCTTCTAGCAGGCATGGTCCGTAAGAAGAATGTCGTCGACGCGGTGATGACCAGCTTCGCCCGTCACCTGCGTTGTGACCGTCGTTTACGCGATCATCAGCTACAGTATGGCGTTCCGCGCCGGCACTCCCTTCGTGGGAGGATTGGATCGTGCCTTCCCGCAAGGCATCCTCAGCGACATCTCGAACAACACCGGCAATCCCAATTCGCTCGCGGCGACGATTCCCGTGACGGTCTATATGTGCTTCCAGATGACCTTCGCGATCATCACGCCGGCCTGATCGCCGGTTGCTTTCGCGGAGCGGATGAAATTTTCTGCGATGCTCCTGTTCATGGCGATTTGATCGATCGCCGTCTATGCCCCGGTCGCACATTGGGTTTGGGGACCGGATGGTTTCCTGAACAGCAGCAACCCGAAGGCCTGGGTGCATGTTCTCGACTTCGCCGGCGGCACGGTCGTGCATGTCAACTCGGGTGTTGCCGGCCTGATGTGCGCCTTGATGCTCGGCAGGCGCAAGGATAGCGGACCTGCGCATAACGTCGTGTTGACCTTCATCGGCGCATCCTTGCTGTGGGTCGGCTGGTTCGGCTTCAACGCGGGTTCGGCCGTGTCCGCCGGCGTGCAGGCCGGCATGGCGATGACTGTGACGCAGATCGCCACCGCTGTCGCTGCACTCGCTTGGATGTTCACCGAGTGGGCGCATCGCGGCAAGCCGACTCTCGTCGGCATCTGCTCCGGTGCGGTCGCGGGCCTCGTCGCCATCACGCCGGCTTCGGGCTTCGTCGGCCCCGTCGGCGCGATGGTCATCGGCGCCGCCGTCGGCGTGTTCTGCTACTTCACGGCGACCGTCGTGAAAGGCTGGATTGGCTGTGATGACGCGCTCGATTGCTTTGGCGTCCATGCCTGTGGCGGTGCGCTGGGAGCGATCCTCACCGGCGTGTTCGTCATCAACCAATATGGCGGCCCGCCGGGCCTGATCGAAGGCAATCCCGGCCAGGTTATCAATCAGTTGATCGGTGTCGGAATCGTCCTCACCTATGATGCAATCGTCTCGCTGATCATTCTGTGGCTCATTGACATGACGATCGGTCTGCGCGTGAGCCCTGAGGTCGAACGCGACGGCTTGGATCTCACTCTCCACGGCGAGGCGGTCCAATAAGCTGCCGGCTCCTCCCCGCTGGACGGATTGGGGGCTCATTTGGAGCCCCCTTTTTGGCACGGCAGATATGGCAGATTTCGCCTGCTTCTTGCCGCTGGGATCCGCTTACCGAGACCTGAAGGTTAAACCGGTCTTAACCACGCCTCTTTAGCCTGTGGCCGATCGCCGGTTGTCGTAGCCCGAGCTTCGTTGACCGCGCGTCTCCTTCGACTGGCGAGGCTCCATTTCTGATCCGCCCATGCTCGATCTTCGGAAGCTTGCCGATCGGTGAATTCTGCGCGTTTGCCATGGTCGGCTTTGACCAAGGTGGTCACTCAGGCGCAAACTGATGCGGACGACGACCAGCTTCACGGCCCTGGATCGCATCCCCGATCCGCTGCGCGCGTTTGCCGCGCGGCGGGCGGCGGAATTGGCGGGAATTGCGCTCGTCGCCGGCACGGGCGGGCTGGCGCTCGCGCTCCTCACCTGGTCGGTCCAGGATCCGAGCCTGAACCACGCGACCGATGGCCCGGTTCGCAACCTGCTCGGCGTTCCCGGCGCAATCACAGCCGATCTCGTGATGCAGATGCTGGGGCTCGCCGCGGTCACGCTACTTGCGCCGCTCGCGATCCTCGGCTGGCGGCTCATGACGGCGCGCCGCCTCGACCGCATTGGACGGCGCCTCTTGCTCTGGCTCATCGGCGGTCTCGCCGCAGCGGGCTTTGCAGCAATTCTGCCTGTGACCAGCCGGTGGCCGTTGCCGACCGGCCTTGGCGGCGTGCTGGGCGACGCCGTTCTCTTCCTGCCGCGCCGAGCTTTCGGCGGCCACGCGGCGATCATGTTCATTTTCGCGCTCGGTTTTGCGGCCGTGGCGATTCTCGCGCTCACGGCCTCGGTGAGCCGGCCCAAGTCGGAGCCGGACTTAGAAGACGATGAGGACGAGGACGAAGGGGTGGCGTCGTCCGGCGAGGACGAGGATCATGCCGGCGACCCGAAGCTTGCGCTCGTGCTGCTTGGCGCATTTACCCATGGCCTGCTGTCGTTGAAATCGGCGATCCTACGCGGCCTGACGAGGCGCTCACGACAGCGGATGAAGCCAACGCCCGCGCCTTGGCAAGACGCTGCCCGCCGCGTCGGTCCGGCGCTCGACCAGCGTTTCCTGCGCGAAGATCCGAACTTCAATTCCGGTTTCTTCGATGCGAGCACTTATGCGCCGCCCGCCGCGCGCGCCGCCGCGCAAGGCGCGAACGCCCGGCCTGCAGCGGACGCAACGAGCCGCATCACCCCAGGCGCGGGGACACTGAAGAGCGGCCAGCGCCTGGCGCGCGAGATCCAACCCTCGATGCTCGATCGTTTTGGACAAGGCCAATATCAGCTTCCGCAACTCTTGATGCTCAGCGAGCCGAAACGGCCGGCGGGCGGCAGAGTGTCGGAAGAAGCCTTGCAGCAGAATGCCCGGCTGCTCGAAGGCGTGCTCGAGGATTTCGGCGTAAAGGGCGAGATCATCAATGTCCGTCCCGGCCCGGTCGTTACGCTTTATGAGCTCGAGCCGGCGCCCGGCATAAAGTCGGCGCGGGTCATCAGCTTGGCCGACGACATTGCGCGTTCCATGTCGGCCGTCTCCACCCGCGTCGCCGTCGTCCAAGGCCGCAATGTGATCGGCATCGAACTGCCGAACCAGCGCCGCGAAATGGTCTTTCTGCGCGAACTCCTGGCCTCGCAGGATTTCGAGAAGACGAAGCACAAGCTCGCCATCGCGCTCGGCAAGACGATCGGTGGCGAGCCAATCATCGTCGATCTCGACCGCATGCCGCATCTGCTCGTCGCCGGCACGACAGGCTCGGGCAAGTCGGTCGCCATCAACACGATGATCCTGTCGCTGCTCTATCGGCTGCGGCCGGACGAATGCCGGCTCATCATGGTCGACCCGAAGATGCTCGAGCTCTCCGTCTACGACGGCATCCCGCATCTGCTGACGCCGGTCGTGACCGATCCGAAGAAGGCCGTCGTCGCGCTCAAATGGGCGGTCCGCGAGATGGAGGAGCGCTACAAAAAGATGTCGAAGCTCGGCGTGCGCAATATCGACGGTTTCAACACCCGTGTCATGGAAGCTGCCGCAAAGGGGCGGACCGTCACCCGCACCGTTCAAACCGGCTTTGACCGCGAGACCGGCGAAGCGATCTACGAACGCGAGACGATGGAGCTTTCTGTCCTGCCCTATCTCGTCATCATCGTCGACGAAATGGCCGACCTGATGATGGTCGCCGGCAAGGACATCGAGGGTGCCATTCAAAGGCTCGCGCAAATGGCCCGCGCCGCCGGCATCCATATTATCATGGCGACGCAGCGCCCGTCCGTCGACGTCATCACCGGAACGATCAAGGCGAATTTCCCGACACGCATCTCATTCCAGGTGACCTCGAAGATCGACAGCCGCACGATCCTCGGCGAGCAGGGCGCCGAACAATTGCTCGGCCAGGGCGACATGCTCTATATGGCCGGCGGCGGCCGGATCATCCGCATCCACGGCCCCTTCGTCTCCGACGGAGATGTGGAGAAGATCGTGGCACATCTGAAAAGCCAGGGTCAGCCCGAATATCTCGACGCGATCACAACCGAGGACGATGCGGACGCCGACGGGGCCGGAATGTTCCCCACCAGCACAGAGGGGGAGGAAGGCGGCGATCTCTACGATCGTGCCGTCGCCATCGTGCTGCGCGACCGAAAATGTTCGACGAGCTATGTCCAGCGGCGGCTCTCGGTCGGCTATAACAAGGCCGCCTCGCTGGTCGAGCGGATGGAAAAGGAGGGCGTGGTCAGCACGCCGAACCATTCCGGCAAGCGGATGATTCTGGTTGGCGGCGGCATCGATCGCGGCGCCTTCGATCTAGGTGGCGATGATTGAGGCAAAGCAGTCAAATGGTGCCGCGCGATGCCTGACCGTCCAATTGCCGCCACATCGGCAAACTACCGCTGGTTCAGGCGGGATTGGGGTCGAGTCGCCAGCGCGCCGCAAGTTTTATTCGCACGATCTTCCGAAATCTGCGACGTTTCGGGACTGCGATCGAGCGCTGCCCACCGAGGTGCCCTATGATCAGCAAGACTTTATCGGGGCTCGTCCTGGCTTTGTCCTTCGGCTTGGCTGTCGGGCTCGCCCGATCCGACATCGCCATCGCCGATCCGTCGAATACACAAGGCGCGCCGCCGGCCGCCGATAGCGGCGCGCCGGCCAAAACCACCAGTGCTGCTCCCAAAGCTGCAACATCCAAACCTGCGTCCGCCGACGCGCAGGACCAAGCCAAGAACGCCGCGCCGGCCAAACCCACCCTAACTGCTCCCAAAGCCGCAACCTCAACACCTGCGCCCACCGACGCGCAGGACCAAGCCAAGAGCGCCGCTCCCACCTCCAAGCCCGCATCCGCCGACGCGGCGGCACCTTTTGTGCCGATGGACCCGGCGGTGGCGATCCAAAAGGCCAATGCCTATTTCAACAACGCAACAACGATGGTCGGCGATTTCGTCCAGATCAGCGGAGATCGGCGTTCGGAAGGCAAGATCTACGTGCAGAAGCCCGGCAAGTTGCGCTTCGAATATGCGGATCCCGCGACCCTCGATATCATTGCCGATGGCAGCACGGTTGCGGTCCTCGACCGCGCGGACCGGTCAGACCCGGAATTCTATTTCATCTGGCAGACGCCGCTGAAATTCCTGCTCAAAGATCAGATCGATCTTGCCAAGGATGTCTCCGTCACCGACGTGACGAGCGATCCAGATACGGTCACAATAACCGTCGAAGACAAGTTAACCTTCGGTGGGACCTCGCGAATCAAGCTGATGTTCGATACTGCCAAGTTCAAGCTGAAGCAATGGGATGTGACCGATCCGCAGGGCAACGATACGCTCGTTTCGTTGTTCAACGTGGATTTCACCGATACTCCCGACCCGGATCTGTTTAAAATCACCGAGAACCGGCTGGAAAATTCCGATAGCCGAAAGCTGAACCAGAATAATTGACGCTGGGGCATTTTTTTGGGGCGGCGCCTTGCGGGAGCGACCCCAATTTCCTATTTTTCGGGTTGGAGAGTGATACGGCCGGCCTGACGAATCCCCCCGTTCTGTCGCGCTGGCTTTGCCGGACCCCTCCCGGTGTGTCGCTCCGCGGGGCGTCCGATCTTTGGTCGGGCGCCCTATTCTTTTGGTATATGCCTATTGGAAAAGGGTCCCATGCCTCTGATCCGCATCGACGTGATCGAAGGCCGCAGCGACGCCAAGATCAAGCGGCTGCTCGATGCCATCCATTGGGCGATACATGCGGCTTTGAACGTGCCTGAACGCGACCGCTACCAGATCGTGAGCGAGCATGAGCCGTCCCATTTGATCGCCGAGGACACTGGCCTCGGCATTCACAGAACCGACAAATTCGTGCTCATTCAGATTACGACTCGCCCGCGCACGCGGGCGGAAAAGGAGAAGCTCTACCGGCTTTTATGCCAGGAGCTACAAGAGCATTGCGGGATTGCGCCTTCGGATGTCATGGTCTCGATCACGCAAAACTCGGATGAGGACTGGTCTTTCGGCCACGGCCGCGCGCAGTTTGTCATCGGCGAGCTCAAAAGCGCATCCGCAAAGGGTTCGACCACCCATTAATTCTGTGGCTTCAACGCCGAGTGTGTTTGAGCCGCAGCGCCCGGCGTGGTCAATCACATCCCCAGTCTGTCGGAGGCTGGTTTGCCGGTCAACTTCGCGCTTTGTTGAATCTGGGCGTCAGCCGATCGCTAAAGAGTGAACCATGCGTCTGACGCTTGCCACGTGGAACATCAATTCGGTCCGGCTGCGGATCGATCTCGTGGCGAGATTTCTGGCCGACCATGCGCCGGACGTCATCTGCTTTCAGGAGACGAAGTGCCGCGACAGCGAGTTCCCCGCCGGCACCTTCCGCGAGCTCGGCTACGAACATCTCGCGATCAACGGCCAGAAGGGTTATCACGGCGTCGCAATCGCCTCGAAACTTCCTTTCGCGGCAATCGATCGGCGGCCGTTTTGCGACAAGGGTGACGCGCGTCACGTCAGCGTGATCTTGCGCCCGGCGAAGGGGCGCGAGGTCACTTTGCATAATTTCTATGTGCCGGCCGGCGGCGACGAACCCGATCCCCTCGTCAACCCCAAGTTCGCCCATAAGCTCGCCTTTCTCGACGAAATGGAAGCATGGATGCGCGCCGACAAGATCGCCGGCGCCGATGCGATTATGCTGGGCGATTTGAACATCGCGCCGCTCGAGACTGATGTGTGGAATCACAAGGCGCTGCTCAAAGTCGTGAGCCATACGCCGATCGAGATCGAAAAGCTCGGCAAGGTTTTTGCCGCGGGGCCTTGGATCGATGCGCTGCGCCGCTATGTGCCGGTCGAGGAAAAGCTCTATACGTGGTGGAGCTATCGCGCGCCCGATTGGGCCAAGGCCAATAAGGGCCGCAGGCTTGACCATATTTGGTTGAGCGAGAGCCTTTCAGCTCATCTCTGCGGCATGAAAGTTTTGCGCGAAAGCCGCAGCTGGAACCGCCCATCGGACCACGTGCCGGTCATAGCCCATTTGGAGTTTTGAGAAAATCCGGCCGAGGGTTCAGTAGGGATAGGCGGGCGTCCAGAACTCCACCAGCGGTTCGCGACGGCCGGGCAGATCAAACCGGCCAGGCAAGGTCTCGTTGCCGAATCTCGACCGGTAATCGGCCTGATCGGGAGTCTGATTGAAAATCGTGTTCTCGGTCACATAGTCCTGCATGCTGCCTTGCGGCACGACCGGACCCGGGTCCAGCCAGCTGCGCTTGTTGACGGTGAGCGGCGGCCGCGGATCGTTGTAGACGATCCCGTTCGGGCGATGATGCGGCGTTTTGGTCGCGGCGGAAGCGCCCGAAGCCAAGACGCTCATCGCCACGATGGCGGCAAGCGAAAATGATCTGATCGGACGCATGAAAATCTCCTTCCAGAAAGCGCTCCAGCAAAGCGGATTTAATTTGCGTCCGAATGCGCTCTGAACACTTGACCTGGAGCAATTCGGCCAGCTCGGCTTCGCCTTGAAGACCGATTCAGCCGAAGATGGTCTGCCCGATAACATCCTAGACGGTTTTTAGTTCAGCGCGAATGAGAAACGCGTCACAGGCGGGGCGAAAAGCCCCCTAACGCACTTTTCGCAGCCTGAGTGGCGGCGGCGCATCATCTTGATCGATCCAATTCGCCTGCAAAACCATGGGCGCGAGGCCTGTGCCGGCGCAGATCGGGTCGCGCCGCAATTCGGTGGCGGCGAAGAAGCCCGCAAGCGCCTTGTCGTCGCCGGCCGAATTCAGATCCAACCGGTCAAGCAAGCAAGCAAGCGCCGGAAGCGACAGCGGCCTGGCCGGTGCCCCGCAGGCAAAGCCGCTGATTCGAAAGCTGCTATCGAGCCCGGCACCGCGAAATCCAAGACAGGGCGTGGGCATGCCAGCCCCGGCGACGAGATCGATATCGGCCGTTTCGAAGTCGCCGAAGCGGGTCGCGAGGTCCTCGGGGGTCAGGCTGCGGGTGACCGAAAGACCGGCCGCAGCCGTCAGGCGGACAAGTTCGACGAAGAGCGGCGCTTGCGGCGCCTCTTCCGTGCCGACCCGGTACAGCATGAGCCGGATGAACGGCTCGTCGCCGCCGCTGAGCTTGCCGAAGGTGAGAATGTCCTGGCGGCCGCCGCCCGTCCGATGCCGCCGCGCCGCATAGATCAGCGTGGACTTGGGGAGATGGGGCACGTCGAGGCCAAAGAGTTCGAAGGGCCGCGGAATGTCGATCCAGGCGGGGAGGGGCGGAGCCGGCGCAGCATCCTGAGCCGGCACCGGTGGCGGTTTCGTTCCCACCAGGACCACGGCGGCAAAAAGAATGAGCGCGGCAACGGCGGCGCTGCCGATCGGCCAGCGGCGGCGGCGCGGTTTTGCGCGAAACCTCTCGCTTCTCGGGTCGACGTGATGAAGACTGCCGCGCATCCTTGCCTCTCGGAAGGATTCTGGACCGCAACCTCTTGCCGGCCGTTACCGAAGGAAGCGATTTCGAGATAGCGTCAACAAGCGCTTTATGCGGGAAGGACCTGGTAATATTTGGCCTTAAGCTACGCCCGCGTGGCACGGCCGGCGGCGATTGCCGCAGATCCGCCCGTGGCGCTATTTACGGGCCGGCCCGGAATGCCGGGCAAAGGAGATCGCTATGGGTTTCAAGGTCGCCGTCGTCGGCGCGACCGGCAATGTCGGGCGGGAAATGCTCGACATTCTCGCCGAGCGCCAGTTTCCCGCCGACGAGGTCGTGGCGCTTGCCTCGCAGGCCTCGCTCGGCACCGAGGTCTCCTTCGGCGACGCGACGCTGAAATGCAAAACTCTGGAGAATTACGATTTCTCAAGCACCGACATCTGCCTGATGTCGGCCGGCGGCGCGATCTCCAAAGACTATGCGCCGAAGATCGCCCGGCAGGGCTGCGTGGTCATCGATAATTCCTCCGCCTGGCGCACTGATCCGGACGTGCCGCTCATCGTGCCCGAGGTCAATGCCGACGCGGTCGCGGGCTTTGCCAAGAAGAACATCATCGCCAATCCGAATTGCTCGACGGCGCAGCTCGTCGTCGCGCTGAAGCCACTGCACGATCGCGCGACGATCAAGCGCGTCGTGGTGGCCACCTATCAATCCGTCTCCGGCGCCGGCAAGGAAGCAATGGACGAACTTTTTGCGCAGACCCGCTCGATCTTCGTCTCCGATCCGGTTGAATCGAAGAAATTCCCCAAGCGCATCGCCTTCAACGTCATTCCGCAGATCGACATGTTCATGGAGGACGGCTCGACCAAGGAAGAATGGAAGATGATGGTCGAGACGAAGAAGATCCTCGATCCGAAGATCAAGCTCGTCGCCACCTGCGTGCGCGTGCCGGTCTTCATCGGCCATGCGGAGGCGGTGAACGTCGAGTTCGAGAAGCCGCTGTCGGCCGACGAGGCGCGCAACATTTTGCGCGAGGCGCCCGGATGTCTGGTGATCGACAAGCATGAGCCCGGCGGCTATGTGACGCCGCATGAGGCGGCGGGCGAAGACGCGACCTTTATCTCGCGCATCCGCGAGGACGCAACCGTCGAGAACGGGCTTTCCTTCTGGTGCGTCGCCGACAATCTGCGCAAGGGCGCGGCGCTGAACGCGGTGCAGATCGCCGAGCTTCTCGTCAACCGCAAGCTGATCGTGCCGAAGAAACAGGCGGCGTGACGGCTTTCCCTCTCCCCCGCTTGCGGGGAGAGGGAAAGCCACAACGCGCGAGCAGATAGAGCACGCAAATGACCCGCGAAGACCTCGCCCATCTCGTGCTCGCGATCGGCCTCATAGCGATCGCAGGATACGTGGACGCGGTCGGGTTCTTAAAACTCGGCCATCTCTTCGTGTCCTTCATGAGCGGCGACTCCACACAGTTCGCGGTATCGGCGACTCAGGGAGAGGCGAGCAAGGCAGGCGCGGCCGGCGGCATCGTCGCGCTGTTCGTGGTTGGCGTCGTTGGGGGCCGTCTCTGGGCTCGATGGGCGAAGGAATGGTGCCGCCCCGCCGTTCTCATCCTCGACGGCGTGCTGCTTGGTCTCGCGGCACTGATCGCATCCTCGCCCGCTGCGATCGTGCCCATCGTATTGGCCATGGGGATCCAGAACGAGGCGCTTCATAAGGCCGGCGAAGCGAAGACCGCGCTCACTTACGTCACCGGCACGCTTGTTAATCTCGGCGAGAAGATTGGCGACGCCTTCGGCGCTTCCGAGCCCGACAAGCGCTGGGCCTGGGTGCCTTACCTCTTGCTTTGGGTCGGACTGGTGATTGGCGCGGCAATAGGCTCGCGGATCTATGCCGACCTCGGCGTCAGGGCGCTCAATGGCCCGGCGGCGGTCTTGGTCCTCTTCGCGGCGATTACGGCGGCCGCGGTGTGGTTCGGCGGCGGCCGCAAAAGCCCCTGAGCATGCGCTCTCTAATGCAACTGTTTCGCGGGGAGGCTCTGGATTGGCATGACCCTCAAAGATATATTGCGACCTTGTTTCCGCGGCCGACATTCAAGGGGAGGTCGGAGTTCGAAGCTCTGCGGCGCGCATATACGCAGGAGTGAATGACTTGGTCTCGACCGCGCGTTCCGTAAGACTGGCGCTGCTCCTGTACGCGCCGCTGGTTTTGGCCTCTTTGATGGCCTCGGCGCAAGACGCCGCACCGATTTCGCCGGCCCAAATCCGCGTGATGGACGACATCCTCGAGGGTTCCACCAGCTACAACCAAACCATGACTCCTCAAGCCGTAGCGTTGCTAAACCTACATAGTAGTACGGGGCGCCAAATAGATGCCCATGATGATGGCGATACACAACACATTCATTACTTCAACAGGTTTGCCTCCGATCCAGGCATAATCATTCTATTTTACGTTGATTCGCAGAAGAACACCGCCTAGGCATATGCAATCAGCAGTCAACTCAGATATTTTCTTGGGTATGTTAAGACAAATGGCCAGTACGCGGCGCTCTCCTACCAGGAGGGTGTGACAGGCGCTAGAACCGAGTTGGCGTGGTGGAGCAAAACTGTATCCGGGCTAATTCAAGAAGCAAAAAAAGCCCTGGCCGCTGGAAAGTGTCCTGAAGACGTCGCGAAGACCTATGGCGTGTCCGCCCAGACGTTTGCGCCCCGCGCGCCGGTAATATGCTTATCCTTTCTGGTGACCCTTTCTTCCCCAGCTAAATCCGACACGCGAGCGCGTCACGCCGCCATATGTAGTCGTTGCGACACGAGCTCGCGCAGCGCCTGCATGTCGCGCGAAAAAATCCTGATCCCCTCGGCGAGCTTTTCCGTCGCCATCGCGTCCTCGTTGAGCACAAAGCGGAAGCTCTTCTCGTCGAGGAACATTTGCGCCGGCGCCTGCGCCGCCGCGCTTTCGGGGTCGAGCTGGCGCGGCAGCGAGCCCGAATCCTTCGCCAATTCTTCGAGCAGCGGCGGCGAGATCGTCAGACTGTCGCAGCCGGCCATGGCTTCAATCTGCGCCTTGTTGCGGAACGAGGCGCCCATGACGATTGTCTTGGCGCCATAGGCCTTGCAATAGGCATAGATCTCTTTGAGCGAGAGCACGCCGGGGTCGGTCTCGGCCGTATAGGTCTTGCTTTCGCTCTTCACGTACCAGTCGAGGATACGCCCGACGAAGGGCGAGATGAGCATAACGCCGGCTTCCGCGCAGGCCGCCGCCTGGGCGAGCGAGAAGACGAGCGTGAGATTGCAAGCGATGCCTTCCTTCTCGAGGAGCGCGGCGGCCTTGATGCCCTCCCAGGTCGCGGCGATCTTGACCAAGACGCGGTGCTTGCCGACGCCGCGCTCGTGATAATCGGCGATGATGGTGCGCGCCTGCTCGAGCGTGCCCTCGACGTCGAAGGAGAGATCCGCATCGACCTCGGTCGAGACGCGGCCGGGCACGAGCTTGATGAGTTCCGCGCCGAAATTGACCGAGAGACGCGTCGCGATCCGGCTCGTTGGCGCATTGTGGTTCATGCCCCAGAGAACAGCCTCCTCGACCAGTTCCTTGTAGGCGTCCATGCCCGCCGCCTTAAAAATCAGACTGGGATTGGTGGTGCAATTGGTGGGCGCGTACGCCTTGATCGCAGCGATGTCGCCGCTATCGGCGGTGACGACGGTCATGGATTTCAACTGGTCGAGCTTTGAGGTCATGCTGCTGTCTCGGATCTCTAATCTCGGGGCCCGCAAGTGCGCCCGCCTATCGGATGGAATTATGCCGAAAATGCAAGCGCGGCCGATTGATCCAGATCACAGGTAGAGCTTACCGTCTCAATCGGGAGGGGGGAACAAGGTTACGAGGTTACAGTGAACCATCCTGATTTGGGCTGGACAGACCCCGTTGGAACCCTCGGGCGGCTGCAGACTGTTGTGAGAAATCTTAGCAGAAGGTCGCGGCAAGACGGCTGAAAGAATGGAAAAGGCAACCTACGCTCTCCTCACGTTGCAACCGAGGGATTTCCCGGCGCATACCCGAAAGCGCGTGACAAAGGTGCTGAACCTTCGAGGACACGTTGCCGCGCATAGGGGCGACTTTACGCTTTTCAAGTTCCACGAGCTGAAGCCAAGCGAAAGTGTGAGATTCATCGGACATCTGCTCGCGTTATACGAAGCGTGCCTCATCGACATCGGACGAACGTGGCCCCGGTGGGACTTTATGTATCCCAAGGAAATAGAGCAGGCGGCAAAACGGAGCAGTCACATCATAGCTCATAATCTTAGATCACAGCCTCTTATTGCTCTCCTTCACCTTTTCCGTCTCCACATATACCTGACTCCCCATCTCACGGAACTTCTCGGACATCTCCGCCATGCCATTTTCGCGCGCGGCGATCGCCGCGGCTTCGTCGCGCAGATCCTGGCTGATCTTCATCGAACAGAACTGCGGGCCGCACATCGAGCAGAAATGCGCGAGTTTGTGCGCCTCCTTGGGCAGGGTCTCGTCATGGAAGAGCCGCGCCGTGTCGGGATCGAGCCCCAAGTTGAACTGATCCTGCCAGCGGAAATCGAAGCGCGCGCGCGACAGCGCGTCGTCGCGAAGCTGCGCCGCCGGATGGCCCTTGGCGAGATCGGCGGCATGCGCGGCGATGCGATAGGTGATGACCCCTGTCTTCACGTCGTCGCGGTCAGGCAGGCCCAGATGTTCCTTCGGCGTCACATAGCAGAGCATGGCGCAGCCGAACCAGCCGATCATCGCCGCGCCGATCCCTGAGGTGATGTGGTCATAGCCCGGCGCGATGTCGGTCGTGAGCGGCCCGAGCGTATAGAAGGGCGCCTCGCCGCATTCCTCGAGCTGCTTTTCCATATTCACTTTGATCTTGTGCATCGGCACGTGGCCGGGGCCTTCGATCATCACCTGGCAGCCCTTCTCCCAAGCGATCTTGGTGAGCTCGCCCAGCGTCTCGAGCTCGGCGAATTGAGCGCGGTCGTTGGCGTCGGCGATCGAGCCGGGCCGCAATCCGTCGCCGAGCGAGAAGGAGACGTCATAGGCGCGCATGATGTCGCAGATCTCGTCGAAATGCTCGTAGAGAAAGCTCTCCTTGTGATGCGACAGGCACCAGCGCGCCATGATCGAGCCGCCGCGCGACACGATGCCGGTGACGCGCTTGGCGGTCAGCGGCACATAGGCGAGGCGCACGCCGGCATGGATGGTGAAATAATCGACGCCTTGCTCGGCCTGTTCGATCAACGTGTCGCGAAAAATCTCCCAGGTGAGTTTTATAGGATCGCCATCGACCTTTTCGAGCGCCTGATAGATCGGCACCGTGCCGATCGGAACCGGCGCATTGCGCAGGATCCAGTCGCGGATGTTGTGGATGTTGCGGCCAGTCGAAAGATCCATGACGGTGTCGGCGCCCCAACGGATCGCCCAGACCATCTTGTCCACTTCCTCGGCGACCGAGGAGGTCACGGCCGAATTGCCGATGTTGGCGTTGATCTTCACCAGAAAATTGCGGCCGATGACCATCGGCTCGAGTTCCGGATGATTGATGTTGGCCGGAATGATGGCGCGGCCGCGCGCGATCTCGTCACGCACGAAGTCCGGCGTGACGAAGGCCGGAATAGACGCACCAAAACTTTCGCCGTCGGCGAGGCGCGCTTCTGCGCGTTCGAGCATGCTTTCGCGCCCAAGATTTTCCCGCGCGGCGACAAAAATCATCTCCTCCGTGATGATGCCGGCGCGGGCGAACTCATATTGGGTGACGAGCGCGTCAGGCTTGCCGCGGCGCGGCGCGGGCGTCGCCGGGCAGAGCGGCACGAGCTTGTCGGCCGCGACATTGCCGTTGTCTTCCGGCCGCAACGCCCGGCCCGCATAGGTCTCGAATCCGCGGGCCATAAGCCAGGGTTCGCGCAGACGTGTCAGGCCGGCCGAGAGATCGATCCGCGGCCTGTCTTCGGTATAGGGCCCGGACGGGTCATAGACGCGCACCGGCGGCTCGCCGGAAGAAGGATCGAGCGCAATCTCCCGAAACGGCACCCTGATGTCGGGCCGGTCCTGCGGCTGATGATAGATTTTTCGCGAGCCGGGCAACGGGCCGTACGTCACGCTTTGCGGAATGAGGCTCTCGGGCTTCTGGCGGATGTTCATGGCGTGCTCCTTGCGAGCGCGTTCGCTGAAGGTCAGGCTTGGGAGCGGGGCACGAAAGCGAAGGTAAGGGACGGCGTCGTCCGTGCTGCCGGTCCCTGCGCTGGCATTATCCAGATTCAGGTTCGAAGGGTCTGATCTCAGCCGCCGAACCTTCGGCAGCACCCCACGGCAAACGCCATGATAGTCCCCGGCAGAAGCTTCGACAAGCGCAGTGGATCGAAGCTTCCAGCTGCCCTCCGGTGCCGCCAATCGTCACGGTGCAGCTGCCGTGGCGATTCGCTCGAACAAACAGGCACAACACGGAACGAAAGGAGCGACGCCACGTTTCTGCCATAGAGGTTGGTCCAACGCCGGTGTGTCATGCGGCTTCCGGCTAGGGGGGAGGACTTGCAACAAGAAAGGTCGGCGCGATGCAAGGCTCTGACGATTTTCCGCGCCGCCCGACGCCATGGCGGCGCATCGCACAGGCCGACCTCACGGGACAGCGCAAGGATATGGCAGGTCTCATCGGCCGAGAGCTGCGCCTTGTCTTCTCGGTGGCGAACATCCCCTCTGATCTTGACGGTGCTCATCGCCTCCTCGAGCAGATCGAGGTGAAGCGCAACCGCAGTGGATAGAACGGCGCAGGCCCCGCAACGCCGAAGCTCAATCCTTGGCGCGCTCCACATAGGAGCCGTCCGACGTTTGGATGATCACGCGCGTGCCCGGCTGGATGTGCGGCGGCACCATGGCGCGCAGCCCATTCGAAAGCTTCGCCGGCTTATACGAGGAGGACGCGGTTTGGCCCTTCATGGCCGGCTCGGTCTCCATCACCTCGAGCGTCACGCGCGGCGGGAATTGGATTGCCACCGGGACGCCGTTGAATGTCGACAGGATGCAGGTCATACCCTCCTGCAGGTAGACCGATTGTTCGCCAATGACGTCGGCGGGCACGACCACTTGGTCATAGGTGTCGGCATTCATGAACGTGTAGCCGTTGGCGTCCTGAAAGAGATAGTTGAAATTCGCGTCCTCGACGAAGGCCCGCTCGACCTGCTCCGTCGTCTTGTAGCGTTCCGTAGTCTTTACGCCATCGGAAATGCGGCGCATGTCGATCTGGGTGGTCGGCGTGCCCTTGCCGGGATGGAAGCTCTCGGCGGTCAGGACGACGTAGAGCTGGCCGTCCTCTTTCTCGATGACGTTGCCTTTGCGAATCGAACTGGCGATGACTCTCACGTCTGGTCCTTCGGTTAGCGGAGTGCGCTCTTCGGCCAAGCCCGCGCGGTTGGTCGAAAGCGCTGGAAATCATAGACTTGCGGCAGAGCCGCGGGGTTTTAGGTAGCGATCTGCCGATAGAGCTTCGCGCGCGCTATAAGGCGCGGCGCCTTCGCTACAAGCCTTCGCGGTGGTTTTTCAAGCGAAATGAGGAAATGAGCAAGCCTTCTTTCTGGTGGCAGCCGCAGGTCCATGCCAAACGGCGGCAATTCCTGCTGAAGCGCGCCGCGCTCGCTAAGGCCGTCCGCGGCTTCTTCGACGCACGCGGCTTTATCGAGGTCGATACCGCGGCCCTCCAGGTTTCGCCCGGCAATGAGGCGCATATTTCCGCCTTCGCCACCGAACTCGTGGGACCCGATGGCCGCGCATCGCGCCTGTACCTGCATTCTTCGCCGGAATTCGCTGCCAAGAAATTGCTCGCCGCGGGCGAAGAACGTATTTGCAGCCTCAGCCATGTCTTCCGCAACCGGGAGCGCGGTGCGCTCCACCATCCTGAGTTCACCATGCTCGAATGGTATCGAGCCCGCGCGCCGTATCGGCAGTTGTTCGACGATTGCGCCGAACTCATCGCCGCGGCCGCGGCGGCGGTCGGAACCGAGCGCTTGCGCTTCCGTTCCGCGACGGCCGACGCGACGGAGCCGCCAGAAATCCTCAGCGTGGCGGAAGCGTTCCGCCGCTATGCCGGCGTCGATCTGCTGCAGACCTATGATGTCGCAAGCTGCGATGCCCCGGCGCTCGCCGCGGCGGCAGCAAAGCTCGGGCTGCGCGTCGTTGAGGACGACACCTGGTCCGATCTCTTCAGTAAGATTTTTTCGGAGAAGGTCGAGCCGAAGCTCGGCCACGGGCGCGCGACTCTGCTAGTAGATTACCCCGCGCCTGAAGCGGCGCTCGCCCGTCTTCAGGAGGACAGGCGTTTCGCCGAACGATTCGAGTTTTATGTCTGTGGCGTCGAGCTCGCCAATGGTTTCGGCGAGCTCAACGATCCCGCCGAGCAGCGCCGCCGGTTCGAGGCGGAGATGGCCGAGCACCAAAAGATCTACGCCGACGCCTATCCGATCGACGAGGATTTCCTCGCCGCATTGGCAGAAATGCCGCTGGCGAGCGGTATCGCGCTCGGCTTTGACCGGCTGGTGATGCTGGTAACCGGGGCGGAACGGATCGATGAGGTTCTGTGGACGCCGGTCGTCGAGGAAGGAACGCAATCATGAGGCCTCACATCGCCACAGTCGAAGACTGCATCGCCGCCCGTCTCGTTCCCGAATCAAAGCGCGAGGCGCTTGGCAAAGTCGGCGAGCGCTATGCGATTGGCCTCAGCGCCACGCTCGCCGCGCTGATCGATCCCAAGGACCCCAAGGATCCAATCACGCGGCAATTCATTCCCGACCCGGCGGAGCTTGTCGCGCGGCCCGAGGAGATGGCCGATCCGATCGGCGATGCGACCATGAGCCCGGTTGAGGGCATCGTGCATCGCTATCCCGACCGGGTGTTGCTCAAGCTCATCCATGTCTGTCCGGTCTATTGCCGGTTTTGCTTTCGCCGCGAGGTAGTCGGGCCCGGAAGTCCGACGCATCTTTCGGTCGAAGCGCTTGACGCCGCCTTTGCCTATATCGCCGCGGATCCAGAAATCTTCGAGGTGATCCTGACGGGCGGCGATCCTCTCGTCTTGTCCTTGCGGCGGCTCGCCGAAATCATGGCAAGGCTTGCCGCCATCGAGCATGTCGCGATCATCCGTATCCACACCCGCGTGCCGGTCGCCGAGCCGGCGCTCGTGACCGAAGAGCTGGCAAAGTTGCTGCGCGACATGGGCAAAACAGTCTATGTCGCGCTTCACGCCAACCATCCGCGGGAATTGACATCTGAGGCCCGCGCCGCTTGCGGCAAACTCGTCGATGCCGGCATTCCAATGCTCAGCCAAAGCGTGCTGTTGCGCGGCGTCAACGATGATGTCGACACCCTCGCGGAGCTGATGCACGCTTTCGTGAAAGCTCGCGTAAAACCCTATTATCTGCATCATCCGGATCTTGCCCCCGGCACTGCGCATTTCCGCATTTCGATCGCCGAAGGCCGGGCGCTGGTCGGCGCGCTGCGCGGCCGTCTCTCCGGCCTCTGCCAACCGCTCTATGTCCTCGACATACCGGGTGGATTCGGCAAGGTGCCGATCGGCGAGAATTTTGTCACCGGCGAGGAAGGCGCCTATCGCGTCAAGGATTTCCGAGGCGAAAGCCATGCCTATCTGCCACGACACGACGCCGTCGCGCTTGACGAAATTGTGCGCGAGGCGTGAAACCACGCGTTCGGCTCGATGTTCGGAGGTAGCCGGTTGAACAGCCTGCACAAACTCGCGCTTCGCATCGCCGCCTTGGCGCTTTTCGTGGGCGTTGCCGCGGCGGCCGCGCAACCGCATACGAACGACACCGAATCCGCTCGCTTCGATCAGGGCGCCGCCGCTTTGAAACAGATCTACGCAACGCTGCAGCAGGCGAACCTCTCCGCAGCCGATCTGGAAAAGCTGCAGAATGAAGCCCAGCCGGTGAGCAAGGAAGTGCAAAGCGTGCTTGATGACCTGACGCCGCGGGTCACGGGGCTGAAAACCCAACTCGACCAACTCGGACCCGCGCCCGGCCCCAAAGCGCCGCCGGAGAGCGCCGAGCCCGCGGCCGAGCGCTCGAAACGGCAGAAAGCCTATGACGATGTCGACGCGCTGGTGAAATGGGCCGATCTGCTTGCCGTCCAGGCCCAGCAGGCGAGCGCAGAAATCGTCGAGCGCCGCCGCGCCAGATTGGAGCAATCGCTCTTCGAACGCGAACCGAGCCTCGTCAGTCCGGCACTCTGGCTCGACGTTATCTCCGATAACGCCGCGCGACCTTGATGCCGCCAGAACCGCCGGCGCCGCTTGGCTCAGCGCTCTGGCTGACAACCTCGCCGGACTGCGGGCTTTCGGCTTTGCGGAGCTGGTGGCGCTGATCCTCGGCCTTTATTTGCTTTCACTCTGGTTCCTACGGCGTTTGGTCTTCCGCTCGTCGGACTCACCCAGCCCGACCGTCTGCAAAAAATCCTCGCCGCATAGCGGGTCTGCTTTGTCGTTGCGGACTTGCCGATTGCTGCAGTGGCCGCCATCGGCGCGATTGCCCAAGGCTTCGGCTTGCTCGATCCGACGCAACCCCTGCCGCGCGCTGTGTTCATCGCCGTGATTCGGGTCGCTGTCGTCGCCGGGATCGCACGCGGCCTGCTCGCGCCGGCGCGGCAAAATTGGCGGGTGCTCCAACTCGACGACGAGACCTGCCGGCACGCTCTTCGCACGGTTCTCGCGCTGGCGATCCTGGTCTCCGCGAGCCAGGTTATCGAAGCCTTTGCCGCTGCGATCGGCGCTTCCGGCACCGTTCAAACCATGCTGCGCGGGCTCGGCGCCTTCTTGGCTGCGCTCGTACTCGCGACCGCGCTCCGGATCGCAAGAGCGCCGGAGGATCGCAGCGAAGATGTCGTTGGACCGCAGCTCGGCGTTTCCTATGATTGGTACGGCCTGCTGAGACTCGTACTTTGGATCGCGGTGGTGGCGATACTCACCGCCGTGCTGGCGGGCTGATGGATCTCGGCCGCTTCCTGGTCGGTCAGATCATCTGGATCGGCGGTGTTGGCGCAGTGTCCGCAATGCTGGCCATCCTCATCGATGAAGTCACCCGAGTCGGTTTCGCGCCGACGACCCGGTTGGGACGCAGCCTGATGCTGAGCACCGGCCCGCGTCGCGACTCGTTCGAGCAGCTTGCCATTCTGCTGTCCGGTGCAACGCGCGTGGTCGTCTTCGTCGTCGCCGTTCTGATCGCGCTCGCGCCATGGGGGGTGCAACCGTCCGACGTGTCCGGTTATCTCAACGCCGCCTTCTTCGGATTCGAGCTCGGTGGCGTGACGATTTCTCTGTCAAACTCGTCTTCGCGCTCTTCATCATCGTCGGCTATCTCATCACGCGGACGGTCGAGCGCTGGCTCGATGTGAGTTTTCTTCCACACACAAGCCTCGGCCCGGGCCCGGGCCTGCGCAATGCGGTGAAGACGAGTTTCGGCTATATCGGCTGGATCCTCTCGCTCGGCTTCGCGCTCGCCTATCTGGGTGTCGATTTCGAGAAACTGGCGATCATCGCCGGCGCGCTGTCGGTCGGTATCGGTTTCGGTCTCCAGTCGATCGTGAACAATTTCGTCTCCGGCCTGATTCTGCTCTGGAAGCGCGTCATCCGCGTCGGGGACTGGATCTGTGTCGGCGCCAACGAGGGCTATGTGCGCCGAATCAACGTCCGATCGACCGAGATCGAGACCTTCGACCGCGCCGCGGTGGTCATCCCCAATTCCGATCTCGTCGCCGGCGTCGTGAAAAACCTTGTGCGCACCGACCGCACCGGGCGCGTGAAAATCAACATGGCCGTCAATCCCGCCGCCGATCCGGAAAAAGCGCGCGACGTGCTGTTCGACATCGCTCGAGGCCACAGCCTGGTGCTGAAGAAGCCACCCCCGCAGGTTGTCTTTGCCGAGATCACCGGTTCGGCGTTCAATTTCGAGCTTTATTGCTTCATCGGCGATGTCACCCTGCTCGGCAGCGTAAGAAGCGACCTCAATTTCGAAATCTACCGCAGGTTCAAGGAGGAGAATCTGTTCGCGGCGCCACCGCTGATGCTCGTGGTCAATCTCCCGGAGATCGAGCAACACGGCATCCTGTTAAAGAGCGGCGACGGCGCGGCGAAAGTGAGCGAGAACACGCAGAAGGGCTGATCGCGAGCTACCCCAGCAAGCCGCCGCGCCGGATTTGCAGTGGATTGTCTGTCAACGCGGCGCGGTCGGGCGTATCTGCCGCCGCCACATTGGCGAATGCATTCCACAACGCCTCGATGAAATCCGGCTCCAAGTCGTAGAGTATGAACACGATTCGCGTCGTGTGGTCCTCGTCCGGCCACGCGTCGAGGCGTACGGGCGGGTGAAACACATGCTGCACGCCGTGGACGACGAGGGGACGCGCGGGATCATCGGCGAGCGCGATGATGCCTTTGACGCGCAAAAGATGCGCGCCATGCGCGCTGCGCAGCAATTCGAAAAACATGTCGACGGCGGCAGGCGGCAGCGGCCCGGCATGGCGCAAGGCGAAGGCGCGGATCTTCGCATCATGACGATTGACGTCTTGGGGATGTGAATCGTGTTCATGGCGGTGATTGCCATGCCCATGATGCGCATGCGCCTGATCAGCCGCTTCCGCGTTGAGCCAGCGGCGCACATTCGGCGCCTTCTTCTCCGGATCATAGAGCCCAATGTCGAAGAGCTTTGCCGCAATGGCTCGCGCGGCGTCGAGCTGCAACGCCGTAGGATTGAGTTGGGAAAGCCGCGCCCGCAAAGCGGCGACGCCACGATCGTCAGGGCCAACAAGATCAGTCTTGGTGATCACGAGCCGGTCGGCGACGGCCGCCTGTTTCACAGCCTCGGGATAATTGTCGAGGCTTGTGCCGCCGTTCAGCGCATCGACAAGCGTCACGACCCCATCGAGCCGGAAGCGCAGCATGAGATAAGGGTGATACATGATCGTGTGCAGCACCGGCGCCGGATCGGCGAGGCCGGTCGTCTCGATCACCACCCGGTTGAATGCCATCCGGCCGTTGTCGCGACGGCGCAGCATGTCTTCCAGCGTTGCTATGAGATCGCCGCGAATCGTGCAGCAGAGGCAGCCCGAGGTCATCACGACCATGTCGCCAGCGACGTTCTCGACGAGGAGATGGTCGAGGCCGATCTCGCCGAATTCGTTGATGAGCACCAGAGAATCGGCGAGTTCCGGCGCACGAAGCAGGCGATTGAGCAGAGTGGTCTTGCCGGCGCCGAGGAACCCGGTGAAGACCGTCAGGGGAAAAACAGGCGGCCGGCTCGCCTCGCTCATGCTCGTAGCCCGATGCGCACGCCCCGCATGACGCGGAGCCGATGAAGCTCTTTCGTCAATCGGGAGCCGATGCCGGTTTGAGCTTCGGTTTGGCGGCAAGTTTGGCCGGCTTGGCGGCGAGATTTTTCGTCTTGCTCGCGATCTTGCTGCTCTTTGCTTTGGCGATGTTGTGGTTCTTTGCCACGTTCCCGATCACCTTGGCTTTGTGCGTCGTCGCAGCGATTGTCTTAGCCGTGCGCTTTTCGGCAGTCACCATTTTAGCCGAATGCTTTTTCGCCGCGGTCTTCGTGTCAGGTCCGGTGTCGGTCTCATCCTCATTCTGCTCATGTTGGGCGAGCTTGTTGCCCTTCTCGGACTTTTGCGACGCGCTCTTCGTGTCGGCCTTCTTGGCGATCCGACCTTTCATCGGCAAGGCCGCGGCGTCCGGCTTTAGCAGCGTCTCGCTCGTTTCCAATCCTTGCGGCTTATCTTCCGTATATGCAGTCGCTGCTTCCGGCGGCGATGGCGTGCCGATGGGAGAATGCGGCGGACGCGCCTCTGCCACCGGACCGGCATAGCCGGGAACGGGACCGATATAGACCGCCACCGCGTCGAACACCGGGGCCGGCATCATCGCGATGCGCGCGGCCACTGGCGCCTGTTCGGGGGCTGGGGCGGAATTGAACAGGAAGCCGTTGGCTGGGAAGATCGGCGTGCTCGGGGCCGCAAGCGGCACCTCCAAGCGCTCGGTCTCCGCCTCGTATTCCGCCACCGCCTGGGCGCGACGGCGGCAGACCTCGTCGTGCATGTCGGGCGGCGTTGCTTGCATTGAAACGGCGGCGGAGAGCGGATGCGGATGATCGATTCCGGCGAAAGCGCGGTCGAGTAGGACAGCCGTTCTCACCAGCCTCGATTTGATGCTCGGCGCGCCCAAAACGACCGCGATATAGCGATGGCCGCCGCGCTCGGCGCTGGCGACGAGGTTGAACCCGGCCGCACAGGTAAATCCCGTCTTCATGCCGTCGGCGCCGGGATAACGGCCGAGCAAATCATTGTGGGTCGGTATGATCTCATCGCCGAGGCGCAGCGCGCCGATGCCGTAGAGACCAGCCTCATTGGGAAAATTGACGTAGAGCGCACGCGCCAGGTTGGCGAGATCGCGGGCCGAGGAAACATGCTCCGCGTCGTGCAAGCCGTTGGGATTGACGAAATGGGTTTGCGTCATGCCGAGCCCGGCCGCGGCGATGTTCATGTCCTCGGCGAAGGCTTCGACGGAGCCTGCGATCCCTTCCGCCACCGAGATGGCGATGTCATTGGCCGATTTCACGACCAGCATCTTCAACGCATTGTCGAGCGTGACCTCGGTGCCGGGCTTAAAGCCCATTTTGGAGGGCGCCATGGAGGCCGCGCGGGCGGAGACGACGAGCGGCGTGTCGAGGCTGATTTGACGGTCGCGCACGGCGCTCAGCGCGATATAGATCGTCATCAATTTGGTGAGCGAAGCCGGATACCAGGGCTCATTCGCCTGCTGCTCATAGAGAACATCGCCCGTGGCAACGTCCATGACGATCGCCGGGCTTGCCGCGGCTGTGGCCCCCGCGACAAGGCCGAAGGCCACGATGAGAAAGCCGTAGATGTGCAGCCGAAGGCTTCGCGTGTGCCAAGGTGAACGGTCCGGATGTGAACAGCCCATATACGCGCCCCGCTCGACCCAGGAACTTCGCCTCGCGCCAGCTCTGCCATTCCTATCCCGCAACGCTCGATCTGCAAAGCACGACGACGATGCGGGTCTTCACAAGGCGCTGGCCGAAAGCCTTAGTTCTTTGGACTTACGGCGGTTTCATGACAGGGGCGGGGCGCCCCCGCTAGGCTCGCGCTCCGCTCTGGCGGATCCTCCTCGCGCCCTCATTCGCCCGGCGCTTTGGCCTCGATTGCGAGCGCATGCACGCCCTCAGCGATTTCCGCGCTCAACAGCGTGTTGATCATGCGATGCCGATCGATGCGGCTCTTGCCCGTGAAGACTTCCGACACCACTTTCACGGTAAAGTGAGTCTCGCCCGCCTGACCTGCCTTGCCTGACCGCGACGCGACATGCGCGTGCCCTGCATGCTTGGTTGAGTCGTCGATCACCTCGAGGGAGACTGGCGCAAGCGCAGTGTGCAATTTTTCTCGGATGCGCATGGCCATGCTGGGTTGTCCGCTCATGGAACCTCCTCGACGCGTTGCAACCGACCGTCTCGTTTTGGTGCTCGTGGGTCGGGCGGCTTGCGGCGAACGCAAAGACATTCATAATATCACGCCATGGATTTGAATTCTCCGCTCTTCGATCGAATCAGGATCACGCCGAAGCCGAGGTCTGAGCTGCGCAGCTTGAAGCTGTGTTGCGACCACCCCGGCTGCACCGAGCCTGGCGCGTTTCGCGCGCCCAAGGGGTGGCGATCCGAGGGCGAATATTTCTGCTTCTGCCTCGATCATGTGCGCGCGTATAACGCGTCCTATAATTATTTCAGCGGCATGACGCCGGAGGCCGTGGCACTTTACCAGCGCGACGCGAGTATCGGGCATCGTCCGACCTGGACGATGGGCGGCAACGGCGGCGGTTTTCGCATACGCAGCGACGATCCGTCGCGCTTTGTTGATCCCTTGAGCATTTTTGGTCGCCGAAGGTCGCCGCAAGGGCCCGCGGAGCCGCAAAGGCCGCACTACGGGATTGCCGCGAAAAAGGCGCTCGATCAGTTGGGGCTCGATGAAACGGCGGATTCCGGTGCGATCAGAACCCGTTACAAAGACATGGTGAAGCGTCTTCACCCCGACGCCAATGGCGGGGATCGCTCGCTTGAAGATAAATTGCGGGAAATCATCCGCGCCTATAATTATCTTAAAACAGTCAAACTCGCCTGACCCCAGGCCCCGACCCATTCCGCCGAACGCTGGCGTGAGCCGAGCGCGGCCGGATTGGAGGACGAATGTCGAACATCTCGCTTGCCGGCGATGGCCAGGCCAACAAGGCTGTTCCGGACATGAAAATATCGGTCCGCCAGGTTTTCGGCATCGATTCGGATATGGAAGCGCCGGCCTTTTCGACGGAGGATCTGCATGTCCCGGATATCGATCCGGATTACCTCTTCGATCGCGACACGACGCTCGCCATCCTCGCCGGCTTCGCCAAGAACCGGCGGGTGATGATCACCGGCTATCACGGGACCGGCAAATCGACCCATATCGAGCAGGTCGCGGCGCGGCTCAATTGGCCCTGCGTGCGGATCAATCTCGACAGCCATGTGTCGCGCATCGATCTCGTCGGCAAGGATGCGATCGTCATCAAGGACGGCCAGCAGGTCACCGAATTTCGCGAAGGTATCCTGCCCTGGGCGATCCAGAACAATATCGCGCTCTGTTTCGACGAATATGACGCCGGCCGCCCCGACGTCATGTTCGTGATCCAGCGGGTGCTCGAAGTTTCCGGCCGCTTGACCCTGCTCGACCAGAGCCGCGTGATCAAGCCGCACCCGGCCTTCCGGCTGTTTTCGACCGCGAATACGATCGGCCTCGGCGACACCTCGGGCCTCTATCACGGTACGCAACAGATCAATCAGGGCCAGATGGACCGCTGGTCGATTGTCGCGACCTTGAACTACCTGCCGCATGACAAGGAGGTCGGCATCGTGCTGGCCAAGGTGAAATCCTATCAGGCGACCAAGGACGGCCGCGATCAGATCGGCAAGATGGTGCGGGTCGCCGACTTGACCCGCAACGCCTTCATGGCCGGCGATCTTTCGACCGTCATGAGTCCGCGCACCGTGATCACTTGGGCGGAGAATGCCGAGATCTTCCACGACATCGGCTTCGCCTTCCGGCTGACCTTCCTCAACAAATGCGACGAATTGGAACGCGCCCTCGTCGCCGAATTCTATCAGCGCTGCTTCGGCCACGAGCTGCCGGAAAGCTCTGTGAATGTCGCAATGAGCTGACGCGCAAGCTTAAGAAGGTACCGTGACCGGTTCGAACCAGAAGCCGCCATCGAAGACGGAAGCGCCGCAGGAGCCCTTTAAGCGGTCCGTCGCCGGCTGTATGCGGGCGCTCGCGCATATGCCACAGCTTGAAGTCGCCTACGCGGCCGAAAAGCCGAGCCTCATGCGCAACGGCACGACAGCCAAAGCGCGGCTGCCTGAGCCGCCCCGAAAACTCGCTCGCCGCGATGCCGCAGTCCTGCGCGGCCACGCGGATTCCATTGCGCTCCGCCTCGCCTGCCATAACGTCGATGTGCACCGGCGCCTTTCGCCGCGCGCGCCCGCCGCTCGTGCCGTCTTCGAAGCCGTGGAACAGGCCCGCGTCGAGGCGATCGGCGCGCGCAGAATGGAGGGCGTCGCGCAAAATCTCGACGCCATGATCGAGGATCGTTTCCAACACAGCCGCTATGCCGAGATCAGGGAGCGCGCCGAGGCGCCGCTCGAACAGGCGGTCGCGCTGATTGTCCGCGAGCGCCTGACCGGCCAGAAGCCGCCGAAAAACGCGCAAAGGCTCGTCGATCTCTGGCGGCCCACGATCGAGCACCGTGCCGGTCGCGATCTCGATCGGCTGGCCGGTTCAATCGAAGACCAGCGCGGCTTCGGCCTCTCGGTGCGCCGGCTGCTTGCCGCGCTCGACATGGCGGAGGATCTGGGCTCCGACAATGCCGGCGAGGAGGAGCCGAGCGACGAGGCGCAGATGAGCGCCGATGACGGCGAGGCATTCCAGGGCCAGCGCGACGACGGCGTCGAGGCGACGGAAACAGAGGCCGCCGAAGCCGCGGAGGCCGCTGGCGAAACCACGCTCGATACGAGCGAAGCGACGGCAGGCGAATTCGAGGCCGAGGATGAGGGCGATGCGGCCGAGGGCGAGCAGCCAGCCGAGTCGCGTCGGCCGCCGGTGAAATCGCGCCCCGAGCAACGCGCGCCCGTCTACCGCGCCTTCAGCAAGCGCTTCGATGAGACCATTGCCGCCGAAGCGCTCTGCGAGCCGGAGGAGCTTGATCGGCTGCGCGCCTATCTCGACAAGCAATTGCAGAATCTGTCGTCGATCGTCGGCCGCCTCGCCAACCGTCTTCAACGCCGCCTGATGGCGCAGCAGAGCCGCTCCTGGGAATTCGATCTCGAAGAAGGCGTGCTTGATCCGGCGCGACTCTCGCGCATCATCGTCGATCCGCAGCAGCCCCTCTCATTCAAGCGTGAGAAGGACACCGATTTCCGCGACACGGTAGTCACTTTGCTCCTCGACAATTCGGGCTCAATGCGTGGTCGGCCGATCACGGTCGCGGCAACCTGCGCCGATATTCTCGCCCGCACGCTCGAGCGCTGCGGCGTCAAGGTCGAGATTCTGGGCTTCACGACGCGCGCCTGGAAGGGCGGCCAATCGCGCGAAGCCTGGCTGCAGGCGGGCAAGCCACCTTCGCCCGGCCGGCTCAACGATCTGCGCCACATCATTTATAAGGCCGCGGACGCGCCCTGGCGCCGCGCGCGGAAAAATCTCGGCCTGATGATGCGCGAAGGCCTGCTCAAAGAGAACATCGACGGCGAGGCGCTCGATTGGGCCCATAAGCGGCTGCTCGCCCGGCCGGAGCAGCGGCGCATCCTGATGATGATCTCGGACGGCGCGCCGGTCGATGATTCGACGCTGTCGGTCAATCCCGGCAATTACCTCGAACGCCACCTGCGGCATGTGATCGAGGAGATCGAAACGCGCTCGCCGATCGAATTGATTGCGATCGGCATCGGTCATGACGTGACCCGCTATTACCGCCGCGCGTTGACGATCGTCGATGCGGAAGAACTCGGCGGCGCGATGACCGAGAAATTGGCTGAACTATTCGACGAGAAGGCAGAGCCTACGCCGCAGCACAAGCCTGCGGCCGAGAAGCGGCCTGCGCTGCTGTTGCATTAATTTTTGCGCGCGTCATGGCCGGGCTTGTCCCGGCCATCCATGCCGTACCGTGCTGATCTTTTCGTCGGGACGCGCAAGCGATCCAGCCGCGTAATGTCAGGGCAAGCCGTCAGCGTGGTTTGAGACTGAACCGCGTGGATGGCCCGGGACAAGCCCGGCCATGACGAAAAGGCTTAGCGGGCCGCCTGTTTCTTCACAATCTCGCGCTTCAAGGCGAGAGCGTTGGGCGAAAGCTCGCTGTCACGCGCCTTCATAAGAAAGGCGTCGAGTCCGCCGCGATGTTCGATCGAGCGCAGAGTGGCGACGGCGACGCGCAGGCGCACGCGCCGGTTCAGGG
Source organism: uncultured Alphaproteobacteria bacterium (assembly GCA_963720425.1). Taxonomy (GTDB): domain Bacteria; phylum Pseudomonadota; class Alphaproteobacteria; order Rhizobiales; family Beijerinckiaceae; genus Methylovirgula. The sequence continues at coordinate 1,039,686 of OY970391.1, forward strand.
ACTCGGAGATCAGCGTCGCCCTTGTGAGATTGGGCAGGAAACGCGTCTTGGTCTTGCGGTTCGAGTGGCTGACCAGGTTGCCCGTCAAGACGGACTTGCCGGTCAGTTCGCAGCGGCGCGACATGGTTTTCCCTTTCGGCCACGCAAAAGCGCGCGCGGGGCGGGATGAATTCGAAGGCGATGTCCTAGGTGAGGGCGGCGCCGGCGTCAAGCGCGGCCGCGCCGCCCTCACCAACGCGTTCAGAACGCGATGCGGCTCGTGAGCAGCCAGGCGTGGTTATACATCGGGGTCAGAGGATCCGGCACAAGTGGCGTGGGCGTGACCGCGAACTGGTAGCCGAAACCAAAGATCCCCTTCAGATTATCGCCCAGCGCAAAACGGCCGAAGATGATGCCCGGGGTGATGAAGAGTTGGTTCAAGCTGGCGCGCTCCCCGTCGAACCAATAGGTGTCGTTGAACTCGATCTCCGGCCAGAAATATTCGGCGATATGGTATTGCAGCGTCACGTTCGTGACGAGCGAGGTGCCAATCGTCGATTCATAGGCGGTCGGCACCGGCACGCCCATGGTCGCCTGGAAGTCGAAATCGCCAAACCCTTTGCCGCCGGCAAGCGTCGGCGTGATGACCCAGGCCTTGTTGGTGAAAGGCGAGCCGAGCATCGGCGCCTGAAGGCCTAAGAAGGCCGTGACGATGTAATTGCCCTTGTCTTCGGGCTCGCTCGCGATGCGCTGCTTAATGGTCAGGAAATTCCAATCGGAAAAGCCGTAGGCCGGCATTTTCACATAGCGCTCTTCGTAATTCGGCGCGTTAATGAGCACCTCGTTCATCGTCGTCGGGATGAGTTCAAGCCCCTTGCCGCCGTCGAAATTGGTGACATAGGCGCCGTTTCCCAATTGTTGGAACGATTGGTCATAGCGGATTTCTTCTTCGAGCCGCGGCGTGACGGTCGCAAGCGGCGTCATCCAATGCGGCTGCGTCGCCTGCGCCTCGTGAACGCGATCGAACCAATGCAAGAAATAATCTTCAATCGGATTGTCGGTGGGGCCGGCGAAGAGCGGCAGCGGATTCTCGGTTAGGATGTCGGTGGCAAAGGCGGCAGGACTAGCGACCACCATCGCAGCCACGCCAATGCCAAGCATGACGAGCGACCGAGCCGCGCGGCTCGCCCGAAAAGACTTAGAAATCATGGTTGCCCCAACCTTACGGCCGCTGGACCGGACCGTCTAAGCTATATCACGATGTATATAGCTAGGTCTGAGGAACGCAAATAAAATTCTCTTTTGCCGCCCCAAAAGAGAAATTCGGTCTAAGCATGGGCGCTCAAAGCCAAGGCCGCTCCGCTTTGGCCTTCGCCTCGAAGCTTGCGATCTTGTCGGCCTTTTTCAAGCTGAGCCCGATGTCGTCGAGACCGTTCAGCAGGCAATGTTTGCGGAATGGGTCGATGTCGAAGGTGATGAGGCCACCGTCCGGCCCGCGGATCTCCTGTTTGTCGAGATCGATCGAGAGCGTCGCGTTGGCGCCGCGCCGCGCGTCGTCCATCAATTTTTCCAGGTCCTGCGGCGAGACGGCAATCGGCAGAATGCCGTTCTTGAAGCAGTTGTTGTAAAAAATGTCGGCGAAGCTCGTCGAGATCACGCAGCGGATGCCGAAATCGAGCAGTGCCCAAGGCGCGTGTTCGCGCGATGAGCCGCAGCCGAAATTATCCCTCGCGACGAGGATCTTCGCCTTGCGATAGGCCGGCTTGTTCAGAACGAAGTCGGGATTTTCCGAGCCGTTGTCCTTGTAGCGCAGCTCCGCGAAGAGGCCCGCGCCGAGGCCGGTGCGCTTGATCGTCTTCAGATATTGCTTCGGGATGATCATGTCGGTGTCGACGTTGCGGATTTCGAGCGGCGCCGCCACGCCTGTCAGCGAGGTGAATTTTTGCATCGATCAGTGGCTCCCGAAGCTTGCGTCGTAGCGAGCTGTGAAGCTTCCTCGGCGGCAGACGGCCGAATACCGGTTGCGAACTTTCTCAAGACGCGCGCAATTGAATTCTTTGAGCAGGTCTTCGAGCTGGCGGCCGTCTCCTCCTTTTTGGGTCACAGCGCTTGCGGTTCTGCTCCGCCCCACCTCCTGCTGCGCGAGCGAAACGAATTTCCTGGCGCAATCTTTGGCGATCAGCAGCATGCTCACTCGCTCGTCTCCATTTGACTTCTCCCAATGGCGCGCAATCTGGTGGGCCACAACGATCTGATCGAGTATCAAGGGACGACAGCCGCGATAGGCAAGGTCTTTGTTCTGACCGTGCGCATCTCTCACTTCGTTCCTGAAGAAAAGACGCCCCTGTTCCACCAGGACCGAGGTGTTAAAGATTATTTCCGTGAGTTTCGCCTTTCTTGCCGCCGCGCCCAATTCATTGTCATCAAGCAAGGAAATGAGCTGCAGGCTTTGAAGCTCGCGTATCACTTCGTTGGCCCAGGTCAAAACTTCGGCGCGTCGCAGCGCCAATTCGCGCGATTGTCGCCAGGCTATGAACACGCCGCCAAGCGCCACGATGGCTGAGACAATGGTGGCCGCGGTCGCAAACATCATCCCCACTCCTTTGGTGCGCGCCCGCCTATTCCGCCGCTGCTTCGATCGCCGCGATGTCGGCGTCGGAGAGGCCGAAGTGATGGCCGATCTCATGCACCAGAACATGGGCAATCACGTCGCCGAGCCTCTCCTCGTTCTCGGCCCAATAATCGAGGATCGGGCGGCGGTAGAGCCATATCATATTCGGCAATTGGCCGGTCAAGCGCAGAGCGCCGCCCTGCGCGAGACCGCGGCCGGTGAAAAGGCCCAGGAGGTCGAATTCGGTTTCGCAGCTCATCTGATCGAGAACGTCTTCGTCGGGGAAATCCGCCACCTGGATCACGAGATCTTGGCAGAGATTACGAAAATTCTCCGGCAGGCGCGCATAGGCCGCCGCCGCGATCTCTTCGAAATCAGCAAGCGAAGGGGCGGGGAGCGCCGTCCAATCCTGGGCCGCAAGCATCATGCGAGTCTCCGCCATTCTGGACGCTAATAAATCCCGTCCGCTCGGCTTCGCTTCCCAGTAAGCTGAGCCGGGTTGAAGCAGAGACCAGGAGATATGATGGCATGGATTATTCCCTTTGGATAACGATCGCCAAGGTCGCGCTCTGGTTCATCGCGGGAACTGGAGTGATCGCCGCGTTCGCGATCCTCGTCGGCGGCCAAAGCAACAAGGATGATCGAGATTAGCCCTTGCGCCGCTCATGTCGCCGAAGCCGGACATAGAGCGCACCCGCGCCGCCATGCGCGCGCGAAGCCTCCTCGAAGCCGACGACCAGGCTGCGCCACTCCGGTGCTCGCAGCCAGAGCGGCACGCTTCGGCGTAAAACGCCAGTCTCGAGCCCCTCGGCCGGGCGGCTTTCGCCCTTGCCGGTCACGACGAGGACGATCTTCGCGCCCTCACGCTGCGCGCGGCTCAAAAAGCCGTGCAAGGCGAGATGCGCCTCCTGCTGGCGCATTCCGTGAAGATCGATCGCCGCCTCGATCGACATATTTCCGCGCGCGAGCCTTTGCCGGGCGCGGCGCTCAAGCGGCGCGAGACCGGGCAGCGCGGGGCCGCGGTTCTCCGCGGGCGCAGCGGACGCCGGCGAGGACCGGGGGCCTTCGGCTGGCTTTTCCGGTTCGGCGCGGCGCGATTCCGGCAAGACGCTGCCCGGCCGCCGCGCCACGCCGCGCGTCACCGTGAGCCAAAGCGCAACCTCCTCCTCCGAAAGAGGGCGCCCGCGTGCTTGTAGTTCATTCATGAGGTTCCCCGGTCAAAACCGTCTTCGCCGCGCGGCAGCAGGACGACGACATCGCACTTATGCCTGATCCCGCCGGCGAGCGTGCCCGCTCGTCCGCCGCTGCCGAAGAAAATATCGGCGCGCGCCGGCCCGATGATCGCCGAGCCTGTGTCCTGCGCGATCATCAGGCGCTTGAACGGCGTAGTCTCGTGCTTTTCCCAAGGCAAATCTCCGTTGAGCCAGAAGGGCAAGCCATAGGACCAGATGCTTCGGTCGACGGCAATCGACCGCAAGGGCTTAAGGCTGACGCCGGCGCCGCCAATCGGGCCATCTCCGTCGCGAAGATCCGTATCGATGGCGAAAAAGACGTAGGACCTGTTGGCCTGCATAAGCGCGGTGCCGGGCTCGCGCGGCTTCTGGCCATGCGCCCTGATCCAGGTTTTCAGCGCCGCAAGCCCCATGTCGGATAGGACGATGTCGCCCAACTCGATCAGAATTCGGCCAATCGACGTATAGGGCCAACCGTTACGGCCAGCATAGACGAGCCGGATCTGGCGCTGATCCGGCAGGACCACGCGCGCCGAGCCTTGGACTTGGACGAGAAAGACTTCGACCGGATCTGCGAGCCAGACTAGCGGCCGGCAATGGTCGGCCAGCGCGCCGGCCTCGATCTCGGCGCGATCGGGATAAGGGACGAGAGTACCGTCCTTGAGCCGTCGCGCGGCGGAAAGCTCGGGAGGCAGTCCTGGCGGCCTCGCGCCGGGAGGCAGCGAGACAAGATCCGCCGGCCGAGCAAGGATCGGCGCGGTGAATTGCGCGGAGCGCTGAAGAGAGCCCGCGACGATCGGTTCGTAATAGCCGGTGACGAAGCCGGCGCCGGCCGCCGGCGTCACGGAAAACGGTTCGAAATGATCTTCGAAAAAGCGCCGCGCCGCGGCTCCCGTCTCCAGCGGCTCAGCCAGCGCCGCGCTGCAGACGGCCTTCAGCGCGGCGGAGCCGGCCCGCGCCGGACGCAGCGGCGATCGATCTTCGAGGATCGCCTCGGCCTGTTCGGCAAAGACACGAAAAGCTTCGAGATGGTCGTCGGCGAAAAATCCGTTGATCTCGGCGAAGCTCAGCGGCGCAAACCGAACCTGCCTTCGATCACTGTCAGACACGTCGATTAAGCCCTCGCCTGAGCGCGCAGCGCGCGTCTCAAATAATGAGGGCAAACCGCTTAATGCCCCGTTTGGGTGGCGATGAGCTTCCAATTCGGATCGCGCGAATCGACGTCGCGGGCAAAAGTCCAGATGTCGGTCATGTCGACGCTCTTGTCGGGATTGCCGTCGATCAACGCGCCGGACTTGTCATGCGTCGCGCTGATCAATTTCGACATGAAGCGCAGCGTGATCTGGGCCGACCGGTTGCGCATGCCGGCATCTTCGATACTGGCCTGATCGATCGAGACCACTTGCGTCGTCATGCTCTCGCCGCGGGTTTCCCGCGCCGCTATCGCTGCGGTGAAACTGTCGAACACGTCCTTGTCGAGCAGATTCTGCAAGGTTTGCCGGTCGCCGGAAGCAAAGGCCGTCACGATCATTTCATAGGCGGCTTTCGCGCCGGTGATGAAGGGGTCAAGCGCAAAGTCCGGACTTGCGGCAGCGATCGCATCGAGGCCGGCGGCGGCCTTTGAGCCTGGCTCGGCATAGGTCTTCCAGCGGTCCGGGTTCGGTGGCGAAATTGGAACCTGGGGCGGCGCGGCTCCCGGCAGCGGCACGACCTTGTTGTCGTTGGTTCCGATCGAGCGACGGAAGAAAGGATTGGCCGGCGGCGGCTTTTCGTTGCCAGTCCGCGTGCCGAGAACGGAGCGAAGCTTCCACAGGACGAAAATCGCTAAAAGGGCGAATATGATCGTCGAGGGGTCGAAGGGGTCAAGCATGGCGGTACTGCCAAATTGCGGCCGGGGATCTGTAATACTTTATCATATATGTTGCGCAGGCGGGAGGCGCATCCCGCGCGGCAAATAATGCACCCGCACCGCGATTTAGAAAGACTGGTATCATGCCCCTTGCTGCGGCATTCATCTTCGGGCTCGGCCTCTGGCTGTTCAGTGAAATCTTCGTCTTTGGCCTCGTGGTCGATGCGATCGGCCTCGGCGGCGCGATTCTCGCCACTTTGCTGACGAGCCTGCTCGGTGTCGCGCTTCTGCGCCGGCTCGGCCGAACGGCGCACGACGAACTGAGGACCATGCTCAAAAGCGGCGCATCCGTCCGCCTCACGCCCGGAGCTTTGGAAAGCGGCGTTCTCGCCGCGCTCGGCGGCGTCCTCCTCATCTTGCCGGGTTTCCTCTCCGATTGTGTCGGGCTTGCGTTGCTCACGCCGGCGCTCAGGCGCCCGCAACGGCCGCCGCCCGCTTCTCCCGAGAAGCCCGACGTGATCGACCTTTCGCCGCAGGATTGGCGGCGGATCGACGAGGCTGATCGGAACTGACACCTTGGCTTGTTCGCAGGGTGCATCCATGCTACCGGCGGAGACGCCAAAAGGCCTGGAGAAGGAAATGCCGGATGGGAATGGCGGCGCGGCGAACAACGCGCCCACGCTCAATGCGATGGTGCAATATACGAAGGATTTCTCCTTCGAGAATCCGAATGCGCCGCGCTCGCTCGGACCGCAAACCAAGCCGCCGCAAATATCGATCCAGGTGAACGTCAACGTGCGTCAGGTCGCCGAGTCGAACTTCGAGGTTGATCTTTTGCTCGAAGGTTCGGCCGGGGAAGGCGCCGACACTTTGTTCAAATTCGAGCTCAATTACGCCGGTCTTTTCCGGATTGCCAACATCCCGCAGAACGACGTCCATCCAGTGGTCATGATCGAATGTCCGCGGCTGTTGTTTCCTTTCGCCCGGCAGATCATCGCCGACGCGGTGCGCAGCGGCGGCTTCCCGCCGCTCTATATCGATCCGATCGATTTCGCCAGCCTCTATCGCCGGCGGCTCGAGGAAATGGCGGCGAAGCCCAACGCGCCCGTTTCTCAGACCTGAGAGCTTCGGCGCGCCTTCGCTCCTGCGCATGCGCTTGATCAAGGCACGTAAGCGCCCTCGCTCTGCGGAGCTTGCGAAGCAAGCGTACGCGCCGGGGATAGGCTCAAATCCGCGATCGGATATTGCCGCCAAATCGCCTTCTGGCCGAGGCGGGCGATGAAGGCCGCATGCGCGGCAAGCTCCGCCGCATCGATCAGCGGCGCCAGCGCCGCCGGCCGGACGAGGAGGGAGCCGCCGCCATTTGCACGCGCCACGTCGATCGTTTTCAAGGCCAGGCTCGCCTGACGGCCGCCGGTCAGTTCAGCATAGACCTCTGCGAGAATTTCGGCATCGAGCAAGGCGCCGTGCTTGGTGCGCCGGCTGGCATCTATGCCATAGCGCAGACAGAGCGCGTCGAGACTGTTTGGGACTCCGGGATGGCGGCGGCGCGCTAGCGCCAATGTATCGACAACTCGCTCGAATGCAATCGCAGCATGGCCATGTGCGGATAATTCGGCGTTGATGAACCGGATGTCGAATTCGGCGTTGTGGGCAATAAGCGCCGCTTCGCCAAGGAAGGACAGGAAGCGCTCCGCAATTTCGCCGAATTTCGGCTTGCCGACGAGAAATTCAGGCGAGAGCCCATGCACGCGGAAGGCTTCCTCCGGGATATCGCGCTCAGGGTCGAGATAGGCATGGAAGGTCTGGCCGGTCGGGATCGCATTGAAGAGCTCGACGCAGCCGATCTCGACGATCCTGTGGCCGTTCGACGGATCAAGTCCCGTCGTCTCGGTATCGATGACGATTTCACGCATCGCGCCTCATCTTCACCGCCATCCCGTCGGCGATCTTACGCAGCAAATCGGCGACTTGGCGCTGCGTATCCTGCATGCTGCCGCCCGTGTCGATGATGAAATCAGCACGCTTGCGCTTGTCGGAATCCGGCATTTGCTTGGCCATTATGACGGCGAGCTTTGCGGCAGTCATGCCCGACCGCGCTGCAATCCGCGTCTTTTGCACCGATTCGGAAGCTGTGACGAGAAGCACGGCGTCGACCTCCCTCTCGGCGCCAGTCTCGAAGAGCAGCGGAATGTCGACGACAACGAGGCGCTCGCCTGCCGCGCGCGCTTCGGCGAGGAAGGCTGCGCGGTCCGCCCTGACGAGCGGATGGACGATAGCCTCGAGCCGCGCCATGGCGGCGGGATCATCGATAACGCGCTGTGCGAGCGCCTCCCGCTCGACGCTGCCGTTACGGACCGTGCCCGGAAACGCCGCTTCGACCAAAGGGGCCGCGGCCCCGCGATAGAGCGCATGGACGGCGGCATCAGAATCATGGACCTTGACTCCGGCGGCGCGGAACATGGCGGCAGTGGTCGATTTGCCCATGCCGATCGAGCCGGTGAGGCCGAGAACGAACATCAGGTCTTGCTTTCGATATCGGCGGCGATGCGGGCGCGCAGCTCCGGCGTGACCTGCGGTCTGCGGCCGAACCAGCGCTCGAATCCTGGCACCGCCTGGTGAAGGAGCATACCGAGCCCGGACGATGTCCGCAGTCCACGGCGATGCGCCTGGAGCAAGAGGCTGGTTTCGAGCGGGATATAGACGATATCGGCGACGACGGCGTGATCAGGCAAAGGCGCAAGGTCGATGTCGAGCGGCGGTTGCCCCGCCATGCCGAGGGATGTGGTATTGACGAGAAGATCGGCGCCGGCGAGCGCCCCAGCCAGATCGGAGTATTCGCCGAACGCGATCGAAGCGCCGAATCGAGACCGCAAGTCCTCTCCTCGACCACGCGTGCGGTTGATCACCAAGATCCGCCGCGCCCCGCGCGACATCAGAGCATGAACGATGCCGCGCGCCGCCCCGCCCGCGCCGAGCACCACGACTTTTTCCAAAACTTTTCCCCAACCTGGTACGTCTTCATCGAGAGCGGCGAGAAAGCCAATGACATCCGTGTTGTCGCCATGAAGTTTTCCCGCCTCCATCCACAATGTATTCACAGCCTCGAGACGCGCCGCCATCGGCGTCGTCTCCGCGCAAAGCGCAAAGGCCCGCTCCTTGTGCGGCAGGGTGACATTGCCGCCGACGAAGCCTCGATCGTCGAGGGTGGAGAGAAAGTTTTCGAGCTCGTCGGGCGGCAGCGCAATGCGCTCATACGAGCCCTTGAGGTGAAGCTCGTCGAGCCAATAGCGATGGATCAGCGGCGAACGCGAATGCGCGACTGGCCAGCCAATAATGAAAGCGCGCGGCTCCTGCGTCATCCGACGAGACTGCCTTCCTTGCGTAGAAATGCAAGCAGCGGCAAGAGCGGCAGACCAAGGACCGTCGCGTGGTCGCCGTCAATCCGCTCGAAGAGGTGGATGCCGAGGCCTTCGATCTGATAGGCGCCGACGCTCGCGAGCACAGATGCACCCGCTACGGCGACATAGCGATCGATGAACTCGGGGCTGAGTCTCCGGCAGGTCAGCGTCGCGCGGTTGACAGTCTCGAACAGCACTGTTTCGGCGCGCGCCACACACAGCGCCGAATGCAACTCGTGGCTGCGCCCGGAGAGATGCGCGAGCTGCGCCCTGGCTTCGGACTGGCCGCGAGGCTTGGCAAAAATCTCGCCATCGAGCGCGAGAGTTTGATCCGCGCCGACGACGAGACGATCGGGTTTTCGGCCCGACACCGCGAGCGCCTTGACGCGGGCCAAATGCGCGGCGATCTTTGCGGCGCCTTCCTTACCCAGCGGTGCTTCGAGCGCACGTTCGTCGATCTCCGCCGCGACGGCCTCGAACGGAATGCCCGCCGCCGCGAGAAGTGTGCGGCGCGCTTCACTTTTCGATGCGAGCAAAAGCGGGGCCTTGCCGCGCCAGAGATCATGCATTGCCGCGATCCTTGCTCTAGACGCCGAGCTTGCCGCGATGCGCCTTGTAGAGGTCGATGATGGCCGCCGCGGTTTCTTCGATCGAACGGCGGGTGACGTCGATCACCGGCCAGCCGTGATGGGCAAAGAGCTTCCGCGACTGGACGATTTCCTCCGTCACTGCGACGGGGTCGACATAAGACGAATCCATCATTGCATGCAAGGTTTCAATCCGGTTCTGGCGCACCAGCACAAGCCGTTCGGCCGAGACGATGAGGCCGACGATCAGCGGCTTCTTCAGGCCGAAGATCGATTTCGGCAACGGCGTCTTCGGCACGAGGGGAATGTTCGCTGTCTTTATGCCGCGGTTGGCGAGATAGATGCTCGTCGGTGTCTTCGAAGTTCGGCTGACGCCGATTAGCAGAACATCGGCTTCCTCGTAATTGTCAAACATCAGCCCGTCATCATGCGCCATCGTATAGTTCAGGGCTTCGATGCGGTTGAAATAATGCGCGTTCAGCATGTGCTGCGCACCCGGCCTCGGATTGGCCGCAGCGCCGAGATAGATTTGAAAAAGATTGAGGATCGGCTGCAGCACCGAAAGACAGGGGGCGCCAATAGCCTGACAGGCCATCTCGAGCCGCTGGGCGAGGCCCAAGTCGACGAGGGTGAAAAGAACCATCCCCGGCGTGGCTTTGATTTCGGCGATGGCGCGCTCGAGCTGCGCTTCGCCACGCACCATCGGATAGAGATGCTCGATCGAGGAAACGCCCTCATATTGCGCGGTAACCGCACGGCTGACTGCGATCAGAGTCTCGCCGGTCGCATCGGAAATAAGGTGAAGATGGAAAGTACTGCGCTCCAATGAGAGATCTCGTTTTCCCATCCGGCCGGGATAGCCTGTGGATCATTGTGAATAATTCCGACACCCTGATCTCGATCGGTGGATATCTCCCGCGTTTGCTTCACCATTGTCAACAAGCCAGCCATACGGAGCGATTGCGTGTGACCGAGAGCGGATATAGCTAACAACGGCCATGTCTGTTGAACGATGCCGAAAGGCGAAGCAAAAGCCATTGTAGTCGCTGACGAAAAGAAAGCGTGGGGAGAAGCTACCGGCGATGTGTGTAACGTGGGAAGATCCGCGACGCCAAGAATGATTGTGAAAAACTTGGAAGAAGACTAATCCCGCATCTAATAAGAGGAATCATAAAGATCTTTAGATAGGATTCTTTTGAATTGGCAGGATTCCGAAACCCAACCAAAAAGATGATGCTGCATGTTCTGGGCGGCAAGGCGATGTCGCCACCGCCGATTTGGCTGATGCGGCAGGCGGGCCGTTATCTTCCCGAATATCGCGAGCTTCGTGCGAAAGCTTCGTCATTCCTGGAATTTTGCTACACACCAAAACTTGCGGCCGAAGCAACCCTACAGCCGATGCGCCGCTTCGGCTTCGACGCTGCGATCATCTTCAGCGACATCCTCGTCGTGCCAGATGCATTCGGCCAGAAAGTTTCGTTCGAGAGCGGCGCCGGCCCGCAACTTACGCCAATCGCCGTTGCGGCGGATTTGGCGCGGCTTCGCGAGACGATCGACCTTGATCGGCTTGCCCCGGTTTTCGAGGCGATCGACAGAGTGAAGGATGTTCTGCCCGAGGAGGTCGCATTGATCGGATTCTGTGGCGCCCCGTTCACGCTAGCGAGCTATATGATCGCTGGCCAAGGCACGCCGGAACAAGCGCCCGCGCGGCTCTTCGCCTATCGTAATCCGGATCTCTTTCAGAGGCTGATTGATCGGCTTGTCGCCGGTTCGATTGATTATCTGTCGCGGCAGATTGAGGCGGGCGTAGATGTCGTGCAAATCTTCGACAGCTGGGCGGGAGTCCTGCCTGCGGTGGAGTTCGAGCGATGGTGTGTCGCGCCCGTGCGCGGCATCGTCGAGGCACTGCGCAAGCGCCATGCGGGCGTGAAGATCATCGCCTTTCCGCGCCGCGCGGGCTTTGCTCTTCAAAACTTCGCGGCACGGATCGGCGCTGATGCGCTGGGGCTTGACACGACAGTCGACCCGCGCGGGGCGGCGGAGCGGATCGCGCCTGCGACGGTCTTGCAAGGCAATCTCGATCCGCTCGCCCTTGTTGCCGGCGGCGACGCGCTGCGCCGAGCGACGGCGCAAATTCTGTCCGCGTTTCGCGGCCGGCCGCATATCTTCAACCTCGGGCATGGAATTCTGCCCGAAACTCCGATCGCGCATGTGGACGCGCTTCTCGCCCAGGTACGCTCGGCGTGCTAGCCTTCCGATCTCAATCCGTTCATTCGTGAAGCTGGAGCCTTGTCGAACCTTTTCCTCTGGCTGAAGGTCATTCATCTCATCGCGGTCATCGCATTCATGGCCGGGATGTTCTATCTGCCGCGTCTTTTCGTCTACCATGCTTTGGTGGCGAAAGGTTCGCCGCAATCAGAACTCTTCAAGGTCATGGAACGCCGGCTCGAGCAGGCGATCATGCGGCCGGCCTTGATCGTCGCTTTTGGCAGCGGGCTCGCGCTCGCGTTCGAAGGCCACTTTTTCGGCGCCTTATGGCTCGATTGGAAGCTTTTCCTAGTTTTGCTGCTGCTCGCGCTCTACGGGCATCTGGTAGTGACCCGAATTCGATTCGCAGCCGACGCCAACCACCATTCGGCGAGATATTTGCGTATCCTCAATGAGATCCCCACGGTGCTGCTGATCGTGATCGTCGCTCTGACCGTGATAAAGCCGTTTTGAATCAGCAGCTTGAATAATCAAAAAGCAGCCTTACATAATGATATTGGGTTGTAGCTCTTTGGACACACATGCTTGAAAGCGCCGGCAAAGGGGGAATTGGCTGTTGGTCCATAGGGCCATTTACGCTATTCTCGGGCGCGTTGAGCTCGGTCCTTGCGAAAAGGCTTCTGGGGAAAATGGTTCGCGCGCTGATCATAGCCGGCGTGGCTTCGTTTGCTTTGGGGAGCGGGGCTTTGGCTGCGGATCTTCCCAACTTCAAGGGGCCGCCGGTCTATGCGCCGCCTCCGCCGCCTTCCCTTTCCTGGACCGGGTTCTATATTGGCGTCAACGCCGGCTATGGATTCGATCCGACCCGCTTTGATGCCTTTGGGCCGGCGTTTCTAGCTGGCTCGAGCATTCCTGCCGGCGGCTTCATCGGCGGCGGCCAAGTCGGGTTTAATTATGAGTTTCCCGAACCGAGCATCGCAGGGGCGAATTTCGTCATCGGCGGCGAAGCTGATTTTGACGGCAGCACAGTCCAGGGTTCGGAGGTGCTAGCCCCTCCCATCACCGCCATGACGGGTTCCGTATCCACCAAACTTGATTGGCTCGGGACGGCGCGGGCGCGTTTGGGTTTGGCTTTCGGCAATGTCCTGCCCTATGTCACCGGCGGTTTCGCCTATGCGCACGAGAGCGTCTACCAATCCGGTCCTGGCCCAGGCGGCCTCACCAATTGGTCGATCGGCTCGACCCCGACAGGCTGGGCAGCCGGTGGCGGTCTCGAATATGCTTTCACTCGCAACCTGAGTTTCAAGACTGAGTATCTCTATGTGGATCTCAGTAGCACTGCGGGGCTGACGCCGGGCGACGTCCCTCCTGCTTTCCACACGACCCGCTCAACACTGAATGTCGTTCGCGCGGGCCTCGACTGGAAATTCGATTGGAGTGCACCGCCGACGCCGGTCGTCTCCAAATATTGAGCAGACGGGTATAACCTGGGCCAAGATCCATGAGCGGTCTTGGAATCTGACGCCGGCAGCTCTGCTGCCGGCTTTTTTTCGGCTGGGCGCGCGGCGCCGCATACTGCCCAAGCTCCATTGTCAGGTTGTCAATGAAACCAAAACGTCCTATCTTATGAATCTCTCCTCGCAGGTGACGTGCCGGCGCGCCATAAAGCGCCAAATTATGGGCATGCTCTACCTGTCTGGCACCCATCTGGGCCTTCCCCCCTTCATGCGCTTCGAGCGCGCTGTCTTTCAAGGACAAGGATCCCGATGCGGGATATCAAACTTCAGGATCTAAAGACGAAATCGCCGACCGAATTGCTCGCCTTTGCAGAAGAGCACGAGGTTGAGAATGCCTCGATAATGCGCAAGCAGGAATTGATGTTTGCGATTTTGAAGCAGCTCGCGACCCGCGACATCGAAATCGTCGGCGAAGGAGTGATCGAGGTTCTCCAGGACGGATTTGGCTTCCTTCGCTCGCCCGAGGCCAATTATCTGGCTGGGCCCGACGACATCTACGTGTCGCCCTCGCAAATCCGCCGCTTCGGGCTGCGCACCGGCGATACCGTCGAGGGGCTCATTCGCAGCCCCAAGGAGGGCGAACGTTATTTCGCGCTCCTGAAGGTCAATACGATCAATTTCGAAGATCCGGAAAAGGTCAGGCACAAAGTCCATTTCGACAATCTGACGCCGCTCTATCCCGATGAGCGCCTCAAGCTCGAGATCGACGATCCGACGAAGAAGGATCTTTCGGCCCGGGTGATCGACATCGTGGCGCCGATCGGCAAGGGGCAGCGGGCCTTAATTGTCGCGCCGCCGCGGACCGGCAAGACGGTGCTCTTGCAGAACATCGCGCAGTCGGTCACCGCCAATCACCCCGAATGCTATCTGATCGTTCTCCTCATCGACGAACGTCCCGAGGAGGTCACCGACATGCAGCGCTCGGTGAAGGGCGAAGTGGTTTCCTCGACCTTTGACGAGCCGGCGGTGCGGCATGTGCAGGTCGCCGAAATGGTCATCGAGAAGGCCAAGCGGCTGGTCGAGCACGGCCGCGACGTCGTCATCCTGCTCGATTCGATCACCAGATTGGGGCGCGCCTATAACACGGTCGTGCCGTCCTCCGGCAAGGTGCTGACCGGCGGCGTCGACGCCAACGCGCTGCAGCGGCCGAAGCGTTTTTTCGGCGCCGCCCGCAATATCGAAGAAGGCGGTTCGCTGACGATCATCGCCACGGCTCTGATCGACACCGGCTCGCGCATGGACGAAGTGATCTTCGAAGAATTCAAGGGCACCGGCAATTCGGAGATTATCCTCGACCGCAAGGTCACCGACAAGCGCACCTTCCCGGCAATCGACATCACCCGCTCCGGCACGCGCAAGGAGGAACTGCTGGTTCCTCCCGACATCTTGAAGAAGATGTATGTCCTGCGCCGTATCCTCAATCCGATGGGCACGGTCGATGCGATCGAATTTTTGCTTGGCAAATTGCGCGAGACCCCGAAGGGCAATGCAAGCTTCTTCGAGGCGATGAACACGTGAGCCGCGCCTGAAGGGCGGCACGCATTCTTTGGCAAGGCCGCTTAGGCCTGGATGAGGGAATTCATCGCCAATTAAGCCGTGCGGCCTTCGATATATTTCTTTGCAACAGAAAGCATGTCGGAAAAATACGCATAGCCCCACAAGGCCTTTCCGTGGAAATAGCTCACTGCGCCGGAATTTGCATCGATGACGATCAGCAACTCGAACAGCGACCAATGTTTGTGCGGGCTTTTCGTGACATATCCGATGAGTTCCGAGCTAGGAGCTTTCGTTATGACGACCGGAATTATCGTGTAGCCAAACTGAAATCCGCGCGGCAGCGGAATCCTGTTCACGCTTTTCCCATATTTGAAACCGGCATCAAACAAGGCCTCCACACTCTTGATATCTGCGTTGTCAATTTGGGAGACGACAACATGCTGCGAGAGAATGACGAGCCCCTTCCAAGAAAAATATGTCCTTGACGCAGCAATCGCCGCCGTCATTCCGCCAAGGCAGCAAAACGTCACGAACAACGGTGTATGGCCCGGCTCGCAGGCGTTGTTCAATGTCGGTGAGAATGGACAAGCGCTGAGCGCCGGATAAAAACCGCACGACCTTATGTCATCGCGCGGACCAACTCAAGCGGAGTGCTCTCATGCGGCCGCTCGGCTGCGGGCTTCGACGAGTTCGCATAGCGCCGAAGCATCATGCACCGGCAAGGAACAGGTTCCAGCTGAACAGATGAACGCAGCGGCAACACCGGCGGCCTTCGCCTGCGCTGCCGCCAGGTGGTCGGGCGGGATCGCGTCGAGCCGGTCGAGATCGAGAACCATGCGGTCGCTGAAGGGAACAGAAAGCGCGGATGCGTAAAGCGCCTGGCGCTCAGGCCCGGCGGTGACGATTTCGAGTCCGCGCAGGCGCAGATCGAGCGCATTCAAGGTCCCGGCATGGCCGACCGGATTGGAACGAACCGCGGATGCAAGCGCCGCGAACAGAGCGTCGGCGCGCTTAAGCCAAGTTTCGTCGCCCGTTGCGCTTGCGAGTCGCACTAGGGCCGCGAGATAGACGGAATGGGCATTGGGGATCGCGTCGTCGGCCGTCGGCGTGAGCCGCAGAATCACGTCGCTTGCGTCATCCGCCGACATGGCGAGTAGGCCCGTCTGCGGATCGATGTGATGGGTCTCGATGGCCCGCGCCCAGGCGACCGCGTCGCCGAGATAATCATGATCCGGAACTTCTGCGGCCATGTTGCGCGCTTCGTGCAGAGCCAGGGCGGCGCGCAGCATCGCGGCATGATCGAGCGCAAGGCCCGGCTTGACGACCACGTCTGCACGCGCGCTATGCGCCAAGCGGGGTGCGCCGGCCCTGTCGGAATACTGCATCGTCTCGACAAGGAAGTGGTAGGCGCGCGCCGCCGAAATAATCCAGCGCGGCTCGCCGAGCGCGGTCGCGGCATTGACGAGCGCGGCGATCATCAGGCCGTTCCAGTCGGCCATGATCTTGTCGTCGCGGCCCGGATGGATGCGTTTTTCCCGCGCGGAAAAGAGCTTGGCTTTGAGCGGCATGAGCCGCGCTTCGTCGGCCGCGGTCGCAGGTTTTGTGTCGAGCCGGTTGAGAATCGTCACGCGCGGGCCGTGCGGCTCCTCCGCCCAATTGCCTTCGGGTGTCGCACGATAGAATTCGCCAAAGAAAACGGCATCCTCTTGCCCGAGGACCGCGACGAGCTCGTCCCAGGTCCAGACGTAGAACTTGCCTTCCTCGCCCTCGCTGTCGGCATCGAGGCTCGCACAGAAGGCGCCTTCGCGCGTCGTCATATCGCGGTTAAGCCACATGACGATCTCTGTCGCGCGCGTACGCAACAGTGCGTTGCCCGTGCCGCGATAACAGAGCGCGAGAAGCTCGAGGATCTGCGCATTGTCGTAGAGCATCTTCTCGAAATGCGGCACGAGCCAGCGCTCATCGACGGAATAGCGGGCGAAGCCGCCGACAAGATGATCGTAAATTCCGCCTTCCG
This sequence comes from uncultured Alphaproteobacteria bacterium, assembly GCA_963720425.1. Taxonomy (GTDB): domain Bacteria; phylum Pseudomonadota; class Alphaproteobacteria; order Rhizobiales; family Beijerinckiaceae; genus Methylovirgula. The sequence goes on from OY970391.1 coordinate 1,056,584, forward strand.
ACATGCGCGTCAGCGTCAGATTGACGAGATCGCGAAATCTATTCTCGCCTAGCCGCGCGCCGGCGCGCCACAGCAATTCGAAGATCGGCGTGTTCGGAAATTTCGGCGCGCCGCGCAGGCCGCCATTGGTAGGATCGGCATAATTTGCGACCTGCGTGGCAAGCTGATGGATAAAAGCGAGACTCAAGGGCTCGCCGCCGGTCGATTCTGCTTGAGACAAGGCATCGCGGATAAGCTTGGCGTTATAGGTAATTCTACCGGGATCGGCCTGGAAAGCACGCGCGATGCCGCGCAGAACCGTAACGAACCCAGGCCTTCCATATTGTTCCGTCTTGGGAAAATAGGTGCCGCCCCAAAAAGCTTCGCCGGTCGGCGTGAGAAACATGGTCATCGGCCAGCCGCCGCGCTCGCCGAAGGCGTGAAGCGCCGACATGTAGATATGATCGATATCGGGCCGTTCCTCGCGATCGACCTTGATGTTCACGAAGAGCTCGTTCATGACCGCCGCTGTTTCGTGGTCCTCGAAGCTTTCGTGGGCCATCACATGGCACCAATGGCAGGCGGCATAGCCGACCGAAAGCAGAATGGGCTTGTTGGCGTCTTGCGCTTCCTTGAGCGCCGCCGCGCCCCAGATGCGCCAGTGGACGGGGTTATGTGCATGTTGCAGCAGATAGGGGCTGGCGGCTTGGCTCAGTTCATTGGACGACATGACACGGCTTTCGGATGAACGGATCGAGCGCGCCAACATGCCGCGCGACACGATCTATGCGCTCGCCTCCGGTCACGGCCGCGCGGCCATCGCCGTTCTGCGCATGTCGGGAACGAGTGTTCGCAACATAGTCGCCTCACTCGCCGAGAAACAGCCCGAACCCCGGCGCGCGACCCTTGTGACCTTCAAAGACCCGGGCGGCGCTGCGATAGACCGAGGCCTCGTTCTTTTTTTCCCAGGTCCGGCAAGTTTTACCGGCGAGGATTGCGCGGAGTTCCACATTCATGGCGGGCCGGCCGTCATCGCAGCCTTGATCCGGGCGCTGAGAGGATTCGAGAAGACGCGGCCGGCTGAAGCCGGCGAATTCACCCGCCGAGCTTTTGAAAATGGCAAGTTGGACCTGACCGAAGTCGAGGGTCTTGCCGATCTCGTCGCTGCTGAAACGGAGGCGCAGAGGCGCCAAGCTTTGCGCCAGGCTGAAGGAGGGCTCCGCCGCAAGGCGGAGGCCTGGCGGGCGGCGCTCCTCGAAGCCTCGGCCTTGATCGAAGCGGAGATCGACTTCGCCGATGAGGCGGACGTGGTGCCTCTTGCCAGAGCAAAGCTTGCCGCGATTCTAGCGCCAGTTCGCGCCGATCTCGAAGCCGCGCTTGCCTCGGGCAGGGCGGGCGAACGTCTGCGCGATGGGCTCATCGTCGTCATTGCCGGGCCGCCGAACGCGGGCAAGTCGACGCTGCTCAACGCCCTGGCGCATCGCGAGGCGGCCATCGTCTCGCCCATTCCCGGCACGACGCGCGATGCGATCGAGGTTCATCTCGACATTGCCGGCTGTCCGGTGACCTTGATCGACACGGCCGGCCTGCGCGAATCGCAAGATGCTGTCGAGCAGATCGGGATCGACCGCGCCCGCGCCAGGGTCGAGGCGGCGGAGCTGGTGCTGTGGCTGAGCGAGGCGAAGACGCGTTCACCACATGGCTTTCCGCCGGAAACCAAAGTCTGGCCGATTCTGACCAAGATCGATCTTTATTCGGGCCGGCCGGTGATGGAAGGCGAAGCGATCGCGCTCAGCGCCGTGACCGGCGAAAACCTCGATATTTTGATCGACAGGCTTGCTGTGCTCGCCCGCGCCGCGACCGGCGCAGGGGAGAGCGGCCTCATCACCCGCGAACGGCATCGCAAGGGCTTCGAGGCTGCCGCGGAAGCGCTCCAACGTGCAGAGCAGGGGCTTCAGGGGCCGGTCGAGCTTTTGGCAGAAGAGCTGCGCGCGGCCGTACGGGCGCTGGAGATCCTGATCGGAAGAGTGGATGTGGAAACAGTGCTCGGCGAAATCTTCGCTCGGTTCTGCATCGGAAAATGATCGGGAATTATGTAGCAAGCTCACCTAACCATTTCGATCGATCTAGGCGCTGGCGTCGGGGCCGGCGCCAATAGATTGGCGAGCGTGCATGCTAGAATGAAGCACCCCAAAACTCCGACAAAAAATGCATTGAGAGACTCCACGTATGTGTGAGGTTTCCCAGATACGCTTAGAGTTGATTTCATTTTCGTCTCCAATGCAGCAGTTCCGCATGCAAGCTGGCGACGAGGACATAAAAAGTCGATAGATGACAACGAGCTGAAGTATATAGGTGCCGTATCAACCGTTCGACCTGGCGTGAAAGAAGTGCGGATCGCCCCGTCGGAGCCGCGCCCTTTAGGCGAGATTACTACCCAACGCCGGAATAATATGTTTCACGTGAAACGCAAATTGGGACTCGGAAGCCTTTTGTCCGGTGGGATGACCTCATTCGATGTGATCGTGGTCGGCGGGGGCCATGCCGGTTGCGAGGCGGCGGCCGCCGCAGCGCGGACTGGCGCGCGCACGGGCCTCGTCACCCATTCCTTCGCCTCGATCGGCACGCTCTCCTGCAATCCGGCGATCGGCGGCCTCGGCAAGGGCCATCTCGTGCGCGAGATCGATGCGCTCGACGGCCTGATGGGCCGCGTCGCAGATGCCGCCGGCATCCAGTTCCGCGTCCTCAATCGCGCCAAGGGACCCGCGGTCCGGGGCCCCCGCGCTCAGATGGACCGCAGGCTCTATCGCGCCGAAATGCAGAAGGCGATCGCCGCGGTTCCAAACCTCGCCGTCATCGAAGCCGAAGCGGCCGAACTCCGCATTGCGGCGGGCGAGGTCGAGGCGCTGATTCTCGCTGACGGCCGCGCGCTCGCCTGCGGCGCGCTGGTTCTGACCACGGGCACATTCCTGCGCGGCATGATCCACATCGGCGCCGAGCGGATCCCGGCCGGCCGCGTCGGCGAGAGCCCGGCGCAGCGCCTGTCCGAAAGCCTGCTGCGCCATGGCTTCACACTCGGCCGGCTGAAGACCGGGACTCCGCCGCGCCTCGATGGGCGGACGATCGAGTGGGCCAGCCTCGAACGGCAAAGGGGCGACGCCGAGGCCGAACCCTTCTCCTTTTTGACGAAGGCGATCACGGCAGAGCAGGTCGATTGTTTCATCACCAAGACGACGCATGAAGGGCATGCGATCATCCGCGAGAATCTCGGGCTCTCGCCTGTCTATTCCGGCGCGATCACGGGGCGTGGCCCGCGCTATTGCCCCTCGATCGAGGATAAAGTGATGCGCTTCGCGGATCGCGACTCGCATCAGATTTTTCTCGAGCCAGAAGGTCGAGATGTCTCGACGATTTATCCCAACGGGATCTCGACGGCGCTGCCGGCCGCCGTGCAGGAACAGTTTCTGAGCACCATTCCCGGGCTCGCCAAAGTCAGCATGCTGCAGCCCGGCTATGCGATCGAATATGATTTCATTGATCCGCGCGAATTGAAGCCGAGTTTTGAGACGAAACGGGTCGCTGGCCTGTTTCTCGCTGGCCAGATCAATGGCACGACCGGCTATGAAGAGGCTGGCGCACAGGGTCTCGTGGCCGGCCTCAATGCCGCCGCTGCGGCCTCTCAAGGCGCGGCCATCTCCTTCGACCGTTCCGAAGCCTATCTCGGCGTGATGATCGATGATCTCGTCACGCGCGGGGTGAGCGAACCTTATCGGATGTTCACCTCGCGGGCCGAATATCGCCTGACTTTGCGCGCCGACAATGCCGATCAGCGCTTAACCGAAAAGGGCATCGCCAAGGGCGTGGTCGGCGCCGAACGAGCCTCCACCTTCCGCGCGAAGGCCGAGGTTTTGGCTGCAGTCCGTGAAAAACTTTCGGAGCTGAGCCTTAGCCCGAACGAAGCCGCGCATTACGGCATCCGCATCAACCATGATGGCGTGCGCCGCTCGGGGTTCGATCTGCTCGGGTTCCCGGACGTTGGATTCGCAGCTTTGCGCCGGGTCTGGCCGGAGCTTGCCGCGATCGACGCGAAGGCCGCGGCGCAGATCGAGGTCGACGCCAAATATGCGGTCTATCTCGACCGCCAGGCGGCCGATATCGCAGGCTTTCGCCGCGACGAAGCGCTGGGGATCCCAGAGAGCCTTGACTATCACCGCATGCCGGGGCTTTCGGCGGAGGTCCGGCAAAAGCTTTCGACGGTAAGGCCGCGGACCATGGGCCAGGCGAGCCGGATCGAAGGTGTCACGCCTGCGGCTCTCACGCTGCTTGCGGCGCGAATCAGGCGGGCGGGGTGACTGCGCAAGCCGATGGCAGCAAGGACCGGGATGCCTTTGCACGGGATCGCGCCGCCGCGGTGGCGCTTTTCCCAATGTCGCCGGAAACCGAGCGGCGCTTCACAATCTATGCCGAGCTGCTCAACAAGTGGCAGAAGACGATCAACCTGGTCGCCGCTTCGACCTTGCCGCACATCTGGATGCGGCACTTTGCCGATTCGCTCCAGGTTCAGGCCGCCGCCCCGGATGCGCGTCTTTGGGTCGATCTCGGTTCCGGCGCGGGCTTTCCGGGTCTCGTGACCGCGATCCGCCTCGCCGGCGATCCGCGCGCAAAAGTCCATCTAATCGAGGCCGACCAGCGGAAATGCGCCTTCCTGCGCGAAGTTTCACGTGAAACCGGAGCGCCGACTGTCATTCACGCCGGACGAATCGAGTCGGTGACCGAAAAGATCGACGAGCCGATCGAGGCAGTGAGCGCGCGTGCGCTCGCGCCTTTGCCCGATCTTGTCACCTACGCCGCCAAATTCCTCAAAAAAGGTGCCGTCGGCCTATTTCTCAAGGGACAAGATGTTGCGCGCGAATTGACCGATTCGACCCTATTAAGTACATACGATGTCTCAATGCGCGAAAGCGTCACGTCTCCTTCAGGCCGTCTTGTAACCGTCGTAGACAAAGCCGCCGGTCCCAGGCCCAGCTCTTTCTTTGCGCCGCAATAAGGCGAAGTATACTTCGACGAAACAATAGCTTACGGGTTCTGGCCCCGGAGAAGAGGGTGTCCTATTCGCTCGATCTGCGCGTTCTGGTGCTCGCCAATCAGAAAGGTGGCGTCGGCAAGACCACGACCGCTATCAACCTCGGAACTGCGCTCGCGGCGATCGGCGAGCGCGTCTTGATCATTGATCTTGATCCGCAAGGCAATGCTTCGACGGGGCTTGGAATTGACCGGCGCAGCCGTGGCATCTCGACCTATGACGTGATGATGGGCGAAGAACCGCTCAAGGCTGCTATCAGGGAAACAGCCGTGCCGCGGCTTTGGATTGCGCCTTCGACGCTCGATCTTCTCGGTGTCGAACTCGAAATCGCCCCGCACAAAGATCGCGCCTATCGGCTGCGCAACGCAGTGCGGCGATGGGCCGAGGGTGAGCAAAACGCCTCCGAGCGCTTCACCTACATCCTCATCGATTGCCCGCCATCGCTCAATCTTCTCACCATCAATGCGCTCGCGGCCAGCGACAGCGTGCTCGTGCCGCTGCAATGCGAATTCTTCGCGCTCGAAGGTCTCTCGCAGCTGCTCTCGACGGTCGATCAGGTCAAGAAGAGTCTGAACGCCGATCTTTCGATCCATGGCATCGTGCTGACCATGTATGATCCGCGCAACAATCTCGCGGCCCAGGTCGTGGCCGATGTTCGCGGCTTCATGGGCGACAAGGTCTATGACACGATCATTCCCCGAAATGTGCGTGTCTCGGAGGCGCCGTCCTACGGCAAGCCGGTGCTTCTCTACGATCTCAAATGCAGCGGCAGCCAGGCCTATCTGCGGCTCGCGTCGGAGGTGATACAGCGCGAACGGCAATTGCGTGCGGCGTAGCGCGTGCCGGTGATAGGTTTCGCTAGGATGAGAGCATGAAGGCAGCGAATATGGCAGAAGAGACGCGGCCACGCCTGGGACGCGGGCTGGCGGCATTGATCGGGGATGCTGGAGACGAAAGCGCGGCAGTCGCGCGGGCGCGCGGCCAGAAGAAAGTTCCGATTGCCTTTCTGCGACCCAATCCGCGCAATCCGCGCAGGACCTTCAACGAGGCGGAGATCGAAGACCTCACCCACTCGATCCGCGAGAAGGGCATCATCCAGCCGATCCTCGCGCGGACCGTCCCGGGTCTCGCCGACGTTTATGAAATCATCGCGGGCGAGCGGCGTTGGCGCGCCGCGCAAAGGGCCGGACTGCACGAGGTCCCCATCATTACGGTCGAGGCGGACGACAAGCAGGCGCTCGAACTCGCCATCATCGAAAATGTCCAGCGCACCGATCTCAACGCGCTCGAAGAGGCCACTGGCTATCAGCGGCTCGAACGGGAGTTCGGCTATTCGCAGAACGAGCTTGCCAAGGTGATCGGCAAGAGCCGCAGCCATGTCGCCAATACGTTGCGCCTCTTGAACCTGCCGGAGAGGACCAAGCGGCTTCTCGCTGAGGGCGCGATTTCGGCCGGGCATGCGCGGGCGCTTCTCACGATCGCCGAGGCCGATGCGATCGCCGAGCGGATAGTGGCGCAAGGCCTTTCGGTGCGCGACGTTGAAAAGATCGCGCAGAAAGCGGCGGGGCGCGCATCCCGCAAAACTTCGCAAGACAAGGACAGCGACACGCGCGCGCTCGAAAAGACATTGAGCAATGCCTTGGGCCTGCTTGTCACGATCGCACATCGCGGCGATGCGGGCGAAGTGCGCATCCGCTACAAGAGCCTCGACCAGCTCGACGACCTCTGCCGCAAACTGAAGAAATAGGCGCCCGTCAATGCGAGCGAAGCGAAGCAATCCAGTTTCGCGCCCGGCTTCTGGATTGCTTCGCTTCGCTCGCAATGAGGGGATATCTACCCCGCCTTCCGCTTCGCCGCGAGGGCGACGCTCCACAGCGCGCGCACCGCGATCATGTTCGCAAGTGCCGGCTCATGTCTGGCTTTGGCGATCGCCTGACTCAATCCGGTAATGCTGCGGACGAGCCTATCCGACGTCCAGGCCCGGAGATGTCGGTCGAAAGCCGCGCCGCGCCGGAAGCCGGCGGAGCCGAAACCGTTGTCGGATCGGCCGCCCTCGGCATCGAGTCTGGCGCGATGCAGCGCCATCGCATGGCGAAGCGCCGCGCCGAGCAGCAGATTGTAATCGCCGCCTTCCGAGAACACGCGCTTGGCGGTTTCTTCGACCGCCGTGAAATCTCCTTCGAAGGCACCGTTGATGGCGGCATCGACGGCAAGGCTCGAAGCCTCGGCCACGATTGCCGCGATGTGCTCGACCCTCACTGTGCCGGCACCCTGCGCATAAAGGAGGAGCTTGCCGATCTCCGAGCGGGTCGTGAGCCGATCCTGGCCGAGCAAAGAGACGAGAAGCGCCTTCGCCTCCGGTTCGATCTCAAGAACTCTCGGCGCGCAGTTCGGTATCGATGAGCTGCGCGAGATCCTTGGCCGAATCCTGCGTGCATTCGAGCGCCGCGGCATAGGCGCTGCTCTCGCATAGCCTGCGCAGCGGCGCATCGCGCTTCAAGGCGCCCGCCTCGATCACGATCGTGCAGTCGCGCGGCGGAGCTGCGAGCACGGGTTCGAGCGCGGCGATGAAGCTCTTGCCCTGCGCGTTGATGGCGATCGCGCGTCTGCCGCCGAACAGCGGCATCGTATTGGCTTCGTCGGCGAGGCGCAGCGGATCGGCGGCGAGATCATCGCCGTTTAGCCGCAGGAATTGGAACGGATCTTTGGCGTCATCGATGCCGCGTGCAATGATCTTATGCGCGCGCTCCGAGACGAGGCCGGCATCGGAGCCGAACAGGAGATAGACAAAGATGTTCGGCGGCGGGCGGCTGAGGAACCGCTCCGCTTCGCTGGTTCTGACGGCGACCATTCAGGTTCGCGTGGCGAGCTCGGCGGCGACTTGGGTCCGAATCTGTTCGGCCAGCACTCTGGCGTCGCGGATCTCTGCATCGCGCGCCGCGCGCACGTCGGCAAACCGGGCGAGCGAGCGGTCATAGCTCGCGGCGACGAAGGCTCTGCCTTTGTAGGCCGGCTCCGGGCCGGCGACGGGAACGAGCTGAAAATCGGCGCTCGTCACAACGGTCCCCCCCGTGGGAATGCCAGTCACCGTGTCGATCAAGGGCGACTGAGAGGCCTCTCTCAGGGTGACGATCAGATGATATTTTGCCGGCACCTGCGCGCCCGTACCGTTCAGCGCGATCTCCAAGTCGTCACCGAGATAATGGCCCATGCGACTGCTGATCGGATCGATGGCGATCGCCTGCAACTTTCCGGCAAGTTGATCACCTGTACCATTCCACGACCCGTAGAGCGGCTGAACGGTGACGCAGCCGGCAAGCAAGGGGAGAGGCATCAGCGCGGCAAGCCGCGTCAGCCAGGATCTGCAGGGAAGTCTAGGCGACGACATTCACGATCCTCTGCGGGACAATGATGACCTTCTTCACCGATCGGCCGTCAAGCGCGCGTTGGACGCCATCGAGCGCAAGAGCGGCCTTTTCGATGGCCGCCGCATCGGCGTTGCGTTCGATCACGAGATCCCCCCGCTTCTTGCCATTCACCTGCACTGGCAGGCCAATCATATCTTCGACGATTAGGCTCTTTTCCGCAACTGGCCATGGCGCTTCGGCAACAACCGTCGAATGGCCGAGCCGTGCCCAGCTTTCCTCCGCCAGATGCGGCATCATGGGGGCGAAAAGCCGCACGAATATGTCGGCGGCCTCGCGGAACGCGTAGCGCAGATCGGCGGCGATCGATGGCGCCTCGATGTCGCCCAGCGCCGCTGACAATTTATTTGCAAGATCATAGACTTGCGCAATCGCACGATTGAACCGCAGACGGCTCAGATCCTCCTCGACCCTGATAAGGGCGGCGTGCGCGGCCTTGCGGACCTCGCTTGCGGCGGGCGAAAATTGGGCGGGCAGCGGCGCGTCGGGCGCCGCCGCGAGGCTGGCGAGTTCCTCGACCAGCCGGAACACGCGCTGGACGAATTTTCCCGCCGCCTGCACGCCTTCTTCGGTCCAGATCACATCGCGTTCCGGGGGCGAATCGGAGAGCATGAACCAGCGCGCCGTATCGGCTCCATAGGACGCGATGATCTCGTCCGGATCGACCGTATTGCGCTTCGATTTCGACATTTTCTCGATCGCACCGATCTCGACCGGCCGATGGCCATCGCGGGTGAAGGCGCGGCGGCCTTCCGGCCCTGTTTCGATCACAACCTCGGATGGGGAAAGATGGCTGCCGTCCTTGGTGCGATAGGTCTCGTGCACCACCATGCCTTGGGTGAAGAGACCGGCGAAAGGCTCCGTCAATGAATCGGCGTGGCCGGTGGTCTGCATGGCACGCGTGAAGAAGCGCGAATAGAGCAGGTGGAGGATCGCGTGTTCGATGCCGCCGATATATTGATCGACCGGCAGCCAATGTTTGACCGCGCTTTCGGTCGTCGGCTCGGCGGCGTTCCAAGGATCGGTGAAACGCAGAAAATACCAGGACGAATCGACGAACGTGTCCATCGTGTCCGTCTCTCGGCGGGCAGGGCCGCCGCAGCGCGGACAGGCGACGTGCTTGAATGTCGGATGGCGGGCGAGTGGATTGCCCGGCGCGTCGAATGAGACGTCTTGGGGCAAGACCACCGGCAGATCGGCCTCGGGCACCGGGACCGCGCCGCATTCCGGACAATGGATGATCGGGATCGGGCAGCCCCAATAGCGCTGCCGTGAAATGCCCCAGTCGCGCAGGCGGAAGTTGATCTGCCGCCGGGCTTGCGGCCGATCGCCGAGGGTGACCGACTCGAGGCGTTTGGCAACCTCCTCTTTCGCCGCCGCGGCCGAAAGCCCATCGAGAAAGCGCGAGTTGATGAGCGTGCCTTCGCCCTCATAGGCCGTGTCCGTGATTGTGAACGCGGCCGGATCGGCTTCCGGCGGACAGACCACCGGCGTATTGGCGAGGTGATAGGAATTGGCGAATTCGAGGTCGCGCTGGTCGTGCGCGGGACAGCCGAAGATGGCGCCGGTGCCGTAATCCATCAGGACGAAACTGGCGACATAGATGGGCAGCAGCCAATCGGCATCGAAAGGATGCTTCGCTCGAAGCCCGGTGTCATAGCCCCGCTTCTCCGCTGTTTCGATCGCCGCTTCCGATGTGCCGCGATGTTGGCATTCGGCGATGAAGGCGGCGAGCTTGGGATCGCGCTCCGCAGCGCTCTGCGCCAGCGGGTGATCCGGCGCCACCGCCAGAAACTTGGCGCCAAACAAAGTGTCGGGCCGCGTCGTATAGACCTCGACCTCGCGCGTGTCGAGCGCCGTTGGTTCGAGCGCGAAGCGGATGCTCAAGCCTTCGGACTTGCCGATCCAATTGCGCTGCATCAGCCGCACCTTCTCCGGCCAGCGCGCAAGGTCATCTAGCGAATCGAGAAGATCTTCGGCGAAGGCGGAGATTTTCAAGAACCATTGCGTCAGCTCGCGCTGTTCGACGAGCGCGCCCGAGCGCCAGCCACGTCCGTCGATCACCTGCTCGTTGGCGAGCACGGTCTCGTCGACGGGATCCCAATTCACTTTCGATTTCTTACGATCGACAAGGCCGGCGGCCAGGAAATCCAGGAACATCTTCTGCTGATGTTTGTAATAGGCGGGATCGCAGGTCGCGATCTCGCGCGACCAATCGAGCGACAGGCCCATCGATTTGAGCTGTGCGCGCATGGTCGCAATGTTGGCATAGGTCCATGTCGCAGGATGGGTCTTGTTCTGGACCGCGGCGTTTTCCGCCGGCAGACCGAAAGCATCCCAGCCCATGGGGTGCAGAACATTGTAGCCGCGCGCGCGCATGAATCGCGCGACGACGTCGCCCATCGCATAATTGCGCACGTGCCCCATATGAATTCGGCCGGACGGATAGGGGAACATCTCGAGGACGTAATATTTCGGGCGCGGATCATCGTTACGGGTCCGGAATGATCCCGACTCGTCCCAGATCTTCTGCCATTTTCGTTCCGCTTCGCGGGCGTTGTAGCGCGGCGGGTCCATGCTATCAGGGGCTCCGGGAGACGGTCCGAAACACAGCATTATTGGCCGAGCGGGTCAATCATCGAGGGCGCGATGGAGAAGAGCGCGGCACAGCGCGAGACGCACGGGACCGCCGCGCGGCTCTCCGAAATCAAGGAGCGGATCGCCCGCGCCGCCCACGATTGCGGCCGCGCTGCCGACGCGGTCACGCTTGTCTGCGTTACGAAGACTTTTTCCGCCGACGCTATCCGGCCGGTTCTCGCCGCAGGCGAACGCGTCTTCGGCGAGAACCGGGTGAAAGAGGCGATGCAAAAATGGCCGGAGCTGAAGCGCGATTTTGCAGATATCGAGCTGCATCTCATCGGCCCCTTGCAGTCGAACAAAGCGCGCGAGGCGGTTGAATTCTTCGATGTGATCGAGACGGTCGATCGCGACAAGATCGCTGCGGCGCTCGCCGGTGAGATCGCGCATGTGGGCCAAAGCCCGCGACTTTATGTACAGGTGAACACTGGCGCGGAGCCGCAAAAAGCCGGCGTTCTGCCGCAGGATGCGGATCGGTTCATCGCCCATTGCCGCGAAGACCTTGGCCTCGACATCTCTGGGCTCATGTGCATCCCGCCGGTCGATGAGCAGGCCTCGCCGCATTTCGCGCTTTTAAACAAGATCGCGGCGCGCAACGGTATCAGAACCTTGTCGATGGGCATGAGCGCCGATTTCGAGCTCGCGATCCAATTGGGCGCGACTCATGTGCGGGTCGGGAGCGCGATCTTTGGGGCAAGGTGAAGGGAAGGGCCGGCTGATTTGTAAGCATTGCGGCCAATCCTCTCGCCCCTCACCCTAACCCTTTCCCGCAAGCGGGGAGAGGGAACGCGACGTCGGCACGAGCAGTTACCGCACCACCAGCACCACCCTCCGCGCGAGCCTCGGCAGAAGCTTGCGCAGATCCGCCGCACGCAGCGCGACACAGCCGGCGGTCGGCGAAAGGTCCGGCCGCGCGCAATGCAGAAAAATCGCGCTGCCGAGAAATCTTCGCCGCGGGCGCATGTTATAGTCGAGTATGCCAACGAAATCGTAGAGTCCATCGTCGCGCCACATGCTCTCGTGGCCGGCGCGGCTCGGCAGGCGGATAAGCGTGTTATACGAAGGCGAGCAGGGGTCCTCGCACCAGCCGAGCGTCTTGTCTATCGGCCGCAGCGGGAGCAGCGTCGCAGGACGACGCCCGATGCCCGGCTTGAAAAAGCCTTCAATGAGGCGAAAACGACCGGCAGGCGTTGCGCGGTCGCCTTCGCGCTTGTGACGGCTTATCGAGCCGGCGCCGATCGCGCAGACGAACGTGGTCGCGCCGGCATGAAGGCGCGCCGTCTTGGATAAAGGCGCGATCTGTGCCGTCACTGTGAGGCGGGTGAGTTTCGCCGACGCGGTCTTGGCCTTACGTGAGCGCAGGCTCACCTTCGTCTTGAGCATGGCGATTTGGCCGAGCCCCGGGTTTCTCTTGCGTTGGCGACCGACATTGATCAGTTTGAATGCCGGTTTGCACGGCGAATATAGGACCAGTCATGACGCAGGTTCGCAAGATCCTGATTGCCGATGACGACGATGATCTCCGCGGCGAGCTCGTCGAGCAGCTTGCGGTGCACGCCGAATTCCAGCCTTTCCAGGCGCCGACCGCGACGGCGGCGCTCGCCGTCGCCCGGCAAGAGGCACCGGACCTCGTCATCATGGACGTGGGCCTGCCCGATATGGACGGGCGCGAGGCGGTCAAGCTCTTGCGCAAAGAGGGATTCAAAAATCCAATCATCATGCTGACCGGGCATGATTCGGAAGCCGATACGCTCGATGGGCTGGAATCCGGCGCCAATGATTATGTGACGAAGCCCTTCCGCTTCTCTATTCTGCTGGCGCGCATGCGCGTCCATCTGCGCCAGCACGAGGCGAGCGACGACGCTTCGTTCCGGATCGGGCCCTTCACCTTTCAGCCCGGCTCCAAACATCTCATCAGCGAGAAAGGCGGCAAGCTGCGCCTGACCGAGAAGGAGACGGCCATCCTGCGCTTTCTCTATCGCGCCGGACAAACGGTTACCCGCGAAGTCCTCTTGAAGGAGGTCTGGGGTTATAAGTCGAACGTCACGACCCACACGCTCGAAACGCATATCTACCGGCTGCGGCAGAAGATTGAGCGCGATCCGGCGAAATCGCACCTTTTGATCACCGAGGCGGGCGGTTATAAGCTGGTTCCGTGATTGGGGCGCGCCGCCACCCTCCTGGTTCTCGCCTTCAGCAACGATGAAACGCACGCATGGCGCTCGACGAGGACCTCCGCAATCTCGCCCGCAACCCGACGCTTGCCGTGCTTGAGCCCGGGGCCTTGCGCCGTTTGGCGCTCGCCGCCATGCCGCGCAGCTTGCGCGCCGGCGATATTTTGTTCCGCCGCGACGAAGCGTCGGACGGCGGCTTTCTGCTGTGCTCCGGATCGATCGCCTTCGATCCCTCGGGCTGTAACAGCGCCGCGCGTATTGTGTACCCGCCGGCTTTGATCGGCGACATGGCCTTGATTACGCCCACACGGCGGCCGGCGACCGCGGTCGCGCATGAGCCATCGAGCGTGCTCGAAATCCCGCGCGCATTGTTTCAGCGCACGCTCAGCGAATCGCCGCGAAGCGCCGAGCGGCTGCGTCGGCTCGTCGCGACACGATTGCGCGGCTTCGTGGAGGATCTCGACGGTTTGCGCGAACGGATCTCGGATCGGCTCGACGAAGGCTGAGCCTATTCCGCCGCCACTCCGGTGCCGATCTGGCAGGCGACGCCGGTGCCGCCGAGGCCGCAATAGCCTCCCGGATTTTTGGCGAGATATTGCTGGTGATAGGCTTCGGCATAATAGAATGGCGGCGCGTCGCGGATTTCCGTCGTGATCGGCCCGAGCCCGCGCGCCGCGAGCGCTTTGCCATAAACGGCTTTTGACTTTTCCGCCGCCGCCCGCTGGGCTTCGCTCGTCACATAGATCGCGGAGCGATATTGCGTGCCGACGTCGTTGCCCTGGCGCATGCCCTGGCTCGGGTCATGGCTCTCCCAGAACGTCTTCAGCAGAGTCTCATAGCTGATGAGCGACGGGTCGTAGGCCACGAGGACAACTTCCGCATGGCCGGTTTGGCCCGAGCAGACCTCTTCATAGGTCGGATTTGGCATCTGCCCGCCGGCATAACCGACCGCCGTCGCCCAAATTCCTTGGCCGAGCTGCCAGAACTTGCGTTCCGCGCCCCAGAAGCAGCCGAGGCCGAACAGAGCGGTCTCGATCCCGGCCGGGAACGGCGGCTTCAAGCCGTGGCCGTTGACAAAATGCTTCTCTGCGGTCGCGATCGGTGCGGGCCGGCTGGGCAGTGCGTCGCCCGCTTGAGGCAGGGTCAAGGATTTGCGGAACGAGAACATGGGACACCTCCTCAGCTTCCCTAACATGGGGCGAGCGGCACGGCACACAATGGCCGCCCCCATTTTACGCGCGAGATGGGCGTGCTGTTACACCACGGCTAAGGTTCAGCGATCCGCATAGCCGATTTTTGGCCGCCGCTTCTGCGTGAGCAGCATGAGCAGAATGCCGATGACGCCGACGACGAGCCATGTCGGCATCAGCAGCACATTCACCACCACAGGGTCCCAGAGGAACGGCGGCAGTGCATGCTGAAGGGCAAGTTTCAGCGCCGCGAACTTATCCGGCATCAGCCAGACCATCGTCTGCCCGAGCGGCGTCAGGGACAGCGCGCCGCCGGCTATGCTGCGCGTTCCGTCGACGACCAGCGCGGCAAAGGCGGCGGCGAGGAGCAAAAGGCCGAGGAAGCGAAAGGTCAGACGAAACATGGAGGACCGGATGGCGGAGGCGGGTGTCCTGCATAAGGTGGCGCCGGCAACCTGTCCATTGACCGAATGCCGCGCTTGGCCGGGCTACGAGCGCGCGCTCGCTTCAGCGGTTTGCGCGTGCGCCTTGGCCGATTATAGTGCGCGCCGTTCGGCAGGCCGAGATCCTGGCGCATTTCGGAAAGTGCGGCGGATTGGAATCCGGCCCGGCAGCTGTGGTCTGATGCGGCGCTTGCCAAGCCCGGCCGCGACAGCGGCGTCAGAGTGTCCGGAGGGGTGGCCGAGTGGTTGAAGGCGCACGCCTGGAAAGTGTGTATAGGGGAAACCCTATCGCGGGTTCGAATCCCGCTCCCTCCGCCAGCCAGACATTTCTCCGCGATGACTGAAATCGAAGCTCTGGCTCTATCAGCCCTCATAGAAGGGTCGGTTGCCTATCTGGTGGTGCGCCTTGCGCGGTGGCCAAGCCGAGGCAACCTGCATGTGGGTTTCGCCGCCGCCGCGGCCGCCGCCATCACCCACCCGCAGCTCTGGGCAGCGGCGCTTTGGGCCTATTCCCGCTTCGCCTATTGGCCGTCGATTCTCGTCTTGGAGGCGATCGTCGTGCTTGTCGCAGGCGCACTTATTGCGTGGATAGCGGCGCTGCGCATCGATCGCGCCATGCTCGTCTCGCTCGTGGCCAATTCGGCGTCGTTCTTGTTCGGACTTTGGCTCGAGGGCTGAGCGCCGCCGGTGAGTGCGACAATCAATACCGGGATCTCGAGCCAGGCGTGAATGGAGGCAAAGATCCCATAGAGAGCGCGTGCTTGCGCAAAACCCTCAAACGATCGGGCGAGGCCGAGCGTGGCGGCGCCGATGCATAAGAGCGCGAACCAGATGCCGCTTGGCCATGCCACGAGGCCGCGCGCCCGCGGATCGAGCCGGTGCAAAAGCAGCGGCAGGATGACGATGACCGAAGCATAATGCGCGCCCTGCGCGACAACCGAGGCGGTGAAAAAATCGATCGCTTGCGGCGTCGCGACGAATTGAGATGGGACGTAAACGAAGAGATGCGCCTTCAGCGGCCCTGCGTGAAGCGGATCGAAGATGGGGAGCGAACCGAGGAGCGCATGAAGCGCTTGGCGCGGCCATCCCGTTGCCACCAGAAGCGGCAGGCCGATAAAGGCGGATGCCGCCCCCGCCATTACGCGTCGCCGGTTTGCGCGCGGCGCGATCTGCCAGAGAAAGCCAAGCGGCGTCAGATTGTGGAGCATGGCGAGAGAAACGGCCGTGGTGAAGGGCGCCAATGCCGTCGCGCCGCCGAGCACGCTGGCGACCAGCAATGCAACGGCCCTTTGTGAGAATGACCCGCGCGCACAGGCCAGCGCCAGTATGGTCACGCCGCCGAGCTCGGCGGGAACACCGAGTTCGGGCGTAACGAGATGAAACACAACGCAGGCGCGCATCGCGACGATGAACGGTAGCAGTATGGCGACCGGCAAAAGAATATGTCGCGCGATGTGCCGGCCGAAGCGTCGATCAACGTAGCGCAGCTCGCTTAGCACATGCGGCAGGCCAAACGCCGCCAGCGTCACCGTGTAGGTGACGAGGGGAGCCATGATCGCCAGGACTGCGAAACACCCGAAGCCCGCAATGCCCGTGACTGCGAGCGGCGCCGGCAAGTTCGGCATGCGTTGAAGGTTCGAGGTCTCCACAGCCGAGCACCATTCGCGCCGCGCCGCAGATTCATCGATGTTCAGGGTCATGCATCGCACGCCTTATCGCTAATCCAAGGCCAACTCACTGCGGCTGCGGCGGATTGGGTTGCGGCGGGCCTGGCTGCGGCGGATTGGGCTGCGGCTGCGGCGGATTGGGTTGTGGCGGGCCCGGCTGCGGCTGCGGCGGATTGGGTTGCGGAGGGACCGGCTGCGGCTGCGGTGGCGGGATATCAGCTCTGACGATCATCGGCCCCGCCAGCATGAGCGTCGCACCGACCAAGATTATGCAGGTCCGTTTCAACATCGTCAGCCTCCCTCTGGGACGCACGTTGCTGGTCGTCATAACGCGCAAGGCCACGCCGTCAGGCGGCGGCTGCAACAATAGCATGAAGCTAAGCCAAGCGCCCGGTGAGGTGAAGCATGCAGCTTGAGGCCGAGATCCTGGCGCAAGTGCGGCGGATTGAAATCCGGCCCTGTGGCCGCAAGGGTCTCAAATGTTGAAGTTTAGATTCGACCAGCTCGTTTATATAATCCGAGATTGCGCATGGGTGAGCGCTGCCGCCCAACGAGATTCTGAATCTTCTCCTTCAGGGACAGCAAACAGGTTACACAGCCAATCTATGTCCCTTAACTTGCCTTCGCTCATAGGACTGCCGAAAGGGAATTTTTGTCCCGAAAGATCATCAACGTAGTGGAGCTTGTAACCAGCAAGTAGCGCAGGAAACGCCTCTAAAGATCCCCCGCTTTGCGCGATGGTGGTGGGATTATATTCAAAGTGAATCGCTGGCCGATCCGGTCGTGACAGCAATGTATGAGCACCACGCAAGACATCCAGTTCGCTTCCTTCAACATCGATTTTCATCAAGGCCGGAAACGCGCCAGAACATAAATGAAATTCATTCAAGGTGATCCCGACAGCATGGGTGAGATTATCGCCGATCCGGCTGTTAAGGCCATTTGGCGTAACCTGAGAACAGAGTGATTTTCGTTTGGAGTAAGTGAGCTGGGTTGGCCCGGGTTCATCCCTCACCGCTGCTGGAAAAGGAAAAACTTTTTCCTGCAAACCGAGCCGATGCACAGAAGTCACAAGTGCAGAAAAAGTTGTTGGTACGGCCTCAAAGGCATAGATCCGCACGGATTGATTGGCGAGCATTTGGGCGAGTTGGCAAGAAAAGAAACCGCTATTCGCACCCACATCATAGACAACAACCTCTTTATGTTCCTGCCGCAACCAAGCCGCGCAGAGCTCCAGCTCCTTTTGGTAAGCGCGGCGAATATAAAAGGGATGTTCGGCGAGATCGCCAATCTGACAAACGAAGGGATAACCAAGGCCGCTCTTGCTCACAATCTGTCGAATGCCAACAGCCCGCAGACTTCTTAACCATGCAAATCGCAAACCTGCGCTGACTAAAGAAATGTCTGCGAACCCTGCTGGATCGACGAGGCCCGCAGATCCAATCATAACCCGGCTGCCGCGTTCAATGATCCATCGCCTCATGTATGAGCTCCAGAGGTCGCTTCGGCCCACGTTTTCCCCGATTCCTAAATCGAGCGATAATCGAGCTTACGTTCTTCCTCCACGAAATGCAACTCCAGGCATCGTGGCAATTCAACATCACATCGCCAACTCGGTCGCGAGCAGCATCAGCGTATATCCGGCGGGGGACTGAGCGATATTCGCCGGCTCACGTGTTTCTTGGGAGACGATTGCTATGCCTATCGCCTGCCCATCCACTTACTGCCGGACTTGCACGCCGAGCGTCGCCGTGAAAAAAATTCCTCTATTCCGCCCGCTGGCCCGGCAGCTATGGGTGATGCGATGAGGCATTTGCAATGAACCCCCGCGGCCTCATCATCTCCGCTCCTTGCTCCAGCGCGGGAAAGACCACAGTGACGCTCGCTCTGCTCACCGCGCTCGCAAGGCGCGGCGTGCGGGTGCGTGCCGCAAAGTCGGGCCCCGATTATATCGATCCGGCGTTCCATGCCGCCGCCACGGGATCGAAAGGCAGCAACTTCGACACTTGGGCGATGCCGCCCGCATTGCTCGATACTCTCGTCGTGGACGCGGGGCGCGGCGCAGAATTTTTGCTGATCGAAGGGGCCATGGGATTGTTCGACGGCGTGCCGATTCCCCAGCGGAGCGGCGCGGCCGCCGATCTCGCTGCACGTTACGGGGTCCCGGTGCTGCTCGTGCTCGACGTGTGGGCCCAGGCACAATCGGCCGCGGCTGTCGCACGCGGATTCGCCGCGCATGAGCCGGCTGTGCGCATCGCCGGTGTGATCCTCAATCGCGTGGCCAGTGAGCGCCATCGGATGCTTGTTGCCGACGCAATCGTCGCCAGCGGTTTCAAGGTTTTTGGAGCATTGCCGCGCGACGACGCGCTTATTCTGCCCGAGCGCCATCTCGGCCTGGTGCAGGCAGCCGAGCACGTCGATCTCGACACGAGATTGGCTGCGCTTGCCGCTTTGGCCGAGCGCCACCTCGACATCGAGGCCATTCTCGGCGTCGCGGCGCCGTTGCCCTCCTTGGAACCGAGCGATGCGCAGGCGCTTGCTCCTCCCGGTCAACGCATCGCGCTCGCCTTCGACGAAGCCTTCAGTTTCGTCTATCCGCATGTCCTCGAAGGCTGGCGCCGCGCCGGCGCCGAGATCGTGCATTTTTCCCCGTTGGCCGATAAACCGCCGCCGGATGGCTGCGACGCATGTTGGCTGCCAGGCGGCTATCCCGAACTCCATGCGGGCCGATTGGCGGCAGCGCAACAATTCCGCAGCGGTCTTTCTCGTTTCGCGCAGATTGGATCGGTGCACGGCGAGTGCGGCGGCTACATGGTGCTCGGCCAAAGCCTCGAAGACGCAGATGGCGTGACGCACGCCATGGCAGGCTTGCTCAGCCACGCCACCAGTTTCGCCCGACGCAGAATGCAGCTTGGCTACCGCGAGGCACGGCTGCTGTCGCAGAGCGCGCTCGGACAGAGAGGCGATGTCGTGCGCGGCCATGAGTTCCATTATGCGACGTTGATTTCGGCAGGCGACGACGAGCCGCTCGTCGATCTCAGCGATGGCCAAGATCGGCCGCTCGGCCCGGCGGGCGGCCGACGCGGTCGCGTCAGCGGCGCATTTTTCCACGTCATTGCGCGCGCGTGAATGCGAGACAGCGCGCTGTCTTTAGCGCAAGCCGCGCTCAATTTGATGTCTAAGTAGTATAGGCCGTACCTCACAGCGTCAGACACGAATTTTACACACAATTCGCGCGCCAAGCGGTGAAATGTGGCCAATATGCCCCAATTAGCTGCGACCTTTTGGCGTGGATAGAATTCATAAAACAAACTATGGGCGGATGATATCCTAGTTCTGAACACAATAGAAAACTTAATACTCGCCCTTCCTGCAACAACAGAAAGGGCATAACATTGAAGCTAATCACAATCGCTACAATTACGGTACCGCTGGTTGCGTTCGTCTCAAGCAGCTCTTATGCCAGCTCCTATGGTTACGCCGGCATTAACGGAGGCTCGTTGATAAGAGCCTCATACTACTGTTCCGGATCTTGGACCGCATCCGGAGAACATTTCAATCCGAGCGGATTTACTGCGGCGCATCGGTCGCTGCCGTTCGGGACGCGGCTTGCCGTCACCAATCCGGCGAATGGGCGCACTGTGGTCGTGCGGATTAACGATCGCGGCCCCTTCGTGCGCGGCGTGAGCCTGGATCTTGCGCGCGGCGCCGCTTTCGCGCTGGGCATGCGCGGCAACGCGACAGTCAGGATCGCGCAGCTGAACGAGGAACCCAATTCGCAAGAGCAGGGCGCATTCTCGCAGGAGCAGGGCGCGTCGCCACAGGAATCGCGGACCTATGCGAACAATGCGAATGACGCGACCCGGTTCTGGGGTTCACCCTTCGAACGTGCTCTGGATTGACGAGATCTAGACCGACGAAATAAAGCGCCTTCAAAATTGCGGACCCTTGCGACGGCGATCAGGTGATGAACCTGATCGCCGTCCGCGTTTCTGCGGCCAGCAGCCGCGCTCGCGTGAAGCTCTTCCGTCTCAACCCAGAGCGTCCAACGCCGCGTCAAAACCGCGGGCTCGCGAGCGCAGCGGCGTGCGCCTTCGCCGCAAGATGGTGGAATGTGCCGGTTGCTTCGTCGAGCCCGTAGAGGCGGCCGTCGGCGACGCCGAAATAGGCGCCGTGCAGCGCGAGCCTTCCCGCCTTCTCGCCGTCGCGAACATAGGGAAAGCTGCGCAGGTTGGCGAGCGTGTCGATGATCGCCGCGTGGGCGAGGCGCTCGGCATAGATTTCGATCGGTTCGGTGCGCGGCCCGAGTTTTGCGGCGGCAGGCGCCAGCAGCGAGATCCAGCGGCCGATGAAATCGCCTGGCGCGATCGCCGCGCGCGCGGGATCGGCGGCCTGTTCGACATAGGCGCGCACGCCGCCGCAGCTCGCGTGGCCCATGATGACGATGTGTTCGACTTTCAGGATACTGATCGCATATTCAAGCGCCGCCGACGTGCCGTGACGTTCCGCATCCGGCTGATAGGGCGGCACCAGATTGGCGATGTTGCGAACAACGAAGATCTCGCCTGGCAGAGCATCGAAGATCACTTCCGGCGACACCCGCGAGTCGCAACACCCGATCAGCAGGATTCTAGGACTCTGCCCGCGCTTGGCGAGCTGCCGATAGCGCTCTTGCTCGCGGCAAAAATGGCCGCCGAGGAAGGCTTCATAGCCCTCGACGAGTCGCGCCGGTAGAAGGGCGCAGTCGAGCGCCGCGGATGAAGGTTCAAATCTCTCGGCCATGGAGCGGGATCACCTGAAGGGAGGGCGCCGGCATGGCTGCGGCGCGCGGGTCGGCGCCGCAGCTTGCCCGAGCCTATGCCGCGCTGCAATAGAGCTTGCGGCACGATAGCGCATTTCCACATCGCTACAGATCCGCATGGCAAGCCTCCCTTCTCCTCTCGCTCCTTCGGCACAGCGTCCTTTATGGTGATCCATGTAGGGGAAAGGCGATTCCGCACTGCAAAGAAGTGCATATTCGGCAACGGATTCGGCGCCGTTGCGGTGATTCTCATCTGGCGGCAAAGATCAAACTCGGCTAACGAATCTTGAAAAGTTCGATCTGCCGCGGCGGGAGGGAACGGGTTTATGGACATTCATGAGTATCAGGCCAAGGAGTTATTGGCTCAGTTCGGCGTCGCAGTGCCGCCCGGAGCCGTCGCATGCACACCCGAGGAAGCGTCTTATGCGGCCATCGAGCTCGGTGGTTCGCGCTGGGCGGTGAAGGCGCAAATCCATGCCGGCGCGCGCGGCAAGGCCGGCGGAATCCGAATTTGCACGAGCTATAAGGACGTTCGGCACGCGGCCGATGATCTCCTCGGCAAGCGGCTCGTCACGCATCAGACCGGCCCGGAAGGGCAGCCCGTCCAACACGTCTACATCGAAATGGCCGCGCCCTTCGAGCGTGAACTTTATCTCGGCTACGTGCTCGATCGCAAAGCCGAGCGGGTTCGCGTCATCACATCGCGCCACGGCGGCATGGAGATCGAAGAGATCGTGAAAACCGATCCGAATGCGATCACTCAAGTGCTGGTCGAACCGGCCGTCGGTCTCCAGGCCTTTCAGGCGCGCGAACTCGCTTTCGAACTCGGCCTCAACGGCAAGCAAGTGGCGCGTGCGGTGACCACGATTCTCGGCGCCTATCGCGCCTTCCGCGACTGCGACGCCTCGATGCTCGAAATCAATCCGCTGGTCGTGACCAGCGATGACCGCGTGCTCGCGCTCGATGCCAAGATGTCGTTCGACGACAATGCGCTGTTCCGCCGTCATAACATCGCCGCCATGTACGATCCCACGCAGCAGGACCCGCGCGAAGCGCAGGCGGCCGAGCACAATCTGAATTACATCGGGCTCAACGGCGAGATCGGCTGCATCGTCAACGGCGCCGGCCTCGCGATGGCGACGATGGACATGATCAAACATGCCGGCGGCAGCCCGGCCAATTTTCTCGACGTGGGCGGCGGCGCCTCGCCGGAGCAAGTCGCAACCGCATTCCGGCTGGTGCTGTCGGACGAGAAGGTGCGCAGCGTGCTCGTCAATATTTTCGCCGGCATCAACCGCTGCGACTGGGTCGCCCAAGGCGTCGTCCAGGCCTGCAAGGAAACCGAGATCAACGTGCCCTTGGTCGTTCGCCTCGCCGGCACCAATGTCGAGGCGGGCCGCAAGATCATCAAGGAAAGCGGCATTCCAATCATCAGTGCGGAGACTTTGGGAGAGGCTGCAGCCAAGGCCGTCGCCGCCTGCCGCCCGAGCAGCGGCTTTGGCGCCAAGGTTGCCAGCGGACACTAGGGCACGATTCGGAAAAGTTGCGTAGGTTTAAGAACACCAAAAGGTACGCCATGAGCATTCTGATCGATGAAAAGACCCCGATTCTCGTGCAGGGCATCACCAGCGAAAAAGCGACCTTCCATACCAAGGAAATGGTCGCCGCCGGCAGCAAGGTTGTCGCCGGCGTCACCCCCGGCAAGGGCGGTCAGACGCATGTCGGCGTGCCGGTGTTCAACACGGTGAAGGAAGCGGTCAAAAACACCGGGGCGACCACCAGCATCGCCTTCGTCGCGCCAGCCTTCGCCGCCGATGCGATCATGGAAGCCGCGGATGGGGGAATCAGGCTCGTCTGCTCGATCACCGACGGCATTCCGGCGCAGGACATGATGCGTGTCAAACGCTACCTCATGCGTTATCCGAAAGAGCGGCGCACGATGCTGGTCGGCCCCAATTGCGCCGGCATCATCAGCCCCGGCAAGGCCATGCTCGGCATCATGCCGCCTCATATCTACATGCAGGGTTCAGTCGGACTCATCTCGCGCTCCGGCACCCTCGGCTATGAGGCCGCCGCGCAAATGAAGGCGCTCGGCATCGGCATTTCGACCAGCGTCGGCATCGGCGGGGATCCGATCAACGGCAGCTCCTTCATGGATCATCTGGCGCTTTTCGCCGAAGACGACGAGACCGAGGCGGTGCTGATGATCGGCGAGATCGGCGGCCCGCAGGAGGCGGAAGCCGCCGCCTGGATCAAGGCCAATATGACAAAGCCCGTCGTCGGTTTTGTCGCCGGGCGTACCGCCCCGAAGGGCCGGCGCATGGGCCATGCCGGCGCGATCATCTCGGCGGCGGGCGACAGCGCCGCCGAGAAGGCCGAGATCATGCGCTCCTATGGCCTGACCGTGGCGCCGAGTCCCGCCGAATTCGGCTCGACGATGGCGCAGGTCTTGGCGAAAACCCAGTCGCGCCGCGCTTCGGCCTGAAGGAGCATCGCGGCGCACGCCGCTCAGGCGGGCTTCGGGATCTGATTGAAGGGAATATAGATGAGCTTCACCCTGGTCGAGCAGGCGCGGCCGCGTCTTCAGCGCTCGGAACTCGCGGTGCCTGGCTCGAACCGGTCGATGTTCGAGAAGGCGGCGAAATCGCGCGCAGACATCATCTTCCTCGATCTCGAAGATGCGGTCGCGCCCGACGACAAGGAGAAGGCGCGGGTCAACATCATCGCCGGCCTCAACGATGTCGATTGGGGCAGTAAGACGACGATGATCCGCATCAATGGGCTCGATACGCATTTCATGTATCGCGACGTGGTCGATATCGTCGAAGCCTGTCCGCGCCTCGACATGATCCTGATCCCGAAAGTGGGCGTGCCGGCGGATGTCTATGCGCTCGACATGCTCGTCACACAGATCGAGACGGCCAAGAAGCGCAGCAAGCGGATCGGCTTCGAAGTGCTGATCGAGACGGCGCTCGGCATGGCCAATGTTGAAGCGATTGCGCAGTCGAGCAAGCGGCTCGAGGCCATGTCCTTCGGCGTCGCCGATTACGCCGCCTCGACCCGCGCCCGCACCACGGTGATCGGCGGGGTCAATCCGGATTACGGAGTTTTGTCGGACAAGGATTCCGAAGGCAAGCGCACATTCTTCTGGGGTGACCAATGGCATGCGGCGCAGACGCGCATGATGGTCGCCTGCCGCGCCTATGGCCTGCGGCCGATCGATGGGCCGTTCGGCGATTTCTCCGATCGCGACGGCTATCTGGCGGCCGCGCGACGGGCCGCGGTTCTCGGCTATGAAGGCAAATGGGCGATCCACCCGTCGCAGATCGAACTCGCCAACGAGGTTTTTACGCCTTCCGAAGCCGAAGTCGGCAAGGCGCGGCGCGTCGTCGACGCCATGCAGGAGGCGGCCAAGGAAGGCAAAGGCGCAGTCTCGCTCGATGGGCGGCTCATCGACATCGCCAGCATCAGGATGGCGCAGGCGCTTCTCGACAAGGCCAAGGCCGTCGCCGCGGGCTAGCGGCACGGCTCGAACATCGCGTCGGTTTGCGCGCGAAATCGCCTTCGGATAAAACCGTGCGCGATTCGAGGATGCGACATGGCCGATGACACGGACGCGAACGGCGAGACTGGATCGGCCGGCGCGCCCTCCCGTCCGGTCGCCAGCTCCGTGCCGCGCGAAAAGCCGGTGATCGAAGGTTACGCGGAAGAGATCGCGGTAAAAGACCCGCAGGGCGCATCTGCGGCGCAGGGCCCCGTGAACGTGCCGGCCGAAGAGCCCTTTGTTGCGCGCCCGCCACCAGAGGCAGAAGTCGCACCGGCCGAGCCGATGCCGGACGCCACTCCGCCACGAAGGAAGCGCCTCTCTCTCTGGCCTTTTGCTGCGGCGATCGTCGTCGGCGCGCTCCTCGCGGTCGGCGGCGCCTTCGCCCTGCATAGCCTTGACAGGCCGGCGAATCTGGCTTCGCTCGAGGCCCGCGTCGCGGCGCTCGAACATCGGCCGGATTCGATAAAAGCCGCAACCTCGACTGAGGCCGGCCTCGCAATGCGCATCGCCTCTCTGGAGTCGGCCAGCCGCAACACACAAGCGAGCCTAGCAGGTTTACGCGCCGATCTCGATCGGCTCGCAACACAAAAAGCCGCGCCAAGCGCCCCGCCGGATCTCGCGCCGCTCGAAGCGCGCCTCGGCGCCTTGGAACAGAAGCTCGCAGCGCTGGATACCCAAATCAGCGGACTTGCCGACAAGCTCAATGCCGAGAACGGCCAGGTCCGCGCGTCGGAAAATCGTGTGAGCCAATCCGCCGCGGCACGCGCCGACAGCGAGGCCATCGCGATCCTCGCCGCGAACCTTCTGCGGAAAGTGGAATCCGGCGCGCCCTACGAGACCGACCTCGCGGCGCTCGCCAATCGCGGCCTCGACAAAAGCGAGCTCGCGCCGCTCGAACCCGCGGCGGCTTCCGGGGTCGTCACGCCTGCGGCACTCGCCAAGCAGTTTTCTGACCTCTCGCCGGCGATCCTCGCCACCGAGCCGCAGCCAAAGGAAAACGGCTTCCTCGATCATCTCGTCAAAGGCGCGGAGCGACTTGTCCGGGTGCAGAAGGTCGGCGATGCATCGGGCCACGACCTTTCGGGCCGCGTCGCGCGCATCCAGGCGGCACTCGATGCGGGTGTGGTCGAGACGGCTTATCAGGAATGGAGCGGGTTGCCGGACGGTGCGAAAGCCAGATCTGAAACCTTCGGCGAGGCAGCGAAAGCCCGCATCGAGGCAATCGCCGCGGCGCGCAGCATCGATGCAGAGGCTGTGGCAGCGCTCGGGAAGGCGAGATCCTGAGCTTGCGCAGGCTGCGCGCAGGGATTGCGAGCCGCCGGATGATCGGCGCCATTCCTTTGCCAGAGTAATCATGTGATAGGGGTCGATGCGGTAAGAGCGTGTCGAGCCGGCAGCAACCCTTGGCCTGTTACCGCAACCCGAGCCCGCCATGATCCGTGTTCTGCTGTTTCTTCTCGCTCTCGCGCTTGTCGCGCTCGGCATTGTCTGGATCGTCGATCGGCCGGGTGAGATCGCGGTCACCTGGCAGGGCTACCGTGTCGAAACGACGGTCGCCGTGGCGCTCGGTCTCGTGGCGCTGGCCTCGGTCTTGCTCGCGATCTCTTTCGGGTTTTTCCGTTTCTTGTTGCGCATGCCTACCCTCATGGCGCGGCGCGCCGAGAGACGACGCCGGGCCAAAGGCTATGCGGCGCTGTCGCGCGGAATGATCGCGGTGGGCGCAGGCGATGCGAAACTCGCGCGCCGATCATCGGCCGAAGCGGATCATCATCTTGAGCAGGAGCCCTTGACCTTGTTGCTCGCCGCTCAGGCGGCGCAACTCTCAGGCGATCGCGCCGGCGCCGAATCCGCCTTCGGCAAATTGACGCAAGATCCGGCGACGCGTCTGCTCGGACTTCGCGGCCTTCATGTCGAGGCGCAGAGGCGCGGCGATCCGGAAGCCGCCATTCATTTCGCGCAGGAGGCGCATAGGATCGCGCCTCTGCCCTGGTCGGCGAAGGCCGTGCTCGATCATCATGCCGCCACGGCGCAATGGGAAAGCGCGCTTGCCGCGCTCGAAAGCCATGTCGCCGCCAAGCTCGTCGACAAGAAGACGGGCGAGCGCCAGCAAGCCGTACTTGAAACCGCAGTGGCCCTCGACAAGGCGGGCCACGCCCCCGATGAGGCCCTGCGTCTTGCTCGCCAGGCACTGGGTCGCGCCCCCGACCTCATCCCCGCCGTGGCACTGGCGGCGCGGCTGCTGGCCCGCAAAGGCGAATTGCGCAAAGCCGCGAAGCTCATCGAATCCGCCTGGCAACGCCAGCCTCATCCGGAGCTCGCCGAAGTCTATCTCGATCTGCGTCCGGGCGATTCCAATGCCGACCGTTTGGCCAAGGCGCGCACGCTTGCCAAGCTCATGCCGCGTGATCCCGAGAGCCGCATGATCGTCGCGCGCGCCGCGCTGGCGGGGCGCGACTTCAAGGCGGCGCGCGAAGCCATGGCGCCGCTCATCGCCGAAGGTGAGCGCCCGACCGCGCGCATGTGCCTCATCATGGCCGAACTCGAGGACGCGGAAACCGGCGACGAGGGGCAGGTTCGCGAATGGCTCGCCCGCAGCGCGCGGGCGCCGCGCGATCCGGTCTGGATGGCGGACGGGGTCGCCGCCGCCACGTGGGCGCCGGTCTCGCCGGTCAGCGGCCGGCTCGACGCTTTCGTCTGGCAGAAGCCGGCCGACAGGCTCGGCACCGAGATCGCGGCGAGGGATTGGAGCATCAAGGCCATCGAGCCGCCGGTCGCGGAGATCGCGCACGAACCGCCGCAACCGCCGCGTTCGCTGGAGCCGCCGGACTCGACGCCGCCCGCGCTGCAAGCTCCGGAGCAGAGGCCTCACGAGGCTGGGGCGAACGCGCCACCGGCCGCGGAACCGCTAAAGCCGGGGCGCGGCCCGCGCGCGGTGATTTTCCCAATGCCGGCGCCGCCCGACGATCCGGGCTTGACCGACGCGAGAGAGGACAAGGACAACGTTGATCTTTTTTGAGAGGCCAGTTGCCATAGTGAGGGCCACTAACGAGCCCAGTGCAGCGCAAGGGCGAGCGCAGCTCTCAGCCGTGGGGAGATGGGTCGTTACCGAGGCTTTATCGTCATTTCAAGCAAGAATATGCCAATGAGCAAATAGGCAACCGCGAGCGCGAAAATCTTGAGCGCGAAAAGGAACGAGATCGGACGCTCCAACCATGGGGAGTGGTCCAAGTCTTGGTTCTCTAGAACGCCCTCGTCCTCCTTCTTGCGCTAGAAACTGCGCCAGATAATCGAGCCCACGCAGTATTGCGCCAAGTCGAGCGCCAGGCTCAACACGAGTACCAGCGTGGGCAGGTAAAGCTGCGGAGGAATCGTCGGACCTCCGCCAACATCCTTCTTGCATAACCAGATGACGGCGATGCTGGCGAAAGCCAGCTGACGATTGAAATCGCTCGCCTTGCCAGAGTAGGTATAATAGGTCTCTCTGTAATCTTGGAGCTTCATGTGACCGATATTGCGACGGCGCGAGACGCGCTCCGGTTCCCTGCGTCCGATCGGTTTTTTTCTTGTTCTCTTTGCCGGAGCCTTCTTCGCCGCGCTCTTTTTTGCTGGCCTGCGAACGGCCTTTTTGCTCGCTGCGCGCTTCTTGAGAACGCGCTTGCTCGCAGCTTTCCGCCCCTTTCTTGACTTCCTCGTTGTTGCCTTTGCCAATCTACCCTCCTTCGATCGCAACGGCCGCGCACATTCTCAACAAATTCCCGCTGGAGTCCAAATGCCGAGGTTGAATATCGCCAGGCGCTGCCAATGGCCGGGGCTCTGGCCCGCGCGGTGATCTTACCAATACCGGCGGACCCCATCTCCAAGGTTGAAAAAGCGACTGTGGTTGCCAAGATGCGGCGAACCGGCATAAGAGAGGCGCGCAACGGGCATCGCCCGGGCGCTGAATGCCGCAATAGCTCAGCCGGTAGAGCACCTCATTCGTAATGAGGGGGTCGGGGGTTCGAATCCCTCTTGCGGCACCAATGAAATCAAAAAGTTATACATGGTCTGACTACCAAGATAACCCCCAGCTGGATTCCGGTAAGCGCTCGGTAAGCAGAAATCGGAGATTCGGGGAATCTTTTGTCGAAGCGAGCTTCGGGTTCGGCGAAGTTCCCATAGGCACCCGCTTGGAAAGCTCGCTCAGCTTCAGATCCTGTGATTCACACAACCTTCACCGCGGGCTCACTTGCCGTCATTTGGGTTGCGGTGCTGCGGCATCGGCACCCTGGCGCTGAACGCCCAGGTATCCGACAGTTTCACCCGCTTACCAACTGGGTCGGGTGGAACCTCGACCTTGCCCTTATGTCGTTTGTCAGGCTTCGGCGGTGTCCGCTTGATCGGATTGGCCCCGCCGCCGTCGATCCTGGCGACGCGGGATACAAACTTCCCTACGCGGACTGTCAGTGCCTCTGCATCAGCGCTCAGTTCCAGTTCCGCCTCCGGTGGCCAAGTGGCTGCCAACCGGCCGAGCAAAACGCCATCGACCTGAACATGGCCCGGCCAGTAGCCGGATGTTGCGATGGACTTGGCAAACACGCCGTGCTTTGCCTCGATCACAGCAAGCTCACCGGAGACGAACTCCTGCTCGAGCGACACAGGAAAGGGCTTAGGGCGCTTCTTCCGTAGGTGCGGCTTCGTTGGCTTCAAGGCCTCCACGAGCTCTCCAGCATTCACCTTCAGCACTGTTCGCTCCTTTGTTGTTTGAGCTTTACGCGGCTCTCCCAGAAATCAGTGCGGTGGCCCTCCGGCTTGCCGAGAAGCCCAAGGCATGAGCACGCGATCCGGCCATGCGGCTGGTACTGCAAATGGACACCCCCCGGGGCAAAATCCGCGACCAAACCGCGATTCCACAATCCCACGCGCAGTTTTCTGCCAGCATTTTTCTGTGCCAGATTTTTCTGACACGATGGCAGCCAAGAGCTGCATCCCTCGCGTCGCTAAAGCGGTGAGTCAGGCAGCGCGAAAAAAGCGGCGCCGTCGTCCGCCATCGTTGGCACCAGTAGATCGCGATCGAGAAACAAGTTTCGCATCTCGCAGCTCGTCTCAGCAATGAGCAGACAGCCGTGGCATGCCGCGCCGTGCGTTGCACGGTCGCCGCTGCGGTCGTCGGGTTCGTGATCAGCGCACACCGGATCGTTTGAGCAGATACTCTCGCGCTCGAGGGCGCTACGTAAGATGTGGGCAAATCGTGGCGCTGTTCCTACAAGGCCGCCAAGCGTGCCCTGCGCCCCAGCGGTAGCAGTGTAAATTAAAATCCCGCACCGATTGGGTACCCTGCCGGTCGCGCTGGACAAGACATAAATGCGCTCCTTCAACGAGCTCGCCGGATAGCCGCAATCGAGAGCGATTTCCGTCATAAGCGCATGCGACAGGCTATGTAAGAGCACGTAGGCCGTTCCGGGATAGCTTGGCGGCTTTCCGGCGAACCGCTTTGTCCAATGCAAATACCCGCCTACTAGGCGGTCTTCGCGCGATTGGGTGCCGCTGTTCGAGAGCCACCGTTCGATCGCGGCTTCATCGAAATGAAGAAAGATGCCTTCCCCGAACTGTTCGATTGCCGGCAGCCAGTCAGCGTCACGGGAGATCGGCGCACCGCGCACCGCAAGCTGCACGTCCTCGAGCTCTCCGTCTGCAGATGTAGGTGCCGCCTCAAACCGCGTGAATCCATACAAACACGACACTTCGCGCAACCGATGCACAGCAACGACATTCTTGATTGCGGAGAGATCGATGCCCGCTGCCGCGTCAGCCCAGGCTTCGCGCGACAGCGTCTGTGCGTAGAGTTTTGCGGAAGGATGGTTTTGCCCTATTTCGGGGTGGCCGCTCGCGAAGACATCAAACTCGGAAAGTTTTGGCGAGTGTCCTGCGTCCGCAGTCGCTCCTTCCCGAATGCGGGCGAGACGCGCTAAGATGTCCTCATCGGCATATGTGCCGAGCGCAGCCGCGACTTTCGAATTGAAGCGCTTGGCGGCCACCACGTCCTGCACTGAGTGCACGTTGCCCAATTCCCCGGACAGGCCATCGACAAGCCGCATCAGCTCGTCCTCCGCGGTCGGCAGCGAGATCACCGTGTAGACCTGCGGAAAGTACGTATTGGTTGCCGTGCGGGTCAGCAGCTTGAGCTTCTGATCGCATCCGTTCGGGTCTCGGTCGAGCAGCCACGGCCGCTCGCCGCGGCAATTGCCGAGGAGGCCTGGCTGAAACAAGGTCTGCAACGACAGCTGTTGCCCGCAGCCGCACACGATGGTCATGTCGGCGGGATCGGCGCTCGTGCCCTTCTCCTCGACCCACATCGGCTCGTGACAGGCCTGATTGCGATGCACGACCCATTTCCAGTCTATGTCCTGGAGGTGTCCCTTTTCGCAGGCGCAGACGAAGCGGATCGGCGTCACGTCGGATTTCTTGCCGTCGTCGAAAACGAACTTGCGGCGCCCTCCTCGTGCCTCGAGATCTTGCCAGCGCACGAGCCGGCGGCGAGGCGCCGTTTTGCCGTCAATGACGTTGGTCTCTACTTGCTCGCACAGGAAATATGCGGGGAACACAGGCGCAACGATGTAGCTCGGCAGCCGTCCCGGTCGGCCGTCGTTCACAGGTGGTGTGCGGAGCGATAGGCTTTTCGATTGTTCCAAACGCCCCTGGTCCTTAAGTAATTGTTCGAGCCGCATAGTCAGCCGGGGCTCGGGAATGGTGGTGAACGCATCGCCTCTCATCTCCCACAGATCGAGGCCGCCAACGACGACCGAGCGTGTCGGAAGATCGATCATCGCTCCCGGTCCGAAGGTCGAGACGACCTGACTAAGGCGCTGCGCGTTCTTGCTCATGCGAGATCATCCGCGTTGGCGATCCTCTCGCCCTTCGGATCGCGCGGATTGAGTGCGACGCTCGGTTCTACATCGCGCATGGAGCGCCCCGCCACGAAGCGTTGGTGCGCAGCACTCAAGTTCGGAATCTCCGGCGCAAGCGGCATGTGCAGCAATCGGTGCGGACTCCTCTTGTCGGCATAGCCGAATACGTTGCCGCCCTCGGACTGCTCGTCCGCCGTCTCGATCCAAGCATCTAGGAGCCCATCAACCAGAGCCGCGAGGGTCGCCCTGCCACCGGGAACGGCGTTCGGCGGCGCGCGTGAAACGATGGCGTCGCGCACCGCCGCCCGGGTTGCCCCCTGGTTCTTCAATTCCTTGGCGGCCGTATCGGGCGTGAGGCTCGGATCGATATGGCGCGCCGCTGCCACCACGATCGCCGCCAGCGCACGGTCTAGTGCACGCGCCGCCCAGGGCGTGACGCTCGTCGCCTCGACGGCGCGATAGAAGCTGCGGTGGAACTGCCCGAACTGCTCGAAATGTGTGCGGTCGCGCGGCTTATGCAAGTTGAGCACGACGACGACGAGGCCCGGGCGATTTTGGTCACGGCCGATGCGGCTGGTCGCCTGGATGTACTCCGCTGCCGTCTTTGGCTGGCCCTGTACCACCATCAATCCAAGCCGCAGGATGTCGAGCCCGACCGAGATCATGTTGGTCGCAAGAGCCACGTCGACCGGATCCGAATCGCGGCCAAAGACGAAATCGAGGCGTTGTTTCGCCCGTGCCACATCATCGGTCGAAACGCGCGACGTGATTTCCATCGGCTCCTTGATGATACGATCGGCAAACGGGCTATCCTTCGGATCAACGCGACGCCGCTGCGTTCCATAGCGAGCGGCGCGATCCCGCACCTCGTCCTCAACGATCCGCCGCGCGCCGCCAAGCTCGCGTAGTGCGTTGAAGTAACAGAGCCCGGTCATGTACGGGTCGGCCGGATTCCTTCCCGGCTGCGACGTTGCGGCTTGCGCATCAAATTCCGCCTTCGCGGCCGCCAGCAATGTCGTGAGCGCGCGAAGAAACACGAGCTTGGGACCACGGCCTTGGGCGGCGATGCCGAGATAGAGCCGCGCCGGATCCTGCGAGGACGGTACCGTGCGCGCAAAGAAACTGTCTGTCCTATCGATCCCGGGCGGCGGGAAGATGCTGGTGCGCGGACGGTCGAACAGCGCAGCGATCTGATCGCTTGCCCGACGCACCGTCGCCGTGGATGCAATGACCTTGGGCCGGACGCGCTTTTCGCCAACGCGACGCGACGCGAGCTGGTCAATCGCCGCCTCATAGAGGGCGGCAACGGTGCCGAGCGGCCCGGCGATCAGGTGCAGCTCATCCTGGATGATGAGATCGGGCGGGTCGAGCGACCAATTGTTGTCGAGCTTGCGACCCTGCCTCGGCTCTGCCGGTCCATAAAATCCGACACCTTCCTGGAACCTGTCGACGTGACCGAAGAATGCCCCAGTCTCGCCGACCCAGGGCAGGCTCGCGAATTTGTCCACCGTCGCGATCAGGAACGCCGGGAGGCGCCGGTAAATGGGTTGGTCGACGGTCAGGATCGGCAATGGCCGCCCGCGTGTGAAATCGCAGGCCGTGTTCACGCAGCGAATTTCCATATTGATCGGTGCAAGATCGTTGGGCACGCAGGCGAAAGATTGCGGCGTAAAGGGAGTCCCGCACCAGGGACACGCCTTGAGCGGCGCTGGCGCACGCCTGTCCTGCCCGGTCCGGTATCGCCGCACGCGTCCGACCGCGGTGGTCTGGTCGGCGTCACCCTTGCCGCCCAGCCGATTCGGCGAAGCGTCCGAGCCGACCCAAAGCCCGATCTCGATCGGCCAATCGCCGAGCAGGTGGCGACCTTTCTCGTCGACGTTCTTGGGATTGGTGCGCATCAGCTCCAACGCACACACGACTCCCGCTGCGCGGGCGAGCTGGTCGAGCGTAAGCAGCCGTAACGTGTAGCGCATGATGACCGCGACGCCGGCACCGAGCACGCCCGAGCCGATGAGCCGCCGAAGGGCAATGACAAACGCCGCAAGGCCAAGATAGGCCTCGGTCTTGCCGCCGCCGGTGGGGAAAAACAGCAGATCAGCAGTCTCGCGGTCCGCGTGCTTGCGATCGGAAAGTCCGGCGATGTTGAGCAGGATGAACGCGAGCTGGAAAGGGCGCCATTCGGGTGCCGGCTGCGCGGCTGGATCGCCAGTGGCGCCCGCATTACGGCGCCGCGCGGCCGTAGCCACTGCGAGATTCATGAACCGGAATGCGTTTCGCGCAATCTCGTTGCGTGACAGGATCTCGATGCCGTCGAGGATACGTTGGCGTGCCGCCTCCATGTCAGCGATCAGCCGCTCTGCGGTCTCCCGCCGCCGCACCGCTAGTTCGCCGATCTTTTTGCGTTCCGCCTCGATCCACGCTGCATAAAGGACTGGCAGAGCCGAAACAGCATCGTTAAGGCCTGTACCGCCTCCGCTCGCGCGTTCGGCAAGAGCCTCCATGCCAAACACCACACGTGATTTCAGGTCAACGTCCTCGTTCGGCGCGACTCGCTCGACTTCGGCCTGCGGCAGCGGATCAGTCCACACGCGCGTCACGCGCTCCGCGTGCTCCTCCTCGTCTTCCCATCCGGCGGCAGCGTTGCGGCCTACGGCCCATTCGCAGACGTCGCGATAGTGGAGGTCGGCCACGCGCAGGTCGAAATCGTTGGAATTGTAGCCGGAGAGATCGCGCCGCGGCCGGAAGCCTTGCGTGCAGGTAAGCTCAAGCCGCGCCTGGAACACGAAAGACACATCGGCATAGAAGCGATGAACCGCCGAGCGCCGGTTGACCAGAAAGACCGTGAGTGCGCGTACCTCCACGTTGCCATTCGGCGTCGCATAAGTGAATAGGCGCGCGTGCGTTTCCAGCACCAGTCCACCACCCGGCCGCTGCGGCGCAGCGCTTTCCGGAACGACAATCTGATCGCCGCGCCCTTCCGGCACGCTGACCCGCACGATCTGCTGCCGTGGTGTACGAACCCAGTCGACCAGCGGGCGCTGCTTCTTTTTGGGCTTCCCCTCCTCATCCTTCTCGCTCCCTTCATCAGGAAGAAGGATGTCTTCGGGCAACGGCGGCTCTGTGCGGTAGTCGCCCCAAGAGATGTGTGCCTCGATTTCCTTGACGTCGGGCGGTAACAGGACAGTCAATCCAAGGGACGATGGAAGGAATCGCCGCTTCGTATTCGGCGCCTCTGGCGCTTCCGCGTCGCCGGCCGCACCGCCGGCGCCGGCATCATCCGGCTCCCCGACGTCGGTCTCCATCTCCTCCTGGATCGACGGATCATCCTCTGCGCCTCCCGCGCGATTCTGTGCCAGCGGATCGTCCGCGGGAGCAAGAAACCCGGTGAGATACCAGCGCGACGGATTTTCACTCAGCCGCTCTCGCGCAAGATCAGCATCCTGAGGAGCTGGGCCAACAAGATCGCGGCGGAACGTCTCGACGATCGATGACCGAACGTCGACCGATGGGCGGGGCGCAGTCATGGCCGTTTCGGTCCCTCCATGATCACGATCTCCCCGAGAGTCTTGGCGAGCCAGGCGGACGTGTAGGCAGTCCTCAACGCGGCCGGCTTGTGCCCCACGCCCTGCAACAAATCTTCGAGCGCTACGAGGCGCTCACGCAACCCAAGACGGACGCCGAAGCGCAGGCTCGCCTTGTCTGGACCGCACAGCACCCAGGCATCGTTTCGCGTTAGTGCATGCGCCCACAGCGACTGTTCCCCGACGTCAAGAAACGAGAACATCTGGTCGCGCACGATAGCGGCAGCGCGCTCCGAGTCTCTGACCTGATGGACCGCTGCCAAGGAAGCCCTCAGCGCCGCATTGTCGATCTGCTGCTCCGGCCGGCGTCGCTGGAAGCCCGTCTGTGTCTCGATCACGCAGTCCTCCACGGTTTCTACGCGGTAGCCTCCGGTGAGCGTGCGCCAAGCTCCGAGCCGCCAGCACTCCAGGATAATGTTGGTGTCAACCAACACGGGACCGCGACGACGCGCCATCGGCCCCTCACAAGTCTATCGCTGCTTTGACGCCATGAGTCGCACAAAGCTCCGCCAGATCCTCGAACGTCATATCAAGGAGATCAGCGGCTTTGCGCGCAGTCATATGTCCCTCGGCGATCGCAACCGCGATCACTTCCATGAAAGCCTTGGAGTACAGCGGCGGCGGCTTGCGGCCGTTAGCGTCGCGGCTGTGGTTGCGCAAGACGGCGTCGGAAATCTTATTTGCCTGGGCCGAGTCGAGCCGTCCCAGAGCCACCAGGCGCCATTTCAACGCGGTGGCGGTGACTTGGAGCGCGTCCGCAGTATCGTTGAGCCACTGGACGTTTTCGACCTTTGCCGGTTTGAATCGATCGAGTACGTCGGTCGGCATCAGCACCGCCGACGCAAAATTGTTAGCGAGTTGCTCCACACGAAGCTTGCTGCGCTCTGCGGCGTCCTCGACATGCTCTGGCGGCATCGTATCCCAGGTTAGGATGTGGAATAGCTCGTGAGCCAAATCGAAGTGGCGACGACCCGCTACCTCGTGACGATTGATCAGAACAGCATCCAGATCCGGGAGGCGACATGCCGCACCTGAGACGCCCTGGATCGCATCGACCATTAGGACGAGGACGCCCAGCCGGCGTTCCATCACCTCTGCCAACTGCTCGGCCGGAACCGGTCCGAGCTGGAAATCGGTGGCGAACCGCTCGCCCGCGACCATCGCCTCCTCAAAGCTGCTCTTCGATGTCAGTTTGAGCGCTTGGCGCAAGTTCGGTGGTGGCCGGCCGACCCTCGGCGCGAGGGTCCGGGTGGCGGCGATCCAGCGCCCGGCTACGCGCTCGAAAGCGCTCAGCCGTTGCGGCGCCACGTTCGTTTGACGCCAAGAGAATTTACCCTCGCCAACGAGCAGGAACGGATTGGTAAAATAGTCCAGTGATGCCCCTAGTTTCTCGACCGCCGCTAAAAGCTCCTCCGCGGACACACGACGCTCGCCGGTCTCGATAGCCGAGACCGTCTGTCGATCCTTAAAGCCGAAAATGCGCGCGAGGTCGTCTTGGCTGAGTTTGCGTTCCTCTCGCAGCGCCTTGATCCGTGTGCCGATAAGCTGGGCCATTGCCGGTGCCTCCCGAGCCACATATATATTGCGAATTTAATAATGCAAGATTATGTTGCATTTATGAATTTGCGATTGCGCTAGGCACAGCGAACGCGACCGTGGCTAGATAAAGGGAGGCGGCCTCGACACTTGCCCAAGGGCAGATGAAGCAAGACTCTCACAAGAATGGGGATCTGCGTACCGTGGGATTCGGGAGATCTGTGCCGAACTTTGCTCCCGGGGCGCGGCGACATGCGCTCGACACGCTTGTTAATGGAGGGTCTCCGGATCACTGAACGATTTCTGCAGAAAAGGCCGTCAAAAAAAATCTGAGCTCTCGTACCGTCAGCGGTGACTTCGAATGTCTTTTTCCGTCATTATCGGCCTATGTGACGCATGTGCAAGCGCTGCCGCCAATTACGAAGTTGGTTCGAGAACGTGCGAGTCCTGCGGCGCCGCTTTCGAGAAGCTTTGCGCACCTTGCGCCCAAAAGCCATGCCCGCGGTGCAATGGCCAGTTAGTGAGGACAGCCGAGGTATTTCCTCACCCGTTGTTTCGCGCAATTTCTGAGGGCGATCAAGCTAAGGTGCGGCAGCTCGTTGGCGGAAGATCGTTGGATCTCAATGAGGTGACGAACCGCGAAGGAGAGACGCCTCTTCATGTTGCGGCTCGCGCAAAAGGTAAGGGGATCGCCGCATCTCTCTGCAAGGATCTCCTCCGGCTTGGAATGAGTTCGCGAGCTAGGGGCTCCGACGGCCGCGCAGCGTTGATGGAAATGGTTCGGCTTCGCGTCTTTAACAAGGACGTAGCGCTCTTGCTCCAGCTCTCGATCAACGACCAGGATAACTATGGCCGTACTGCTCTGATGTTTGCGGCACAGCATGCGGGCGGGTTCGGTTCCCGAAAAGGCAACTTATCCATAGCACGTGAACTGCTGTCGCTACGCGCAGACCCGCTGATTTGCGACCAGGAAGGGCGAACCGCTCTGGGGTACGCGATCACGTCCAATGATACTGAGAGGAATGAAGATATGATCGAATTTCTGAAAAAAGCGATGCTTACTGAAACAGCACGCCGCGATTTTGAGGCGAGGAACTCCTATCATTTCGATCGATCAGGAAAAATCCACTTCACGCCACGGAAGCGCTGAACGAATTATTTGGCGTCGCGCTCCGCATCGACTCCTCCGTAGCGTGAACCCGCGGCACGTTCGGCGGCGACGCGGTGGCGCTGACGGCGAGCAGGCGGGGCGAGAAACTCCGTCCTTAAATTCGGCGGCCCGGTGCGGCGGTCGTCATCGGGCATACACTTCCAGAAGACAGGCATACTGCGCCCGACTAACGTTCGAAAAAGCGTGCGCCGCCTTCCATGTCCTTCGCACCCGATAGTATCCCGCCGAGTTCAGTATCGTCTGCTTTCCCTTTCGAGATACGCCGTTTTCATTGACGAATCGCCTTGGTATATTTGCTTCAGAAATAACAAACATGAAGGCGCGTATTTCACCGTGTCTGCAACGCACCGCTGCTAGGCGCTTAAGATCAGCGTCGATTTGTCCTTTTGGAGCGGAGGCGCGTTTCACTTCGATGACGAATTTGGGCGACGGCTCTCTTAGTTTGGCTGCCTTCTCCGATATCACTAAATCCGCTCTTGCTCTTTGCGTTAGTACACCGGGATGTGCCGTTCCCGGCAAAAGCTTCTCATATTGCACCTCACAGTTCAGCATCAAATCGTCCGGCAAATTCCCGTGAATGAGGTTACAGATCTCCGCAACCAACGCAGCCTCAGCCAATGGGTAATGTCGGTAGAGACACCTTCGATGACCGATCCAGTAGGTGACGCCTTGCAACGCTTGTTGCGCCCAAAATGGCCAATCTCTCGAAGCTTTTGTCGCCATAATGCCCCCACGTATGGCTGACGAGTAATAAGCTAATCCTCGGAGTCGATTTCGTCATCCTCATTCTCGGACGCGCTGTTTTTACCCGGCGCGATGCCGAGGCGGAGTTCTTCGGCGTGGCGTTCCGCATTGAGCGTGAGAAGGCGGGCGAGGATTTCATCGCGGAAGTCGGAAGGCCAGAACAGTCGGCCCTGATAGGTGTGGTCGCCCTCGTTGGTCTCGTCGAGGAAGATGGGCTCCGCGCGCTCGGCGAGGTCGTGCCAGCCATACGCTTCGAGCACGGCGCGGTCCATGGCGGCATGCAGCTCGCGAAGGCGCTGGATGTCCTCGGCAGTCTCGGTGCGATCGTGAAAGCGATTATAGGTTTTGGTCATGCCCTCGTCGCGGTCGATCATGAGCGCGGCGCGGTGGTCGTGATAGGCGCGGCCGAGATCGTTGAGGGCAGAATGTCCCGCGGTGCGCGGAAATGGGAACGTTTCAAAACAGATTCCTGTCGAATAGTTCAGCGTTTCGCCTAATGTCGATGCAAAAAACTCTACCCAAACAGTATGGACTCTACAGGTTAGATAACAAAAATCAGCAAAGTCATCTCGCGCAACGACGATCACCTTCTGATCGAATACTTGCCTCGAAGAAACATTCGCAAAGACAATATGCTTGGTCGCCTGCGAGCAAACGATGACATGCGGTAGAGGTCCTATCTTTTCGTAGAGCTTGTTCTTTCTGTAAGCAAATTGCCACCATCTCTGTTGAAGGTCCGCTCTCTTTTGTTTTGCGCGCTCGGGTTTAACGTAACGCTCGCAGATTTCGACGAGGTCCGGCCACTCTTTGCGTGCGCGCGACAAGCCCATACTCTCAAAATCAATAACATACCGGGAGGCCAGCTGTTGAGGATCGTTATTGACGTCCTCTCCGCCCAGATATGGGAAAATGCGCGTAGCGTTCCCCCGGTGTTTCTTTATTAGAGCTTCCCGAGTTGCTAGCGATGGCCCGAGGCCTCTTTCGGCGGATCGATCGTCAAATACAAATCCCTTCCCTAAAATGATTGAACCTTGAAAAACAGTGTCTAAATTTTCACAGAGTCTCTCGGGAGAAGAATTGAGATCACCTTCAACCAAATAAGCCGAAATCCGGCGGACGGGGCGGGCGTCGAGCTCAATGCCGCACTCGACACGCGTTGACTTCTCAATGTGAACTACTGAGACAACAACCGCGGAATCACCGGGCCATCGCAACCGTCGTCTTGCTCTGTAGATTTTGGCTCCCGACGCTAGGATCGGCGCCAAGCCCGTTATTCTGGTCTCACCTTGCCCGATTGTTTTTGTGGCTATTAGTCCGATTGCACCCTCATGTCTAATTAGCTCGTAGGCGCGCCGAAAGAAGTGCGCTACGAGATCCGCATTCCCATGTACGTCTTTCCGGAGGCTGCCTAACCAGCTGACGTATTCGTCGCCAAATTCGCTGGAAATTCTTCGTCCACCCAAGAATGGCGGATTTCCGACTACCGCATCGAAACCGCCGTTCTCTCTCACAAACACTTCTGGAAACTCGACCTCCCAGTGAAACGGCGTGACCAGATGCGCGCCCTGCTTCAAGGTTGCAGCCATCGCGGCCAGCTTATCCCAAGCCACTTTCGATGAGCCGCTAAGCCAACTCTCGATCTCGGCGCGCTTCTTCTCGCGCGCGTTCGGCTTGTCCTCGCCGAAGAACGCGGCCACTATCGCGTCGCCCAAGGTGCGGATCGGCGCGACACGGGCTTCCAATGAGCGATGGCGCTGTTCCTGGATAGCACGCGCGGTGTCATCGGACGCCGCCTGGATTTCGGCGCGGCCCTTCATCGCCTCGGCGACGCGATCATGCACCAGTTTCTGGAACAGTGGCAGGCCGGGCTTCGAGGTGTCCCAATGCGCCGCCGCGATTTGCGCCTGCGTCAAGCCCACGAGGCTATCGCCCGATTTGAGCGCGTGATCGAGGAAGGTGAACTCGTGGTCGCGCGCGAGCGTCGCGAGCCACAGCGACAGCTTGGCGAGATCGGTGGCCAGCGGGTTCTTGTCGACGCCGTAGAGGCAGCGCTGCGCAATAAGGCGGCGCGCGTGCAGCTCCTCGTCCTCGTCCGCGGGAATGACGGGCTTCTTGTCAGGGAACCGCGCCCACCCCTCGACCAGCTTCACCGCGATCGCGCGGCAGGCCTCGACCAGAAACGCGCCCGAGCCCAAAGCCGGATCGCATACCTTGAGATCGAGAATTTGCTCCGGGGTCGCGTTCGGCCCGAGCCGCTCGAATGCCGGCTCCAGCGCGTATTTGACGATTGGCGCCGTGAGGCTTCGCGGCGTGTAATGAGTGCCAGTGCGGCGCCGCTCGTCGGTCGGCTGCAGCAGCGGCGTGCCCGCATTTACCTCGTGTTTCTTCGGCGAGCCGCGCTCGTCGACGATCGGATCGAGCGCAACCGCCAGGTCGGCGGCCGACTTCGCCGCCTCCACAGCGTTGCCGACATTTGCCGAGAGCTGCGCTCGGTCGGCTTCCTCCTTGAGGAATTTGATGCGGTCCTTGCCCTTGGCGGCAGCGAGCTTTTCGAGATCGACGAACACGGGAGTGCGATTGTGCTTGCCAGCCTTGATGGCGAGCGAGCGTCCGGCAGCGGACTCGACCGTGAAACCCATGACGGTTTCATAGACCGAGCCGATCTGTTCTACGTCGAGCGCACGGTACGAGAGCCGCTCGCGGTTCGCGCCGCGCCTTAGCGTCATCAGCCCTTCGAGGATTCGGAGAATACAGCCGTCGGATACAGGCAGCACAAACGGCGGCTGGGCTTCATCCAGGCGCCCTTCCAGGAACGGAAACTGGTCCGGATCGAACAGCTTGCCTCCGCGCGCTTGGACAAAATGGCTCGGATGGCCTTTGTGGATCAGCCGGAACAGGGCGAGTAGCCGACCCCAGCCGCCGGGACGCTCGTCCATCGTGTCGGAATTAAGCGCAGCATCCTCAACAAGCTTCGCGTACAGGCCTCGCGCGGAATAGCTTATCTCGTAGATTTCGCGCGCGCGACCATCAAGGCGTGACGGTAAGAGATCGCGATCCTCGGCGTAGAGCACGAAGACGAGCCGCATCAGCACCGTGAGCAGGCCCTCGTAGAGATGCCCCGACCGAGTGCGCGCCAGCTCCCGGATAAAGTTCGGTTCTGCAGCGTCGAGCCCGCGAAGCAATTCATGCAAGGCACCGAGCACCTGCTCCGCCAACGCGGTCGAAACTGCGGCCTGCGCGTCTCGGCTTTTCCGCAGCAACGCCGGCAGACGACGATCGTCGCGATCGGTGAACAAGCGCACCGAATCGAGCAGAAGCTTGAGGCCGCCGAGCATTGGGCGGCCGACGACCGTCGCTAGCGCGCGCAGTGGAAACGTCAGGTGGCCTGAGGTCTCACCCGACGGCGCGTAGATCAGCCGCACCTCCGGCATGTAGTGGTCTTCACCATCCTGACGCTCGTTCCTTTCAGTGATAAGCAGCCCGGCGAAAATGCCTGTCTCGCGCAGCAGTCGCTCGAACCGTTGATGCGGCGTCGCCTCCCAGCCTTCGAGCACGGCGCGCGCATCCGGATCGATGCCGGGCGCCTCAATCCGCACCAGCAGCTGCCAGCGCTTGTCGCCATCGCCCAGCTCGGCGACCGCCCAGGTCGGGCTCAGAGTCGTGTCGTGATTGGGCAGTCGGACGTGAAGATCGTCTGGCAGAGCCGGCCCGCCCGGACTGCCGGCCACGTGCCGCGCCTCCCAGCCGAGCACTTCTTCAAAGAAGGCCCACGGATCCCTA
Organism: uncultured Alphaproteobacteria bacterium; assembly: GCA_963720425.1. GTDB lineage: Bacteria > Pseudomonadota > Alphaproteobacteria > Rhizobiales > Beijerinckiaceae > Methylovirgula. The sequence continues at coordinate 1,099,226 of OY970391.1, forward strand.
AACCCGGGCTTGGACGAATCCCCTCCGACGTGCGCGGCAATGACTGCAGTGTCGGCCTGAGTTTGCCGCGATGGCACCAAGCCGAGTTCTTTCAGCAGCACCGGGGCCACGACCAAGCCGACTGGCTGGACGTAGTCGAGCCACTCGAGATCGGGGTCGCGCTTGGATTCCGTGGCCATGCACGTTACCCGGACGGCGGCCAGAGATAAACGAGCCCGATCGGCTCCAGCCGGTGTGCATGCACATTGTATACTGCTCGGATCCGCTCCGGCTCGTCGCGGATTTCATTTTCGAGATTAGCGAGCCGGCTCTGCCAATGGCGGCGGTCCGCCGCGCGCTCGCGGCGCTCCTCATCCGCGATGCCAGGCAACAGCAGCTGATTGGGATCAAAATCGATCGAGGCCTTGGCGATCCGTCCGCGCTGACGCTCTAGCAGCTCGCGCAGCAAGCGCGCTTCCGCCTCGCCGCGCTTCGCCAGCTGAATCGTAACGTCAGCAAGCCGCTCGTTGGCAATCCGCTCGAACGCAGGGGTCAAATTGGCAATGTCGCGCTCGACCAGCGCCTGGATGCGTGCGACCGCCATTTTCGGCGCCGCCCGCGCGTGCCGCAGCGCATTCTCGAGTTGGTTGAGCGTGCGTTCCTCTCCGCTTTCGCCCAACGGTCTCAAGGGTTTGCGTTCGCGCTCCGCTTCAGTCCAGATCGCCGTGACCGGAATGATCTCTTCGTGTAGCCGCGCTGCGCCAGCCCCGTAGACGGCAAGGCGCCCCATCAGCACCACGCGTGGCTGCGCGCCAGGCCCCTCGATCACGGAAATGCGCGACAGCCCGGCCTGGAAGCCCTGCGACAGGAAGCGCGACAGCAGCCGACGCACTAAACGATGCTCGAGGTGGACCTGCACCACCTCCGGCGCGTTACGGCCGTCCGGCAAGCGCGGGGGCTCAAACGCAATGGCCCGAACCGGCACGCGCTTACGCCATTCGCCGATCCGCTCACCTCGCTTACGCGGACGCTCCCGCAAGTCATCGAATGTGTCCTGCCAGCCAGGTTCCTTGGCGAAGGCCGGGTCGCTGGGATCGAGCCGGAAAGTGGCAGTTGTGCCAACCGTTTCCGCCCTCTCGCTCTCGAGATCGACGCCGGCCCGCGCGAGAGCGGCGCTCACCACGCGCTGTAGATCGTCGGGACTGACGCCGACGCGTTCGCGCGAACGCTCAAGCGCCTCTCGAAGTTCCTGCTGCTCTTCAACGACGCGTCCATATCGTGCCCGCTCTTCGTCGTCCATCTCGGCACGCGCGCGCTCTAATCGTTCCGCGTCGGTTTCCTCCTCGATCGCCTTCGCGAGCGCGGCGGCCGCGCCACGATCGATGCCGCCCTGGGCTAGGCGATCAGTGATCCGCTTCTCGATCACCTGCCCGGCGGAGCCGAGCTGGCGCTGAATTACTTCAGTCTTGCGCACCAGGGCCTCGAGTACGATGTCGGCTTCGCGCTGTTCGTAACGGAAATAGCGGCAGAACACCTGTTTGGCCGGCTGGAGCTTACGATCGATGCGGCCGTTGCGCTGTTCAAGCCGAGACGGGTTCCATGGCAGATCGAAATGGATGAGGTCCGCGCAGTAGGTCTGTAAGTTGATGCCTTCGCGCGCCGCGTCGGTGCAGATGAGGATACGCAGCGGCTCTTTAGCCGGATCAGCATTAAACGCCACCTTGACCTCTTCGCGGCTGTCGTGGCCGGTCGCGCCGGTGAACGCAGCAATACGGGTGTCGATTTGATCGGTGTCAGCCAGTGCTTCGCGCAGCCGCCGTTCCAGCCAGCGCCTTGTGTCCTCCCATTCGGTGAAGATAATCAGCCGACGATTGTTCCACGTCGAGCCCGACAGCAGGTTCGTCTTGATCCACTGCACCAACCAATGCACCCTCGCATCAGGTTTGAGAGCGGCGCGCTCGGCGAAGGCCAGCATTTCCTCGACCGCCGCCAGCTCTTCTCGAAGGTCGCCGACGGGTGCATCGACAGCGCCGGCGATGGATGCCGCCACCGCGGTCGCCTCTTCATCGGCCTCGATGGCCGTCTCCGCGCCTTCGCCTTCCAGCCCAAGGTCGTCGGTCTTGTCCGTCGTGCTGCCATCGACGAATGCCACGGCCGCACCCAAAACGGCCTCGGCCTCTTTGCCGTCGACCAGCCGCTGCAAGGCTTTTTTATGCGCCTTCAGGGTGCGCAGGAAGGCTGCGATGGAGGAAAGAAGACGTTGCTGCAGACCGACTAGAGCGAGTTTCGCCAACGCTGCCTTATGCGCCGGCAGCGTTGCGATGCGGGGCTTGCGCAGCTCGCCGTAGGCCGCCAAGCGGCGCCATAGGACAAGCTCCGGCGCATCTTCCGATAGACCGGCGATCCGGACAGCCTCGACCTTGCGCTCCGGGAACGCCTCACCGAGGCGACGTAGATCCGCTTTCAGACGACGCACCATGATCGGCTCGAGATCTTTTGGGCGCGTCTCAACCCCTCGTGTGAAACGTTGCGGGTCGAGCATCTCGAGCAGTGCCGAAAAGCTGTTGGAATGGCCGTTGTGCGGAGTGGCGGTCAAGAACAGGCGATGCTCGAAGCATGCAGATAGCTCGCGCACAGCCCGCGTCAGCTGGCTGGATACAGCGTAGCGCGCGCCACCGGACGGCGCGGCATGATGCGCCTCATCGAGAATGAACAACGCGCGCGACCGGAAATCACCGAGCACGTCGCGCAACCCCGCCACGTAGTCCTCTTCGGCGAGAAGGCTATGCGAGAGTATGAATCGCGAGCCGGTGGTCCAAGGATTGACCGAAAAGCCGCGCAAGCGCCGCAGCTCGCCGATGCGCTCGCGATCGATGATGTCGAAGGTAAGACCGAACTTGCTCTCCAGCTCGTCCTTCCATTGCGCCGTCATGGCGGCGGGCGCAGAAATAACGATGAAATCAATGCGCCGGCGAAGCAAAAGCTCGCGCACGACGAGCCCAGCTTCAATGGTTTTGCCGAGACCGACGTCGTCGGCGATCAGGAGGTTGACGCGCGGAAGCCGCAGAGCCTTGCGCAGCGGCAGCAGCTGGTAGGCATCGAGCCGGATACCGGCGCGGAAAGGCGCCTGCAGGAGATCGCGGTCGGCGGCAGTCGCGGAACGCCAGCGAATGGCTTTCACATAAGCCGCCAGCACCTCGGGGCTGTCCGGGGCGCCGCGGCCGACTCGCGACCACGCATCCTCCTCGAGCACACGGGCGCCAATCTCGGCGTCCCACAGGACCTCGATCTGCTCGCCTTGTGCATCATCGGCTATGCAGGACAGCTTGACTGTGGTCAGGTCCGACTGAGCGTCATTGATGGCCTCGACCAGCCACTGGCGTCCGCGGACCTCGACGAAATCCCCCTGTTCTATGGCCATTCCGCTACGACCTTTTTCACGCTACCAGATTTAGAAGCTAACTGAGCCGACATCGAGTCCCACGTTATGCCGTCCGCCAAAAGACGGCCGGTCGGTTTCGACCTCAAATGGTGAGGCGCGAATGAGCCCTATCATAATGTCGCGATCTCAACGCGGTGGACGAGATCAAGCGCGACACCAATCAGACATGCAGCTCGATTGGTAGCAGCGTAGCATCTTGATTGGCCTAAACTATTTGACACCTACGCGCGCGAAGGCCGATTTTCCGCGAAACCCCGGGCCCGTAAAGTGAGCGATTCGTCCTCCTATCGGCGCACGCACCACGTGCCAAATATTTTGAGGCTCGTGCCAACTAGTTGGCGCCATCTCAATTGTCGGCGTGTTTCGGTGGTTAGGCCGGCCGCTCCTAGATGTACCCCCTATGGTATATTATATGTGTCCCAATCGGCGGCACAGTTGAACGGCTAATATCGGCCCCCAGTGTCCTGATATAGGGACACAGCGTCTTGTTGGCGGCAATTTTAGGAGCCGAGTGTCCTCGCGTTAGGACACGACTGTCCTTCCTTCGGGACAATGCGAGGACGCGCATCTGTCCACTTGTCGCGGCCCCACTTTAGGAAGAGAGCTGTGTTCGAAGTGCGCCCCGTGCGATCGCACTTGAGCGCCGTTAATCGCCATTCCGCCGCGAGCCGTGTCTTGCGTGAAAACCCCCCTGGCCTCATGCATTCGATGAACCCCTTTTCAGCAAGCTCCTTAAAGGCCTTGCTCGCCGTGTCCTTCGCGATATTGCAGCGGGCGGCGGCCGTTCGCACCGAAAGCCCGAGAGAGCCATTATTGCTCCCGTTGTAAATTCTCATCAGCTGCACATAAATGGCGACGGCCTGGGGCTTGAGAGAGCGGAACGCAGGGCAGTCGAGAAGCCAGTGGGGTAACTGGACAAATCTGTCTCCCGTGCTTCTGCCAGTTTTGTTATGTCTCTTCGGCATAGGGCACCAGTGGCCTACGGTTCGCGCTGACTGCGTTCCGGCTTGGGAAGCACCCCCTACAAATCCCTCGGGCGCTTTAGGCCGTCAGGGCATTCCCAAGGGCTTCCGGCGGTGTCGGGTAGGGGTGCTTTGTCCTTGTGCGGTTCAGGGCTCGCCGCAGCGACGTCGTGCTGGCGCGCTTTCGGAAGGCCCTTGACGAACGCCTCGCCGGCCTCTGCTCTGACGGGCATGATTCACTCTCCTCGATCCGAGGTGGAGCGACGTGGCGAGGAGATGCGGGAGAGCGCCCATTCGTCGAGATCATCTTTCGTGTAGACGACCATCGCTCCGACCTTGCGAAATGCCGGGCCGCCCCCGATCGAAGCGAGCTTCGCTAGCGTTCTTTTTGATCCGTGCCCGTATTTCACTTTGAGATATTCAGCTGCCTTGTCTCGGCGGAGATATTCTGCGGGGTGCATCGCTGTTCCTCTGATTCGCCAGAACAGCTTTGTCACTTACGCGCGTTTTCTCGGTCGCCGAATGGGGGCTTTCAACCGAAGTGGCGTTTATCCTTTTGGCGGCATCGGCACGCCCCACCACTTCCAAATCCACGTCGCACCAAGATCAAGGATCAGCTGCGGGTCCCCCTTTTTGCTCAGCTCTGCCGCCAAATAGTCAGGGCCTCGATCTGTTTCTCGCGTAAACTTCTTGTCCCATCCCCTAATTTGCTCAGCGGTGAAGTCGGAGCCGGCCTTTTTTGCGGCATTTACAGCTTGGCGCAAGGCCTCGGCCTGCTTGGCGCCTGTCGCCGCCATGTAGGCTCGCACAAGGCCAACGATGATTTTCTGTCCAAAACGTTCGATACTGTTTACCTCGGCATGCTGAGGCCGAAACGCGCCAGAATGAATGCCTTTAATGTGCTTCGATATTGGATGATCCCGTCCCGTGGTTAGGTGATCCAAAATCCCGTAGGCTTCTCGTATGCCAGAACCCGGCATGTCTGCGCTCAAATGAATCGATTTTGCATGTTGATCCAATAGCTGACGTATCAACGCCAAGCCAAACGCTGCTTGTCTCACCTCCAAGCTTACGTTGCCCTGAAATGGTTCAGGCTTGCACTCAACCGCGTGCCTGTAGAGATCGTTCACTGCCTTTGCGAATTTGCCGGGGTTTTCGGGCAAAACGTCATCGGACTTCTTGTTCATCGCGCGCACCATCGCGGCACCGTGGGGACACGCGGGCAACGGATAGTGAGATCCGCTTTCGGCTGGCCGGCCTAGCCCGCGTGGGTTTCCAATTTAGCTCGCTGGCTTTGCCCTGTTCAACTTGACCACTTCGCCGCCTTTGTTCCCGCCCATCGCCGCCGAGATCGTCACGCCGATGGTGTCGACCGCACGACGTAGCGGATCCGCGTCCAGATGCGCGTAGCGATGCGTTGTCGCGGCTTGCGAATGGCCGAGCAGCTTGCCGATGACCGGCAGGCCCATGGACGCGCCTGCGCCAATGCTGGCGAAGCTATGGCGCAGATCGTGAAGCCGCACGCCTTCGAGGCCAGCGGCCTTGCAGACAGCGGCCCAGGGCTTTTTCAGATCGGCGCGCGGCGCCCCGTCTTTGGCTCCGGCGATGATATGCGGATTGCCTTCGATGCGCGGGAGCGCCGAGAGGATCGAAAGCGCCGCTGCCGAGAGATAGACGGGCTTCTTGCCCGTCTTGCTGTCCGGCAGGAAAATCACGCCGCGCTCAATATCGACATGTTGCCATTGGGCGTCCAGAATTTCGCGAAGGCGAGCGCCGGTCAGGATCAAGAGGCGGATCGCCGCGACGGCGAACGGGTCCAGCTTCACCCGGCGCTTTTCGGCTTTCGGCGCGTGTTTCGCCTTGGGCTTCGTCTCGTCCACATCATAGGCCAAGCCGTTGGTTTCGCCTTCCGCGAGCGCGGCGCCTAGCCGCGCCAGTTCAGCGCTTGTGAGATACCGCTCTCGACCCTGCTCGGGATAGCGTTCGATTCCCAAACAGGGATTCGAACCCCCGCCCACTTCCTCGCGCCGCCCTGCCCAGTTCCAGAGGCTTGAAACGACGGCAAGTGCGCGATTCGCCGCTGATGGCGTCGCCTTCATCGCATTGTGAAGCGCGGCCATGTCGGATCGGCACACGTCTGCTACTCGGCGCGATTTGATTACCGGATAGACATGCTTTTCCAGAACCTCGCGATAACTCGCCTCCGTCCGGCGCTTGCGCTTGACCGCGACATGCTGGCGCATGAAATCTTCCGCTACCTCGCCGAAAGTGCGGACGGCGCGCGCCGCGCGGCGGGCTTCAATCGGGTCCGCGCCGGCCTCGACCACGCCAAGCAGCTTCTTGGCCTCCGAGCGGGCCTCGTCCGGCGTCAACCGGCCGTGCTCACCAATGTTGGAGCGCCGGGATCGGCCATGCTGCCGGTATTGCGCGACATAGACCTTTTTGCCGGACGGGAAGGCCGCCACGCCAAATCCGGCGAGCGCGTCATCCCAAAGAAATTCACGATCCTTCCCGGCATGACAGATGAGAGAATCCACCGAGCGTTTGCTGATCCGTCCCCTTGGCATCGGCGGCCCCCAATTGCTGCTTCGGTAAGCGCTCGGTAAGCGCGGTAAGCACCCGGTAAGCAAAATGAGGATAAGGCGAGAATAATCTGGAAATCAAGGGAGATTAAGATGCTCAGTGAAATCAATGATTCATAGCGTCGCGGGAAAAGTCATAAATTCTGCGAAACACAGGGCCATCAAATTCGTAATGAGGGGGTCGGGGGTTCGAATCCCTCTTGCGGCACCATCGAATGTCTTGATATTGGTGATATTTCGAGTTGGAAGACCACCCGCACCTTTCTCGAATAAGGCTGTAAATAAGGAAAATCCAAGACCAAGAATCGAGACCCCGCGTCCATTTTCGGCGCTCGATCGCGACCGTCGGTGGGGTGTTTCCGGGCGACTATTCTTAGGAATGGCCGGGTTGCTAAATTGAGCTTATAGCAGCAACACTTTTTTAGGGCAGCAGGGATGTCACAATTCGACTGGGTCTGCCCATTCTGCCACAAACCGCAAGTGGTGAACGAAAACAATTCTGATCAGGAGACAATTGGTATCTCAGTTGGGCGAAATAAATTTGGAAGCACTGGACTGCGGGTCGATTCGATAAGGTGTACGCCCAACGTGCGGAGAGATCGTGATAACCGCACGTTGGTGCCTCGTGGATCATAGTCCGTCGACCGGATATTACGAGACGCGCTTGCTCTCTCAGTGGAAGCTCCGACCGGAGTCGTCCGCGATTCCTCAACCGGATTATGTTCCCGAGCCGATTAAAGAGGACTATTACGAGGCGTGCGCAATTAAGGATCTCAGCCCAAAGGCGAGCGCAACTCTCATCCGGCGCTGCCTGCAAGGCATGATCCGCGATTTTTGCCGAATATCTCGCGCCAAACTCATAGACGAGATCCGCGAATTGCGAAAACAAGCCGATGAAGGAAAATCTCCCAAGGGAGTGAGCCATGAAAGCGTAGATGCAATCGACAATATTCGAGGGATCGGCAACATCGGCGCACATATGGAGGCAGATATAAGCGTCATCATTGACGTTGATCCCGATGAGGCAGACCTCTTGATCAACCTCGCCGAGATGCTTTTGAAGGAATGGTATGTCGAGCGGCACAACCGAGAGACGCGGCTCAAGCAGCTAACCGAGACAGCTGCGCAAAAGAAAGCCGAGCAGGAAGCGCTTCCCAAGCCAACCGTCGAGCAAAAGCCGGGCAAATGACCGTAGGCAATATCTGTGGCACTCGAACCCCCGACCATCGCGCATCTGAAAAGCCACGGCCTCGAAGGTCTGTTCGTGACTTGCGCGAATGCGGCCTGCCTGCACTCGACGCCGATCGCGCAACCTGAAAAGCCACGGGCTCAAAAGCTTGTTCGTGACGTGTATCGAAACTTCGTAGCGGCGCGCGCCGCGCCATGGCTATTCGCGGACTCACAAAAAAGGCCCGGCAGCGCGAACTGCCGGGCAATAAAGTTGTCCGAGGACCGACCGGGCGAAGCCTCGTCGCTACTTAGGCCCGCTACCGGCCGCCGCCGTGGCCGCCGGCGCGCCGACGCCTTGGAGTTGCCAAAAACCGTCGAAAGCGACAATCTCAGCTCTGGCGGGGCCGGCATCCGGCGGATGTCGGGATAACGGGGTATTATCGGCGTATGGAAAAGATCAAACTATCGCCCCTCGAACTGGATTCATCTTATCCGATTCGCCGAACGATGCCGCGGCCGGCGAATCTGAGGCAACCGGACTACGAAGACAAATTTGATTTTCTAACTATTTTCTATGATTGCTTTGCGTCGGTTGACTCAACTTGGTGCATCTTCCTAGGCCCACCTTTTCTCAATCTTGAGCCGATCGTATTGCCAGCACTTCCGACCGTCTTTCGTTGCCGCTCATCTTCCGACGTGCATTTGCGTGATCTTTATAATTGCGCCCAGCTATGGCTCCGGACCGTGGAAAGTCGGGCAGATCTCCCGCCCGGCGTGTTTCGCCAAGACGAAATCGCCATCCAGCCCAATCAGTGTGATTTGTTTCGGGGTAGGAAAGTTTTGCTCACCAAGTCTAAGGACAATGATCTTTGCTGGATTCATGATTGGGTTCATTTCTTCGCGCGTAAGCACGGAGCCGACGCGGTCCTCTTTTATGACAACGCTTCAACCAAATACGAAATTTCCGAAATTCACGAGACGATCTCGTCGATCCCCGGCATCGAGGTTGCCGTCGTCGTCCATTGGCCCTACAAATTCGGCCCAGTAGGTTCCGAAAGCTTTCACGGACCACAAGGGCTGCCCTGGGACTCCACCTATTCCCAATTGTGCATCCTCGAGCATGCGCGACACAGATTTCTTACCCTAGCGGAAGCGGTCGTTAATGCCGATGTGGACGAGTTGGTCCTTACGAAAAACAACGCTTCTGTATTCGAACTTGTTAGCCGTAGCTATACTGGGTATTTGGAATACCCTGGCCATTGGATTGAGAGTGCAACAGAATCAACCAGCGAAGACCGTCGTCATTTCGATTTCGTGTACCGATCTGCGGCACCGGCAGAAGTCGCACCGCCTAAATGGACGATCGCACCACGTCGCTGCCCGCCACATTCGCAGTGGCTTGTCCACCAGGTTTCGGGCATGCAATCCGATGCGTTATCTTACGCGGTGTCATTTCGACATTTTCGAGCGATCAGCACAGGCTGGAAATATCCACGCGGCAAATTAGAGCGACCGAATGAGCGCGATTACGTCAGGGATGATGAGCTGATGACCTGGATGCAGGTACTCAAACTCTCTGAACAAGAAGCATGGGCAAACGACTTAGCGGCCAGACTGGAGGCACGCGACCACGAGGCCAAAGTCCTCGTGGCGAAGCTCACGGCGCAAGAGGCGAAGTTGCAGGGTGTCCTTAGCTTAACCAGCTGGCAAATTACAAGGTCGATACGAAAGTTGAGTTATTTATTCCCGAGAACTCGAAAATTTGTGAGAGTAATTATAAAGCTGCTTTGGTGGACATTCACATTTGAACTATATCGGAAACTTGCTGTCCGCTTGCAGAGGGTAAGATCGAGCACCCGCTGAAGGGTCTCGGCCAGGGCTTGCCGGGCTTGCGGGGTCTTGTCCTTGAGGAGCCCGTCCGCACGTGCGTACATGAACCGCTCCTGCCAACGCCAATCGACGGGCTTGAAGAGCCCCGAACAGCACATGATGTCATTCTTGCCGCACCCCTCGGCGGTCGCGAGCACGACGACAGCCCGGCGCACATGCTTCTGGGAACGGTTCGGGTCCCTGATAATCGCTTCCAGCCGATGGAGATTGTCCGCAAACCAGCTTCGCCGAACTAATCATCCGCTTTTCTACGAGCGTGTGGCGAGGAGAATGGAAGAACTCGCATCCTTCGTACCTAATCTTGGAGACCGATTTGTGTCTGAGAGGTGGCTATCGCAGCTGAACGGGGAGCAGTTCGCCATCGGCGCTCACGGCCACGAGCACCAACGGTTTTCCATGATGACTGCTGATCAGCAGTACAACAATCTTCGGAAAAACTTGGAAGTTCTAAGACAATTTCAGACGTTTCGCCGTATCTTTGCCGTCCCATTCGGCCGTGCATACGATTGGAACAGGGATACAATAGAAATTGCGCGAGAGCTTGATCTTGCCGTTGTTCTCGGGGATGGCGGCATCAACCACCAGCCGTGTACCACTGAATTTATTCGAAGGATCGCCGCCGACAACAGATTGCTGCAACCACTTTTGCGTCGGGAGATGGCGAGTGCGTGAGTCTTGGCCAACAAATCTTTTCGCCACGCATGACTCTCGCAAAGCCATGAATATCGGCTTTTTTGTGGATGCGTTTCCGGAGGTGTCGGAGACCTTTATTTTGAATCAAATTATTGCGGCGATGGATCACGGCCATCAGGTACATATTCATGCACGATGTCCCGGAGATCCGTCCGCAAGACCTCACGAGGACGTAATGCAGTATCGTGTTCTTGAACGCGTCGACTATGATCCAGAAGTACCGCTGACAATTATGAAGCGCGCGTTGAGTGCTTCTGCACGAATTGCGCGTTGGGGCTGGAGGGCGCCACTGCGGACATTAGATCGGGTGAACGTATTGCGTCATGGACGCGCGGCAATGTCGCTTCGCCTGATTCACGAAACAGTTCCCGCTGTTTCCTCCCAAATACAATACGACGTAATTCACTGCCATTTTGGGCCAAATGGAAACCGAGCACTCGAAATGAGGGAATACGGCGCTCTTCAAGGACCTATTATTACAAGTTTTCACGGCTATGATGTAAATCGGTTGCCGAGGATGCACGGGCCTGGGTTGTACAAAGAACTTTTCAAGAAGGGCGAATGCTTCACGGCAGGCTCTGATTTTTTGCTGAATAAGATTATTGAACTTGGTGCCCCGAAGGATCGCGTCATCAAGCTCCCCATGGGCGTCGATTTGAAACGCTTCACACCCGATCGAAAACGACCCCGGCAGGAGGATGAACTGCGACTGCTCTCAGTCGCTCGCCTCGTTGAGGTGAAGGGAGTGGAATACGGACTAATGGCGGTTCGCTCTTTGCAGGATTTCGGATTAAGGCTCCAATATCGAATAGTCGGCGACGGCCCACTGCGGGCACGACTAGAGGCCTTGAGAGATCAGCTTGGGATTCAAAGATCGGTTGAATTTCTCGGAGCCCGTACCCAAAGTGAGGTCATAAGTCTTTACCGTAGTACGGATATTTTCCTGCTGCCGGCTGTCGTTACCGATTCACACGAAGAGGAGAGTCAATCAGTCGCGCTGGCTGAAGCGCAAGCGTCAAGCGTCCCTGTTGTCGCGACCAAGGTAGGTGGCATTGCCGAAACGGTCGTGGATGGGAAAACGGGATTTCTTGTTTCTCAAAGAGATCCCGACGCATTGGCGGCTTCCATTCTGTGGCTTGCTCAACATCCGGAGGCCGCTGCGCGAATGGGTGAAGCCGGTCGCGCGCATGTACAGAAATATTTTGACTTACAGAAGCTCAATAACCAACTCCTTGGTCTATACGAGGTGATTTCCTCGTCCTGACCTGAGCCTTATCTTCCATCCAGCGATGAGCTTGTGTCCACGGTATGAGGTGGGCCCTGGATTTGGGACCAGGGATTTGTTGGCAATGCTGACCTCATGCCAATTCTCATTGATCAGGACCGCAGAGCCCATTCACGCGTGCCGATGGACATGATCTTCCAAGGCTGATCGAGGAGCTTGTTCCAGGCATAGCAGCAATGGTCGAGGATATCCTCATAGGATTTGAAGATACGGTTGGAGAGCCAGTTGTCGCGCATGAACTGCCAGACGTTCTCGACCGGGTTGAGTTCGGGGCATTTTGGCGGCAGCGGGACGAGCGTGATGTTTTTGGGCACGACGAGATGGCCCGAGAGATGCCAACCTGCCTGATCGAGGAGGAGCACGGCATGGGCGCCGGGCCGTACCTGTGTGGCGATCGAGGCGGTGCGCTGATCGGCGGCCGCTGAAGGCCGCGTCCCGCGTCTTGCCCAGCGCCGCGTGATCTTGTTCTTCTGCCCGATGCGGGCCTCGTCTGCGAAGCAGATCTCTATGCCTTCGTTAGTTTCTCTCGGAATAGCCAGATCGTGCGCGCCTCGGGCACACGATCCGACAATCCCAGTCCGAGAAAGCGCATGAATGAGAGGCGGTCGTTGATGAGGAACTCGCTCCGTTCGTCCGAGAGATTGTTCGCCGTTTGAATAACCAGGATCTTGAACATCATCACCGGATCGAACGGCGAACGCCCGCCTTGTGTGCCGTCTGAATAAGCCAGCGCCGCGTTCAGTTCCGGGCGGAAAATCTCGAAATCCACTGTCGCCTGGAACGCCTCGAGCTGGTCGCCGAGATCACTCGGCCGCTTCAATCGATCATCAACATCGAAAAATCCCGGCTGCCTTCGCATCGAATCATCTCCAATCCAATCCATCACCATGGAATCAGAAAAGTCGCGAATTGGCGAGGTTGTTAGAAGCGTCCACTGATCAAGATCGGCGCGAAGGTCGTCAGCCACCGCCGCTATGTCGCCTCCCATATGGCCGAGGTCTCGATTCCGAGAAGTCTGTTTCGCCGACATCTTGCGGCTGATCGCGGAATTGCGGCCGCCGCCCGTTACATCGACAGCGTAAGGCGGTTCCGTTGTCATGCGTTCCAGCAAAAACCACGGGAGACTTGCGTCTTGATGACGACAGAATTCGCATTTTCGGTGCTCAATACGCCGATGTCGCCGGCTTGGCCACACAGGAGCCTCAACGTTGAGGGTTTGGCATTGCCAAAATCCTTCAAAAGTGATCGTCTCTCCTTCGGCAACGCCGTCATCCGGTGGATGTCGGTGCAAACCAACTTTGATGGCACTCAAATGATTACGGCCATTAGCGGGACCGCGATCAGGAGCTTGTTTCAAGAGAATGAAAATGCTTGATTTTATTATTGAAAAGGCTCGTGTTGCTCTTTGGAGAAGAAGCCACAGAGATTTTCTAGTTATATTTAACTGGCATCAAATTACCCCGGAATTTGATCCAATTCGCCATCATAAGTATACGTGGACGCCACTTGATCTTTTCAATTCCACAGTGGAAGCGCTTGCGTCAGAATTCGAGATCCTCCCCCTTCACAAAGCAATTGATCAAATTGCACGAGGAAGCCTTCGCGGGCCATGCGCGGCTTTGACTTTCGATGACGGGGACGCCTCGGTCGCTGAATACGTAGCACCGATCCTGCACCGTCATCAACTTCCGGCAACCTTCTTTATCAACAGTGCCTACCTTGATGGACGAGGCACCTACTGGTTCCCGATTGTTGCGTATCTGTCCGCTGTCGCCGATGCCCCTTCTCACTTGGATTTATATGACGGCTTGATTCTAAAAGCTCAACAACTGCGGCTGACAAAAGATCCAATTTTTTATAACGACGTGCGCAGGCAAATTGAGCAGCTCGCACCCCTTGTGCCGGATGGCCCCTCGAGGTTGGTCTCAAGGGAATGGTTGGCGAGCCTCGACGGCGACCAATTTTCAATCGGAGCGCATGGACATGAACATCAGCGCTTTTCGTTGATGTCAGAAGAGTGGCAACGAAGAGATCTTAGAGAGAACAAGGAACAATTGTCGCAGTTCAAGGGTTTTCGACCCATCTTCGCTATCCCGTTCGGGCGCCCGTGGGATTGGAACGAACATACGATTCGGGCAGCTCGCGAGCAGAGTCTTGAAGTTGTTTTTGCGAATGGAGGCATAAACACAGGTTCAGGCGATATACTGCGAATTCCGTGCGACGGTCATGAGATTCGCAAACTATTGACGAGATCGATAGTCGCAGAGACCTCAGTTAGGTCGTATTGACAACGAAGAGGAATTCAGCTTACGCGGCTAGTACCTCGACACAGCGACGTCAGAGTAGAATGAGCAGCTGTTCCGGATCAATGAGCATTTCGATACTACGAGCAACGCCCGGCTGTCGCCGGATGAGGCCTGCGCGTTCGAGGGTCACCACCATTTGGTGGACCGAAGGTGGACTGACGCAGAAATAGCGCTGCATGTCCGTTTCGGCCGGAGGCCTGCGGTGTAGGCGCGTGTATGCGTAGATAAACGCCAGATATTGTCCCTGCTTGGCCGTGAAAGCTTTTTCTGGGCGACTCACTCTGGCCATCCGATTCAGCTGTTCGTTTGCGCCTCAACTTCGAGGAGGCATAGATGAATGTACGCTACCGGGTCGAACTCAACCAAGCCGAGCGTAGCGAACTCACGACGCTTTTGAGCGGAGGCAAGCATGCGGTGCGCAAGCTCAAGCGTGCACAGATTTTGCTAGCTGCCGATGCGGGGGCCAGCGACGAGAAAATCGCGACCAATGTTGGCGCATCGCCACCCAGGAGCGGCTCGTATCCGAGATCGCTGCCTGGGAACGACAGCACAATGCCTCAAGGGCCCGCATCAAATGGATGTTCACAACCGAAAAAGCCCGCGCCGAGATGGGCCGCGCTTACCCAACCCAGGTGCCATCTCCAGCCCAACGAAAGAGTCATAATCCCTGTGCAGAGGTACTAGTGAACTGCGACTTACCATGAAGGTCTCCTGTCTAAGGAGGATAGTGGGTGTCGGATCCGACGCTTCTCTAGCCAGTGGATCGAATCTAACGGACACCTCGAAGAACCCGGTTTGGCGTGATTGATCGGCGGATTTTGTGGGCGGAAGGCGACGCATCGGATTTTTGCGCTCAATTCTTATTGGTATTTCCGCCGCCGCGCGGCTTGGCGGCGGCCATTGGCCTTACGCGTGCGCACTTCGCGTGCGAAGCCAGATCAGCCGTGTGACGCTGTAGGCGATGTTGGCCAAGCCGATCTTCACCGTCGCGCGGGCGACGCCGATGGTGCGCACGAACAGGCCCGAAGCGATGTTTCTGGGCCGCGAAGACGGTCTCGACCGCGGAGCGAACCTTGGAACGCGCTGCATTGGCCTTGGCCTGCGACGCCGTCAAACCGACGCCAGCGCGCCGGCGGAAATGGACCTTCGACATGCGACGGACACCTGGGAGTGCGACACCCCAACTCCGCTTTGGAGATAGGCCCCTTCGTCTACGCCGACATCATGTGACGACCAGAGCGTCGAACACGAACAGAAGCATGACCCCGGCGAGGCAGACCCTTGCAAAGCCCTTGTAACAAACCGCCCAATGATAGAAGGCGTCCGATTGATAGAAGCGTCCGAATACGTGTCCGGCCGCTGAGCGCACTCGTGATTTCTTCGCGTTGGCGATCCGCCTGCGCGCCGGCATCGCCTTGCCCTTCGGCTTCCTGTGATGAATGCGCGACACGAAGCCCCGCGCGGCGAGCATCTGTTCGTTTTTCGCCGAGCGATAGGCCGTATCCGCCCAGAACTATTTATTGAATGACCGCTGATCTGGTGACAGCGCGCGTATTCTTGTGCGAGGGGGGTATAGCTGAGAAAGCTGCAATAGGTTTTCTCTCTCTTGCGGGAATCTCGCGTTCCTCAATGTGCGATTGGTGCTGGCCACTGATGAGTTATTCCTGACGATAGTTGACATACAATCAATGAACAGTTTGGTCGTTCCCCACTGGATCATCTCTTGGCTAATGCATCTTAACCCATGTTCTTCTGCTAAAACCTCCACCTTGTTGGCGTCCACACTAAAATCGCGCCAGTGTGTTGTCTCCTCAAGTATGCCAAGTCGTCTAAGGAGTCCTTCTAGCTTGGGAATACTTCGAATTCGTGAGTACAATGTACGGTATTCACCAAGATTCGAATGGTGAATAAAAGCAACGCCATCGTTATTAATTATTCTATGCAATTGGCAAATGTATGCTTTCATGACGGCTTCATCCGCATGAACCAGCGAGTCAAAACTGAACACAAAATCCACAGAGAAGTTAGGTATCATATCAAGTGATTTTCCCTCATTCACGTGATATTCAATATGTGAGCACTCGGCAAAGCGCTGCTTGGAAGCCTTAATGCATTCCTCGGAGAGATCAATCACGATAAGATTCTTACACAAGTCTTTCAAGTATTGCGTCCAGCGGCCGTAGCCACAACCGATCTCTAATATCCGGTTAGTCGGAACATGCGATTTTATTCGTGGAAGGATTGTGCCATACCACTGCATAGAGGGCCCTCCCCATGCAGTTGACCACTCGTCACCATGATTAGGCCAGTTGTAATTACCATCAAACCATATTTTGTTGTCTTCGAGCGTTGGCATGTATCTGTCCCTCTGTATTCATGGCTGAGAGCTATCGTCAAATCTTGGTGACGGGCGGGGTCAGGCGGCAGCGGTTTGAGCATCCTGCCTGACGGCCTCGATGCCGTCGGTAAACTTCACACCTTGGATCTAGTGCACTGACGCAGACATAGGATTCACGACGGTGTTGGAATGTGCGAGTCTGGGTCCATGGCCCAGATTGTCAGCATCATCCTCAACGCCGCTGATCGCAAGCGTCTCGAAGAGATTGCATGACCGCAGTCGCCTGCTCAAGCATATTCAGCGGGCGAACATCATCCTTTTGTCGGCCTGCCGGCTCTCCGTTCTTGATGTGGCGCGACGCGCGGGCGTCAGCCGGCCCGCCGTGTGGCCCGTCGACGGTCTCCTGCGCGACAAGACGCGCAAGCCCGGACGGGCGTCGTTCTCCACCGAGATCGTCGCCAAAGTGCTGACGCTCACCTGCTCCGAACCGCCGGGCGAAGCCACTCATTGGACTGGCCGCGCTATGGCCAAGGCCGTTGGCGTTTCGCTTCGCGCCGTTCAACGTCTGGGGGAAAAGCATCGCCTTCAGCCGCATCGGCTTCGCACCTTCAAGCGCTCCAACGATCCCAAATTCGCCGAGAAAGTCGAGGACGTCGTCGGCCTCTATATGAACCCGCCGGCGCACGCCATCGTCGTCTCGATCGATGAGAAAAGCCAAATTCAGGCGCTCGACCGCACCCAGCCGGGCCTGCCGCTCAAGCCAGGAAAATGCGGGACGATGACTCATGATTACAAACGCAACGGCGTCACCACGCTGTTTGCCGCGCTCAATGTGCTCGATGGAACCGTCATCGGGCGCTGCATGAGCCAGCATCGCCATCAGGAGTTCATTCGTTCCCTCAACGCCGTCGAGCTGGCCGTCCTCGCCGGCAAGGTCATCCATGCCATCGTCGACAATTACGCCACCCACAAACATCCCACGGTCGTCAAATGGCTGGCCGATCACCCGCGTTGGACGTTCCACTTCACGCCGACCTCGGCGTCGTGGCTCAATGCCGTCGAAGGCTTCTTCTCGACCATCACGCGGCGAAAAATCCGGCGCGGCGCCTTCAAATCCGTCGCCGAACTACAAAACGCCATCGCCCGCTACATCAGGGAACACAACGAGGCGTCCAAGCACTTCGTCTGGACCAAGCCCGCAAAGGCGATCTTCGAAAAGCTCGCCAATATCCCTGAACCTTCTGTCTGAGCCGATGCACTAGGATTCTAAAGCGTGACCCGGAATGGCTAATTGTTGCGCATTCGGCCATATTGGCCAAAACTACCAAACGAACATCGGGAATCGGACGCCAAGTTCGGCCGATCGATCCGCCCGCCGTGAGCCGCTGGTCGTGGAGGATTTCGGACGGGTGAGGGCGACAAAATCGGCGGCATGGCGGAAAGCGAAGGAGTGACCATGGCCCGAGGGCGATCGAGAAAAGCTCCATCCACTAATGACGGTAAGTCGAGCAACGGCGCCAACGTGGGTTACGAAGCCCAGCTCTGGCAAATGGCCGACGCGCTGCGCGGCAGCATGGACGCGGCCGAATATAAGCACGTCGTCCTTGGCCTCATCTTCCTCAAATACATTTCAGATGCCTTCGAGGAGCAGCACGCGAAGCTCATGGCCGAGAAGGCGAGCGGCGCCGACCCTGAGGACCCGGACGAATATCGTGCGCAGAACATCTTCTGGGTGCCCCCGAAGCGCGCACGCCATTTCGGTGGCGGAGGGCAGGAACGAGACGATGCGCCGCGCCGCAACCGTCGCCGGCGGCGTCATGCTTTCGCTGACGGTGGTCTTTAAGGGCATGGTCGTCTCCTAACCGCCACCATTCGTTGCGTTGGGTCCGAGGCAACAGACAGCAGGCGATTGCCCCGCCTTACGCGCGTGCTCGCCGATTAGGGCTCCGGAGTGGGTTTGCACGGCGCATGGAGATTTGCGGGCGTACTAAACGCCGCTTAAGAGCTGCACCGTCCATGGCTCACGCGTAGAGAACATTATTCCAAACATCTTGACCACTACATCTCACCGCATGGGCCAAGCTGGCCGTTTCCGCGCGTCAGGCGCGGTTTGACGGGATGAACAAGGGATTGCCACGTACTGTCTCGTTGGCGGGCACCTCTTCCTGGAGAACGTCCCAATGTTGGACGACCAGGCCGTCTGCGAAGCGGAAAATATCAACCGCGATGAGCGATATTTGGGTGTGGCGCCAGAATAGCGGCCATGCACCATAACGAGGTCGTCCTCCGCGACCATCATGCCAGGCTCATACATTGTGCCGTCCGGAAGGGTTTCGATGAAACTGCGAAGCCATCTCGGTGGGGCGGAATATAATGATTGTGCTGAACGTATTCCGGCGCGAGATACTTTTCCAGCGGGGCGAAGTCACGCCTCGTAAAAGCATTCGTCAAGACCTCGACAATAAGAACGCCAACCCGCGGCAAATTTGGCCTGGAACCGTCGGCTATCTGGTGAATGTCGGCTGAGGTTGCAGCAAAGACACATGCGACCAGCAAAATGACAGCGGAACCGCTTTATTAAGCAAGGAGGCGTGGCGCTTTGGGCTTGTCAAAAACGCCCGGTCGGGTCAGATTTGGGAAGGGACCGGCGGCTATCTGGGGAATGTCGGTCAAATGGCAGCGACCGCTTCGCGAATTTCAACAGCGAGCCGGACAGCTCCGTCATCTGTGGAATCCCTAATAATGAGAAAGACGTCCACCGAAAAGCTCATGCCCCTCAGCGTTGAATACAACCTGACCGAGCATTGTAACCTAAGCTGTTACGCGTGTGACCACGCCTCGCCGCTGATGCCGGAGAAGTTTGCATCTGTGGCGGAATTCTCGCGAGATTTCGACGCATTAGGCAGAGTACTCCACTCACAGCAGTTGCAAATCCTGGGTGGGGAGCCGCTGTTGCATCCTCAAATACTCGAATTTCTAGCCGAGGCCCGGCGCATCGCGATTGCGGACGCCATCGTTCTCATCACGAACGGCGTGCTGCTACACGAAGCGCCGGACGAGCTTTGGGGTCTCATTGATCAGCTCTGGATCGCCGTTTATCCCGGAGTGAAGATTAAGCTCAATGAAGAAGAGCGCGCCAGAATTTGCAAAGAACACGATATTCTTTTGAACACCCGCGAGGTTCAATCGTTCCGCAAGGCGCTGATTAACAACCGCATCGATGACCCAGAGTTGGTCAAGTTCATTTTTCACGAATGCAAGATGGCCGGCGAGTACTCTTGCCATACCGTCCACGATGGTCGCTTCTATAAGTGTTCAGTCGCCCCGTTCATTGCACCGCGGTTGGCTTTGCGAGGAATCGACTTCGACAATCGAAACATCGATGGCATATCGTTACATAATAATCCAAAATTGTTCGAAGACCTCGATCGTTGCCTTAACGGCCCCACGCCATTAGCCGCGTGCTCTTATTGTCTTGGCACCTCAGCACCATGGGTTGCCCATCACCAGCTCAACCGCCAAGGACGTGCGCAGTGGTTAAAAGAAGATAACCGTGTTGAAATCGAATCAGTTCGGGCGCAATTGATGGATGCCACTACAAGGCGAGCGATGGTGCGAGCCGGCAGTGAAGCATATTTAGCGCCGCCTTCACCATTGGAAACTCAAATAAAAAACAACACCGAATATAATCAAGCTTGGGAGGAGTTAGCTCTGATCTATTTTTCACGCTACGACCTACAGAAAGCCTTTCCGCTGAATTCACCAGCTTCGTCTGCTCAGCTTCTTGAATGGGCAGGCGCAACTGTTCCAGCTATCGATCCAGCCTCCGCCCAGCTAAAAGCTTTTCAGCCGACATATAAATCCATGCTTGAGCTTCTAACGCCGAAGGGGTGTCAGGCTCCGGACGATGAGCGCACTATGGTCGGCCAGCCGGGCGCTCCGTAGGTGGTGATCGTATTGGCAGTCGAAGGGACCGAACCGATCCAGGAAGGACCTGTTCGCAAAAGCATGGTCAAGTCGGAAGTTGTTTTTGTCGTCGACCATGGCGCTACCATTGCGGCGTTAGTTGGGATCGGGCCGAAAGACGAGTTGGAGGGCATGATCGCCGCTCAGCCGCTCGCGGCGCACACTGCAGCCATGGAATGCTACCGGCGCGCAATGCTCGGCGAACAGACGTTCGAGGGCCGACGGGAGAACCTCAGCAAGCGAACAAGCTTTCCCGGACCTATGCCGTGCTCCTCGAGGGGCGCCCCAAGCAAGTTCAGCAAAGAACTTTTCGATATGTCTCTACCAACTCATCGTTCAGACGGTCGAGATCAAAACGCTTCTCCACGTGCGCCCTACCCGCGTATCCCATTCGGCCCCAATTCTCTGTTTGCGAAGCAAGTGAAAGTATAGCCCGCGCCAATGCTTCCGGATCCTTAGGCGGAACCAAAATCCCGGATTTCCCGTCATCAAGGCTCTCGGGAATTCCACCGATGGCTGTTGCTATGACCGGTAAACCGGAAGCTTGCGCTTCGATTAACACAACCGGTTGACCTTCTTCTTCCCCAGCATCAGTGACGATACTTGGAAGAACGAACACATGCGCGCGCTCATACAGCGCCGCAGCTTGCTCCTGAGAAACTGTGCCAAGGAATTGTACTGTGTCCGAAAGGCCGAGCTGTCTACTCAAGCTCTCAAGCTGTTGCCGTTTTGGTCCATCACCTGCAATTTGGTACCTAAGTCTAGGGATCTTCGGCAACAAAATTGCCAACGCGCGCAGCGCATATTCTACCCCCTTGACCTCAACAAGCCGCGCAACAGTCAGTAATCTGAAATCTTCACCGATATTTCTTTTGCGGATCCTGAATTTGAATTTTGACACACTCACGCCCATCGGCAATTTGACGATGCGGTCCGCCGGCGCGCCAAGAGAAAGCGCTCTCTCACGTAAAAACTCCGAGCCGACCGTAAACAGTTCTCCTCTCTCAAAAAGCCGCTTGTACAATCCCGAACCGAGGATTCTCGGCAGCCAGTTCACATCATAGCCATGAAACGTGGTTACAATTGGCCCCTTAAGGGCCCCAAATTCCCGAAGCTGGACAGCACGTAACCCATTTGGGCCGAAATGGCAGTGAATTACATCGTATTTCTGAACAATGGCTTGCGCAGGTAATCTGTTATGTAGCAACGTTAGATTCAAAGCTTCTCTGCCGTGTCGAAAAACATTCATGCTGTCCAAAGTCGTAGCAGGCGATCGCCACCCCCATCGCACAATGCGCGAGACCGCACTCTGAATTCTTGCCGGCCACCATGAAGGGGGCGGCGGACGATAATAGGTTCGAGCCTGGAGCTCATATTTCACAATGTCAGAATGACCAGCGGTGACGCGTTCGTCCGGCAGTTCAGCATCGATTAAAACTTCGTGACCTCGCTGCAGTAGACCCACGATCTGATTCAAGATAAAGGTTTCGGACACCACCGGAAACTCATTCACAATAAATGCTATCTTCATCGTAATTCATCTACCATGAACAGAACTATCGACGTCCTCGACCTTGAGGCCGCGATTTCCGAGGCCGTGAGCCTCACCGTATAGACATGGACCGCGCGATCCAAACAAAATCATTGCCGCCGTCAGACGCGGGCACCAAGCGTTAGGACACCTTCTGTCATTGGGCGGTTTGTTACAAGGGCTTTGCAAGGGTCTGCCTCGCCGGGGTCATGCTTCTGTTCGTGATCGACGCTCTGGTCGTCACATGATGCGATCGGCGTAGACGAAGGGGGCCTATCTCCAAAGCGGAGTTGCGGTGTCGCACTCCCAGGTGTCCGTCGGCCTTCCCTTCGCCATCGTCCCTGCGAGGACGTCCCTAGGGACGTTCGTATTGGGTCGACAGCGCAATGCTCTGGTAGCGCTCTCCTGCCTTATCGGGCAGGCCCCCTGGGCCGCAAGTTTTCGCGCGAGCGCCACTTTTGCCCGCTTGAGTCCGCGACGTTTGGCGATCTTCATCGCCCAGGCCTTAAGGACGGACCATTTCGCCGATCTCACGATCATAACGTGGGCGGCTTCAAAGAGCGCGACGCGCACGGAAGAACCGCCGGCGCGGCTGATCGAGCCGACGCGATCGGTTTCTCCAGATTGATATCTGCGCGGGGTTAGGCCAAAGACCGCGCCGACGGACTTCGACGAGGTGAAGCGGTTCGGGTCGTCCCCCGCCGCCCGATAGGTCAACGCCACGATGGGGCCGACGTCGGGAACACTCATCAGCCGATTACAAACGGGGTCTTGGCGCGCGGCGTCGCGAACTCGTTTGTCAATGACTGCGACCTGGTCACGAAGTGCGGTTCGGGCGATCAGGAGAGGCTCCATGACCAATGTCGAAGTCGGATGCCCGGCAATTGCCTCGCGTACTTTCGCAGCCCACCGTCCGCATAGCATGGACACCAGCCTGATGCCGAATCCACGCAACAGGCCCCGAACGCTGTTTTCGACATCCTTGAGCCGGCGCACGAGGGTGGAGCGCGCCGACAGAAGCGCACGGCATTCGCGAGCGTCCAAGCTCTTCACATGAACCGGGCGGAACCATCCCATGCGCAGCAGATTGGCCATACCGCGGGCGTCGTTGCGATCGGTCTTGGCGACACGTGCCGAAGGCGCTGCCCGGACATGGCGTGTCTCCATCAGGATGGCGTCAAAGCCATGACGCGAAAGGCCGCGCACAAGCCATTCTGAAAGGGGGCCGGCTTCGAACCCCAGTCGTGCGAGCCGAGGCCGATAGGGCGCCAGCCGATCCGCCAAAATATCTGGATCGCTGGCGGAAATAGATTCCAAAACGATCGCGCCTTCGCGATCTCAACGCAAACCGTTGTTGTTTCCAACGAGACATCGAAAGCAGCATAAAGATCCATGGCAGTCATCTCCGGAGGTGAGCCCCGAGCATTCCGCCTCGGGACCCGCCCAATGACCGCATCTCCAAAAACCATAGCCGAATCGGCGGCGGGCTGATTCAATCCGTTGTCTCTGAAGAGGAGCGCGGACATGGCGGGATGGATGCCCGGGTTTTTCGATATTGATGAGCGGTTGCGGGAGCTATCCGCGAAGGGCGACGATCTCGAGCGGGTGAAGAGCCTAGTCGATTTCGAGATGTTCCGCGCGGCGTTGGAGGCTGCGGTTCCGCGCGCGGATCGCTCGAAGGGCGGACGTCCTGCGTTCGATCACGTGCTCATGTTCAAGGTCCGGATCCTGCAAGCGATGCATCCTCTGTCGGACGAGCGCTGCAAATATCTGATCAAGGACCGCCTGTCGTTCATGCGCTTTCTTGGGCTCGACCTGGCCGATGCGGTTCCCGACGCCAATACGATTTGGATGTTCCGCGAAGCGTTGAAGCAAGCGGATGCCGTCGACGCTTTGTTCCGCCGGTTCGACGAGGCGCTGCCGACCGCTGGTTTTCTGGCGATGAGCGGCCAGATCGTCGACGCCACGATTGTCGCCGCGCCGAAGCAGCGCAATACGGATGGTGAGAAAGAGGGATCCGCGAAGGCCACATTCCGCGCGGCTGGAAGGAAAAACCGGCAAAGCTCGCCCAAAAGGATCGCTGTAAGCGCCGGAGGAATAATCCCTCACTAAAGCGGCCGGGTATTCTGGTTGCGCCGGAGTAAAAATCAGGCAGCAGGTAGCCGTTTGTGTCTTGCGCAGGGCGGCGGATGAAGGGCGTGGAGCTAGATGGGCGGGTTCGCCATGCGGTGCAGATCGAGGGTCTGAGCCAGCGCGAGGCGGCGCGGCGATTTGGGATTGATTCTCGGACGGTAGCAAAGATGATGATGTTTTCGGTGCCGCACGGGTACCGGCGGAGCCAAGCGCCGAAGCGACCGAAGCTGGATCCGTTTACCGCGATCATCGATCAGATTCTGGAAGCTGAGCGGACGGCCCATTCGAAGCAGCTTCATACATCGAAGCGGATCTTCGAGCGGCTGCGCGACGAGTATGGCTATGGCGGCGGGATGACGATCGTGAAGGATTATGTTCACGATCGTCGCCAGCGGCAGCGCGAAGTATTCGTGCCGCTGCGGCACGAGCCGGCCATGCGCAGGCGGACTTCGGCGAGGCGTGGGCGGTCATCGGCGGGGTGGAGAAGAAGATCCATTTCTTCGCTGTGGACCTGCCGCACAGCGATGCCGGCTTCGTGCAGGCCTATCCGGCGGAGACGACGGAGGCGTTTTGCGCGGGCCACACTGCGGCGTTCCAGTTCTTCGGCAAGGTGCCGAAGTCGATTCTGTACGACAACACCAAGAGCTCTGTCCAACTTGGCTCGGCGACGACAAAAGAATCGCCGCATAATCCCTCAGCCAGGGAGACACGCTAAACGAGGGCAAGGTCAATTCGCCTCATATCAGTCAGAAACTGCGCCGCTGTTGTGACGGGCTGTTCTCCAGGGAGCTGGGTCAATAATACCCGCCGCGATCAATGATTGAGGACCTATATATTCAACTGAATAATCGTCAGATGCAAGCTTATTGTCCAGCGACGAAGTTAGCCAGCGCTGATATGATTTATAATCTGCAGCTTCGTTCCAGTATTGTTTTTCAATTACAGCATTCTTTACCCTCGACGGGAAATCACCCAAAAGCTTCAAATGAAGAAGAGCCGCAAAGTAATGTTTCGGGTTGCGATCGAACGGATACGGGTAATGATGATTTGCGTAGGCAGTTGCCGCATCCCAGCGCGCGAGAGCGTACTTGCTGAGCCAAGGAGTGCTCGTCTCGCCGATCGAAGCCATCATTCGGCTTCTGGGTCCGCCGACCAAGTCGGCTCCATAAAGCGATTGCTGCCGTGCATACGGAGGTCGACCATCTTTTATTTTTCCATCAAATAGTAGTCTCATTTTATCGTCAATTATGCACCCTTCATTCAGGGGTAGGTCCGTGTAAATATCGATCATTGGCGTGTAAAGGCGCTCTATACCTGCACTTATTAGCCAATCCTGAACATGAGAAATATTCTTTACGTCCATTTCATCATAAACAAAAAGCTCGTCTGCATCCAGATTCAGCACCCAATGACCAATGCCATGACGCCGCACTATTGCGCCCCTCCAGGCTTGACCGTGAGCAGCGCGCTCAAAGCTTGCATCAGCCTTCCATAACGTCACACTCGCATAGGATCGGGCAATTTCGGCGGTTTTATCACTAGAGTTATTGTCGATAATGTGGATACTCTTCACCCCAAGTTTCTGATAATGCTTAATAAATATTGGCAATCGCTGCTCTTCATTCCGAGCGACGCAAACCACAGTAGGCACATCAACCGTAAATTCGTTAAAATTTGAAACTAATGACAGTTCTTGATATGCTTCGTCACAAGCTTGCAGGTACTGACCATGGTTCGGCCAAATAAGGCCGTGCGCCAAAACGTCTAAACTCCATAATGGCAATTTATAACTATTCTGAAGTTGCCCTGTCACTACCGTAAGCTTGCGCTCTATTTCATCGAGCGCAGTAAGCTTGCGCTCTATTTCATCGAAACGCGCCATCAGGAAATCGTGGGATCGCGGAAAAGTGCGATGAAGAAATTGTTGGAACCGTTCCTTGAACTGGGCAATCATCAGCTTTGAATCCAAGCTGAACTCTTGGGAAGAGTGGTCCGGTCGTATTGTTAGCGTAATCGCGGGTAGCGCCTCTCGCCCTGTTGGCCGCAGTTCCCCAGACTGGTCTTGTCGAAGGACTGGTCTTTGAAGCGCGCCTCGGCCAGTTCTACGTTCAGACGAGCGATCTCCATCTGCTCGGCGCTGAACGCCTTACCCGCGACCTGCGTCCCCACCCACGCCCAAAGCACAATTATATGCCGCAATCAACCTCTCGAACAGATGACCCGCGCTAAATCCTTGACGAACCGCTTCCAGTCCACGCCGCCATAGCTAAGCTTTCGTCAGTGTTTACAGGTCGAACGCATGAACCGCACCCTTGACCTGAGCCCCTGAACTTCCTCCAGATTTGAGTAGAGTACGCCACCTGAGAGGGGGGCGGACGATGAAGCGATCGAGGTTCACGGAAGAGCAGATCATTGGGGTGCTGCGCGAGCATGAAGCTGGTGTGAAGACGGCAGATGTTTGCCGCAAGCACGGCATCAGCAGCGCGACATTTTTTAAGTGGAAGGCAAGTATGGCGGGCTGGAAGTCTCCGACGCGCGCCGGCTGAAGGTCCTGGAAGAAGAGAACCGCAAGCTGAAGAAGCTGCTGGCGGAGGCGATGCTCGACAACGCGATGTTGAAGGACCTCAGCGCAAAAAAATGGTGACGCCCGTCGTGAAGCGGCAAGCTGTGGCGCACCTCTGCCAAGTCTATGAGGTGAGCCAGCGCCGGGCGTGCCAGGTGATCAAGGCGGATCGAACATCGATGCGATACCGCAGCGTGCGCGCTGACGACGCCTCTCTGCGTGCCCGGCTGCGCGAGCTTGCCGCTGTCCGCCGCCATTTTGGCTATCGGCGGCTCATGATCCTGCTGCGGCGTGAGGGAACGCGCATGAACCACAAGAAGCTTAGGCGATTGTATCGTGAAGAACGGCTACAGGTGCGCCGCCGAGGCGGACGCAAAAGAGCGCTTGGAACAAGGGCTCCCTTGGCATTGCCCCAAGGACCGAACAAGCGCTGGTCACTCGACTTTCTGAGCGACACGCTGACCGATAGCAGGCGGTTCCGCATTCTGGCGGTGGTGGACTTCACCCGCGAGTGTCTCACGCTGGTCGCCGATACCTCACTATCCGGCGTGCGTGTTGGCCGTGAACTCGATGCCATCATCGCGCAGCGCGGAAGGCCGTCGTCGATTGTCAGCGACAACGGCACGGAGCTAATCAGCATGACGATATTATGCTGGTCGCAGCAGATGCAGATCGAATGGCACTACATCGCGCCAGGCAAGCCGACCCAGAACGCGTTCATCGAGAGCTTCAACGGACGACTCCGCGACGAGCTTCTGAACGAGACTTTGTTCACCTCGCTCGCTCATACTCGCGAGGCGTTGGCGATCTGGAAAGACGACTACAATACGGTCCGGCCGCACAGCGCCATCGGCAACGTGCCACCTGTCGTCTACGCCAAACTCAGCGATCCCGCGGAGCAATGGGACGGGTCGCTTGAGCTGCCGTGGGGCTCCGCGCCCCGTCCCGTTGCATCACCGAGCCAATGCGGCTCAAATGACGTTCGGGCTCTACTCCCAACTGGATGAAAGAAGGGGCTCAGGTCACTCTCTGGACAATTTCGGGAGCCCGGATTCTTTTTACCCTGTGCGATGGATTGAAACATTCAAGCTATGGTTACCGGAGTTCCGTAAGGAAGTAGAGGAAAAGGCGCGAGAGGCTCTCTTCATGCCCATTTACCAGTCCTTTCCTCAGTACATCGGCATTGATTTCATCCGCCTTCCGCCAGAGGAGAGCTTTCTGGGCGCTCTTTGTAATCAGTTTATCAGGCACGGGGCGCCAATGAGCCGTTATGACGCCGAGTACATCCGGGAAGGCACCCGACAGTACTTCCTCAAACACAAAGATTGGGCAATTGATGAATTGGTCTCTGTTTCTGGTCCTGACGTCTTAAGAAAACTGGAATTAATTTAGCACGTCTGGAGGAGGTCCAATCAGTGCCAGCACCCGACACGAATCCAGCCGATGTAACGAAGCCGGACGTGGAGAACTTTGGCCCACTCTTTGACGCAGCTTGGTATTTGGCACGAAATCCCGATGTCGCAGCGGAAGGACTAGAGCCGCTTGCCCACTATCTCGAATACGGAGCAGCTGAGCGACGAGACCCAAACCCATTATTCGACACGAATTGGTATCTTGCTCACAACCCGGAAGCTGTGGGCTGGCGCGGGGACGCCGCGAGCCGCGCCAGGCGGGACTTGGCGCGGAGCGAGCAAGACAAGATGCTTGCATCCACCTCTTGGCGCGTCACCTACCCGCTGCGTCTGGTTGCAGCTCATCTGCGGGGCAGGCTGCGCCAGTACTTGCGCCACGCCCTGAAGGTTGCATGGTGGGTGGCGGCCACGCCTTGGGGCACAAAGCGGCGGCTGCAGTGGCTGCGGCAGCGAAACACGGCGCAGCCGGACACTATGGTCGCCCTGCCGACAGCGACGGAACCGGAGGCGCACGCGGCCCCCGGCCGGGCTGACCTCAGCCCTTTGGCCCATTA
Organism: uncultured Alphaproteobacteria bacterium; assembly: GCA_963720425.1. Classification (GTDB taxonomy): domain Bacteria; phylum Pseudomonadota; class Alphaproteobacteria; order Rhizobiales; family Beijerinckiaceae; genus Methylovirgula. The sequence goes on from OY970391.1 coordinate 1,128,032, forward strand.
TCTGCTTGTTGGGGCAGCGGAAGGGCGAGACCCTCACCCTCTTTTTGACACCGACTGGTACATCGCTCGCAATCCCGACGTCTCTGAGGCTGGTATTAATCCACTAGCACATTTCCTAGCGATCGGAGCCAGTCAAGGCCGCGCCCCGCACCCGAGTTTTGACGTGGACTGGTCTCTCGCGGAAAAGGTCGAGCCACAAGTCGTTTTGCCGGATCCGTCGCGTGCATCACGGCGCGGCCCACCACTCGTCTCAGTGGTCATTCCGGTATTCAATAAGGCGCAGCACCTTCAGGATTGTCTCTCATCAATTTTAACTCAATCTCTTGAGAACATTGAAGTTATCTGTGTTGAGGATGGCTCGATGGATGAGTCTCCAGCCATTCTTGAAGAACTAGCGAATCGTGACCCGCGCGTGTTGATCGTACGAAATAGCGCGAATTCGGGTGCCGGCCCATCCCGAAATGTCGGAATCCATTTGGCTAGGGGAAGATTCATCCAGTTCACCGACGCGGATGACATTCTACCAAGGGATGCCCTCCAGACGTTGTATGAACTGGCCACGACCGACCGGGTACGGCTCGCCAGAGGGTCTCTCGAAGCCATTGGAGTACCTGACAATTTGGATTCATTTAACGTATATCGCGAAACTTGGATTTGCTCCGAAAGGCACAATGCGCGGTTCCAAAACGAAAGGGATCTTTGGGTGCCGTGGTGGCATTTCAGCTACCTGATTGACCTCTCGTTTCTGCGTGAAGTGCGGGCCTTTTATCCAAATCTGAGTGACGGCGAGGACCCTTTTTTCATAGCGACCTTGCTAGTCGAAGCAGAGACAGTATCGACGACATCGCATACGACGTACCTCTACCGTCTTCCAGAAACTCCCCGTAGAACTCGACTAATGAACAGCATCGACTTCGTCAGGTCTACCGCTATGGTGCGCCGGTTGTATCTCGATCGTTGTCCGCAGTGTTGGCGTCATGGATACCTCCCTTTTTTGCTTGGGAAGCGGGTCTTTTTCAATCCGGACGTTATGTCAAAAGTCGAGCAAAATGTGATAAGGCTCGCGATGATGCGAGCCGGCATTGAAGCATATTTAGCGCCGCCTTCACCATTGGAAACTCAAATAAAAAATAACTTCGAATATAATCAGGCTTGGCATGAGCTATCTCTAATCTATTTTTCACGCTACGACCTACAGAAAGCCTTTCCGCTGAATTCGCCAGATTGGCATGCTCAGCTTCTTGAATGGGCAGGCGCAACTGTTCCAGCTATCGATCCAGCCTCCGCCCAGCTAAAAGCCTTTCAGGCGACGTATAAATCCATGCTTGAGGCTTCTAACGCCGAAGGAGTGTTAGACGCCCCAGCCTGCAACCGTTGATATTTTAGCCGAATTATTATTAGCTATAAAATACGATTGGCGGCAGGCGCAAAATGGAAGCCCCTCCCGAGCGCGTCGCTTGGTCAAGTGGCGAGTTCCATACCTGCGGCCGCACGGCTATGAATTGCGAGTGCGACTACGACGATTTGATGACAGGGTGAATTGCCAGCATTGCTCCGTGTGGCTATACATTGCGAGTGCGTCTACGACGATTTGATGACAGGCGGTCGAGCCGAAGGGCGGTCGCGAGCCCGGAAGAAGCGGAAATCGAGAGCGTCCTGAACCTGCTTGCCAAAGAGGTTCGGGCGGTGCTCGGTGACATGTTCGTGGGCCTCTACCTATACGGCTCCCGAGCCACTGGCGACTTCGATCCCGAGACAAGTGACCTAGACTTCCTGGTCGTTACCCTTGGTGAAATCCCACCGGAGAAGATCCCGCAGCTCGAAGCGGTTCACCGGCATCTGGCTGCAAGCGGACGCAAATGGGCTGAAGCGCTCGAAGGCGCCTACATGCCTCTGAACTCCCTGCGGCGTTACAACGCGAGCGACCCGCCCCGACCACGCGTCAACGATCGTCAGTTCTATATGGCGCAGCAGGGAACGGATTGGATTCTCGACCTTCACGTGCTGCGCGAACACCCGATGACGATTGCAGGGCCAGCGCTCCTGCCATGGATCGATCCTGTGAGTGCTGAAGATATTCGTGAAGCTGTTCGTAAGAACCTCGAAGCGTGGTGGGCACAGATGCTGAGCGATCCTGTGCGCTTAACCTCAGACGCGCATCAGGCGTTCGCCATTCTCACTATGTGCCGCAGCTTGTTCATCTTAAGAACCGGAACACGCGCTACCAAGCGTGGCGCAGCCAACTGGGCGCTTGGAGTGCTTCCGGATCGGTGGCGTCCAATCGTTCGCAAGGCGATCGCGTGGCCCAACGCGAAATTGGATGCGAAGGATGAGGCGCTGAGCCTCATCGATTATGTCGTCACCGCTTTTCGTACTAACGACGGGTCGATGAGCTAGTGGATCGACTCTAACTTTTCCTTCCCTCGTCGGCTGGAAGCTCTGCGCGACGATGCGCACAGATGACGTCACCGCCACGCTCGATATGGCGCTGGCGGCGTCCGGCCTCGAGCAAGTCACGGTCGTTCATCGCCCGCGGCTTCTGTCGGACAATGGCGCGTCCTACATCTCGGCCGATCTCGCCGCATGGCTGGAAGGCAACGGCATGCAGCACGTCCGCGGGGCACCCTACCATCCCCAGACGCAGGGCAAGATCGAGCGCTGGCACCAGACGTTGAAGAACCGCATCCTGCTCGAAAATTACTATTTGCCGGGCGATCTGGAGGCGCAGGCTCGTGCCTTCGTCGAGCACTACAACCATGGCCGATACCACGAGAGCCTCGACAATCTCACCCCGGCCGACGTCTACTTCGGGCGCAGCCAGAGCATTCTGCTCGAACGCGAAAGGATCAAACGCCAGACCATCGCCCACCGCCGCTTGCAACATCACGCCCAGGCCGCATAACATCAAACAAGGATGACCCAGAACCTCCGTTCCTGACAGCCGAAAATAGTCTCAAATCATCTGACGACGGACAATCTTCGCCTTCAGGGCTGCGTCGATCTTGCGTCTCGTCTTCTTCGTCATGGTTCACTCTGTCTATCAAATGGAGCGGCAGCTTTCCAACTTAGCCGCTGGTCCCAAAATCGGGGGCCATTTCACCGACCCTAATATTCCACTTGACCACTCAGTGGGGGCTGATCACAATCCACCGGGCGTTTTCAATTTGTAATGATCGACAGCGCCTTACAGTGGGTAGATGGACGGGACTTTATTCCAAGGATTTTGGCACGGTCCACCGTTGGGCCTCTTGCGCCGTTCCTGCCTAAGTTCCTTTATGAAATGTGGGCACCGCTTCCATCTGTATGTTTATGGCCCCATTGACGTGCCAGATGGGATCGAGTTGAAGAATGCGAACGACATAATTCCCGAACAAGAGGTCCTTTATTTTAAAAACCCAGAGACCGGGCAGGCAGACCTGGGGCCTTTTTCTGACCTGTTCCGATTCAAACTATTGATGATGTTTGGTGGGTGGTGGTGCGATGTCGATACTCTTTGCCTTTCGGCTCATATTCCTTCCGTCGATCGTGCATGGGCTCGTGAATGCCCCGAGCACGGTCCGGGTGCGGTGGGCACTGCCCAAATTGCATTTAAACCAGGAGATGCCATCGTCCGAGAACTTTATGAGCGGTGCTATGCTCTCAGCAGAACGAGCTTTACGAGCAGAGAGGCCCTAGGACCGCTTCTAATTTCCTCAGCAATTGCAGAGTTGGGGCTCCCTCTGGACAATTTCGGGAGCCCGGATTCTTTTTACCCTGTGCGATGGATTGAAACATTCAAGCTATGGTTACCGGAGTTCCGTAAGGAAGTAGAGGAAAAGGCGCGAGAGGCTCTCTTCATGCCCATTTACCAGTCCTTTCCTCAGTACATCGGCATTGATTTCATTCGCCTTCCGCCAGAGGAGAGCTTTCTGGGCGCTCTTTGTAATGAGTTTATCAGGCACGGGGCGCCAATGAGCCGTTATGACGCCAAGTACATCCGGGAAGGCACCCGACAGTACTTCCTCAAACACAAAGATTGGGCAATTGATGAATTGATCTCTGTTTCTGGTCCTGACGTCTTAAGAAAACTGGAATTAATTTAGCACGTCTGGAGGAGGTCCAATCAGTGCCAGCACCCGACACGAATCCAGCTGATGTAACGAGGCCGGACGTGGAGAACTTTCGCGGCAGGGTTCTCACTCATTGCTTATCAACTCCTCCACTCGCGCCACCGCGCGTTCGGGCGGCGTCATGTCGGGGTTCACCGGAGTCGCTCGGGCGAGTGGCGCGTTAATTTCGGCCGTCAGCGGGGATCCACGATCGGTAAAGCTTCATAGCGCAGCAGCGAGGGCATTGAAAAAGCGCTCTCTGCCAAGAGGAGACAAATGGCACGCATCATCGAAGAACCGTCCCTCGTGGGGTATAGCGCTTTCGAGGTCGATTAGGTGCACGTTTGAATACTCGGCGGCGATCTCGCGAATGATCTGGTTGTGCACACTAATGCAGGCTCTCACGTCTGCCGCACGTCCCCATACTTCCACGGGAAGACGAGGATTGGCGTAGTCAAGTTTGCCAGCGCGAAATTTCTCGTACGTATAGTCTTTTGGAATATAGGAAGCAAAGGTGGCCAAATGAACCGTTTGTCCATGTTGCTGCGCCCGCCGGACAATGTCCTCGATGTTCTGCCGGAACGTTCGTGCGCTCTTGATGTTGCTGCCATACGTTTGCCATTCGGGGCGTGCGGTAACCACGGGTTTCTGCCACTCCTCTTGTCGTAGATTGTTTAGGTTAACCCACGCGAAGTACAGCGTGTACGGCAAGACAAAAGTAGTTGGCCTCTGGGTGACGCAGAAGGGGCCGATGTGAGCCTGTAAAATGGGTACGCGGTGTACTCATCATCGAACAGCTTGTCGGGCACGTTATCGTACTTGCAGTCGTTGATGGCGTGATAAATTAGAACTTCATTGTACGGCAGGTTTTCGAGCATCTGGTACTTTCGTCTGCTATCGAGCGTCGTATGCGCAACCTGCGCTGCAACTTCGAAACGGAGGTTACCGCCTTTGCGTATGCTCAGGGCCGCGAAGCCATCGCGCATCTCATCGAGGACCGAGCCTCCCAGCACCAGGATATCTCTGTGGGCCGCATCCGGACGGTGGGATTCCATGCGCGCGGTTCGAACAGTCGGATAGAAAACATAGATAAGATCGCCCGGACGGCTCAGCGGAACGCCGTACTTGACCTTCCAAAAGAGGCGAGAGCCAGTTTCCATGGCGACGGCGACCAGGACAAGCAACGCGATCACCCGGATACATGTACTAAGGAGCTTTCTCACGGTGACCGCTTTCATCTCCGCGCCTTTCTTGTTGGTCCATCAATTTGAGTGTGCTTTTGACGATTAGTCCGGCCCAAAGTGGTCCTCGTAATCGCGCGCAAAGACGCGATTTTGGTCAGCTTTGTTTAGAACGCAATTGCCGGCGACGAGGGTCTCCATTTCGGCGCCCATGAAGCAGCGGAAGGCATGTTCCGGCGTGCACACAATGGGTTCGCCACGCATGTCAATCTTTCAGATGACTACATCGTTGCCATGCGTAATATCAGTGGTCATTCCGGTATTCAATAAGGCGCAGCACCTTCAGGATTGTCTCTCATCAATTTTAACTCAATCTCTTGAACCGACGCGACCTCCGCCGCGGCCGTGGCGGGGACCGGTCAGACGCTGCGCGTCCTCACGCAGGACCTGTTCCATGGCCCCGATCCAGGCCACCAGACAGAAGCGATCAAACGAGACGTCCACATCTTGCCAAGCTGCTTCAAGGCTCGGCATCAGCGCGATCGATGAAGGCGTAGTAGTGTTCGTCATGGCGTTGCTCTCCTTTGCGGATTCGACACCCCGAGCCTAGCGGCTCAAGGCGGGCAACGCCTGCCCTCCTAATTCAACATCCAGCGGGGCAATCCCTCGGGTGGGGTTGATCGGTTTTCACGCCGGATTTGTTTGACGCGAACTCCTTGCGGGACGCTTACGGGCGCCAATGGCGGCGTTTCAGGCGCTATGCCTCCGCGATGCGGCCCCTACCTCAAACTGGATGAAAGAAGGGGCTCAGGTCACCCGCGGCAGTTACGGCCGCTTGAAAGCGCGCGAGACGCAGGCTTTCCACGCTTTCCGTTCGACAACGTGACAAAGCCTGTCGGATACATCGTTGATGAGATCGCTCTGTCGGACCAATGGATTCTAATCATCAGCGACAAAGGACAATTCGAGACCGCATCCGGCCGCTAGCTCGCCTACAGCGTTCAGAAACGGCATTGGCCATGGCGATCCTGCATTACCCTGCACCTCAATGCTTTGCGTTTTCAGTCTCGAAAGGAGTTCCTTCAGAATTTTTTTGTCCCGTTTGAGGTCGATCTGCGCAAGATTACGAAACTGAGATTTTGCGTCGATGTGCGTTAGCCGAACGCTGTTTGGTCCAGGCGCTGATGGCAAAGCAAGAATCATGTCTCGCCCCTTCTTACGAAGAAACTCTGTGCGGTTTCGCAAATAGCGCTCGCTAGCACGACCCCAGGTATGAGTAAAATAAAGAACCGTGGCGTTCGGGAAGCGGCCGTGAAACCGCGCCAGATCAAGCGAAGCACGAGCTAGCCGCGCCGCATCGCGCTCAATATATGTTTGCACCACTTTCGGATAGTCCGGATGCAATTTGCAAAGCCTAGCAAGCGCGTCCTCTTTTCGCTCTGAGGCGTCTCCTGAGAAGGAAGTTTCTCCGGAGTGGAAAACAAATGTATCGAGCGCGTGCATATTTCTCCAGCCACGGCCCCGCGCGCGCATGCAGAAATCAACTTCCGCGCCATCGCCTTTGACGAAGGATGCTTGGTCAAAAAAGCCAACGTCACTGAGCGCATGCCGCACAATATACATGCAGGAGCCGGCACTAGTCGGTACCTCGACGCAGCTGCACTTATTAACCGCGGCCGCCAAGCGGTCGAGTTCCTCGAATGAAAGCTCAAGTTCCCTATTGTTGTCGTGGAAGTAAACTGGATAGCTGGAAATTGTCCCATTGTTTGTGAAGGGAGTAACGGTCGCAACGTCGCCGGAAGCATGCACCTTCAGCTTGTCGAGCCAATCGTTGAAGACCAATGTGTCGCTGTTGAGAAGCAAAACGTCGCGGTCCGGGTGAAGGGCCATACCGTGGTTCACAGTACCCACAAAGCCAACGTTGGACTTGTTTTTGACGAGCGTGATGAGACCAAGCTTCGCTAATTTGCACAGCGCATGAGAAATTTCAGGCTCTGGCGAGCAGTCATCGACGACGATCAGTTCAAAGGGAGTTCGGTTTTTTGATCGTAGAATCGATCCCAGACATGCAAAGGTTTCATTGTAGCCGCGATAAACAGGCACAATCACATCAACGCAAGGAGCGAGCGTGAGCGCCGCGCCTTTATGGGCAGCGGCTAGCTCTTCGAACTCCTCCCAAGGAGGCGCCTTGGCCCGACAAGGTCGCACTGAGGATGCGAGTGCGTCGGACATCCAGCCAGAGGCCAAGTCGCGAATAGTGCGGCCCTCGAACCACCCGGCATTCATATAATGAACAAGCGGATTGACGCCGGCTTCGGCGACATCCGGATTTTGATCGAGATACCAGGGGCCGTCGAAGAGGGCACTTGGCTGTCGGCTCTCTCGCCATCCAAAATCCGCATAATGACTGGCCAGCTCTATATCTGAGCCAGCGACATCAGGATATTGAGCAAGATACCAATTCGCATCGAAGAACGGAGAACGCAAAATCGTGGCGGCGTCGGGGGTAAGGCGCTTTATGCCTCCGATAACACGTTTCAGTTTGGCCACAAATCGCGAGATTGAACGCCTATTCGATTGTCGAATATGCTCATTCAATCGTCGAATATGCGCGGTTGAGATTGCGAGCTGTTTTCCAATGGCCTGCAGTTCGCTCTGAGTGGCCTGCAGCTTTCCGATGACCGCCCGTAAAGCCGCTTCCAGGCGCCGCACTTCATCTATCCCATAGTCCTTTGTGATCGCGGTTCCGGGTCGAGAATATATTTGCTCAACGGTAACATCGTCCTCCGGACGTGATTCCTGGAGTTCTCTGATCCTTTGCCGCTGAAGGGCGATCTTCGCGGCGTCAAGTTCTGCCTGGGCAAAGCGTGTTTCAATGTTTGGGATGGGTCGTGTCTCAGTCTCGATGCCGATACCACTCAATCGCTCAACTAGATAGTCGGCGTTAAATACATTTAGATCAAAGTTGAGGAGTTCGAACTTTCGCCATGGTTTGATACGCGCAACTTCCGAGTAAATATCATAATGGGTGTGCCAACCCCGCTCTCTGTTCTCTTTCACAACTCGGGGAAGTCTGTCCACGAAAACCTTCCGATTGGCCTGCTCGACCGATCTTAGGGGATAGTGTTTGTTGAGAAATTTAAGGGGGTAAATTTTTCGGTTTTCGAACAGACAAGAATGGCCGCCGGTCGAAGCTAGATCTACGGCCTGCCGGTTCTTCCAGCCTTTAATTTGTTGAAGGTCTGGAGCTTGGCGACCGAAATCGAAGAATTTCAATGACTCCGGATCGAAAATAAATTCAGAGGATTCATCAGTGAACGCGAAGTTTATCACCGTAAAGTCTATGGCTGAGTAGCCCAGCAAATCGACAAACGAAATCGCCTCCCTCAGTTTCACCAGAGGCCAAGGCGCAACTCGAATTTCGTCGGCGTCATTGTGGAGGATCCAGTCTGCTTCCAATCGTGATCCGTATGCCGCATGGTGCTCGAGCATCCTGGACCACTCGTATTGGGGAGACGGTTCCTCCGGGTAGCGTTTGACTGACTTGCAGACGCCTTCCTGCATTAGGCGGTTGACAATTTCGAAAGTGCTATCGCACGACCAATTATCGAAGACATGTGTCTCGACCCCCTCGCTTTGCAAGTGGCGCAAGACGCTCTCAATAATGTCGGCCTCATTGAATGTGCTGACAATCGCCGCGACAGAAAGGGTGCGCTCCGGCCGTCTGAATTCGGCCTCAACACCGCCGATCACTAAGATGGTGTTCTTCGCGAGATCATGGTCATTGTTGACAGTATAGCCAACGATGGTGAGTGGGGAGAAGCCGCAATCCTTTATGAAGCGCCCGAGTTCATCGGCTGTCCATCCCACCGCATGGGCAGGATTTCCGGGCAGCCCGTCGTACATTAGTCCGTGGGCTCGCGAGCGGTCCTGCGTGGAAATGAGGACGTACGCCGCAACCCTTGAGAGTTGGGCAAGCGCGCGAACTAAGACCTCCGGTCTTTTCAGATGTTCGATCACATCGGAGCATATGACGAGAGCGCTCTCTGCGATGCCACTCAGGTCAGGCAGTCCCTCCTCCAAATCGCACCCGATGAACCGAGCGCTAGGAACCATTTGATCCACGGACTGCCGCATGATCTCGGCATCAAGGCATGTGATCTGAACCTTTCCTTCCAGGGCTCGAACCTTGCCGCCCGATCCACAGCCGACGTCAATCACGTGAGGGCATCCGCTTCGCTCTACGAGATAGCGAGCGAATTCGTAAACGCGAGGCTGATGAACGACGTGGGTTGGCGTATTAATGTGCTGTTTATTGTTCTCCCGGCTCTTGTAATCGTTTGGCATCCGTCGACCCATCCTGACCAATCCAATCCTGCACTAGGGCAATAGCCTGAACTTGCGCCAGACGTGGACCACCTGGCTACGAAATTCTGGCTTCATGCGCCGCTCGCAGGATGCGGTTCTATCGGCGTTGTGTAGTCTCTACGCGAAGCCTCGCATTTTCTGCCCGCTTCGTCCAGATTGAGGAACCAATTGGCGTTCAGGCACTCGGAGGAAAGCTTGCCGTTCAACGACTCTGACCCCCGCAATTTCCTCCATGCTAGCGGATACAATCAAACGGTTAGGCTGAAGGGCCGAGAGCTTACGAAAGCCGACGTTCGGCAGTTCGCGACTGAGCGTCTGCACTGAGATCGAGACCCGGAACTCGTCGAAGACCCATTGCCCAATTCGATGACACGCCGGCACACGGCGCCATGGACGGCTGGGATCGGGCCGTTCTCCACGACTCTCGCAACGCTTGACGCTTGGCAGTCATGGAGAATGCCGGGAGCGCCTCGAACGCTGGCGATCATGCCATACACAGCTGGATATTTTTCGAGGCTCCCAAGTCAAGAGCGCGTTGGTGAGAGCGTCCAGCGCTGGCCTGCGCTGCACCGGCACACCAAGGGATACGAGTTCGCCTGTCACGGACTTGCAACGGGACAGCTTTGGTACCGGCGATGTGGCGGCGCGGCTCTCTCGTTGGCACCGGACGCTGAAAGCTTCGGCTCAAGTCGGTTTCGTTTCTCTCTCCCGCCGCAGCACCTTCCGCTCGAATTCGTCTGCGCCCCAATCGCCAACGAAAATCCGGGGCAATCGCAGCAGGTCATCGGAGGCGGAGATGCTCTCCGCCACCGTAGTGCAAGCGAACTCGAACCCCGCAGTGCGGACCGCCGCAGCAGATGATTCATCGAGATCGCCGAAGGGGTACGAAAAACCCGGGACGGCGCCGCCAGTTAGTTCTTCGCAGGCCCTGCGGCTCTCGGCGATCTCCCGCTGCTTCTCCGCGTCGCCGAGCATAGGCAAGGACGGGTGGGTGAGCGTATGGGCACCAATATCGATAAAGCCGGGATCGAAGAGGCGCCGCACCTCGTCGGGGGTGAGGCTCCGATCACACTCCCTCGCGTCAGCGTTCGTGCCCGCCCAGGCAGCCAAGTCCTCAAGAACCAGTCGGCGGTCGTCGGGTTGGATCGGCCTCAGGAGTCGCCAGATTGCAAACTGAAGCTCGGAGCGAGTGAGCACGTCACCTCGTTCATGCTGCGCCATCGGCTGAGTCCGTTCGCTCGTCAGCCGCCAAGAATGGCGTCTGCCGCAAATTTCGAGCGTCAAGTCGTCGGGGAGCAGCTCGGTTTCGAGGACGACGCGTGCCAACACATCCCACCAGAACTCCTTCTCGTTGCCGATTGCCGCCGTAGTCAGAAACATCGTCGCCGGACAATCGTGCTTCTCCAGCAGAGGCTTCCCGTTAAGCAGTACATCAGCATAGCCGTCGTCGAAGGTCAGCGCCGCGACATCGACGGGCATCTTCCCGTTCTTCAGTTCACCAACGAGCCATGACAGCGGCACGATGTCTCGTGCGTTACTCAATAGTTCCAATTGTTCGGAAAAATGCTTCGGGGTGACACCGAGCAACCACGGATCACACGCGAGCGTGCTGACACGATGATACATGAGAAGAATTGGTGACATCATCGGGTGACCGCAATCGACGGCAGCACGTTCTTCGATGGCTTCATAAATCGGCCGCCCCGCAGCGGTCCAGACGAAAGGTTTGGGTGCGGCATTGTGATGCTCCAAGTAGTTTTCGATAGCGGTTTCCAGATCGGCAACGCTTCGGAAGACATCGCGGCGGATGGCATCCTCGGTGATCAGGCCGAAATGCGCTCGACTTAACCCGCATTATGCAGCATAGGTTGGCGGATGTTGCGCAAGACACTGATTTGGCGTAGGATTTGGTTGTCGACTCCAATCCGCGCCTTTTCCGTGAGGCCCCACCCGCCATGATCGATTCTATGCTGCCGCTGCATGGCTTGTCATCACCTGTCTCCGGCAAGACAATTGTCACCAAATTCGACGGCGGTCTGCTCTCGTCGGACGGCGGCGTTCTGGCTTTGCGCGAAGTTGAGCAACGTCTTCGCGTCGACGATCGGCTCGCGCCTGCATAGAAGATCCGCGTGCGCCGGATCAGATCACACACAGCCTCGCCGACATCATTCGTTTTCGGCTCCTGATGATCGCGGCGGGCTACGAAGACGGCAACGACGCAAGTTTCCTGCGAAGCGATCCCATGTTCAAGATGGCGCGTCGCCGTCCGATTGCGAGCTGTGTTCGTAGTCGACCATCTCGCGCGATTGGAAAATGTGCCCGACACTCGCGCCTTGTTGTGCATGAGCTGCGCCATGGTCGATCTTTAATTGCGCGTCCTTCCGGCAGGTCCCGAAACGGATCACGCTCGACATCGACGACACCTTCGATGCGGTTCATGGCGGCCAGGCAGTTGGCCTCTTCAATGCACATTACGATGAATATGGTTTCCAGCCGATTGTCGTCTTCAACGGCGAGGGCCGCATGGGGCCAACGGTCTCGATTACATGCTGGGCGTCGCGCCGATCAAGACGTTGCGCCGCCATATCGAGGGCCTCGAGGCCCGCACGAAGGCCCGCTTCGAGACCGGGCCCATGGACGGTAAACTACGCCGCTTCAGGGAGTTCTTCGACGGCGCCGTCGAGCGGGAGCCGCATCGAGCGGATCATGCCCGCGTCGAACTCGGCGCGGAAGGCCCGACACGCGCTTCATCGTCACGAACCTGAAGATCCGTAACGCCGTGTCCTTTACGAGGATGCCTACTGCCGCCGTGTCCAGGCTGAAATCACATCAAGTCCTCGAAGACGCATCTGGCGGCGGACCGCAGCTCATGCACGAAGGCCACGGCCAATCAGCTTCGGCTGTTCCTGCAGGCCAGCGCCTACTGGCTCATGTGGGGCCTGCGCGTGTCGATGCCCAAGCGTTCGATGTAGCGTTTCGCCCAGTTCGACACCTTGCGCCTGCCGCTCATCAAAATCGCCGCCCGCGTCGTCGAGATGAAGACGATGATCGAGGTCCATCTGCCGACGTCGTACCCCGCCCAGCATATTCTCGTCTCGCGTTCGGGCGTATTCCGCGCCTCGTCACATGAGCGACGGGGCGTAGCGCCCCGAATTTCGAAACCCCTCCCGTCGACCCGCTTCTCCACCCGCCCTCCGGCATCATCACCGGAGACGATGCGGCGCGTCCGCCAGCAAGCCAAAGCCGCAATAGATCGCGCGAATGCGGCGCTGTACGCCGCGCAACGGTCAAAGCGCTGCGTAATGCGGGCAAAGAAACCGCATCAACCGGTGGTCCCGCTGCGCGGCTCCATTTCATTAGCTGGCCGTGCGTTGCTTGGTCAAAATTTTCACGAATTTTTGAACCCCGATTGGGTCACCCCAACCACATCGAAATTCTTCAAGCTAGCGGAATATTTTGAGTATGAGCGCAGCCGCGTCGTCATTGAAACGACCTATGCGCGCTGATAGAGCCGAAGCCGCCTTAGCGGAAATGACCGCGAGGGTTCTCGATTTGACGGCCGAACATTCTGGTGGCATTAGGAGCTCCGAGCCGCCTAAAATTAGCTCGAGAGACACTACATCGCATAACGCGGAACATGCCTTTGCTTCGTAAGAGTAAGATCGATATGTAAAAGCGAAAATATGCTGTTACAAAGTAAAATTTGAGCTTTATCGGATGCTAAGGAGAGGACGTGTTAAAATGGAATGGGGCTGATGTCAGCAGACATGATTTCGAAATTGCTGAACCATATTTTGATCGTATATATTATCGTGCAGAGAACCCAAGCGTTCGGCATATCGATCCACTCTTGCACTTTTTGGTGCAAGGATGGCGCCAAGGCCGCAATCCCAGCCCCATGTTTGACGTGAAATTCTATCTGACCAACAATCCCGACGTAGCGGCTACGGGAGTTAATCCATTGCTCCATTTCATTATAGCGGGAAAGGCTGAAGGTCGTAAGGCACGGGATCCATTCGTTGGATGGCGACGTCAGCTCGATTCTGCTCAGGCTCCTTCGAAAAGGCGCCCCTGGACTCTCCTAGACGCCAAGACGTTGGCTTCGAGCCTAATGAACAGCGACGACTTGATTGCCAAACTGAAATTGTCAGAAATCGATGCTGGGCTAATCATTTCGATGAGTCATGATGATTATACTCGCTCTTGTGGGGGGGTGCAGAATCAGATCGATGGTGAACAAAAAGCTTTCAACAACGCCGGGTGGAATTATCTGCACGTTTCTCCCGCCCAACCGCTTCAAAGGCTGGCGCATCAGTCAAGCACTTCAGAAGATTTTATAGTGAGCCTACGCAGAGATGGAACATCATGGGGCTACGCATCTTTTGGCGATCTGATAATCGCAATTAAGGAAACGTCTGCACAGAACAAAAAAATCAAATGCGTCGTACATCATTTGATGGGGTTTTCGCCCGAGCTCATTTTAAGTCTGCTAAGCGCGGCACAGCTAGAAACGCCCATTGTCTGGATTCATGATCTATTCACGGTGTGTGAAAGCTACACACTCCTTCGTAATGATGTTACATTTTGCAATGGTCCTGGACTGGGCTCTATGGCATGCAATATCTGCTGCTATGGCGAAGATCGGCCGAGCCACTATCATAGAATTCGAAAATTCTTCGAGATAACCCGTCCGATCATTCTGGCTCCTTCGCAATGCGCTCTTACGAAATGGCGTGACTTCGCGCTTCCGCATAGGCAGGGCTTTGTGGTTCCCCCTGCTCGCCTGATCTTGAGCAAGCAGCAATTTTCTGGCGCCAAGGGTCCGCTGAACCAATTGCGTGTCGCCCATGTTGGTCAGCGAGCGTTTCATAAAGGCTGGCTCATTTTTGAAGAATTAGCGCTTCGCTCAAGAAACGAAGCCCGATACAAATTTACTCAGATTGGCCTGCCCGCAGACGCCGCATTGCCGGGTTGTATTCAACACATCAATGTCCGGGTCGGACCAGGTGACCCTGACGCAATGATTAAGGCATTAGCTGCTGCGCATATCGATGTCGTGGTGCTTTGGTCCCTTTGGCCAGAGACATTTTGCTACGTTGCACACGAAGCTTTAGCGGCTGGCGCATTTATTGTAACGCGCGAAGCGGCGGGAAATGTCTGGCCCGCGATCGAAGCCCACGCTCCCGCACAGGGCGTGGCGTTGGCCGATCAGACGAGCTTGTTCGCGCTGTTCGAAAGCGGCGAGATCATTCGCCTCGCGGCGGAATCGCCGCGTCGCCGAGGAGCGCTGCTGGCCGGGGGTGGTACGGCGGATTGGATGTTTCATTGTCATCCGGCTCTGACATCACCAATGGAGCGTTCTACTGATTGAGAGCCTATAATCATCACCAAAATACTTTGGTGCCATTTCGAAGGCAGATCAAGACACCGCGACACAGGTGACTGCGAATGGATGGAGTTCACTGCTTTACTAGCGCGTCATTCGCGTACCTCGACCGAGCGCGCGTTCTTGGGCAAACACTGCGACAACATCAGCCAAACTGGAAGTTTTGGTTATGTTTGTCCGATCGTGAGCCGCCAGGGTTCAAGTTTGATCCATCGCAGGAGCCTATTGACGGCCTTGTTCGGGTTGAAGAACTTGGAATACCAGACTCGGATTGTTGGATCTTCGGGCATGATTTGGTCGAGCTTTGTACCGCCGTCAAGGGCCCGATGCTTTGGAAGTTGCTCGACGAGGGGGCGTCCAAGGTCATATATTTGGATCCGGACACTGCGGTGTTTTCTGATTTATCAGAAATAGAGAAATTACTCGATCAGCATGATGTCATTCTGACACCCCATCAGCTTGAGCCGGATCACTCCTTGGGCGCAATCGTAGATAACGAAATTGGTTCGCTGAAGCACGGTATATACAATCTCGGATTCATTGCCGTAGCGAACAGCGACGAGGGCAGGCGCTTCGCGCTATGGTGGCGCGACAGACTAACCCACTTCTGCTTCGATGATATACCCAACGGCCTGTTCGTCGATCAGCGTTGGTGCGACCACGTGCCGGTGTTCTTTCCGACAACACACATATTGCGCGACCCGGGATATAATGCGGCAAGCTGGAACCAGAGTCGTCGACCTATAACGATTCACGAAGATGGCTCCGTGAGGGCCGCTGGTAGTTTATTGCGATTCTTCCATTTCACAAAGGTCACATGGGTCGGCCAAACGATGCTTGAACGCTATTGCGGTGGGCGATTGGAGATTTTCGAATTATTGAAGTGGTATCGCGCTCGTCTTGCAGCAAACGCCGTCATAGGGCTGCCGACAGACTGGTGGGCATTTCGCAAATATTCAGACGGGCGCCCAATCACACGAGAACAAAGAATCGCATATCGCAATAACCCGAACTTGCGTGAACGCTTCAAGAATCCCTTCATTGCAAGTTCGAAATTACGCTCCGCATTGAAGAAGATCGCGCGGCGAAGCCAGGCTAATAGGTTGGTATCAAAGGAATTCACGATGCTAAATGCATTCATGCGAACCCTGAACAACCTGAGAACTAAAATCGTTTCCAGGGATTCCAATGGCAAGGCCCGGCGAGAAAACAGCTCTCCATCAGCGTTCACGGGAACGGTTTTGTTCGATGCTCCGGACCCTGCCGCTGCCGTGACAGGTGTGATTCCTTTGGCGTTCGAATTCATCGGAAGCACGGGCGAGTCGCCGCGAACCTGCACGTTGGTGCTTAGCTTTCCTTCCGAACGGTTGGCCGCGTTCCGCAAGGACCTTTTCGTCGGCGAAGGGAGAACAAAGGCCGATCTTCGGCTGAACTCTCATCTCCTGCCGAACGGTTGTAATAATATCCAAGCTCAGCTGATCAGCGGTGATGGTGGGATTCTTTGGGAGCGGTCCTTTTCTATCCGAGCAGCTAATATGGGAAAGCTGGCAGAAGCTGTCCGCGCGAGCATGCAAGCCTTCGGGACAGCGCTGGTTGTCGATGGCGGGTGCGATGCCAGCCACTATGACTTTGCCGATCCTAAGTTGAAGCCATGGTTCGATCGTCCAGATGCCTCGGAGCATATCCGGTCCTTAAAAGACACCGGAAAAATCGATGCCGGCGAGGCCAAGTGGCTGGACCAGTTTGTAACTGACGGGTTCATTGTCGCTGATAATCTTCTGGAGCCGGATCTTCTCGACCAAATTAGCGCTGAACTGGAGGATGTGGTCGCAAGGAAGGTCCAGGGCTATGAATATGGCTCTAGCCAGCGGGTGCGTCACCTGCATCTGACTTATCCCGGCGTACGCCGACTCTGGAGTCATCCGAAGATCAGGCGCCTCCTGAACATAATTTTTGCTTGTACAGCGAGGCCCTGCCAGACGTTGACATACATATTTGGAAGCCAACAGGATGCACACCAAGACACGATTCATCTGACCCCATTTCCTGCTGGCTACATGTGCGGGGTATGGGTTGCTATCGACGACGTGCAGCCGGGCTCAGGAGAATTGGTGGTTTACCGGGGCAGCCATCGTACCCCAAGGCTCTACATGAAAGATATGGGTTGTACGAAAGTTGTGGGCGATGACTGGAGCGAGTTCGGCCGATTGGTGGTGCCTCGCTGGCGGCATTTGATCGAGGCGGGCGAATTCGAAAAGATCATTTATCGACCGAAACGAGGGTCTGTGCTGATCTGGCATGAGAATCTTATGCATGCCGGAAGCGTCCGTACTGATCTGTCGCTATCTCGGCGCTCGATTGTCTCCCACGTTTTTGCTGACGGCGCTGTAGCTTTTTACGATTCTACTGGAATGGCTGGTCATATGGAGCCTATTGAAAACCTAAAAGCCCCAATAATGAAGTAGCCCGAAAATAGCCGAGTTTGCCCGGCTTGTGGACCTTCATCCAAATCGTCACTGAGCCGAGTCTGACCTTGCCCGCGAAAAACGTCCCCCAAGACTGATTGTGTAGAATCGGCTTTGGAGTGTTTCGCATGATGGGAATGGTTCGGGCGCGATACACGCTGGAATTCAAGCAAGAGGCGGTGCGGTTGGTCCAGGGGTCGAACTGTCTCTTCGGCGGCCAGACCTTGGGGATTTCAGATCAGACTCTCTGCATAACAGTGGCCAAGGGCTGAAGTAGCGGGGCAATTGCGCGAGCTTGCGAGTAAGGCGGTCAGCGCCGAGCAGATGGAGATCGCTCATCTGAAGGCAGAACTGGCCAAGGCACGGATGGAGCGAGACATCCCAAAAAAGGCGGCGTATGTTGCGAGCGAGTCGCGGTGAGATACGCCTTTATCGAGCGACATCGAACGGTCTGGCAGGTGGCGACGCTATGCCGGGTGCTGGATGTCAGCGCCAGCGGCTACCGCCAGTATCGGACGCGCCAGACGGGAGAAGCCGTTACATGCCAGCCCGGTCGCCGGATCGATGACGTGGCCTTTCTCTTCACATCAAGGCGATTTTCAACGAAATGCAGGCTGCTTATGGTCTGGCAGTGCGCGAACAGCATTTTCGCCCTTCTTCCGCTGCACGTGCTTCAGCGTTCCGGCCGCCGGGCGCCGGCTTCAATCCTCGCCATTTTGAAGCGCCAGTCGAAACCACGAGCTTTCCGCATTTGCAATGGAGACGTTGCGACCGTCGCAACAGGGGCAAACGTCGAAACTCGCTTACCACGATTGCATCCATCATTGTAATATGCGATGTGTATTCCTGAGGTTAATCGCTATTGCTTTGGAGCTATACAGGTATTCCAAATTGCCAGGGTGGTATTCATGCACATCCTGATCACAGGAGGGGCAGGCTTCATTGGGTCCGCCGTGGCGCGGTGGATTATAGAAAGGACCCCTCACCGCGTCCTTGTTTTCGACAAGCTTACTTATGCGGGAAATCTCGCGTCCCTTGTGTCCGTTGCGCATGATCCCCGCTATACGTTTCGTAAAGCCGACATTTGCGATGCTGTCGCGGTTAAATCCGCATTTTCGGATTTCGAACCGGACATAGTCATGAATCTTGCGGCCGAGACCCATGTTGACCGATCCATCGACGGCCCGGACGCATTCATTAAGACCAATGTCGTCGGTACTTACGTCCTCCTGCAGGCCGCACTCACCCATTGGCGCGTTTTGCCGGTTGGTCGTCGCGATAATTTTCGTTTCCACCACATATCGACCGACGAAGTGTTCGGCTCGCTCGGCGAGACTGGCTGTTTTGCTGAAGATACGCGCTATGCGCCGAATTCGCCCTATGCGGCATCCAAAGCCGGCTCCGATCATCTGGTGCGGGCTTGGCAGCATACCTATGGTCTGCCGACTTTGGTCACGAATTGCTCGAACAACTATGGTCCCTATCATTTCCCAGAGAAGCTTATACCGCTGACGATCCTTAACGCACTGGAAGGACGTCCTCTCCCTGTCTATGGCCGCGGCGAGAATATTCGCGATTGGTTGTTTGTAGAGGACCACGCTGAGGCGCTTTTGCTCGCGGCGATGAATGGCGCTCCAGGCGCGACCTATAACATCGGCGGCAGCAATGAGAGGCGCAACATCGACGTCGTGGAAGCGATCTGCGACCTGGTGGACGAGCTTTCGCCGAGCGCTGTCGATGGACCTCGCCGCAAGCTGATCAATTTCGTTCCGGATCGGCCGGGACACGATCAACGCTATGCGATCGATGCAAGCCGAATCAAGAGCGAGCTGGGCTGGCAGCCGAGACACGACTTCGAGCAGGGCCTACGCAAGACCGTCGAATGGTACCTTACCAATCGCCGATGGTGGGAGGCGATCCGCTCCGACACTTACCGCGGGGAGCGGCTTGGTCTGGCTATCTAACTGTCGGAATATCCTGCCAATGTTAACGATAGAGAAGGCTGAAATTCCGGACATTAAGATCATCACCACCAAGAAATTCGTCGACCGACGGGGTTTTTTTTCGGAAGTCTATGCGCGCCGCACATTTGCCGAGTTCGGGATCGATCTCGATTTCGTTCAGGACAATCATGCTTTTTCCGCTGAACGTGGAGCCTTGCGCGGGCTTCATTTCCAATCGGCACCCTTCGCTCAGGACAAGCTGCTTCGGGTGACGCGCGGCCGCATTCTCGATGTCGCGGTCGATCTTCGAAGATCCTCGCCGACTTTCGGCCGGCATGTCGCCGTTGAGCTTTCCGCAGAGAACTGGCGACAGGTCCTCGTGCCTATTGGTTTCGCTCATGGCTATGTGACGCTTGAGCCCAATACCGAAGTCCTCTACAAAGTGACGAATTACTATGCGCCGGACCATGACCACGGTCTCGCATGGGACGATCCGGAACTTGGCATACATTGGGGAATTGACGCCGACCAAGCGATCCTTTCGGACAAGGACCGCAAGCATCCGCGTCTCGCCGATCTGCCGAAATTCTTCGACTGACATGCGAATAGCCGTCACAGGATCGCGGGGTCAGATTGTCCGATCGCTTCTCGAACGTGCCGCACAGCATGACCTGGATATCATCATGCTTGCGCGTCCGCACTTCGATCTCGCCGACCCCGCAACCATTATCCCCGCCGTCGAATCCGTCGCGCCTGATGTGATCGTCAATGCTGCCGGCCATACGGCCGTCGACAAGGCCGAATCCGAGGAAGCGCTGGCCCACCAGATCAATGGTGTTGGTGCCGGGAAGGTCGCTCACGCCGCGAAGCGTCTTGGGATTCCTGTGATTCATTGCTCGACGGATTATGTGTTCGACGGGACCCTCGATCGGCCTTATCGTGAAGACGACGCGACTGGACCCATCAACGCCTATGGGCGTTCGAAACTCGCGGGTGAGCAAGCTGTGAAAGAGGCGACGCCACGTCATGTCATCCTGCGAACTTCTTGGGTCTATAGTCCGTTCGGCACGAATTTCGTGCGAACCATGCTGCGCCTAGGCGAGACTCGGGACAATATTCGCGTTGTCGCAGATCAAATTGGGCAGCCGACGAGCGCTCTCGACATTGCGGACGGAATTCTGGTTATCTGCCGTAACTTGAAGGCTCAGCCCGATATCGAACGTCTTTTTGGAACCTTTCATTTGGCCGGCGCCGGTGCAACTTGCTGGGCCGATTTCGCCGAGGCAATCTTCAGCGAGGCTGTGCGCCACGGTCGACGCCAAGTCGCCGTCACACGCATCACGACCGATCAATACCCGACCCCTGCGCGCCGGCCGGCAAATTCGAGACTCGATACGCGAAAGTTGGCAGAGATCTACGGTGTCGTTCTGCCGCCGTGGCGAAACTCTCTTCCGGCGATCGTCGCACGCTTGCTCGGGGGCAAGTAGATCATGCGCGGCATTATATTGGCTGGCGGCAGCGGCACGCGATTGCACCCGATCACCCAGGTCGTTTCCAAGCAGCTCCTGCCGGTCTATGACAAGCCGATGATCTTTTATCCCCTATCGACCTTGATGCTTGCCGGCATCCGCGAGATCTTGATCATCTCGACGCCGAATGATCTCCCACTTTTTCGGCGCCTCCTCAAAGACGGTTCGCAATGGGGGGTCAGTCTCGCCTATGCCGAGCAACCCCGGCCCGAGGGATTGGCCCAGGCCTATATCATCGGAGCCGATTTTGTCAGAGGCGAGAATTCGGTCCTCGTTCTCGGGGATAATCTGTTTTTCGGCCATGATCTGCCCGATCTCTTGCAATCCGCCGCACAGAAGAAAACCGGGGCAACCATATTCGCATATCACGTTAAAGACCCCGAGCGATACGGCGTTGTCGAATTCGGGGAAAATGGCCATGCACGTTCGATAGAAGAGAAGCCGAGACGTCCGTGCTCGAACTGGGCCGTGACCGGCCTCTACTTCTATGATGGGCGCGCGCCTGAATTCGCTTCCAAACTGAAGCCTTCCGCGCGCGGCGAACTCGAAATTACCGATCTGAACAATGCCTATCTTTCGTTCGGCGATTTGCACGTCAAGAAGATGGGTAGAGGCTTTGCCTGGCTCGACACGGGCACACCCGATTCTTTGATGGAAGCTGGGGAATTCATCAGGACCATTCAAACACGCCAGGGACACATCGTCGCCAGTCCGGAAGAAATCGCCTATGCCGCAGGTTGGATCTCGAGCGAGGATCTCCGGCGGATCATCGACACTATGCCTAAGAGCGCTTATGCCGCGCATCTTGCTTCACTGCTGTAAGAAGGACCCTAGGTCTTGCAAGAACTGATGTCAGGTCTTTGCGCAGCTTGCGAACTCCTGCGCGACAGACCTCACGAGACTCGCCGCAGGGGCGAAGTTCTCTTCCCTGCGTCGTCCATCGGTTGATCGAAAATATGTAGGACACCTAATGTTCGGCATCACATTGGCAACGGCACCAGATTGTATCCGATGACGCAGCGTCGCTGCTCTCATAAGATCGCCCGTAAGTCGGCTGGATATCAAACTGGGCAATTAGGGTATATTAACTGCGCCTTGGGGAACCGTCTCACTTTGAGTTTCAAAAGCCCCGCATTGAACTTTTTGCTTAGTTCGCCAATTTTGAAAGATCCAAAGAGGTCATGACCCCGTTCCGCGGTGGGTTCAAGGAGCGTTGCCGTTTCTTTGCTAGCGTGTCGCGATCCCCTTTTCGAGAAGAGCTGCTACCTGTACGGTATGTCGGGGAGGTCGCGTAATGAGCTCCGACAGTTTCCTGAGCCGCCTCGTGCGTTTCCCGAGGGATTACTATCGCTTGCTCCGCATCGGCGTTTTCATGCATGCGATGTATAGCCAACGCTATTTCAAAACCAAGCTCCTCGGATGGCTGTCTTTGCCGCACTACATTTTGTTTGGAGAGAGACGAGGCTGCCGGCCCAATCCATTTTTCGATCCCGCGTGTTTCGAGCGGCAGTCCGGAACAAGGCGATTGCTCGACTATTTGGAAAAACAGCCGTTGTGGTCTTATCCAGCCTCGGAATTTCTCGACTCTCGCTGGTATATTGATAAATATTCGGCGCATCTCGCGACGTCGGAAAATCCCCTTCGGCATTTCTGGCTCAAGGGTTTTGACGCGGGCTATGATCCCTCGCCTCGATTTGACATGCAATTCTTCTTGAGAGCGATAGCGCGCGACCGAGCCGATAGAAAGGAATACGCCTATGAATATCTCTGCCAGAACAACCACGACATACCCCTGAACATCGCTGAGCTCGAGAAGCGCCAGTCTGATTTCTACGCGTCAATTGAGCTGCAGATTTTGAACAAAACAACCGAACCAAAACGACGTTTTTTGGTCTTCCTGCAATCCGGACATGACTTCATCCCGGAGTACGACTTTGGAACCGCCATTTTCGACACTTTGATCAATTACTATGACGAGAGCACCCGGGTCAGCGACGAAGTACAATACGTTTTCAGACAAAAAGGATCCAAGGCAACTGCCGTGAGAAAGATCCTCGAAGTCTGCCCAAATGTGTTGCTTGGCTATGACTCTGTCCTATTGCTCGATGACGACGTCGTCATATCGCAGGATCAGATCGAAACCTTGTTCACGACGCATGAAGACCACCGGCTTGATCTTCTTCAAGCATCTTTGAGCAAGAGCTCGGAATGTTTCTTCCCAGTGCTTAGGCAACCCTTGGCTGGAAAGGGGCTTCGTCCAATATCCGCCATAGAAATCATGATGCCGCTGGTTTCTCGGCGCGCATTGCGCGAATGTGGATGGGTTTTCAAGGAAGGCATCAGCGGATGGTGCATCGACACTCTGCTGAGCGCGGAAGTCAGAAGGCGCTTTGGAGATACGATCGCCCTCCTCGGCGATGTCGTTTGCCTCCATGTTCGTGCGGTGGATGCTTCAGCGGGGGCGTTTTATAAATTTCTTCGGCAAAACGGCATCGAACCAACCGTCGAAGCAGGCAAGATTGCCATAAAATTTGCACTCAACGATAAGATGAGCGCGGTTCATTTTCTTGAAGACGTTGCAATGGCCAACCGGCATCATGCGACATGACAAGTCGAGCGCTTCTTCCGGCCGTCATGGCCCATCGCAGGGATTGACAGGGCCGCGGGTTGACCCCGTTTTCGAGCGTAATTCATGCGGACAGGCGCTGGCCCCCATTGCGACTCATCTTTGAGAAGCCGTTGAAAGAGCGGCAGATCGTCCGGCGTTGCGCGACGATTTTCGCATATCGCGTCAAAGATTTTGGATATGTGCCGTTGTCGCGCCCTTCTTGACGTCGACAATCCTGCCTTGAATGAAATTGCGTCCGGAAATCTTCATCGCAGCTTCCTGGTGACAGATTGAATGAGAACTGGCTACGCCCAGCATGACTGAAACCGCGTAGGAAACAACTGCAACGCAGGCGTTCGCGGCGAACGAGCGGCATGAAAGACGCGTCCATTTGTGAAGTTTGCATAGGAACGCCGCACAGACGCCGGATCGGCCGCGTCAGCAGATAGCTGATCCTCTCTTGTAAGACGCTGTGGTAACGTGCAACCACAGGCTTGAGCACACCATCCCAGCCATCGGCGCTGTGGACGTTGCCGGGACGCAGCGCGCAGCGTTCCAGATCGCCGAACTGGTTGAACACGAACAGCGGATGATAACAGGTGCAGCTGTAATGCCCATTCCAGACGCTCATCTCCTGTTCGCCATGTGTCGGGCTCACGCTCGAATCCATGTCGAGTACAACGCCTCTGGGCGGGCGGCGACCATGGACGATATCGATCCACCGGCCAGAAAGATCAGCAAGCGCCGACGGGTTCTTTTGGGCAGTGAGCCAGCGCGTCTCGAAGCGGCCCATCTGGCTCGCCGATGCAGCACATCCCGCGGCCGCTTTGCCGCCTACAATCCACCGCATCGCAGGATCATGGCGTAGCCGCTCGGCGTCGTTGACATCGTCCTATCCGGCCAGGCGACCGAAGACCGATTGCCGCAACATACCGACAAGAGCGTGACGGCCATTATTGCCGGTGCGCGCGTCAGCGAGCCTCTCGCCCGCCATCGCACTGAGGCCGAGCGCGTCGTCAAGTTCGCAATAGGCAAGCAGCCCAGCATCGGAGGTCACGACCGAGCCGCGAAACTGGAGCGTCAATCGCCGGTCGAAATCGAGCCTGAGAACGCCATCGCTCGATTCACCCGCCGTGTTCCCCATGACACCCGCCCTCAAATCAGCATAACCTGCTGATCATCGCATCTGAATCGCGGAAAAGATGCGTCGAATTATTGTGTCATCCGGCGAATGTGGGTTAATAACGGGCGAGCCAAGCTGCGCGGAATCGCTAATCGCTGAAGCCGCCTGACGCCGCTCCGAGCGCATCACGTGATGCGATACCAATCCGGGGTGTCAAGCTAATTTCTATCAGTGAAGGTTTCACTCCCGGGGGGAACCAAAGCGCATCTTCCGCCTGTTGCGCTCGAAATATATTCTGCCTCATACAACTGGTTCTGTGGCTAGCACCTATGTTGGGATAATCTCATGCAACCGGCTAAAAGGATCCTAGTAACTGGCGGCGCTGGATTTCTCGGTTCGCACCTTTGTGAGCGTCTCCTCGCACAAGGCCATGATGTGCTTTGCGTGGACAATTTCTTTACCAGTTCGCGGCACAACATCGAGCACTTGCTTGCCAATACTCGCTTCGAGTTGATGCGTCACGATGTAACCTTTCCACTATATGTCGAAGTAGATGAGATTTACAATCTTGCGTGCCCTGCATCGCCAATTCACTACCAGCATGACCCAGTTCAAACTACAAAGACGAGTGTGATCGGCGCGATAAATATGCTTGGGTTGGCCAAGCGGCTAAAAATCAAGATCCTGCAGGCATCAACCTCCGAGATTTATGGTGATCCTGCAATTAATCCGCAAGCTGAGGAGTATTGGGGTAATGTAAATTCGATAGGTCTTCGATCCTGTTATGATGAAGGCAAGCGCTGTGCTGAAACGCTCTTTTTTGATTATTGGCGGCAGCATAAAATGCCCATCAAAGTTGTGCGAATCTTCAACACGTATGGACCCCGCATGCATCCAAATGACGGGAGAGTTGTGTCTAATTTTGTAATTCAAGCGCTCAAGGGTCGAGACATAACGATCTACGGAGACGGTAGCCAAAGTCGTTCGTTTTGTTATGTGGATGATTTGATCGACGCAATGCTCTGCATGATGGGTACTGGTGTCGATGTCACCGGTCCCATTAACATTGGCAACCCCGTTGAGTTCACCATTCGGCAACTGGCCGAACTCGTAATAGGGATCACGAATTCGAGTTCGAAAATAACATTTGCTCCCTTGCCGGATGACGACCCCAAACAGCGCAGACCAGACATTGAATTGGCGCGGTCCGTATTAAATTGGGAACCGACAATTCAGCTCAAAGAAGGCCTGAAAAGAACGATCGAGTATTTTAATAGGCTGCTTCTAAAGGCGGAAGAGTTCTAGGACAGAGGTACTATCCTTTGCATTAGCTGTTCCAACCAGCTAGCGACGATCTCGGGGCGAGTGTCTATGAAAGTGTCGGTTATCATTGTCTGTTTCAACGCCAATCACGTCGTCTCGACAGCGTCGCAAATCAGAGCTACCCCGAAATTGAACATATCATCGTTGATGGCGGCTCGACGGACGGTACGATTTTCTGAGCCGGATCGCGGCATCTACAATGCGATGAACAAAGGTATTTCGCGGGCCGCCGGTGAGTTTGTGATCTTCCTCAACGCCGATGATTTGTTCGCATCGCCGGATGCGCTCGAAGTTGCAATGTCAGAGGTGAAGCGCCTTCCGGATGCGGATGTGATTTACGGCGGACTGCATGTGAGGGAACAAAGTGGAACGCCTCCAAGCTCTATGACTCGCCCGAATGGGACAAAAGACGCATAGAGATATATCAAGCGCGCGTCCTCACGTTGCGGATACAGTTGGCCGAGCTGCAGGCGAAAGAAGTTTTTCAGCATTCCCGGCCGCGTTTTCTGGCACGTTTGGCCGGTCCGCTCTTGAGAGCGCGCCAGGCACGAACGTCTCGTTGATAGGCAAAACGCATTTTCGTGTTCTTGGCGTCTTACGAAGGCAAGCACTGGCGATATTTGCTGTTCCTCAATGCCTGGGATTCATTGCGGCGACGTTTCTAGGCTCTACTGAGCCATGAATTGACTGCGATACGTCAAAGGACGAAGACATGCCGAAGTGAATCGGTATCGAGAGCTCATCGACTCTTCCTATGTGTTCAGCTGCCGGTGAGCAGCGCATGGAGAGCGGCCGCGTTCTCCGTCTTGCGCAGGCTTTGGGCGAGCCCCTGATCGCGAATGCGCCGCGAAATGGCCGCGAGTATGCTGACATAGTTTGCGGTTGTGCTGGACGGAATGAGCAGCAGGAAGACGAGATCAACAGGATTGTCGTCGACGGCATCGTAGGCAATCGGCCGCGCGAGTTTGGCGAAGAGGCCGAAGAACTGGTCGAGGCCTTCGATCCGCGCATGCGGCAGGGCGAAAGCGTGGCCGAGCCCAGTCGAGCCGAGGCTCTCACGCGTTTCGAGCGCGTCGAGGATCGTTTTTTGAGGAATGTTCAAAGACGCCGCCGCACGGCGCGCGAGCTCCTGAAGAAGCTGCGTCTTGTCGCTCACGCGAAGCGACGGGATCACGCGATCCTGGGTCAGAATTTCAGCGATTTCCATGGTCTGCCTGGAAGGAGAATTGCGGCAAGCAAGGCGTGGTGGGCTCGACCCGATTTCGGTGACATCGGCGAACTCTTGAGCACGATCGTCTGCGAAACGATCGCGCTCGAGATTCGTTCGTGTCGCATGATCCTATCGCAAAACCGGGTGCCACTTTTGCGGATCATGCTCAGTCCTGAACGCGCAGGCGATAGCCGACGCCGGTTTCGGTGAGAATATGGCATGGGCGCTCCGGATCGACCTCGATTTTTTGTCGCAGCGCCCGGATGTAGATGCGCAAATATTGAACATCGACATCGCCGCCCCAGACTTCGCGCAATACGAAGCGGTGAGTCAATACCTTGCCGGCATGCGCCACGAGCAGCCGCAGGACATCATATTCACGCGGCGAAAACTTCACCTCGTGGCCCCGCACGGTGACGATCCGCCGCACCAGGTCGACCGTAAGATCGCCGCTGCGGAAGATCGCCTTTTCGCCTTGCTGCTGCAGCCTATGGCGCTGCGCAGCGCGGATGCGGGCGAGAAGCTCATCGATCCCGAAAGGCTTCGTGACATAGTCGTCGGCGCCGAGATCGAGCGCCTTCACTTTGACGCCCTCGGTCTCGCGGCTCGACAACACGATAATCGGCAGGGTCTCGCCGCCCTCGCGCAATTGGCGGATGATGTCGAGTCCGTCCATGTCGGGCAGGCCAAGGTCGAGCACGACGACATCGGCCGACTTCCGGCGGATCGCTTCGAGCGCACTGTGCCCGTCCTTTGCCTCCGAGACAATGTAGCCCTGCGTGGCGAGGCTTGGCCGCAGGAAGCGCAGGATCGCCGGCTCATCGTCAACGATGAGAATGCGGAGTTGGTTGGTGGTCATGCCAGCGCCTCGACGGCCGGCGCCGGCGGAACTGGCAGCCTTACGGTGAATATCGCACCAGGCCGATCGCTACGATTGGCGGCGGTGATCGTTCCCCCCATGGCCTCGACGAAACCGCGGCAGATCGCAAGCCCCAATCCCGTGCCGACGCGCTGCCGGTCGGTGCGATGCACACGGTAGAACTTGTCGAATATCCGCTCACAATCGGCATGAGGAATTCCCTCGCCCTCGTCGGCGACTTCGAGAACCACGCCATTGGCGTCGCGGCGCGCCTTGACCGTGATGTTGGAGCCGGCCGGCGCATATTTGGCGGCATTGTCGAGAAGATTGAAGAGCACCTGCTCCATCAACACCATGTCCAATGCGAGCATCGGCAAGCCTGGCTCAAGCGCGATCGCGACCTTATGATCCTTCAAAATCTTTTGCGCCTTTTGCAAAGTCGCCCCGACGAGATCGGACAGGTCGACGAGACTTGATTGCGGAATGAGCGAGCC
The DNA here is from genome assembly GCA_963720425.1 of uncultured Alphaproteobacteria bacterium. GTDB lineage: Bacteria > Pseudomonadota > Alphaproteobacteria > Rhizobiales > Beijerinckiaceae > Methylovirgula. Next base: position 1,156,609 of record OY970391.1, read on the forward strand.
CGATTCGAGCCGCGTCATGTCGAGAAGATTGCCGATGAAGCGGTTGAGCCGTTCAGCCTCTTCTTGGATGGTCCGCAGGAGAGTCATGCGAACCGGTGGATCGAGTTCGTCGCTGTGAGCGACGAGACTGCTCGCCGAACCGATGATCGAGGCGAGCGGCGTGCGCAGATCATGCGAGATCGACGTGAGCAACGCCTGCCGCAGGCGATCCGTTTCGGCGGCGAGCCTCGCCTTGGCTATGTCTCTGGCGAGATAGACGCGCTCGATGGCAAGCGCGGCCTGGTCAGAGAGCGAGTCGAGGAGACGGCTTTCCTCCGGCATCAGCATGACGCCCTCGCGGTCGGAATCGATCCCGATGACGCCGATCGGCCCGCGGCCCGTGCGCATCGGTGTGAACAACCTGCGCGCTCCGGGCAAAGTGTCGGCGCCGCGGCCGGCCGCCTGGTTCTTCTCGAAACACCATTGCGCGGCGGCAAGATCGGCCTCATCAAGCTGATCCTCGGGCGGAAATCCTGCCGTCAACGCCAGTCTTCCCTCTTCCGGCAACAACAGCACGACTCTCACTTTCAGCAGAAGCGCGATCTGATAGACCGTCGCCCACAAGACGTCATCGAGCCCGGCGGCACCGGCGAGCTTGCGGCTGAAGAGATAGAGTTCCTCGGTGATCCGCGCTCGCTGTTGCGCCGTGATCGCCTGCGCCCGCAACCGCGCGGTGAGATTGCTGGCGATGACCGCGACGACCCCGAAAAAGAACAGAGCGACGACATTTTCCGGATCGGCGATCGTGAACGTGTGGAGCGGCGGCAGAAAGAAGAAATTAAAGGCGAGGACGCTGACGAGGCAGGCGAAGAGCGATGGCCATAGACCATAATTCACGGCGCTCGCCAGCACGCCGACGAGAAAAACAAGCGCGAGATTGGAGACGGCGAGCGTCTGGCGCAGAACAAGTGCGGCTACGCACGCGGCCGCGACGAAACCGAAGCTTCCGGCATAAGCCAGCCAATTCGCTCGCGCCGCGCTCGGCTGGGTGCGCGTAGCCTTAGGTGTCGGTCGCGCGCCCTCGGCTGCGACGACATGAATGTTGATGCCGCCGGCGTGCCGAATGAGCCTTTGCGTCACCGAACCACGCAGTAGATCGAGCCAATGCGCACGGCTCGCATGGGCCACGAGAATATGAGTGGAATTATGCGTTTGGGCGTAATCGATGATCGTATCAGCGACGTCTTCACCGGGAAGCGTGACCGGCGTTCCGCCAAGGCGCGCGGCGAGCCGCAAGGCCTCCGCGACCTGGCCGCGCTCATTCTCGTCGGCCCGCAGATCCTGCGGCGTTTCGACGTGAATTGCCGCCCATGGAGCTCTCAGCCGATCCGCCATGCGCCGTGCCAGCCGGACGAGCGCGGCGCCGCCTGACGCGCCGTTCACGCACACGAGCAGGCGCTCGCCGGCCGGCCAAGGGCCGCCGATCGCATGCGAACGCATGTAATCGACCATTTGCGCATCGACCCGCTGCGCCGTCCTGCGCAACGCGAGCTCACGCAAGGCGGTGAGATTGCCCGGCGAAAAATAATTCTCTCTCGCCCGCACCGCCTGATCGCCGATATAGACCTTGCCCTCGTTGAGGCGGTCGATCAGATCTTCCGGTGTGAGGTCGACGACTTCGATGTCGTCGGCGCGGTCGACGATCGAATCAGGAACGGTTTCGCGTACCCTGATGCGGGTGATGCGGGCGACGACGTCGTTCAGGCTTTCGACATGCTGGATGTTGAGCGTCGTGTAGACGTCGATGCCGGCGGCGAGGAGTTCTTCGACATCGAGGTAGCGCTTGGGGTGGCGGCTCTCCGGCGCATTGGTATGGGCAAGTTCATCGACGAGCACCAGCCGCGGATGGCGCGCAAGGATGGCGTCAAGGTCCATCTCGGCGAGGAATTGCCCCTTATAAGCGATCATCCGCCGCGGCACGATTTCGAGACCGGCGAGAAGCGTCTCGGTCTCCTTGCGGCCATGGGTTTCCACCACGCCAACCACGACATCCCACCCTTCGCGCAGCTTCGCCTGCGCGGTGAGCAGCATTTCGTAGGTCTTGCCGACGCCCGGCGCAGCGCCGAGAAAGATTTTCAATCTCCCACGCGCACCGTTTTGAGCTTCCTGCAGAAGCACGTCCGGCGAAGGGCGCCTGTCGGCTGGCTCGCGTTTCTCCATCATTCTCGCCGAAGGCCGGACGGCTTCCCTTTCACGGCAGAGTCAAAACATGGATATGCGACGCCGGCTTTGCGAGTCCGGCCACGGCTCGCAAAGTCGGCAGATCTCCGTTGCGATTTTACACCAAAGACTGGCGGCGGGCTTTAATCCGCACGCCGCTTCACCCGTGTCCCAGGCCATCCAGGGCGAGATTGATTTCCAGCACGTTGACATGCGGCTCGCCGATGATGCCCATGAAGCGCTTCTCGATATGCGCCTCGACGAGCGTACGCAAGCGGTCTTCCGGAATCTGCCGCGCCTTGGCGACGCGCGGCACCTGAAAGAGAGCCGCCGCCGGGGTGACGTCGGGATCGAGACCGCTCGCCGATGTGGTGACGAGATCGACGGGTACCGGGACGGACGGGTTTTCCGCCTGCAATTTGGCCGTATCGCCCTTGACCCGGTCCACGAGCGCTTTCGAGGTCGGCCCTAAGTTCGAACCCGTCGAATTGTCCGCTGCATAGGGCACGGCAATCGTCTTGGTCGGATCTTTCGGGTCCGGCTCAGTCGTCGCCGACGGGCGCGGATGGAAATATTTGTCGCTCGTGAAATTCTGGCCGATGAGCTCGGACCCGATGATCTTCCCATCCTTGTCGATCAGGCTGCCATTCGCCTGGTGATGGAAGAGGACCTGGGCGATGCCGGTCATCCCCAGCGGATAGATCAGGCCGGTGATAATCGTCATCACGACGATCATCAAAATGGCCGGACGGATTTCCTTTACCATTGGTTTATCCTCACGCAAGGCCAACGGCTGAGACCGCCATGTCGATCAGCTTGATGCCGATGAACGGCGCGATGATGCCGCCGACGCCATAGATTAGGAGATTGCGGCGCAAGATATTCGCGGCGCCGAGCGGGCGATAGGTGACACCCTTGAGCGCCAGCGGGACGAGCGCGATGATGATCAGCGCATTGAAGATGATCGCCGACAGGATGGCGCTCTCCGGCGTCCTCAGATGCATGATGTTCAGCGCTTGAAGCTGCGGATAAAACGCGATGAACATCGCCGGAATGATAGCGAAATATTTGGCCACATCATTGGCGATCGAAAATGTGGTCAGCGCGCCGCGGGTTATGAGCAACTGCTTTCCGATCTCGACGATCTCGATGAGCTTCGTCGGGTCGCTGTCGAGATCGACCATGTTGCCGGCCTCACGGGCCGCCATCGTGCCGGTATTCATGGCAACGCCGACATCGGCCTGGGCGAGTGCCGGCGCATCATTGGTGCCGTCGCCGCACATGGCAACGAGCTTGCCTTGCGCCTGCTCGGCGCGGATGAGTTTCAGCTTGGCCTCCGGGGTGGCCTGGGCGAGGAAATCGTCCACGCCCGCTTCCGCGGCAATGGCCGCGGCGGTGAGCGGGTTGTCGCCGGTAATCATCACAGTGCGGATACCCATCCGCCTGAGCTCCTGGAAGCGGTCCCTGATGCCGCCCTTGACGATGTCCTTGAGGTTGATGACACCGAGCAAGCGGCCGTTCTTGGTGACGGCGAGCGGCGTGGCGCCCGATTTCGCGATCTCATCGGATTTTGCCGTCAATTCGCGAACGGCGGAATCGAGCACGGGCACAGACGGTACAAGAGCACGGACATAGGCCAGAACCGCGTCGACGGCGCCCTTGCGGACGGCGGCGTCGCTGGTGTCGACGCCGCTGATCCGGGTTTGGGCCGAGAAGGGGATGAATTTTGCCTGGAGCGTTTTCATGTCACGCCCTCTGATCCCGTGCTTCTCCTTGGCGAGAACAACGATCGAACGGCCTTCCGGCGTTTCGTCCGAGAGCGACGCGAGTTGCGCCGCATCGGCGAGCTCGGCCTCACTCACGCCCGTGAGCGGTATGAAGGCCGCGGCTTGGCGGTTGCCGAGGGTGATCGTGCCGGTCTTGTCGAGCAGCAAAGTGTCAACATCGCCCGCCGCTTCGACGGCGCGGCCGGACATGGCGAGCACGTTGAAGCGCACCAGCCGGTCCATGCCGGCAATGCCGATGGCCGAGAGAAGCGCGCCGATGGTCGTCGGGATCAAGGTAACGAACAGCGCTACAAGCACGAGGACCGTCACCTTTCCTCCCGCGTAGGAGGCAAAGCTTGGAATGGTCGCCACGGCGATGACGAAAATGATCGTCATGCCAGCGAGCAGAATGTTGAGCGCGATTTCATTGGGCGTCTTCTGCCGCGTTGCCCCTTCGACGAGCGCGATCATGCGATCGAGGAAGGTGGAGCCCTGCGCGGCGGTGATCTTGACCTTGATCCAATCGGAGATCACGGTCGTGCTGCCGGTCACCGCCGAGCGGTCGCCGCCGCTCTCGCGAATGACGGGTGCCGACTCGCCGGTGATCGCCGCCTCATTGACGGAGGCCACGCCTTCGATCACGTCGCCGTCGCTCGGGATCAGGTCGCCGGCTTCGACCAGCACAATATCGCCGGGCTTCAGTGACGTGGCGGGCACCGAGCGCCATTTCGCAGCGCCGCTGGCGGAAGACCTTTCCTCGCCCGCCGCGGAGAGCAGCTTCGCATTCGCTTCCGTCTTGCTCCGGCGCAAGCCCGCCGCCTGCGCCTTGCCGCGTCCCTCCGCCACAGCCTCGGCAAAATTGGCGAAAAGTACGGTGAACCAGAGCCAAAGGATGATTTGGAAGGCAAAGCCGTAATGGCCGCGCCCGGCGACGATGTCGCGCAAGAAGAGAATCGTGACGAGCGTCGCGACGATCTCGACCGTGAACATCACGGGATTGCGAACCAGGACGCGAGGGTCGAGCTTTTTGAACGCGTCGCCGACGGCGGTGACAAGAATCTTCGGGTCCGCCATTGCGGCGATTGAGACCCGTTTGCGCGTATGGGAGAGTTCCATGGGAATGCCTCTGACGATCAATAGAGTGTGCCGGCTTTCATCGCGAAGTGCTCGACTACAGGCCCGAGCGATACCGCCGGGAAATAGGTCAAGCCGCCGACAATGAGGATGACGCCAACGAGCAGGCCGACGAACAGGCTGCGATCGGTCGGGAAAGTCCCGGCTGAAGCTGGCACGATTTTCTTTGACACGAGCGAGCCCGCCACTGCCATCATCGGCACAATGAAGACGAACCGCCCCATCAGCATCGCGAACGCAAGCGTCGTGTTGTAGTAGGGCGTATTGGCGGAAAGTCCGGCAAATGCGCTGCCATTGTTGCCCGTCGCCGAAGTAAAGCCATAGAGGATCTCGCTGAAGCCGTGTGGGCCGGCATTCGCGGGACCGGCGAGTCCCGCCGGCAGAACCGTGGCGAGCGCAGTCCAACCGAGGATCGATAACGGCAGCGCCAGAATGGCGATAATCGTCATCTTGACGTCCCTCGCATCGATCTTCTTGCCGAGATATTCCGGCGTCCGCCCCACCATCAGCCCGGCGATGAACACCGCCAGGATGGCGAAGAGCAAGATGCCATAGAGCCCGGAGCCGACACCGCCAAAAATAACTTCGCCAAGCATGATGTTGATCATCGGCACCATGCCGCCGAGCGGCGTAAAGCTGTCATGCATCGCATTGACCGACCCGTTGGACGCGTCGGTCGTGGCCGTCGCCCAGATCGTCGAATTCGTAATGCCGAAACGGACTTCCTTGCCCTCCATATTGCCGCCCGCCTGCAAGGCAGAAGGCGCTTGATCGATATGGAGCGCGGTGAACGCAGGGTTCCCGTGTGACTCAGCCCAGTAACACGTTGTGATGCCGCCCAGGTACACAACGCCCATTACGGCGAAGATCGCCCAGCCCTGGCGCTGACTGCCGACCATCCGGCCGAACGTGTAGGTCAGCGCCGCACTAATCGCGAGGATCGACCACATCTCGATGAGATTGGTGATCACATTCGGGTTCTCGAAGGGATGCGCGGAATTAACATTGAAGAATCCGCCGCCGTTGGTGCCGAGCTGCTTGATCGCGATCTGCGACGCGACCGGCCCTTGCGCGATCAGCTGCTTCGTGCCTTCGAGTGTCGTCGCCTCAGTGTAGGCGCTCAGATTTTGCGGCATTCCGAAGGCAATCAGCGCCAGCGCGACGACGATAGACATCGGAAGCAGAATGTAGAGCGTGCAGCGCGTGAGATCGACCCAGAAATTGCCGACCGTCTGCGCCGAGCGCCGTGCGAAACCGCGAACGAGTGCGATGGCAAGCGCTATACCGGTGGCGGCCGAGAGGAAATTGTGCACGGTGAGCCCCGCCATCTGTGTGAGATAGCTCATCGTCGTCTCGCCGCCATAAGACTGCCAGTTGGTATTGGTGAGGAAGCTCACCGACGTGTCGAAGGCAAGGCTTTGTTCGACGGGCGCTTGCCCCTGCGGATTGAAAGGCAGAACCGCCTGCAGCCGCTGCAGGGCATAGAGCGTGACGAAGCCCGCCACGCTGAAAAACAGCATGGCGATGGTGTATGTCACCCAATGCTGCTCCTGCCCTTCATCGACACCACAAATTCGATAGATGCCGCGCTCCACCGGTTGGAGGACGGGCGAGAGGAACGTGCGCTCGCCCGTGAAGACGCGGGCCATATAGGCGCCGAGCGGCTTCACGACCGCTATGACGAGCAGCGAATAGATCGCGATCTGAATCCAGCCATTGAGAGTCATGTGCGCTGCTCCTCAGAACCGCTCGGGGCGGACGAGCGCGTAGACGAGATAGACGAGGATAAAAAGGACGGCGAGAGCGCCGAGTCCATAATCGATGATCATGTTTTCCTCACAGCCTGTCGCAGGCGAAAACGTAGAGCGTGATGATCAGGAACGCTGCGAGCCCGATCGCAAGATAGACAACGTCGAACATGCGAATGACCTCCATCGGCCGGCGGCGGGGGACTCAGCTAGAAACTTGGGGGAGAGCTTAGGTTCGCTGCCGCCTCACGCGATGATCTAAGTCAACCTCCGCTCTCGGCTATTGCGCCAGTGGTGCAACTGACCTGTACCCAGGCGATTTCACGGGGGAGCATTTGGTGGAAAGCGCATATAGGATCGAGCCCTCTTCGGGGCCGCCACTATAGGAATTCCATATATGGCCGGAAGAACTACGCGCCTGTTCAATCGCATGGGACGAGCGGGTTCACAAAGAGGTCGTGGGTGCGACGATGTGTGCGAGGGAGCGGAAGACCCGGCCCTTAACCTGCCCGGATTGCGACAACCACCAATTGAGCCAGCAGAGCTATGAATAAAAAGCCGCCGACCGCCAACCCGATTTCAAAGAGCACTTGATGAATCGTTGGCACTTCGTCGCCTTCGGCCGCGTTTTCATCGCGAGAATCATGCGCGCCGCGCTGATTCTCTGAGGCGCTATCAACCTTTCTGTCCTGCATCGCGACAGCTTTCATGCCGAGATTTCGCAGGATTTCTTCACGAAAACCGCATATAGAATCGAGCCGGCACGGCAATCCGCATTATAAATATCACATATAGTTTAAGCGTTTAGCACGAGAACGCCGGAAAAAGCCTTGACGGTGTCACTTCTGCTGCCCAGCAGGGGGTGTTGATCGGCGGCCGATCGCCGTATGGTTCTTCTACGCTGCGGCTGGCCGTGGCGTTTTGTGCAGCGGCGCGGTCCGCGGCCGGATCGAAACGAGGTTAGGGGGAGGACGAGCAATGGGACTAATCCTGCTTATCGTGATACTGATCCTGCTATTCGGCGGCGGAGGCTATTTTGGCTATAATCGTTATGGCAGCCGGGGGCTGGGAGGCGTCCTCGGTCTCATAATTATCATCCTCATTATCCTCTGGCTGGTCGGCGGTATCCATACGTAGCTTTTCGCCTGATCCTGACCACTTGCCGGCCTCCGAACGCTCGGCCGGCTCGCGCCAAGCAGCCCTGCGATGTTCGTCGTGAGTGCAAGCTCACTCATGGAAACATGTTGCCCCGCCTAACCCGCGCCTAACGCCCTTCTTCGCGGCGGATGAACTACTCCACCGCGGTGCGTGTCTCTTTGACTGCCTCAAGCACCGATTGTGGGTCGGTAGGCTGAGCCTTGGCCTCTGTCTCCTGATCTACACGGTTGCAAACGAGTGGATTATCCCGACGGGACTCCCCGGCAAGACCGACTGCGCGACGATCGAACCGAACCTTTGCTTGAGTCCGCGCGACATCAGCGATTATGATCGCCGCTCGCAATCCGCGCGTGGAGCGCATCCAGTGCATCGCCGAGATTTGCTCGCCGGTCTCGTTAGCGTCGGCGCTTTCGGGCTCATTCCCGATATGTGCCGTGCCAATGTTCCCCAGCCGGTCGGCAGAGACGTGATGCCGCCGGCGGACACGCAAGATCATTTCGTGAAGTGGATGCAGGCCAATCGCGGCGAAGATCCCAAGTTCTTGGCGCAACGCTGGGACCGTCTCCAGGCTTTGTTCCAACACAAGGACATCTGGGGCGCAAAGAATATCCGCGGCTTTCTGCTGACGCCGCGCGAAAAGTTCGTCACGCCAGGCAATTTGGATCGCGCCTATGTGTGGCACTATCTCGATATCGGCTTCGGGGTGTCGATTACGGGGCCGCATACGGTCGCAAGGATGACGAGTGCGCTCGACGTCGGCCCCGACGCCAAGGTGCTCGAGATCGGCACGGGATCCGGATATCAATCCGCCTATCTGTCCAATCTGACGAGCCACGTGTTCAGCATCGAGATCATCCCGGCGCTCGCGGCGCGGACGCGCCGGCTCTACGACGATCTTATCGCGCGAGGCTATGTCGAATATAAATCAATCAACACGAAGAATGCGGACGGCTATTATGGCTGGCAAGAATTCGCACCCTTTGACAGAATCATTATCACCTGCGGTATCGACCATGTTCCGCCCCCGCTCTTACAGCAGTTGAAGCCCGACGGAATCATGGTGATTCCGGTCGGGCCTCCCGGCGCGCAGCATGTGCTGAAGATCGCGACGGCACGCGGCGACGACGGCGCCGTCAGCGTGACGCGTTCCGACATCTATGGCGGCGCTCCCATCTCGTTCGTCCCATTCACGAAGATGGAAGGCGGCGTGGTGTCGGGAACGCACAACGGCAATTAGACCGGCCAGAAATTAGCGGCTCATTCTTTGGTCTTTAGCCGAAAAGCCAGTCGAACTCGGCCTCCGGAACGCGTAAGGCAATGAAACTCGTCTAATCCCCGGACATAGGAATTCGCAACCGTTTGTACGATTTTATACATTCTTGGAGGAACGTCCCTTGGTTACCCGCGTTTTGCGATAATTTGGTAATGGCAGGGGCAGTGGGCCGCGCTTAAGCACCGTTTGCGGGATGAAGTTCATGAGCGACCGTCCTGCAAGCCTCGCCGTCCTGGTCGTCGAAGACGATTGGTTGTTGCGGCAGGAAATCGTCAGCGAACTCCAGGAAGCGGGCTGGATCGTGCTGGAAGCGGGGACGGGGCAAGGCGCCCTGGCCTTACTCGAGCAAGGCCAACGCTTCGATCTTCTCATTACGGACATTCACCTCGCCGGTGTATTGACCGGCTGGGACGTTGCGGAGGCTGCCCGCGCGGCCGATGTTCCCGTGGTTTATGCGTTAGGCAATCCGTCAATTGCCGCGCGCCGCGTGCCGGGAAGCGTTTTTTGTGCAAGCCGTTCGCGATTTCCGAACTGTGGACATCAGCCGCAGCATTGTAGGCGGTGAAGCATCCGAGCATGTAACGGCAACTCGGATATGAACCTGTGAGTAATGCATCGCCAGTGTTACGTTGCTCCTCAAAATCTCAGGCTGGGGGTACAACACTTGGCGATGCCAGAGCCCTACAATCTTGAGCGCTTCGTCGAGGCTCAGGCGCCGGTTTATGCAGCCGTTTGCAAGGAGCTGCACGACGGCCAAAAGGTGAGCCATTGGATGTGGTTCATCTTTCCGCAGATTGCCGGCCTCGGCTCGAGCGCCATGGCGCACGCTTTCGCCATATCTTCGCTGGCCGAAGCCGAGGCCTATCTGAAGCACCCGATCCTCGGGCCGCGGCTCATCGAATGCACGCGGCTCGTCAATCGCATTGAAGAGCGCACCGCCCGGCAGATCTTCGGTTCGCCGGACGATGTGAAATTCCGCTCCTCGATGACACTTTTCGCGGAAGCCGCTCCAGAAAACGCCGTGTTCAAAAAGGCCCTGCAAAAATATTTTGGCGGCGAAGCCGACCGCCTAACGCTTGATAGGCTTTAACCGGCAAGCGTTAAGACCCGCCGTAACGATCTCACGCTTCCATCAGCCCGCGTTTGCGCAGCAAGGCCTCGGGCGAGGCGCGCTGGCCGCGGAAGCCCAGATAGGCCGCTTCAGGATCGGCGCGATTGCCCGCCGCATAGACATGCGTGCGCAGCCGTCCAGCCACGGCCTGATCGAATATATCGCCTGCTTCTGTGAACGCCGCGAATCCGTCGGCGTCGAGAACCTCAGACCAGAGATAGGAATAATAGGCCGCCGAATAGGAATCACCCGCGAAGACGTGAAGGAAATGCGCCAGCCGATGGCGCATGGCGATTGCTGCCGGCATGCTGAGTTCGGCAAGCGTCGCGCGCTCGAACTCAACAATATCGAGATCTGCCGCTGGCGCGCTCTGATGAAGCGCGAGATCGACGAGCGCCGAGGCTGTATATTCCACGGTCGCAAAGCCCTGATGGAATTGCCGCGCCGCGACGAGTCTTTCGAGCAGCGCCTCCGGAATTTCCTCGCCGGTCTCGTGATGACGGGCGAAGCGGCGCAGAATCTCCTTCTGCTCGAGCCAATGTTCGTAGAGCTGCGAGGGAAACTCGACGAAATCGCGCAGAACATTCGTGCCGGAGAGCGAGGGATAAGTGACATCCGAGAGCAGGCCGTGAAGAGCATGGCCGAACTCGTGGAACAGCGTGCGCGCGTCCTCGAAGCTGAGCAGACAGGCCTCGCCCGGCGCGGGTTTCGAAAAATTCATCACATTGACGATGATCGGCAAAACCTCGCCGTCCAGCCTCTCCTGATCGCGAAATGCGCCCATCCAGGCGCCGCCGTGCTTCGAGGCCCGCGCGTAATAATCGCCGATGAAGAGGCCGATCTCGCGGCCGTCGGCGCCAGTGACCGTCCATGCCCGCGCGTCCTCGTGATAGAGCGGAACGTCGAAGCGCTCGGTGAAACTGAGACCGAAAAGCTTGTGTGCGGCGAAAAAGGCCGCTTCGATCATCCGGTCGAGTGCCAGATAGGGTTTTAGCGCCGCCTCGTCGAAATCGAATTCGGCCTTGCGGCGTTTTTCGGCGTAATAGCGCCAGTCCCAGGGCGCCAGAGTAAAATTGCCGCCCTCCCGGGCGGCGAGTTCTTGCAGCGCCGCCTCCTCGCGCAAGGCGCGGGGGCGGGCAAGCATCCAAACCCGTTCGAGGAGATCCCGCGCTGCCGCTGGCGTCTTCGCCATCGTGTCGGCAAGACGGAAATGCGCGAAGCTCGCATAACCCAAAAGGCGCGCCTGCTCGGCACGAAGCTTAACCATCTCGGCGGCAATCGCGCGGTTGTCGGTCGCCCCATTGCTCTCGCCGCGCGAGATGAAGGCGCGAAAGATTTTTTCGCGCAGATCGCGGCGCTGCGACATTCGCAGAAACGGCTCGATACTCGAGCGGGCGAGGGCGAACGCATATTTGTTCTCGAGCCCGCGCCGGCGTGCTTCCGCCGCTGCGGCGCTCCTCATCCGATCCGGCAGGCCGGCAAGCTCGGCCTCCGTCTCGAGCAGGAGAACGAAGGCGTTCTCGTCGGCCAGCACGTTTTGGGCAAACTGCGTTCCAAGAGTGGCCAGCCGCTCCCCGATCTCGGCGAGGCGGGTTTTCACGTCGTCGGCAAGGCCGGCGCCGGCACGGCGGAAGGCAATGATCTGGCGTTCGAGGACGCGCGCCTGTTCCGGATCGAGCCCGAGGTCGTCCCGCTGATCGAGGAACTCGATGCGCGAAAACAGCGCCGCGTCGAGATGGATCTCGGCATAGTGCCTGGCGAAGAGCGGCGCGACTTCGCGCTCGATTGCCTCGATCTCCTCGCCCGTATCGGCGCCGGCGAGGTTGAAGAAGATGGATGAGACGCGGTTCAGCCCGCGGCCCGAACGCTCGAGCGCGACAATCGTGTTGTCGAAAGTGGGAGGCTCCGGATTGGCGGTAATGGCGGCGATCTCGGCCCGGTGTTCGGCGAAAGCATGCGAAAAAGCCGGGCGGAAATGCGCAGGCTTCACGTCCGCGAAGGGCGGAGCGCCGAACGGCCCGGTCCATTCTTCGAGCAACGGATTTGGCAAGCTTCGATTAACCATTTTGTTCACGTCGCAACAGTCCCTTAGCTGGATGTTGAAGGCACGCGGCTGAGCTATTTCGCGGTCAGGATCGTCCGGCAGGGGGCCGGAAGATCGGCCAGCGTCAAAGCGGGTCTCGGCCTCGGCGGCTCGAGACTCGGCGGCGGATGCAATATCGCGTCGGAGAACCAATAAGCGAGAGAGGCCTTGTCGCACCCGTCGCCTGGCGCGACCGGATCTTGGCCCTCACACGCCGGCTGATCCTTAGGACAAGCGAGGCGCACATGGAAGTGATAATCGTGGCCATAGTAGGGGCGCACTTTCGCCAGCCATGAGCGATTGCCCCTCGCGTCGCGGCAGAGCGCCTTCTTGATCGCCGCGTTGACGAAAATGCGCTGGACCTCCGGGTCCTCCGCCGCCGCCTTGATGACAGCGACATGGTCCGGCGTCCAGACTTTCGGATCGACGTCGAGCCGATCCGGTCGCACGACGTTGGTGGACAACATCTCCTCCCGCTCCTCGCGGGTGAGGGTGCGGTTCGGCATCGGCTTCAGCCAGATATCGACATCGAGGCCGATCTGATGCGAGGCATGGCCGGTAAGCATGGGCCCGCCACGCGGCTGCGACATGTCGCCGACGAGGATGCCGGGCCAATGGCTCACCTGCGGCACCTTCTTGGCGAAACGTTCGAGAAAGGTGATGAGCTGCGGCGTGCCCCAATTGCGGTCGCGCGACAGGCGCATGACCTGCCAGTCGGGGCCATTGACAGGCAGTGCGACGCCGCCGGCGAGACAACCGCGTGCGTAAAAGCCGATGGTGCGCGCGGCGACCCCGGCTGGCGTCGTCACGCGGCCGAACAATGCTTTGGCCGGGGTCGAGGGATCGTTGGGATGGGGCAGCGGCGGCAGCGGCTGGGGTTCGAACGAGCCAATGTCCTGCGCATCGGCCTTAAGCACCAGCATGGTGAACGCGAGAGCCGCCGCGCTGACCAACACCGCCATGGCTTGGCGCATATCCGCTCTCCTGTTGTCACCATCGTTCATGCCAGCATGGCTGAGGGACTTGCTCGCAGCCGGGCAAACTGCGCATACCCACAGGTTTCTCATCAACCTTACTCAAACTTTGCGGTTTACGTTGCTCCGCGTGAATGACATCTATGATGCAGCGGCTAAAGCATTCACTGAGACCTTCGGCGGGCGCCATGCGTGGGATTCTCGGCATTTTTCTTTTGCTCTGCGGATTCATTTGGCTCGCCCCGGCGCAAGCCAGGGTTCGCATCGATATCGACCTCACCACCCAAACCATGCACGTCCAATCTTCGAGCGGCAGCTATTTTTGGCCGGTCTCGACCGCGCGTGCCGGCTATGTGACGCCACGTGGATCCTTCGTGCCCACCGGCATGCAGCGCATGCATTACTCGCGCAAATACGACCTGTCGCCAATGCCTTATTCGATCTTCTTCGCGGGCGGCTTTGCGATCCATGGCACCTATGAAGCGGCCGCGCTCGGCCGGCCTGCTTCACACGGCTGCGTGAGGCTCGATCCCGCCAACGCCGCTTTATTATACCAGATGGTGCAGGCGGAGGGCGCGAGCATCACCATTTCGGGCACGCCGCCGCCCAGCTCCCCGTTCTATGCTAGGGGGCAGGGCCGGGCTCCGGACTACGCCGCGGCCCAACAATGGGAGTTCAACCCCTTCGGGCGTTGACCTGCCACGTCCCCGGATGAGCCCGCCAAGCGGGCGAGATCCGGGGCCCAGAGCGAGCGCGCCAACGTTCAGATGCGGACCGGGACCCCTGAATCCTGGCTCGGAAGCGGAGCCTGTCATCGGGCCGGCTGAAGGCCGGACCCGTTGGCTTCGGCCGGGAAAGTCGTCTTTACCCCAGTAGGTCGATCAGCGCCGGAATGAGCGGCGCGTCGGCCGGCGGCATCGGATAATCGCGCAGGTTTTGCGGCTTCACCCATTTCAGCGCTTGCGCTTCGCCGGCACGCACCATCCCGCGCCAGCGCCGGCAGACGTAAAGCGGCATCAGGAGATGGAAATCCGCGTAAGCGTGGCTCGCGAAAGTGAGGGGCGCGAGGCAGGCTTCCTCGACTTCGATGCCGAGTTCCTCGGCGAGTTCGCGGATGAGCGCCTTCTCCGGCCGCTCGCCGGAATCGACCTTGCCGCCGGGAAATTCCCAAAGGCCGGCGAGCTGTTTTCCTTCCGGTCTCTTTGTGATCAGCACCCGTCCATCGGCATCGATGAGCGCGGCGGCGACCACGAGAAGCAGTCTCATGACTTCTATCGCGACGTTCGACGCGGCGCGGAGTCTTTCGATCGCCGCGGGAAGCTCCGTCATTCTGGTGAGGATTTCCTGCGCGCCTGCCGCGCTAAGCATCGCGGCCAAGGCAGAATCGGCATGGCTTGCGCCGGCAAAGCCGATTACGCCCATGCCGGCGCGATGCGCGGCGGTCACGCCCGCCGGCGAATCCTCGATGACGATGGCCTGCCGCGGCGCGACGCCGAGCCGGGCGGCCACGTGAAGAAAAAGATCCGGCGCGGGCTTCCCATGCCGCACCTCGGCGGCGCTGAAGACGCGTCTTTGAAAGAGCGGTGCGAGGCCGGTCACCTCGAGCGACAGAGCGATACGCTCGGGCTGCGAGGAAGAGGCGACGCAAGCTCGATAGGGAAGCGCTGAGATCACCTCGCGCACATCCCGGACCGGCTGCAGCTCGCGGCGTAGACGCTCGAACAGCAACATTTTCATGCGTTCGCCGAATTCGGGCGGAACCGGCCGGCCGAGCATCTCTTCGACTTCGGCGTGCACGTCGCTCGTGCTTTTGCCCATGAAGCGCAAGCGGCATTCGGCGACCGCAATCGGCCAGCCCAACTCGCTCAGCATCTTCGCCAGAACGTCGAGAGCGATCATTTCGGAATCGACGAGCACGCCGTCGCAATCGAGGATCAGGAGGGTCACGCCGTCGCTTCCGCTATGATCGCGCCGATCTCGGCTTTGGTCTTGGCCGCATAATCGGCGGTCATTGCTGCCCTTGGGAAAGCAATATCGAAATCGGCGACGATCTTAGCCGGCCGGCCGCCCAGAAGCATGATGTGATCGGCGAGCCGGATCGCCTCGTCGATGTCGTGGGTCACGAGCAACGTGGTGACCTTCGTGCGCTCGACGAGGGCCGCAAGCTCGTCGCCGAGGCGCATCGCCAAAGCCCGGTCGAGAGAGACGAAGGGCTCGTCGAGCACGAGAAGGTTCGGATCGATCGCGAAGGCCCGTGCCAGAGCGACCCGACGCGCGAGGCCGAGCGACAATTCTCCGGGAAAATAGCGCAGATGCTCGGCAATGCCGAGTTCGGCGGCGATCCTCAGCAGATCCGCTTCGCTGGCCTGCGGCGCGGCGAGGCGCAGATTGTCGAGCACGCTGCGCCAGGGCAGAAGCCGGGGCTCTTGAAACACCATGCCGATCCGCGTCTCGGGCGGGAGGTCGACCGTGCCTTCGAAATCGTGGTCGAGGCCGATGATAATGCGCAGCAACGTCGTCTTGCCATAGCCCGATGGACCGACCAGCGCGTGGATCTTGCCACCGCAGAGCGAAAGCGAAAAGTCACGCAGCACTTCGCGCACCTCGCCCGAAGCGGTGCGGAACGCCTTGCGGACGATCTTGATCTTAAGCTGCCTTTGGGCGCCAACGGGAGACATGTTGCTCGAAGGGTTGCACAATGAACGTCTCGATCGCGAGCATGATCCCGACGAAGGGAAGTGCATAGGCGAGAAGGAGCGCGACATCGAAGAGCTGAAATGCTGTGCCGATCTCGAAGCCGACGCCGTTCGAGCGGCCCAGAAGTTCGACGACGAGAACGATTTTCCAGACGATCGACAGGCCGGAACGCGTCGCGGCGGCGATATAGGGTGCGAGCTGCGGCAATAGCACATGCTTCATCCTGGTCCGCCAGGGCATGGCGAAGACCGTCGCCATTTCCTCGAGCCCCGAATCGAGCGCCCGCGCGCCCTCCCTTATTGTCACGGTCGCATTCGGCAATTTGTTGAGGGCGACGGCGAGGATCGCGGCGGCATCGGTCAGGCCCATCCAGATATAGGCAAGCACGATGATGACCAGCGCCGGCAGGTTCAGGAGTACGACCAGCCAGGGGTCGCCGAGCCGGTCGAACGTCTCATTGCGGCCCATGAGGACGCCGAACAAAGTGCCGAAAAACATCGCGAGGCCGAAGGAGACGACCACACGCGCAAGCGTCGTGCCGAGATTGAAGAAAAGTGCGCCGGAACGCGCTTCCTGGACGACGACGGCGACGACGGCGAGCGGCTCCGGCAAAAGACGGCTGCTCGCGATCATCGAAGCCACCTGCCAGATCGCGATCAGCAGGAGGAGCGAAAGGACTCTCAAAACCACGTCAGTTTTCCGCTGCCTCTTTGTAGAAGGTTCCGCTGTCGAGTTCTGTCGCCGGTCCGACGAACTTGGCGCCGCCCACTTGCGCCAGGATGAGATAGAGCTTGCGCGCGTCCGCCTCCTCGTCTGCCAACGGCCTAAGCTGGGCGCCTTCGAGATAGCGCTTGCGATAGAGAGCGAGCGCTGTGGGATCGGACGTACCGATGAGCGGCGCGAGCTTCTGCCAATCGGCATCGGAATGCGCCAAAATATCCTGCGCCTGCCGGGTCATCGCGAAGAAGCGGCGCAGCACGTCGCGATGCTGTTCGGCGAAAGTTTCATCGAAGACATAGCCGATCATGGCCACCGGGCCGGCCGCGCCGAGGCTGTTCTCGACGTCGCTGATGCCAATCAGGCGCTTGAAGCCATGCAGTTCGAGATCGACACAGAAGGTCCAGAAATTCAGCGTCGCATCGCTCTCGCCTTGCAGCGCCTTCTGCCACAGCAGAGGCGGCGCGCCATAGAGGATCGTCGCTTCCGAGTCGAGGTCGATCGAGGAGCGTTTGGCGAGTGCTTGCAGCAGCAGCCAGCTCTTATCAAGCGGGCCGCCGGCAACCGCGAGCTTCTTGCCCTTTAAGTCTGCGAGGCCGTTGATCGACGAATGGGGCGGCACCATAACCGCCCCGAGCGTGCTCGAATAAGGGTAGAACTTGAGCTTGCCGCCCAAACTGCGCTCGCGCGAAACCCAGAGCCAATCGGACAAGATGATGTCCGCCGAGCCGCCCATGATCGCGATCTTGCCAGCATCGGTCGAACCGAGCTCGGTAACCTGGAGATCGAGGCCGGCTTTCGTGTCGAGCCCGTGATCCTTGATGACGGCGAGCTCCCAAGCGAAGGTTCCGGTCTTTTGCACTGCGATACGCAGCACGTCCGCAGCTTGCGCTTGGCCGCTGCAGAGGAGGACAAAAGCGAGGCAAAACGCCGCAATTCCGCAGACTGGTTTCTGACGCATCGCAACCTCCACTTGCAAATGAAGGACTTCGCTCATTTCAGGGTTTCGCTTTGGCGCCGCAGGGATTGTCTTGGATCCGCCGATCAGGCTACACATCTGCAGGCGCACAAAGATAGAGCCGATCGTCGGGCGTTTCGAAAGCAGCGGATACCGCCAGTGTAGAGGGGAAGGAAATCATGATTCAGAAAAGCATGGTCTTGCTTGCGGCCGGCATGCTGGCCCTGATGGCGTCGCCGGCGCTCGCGGCGGGCGACCCCGCCGCCGGCGAACAGATCTTCAAGCACACCTGCATGCTTTGCCATCGCATCGGTCCGGGCGCGACCAATTTCGTCGGTCCGGAGCTGAACGGTATCGACGGCCGCAAGACTGCTTCGGCTCCCGGCTATGACTATTCGGATGCTAACAAGAACTCCGGCATCACCTGGAACGAACAGACGTTCAAGAAATACATCGAAAATCCGCAGGCGGACATTCCCGGCACCAAGATGCTCTTCCCCGGTCTTCCTAAGGCAAGCGACCGCGACAACATCTGGGCCTATATCTCCCAATTCAAAGCGGACGGTTCCAAATAGGCGCGGACATCGCGCGCAACCGAAGGATATGAAGCCAGCGTTCCGACGAACGTCGGCACGCGGGCTTCGCTGACCGCGGCTGCGCCGCACGGCGGGGCAAGGCACAAGCTCGCTCGCGCGCCTCATTCGGCGGCTCCGCCCCGGCGGATCAGCATGCCGCGCGCCGGATCATAGGCGAGGATCGCGCCGCCAAGGAAGATAATCATACAGGCGACGACGACCGCGAGCGACAGAGGGTCGAGCTGCTGGTAGAAGGCGAAGCGGATCAGCTCGACCGCGTAAGTGAAGGGATTGAGCCAGCAAATGGTGGCAAGCCAGGGGCTCTTTTCCTGCACCTGCCAGAGCGGATAGAGCGCCGATGAGGCGAAGAACATCGGGAAAATGACGAAGTTCATCACCCCGGCGAAATTCTCCAATTGCCTGATCAGCGAAGACAGAACCATGCCGAGCGCCCCCAGCATGAGACCGGAGAGAAAGAGCGCCGGCAGGACGGTCACATAGCCCCATGGCGAGTCCGGCGAAATGCCCCAGAAATAGGCGATCACAAGATAGGTATAGACTTGCAGAACGCCCACCGCGGTGCCGGCGAAGAGCTTGCAGGTCAGGAGATACCAGCGCGGGAACGGGCTCACCAGCAGGGTGCGCATATTGCCTGTCTCGCGGTCGTAGACCATCGAGAGCGACGACTGCATGCCGTTGAACAGTTGAATCATCGCCATCAACCCAGGCGTTATGTAGACGTCGTAGGTCACATAGGTCTGATAGGGCGGGATGATCGAGATGCCGAGCACCGCGCGGAAACCCGAGGCGAAAATGAACAGCCAGACGAGCGGCCGCACCAGGGCCGACACGAATCGTCCGCGCTGATGCAGGAAGCGCAAGGCCTCGCGCCAGACGATTCCCTGAAGGCATATTGCATATTGCGTGAGTGTGAAGCCTTTGCGCGGCGCGCGGCCAACCGTGGCAATGCTGGTCATTGGCCGACCCCTTCATAGAGTTCGGCGCCGGTGACTTTGACGAAGGCCGTGCGCATGTCAGATGTGCCGGTACGCGCCAGGATTTCGGTGGCGAGACCCTTTTCGCGGACCTTGCCCTCGTGCAACATCACGACGGAGTCGGTCTTGGCAATCTCGTCGATGAGATGCGTCGTCCAAAGCACGCCGATGCCTTCGCTGGCGACAAGCCCGCGCACCTGCGCGATAATGTCGGCCCGCGCCCTCACATCGAGCCCGACGGTCGGCTCGTCGAGCAGCAACAGATCCGGGCGATGCAGGAAGGCGCGGGCGATTTCGACGCGCCTGATGTAGCCGCCGGAAAGATTGCGCACCCTGTCGGAGGCGCGCTCGGCGAGACCGGCGCGCGCCAGCACCGCCCTTCCCCGCTGCTTGGCGTCCTGCGGCCCGATGCCGTGCAAGGCGGCGTGATAGATGAGGTTCTGCATGATGGTGAGTTCGAGATCGAGCGTGCGCGGCTGGAACACGACGCCGAGGCGGCGGAGCGCCTCGCCGGTCAGGCGGCTGACGTCATAGCCGAAAATTCTGATCGTGCCGCTGCGTGTAGCGTAGAGCCGCGTGATCAACGAGAAGAGCGTGCTCTTGCCCGCTCCATTGAGCCCGAGAAGAACGGTGAAACTGGCCGGCTCGACGATGAAGGAAACATTGTCGAGGGCTTTGCGCTTGCCATAGAAATGGCTGACGCCCGCTACCTCCAGAGCGGCGGTGCGCACTGCGTCTTTCTCACGCATGACTCGTTCATCCACGGTCAAGATGCTTTTCCTTTTGGGATGTTCCTGACGTCGAGCCCCTAAAGGGAAAGATCCAACCTGGATCGGGTTAAACACAGGTCTGTTGCGCTCAAGTTTAACGTCTATCATAGCCGGACGTTTCGAGGTCGGAAGATTGTTGTAAGAAACGTTCCTGCTGCGACGCGAGACGATCTCCCGAGCCGCGGGTACGCAATTCAAGTTTCCGACCCTAAGATGACCATCCGCGGCGGCCTTATCAAGATTTCCGGCGCCTCGCATCGCACGCCGCGATCATAATGCGACGCAAGCCGGGCATCTCGGCAAGGCCATCGCCGCGCTCACGTCTTGCCGGCCGGCGACGGTTGGCACAGGGCGAGGATTGCGTCTTCGTTCGGTTCGGCCGCCACCACCACCTTCGGCAGAGCCGCCAAGGACGCCGCCACGTCTTCGGAGATTGCAATATGGACGAGTGGCGCCGGATCGAGCCCGGCTTTCGCCGCGAGCCTTAGGAAAATTTCCGCGCTACGTCGGGAAAAATGGAGGACGGCGCCGACCTCGCCCGCCACAACGAGCCGAACTGCTTCGTTCGAAAGGTTCGCCGCAGCCTGCGCGGCATAAGTTTCCACCACCTCGAGGGCAAGGCCGGTGTCGGCGCACTCCCTTTCGAGATCGCTCTTGCGGTCGCTTCCGGCGAGGTAGAGGACGCGCGTCGAAGCCGCGAACCTGTCGATGATCACGCGGCTGAGCGCCTTAGCATCGAGGGTAATCAGCGGCCGCCCTTCGAATCCGCAGGCGCGCGCCGCTTCCGCCGTCTTCGTGCCGACGAGAAAGAGCGGAAATAGCCGGCGCGCTTCTGGCAGCGGCCATTCCGGCGCGAGATTAAGACATTCAAAGGCCCGCGCACTCGTTGCGATCACCGCGTCGATGACGCCTTGCGGCCACGGAGCCTCCGTTGCCTCAATTTCAATGACCGGCGACAGCACCGCCGTGTGGCCCATGGCTTTGAGCTTCTCGGCGCTGCGGGGCGCCTCGTCCGATGGCCGCGTGAGCAAGACGAGCATAGTCTATGACGCTCCGTTTCTATGACGCTCCAATTTGACTGATGACCTTTTCCGCACCGTCTGTAGTTTTCCGAGATTATACTTCGAGAAAGCCCTTCGGCGCTCGGGCGAGCAACTCGCGCGCCGCGCTATCGCCGAGCGCCTCGGCCTGCGCTTCATGCCCGCTCACACGCGTTTCGAAAAACTGCGTTCCGTCCGGTCGCAATACGATGGCATGAAGAGCGAGTCTTTCGCCTTCCAAGCGGGCATGACCGCCGATCGGCGTGCGGCAGGAGCCGTCGAGGACGCGAAGCAAGGCCCGTTCGCAGCGCAGCGCCACGCCGGTCGCTCGGTCGAGAATCGGACTGAGCAAGCGCATGACCGTGGCATCGCCGCGCCGCGCCGTGATGCCGATCGCGCCTTGCCCGACGGCGGGCACGAAATCCTCGCAATCGAGCACCTTGGTTGCTCTATGGGCGAGGCCGAGCCGATTGAGCCCAGCGAGCGCCAGGACCGTCGCATCGACCTCGCCGCGCGCGAGCTTCGCCAAGCGCGTCTCGACATTGCCACGCAGCAGCACGACGGCAAGATCAGGTCGCAGCCGTTTCAGTAAAGCGCCGCGGCGCAGCGATGCCGTGCCGACGGTTGCGCCCGTCGGCAGTGCACGCGGGTCGGCCGCCTTTGCTGAAATGAAGACGTCCCGCGCGTCCTCGCGCGGCAGATAGCCGATGATCTCGATCGCTTCGGGCAGAAATGTCGGCAGGTCCTTGGCCGAATGGACGGCGACATCGATCTCGCCGCGTTCGAGCGCGATGTCGAGCTCTTTGGTGAAGAGACCCTTGCCGCCCGCTTCACTCAACGGGCGATCCTGGATGATATCGCCGGTCGTCTTGATGGGGACGATCTCGATATCCCCAGCGGCGTGGATCGCCGCGAGCCGGCGCTCGACCTCATGAGCCTGCGCCAAAGCCAAAGGGCTGGCGCGCGTCCCGATTCTCAGCAGCGGCTCGGTTCCAAGCGGTGAATTGAGAGAAGGAATTGCTGATTTCCTTGTGGTTTCCGCCTTGTCACGTTGTAGACTAGGTTTTGCACCAAAAGCCGGCTCTCCGCTACGGCGTCGCGCATGGTGATGCTTCCGAGGTATGCCTATCTAGGGCATGTCCCGCCGGCAAATCCTCGGCTGGACTGCTCGATCAATGGCTTGGCTCATGCGCGTTCTTGGCATCGAAACCACCTGTGATGAGACGGCGGCGGCCGTCGTCCGGCTCAAGCCCGAAGGCGGCGGGGAGATTCTCGCCAACGAGATCATGAGCCAGATCGCCGAACATCAGGCCTATGGCGGCGTCGTGCCGGAACTTGCCGCGCGCGCCCATGTCGACGTGCTCGATCGGCTCATCGTCCGCGCACTCGAACATGCCAAGCTCACACTCGCCGATCTCGATGGAATCGCCGCGGCCGCGGGCCCCGGGCTCATCGGCGGCGTCATCATCGGGCTCACCACCGCGAAGGCGCTGGCGCTCACCGCGCGCAAGCCATTCGTCGCCGTCAACCATCTCGAAGCGCATGCGCTGACGGCGCGGCTCTCCGGCGGCCTCGATTTTCCTTATCTTCTGCTCTTGGTCTCGGGCGGCCACACGCAGCTCGCGGCGGTCAAGGGCGTCGGCAATTATCTGCGCTTAGGGGCGACCGTCGACGACGCGGTCGGCGAAGCCTTCGACAAGGTCGCGAAAATGCTCGGCCTCGGTTATCCAGGCGGTCCCTTCGTCGAGCGCGAAGCGTTGAAAGGCAATGCCGCGCGCTTCGATCTGCCGCGGCCGATGCTCGGCCGGGAGAAGGCGGATTTTTCCTTCTCGGGATTGAAGACCGCGGTGCGGCTCGAGGCCGAGCGGATCGCGCCTTTGACCTCAGCCGATATCGCCGATCTCTGCGCTTCATTCCAGGCCGCCGTCATCGACACGCTCGTCGACCGGCTGCGCGCCGGGCTGCGCATCTTCGGCGAGAGGCTTGGCCCCTGCCAGGCCATGGTGGTTGCCGGTGGGGTCGCCGCCAATGCCGCGATCCGCCGCGCCCTAATGCGCTTTTGCGGCGAGAGCGGATTGCGCCTCGTCGTGCCGCCAATTCCCCTCTGCACGGACAATGGCGCCATGATTGCCTGGGCGGGCATAGAGAGGCTGATGCTGGGCCTCAGCGATGATATGACGTTCGCGGCGCGCCCGCGCTGGCCGCTCGATGCTGACGGAGAGGCCGTGCATCACGGCAAGGCCTAGTGCATCTTTACCGGGGAATCGAGTCCTGTTCTCGCGTTCTTCGTCTCGCGTGATAAAGCCACACGCACAATTGAAACAACAGCGGGCAATTGAGGCCGGATTCTCCCGGCCGAACGCGCCAGATCGAGGAGACAGGGATGCCGGAGCGCAAGCGCCAAATCGCGGTTCTCGGCGCCGGTGCCTGGGGAACGGTCCTTGCCAATCTCGCCGCCCGCCATGAGGCGCCCGTCATCCTATGGGCGCGCGACGCGCGCCATGCCGCAGAGATGGCGGCGACCGGCGTCAATGCGCGGCGTCTGCCCGGGGTGCCGCTCGCCTTGAACGTGACGCCGACCGAGTCTCTTTCCAAGGCGGCCGAGGCCGACGTCATCTTCCTCGCAGTGCCCACTCAGGCGCTGCGCCAGGTCTGCCAGGCACTCTCGAGCTTTGCCCCGCTGGATGTTCCCGTCGTCATCTGCGCGAAGGGCATCGAACGGGGGACGGGCCTTTTTCCGAGCCAAGTCGTGGCCGAAATCCTGCCCGAAAACCCGCCGGCCGTGCTCTCGGGGCCGAGCTTTGCCGCCGATGTCGCCAAGGGCCTGCCGACGGCGGTGACGCTCGCTGCGGATGACACCGAGCGGGCTGCGGCGCTCGCCCGGACGCTCGCGGCGTCGTGGTTCAGGCTCTATCACGCGCGTGACATCCGCGGCGTCGAGATCGGCGGCGCCGCCAAGAACGTTCTCGCAATCGCCAGCGGCATCGCTGCGGGGCGCGGGTTAGGGGCGAGCGCCGGTGCGGCGCTGATCGCCCGCGGTTTCGCCGAGCTCACCCGGTTCGGGCGCGCCTTCGGGGCGGATCCGGCGACGCTGGCCGGCCTCTCCGGCCTCGGTGATCTCGTCTTGACCTGCAGCTCGGCCCAATCGCGGAATTTTTCCTTCGGCTTCGCCTTGGGGCGCGGCGCAAGCCTCGCCGAGGCCAGCGCCGACGGCAGGCTGACGGAAGGCGTTTACACCTGCGGAATTCTGCTCGACCTCGCGCATCAAAAGTCGGTGGACATGCCGATCTCGGCGGCCGTCGACGCAGTGCTCGCCGAACGTATTGAAATCGATGCAGCGATCGAGGCGCTGTTGGCGCGCCCGGCGAAGCCCGAACTCTCTGCTGGAAATATCGGCACGCGCCTTTATGAGTGAGGGGCGCATCCTTCTCCCGCTTGCGGGAGAAGGTGGCCTGACGAAGTCAGGTCGGATGAGGGGCGGTGTCGGAGGTTTGCATGGCGCATTGGTTGCTCAAAAGCGAGCCGAACAGCTGGTCCTGGCAGCAGCAGGTCGAAGCATGCGAGAAGGGGACGTTCTGGAGCGGCGTGCGCAACCACTCCGCCAAGCAGAATCTGATGGCGATGAAGGTCGGAGATCATGCTTTCTTCTATCATTCGGGCGAAGGCAAGGAGATCATCGGAATCGTGACTGTCATCAAGCCTTATTACCCCGATCCGAGCGATAAGACCGGCACATTCGGCATGGTCGATGTGCGCGCCGAAAAACCTTTGAAGAAGCCGGTAAGCCTCGCGGCGATCAAGGCCGAGCCGCGGCTCAAGGACATGGTGCTCGTCAACAATTCCCGCCTTTCGGTGCAGCCGATTACTGATGCGGAATGGAAGTTGATCTGCAAGATGGGCGGCGCGTGAACCCTCCCCGCAAACGGGGAGAGGGGCGCACCTTACCGATGACTTGCCTTTCCTTCCGACACGAGGCTTATCGCTGCGGCTCGTAGGCCCCGGCTGCATTGCGGAATTGCACTTCATGATTCGCTCCGCCCTGATGAACGTAATGACGGCCGCGGCGCTGAAAGCGGGGCGCGGACTCAAACGCGATTTCGGCGAAGTCGAAAACTTGCAAGTCTCCGTGAAGGGGCCGGGCGACTTCGTCTCCGCCGCCGATCGCAAGGCCGAGAAGGTTCTGTTCGATGAATTGTCGAAGGCGCGCCCCGGCTATGGCTTTGTCCTCGAGGAGGCGGGCGTCGTCGAAGGCCCCGACAAGAGCCACATCTGGTACATCGACCCGCTCGACGGGACGACGAACTTTCTGCACGGCCTGCCGATCTTCGCAATCTCAATCGGGCTTGCGCGTGACGGCCAGGTGGTCGCGGGCCTCGTCTACAATCCCGCGACCGAGGCCCTTTACATCGCCGAAAAGGGTCAAGGCGCCTATCTCAACAACCGGCGCCTGCGGGTCGCGGCGCGCCGCGACATCGGCGAGGCGCTCGTCGGCTGCGGGATTCCGCACCTCGGCAAGCCGGGCCACCCGCGCTTCAAGGCGGAATTTTCTGCAGTCATGGCGCGCGCTTCCAACTTGCGCCGGCTCGGCGCGGCGGCGCTCGATCTCTGCCTTGTCGCCTCCGGCGCCTATGACGGCTTTTGGGAGCGCGATCTGAAACCTTGGGATCTTGCCGCCGGAATGTTGATCATCAGAGAGGCCGGCGGCTTCGTCAGCGACGCCGACGGCGGCCCCGACATGCTGACCAAGGGCTCCGTCTGCGCCGGGAACGAGACCATACATTCGCAATTATTGGCGCTCATTCGTTCTGCCGGATGACGCCGATCTATGCTAGAAATCCGGCACTCCACCGGATGGTTCGGCAGGCTGAGCGCCGGGCGCCCGCGCTTTCGCGCGCCATCCCGGGGTCAACGAAGGCGAACAGGATTGGACAATGGCGGTCGACCTCGATCCTTATAAGCTCTCCTCGCCGCGCGTCTTTCTGCTGCGGATGGTGGTCTTCCTCATTCTCGTCGGCTTCCTCGCGCTGATCCTGCACAAGCAGATCCACACCGCCTTCATGGCCAATCCCGGCCTCAACAGCCTGATCTTCTTTGTGCTCGCTGTCGGCATCATCCTGACGCTGCGGCAGGTGATCCGGCTGTTCGGCGAGGCGCGTTGGGTGAATTCCCTGCCGCAGGACGTGAAAGTGCCGGCCCCCGTCCTGCTGGCGCCCATGGCGACATTGCTCGGCGATCGTGCGCCCGGCGCAACGATCTCGACTTTGACCTTGCGGGCGATCCTCGATTCGATCGGCTCTCGGCTCGACGAGGCGCGCGATACGGCCCGCTATCTGACCGGCCTGCTCATCTTCCTCGGCCTGCTCGGCACGTTCTGGGGCCTGCTCGCGACGGTCGCTTCGATCGGCGGGGTCATCAAATCGATGCAGACCGGTAGCGATGCCGCGGTCATGTTCGACGATCTGAAGAATGGCCTTGCCGCGCCGCTCGCCGGCATGAGCATTTCGTTCACCTCCTCGCTCTTTGGCCTTGCCGGATCGCTGGTGCTCGGCTTCCTCGATCTTCAAGCCGGGCAGGCGCAGAACAGGTTCTACAAGGAGCTCGAAGACAATCTGACCGCCAGCACGAGCGATCCGCTCATCGAGAGCGGACCAGCGCTCGACGGCATGCCGCGCGATCTGCGCGCCGCGATCATAAAGATCGCGACGACGGCGGATCAAAGCCATGCGCGGGCGAATTCGATCGCCGTGGCCAATCTTGCCGACGGCATCCAGAGCCTCGTCGAACACATGCGGGCGGAACAGCAATTGATCCGCGACTGGGTCGAGGCGCAGGCTGAACAAAACCAGGAGATCAAAGTGGTGCTGAAACAGATTGCCAGCGAAACGGAGCGTCGCTGATGCCCCTGGCACGTGGGCGCCAACAGCGCAGCATCGACTATTGGCCGGGCTTCGTCGATGCGCTGTCGACGATGCTGCTCGTCATCGTCTTTCTTCTCTCGGTGTTCATGCTGGCGCAATTCTTCCTCGCCCGCGAGGTGTCGGGCAA
Source organism: uncultured Alphaproteobacteria bacterium (assembly GCA_963720425.1). Classification (GTDB taxonomy): domain Bacteria; phylum Pseudomonadota; class Alphaproteobacteria; order Rhizobiales; family Beijerinckiaceae; genus Methylovirgula. Next base: position 1,183,852 of record OY970391.1, read on the forward strand.
GGACACCGTGCTCGATAAGCTCAACAAGCAGATCGCCGAGCTGACTTCGCTTCTGGCGATGGAACGGGCCGGAAAGGCCGACGTCGAGGCCAATCTTGCCGCGCTTCAGGCGACGCTCGACATCGAGCAGAAGGACAAGACGAAGCTGCAAGCTGAGGCCGCCGCCGCCAATTCCGGCGCTTCAGGCGCCGACCAGCGGGTCTCCGCGGCCGATCAGCAGCTCAATGCCGAAAAGCAGATCTCTGCCCAGGCGCTCGCCCAGATCGACATCCTCAATCAGCAGATCGCCGCAATGCGCAAGCAGCTTGGCGCGCTCGAAGATGCGCTTTCGGCCTCCGAAACGCGCGACCGCGAATCGCAGGTCAAGATCGCCGACCTCGGCTCGCGGCTCAACATCGCCTTGGCGCAGAAGGTGCAGGAGCTGTCGCGCTATCGGTCGGACTTCTTCGGCCGGTTGCGGCAGATCCTCGGGGACCGCCCCGACATACGCACGGTCGGCGATCGTTTCGTCTTCCAGTCAGAAGTCCTCTTCGATACCGGCCAGGCAACGCTCAATGACGCAGGCAAGGCCGAGCTCGACAAGCTCGCCGGCGCGATCGTCGAGCTTGACCATGAAATTCCGCCCGAAATCCCCTGGATTCTGCGCGTCGACGGGCACACCGACAAGCGGCCCATACAGTCGGCGCAGTTTCACTCGAACTGGGACCTTTCGTCGGCGCGCGCCATCGCCGTCGTCCAATACCTGATCAGCAAAGGCGTGCCGCCGCAGCGCCTCGCCGCCGCCGGATTCGGCGAATTCCAGCCGATCGATCCCAGCGACAGCGAGGACGCTTACAGCAAGAACCGACGGATCGAGCTGAAACTCACCGAAAGGTAGTTGCGGGACGATCTGGCATCAACCGCAAGATCCGCCGGCCTTGCGTCATGCCGCGGGTTCGATGTAATGCGCGCCGCCCTCTCCCCGCAAGCGGGGAGAGGAGCTACCGGGCCGGTAGCTCAATTGGTCAGAGCCGGCCGCTCATAACGGTCTGGTTGCAGGTTCGAGTCCTGCCCGGCCCACCAGCCCATCTCATCACCGCTCCTTCCGCTTATGGTTAGGCACAATCTTAGCAAGCTTGTCGATGATCCGTGCCCGCGGCGCTTTCTCCTTGCTCCCGGCCCTGCTCGCTCATATGTAAAAGTTCAAGCCAACTGCGGCCTTGACCCGACAGATTGGGAGCAAATGATGTTCATCGAGACCGAAGCCACGCCGAATCCGGCGACCTTGAAATTTTTACCCGGCCGCGCAGTAATGCCGGCAGGCACATTGGATATCCGCAGCCAAGCCGGCGCGGCGCAATCGCCGCTTGCGCAGGCCTTGTTAGAAATTCCCGGCGTCGCAGGCGTCTATTTCGGCGCCGATTTCATCACGGTGACGAAGAACGCCGGAGAATGGCAGGAGCTGAAGCCGGCGATCCTCGGCGCGATCATGGAACATTTCGTCTCCGGCGCGCCCTTGCTCGCCGAAGGCGCATTGGCCGATCCGCTGAGGGAACCCGATGAATTCTTCGCTCCCGAAGATGCCGAGACGGTCGAGACGATCAAAGAGCTCATCGAGACGCGGGTGAGGCCATCGGTCGCCGGTGACGGCGGCGACATCAAATTCCGCGGCTATCGCGATGGCACGGTCTTTCTCGCGATGAAGGGCTCCTGTTCCGGCTGCCCGTCGTCCACCGCGACCTTGCGGAATGGGATTCAAAACCTGCTCCGCCATTACGTGCCGGTCGTCCACACCGTCGAGCAGATTTGAACCGGCCCAGCGCAGCCGCCGAATGACGGGCATGAAGATCCTCGCAATCGATACCGCGCTTCAGGCGGCCTCGGCCTGCGTTTACCAGGACGGCGCGGGGGCGCCCGAAGCTTGCGAAACGATGCGCATGCAGCGCGGCCAGGCGGAGGCGTTGCTGCCGCTCATCGATAGAATCATGACGCAAGTCGAGGGCGGATTCGCAGCCTTGGGGCTGGTTGCCGTCACGGTCGGGCCCGGCTCGTTCACGGGGCTGCGGGTCGGCGTTGCCGCCGCGCGGGCGATCGGGATCGCCTGCGGCGTGCCCGTGGTCGGCGTCTCGACGCTCGCCGCGCTCGCCGCGCCTTTGATTCTCGCCAAGAAGCATGGCCTTGTTGCCGCGGCGATCGACGCCGGGCACGGCAATGTCTATTTCGCGGCCTTCGGCTCTGATGGAAGGGCGATCGTCGCGCCGCGCGTCGCCTCAGTGCGCGATGCCGTCCGCCTGCTCGGCGCCGGTCCCGTCCGCATGGCCGGATCGGGCGCGCCCATGCTGGCGATTGAAGCTGCCTCGGCGCATCTGGCAGCCGAGGTGGTCGGCGACATCAGCGCGCCCGACATCGCCTTCGTCGCCAGGCTCGGCCTTCTCGTCGACCCGGCGACGGCGCCGCCCAGGCCGCTCTATCTCAAACCGCCGGATATCAAGCCGCAGGATGCGAGCCACGTGCCTCTCGCGCGGCCTTGATCGACATGTTCGGATGGTTTGAAAAGCCTTCTTCGATCCGCCGTATCGGCCCGGAATTCGGGCGCGCCTGCGCGAAAATCCATGCGCAAAGTTTCGCCCACCCCTGGGGCGCGGCGGAGTTCGAGAGCCTGCTCGCCGGCCGCAACGTCATCGGCCAGGCGGCGATCGCCGCCTCCTTCTGGCGCAAGAACGCCAGAGCCCTCACCGGATTCGTCTTGTCGCGGCGCGCCGCGGATATGGCCGAGATGCTGACGATTGCCGTGGCGCCCGCCGCGCGCGGCAAGGGGATAGGCAGCGCGCTCTTGATGAACCATCTCTCCCTCCTCGCGGCAGAGGGCGCCAAATCGCTCTTTCTTGAGGTCGAGGCGGACAATCGGGCAGCGCTTGCGCTGTATCGAAGCTTCGATTTCCGCGAGGTCGGCGAACGCAAGGCCTATTACCGCAAGGCCGACGGAATGCGCGCTTCGGCCCTCGTTTTGCGCCGCGATTTCGATTAGTTTCGGAGCGCCGGCTCTTAGGATAGAGTCGACCCCGCCGGCATCAACCACGAGACGGGCTTGTGAATTTACGACCTTAGATCTAACGGCGAGATCGCAGCGAGGATCATGAACGAATTTTCCAATTCGCCCGAGGGGGCAGCAGATTTCGCCGACCGGCAGATCGAAACCCGGGCTGCGCCGGCCGTTCCGCGCAGAAAGCTGTTCATCAAGTCATATGGCTGTCGGATGAATGCTTACGATGCGCAGAGGATGACCGATCTTCTTGCACCGGAAGGCTTCGACGAGACCCAAAGCCTCAACGACGCCGATCTCGTGATCCTGAACACCTGCCACATCCGCGAGAAAGCCGCGGAGAAGATTTTTTCGGAACTCGGCAAGCTGCGCACCGTAAAGAGGGCGCGCCGCGCCTTGGGCCTTCCGACAAAAATCGTCGTTGCCGGCTGCGTCGCGCAGGCCGAAGGCGGCGAAATTCTCCGCCGCGAGAAATCGGTCGATGTCGTCGTGGGGCCGCAGAATTATCATCGGCTTCCTGACCTTCTGCGCCGCTCAGATGCGGCCGGCCTGGTCGACACAGAATTTCCCATCGAGGACAAGTTCGATCATCTGGTGAAGCCGGCGCCCGGCAAGATAAAGGAGCGCGGTGTTTCGGCTTTCGTGACCGTGCAGGAAGGTTGTGACAAGTTCTGCACGTTCTGCGTAGTCCCCTATACGCGTGGCGCCGAATATTCACGGCCGGTGGCAAAAATCCTCGCCGAAATCGAAGAGCTCGCCACCGCCGGGGTGAAGGAAGTCACTTTGCTCGGGCAGAACGTCAACGCCTACCACGGCGAAGGCCTCGACGGGCGCGTCTGGTCGCTTGCAAAACTCTGCGCGCGGCTCGCGGACGTGCCCGGGATTATCAGGCTTCGCTATACGACGAGCCACCCGAACGACATGGACGACGGGCTCATCGCCGCGCATCGCGACCTGCCGGCACTCATGCCCTATCTTCACCTCCCTGTGCAAGCCGGCTCGGACGCGGTGCTCGAGGCCATGCAGCGCAAGCATGGGCGTGGCGCCTACCTTGATCTTGCCGCGCGGCTGCGGGCTGCGCGGCCCGATATCGCCCTTTCCTCCGACTTCATCGTCGGCTTTCCCGGCGAAACGGAGGCGGATTTCGAGGCGACCCTCGATCTCGTCCGCGAAGTCAGCTTCGCTAGCGCCTTTTCGTTCAAATATTCGCCCCGGCCGGGTACGCCGGGCGCCGATATGCCTAACCAGATTGATGAAAGAGTTAAGCGTGAACGCCTGGTCCAGCTGCAAGACCTGCTCGAGGCCCAGCGCCAGGCCTTCAATAGATGCATGATTGGCAAGACTTTTGCTGTTCTGTTCGAAAAAAAGGGCCGCCATCCCAGTCAAATCGTCGGCAGGTCTCCCTATCTTCAAGCTGTCCAGGTCACGGCGCCGGAGCATCTCATCGGGATTTTGATGCCGGTCGAGATCGTCGCGGCGGGCGCGAATTCGTTATTTGGGCGTCTTGCGGGCTCCGAGGGCGGGGCCGGCATCGAAGAGGTAAAGGCTTGAGATCATCGGACCGTTCGATATCGTCGCTGAGACCCGAGGGCGCGCGGCCGCCGATCACCTCAGATATGCCTACCGAAATCACCTTGGCTTTCGATGATAATCGTCACGCCTCGCTGCTCTTCGGGCTCTATGACCAGAACCTCGCAAAAGTTGAGCGCCGGCTCGGCGTCCTCGCAAATGCCATCGGCAATCAGGTCACGATCAAAGGCCCAGTGGAAGCCTGCGAACAGGCCCGCCACGTTCTCGAAAACCTCTACGCGCGCATAAGGCTCGGGCAGCCGGTCAGCCTCGGGGACGTCGATGGCGCGATTCAGGAAGGCGTGCTGCAAGGCAGCCTGTTTCCTAATGCCGAAATCGGCCGAGCGGTCTTCGAGGAGATCGCCACCCGCCGGCGCGGTGTGGTGCGGGCCCGCAATGCCGCGCAGGACCTCTATATCCGCTGCCTCAAGCGCCACGAGCTCTGTTTCGCCGAGGGCCCGGCCGGAACCGGCAAGACCTGGCTCGCAGTCGGCTACGCCGTGTCGCTGCTCGAACAAGGGATTGTCGAGCGTCTCATCCTGTCGCGCCCTGCGCTCGAAGCCGGCGAGCGGCTCGGCTTTCTGCCGGGCGATATGCGCGAGAAGGTCGATCCCTATCTGCGGCCGATCTTCGACGCGCTGAACGATTTCATGGACGGTAGGATGGTCGAACGCGGCATACAGACCGGTATGATCGAAGTCGCGCCCCTTGCCTTCATGCGCGGCCGCACGCTGAGCAATGCCTGCGTCCTGCTCGACGAAGCGCAGAACACGACGTCGGTGCAGATGAAAATGTTCTTGACGCGGCTTGGCGAAGGCTCGCGTATGATTGTCAACGGCGACCCATCGCAGACCGATCTTCAGCCGGGCCAGGTCTCGGGTCTCAGCGAAGCGATCGCGCTTCTGTCAGGGCTCGAAGGAATAGCCCACGTCCGCTTCGTGGAGAGCGACGTCGTGCGCCATGATCTCGTCCGCCGCATCGTCACCGCTTACGAGGACCGTTCGCGCGCCGGCCTTCACAAGGGGAGCCCGCGCCGATGAGCGACGGCCCAAGTATCGAAATCTCGATCGAGAGCGAGCTCTGGTCGTCCTTCGCAAACCTCGCCGAACCAGCCCTGGCTGCGATTGCCGAATCGATCCGCCAATCGGGCGCGAGGCTGCGTCCGGGCGCTGAGCTCAGCATTCTTCTTTGCGACGATCGCTTCATCCGCGCACTCAATGTGCAATGGCGCGGCCGCGACGCCGCGACCAATGTTCTGTCATTTCCCACGCCCGGAGATGTTGCCGCGTCGGCCTCGCTCGGCGACATCGCGATTGCCTACGAGACAACCGCGCGAGAAGCGGAAGAAGAAGGCAAGAGCATCATGGATCATCTCATCCACCTCCTGGTGCACGGCTTTCTGCACCTGATCGGCTATGATCATCAGAACGAGGCCGAGGCGGCGGTGATGGAACGGCTCGAACGCGACATTCTCGGTGCTCTTGGCATCGAGGACCCCTATCGTTCGGCCCTCGTCGGAATTTCCGAATGAGCTTGAACGGCGACAACGATAACGGCGGCGACAAGTCCGGGGCGAAGCCCAGTCTGTTCGAGCGGCTGCGCGAGCTGTTCGGTCTCGGCGGCGCCTCGATCCGCGACGACGTGCAAGAGGCGCTCGGCGACATTTCTACGGCGCCCGGCTTTTCGCCGCTCGAACGGGCGATGCTGAAGAATGTCCTGTCGTTGCACGAAGTGCGGGTCGCGGACATCATGATCCCGCGTGCCGACATTTTCTCCGTTGCCTATGATGCGACCTTGGCCGAGGTGCTCGACGTGTTCCGCACGGCCGGCCATTCGCGCCTGCCGGTGCATGGCGAAAATCTCGACGATCCGCGCGGCATGATCCACATCCGCGACTTCGTCGATTTCATCGCCGCGGCGGCCGATAATTTCAAACTCGACCCGGCGCAGCAGAGCAAGCTCGGCTTCGCCGAGATGAGCTTGGCTGAATCCGGCATGCTGCGTCCGGTTCTCTTCGTGCCGCCGTCGATGCCGGCTCTCGATCTTCTGGTGAAGATGCAGACGAGCCGCACGCATATGGCTCTCGTCATCGACGAATATGGTGGCACCGACGGCTTGGCTTCGATCGAGGACATCGTCGAGATGATTGTCGGCGATATCGAAGACGAGCATGACGAGAACGAGAGCCCGAAGATCGAGCGCGCGGAGGACGGCAGTTTCATCGTCGACGCCCGCGCTAGTCTCGGCGATGTCTCGCAAGTCCTCGGCCAAGATCTCAGCACAATCGTCGATGCCGAGGATGTCGACACTTTGGGCGGCCTCATCACCAGCCTTGCCGGACACGTGCCTTTCCGCGGCGAGATCCTGAGCGAGGCCGGGCTCGAATTCGAAGTGCTCGACGCCGATCCGCGCCGGGTGAAGCGGATCAGAATCCGTCGCACAGCCTTGCCGGATGACGCGGATGCGGATGAGCCGGCCGAGACGGAAGAAGCCGGCGAACAACCGCCGTCGCAGACCGCCGGCGCTTTGGCCACGCGCGGCAAAAGCCGGTAAGTTCTCCACGATTCGTTCGTCTCACGCATCGGCGGACCTGCCAGAAAGCCGGCCATGTATTCCATCGCGGAATTCGTCATTCTCTCCGGCGGTTGGCGGCGCCGCGCGATCGCATTTCTCGCCGGTGCGTTTGGCGCGCTGGCCTTGGCTCCGGTCGATTTTCTCCCCGCGATCCTCGTGCCGATGGTGGCCGCCGTCTGGCTGATCGACGGCGCGGCGGAAGCCAAAGTGAGCCGCTTGCCACTCGCCTCGCTGAAGAATGCCTTCGGCGTCGGCTGGTGGTGGGGGTTCGGTTATTTCGTCGCCGGATTCTGGTGGCTCGGCGCCGCGTTCCTGCTCGAGCCGGAATTCGCTTGGGCTCTGCCGCTCGGCGTTCTCGGCTTGCCGGCAATGCTTGCGATCTTTCCCGCGCTCGGATTTATGCTCGCCCGGCTCTTTTGGGCGCCCGGTGTCAGCCGGATTTTCGCGCTCGCCGCCGGATTGGGTTTTAGCGAATGGCTGCGCGGCCGTGTGCTGACCGGCTTTCCCTGGAACGATTACGGCATGGCGCTCGGCGACCATCTTGTCTTGGCGCAATTCGCGGCAATCGGCGGCCTCGCGGGCTTGACTGTTCTGACCGTCGCGATTTTTGCCGCGCCGGCGCTCCTCGCCGATCATAGGCGCAAGGGCGAGCCGGTGCGTGCTCCGGGCGGCCTGCTCATCGCTGTCGCGGCGCTGGCCGGGCTCGCGCTCTTTGGCGCGCTCCGCCTCGCCGTCACGCCGCCCGCGCCGGTCACCGCCGTCAAAGTCAGACTGATGCAGCCGAACATTGCGCAAGACGCGAAGTTCAGTCCGCAAAACAAGGACGAGATCGTTGCCGATTATCTTAAGCTTTCGGACCGCTCGACGGGTCCGGAACATACCGGCCTTTCCGATGTCACGCTTCTCGTCTGGCCGGAATCGGCCTTTCCCTTCATCTTGACCGAAGATCCACAGGCGCTCGCGGCAATCGGCGGCGCCTTGCCGCCGGGAACCACGCTCGTGACCGGCGCCGCGCGCGTCGGCGAGGCACCGGAAACGCCCGGTTCGCGCCCGCATCCCGGCTTTTACAATTCCATGCTGGTCATCGGCCGCGGCGGCATCATTCTCGACACCTACGACAAGGTTCACCTCGTTCCCTTCGGCGAATATTTGCCGATGGAATGGTTGTTCCGCCGATTGGGCCTGCATCATTTCGTGCATGTGCCCGGCGGGTTTGAGAAGGGCGCGGCGCATAGCCTATTGAACTTACCAGACCTGCCGCCGGCTGCGCCGCTCATCTGCTATGAGGCCATCTTCCCGGAAGAGGTCGTGCCGGCGGCTCTGCCGGGTACGCTGAGACCGGGCTTCATGCTCAATGTCACCGATGACGCCTGGTTTGGGCGGACCGCAGGCCCTTATCAGCATTTCGCCCAGGCTCGGCTGCGTACAATCGAACAAGGCCTGCCGCTGCTCCGCGCCGCCAACACCGGCATCTCCGCCATTGTGGATGCCTATGGGCGCATTCTGGCGCAATTGCCTCTGGGGGAGGAGGGTGTGGTCGATGGCGTTCTGCCGGGAAAAATCGCGCCGCCGCTCTTTTCGCGCGCGCCGTTCATGGCCGGTCTGCTGGCTTGGTTTATCGCCCTTTGCTCCTCTCTTGGGGTGAGACTGTTTGTTTGACTTCCTGAGAAAACAAGGTTTTATTTGCAACAAACGCGCTGAAGGGGGGCGTGAAACGGTAGCCGTCGCATGCGGCGGCTCGAACTAATTGGAGACAGCGAGCAACATTCTCTTTGCGGTATCACGCCGATGATCGATCCTCTGCTCACGCCGTGCGGCTGGGCCTAAGAGGTGGCGATCTGCTAGTACCGTCGATCGAGGTTATGACGCTCAGCGTTTCCCAAGCTCAGCTACAGCCGCATCAGCAAATCGGTGCCCGCTTCGGCGGCGCGGAGTGTTTATTTTGACCGCAGTAACTGAAAGAGAGTTGTTTTCGTGAAGAAGGTCCCGAATCCGATCGACCGCCATGTCGGCAGCCGGGTCCGTATGCGCCGAATCCTCCTTGGGATGAGTCAGGAGAAACTCGGCGAGGCTTTGGGGCTGACGTTTCAGCAGATTCAAAAATATGAAAAAGGCACCAATCGAATCGGCGCCAGCCGACTGCAGCAGATTTCGACGACATTGAACGTGCCGCCGGCGTTCTTTTTCGAGGGCGCTCCCTTGAACACCGGTGGCATCGGTGGCGGTCGCGGGGAGCTCGGGGTCGCCGAGGAAGCAAACTCATCCTTCGTGTTGGATTTCATCGCCACGACCGAGGGCTTGCACCTCAACAAGGCTTTTGCCCGCATTCAAGATCCGAAGGTGCGCAAGCGCATCATCGATCTCGTCGCGAGCCTCGCCGGAGATGAGCCGCCTCCCGCCCCGGGTGATAAACACGGCAAATCGTAAGATTCGTTCGTCATGACGAACGAATTGGCCTGTCACGCTTGACCGAGCGAACGGTTTATCGGAAATTCCGCCGCCCCTCGCGGCTGCTCTGCGTCCTCAGCCCATCGAAGAGCCCTTTCTCGCATCGGCATGTTGCATTCTCGGAGTTCGTCTGTGCCCCGGAAAAACTATCTGTTCACGAGTGAATCGGTTTCCGAAGGCCATCCCGACAAGGTTTGCGATCGGGTTTCGGATGAGATCGTCGATCTGTTCTTCAGGGAAGCCGCCAAGGTCGGTCTCGACGCCTATGAGGTGAGGGTGGCTTGCGAGACCTTGGCGACGACGAATCGGGTGGTGATCGCCGGCGAGGTGCGCGGCCCGGCGATTTCCGTCGCGACGATCGAAGACACGGCGCGCCAGGCCATCAAGTCGATAGGCTACGAACAGGCCGGGTTCCATTGGCAAAACGCCAATATCGAGGTGTTGCTGCACGCTCAGTCGGTGGACATAGCCCGCGGCGTCGATGCGGTCGGCAATAAGGATGAGGGCGCCGGCGACCAAGGCATCATGTTCGGCTATGCCTGCACCGACACGCCCGAGCTGATGCCGGCGCCGATCTATTACGCCCACAAGATCCTCGAAAACTTGTCCCGCGCGCGCAAGCTGGGTGAGGGCGAGGCGGCGAAACTTGGTCCCGACGCCAAGAGCCAAGTGACGATCCTATATGCCGAGGGCAAACCCGTCGAAGCGACCCAGATCGTTCTTTCGACCCAGCATCTCGATGCAACCCTGACCTCGGCCGACGTGGCGGCGATCGTCGAGCCCTATATCCGCGCTACGCTGCCGCACGACTGGATCACCAAAAACACCGTGTGGCACATCAACCCGACCGGCAAATTCGTCATCGGCGGTCCGGACGGCGATTGCGGGCTGACCGGCCGCAAGATCATCGTCGACACCTACGGCGGCGCGGCGCCGCATGGCGGGGGCGCATTCTCGGGCAAGGATCCGACCAAGGTGGATCGCTCCGCCGCCTATGCGGCACGCTATCTTGCCAAGAGCGTCGTTGCCGCGGGCCTGGCGGAGCGCTGCACGATCCAGCTTGCTTATGCGATCGGTTATCCCGAACCTTTGTCGATCTATGTCGATACGCACGGCACCGGGCGCGTTCCCGAAGACAAGCTCGAATTGGCCCTGCCGCAGATCATGCGGCTGTCGCCGCGCGGGATCAGGGACCACCTTTCGCTCAACCGGCCGATTTACGCGCGCACGTCGGCCTATGGCCATTTCGGCCGTGCCCCCGATGCCGACGGCGGCTTTTCGTGGGAGAAGACCGACCTCGTCGACAAGCTGCTCGCCAGTTTCGGCTGAGCTTGTTCAGGGGTAGGCGCACTTTCATGAGCGCCGATTTCAAGAAGGGTGATGCTGCTGGCGCCGCAGTCGCTTCCCGCCTTCATGGCCGGCGCAAGGGCAAGAAGTTGCGCCCGCATCAGGCCGGGCTTCTCGAAACGCTGCTGCCGCAGCTGGCGCTCGACCTGTCGCGCCCGATCGCCGACGCGGCGAGTCTCTTTGCGCGCAAACCGGCGGCGATCTGGCTTGAGATCGGCTTCGGCGGCGGCGAGCATCTCATCGCCGAAGCCGAAAGGCATCCGGACTGCGGGTTCATCGGCTGCGAGTATTTCGAGAACGGCCTCGCCAAGACCTTGGCACTCATCGAAGCGAAAAAGCCGGACAATATTCGGCTTTATTGCGGTGATGCGGGGCAAGTGATCGATGCCTTGCCGGACGGCGCTCTTTGCGGCGTCTATCTGCTCTATCCGGATCCGTGGCCGAAGCGGCGGCAGCGCAAGCGGCGGTTTCTTTCGGACGCCATGCTCGCCGCGCTCGCAAGGGTCATGCAACCCCAAGCGCAATTGCGCTTTGCCACCGATATCGACGACAATGCTGGCTGGACTTTGGCGCGCGTTCTGCGCTCCCCCGATTTCATTTGGAATGCGCAGACGGCGGCCGATTGGCAGCAAGCCTGGCCGGGATGGACCGCGACACGCTATGAAGCAAAAGCCGTCGCTGCAGGACGCAAGCCCATCTATCTGACCTTCGTGCGGCGCTGAGATGCGTCGCAGCGGCAGCGATGATGCTCAGGCCTTATAAGGCCCGAAGCGCAAGAGGCCCGCGCCATGCGCCTTCAACCAGGCTTCGGCGCCCTCGACATGCGCCGAGAGTTTGGTGAGGACTTTCCAGAAGCTTGGCGAGTGGTTCATGTGAACGAGATGCGCGACCTCGTGCGCGGCGAGATAATCGAGCACATAGCTCGGCGCCATGATGAGCCGCCAGGAGAAGTTCAGGGCGCCGGTCGAGGAGCATGAACCCCAGCGGCTCGTCGTGTCGCGCAAGCTGATCTTGCGCGGCTTGACCCCGAGTTTTCCGGCATGGCGGGTGACTGCGGCTTCGAGGTCGCGCTTGGCCTCGCGCACCAGGAAATCCTTCACGCGCCGCGCGACATGGGCCGGCTCTGCGCTGACGCAAAGCAGTGGCAACGTGATATCGGCCACGGCCTTGGTAACCGGTTCGACCCAAACATTCCCGCGCTGCCAGGGCCGCTCGACGATGCGATGGTTGATGCCGCGGATCGGCACGATCTCGCCGCCGCCGAAAGGCATGGGGGCCGGCAGGCGTTGCAGACGCGCGCCGATCCAAGCTGCGTGCCGCTCGATGAAATTGCGCGCCCCTGCGATCGAACCGCGCGGCGGCATGGTCAAGACGACGTCGCGAGTCGCCGTCCGCACGCGCAACGTGAAGCGGCGCGCCGAAGCGATGCGCTTCAAGGCGACGCGATAAGTTTCGCCGGCATGCGAGACATCGAGGTAGGCGATCTGCGACGTTCGCGGCGCGTTTCTAAGGGGTGGGCTCGGCATGAGGTAAGCTTAGCTTCAGCGCGCCCGAGTCGCCACTGGATCGAGGTCTCTGGGCGGCAAGATTCTACGCCGGCACGTCCTGATTAGGTCAGATTACCGGAGCGCCGATAAGCGTAAGCTTGACTTTTAGGCTACCCGGCCCGCGCACCTCGCCTCAACTGCCTCCAGTCGCCCCAATCACCGCTCTTTCAAGCCGGAACCGGCTTCCAGGTTGGGAAAATACAGGCTAGATTTTGGCTGCGGCTCTGGATGGGGGAATCCGATGCGTGGCTTCATCCGCGATGGTGTGCGGTACGGCCTTTTGCTGGCGGCGGCTCTGCTTGCGAGACCGGCGTTAGCGGTGGATTGCACCGTAACTCCTTCGGCCTGCCCCCAGATCGGCGGGGGAACGGACCGGCCTCGACTTCTGGGGGCCGATGACATTCAAGGACGGCGGCATCGTCGCGGACCACGGCCGCGTGATCTACGCCACCGGGGCAGATCGTCGCTGACACTGCGACGAAATTCGAGGCTTTCCTCAAGTCCGCCAACGTCCAACCAGGGGCGGTCGTCGAGTTTCACTCGCCTGGCGGCGTCCTCATTCAAGGCATGCAAATGGGCGAGACGATCCGCAAGGATTCGCTGCGCACCGCAGTCGGTCAGGCTCAGCCTTCCAACCAGACGACCACTTTGGTCGCTTTGCTGATCGAGCAGCCAATGGTGATCGACATCCCCGGATCCGAAGCGCTCTCGCCGCTCAGTGCGGTCGATCTGCATCATGTAAGTACGACGGTGCCAGTCACGCCCAAAATCGCCAAGCTTCTGAAGCAAGCGGACGTCATGACCTTTTCCTTCAAAGGGCTGGTGACGCCCTCCGTCGGCCAGGTTAGCTTCGACCTCACGGGGTCGTCAGCAGATTGGCGATTACATCGGCGACTGCCAATGAGGAACAGATGACGGCGGCACCTGGAGACGGGTGTCGGACGTGCGGAGCCCCTCAGATTGGCGCAACTGCGGCGTTGAAGGCCCGGATGCACGGAGCGATCTCCTGGCGGAAGCGGGAGCCGTTGAAGACGCCGTAATGGCCGACGTTTTTCTGCTCGTGGTGAAGTTTCCGCTTCGCGGGGATGCCGACGCAGAGTTCCTGCGCCGCGTAGGTCTGCCCGAGCCCTGAAATATCGTCGTTCTCGCCCTCGACCGTCATCAGCGCCGTCCGCTTGATCTCGGCGAGGTCAATTCTTTCATTGCGGTGCATCATCGTGCCATCCGGCAGCCGATGCTTAACGAAAACGGTATCGACCGCCTGCAGATAGAACTCGGCCGTCAGATCCATGACCGCCAGATATTCGTCATAGAAATCGCGGTGCTTTTCGGCGGAATCGCCATCGCCTTCCATCAGGTGGTTGAACATCTCAATATGCGCGTTGACATGCCGGTCGAAGTTCATCGCCATAAATCCGGAAAGCTGAAGGAATCCCGGAAAGACGTTGCGTCCGACACCCGGATAGGGATAGGGCACCGGATGGATGCAGTGTGTTCGGAACCAGTCGCTGCCGCGTTCCTGGGCGAGGAGATTGACCGCCGTGGGGCTGCGCCGCGTGTCGATCGGGCCGCCCATGAGGGTCATGGAGGCCGGAACATCCGGATCGTTGCGCTTGTCGAGAAGCGCCACGGCGGAGATCAGGGGCACCGCGGGCTGGCAGACCGCGATCGTGTGGAGGGGAACGCCATCCCGCGCGGCGCTGAGCAGGCGGCAGATGTCGATGACATAGTCGATGTAATCGTCGAGATCGAAGCTGCCGAGGGCGAGCGGCACCATCCGGGCATCGGCCCAATCCGTAATATAAACATCATAATAGGGCAGGAAAGCTTCGACCGTGCCGCGCAACAGCGTTGCGTAGTGTCCGGACATGGGCGCGACGATCAAAAGCTTGGCCTGCCGCGGCTCGTCGGCGCCCTCCCAATCGCGCTCAAAATGCAGGAGCTTGCAGAACGTCCGCTGCCACGCGACTTCTTCGCGAACCGGCACCCTTCTGCCGTTCACCGTCGTCGAGGTCAGGCCGAAGATCGGTTTGCCGTAGCGTCGGGTCAGACGCTCAAAAAGCTCCGCCGAAGCCGCCACATTGCGGCCAACCTGCGTGTGGGCCAGCGGATTGATCGGATTGTTGAACCACACCCGCGCCATGTCGGAAGCCGCACGGGCCGGCGCGAGCGCCAGGTAAGCCATCTCATGCAATTGATATGAATAGGTATTCATCGGTTCGCCACCATCAACTCTGCGCACCCTGCGAACCGACAACCGCCAAGGCAGCTTAATACGCTAAATTTCTCAAATCAATGCGAGGAAACATACATAATTCTCTCTTCTACAGCATTTTCGCCGAACTGACTGAAAAATGTCACTATGGCGTTATTCGCCAGTTTGCAGCAGGCTCCCGGCGCGGCGGGCGTTCTGCAGCATCAGGTGGAAGCTGATCAGCGCCGCGGTGAAGAGGACGAGGTTCAAGCCGAAAGCCTCGCCCATCAGATCGCCGCGGAACGCGTGGTGGATGAGGAGCGCCCGCAATCCTTCGAACACATAGGTCGGCGGTAGAGCCCAGGCGAAGATCTGCAGCGCATGCGGCAGGATCGACACCGGATAAAAGACGCAGGCCAGGGGCTGCATCAGAAACATGAACGTCCAGACAAGAGATTCGGCGGCAAGGCCATAGCGAAGGACGAGACCAGAGCAGAAGAGGCCGATCGACCAACTGGTCAGGATGAGATTGGCGAAAAAGAAACCGACCGCCAGTCCCAATCCCCACAGGTTGAAACCGAAAAACAGGATTGCGAGCAAAGTGACCGGAACGAAACCGATGCAAAGCCTGACGAGGCTCATCGTCATCAGCGACAGGATGAATTCGCCGACGCGCAGCGGGCTCATCATCAGATTGGCGATGTTGCGCGACCATATTTCCTCGAGAAACGAGACCGAGAACCCGAGCTGGCCGCGAAACAATATATCCCACAGCAGCATGGCGCCGATCAAAGAACCGGCGGCAAGGCCCAAGCGGCCGGCGATCGGGCCGGCGGCGGGCGCCTTGGCGAGATAGCTCTGCAAGAATCCCCAGGTGAGCATCTGCACCAGCGGCCAATAGATGAGGTCGAGGATCCGCGGCACCGACGAGCGGAGCAGATAGATGTAGCGGCGCACCATTGCGCCGACTCGGCCGAAGGAAAAAGCGTTTCGCCCCGATCGGCTCATTGGGCCTGCCTGCGGCCGCGCGCGAGGTCGAGGAAGACCTCCTCGAGATTGCTTCGCTCGAAGCGGGCGAGAAGTTCTTCCGGGCTGCCGTCACCGACGATGCGCCCCTGTTTCAGCATGATCACCCGATCGCAGAGCCGTTCCACTTCCAGCATATTATGCGAGGCGAGCAGGATGGTGGCGCGCCTCCCGCGCCGATAGTCCTCGATGTGCGTCCTCACCCAATCCGCCGTATCCGGATCGAGCGAGGCGGTCGGCTCGTCGAGCAGCAGGACCTCGGGTTCGTTGATGAGCGCCTTCGCCAAGGCGACCCGCGTCTTCTGCCCGGCGGAAAGTTGACCGCAGCGCCGATCGAGCAGGTCTTCAAGCGCAAGATCCTTGGCGAGTACCCTGATCCGCACCTCGATGTCGCTGACACCATAGAGGCGAGCAAAAATCTCGAAATTCTGCCGCACGCTCAAGCGATGCGGCATGTCGACGTATGGGCTTTCGAAATTCATCCGCGCCAGCACAAGGTAGCGGTCGCGCAACATGTCGATGCCGAGCACCTTGACCTTGCCGGACGTCGGCAGAACGAGGCCCATGATCATGCCGATCGTCGTGGACTTTCCGGCGCCATTGCCGCCGAGAAGGCCGGTCACCGAGCCGCGCGCGACGGCAAAGCTCACATGGTCGACCGCGATCAAGCCTTTGAAGTGTTTCGTCAGAGCCTCGACTTCAATCGCCGGATCGGCGCGCTCAACGCTCGACGGCACGACTAAATCCATGGCTTGGTCCTGTGGCTTCATTCGTTTCGGGCGCATATAACAGCCGGAAAGAAGACTTGGCGAAGGTAAAGGGGAGGACCGCGGCTCATGCGCCCGCCTCTGCAATGGAACTCAGGCGCGGCCGGCGAAGAATATAAAGCGCCGGACCGTGTGGATCTCGATCTGGGCAGGCGCTCCCGCCGGCTGCGCGTCGACACGCTTGTCAGGTTGCGGTGGCTCGCGATCTGCGGGCAAGCGACCGCCGTTCTCTTCGTTCGCTTCGGCCTTGGGTTTCCGATCCCTCTCGGCCTCTGCCTGCTGTTCATCGCCAGCTCGGCTTGGCTCAACATTATGCTGCGGCTCCGGTTCGGGCGCAGCGACCGGCTCGAGGATCCGCCGGCAGCGGCCATGCTCGGTTATGACATCGTTCAGCTCTCGGCGCTCCTCTATTTGACCGGCGGCCTCGAAAACCCGTTCTCGATCTTGTTCCTGGCGCCGATCATGATCGCCGCCGTATCCTTTAATGGACGGATCACCCTTGGCCTCACTTTGCTGGTGGTCGCAGCGGTGACCGCGCTCACCTTCGTGCATTATCCGCTGCCCTGGGTCCCCGGCGAGCCGCTCGAACTGCCGTTTCTCTATATTGCCGGCATCTCGGTGGCTATAACGCTCGGCGCGGCTTTCACCGCGATCTATGCGTCGCGCATCGCCGAGGAAACCCGCAAGCTTGCCGACGCTTTCGCCGCGACCGAGCTAGTCATGGCCCGCGAACAGCATTTGAGCCAGCTCGATGGTCTTGCCGCCGCGGCGGCGCATGAGCTCGGTACGCCGCTTGCGACCATCACCTTGGTTGTCAAAGAGCTGCAAAAGCAATTGCCGTCGGGCGGCGCATTCGATGAGGACGTCGGGCTCATCGCGCAAGAAGTCGGGCGCTGCCGCAGCATCCTCACCAAGATCGCCTCGCTCGGCGATGAATCGGGCACGATCCTGAATGAGATGAGCCTCGGGGTCCTGCTCGAAGAGGCGGTCGCTCCGCATCGCGATTTCGGCATCGTGATCAGCATCGCCAAAGAAGGGCGCGAGCCTGAGCCGATCTGTCGGCGCAATCCGGGCATGATTTACGGCCTCGGCAATCTCATCGAAAACGCGATCGATTTCGCGAGGTCCGAGGTCAAGATCATCGCCCGTTGGAGCACCACGTCCGTGGAAGTGGCAATCGAGGATGACGGGCCGGGCTTCTCCGCAGAGGTGATCGGCCGTCTGGGCGAACCCTATGTGACGACGAAGAAAGACCGCCGCGCCAAGTCGGAAGAGGATTCCGGTCTTGGTCTCGGCCTCTTCATCGCCAAGACCTTGCTCGAACGATCGGGCGCCGCCGTCATTCTCAACAATCTCGCCGCACCGCAATCCGGGGCGCGCGTGACGATCCGCTGGCCGCGCGCCAGCTTCGAACCCGGGCGCCGCAGCCGCAGCGTTGAGGAGCCGATCAAGTCCGTGTTCAGCGGATGATCATCGGCGCGCCAAAATCGGCATGTCGACGCCTAAGAATACGTGCACCAATTTTAACTATACGCCAGCAAAAGGTACATGATAAACTTCGCAAAACTCGATTTTACCTGCGAGAAGCCAAGGCAGAATGGCTCGGCCACAATTTGCCTTCCTCGGGGAGACAATTCCGACCTAATATGAAGATTACGCAAGGGACCCGATAATGAAAACCGATCCCCCCGAAACGGGCCCGGGCACAAGGGTGGAGACATTTCCAACGCTCGGCAACTCCGACACAGACAAGACGCTTCTGATCGTCGATGACGACAAGCCCTTCCTGTCGCGTCTGTCGCGGGCGATGGAGGGCCGCGGCTTCATCGTGACGGCGGTTCAGTCAGTCGCCGAGGGTCTCGCCGCGATCACGCAGGAGGCGCCGGCCTTCGCCGTTATCGACATGCGGCTCGCCGACGGCAATGGACTCGACGTCATTTCGGAGCTCAAGGCCAAACGGCCCGAGGCGCGCGCGATCATCCTGACGGGCTACGGGAACATCGTCACGGCGGTGACCGCGGTAAAACTCGGCGCCTTCGATTATCTCGCCAAGCCGGCCGACGCCGACGACATCTACGCGGCCTTGATGGCGACCCGCCACGACAAAGCCGAGGTGCCGGAGAATCCGATGTCGGCCGACCGCGTCCGCTGGGAACATATCCAGCGGATCTACGAGCTTTGCGGCCGTAACGTTTCGGAGACGGCGCGCCGGCTCAACATGCATCGGCGGACCTTGCAGCGCATCCTCGCCAAGCGCGCCCCGCGCTAAACTCCCCTCTCCCCGCTTGCGGGGAAAGGGGGGAAGGTTCACACTGGCCCGAAGCTCAGAATCTCCGGATCGCTCAGCCCATGCAGCCGATGTGCCGCGGCATGCGCAAAGCGCATCAGCATGGCGCGCCGCGTCGGCGGCGCCAGTCGATGCTCAGGCGCCTCGCGCAGAATCGCGGCGCCGAATGCGTCGGCGATGATGAGGCCGGCATCCGCAGGTATGATCGCGGCCGGCACGCCGTCGGGGATGGCGAAATAGAGCCGGTCGCAATGCGCCCGATAGTCCGGCCATTTGATGTCGGCGCGGAAGTCGGCGATCGATGATTTGATCTCGACGATGAGGATGGTCGCATCGCTCGCGAGCGCGACGATGTCCGCGCGCCGACCGCTCGCCAGCGGCAATTCCGTCAAGGTCGAGAATTTGAGATTGCGCAAGAGCCGCCGCGTTCCGCGGCCGATCGAGAGAGCCATGTCGGACTGGCGGCCATCTTGCGGCAGCATGGCTTGGCTGAAGTTCGGCATTGGGGGCGCCCTTGATCTCGCTCTCAGAAGGCCGGATCGCTGCCGCTCGCGCTCCCCGCGGCCTCTCCCTGAAGGCCGAGTTTCGCCTCGAGCGCCGCGATGCGCTTGGCCAGCCGCTCGTTCTCGT
This sequence comes from uncultured Alphaproteobacteria bacterium, assembly GCA_963720425.1. Lineage (GTDB taxonomy): Bacteria > Pseudomonadota > Alphaproteobacteria > Rhizobiales > Beijerinckiaceae > Methylovirgula. The sequence continues at coordinate 1,203,263 of OY970391.1, forward strand.
CACGGGCCGCAACCGCCATGTCTCGCGTCGCCTCGAACTCTTCGCGGGTGACGAGGTCCATGCTGACCAACAGCCGCTCGATCTGGGCTTTGAAAATCGTCTCCGCCTCGCGGCGCACGCCATGAGCCATTTCCGCCGCGTCGGCCATCAGCTGCGAGAAATCATCGAACATAGTGCCACGGCTCTGAGGCATTCTATCCTCCTGGAAATTCTTCTCTCCCCGTATGCGGGAGAGGGGCGGCGGCGTTGCGAAAGGTCACCTGAATTGACCATTATAGGCCAGCTCATGCGCCTCTGTCGCGCCTTTCGGCCTTCTCTGCAAGCCGAAGGCTGGCTTGACGCGTCTGTTGCCGCATCGCATGACCCTTGCGGATCGCACGCCGCGGGACCGAAATGCTTCTCCTCATTCCCTATCCTCAAATTAATCCGGTGTTGATTTCGATCGGGCCGCTGCCGATCCGCTGGTATGCGCTGGCCTATATCGCCGGACTGATCTTCGGTTGGGCCTATGCGCGCCATCTCGTCGGCAAGGCCGCGCTCTGGGACGGGTTGCCGCGTCCGACGCCGGCGAGCATCGACGACCTCATCGTCTATCTGGCCTTCGGCATCATCCTCGGCGGAAGGCTCGGCTACGTGCTGTTCTATAATCCGCAATTCTATTTCGCCCATCCGGGCGAGATCGTCGCCGTCTGGAAAGGCGGCATGTCCTTTCACGGCGGCCTCATTGGCGCAGCGCTCGGCATCATCCTCTTTGCGCGGCAGGTCAAGGTGCCGATACTTAGCGTCATGGATGTAAGCGCCGCGGCGGTGCCGATCGGGCTTTTTCTCGGCCGGCTCGCCAATTTCATCAAGCCGGAGCTCTGGGGCCGACCCACCGACGTGCCTTGGGCGATGATCTTTCCGGGTTCCGACGGAGTGCCCCGCCATCCGAGCCAGCTCTATGAGGCGGGCTTGGAGGGAATCCTGCTGTTCATCGTGCTCTATGTCGCGATACGGTTCGGCGCGCTGCGCCGGCCTGGGCTCGCCACCGGGATTTTCGCGATCGGCTACGGCACCGCGCGGATCACCTGCGAGCTCTTCCGCGAGCCCGATCCGCAACTCGGCTATCTCTTTGGTGGGGCGACGATGGGGATGGTTCTTTCGCTGCCGCTGATCGCCGCAGGGCTTGGATTCATCGCCTTCTCCCTTGCCCGGAGGCGCGTCGAAACATGACCCCGCTCGGCCGGGAAATCGCCGCCATGATCGCCGAGGATGGGCCGATGAGCGTCGAGCGCTTCATGACGCTCGCGGCCATGCATCCGGAGCACGGCTATTACCGCACAAGAGTGCCGATCGGCCCACAGGGCGATTTCATTACCGCGCCTGAGATCCACCAGATGTTCGGCGAATTGATCGGGCTTTGGGCAGCCGAGGTCTGGCGTGCGATGGGCGAGCCGGCCGTCGTGCGGCTCGTCGAACTCGGGCCCGGCCGCGGCACTCTGATGGCGGATTTTCTGCGCGCCGCGCGTGTTGCGTCCTGCTTCCGCAAAGCGCTCGACGTGCATCTCGTCGAGATGAGCGAACCGCTTGCCGCCGAACAGCGCCGCACGCTCGAAACAGCCGAGGTGTCGATCGCCTGGCATGAATCGGTCGAATCGCTTCCGCCGGGGCCGACGCTAATCATCGCCAATGAATTCTTCGATGCCCTGCCGGTGCGCCAATATGTGCGGGCGCCGACGGGATGGTGCGAAAGGCTGGTCGGGCTTAACGCCGACGGCGCGCTTTGCTTCGGTCTCGCCCCGGCACCGCAGACCGGATTGACGGCGCCGACCGATGCGGACGCAGGTCCTGCGGTTGGCGCGATCGTCGAGATCGGCCTAGTCGGGCAAAGGCTGATGGGCCGGCTCGCCGGCCATATTGCCGCGGAGACCGGCGCCCTGCTCGTCATCGACTATGGTCATGCCGAGACAAGGCCAGGTGCTACTCTGCAGGCGGTAAAGGAACATCGCCCAACTGATCCATTGCACGAGCCGGGGGAAGCCGATCTCACCGCCCATGTCGATTTCGCAGCCCTGGCGCGTGCCGCCACGGCCGCCGGCGCTTGCGTCCATGGTCCGGTTACGCAAGGCACGTTTCTCGGCCGCCTCGGCCTGTTCGAGCGTGCGGAAGCCTTGAAGCGCAAGGCCGATGCTGCGCAAAGCGCGGCCATCGACGCGGCGGTCGAACGCCTTGCCGTGCCTAGTCCTGCTTCGGAGGCGGGCGCAAGCATGGCGGAACACTTCAAGGTTCTCGCCGTGACTTCGCCAGGTCTGGGAATGCCGCCGGGTTTGGCGACCGAAAAGGCGGCTCAATGATCGAGGCGATCACGAGCGAAAGCCTCGCAGGGGTCGCGCACGCCTTCTTCACCCGCCGCTGCGGCGTTTCCGAGGGGGTCTACGAATCGTTAAACGGCGGAACCGGGTCGAACGACGATCAAGACCGAGTGATTGAGAACCGGCGGCGCATGGCCGCGCATTTCGGGCTGGGCGGCGATCAGCTGCTCGTGCCTTATCAGGTTCATTCGGCCGAGGCGCTGATCGTTACGAAAGCCTTTGTGGCAAGACCCCGCTGCGATGGCCTCGTCAGCGCGACGCGTGGCTTAGGCCTCGGCATCACGGGCGCCGATTGCGGCATGGTTCTGTTGGCCGATGTCGACGCCCAAGTAATCGCCGCCGCGCACGCAGGCTGGAAGGGCGCACTTGACGGTATCCTCGAAGCAACCCTCGCTCAGATGGAAAAGCTCGGCGCAAGGCGCAAGGCAATTGCCGCCGTGCTCGGCCCGACGATCGGGCCGAAATCCTATGAGGTCGGCGAGGAATTTTTCGCCCGCTTTCTTTCTGCGGAGAGGAGCTACGCGCGTTTCTTCTTGCCTTCGGCGCGCGAAAGGCACTTCATGTTCGATCTGCCGAGCTTCATCGGGGCGCGGTTGGGCGCCGCGGGCATCGGCCAATTCCAAGATCTCGGCATCGATACTTATGCGGACGAGACCCGCTGCTTTTCCTACCGCCGTTCGGTACACCGGAGGGAGGCGGATTATGGCCGGCTCATCGCGGCGATCGCGCTGGCTTAGCGAACCCGATGTGCAGCCAATCGTAAAGCTCGCTTGAGCCGCGGGCTGTAAGACGACGCAACGCGGCTGAACGGGACTCTGCTTGCGCATGATCGTCGTAAAAGCCGGTCCCGCTTTTGCGGATCCTGTTCTAGCGAATCCTGACCTTGTGCTTGGCGACCGGGATTTGGGCGCGCACCTTGTCGATGAGCTTGCGGTCGATCCGCGTCGAGACGATGCCGACGCCGTCGGACGCCCGCGCCGTGACATGCCCCCAAGGATCGACCACCAAAGAGTGGCCGTAGGTTGAGCGTACGTCGCTGCCCACATGATGCGTGCCGGTCTGCGCCGCGGCGCAGAAATAAGCCTGCGTCTCGATCGCCCGCGCCCGGCAGAGCACTTCCCAATGGTCCTTGCCGGTCAACAAGGTGAACGCGGCAGGCAGCACGATCATTTCGGCGCCCCTATCGGCCAGCGCCTGGAAGAGGTCGGGGAAGCGCAGGTCGTAGCAAATTGAGCAGCCGACGGTGAGGCCTTCGCAGTCATAGGTTACGACCGCATTCCCCGGCTTGAAGGCTGAGCTCTCGTGATATTGCGTACCGTCCGGCGCCGTGATGTCGAACATATGGATCTTGCGATACCGGGCGACTTCTTTGCCGCCGCGATCGAAGACGATTGTGGTGTTGTGAATGACGTCTTGGCCGGCGATCTTTTCGAGGATCGAGCCGGCATGGATGAATATGCCGTGCCGGCCGGCGAGATTTTGCATGGCTCTATAGGCTGGGCCTTCGCCCAAAATTTCGGCGGCGGCCTGCTTTTCAATGCGGGTCCCGCCGAGAAAGTCGAAACACTCGGGCAGGCAAACCCAATCGGGTTGCTCTTCCACCACGGCGCGCTCAATGAGTTCGACCGCTTGCGCGATGTTCGCCTCCTTCGCCTGGCGCGAATTCATCTGGATCAGGGAAATTTTCATTGCCGTTGCGCCGACTTGGCTCCATTGCCTCGGCTCTATGTAATGCGCGGCGCAGCGATAGGGAATGGAACAGACCGCAAAGGCGCGCCGGCAAAGAGCCCCACGCTAGCTCGCTTCAGGCGGCTTCCTGAAAGGCCTCGGCGAAGGCGCACATGTCGGCAGTCATGTCGGCGGCGAGATTGTCAAGGTCGCGGGCGAGATCGACGACCGATTCGACGCTTTCGCTCGTCGCGACCACGGCTTTCGCCACGCTTTCCACGAAGGTGGACATGGCCGTCGTTCCGGAAGCGGCCGAGCGCACGTTGCGGGCGATTTCCTCAGTCGACGCGCCCTGCTCCTGAACGGCGGAGGCAATGATCGCCGAAATCTGCTCGATCTCGCCGATCTTGGCCTGGATCGTATCGATCGCGGAGACCGAATTCTCGGTTGCCGCCTGAATGCCAGCGATCTGGCCGGAGATATCTTGGGTCGCACGCGCGGTCTGGGTCGCGAGGGTCTTCACCTCTTGCGCAACCACCGCGAAGCCGCGCCCCGCCTCGCCGGCGCGGGCCGCCTCGATGGTCGCATTCAGCGCAAGCAGATTGGTTTGTGCGGCAATTTTGGAGATCAGACTGATGATATCGCCGACGCGGCGCGCAGCCTCGGCGAGCTTCGCCATGCCGGCAGACGTTTCGATGCTCTCGGAAACCGCCTTTTTGACGACCGTCGTCGATTGCACCACCTGCCGGCTGATTTCTTCGATCGAGGCGAGCAATTCCTCGGAGGCGATCGCCACCGAAGAGACGTCGCCGGCGGCGTTCGAAGAGGCGATCTTCGCCTGATTCGATCCCTCCGCCGCATTGCGGGCAGCCACGATCATGTCCTGCGAGGCGACCGCCATGCGTTTGGTCATCGCGCCGAGGCGCGCGACCGTGGCAGAAAGCTCGAGAGAAAATTTTTCGACCTTGGCGCGGATTGCGGCTTCGCGCACCAGCCGCGCTTCGCGATCGTCGCGGGCGCGAATTTCCGCGACGAGCGCATTGTTGGTCCGCACGGCATCGCGCAGGACGCAAAGCGCATTGGCGATGGCGCCGATCTCGTCCTTGCGCTGGGTGCCGACGATCTGGATCTCGGTGTTCCCGGCCGCAAGCGAGGCCATTTGCCCGGCAAGGAGCTCGACCGGCCTCGCTATGGTGCGGTGAATGACCGGGATCGAGATAGCAAGGATGAGAAAGCAGCCGAACCCGGTGCCGATCAGCAGATTATAGGCCAGAGAGGCCGCCGCCTCCTCCAATTCCGCGGCGCGTTGGCGCGCCAGCATGGGATCGGCGGCTGTCGCAACCGAATGGGCGAGATCGCGCAGCTCAATGGAGGCGATATAAGCCACGACGCCCAGAACGATGAGCAGCCCCATGAAAAGGAGTTGTCTCAGCACCAAGCTTCGGCCAATGGATAGTCCGACCATGGATTCGCCCTTCGATGTGGGATCGACGAAGCTTAGACCGGCGCTCTTCATGGGAAGTTAACGACGCGGAAGTTGTCTCGGGCTTTTGGCGTTCGCGTGGTCTGCCTGGCGCAGGTTCGGGGAGCCGCAGGTTGCGGCAAAGCGACCGGATCGCGCGGTGCGCGCGCAATGCGCCGCTCGCCGGACTGGCCGCCGCTGCAACCGGAGCGGGTCCGGTGCATGCAGGCCTGCTCTAGAGGCCTTGCTATCGCATGGTCTTTTCGCAAAGCCGGATGCCGCTTTGCGGATCATGCTCCAGAGGAGTGCAACATGTCGCTGGCCGTCGCGGTGCAAATGGACCCGATTGAGAGCATCAATTTTGCCGGCGACTCGACCTTCGCTCTGATGGTGGAGGGGGCGGCGCGCGGCCATCGACTTTTTTATTATACGCCGGACAAATTGTCCTGGGTCCCATCTGGCATCGTCACTGAGGCCGCGCCCATTAAGGTCAGTGAGACCGCTGGCGATTATTTTCGCTTGGGGGAGAGCGAAATGCTCCATCTCGCCTCGATGGATGTCGTGCTCTTGCGGCAGGATCCGCCTTTCGATCTTGCCTATATCACCTCGACCTATCTTCTCGAGCGGCTGTCTTCGAACGTTCTCGTCGTCAATGATCCGGCTTCGGTGCGCAACGCGCCAGAAAAGCTCTTCGTGATGCAATTTCCGCAATTCATGCCCGCAACCCTGATTACGAGGAATAAGCGGGCGATCGAAACCTTTTTAGAGGAGCACGGCGAGATCGTGATGAAGCCATTGCACGGACATGGCGGAGCTGCCGTGTTCAAGGTCAATCGCAAGGACCCCAATTTCGGTTCGCTTTACGATCTTTTCGCCGCGACCTTCAAGGAACCTTGGGTCGTGCAGCGCTTTCTGCCGCAGATCGTTGAAGGCGATAAGCGGATCATCCTGATCGATGGCGTGGCCGCCGCCGCTGTGAACCGGCTGCCGACCGGCAATGACATTCGCGCCAATATGGTGCGCGGCGGGGCGGCGGAGCCGACCGATCTGACCCCCCGAGAGCGGGAGATCTGCGCGACAATAGGTCCCGAATTGAAGCGCCGCGGCCTGTTACTGGTTGGAATCGACGTGATCGATGGCCATCTTACTGAAATCAACGTAACTTCGCCGACCGGGATCAGAGCCATACGGAATGTCGGGGGGCCGGATCTCGCCGCCACCGTCTGGGACGCGATCGAGGCAAAAATCGGCAGAGGCTGACCGTTCTTCCACAAGACCTTCGACAACCGAACTTAGGTTTCCGCGCAACGCGATCTAGATTGTCCGCAGGGACAGCAGGACGAACCAGATGACTATGACAGATCTCGCGCCGGTCTTGGAGAAGCCAGGCCGACGCGCTTCGGCCTTGACCCCGGCGCAATTGTTCGACCGGGCGGAGATCGCCAGGGCGATCGCGAAAGCGCACGCCTGCGGCATGGGCCTCGATGATTTGCGCAAGCATGCGGTCGATTTGTGTCGGCGGGGCTTGGAGGCCGGCCGTGCCCACGCCCGCGCCGCCTTCGAGGCGACGAGCGGCGGCCTCGCCTGCGCCGGAAATCTCGCCGTGATCGAAGACGAGCTCATCCGGGCGCTCTACGACTTCGTCGTCACCTATCTGCGTCCAGCGCCCAATGGCAGGCCATATCGGCTCGTCGTCGCCGCGGTGGGCGGCTATGGCCGCGCCACGCTGGCGCCTGGCTCCGATATCGATCTCCTGTTTTTGTTGGCGGCGGACAAGGAAGACGAACACGGCGAGCGCGTTGCCGAAGCCATGCTCTATCTGCTCTGGGATCTGCGCCAGAAGGTCGGCCATTCGACGCGCTCGGTGGCGGAATGCCTGCGCCACTCGAGGAGCGACATGACGATCAGGACCGCGCTGCTCGAGGCACGCTTCATCCTCGGCGACGAAGACCTGTTCGAAGACATGCGCCGGCGCTTCGAAAAGGAAATCGTGCATCATAATCCGCATGACTTCGTCGCCGCCAAGCTCGCCGAGAGGGACACGCGCATTTCGCGCGCCGGCCGGTCGCGTTATCTCGTCGAGCCGAACGTGAAAGAGGGCAAGGGCGGGTTGCGCGATCTCAACACCCTGTTCTGGATCGCCAAATATGTCTACCGCGTGCGCGAAGCCTCCGACCTTGTCGAGGCCGGGCTGTTCACTCCACGCGAATATCGGCTGTTCCACCGCTGCGAGGAATTCCTCTGGCGGGTCCGCTGCCATTTGCATTTCCTCACGGGGCGCGCCGAGGAGGTCTTGAGCTTTGACGTGCAGCGGGCGGTCGCGAATCGGCTCGGCTATGCGAGCCGTGGCGGGCTCGCCGGGGTCGAACGTTTCATGAAACATTATTTTCTGGTCGCCAAGGACGTCGGCGATCTGACTGCGGTTCTCTGCGCAGCCCTCGAAGAAAACCAGGCGAAGCCCGCCGCCGTGCTCGACCGCTTCGCGAACCACACGCGGCCGCAGGAAAAAGGGCTGCGCAGCGTCGGCTTTGCGATCGAGAAGGGCCGGATCACCGTTGCCGGACCGGATGTATTCAGCCGCGATCCGGTCAATCTCATCCGTCTCTTTTGGATGGCGGATCGCAATGATCTTGCGATTCACCCCGACACGAAGCGAATCGTCATCTCGGCGCTGAAGCTGATCGACGCCAAGCTGCGCGCCAATCCCGAGGCCAACCGTCTCTTCCTCGACATTCTCACCTCGCGCAATTCGCCGGAAGTCGTGCTGCGCCTAATGAACGAAGCCGGCGTCCTCGGCCGCTTCATCCCGGAATTCGGCCGTATCGTCGCTCTGATGCAATTCAACATGTATCATCACTATACGGTGGACGAGCATCTCTTGCGGGCGATCGGCAACCTCGCCGATCTCGAGGCGCAGCGCCATAGGGAGGAGCATCCGCTGGCGAGCGTGCTGATGCCGTCGATCGAGAAGCGCGCCGCGCTTTACGTCGCCATGTTTCTTCACGATATCGCCAAGGGACGCACCGAGGATCATTCGCTCGCCGGCGTCGCGGTGGCGCGCGATCTCTGCCCGCGTCTCGGCCTGTCGCCAGCGGAGACCGAGACGGTCGCTTGGCTTGTCGAGAACCACCTCATTATGTCCGATACCGCGCAGCGACGTGATCTCGGCGACCGCCGCACGATTGAGACCTTCGCCGCGCGCGTGCAGACGCTCGAACGGCTGAAAATGCTGCTGGTCCTGACGGTCTGCGACATTCAGGCCGTCGGCCCGGGAGTCTGGAACGGCTGGAAGGGCGAATTGCTGCGCACCCTCTATTGGGAGACGGAAGTCGTGCTCGCCGGCGGCCACTCGGCCCACGAGCGGACCTGGCGGGTCGAGCGCGCCAAGGCGGAATTGCGCGAGAAGCTGACCGGCTGGACGGATCTCGATTTCGAAGCCTATGCGGCGCGCCATCAGCAGGCCTATTGGCTGAGGGTCGACCTGCCGCGCAAGATCCGCCATGCCAAGCTGCTCAACATGACGGAAGCCGAGCTTACCGCGCCGATCATCGATATCGCGACGGATGCGTTCCGCGGCGTCACCGAGCTCACTGTGATCGCTCCGGACCATCCGCGTCTCTTGTCGATCGTCGCCGGCGCTTGCGCCGCGACAGGCGCCAACATCGTCGATGCGCAGATCTATACGACCAATGACGGTCTCGCTCTCGACACGTTCTTCGTATCGCGCGGATTCGAGCGCAACGAGGACGAGTTGCGCCGTGCCGACAGAATGGCGCTGACGGTCGAGCGCACCTTGCGCGGCGAAGTCCGGCTCGGCGATCTGGTCGCTGCCAAAGGCCTGGTCAGCGCGCGCCACACGAGCTTCGAGGTGCCGCCGGAAGTCTCGATCGACAACGAACTCTCGAACAGGTTCACGGTGATCGAAGTCTCGGGCCGCGACCGGCCGGGCCTGCTCTACAGCATCACCACCATCTTGTCGGGTCTGAACCTCAACATCGGCTCAGCCCATATCGCGACCTTTGGCGAAAAGGCCGCGGATGTCTTTTATGTAACCGATCTGACCGGCGCCAAAATCGTCTCGGGCAGCCGCAAAGCCGCGATTCGGCAGAAACTGCTCACCGCGTTCAACCCCCAGGCGCCCGTGCCGTCCCGGGTGCAGGCTGCGGCCGGCGGCTCCGCCTAAGGAGGCGCTCGGCAACTTGATTTTCGCCGGTTCTGACCAGATATCGAACGGAGTTCAGCCGCGGCGGGCGCGCCGCGGAGCGGCCTCTGTCTGAGAACGCGAAGAGCCTGAATTTTCCGGGCCGCACTTAATGATACAAGATGAAACGAGCAGCGGATCACATCATGCCTGACGCCAAGTCGCCCGAAAATGCCGAGCCTATGGTTGAACCCGAGAGCCCGGATCGGCCAGTCGAGCCGGATCAGCGTGGCGTTTTGCAAAACTTGCAGCGCGAGAATGCTGAACTGAAGGACAAGCTTCTCCGCGCCCTCGCGGACATGGAGAACTTGCGTCGCCGGACGGAGAAGGAGGTCGCCGACGCGAAGCTCTACGGCATAAGCTCGTTCGCGCGCGACATGCTGAGCTTCGCAGACAACTCCCGCCGTACCGTCGAGAATGTTCCGCGCGAGCTGCGCGAGAGCGCCGAACCCTTGATCAGGACGCTTATCGAAGGCGTCGAATTGACCGAGCGCGACTTCCTGGCGCGTTTGGCACGCCACGGGGTCAAAAAGATCGAACCGCTCGGCGCGAAGTTCGATCCGAACCTGCACGAGGCTCTGTTCGAAGTCCCCGACGATACGGTACCAAACGGCACAGTCGTGAAGGTCGTCGATGACGGCTATACGATCGGCGACAGGGTGCTGCGTCCGGCCAAGGTGGGCGTTTCGCGCGGCACGGCCAAGCCCGAGGGCTGAAACACTCTCGGCGCGAACCCCGCTTGGGGTTGGCGCCCCACGCATACGCTTCACTCAACGCCTCAGAGTTCCTCCGCCAAGCTTTCCCGGCCGGCAGGTTCTGCTCAGTGCAGAGTCTTCAGCCAGTCGTCAACGTTCCGCGGTTTGGCAGTCGCAGCGAGGCTTCGTGGCCCGGCGCAGGGTGAGATTGATCCGACCGCCGTCGAGCAAGACTGAGGAGCCGGGAATGATGCGGGTGACGCCATGATAGGCGAGACGCGCCGGCCCGCCGAGCACGAGTGCATCGCCTGAGGCGAGTTCCAGGCTCTGCGTCCTGCCGCTGCGCGTGCTGCCGCCGAAGCGGAACACACATGAACTTCCCAAAGACAAGGAAACGACCGGCGCGGAAAAATCATCTTCGTCGCGATCTTGATGCAGACCCATGCGGGCGCCAAGATGATAGAAATTGACGAGACAGGCCTCGGGCGGATGCGGATAATGGCCGAGTTCCTCCCAAGCGCTGAGCGCGAGCGGCGGGATCGCCGGCCAGGGCGTTCCTGTTTCCGGATGGGTCGACTGATAGCGATAGCCGTCGCGATCCGATACCCAACCAAGGACGCCGCAGTTCGTCATCTTGACCGAGAAGGGCTTGCCGGTTTTCGGCATGCGCGGTTGAAACAAAGGGGCCGCCGCGATCACCGCCTCGATTTCGGCGAGCAATGCCTGTTGCGCCGCCTCGTCGAGATAAAACGGCACGTGCACGAGGCCGTTGTCGTAGCGATGCGCACGTAGCAGCTTATGAAAATCGAGTTGCTCTAGGATTTCAAAAGCTCCTTCGATTCGACCGTTGAATCGGCATTAAGCCGATAGACGAGGGCAGCGCCGGTTGCGATCTCCGCGTCGGGCACGGTCTCCGGCGTCAGCCGATCGAGGACCATGAGCAGGGCCCGCAAGGAATTGCCGTGTGCCGCGACGAGAATACGCTCGCCGCGCAGCACACGCGGCAAGATCTCCTCGCAATAATAGGGCAGCACGCGGGCGACCGTATCTTTCAGAACTCTCGCCGCCCGGCGGACGCACTTCGTAGGAGCGCCGCCAGAGATGGACTTGGCGTTTGCCCCATTTGGCCCGCGCCTCATCCTTGTTGAGGCCGGAAAGATCGCCATAGTCGCGCTCGTTCAGCGCCTCGTTGCGCACCGTCGGCACATTCTGCTGCCCAAGCTCGGCGAGGATCAGCGTCAATGAGTTCTGCGCGCGCAAAAGGTTCGACGTGTAGGCGCGGTCGAAGGAAAAGCCCTTGGCCTTGAGCGCCCGGCCTGCGGCGCGCGCTTCTTCGATGCCGAGCTTCGTGAGATCGGGGTCCTTCCAGCCGGTGAAAAGATCTTTCAAATTCCAGTCGCTCTGGCCGTGCCGCACGAGGACGAGAAGGCGTTGCATGGGTCACCCTCGCTGTGCGCCGCCCGGGACAGGAGAGGCAAGTACGTCGGCCATCGTATAGAGGCCGGGCTTCTTGCCGCGGCCCCAGAGCGCGGCATGTAGGGCGCCGCGCGCGAAGATTCCACGATCTTCGGCCTTATGGACAAGTTCGAGCCGCTCTCCAGGACCGGCGAAGATCACGGCGTGCTCGCCGACCACCGTGCCGCCGCGCAGCGACGCGAAGCCGATGGCGCCCGGCTCGCGCACGCCGGTCACACCGTCGCGGCCGCGCACGGATTTGTCGGCGAGCGTGACGCCACGCCCCCGCGCGGCGGCTTCGCCCAGAAGCAAGGCCGTGCCGGACGGGGCATCGACCTTCATGCGATGATGCGTCTCGACAATCTCGATGTCATAATCGGGTCCGAGCGCATGGGCCGCCTGTTCGACCAGAGAGGCGAGCAGATTGACGCCAAGGCTCATATTGCCGGACTTTACGATCACGGCGTGGTGGGCCGCGGCCGCGATCCTGCTCTGATCCTCGGCCGAGAAGCCGGTCGTGCCGATGACATGCACGATCCGGGCCTGCGCGGCCAAGGCCGCCAATTCCAGGCTCGCGCGCGGCGTGGTGAAATCGACGATCCCATCCGCCGCCACGACGCAGGCGAGCGCGTCGCTCGAAATTGTGACCCCGAGAGGCCCGCAGCCAGCGAGAACGCCGGCATCCCGGCCAATGGCCTCGCTCTGCGACCCCTCGAGCGCGCCAATGAGCGCCACGCCGTCGGTTGCACCGATCAGAGTGATGAGCGCGCGGCCCATGCGCCCGGCCGCCCCGGCCACGATGAGCCGCATGTCGCCCATGGCGCGTCTCCGATTCTCAAAAGCTAGGCTCGTGTCTATAAAGCCCAGGGAGCCGCTTGAAAAGTTTCGGCCCCGCCATGGGCGGTCGTCACGCGCGGGTCATATGACCTCGCTAGGCTCCTCGGTGACCAGGGAGGCGCGATCGGTATCAGGCCGGGCATGCGAACCGGATGTACGTTCGCCTGCGGCGCTCACCCTCGGTCACCTGTGGCGTTTAAGTCTGCGTACCGGCGTCCACGCCCCCATGTTGACGCCGCCGCGTTTGGGTTGGTTTCCGGCGTACTGTCCGTGTGTTCCAATTGTGCGGAAATTCGCTCCTTTTCACGCGATCGGAGCAAGCCCTACCCCCGCGCCGCGGCGATTTCGGCCTGGATCGCCTCGGCTGCGGCGCGCGGATCGGTGGCCTCAACGATCGGCCGTCCCACCACAAGATAATCGGCCCCCGCCTTTATCGCGGCTGATGGCGTCGCCACCCGCTTTTGGTCGCCCCATTCCCCGCCCGCAGGGCGGATTCCCGGCGCGACCATGATCATGTTGAAACCGACGGCGCGGCGCAGATCGGGGATCTCTTGCGCTGAGGCGACGAGCCCGTCGATGCCGATCGCCTTGGCTTGGGCGGCGCGATGTAACACGAGATCGCGCACGCTCAATCGATAGCCGGCCTCGGCGAGATCCGCATCATTGTAGGAGGTCATGGCGGTGACCGCGATGAGCTTCAGGTCGGATCCGGCGACACCCTCTTTCGCCGCCGCCATCGTCTGCGGATAGGCATGGATGGTGAGAAATTCGACGCCGCGTCGCGCGAGCTGCGCGGTGGCACGCTTCACGGTGTTTGCGATATCGTGCAATTTGAGGTCTAGGAAGATTCTCTTGCCTCGCGCGGAGAGTTCATCGGCGAGCGCCAGGCCGCCGGGTCCGCCGGCATAGGCGATCTCCAGACCGATCTTATAGAAGTTGACACTCTGGCCGAGCCGATCGACGAGAGCGCGCGCGGCCGCCGGATCGGCGAGATCGAGCGCGACGATTAGCCGGTCCGAGCCTTGCCCGTTCATTCGAGTTCAGCGTTGAGATCTCGCCTGATCTTCGCGGCGCCCATCTTCAGCCTGCCGAACAGGTTGGGGCGAATGACCGCGCCGTCCGATCCGGCGCGGCGATAGATCCACACGCGCGCCGGCGGAAAGTTGCGCCAGACGCGGGGCGAGCCTTCCGCCTCAAAGGCCCTATTGCGCCGCACCGGCGACGTGAGGCCGTAGGTGAATTGGACGAAGAGTCCATCGGGCGCCATGAGATTGAAGGCCTCAGTGAGCAGGGCGGTGCGCATGGGCTCGGGCTTTGTCAGCAGCGGCAGGCTCGAGACCACGGCGGCGGCGGGCGCGTCGAGATTTTCGCGCAAGGTCGCGGCGAGCTGATAGGCGTCGCCCTTTACGATCCGCATACCGGGAAAGCGCTCGCTGAGCAGCGCGCAAAAGGTCGGATTGAATTCAACGAGGATGAGGCGGCCGGGCTCGATGCCGCGGTTGAGCAAAGCCCGGGTGACGACGCCGGTGCCGGGTCCGAGTTCAATGATCGGCCCGGGCACCGAGAGATCGATGCCGCGCGCCATCATCTCCGCCAAAGCAGGGCCGGATGGCATTACGGCGCCGATCAGCCTGGGATTGTCGAACCAGGACCGAAAAAACCGCGCTTCATCGGAGAGACGCTCTTCGAGCCGTGGCTTCGGCGGGCGCGTCGGTTTGTTGTTACGCAATTTAGCTCCCGCTCTGCTCGCTACCGCGCCTAAAATTGCCGACAACGGCTGGTTCGTCAAGGAAGCGCACTTACCGGTAATGGTTCAATTTGAAAATTCCTACCTTACACGATTATGGCGAGTCTCGCTGAATGACCACTGTGCCAGGGAAAATGTGCATGCCGGCAATCAGGCTCGGCGAGCGTAGCTGAGACTGGTGTGTCGGGCGTATGCCAAACATACCGACCTGATCGACGAGATGCTTAACTAGGCCGACCATCCCGAAGTCGCGAGCAATAATCCGCTTTGGAAACTGCCCGTGGAAGGGGGAGGGCGTATTCATTTGGTAGGCTCCGCCATCCGGCCAATCGTTCCAGTAACCAGTGCCCCAGTCCTCTAGGATGTAAGGGCCCCCCGGACGGAGCCGGGGGAACAAAATCTCGAACGTCTTCAGCGACAGATAGCCAACATGCGAGGCGTCATCAATGATGATGTCGATGCCATCGGGAGCATGAGCATCGGCCAACTCCGAAAGACGTTTGGCATCCGATTGATCACATTGCCACGTACTGACATTCGGGAATCCGGTAAAGTCGATCGGCTTCAGATCAATGTCTAGGCCAATGATATGACCGTTCCGAAAGTAGCTCGCGTTTGAATTTCAATTCAACGTCTTTTCGCCGAGTCAATTGCCTTGCTCCAATATCAGGACTCATCGGCGTTCTGGCGCGCGCTTGCAATCGACACCAATCCGAAATTGGCGTTATATAGCAACCGACGAGGCGCGGCTCGGAACTGTCTTCAGCGCCTGCCCCGAGGATGATAATTCGTACTGAGGAGGGCAAGGCAATGCTCGGCGGTTCTCTCGAGAAGGGTTCACGCAGATGGTTCCTTCGGCTTACGGCCGGCCTCGGTGCCGGGGTGGCCTGCGCGCCGCGCGTTTTGGCTGACGCAGGACATGGGGAGCTTGCGAACCGTCGCCTGGATGATCTTCAGCCCAGTATCGCCGGCACGGGACCCGACCCTGTTGAAGTTTCCGCGGCAATCGACCTCGCGCTGGAGAATGCCAGCATCGACGGGATCGACCACTTCTTTCCTACCCCTTTCGAACTCGACCGTCTGGGCGGCAGCTCAAGGCTGCGCGAGAAGCTGGTCGCGCGTGTCGGCGACAATCTCCTGTCTTCGGCCAACGCAAGCAGCTCCCTGTCGATTGAGGCGGTGCAAATTCCAAAATCGGGCGCGCACGCCTATCGACGGGGCGCCTGGATCGAGCCGATCGACCTGCTGACGTTTCTCACCTGTGCCATTCTCGTTGCACGCCGCCTTGAGCCGACGAGAGTGTCGGCGCAACGGGTTTTCTCGCATCGCTTCAGCCCGCAGGCCGGGCGGCTGTTCGACGCGCGATATGATTTTAACGCCTTCCATGCTGCCGTCGTCAAACGGCTTGAAGCCACGCCCGGAACCGTGTTGGTCAGCGCCGACATTGCGGATTGTTACGACAGCATCTGCGGTGAACGCCTGGCGCTATCACTGGTCCGTAGGGGCGCTGAGCCCTGGCTTGTTGCGACCCTTGACCGCCTGCTGCGCGGCTGGAGGGGAACCGCCGGTAGGGGATTGCCCGCCGGCTCGCATGCCAGCAGCATCCTGGCAGAATCCATCCTCGGCGACATAGACGACGGGCTGCAGGAGGACGGCATCGACTATATTCGCTTCGTCGATGACTATCGGCTGTTCGCGCCCGACGCCGCAACGGCGCGGGTTTGGCTACAGCGGTTGGACGCGCGTCTTGCGGCGGAGCGCCTGCGCATCAATCAAAGCAAGACGTCGATCCAATCGTTGACGGGCGAGCAATATGAGACGTTGCGGAGAATCCGACGTGCTGGGCTGCTATGGGGCAAGCTGGGGCGGGATCGAACCCTCAGCGTGGCACAAGGAACACCGCAATTGCCTCCGCAGCCGCCCGAAACTCCGCCGCCATCCGGACCAAATGGTAACCAGCAAAACACGATTCCAGTTCTTCCCGGCCGACCGCGTAATCAACTGTCCGATGACGTGTTGCGCTATCGCAAAACGCCGCTCCGACAGGAGGATGCCGAACTCATTCGCAGCATCGATGCCGCAACTCTTCTATCGGATCTAAAATGCCGGGCGGCACAGGATGCCTATGTGCCACTCGGCGAGCTGCGCCTTCTCGTAGAGGCCACGTTGGCGACGAAAAGCTACGCCCGGCTTCCAGAAATCCTGGACCTTCTCGCGGCTAGCCCGCATGGCGCGATCTTCATGGCCGATGTGCTCGAAACCTGCCGCAACGAGATCCCCAAGGCGCTGCGCGCTGCCGCGGCAGAATGGTATGCCGCCCGGCTTCTCGAAGGGACGTTCCCGACCAAATTCGAGGCGCTGCAGGCGGCGCACCTGCTCGGCGCCGACGGCTATGAAGCGCCGCAAGTCCTTCGCGATTACCTCGAAGCCAAAGCCCCCGCATCACCCCTTATCCAACGAACCCTCCTCGAAGGCCTTCGAAATCATTGCGACAAGGACCTCGCTCAGGCATTGCTGGCTCGTTGTGACCGGGTCGCGCCGCAGACGCGGCGCGTGCTGCTCGACGTGGTTTGGCCGCACCTCGATGTGGCGCAAAGAACCGCTCTCGCCCGCCGATACGCCGAGGGGGCGCAGCGCGATCCGTTCATCGCGGCGCTCTTCGATACCGCGGAGGCCGGCGTCGGGGCGCCGCGAACGCAGGCCTAATGAGGCCGACGAGTCGCTCCGAGGCTGGAATCGCAGTTCGGCCGGCGCCAGACATGCGTGCGCTAAGAGAGCCTATTGGCTTTTGAGCTGAGCTGCGTCCTTCAGGACGATCTCCGGCTTGCCTTTACGCAGGCGGACAGGACCGGTGATCTCGACCGTCTTGCCGCTCAGCGCCTCAACAGCCGGAAACTTGCTCGCATCCTCCGAGAAGATCACCCCAGTGAAGGCATCGTTGGGATAGCTACCGCCCATGTTGATGAATGTCGCGCCTGAGCGAGCGGAGGTGTGAACCTCGCTGACAGTGCCCGCAACCGTAACGGTTTGGCCCACATGCGCGGCAGCATCGGTCGGCTGGATTGTCTCCGCAAGCGCTAGTGCCGCCAGCAATGCAAACCCAAGGGACAGAATGAGCGTTCTCATGACGTCCTCCCCTAAAAGGCGGTGATCATACCTGCCTGCGGTCGCGCGCGCGAATATGTCATACCGCCATGGCGCGTTCGTGGGCTGCGAATGGCTTGTTCTTTATATGTTCGATTCATGGGAAAAATTTGCCGTGATGCCAAAGCCGCGCCGCAGCTCAATCGGGCCGACCGAACAGCTCGAACTACTCGACGCAACGCGCAGCAGCGTTAGGATTCTTCTATTTGCGGCGGAACATCATCTCACGCAGGAGCATTTGGCACTCGCATTTGAGAGGGAGCTGAAATGCGCATCAGGAAATCAAACGCGGCGTTAGCCGCAATGCTCTCGGTTGGATTGGCATCAGCCGCCTTTGCTCAAGATGCTGCAGCCTTTGCTCAAGATTCTGCCTCCAGCTCGAAGACCCGAGGACCACGTCATGACAGGGATTCGAACAGGTCATGCAACGATGTTCAACGGCCATACCTTTGCAGTCGGCTTCTTCTGGCCCAACTTGCTAAAGATCACATGGGTCCTTGGGCGGCGTAGTTGTCGCTTTGCTTGGATCCGGCGTATTGGCAGCAGTGGTCAACGTCGACAAATGGCCGGATAGAGGCTGGGTCTTGGGGAAGATCTGGGGCATCGCCGGGCTGTTCATTTCTATTCGGCTTGGGCTCTTTGGATCTGGCATATGGGGCGGCGCGTCAGCAAGCAGCGGTTTAGCGGCGGAGCTGCGCTTCGATCGCTTGCCCACTGGAAATGCGCCGCCTCTCCACTGCCTTACTGGACCACAGGATTTTCCCAACGCAGCCCAGGAGCCATCCTCTGGTCAATTGTGGAGGATTTTGCACTGCTGTTGGTTGGCATGGCCATTATCGGCGTACCGATCTACCTCGTAGCGCTGTTACTTCGCGGCAACGCGAAGACAGGGCAGCCGCCGCGGGCGACATGAGTGTAGAGGCTGCCGTCGCCGCGATTGGGACCAAAGAG
Source organism: uncultured Alphaproteobacteria bacterium (assembly GCA_963720425.1). Taxonomy (GTDB): domain Bacteria; phylum Pseudomonadota; class Alphaproteobacteria; order Rhizobiales; family Beijerinckiaceae; genus Methylovirgula. The sequence continues at coordinate 1,221,774 of OY970391.1, forward strand.
CCTTAGCTGTCCGCGTGAAAGTCCTGTCTAGCTGCCGAGGTTTTCGAAGAAGTCCTTCATCTTGGCGAAAAAGCCCGACGCTTCCGGATGCGTGCTGTTGGAGGACAAGGCGTCGAACTCGGCGAGCAATTCGCGCTGCCGCTTGGTGAGGTTCTGCGGCGTCTCCACGGTTACCTGGATATAGAGATCGCCGGTGTCGCGCGAGCGCAGAACCGGCATGCCCTTGTTTTTCACCTTGAACTGCTTGCCGGATTGGGTCCCCTCCGGAATCTTCACCTTGGTTTCGCCCCCGCCCAGCGTATGGACCTCGACCTCGCCGCCGAGCGAGGCCTGCACCATCGAGATCGGCACGCGGCAGAAAAGATCGGCGCCGTCGCGCTGGAAGAACGGATGCGGCTTGGTGGAGACGAAAATATAGAGGTCGCCGAGCGGGCCGCCGCGCAGCCCCGCCTCGCCCTCGCCGGCGAGCCGGATCCTGGTGCCGTCTTCCACGCCGGGCGGCACATCGACCGCGAGGCTGCGCTCACGCGTCACCCGGCCCGAGCCGGAGCACTGGCTGCACGGGTTGTCGATGGTCTCGCCCTGGCCGTGGCAATGCGGACAGGTCCGCTCGATCGAGAAGAAGCCCTGCTGCGCCCGGACTCGGCCATAGCCCCCGCAGGTCGGGCAGGCGCGGGGTTTGGCGCCGGGCTTGGCGCCGCTTCCGGCGCAGGCCGTGCAGGCGACCGAAGTCGGCAAACTCAAATTCGCGGTCTTGCCCGCGAAGGCCTCCTCGAGCGTGATTTCGAGATTGTAGCGCAGATCCGAGCCGCGCGCCGCGCCGCCGCGTCCGGCCCGCCGGCCCATCACGTCGCCGAAGAGATCGTCGAAAATATCCGCCATCGACGCCGCGAATCCATCGCCGCCAGCGGAGAAGCCGGTGCCCTGCTCGAAGGCCGCATGGCCGAAGCGATCATAGGCGGCGCGCTTCTGCCCGTCCGAAAGAATCTGATAGGCTTCGTTCAGCTCTTTGAACTTATGTTCGGCCGCGGAATCGCCCGGATTGCGATCCGGGTGGTATTGCATCGCGGCCTTTCGAAAAGCCGCCTTGATTTCTACGTCCGGGCAAGTCCGCGATACGCCGAGGACTTCGTAGAAACAGCGCTTCGCCATTGCGATTCAGGTCCCTTGCGGCGCCCCGCGGCACCATTCTCAAGTCATAATGGATTCGGAACAGGAGTTTGAGCCTCTCCTGTTCCGGAAACGCCGCGAGTCAACAGATAAGAAACCCAAGCTCAATTACCACTTTTCGCAACTTGCGAGGAAAAGGCCAGGCGGAACGCCTGGCCTTTGTTCCATTTGGCGGCGAACGAAGCTAGTTTCGCGTGGCGGGGTCAGGCCGATTTCTTCTTGTCGTCGGGGCCGACCTCCTTGAAGTCGGCATCGATCACGTCGTCCTTCGCGCCTTCCGCGCCAGGCTCGCCGGCTCCCCCGCTTGTCTCGCTCTGCGCCTTGTACATCGCCTCGCCAAGCTTCATGGAAGCCTGAACGAGATCTTCCGTTCGGGCCTTGATCGTGGTGAGGTCGTCGCCTTCGAGCGCCGTCCGCAGCGCCGCGACCGCGGATTCGACCGCGCTCTTGTCGGATTGCGCGACCTTCGATCCATATTCGGAGAGCGACTTTTCTGCCGTGTGAATCATCGCCTCGCCATGATTCTTGGCATCGACGAGCTCGCGCCGCGTCTTGTCTTCGGAGGCATGCAGCTCGGCATCCCTCACCATCCTGTCGATGTCAGCCTCGGAAAGTCCGCCAGAGGCCTGGATGCGGATCTGCTGCTCCTTGTTGGTCGCCTTGTCCTTCGCCGTCACGTTGACGATGCCGTTGGCGTCGATGTCAAAGGTCACCTCGATTTGCGGCACGCCGCGCGGCGCCGGCGGAATGCCGACGAGGTCGAACTGGCCCAGCAGCTTGTTGTCCGCCGCCATCTCGCGCTCGCCCTGGAACACGCGTATGGTCACGGCTGTCTGATTGTCTTCCGCGGTCGAAAAGACCTGGCTCTTCTTGGTTGGAATCGTCGTGTTGCGGTCGATGAGCCGGGTGAAGACTCCGCCCAGCGTCTCGATGCCGAGCGACAGCGGCGTCACGTCGAGGAGCAGCACGTCCTTCACGTCGCCTTGCAGCACGCCGGCCTGGATCGCCGCGCCGACCGCCACAACCTCGTCAGGATTGACGCCCTTGTGCGGCTCCTTGCCGAAGAAGTTGCGCACGACCTCCTGAACCTTCGGCATGCGCGTCATGCCGCCGACGAGAACCACCTCGTTCACCTCGCCGGCGCTGAGCCCGGCATCCTTCAACGCCTTGCGGCAGGGCTCGACCGTCTTCTGAATGAGGTCGTCGACCAATGCTTCGAGCTTGGCGCGCGTGAGCTTCAAGGTCAGATGTTTCGGACCCGACGCATCGGCGGTGATGTAGGGTAGGTTGATTTCGGTCTGCGTGGCCGAGGAGAGTTCGATCTTGGCCTTCTCCGCCGCCTCTTTGAGGCGCTGAAGTGCGAGCTTGTCCTTGCGCAGATCGATGCCGCTCTCTTTGCGGAACTCGTCGCTCAGATAATCGACGATACGATTGTCGAAGTCTTCGCCGCCGAGGAACGTGTCGCCGTTCGTCGACTTCACTTCAAAGACGCCGTCGCCGATCTCAAGAATCGAGACGTCGAACGTGCCGCCGCCCAAGTCGTAGACGGCAATCGTGCCCGTGCCCTTTTTGTCGAGGCCATAGGCGAGTGCCGCGGCTGTCGGCTCATTGATGATGCGCAAAACTTCGAGGCCGGCGATCTTGCCGGCGTCTTTCGTGGCCTGGCGTTGCGCGTCGTTGAAATAGGCGGGGACGGTGATGACGGCTTGACTGACCGGCTGGCCGAGATAGGCCTCGGCCGTCTCCTTCATCTTCTGCAGGATGAAGGCGGAAATCTGCGAGGGCGAATATTTCTTGCCGGCGGCCTCAACCCAAGCGTCACCGTTCGGCGCCCTGACGATCTTATAGGGGACGAGACTCATGTCCTTCTTGACCATCGGATCGTCAAAGGGACGGCCGATGAGCCGTTTGATGGCGAAGAATGTCCGCTCCGGATTGGTAACGGCCTGCCGCTTGGCCGGCTGACCGACGAGTCGCTCGCCGTCCTCGGTAAAGGCGACGATCGAGGGGGTGGTGCGGGCGCCCTCCGCGTTCTCGATTACCTTGGGGGTGGAGCCCTCCATGACCGCCACGCAGGAATTGGTGGTTCCGAGGTCAATACCAATGACTTTGGCCATGATTATTCTTCCTTTCGAGCCGCAAGACCACCGAACCCCGAGGCGATCCGGCATGTGGGCGGACGGATACCGCCCAGTCCCCGATAAATCTCAATGTGGTAGCGCCGCAGTCGCGCGCAAGGCCTATATAAGAGGGCGTTTTTTCGACGCAAGCCAAGGCCTGCGCGCGCCTGGATGTTCCCCCAAGTGGTATCGTGGTTCCGCGATGGTCTGCGCGCTGGCCAGGCTCATTGGAGTGGGCCGGATTTTCCTTCGCCTAAAAGGAATATTAGGAAACCGGCTTTTGCCGGTTTGGTTTGACTCGATATCGCCGGCGGCGATGCCGCACGCCGGCATCAAACGAAGGTGCTTCCGATGAACCCCAAACTCGTCACTTTGCTCGCGACCGGCGCGCTCCTCGCCATCGCCCCTGGCCGGATCCCTGATGGCTCGGCCGATACACATGCAGTGCCGGATGGCAGGCACGGTCTATAGTCCCTATCAGGGGTCAGACGGGACCTATAATTCCTTGCAAGCTTCATAAGGGATGTGAACGGCACGCCGTGCGGCATAAACTGCACCCGCGCGGCCTGGGCACGCTGGGCCCACGCGAATTGCGTCGGCTGACTTTCGGCCGGCAACTGCCTGCGAAGCGCAATTTGGTACGGCGGAGCCGGTAATCGGCTCCGCCGTTCGCCTTTTCAGGAAAAACGCGGGCCGCGTCGCGCTTCGGCCAAGGCACGGGAAAGGCCTGTGGCGAAGCGCGCCTTCTCCTCCGGGCCAAGGAAGTTCGCGATTTCGACGCTCTGGCCGCGCGAGACGAGTGCCAGCTTCTGGATCCCGAATTCCTCGTGATCCTCTTTGTGCAGGCGCACCCAGGAGGGATTGAACCGCCATTCCGCCTTGACGCCCTTGGGGGAGACTTTGGCGAGCATCAGTTCGAGCGGCGTGACGGAGACGTCCTCATAGGCCCGGGCGGCGCGGAAATTGGCCCGGAAAGCGAAATAAAACAAAGCCACGTCGAGCCCCATGAAGCCTGCGACCGGCCAGGCGCCAGCGATGACGAAGGGCAAGGTCGTCGTGAAACTCATCGCCGAGAAGACCGCGAGCACAATATGGAAATTGCGCTTCGTCAGAGACCGGTGCGGATGCAGTCGCACCGCGAAGATCTGCTGCGCAGCGGGATCGTTCTCATCGGCCATGTGGATCAAGGGGTCCGACATGCGGTCTCAGCCTTCTCTGAGGTTCCATTGAACCTTATAACGTCGCGATGGCGATCGGCAAAAGGGTGAAGCCTAAAGCTCACGAAAAAGTTCCCGGAACGGCGAAGCCGCTGGCGGCCGCAAAGCCGGCCACCGCATCGCGCCGGCCGAGGTCGCGCGATGCGGCGAGCGTGCGCGAAATCTTCCGCCGCTTCGCGGCAGCCCTTCCCAATCCGCGCGGCGAATTGAATTATCGCAATCCTTTCACGCTTCTCGTGGCGGTCGTACTCTCCGCTCAGGCGACGGATGCCGGCGTCAATAAGTCCACCGCCAAGCTCTTCGCACTTGCCGACGCCCCGCAAAAAATGCTGGCGCTCGGCGAGGCGAAGATCACCGACATGATCAAGACGATCGGCCTCTACCGCGCCAAGGCGAAAAACATCATCGCCCTTTCCGAGCGGCTCATCAAGGATTACGGCGGGGAAGTGCCGCGAACCCGGGAGGAGCTCGAAACGCTGCACGGCGTCGGCCGCAAGACGGCGAACGTGGTCTTGAACACCGCCTTCGGCCTGCCGGTGATCGCTGTCGACACACATGTCTTCCGGGTCTCGAACCGCGTGCCGATCGCGCCCGGCAAGACGCCGCGCGAGGTCGAGGATGGTTTGGAGAAGGTCGTCCCGGAAGAATACAAAGTCCACGCCCATCATTGGCTCATCCTGCACGGGCGTTACGTCTGCAAGGCGCTGCGGCCCCACTGCGGCAACTGCCTCATCAACGATCTCTGCCACTGGCCGGGAAAAACGGTCGACTTGAGGAAAGGCACAAGGCGCCATTCGTGATAGGATCGCGGGGCGCAGATTCGTTGCGTCGTCCTATAGCCGCGGGTTCAACCGGAAGAGCCGCACGCTTGAGCACACCCCGACTGGTCACTTTGGAAAAGCGCGACGACGATCGGGACGTCTCGCTCAGGCCGCTCACGCTCGCCGATTTCACCGGTCAGGACGCAGCGCGCAAGAACTTGGCGGTCTTCATCGAAGCCGCCAAAGGGCGCCACGACGTGCTCGATCATGTGCTCTTCGTCGGTCCGCCGGGGCTTGGCAAGACGACCCTGGCGCAAATCGTGGCGCGCGAGCTGGGCGTGAATTTCCGCGCGACCGCGGGCCCGGTGATCGCCAAGGCCGGCGATCTCGCCGCGCAATTGACCGGGCTCGAAGAACGCGACGTTCTGTTCATCGACGAGATCCACCGCTTGAACCCGGCGATCGAGGAAATCCTTTATCCGGCCATGGAGGATTTCCAGCTCGATCTGATGATCGGCGAGGGGCCGGGCGCACGCTCGGTGAAAATCGATCTCGCCAGGTTCACACTGATCGGTGCCACGACCCGCGCGGGCCTACTGACCACGCCTTTGCGCGACCGGTTCGGGATTCCGATGCGGCTCGATTTCTATTCGATCGCGGAACTCGAGGTGATCGTGCGCCGCTGCGCCCGCATCCTCGGCATCGAGATCGGTGACGAGGGCGCGAATGAAGTGGCGAAACGGGCGCGCGGCACTCCGCGTGTCGCCGGCCGCCTTCTGCGCCGGGTGCGCGATTTCGCCGAAGTCGGTGCCACGCCGGGTCAAGCCATCAAGGTCACGCGCGCAGTGGCCGACCGGGCGCTCGCCGAGCTCGACGTCGATGCGATCGGCCTCGATTCGATGGACCGCCGCTATCTCGGCCTCATCGCTAATGCCTTCGGCGGCGGCCCGGTCGGGATCGACACGATCGCCGCGGCCATCTCCGAGCCGCGCGATGCGATTGAGGACATCATCGAGCCCTATCTCATCCAGCAGGGATTTTTGCAGCGCACGCCGCGCGGCCGGCTGCTCACGCCGCATGCCTTCCGCCATCTCAGTCTCGAGTTGCCGACAGGCGCGTCGCAGCAGCTCGGCCTGTTCTGTGGAGACGAGGGCTGATCGCGAGATCAAGCAATCTGTGCCAAGCCGAAGCCGAAGGTGATAAACCCCTCGCGAGCCTACGGCTCGGGAGGAAACAAAAATGTCGTACATCCTGCGCTCCCTTGCGGCGAGCGCAATGATCTTGGCGGTCGGCGGCAGCGCCATCGCCGAATCCACCGCATATTGTCATGACTATGCGGCTGCGGCGGTGATTAAGGCCGGCGAGAACCTCGCCTATCGCTGCCACTTTTCCGGCCAGCGCTGGGCCACCAACTATGCCTTTCACTATGCCTGGTGCCTCGGCGCGATCCGTGCTGACGCGATCAAGGAGAGGATTGCCCGCCACGACATGATCATTGCCTGCCACGGCTGAGACGCGGATCAGGCCTCTAGACCGCAGGCGCCTTGTACGCCGGGAGGCCGCATGTTATCGGCGCCTGCAGCGCCGATCGGCTTAAGGAGAGGTGGCAGAGCGGTTGAATGCACCGCACTCGAAATGCGGCATAGGCGCAAGTCTATCGGGGGTTCGAATCCCCCCCTCTCCGCCAAAGATGATTGATTTCATTTGACTTTACCGATTTTTACCGTTGGTTTCAATGTCTGTACCCATGCCAAGGCGGGCAGTGCGATGACGCCCGAACCGCCGACAATCGCGCACCTCAAAGGCCACGGCCTCGAAGGCCTGTTCGTGACCTGCACGAACGCGGCTTGCCCGCACTCGAGGCCGTTCACGTTCGCGGCGCTCGGGCTTGCCGATGATGTGCAGTTCCCATCGATCTCGCGGTGCCGGCGGTTTGTGTGCACGCAATGCGGTGGCCGGGCGGTGAATGGGTCGCCGGATTGGCAGGCGCATCGGGCGATGGGGTTGGGGGATAGGATAGAGTTACCTCCCTGTGAAGGGCAACCCACATGAAACGCCGCTTTCAACCCAACTGTCGCGGCCATCATTCAGATGCGGTAGCTTAGTCCAGCGGTCGGGCCTGTTGCCGCCGGCGGGCCATCGAGCAGCGTTCGTGCATTGTCCAATGGCGGCGACAAGTAAGGGGGTAAATTTCCATGACATCTGCTGACTGGAGCGGGGTCGCAAGCACCTATCTCGACTATTTCAAGTCGGACGAAGACCGGCTTCGCCGCGAGCTTCTCGATCCGATAATGCTTAGCTCGCTCAATCCTCCGGACAAAACCATTCTCGACCTGGGTTGCGGTGAAGGATATTTCACCAGAGTCATCAAAGCCGCTGACGCCAAACGCGTGATCGGCGTGGATATTGCTCCTGGTCTCATAAAAAGCGCGCGCGAACAAGACCCAGCTGGTGAATATGAGATCTGCGATATCGTGACCGCGCCGGTGCTTTGGCCGCGCACCTTCGATGCCGTCGTTGCTCACATGGTCATGATGGACGTGAGTGACCTCGACACGACATACCTAAAAATTGCCGAATCCCTTGTTTGCTCGGGTCGTCTAGTCCTGTCCATCGTGAATCCCTATTATGCCTTTCCAGTCGGCGAATGGCGGGCGCCGCCAAAGCCACCACGTAGCTGGCGTCATCTTGGAAAACGGCTGCCACACAAGAGCAAGTACGATAGTGAGTTATTCATCACAGAGTATTTTGGATCGCGGCTGGTGCAGAAAAGGCTGGGCGACTGCTCGACGTCTGTTCCTCACTTCCACAGGCAATTGTCCGATTACCTAAACCTCGCGGCAAAGCACGGCTTGGTTCTAAGCGCGTACCTCGAACCAGCGATGGATAGGATACCGCTATTCCTGGTACTGCAATTCGACAAGGCCACTTAATCGAACGACCTAAAGAACAAAGCCGCTGGTCGCAACGGTGGCGCGCAAATCGACAACGATGCTTTGCAAACGGTGACGCCCGCATCATACCCCACATTTAACCCGACATGCCATTTTGGGCTGGCGTTGGCCGACTCTGGCCATTTTTGCAATTCGCAGCCGCCAGGTTGGTCTTAAACACCAACAGGCACGATCCACCTCATCCTCAGACGCTTGATCGAGCCAAGCCATTGAAAAATAGGTTTTTATGCCATCTGCTATCCAGCAACGGCGCCTCATTTCGGGAGCATTACAGGTGAGAAGACGAACAGGCCAGAACGAACCGGTTCCAACTACCCGTTTTCGCGAGGGAACAAATCGCACAGCCGAAGCGTTGCCCAGGCAGCTTTATGCCTATGCGGCGTTTTCAGTCAGGGGGTGGGAGATGTCTAAATTCCGTCCTATCGCTATATCGGCTTTCGTCTTCGCCCTTGCGGCCGGCTTCGCGGCAACCGGCGCGAAGGCGCAAGACTCCATCTTTCCATTCAACTTGTTCCAGGGCCTGAACGCCCAGCAGGGACAGCCTATGCAGCAGGCGAGCCTGCCGACCGATGTCGGGGCCGACGTTCAGCCGACCAAGCAGCTTGTCGACGATCCAACTGGCGCGAAGGTCGGATCGATCACGATCGATACGAACACCAAATATCTCTACCTCTCGCTGCCTGATGGCAAGGCGTGGCGTTACGGGGTCGGCGTCGGCCGCGATGGTTTCCACTGGACCGGCCATGTCTATATCGCTCGCAAGGCCGAGTGGCCGGATTGGACTCCGCCGGAGGCGATGTTGGACCGGCGCCCCGAACTGCCGACGTACATGGCGGGCGGTATCGACAATCCGCTCGGTGCGCGGGCCATGTATCTCTTCAATGAGCATGGCGACACGCAATTCCGCATCCATGGCACTAATGAGCCGGATACGATCGGCCACGCGGTGTCCTCCGGCTGCATCCGCATGCTCAACGTCGATGTCGAAGATCTTTACACCCGCGTGAAGGTCGGAACGCAGGTCAACGTGATCTGACGATCCTAGAGCGGCGCCTTCAAATCCGTCGCCGAACTACAAAACGCCATCGCCCGCTGCATCAGGGAACACAACAAGGCGTCGTCTGGACCAAGCCCGCAAAGGCGATCTTCGAAAAGCTCGCCAATATCCTGAGCCTTCTGTCTGAGGGTGCACTAGCTTGACACCCCGACTACTGTCCGTGGTGCGCCATGGCTTCCGCGATCTTCGCTTTCACGGCATCGAGATTGAAGCTCGCGCCCTTCTGCGCCGGCGGGAACTCGATGGCCGTCATGGCTAACTTCGCCACTTCCTGTTGGACGAACACGAAGCGCCAGAACTCGTACAGGAACCAGTTGAAATAATCGTAGGATCCAATATTGCCATCGCCACCGGGCCACGTCGCGTGCTCAAAAGGATCCAGGCGCAGGTTCACCAGAACCGGTGCGTCGGGATGGTCCTTGGCGCCGATCCAGCCGCCGGGCTGGCTGATGAAGCGATACTTGAAGTCGTCGATCCGCACCGCCGCCAGATTGCTTTCCGTGAAGTAGAAGACTTCGTGGCGAGTCGACGGCCCCTTGCCAGTAATCATGTCCAGCTGGTTATAGCTGTCCAGATGGTTTTTGTAGGTCCGGTCGCCCATCTGCTTGCCCTTCAGCAGCTCCTCCTTGATGTTCGGATTGCCGGCGGCGGCCACGAAGGTCGGGAACCAGTCGAGCCCGGAGATGATGCCGTTCTCGACCGTGCCGGCCGGCACGTGGCCAGGCCAGCGGATCATCGCAGGGGAACGGAAACCGCCTTCATACCCCGTGCCTTTGGCTCCGTAGAACGGGGTTTGTCCGCCATCGGGCCAGCTGAAGGTCTGGGTGCCATTGTCAGTGGTGAACATGACGATGGTGTTGTCGTCCAGCCCGTTGTCCTTGAGGTATTTCATGACCGAGCCGACGATATCGTCGAGCTGCGCCATGCCAGCTTCCTGAATGGTCCAGCCGTTCTTCGAATTGCGCATTGCTTCGTATTTCGGCGAGAGGTGGGTAGTGACGTGCATGCGCGTCGGGTTGAGCCAGAGGAAGAACGGCTTGCCGTCTTTTCTGGCTTTATCCACGAACTTCAGGGACAGATCGAGGATTTCGTCGTCCACGGTCTCCATTCGTTTTGGATAGAGCGTGCCGGCGTCCTCGATCTTCTGCTTGCCGATCTTGCCCCAGCGCGGATCCACCGTCGCATCGTCGGTGGTCGTCGCCCAGGAATGCACCATGTTGCGCGGACCGACTTTGTCCAACAATTCCTGCGGGTAGGCGGGGCGTGAAGGGTCTTCCATCGCGTCCAGGTGATATAGATAGCCGAAGAACTCATCGAACCCATGGAGAGTGGGCAGGTACTTGTTCAAGTCGCCGCCCCGCCGTACAGCTCGCCTCCCCGTAGTAATCGGTGAACAGCATGCCTTCGCCGACGAGCTTGTCGAGATGCGGCGTCTTCCCGGCCATCATGCCGCGATGGTAGGCACCGATATTCCAGATGCCAACGTCATCGGCCATGATCACGACGACGTTAGGTTTCTTAGTTGCCATTTTCAAACACCTTTGGTTGGTACGGTGTCGGATCGACTTTTCAGCCGGGATTTCCCAGATGACTCACGAACCGGCGTCAATATTCCGACATTTCCGGCCTTTCGATTAGTTCTTGTTGCAGCCTGAGCAAATCTTCTGTCGGCTCGACGGCAACGCCCGCAAGGCCATGGCTGTTCCACGCTTTTTACTGAATCTCATGGAAAAGCTGGATTTGAGACCGCCTGGGCGATCGTGTCGGATTGATTGATCCGTAGGCCGTCCTTCTCGTCGCCGGCGCGCCGCTCCACCGCGTAAAGCGCCGCGCGTGTTTCATTCGTCATTTCGAGGCGTTGAGCACGCCGCGAGCGAGCGCGTCGAAGCTGAACGCCCGAGATTGAACGTCGGCGCAAATTGCAAATTGCTGATATTTTTATTCGAGGGACCGCCGGCGAAACTGACGTCATACCGCACCAGCGGCTCAAGATAGCTGCTGGAGTTAATTTCTGACAACGCGTAGCGAACTGCTAATCCCGGCATGATTTGCCATTTGCCAGTGCCGACGGTGTCCTCGCCCGGGCCGATAAGTCGGGCGCCGAAGCTCGCCGTCCAGCGCTCGTCGAACTCATGCATGAGGGCGGCCTGGATATCCACGCCGCCCACGCCGTATAGGTAATTGCCGTCGGGATTGTCGGAAGTGATCGGGTTCTTTGCGAGAAGCGGCAAGTCGCCGCGCAAAGCAAGCTCCCATTGTGGAGCCAAATCGATCCGGTGATCCGCGCGCAGATTCACCATATCACTGGTGACCACACTTGTTGTCCCCAGAGCACTCCCGCTTCCCCGCGCCGTCTTATAGTCGTACATCAGCTGGAAAAGGTTCGGAGGAGGCCGGTCGAAGTCGTCGCCAGTATTCCCAGCTTGATCCTGGGGAGTTGGCTGTTGCGGAGCGCCGATCGTAGGTACAGCCGAGGACGCGTCTTGCGAAGTGGCAGTCGTCGGCTGCAGCACCATTAAGGTCACAAGCCAGGCCCCGAAAAGTCGACACGCAATCACGAGACCGAGATAAAGTCCCCTTCGTCCAGCGCCAGTTCTCGCCCCCATGTGCGACGCTCCGGCTTGTGCCGTTTTCGCCGGAGCATCGCGCACAGATCCGGTCGCGGCGTCATTGCTTCACCAAACTGAGTTTGAACCCGATGTAAGAGTGCTTCAAAACTTATAGCTAATGGTCATGAAACTTATACATATCGGTTTCGTATCTAAAGCCCCCACCATTGTTGTTGTTAGTTCCATAATGGTATCGAGGGCTCGACAACCTCAACGAAGGGGTCAATTTCGTGACTAGCAAGCGAGTCTGGCGGGAGCGCTTATCTGTCCCTTCATGTTTTCTGCTACATGGGCTTTGTCGAGGCTGGCGGCGTTGGCATGGCCGGCGAGATCACGAAACTGAGCCAGACATTCGCACCCGAAGCCCGGTCCTGGGCGTCGAACTCACCATAGCCTTTTAGGTTCACGTATCCCTGCATATCCCCCAAGGGAATCATGTAGCCGATCTGCGCACCGAGACCCACCACGCGTGACTCGAAGCAGCCGACCCTGTCGCCAGACCCGCTGTCGCAGCTGACTTGGTCGTAGAGATAACCGACCGGTCCCACGAGCAATTGTTTGGACAGGAACTGCGACGCAGCCCAATCCAAATGAAAGTCGACGCCGTTCTGATAATCGGTGCTGGGGTTCATAAAATTATAGGTAAATCCGCCAACTGCAGAAAATTCGTGCCCGGTCTTCTGGTCTAAATAAGTATAGCCCGCCCCACCATCGATAGCACCGTGTCCAATGCCAAGATTAGCCAAGCTGGCCGAGTCGTAGATACCGACGGGAATGTCACCCGTCGAATAGATCATGAAATTGTTGACACCCTGATTCCACTTCCAGAATGCCTGCGGATAGAGGTCACCGTAACCAGCTACTGAGTTGCTGATGCTTCCGGACTTACTGATGGGTATTGAACCTATTGAGCCCGTCAATAGCCCAGACAGCGAGGTGTACGCACCGCCCACAATTCCGGCTAAGCCCACCGACGCCTGCCCACCCAGAACCGGAGTCGCGAACACGTAGATCGGATCGAGCCAAACAAAACCCGCATCGGAATTCAGACTTGCAGACAGGCTGGCCTTCACGGGCACGTTAAATCCGCCGATTGTGTACTCGCGTGCCGCGGCTACGTTGGCTCCGGCGCTCACCGATGTATAATAATCGAAGGTATAGAACGTAAATCCCGGCACTGTGGGTACCGCCGCCAGACTTCCGTAAAGGCCTGGGAGCCAGAAGCTGACACCACCTTCATCAGCCAGTGCGCCTTTTGGCACCAAGCCAAAGACAACAACAACTGCTGCGATAGCGAGCAGTCCCGAACGTCGCGCCCAGCCCCAGCTTTCATTCCAATATGTTGATAATCAATTCTGGGTCATGGCTGCCTTCTTTTGGCTTGCCGAACCAGGGCTCAAAATTTTGAGCCCTGATCAAGCCCCGTGCAGGGATCCGATTGAGGCTGGGCTTGCCAAGGCGCCTCTTATGCCCCCGATTTTCCGCCCAGACACTATCCGGCCCGTGAATCGGCCTATCAAGACCAATTCTACCAATCTCGTCCGCGGGATTGAGAAAGCAAAACCGTGTTGCTCGATGGACACGGCGACGGCCATCAATGGCCAAATAAGGGTACAGGCTGGCTGGAATGCCTAACGGCGGCAGCCCGAATGCCTTGGGCTGAAATGGCGGGTTACGTCTCGCGGTTCACGGCGCTCGCGCGGGCCCAATCTGCGGTGCACGCACCGGCTTGGTCATGCCGTAGAAGACCGTAACGCCCCTGGCCGCCACAGAGCGTCGAGAGCGCCCCTGTCTGCGAAATCGGTTGCAGTTTCTCCGGCGGCCAATTCTATGCCTCAATAAGCTGCATTTATCTGGATTTCAGACGACTTAGGGACCAGATCGGACTTTTAAGAACGCGATTTGAGAGCGTTCTCAAGCGCCTGTGTGACCCTCTCAGGAGAGATATCGACCCAAACCAAATGTTCTTTGGCGAAGTAGATATACGCTCCAGAGCCGCTGCTTGCAGGCTTCACATATTCAACCAATGTCGGGTTGATGAAGATCGCGGTGTTGCTAGGCAACTCGGTAAATCGGCACAGTTGCGACATGTTCGACGCCTTCCCCAGTGCTTGCCCCTATATAGCACCGTCTGAGCGCCTTGACTCACTATGGCAACGCGTCATGCTGACCTCTCGGAGGATTGCAGCAATGGTCTGCAGTGCTGTGATTGAGACGAGCAGAATGCCGTTTCCCGAACGCAAGGAGTGTGCCTGATGAAATCCAAGCTCCTTATTCTTCTTGCAACCGCCGGCCTTTTGGCAGCTGCATCGGCCACGCCATCGGCGGCGCACTGGAGAGGTCCGCGTTGCCGGATCGTGTATCCGGGCTTGGTGGTCCAAACGAGCCGCTACCAGGAGCCGGACGGGACCTATGATTCCTATTCGGATTTCGTGAGGGATGTGAACGGAACGCCATGCGGCGTGGAGTGCAGCCGCCCGTGGCGGAGCGTCGTTTGGTTCGCGTCTCCGCCCGGCTACGTGTGCTATTAGCGGCACGATCCGGTGCTGCGAGACGAGAGGTTCGATTCGGGCGGCGGCTGGGTGGACCTTCAGGCGCATGTGCCTGAGGAGATGTCGACCTTCTCGCAGGAAATCGACCTCAAGGAGATCGTGGAGAAGGTGCAGAAAGCGATCGGCAGGGGCGGACTCCTCGACAAGCTGTTCCTTTTCGCAGCACTCGAGGACTCACCTGACCCCGGTAAGCTCGCCAGCGATGCGGCGGCCTCATCAAACAGCATCCCATCTCCTCGATTTTCGGGGCGGCGCATCTGGATCGAGAAGGCAAGGTAATTCATCGCAGCGCTGGAAGCGGATTCGGCGACGGACGGGACGACTCTGCAATTCGTCAGCAGGTTGCCCAAGGCGAAAGGATCCGGAGGCAGATGGTTGCCTCCGGAAAGGTCGAGCCGGCCAGATATACTATTATCGATCAGCAGTACATTTCAGACGACATTCTGGTCGCGTTGCTGCAACATGGTCCGTTCGTGCCTCCCGATCTCATTGGGACCTTCGCACGCGGTTTCACGAGGTTTTTCCCAAGGGGATTTCACCAGCGCGACTTACATCCTAACGCCGCTGCTGGAAAACTCGCGTCGTTATGTCCTAAAGGCCTATGGGCACGATGTTACGATCTTTGATCACGCAATGCAGACGCAGAAGGATCGCACGGTATCCTCTCTGTTCGAGCAGATGCGAGCCGAGTTGGACAGCGTGTTCACGCCTGCAATCACCGCCGACATGGAGCGAGTCTTTCTGTCCAAACCGGGTCCCAGCCTCCGGCACGATCTCGCACACGGTCTCCTTTATGATGGTGACCCATATGGCGCGGACGCAATTTACGGCTGCTGGTTAATCTTCCCGCTTTGCGTTCCGCCGCTGCTACCGCATCGCGAGGAGTTGCGATCAATCCTGGGGGACGATGTCCTATGGTAGTGCCCATCGGAGTATCCTCGGAATCCGCTCGCACCTAATGCGGCTTCTCGCCCGGCTTGCCGCCGCGCGCTTCGGCGAGATGATCGAAGCGGTGCGCATAGGAGCCGAGCCCCATCGTGTCGGCGCGAAGCTGCAAGATGAAGTCGTTGAGCTCGGCGGCCGGCACCAGCGCCTCGACATCGTCCCAGCCGGGCCAGCCTTCGCGTTCCGCATAGCCAAGGATCTGACCGCGCCGCCCGCTGAGCAGGCGCTGCGCGTTGGCGGTGAAGCGGTTCGGCACGCTCACCGTCACATGTTCGATCGGCTCGAGCAGCACGGGCTCGGCCTTGGCGAGGGCTTCGGCAACACCATTGCGCGCTGCGGTGCGGAATGCCATGTCGGAACTGTCAACAGAGTGGAACGAGCCGTCGGACAGAGTGACTTCGACATCGACCACGGGATGGCCGAACGGACCCTTCTGCATCGCTTCTTCGGCCGCTTCGCCCACCGCCGGAATATATTGGCGTGGCACGGCGCCGCCAACGATCTTATCGATGAAACGGAAGCCCTCGCCGCGCGCACGCGGGCCGATCTCCAACATGACATCGGCGAATTGCCCATGCCCGCCGGTCTGGCGCTTCAGCCTCGAGTGCTGCTGCACGCGTTTCTTGATCGTCTCCTTATAGGCCACTTTCGGCGGGGCGACATTGATCTGGCAATTGTAGACATTGGCGAGACGTTCGAGCGCCACGTTGAGATGGATCTCGCCCTGGCCGCGCAAGAGGGTTTCGCCAGTCTCGCGGCTCTGTTCGACGCTTAAGGACGGATCTTCCTCGACGAGCTTGTGCAAGGCGCCGGAGAGCTTGACGTCGTCCTTGCGGTCCTTGGCGGCGATCGAGAATGCATAGACCGGCGCGGGCGGCTGAGGGAAGGGCAGGCTTGCGTTGTTGGCAGATCCCAAAACGGCGCCCGTTGCCACGCCTTCGAGCCGGCCGATGGCGACGAGCTCGCCGGCTTGCGCCGCCTGCACTCTGACCGGCTCGCCACTTGCAAAATGATAGAGCCCCCCGATGCGGCCGCCGCCCTCAAGGGGAGCGCCGTCGCGCAAGCTGCCGCGCCAGATTCTTCCGTAGGAGAGCTTACCCGCATAGGCGGCCTGGCCGGCATGCACTGTCTTGAAGATCTGCACGAGCGGCTGGTCTGACGCGGCGATGCCGCGGCGGCGCGCCGTCTCCGCGGCGGGCGGCACATCGTGGCGCAGCGCCTTCCAAAGCCGCAGGATTCCATGGCCGCGCTGGCCCGCCCCGATGAGCACCTGGACGATCGTGCCGCTCGCCTGGTCCTTGTGCAGGGTCGCAAAGATCTCATCCGAGGTCGGCACGATGTCTTCGAGCACCTTTTCGAGCAGTGCGTCGTCGTGGTCGGCGAGCACTTCGGTCAGGCCCGCGAGCGCCTCCTGCTCGCGCTCGCGCATGTCGGTTGGCAGGCTCACGAGTTCGGAATCCTGCCCGCAATAGCGATAGGCGCGCTCGCTCACGACATCGACATAGCCGGTCACCGCGTCCTTTTCGCGGATCGGCATTTGGCGCAGGACCAGGGGAAACTTGGAATGGGGCTGGAGCGCGTCAACAGTGTCGCGGACCTGCCCGGCGAGCGAGTTGATCTTGTTGATGAAAATCAGATGCGGCAGGCCGAGCTCTTCGATCGATTTGAGCAAGACCGGCAGGTTGGAGAGCCGATCCGGCGAGGGCTCGCAGACAACGACCGCAAAATCGACCGCGGCGAGCGCCGCCGACGCCTCATAGGCAAATTCGACCGAACCGGGACAATCGAGGATCGACCAAGGCTCATCCATGAAGCTGCAATGACCGAGCCGCAGCTCGGAACTCATGGTGCGACCTGACGTCGTGTGGGATCGTTTGGCCGGCACGCCGGCCGCCGTCATCAAGGCATCGAACAGAACCGATTTGCCGCTGCCGTAGGGCCCTACGAGAGCGACGGAGCGTGGGCCCGCGGGCTCCGCCTTCCATGAGGATCTTGTCATGATGGAGTCTCCCTGCCGGTCGTTGTTGATCCATGATCGCGACGCCGGGGCGATGCCCGCATGCACGGCGAAACGTCCTGGTCGATTGAGGCAATGAGACCACATCGGGCGGCGGAGCGAAAGGCTCTTTCGCCGCAGGCTTGATCAGCGCCGCCAGGCCATTTCCGGTTTGGCCTTGCTTTATAAGCCTTGCGGCATAGGTTCGGCGCCCTGCGCATCCGCGGACAGCCCTCTCGGCCTCAAAGCGGATTCGCAACAAACGTGTTCAAGAGAAAATCGCCATGCCCGCCGCCCTCTCGCCTTTCGCCCCGAAATCCTATCCGGATATTCCGCCGATCGAGGGCGTGCGCTTCGCGACAGGGATGGCCGGCATCAAATACAAAGGGCGCAGCGACGTCGTGCTGGCGCTCTTCGACAAAGGCACCAAAGTCGCCGGCGTCTTGACCGCGTCGAAATGCCCCTCCGCACCGGTCGACTGGTGCAGGGCTCGCCTGCAGCGCGGCAAGGCGCGCGCGCTGGTGGTCAATTCCGGCAATGCCAATGCCTTCACCGGCAAAAAGGGAGCGGAAGCTGCGCGACGCGTCGCCTCGCTTGCCGCCGAGGCGGCGTGTCTCAGTTCCTCCGAGATTTTTCTGGCCTCTACGGGAGTGATCGGCGAGCCGCTCGATGCCAGCAAGTTCTCGGGTCTCTTTGAGAAGCTAGTGGCCGAGGCTTCGCCAGCCGGCCTCTTCGCCGCCGCCAAGGCGATCATGACCACGGACACCTATCCCAAGGTCGCCGCTGCCAAAGCGCGGCTCGGCGATGTCGAGGTTGAGATTGCCGGTATGGCCAAGGGCGCCGGCATGATCGCGCCCGACATGGCGACCATGCTCGCCTTCGTCTTCACCGACGCGCCGATCGGCGCAGAAGCTTTGCAAGACATGCTGAAAAGGAGCGTCGAAGGCTCCTTCAATGCGATCACCATCGACAGCGACACCTCGACCTCCGATACGCTTCTCCTGTTCGCGACGGGGGCTGCCGCCAAGCGCGGCGCGGCCAAGATCACCAACCCCGGCGACCGCCGGCTCAAGGCCTTCAGGACGGCGCTCGACGAGGTGCTTTGCGATCTCGCGCATCAGGTGGTGAAGGATGGCGAAGGCGCCCGCAAATTCGTGAAGGTCACGGTCGAGGGGGCGGTGACGAAACGATCGGCGAAGACGATCGCGCGCGCAATCGCCAATTCTCCCCTCGTTAAGACGGCGATCGCCGGCGAGGACGCCAATTGGGGACGGGTCGTCATGGCGGTCGGCAAGGCGGGCGAACCGGCGGATCGCGACAGGCTCGCGATCTGGTTCGGCGACATAAGGGTGGCTCACAAGGGTGGGCGCGACTCTTCTTACGACGAAGCCAAGGTCGCCGCCCTCATGCGCCAACCGGAGATCGACATTCGCGTCGATCTTGGCCTCGGCAAAGGCGAGGCCACGATCTTCACCTGCGATTTGACGAAGGACTATGTCGCGATCAACGGCGACTACCGCTCGTAAGCGCTGCCCGCGGACTCATCCCCACGAATTGAAGCGAAGATCGACATGATCGCATCCGAAACCCGGAATCGTGCGCTCCCGACGATCAAGCTGCTTCGGCCCCGCACAAAAACTCTCTGGCCCGCACGGCGAGAATTTCGTTCTTCAGCCGCCGCCAAGCCTTCTCGTCGCAGTCGCTGATAGATTGGGTGAGCGTGCAGAGCCGAAGGTAACGGCCGCTCGTCACGACCGCCTCGAAACGAGCCCGATCGTCCCAGAGAGCCAGAATCCATTCGAGGCGCCGTTGCGTCTGCCTTTTGCGCTGCAAGGCCGCATCGCTGCCGAGGTGCACATGCTGCTCGCAGAAGAGGTCGAGATCCTGGCAGAACATATCGATGTCGCCATGACCGCCAACATTCCCGGCGTCACCGAGCCGATCGGCATCGAATATCTGGAATGCTTGCATGGATCCACCCTTTGTAGACCTAACAGAATTTAAGCATTGGATCCTAAAGCTCGGATGAGCTTATTCGCTAAAATGCTTTGCAATCGGCACGGATCGGCCGAGTTCGAGAAAAATAATGCCGCTGCCCGGCAAGCGGGTCAGGCGGCGACACTCTCCTTGGTGTCGCTGGGGCCGCCGAAATAGGCAATGTAGCGCTCCTCAATGTCGGCAATCGGCATGATCGTGAAGACGTCGATCGTGCCGAACTCGTTGTCGATGACAGCGCCGTCGCCGAATTTCGCGCCAATCCTCACATAGGCCTTGATCAGCGGCGGCAGGGCCGCGATGCCCTTGCGGATATCGACCGCGGTTTTGTCGAGAATGGCCATCGGCACGGCGCGGCCCTCGCGCGGATGAACCTGCCATTCCGCCTCGGCGCAGGCCTGATGGTGAAGAAAGCTCAAAGGCAGCGCGAGCGCCAAGTGATTTGTGCCGGGCAGGCTGGCGCAACCGACGAGAACGTCGATCTTATGATGTTTGGCATAGATCCAGAGACCGCGCCACAAGAGCTCGATCACGCGCTTCGAACGGTACCTGGGATGCACGCAGGAGCGCCCGAGCTCGAGGAATCTCTTCTCCCCATGGCGAGCGAGCAGAGGCGCGATGTCGAACTCGCCTTGGCTGTAAAAGCCGGCGTGGCGCGCGGCGATCTCGCCGCGGAGCAGCCGATAGGTGCCGACCACCCGGGGTTTTAGCTGACCGAAGGAGTTGCGCGCCGCTTTGTCGATGACGAGCAGATGATCGCAGATCTTGTCGAAACGGCAGAGATCGCGCCGAACCAGCGTAGCGCCGCGCTGCGCGACGGCATGGCCCTCCTCGTAGAAGACCTTGTAGCGCAGCCCTTGTGCCTTGCGGACCTCCTTCTTCGAGGTCGCCAGGCGGATTTCGAATGTGCCGTATCGCCCAAGAACGCCCAGCCCGACAAGCTCGGCGCTCGTCTTGCGCGGCTTTTCATGCGGAAATTCGATGATCGCACCGAAGCCGAAAGGCGGATTGATGGGCCACATTGCTTTGACGAATCGTGTCGGACGACGATAATGATCGAAGCTAGGTCGGGCGGACGAAAATTTGATGACAAGTCCGGCTCCGGGCATCGCTGCAAGCGACATCATCAGCTCAACTCTCGATGTCTTACCCCAATCCGAGCTCCAGATCACGCTCCGTTTTCCACGTGATGATCACCTCGGCCGGCATCGCCATGATGCTGGCGTTCTCCCTCATCATCGCCGCGCCGATCCAATGGCTGATCGTGAAACTCGATTCGCGCGCCTCGCATCGCCTGCCGCGCCTCTTCAACCGCCTGCTTCTCCGGCTCGTGCGGGTGCGCGTCGTGGTCCACGGAACGAGGCCCGACGAAATCCCCCAGCTGATCGTCGCCAATCACGTCTCCTGGACGGACGTTCCGGCGCTCGGAACCCTTTACTCGATCTGCTTCCTTGCCAAGCGGGAAGTCTCGACCTGGCCGATCATCGCCTCGTTCGCACGCCTGCAACGCACGGTCTTCATCGATCGCAACCAGCGCAAATCGATTCCGGACGCCAATGCGGAATTGGCCGAGCGCGTGCTTCAAGGCGCTTGCGTCGCGCTTTTTCCGGAAGGGACCACATACGACGGGACGAGCCTCGGCCCTTTCCACTCCTCACATTTCGGCTTGGCGCAGGACCTTTTTTTGGCTGGTTCGAACCAAGCGAGCCTGCGGATATATCCCGTGGCGATCCGCTATTCCTCGCCACATGCGGCCTGGTTGGGCGACGCTTCGTTGCTGCCGCATGTAATCGAACTGTTGCGCGGCGCGCCGGTGACCTGCGACCTCATCTTCTGTGCGCCGCTCGATTTCGACGCCACGGCAGATCGCAAAACGATCTCCGAGAAATGCCGCAGCCGGATCGCCGCCGCGCTCGCCGCGGCCGAGGTGCCAACTCAATGACCGATGCCCTGAATGGCGGGAGGGGAACCGGCGCAGAACTCGCAATCGGCCGGGTCGCTTACCGAGTGCTTACCTGTTGAATCCATGTCCGGGAACCGACCACACAATAAGGGCGTAACACATTTATTTCATTGGTGTCCCGGAAGGGAGTCGAACCCCTGACCTGCGGTTTAGGAAACCGCTGCTCTATCCTGCTGAGCTACCGGGACTCCTAACAACTTCAAAGAGTTATACGTTGAAATGTCGGCGCGCAGCCTGATCGTGCTCAGAGTCGATGCGCGCGCTGAGGATGTAGCGTTAACGCGTGGACGGGGCAAGCGGAAGCGAACCGAAGACTTTTTAACTGAAGAGATCCGAGCCGAGCATCAGGAACATCAGAGCTTCAACAGACGACGGTGCAATCGTTACACGTGAATTCTGGACGGGATGATTGTGATGGCGATCGTCCGCAAACGGCCTGTAGGCGGCGGCAAAAATTCCCGCTAAAGGATTACCGGTCATGAATGGGAATTCAAGACAGATGTCTTCACCAAAGGTCTCACTGATAACGGGCATCACCGGACAGGATGGGGCTCTTCTCGCCGAACTTCTCCTTGAAAAAGGATATATCGTCCATGGGGTCAAACGGCGGTCATCGCTTATCAACAGCGCTCGTGTCGATCATCTTTATCGAGACCCACATGAAGCGAATGTCCGCTTCTTCATGTCTTATGGAGATATGACGGATGCGACCAATCTGATCCGCATTGTGCAGGAGGTCCAGCCGGACGAGATTTATAATCTGGCCGCGCAGAGCCACGTGCAAGTGAGCTTCGAAACACCGGAGTATACCGCCAACTCCGACGCGTTGGGGACATTGCGGCTGCTCGAAGCGATCAGAATTCTCAATCTTTCTAGCAAGACACGTTTTTATCAGGCTTCAACTTCGGAGCTCTACGGCAAGGCACAGGCCACCCCGCAAAATGAGTCGACGCCCTTCTATCCCCGATCGCCCTATGGCGTCGCCAAACTCTATGCATATTGGATAACGGTGAATTACCGCGAAGCCTATGGCATACATGCCTCGAATGGCATTTTATTCAATCACGAAGGTCCGACTCGTGCTGAGACATTCGTGACGCGCAAGATCACGCGGGCGGTGGCGGCGATCCATTTGGGCCTGCAGGAAAAGCTTTATCTCGGGAATCTCAATGCCAAACGCGATTGGGGCCACGCCCGCGATTATGTCGACGGGATGTGGCGGATTCTTCAGCAAGACAAGCCTGATGATTACGTGCTGGCGACCGGCGAGGCCCATTCGGTGCGCGAGTTCGCCGAACGGGCCTTTGCTGAGATCGGCATAGAGATCGTTTGGGATGGCCAGGGCATTGCGGAACGCGGGCGCGATCGGAAGACCGGCAAGACATTGATCGAGGTGGATGTGAATTATCGTCGCCCGACTGAAGTCGATCTTCTGCTTGGCGACGCCACCAAGGCGCGCGAAAAGCTCGGCTGGAGGCACAAGACGACCTTTGAGCAGCTCGTCGCCGAAATGGTGGCGAGCGATCTGATCGTCGCGAAGCAATGTGGTCAGATTTAAAGAATCGCCGCAATGGCCTTTGCGACATTTGCCAGGCCGCGGCGCCGGAGTTCAGACGGGGATTTCCCGCCGAGTGCGAGTGACGAGATGAAGGCTTCGCGCATTTTCCTTGCCGGAGACAGGGGCATGGTCGGCTCGGCAGTCATGCGCCGTTTGGCGCGTGAGAATGTCGAGATTCTCACGGCAGCTCGTGAAATCGTCGACTTGCGCGAGCAGGCCCATGTGCGCGCCTATATGGAACGAGAGAGGCCGGACGCGGTGATCCTCGCCGCCGCCACGGTCGGCGGCATATTGGCGAATGATTCGTTCCCTTCCGACTTTCTCAGCGATAACCTCGCGATAGAAATGAACGTCATTCGCGAGTCGCACTGGGTCGGCGTCGAACGGCTGGTTTTTCTGGGTTCGTCGTGTATCTATCCGAAATTCGCCGCACAGCCGATCACCGAAGATGCGCTTCTGACTGGCGCGCTCGAACCGACCAATGAATGGTACGCCGTCGCCAAGATCGCTGGAATCAAGCTTTGCCAAGCCTATCGCAAGCAACATGGCCGCCATTATATCTCAGTCATGCCCTGCAATCTCTACGGGCCCAATGATAATTTCGATCTGTCGACGAGCCATGTGCTGCCGGCGCTCATCCGCAAGTTTCATGAAGCGAAGCAGGCCGGCAAAAGCGAAGCCGTTGTGTGGGGCTCGGGCACGCCGCTGCGCGAATTTCTGCATGTTGACGATCTCGCCGATGCCATCGTTTTCCTCCTGCACCAATATGATGGCGCCCAGCCGATCAATTGCGGCGCCGGCATAGATCTTTCGATTCGCGAGCTCGCCGAGAAGATCGCGCGCATCATCGGATTTGAAGGTCGGCTCGTCTTCGATAGCACCAAGCCTGACGGAACGGCGCGCAAGCTCATGGATTCCGGTCGGATGGCGGCGCTTGGCTGGAAGCCGACGATCGGCCTCGACCAGGGCATTGCTGACACGTACCGATGGTTTCTCGAACGTGGGCTGAAAACGTTGAGCGAATGAGACGGAAGATGGCCATCGCGATCTTTGTGATGGGCGCGAAAGGCCATAGCGCGTTGCAACTCTCGCGTGACCTAGACGTGCAATACAAGACCGCTTTCGTGCTCGCTCATAAGCTCCGCGAAGCGATGGCGTCAGAGACCGCCGACGAAACCTTGCAGGGCGACGTTGAGGTTGACGGCGCGTATTTCGGGGGTCACGTGCGGCCGGCCAATTGGAAAGAGAACCGCGTCGATCGTCGGCTCGCCCAACATCAAACCGGCAAGCGCCGCGTTGTGGTCGTCATGCGCGAGCGCAACGGCATGACGCTGCCCTTCGTGTTCCAAGGCGCATTCGGTCGCAATCAACAGGTGCGCGACCATGCAACTCTCATTCGAGCTAATTCCCCACAGGATTGGTGGGGAAATCATCCAACAACGCGCCACGGACGGCTACATCAACGCCACGGCTATGTGCAAAGCCGCTAACAAATCATGAGCGGACTATCGAAGGCTCAAGACTACTGGCGAGTTCGCAGATGCCCTTAGTTCCGATATGGGAATTCCCCTATCGAAACTAATTCAATCATTTAGCGGGGCCAACCGCACCTCCAAGGGACCTGGGTCCATCCTCAGGTCGCCATCCATCTCGCGCAATGGCTTTCGCCAGGATTCGCGGTGAAGGTCAGCAAGTGGGTTTCTGACTGGATGTCGGGCATGGTGCCCCGTCTAAAAGCCGAACTCCCGCTTCCGCTTGCCGCCGTCCGCGACCTGTCCGCGCTTGCACTTCACGACCAAGGTGCTGATGACCTTTAGCGCTACGGCCTTGCGAAGCACCACATCGCGGTCATCTAAGCCTTTGGCCCGGATCACAGCTACCGCCAAGTCTCGCGTGTCCAAGCCCTCGGGAGCCTCGGCAAGAGCCGCTTGGCATAGCCTGAAAATCTCACTTCGCCCGAATAGCCGCCGCACGTCCATATGGATCGGGAAAGGCTTGGCTTCCTCATTCAACTCGAAAAGCCGAAGTGTCGCGTTGACGTGCATAAGATCGAAGCGCGCGGCTTCCACCTACTTCTCATAGGCGAGAATTAGGCTTTCGAGATCGTCGCGCTTGGCGCGAAGCGTGCTTAGGATGTGCGGGTCAGCCATCCCGCAATTATACCCTCTGGCCACGGTTTGACGGTCACACTATGCTTGGATTCTTGGTGAGTTTGCTACCTAATGCCGGACTAGGTGAGCTTGCTACATAATGCCGGATATTTGAGCAGGCGGGATTTGACTTTCATGCTCTCATCGGGCGCACGCTACGGGTGCGCGGCCTCCTCGATCTGCGGTTTGGGCCGCAAATCGAGATTTCCAGCGCCGACGAAATCGAATTGATTCCGGAAGCCCGGGACGATAGGGCCTTGGAGCCTGAGGGTCCCGAAAAGCTCCCATGAACGCCCCCGATTGGTTCTCTCCCATGTGCCGATGCCAGCCCCGCTGCCGACCGCATATCCGGCCTGCCTGGCTCATTGGCCTCGCCGTATTGCTCCTCGCTGGCTGCTCGATGATGGAGCAGCAGGGCTCAAACCCGATTTCGGCGGATGTTCCCGCTGGCGCGCCGCGCACGCTCGGGATCGAGAGCCCTGATACCGCCGAACACCAGAAGATGATCGCCCTGTTCGGGGGCGAATATCACTATCCCTCGGCCGAGCAGTACGTCGACGACATGCTCGTCAAGCTCGCCAATGCCGGCGACAATCCCGGGCAACCCTATAAGGTCACGATTCTCAATTCGCCGATCGTCAACGCCTTCGCGATACCGCCTGACAAGATCTATGTGACGCGCGGCCTTTTGGCGCTAGCCAATGACGCCTCGGAATTGGCGGCGGTGATGGCGCATGAAATCGGCCATATCACCGCCCACCATGCCTTGCTGCGCGCCGAACAGGAAAAGCGCGCCGCCCTGATCAGCCAGGCCGCCACTGTGATCGAAAGCCGGCAGCGCAGCGCCGAGGTCGAAGCCTCGGAGCGCCTGTCGATCGCGAGCTTCTCGCGTCAGCAAGAACTTGAGGCCGATGAGATCGGCATCAAGAACATGGCCAAGGCCGGTTACGACCCCTATGCTGCGGCGCGATTCCTGACGACGCTTGGCCGCGACGCGCAATTGCGCGCCAGCTCCATGGGCCAGAACGGAGATGCCGGGAAGCCGGATCTTTTGGCGACCCATCCCTCAACCCCCGAGCGCATCGCCCGTGCCCTCGACGTTGCTCGCCAGATCGAGCCGCCCGGCACCGGCACCACCGACCGCACCGCCTATCTCGCCGCAATCGACGGAATCATGTATGGCGACGACCCGGCCGACGGCACGATCCGCGGCCGTACCTTCCTGCACTCGCGCCTCGGCTTCGTGTTGGTCGCGCCAGACGGGTTCGTGCTCGAAAATTCGGCGCAGGCCGTGCTCGGCGTCAAGTCCGGCGGCCTCGAAGCGCTGCGCCTCGATAGCGTGCGGCTCGACGCTTCGACCCCTCTCGAAACTTATATTGCATCCGGCTGGATCGACGGGCTTCTTCCGAGCTCGGTGGAGTCGATCGACGTCAACGGAATGCCGGCGGTGACCGCCAGCGCGCGGGCCGGCGAATGGAATTTCCGCGTCGCCGTCATCCGCTTCGATTCGAACGAAGTCTATCGCCTCATTTTCGCGGTCCGCAACTTGAACGATGAAGCCGAAAAGCGCTTCCGCGCTTCCATTGAATCTTTCCGGCGAATTACTCCGGAAGAGGCCAGCGACGTTCGGCCGCTGCGCATCGTCATCGTGACGGCGCAGCCGGGCGATACGGCTGAAACCCTCGGCTCAAAAATGGGCGTGCTCGATCGGCCGCTCGAACATTTCGAGCTGATCAACGGGCTGCGGCAGGCAGGACCCTTGCCGGTGGGCGAGCATTACAAAATCGTGACCGAGTAGCCTGCTGCATTGCACCGGGCCAAGGAACTCCCGGCCGCTCGGTACGTTTAGCCGACTGCCGCCGCAGCGGAAATGTAAAGAGCGGCGATGGCGGCGGAACGGGCGCCGCAAGCTGGTCGCGACTTAGAACGGGATCTCAATCTTTCCAAACGCGTGCAAGCGCGTTTCGCGATATCGCGCGGCCTGCCGCAGCCAGTCGCGGACCGATCATAGGAACGGCCATGGCGCAATATATCGGCTTAGGACGGCAACTTGCGGCGGCGGCGAAGGCAGCGCCCTTTCTTGGCCGTGACGAGGAGCGCGACTTGGCAGTGCGTTGGAAGACCGGCCGCGACGAAAGAGCGCTGCACCAGCTCACCCGCGCCCATATGCGGCTCGTCATCGCCATGTCCATCCGCTTCCGGCACTATGGGTTGCCGGTCAACGACTTGATCCAGGAGGGGCATGTCGGCCTGTTGCAGGCGGCCTCGCGTTTCGACCCCGAGCGCGACGTGCGGTTTTCGACCTATGCGACCTGGTGGATCCGCGCCGCCATCCAAGACTATATCTTGCGAAACTGGTCGATCGTGCGCGGCGGCACGACTTCAACTCAGAAAGCGCTTTTCTTCAACTTGCGCAGGCTTCGCGCCAGATTGGCGATCGGCGGCACCGGAACAGCCGCGATCTTCGATCAGATCGCCGCCACGCTCGGCGTGCATCGTGCCGACGTCGAACTTATGGATGCGCGGTTCGCCGGCCCTGATGTCTCGCTGAACGCGGCGGTTTCGGAGAGTGAGGCTTCGGGTTCGACGCAGCGCCTCGATCTTCTGCCGGACGACGGCCCGTTGCCGGATGAGATCGTCGAGGACACGATCGATGCCGACCGGCGCGCGATCTGGCTCGAGAACGCGCTGAAGAGTTCTCACAGCGCGCGAACTCGACATTTTGCGGCAACGCCGGCTGGTTGAAAATGCCGCCACGCTCGAATCGCTGGGCGACCGCCTTGGGATTTCCAAGGAGCGCGTCCGCCAAATTGAAAGCCGCGCCCTCGACAAGCTGCGTCGGGCGTTGATCGAGCGCCGTCCTGAGATCAGGTGAAGGGGGCGGGCCAAGCAAAGGGCCCGGCACGACGCCCGGGCCTTTGCATTACTGAGAGCGATCCTAAGCCGCCTCCTCGACGCCGTCCTCGCTGACCGCCACATCGGCTTCGGCTTCTTCCGCCTTGGTCCGGCGTGGGCCCTTTTGCAATTGCGATTCGATGAGCTTCAGCGATTCTGTCTCAGTCAGCTTCTGGACGACGGCGAGCTCGCGCGCCACCCGATCGAGCGCCGCTTCATAAAGCTGCCGCTCGGAATAGGATTGCTCCGGCTGGGCCTCCGAGCGATAGAGATCGCGAACAACCTCGGCAATGGCGACGAGATCGCCGGAATTGATCTTCGCCTCATATTCCTGCGCCCGGCGCGACCACATGGTCCGCTTGATCCTGGCGCGGCCGGTGAGCGTGTTGAGCGCGTGCTTGATCACGTCCGGGCTGGCGAGCTTGCGCATGCCGACGCTGACAGTCTTGGGCGTCGGCACCTTCAAGATCATTTTGTCTTTGGCGAAGCTGATGACGAAAAGTTCAAGCTTGAAGCCGGCAACCTCCTGTTCCTCGACGGCAAGGATCTGGCCGACCCCATGCGCCGGATAGACGATGAACTCCGTCGGCTTGAACCCAAGCTTCACAGAGCTCGGCGGTCTGGGGGCGGGTCTCTCGGGCAGGCGAATGTCGCCCGGCCTCGCCCCGAAGGCCTGCGGCCCCGCAGGGGCGACCGAAGTTGCCGGAGGCGCGTTGCGCGTTGGTGCCGGAACGCCGGGCCTCGCCGGTTGAGGCGTCGGCCCCGCCGCTCTCTTCTGAATTTTCTGGGTCACGCCTGCCTTGGTCGATTCGCGGGCCTGGGATGCTGGCTTGCCGCTCGTGGCGCGCAGCGCCATCACCGCCGCGGCATGCGCACGGCGTTCCGAAAGGACCTTCTGAGCGGTCGCTTCGTTGCGAAATGCCGGCTGCCGCGGCGCGCTCTTAGAAAGCTTAGGCCGAGCAGCTCTCTCCCGTCCAGGCCGCGGTTTGCCGCGGGGCGCCTGTTTCGCCCTGGCCAGCCGGGGGGCCTGCGCGGCCTTCTTCCGACCTTTGATCGGGGAGGTTGGCTTCCGCGCCGAAACTCTGGCGGGCCGCGCCCCCGCCTTCTTGAGCCGCGCGAGCGCCGACGCGCGACCCCGCGTCGCTGCATTCCTGGCGCGCCCGGAATTCGCTGGCTTGCGTGCCGCAGCCTTTGTCTTGGCCGAACCCGTCCGCCTCGCTACCGCTTTCACGGACGACCGGCTGGTGCGGGGCATCGAGGCGGTGCGCGCCTTTCTGGCCTTGGGCTGAACCTGCCGTTTCGCGGTTTTCACCCCGCCGCGCCGCGACTTGGCCGCCGATCCGGCAGCCACAACCTTGGTCTTGCGGGATTTTCCGATTTTCTTCACGGACGACATGCGCGGCGCACTCCTGTTTGGCTCCGCTTTGGAGACGGAACATAGTGGCAACAGAGATAATCCCTGCTGCCTGTCAATACAACAATCCGACCTTCCGGACTGCGGCGCAGCCTCATATGAAGATCATCCGCGGCGGCGCGAACTCGGCCTAGTTGATCGCCACCTTGAAGTATAAGGAAAAAACGTCCCAATGCTCCTGCCAAGCTCAAGGACACGTTTCGGATGATCGAAGTGAAAAATACCACAACAATGAGTGAAAATCAAAGGATTACGTCGTGCTATGCCTAAAACGCACGCCGCGGGAGGCGCGGTGAGCTTGCCTCATATCGCTAGCTAATCGCCTTCGCCAGGCTCTGGCGAGAAATAAGCGTCGAATTTGCTGGGTTTGCCATCGAATTCTTTCGCCTCCGGCGGGTGCGCGCGCTTGTGCGAAATATTCGGCCAGATCTTAGCCATGTCCGTGTTCAGCTTGAGCCATTTTTCAAGCCCCTTTTCAGTATCCGGCTTGATCGCATTGGCCGGGCATTCGGGCTCGCAGACGCCACAATCGATGCATTCGTCGGGGTGGATCACGAGCATATTCTCGCCCTCGTAAAAGCAATCCACCGGGCAGACTTCCACGCAGTCCGTATACTTGCACTTAATGCAATTCTCGACGACGACGTAGGTCATTCCATGTCTCCACGCCATGTCTCCACGCGGACTTTTCGGCCCGCGATCATCGGTCTCGCGTTGCTATCGCCTTTGCGCCGCTCAGGCAAGCAACGAACAGCAGGACGGCTTGTCGCGCCCCGCATTGGGGAGGCAACCGAACCGGAAATTTGCCGCTCTAAAACTCGGCCGCGTCTTTCGCCGTCAAGTCTTCGAACAGCAATTGCGCATCGCGATTTGGGCCGCGTCGCTCGGCGATCGCGAGGATGCGCAAGACCCGAACCTGTCGTTCGAGCGCGATCGTCAGGACATCACCGGGACCGACCGACTCGGCCGGAACATCGGCGCGGCGCGCATCGATCCGTACATAGCCGTCTTCGACCAGGCGCACCGCTTGCTTGCGCGTTTTGACGAGGCGAGCGAACCAAAGCCATTTGTCGAGCCGTTGTCGCTCAGTCGCGACGGCGTGAGCCGGGTCATAGGCGCTCATCGACAGTCCGGAGTTCGAATTCAAGGTCGAAATAAGAATGCCGCCGAGGCGATTCAAGATTGCCAAAAAAGCCCAGCGCTAGGCCGCTGAATTCCCAACGGTTCGCAACTCACACCCCTGCGGGCCCGCCGCGTCTGGCGGGAAATGCCTCCGGTATGCTTAGCTAGCGCTGCCCTCTCGGCGCGGGAGAGGGTTCGCGCCCTCGCAATGACGGGGCGGTTGTGAGGGGGTTACGATCCGCCGACATTGAAGCATGGTAATCCCTCACCCGGCTGCTTGCCAGCCACCCTCTCCCTCTGGGAGAGGGTTCGCTTCCTTGGGTTCTCATGCATGACGCTGTGATCATCGGCGGCGGCCATAACGGCCTCGTCTGCGCCTTTTACCTCGCTGCGGCGGGCTTGAAGACGATCGTTCTCGAGCGGCGCGACAAGGTTGGCGGGGCGGCGGTGACGGAGGAATTTCATCCGGGCTTCCGCAATTCGCTGGCCGCCTATACGGTCTCGCTGCTCAACCCGAAAATCATCCACGATCTCGATCTCGCAAGCCATGGGCTCAAGATCGTCGAACGCAAGCTCGCTAATTTCCTGCCACTCGATGATGGGCGCTGTCTCAAGATCGGCGCCGGCCGGACGAAAGCGGAAGTCGCCAAATTTTCGACGCGTGATGCCGAGCGGCTCGATGCCTATGCGGCACGCCTCGATGTGCTGGCGGATGTCTTGCGCGAACTTGCGCTTGAGACGCCGCCCAATGTCGTCAGCGGCTCCGCGATCAAAATGCTTGCCGAGGTTGTCAAGACAGGGTGCATCGGCAACCGCCTGCGCCGCCTCGGCATTGAGACGCAGCGCGACCTCCTCGAAATCTTCACTGCTTCGGCCGGCGATTATCTCGACCATTGGTTCGAGAGCGCGCCGATCAAGGCGGTCTTCGGCTTCGATTCCATCGTCGGCACTTACGCCAGCCCTTATGCGCCGGGCACCGCCTATGTGCTGCTGCATCACTGCTTCGGCGAGGTCAATGGACGCAAAGGCCAATGGGGCCATGCGATCGGCGGCATGGGCGCGATCAGCGAAGCGATTGCGAAAGCAGCGCGCGCGCAAGGTGCGGAGATCCGCGTCGCATGCCCGGTGAAGCAAGTGCTCGTCGAAAAGGACCGCGTCGCCGGCGCCGTGACCGAACAAGGCGAGGTCTTCCGCGCGCCGATCGTTGCCGCCAATGTCAATCCGAAACTGCTCTTCCGCGATCTCATCGCGCAAGACACTTTGCCGACGGATTTTCTGGAACGGATCGAAAAATGGCGCTGCGGCTCCGGCACGTTTCGGATGAACGTGGCTCTCTCGGAGCTCCCCGATTTCACCGCGCTGCCGGGGCGCGAGCTTGCCGAGCATCATACCGCCGGCATCATCATCGCGCCGTCGCTTGCCTACATGGAAGAGGCCTATTTCGACGCGCGGCGCGCCGGCTGGTCGAAGAAGCCGGTCGTCGAAATGGTGATCGCCTCAACCCTCGACGACACGCTCGCCCCGTATGGCGCGCATGTCGCGAGCCTGTTCTGCCAGCATGCCGCGCCGTCTTTGCCGAACGGCGCATCCTGGGACGAACATCGCGAGGACGTCGCCGATCTGGTGATCGCCACTGTCAATACCTATGCACCGAATTTCAAAGCATCGGTGATCGCGCGGCAGATTTTTTCGCCGCTCGATCTTGAGCGCACCTTCGGCCTCGTCGGCGGCGATATTTTTCATGGGGCTCTCGATCTCGGGCAGATTTTCTCCGCAAGGCCGATGCTCGGCCACGCCGATTATCGCGGCCCAATCCCGGGCCTTTATATGTGCGGCGCCGGCACGCATCCGGGCGGCGGTGTCAGCGGCCTGCCGGGGCACAATGCAGCGCGGGAGATTTTGCGCGATGCGGGGCGCCGATGAAGCAGCGCGAGGCGCCCTCTCTCTGCAAGCGGGGAGAGGAAGGGTAGTGTCCCATGGCGGCGGGTATCAAAGATCGGCTTTGGTCGCTAGAGGAATTGGTGGACCGAACGTCATCTTAGGAGGCGCGGATGAACGAACAAGAAACATTGAAGCGGAATATCGCAGCCCAAGAAAACTCGAATATGCAAGACCGGAACACACTGCAAATTGTACCCCTAGGACACTACCGAGGGGAGTGCCGCTTTGCGCTTGGCCGCGGCGTCGGCTAGCATCCCGGCAATCGAAAAATCTGGGAGGATCCGATGAGCTCGACGGCCTTTCTTGCCCGATTGATCGGCCTTTTCACATTGGCGATCGCGCTCGCGATCCTGATCAACCGGCGCGGCATGATCGCGGCGATCGAGAGCTTGAGCCAGCACGGCGACACGCTTCTCCTCGCCGAATTGATCGGCCTCGGCGTGGGGCTCGCGATCGTCATCAGCCATGAAGTTTGGACCACCGTTCTCGGCGTCATCGTCACCCTTTTGGGCTGGTTCATCCTTCTGCGCGCCCTGATCCTATTGCTCCTGCCGCCCGAGAAGATCGCAGAACTCTTCGCGCTCGTCGCCTGGCCGCAAAGCGCCGAAACCTATGCGATGATCAGCCTCGTGATCGGCATCCTGCTTACCGTCGCCGGCTTTGCCGCTGCGTAAAACGACTGTCGCGGGGGAAACGAGATGGCGGAACGATCCTGGTACGTTGCCAACGCGGCACGCAGCAGGGACCATATCCTGAGGCGAAGTTCCTCAATTTCATCGCCACCGGCCAGATCGACGCGGACACGCTTGTCTGGACCGAGGGCATGGCGGCGTGGCAGAGGGCGGGCGACATACCGGGCCTCATGGCCGCGGGCCGCACGCCGCCGCCCAGGCCACTCCCGGGCGGCCCTTTGTGGCCTGCCGTCCATCCGGGCGGAGCTGCGGTCACGGCGGATTTCGGCGTCTGGGCGCTCTTCGGTCGTATTCTCCTCGCTGCCATAGGTCTCGTGCTGATCATTCCGGCGCCGTGGGCGATGACGAGCTATTATCGTTGGTTCATCGCGCATCTGCGGGTCCCCGCAATTCCTGAGATCGGCTTCACCGGGCGGCCCGGCGACATTTGGTGGGTCTTCGTGCTCACCGGGCTTTTCACCTATGCCGGCGTACCGCACATCTATCATCACATCCATTATCTGCATCACATCCATTATCTGCGGTTCCTCGTACTTCTAATCGAACCGGTCCTCTCCTGGTTGATCATCAGGTGGGTTGTGGCGAATCTTAGCTCGGAAGGGCGGCCTCTTTCCGTGATCTTCGCCGGCAGCGTCTGGGGGTTTATCGGCTGGAACTTCCTCCCCTATCTGTCATTCATCACCATCATCGGCTGGGCGTGGGTGACGACGGCCTTCCTGCGGTGGGTATGCCGCAACATCGTGGAGGCGACACGAACCGTCTCCTTCAATGCCAGCGGATGGCAGGTGCTGTGGCGAACTATTGTGTTCGTTCTCGCGGCAATTTTCATCATCCCGATCCCCTGGATGCTGCATTGGTACGTCTGCTGGTACGCCTCGCAATTCTCGGTCGCCGAGAGGACCGCATGAAGCAGGTGCCAAAGCGCCTCAGTGCCCCTCGAAAGCGATGAGGCAACGCACCGGCACGCCCAGCGCTTCGATCTTCTTGGCTCCGCCAAGATCGGGCAGATCGATGACGAAACAGGCGGCGACGACATCGGCGCCAAGCTTTTGCAGGAGCTTCACCGCCGCTTCCGCCGTTCCGCCGGTGGCGATGAGATCATCGACGAGGATCACCCGCTCGCCCGCTGTTACGGCATCGACGTGCATTTCCATTTCGTCGATCCCGTATTCGAGCGAATAGCCGATCGACACAACTTTGTGCGGCAGCTTGCCCTTCTTGCGGATCGGCACGAAGCCGGCCGAAAGCTGGTGCGCGACGGCGCCTCCTAAGATGAAGCCGCGCGCCTCGATGCCGGCAATCTTGTCGATCTTCGTGCCGGACCATGACTGCACGAGCTCATCGACCGCGCGGCGGAAGGCGCGCGCGTCGCCGAGCAACGTCGTGATGTCGCGGAACATGATTCCCGGCTTCGGATAGTCCGGGATGCTGCGGATGGCGTGTTTGAGATCGATGCTCATTTGGAAGAAACTCGCTTGAGGATCGCGTCGAGCTTTTTGAGAAGCGCAGGATCGCGCGCGGCGGGAGCGGTGATGAGCGCGGTGTCGAGCGCCCGGTCGGAGCCGATCGGACAGGGCTCGTGTTCGGCCGGAAAATCCCGCAACAGGCGTGCCAAGAGCTGCCCCGCCTTGCCGGCATTGGCGGCGACGATCGAAAGGATCGCGGCGACATCGACATCGTCATGCGCCGGGTGCCAGCAATCGAAATCGGTCACCATGGCGATCGTCGCATAGGAGATTTCGGCCTCGCGCGCGAGCTTGGCTTCCGGCATGGCCGTCATGCCGATCACGTCATAGCCGGAAGTCTTGTAAGTCAGGGACTCGGCGAGCGAGGAGAATTGCGGTCCTTCCATCGCAATATAGGTGCCGCCTTTCACATAAGCGATGCCTTCCGCCTCGGCCGCCGCGGCGATCCGCGCTTGAAGAAGCGGCGCGATCGGATGCGCCATCGAGACATGCGCGACGCAACCATTGCCGAAGAACGAGGAGTTCCGCGCAAAAGTGCGATCGACGAACTGATCGACGAGAACGAAGAGGCCGGGATAAAGCTCCTGCTTGAACGAGCCGCAGGCAGTGACCGAGATGATGTCGGTGACGTCGACCCGCTTCAGCGCATCGATATTGGCGCGATAATTGATGCCGGAGGGCGAGAGATGATGGCCGCGGCCATGGCGCGGCAGGAACACGGCCTCAGTCGCGCCGACTCGGCCGAAGCGCAAAGCGTCGGACGGCTCGCCCCAGGGCGTCGAAACCTTCGCTTCGCGCAAATCTTCGAGGCCCGGCAGATCGTAAACGCCCGATCCGCCGATGATGCCAACGATGGCCTTGGTCATTCTGCGCCGCCCCGTTCCGCAAAGCGCCGCAGTCTCGACGCAGCGGGCCATTCAGGCAAGAGCCGAATTTCCCCGTTCCATCGCAAGGACCATCGCGAACTTCAGTGCGCGACGCCTACCCAGATCCGCTTTTTGGTGAAATAGAGCAGGCCGGCGAAGGCGCGACGCGCGATTGACAGTTGCGCGGCATCAATGGCCTGTTCATGACACGCTGAAAAATGGGAAGTCGCGAGGACTGGCAAGCTTGCTCTCTTGCCGGCATGAGCTTCGACCGACGGGTGCCCAGCGGAATGACCGGACGCTTCATGACCGCGGGAAGGGACCGATTTGCTGCCTACCTGACAAAACTGAGGTACGACGCGAGGGCCTCAATTTGGTTCGGGGACAAATTGCCGGCAATGTGGGGCATGGGAGGCCCTGCGGCCGCATTATACCCTTCGCCCCACTGTTCGAGTCTTCTTTTCAAGTAAGAGTATGACAGCCCTCCCAAACGAGGAATTTCTCTAACGCCCTCAGCGTTCGGGCCATGGCAAGCAACGCAGGCCACAATATTGGAGTCCGGGATTCCCACCTCATAAATCGTTCTTCCTACGGCTGCGAGCTCCTCATCTCCGTCATTGGCCGCTTCAGGGGATAGCGTTGAAAAATAAGTTGCTAAATCACGCACGCCCTGAGGATCGAGATTCGCCGCGGCACGCCACATATATTCCTTTGAAAGTGGATTATCTCGGGTGTGTTCTATAAAACTCATAAGCTGATTTATGATGTATTGGTCTCTCTGCCCAGCCAATCGTGGCGCGGTCCAATAACCTTGCGCCGATGTTCCATGACACCAGGTGCAATTCCGAATAGGGGGGCTCTCTGCGTGACCCAGCAATGAGGGAACAGCAGAGAAAACAATTGCCAGGATCGCTATTTTTAACCGCATGTGTTCCATAATCTGAATTCCGCGCTTTCTGCTTTCCGTGAGCGGCGACAAACAGAAGGAGTTATTTCAGATAGCTGAGGTAGGCCGCAACGGCTTCGATTTGCGGCTTGGCCAAGCTGTGCGCAACCGGGCTCATGATGGCCGATGTATCTGGTTTTGCCGGATTTTGGCCCCGCTCTTTGCCCCAATTCACCAATTCGTTTATGACGTAGGGGTAGAGCTGGCCTGCTAGACGAGGAATTTGCCCGGTGCCCGTTGCGTCGGGGCCGTGACAGGCAGCACATGCCGCAACATTGGCGTCAGGAATTCCGTCTTCGAAGATTTTTTTTCCTGCGGCCACGAGTTCCTTTGGAGCACCCCCGAGAGGTTTGGGATTAAGGTCCCGAAACTTCGTGGTAAGAGCACTTATCATCGCTGGCGTCAGGCTGTGCGCCACATTGAACATAATATTGTTCGTCCGCCGATGCTCAACAAAAGCCCGTAACTGATTCTCGATGTACTCTGGTTGCTGTCCCGCAAGTCGTGGTATTGGAAAAAATCCACGAAAACCTTGCGCCGATGGCCCGTGGCAGTCCTCGCAGTACCCTATCTTGGCATCAATGTCTCGCTTCAAACCGGCGGCCGTAACGTCCGCGCGACCCGCCGCGGCGAAAACAGCTGCCAGGATGACCATTTGCAATGCCGATCGTAAGCTGACGAGCTTCATAATACGCCGCCAACGTCGTTCGTTCCGTGTCATCGTCGTCTCAGCACATCGAAGACTTGAACCAGCGTTTTCCTCACCCACTTTGCGACCCCGCGAGGCTGAGTGCACGTCCTGACTGCCGTCTTTCCCGAGTAGCGCCATCGGTCAGTTGATCAGCCTCACAACCTGGAAAATGGAACGAGTTACTCAAGATAACTGACATAGGCCGCGACGGCTTCGATTTGTGACTCAGTCAAGCTGCGCGCAATCGGCGCCATGATGTCCGACGTGTTCTCCGCCCGCTCCTTACTCCAGATCGTCAATTGCCTTACAACGTAAGGATAGAACTGACCTGCGAGACGAGGAAATTGCCCGTTGCCCTTGGCCTCTGGACCGTGACAGGCGGCGCATGGAGGAACCTTGGTATTGGGAATTCCCTCTTCGAAGATTTTCTTCCCCGCCGCCACGAGCTCCGTTGGAGCACCTCCGAGGGGTTTGGGATTGAGCTTGCCAAAATTCGTTGCAAGAGCCGTTATCATCGCCGGACTCAGGACATGCGCGACGTTAAACATAATATTGAACTGCCGCTTGCCCTCAGAAAAGCCCTGCAATTGATTCTCTATGTACTCGGCTTGTTGTCCCGCGAGTTTGGGTATCGGATAATATCCAGGGAAACCTCGTGCGTCCACGCCGTGGCAGACTTCGCAATATTGCATCTTGGCCTGAACGTCTTGCTGCGAAACGGATGCCGACTGCGTGTCTTCGGCGCGACCCACCCCGGCAAAAACAATTGCTAAGCTTACCGTTTGCACGATCACGATCCAGCAGGATACCGCGATCCCAAATTTGTTGAACAGGTGGGCAGCAATCCTGTGAAATACCGGCATTGCGTCGTACCCCTCACCCGCGCCGTTAGAACATGATCCAACTATAGGCCATGAACGTGTTGTTGTCCGACGCGTTGTCGCCATTCCCGTCGAAGTTCGTGGTCCCTCCGAAAAGCGTCAGATATTTCGTGTAGGACAGACCGAGGCGAGCATTGAACCAAGGGAAGGGACCAGGGCTGCCATGGCTGAAGGGCAAATAGGCAATGTCGAAAGTCAAGCTGCTGCTATTCGGACTAAGCGGGTTACCGGTGATGGCATTCGTGCCATAAAATGCGTCGCTCGAACCCCTTATGTTGTAATAGCTCGCTGTAAAGCTGTAAGTGCTGTCGTAGACGTAATCCACCGTGGCTTGGAAGCTGTTCAGAGTGTCGCTTGGATTCGAGGTCAAAGTCTGTAGAAACGACGAATTATATTGGTCCAATTCGTTGATGTCCGTCAGTTTGACCTCGAGCGCGTGCTTTTCATGAATGAACTGGTATTGGGCATCGAATCCGACGTCGAGGATTTGATCGACGCCGAAGCCGAAGATGCCTCCCGGTACTTCGTCGGCCAGCATGCCGAAGGTGCCGATCATGAAGCTGTGGTCACCGATCGTCGGCGCAATCGCGATCCGCCAATAAGGTGCGACCCCGTCGATGAGAGTATTACCAGTACCCTCCCCAAGGGCTTGCTGGACAGACTGGGGAAGACTCCGATAGCCGGTGACCTCGGCATAGACCATATCGTGCCACCACGTATAGACGCCGCCTCCCACGACCTGGCCGGCGAAGAACTGTCCGCCGATCTGCGTTTGCGGAGGCGTGAAAGCGGGCCCGGTCGCCGGAGAAATATAAGGAAAGCCCCAGGCCGGCGTCGTGTTCCACACGTCCTGAACGGTCGGATTGTTGTTGACGTCGATGCCGTAAATAAAATCAATGCCGAAGACTTGGGCCTTGTCGGCGTAGCGGACGTCCGAGTTGTCGAGGAACCAACTTAGCCCCACCCCGTCAAAGGTCCCCTGAATCATGGCGCCGAGATTGCCGTAGATCTGGCCGCCATAGAAAACGCTCGCCTGGTTCAGCACCACGTTGTCGTTCGTATGCAAGTCTGGCTCGGGAGGCGCCGCGAGGTCTTGTTGGAAATGCTCGAATTGCGGCCCCTGAATCATCGCGGCGAGCGGCGGTGCTTGGATGAAGGTCAGGCCACCGCCCATAGTATAGCCGTTCAGCTTGAACGCGCGTCCGAAGGGCGTCAATTCGGGAAAGGCGGTGTGACAGGCGGAGCAGGGCTGACCCGTCTGCATCGCGAAACTTGGTATGGCCGATGCCGCCTGCGGCTTAAGCAGAACGCCGGCGACGACCAAGGCAACGGCGGCGGATACAACGCCACCGAAAGCAAGTCCGACTGAAAGGGAGCGCGCTACGTCTTTGGAGCCGATCGTCTCGGCATCGCCATCAGGACACTGGTCCACGGGACCGAGATGTCGATCCGAGATGACTTCTGTCATGATTCCCCCAGATTTAAATTGAACGTCAAAAATTGACTTAGCGCAACTCGCAAACCAACCAGGATGTGTATTATTTATTGATGTTGCCGAAACGCACCACCACCCGATGTCGGTGATGTGCGAATTAGGGCGGCACAGTCGTTTGAGGAGCGATCATCATGACTCATTCACATGAAGAAAAGTCCGGAAACACGCGACGTGCTCTTCTGCAAACGGCCGTTGGCCTTGCGGCATCCGCATCGGCTCTCGTATTGGGCGTTCGCGCTTCGAAAGCGGCGAAAGTTTCTCAAGGGGCCGTTGGCTATCAGGACTCGCCGAACGGCAGCGCGCGTTGCGCCAATTGCCGCCTATTTGAGCCGCCGAATGCTTGCATGTCGGTCGATGGCACCATCAGCCCGAACGGCTGGTGCAGGATATGGTCGAAGAAGGCCTGATCCGGACGCTCGCTCTGTTTCCGAAGTAGGGAGACCCACCGTCACCAGGTTTCGTCTGATGGCCTTTGCAATTAAGAAACCGATTCATATCGTCCCGCCGTGCGGGTCTATTTCACGACTTCGCGTAACCCTGCTAACCGTGAATGTAATGTTCAAGCTGGGAAATAATGAATTTCTGATTGCTGATTATGCACTTAACAAGGTCACCGATCGAAATGATGCCGATCAATTGTTCTCCCTCCAGGACTGGGAGATGCCGTATGCGCCTCTCGGTCATGATGGTCATACATTCTTCAACGGATTGCTCTGGCCGGACAGGAACGACATCTTCCATGATGTCCCGCACGCGCGTTTCGGGAGATGTTTTACCCTTGAGAACAACCTTGCGTGCATAATGTCTCTCGGTAATGATACCAATGAGTTCTTCGCCATCAATCACGGCCAGCGATCCAATGTCTTGGTCAGCCATTTTCGCGACGGCATCGAACACAATGGCGTCCGGGCGAATTGACCAGACTTTGCTGCCCTTCTGATTAAGCAGCTCTCTCACGGTAGTCATTTGCGTCCTCCCTCGGCATCTTTTGTCCTAGGCAGTCGGCGCTCGTCTACGCGCTTGTACCGGGCCGGACTTCGCTGCGATGGTGATCACAGCCAGTGCGCAGGCGCGTTTCCATCATTTGAACGTTCCTCATACAGACGGGGATCGATCCCGGCACTCATGCCCGTTTCTAGCGTCGTGCAATAAGCCCCGTTCCGCCTCGGCCTCCTGCTCCAACTGCAAGATATGCCTTCGCACCGCGTCGAATTTTTCGTCGACGATCTCACTGAAAAGCGGATCCTTCTGATCGGTCAATGTCGAGGCGATCTCCGCCCAGTCCTGAGGTTGCAGAGCCTTGACCGCGGCCGGAAAGAAATCACGCTCTTCCATGGCGATATGGTGCCGTTCGTGGTCGATGAAGTCGCGAATGATGTCGTCGACCGTGTGCCGCAGGACTTCCCGATCCGCCAGTACGCTCTCGACCGCCTTCACGACCCGGCGCAATCGTTCGGCGCCGCTCCGATGGTCGGCCGCGAGATCGCCAATATTTGCAGCCGCGGCGGGATCGCGGGCTTTCAGCTTCTTGAATACCATGTCCTCTTGCGGATGATGGTAGGCATCGGGATAGACCTCGAAATACGAGATAATCGCCCAGACAACCTCGTAGTCAGGCCGCTCTGCCCGATCAAAGACGCTCAACTCCTGCTCAAGAACGAGGAGCAGCTTTTCGATGTTGCGATGTTCTTGAAGCAAAGAATCGATGATCATCGCTTTGACCCTTCGCGAAGATCTTTCACGAATATTTTGTAATCTTTTACCACCGGACCAACCTCCCGGCTTTGCGAAAGATCAATCCGGCACTGGAGCCCCGACACGATCGCGATGGATTGCGGAGGGGGGCTCCGAACCCCTGGGGCGGTGCATGGCGGCCTCGCCGATTGCCTTGTGTTCGCGCGCTTCTCGCAGTTGCGCACGCCCGGGCCTTTGCACTGTTCAGGGTACCCTGCGGACGCGGCATCTACGACAACATGAAGACCGCAGCAGAGACGGTCTTCGTCCGCCGCAGGGATCGCGAGCCTGCGCAGCTGGCCTTTAGTGCCCGGCAACGCCCTCCCAGATGCGCCTTTTCACGAAATAGAGGAGGCCGGCAAAGATGATGAGGAAGATTATGACCCGAAAACCCATCTCCTTACGGTCTTCGAGCTTGGGTTCGGCGGCCCAATAGAGAAAGGCCGCAACATCGCGCGAATATTGCGCCAGGGTCTGCGGCGCCCCGTCAGTGTATTGGACGGCGCCATCGGTCAGCGGCTTCGACATGGCGATGACATGGCCGGGGAAATAGAGGTTCCAGTTCGGGTCGCCGGGATGGGTATAGCCGTTGAGAATGGCGACGATGTAATCCGGTCCCTGCTCCTGATATTGGGTGACGGCGTCGAGGATGAACAGCGGGAAGGGCCGCGCATAGGTGCGCGCCTTGGCGAGCACCGACATGTCCGGCGGCACGGCGCCAAGCGCGGCTTTGGCCGCCTCGGCATTAGCGAAGGTCCAGGGGAAATGATCGGAAGGCCGGCCCGGCCGCTCGAACATGTCGCCGGCATCGTTGGGGCCGTCTTCGATCTTATAGGTTGCGGCCAATGCTTTGACCTGCGCATCCGTGAAGTCCGGCCCTTCGGGGTCGGCGAGATCGCGGAAGGCCACGAGCTTCAGCGAATGGCAGGTCGAGCAAACGTCGTGATAGACTTTGAAGCCGCGCTGCAATTGCTCCGGGTCGAACGTGCCGAACGGACCGGCGAACGTCCAGGACTGGCGTTCCGGGACGGCGTGCTCCTCGGCCCCATTCATGCCGCCGCCGCTCTGGCTCGAATCGGATTCTGCGGCAAGAAGCGGCAGCGCGAAGCCGAGGCCGCTTGCCAGCATGAGCGCGAGCCATGTCTTGCGAAGCCCCAAGATCTTGCCAAGACCCATGCGCGTTTTTCCCAAGGTTGGCGGGTTCCGCTCCGGCGACATTAGGTTTTCAAGCTCGCGGTCTTGCCAAGAACCGAATCGGCGATCGAGGCAGGCAAGGGCCGCGGCTTCTCGACGAATGGGAGGAGCGGCAAGACCACCAGGAAGAAGGCGAAGTAAGAGATCGTGAGAATGCGGCCGGCGATCACATAATTGCCTTCCGGCGGGTTGGCGCCGATATAGCCGAGCCCGATTACGGTGGTGACGAAGATCCAGAAGAAGATCCTATAGAGCGGCCGATAAGACGCCGACTTGACCGGTGAGCGGTCAAGCCAGGGCAGGAAGGCGAACAGAAGGACCGAGCCGAACAGGGCGGTGACGCCGCCGAGCTTCGATGGGATCGAGCGCAGGATGGCGTAATAGGGCAGATAATACCAATCCGGCACGATATGCGGCGGCGTCTGCAGCGGATTGGCTTGGATGTAATTGTCGGCGTTGCCGAGATAGTTCGGGATGTAGAAGAGGAACCAGGCGAAGAAGATGAGAAAGCAGACGAGCGCGAATCCGTCCTTCGCGGTGAAATAGGGATGGAAGGGCAGGGTGTCCTTGTCCGTCTTCTTCTCAATGCCGGTCGGATTGTTTGACCCCGGCACATGCAGCGCCCAGATGTGCAGGACGACCACCGCCGCGATCATGAAAGGCAAGAGGTAATGCAGCGCGTAGAAGCGGTTCAGCGTCGCATTGTCGACCGCATAGCCGCCCCAGAGCCAGGTCGTGATCATATTGCCGACGACGGGAATGGCCCCAAAGAGACTGGTGATGACGGTCGCGGCCCAAAAACTCATCTGCCCCCAGGGCAGCGTATAGCCAAGAAAGCCGGTCGCCATCATTAACAGGTAGATGATGACGCCGAGGATCCAGAGCACTTCCCGGGGCGCCTTATAGGAGCCGTAATAGAGGCCGCGGAGCATGTGGATATAGACCGCGGCGAAGAACATCGAGGCGCCGTTCGAATGCGCATAGCGCAAAAGCCAGCCGTAATTCACGTCGCGCATGATGTGCTCGACCGAGCTGAAGGCGAGACTCGAGTCGGCCGTATAATGCATCGCCAGGACGACGCCAGTGACGATCTGGAAAACCAGCATGAAGGAAAGAATGCCGCCGAAGGTCCACCAGTAGTTCAGGTTGCGCGGATTGGGAAAGGCGACGAAGGAAGAATGCAGAAAGCCGAGAAGCGGCAGGCGGCTTTCGAACCATTTTGCGAGAGCGCTCTTCGGGACGTAAATCGGTTGGCCGCTCATGACTTCGTCTCTGTTCGTGATGGCAGGGCGCGCGGCTCAACCTATCGAGATTTTGCTGTCGGAGATGAACTTGTACGGCGGGAGAACGAGGTTATACGGCGCCGGCCCCTGGCGGATGCGCGCGGCGAGATCATAGATCGAGCCGTGGCAGGGGCAAAACCAGCCGTCGTAGCGCCCTTGATGGCCGAGCGGCACGCAGCCGA
This sequence comes from uncultured Alphaproteobacteria bacterium, assembly GCA_963720425.1. Taxonomy (GTDB): domain Bacteria; phylum Pseudomonadota; class Alphaproteobacteria; order Rhizobiales; family Beijerinckiaceae; genus Methylovirgula. Next base: position 1,265,623 of record OY970391.1, read on the forward strand.
GGTGGGTGCAGATGCCGATGACGACCAACCATTCCGGTTTTTGCACGCGCGACTGGTCAGTGGCTGGATCGCGCAAGTCGCCGAGCGGAACCGCACGGGATTCGGCAATTTCCTTTGCTGTTCTGTGACGCACGAACACCGGCTTGCCGCGCCATTTGACGGTCACGATCTGGCCTTCGGCGATATGGCTGAGATCGACCTCGGTCGTGGAGGCGGCCAGCGGCGAGGCGTCGGGGTTCATCTGATCGATCAGCGGCCAGACCGAAGCGCCTAGAGCGACGGCGCCGGCTGCCCCGGTGGCGATGAAGAGAAAATCGCGGCGCGAGGGCTCCTCGACGCTTGCGCTATCGGCCACGGTCTTTCCCCCAAATGCAGCACTATCAGCTTTTGCTATCGACTTATTCGCAAGCCGAACGCCGCGGCAATGCGGCCTTTCGCCACTTCGCGGCCCCTTCGCCTCATACCCTGATCCACGGACCGTGGAGATCACGTTGCGGATTACTTTTGCGCCGGGAGGCGCTAGACCGATCCACGCCGCAGAGGTTCAGTGGAAGGGTTGCAATGGGCGAGACGAAGGACCTCGAGATCAGGCAGGCCGAAGCGCGCGCCTGTTTCGAAGAGTTGCAAGCCAAGATCCTCGCGGTCTTGGAGGCCTTGGAGGAGCAATGCCCGGGGCCCTTTGCACAGCCGGAGCAGCGGCCCGGCTGCTTCGCCACCACCGATTGGGTCCGTAGCGATTACGCCGGAGGCGACGGCGGTGGCGGCAGAATGGCCCTTCTTCACGGTCGGCTGTTCGAAAAAGCCGGTGTCCACTGCTCGACCGTCTACGGCACGTTCCCTCCCGAGTTCGCCCGGCAGATTCCCGGAGCTGAGACAGATCCGAGTTTCTGGGCCTCCGGCATTTCGCTGATCGCGCATCCGTTCAACCCGCAGGTGCCGGTCGTGCATATGAACTGCCGTTATGTCGTGACCAGCAAGGCCTGGTTCGGCGGCGGCGTCGACCTGACGCCAGTGCTCGATCGCCGGCGCAGGCAGGAGGACCGGGATTCGATCGACTTTCATGCGGCGATGGAAGGGGTTTGCGCGCGCCATCCGCAAGTCGCAGATTATGACCGGTTCAAGACATGGTGCGACGAATATTTCTATTTGAAGCACCGCAACGAGCCGCGCGGCATCGGCGGGGTCTTCTTCGATTATCTGGCGACGCCGTCAGGCTTCGACGCGGATTTCGCCCTCACCCGGGACCTCGGCGAGACTTTCATCGAAATCTACCCTGAAATCGTGCGGCGCAATTTTTCGAGCGCCTGGAGCGAGGCCGAGCGCGACGAGCAGCTCGTGCGGCGCGGCCGCTATGTCGAATTCAATCTGCTCTATGACCGCGGCACGATCTTCGGACTGAAGACCGGCGGCAATGTCGATTCGATCCTCTCGTCCATGCCGCCGCTGGTAAAATGGCCGTGATGCACGAGGGTCATGCGCCGGCTTGCACCGCGATCTCGCCTATGTCACACCAATCCAAGGGATAGTTCGACCGTCATCAAGCGCCAAATCAAGCGCAAGGAGAGGAGACGATCCATGATTCTTCCGCGGCGTTCACTCTTGCCGGCGGCTCTTGCCCTTTTGGCGCCGCTCTGGCTCGGTTCGACCGAAGTGGCGAAGGCAGCTCAAATCGGCCTCCTCCAATGCAATGTCTCACCTGCCGTCGGCTTTATTATCACCTCAAGCAAATCGCTCGCCTGCCGGTTCAGGAGGCACCATTTCCCTCCTGAATTTTATATTGGCAGCATCAGCAATTTCGGAGTCGCCCTCGGTGCGACGGGGCCGGGGCATCTTGTTTGGGCCGTCTTTGCGGCAACCCCTGCTTTGAACCCCTACGCGCTCGCCGGCTCCTATGGCGGCGCCACGGCCAATGTGTCCTTGGGACTCGGGGCGGGCGCCAATGCGCTCATCGGCGGCAGCGGCTACTCGATCGCCCTCCAGCCGCTCTCGATCAACGCGCAGACCGGCATCGATCTGACCGCGGGGATCAGCAGCCTCGTCCTGCAACCGGCGCCTCGCTAGCCCTGAAGCCTAATCGGCCGATCTGGAAAGGCCAATTGCCCGCGCTCGCGCCATTGCGGCCCGACATAGTTCAGAATCAGCGAGCGTCGCAAGCCGGCGATCGGCCGCTTCTCGAACCCGTGGCAGGTCGCGGCGCCGGGGACGAACATGAGGGCGCCGTTGCGGCGGAACGGCGCGCGTTTGTGAAGTCTGTTGTGCGGGCTGTAAATATCCGTTCCGAGATCCGCCTGCTCCTCGCCTTCAGCGAGCGAAATCAAGCAAGTAAATTTCTTTTCGCCAAGGTCCGTGTGCGGCTCCAGCCAAAAGCCGTCGCAATCGACGGCATATTCGAGCCGCAGGTGGGTGCCTTCCAGCGGCGCCGCTGAGAGCGCGGCGATTTCGCCGACCACGCGTTTCGACTGCAAGGCCTCGGCGAGGCGAGCCAGGACCGGAAAACGCCGCATGGTCGCCGCGTTGACGTAAAGTCGCGTCGCGTTCTGATCCTCGCGCTTGCCGAAAAAGCGCGATGGATCGGGCGCCTCGATCGGGAACAGCGCTAAAGCCTCGACCAGCACCTGCGGCAGCAGATCGTCGGCATAGAAATGCCGGTAGGGCTCCTCATAACGCGCGGCGGCGGAGAGGCTGGCGCGGATGCTGTCGGCGGTTTCGGCTGCGAGATTGGCCATCGCTTCCCATAATACGGCATTGTAATTGCGGCGACATGCTGGCTGGCGCGGGTTACCGAGCGGGTGCTTGGTTCATAGATTGCGGGCGAACTTCGGGGCCGGCGCTGAAACGGTATTATGTAGCAACCGCACGCCGCCTGAAAAAGGACCTCTGTGCAAATGAAGCTCGTGATTGGGTTCGTCAAAGCCTTGGCATTCGTCGTTTTGCCGCTGTTCCTCGCAGCCGGCACGCTTGCTTGGCCAGCGGCTTGGATCTTCGTCGTTTCGTTCATAGGGATGACGATCGCGATCAGCTTTATGTTGCTACGCCACGATCCTGGCCTGCTCGAAGAGCGTATGAAGGGCCTCTATCACGAAGGCCAGCCTTGGTGGGATAAGCTCGTCCTCTCGGCCGTAACAATCCTGTGGCTCGTATGGCTCGCGCTGATCGGCCTCGACAGGCGCTATCACTGGTCCGACGTGCCGATGTGGATCGAGGCCCTCAGCTTCGCGGGCGTCCTCGCCGCCTGGGGCGGCTTTTATTCTGTCTCCCGCGCCAATACCTTCCTGGCGCCGGTCGTGCGCCTGCAGAGCGAGCGCGGGCACCACGTCATATCGACAGGGCCTTACGCGATCGTCCGCCATCCAATGTACGCGGCGGCCCTGCTTTTATTTCTCGCAACACCGCTGATGCTTGGTTCCTGGTGGGGCCTCTTGGGCGCGCTCGCGCTTTCGGTGGTGCTTGTCCTTCGCACGGCTCTTGAAGATCGCACCTTGCAGCGCGGGCTTGCCGGCTACGCCGCATATGCACGGCAGGTGAAATACCGGCTCGTACCGTTGTTGTGGTGAACTGGTGTCCTGTGGGTTGCGGCAAAGCCAGCCGACCCATAAATTGCGGAAGGGAGCGCTGGCATTGGTGTGAAGGGCGCGTCTCACGCCGGGAACCGCGGCGAGAAAGGCTTTTAAATTGAGCGGCGCAGCCGGCAAGACTCCGCTTCACTCCAAGCTCATCGTCGTCGGATCGGGGCCGGCCGGCTATACGGCGGCGATCTATGCCGCCCGTGCGCTGCTGGAGCCGATCTTGATTGCCGGCTTCGAGGCCGGCGGTCAGCTGATGAGCACGACCGACGTCGAGAATTATCCGGGCTTCGCCCAGCCGATCCAGGGCCCCTGGCTCATGGAGCAGATGCGGCTCCAGGCCGAACACGTCGGCACCAGGCTCATCGCCGACCACATCGTCAAAGTGGATCTCGGCTTGCGGCCTTTCTTTCTCCATGGCGACAGCGAAAAGACCTATTCCTGCGATGCTCTGGTGATCGCCACCGGCGCCAAGGCCAAATGGCTCGGCCTCCCCTCCGAGACGAGATTCAAAGGCTACGGCGTCTCCGCCTGTGCCACCTGCGACGGGTTCTTCTACCGCGGCATGCCGGTCGTCGTGGTCGGCGGCGGCAATACGGCGGTCGAAGAGGCGCTCTATCTGAGCCATCTCGCCAGCAAGGTCACGCTCGTACACCGGCGCGAGGGTTTCCGCGCCGAGAAAATCCTTCAAGACCGGTTGTTCAAGACGCCCAATGTCGAGGTCATCTGGGACAGCGTGGTCGACGAGATCTGCGGCACCGAGGAAGGGCCGACGCGCGTCACCCATGTCCGGCTGAAGAATGTGAAGACGGGGGTTTTCAGCGAGGTCGCGGCCGACGGAGTCTTCGTGGCGATTGGTCATGCGCCGGCGACCGAGCTTTTTCTCGGTCAGATCGATGCCAAGCCGAACGGCTATCTGAAGACCGCGCCCTTCTCGACCGCGACCAACGTGCCGGGCGTCTTCGCCGCCGGCGATGTGACCGACGACGTCTATCGCCAGGCGGTGACGGCCGCAGGCCTTGGCTGCATGGCGGCGCTCGAAGCCGAGCGTTGGCTCGCAGCGAAAGCCCATCACCGCGCCGCGGCGGAATAAGCGCGCCGCGAGCAGCCCATCACCGCGCCGCTATTCGACCGCATTCTTCCTCGACGGCCTGGGATGCGGAGGGAATCCATGGATTGGGACAAGCTGCGCATCTTCCATGCGGCGGCAGAAGCTAGGTCTTTCACCCGCGCCGGCGCAGCCCTGGGGCTCAGCCAATCCGCGGTCAGCCGGCAGGTGAGCGCGCTCGAACAGGGACTTTCCGTTCCGCTGTTCCATCGCCATGCCCGCGGCCTCATCCTGACCGAACAGGGCGAACTCTTGTTCCGCACGGTCCGCGAGGTGATGGCGAAGCTCGAAGCGGTGCAGACCAACTTGGTCGACAGCCGCCAAAAGCCGCATGGAGAACTGCTTATCACCACGACCTTCGGGATCGGCACCAATTGGCTGGCACCCCGGCTCGGCCAATTCCTCGAGCTTTATCCCGACGTCAGATTGAAGGTGATCCTTTCCGACGATGAGCTCGATCTCGCCATGTGCGAGGCGGACGTGGCTTTGCGCCTGCGCGAGCCATTGCAACCCGATCTCATCCGGCGGCGCCTGTTCACGGTCCACTATCACCTCTATGCCTCGGTCGACTATCTGAAGCGGCATGGGCATCCGCAGACGCTCGAGGATCTCGACCATCATCGGCTGCTCAGCTACACCGCGCCGGGGTTCCTCGACGATCTCAACGCGCTGCTCTATCTTGGCCGCGATCCCAAAAACCCGCGTGAACCGGCCATGTCGGTCAACAACATCACGGCGCTCTGGCGCGCCACGGAAAACGGCGTCGGTATAGCCATCCTGCCCGAATATCTGAACAAGCCGGACCTCGTCCAACTGCTGCCACAGGCGCCGATGCCGGAGCTCGAATGCTATCTGGTCTATGCGGAGGAGATGAAAAACGTGGCCCGCGTCCAGGTCTTTCGCGATTTTCTTGTCGCAAGCGCGCAGCGTTGGCGCTATTAGTGAAGCTGGCGTTTCGCCAGGTGGTGTAATGACGCGTACCCTGTCTGCTCTTCTCGCGGCTGTCGCCGCCTTGATCGCCGGCGCCCTGCTGGCGCGAGCCGATCCCTTCTCAGTCCTGAGCTACCATGGCGGCTCTGAACGCAATGGGCATTTCATCCTACCCAGCCTGACTTGGGACCGGGCCCGGTCGCTTCACCTCGACCCGGCCTTCCACGCCCAGCTTTCTGGACCTGTCTATGCACAGCCGCTCTTTTGGAAGCCGCCGGGCTCGGATTCAGCTGTCCTCATTGTCGTAACCGAAAGCAATGTGGTTTACGCGCTCGACGCGCGCACCGGCCATACTCTTTGGCAACGCGCACTCGGCACGCCGGTCCCGCTCTCCTCGCTGGCTTGCGGGGACATTGATCCTCTCGGAATAACCGGCACGCCGGTGATCGATCAGGCGAGCCAAACCCTGTTTGTCGATGCCGCTGTGGCCCAACCTTCCGGCGCCGGGCATTTCGTTTTCGCATTGGCTTTGAAGGACGGCGCGATCCTGCCCGGATGGCCGGTCGATGTCGTGGGAGCGCTCGCAGGTAAAGATCCCCCCTTCGTTGCCGGCCTTCAGAACCAGCGCGGCGCTCTTTTGGTCGTCGGAGGGACGGTTTACGTGCCGTTCGGCAGTTTTTTCGATTGTCGTCCCTACCACGGAACGGTGGTCGGTGTTTCTCTGAGCGATCCGCATAAGGTGACACGCTGGGCGACGCGCGCGCCGGGCGGCGGCGTCTGGGCGCCAGGCGGCGTCGCCTCGGACGGCACGTCGCTTTTCGTGGCGACCGGCAACACGTACGACGCGATGGACTGGGCGGACGGCGAAGCCGTCATTCGCCTCTCGCTCGACCTGCAAGGTCCTCCCGATCAAGGCGACTACTTCACGCCCGACGATTGGCGCGATCTCGATTCCCAGGACTCCGATCTTGGCGGAATATCACCTCTGTTGATCGACCTTCCCGACGGAGATAGCCAACGTCCCCTTGTCCTCGCCATCGGCAAGGACGGAAAAGCCTATCTTCTCGATCGGGCGAATCTGGGCGGCGTCGGCGGGGCGTTGGCCGTCGCCAAAGTTTCGACGCACGGAGCCTATGCCGGCGCGGCCGCCTATCCGATGGCCGATTCCATCTATGTGGCATTTCCAACTGAAGGAATTGGCTGCCCGGCCGCCGAGTCGCAGAGAGGCCTCATTGTCCTTTCCATCCACGGCGGCAATCCTCCGACGCTTGGCACTGCGTGGTGCGCGCAAATGAAGGGCTTCGGAGCGCCGATCGCGACGACCACCGATGGCCACTCCAACCCAATCGTCTGGGCAGTCGGTGCGCAAGGCGACGGTTTTCTGCACGCATTCAAAGGCGATACAGGCGAAGTCCTGTTCAGCGGACCGCAGCAGGGCTTGGCCGGCTTGCACCGCCTCCAGACGCTCATCGCGACGCAGGATCGTCTCTATGTCGGCGCCGACGGAACGATCTATGCCTTCGCGTTCTAAGCTGGATTTTGATTAAGCCCATGCAGGCCAGTAGGGCAGAGACCTGCGCGAAACTTTGGCCGCTGCCGCGGGTTTCGGGCCGACACTCCAAAACGCGTGCGCCAACCAAGTGGGCGATGAAACCTCCCCTGCTCGCCCTTCTCGCAGCCGTCGCCGTGATCGCCGCGGGCTTGCCGGTGCGTGCCGATCCTTCAGTTTTGACCTATCACGGCGATGCTGAACGCAGTGGACAGTTCACCGTGCCCGGGCTGACCTGGGATCGGGCCCGATCGCTTCACCTCGATCCGGCGTTCCATGCCGATCTTTCCGGACATGTCTATGCGCAGCCGCTCTATTGGCAACCGCCGGACTCGAGCGCCTCTCTTCTCATCGCCGTGACCGAAGACGATGTCGTTTACGCGCTCGACGCACACACCGGCCACATTGCCTGGAAACGGGAACTCGGAACACCGGTCGCGCGCTTCTTACTGCCTTGCGGAGACATTGATCCTCTCGGCATAACTGGCACGCCGGTAATCGATCCTGCGAGCGGGACTCTCTTTCTCGACGCCGACGTGGCACAATCCTCCGAGCCACATCATCTCGTCTTCGCAATAGCCTTGAAGGACGGGACGATCCTGCCAGGCTGGCCGGTCGACGTAGCGGCCGCGCTTGCCGGCAAAGAGCCCCCCTTCATGGCGCGTGTTCAGAACCAACGCGGCGCTGTGCTGGTCGTCGCGGGCAAGCTCTATGTGCCCTTCGGCGGCAATTGGGGCGATTGCGGCCCTTACCACGGAACTTTGGTGGGCATTTCACTTTCCGATCCGCATAAGGTCACGAGCTGGGGGACGCGCGCGGCCCGCGGCGGAATTTGGGCGCCAGGCGGCGTTGCCTCCGACGGGACTTCGCTTTTCGTGGCAACCGGCAACACCTTCGACGCGACTACGTGGGGCGATGGCGAGGCGGTCATCCGTCTGCCGCCCGATTTGCAAGCTCCCGCCGAGAAGAAGGACTTCTTTGCACCGAGCGACTGGCGCAGTCTCGACGCGGGCGATGTGGACCTTGGCGGAACGTCACCCATTTTGTTTGATGTTCCTGCCGAAGACGCGCGCCAATCTCTGGTCCTCGCTCTCGGCAAGGATGGAAAGGCCTATGTTCTCGATCGTGCCAATCTCGGCGGTATCGGCGGCGCGCTCACTATCGCAAAAGTCTCGACGGGCGGGATTTTTGCGGCAGCGGCCGCCTATCCCATGGCCGATTCCGTCTATGTAGCATTTCCGGGAGCGGGGACCGCCTGTCCGAAAGGGAATGTGGGGAGCGGCCTTATCGTGCTCGCAGTCCGGGAGGGCACGCCTCCCGCGCTGAGCACCGCCTGGTGTGCGCCGGTTTCAGGCCTGGGGGCGCCGATCGTGACGACCACCGATGGGCGATCCGATCCGATCGTCTGGGATCTCGGCGCAGAAGGGGACAATCGGCTGCATGCGTTCAAAGGCGATACGGGCGAAGCTCTGTTCAGCGGACCGGATCAGGGACTGACAGGCTTGCGCCATTTCCAGACCCTCATTGCGACGCAGGATCGTCTTTATGTCGGCGCCGACGGAACGATCTACGCGTTCGCATTCTAACTCTGTTGCTGCTCGTCTCCCTGTTTCACGGTTTCACGGGGGGAGGGGACGCGACTCCCGGTATCTTCGCGCGATCTCCGCGGCGATGATCGGTGTGGCATTGATCGGCGCATAGGACCAATCTTCGAGCTTGCCCCGCCAGCGCCGCACCGCGCCCAAAGCTTCGAGCCGATCGAGATAGGCGGTAATCTTGCGGTGCCCGCCGGCCGGTTCGTAGACATAGACCGGCTTGCCGGTCGCCGCGGCTTCGCCCACCATGTTGACGCTGTCGCCCGTCACGATGATCGCATCGGCATGCGCGAGGATGGTTAGGTAGGGATTGGCGCCGGCCCCATCCCAGACGAAGGCGTTTTTCGGCACGGCATCGCGGATGGCTTTGAGCACGGATAAAGGCGTGCGGCGCGACGGCGTGACCATCAAGCCCATCCCCTCGCGCACCATTTGGCCTCCGATCGCGGCAAGATCCGCGGCCTCCTTCGCGCCATAGCGATGGTGCGTGCTCGGGCCGCCGAGAAGCAGGGCGACGCGTGGCCGCGGCAGGCGGGCAATCCGCGCCTTCGGCATCCTCCGCGCCGCGGCAAACGCCTCGGCCGAGAGCCGATTGGCTGGCGTGAGCGTGGTCATGACATTGTCGCCGCGCAGCCGATCATGTTCGGGCACGACGATGAAGTCGAAGAATTTGCGGCTGCAATAGGGATCCTTGAGAAAGACCGTGAAGGTTGCGCCTTTCGAAAGGCGTTTCACGGCGCGTAGATAGGGAACGGTACGGCGCCCAGCGGCGATCGCGAGATCCGGATAGGGCGGCGCGAGGGGACTACCTTGCGTCTGCGGGCCCTCGCGCGGATCGCTGGGCCCGAAGGGCATCGCCCAGGCATAAATGCCGCGCGGCGCGACGCGGCGAAGCTCCGCCTTGATATGCAGGGCCTCGGCGAGCCCGCGGCATTGGACTTCGTCGCCGATCTTGCCGTCCGTCAGGATCCAGCAGCGCGTCGCCTGCGGCAACAGCGGATCCGAGGCTTGATCTTCCGGCAATTTTCTCTCCCAAGCGGCGGCCGCGGGTCTTGAACGAGGCCGCCGCGACAACCATATCTCTGATGGACCGCGAGATGGACCAGGTGTCCGAGAAATACCGGGCTCCATCAGCGGCTTTGTCGCGCGCTGCGCGGCGATTTTTTGAAATCCGTGTTGACAGTCCATTCGGGCTGGACTTATAAACGACCTTCGCTGGCGACGCCGCCCCTGAGCGGCAGACGCGGACGTTTCTCTCGAGTTTCTCGGGCCAAAAGCCACCCGACTGAAAGGCCGGGGAGAGGACGTTTCGCCGTTTGGGCGTCTCCGGCGCCATTCTGCTGTTTGATACCTGCTGTTTGACAATTGAATAGGAAGAAAGAGAAACGTGGACGGCGAAGTCCTTGCGCGGCGCGTCGCTTTATGCGCGCGCCGGAGAAAGACTTTGGCGGTCACGTTATCAAGTTCACCGTGTTCACGGCGCAAGCCGCTGAATAGGTGTGCTTGGGACTCGTCAAAATAGCGCGTCGGGCAACCGATGCGTATGTCAGACAGTGACCAGCCAGCTTCAATTCTCATCAAACTTGAGAGTTTGATCCTGGCTCAGAACGAACGCTGGCGGCAGGCCTAACACATGCAAGTCGAGCGGCCGTAGCAATACGGAAGCGGCAGACGGGTGAGTAACGCGTGGGAACGTACCCTTCGGTTCGGAATAGGCCAGGGAAACTTGGACTAATACCGGATACGTCCGCAAGGAGAAAGATTTATCGCCGAAGGATCGGCCCGCGTCTGATTAGCTAGTTGGTGGGGTAACGGCTCACCAAGGCGACGATCAGTAGCTGGTCTGAGAGGATGATCAGCCACACTGGGACTGAGACACGGCCCAGACTCCTACGGGAGGCAGCAGTGGGGAATATTGGACAATGGGCGCAAGCCTGATCCAGCCATGCCGCGTGAGTGATGAAGGCCTTAGGGTTGTAAAGCTCTTTTACCCGGGAAGATAATGACGGTACCGGGAGAATAAGCCCCGGCTAACTTCGTGCCAGCAGCCGCGGTAATACGAAGGGGGCTAGCGTTGTTCGGATTTACTGGGCGTAAAGCGCACGTAGGCGGATTCTTAAGTCAGGGGTGAAATGCCGAGGCTCAACCTCGGAACTGCCTTTGATACTGGGGATCTCGAGTTCGGGAGAGGTGAGTGGAACTGCGAGTGTAGAGGTGAAATTCGTAGATATTCGCAAGAACACCAGTGGCGAAGGCGGCTCACTGGCCCGATACTGACGCTGAGGTGCGAAAGCGTGGGGAGCAAACAGGATTAGATACCCTGGTAGTCCACGCCGTAAACGATGGATGCTAGCCGTTAGGCAGCTTGCTGCTTAGTGGCGCAGCTAACGCTTTAAGCATCCCGCCTGGGGAGTACGGTCGCAAGATTAAAACTCAAAGGAATTGACGGGGGCCCGCACAAGCGGTGGAGCATGTGGTTTAATTCGAAGCAACGCGAAGAACCTTACCAGCTTTTGACATGTCCAGTATGGTCGCCAGAGATGGCTTCCTTCCCGCAAGGGGCTGGAACACAGGTGCTGCATGGCTGTCGTCAGCTCGTGTCGTGAGATGTTGGGTTAAGTCCCGCAACGAGCGCAACCCTCGCCCTTAGTTGCCATCATTCAGTTGGGCACTCTAGGGGGACTGCCGGTGATAAGCCGCGAGGAAGGTGGGGATGACGTCAAGTCCTCATGGCCCTTACAGGCTGGGCTACACACGTGCTACAATGGCGGTGACAGTGGGATGCGGAGGGGCGACCCCGAGCAAATCTCAAAAAGCCGTCTCAGTTCGGATTGCACTCTGCAACTCGAGTGCATGAAGGTGGAATCGCTAGTAATCGTAGATCAGAACGCTACGGTGAATACGTTCCCGGGCCTTGTACACACCGCCCGTCACACCATGGGAGTTGGTTCTACCCGAAGGCGTTTTGCTAACCGCAAGGAGGCAGACGACCACGGTAGGGTCAGCGACTGGGGTGAAGTCGTAACAAGGTAGCCGTAGGGGAACCTGCGGCTGGATCACCTCCTTTCTAAGGATGATCCTTCAGTTTCGAGGCACCCGCCTCGATCTATCGGATCTCTTGGAACACTAGGTT
>OY970391.1:1282500-3227742 GCA_963720425.1 uncultured Alphaproteobacteria bacterium
TTAGAGGATCCCTGCGAGGAATTCTCGAACATCGCGGGTCTTGGTCAAATTCGCTTTCCCAAAAACAAGCTGAGCGCAGCAGCCTTTGAGGATGTTCGCCGTGTCTTAGAACGCGAAGGCTTGTTGACACCGGTCTAGGCCGCTTTATGTCGTGCCACCGATGCGACCGCGGAATTGTCCAGCAGCTTCTCTGCGTCATGCCGATTTTCGGATAATAACCTTCCTGGCCGCCGATTCTGCTGCTGCCAGGCCTGCCAAGGACGGAACGCGCCAATTCCTCTTCATGATGATTACGGAAAGCCCCGCCGTTCGCCGGCGGGGCTTTTCGTTGTTCGCATCGGCATGGCAATTCGGCTCGCCATTAACGTGCGGAGAATGAGATCGCTTTTGGACCTCCCAGTTTTCAAGAAACGCCCGCGAACCTACTAGAAGATCAGCTTGGTAGTTCTGGTTGCCTTGCTTCAATCTTTGCCGTTGGGAACAACACTTTGAAGATCGACCGCAGAACGTAGTGAGCACATTCCCATTCGTACTGGGTTAGATCGATACCGTTAGTCCCCCGCAATCTGAGAAACTTGAAGGCTCGCGTGAAGAGTTGTTTTCTTGTAGTGGTCGCACATCTCGATCGATCGACTGAGACGTAGTTTCGCATTCTCTAAGTAGTACTCCACCGTCCAATGACGATTTAGTTTGTCGTCGTTGAAGGTTATCGAGTTATCAGTAATGGTCTTTTCGAGAAACTTCTCCTGACTTTCGCGGATTGCATCTTGTTGTCGAGCGTATCGGCGAGGAAGGCGGCACGCCATAAGGAAAAAGCTGCGCCGATTAGATTGTCTAGCAAGTATGTGTCTTCAATCTTAAGCGCATCGAGGTTGTAAGCATGCACAAACTCATACAGAGCGAGTAGCGCGCGCTGAATTTCAGCACGCTTCTCTATGGCCCAGGCCCCCGCGCCCGGCTGTTCTTCATCAGCTCGGCCATGCGCTGCTTGGTGATTTTCTTCTTTTTCATTTCGTTGGCGAGTTGGCGCGCGATGACCGCCTTGATCGCCGCCGCGGCGGTCACCTCTTCGCGAATTCCCTCCTCAAATCGAGCCAGCTTTCGAAGCTGGAGCCTATATGCGGGTTTTTTCTAGCCGGATCTTTTCCTACCACGATTGTATCTCCTTAAAGTGGTACGTGGCTGGGTTCAGAACGTCATGAGACAGTTCGGTCCTATCTGCCGTGGGTGTCGGAGAATTGCCAGGATTTGCGACATTGCAACTGCGCGACGGAAGAACGCTGGGGTTCGCCGAATACGGCGATCCCGGCGGCAATGTCCTGTTCTACTTTCATGGCTATCCCGGCGCTCGCGTAGAGGCGCGCCTTCTGGCCGAACCCGCGGAGCGACTGGGCATTCGCCTCATCGGAATTGACCGGCCTGGAATGGGGCTCTCGACTTTCCAAGCGCGACGCCGCTTCTTGGATTGGCCCGCCGATGTGGCCGAATTGGCCGACAAACTCGGCATCGATCGCTTCTCTGTCGTCGGATGTTCCGGCGGCGGACCCTATGCGCTCGCCTGCGCATGCAAGATTCCCGATCGCCTCGTTGCCTGCGGGATCGTTGCCGGAGCCGGCATCGCCGGACCCTTGCTGTGGCTCATTTCTCGGGGCTTGCCCTGGATTCTTTCGCCGCTGATGCGCCCCTTTTTTCAGGATGAGGAACATGCCGCAAGCTTTGGCCGGAGATTCAACTTCTGGTGGCCGGAACCGGACAGGAAAATCCGCCCTCAGCTCAGTAACATCCTGGCCGCCTCGGTAGCGGAAGCCTTTCGTCAAGGGTCAAAAGGGCCGGCCTATGAAGGCACGCTCCTCGGCGGCCATTGGGATTTCAACCCCGAAGACGTCCATCATCCGAACTTACATTGGTGGCACGGCCAACGCGACAGGCACGTTCCCATCGCAAGGGGACGCGCGGTCGCCGACAGGCTTTCCGGCTGCAAGGCGATCTATTATCCTGACGAAGGTCACATTTCACTAATCGTCAATCGCGGCGAGGAAATCGTAAGGACGCTCGCGAGGCAACTTTAGATCTCGACAAGAGGGGTCGCGCAACCCTTCACCCGGTCGGCTCCGCCGACCACCCTCTCCCACAAGGGGCACAAGGGGAGAGGGTTCAGGCACGCGCATTCTGGATTGCTTCGTCGCTTCACTCCTCGCAATGACACTCGTCACGATAGCTCGGGATTCCGAGGATATCCTCACTTCTGCGGCGCGAGCAGCGCGAAGATTGCGCCTTGCGGATCAACGCATCGGATGATCCAGTTTCCGCCCAGCACTTCATGCGGGCCATTGGTGACCCGGCCGCCCTTGGCCTTGACGCGCGCCGCGGCCGCTTCGATTGCCGGCACATTGAAATAAAACAGCCAATAGGGCGCGGGTTCCGCCGCGGGCTTGTTGAACATTCCGCCGATCGACGGGCCGCCCTTACCGAAGAGCTGATAGACGCCCATCGCGCCCATATCCATGCTGTCGCCCTTCTCCCACCCGAACAGCGCAGCATAGAAAACGAAGACTTTCTGCCAATCGGCCGCATGCAGCTCGTGCCAGCCGACGCCACCTTGCGTGCTCTGAGAGGGCGCGTGACTTTCCTCCATGCCACCTTTGAAGAGCGCGAATGTCGCGCCCTGCGGATCGGCGACGACTGCGAACCGACCGATATCAGGAATGTCCTCCGGGCCATGATCCACTTTACCGCCCGCCTGTTTCACGCGCTTCGCGAAAGCATCGACGTCATCGACGGCGACATAGCCGATCCAGTCCGGCCTTATCCCGGCTTCGCGGGCCTGGGGTGGCAGCGCCATCAGCCCGGCCACCGGCGTCGCTTCGATCGTAAAGAGCGTGTAGCGAAGACCGGGGATCTTCGCGTCCCGCGCGCCCCAACCGATCACGTCGCGATAGAAGCTCTCCGCCGCCGCGGGATCGGTGGTCATCAACTCGTACCAGACGAAATTTCCCGCCATCGGCTTTACTCCAGTCTGCCCGCACCTCCGAGGAGCCTCCCATGAAAGACCATGATCCGTTTCGCCGCAACCTTTTGCTTGGCGCTGCCGCGGCCGGCGTCGCCGCCGCCGGTTCGGCCAGCGCGCAGACATGCACCACTGACGCCGGCCCGCACCTTCTGGACGGTCAGCCCATGCCCGAGCCGCCGCGGATGGCTGCAACCGGACGACATTTCGCTCGCGGCGGTCTTCCTCGCTTCGGATGCAGCGAATATGATCACCGGAGCAGAATATGAGATTACGGGCGGAGATAGCGCAAAGAATGTCTAGCGCAGCGAACGGTTGGCTGTTCGTGAAGTTTGCTCAGCGCGAGAAAACGGCCCAGAGCGCGGCAATAAGCACGATCCCGACGAGCCCGGCGATGAAGATCATGCGGCGCAGGCTCGTGCGCAGCATGATCTCGCCTTGGCGCGCCTTCTCGGCGGGGTACGTCATCTGTTCCATATCGCCGTTGCTGGCCATGGCATTTGCTCCATTTCTTCTCCTTCAAGAACCAAAGAGCGGAGTGATTGTTCCCGGGGCTGCCGACCGGGATCATTTCCAAACCTATGTTGAGGAGACCGCGATGACCTTCAGCCTCGAAAGTCCTGGATTCCGCAAGGGCGGAGAAATTCCGCGCAAATACGCCCGAGCCGGCGACAATCTTTCGCCGCCGCTGCGCTGGCAGGATGCGCCGCAGGGAACGAAAAGCTTCGTGCTCATCATCGCTGATCCCGACGCGCCATCCGGGACCTTCTACCACTGGGCCGTCTACGACATTCCCGCTAACCGCACCGAGCTGCCGGAAGGCGCGGGAAGCAAGTCCGGCGATCTCAGCCAGGGCGTGAACGACTTCGGCGACGCCTATTACGACGGGCCGCAGCCGCCCAGGGGCCACGGCATCCATCATTACCATTTCCACCTTGCCGCCCTCGACATAGAAGCGCTTCATCCGGGCGGCAAGAAGGTCGCGCAGATATGGGCGCAGGCTCGGCCGCACATGCTCGGTGAGACCGAGCTCGTCGGCACATACGAGACGCGATAGCGCGGGCGCGCACATCCCCTCTCCCGCAAGCGGGGAGAGGGGCCTACTTTCGCGGCTCGATCTATTTCTTAGCCGGAGTGCTCGCATCCGCAGGCGCGGGCGCGGGCTGAGGTGTCTGCCCTGCCACTGGCGCGTCGGGGGCCGATGCGTCGCTGCGCACGATCTTCGCGCCCTTGCGCAATTGCTGAATGAGTTCGGACTGCGCCTGTTCGATCACAAAGGCTTGCACTTGGGCCTTCACCTGATCGAAGGGCGGGAAAGTGGTTTGCCGCTTGCCTTCGACTTTAATGATGTGCCAGCCGAACTGCGTCTTTACCGGATCCGAGACCTCGCCTTCGTTGAGTTTGAATGCGGCCTCAGCGAATTCCGGCACCATGCGATCCTTGGTGAACCAGCCGAGATCGCCGCCATCCGCGGCGCCATCTTTCGAGACTTCCTTGGCAACTTTGACGAAATCCTCGCCCGCCTTGATCCGCTTCAGCGCCGCCTGCGCGTCGGCTTCCGTCTCGACCAGAATATGGCGGGCGTGAATTTCCGTCTGCGGCTTGTCGCCCTTCGCCGCCTGATCGTAAGTCTGTTGCAGCTTCTCAGGGGTCACGGCGTCTTTTGCGACCTTGGTGAGCAGTGTCTCCGCCAAGATCTTGTCGCGGTAATAGGCGAGCCGCTTGGCGAAGCCCGGATCCTGGTCGGGCTTATCGCCCTCGGCTTTCTGCGCGACGAGCTCGCTGTCGATCAGATAATCGAGAAGATAAGTGTCGCGCGCCTTGCCTTGCAGCTGCTGTGGGATGCTTGAGCCAAGATCCTCCGCGGCGATCTTGAGATCATCGTCGGTGATCTCCTTGCCGTTCACGGTGGCGAGCACCTCGGCCGCCGCGGGTGCCGTCATCAAGATCGCCGGTAAGATAAAAGTCAGGGCAAAGCCGAGGCCGAGGGCGCCGGCGCGGAGGGTTTTCGTCGACATGCTGATGGTCTCCCTAGACTTCGGGCGCGGGCTGGTCGGTTGGCGGGTCCTGCGCGGAAATTCGGGCTTAAATGTGCCAGGCCGCATCCACGGGACCCCGAAATCGCCGAAAAACCGGAAGCCTCGGCTCGATTGACAAGGTCGGACCCCCCTCTTATCTCTCGAACTGTCCGTGCGCGGCTGATTTTCCTGCAAAGGAGGCCGCAAGGCCGGGGCATTTTCGGCCGACGCGGATCGCGGCGCGGGTTCGCCGTCCGAGAATACCCGCAGTCAGGAAGTTGAAGCCTCGGCACCCCGCGGCGAGGAATTCCCGAAAATGCGCCTGGCCGTGCTCACCCAGCCTCACTCATTGCAAGTTCGTCATGTCTCATCGGCAATGAGTTGGGTTGCGATTCACCAAAGGAACGGGACTGATCCGGTTTTGCGGCCGGCTCGCTCGCATCCGGGGTTCGGTCGCGCCTCTTCAAGTCCGGGCGGCGGTCGGCCGCGAAAGGTTTCTTGAATGTTCAGCACCATCGCCATGAAAATTTTCGGCTCGGCCAATGATCGCCGGCTGAAGGCCTATCGGCCGGAGGTCGCCGCGATCAATGCGCTCGAACCGGAGATTGCGAAGCTGACGGATGCCGAACTGCGCGCCCAGACCGATACCTTTCGCGCCAGGCTCGAAGCGGGCGAGCGCCTCGACGATCTTCTCGTGCCGGCGTTTGCGACGGTCAGGGAAGCCGCAAAGCGCACGCTCGGCCAGCGTCATTTCGACGTCCAGCTCATCGGCGGCATGGTCTTGCATGAGGGAGCGATCGCCGAGATGCGCACCGGCGAAGGTAAGACGCTCGTTGCGACGCTCGCGGCCTATCTCAATGCACTTCCGCGCACCGGCGTCCACGTGGTCACCGTCAACGATTATCTCGCCCGCCGCGACGCCGAATGGATGGGCCGCATCTACAAATTCCTCGGCATGAGCGTCGGGACGATCGTCCATGGCCTCGACGATCAGCAGAGGCGCGAGGCTTATGCCGCCGACATCACCTATGGCACCAACAACGAATTCGGCTTCGATTATCTGCGCGACAATATGAAGTACGAGCTCGCCCATATGGTGCAGCGCGGGCACAAATTCGCGATCGTCGACGAAGTCGACTCCATCCTGGTCGATGAGGCGCGCACGCCGCTCATCATCTCCGGCCCCTCCGACGACAAGTCGGATCTTTACAATTCGATCGACAAGATCATCCCGCGGCTCAGCGCCGAAGACTTCGATCTCGACGAGAAGCAGCGCGCGGTGAGCCTCACGGAGGCCGGCAACGAGCACATCGAGGAGCTGCTTGCCGAGATCGGCGTGCTGGAAGAAGGTTCGCTTTACGACGCGGTCAATGTGACGATCGTGCATCACGTGAACCAAGGGCTACGCGCCCATAAATTGTTCCAGCGCGACAAGGACTACATCGTCCGCAACGGCGAAGTCGTGATCATCGACGAATTCACCGGCCGGATGATGCCTGGCCGACGCTACTCGGAAGGCCTGCACCAGGCGCTCGAAGCCAAGGAGCGGGTGACGGTGCAGCCCGAGAACGCCACGCTCGCCTCGATCACCTTCCAGAATTATTTCCGTCTCTACAGCAAGCTCTCCGGCATGACAGGTACGGCGGCGACCGAAGCCAACGAATTCGCCGAGATCTATAAGCTCGACGTCGTCGAGATTCCGACGAACCAGCCCGTGCGGCGCACCGACGAAGACGATGAAGTCTATCGCACCTACGAAGAGAAGCTTGAGGCGATCGCGCAGGAGATCCATGCCGCCAATGCGAAGTTTCAGCCGATGCTCGTCGGCACGACCTCGATCGAGAAGTCGGAGCAGCTCGCCGAATATCTGAGCAAGAGAGGCTACCGGCACATCGATATCACCGAGCCCACGGCTTTGCAGAAGCTCTATGCGGCGGCGCGTTCCGGCAAGCCGTCGAAGCTCTTCGCCGTGCTCAACGCCCGCTTCCACGAGCAGGAGGCCTATATCGTCGCCGAAGCCGGCGTGCCGGGCGCGATCACGGTCGCCACCAACATGGCCGGCCGCGGCACCGACATTCAGCTCGGCGGCAACGTTGAGATGCGTGTCGCGCAGGAATGCGCCGGCCTGGCTGAGGGGCCGGAGCGCGATGCCAAGGAGGCCGAGATCCGCGCGGACGTCGCGCGCTTCCGCGAGCTCGCGGTCGCCGCCGGCGGCCTCTATATCGTCGGCACCGAACGGCACGAGAGCCGGCGCATCGACAACCAATTGCGTGGCCGCTCCGGCCGCCAGGGTGATCCCGGACGCTCGAAATTCTTCCTGTCGCTCAAGGACGATCTGATGCGCATCTTCGGGTCCGACCGGATGGACTCGATGCTCGTGAAACTCGGCCTCAAGGAGGGCGAGGCCATCGTCCATCCCTGGATCAACAAGGCCCTCGAAAAGGCGCAGCAGAAAGTCGAAGCGCGCAACTTCGACATGCGCAAAAACATCCTCAAGTACGACAACGTGATGAACGACCAGCGCAAAGTAGTCTTCGAGCAGCGCCGCGAGATGATGGCGCAGGACTCGCTCGAAGAGATGATCACCGACATGCGCCAAGGCGTTGTCGAGGACATCGTCGCCAAACATGCCCCACCTGACGCCTATCCAGAGGCCTGGGATATCGACGGCCTGACGCAGGCCGCTGAGAGCACGCTCAATATCACGCTACCCTTTGCCGAATGGGCGAAGGAAGAGGGCATCACGGACGATGATCTGCGCGAACGAATCCAGACGGCGGCGGAAGAGGCCTATGCCGCGCGGGTGGAGAAGAATGGCGCCGATCTCATGCGCTATATCGAGAAGCAGATCGTGCTGCAGGCGCTCGATCATCTGTGGCGCGAACATCTCGCCACGCTCGATCACCTGCGTCAGGTCATCGGTTGGCGCGGCATGGCGCAGCGCGATCCTTTGAACGAGTATAAGTCGGAGGCCTTCGAGCTCTTCAGCGAGTTGATCACCCATTTGCGCGAGACGACGACGGCGCAATTGAACCGGGTCGAAATCGCCTTCGAGCCGCCCGAGCCGGCGCCGCCCTTGCAGACCGCGAACTTCGAGGCGCTGAACAATTCGGCCGGCCTCATCGAGGCGCTCACGCCCGAGGCGGCGCCTGAGGCCTTCACGCGTGACAGGCAGGCCTTCGCGCCCGAGAGGCAAGCCGCAGCGCAACCGGCGCCCCAGCCGGAGCGGCGTTCGGCGCCGGCCCGTGTCGCCAAAGACCCTTCGACCTGGGGCAAGGTCGGCCGCAACGAGCCCTGCCCCTGCGGCTCCGGCAAGAAATACAAACATTGCCACGGCTCGATTGCGTAACGTTGGGCTGCTCGGGGGCGAAATCCCGCTCTTTCCGACAAAAATTTTCGTCGAAACGCAACTCTGGCTGCACTAGCCGATTAGCGCTGGAAACCACCGCCATGGCACGGATCTAGCACCTCCGAGCGATGGTGGTCCCATCGCGCCCTCGCCACCGCCGGATGGAGCCATGATACGCATCTTCGTTGGATCCGAGCTAAGCTTCGACTTTCCGCAGCCGACGCCGATGATCGCGATGCTGAACGTGCATTTTTCGCGTTATTCGGATCTCGAGCGCCCGGATTATCTGACAACCAACCCTTCCGTCCCGATCGAAGATTACCGCGACAGTTTCGGCAACTGGTGCGCCCGGCTGGTCGCCCCGGCCGGCGCTTTCACGCTAAGGACCAATACAATTGTTCGCGACTCCGGCATTCCCGATCAGGTCCAGCTCGAGGCCGTGCAGCATCCTGTCGAGCAACTGCCGTCCGATACCCTTCAATTCCTGCTCGGCAGCCGCTATTGCGAGACCGATGTGCTGTCGGACGAGGCTTGGCGCCTCTTCGGACACATGATGCCCGGTTGGTCGCGGGTGCAAGCTATCTGCGACTTCGTGCATGATCGCATGACCTTCGGCTACGAACACTCGCGGCCGACGAGGACCGCCTACGAGGCCTATAACGAGTGTCGCGGCGTCTGTCGCGACTACGCGCATCTCACGGCCACCTTCTGCCGCTGCCTCAATATCCCAACGCGCTACTGCACCGGCTACATTACCGACATCGGTCTTCCGCCACCTTACGAGCCGATGGATTTCGCCGCCTGGATCGAAGTCTATCTCGGCGGTCGCTGGCACGTCTTCGACCCGCGCAACAACGCGCCGCGGGTCGGGCGCATCCTCGTCGCGCAAGGGCGCGACGCCGCCGACGTGCCGCTGACCCATAGTTTCGGCCCCAATACGCTCACCGGATTTACCGTCTGGGCGGAAGAAGCGCGCCCGGCGTAAGGCACGGCGTCAAGCGCCGAAGCAAATTTCCCTTCGCCCTGAAATGCTTTAAGCCTCGGCCATGAGCAGGCCTTCGAAGAGCGGCCGTGAGCGCGTCGCCGATGTCCTCGTGCCGGTCGCCGTCGATCAGGCCTATTCTTATCGCGTGCCCGCCGACCTCGACCTCGGCCCCGGTGATCTCGTCGAAGTGCCGCTCGGAACGAGAGAGACGATCGGCGCGGTCTGGGAGATCCGCCGAGGGGTGTCCGGATCCAATCTCAAGGCGATTGCCGCGCGCTACGAACTTGCGCCGCTCAACGCTTCTCTGCGCGCCTTTATCGATTGGGTCGCGCGTTGGACGCTTAGTCCACACGGCATGGTTCTGCGCATGAGTATCAAGGCGCCGTTCAATGCCGCCCCGGAACAGCCGCGCATCGGGCTCCTCCGCTCCGGGCCGCCGCCGGCGCGGATGACGCCCGCCCGTGCGCGCGTGCTCGCGGCGCTCGAAGGCGGACTTGCTCTGTCGAAAAGCGCACTCGCCGATCTCGCTGCCTGCTCAGCGAGCGTCATCGATACGCTCGTCGATGAAGGCACGCTCGACGCCGTCGCGCTGCCGCCCGAACCTGTGGCCGAGGCCTGCGATCCGGAATTCGCACAGACTCAGTTCGAACCGGCGCAGGCGGACGCGGCGGCCGCGCTCGCCGCAGCGGTCGAGGCGCGCGAATTCTCGGTGAGCCTGCTCGAAGGCGTCACCGGATCAGGCAAGACGGAAGTCTATTTCGAAGCGGTTGCGGCCGCCTTGCGGGCTGGGCGCCAGGCCTTGATCCTCATGCCGGAAATCGCGCTCACCGCGCAATTTCTCGATCGTTTCGCAGCCCGTTTCGGCGCGCGTCCGGCCGAATGGCACTCTTCGGTCAGCCCGCGCAAACGCGCCCGCATCTGGTCGGGTATGGCGAGCGGCGAAGTCAAGGTTGTCGTCGGAGCGCGCTCGGCCCTGTTCCTGCCTTTCGCCGATCTTGCAACCATCGTCGTCGATGAGGAGCATGAGGCCGCCTATAAGCAGGATGACGGCGTTTCCTATCATGCGCGCGACATGGCAGTTGTGCGCGGCCGGATCGATAAGGCGGCCGTGGTGCTCGCCTCGGCGACGCCGTCGATCGAATCGCGCGTCAATGCCGAACAGGGCCGCTATCGGCATTTGAAACTCCCAGCGCGGTTTGGCGGAGGCAAGTTGCCCGCAATCGAAACAATCGACCTGCGCCGCGAGGCGGCGCCGCGCGGCAAATGGATTTCGCCGCGGCTCGTTGCGGCGATCGGCGAGACGCTGGCCGCCGGCGAGCAAGTCCTTCTCTTCCTCAACCGACGGGGCTATGCACCGCTCACGCTCTGTCGGGTGTGCGGCCATCGCTTCCAATGCCCGAACTGCACCGCCTGGCTCGTCGAGCATCGGTTCCGCCGCGCGCTCGTCTGTCATCATTGCGGCCATATCGAGCGCCGGCCGGATGTCTGCCCCGAGTGCGAAGCGGCGGATTCGCTCGCCGCCTGCGGCCCCGGCGTCGAACGCCTCGCAGAGGAAGTTGCGGAGCTTTGGCCCGATGCGCGGACCCTCATTTTGTCGTCAGACTTTCCGGGCGGCACGGAACGGCTGCGCGAGGAACTCGACGCTGTGGCCAAGGGGGCTTGCGATATCGTCATCGGCACGCAGCTTGTCGCCAAGGGCCATAATTTTCCGCTGTTGTCGCTGGTCGGCGTGATCGACGCCGATGTCGGGCTTTCGAGCGGCGATCCGCGCGCTGCGGAGCGGACTTTTCAAGTGCTGCAGCAGGTGACGGGCCGGGCCGGGCGCTTTGGCCAAGCCGGCCGGGCTCTGGTGCAGACCTGGCAGCCGGATCATCCGGTGATCCGCGCGCTTCTCTCCGGCGAGGCCGAGCGTTTTTACAGCGAAGAGACGGAGCAGCGTCACAGGGCCGGCCTGCCGCCCTTCGGCCGGCTCGCCGCGCTGATCGTGACAGGAAAGGACAGAGCCTCGGCCGAAGCGCATGCGCGCGCGCTGGTACGTACCGCGCATGCCTTGCCGCAGAATCCCAAATGGCGGCTTGCCGCGCTCGGCGGTCTGCCGCGCGATGACGAGATCGCGCTGCTCGGGCCGGCCGAAGCGCCGATCGCGGTGATCCGTGGCCGGCATCGCTTCCGGCTTCTGGTGCGCGCGCCGCGCTCGGCCGACCTTCAGGGCTTTCTGCGTGCGATGCTTGCGACCGCGCCGCCCGAACGCGGCGGGGTGCGGGTTGCGGTCGATGTCGATCCGCAGAATTTTATGTGAGAACGCAGCCGGTCCAAAGCTTCAGATATCGGCAATATTCGGATCCTCGGCGTCGTGCGCATGGCCGATGGCCTGCTTCAGCCGGGGGTCGAGCTTTGCGGAGTTGACGATGACCTTTCCCATATGCACGTCCACGACTGCGTCGAACGGCACGGTGAAGTCGCCGGCGTTCTCGACATAGACGACGAGTTCCGGCCGCCCACGCGGCGCAACCTCGCGTACCGCGCCGAATGCCACTTCGCCGTCGTGAGCGAAGACCTCGAAGCCTTCCTCGATGTCGTTGGGGTTCATCATCCCTCCCATTCTATACGCGCGTTCAGCCGCGCGTCTTCCACTTGATCGAACATCCGATCGAGGGATGCTGGTCCGCCGGCGCCTGGCCGGTCTTCGCTATGGCGCGCATGGCTTCGACAAGCTCGCGGCGCGCCCCCGCCGGTGGCGGCGACGTGCGTCCTTCGTCGAGCCGGCCGCGGTATTTGAGCCTGCGGTTTCGATCGAAACCGAAGAAATCGGGGGTGCAGACCGCGTCATAGGCCCGCGCCACCTTCTGGCTCTCGTCGTGAAGATAGGGGAACGGAAAATCATGCTTCTCGGCGAAGCGCTTCATGTTGGGGAAGGAATCTTCGGGATAGGTTGAAGAGTCGTTCGCGCAGATCGCGGCGAAGCCGATGCCTTCTGCCATCAGCGCCCGCGCATCCGCGACCAGCCGGTCGATCACCGCGATCACATAAGGACAATGGTTGCAGATGAAGACGATCACTGTCCCGTTCTTGCCGGCCACGTCGTCGAATGAATAGGTCCGTCGATCCGTGGCAGGAAGCCGGAAATCGACTGCCGGCGTGTCCAGGGTGACCGAAGTGACTGCTGTCGCCATCACGAACTCCGCGTATCGCGAACTATATAGGCCTTAGGGCAGGTGAAGCCAGCGCCGCCATGCTATGCAGCGCCGCACGGTCGCCCGATGATCTTGGCGCTGACGACTGGATCACGGGCCTGGCCTGTGCCGATGCCCCAAGCGCCAGGGTTGCGCACAAAAAAGTCATATGTTAGTCACGCTCGCCCTTTGTGGCGGCGGGCTTCTCGCGCCATATCCGGTCTCTTCAAGCCTGCGCTTTGGGTTGCCGCGAACCCGCTCGAAGCCGGGCCTCTCACGCTCATGGATTCATAGTCTTGGCGCAAGACCAGACGATCGTATCGGGAATGACCGGGCGCTATGCCCTGGCGCTCTATGCGCTCGCCGAGGAATTGGGGCTCACGGACAAGGTCGCCGAGGATCTCGCTAAGTTCGCGCGTCTCGTTGCTGAAAACGAGGATTTTCATCGTTTCGTGAAAAGCCCGCTTCATTCCGCCGAAGAACAATTGAAGGCGCTTAATGCCGTGCTTGCGCGCGCCGGAATTTCCGGAATCTCCGCTAACTTCCTCAAGCTCGTCGCGCAGAAGCGCCGGCTCTTCGCGATCGCCAAGATGATCGATGATTTCCACAAGCTCGACGATTCCGCCAAGGGTCGCATCCGCGCCGAAGTCACGGTGGCCGAGCCGCTCAAGGATAAGCATGTCGCGGCATTGAAATCCGCGCTCGCCGAATTGACCGGCGGCAAGTCGGTCGAAGTCACGACGAAGGTCGATCCGGAGATCATCGGGGGGCTCGTCGTAAAACTGGGCTCCCGCATGGTCGACGCCTCGCTCAAGGCCAAACTTAATTCGCTCCGCGCACGCATGAAAGAGGTCGGCTGATGGATATCCGCGCCGCTGAGATTTCGGCGATCCTCAAGAAGGAGATCGCCAACTTCGGCAATGAGGCCGAACTGACCGAAGTCGGACAAGTGCTCACGGTCGGCGACGGAATCGCCCGCGTCTATGGCCTCGACAACGTCCAGGCGGGCGAGATGGTCGCCTTCGAAAGCGGCATCCGCGGCATGGCGCTGAACCTCGAAACGGACAATGTCGGCATCGTCATTTTCGGCAGTGATCGAGAGATCAAGGAAGGCCAGACGGTCAAGCGCACGGGCGCGATCGTCGACGTGCCGATCGGCAAGGAGCTGCTCGGCCGCGTCGTGGACGCGCTCGGCAATCCGATCGACGCCAAAGGCCCGATCAATACCACGCGGCGTGCCCGCGTCGACGTCAAGGCGCCGGGCATCATCCCGCGCCAATCGGTGCATGAGCCGATGGCGACGGGGCTGAAAGCGATCGACGCGCTAATTCCGATCGGGCGTGGCCAGCGCGAGCTTATCATCGGCGACCGGCAGACCGGCAAGACGGCCATCGCGCTCGACACGATCCTCAATCAAAAATCGGCCAACCAGGGCACTGACGAAAAGGCCAAGCTCTATTGCGTCTATGTCGCGGTCGGGCAGAAGCGCTCGACGGTCGCGCAATTCGTGAAGGTGCTCGAAGAGCACGGCGCGCTCGACTATTCGATCATCGTCGCCGCGACCGCGTCCGATCCCGCGCCGATGCAATTCCTCGCGCCGTTCTCCGGCTGCGCCATGGGCGAATATTTCCGCGACAACGGCATGCATGCGCTGATAATTTACGACGACCTGTCGAAACAGGCGGTCGCCTATCGGCAGATGTCGCTGCTGTTGCGCCGCCCGCCGGGGCGCGAGGCCTATCCGGGCGACGTCTTCTATCTCCACTCGCGCCTGCTCGAACGCGCCGCCAAGCTCAATAAGGAACACGGCAGCGGATCGCTGACCGCGCTGCCGATCATTGAGACGCAGGCCAACGACGTCTCGGCCTATATTCCGACCAATGTCATCTCGATCACCGACGGCCAGATCTTCCTCGAGACCGATCTCTTCTATCAGGGCATCAGGCCGGCGGTGAACGTCGGCCTGTCGGTGTCGCGCGTCGGTTCTGCGGCGCAGACCAAGGCGATGAAGAAAGTGGCCGGCAGGATCAAGGGCGAGCTCGCTCAATATCGCGAAATGGCCGCCTTCGCGCAGTTCGGCTCCGACCTCGATGCCACGACGCAGCGTCTGCTGGCGCGCGGCGCGCGGCTGACCGAACTCCTCAAACAGCCGCAATTCTCGCCGCTGAAGATGGAGGAACAGGTGTGCGTGATCTATGCCGGCGTCAACGGCTATCTCGATCCGTTGCCAGTCGAGCGCGTCAAGCCGTTCGAGGACGGGCTGCTCGCCTTGTTGCGGGCGAGCCATGCTGACCTTCTCGAAACGATCCGGGCCTCCAAGGATCTGTCGGACGGCTCCGCCGCGAGCCTGAAGGCGATCATCGAGAATTACGCCAAATCCTTCGCATGACGAGAGTCTGAGCCCGTGCCCTCCCTGAAGGATCTGCGCAATCGCATCGCCTCGGTCAAGGCGACGCAGAAGATCACCAAGGCCATGCAGATGGTCGCGGCCGCAAAGCTGCGCCGGGCACAGATGGCGGCCGAGGCCGCGCGGCCCTATGCCGAGCGCATGGAGAAGGTCGTCGCCAATATCGCCAGCGGCTTAGGGGCCGGCGCGCCAAGGCCGGCGCTTCTCGGCGGCACCGGCTATGATGGCGTCCATCTGTTCGTCGTCTGCACGGCGGAACGCGGCCTTTGCGGCGCCTTTAACTCCTCCATCGCGCGGCTCGCGCGCGACAAGGCCACGGCGCTCATGGCCGAAGGCAAGACAGTGAAATTCCTCTGCGTCGGCAAGAAGGGCTATGATCTTCTGAAACGGCAGTTCGGTCGGCAAATCCTCGAAGTCATCGAATTGCGCAGCGT
This sequence comes from uncultured Alphaproteobacteria bacterium, assembly GCA_963720425.1. GTDB lineage: Bacteria > Pseudomonadota > Alphaproteobacteria > Rhizobiales > Beijerinckiaceae > Methylovirgula. The sequence goes on from OY970391.1 coordinate 1,297,874, forward strand.
CCGACAGCTCGGTTTGGAACATGCCGATCCGATCGGCCACAAGATCATCGAGCTTTTCGAGAAGGGCGAGTTCAGTATTTGCACCTTGTTCTTTTCGCGGTTTCGTTCGGTGATCGCGCAGATCCCGATGGCGCTCCAAATCATTCCGGTGCAACTGCCCGAGGCCGGCGCTCCGAGCGGCGAGATCGTTTATGATTGCGAGCCCGAACCGAATGAACTCCTCTCCGCCCTGCTGCCACGGAATATCTCGGTGCAGGTGTTCCGCGGCCTGCTTGAGAACGCTGCTTCCGAACAAGGCGCTCGCATGAGCGCCATGGACAATGCGACGCGCAACGCCGGCGAAATGATCAAAAAGCAGACGCTGAAATATAACCGCACGCGCCAGGCGATGATCACCAAGGAGCTGATCGAGATCATTTCCGGCGCGGAAGCGCTTTGAGCCAATAAGAGGACCAATCCATGGCTAATGCCGCCCAACCCCAGGCCACAGGCCACATCACGCAGGTCATCGGCGCGGTGATCGACGTGAAGTTCGACGGCAATCTGCCGAAAATCCTCAACGCGCTCGAGACCGAGAACCACGGCAACCGCCTGGTGCTCGAGGTCGAGCAGCATCTCGGCGAGGATACGGTGCGCTGTCTCGCCATGGACGTTTCGGAAGGCTTGGTCCGCGGCCAGCCGGTCACGGACACCGGCGGCCCGATCACCGTGCCGGTCGGCGACGGATGTTTGGGCCGCATCATGAACGTGATCGGCGAGGCCGTCGACGAAGCCGGTCCGATCGAGAGTTCGACGCGCCGCGCCATTCATCAGCCAGCGCCCTCCTACGCCGAGCAGGCGACCGAGGCGCAGATCCTCGAGACCGGCATCAAGGTCGTCGACCTCCTGGCGCCTTATGCGAAGGGCGGGAAAGTCGGCCTCTTCGGCGGCGCGGGCGTCGGCAAGACCGTGCTCATCATGGAGCTCATCAACAACATCGCCAAGGCGCATGGCGGCTATTCCGTCTTCGCCGGAGTGGGTGAGCGCACGCGCGAGGGCAACGATCTCTATCACGAGATGATCGAGTCGAAGGTCAATATGGATCCGCGCGAACATGGCGGGTCTGCCAAAGGCTCGAAATGCGCGCTGATCTATGGCCAGATGAGCGAGCCGCCCGGCGCGCGGGCGCGCGTCGCCTTGACCGGACTCACCGTCGCCGAGGATTTCCGCGACAAGGGCCAGGACGTGCTCTTCTTCATCGACAACATTTTCCGCTTCACCCAGGCGGGCTCGGAAGTCTCGGCGCTCTTGGGCCGCATTCCTTCCGCGGTCGGCTATCAGCCGACGCTTGCGACCGACATGGGCGACCTGCAGGAGCGCATCACCACCACGACCAAAGGCTCGATCACCTCGGTACAGGCGATCTATGTGCCGGCCGACGACCTGACCGACCCCGCGCCTGCGACCTCCTTCACCCATCTCGATGCGACCACAGTTTTGTCGCGCGCGATCGCCGAGAAGGGCATCTATCCTGCCGTCGATCCGCTCGATTCGACCTCGCGCATGCTCTCGCCCCTGGTCGTCGGGGAGGAGCACTACGCCGTCGCCCGCCGCGTGCAGCAGATCCTGCAGCGCTACAAGGCGCTTCAAGACATCATCGCCATTCTCGGCATGGACGAATTGTCGGAAGAGGACAAGCTGACCGTCGCCCGCGCCCGCAAGATTGAGCGCTTCCTGTCGCAGCCCTTCCACGTCGCCGAGGTCTTCACCGGCGCGCCCGGCAAGCTCGTGTCGCTCGCCGACACGATCAAGGGTTTCAAGGGTCTCATCGAAGGCAAATATGATCATTTGCCGGAGCAGGCCTTCTATATGGTCGGCGCAATCGACGAGGCTGTCGAGAAGGCGCAGAAGCTCGCCGCCCAGGCCTGAAGATTAGAGGGATCATGCCGCCACCCTTCCCCTTCGAACTCGTCGCGCCGGAAAAGCTCATCTTTGCCGGAGAGGTCGAGGCCGTCGTCGTGCCAGGCACGGAAGGCGAATTTACCGTTCTCAAGGATCATGCGCCGGTGATGTCGATGCTAAATCCCGGCGTGCTCGAAATCGATCTGAGCGCCACGCAAAAGGTGAAACTTTTCGTGCGCGGCGGCTTTGCCGCAGTCTCGCCGGCCGGGCTCACGATCCTCGCCGAACAAGCGATCACGCTCGAAGAGCTGAATGCCGCGGAGCTCGACGCGGATCTGAAGGATGCGGAAGAGGACATCGCCGATGCTCCGACCGACGAGGCGCGCCGCATCGCGACGGAGAAACGCGACCATTTGCGCGAGCTGCGCGCCGCTCTGCAGATGTGAGCCCATTTCCAGGACGAGCCCGCGAAGCGGGCGCTGATCCGGGCTCAGAGCAACTTCACATGTGCTAACCTTCGAACCTGCGCCTCCTCGATCCTGGTTCGAAGCTTCGCTTCGGCCGGGAAAGCAGCCCTCACTCCGTCGCGCCGCCCTCGCTCACCAGCTTCGGCTTCTCCCGATAGAGATCGGGATAGAGGCGACGCAGATTCTCGATCTTCGGCAGGTCGTAGTAGGCGATGTAGCCATTGTCCGGATGCAGCGTGGCGAAGTTCTGATGGTAGCCCTCCGCCGGATAGAAACCCGTGCGCGGATCGACCCGCGTCACGATCGGGCGTGAGAAGACGCCCGCCTTGTCGAGCTGCGCGACATAGGCTTCGGCTACGCGCTTCTGCGCATCACTGGCGACGAATATGTCCGACCGATATTGGCTGCCGATATCCGGCCCCTGATGGTTGAGCTCGGTCGGATCCGTCGCCACTGAGAAGTAGAGCTGAAGGATCTTACCGTAGCTGATGACGCGCGGATCGAAGCTGATGCGCACGGATTCGGCGTGGCCCGTGCGGCCCGTGCCCACCAGCTGATAGAGCGCGGTGTCTCTCGCGCCGCCGGAATAGCCTGAGAGAGCTTCAGTCACGCCCTTCACGTGCTGAAACACGGCTTGCACGCCCCAAAAACAGCCGCCGGCAACGACCGCCGTCTCGGTGCTCGCCGTGTTCGGCTCGTCGATGGCCGGAGCGGGAACGGAGAGCGCGGGTTCCGCCGCGCAGTGGGCAATCGGCCAGAATGCTGCGCCGGCCGAAAGCAAGCCCGCGCACAAGGTCCACGTGAAGGCACGTGACGGTTTGGAATGAATGTTCATGAACGTGCTCCTTTGCATCGGGAAATCCTAGGCGGCGCCGGGGACGAATTTCAGGGCGACGCCATTCATGCAGTAGCGCAAGCCGGTTGGCGGCGGCCCATCATCGAAGACATGGCCGAGATGCCCGCCGCAGCGCCGACACGAGACCGCGGTGCGCACCATGCCGAGCGAATTGTCATCCGCGGTGATGACGGCGTTGTCGAGCGGCTTCCAAAAGCTCGGCCAGCCGGTGCCGCTGTCGTATTTCGTCTTCGAGGAGAAGAGCGGCAGATCGCAGCCGGCGCAGGTGAACGTGCCGACGCGCTTTTCATGCAGCAGCGGACTGGTGAACGGACTCTCCGTGCCTTGCTGGCGAAGCACATCATATTGTGCGGGCGTGAGAAGCTTTTGCCATTCCGCATCGGTGTGGGTGACTTCAAAGGTTGGTACCGCCCTGGCGGGCTGAGGCCGCCCCAAGCGGCCAACCGCCAGCGCTGCCATTCCGGCGGCGCTCGCGTAAAAAATGTGTCTGCGCGTGAGCATTCCTCTTCTCCTTGACAAGGGACCCAAGCGGCCGTGCGCCGGTTCGTTGAAATATAATGAACTTCAACTACTTAGACCGGCCAGCGCGTTTGCGGTTCCGGTTGGAAATCCCTTCTCCCAATTGGAGTTACGAGTCCGGGCGCCATTTGGTTACGTGACGCGTAGGGATCACACGGAGTTGATGGCACGTGCTACGAAGCTCGCCGGGCTTCAGCAGGCAGACTCCGGTCTTATTGCGCCCCGACCCAATCTATCATCACCCCCCGTTTCGAACCCAAAATCATGGCTCCGCCTCTCCTCACCTTGCAGTCCGTTCGTCTGAGCTTCGGCGGCACGCCCTTGCTCATCGAGGCAGAACTCTCCGTAGCGGCAGGCGAGCGGCTTTGCCTCGTCGGCCGCAACGGCTCGGGCAAATCGACTTTGCTCAAGATCGCCGCCGGCCTGATCGAGCCCGATTCCGGGCGCCGCTTTTTGCAGCCCGAGGCCACAGTTCGCTATCTGCCGCAGGAGCCCGATTTTGACGGATTCGACACTGCGCTCTCCTATGTCGTGACCGACCTCGGTGAAAGCGCGCATCGCGGCAAGATCCTGCTCAACGAGCTAGGCCTCTTCGGCGACGAAGATGTTCAACAGCTTTCGGGCGGGCAGGCCCGCCGCGTCGCGCTGGCCCGCGTCCTCGCGCCCGAGCCCAACATCCTGCTTCTCGACGAGCCGACGAACCATCTCGACTTGCCGGCGATCGAATGGCTGGAAGCAAAGCTCGCGAGCCTGCGCTCGGCGCTGGTGCTCGTCAGCCACGATCGGCGCTTTCTGCAAAATCTCTCGCGCGGAACCGTCTGGCTCGACCGCGGCCGCAGCTTGAGCCGCGATTGCGGTTTCGCCGAATTCGAGGCCTGGCGCGATCGCATGCTCGAGGAAGAAGAGATGCGCCAGCACAAGATCGAACGGCGGATCGCGGCGGAGGAAGATTGGCTACGCTATGGCGTAACCGGACGGCGCAAGCGCAATCAAGGGCGCCTCGCAAGGCTGCAGGATTTGCGCCGCGCGCACCGCGAACATCGCGGCGCGGCGGGCGTCGTGAGATTTGCCGCGAGCGATCCGGAAATCGCGAGCAAGCTCGTCATCGAAGCGCGTGATCTCGCGAAAGCCTTCGACGGCCGCGCCATCGTGAAAAATTTCTCGATCCGTATCCTGCGCGGCGACCGGCTCGGCATTATCGGCGCGAACGGCGCCGGCAAGACCACGTTGATCAATCTTCTCAGCGGCGCGCTGCCGCCTGATGCGGGCGTGGTTCGGCACGGCGCCAATCTTAAGATGGCAAGCCTCGATCAGAACCGGGCGAGCCTCGATCCGCAAACGAGCCTGAAGGATGCGCTGACGGGAGGCGGCAGCGATTACGTCGAGGTCGCCGGAAATCGCAAACACGTCATGAGCTACATGAAGGATTTTCTGTTCGCCCCCGAACAGGCCGGCACCCCGATCGGCCGGCTCTCGGGCGGCGAGCGCGGTCGGCTGATGCTCGCCCGCGCGCTGGCGCAGCCGGCCAATCTCCTCGTCCTCGACGAGCCGACCAATGATCTCGACCTTGAGACGCTCGACCTTCTTCAGGAAATGCTCGCCGATTACGAGGGGACCGTGATTCTGGTGAGCCACGATCGTGATTTTCTCGATCGCGTTGCCACCTCCGTTCTTGTTGCCGAAGGTGATGGAAGCTGGAGCGAATATGCCGGCGGCTATTCGGATATGGTGGCGCAGCGCGGTGTCGGCATTGGCGCCAAGATCGAAGACCGCAAGCCGGCGAAACCGAAGGCAAAGGTGCCGGAGCCGGCAAAGCCGAAACGCAAGCTCTCGTTCAAGGAGAAGCACGCGCTCGAGGCTTTGCAGGCCCGCATGGCCGAGCTGCGGAACGTCGCGGCGCGCTGCAAAGCGGTTCTCGTCGAGGCCGATCTTTACCGGCGCGATAAGGCAAAATTCGCTGAAGTCTCGCAGGCCCTCGCGCGCGCCGAGGCGGAATTGGCCAAGACGGAGGAGGATTGGCTCGCGCTGGAGATCCGGCGCGAGGAAATTGAGGGGTGAACAATCGGTTGGATTGTCAAAAGATCACATGTGAAGTTCCGGCGAATCTTGCTAGAATCTTCTCCCGCAAGCGGGAGAAGGGATGCATGCAAGGAATTCATGTTCAACAGGCTCTATCATTGGACGCTTTCGCTCGCCGAGAGCCGACATGCGCCTTGGGCGCTGGGTCTCGTCGCCTTCGCCGAGAGCTCCTTCTTTCCCATACCGCCCGACGCGATCCTCGTGCCGATGTCGCTGGCGCGGCCGAAGCGCGCGCTTTTCTATGCGCTGATCTGTACGCTGGCTTCGGTGGCAGGCGGCCTGCTCGGCTATGCGATCGGCGCGGTACTGTTCCAGACCGTCGCCAAATGGCTGATCAATCTCTATGGCTATGGGCCGCGCGTCGCCGAAGCGCGCGCCGTCTATGCGCATTGGGGCTGGGCCTTCATCTTGATCAAGGGCATAACGCCGATCCCGTTCAAGATCGTGACGATCACCAGCGGGCTGCTGGCCTACAGCCTGCCGCTGTTCGTCCTCTTCTCGCTGATCACACGCGGGATGCGCTTCTTCACCGTCGCCGTGGTGCTCAATCACTATGGCGAGCCGCTCAAGGCATTGCTCGAAAAATATTTCGGCTATTTTTTGATCCTGTTTGTCGTTGCAATCGTGCTCGGCATCTGGGTCGGGACGCATCTGGCATAAGATGGCGATGCGGCTCGGCATAAGCATGGCCTTGCGCGCGGCCATCGCGATCTTTCTGATCGCCGCGGCGACCATCGCCGGCGCCTTCGTCTTCCAAGCGCTCGGCTATGCGCCCTGCGAACTCTGCCTCAAGGAGCGCTTTCCCTATTACGACGGCATGGCGCTCGCGTTGCTTGCCGCGCTTTTCGCCGCGCGCTGGTCTTTCCGCCTGACGCAGGCTGCCTTCATCGGGCTCATTCTGATCTTTACCGCGAGCGCCGCCTTCGGCGTCTATCATGCCGGCATAGAATGGGGTTTTTGGCCGGGGCCTTCGAGCTGCACCGGCGCGATCAGCAAGGCGGCTTCGATGCAGCAATTCCTGCATCAGCTGAACACCGTCAAAGTCGTGCGCTGCGACGCCGTCGCAATCCGCATCCTGGGCCTGTCGCTCGCAGGCTGGAACGCGGTGATCTCGGTTGTGCTCGTGGGGCTAGCCATCTTTGGCTTCAGACGCGCGCGTACCGGACCGTGAGGCAGCTCAATCTTCCTCGACCGCCAGCCGCGCCCTTGCGCTCAACTTCTCCGTCGCGCTCTTCAATTGGCCGCAGGCGGCGAGGATGTCGCGGCCGCGCGGCGTGCGCACCGGGCTCGCATAACCGGCATTGAAGACGATCTCCGAAAAGGCCTCGATCTTCTCCCAGTCCGAACATTCGTATTGCGTGCCGGGCCAGGGATTGAACGGGATCAGATTGATCTTGGCCGGAATGCCCTTCAGAAGGCGCACCAGTTCGCGCGCCTCGGCGGGCGAATCGTTGACACCCCTCAGCATCACATATTCGAAGGTGATCCGCCGCGCGTTGGATGCTCCAGGATAGGCACGGCAGGCAGCGAGCAGCTCCTTCAGCGGATATTTCTTGTTGAGCGGCACGAGCTTGTCGCGCAGCTCGTCGCGCACCGCATGCAGCGAGATCGCCAGCATCGATCCTGTTTCCGCGCCGAGCCTTTCGATCTGCGGCACGACGCCCGACGTCGAGACGGTGATGCGACGCTTGGAGATCGACAGGCCGTCGCCGTCGGCCAGCACGCCGACGGCGTCGCGCACGTTCTCGAAGTTGAACAGCGGCTCGCCCATTCCCATGAAGACCACATTGGTGATCGGGCGGCTGCCTTCGCTCGGCAGCAGCCCGTCTTCGGGCGCAACGAGTCCGGGAAAATCGCCAAGTTTTTCGCGCGCAACGATGAGCTGGGCGACGATCTCGGCCGCGGCAAGATTGCGCACGAGTTTTTGCGTGCCGGTGTGGCAGAAGCTGCAGGTCAGCGTGCAGCCAACCTGGCTCGAAATGCACAAGGTCCCGCGGTCGCTCTCCGGAATATAGACGCATTCGATCTCGGCGCCCGTGTCGCTGGCGGCGACGGGAGCGAGACGAAGCAGCCATTTGCGCGTGCCGTCTTGCGAGACCTGCTCCATGACCACCTGCGGCCGCTCCAGGCTGTAATGCGCCGCGAGCTCGGCACGCAGCGGCTTGCCGAGGTTGAGCATCGAATCGAAGCTCGTGGCGCCCTGAAAATAAAGCCAATGCCAGAGCTGGCCGACGCGCATTCTGATCTCGCGCTCCGGCACGCCGCGCCGGCGCAGAATCTCGGCGAGTTCAGCCCGCGTTGCGCCGAGGAGCGAGGGCAGCGTTGTCTTGGCGTCACAATCCGGCCGCAGAGACGGTGAGGATGGGCGCGATTGTTCGTGCAAATTCATCGCCGCCTTCTAACACGCCAGACCATCATTCTCCAGAAGATGGCCTTTGGCGGCCCAACAGGCGCGCCAAGGGGGTGCTCATGCCCAAGAGCCATATTCAGATCGTGGCCGCCATTTTGGCGCTTCTGCCCGGCGCAGCCGCGGCGCAAGTGGCTTTGAAAGACGCGGTGCCGCATATCACCGTCGTCGGCCATGCCAGCACGGAAGTGGTGCCGGATATTGCGATCCTGTCCCTCGCCGTGGTGACCGAGAAAGCCAAGGCGGACAACGCGGCGGCCGAAAATGCGCGAACGGCACAGGCACTCATCGCCGATATCAAGGCGGAGGGGATCGACGTGTCCGATATCAAAACCACTTCGGTTACTCTCTCGCCGGACTACGAAGAAATCAGTGAAGGGGTGAGCCAAACGTCGAAGCAGGTATTGCGCGGCTATATCGCGCGCAACAGCATTGCGGTGCGCGTCCATGCGATTGATAAGGCCGGCGCGCTCGCCCGACAGCTGATCGATGCGGGCGCCAATCAGCTTGAGGACGTGAGCTTCGCCTACGACCACGAGGACGAGGCCTATGACAAGCTGCGCGACGAAGCCATCCGCGACGCGCAGCGCCGGGCCAAGGACTATCTGCCTGCGGCCGGCATGCACCTTGGCCGCGTGATTGAAATCAGCCCGCTCGAGGGCGCCGCGGAGCCGAGAGTCAATCTGGCTTTTGCCGGCGCCTCGGCTGCCCGCTCGGCCGAGGCTCCCATACCGATCGAGCCGGGCACCCTGACTCTGGAGACGCAAGTGCAGGTCACCTGGGAACTGACGACACAATGAAGCGTGCTCAGTCCGGCTTTCTCTCCTTCGCACCCAAAGCATCGGCGAGGCGCATCTGCGCGGATCCCGGACGCAGCGGCTTCTGCTGGCTTTCGTGCGGTGCCCAGCCTGAGAGAAAGATGAGCTCGAAGGTCGCGCGCACGCGTCCATCGGCATCAGCATGCTCCTGCGCGTAAATCTCCGCGGCGCGTAGAAAAAATTGCCGCCGCGCCGGCCGGCGCAGCCGTTCGATGAGCGTGTTGGTCGCGCCCATGGCGCGCAGATCCGCCAGCAGCGCGAACATGTTCGCATAACGCACGCTGAGCGGCTCGACGTCGGCGACGGGCAGGGAAAAGCCCGCCCGCTGCAACAGGCCGCCCATGTCGCGGACGTCGGCGAAAGGCGCGACGCGCGGCGAGGTGCCGCCGGCGATCTCGGCCTCCGCGGAGGCGAGCGCTGTGCGCAATTCCTCGAGGCTCCTGCCCCCCAGAAGGCAGCCGAGGAAGAGGCCGTCAGGCCGCAAGACCTGGCGGATTTGCGCGAGCGCGCCCGGCAGATCATTGACATTCTGCAGCGCCAGCGCCGAGACGGCGAGATCGAAGGATTGCGCCTTGAAAGGCAACAGCTCCTCGTCACCGACGAGGCGCAACAGGTTCGATGGGCCGAGTGCCGCTGGCAACGGCGCGAGCCGCGCGACGGTCGCCTCGGCCTTTGCGAGACGTGTCGCGAGCAGCGGCAGCGGCGTGCCGATGTCGGCGATTGCTGCGAAGCGCCGCTTCACCGCGGCGAGCCGGTCGACGATCTCTTCGACCGCTCGGTCGAGCAGAAATTCCGCCGGGCCTGCCGCGAGCGCGCGGGCAAGCCGGTGGCGCTGCAGCGCGCGATCGAAGATCAGGAAATCTGGCATGAGCTTCTCAAGCAGACCGGCAGACGCTCTCATCGGGCGCCGGCTTCGGTGCAGCATATAGCGGCTGGCGTTCGTTCAAACCCGCTTTATGCAGGGGGTGTTCGCCGTGCCGGAAGAGGCGCGGCTCTCGGTCGAGGGACGCGCCATCGTTCTCGTTGACGACGTGATGACCACCGGCGCGACGCTCAACGCCGCGGCCCGCGCCTTGCTGCGCGCCGGCGCAAGGCGGGTCGACGTTCTCGTCTTCGCGCGGGTTGTGACCGGGTTCTGAAATCCCATATAGTCTTAAGGCCTCAAGGTTGATTCAATGCCGAGTCCCGACATCGTCATCTATACGACGCGCATCTGCCCCTATTGCCGAATGGCCAAGGAACTTTTGCGGAAGCGAAATCTTGCCTACGAGGAGATCTCCGTCGACGGAGATTTCGAAGCGCGGGCGGAAATGACGAAAAGGGCGCATGGCCAAAGCACGGTTCCACAGATCTTCTTCGGCGACGTACATATCGGCGGCTGCGACGAGCTCTACGAGCTTCAAGCGAGCGGCAAGCTCGACACTCTCCTGACCGATCTGGCGCGATGATCAAATATGCTTTGAAGTGCCGCAGCGGCCACGAATTCGAGAGCTGGTTCGCCAGCGCGGCGAGTTTTGAGGATCAGGCTGCTCAGGGTCGCGTGACCTGCCCGAGCTGCCATACTGCCGATGTTGCCAAGGCGATCATGGCCCCGGCGCTCACGACATATGGACGCGACGAACATGAGGATCCGGCGCGCTCGGGCGAAGCTGACATCGCGCTTGTCGACGAGAAGCAGAGAGTGGTCTCTGCCGGGATTCGCGCTTTGCGAAATCATATTCTGGGCTCAACCGAAGATGTCGGGGCGCGCTTCCCGGAGGAAGCGCGCAAGATCGCCGCCGGCGACGTGGAGGATCGGCCGATTCGCGGACAGGCGAGGATCGAGGAAGCCGAGAAGCTTTTGGACGAGGGCATTTGCATTCTGCCAATTCCGCTCCTGCCTGAAGATTTCAACTGACAAAGCCGGCGGCCCGGCTGGCGGGCGCCAGTTTCGCCCAAGCCGATCCGGCGCAGTGTCGGGAGCGCCCGCGGATCTTCTTATGGCTTCCTCTTCAGGCACCGCGACGGTGAGACGGCGGCCGGCGCAATTGCCGGGCGCCCTTGGCGAAGCCGAACTCGATGCGGTTCTCAACGCCGCTGCGGCTGATCTGCGATCGGGTCGCGGAGAGCCAGCGCGCGAGCGGCTCGGCCCGCTCGATCCGGCTCTCGTCGCTAGTCCCGAGCGCTACCAGCTCGCCGGGTTGATTCTCATCGGGGCGAAAGCTCGGGGCGAGGCGCTCGGCTGGTTCGCGCGGGCGCGGATGCTCCGCCCCGGCTCGCCGAAGCGGCCAGGCACATGGCCGCCGCCTTGCAGCAGCTCAGCCGCTTCCAGGAGGCGCTCAAAGCCTATGACGAGGCCATAAGCCTCGGGTTCAATGACGCCGCGGGTTTCTACAATCGCGGCCTCGTCTTGCACGCGCTCGGCCGCAAGAACGAGCCCATCGCCTCCTTTGATCAGGCTTTGCGGCTGAAGCCGGCCTATCCCGAGGCCCTGCGCGCCGGTGCAATCCTGCTCAGCGAGGCGGCCCAACTCGAAAGCGCGCTCGAATTTATCGAAGAGGCGCTGCGCATCAAGCCGGTTTTTTTCGAAGCCCATCTCGATCGCGCCAATCCCTTGCATGCACTCGGCTCGCTCGAGGCGGCGCTCAGCGCCTATTCGGAAGCGCTCGAGATCTTTCCCGGCCATGCCGATCTCAGCAACAATCGTGGGGTCATTTTTCAGGAACTCGGCGAGCTTTAGGCCGCGCTCGCCTCATTCGATGTGGCGCTCGCGGCCAAGCCCAACTTCCCGCGGGCGCTCTTCAATCGCGGCACTGTGCTCCTGAAACTCGCCTCTCCGGAAGACGCGCTCGCGGCGTTTGATCGCGCCCTGTCGCTCGCTCCCGCCTATTCGGTCGCGCTCGTCGGCCGCGGCGTCGCGCTCAAGGAACAGGGCCGCTTCGTCGAAGCGGACGCCGCCTTCGATGCGGCGCTCGCACACGAACCCGACTCCGCCCACCCGAAGAACAACAAAGGCGCCCTTGATCGTCTTCGTGGCGATCTTGAACATGGTTGGGAGGGCTATGAGAATCGCTGGATCACCGGGCCCACACCGAAGACGAAATTGCAGTTCCCGATCCCAGAATGGGAGGGGAAATGCCGCGCGGGCGAAAAGCTCATCGTCTTCGACGAGCAAGGATTTGGCGACACGTCTCGATTCTGCCGCTATCTGCCGCTGATCGCGACAGCCGGAACAGACGTGACGTTCTTCTGCCGCAGCAGCCTCTTGCAGCTCATGCGAGGGCTCGGCCCGCTTGTGCGCTGCCTCGACTATCTTGGCCCGCAGGAGAAATTCGACAGCCAGATCGCGCTCTTGAGCCTGCCGCGCGCGCTTGCGACCAGACTTGGCAGCATTCCGGCAGACGTTCCTTATCTTTCGCCCGAACCCGAGCTTGTCGCGAAATGGGCCGAACGCTTAGGTCCTGGCAAGGACTTCAAGATAGGACTTTGCTGGCACGGCAGTCCCAACTTGCGAGCCGATCCCGGCCGATCGATGCCGCTCGCCTGTTTCGCCGCGCTCGCCCGGGATGGGGCGCGTCTCGTCAGCCTGCAGCAACGCGACGGCCTCGATGAACTCGCGACCGCGCCTTTCGACATCGAAAGCCTCGGCGATGATTTCGACGCCGGCTCCGACGCATTCGTCGATACCGCTGCGGTCATGCAGTCTCTCGACATGATCGTGACCTGCGATACGTCGGTGGCGCATCTTGCCGGCGCGCTCGGCCGGCCGGTCTTCGTGATGTTGAAGAAAATTCCGGATTGGCGCTGGCTGCTCGATCGCGACGACAACTCGCGTTGGTATTCGACGATGCGGCTCTTCCGTCAAAGGGAGCGCGGCGATTGGCGCGACGTGATGGCCCGCGTCAGCGAGGTGATCGAGGCGGTGCGCGAGTAGCCATCAAGCTTTGCGTTCGGCCGCTATCATATAGTTCACGTCCATGTCGCGGCTTTGCTGCCATCTCCCGCTGAGCGGGTTGAAGACGACGCCCGTTTCATCGATGACGCGAAGCCCGGCGGCGCCGAGTGCCGCACTAAGTTCGCGTGGCGTGACGAAATGTTCCCATCTGTGGGTGCCTTTCGGGAGCCAGCGCAGCACATATTCGGCCCCAACGACGGCGAGCGCGTAGCTTTTCAGCGTCCGATTGAGCGTAGCAACGATGCAAAGACCATTCGGTCGCAGCATGCGGGCGGCGACGGCGATGAAAGCCTTCACGTCGCGCACATGTTCCACGACTTCCATGGCGAGCACGACGTCGAAGTTCCTGCCTTTTTCGGCGAGCGCCTCCGCCGTCGTGCAGAGATAATCGATATCGAGCCCCGACATCTGCGCATGCCGGCGCGCCACCGCGATATTGGCGGGAGCCGGATCGAGCGCCGTCACGTCGGCGCCAAGGCTGCTCAAGGCTTCCGAAAGGAGGCCGCCGCCGCAGCCTATGTCGAGGATCGCGAGATTTTCGAGCGGGCGGCTTGCGTCTGGCGCGGCCTGCTCTTTGCGGAAATGCCGCGTCAGGAGTTGGCTAAGATACTCGACCCGGACCGGATTGAACTGGTGCAGCGCCCGCATAGGGCCGCGTGGGTTCCACCATTCTTCAGCGAGCCGGTCGAAACGTGCGACCTCTTTGGGGTCTATGCTCGATTCCATCTCCTCTGGAGGCGGCATGGCAATCCTCTCTCACTCGATCGCATGGGCTAAATTGACTTGATTTGCCGGTAGTGTATAGGCGGCGAAGCTTTGAAGCTTTTTGGCGCGAGCGCTCCGGTCGCCGCGACGCCATCCATTCACCCACTTAAAGAAAGCTCCGCCGGACCCTATGGCCCGCCTCGTGATGAAATTTGGCGGCACTTCCGTTGCCGGAATGGATCGCATTCGCAATGTCGCGCGGCACGTGAAGCGGGAGGTCGATGCCGGCTGCCAGGTGACGGTCGTCGTTTCCGCCATGGCGGGCCAGACGGATGAGCTCGTCGCGCTCTGCAAGGAAGCGTCGAGCCATTACGACGCCCGCGAATATGATGCCGTCGTCGCCTCAGGTGAACAGGTGACGGCCGGACTGCTCGCCATTGTGCTGCAAGGCATGGGCATTAAGGCGCGCTCCTGGCAAGGCTGGCAGGTCCCGATCCTGACGACGCAATCGCCCGCCGCGGCGCGGATCACCAGCGTCGATGGAGAGCGGATCGTTTCTGGCCTTGTCGAGCGCAACGAGGTCGCGGTCATCGCCGGCTTTCAGGGCTTGAACAAGGAAACCGGGCGGGTGACGACCCTCGGCCGGGGCGGGTCGGACACCAGCGCGGTGGCGATCGCCGCCGCTATCAAGGCCGACCGCTGCGATATATATACCGATGTTGACGGGGTCTATACCAGTGATCCTCGCGTCGTCCCGAAGGCGCATCGGCTCGACCGGGTCACGTTCGAGGAAATGCTGGAGATGGCCTCGCTCGGCGCGAAAGTGATGCAAGTCCGCTCGGTCGAGCTCGCCATGATGAAGAAGGTGAAGACCTTCGTGCGGTCGTCTTTCGACGATCCGGAGAACCCGCAGCCCGGCACCTTGATTTGCGATGAGGAGGACATCGTGGAACAGCAAGTGGTCACCGGCATCGCCTTTTCCCGCGACGAGGCGCAGTTCACGTTGCGGCGCGTCGCCGATCGGCCTGGCGTTGCCGCCGCGATCTTCTTGCCGCTTGCCGAAGCCGGCATCAACGTCGACATGATCGTCCAGGTCGCCTCCGACGATACGGTCACGACCGATATTACCTTCACCGTTTCGGCTGCCGATTTCGACCGCGCCCGGTCAATCCTCGAAAAGACCAAACCGCAGATCGGTTATGCTGCGCTGCAGGGGGAGGGCGATGTTGCGAAAGTCTCGGCAATCGGCATCGGCATGCGCAGCCATGCCGGCGTGGCCGCAACCGCGTTCAAGGCGCTCTCAGAGAAAGGCATAAATATCAGGGCGATCACCACGTCGGAGATCAAATTCTCGGTGTTGATCGATGCCGCCTATACGGAACTCGCGGTGCGGACGCTGCACGCGATCTACGGCCTCGACAAGGCGTGAGGCAGCCTTTTGAAGGTTTGGCTCGCGATGGTTCGGTTCACGCTTGCGGTCCGGACTTTGCATTAGCTATAGGAGCGTGTGCCGGTACGCCGTTCAAGCGCGTTCGGCAAACGCAATCGGCCCGCGGTCGCAGCAAGTTTACGCGGATGCCGTAGACTTGTTCGCATTGGGCGCTCTACTTATTGCTCTGGGCATTTTCTAAGGGCGAAGCCGCGGAGCGGCCCCAATGCCTTGGAATGTTCTAGTGGATCCGCCTCCCGAGTGATTCGGCTTGCCGATCTCGTGAGGCTCCTGAAAAGGAAATGGCCATGCGTGGCCCCATCGGCGGACCGCGACTGCTGTTGCGACGGCTTCGCGAAGTCATGGCGGAGCCGATCAGCCCGCAGGACCGGCTTGACAAGATCGTCGTCCACATCGCCGCCAACATGGTGGCGGAGGTGTGCTCGGTCTATGTGCTGCGCGCCGACAGCCGGCTCGAACTCTTCGCGACCGAGGGCCTCAATCGCGAAGCCGTTCACGTTACGACGATGCGCAAGGGCGAGGGCCTCGTCGGCCTGATCGCGGAAACGGCCGAGCCCTTGGCGCTCGCCGATGCGCAGCATCATCCCTCGTTCTCCTATAGGCCGGAGACCGGCGAAGAGATCTATTCCTCCTTTCTCGGCGTGCCGGTCCTGCGCGGCGGCATTACGCTCGGCGTGCTCGTCGTGCAAAACCGCGTGCGGCGGCTCTATTCCGAAGAGGAAATCGAAGCCCTGCAGACGACGGCGATGCTGCTCGCCGAAATGGTCGCCTCGGGCGAACTGCAGGCGATCGGCTTGCTCGATACCGAGATGGCGCTGCACCGGCCGCTGGCGCTCAAGGGCGTGCCGATCGTCGAGGGTGTCGGGTTGGGTCATGTCGTCCTGCACGAGCCGCGGGTAATCGTCAAACAAATCGTTGCCGAGGATGTGAATGCCGAAACGGAACGGCTCGAAGCCGCAATCGACGCCGTGCGCCTAACGATCGACCGTCTGATCGAAAAGGGCGACGTCGGCCCAGGCGAACATCGCGAAGTGCTCGAAGCCTTCCGCATGTTCGCCTATGACCGTGGCTGGATCAGGCGCTTGCGGGAGGCGCTGGCAACCGGCCTTACGGCGGAAGCGGCGGTCGAGCGCGTGCAGAGCGATGCGCGGGCCAAGCTGCAACGCCAGACCGATCCCTATATGCGCGAGCGTCTTCACGATCTCGACGATTTGGCCAATCGCCTTCTCTATCAGCTCGCCGGCCGCAGCTTCGTGACCGCGCATGAGGATCTGCCGGAGAATGCGATCATCGTGGCGCGCACCATGGGGCCGGCGGCGTTGCTCGATTACGACCGCACCAAATTGCGCGGCCTCGTGCTCGAAGACGCCGGCGCATCGAGCCATGTCGCCATCGTCGCGCGCGCGCTTGGAATCGCGACCGTCGGAGAGGTCGCCAATATCGTCGCCTTCGTCGAGCCCGGCGACGCTCTGATCGTCGACGGCACCTCCGGCGATGTGCATGTGCGCCCGCCGCAGGACATCGAAAATGCCTATGCGGAGAAGGCGCGGCTGCGCGCCCGACGCCAGGAGCAATATCACAAGCTGCGCGAAAAGCGCGCCGTCACCAGGGACGGCGTCGCAATCGAGCTACATATGAACGCCGGGCTGCTCGTCGATCTCCCGCATGTCGCCGAAACGGGCGCTGCCTCGATCGGGCTCTTCCGCACCGAGCTTCAGTTCATGATCGTCTCGCAATTTCCGAGCATGCGCCAGCAGCAGGCCTTCTACAAGGCAGCTTTCGACGCCGTTCCGGGCAAGCCGATCACCTTCCGCACCTTGGACATAGGGTCGGACAAGGTGCTCCCCTATATGACCAAAGTCGAGGAGGAGAATCCGGCGCTCGGCTGGCGCGCGATCAGGATCGGGCTCGACCGGCCGGCGCTTCTTCGCATGCAATTGCGGGCCCTGCTCAGAGCGGGCGCCGGTCGCGAAGTGCGCATCATGTTTCCGATGATCGCGACGGTTTCGGAATTCGAGATCGCCAAGGAACTCGCCGAACGTGAGGTCGCTTATCTCAAGCGCCACGATCACCGGCTTCCCAACGACCTCAAGCTCGGCGTCATGGTCGAAGTGCCGGCGCTGTTGTGGCAGCTCGACGAGATCTGCGCGCGGGCCGATTTCCTCTCGGTCGGGACGAACGACCTCATCCAATACATGTTCGCCGCCGATCGCGACAACAAGCGCGTCGCCAGTCGTTTCGATTCGCTGTCGCCGGCGGTTCTGCGCGCCTTGAAGATCATCGTCGATAAGGCGCAAAAGACTGGCACGCCGCTGACCCTCTGCGGCGAAATGGGCGGCAAGCCGATCGAGGCGCTGGGGCTGCTGGCGATCGGATTTCGCTCTCTTTCCATGTCGCCGGCCTCGATCGGGCCGGTGAAGGCGATGATTCTCGCGACCGACCTTGAAGCGACGACCAGATTCGTGAACGGCCTCGTCGAGGCGCGCGACGGCGCCCATTCGTTGCGCGACGAGATGCATCGATTCGCCAAGGCCAACCGCATCCCGGTGTAGCTCCTGTTGCTCTCAGGAATGCGAGAAGTTCAGTCGCGTGCTCATGCTTCGAGACGGCGGCTTCGCCGCCTCGTCAGCATGAGGGGATTTTAACCAGCAACGTGCCCTCACCCTGAGGAGGCTGCGAAGCAGCCGTCTCGAAGGGCAAGGGCACATGAATGCTCTTCTCAACACAGGCAGGAGGCCTTAGTTTCAACCCGTCTTCCGCCCGTACGATCAAAACCATGCTGCCGCAAGAAAAGCTCGATCTCATCCTGCGCCGCCACGCCGAAATTTCGGATCGGCTTACCGCCGGCCCCGAATCCTCGGTTTTCGTCGCCCTGTCGCGCGAGCTCGCCGAGATCGACGACGTGGTCGCCGCGATCCAAGACTATCGCAGCGAGCAAAAGGACATCGCCGGTATCGAAGCGATGCTCGCGGACCCCGCGCTCGATCCGGAGATGCGCTCTCTCGCGGAAGCCGAACGCCAAGAATCGCGCGCAAGGCTCATAGCGCTCGAGCAGAAGCTGCGGATCGCTCTCCTGCCCAAGGATACGGCGGATGAGAAGAGCGCCATTCTCGAAATCCGCGCCGGCACCGGCGGCGACGAAGCCGCGCTTTTCGCCGGCGATCTCTTCCGCATGTATCAGCGCTATGCGGAACTGAAAGGCTGGCGCGTCGAGATCCTCTCGGCCAGCGAAGGCTCGCTCGGTGGATTCAAGGAAATCATCGCCGAGATCGAAGGCCGCGGCGTCTTCGCGCGGCTGAAATTCGAATCGGGCGTGCATCGCGTGCAGCGCGTGCCGGACACCGAGACGCAGGGCCGGATTCATACCTCCGCCGCCACCGTTGCCGTGCTGCCGGAAGCGCAAGATATCGACGTCGATATCAACGAGGCCGACCTCAAGGTCGACACGATGCGAGCGCAAGGCGCCGGCGGCCAGCACGTTAACAAGACGGAGTTGGCGATCCGCATCACCCATCTGCCGACCAATACGATCGTCTTCGTGCAGGACGAGCGCTCGCAGCACAAGAACCGGGCGCGGGCGATGGCGCTCTTGCGGGCGCGCCTCTATGACATGCAACGGCAGAGGCGCGATGCAGAAAGGGCCGCGGATCGCCGCGCTCAGGTGGGTTCAGGTGATCGCTCCGAGCGGATCAGGACCTACAACTTCCCGCAAGGGCGCGTCACCGATCACCGCATCAACCTGACGCTTTATAAGCTCGATAAGGTCATGAACGGAGAGGCGCTCGACGAAGTTATCGACGCGCTGATCACGGAGCATCAGGCGGCTTTGCTGGCGAGCGATAAATAAGCCGGGCGGTGGTTAGTCCGGGCCAAACGGCTCGTCCTTGGGCGCGGGAACCACGGGTCGCGCAATCAGCGAATCTTCTCTCCGCAAAAAACTCACGAAAATGCCGGCGAGGAATCCGTCGATTGCTGCGAAGATGGCGTTCGCGGCAAGTTCTTCGGGCGGCCAGCGCCAGCCATAGGTGAAGATGAAGACAGACATCACGAGCGCCGCGACGAGCAAAGCCGCGAGCGCGCCCATCGAGGTCGCGTGCTTGACGAGGGTCAAGCCGAGCAGCGGCGCGACCAGAGTGGCAGAGATCGTCAGCGCGAGCGCGATGGCCCGCCGCGGATCGGCGGTGCTGGCGGCGAGCGTGGCGGCGCAGAGGGCGATGAGCAGGAGCGCCAGAGCCCGGGCATAGGCGAGCCTTCGACTTGCCAGCCCGTATTTGCGGCGCTTCGGATGAAAGACGTCATGGCCGAGGCTGGTCGCGAAGGATTGTACCCCCGCTGCCGCAACGCTGATGCCCAAGGCAATTGCGAAAACGGCGGCAAGGCCGGCCAAAGTCGGGCCCGATCGCCGCAGGATGGGAAGATTTTCAAGGAGATATCTTCCGTCCGCGCCGATGTCTTGCAGCCGCAAGACGCCGTTGAAGCCCGGTTCAGTGGCACAGGCTCCGGCGATTGCGGCGGAGGCGCCGGATCGAATGCCGCAGATCGAGATCCCGCCGTGTTCGCTCGCCGCAAGAATTTCTGCCGGCAATTTGCCGGGTTCATGGCCGACCAGAATCGCGTCGAGCGCCAGCGTCGAACGCGCCATGGTGAGAGCGGCGAGCACCGCGATGATCCCGATGAAAAGGGAAGCGAAGAGGCCGCTGCGCAGGGCGCTTCCTCTGTCGCGGCTGGCGACCGCGGGACCGAACAGTGGTGCAAGAACGCCCAGACCAAGCGCAAGTGCTGCGACCATGGCGGGATCGATCGGCAGGTTTTGCTGCGCTCCGCTCACGGCATCGAAACGCGCCATCGCGGCCGTGAAGGGGGTCGTTTCGCGCAGCATCGACAAAGCCGCCGGCAGGCCTAGGGCCGCCAAGATCACGACGGCGCCACCGACCGCCAGCCATATCACGCCCGAAAGGCCGCCCGGCACGATCAGCAAAACGAGCAAGACGCCCAACACAGCCGCCCCGAAGGCGCGGCTCGCACCGGTTGCGGCGAGAAAGGCGCGCAAAGCGATCTCATAGCCGCCCATCGCGACAAGGCCGGCGCAGGTGGCAGTGATCCCGGCAATCACAACGCGCACCATAGGGTAGGGAAAGCGCGAGCCCGCGAGATCGGCGATCGAAGAAGCGCCGCAGTGGCGCAGATAGGGGCCCGTCACGAAGAGCGCGCAAATGAGCCCGGCACAAAACCCTGTCACAAGCGAGTTGAGGCCGAGGTTTTGCGGCAAGGGCGGCAGAAACGGCAGGAACAGTCCCGCCGCAAGCCCCGCGTAGGCAAGCCCGGCATAGGGCGGGGGCAGAGCGCGGCCGCCGGCATAGAAATCAACCGGCCGCATGGTGCGCAGGATTCCGGCTATGATCACGAATTCGGCGAAAACCAAAACGCCGACCGAAGCCTCGAGCGCAGGGTCAGGCAGGCCGACCCGTTCGAGCACGGCGAGAAGGCCGAGCCCGACCGCGAAGGCTGCAAGCGCGAAGCTGAAGCCGCCGTCGATTCGTGTCCGGGCGAGAGTGGCGTCAGTGTCCTGCTGCGTCACGTAAGATCCAAAGAGAGGCGCTTGCCAGGCGCGGCGCGGCAGCCGAGAATAGGGGAAGTCGTGCGGCATCGAAAGAACATGGTCGCGAAGAGCAAGAGCAATCGGCCAGCCTCGCCGCGCCGCAAGAACAGAACATCCGACATCCGAGATATCGCATGATTGACGAATCAAAACCAGCATCGGCTTGGTCATCATCGCGCCCGGCGAGCGCCCAGCGTTGGCGCCCCGAGACGCCGCTCACCCGCTTCCTTGGCGGCACGCCTTTGGGTGTCGCGCTCAGATTGTTTTTCGTGTCCTTGATCGTCGGCGTTCTGCTGATGTGGCTTGACATCAGGCCGGCCGATCTCGTGCAAGGCGTGATCCGCTTCGTTCAACGCATCTGGTCGCTTGGCTTCGATGCGCTGCGCGAGATGGGCGATTATATGGTCGCCGGCGCGATGATCGTGGTGCCGCTTTGGTTCCTCGCACGGCTGCTTAACATGCGCGGACCGCGGTGAGGCGCATCTTTCCGGCGCACCCCTAACCCTCCCCTGCAAAGGGGGAGGGAACGCACTTAAGATTCGCGCCTGTAATCCTTCCCTCGGCCCAATCCTGTGCGGCGGTGCCGCGCGCCGCGTCGAGCCGCTGCAGGCCGGCCGCTTTCAGTTTGGCGAGAAGCCCGCGCTTGATCTCTTCAACGAGCCTCGGGCCCTTGAAGACGAGGGCGGAATAAAGTTCGATGAGGCTTGCGCCGGCTTCGATCTTCGC
This sequence comes from uncultured Alphaproteobacteria bacterium, assembly GCA_963720425.1. Taxonomy (GTDB): domain Bacteria; phylum Pseudomonadota; class Alphaproteobacteria; order Rhizobiales; family Beijerinckiaceae; genus Methylovirgula. Next base: position 1,319,315 of record OY970391.1, read on the forward strand.
AAAGGCGGTCGCCGCATCCTCGACTCCGCCGATGCCGAGGAGCGGGAATTGATTCTCGACGCGCAGATAGGCTTGCGCGAGAAGCCGCGTCGAGAGCATAAAGAGCGGCCGCCCGGAAAGACCTCCCTGTTCTTTGGCTTTCACTTCATCGATGAGATCGGGTGAGCGGCAAAGCGTGGTGTTCGAGACGGAAAGACCATCGATCCGATGCGCCCGGCAAACGCGGATAATGCCGTCGAGTTCTTCGAGCGTCAGATCGGGGGCGATCTTGACGATGACTGGCCGGTGCTCCGGCGCCGCGTCGCGGGCGGCGAGAACGCGGGGCAAGAGATCGTTGAGCTCCTGCTGGTGCTGCAGATCGCGCAATCCGGGCGTATTCGGTGAGGAGATATTGATGACGAAGAGCTGCGCGACATCGGCGAAGGCTTTGATGCCGGCGACGTAATCGCCGATGCGATCCTCCGAATCTCGGTTGGGGCCGAGATTCAGGGCGACGATGCCGAGCCTGCGGGCCCGCGCCGCGAGCCTCTCATGGACGACCTCCTGCCCGGCACTGTTGAAGCCGAGCCGGTTGATGATGGCGTAATCCTCGCGCAGCCGGAAAACTCGCGGACGCGGATTGCCCGACTGCGGCAGCGGCGTCACTGTGCCGACTTCGGCAAATCCGAAGCCAAGGCCGAACATCGCATCGACGACCTCGCCATTCTTGTCGAACCCCGCCGCGAGGCCGATCGGATTCGGGAAATTGAGGCCGAAGGCCGAGATTGCCAGGCGCGGATCGTCGGGCGGAGCCGAGCGCAAGGGCAACAGTGACAAAGCCTTGACCGTCAGGTGATGCGCCAGCTCGGGCCTCAGCCGCAAAAGCAGGCGTCGCGCCAGCGCCTCGGCGTTGGAGAGCCTCGCGCTCAAGGCAGGAGGTCTTGAAAGCTATGCGCGCCGTCGGCATCGAGCGGCAAAGGCCGCACGAAGCTGACGGAAGCGGTGGCGAGCGGCGCATAAAGATTCGGGAAGAGCGCGCCGTCGCGGGATGGCTCGAAGCGCAGATTCTCGCCGAGTTTGTGCGGATCGACTCCAACGAGAAGAGGATCGCTTTGGCCGGCGAAATGCTTGGCGGCGGTGGCGCGGACTTGCGCCCCGGTCGAGAAATGGATGAACCCGTCGCGTTGATCGACCGGCGCGCCGGCGAACGCGCCACTCTTTTCGGCTTCGCGCCAGAGATCCGCCGGCACGATCTTGTAGATCAGATCCATGCGACTGCCCTCCCGCGTCCCCTCAGATGACGCGCAAAGCGCTTGCCCGATTCCCGAGCATGGCCTTCTCCGATATGACCTTGCATGACTCTTCCGGGTCGCAGGCCTCTGTCAAGAAGGGAACCGCGTTCACAATTCCTCCCCGTCGAAGCCCAAAAGCTCCTCGTGCGACATGTGAAAAGCATTCTCTTCCGCGGGAAAGCGCCCCTCCCGCACGTCGCGGACGTAATTCGCCAACGCCTCGCTGATGGAAGAGCCAATCTCGGCATAGTGGCGGTTGTGGCGGAAATTGACCTCGGTGATCCCAAGCATGTCATGGATCACTAGAACTTGCCCATCGGTGCGCCGCCCGGCCCCGATGCCGATCGTCGGCGCGCCGATCAATTTCGTGATCCGCGCCGCGACCTCCTCAGGGATCAGTTCGAGCACCAGCATGGAAATGCCGGCAGCGTCGAGCGCGCGCGCATCGGCCAGCAGTTTCGCGGCTTCTTCGACGGAGCGGCCTTTCAGCCGCATCTGCGCGTGGTGCTGCGGCTCGAGGCCGAGATGGCCGCAGCAGCAGATGCCGGCCGCCTTCAAACTCGCGGCGATCTCAGGACGCGGCCCTTCGAACTTCACCATATCGGCGCCGGCTTCGAGCAAGTGCTTCGCGCTGACGACAGCCGAGGCGGGCTGCTCGTAGCTGCCGAAAGGAAGATCGGCGAGGATCGGGATCTCGGGCGCGCCGCGGCGGACGGCGCGAACATGATGCGCGATATCGGCGAGCGTCACCTCTTTCTCGCTCGCATAGCCCAGAACATTGGTCCCGACGCTGTCGCCGACGAGGATGATGTCGATTTGCGCCGCCGCCTCGGCCTTAGCCGTCGGAAAATCATAGGCGGTAAGCATGGCAATCGGTCTGCCCTGCCGCTTCATGTCAAAAAATCGGGCCGCTCTGCTCATGCTGATCGAAAACTCTTGGTCGCAAAGGATGAAAGATTGTGGCTGCGGGCGCCAGCCGCCTTGAATTCTGTGGACAGCCCTTACCCGGGCCGTGCCGCTTATCTATAGTGGGCCGCCTCAAACCTGAAGGCGCCATGCGATTCCCTGCCTCCTTTCTCGACGAGTTGAAAGCAAGGCTTCCGGTCTCGGAGGTCGTGCGCAAGCGCGTGAAACTGACGAAAGCCGGGCGCGAATGGCGCGGGCTCTCGCCGTTCAACGCGGAGAAAACGCCGTCTTTTTTCGCCAATGACCAGAAAATGGCGTGGTTTGACCTCTCCGCCGGCAAAAACGGCAATATCTTTGATTTTCTAATGGAAACCGAGGGTTTGAGCTTTCCCGAAGCGGTGGCGCGCCTGGCCGAGCAGGCGGGGCTTGCCCTGCCGCAGGTCTCGCCCGACGCGGAGGCGCGGGAAAAGCAACGCGCCAGCCTCCACGACGTGCTCGAATTGGCGGCGGCGTATTTTTCGGCGGAGCTCGCCGGCCGTTCGGGCGCCAAGGCGCGAGCCTATCTGGCGGACCGCGGGCTCAATACCTCTCTGCAAGCCGAGTTTCGCCTCGGCTACGCGGCGCCGGAGAAATATGCCTTGCGCGATCATCTCGCCGGCAAGGGCGTCCCGCTTGAGGCGATGATCGAAACCGGGCTTTTGATCCATGGCGAGGATATTGCCGTCCCCTTCGATCGCTTCCGCGAGCGCATCATGTTTCCGATCGCCGACCGCGCCGGCCGAATCATCGCCTTCGGCGGGCGGGCGCTTGGAGCGGACATCCAGCCGAAATATTTGAATTCGCCGGAGACGCCGCTCTTCCATAAGGGCGCGATCCTCTACAATCATCACAAGGCGCGCAAAGCGGCGCATGAAAAAGACGGGGTGATCGCGGTCGAAGGCTATGTCGACGCGATTTCCATGTCGGCCGCAGGTTTTCCCAATGTGGTCGCTCCACTCGGCACGGCTTTGACCGCGGAGCAATGCGCGCTTTTGTGGAAAATGGCGGAGGAGCCTGTGCTCTGTTTCGACGGCGACCGGTCCGGCCGCAAGGCCGCCTGTCGCGCCATCGACCTCGCTTTGCCTCTGATCGGGGTCGGGCGGTCGCTGCGCTTCGCTCTCCTGCCGGAGGGTCAGGACCCGGACGACCTCGCCCGCAGCGGGGGCGCCGCGGCGATCGGCGAGGTGCTCGCCGCCGCCTTGCCGCTCGTCGATCTCCTCTGGCAGAGGGAGACGGAGAACCAAGTCCTTTCGACGCCGGAGCGCCGCGCCGGACTCGAGCGGCGGCTCGCCGATCTCTGCACGGAAATCCGCGACGAAATTTTGCGGCGTCATTATCAGACGGAGTTTCGCCACAGGCTCGCGGTTCTCTTCGGCGAGGGGCCGCGGTCCGGAGCCGGCATAGGCCGGGACCAGCGGCCGAGACGTTTTTCGTCTCCTCGGCGGGGTTTCTACCGAGGCGAGGAGGGGCCGCAAACCTATGTTCTGCAACCGCTGCAGGTTGGCGCCAGCCTGGCGCGATCGCCGCTGCTGCGCGCCAGGCCCGCCGGCATTTCCGGCCGCGAAGCCTTCATTCTGTTGATCTTTCTCAATCATCCCAACCTGCTTGAGGCCTATGGCGAGGCACTTGCGGATCTCGATCTCGGTCATTCTGAGGCTCAAGCGCTGCGGCAAAAATTGCTCGATCTCTGTGCTGATCGGCGTCGCGGCTCGGAAGAAATGAAGGCCGAGATCGAGCGTTGCGGCCTCAGCCCCGTCAGGCGGCGTCTCGAATCGATGACCGCGCATTCCTGCGTTTGGACGGTCTCGGCCGATGCGGCCGACCTCGATGCCGAGGAATCGCTCAAACAAGCGCTGGCCTTGCATCGTAAAATGCGGGCCCTAAATAGGGAATTGGTCTCGGCGGAAGCGGCTTTGGCGGGGGATGCCAGCGAGATGAATCTTGCTCGGCTAAAGTCTATCCAGGAGCAATTGTCCGCGCTGGCGGGGACCGAAGCCGTCATCGATGGATTCGGCGCGGCTTCCGGCCGGCAGAGCGGTTGGTTGTAACGGCCCTGCTTGGTCGGGAAACGAGTGAAGACAGAGGCTTTTGCGTGGGCAGGCCGTCTCCCTGGCTTGCGCGAGGAGGAAGGATGGGTGGTTGGCCTGGCAATTGCCGGCAGCCCTGTTGCGGCCCTCCCTAATATGCGGTCCTCACATACGGTCGCTGAGGGGATCAGTCCCCTGGTATTGCTTGGCAATTGAGTCGCGGGCAAGAGTGGCGCTTCGGGGCGAAACGAAACCTGGCTCGGGTAGCAAGAGGATTTAATGGCGAAGAAAGACAACGAGAAAGCCGAAGCCGAAGGCGCCGTCGTCGAGACGACCGACAGTCCCCTGCTCGACCTGTCGGATGCCGCCGTCAAGCGGATGATCAAGCTCGCCAAGAAGCGCGGCTTCGTCACCTATCGCGAATTGAACGCTGTGCTTCCCTCCGAAGAAGTGAATTCCGAGCAGATCGAGGACATTTTGGCGATGCTCAATGAAATGGGCATCAACGTCATCGAAAGCGAAGAACCCGAAGAGGCGGACTCCGAGGAGGGCGAAGAGGAAGAGATCGAAGGCGGCGAGCTCGTCGAGGTCACCCAGCCCAAGGCGCTCGCCACGAAATCCTCGGAGCCGGCCGACCGCACCGACGATCCCGTGCGCATGTATCTGCGCGAGATGGGCTGCGTCGAGCTTCTGTCGCGCGAGGGCGAGATTGCGATCGCCAAGCGCATCGAGGCTGGCCGCGAGGCGATGATCGCTGGGCTCTGCGAGAGTCCCTTGACCTTCCAGGCGATCATCATCTGGCGCGACGAGTTGAACGACGGCAAGGTTTTGCTGCGCGACATCATCGATCTCGAAGCCACTTATGCGGGGCCCGACGGCAAGAACACGCCGAAGATCGACATGACGGCGCCGGGCGCCGCCGAGGCGCTCGCCGCGCAGCGCGCCCCCGCGACCGCGCCGCTCACTCCGCCGGCCGGCCTGCGTCCTGCCACCGAGGCAGATGGCGAAACGCCGGTCCTCGAGGAATCCTTCGACGACGATGAAGACCTTGAAAATTCCGTGTCGCTCTCTGCTATGGAGGCCGAACTCAAGCCGAAGGTGCTCGACACGTTCGATCGCATCGCCGACGCCTATAAGAAACTGAACAAGCTGCAGGTGCAGAACGTCGAGAACAAGCTGAAGAACGAGACGCTGACGCCCGCCCAGGAGCGCCGCTACAAGACCCTGAAGAAAGAGATCGTCACCGACGTCAAATCGCTTTCGCTCAACCAGAACCGCATCGATGCGCTGGTCGAACAGCTCTATGACATCAACAAGAGGCTGATCGGGCTCGAGACGAAGCTTCTGCGCCAGGCCGAGGAATCCGGCGTCGGGCGCGAGGATTTCCTGAAGAACTATCACAACTCGGAACTCGATCCGAAATGGCTGCTGCGTGTCTCGAAGCTCGGCGGCCGCGGCTGGAAGGATTTCGTCACCCGCCGCAAGGAGCGTATCCGCGAGATCCGCACCGACATCCATGGGCTCGCGACCGAGACCAGCCTCGAAATCCAGGAATTCCGCAAGATCGTGCAGGTCGTCCAGAAGGGCGAGCGCGAGGCGCGCCAGGCGAAGAAGGAAATGGTCGAGGCGAACCTGCGCCTCGTGATCTCGATCGCTAAGAAATATACCAACCGCGGCCTTCAGTTTCTCGATCTAATCCAGGAAGGCAACATCGGCCTGATGAAGGCGGTCGATAAGTTCGAATATCGGCGCGGTTATAAGTTTTCGACCTATGCGACCTGGTGGATCAGGCAGGCGATCACCCGCTCGATCGCCGATCAGGCGCGCACCATCCGCATCCCCGTCCACATGATCGAGACGATCAACAAGATCGTTCGCACCTCGCGCCAGATGCTGCATGAGATCGGCCGCGAGCCGACGCCCGAAGAGCTCGCCGAGAAGCTCGCCATGCCGCTCGAGAAGGTACGCAAGGTGCTGAAGATCGCCAAGGAACCGATTTCGCTCGAGACCCCGATCGGCGACGAAGAGGATTCGCATCTCGGCGATTTCATCGAGGACAAGAATGCGATTCTGCCGATCGACGCCGCGATCCAGTCGAACCTGCGCGAGACCACCACGCGGGTGCTCGCCTCGCTCACGCCGCGCGAGGAGCGGGTGCTGCGCATGCGCTTCGGCATTGGCATGAACACCGATCACACGCTCGAAGAGGTCGGCCAGCAATTCTCGGTTACGCGCGAACGCATCCGCCAGATCGAGGCCAAGGCATTGCGCAAGCTGAAGCATCCGAGCCGGTCAAGGAAGCTGCGGAGCTTTTTGGATAATTGACCTACTTTGGCAGCCGGCTCTCGGCTTCGCCCAAGAACAGAATCGTCGCCGCGGTCATGTGAAGCACATAAGGCACTATTTCATCAGGGACGTTGGCAGGCACCGAGCCTGCTCCATGGCCGTCTTGTTTGTTCCTAGGCACGGGGACGGCATTCTCGAGCAAAGTCCGAAGGGCCGCAAAATGATTCTGCCAGAACTGCGGGATCAGCCCGGCTTTGAAGCATGCGTCGATCAGTTGCTTGGCCGTGGCGTTTTTGTCGTAAGCCCAGCCTCTCTTGTCACAGATCGACTTCATCATGCGTTCAAAGGCCTTGCAGCACTCAACTAGTGCCTCGCTTTTGCGGCCGTGCCGAAAGTGCTCGTGGGCGGTCAAGAATTCTTGTTGCGGCCCCGCGCATTCTGGCTTCGCAAGCATCTGCAGGGCAGGGCGCACCACTTCCGAGTGCATGAGCTCCGAATCCAGACGGAGGAGAATGTCGCCGGAGTATTGGTAGCCGATGCCGTGCTCTCTGAATCTTTCATTGATTTCTTAGCATCCGTAGCGATCGAATCAGCGTTTGCACGGTAGAGATAATCATTGGAACGCGTGACTCTATCTATACAGCGACAAGTGATCTCGACGACATCTAGAGCCCGATCGGTTACGGGCGTGGACAGGAAAAAAACGGTGATCTCATTTTCCGACTGCTTCGGGTCATTCGGAAAGAGATTGCTTTCGACGAGTCGGAATACTCCGTATTCTCGTCTCAGGGCCTCGGCCATTGCATGATACATGCGCGCAATCTTTCCCCGTGGATCGTGGTGGCGGTTGAGCGATCCAATTGCGTCGCCCCACAGTGGATGATCTGAACGCGAAGCTCGTGGGGGAGAAAATCATAGGCGTAAACATCAGGGCGTTCGCCGAGCTCTTGTTTTCGCCGCTTCGAGAATAGGTCATGGATTGCCATCAATCGGCTCCGTCAAAATCAAACTATATTTCGGACTCTGGTGCGCTATGCGCCATCTAACGCTGTCAGGCGCCCGCAATCGTGCCGCTGTTCCTTAGGAACCGCGGTGAAATGCTCGAAGCGGGTAAGGCCGGGAACCAAGCGTAGAAGTTTCACCAATTTACATCCATTCTAAGCAAAATGAACCCCTTTACGCCGTCGCCCTAAGCGCGTTTTAACCTATTGATGCTCTGCTCCTTGGCGAAAACGCCAAGCGGAGCAGCCCTTTGAAGACATTCGATGTCGTCGTCGTCGGCGCCGGCCCGGCCGGCCTTACGACCGCCTACACCCTCGCTAAAGCCGGCCGCAGCGTCCTCGTCGTCGAGCAAGACCCAAACTATGTCGGCGGGATCAGCCGCACGGTGAACTACAAGGGCTTCCTCTTCGACATCGGCGGGCATCGCTTCTTCTCGAAATCGAAAGAGGTGGTCGATCTCTGGAACGAGATCCTGCCGCATGATTTCATCGAGCGCCCGCGCCTCTCGCGCATCTTCTACCGCGGCCAATTTTACGCCTATCCGCTGAAAGCCTTCGAGGCGCTACGCAAGCTCGGCCTCATGCAGAGTTTCACCTGCCTCACTTCCTTCGCGTATGCCCGCGCGTTTCCGGTGAAAGACGCGAAGACCGTGCATCAATGGGTGCGCAATCAATTCGGCGAGCGGCTCTTTTCGATCTTCTTCAAGACCTATACCGAAAAGGTCTGGGGCATGAGCTGCGACGAGATCTCGGCCGAATGGGCGGCGCAGCGCATCAAAGGCCTCGATCTCGGCGCCGCGATCATGGACGCCTTGCGCCGCTCGCTCGGTCGCAAGAAACAGGGCGCGGTCGCCAAGACGCTCATCGAATCCTTCCGCTATCCGCGCCGCGGTCCCGGCATGATGTGGGAAGCCTGCACCGCCAAGATCAAGAAACTCGGCGGCGAGATCATCATGGACCGCAAGCTCGCCTCGCTCGCCTACGACCAGCACGGCCACACTTGGTCGGTCGCGGTCGAAAGCGGCACGGGCGTATGCGAATCCTATTCTGCCAAACACGTGGTCTCCTCCGCCCCGGTGCGCGAGCTTGTCGGCGCGCTGAAGCCGACGGCGTTGAGCCTGCTCCACGCGCGCGAGCTGAAATATCGCGATTTCCTCACCGTGGTTCTCATCGGCACAAGCAGCGTCGATCTGCCCGACAACTGGATCTACATCCATGATCCGAAGGTGAAGGTCGGCCGCGTGCAGAATTTCCGCTCATGGTCGCCCGACATGATTCCGGATGCGACGTCGACGTGCCTCGGCCTGGAATATTTTTGCTTCGAGGGCGACGGGTTGTGGGCCTCGGCGGACGCAGACCTGATCGCGCTGGCCAGGCAAGAGATCGGCCGCATCGGCCTCATGAACCCGGCCGACATTCGTGATGCCTGCGTGGTGCGGCAGAAAAAGGCCTATCCGGTCTATGACGAAACCTATGCCGACCATATGGCGACGATCCGGCGGGAACTCGCGTCGCGCTATCCGAACCTCCACCTCGTCGGGCGCAACGGCATGCACAAATACAACAATCAGGATCATGCGATGATGACCGGCATGCTAACCGCGGCGAACATCATCGCCGGCGAAACGCTTTATGACGTCTGGCAAGTCAATGAAGATGCCGAATATGGCGAGGCCGGCGCGTCAGGCGCGAAGGAGGCCTTGAAGAGCCTGCGTCTCGTTCCCAAGAAGGCGGCCTGATCTTGAACGCCTCCACCCTAAAGCTTTTCGCTCGCTCGCCGCTTCTCTCGTCTCTCGGGGCGTTTTTCCTGTGGGCGCGCGTCTTTGTACCGGATCTTGTCGGCTACGGGCTTTGCAGCGTCGCCGCGCTCGCGCTCGATTGGTCGCTTCTGATCCTGCTCGTCAAGGGCGGCATGAATTATCTCGTTGCGGCGGCGACAAGCTTCATGGCCGGCATGGTTTTGGCCTATGTCGGCAGCGCCTATTTCGTCTTTCGCGGGCGCCGTGCCCGCCGAATCTCCACTGAAGTCCTGGGCTTCTTCGCAATCGGCCTCGCGGGCCTTGCTCTCAATCAGGGCCTCATATTCGTCTTCGTGCATTTCTGCAAGCTCGACGTCGGGCTGGCGAAAGCGCCGACCGCCGCCTCCATCTTCATGTTCAATTTTCTTCTGCGCCGCGCCTTGCTCTTTATGTCTTCCCCTCGCAGCCAATCCGCGTGAAGGCGCAATATGCCCGGAGATTTTTCGATCGGCATTGAAAGGCGTCGGACAGTCGAAGCCGCCGCCGCCAGTTCAACCATCGCAAGGGTCGGCGGCAAGCTCAGCACAGCCGCTGCGGCCGATGGCACGATTTTTCTGCCGCTGATCGCTCTGGCGCTCTGGGCCTTGACCCATCCTTATCAAGGCATCCTGGGCGATGCGACCGTCTATATCGGCCGGGCGCTGGCCGACCTCGATCCCGCCGGGATCGGCCGAGACTTGATGTTCGTCAATGACGGGCAATCGCGCTTCAGCGTGTTTCCCCTGGCGCTTGATCGCCTCGTCGCGGCCTTCGGCACAGGACCCACGGCCCTGGCGCTCGCGCTTCTCGCCACCGCGGCATGGCTCTTGGCATTGGCCGGCTTTGGGCGGCAATTCGTGGCGACGCGCTGGATCGCCGTGGTCGTGATCTTCGTTGCCGTTCTGCCGGTTTCCTATGGCGCGCCATGGCGATTTGGCTATTCGGAAGTCCTGGCGGTGCCGCGCCCCTTCGCCGAAGCGCTCGTTCTCGCTGCGCTCGCGGCGCTCGTCGCCGGCCGCACCTGGCTCGCATTCTTTGTGCTCATCGCCGCGAGCCTCATTCATCCGCTGATGTCGCTTGCCGGATGGGCCGCGTTCGCCATCGTTCTTTGCCGCGAGGATAGGCGCTGGGCGATCGCCGCCGCGCTCGCCGCGGCTCTGGTGCTTGCCGGGGCGCTTCTCGGTGTTCCGATCCTCGATCGGCTCGTGACCCTCATGAATCCCGACCTGAAGGCCTTCGCCGAGAGCCGCAGTCCGTTGCTGTTCCCGACCGCCTGGCCGATCGATTTTTTCGGCCCCGGAGCGGTTGAGGCCACGACGATCGCCATTGCGGCGAGTTTCTTCGACGGCCGGCGGCGGATGGTGCTGCTTGCCGCGATCTTCGCCGGAATCGGCGGGATCGCCGTACAAGCTCTGTTCGGCGATCATCTTTCGTTGCTTCTGGTCATTCAGGCGCAGCCCTGGCGCATGGCATGGCTATTGGCGGCGGTGGGCGCGATCGCGTTTGCGATCGCCACCCTCAAACTCTGGCAGCAGGGGCCGCGCGGTCAGGTTGTCCTCGCAACTCTCGCGATGGCCTGGCTGTCGAGCGAGGAATCGGCTTATGGCGCCTTGATGTGCCTGCCGGTGCTCACTTTGCATTTCGGCGCGCGGTGGATCACGATTCCGATCACGTCCACGATCGTCCGCGCCGTCTGGGGAACCGCCTTCGCTCTGGCGCTCTTTTGGAACATACACTACTTCGTAAGCTACGGTCGGTTCCTTGCCGCCCTACCCGCCGACGGCCCGCATTACATCAGCTATTTCTGGAACCGCCGTTACGTCGCCTTTCCGATTCTGGCGCTCGTTCTCGCCTTTGTCTTTGCGCGCCCGTCGCGGCTCATCTGGGGCGCGCAATGTGCCGTCGCTGTCCTTCTTATTCTTTGCGTGGTTCGCTTCTGGGATCAGCGGGCGACGTTCCAAAAAATGAACGACGCCAATATTCATCCGCCCGAGCTGATGAACCTGATTGCAGGCCGCGGCGGCGAAGTCCTTTGGATCGAGGGATTGGCCGAGGCCTGGTTTCTCACCGGGCGGCCGCAATGGGCCTCTCCCCAGCAAGGCGTCAGCACGATTTTTTCCTCGACGCTCGCGAACAATTGGCGCGCGCGGATGCAATTTCTCATCGGCCAAGGCTTGGCCGAGAAGAATGCGCTTTCCGCTTTGCACGTGCCTGCGGCCGCCGACTTGCCGCACGTGACTCGTGACGGCATAATCCATCTCTGCGCGCGGCCCGATGCGCCGGCTTTTGTCATCGCGCCGGTCAAAGAAGGCACCGTAATTCCGCCTGAGTTCAAGCCAAAATATTGGCACTTGGCTCAGCCAAACTTCCGCATGACGGAAGAGCCGGATTTCTATTCTTGGCAGCGGATCTCGGCCTATGCCGTCTTGCCTTGCGCGCAAAGCTGGCGCAGGTAGAGGCGAGCCCGCCGGTTCGCGGGTGCGCTGCCGCGAAAAAAGAGCCAAATAAAGCCTGAATGAGCGAACTCACCCTTTCCTTCGCGCCGCTGTTGCCGTGGGCGCTGCTCGCGCTCTTTGCGCTGCTTGCATTGGGGGTCACCGCGCTCGGCCTCGTCCGCGGCCGGCGCGGCACTTTGTTGCGCGCCTTTGGGCTCGCTCTGGTGTTGCTGGCCCTCTTCGATCCGTCCTTGGTGCGGGAGGACCGCCAGCCGCTGAAGGATGTGGTGGCGATCGTCGTCGATCATAGTGGTAGCCAGACCATCGGCAACCGCTGGCAGCAGACGGACAAGGCGGCGGCTGAACTCAAGAAGCGTCTCGAAGCCTTGGGCAACGTCGACATCCGCGTCATCGACAGCAGCCTGACGGACAGTGAGGAAGACGGCACGCGCCTCTTCGCGGCGTTGAACGAGGGGCTTGCGGACGTGCCGGCGGAGCGGATCGGCGGGGTCTTCATGATCACCGACGGCGTTGTGCATGATATTCCCGCCGATCCCGCGGCGCTCGGCTTCAAGGCCCCGCTGCACGCCTTGATCACCGGCCACGAGGGCGAACGCGACCGCCGCATCGAACTTCTCGATGCGCCCCGGTTCGGCATCGTCGGCAAGGACGTGACGGTTGAGTTGCGGGTTATCGACACGCCCCCGAGCAGCGGACCCGTGGTCGTACACGTGCGTCGCGACGGCAATCCCATCGCCGATGTAATGGCCGCTCCCGGCGAGCGCATCAAGGTGCCCGTGAGCATCGAGCACGGCGGTCCGAACGTGGTCGAATTCGAGGTCGAGCCCATGCCCGACGAACTCACCACGATCAACAACAAGGCGGTGCTGACGATCGACGGGGTGCGCGACAAGCTCAAAGTTCTCCTCGTCTCGGGCGAACCGCATCAAGGCGAGCGCATGTGGCGCAATCTTTTAAAGTCCGACGCCAACGTCGATCTCGTTCACTTCACCATTCTGCGCCCACCGGAGAAGCAGGACGGCACGCCGATCAACGAACTCTCGCTGATCGCATTTCCGACCGCCGATCTCTTCGGCCGCAAGATCAAGGATTTCGATCTTATCATCTTCGATCGCTATTCGGATCAGAGCGTGCTGCCGCCGATCTACCTCGACAATATCGTCCGCTATGTCCGCAATGGCGGCGCGTTGCTGATCGCGGCGGGGCCCGATTTCGCTCAGCCGGAAGGGATCTATTACACGCCGCTCGGCCGGCTCGCGCCGGCCGCCCCGGACGGGACCGTGACCGAGCGCGCCTTTCGACCGGCGATCACCGCGGACGGCGCCAAACATCCGGTGACCCGCGGCCTGCCCGGCTCGGACGAGACGCCGCCCGCCTGGAGCCAATGGTTCCGCCAGGTGAACGCCGACGTGACGCGCGGCACGAGTGTCTTGTCGGGGGCCGACAACAGGCCGCTCCTCGTCCTCTCCCGCGAGGACAAGGGCAGGGTTGCACTGTTGCTTTCAGACCAGATGTGGCTCTGGGCCCGCGGCTTTGAAGGCGGCGGGCCGCATCTCGATCTTTTGCGCCGGCTCGCGCATTGGCTGATGAAGGAGCCAGAACTTGAAGAAGAGGCGCTGCGCGCCAAGGCCGAAGGCCATGAGCTTGCAATCGAGCGCCAGAGCCTGAAAGACGAGATTCCACCGGTCAAAATCATCGCGCCTTCCGGCAAGGAAATCACGGCGACCTTGACGCCGGCCGAGCCGGGGCTTTCGCGCGCGCAAGTCAAAGTTTCGGAACTCGGCCTCTATCGGGTGACGGACGGCACGCTCTCCGCGCTCGTCAACGTCGGGCCGGAGAATCCGCGCGAGTTCCAGGAGGTCGTTTCGACGACCGAGAAGCTGAGGCCCTTGGCTGAGGCGACTGGCGGCACGGTGCGCCGCGTCGGCACGGGCAGCGGCAGCGACGTCACGCTCCCGCGTATCGTCGCGATGCGCGACAGCCCGATCTATGGCGGCTCGGATTACGCCGCGATCAAGCGGACCGGCGCGGCGCAAGTGACGGGTGTCGGCATTGCGCCGCTCGCCATCGGCCTTATCGGCCTCCTCTTCCTCTTCGGCAGCATCGTCGCGAGCTGGATTTTCGAGGGACGCTCGCGCGGTCGCAGCGTACCCGTGTGACGCTAGCTCATTGGTGTATGGCACGAAGCTGGGAGTCGACCATGCCAACGCAGCGACCGATTCCAGGGGGATACCGCGCACCGAACGGCATTTTCTTCAAGGTCACGGGCGATGGCGAGCCGCTGCTCCTGCTGCACGGCCTCATGGTCACCGGAGCGACGTTCGACCCTTTGGTCGAATTGCTTCAAGGCAATTTCCGCATGATCATTCCCGATCTTCGCGGCCACGGGCAGAGCGGCGATCTGCCCGGGCCATACGACGTTCCGTCGCTCACGGCCGACCTGGATGCCGTATTGGAGCACGCGGGTGTCGAAAGCTGCGCGGTCCTTGGATATTCGCATGGGGGTACGGTCGCTCAGCAGCTTGCGCATACCCGACGAGCGACCGTCGAAAGGATGATGCTGGTATGCACCTATGCCTGCAACGTAGCGACGCTGAGGGAGCGTATCGAGGCGAGTGTCACCCAAATGCTTCTCACGCTAATCACACCCCGCACGCTCGCCAACCTGATAGTGCAACCGTCCAAGCCCAAACCATGCGGCGAAATCGGTCTGAACAAAACGCAGGTCGATTGGCTACGAGCGCTCATGGCAGCCAACCGCGCACCTCCCATGCGTGGGGCCCTCCGCGGCATGCTGACGTTCGATAGCCGCCCATGGCTCGGGGAAATTAGAGTTCCCACACTCGTCGTTGGCGGAACCCACGATACCGCAGTTCCCCAACACAACTTTGATACGCTCGTGAACAGCATCCCGGGAGCTCGTGGCATTTTGATCGAACGCGCAGGACATACTTTGCTCTGGACTCACACGCGCGAGCTTGCCGAGATCGTTCAAACGCAATGGAAAATTCCGCAGACTCAGGTTTGGCCGCTGCTGAACACCCATAGAGCGTAGACCTAAAGCGATAGCGCGAGAAGCGCCGCTAGCCCAAGCTTTCAGGATCTTCCTGCGCAGCGACCTCCTGCGCTGATGGCCCGCGCGCGAAGCTCACAAGCCAGTTTGCGAGAAGACTGCACGTCAATCCTATGGCTGCCTCATTGATGAGACCGTCGTAGCCGAGATGGTCCCAGAGATAAGCGGTCGAGAGGCCCGTCAGAATTGCCGCCAGCAAGGAAGCGGGCGAATGCCGCCAGCGGAGCGTTTTGATCATGACCGGGCCGCCGATTGCGGCGCCGATCTTCGCGATGGAACCAATGGCCATCGAGAAAACATTGCCGGGCAGAACGAGCGATAGACCTATCGTTGCCAGCCCGATGAGAAAAATCGCCGAAAAGGTCGTGGTGGTCTTTCGCTCGGCGACCGACTGACGAAAGCAGATGAGGTCGCGGTAGACGGCTTGGCCGATCGCCACAAGCAGGCTGTTCGAGGTCGACGCGATCGTCGCATAAACGTCGGCGAAGATGATGCCGCTGACGATTGCTCCCATATTATGCTGGAAGAAGAGGCTGAGGCCGGTCTCCGGGTCGGCGATTTTCGGCATCACGCCGCGGAGCACGATCCCGAATATTGTCATGGCGATCCAGGTCGCCTGCACGAAGCCGATGTAGATCCACCAAGCGGAGCGCGTCTCTTGCGGACTCTTGCCGGCGAAATATCGCGTGACGATCTGCGGTTGGCCGAGACCAAAGCCTATGGCGGCGGCGGCATAGCCGGCGACGAATCCGAATGCCGCAAAGCCAGCTCCCTTCGGAAAGAGGGTGAGAAAATCGCCGCCCGCGGCTTCGATGTTCTGCGAGAATGAAACGGGACTTTTTTCCGCGAACCAGATGACGGCAGCGACGGCAATGGTGGTGCCGATGATCCGAATCAGCGCCTGCAACGTATCGGCGTAGACGGAACCGCGGAACCCACCGAGTGCCGAATAGATCACGATGGTCGCGGAAAAGAAGATCAGCGCCGAGAAACCATTCAGGTCGAATATGCCGGATAGGAATTTCCTGCCCGCCAGCCATTGCGCCGACGTATAGGTCGAAAGAAACGCGATGAGCAACAGCGCCACGAGGATCGCAACGAGCCTCGCCACGCGCCCGGAAAGATCGAAGGTGAGCATTTCCGAAAGAGTGACGGCTCTCGCCTCGCGCGCCAGGCTGTTCAATTTCGCCGGAAAGAGCCGCCAAAAGACGAGATCACCGAGCATCCAGCCGAACGGCATCAGCAGCCAATGGACGCCGCCGGCATAGCCGAGGCCGACCGCGCCGGTGACGATGAATCCGCTGTTTCCCGCCGCGCCGGCGCTAAGCCCGATGAACCACCGGTTCAGCCGCCGTCCGGCGAGGTCCTCTTCGCTGCCGGCGGCTCGTGCCCGCGCACGGCCCAAAATCGCGGTCCCGAAGGTCGCCGTGAGAGTCAAGAAGAAGATAAAAGCGGCGAGGCCCTGGTGCATGTCGGCACGTTTTATCGCCGTCGCCCTTCGAGACGGCTGCTTCGCAGCCTCCTCAGGGTGAGGACGGAGTGTCTGATTCCATGCATCCTATCCTCATGCTGAAGAGCGCGCGAAGCGCGCGTCTCGAGCATGCGGATCAGCAAGCCGTCAGCTGTTCTTTCCCGCCTGCTCTTGATCCATCTCGAAGACCCGGCTGGCGCGCACGTCGGCGGCGTCGATCGTCGTCAGGTCCTCGAGCGAGACGAGCCCTGGATGCTCGAAATGCCGGTTAGCCTGGCGCAGGCGCATACGATCGAGCGCATTACGGATCGAGCGCGCGTTGGCGAAATGCGGCTGCTTGCGTCGCGCCGCGATATACTCGCGGAAGGCAGCGCGGCCGGACGCGTCGAAATGATAGCTCTGCGCCGTCAGCATCTTTTCCCCGATCGCCATCAATTCTTCGTCCGTGTAATCGGGGAAGTCGATGTGGTGGGCGATGCGCGAGCGAAACCCGGGATTTGAGCGGAAGAAACGATCCATGCGCTCGGCATAGCCGGCGAAGATCACGACGAGATCGTCGCGCTGGTTTTCCATCACGTTCAGCAGGATCTCGATCGCCTCCTGGCCATAGTCGCGTTCGTTCTCCGGCCGGTAGAGGTAATAGGCTTCGTCGACGAAGAGCACGCCGCCCATTGCCTTTTTCAAGACTTCCTTGGTCTTCGGCGCGGTATGGCCGATATATTGGCCGACGAGGTCGTCGCGGGTGACGGAGATGAGATGACCCCTGCGGACATAGCCGAGCTTGTGCAGGATCTCGGCCATGCGCAGCGCGACGGTTGTCTTGCCGGTGCCGGGATTGCCGGTGAAGCTCATGTGAAGAGTTGGCGTCTCGGAGGTCAGCCCCATGCGCCGGCGTACCCGGTCGACCAGCAGCAGAGCGGCGATCTGGCGGATGCGGGTTTTCACCGGCGCGAGGCCGACGAGCTCGTTGTCGAGCTGGTCGAGCACTTCGGCGATATGGGTGTCGGCCAGTTCCCGGCGCAGATCTATGCCGTCGGCCGTAACATCGACGAGAGCGGCGGTTATTGTCTCAGGTGCCTCCATCAGCAGCGCTCTCCTGTGCGGTGCCGAAACGTCGGCGGATCATTCTGCCGCGACTGCCTCGGACTGTATCGTGTACCGCACGATCCGTCCCGCGCCCTCGGTGCGGGTCAGGCGGAAGCCCGGCTCTTTCTTCGGCCGAATGACGAGGAAAGAGATCCGCACGCTTTCCCAACCATGGCTCGAATCGAAGCCCG
Source organism: uncultured Alphaproteobacteria bacterium (assembly GCA_963720425.1). Lineage (GTDB taxonomy): Bacteria > Pseudomonadota > Alphaproteobacteria > Rhizobiales > Beijerinckiaceae > Methylovirgula. The sequence goes on from OY970391.1 coordinate 1,336,900, forward strand.
AGACGCGAATATAGTCATCCGCATGGACCTTTCGGCAGGCTTCGAGTTCGAGCATCACGGCCGCCGCGTCTTTGATGTCGAACATCGGCAGGCCCCACATTTCCCAGAACGTGTTGCGCGGATGCGGGTCGTCGGTGAACTCGATATTCACCGCCCACCCCTTGTCGATGCAATATTGCACCTGGGTGCGGATATCAGCCGCGGTCAAATCCGGCAGGAATGAAAAGCAGCCTTGTGTGAGGCGCACGGTTCTCTCCTATTCGGCTGCGGTCGCGGTCGGCAGGAAGTCGGGCGTGTCCGTCGAGGCGTAATCGAAGGTCACGTCCTTCCAGGTCTCGAGCGCCTGTCTCAGCGGCAAGCTCTTCTTGGCCGCGGCTTCAAGAATCTCGTCGCCTTCCCTGAGGATGTCGCGGCCGGCGTTGCGGGCGAAGATCATCGCTTCGAGCGCGACGCGGTTGGCGGTGGCGCCCGCGGCGATACCGGCAGGATGGCCGATCGTGCCGCCGCCGAATTGCAGCACGCAATCCTCGCCCAGCATGTCGACGAGCTTATGCATCTGCCCGGCGTGGATGCCGCCGGAGGCAACCGGCATGACCTTGTTCAGCGAGGCCCAATGCTGATCGAAGAACAGCCCATGCTCGAGCTGAACGGGATTGAAATCCTCGCGGCAGATATCGAAATAGCCGCGCGTCATGTTCGGATCGCCTTCGAGCTTGCCGACGACGGTCCCGGCATGGATGTGATCGACGCCGGCGAGCCGCATCCACTTCGTGATGACGCGGAACGAAACGCCGTGGTTCTTCTGCCGCGTATAGGTCGAATGGCCGGCGCGATGCAGATGCAAGATCATATCGTTCCTGCGGGCCCATTTGGCCATCGACTGGATCGCGGTGTAGCCGATCACGAGATCGATCATGACGATGACCGAGCCGAGCTCTTTGGCGAATTCGGCCCGCTCGTACATATCCTCCATGGTCGCGGCGGTAACATTCAAATAGGTGCCCTTCACCTCGCCGCTCGCGGCCGCGGCCTTGGCCACCGCCTCCATGCAATAGAGATAACGGTCGCGCCAATGCATGAAGGGCTGCGAATTGATGTTCTCGTCGTCCTTGGTGAAGTCGAGGCCGCCCTTCAAGGCTTCATAGACCACGCGGCCATAATTGCGGCCGGAGAGGCCGAGTTTCGGCTTCACCGTCGCGCCGAGCAGAGGCCGGCCAAACTTGTCGAGCCGCTCGCGCTCGACGACGATGCCGGTCGGCGGTCCCTGGAAGGTCTTCACATAGGCGACGGGAAGCCGCATGTCCTCGAGCCGCAGCGCCTTCAACGGCTTGAAGCCGAACACATTGCCGATGATCGAGGCCGACAGGTTGGCGATCGAGCCCGGCTCGAAGAGATCGAGATCATAGGCGATGAAGGCGAAATAGGAGCCGGGCGCATTCGGCACCGGATCGACGCGGTAGCATTTGGCGCGATATTTGTCGCAAGCGGTCAGGCGGTCGGTCCACACGACCGTCCAGGTCGCGGTCGAGGATTCGCCGGCGACCGCCGCCGAGGCTTCGATCGGATCGACGCCGTCCTGTGGGGTGACGCGGAACACGGCGAGAATATCGGTGTCCTTGGGCTCGTAGTCCGGCTCCCAATAGCCCATCTGCCGATATTCCATCACGCCGGCCGAATAGCGGCTGCGCTTCTCGGCGGATGTCTGAACCTTCTTGCCCATCACGTTCATCGCTTAATTCCTTATCGTCATTCTGCGGCGGCTCGCGTCTCGCTCAGGATGAGCTTGGCCCTGGCGAACGGGAACCTTGATCTTGGACGCTTGCACGGCGATTTCGAATTGGACGAAGCGCCAACGGCGGAGATCGCGCATGCAACTCCTTGCCTTACAAATTTCCGCGGATCGAACGCGCCCGGCTTAGTCTTGGCGACACGGCGAAACGCGGCGATCGTGACCAGGCGGCGATCATTATTCGCCTTGCGAAAGCCATGCCTATCGCCACGCCGAACCCCTTCAACCGGGTACGCCGATGATATAGTGATCATACTGACGGGATGGCGGCGTTTTTGCGTCGGATTCGCTCGATTTGGCAAAACTGTTAGCTTTATCATTGCCATAGCTGCGAGCTGGCGCGCCGTAGCCAGGTTCGACGGCCGGAGCGCGAAGCTGACCAAGGCGATCTTGACCATTCGATCCTCCGTCACCGATCTGCTGTCGGTTGAGCGGCAATGCCAGCGCGGGCCGCCGCGACAATGGCATCGACGGTAATGCCGAAAGCTTTATAAAGATCATCCCCCGGCGCACTCGCGCCAAAACCACTCATGCCGATAAAGCCATCTTGCGGACGCAGCACTGCGTCCCAGCCTTGCCGCAAGGCCGCTTCGACGCCGACGCGCGGCGCTTGCCCGAGCACGGCCGCGCGGTAGTCGGCCTCCTGTTCGGCAAAGAGCTCGAAACAGGGGATCGAGACGACGACGGCTTTCACGCCCTCTGAGGCCAAGCATTCCACCGCTTCAACCGCAAGCGCGACTTCCGAGCCGGTGGCGAGCAAGGTCATATCGCGTGCGCCTTCGACATCCCGCAAGATATAGGCGCCTCGTGCCGAAAGGTTCTCGGCTGAATGCATGCGCCGCACGAGCGGCACATTCTGCCGGGACAGGCAAATGGCCGAAGGCGCCTTTGTGCTTTTCAGCGCCAGTTCCCAAACCTCTGCGGTCTCGACCGCATCGGCTGGCCTGAAGACGAGAAGATTGGGAATGGCGCGCAAGGCCGCGAGATGTTCGACAGGCTGATGTGTCGGGCCGTCTTCGCCCAGTCCGATGGAATCATGCGTGAGCACGTGGATCACCCGCAGGCCCATCAAGGCAGCGAGGCGGATCGCGGGACGCGAATAATCGGAAAAGACGAGGAATGTGCCGCCATAGGGAATGAAGCCACCGTGCAGCGCGATACCGTTCATCGCCGCCGCCATGCCATGCTCGCGAATTCCGTAATGGATGTAACGGCCGGAAAAATCCGCCGCCGTTATCACCCGCATGTCGGCGGCTTTGGTATTGTTCGAACCGGTGAGGTCGGCCGAGCCGCCGACAAGGTTCGTCTGCACCTTTGTCACGGCGTCGAGCAGCTTCTGCGAGGAAACGCGCGTCGCCTGCGCCGCGCCGGCTTCGCTCGCGGTGCGCTTAAATGCGATGACCGTCTCGTCGAGACTTGGCGCAAGCGTGCCAGCGAGATCGGCTTTGAGGCGCGCGAGTTTCTCCGCCGGCGCCGCGGCGCACCGCGCCTTCCAGGCCGCATGCGCTTTGGCGGCCTTTTCAGCGGACTGCCGCCATGCGGCAGCGATCGGCGCGGGAATCTCGAAAGGCTCGGCCGTCCAGCCAAGCGCTTGGCGCGCGCCGGCGATTTCGGCGTGACCGAGCGGCGCGCCATGCGCGCCATGCGTGCCGGCCTTGGTCGGCGCTCCGAAAGCGATCGTCGTCTTGCAGGCGATGAGCACCGGCCGATCCGCGCTCTGCGCCTTGGTGAGCGCTGCGGCGATCTCCTCGGGCCTGTGGCCGTCGATGCGCCAGGCTTCCCAGCCAGACGCCTTGAAACGGGCGAGTTGATCGACGGAATCGGCGAGATCGACGCGCCCATCGATCGTGATGCTGTTGTCATCCCAGAGCACGATCAGCTTCGAAAGCCGCAGATGACCGGCGAGGGCGATTGCCTCATGGCTGATGCCCTCCATGAGACAGCCGTCGCCGGCGATGACATATGTGCGATGATCGACGAGCTCGGCTCCGTAGCGGGCCGCCAGCATCCGCTCGGCAAGCGCGATGCCGACCGCGGCGCCGAGCCCCTGGCCGAGCGGACCGGTGGTCGTCTCGACACCAGGCGTGTGGCCATATTCCGGATGACCAGGGGTTTTGGAGCCGAGCTGGCGGAAGCGTTTCAGCTCCTCGATCGTCATGCCCGGATAACCGGTGAGATAGAGGAGGGCGTAGAGCAGTAACGATCCATGCCCGGCGGAGAGCACGAAGCGGTCGCGATCGGCCCAGGCCGGATTGGCGGGGTCGAACTTGAGGAATTGCGTGAACAGGATCGTCGCCACGTCCGCCATGCCCATGGGCATGCCGGGGTGACCGGAATTGGCCTTTTCCACCGCGTCCATAGCGAGCGCGCGGATCGCATTGGCCATATCCTGATGTGTTACGGCGGCCGGTGATTTCGCCAGAACGTTCATGAATGCTCCTTCATGCGGCACGTCTGGCGCGTTCGACGAGCTGCATGATGATCGGGGTCAGAATCAGCTGCATGGCGAGATCGAGCTTGCTGCCGGCGATGACGATCGAATTCGCCCGCGACATGAAGCTGTCGTGGATCATCGACAAGAGATAGGAGAAGTCGATCCCGCGCGGATTACGGAATCGGATGATCACCATCGATTCGTCGGACGTCGGGATCCATCGCGCGGCGAAAGGATTGGACGTATCGACGGTCGGCACGCGCTGGAAGTTGATGTCCGTCTCGGTGAATTGCGGGCAGATGTAGTGAACGTAATCGGGCATGCGCCGCAAGATCGTGTCCATGACGGCCTCGGCCGAATAGCCGCGCGCCGCCTTGTCGCGATGGATCTTCTGGACCCATTCGAGATTGATGACCGGCACGACACCGATCTTGAGGTCGGCATAACGGGCGATGTCCACGCCTTCGCTGACTAGCGCCCCATGCAGGCCTTCGTAAAACATGAGGTCGCTCTTTTCCGGTAGCGCGAGCCAATCGGTGAACCTGCCGGGCGGCGCGCCGTAGAGCTCCGCCTCGTCCTGGTCATGCACATAGTGGCGCGTTTTCGCGCAGCCGGTTTCGCTATAGGTGCGAAACACCGCCTCGAGTTCGCGGAGCAGATTTGCGCTCGGCCCGAAATGGCTGAAGTGCCGGTTGCCGCGCGCTTCCTCGTCAATCATGACTTGACGCATCTCTTCGCGATCGAATCGGTGGAAGGCATCGCCTTCGATGAAGGCCGCCTCGATCTTCTCGCGCCGAAAGATCTGCGCGAAGGTCCGCTTGACCGAAGTCGTTCCTGCTCCCGACGAGCCGGTGACCGAGATGATCGGATGTTTGGCCGACATCGATTTTCCTTCGCTCAAGTACGCATCAAACCGCGGCGGCTGAAGAGCGGCGAATGCTCGGCCGAGAACTGCGGATCCGTGTGATAACGCGCGATGAGGTGGACGAGGTTCGCCGAGCCGAAGACGAACGGCGTACGGACATGGATATTGGACGGCACGGTGTCGAGAATACGGCGCACGGTATCGGTCGCGTTGCCCCCGGCTTGCTCCGCGATAAACGCGATCGGGTTGGCTTCATAGATGAGCCGCAGCCGACCGGCACTATAGCCCTGTCGGAGATCGCCCGGGTAAAGAAAGACGCCGCCGCGCGAAAGGATGCGATAAGCTTCGGCGACGAGCGAGGCAGTCCAGCGCATGTTATGGTCGTAGCCAAGCGGCCCTTCGGTTCCTTTCACGCAATCATCGACAAAGGTTCGCACCGATGGCGCCCAATGCCGGTAGTTCGACGCGTTGATGGCATATTCACGCGACTCTCTCGGAATCCGCACGGCTTCGACCGCCTCACGGAACACGCCTGCACGGCGGTCCAGAATGAAGATGCTGGTTTTATCGGGCAGCGCCAGAACGAGCGAAGTCTGCGGACCATAGATCACGAAGCCGGCGGCCAATTGGTTACGCCCAGGCTGGAGGAAATGCGCCTTAACGTTGCTCGCGTCGGGCAAGGCCGGGAGTATGGAGAATATGGTTCCGATCGACACGTTGGCGTCGATGTTCGATGAGCCGTCGAGCGGATCGATGGCCACAGCCAAAGGGGCATTGGGATCGAGCAGCAGCGGCTCTGCGAGTTCCTCGGAAAGGGCGGCCGCCACCGGCGCCCGCCGCAACGCGCTGAGAAACAAGCCATCGGCAAAGAGGTCGAGCTTCTTTTGAACGTCGCCGTCCGGGTTCAGATGGCCGGCATCCGCGTGCCCTTCCTCTCCGAGGCGTCCGAGGGAGATGACCTCCGCCATGTCCGCGGCCGCGCCGGCGATTTCGCGAACCAAGTCGGCGATCGGCGCAAGAGTACCGTCTTGCCCGACGTGCTCTTTCAAAATACTGCCAAGATCCTTGGCGGGCGCGAACTCGGAGCATGACCACCCTGATGTGGAGTTATTGGCCTCGCATCAGCCGGACGAGGCGAGAACCTAGCGAATTAAATAGACTACAATTCGAGATATGACTCAAAAAAATTCAAACACAAGCGAGGAGGCGTCCGGCGCGTGATGTTCGCGGGCCGCTCGGCTCGAACGCGCAGTAAGGTTTACGATTTGAACAGGCTCGGCTTTATTCTTCCGCGTGCGGGGTCCGATCCAGAACCTTGAGCCGCACGGCGAACCTCGATCACGGACTTCGCGGGCTTGAGGAAACTCAGAAGGACATCGGCATAGGCATCACCGCTGTGGCGGCGCGCAAACTTGTCCGCCTGCTCAGCGGCGCGTGCTCGGTATTCGGCAAGGCGCGGCAGAAGCCGCTCGATCGCCGCAGCCAGCGCCGCGCTATCATAGGGAGAGAAGATCTCGCCTTCGGCTTCGCCCCTCCCGATGCTTGTCGCCGCGTAAATACCTTGCGCGGCGATGATCGGCCTGCCGGCGGCGACGGCCTCGGTGAAGATCCCCGAGCCGCGTGGACCAAATCTTTCCGGGTCATAGGGCAAGAGGGTCACGTCGACCGCATTGGTTTTCTCGGCGTAATCGGCGTTGCTCATCGTTCCCTTGATCAAGGTGACGTCCGGCATGCGGCGCAGCTGCCTTTCCGTTGCAATCGTCTCTTTTTCCCAATTGCTATGCTGGATCTGGACGATGAATTCGACGGGCAGATGTTTTGCGCGGCAGATCTCGATCGTCTCTGGTAGAAGGTGAAAGCCCTTTTCGGTCTTCGAATATCCGAAAAAGCCGAGCCGCACCTTCTTCGCCTCGGTCTGCGTCGGCTGGAACATGGGCAAGGGAATGGGAAGGATCGTGGTGCTGATCTTGAACTCCTTGCGATAGACTTCCGCCAGCGCGTCGTTTTCCGTCGTGAAGAACAGCGAAGTGTCGATCAGTCCATCGGCGAGCTGAAAAGCCTCGCGATAGTAGGTCTCGCCCAGCCGGCCGTTGTGGCCCCAGGGCGTCCAGCTCGGGGTGAACATCAAATGACAGACAACCTTCGGCAAAGAGTCGGGAGGCAAGGATTGGAGGTGGCGGATCAGGCCGCAGATCTGATTCTGCGAAATTGCGGGGACGAGAACGACGTTTTCGCGGTTCCATACTTCGGCAGGCAATTGGCTGAGATCACGCTGGTAGGTCTCATTGAGCACCCGCCAGGTTCTTTCCTCCCAAAAAATGGAGCCGCCGCCAAAATCTTGGAAAAGTGCCGGAAGCCTTAAAATCCATTCGCGCAAGGGCGGGAACTTGCCCTTGTAAAGGTTGCCGCGAAAATGCGGTATGGCCCCGATGTCGGCAATGACGGCGCGATTCATCCGATTTGTGCCGAACACCCGATGGGCGATCCCGCGCCGTGACAAGGCGTTGCAGACCGCAAGCAGAAGCTGATAGCTATGCTCTCCGCGACCGCGCAGGCCATTGTCGAGCACGAGGATTTCCATCCCGTCGCCTTCGCGCATCGACCCCTGTTTTCTGCGCTTCATATAAATGGTAACCTCAGGATCTGACAACGGGCACTTGCACCGGTTCAGGCCGATTGTTAAGTATGGTCGCTCAACCCAAAGGACTGACCAAAGATGGCGTCACTCGAAGACCAGGATGCCAATTCGGGCGGTTCCCAGACGCCGAGCCCTGAGTTGCTGCGCGCCTCGCCGCGGCTCTTCGAGAATCCCTTGCTCGACAAGCTGTCGCGGGTGCATTGGTCGATGCCGCTGGTCTTCTACATGCCCTTTGTGGCGTTGCTGGCGTGGCTGAGCTTCAACGCGCTCGGGCCGGGAACTGTCGCTTGTATGGCATTGCTCGGCTATGTGATTTGGACGCTCATCGAATATTTCGGCCACCGCTACCTCTTCCATGCCGAATTCCCCGGCACATGGGGCGCCCGCATTCATCTTCTGATCCATGGCGTCCATCATGATCATCCTAACGATCCTCTGCGCCTCGTGATGCCGCCGCTCTTGAGCGCGCCGATCATGCTGGCGGCCCTTCTCGTCGGGCGCGTGCTCTTTGGGTTTCCTTTGGCCTATCCGGGGCTTATGGGATTCATGCTCGGCTATCTCGTCTACGACATGGTACACTATTATGTGCATCACGCCGAGCCGAAGACGCGTCTCGGACGCAGCTTGCGGCGACTTCACATGCTGCATCACTTCCGCGATCCGGAGCGCGGCTTCGGCGTCAGCGCGCCCTGGTGGGACAAAGTCTTCAGGACCGAGCATCTCGCGGCCCGGCAAAACGGCAGCCAGCCCCGCTGAGTGCGGCCAGGATCAGCCTTTTTCGATCGTCGGCCCATCATCGCCATGCAATGACAGCGTGGTGCCCTGCATCGCGCCCCGCGCGCCGTTGAAGACATCGAAGCGGCCATTGGCCCAGACGACGTCGTATGTCGTCCAGGCCCGAAGCCAGGCCGCAAGCGCCAAGATCTCACGGCCGAGGAAGGCAAGCGGCGACCAGGCCGAGACTTCCCATCCCTTCAGCCAGGCGACGCCGATTTCGCACAAGAACCAGCCGAGCAAGGCGACGGCAAAGGCCGCGCCGGCGGAGAGGCCGAGGAGAGGCGCGGCTGAAGCGGCGGCGCAAGCGGATGGCAGCGCATTGGCGAATGGTTCGAGCGGAAAGGTCACCTCATTCGCCCGCCGGATCACGCTCCAGCGCACCTGCCGATCATAGATCTCGCGGAACGTGCGCCGGCCGATGAGCTGCCTAACGCTGCGATGGGCGAAAACCGTATTCAGCCCGATCGCCGCCAGGCCCCTTGAGATGGCCGTATCCTCAGCAAGCGTATAGGCCATGGCATCGACGCCGCCCGCCCGCGTGAGATCGCTGCGCTTGAATATCATCGCCTTGCCCACGCCGAAGCCGAGGCCGAGGACGGAGGCTGTCAGCAGGACCCTCGCATAGCCATTGATGAGAAATGCCTCGACATGGCCTGCAATGCTCCGCGGCTGCTCGGCGACGGGAACGCCGACGACAACCCCGACCCCCGGTATGAAATTCTGCATGAGAACGGCCATCGTATCCGCCTCAAGCACGATATTCGAATCCTTGACGAGAACGAAATCGTAAGCCGCCGCTGAAAGCGGCGCAGCCAAAGTATTGAGCTTGGGGCTCACCGCAAATTCGGACTGCGATTGCAGGATGCGCGAAGCAATCGCCGGATGATCGCGCTTGAGGCGCTCGACCATCTCGAGGGCGGGCGAGCTCGAATTCGGCGGCGCTGAAGAGAACCTCATATTCGGGATAGACCTGATCCAGGATCGAAGCCTGCGCGGTTTCAAATCCGCAATGCGTCAATTTGATTGGCAGGATCGCCGAGATGGGCGGCCGCTCACGGCAGGTTGCACGCCGCGCCTGGATGCGTGGCTGAAGCAAGGCGCAAATGCTGGTGATGAGCAGAACGGCGGCGGCAACGGCCAACCAGGCGACGCCGAGAACTGAGACAAGGACCGAAAAACCCATAAGCCTGATCCGCTACACTCGGGCCAGTAGGCGCCGATCCGTTCCAAGCCTTGGCGCCGCTTCGGCAGTTAACCGTGTGCGAGGCAAGCAAATCACACGCCGACCGGCCCGCGTCAATCGATATAAAGGACGGGAGCGCCTAGCGCGCGTAAAAGACGCGCTCTAGCCTTCCAAGCGCTCCAGCTCCGCGATCATCGCTTCGATCATCCTGAGCCCGATCTGCCAAAAGGAGGGATCTTTGGCATCGAGGCCGAAGGGCGCCAGAAGCTCTGAATAATGCTTGCTGCCGCCCGCCGACAACATTGCAAGATAGCGCTCGGCGAAGCCCTCGCGCGCGCCTTCGTAGACGCCGTAGAGCGAATTCACCAGGCAATCGCCGAAAGCATAGGCATAGACGTAGAAGGGCGAATGGACGAAATGCGGGATATAGGCCCAGAACGTCTCGTATCCCGGCCCGAGCCGGATCGACGGGCCGAGGCTCTCGGCCTGCAGGCTCATCCAAAGCTCGCAGATCCGGTCCGCCGTCAGCTCGCCCTCGCGCCGTTCGAGATGCAGCTTGCGCTCGAACGTATAGAAGGCGATCTGGCGCACCACCGTATTGATCATGTCCTCTACTTTGCCGGCGAGCAGAGCACGACGCGCTGGCACCGACGTGGTTTTCGCGAGCAAGGCTCTGAATGTCAGCATTTCGCCGAACACTGAAGCAGTCTCGGCGAGGGTCAGCGGCGTCGGCGCCATTAGGGCGCCGTTCGGAGCGGCGAGAACCTGATGGACGCCATGGCCCAGCTCATGGGCGAGCGTCATCACGTCGCGCGGCTTGCCCTGGTAGTTCAACAGAACGTAAGGGTGAGCCGATGGAACGGTTGGATGGGCGAAGGCGCCCGGTGCCTTGCCGGGCCGCACCGGCGCGTCGATCCAGTTTTGATCGAAGAAGCGCTTCGCGATCGCCGCCATTTTCGGCGAGAAGTCGGCGTAGGCGCCAAGTACGGTGTCACGCGCCTCCGCCCACGGAAAAGTCCGCGCTTCAGCATCCGGCAAGGGCGCGTTGCGGTCCCAGTGATCGAGCACGTCTTTGCCGAACCATTTGGCTTTGAGCCGGTAATAGCGATGCGACAGCCGCGGATAGGCCGCATGCACCGCGGCAACGAGCGCATCGACCACCTCGCGCTCGACGCGGTTCGAGAGGTGGCGGGAATCGGCGACATCGGCAAAGCCGCGCCAGCGGTCCGAGATCTCCTTGTCCTTGGCGAGCACATTGGTGATGAGGCCGAATGTGCGCAGATTCTGCTTCAGCGTCGCGGCGATCGCGTCGGCCGCCTCTTTGCGGACTTGCGCATCGCGGTCCTGCAGCAGATTGAGGACCTGCTCGAGCCCCAGCTCTTCGCCGCGCACTTCGAACCGCAAGGCTGCGATCGTCTCATCGAAGAGCCGGCTGAAAGCGCTGCTGCCGGTGATCGCCTTCTCATGGAACAAACGCTCGGTCTCGTCACTGAGCTCGTAAGGCTTTTCCTTGCGGATGTCCTCGAGCCATGGCCGATAATGTGCAAGCGGTCCTTCGGCTGCGAGCTTTGCGACGAGGCCACCGTCGAGGCGGTTGAGTTCGAGCTGAAAGAAAAGAAGATGGGTCGAAGCCGTGGTCACCTTTTCCTGCGCATCTCCGAAAAATTTCGCCCGCACCGGATCGCTGGTGTCACCGTAATAGGTGAGTCCGGCGTAGGACGTGATCCGCCCGAGCAAATCTTCGAGTGCCTCGTAGCGCGCGACCGCCTCAGCAATCCGGGCGGAATTCGGATTGGCCAAGTCAGCCTCGGCGAGCGTTGCGAGCTTGCCGCGATAGGCTTCGGCGAAGGCTCCGCATTCGGCTGCGGCGCGCTCGAGATCGCGCGCGTAGCTTGGCGAATCCATCGACGGGTAGAGATCTGCGAGAGACCATTCCGGTAAGGGACCGAGGTCACCGTCTTTCACGCCTGCCGGTGCCGCTGCGGGAGCGTGTGGAACAACCTCGAACAAGCCGAACCGATGCGAAAAAATCATTGCGGACCACGATTTCGGGGATCGTCCGCCAGCTGCGGACGTCCCCTCATAGCGGATCGACAGGCAGATGATCAATGCGCAATTTATCGCTTCGGCTTGCGGCGGATCGAAGTGATGGGACCGCAACGCGGATCGCACAAACCGTAACGCGAGACGAAACGGCGACGGCGTCGCAACGTCGCCAAGCGCGATAGACTCCCATAATTAATTCGCAGAAACAGGCTTCTGCGTTACATGGCGCGCAGAAAATTCATCTCATTTTTCTTGACGGACGATATCGGCGTTTTCCGGTAACGCGCTGATCCCCGAATTCGAAACAGATCTGTGCGAGACCGGCGCGGCCGGTCTGCCGCAGGATGGGCGACAGCCGTCTTTTCCGCGTGTCGCAATGTCCAATCCTCGAAAAAAGGGATCATCGTCATGAACATCAGATCAAAAACTACCCGCGTCGTTACAAAGCCAGGGCAAAGAGGGAGAGCCGATATAAAAGTTGGGGCAAGAATTATCGCCGTGTCGATTGGACTTTTGATTGCTTCGAGTGCCTATGCCGTCAACGTCCAGGAAGTCGTCCGGATGATCACTCACACGGATCTGGTGATGCAAGACGGCACGACGATGCACGCCGACATCGTCAAGATGCACGGCCACATGTATGTGATGATCCCAGTGGATGATCTCCCTGACTATCTGCATCAGCAGGTCACGAAAGTGATGATGCATTAAAAAAAGAGTCGCGCGAACGAGGGCGTCCTTTACGAAAGCGTTCGCGCGACGATCATGGCGGTTAGGATCGGGGGCCGCCGCGCCGGGCGCGCAAGCCGTCAAGTCCTCGCTCAGCCGCATCAGAGGCCGCCGCCGACGATCCAATGTCGCGCGCCCCCAGCAATATCTTCCCCATTAACATCGCATTTACTCTGATCGGCGAGCATGCGCCGAGGGTGGTTAGCCACTCCCGCTTCGCGTGCGTGATGTCGGTTCCCCTCATAGCCGACGATGCGATTCACATGATGAGCGCAATCGCGTCCGTGTAGGGATCATTGGCGGCATGCCGCCTGCCGAAGAAAGAGCCCATGTCCTGTCTCGTTCTGCTCGTCGACGACGACCCGGTCCAACGCCGGCTACTCGAATCGCTCGTCCGCCGATTCGGCTATGAGACGGAGAGTGTTGAAAGCGGCGCGGCGGCGCTGGCGCGTCTCGAAACATCGGCCGGCCGCGACATCGATCTCCTGATCCTCGATCTCGTCATGCCCGATCTCGACGGCATGACGGTCCTGGAGCGGATGCGCGAGCAGAGGCGCAGCATTCCGACGATCGTGCAGACGGCACATGGCTCGATCGAAACGGTGATCTCGGCCATGCGGGCCGGCGCCATCGATTTCGTCGTCAAGCCGGTCGGCGTCGAGAGATTGCAGATCTCGATCAAGAACGCCTTGCGAGTCGACGCCCTGGAAGAGGAGGTGCGGCGCCTCAATCGGCAATCATCGGGGACGCTCACGTTCAAAGACCTCGCCAGCAAAAGCCCCGACATGGAGCGGGTCATAAGGCTTGGCGAACGTGCCGCGAAATCGACCATTCCGGTGCTGCTCGAAGGCGAATCAGGCGTCGGCAAGGAAGTCATTGCTCGAGCGATCCAGGGCGCCTCGGACCGGCGCGGCCGGCCTTTCGTCACCGTCAATTGCGGCGCCTTGCCAGAAAATCTCGTCGAATCGATTCTCTTCGGGCATGAAAAGGGCGCCTTCACCGGCGCCAATGAAAAACACCCCGGCAAATTCGTCGAGGCGCATGGCGGGACGCTGTTTCTCGACGAAGTCGGCGAATTGCCGTCGGAGGCACAAGTCAAGCTGCTGCGCGCTCTTCAGGACGGCGAGATCGATCCGGTCGGCAGCAAGCGCCCTGTGAAGGTCGACATTCGCCTGATCTCGGCGACGAATCAGGACCTGATCGAGCTCGTCAAGCGCGGCGCATTCCGCGAAGACCTTTATTACCGTCTCAACGTCTTTCCGATCACGATGCCAGCCCTGCGCTCACGCAGCGAGGACGTTGCCGATCTCGCCCGCCGTTTCACGGCGCGGTTTGCAGCCGAGGAAGGCAAGCGCCTGCGGGGCCTCAGCGCCGAGGCATTGGCCCTGCTCGGAAGCTACGAATGGCCGGGCAACGTCCGACAGTTGGAAAATGCGATCTTCCGTGCTGTGGTTCTCGCCGACGCCGATGAGCTCACGGTGACCGAATTTCCGCAGATTGCCGCGCAAGTGAAGGGCTTCGAGGTCCGCATCCCAGCCGCTCCCGCCGCGCTCGTCAAACAGCAGCGACCGGAACGCGAGGTCGTCCGCGTCGAAGTGCGTGATCCCAATGTTCTGCGGCTTCTCGACGACTCGGGCAATCTGCGCCAACTCGACGCGCTGGAAGCCGAGACCATCCGCTTCGCGCTAGCCTATTACCGCGGCCAAATGTCGACAGTGGCGCGCAAACTCGGCATCGGTCGTTCGACCCTCTATAGAAAAATGAAGGAATACGGGTTCCAGCAGGCCTATGACGATGCTGTGACCGACGCCGAGGCTGACGACAGCAACGCGGCAGCCTAAATGCAGCCTAAATCATGTGGCCGCTGAGCCACGTTCGCTGAGATAACGCGGCGTGAAGCGCCGCGACACGCGCGTCGCCATTGCTTTTGGGAAGGCCGCGCGGATTTCATCAAGGCTACAGTTCCAGGGGCGGGCATGCTGCGTCGCAAGACTTCTCGGTTGATATCGCCTGTTCCGGCGCTGATTGCCGCTCTGTCGGTTGCTTCAGCCGCTCCGGCGATGGCCCAAGACCAGGCGGCAAGATCGACTGCGGCGTCGCCAGCCACCAAAGCCGTCACCTGGTCCGGGGATAAGGCCGAGCGACCGGGCGCGGCTGTCACGGAAGAATACGTGAAGGCCGCCGTCAAAACGCCTGCGAACACCGCACCCGAATCCGCGGCAGCACCTTCGGACGGAGCGCCGCAATCCTCAGGTAGCGCGACACCCGCCATAGCTTCGGAAGCGGGGCCAGCACCCGCTTCCAAGCCGCAAGGGACGGCATCGGCGCCGCTCCCGGGCGCGGCGCCCCGGAGCATTACGCCGGCTGGTTCTACGCCGCCTGATTCCACGCCTTCCGAAAGCCCAGGGGTGACGTCAACCGGAGACCCGGGTGATGGGCCGCCGGCCTCAGCCGATACGCTGACTCCGCCGCCGAGCGCAGCGACGGCGTCGACCGAAAGCGCGAAACCGCCAGCGCCTGCCTCGCCAAATGCCTCAACGCCGCCCACGCCAGCCGAAATCCCAGCCAGTACAGAGAGCCCTGACGCTCCCACGCCGCCTGCCGAAGTCGCGACGGCCACAGAGAGCCCCGAACCTCCGGCACCGGCTTCTGTGGCGCCGGATGCCGCGACACCGCCTACCCCTGCCGAAAGTTCCGCACCGACCGCAAGCCCGGAGGTCCCCGCGGCGACTGCAGCCCCGCGGGCGCCAGCGGCGGCGCCAGTCGCGGCCCCGCAAGCCCCCGCGCTTCCAGCTGTCACCGATCTCGTCAAGACCGCGGTCGAGGCCCTGGTCAAGACAGACGCCAAAGGCAGTCAGGCGGCGGAGATGCGCAAGGAGCACGCCGCCATCGCCGCCTATTATGCGGCGCGCAACTATGCGCCATTGTGGATCGAGAACGGCAAGCCGACAGACGCGGTCGCGACCGTCATGGGGCAGCTCGCCCATGCCGCCGACGACGCACTCGATCTTGCCGGCATGCCGGTTCCTGTGTTCGAGGGCGGCGAGGACAAGCTTGCGGCGGCGGACGTCGCATTGTCGGCTGAAATCGTCACCTATGGGCGTGAGGCCTCAGGCAGCCGCGTCGATCCGCAGGAGATCTCGGGCCTGATCGGCGCCAAGCCTGACCTTCCCGATCCGGCCCTTATCCTTGCCGCGGTGGCGGCGGCCGGCCCCGAGGGCGGGACGATTTTGCAATCTTTCAATCCGCCGCAAAAAGCCTATGCAGCTTTGCGCGAGAAGCTCGCCGAGCTCCGCCGCGTTCCGAAGCCGACGGTCAGCGAGTCTATTCCGATGGGGCGCTCGCTGCGGGTCGGCATGAGCGATCCGCGCGTGCCCTTGATCCGGGCGCGGTTCGGGCTCGACACGAGGCCCGCCAGCGGGTCACCGGACTTTCTCTATGACACGCGGGTTGCCGCGGCGGTCGCCGATTTTCAGAAGGCGAACGGACTTCCGGCATCCGGCATATTGACGGCGCGCACCATTGCGACGCTCGCCGAGCCGTCGCGGCTCGATAACGAGATCATCGCCAACATGGAGCGCTGGCGCTGGATGCCGCGCGAGATGGGCTCAAGCCGCATCGAAGTGAACATTCCGGATTTCATGGCCAGCGTCGTTCAGGACGGCGAAGTGGTTTCGCGCCACAAAGTGATCGTCGGCAAGCCGGATACGCCGACCCCGGTCTTTTCCAACGCGATAAAATTCCTGATCGTCAATCCTTATTGGAATGTGCCGCCATCGATCATGCGCAAGGAAATGCTGCCGCAGCTGGCGCAGGACCCTACTTACTTGAGCCGTATGGGCTTCGAAGTCTTCATGCAGCACGGCCGGCTCGTCGTCCGCCAACCGCCCGGCGAGCGAAATGCGCTCGGCCGCATCAAGTTCATGTTCCCGAACCAATATTCGGTCTATTTGCACGACACGCCGTCGCGCGGCCTGTTCGCGGCGACGCGACGCGCCTTCAGCCACGGCTGCGTGCGCGTCGATCAGCCTTTCGAGCTTGCGGAATCCGTGCTCGGTCCCGGCTGGCCGGAAGCAAGAATTAAGCGCCTGATCGGCGGCGGCGAGCGCTATGTCTACCTGCCGAAGCCGCTGCCGATCCACATCGAATATTTCACGGCCTATGTGGACGATGCCGGCCAACTGCAATTGCGCGATGACCTGTATGGCTATTCGCGCATGGTGGAAGTGGCGCTCGGGCTCGAAAAAGCTGACGCCAGTGATCCGGGGCAGGCCTCGTTAAAATCGCCGCAAAAATCACCAGCAATTTTGAAAACGGAAATTAAGCCTAACGAATTGGAGCCGATAATCGCTGGTCACCCTTAGTCTGAGTGCCCCTTTAGAACGCAGCGGCGTCCAAACCTGAATCGACCTTCGACGCATAAAGCACCGCTTATTCGGCGGGGCTGCTCAATTGCCAAATAAATGCTGGTAAAACAAAAGCTTGCAGCACAGCCGATCCATCCTGGGCTGACGTGGGTTTGGCTCCGACCTGAGGGAAGCGGAACTCCGCCGACACAGGTTCGCCACATTTACTGGATTACCTCCACGTTATCTTCCCTCGCCGACGGCGTCAGCGAAGGGGGATGGCCGCGAACGGGGGGACGTTGCCGGCCCAATGGCTACGCGACGTTAACGGTTCTCGGTAACAAATCAGGAATTGCGGCGTGATCGCTGGAAGAGAGCGATCGGCTCAAAAAGCCGCTGATCCGAGAACCGAGGGCCTCCGTTGGCGAAACCGCGCCCAAGTACGGACTCAAGAACTTGCGCGCTTGAGCGTGGCCTCAGGCTCATCGGAAATCTCTCCGGCTCACGCCTCATCCATCACATGTCACGGGTCGATTGGTCGGCCGCTTGGCGGGTGCCGAGGCGTTTGGCTCAAACCGCCAGCCTGATTGCGGCCGGCGGCTTCTTCGGCTTCTGGCTTTGCGTGATCGTCCCATCGTCGACCGAAACGGCCGTCGCCAATGGCGACACGCGCACCCTTCACCTCTATCACTCCCATACGGGTGAATCGATCGACGCGACTTACCGCGTCGACGGCCATTACGACCCGGCGGTGCTCGAAAAGCTGAATTGGTTTCTGCGCGATTGGCGGCGCAACGAAGAAACCAACATGGACCCCCGCCTCTTCGATGCCGTATGGGAAAGCTACCGGGCGGCTGGGGCGGACGACGATCGGATCGTCGTTCTCTGCGGCTACCGCTCGCCACAGACCAACGCCATGTTGCGGCGCCGCTCGCGTGGCGTGGCCCAACATTCCCAACATATGCTCGGCAAGGCGATGGATACGACCATGCCCGGCATGTCGATGGAAAAAATCCGCGAAGTCGCGATGCGTCTGCAAATGGGCGGGGTCGGCTATTATCCGAGCTCAAATTTCGTCCACATCGACGTCGGCGGCGTTCGCGCCTGGCCGCGCATGAGCTACGACCAGCTCGTGCGCCTCTTCCCTGATGGCAAGACGGTCCATATCGCGGCAGACGGGCGCACGCTGCCCGGCTACGATGAAGCCCGCGCGGATATTGAGGCCGACGGTGGCTCGGCCAGCGTCCCGCCGCCCGCGAAGAGCGGAAACTTCTTTGCCTGGCTGTTCGGCGGCATGGGCGGCGGCGAAGACGAGCACGAGGACGCCGCGGGCGCAGCCGCGCCAGCTGCTCAGCCGGCCGGAGAAACTTATGTGGCTGATGCGGCGAGCGATAAGACGGCCGACGATGACGCCAGCGCCGCCGCCGCCAACCAATCGGACACGCCGGCTGCCGCTGCCGACACGCCGGCTGCCGCTGTAGACACGCCGGCTGCCGCCGACGCTCCGCCAGTGCCTGTCCCGCCGCGACGTCCGACCGATCTGGCTTCGTTGACCGACGTACCGGCTCCGGTCCACCCGAATCCACAAATGGCCATGGCGGTCACCGCGACCCCCGAGACATCCCAACAAGATGCATTTGGCAATCTCATCGCCCCTCCCGCGACGCCAACGCCCGATCTCCCCGGCATCATCACCCAAGGTCCAAACGACGGCAGGACCACGCAAAGCTTCACGCGATCAGGATCGCCATCGCAGGGCCAGGTTCTCGCCTATGCGCCGATGGCGCAGATGGAAGGGCTACGCTCGGCGGCGCATGGACAGAGACCGGATGAGCCAAGCCGCCTTGCCGACGCAAGTTCCGCCGTCGTTCCAGCCCGGCTTGATCGATCGAATTTCCGCAGCCTCACGGAAGCCACTGAAACGGCCGAAATGGAAAGCCAGACGATTTTTGGGCCGACGCTTTCCGGCCTGCGCCGGGCGGCCCGCATCGAGACCGCGGCCCTGTCCAATACATTGGAGTCCGGCTATCTCGCCCGGTTCGGGGTCGACGCGACGGATCTTGCGGCCGATCACTTCTCCGGCCCGTCCGTGGCTTCGCTCGATGCCGATAAGACGCTGATGGCTGCCGTCGACAGCTCGGCCCAAAACGGCGATTGAGCAAGGCCTTGCAGGTCACAGCGCCAAATCCTGGCGTCTCAGCTTAGAATCGAATCGACGCCCATTGGCGCGGGGTCTGCTCCGGCAGGCCCGTTTGGCAAGATCCAGAGGAAGATGAGTGCGAAGACGCCGCCGAGCACCACGGCCCGCGCGAACTGAGCCCGCGACGTGAGGCTTCGGTCCTTCAGAAAAATCCGGTCCAGGTCAAGGGACTTGGCAATGAGGTACATGACGGCGGCCTCGCGCGAGGCCCTGGGGCGAATTCCCCGGCCCGTCATGCAGAATTAACCTTGATTGGTTGCCGATCCTTTACCATGCGATGCCCTTGGACTTGAGCCTTGCAAGGGCCATCTTGCAGCTGAAACCCTTCAACTTGCATTGATTTTGCTAGAAACTACCGCGGCGGGGATTCCAGAGAGCCGGATTGGCCAACATGCCGCAATGTTTCGATGAGATGACCCTGGCCGATGGCGCGACCCGCGCCGTCTATGGCAAAGTCGCGCGTTGGCTCGCCGAAACGCCGAGCGAGCTTCTCGCCTCGCGCCGGGCCCAGGCCGAGCTTCTGTTTCGCCGCATCGGCATCACCTTCGCCGTCTATGGCGACAAGGACGCGGCGGAACGGCTGATCCCCTTCGATATCGTCCCGCGCGTGATCGGCCGCTCCGAATGGACAAGGCTCGAGGCAGGGCTGGTGCAGCGCGTGAAGGCCCTGAACCTCTTCCTCGCCGACGTTTATGGCGCTCAGGAAATCGTCAAAAGCGGCGTCATGCCGGCCGATATCGTGCTCGGCAATCCCTATTACCAACCCGAAATGGCCGGCCGGCGCATCCCGCACGACATCTACGTCCATATCGCCGGCATCGACATCGTCCGTATCGACGAATGCGATTTCTGCGTCCTCGAAGACAATCTGCGCACCCCTTCCGGTGTCTCCTACATGCTCGAGAACCGCGAGGTGATGATGCGCCTGGCGCCCGACCTCTTCGCCGAATATCGGGTTGCGCCGGTCGAGAATTATCCTGACGCTCTGCTTGCCGCGCTGCGCTCCGTCGTGCCGAATGCGGCGCGCGGCGAACCGGTGATCGTGCTGCTCACACCCGGCCAATTCAATTCGGCCTATTACGAACATTCTTTCTTGGCCGACAAGCTCGGCGTCGAACTCGTCGAAGGCCGCGATCTGCTCGTGCGCGACGATGTCGTCTATATGCGCACGACCGAAGGGCCCAAACGCGTCGATGTGATCTACCGGCGGATCGACGATGCTTTTCTCGATCCGCTCGTCTTCCGACCCAACTCGGTGCTCGGCGCGCCGGGCCTCTTTAATGCCTATATTTCCGGCAATGTGACGCTCGCCAACGCAGTGGGCACCGGCATTGGCGACGACAAGGCGATCTACAGCTATGTACCCGACATCATCGACTTCTATCTCGGCGAAAAGCCGATCTTGAAGAACGTGCCGACCTGGCGCTGCCGCGAGCCGGACGCGCTCGCCTATGTCCTCGAGCATCTGCCCGAACTCGTCGTCAAAGAAGTCAACGGATCGGGCGGCTACGGCATGTTGATCGGCCCGCATGCGACGAAGGAGGAAATCGTGCTCTTCCGCGACAAGCTGCGCAGCAAACCGGACAATTTCATCGCCCAGCCGACACTTGCTCTTTCGACTTGCCCGACATCTTTCGATACGGGCGTAGCTCCGCGCCACGTCGATCTGCGGCCTTTCGTGCTCTCGGGTTCCGACGGCATCCGCGTCGTGCCCGGCGGCCTCACGCGGGTCGCTCTCAAGGAAGGATCGCTTGTCGTCAATTCGTGTCAGGGCGGAGGCACGAAGGACACATGGGTCATCGAAGACGCTCGCCTCGAAAATTTGCCTTGCGGCGCGCTGGCAAAGCCAGCGCGGGAGCCGCAAGCCTCGGATCAGTAATTTCGGTCGTTACGGATCGATTATGCTCTCACGCACCGCCGACAATCTCTATTGGCTTGCGCGCTATATGGAACGCGCCGATTTCCTTGCCCGTATAATCGATGCGACGCGTCGGCTTGCGGCGGTTCCGACGTCGCAAAGCGGCCCCGGAACCGAATGGGACAGCACGCTCGAGGCCTCGGGCGCCGCGGAGGGATTCCGCGAGGCCCATGCGGCGGCGGAGGAGGCAAGCGTGGTCGACTATTTGATGTTTTCCATGGACAACCCGTCTTCGATCCGCAATTGCATCGAAAAGGCGCGAACCAACGGCCGCGCCGTGCGCACCGCTTTAACGGTCGAAATGTGGGACGCGATCAACGGCGCCTGGATCGAGCTCAAGCGCTACGTGATGAGCAATGCGCGCGGCTACGACCGCGAGCAATCGACACGCTTTCTGGAGTTCGTCAAGAAGGCGTCGCTCGATTACGACGGTGCCGCGCACCGCAGCATGCTGCGCAACGACGCCTATTGGTTCTCGCGCCTCGGCCTCTATATCGAACGGGCCGACAACACCGCCCGCATTCTCGACGTGAAATACAACATACTTCTGCCGGAGACGGAGGCGATCGGCGGTTCGGTCGATTATTTTCAATGGGCGGCGATCCTGCGCGCCGTCTCCGCGCTCACCGCCTATCATTGGGTCTATCGCGAAAGCCTCAAGCCCTGGCTGATCGCCGATCTTCTCATCCTGCGGCCGGAGATGCCGCGTTCGCTAATCGCCTGCTATGAGAACATCGTGCGTTTCCTCGATGCGATCGGCAAGGCCTATGGCTGCAAGGGCGCCGCGCAGCGCCATGCCCACACCGTACTCGCGCGCTTGATGGCGTCGACTACGAAAGAGATCTTCCAATCCGGGCTGCACGAATTCATCACCGCCTTCGTCGAGGACAACACCCGTCTCGGCGCTATGGTCTGCGAACAATATCTGTTCTGAAGAGCGGCCGCAGATCGTCCATTCAAAGCTCCTGCCCAGACACCTCAATTGCGAGCGTTTGTTCGGGCTAACCGCGGCCTGCCATGAGTTCAATTTTTGCCGATTGTCTCGCATTCAATTAGGAGTGCCATTCTTCTGTGATGGAATGCCAAGTCATTAAGGGAAGGTGGCTTCATCATGTCAGAGCCCGTTAATCGGAAGGTTGCGTTTCTCGGATATGCGATCATCATTGTAATGCTCCTCGGGATTAGTGAATTGAGTTCAGCATTCCTGCCACAACTTGTCGAAATAGCTGGGCATAACGCGGGGCTTAGTTTTGATACCCCACCTCGCATCACCCGCGAGCAACATGATCTTGGCTATTCGCGCCCCGGTGGTTGGTTGGCCCTCTCCGCACAAAGGCGAGAGCGCGCCTTTGGACGCTTCCGGGGCACTTCGGAGCCCGGCTTTTCCTTCCCCTGGTAATGAATGCATCAGCCTTTATGGCGATTCGTTCACCTTCGGCGAAGAGGTAAGTAATCAAGAGGCTTGGGGAAACTTGCTCGCTCAAGGGCTCGGTTGCCGTGTAAGCAACTTCGGCTAAGGTGGCTACGGAACTGATCAGGCGTTGTTGCGCTTCATCACCAATCACAACGATTCGGCGCCCCTTACTATCCTAGGAATTTTCGTCGGTAACCCAATGTTAATCAGTATCGATACTTTTTAAGCGGCACCGAGCCATTGGGACTGAAGCCCCTTTTTATACTTGAGAATGGGAAACTCAAGCTCATGCCAATTGCGAAACTTTCATTCGACGAATTTCAGCGGGCACTGAGCAAGCCCGAATCGGTCTGGCTGCATGAAATGTTTCTACCGGGTTCAAGTAATGGGCCAATCGTTTGGTCTTTTCCGTACACCTTGAGCCTCATCAGGCTGGTGGCGTCTTCGAGCTTGTCACACAGGATCATCAACAAACTGCGCAGGCAGCCGAGCTGGCTTGAATTCTATAGCGAAGACCATCCTTCGGGCGCGTTGCCGACCACGGTTGCCGCCGTCAGCGAATTTCGCCGCGTGGCGATCCAGCGGGGAAAGTCAATGTTCGTCGTGATATTTCCAGATCGCCAAGCGTTCGATATTCTTCAGCGGACGGCCCTCTCTCCGTTAGAGCCTTTGGTCAAGGCGTTAAATGGAAGAGGGATCCAGGTCATTGATCTAATTGCTTCTGGCGGAGTGTTCGTCCAGCCTTACTACGGCACGCCTGCTATTGTCACACCCGCATCGGCATGAGCACGTAAAGGGCAGGGGCGCCGTCGCGATCGAGCACGAGCGTCGGCGAGCCGGGATCGGCGAGTTTGAACAGTGCCGTGTCGCCATCGAGTTGGTTGGTGATGTCGAGAAGATAACGGGCATTGAAGCCGATATCGAGCGGGGCCGCGTCGTAATCGACTTCGAGTTCCTCGACCGCCGAGCCTGAATCGGGATTGTTGACCGACAAAGTAAGCTTACCGTCGGCCATGGCGAGTTTCACCGCGCGGCCGCGTTCCGAGGAGATCGTCGAGACGCGGTCGACGGCGGCTGCGAATGGGGCGCGCTCGACCGTGAGATATTTGTCATTGCCGGCCGGTATGACGCGCACATAATCCGGAAACGTGCCGTCGATGAGCTTCGTGGTCAGCACGACATTGTCGAAGCTGAAACGCGCTTTGGTCGGCGAGATTTCGATCGTCACCTCTTGGGCTAGGTCTTCGATGAGCTTTTGCACTTCGTTGACGGCCTTGCGCGGGATGATGACCCCTGGCATGCCCGCTGACCCTGGCGGGGCGGCAGTTTCGACCCGCGCCAGTCTATGGCCGTCGGTCGCCACAGCACGTAGCATTTGATGTCCCTCGGATTCGACCGAGTGAAGGTAGATGCCGTTGAGATAATAGCGGGTCTCTTCGTTCGAGATCGCGAATTGCGTCTTGTCGATGAGCTTCTTCAAATCGGCGGCGGGTAATTTGAACTTGTGGGTGAAGTCGCCAGCGGCGAGATCCGGGAAGTCGGTTTCCGGCAAAGCCTGGAGCTGAAAGCGCGAACGGCCGGAACGCAGGAGCAATTGCGCTGCGTCCTCGCCTCCCTCGAGCGAAACCTGTGCGCCTTCCGGCAATTTGCGAACGATCTCGTAGAGGATGTGCGCCGGGAGCGTGGTCGCCCCCGGCTGGCCGACATCGGCGGGAAGACGTTCGGTGACTTCGAGATCGAGGTCCGTCGCCTTTAACAGCACCGAGCTGCCCTCCGCCGCGACAAGCACATTGGACAGGATCGGGATCGTCGTGCGCCGTTCGACGACGCGATGCACGTGGCTCAGCGCCTTCAAGAGGGCGGCCCTTTCGAGAGTGACTTGCATGAGACGAACCTAATCTGGTCAACGCGTCCGTCGCGCCGGCCATGCGCCAAGCTGCGCGGGGGCGCAACTCTGGCGCGGCTATGGGTAAATCGCAAGCGCCGCCAAGCACAATGCCCAACATTCCGCGACGCTCCACCGAGAAGCCGCCCGCGCGAGGCGAGGCCGGCACTTTACCCCCCCTTAATCCAGCCGCTCTAGGCTTGAGGCGCGAATGAGAACCGCCACGCTTTGGCGGACGGCGGAATTCGGCGGCGGGCGACGTACGAGCATGGCGAAGGGCAGCGGCGAGCGGCGTGAACCGACCTTCGACCCCTATGACGAGGACGAGGACGAGCGCCCGCGTCATCGGCGCAAGAAGAGGTCCAGGAAACGGCGTTCGCTCTTCGGCGCGCTGATCTACTGGTCTCTGATGCTGGGTATCTGGGGCACGGTCGGCGCAACCGGCCTCATCGCCTATTATGCCGCGCAACTCCCGCCGATCGACCAGCTGGCGATCCCGAAACGCCCGCCCAACATTGCCATTCTTGCCGAGGACGGGACGCTGCTCGCCAATCGCGGCGATACGGGCGGCGCTGCGATCCATCTCTCCGAGCTGCCGGATTATCTTCCCAAAGCCTTCATCGCCATCGAGGACCGCCGTTTCTATGAACATTGGGGCGTCGATCCGCTTGGCATCCTACGCGCGCTCTTTCGCGACGCCATCAGCCGCGGCTCGATGGAGGGCGGCTCGACACTCACCCAGCAGCTCGCCAAGAACCTGTTCCTCACGCAAGAGCGCACGCTTCCTCGCAAGATTCAGGAGGCGATCCTCGCGGTCTGGCTCGAGCACAAATATTCGAAGGACCAGATCCTCGAACTCTATTTGAACCGCGTCTATTTCGGCTCGGGGGCCTTTGGCGTCGAAGCCGCGGCGCAGAAATATTTCGGCCATAGCGCGCGCGATGTCAGCTTGTCGGAAGCGGCCATGCTCGCCGGCCTCATGAAGGCGCCGACCCGGCTTGCGCCGAACCACAATCTCGATGCCGCAATCGATCGCGCCACCGACGTCATCACCGCCATGGCGCAAGAGGGCTACATCACCGAGGCGATGGCGAAGCTCGCTCTGGCGCAGCCGGCTCAGCCGGCGAGCGAAAAGGGCGCCGGCGCGATCAATTATGTCGCCGACTACGTCATGGACCAACTCAACGACACGCTCGGCGACATCGACGAGGACATCGTCGTCTCCACCAGCATCAGCGCGCCGCTGCAAGCGGCCGCGGGAAATGCGCTGACCGATGAACTCGACGCCAAAGGGACGAAATTCGGCGTGAGCCAGGGCGCGCTGGTGGCGCTCGATCCGGACGGCGCGTTGCGCGCAATGGTCGGCGGGCGCAGCTACGCCGAGAGCCAATTCAACCGAGCCGTCGCCGCAAAGCGGCAGCCTGGGTCCGCCTTCAAGCCTTTCGTCTATCTGACCGCGCTCGAACGCGGTCTGACGCCCGACAGCGTGCGCGAAGACGCCCCGATCAATGTCAGGGGCTGGCAGCCGGAGAATTATTACCACGAATACTTCGGGCCGGTGACGCTCACCAAGGCTTTGGCGCTTTCGCTCAACACCGTCGCCGTGCGGCTCGGCCTCGAGGTCGGACCCGCCGCCGTCGTCAAAACCGCGCATCGGCTCGGCATTACCTCGGACCTTCAGGCAAACGCCACGATCGCGCTCGGCACTTCGGAAGTCACGCCGCTCGAACTCGTGACCGCCTATGTGCCTTTTGCCAACGGTGGCATTGCGGCTGAACCCTATGTGATCACCAAGGTCCGCACCGCGGCCGGCAAGCTGATCTATCAGCGCAAAGGATCGAACAACGACCGCGTCATCGAGCCCGAATATGTGGCGATGATGAATACGATGCTGAAAGAAACCCTGCTCACCGGCACGGCGCGCAAGGCCGAATTGCCGGATTGGGAGGCGGCGGGCAAGACCGGGACCAGCCAAGACTGGCGCGACGCCTGGTTCGTCGGTTACACGAGCCATCTCGTAACCGGCGTTTGGCTGGGCAATGACGACAATTCGCCGACGAAGAAGGCGTCCGGCAGCAATCTGCCGGTCGAGATCTGGTCGAAATTCATGAAGGTCGCGCATGAAGGCGTGCCGCCGGCTGGCCTGCCGTCCGGCACGTGGCGCGAACCCGGCGACAATCCTGTGGCGAGTTTGTTCAATTTCTTTGGCGCATCGCCGCCCACGCCAAAACCGGCCAACCGCGCCGCCGCGCCCGGCAATCCGCCGATGCCGATGGCCAGCGGCCAAGCTCGCAATGCGCCGACCAACGCGCCGCGGCGCGAGGAGGGCGGCTTGATCCCGCCGGCATCGATCCCGACCGGCGGCGAGGCGGCGCAGGATGACAAGCCATTCTTCGGGCTGTTCTAGCGTGCCAATCCAAACAAGGGCACCAATATATTTGACTCAGTGGGTGGCCGATGCGGGATTGGAAGAGAAAATCTCCGCGGTCGAAGGCATCGCCGACAGACCCCTTTATATCACGGGGCATTCATTGGGCGGTACTTTGGCGCAAATCGCCGCCGCGGTCTTCGGCTCGGATAAGACCGCCGCATGCTACACGTTTGGCTCGCCGCGCATCGGCAATGCCTATTTCGATCTCTGGGTGAAGCCCGAGCTGTCGTGTGATCAATCATGCCGATCTTGTCCCGCAGCTGCCACTTCCGGTGATTTACAGACATTCTGGCGATCCGCGCTAGCCCGCGCGGGAACTCGCCCTATCGCTATGAGCCAAATCTGCTTGATCGGATCTTGCAACTCGGAGAGGCGATCGTTTCGCTAATACGCTCCGGCTCCGTTTTGGGCATCGAGGATTATGCCATCGGGCAACATTACGCAAAGCTGGAAAAGATCGCGGCAGTGCGCACCCAAGGCCGGAAGCTCGAGATTCCAGCTCATGCCAACAAAGTCCGGCCTTTAATGGGATGCCAGCGGCAAATATGCGAATGATTGTCAGCGCACCCTTCGTCGTCAGTGCACGCTCACCGTCTGCAGCTCGTTCTGCAGCGCATTGGCAAGCGCGGCATCGCGCGAATCGGTAAGCACGATCGGCACGCCGTCGGCGCCGAGCAAAGCAAAGAGTTGAAGGCCGGGCTGGATCGGCGGCGCTTGCGGGAAAAGCTTGGAAACCTCTTCAGAACGCAGCGCACGCACATAGGCGAGCGAGCCGCCGCCCAAATGGGCAAATTGCTCTTCGCTGAAGGGCGGGAATTTGGTCTGGTCCAACATTGTCACTCCTTTTGCGGTCTCTCGGAGACCCGCTCGGATGCGAACCTTCAGTCTCGCATCATGATATCTATCTTCTTAACCAATCGTGCAGGCTCTGGGCGAACCAAGTCTACGGTGAGCAGCCCGTTGGAGAGGTCGGCTCCCGCCACTTGCATCCCGTCGGCGAGGAGGAACACACGCTCAAATTGCCGTGTCGCAATCCCGCGATGCAGAAAATGGCGTTCCTTATCCTCCTTTTGACGGCCGCGAATGAAGAGCTGCCCCTCCTCGATCGTGATCTCCAATTGATCGCGGAGGAAGCCGGCGACGGCCAAGGTGATCCTGAGCCGTTCGATTTGGCCGCCTGTTCCGGAGATCCGCTCGATGTTATAGGGCGGATAGCCGTCCGAAGCAGCGCGCGTCGCTCGGTCGACGACGCGTTCGAACTCGTCGAACCCGAGCAGAAAGGGCGAATGCAGCGTCCGTGACATGAGCGAAGCCTTGAGGCCTTCGATGGCGGAGGCCCGTTATGGCACCTCCTGCGGCCTAAGCCGCTGATGCAGAATATGGAGATTTGGTGGCTTTGTTCAAGGCCGTCCCCCAGGCTCGGAATGCCTGCCGATCCAGCGGACCGAGCGGCGCGGTCACATGGCACTCGGCAGGACGCGATCCGGCGGCCGATGGCCGTCCATGAAGGTTTTGACGTTGACGATGACCTTCTCGCCCATGTCGATCCGCCCCTCGCGAGTCGCCGAGCCCATATGCGGCAGAAGCGTGACCTTCCCGGCAGTGGCGAGCTTGACGAGCTTCGGCGAAATCGCCGGCTCGTGCTCGAACACGTCGAGGCCGGCGCCGGCGAGTTCGCCTGCTTCCAGCATCTCGATCAGCGCATCCTCGTCGATGATCTCGCCGCGCGCCGTGTTGACGATGATCGCCTGGGGACGAAGATATTTCAGGCGCCGCGCCGAGAGCAGGTGATAGGTGGCGGGCGTGTGCGGGCAGTTGACCGAGACGATGTCCATCCGGGCCAACATTTGATCGAGCGACTCCCAATAGGTCGCCTCAAGCGCCTCCTCGATCCCGGGCGCGACGCGGCGGCGGTTGTGGTAGTGGATCTGCAGGCCGAAGGCCAGGGCGCGTCTGGCCACGGCCTGGCCGATCCTGCCCATGCCAACGATGCCGAGCCGCTTGCCGGTGATCCTGGCGCCCAGCATCCAGGTCGGCGACCAGCCGCCCCAATTTCCGGCGGGAATGATATTCGCGCCCTCGACGAGGCGGCGCGCCACGGCGAGGATCAGCGCCATCGTCATATCGGCCGTATCCTGGGTCAAAACGCCCGGCGTATTGGTGACCGTGATGCCGCGCTTCGTCGCCGCTGCGACATCGATATTGTCGACGCCATTGCCGAAATTCGCAATCAGCTTGAGCTGGCTGCCAGCCTGCTCGATCAAAGCTACGTCGATCCGATCCGTCACAGTGGGGACAATGACATCAGCGACGCGCACCACCTCGGCGAGCTCAGCCTGCGACAGCGGCTTGTCGTCGAGATTGAGGCGAGCGTCGAAAAGCTCACACATCCGGGTTTCGACGACATCCGGCAATTTGCGCGTGAGGATAACGAGCGGCTTCTTCTTGCTCATTCTTCATCCCGTCATTGGCTGCCTGCGGCGAGCGAATATCATGACCCGAACGTCGATCCATTGCGCATCTTAAAGCATCGCATGTCGCCATGCTGCGGGCGCCGGCATCGCCGCGATCGAATGCGAATCGGTCTAGAGGACCCCGCCTGCGGGTCGCGCGCGCCCGAGGTTTCGGTCAGCCTATCGATCCGGGAGCGGGATTCAACAAAGGCTTCGCAACTCCGCCCTCCAGGCCCGTCGCGGGCTTCGCGCGCTGTCTAGCAGATGGCCATCCAAACACAAGAATGGCAAGGATTCGATGACCCCGGACGGGTGATTCGGGTCGCTTCGGGCGAGCCGAAGCTCGACACTGCAAAGTCATGTCCGGACAAGCCTATAGGTCACGTTTCGGTGCAAAATCGACGGGCATATTTAGGGCGGCGTTGAACCGCGCCTCTCGCATCGGTCCGCGATGTGCTAGGCGGTGCGAAGCGCAGGCTTTCGGCTGCCATTCTTGCAAGCGTCGGAAGTGGAGGCAGATCGAGTTGGAAAGAGCGAAGATGAGTTCCCGGCGCAGGTCGATCGCCAATTTGCTGTGGATGTGCTGGCTTGGTATCGCCTTGTCCAGCGCCGCTCAATCGGTATGTGCCGAAACCGCCGCCCAGCAGAACGGTCAACAGATCGGCAGTGTGAGCGGCTTGCCGCTGCCCCGATTCGTTAGTCTGAAATCAGACCGGGTCAATCTGCGCGAAGGCCCATCGAAGGATCATCGCACCACCTGGATTTATGAACGCGCCGGCCTGCCGATCGAAATCACGGCCGAATTCGGAACCTGGCGCAAGGTCCGCGATTCGGATGGAACCGAAGGCTGGGTCCTGCACACGCTGCTTTCCGGTCGGCGTACCGCCATCGTCGCGCCGTGGAAGAAAAGTGAGCTCTTCACGCTCTATTCCAAGCCGGCCGGGGATTCGGAGCCTGTCGCCCGTCTTCAACCCGGCGTCATCGCCGCCATCAGGTCATGCGATGGCAAATGGTGCGAGATCTCGGGCGAGGGCTTCGACGGCTATATGGAACAGACCCTGCTTTGGGGAGTCTATCCCAACGAAAAGGTCGACTGAATGGCCCAGCGCCGGCCCATTTAATCATCCATGCGCAGCCTGACGACCACTTCGATGCGGGCGATCCGGGTCCCTTTCGGCGGCTCGGGCAGATGCGCCATGTCGACCCCAACCTGCGGGATATCGATTAGCATATTGGTGCCTTCGATCAGGAAATGATCGTGATGCGAAACATTCGTGTCGAAATAGGCCTTCGACCCATCGACAGCGACCTCGCGCAGCAGGCCGGCCCGCGTGAACTGATGCAGGCAGTTGTAGATCGTGGCGAGCGAAACCGGTACGCGCGAGGCCTGCGCCTCTTCCAGCAGTTTTTCGGCGCTCACATGCCGATCGCCCTTGCTGAACAAAAGCCAGCCGAGCGCGACGCGCTGCCGCGTCGGCCGCAGGCCAGCGGCGCGCAGCTTCATCCGCAAATCATGGACCGGGCAACCGGCCAGCGGTGCACCGACCGCGCCGCGATGCGCGCTTTGGCTCGATTTCGGTTTCAATTTCGCCTGGGTCATCGGTTCGCCCGCGCCGTTTGACTGGCCAAATGCGTCATCGCGATTAAGAGATCGCGATTAAAAGTTTAAGGAAAGATACGACAAGTTCACGTCCTGACAAAGGCTTAATTGCTTTACCATGGGTTACGCGCGGCGCGGACGACACCTCGCGTTGCCTTTATTGCCGCGAAAAGCGCAATGCGCTTGCCAAGGCAGGCGCGAACCAAAATTCACGAATTTGGTTGGCCATATTTGCTGCACCGCAACCGCACGGCGAACGACCATTCCTCTTGCGACGGCGGCACTAACGTCCATATCTTTGAGAGCGGCTGGCTATCCGTCGGTGGATTTCGGCTTTGGCCGAGGAGCATCGGGTTCGAACCGCTTCCGGGAGGCTGCGGCCTATGTTAGAAGCCGCAAAATTCGCTCGCTCGCTGCGCCGCCTTCGGGGCGAGTACCTCTAGGGTGAAAGCGCAATGGGCGAGCGACGCTCCAGCTACGACTATGAAGACTTGATCGCTTGCGGGCGCGGCGACCTTTTTGGTCCCGGCAATCCGCAATTGCCGCTGCCGCCGCTGCTGATGTTCGACAAGATCGCGGATATTTCGGAACAAGGGGGCGCCAACGGCAAAGGCACGATTCGAGCCGAATTCGCGATCAAACCCGATCATTGGTTCTTCGGCTGCCATTTCAAGGGCGATCCGGTCATGCCGGGTTGCCTCGGCCTTGACGCGCTGTGGCAATTGCTCGGCTTTTACCTCGGCTGGCTCGGATTGCAGGGGCGCGGCCGGGCGCTTGGCGTCGGCGAGGTGAAGTTCACCGACCAGGTTCTGCCGACGGTGAAAAGGTTGATCTACGGTGTCGATCTGAAGCGCGTGTTCAACAGCAAACTGGTTCTCGGCATTGCCGACGGCTGGCTTGAGGCCGACGGCCGCCGAATTTACGAAGCCACTGACCTCAAAGTTGGACTATTCAAGGCTGCAATTCCGGCCTGAACACGCCAATTTGCCCGCCGATAGTAAGCTGCCGAAGCGACCAGGAGACAGGAATGAGACGGGTTGTTGTCACCGGAATGGGCATCGTTTCCTCCATCGGAAACAATACCCAGGAGGTGCTTGCTTCCTTGCGGGAGGCGAAATCCGGCATCGTCAAGGCAGACAAATATGCCGAGCTCGGATTTCGCAGTCAGATCCATGGCGCGCCGACGCTTGATCCGGAAAACATGATCGATCGGCGGGCCATGCGTTTCCATGCCGCCGGCACGGCGTGGAACCATGTCGCCATGGATCAGGCGATCCAGGATTCCGGCCTCTCCGCGGCGGAGGTCTCGAACGAAAGAACCGGCCTCATCATGGGCTCCGGCGGACCCTCGGTGAAAAGCTTGGTCGAGGCGGCCGATACGGCTCGCACCAAAGGCCCAAAAAAGGTCGGGCCCTTCGCCGTTCCGAAAGCCATGTCGTCGACCGCCTCAGCGACGCTGTCCACCTGGTTCAAGATCAAGGGGGTCAGCTATTCGATCTCCTCGGCTTGCGCGACCTCCAATCATTGCATCGGCAATGCCTATGAGATGATCCAATACGGCAAGCAGGATGTGATGTTTGCCGGCGGCTGCGAGGAGCTCGACTGGAGCCTGTCGGTGCTGTTCGACGCCATGGGCGCTTTGTCGTCATCCTTCAACGATCGGCCCAAAGTCGCCTCACGCGCCTATGACAAGGACCGCGACGGTTTCGTCATCGCCGGCGGTGCCGGCGTTGTGGTCCTGGAGGAATTGCAGCACGCCAAGGCGCGCGGCGCCAAGATCTATGGGGAACTGGCCGGTTATGGCGCCACGTCGGACGGCTACGACATGGTGCAGCCTTCCGGCGACGGGGCGGTGCGCTGCATGCGCATGGCTCTCGAGGGCGTGAAGACGCCGATCGACTATATCAATCCGCATGCCACTTCGACTCCGATCGGCGACCTGCGCGAAATCGAAGCGATCCGGACCGTGTTCAGCGGGCGATCGCCGCCGATCGCCGCGACGAAATCCTTGACCGGACATTCGCTCGGTGCAACCGGAGTCCAGGAGGCGATCTACAGCCTTCTCATGATGCAGAGCGGCTTCATCTGCGAGAGCGCTAATATCGACGAACTCGATCCGGCCTTCGCCGACATGGACATCGTGCGCAAGCGACGCGACGACGTTGAATTGCGCGCCGTTCTGTCCAATTCCTTCGGCTTCGGGGGCACCAACGCCTCGATCGTCTTGAAACACGTCGATGCCTGATCAGCGGCGTGACGGCGGGCTGATGCAAGGCAAGCGCGGCCTCGTCATGGGGGTCGCCAATGATCACTCGATCGCCTGGGGCATCGCCAATGTGCTGCATGATCAAGGCGCCGAACTCGCCTTTACCTACCAGACGGCTGCGCTGGGCAAACGCGTCAAGCCGCTCGTTCAGCGCCTCGGCTCCTCCCTCGTTCTGCCTTGCGACGTCGAGGATCTTGCGAACGTCGATGCGGCTTTCGCAGCGCTGCAACAAGCTTGGGGATCGCTCGATTTTGCCGTCCATTGCATCGCTTACTCGGACCGGGCGGAACTGCGCGGCCGCTATGCCGATACGACCAGAGAGAACTTCCAGCGCACCATGGTCATTTCCGCCTTCTCCTTCACGGAGATGGCGAAACGCGCCGCCGCCTTGATGCCGAAAGGCGGCGCGCTGTTGACGCTGACATTCGGCGGCGCCACCCGCGTGATGCCGAACTATAATGTGATGGGAATTGCCAAGGCGGCGCTCGAGGCGAGCGTGCGCTATCTCGCCGCCGATTTCGGAGCGCAGGGCGTAAGGGTCAATGCGATCTCCGCCGGCCCGGTGCGCACGCTCGCCGGCGCCGGCATCGCCGACGCCCGGTCTATGTTCAATTTTCAGAAGGCCCATGCCCCGCTGGGGCGGCCCGTCACAATCGAGGACATCGGCGGCGCGGCGCTCTATCTCCTTTCCGATCTTTCAAACTGCGTCACCGGCGAGATCCATTATGTCGACTCCGGCTACAACATTATTTCCATGCCGCGGCCGGACCGGTTGAAGGCGAACGAAGCCATGGCGCCGGATGAGGCGGAGAACTCTTGAGCGCATGCGGCTCTATTCGGAAAATTACTCGCCGTTCTCGGCACCGGTCAGGATCGCAATCTATGCGAAGGCGCTGGACATTGAGATTGTCGCGCCGCCGGGCGGCCTACGCTCGGCGCAATATCACATGATCAATCCGCTCGGCACGATTCCCTGCCTCATGCTGGACGACGGCACGCGCCTGCCGGAATCCTCCGCGATCATGGAATATCTCGAAGAGAAATTTCCCCACCAGCCGTTGCTTCCTGCGAGCCCCGAGGCACGCGCCCAGGTGCGCCTGCTGCAGCGCATCGGCGAACTCCACATCACCACGCAGACGGTCGAACTTGCGCAATTGCCCGACGCCCTCGCCCAGGACGAGACGGCCGCCAATCGCTTGACGAAAATCGTCCGTGGTCTCGCCGCGCTCCAGAACGTTCTGACGGGCGATGATTTCGCGGCTGGCCCCAATCTGACGCTGGCGGATTGCCAGCTCGCGCCGACCCTCTTCAGGGTGCCGCGCGTGGTCGGCGCCTTCATGGACCGAGACTTGATCGGCGCCTATCCGAAGGTGGCGCGATACATTGAGACCAGCCGCCGGCATAAGGCCGTGGCCCGCGTGCTCGACGAAATGAACGCGGCCCTCGCCTGAAAGGCTCAAGGTTTCGCTTCAGCTCAACGCGATTGGCACGAACCCTTGTTCAAGCGGTCCTTGAACCAAACCATTCCCATCCTCGTCTTATCAGAGAGAAAACTCTTAGGGCGTGGCTTGCCGGTCATAGCTCGGCGCCTTCTTTTCGCTTAATTAGGGCATATTCGGTAAGGTGGACTGTGATCCTGCGAGGGCGCGATGCGCATCCACCGATCTAAATGGGTAAACTCATGCGAATCACCCGCCGTACGATGTTAACCGGGGCTTCGGCCGCAGGCCTGTCGCTCACTCTTGCAGGCTGTGTCACCA
The DNA here is from genome assembly GCA_963720425.1 of uncultured Alphaproteobacteria bacterium. Lineage (GTDB taxonomy): Bacteria > Pseudomonadota > Alphaproteobacteria > Rhizobiales > Beijerinckiaceae > Methylovirgula. The sequence goes on from OY970391.1 coordinate 1,371,634, forward strand.
CCTCGCCCAGTCCGATTGTTCAAGCGGACGCAAATCCTCCCGAGACGCTCCTCTCGCGCAGCAACCAGGAACAATATTCCGGCATTTATGGGCCGGTGATGGGCGAGCCCTTTCCCGTTCCCGGCATCAAGCTTTCAGATCTCAACTCGGCGTTCCTGCGCAAGGAGATCGCCTATCAGACGAGTGAGCCGCCGGGCACGATCATCGTCGATCCGGGGAGCCATTATCTCTATCATGTTTTGGGAGGCGGCCGCGCCATGCGCTATGGCGTTGGAGTCGGGCGTGAAGGCTTCGGCTGGTCCGGCATCGCCAAGATCCACGACAAGCAGGAATGGCCCGACTGGTATCCGCCGCCCGAGATGCTCCAGCGCCAGCCGGAGATCGGGAAATACATGTCGGACCTGCGGAGCGGGCAGGGCATGCCGGGCAGCGCCGACAATCCGCTCGGCGCGCGCGCCATGTATCTCTGGCAGGGTAACAAGGATTCGTTGTTCCGGATTCACGGCACGAACGAGCCCTGGACAATCGGCACGAGTGTCTCCTCCGGCTGCATAAGAATGATCAATCAGGACGTGATCGATCTCTATTCCAAAACGCCGATCGGTACCAAAGTGATCGTGCTGGGACCGGGCGTCGTCGGCTGATGCGCACGCGCACCAAGTGCGGCAGCGCTTGGCAGAGGTGAGAGATCGCGATAGAAGAACCACCATCGTCAACAATTGAAAGGAGGTGACCCAGTGTCTCAATGTCTGATCGCAAAGCCGCTGGAACTCACCGCCTCGATCGCATCGAAGGCCTAAAGTCGGCGGCGGCGCTGACATTGCCGGAGCCATCTGGCTCCAGTGCCAAGATCGAAAGCCGCGGCTCCTGCCGGGGCTTTCAGTTTGTGGCATGATCGTGTCGCAAACCTTCACCGGCTGCCCGCGCTGGAACAGCTCCGGGCGCTGCGGTAAACTCTGCCGCATGATACGATTCTTGCTCTCCGGCTTGGTTCTTGCCGCGCTTCTCGCGGGTAGCTCGGCGCGGGCCGATTTCCAAGCCTGTCTCGGTGAACTGAAAGCGGCGGCTGAGGCCAAGGGCGTTTCCGCCACCGTCGTCGATGGCGCGACGAAAAACATCACATTTAATCCGGATGTGCTCGATTTCGAAAAAGAGCAGCCGGAATTCGTGACGCCGATCTGGGACTATATCGCCGGGCTCGTCGATGACGAGCGGATCGCCGACGGCCGCGCCGCCATGCAGCATTGGGCGCGATGGTTGGGGGTAGCTGAGCGCAAATATGGCGTGCCAGCTTCAGTGATCGCGGCGGTCTGGGGAGTCGAATCGAATTTCGGCACGAATTTCGGCACTCGGCCAATCCTGCAGTCGCTTGCGAGCCTGGCTTGCTCGCCAAGCCGGCGGCCGGATTATTATCGCCGAGAGTTCATCGCCGCGATGCAAATCGTCGGAGAGGGCGACGCCGATCCTGCCAATTTCGTCGGCTCCTGGGCCGGCGCCTTCGGCCATACGCAATTCATGCCCACGACCTTTCTGCGTTCGGCGGTCGATCTCGACGGCGACGGGCGCCGCGACGTGATCAATTCGGTGCCCGACGCGCTTGGCTCGACCGCCAATTATCTGCACCACAGCGGCTGGATTGCGGGCCTGCCCTGGGGTTTCGAAGTAAAACTCCCGGCGAATTATGCCGGGCCGTCCGGGCGTCGCGCCAAGCAGCCCATGGCGGTTTGGGCGGCGCGCGGCATTACCCATATCGACGGTTCGCCGCTTTCCGGCGACGGCAATGTGGGCTTGTTTCTACCGGCGGGGCCGCAGGGGCCGGCCTTTCTCGTCACGCGCAATTTCGATGCGATCTATTCCTACAATGCGGCCGAGTCCTATGCGCTGGTGATCGGGCTCCTGTCGGATCGCCTGCGCGGCCGTGGGCCGATCGTGACGCCTTGGCCGACCAACGATCCCGGCTTGTCCCGCGCCGGCCGGCGCGAAGTGCAAGCCCTACTGATCCGACGTGGCTACGATCTCGATGGCAAGATCGATGGCGTCTTGGGTAGGAAGACGCAAGCCGCAATCGCCGATTTTCAAGCCCATGCCGGGCTCAAGCCTGACGGGCGGGCGAGTCAATCGGTTCTCGCCGCGTTGCGCGGTCACTAGTACGTGAGAGGGGGTTCGCCGCTCGCAAGCAAGCGCGGCAAGAACTTTGCTCACCTGGATTTGACTGGCGTCGATGCGGCGTTGCTCTAAATTCCGCGCCAGAAAGATTTCGCACGCACATGCTGGCTTGCAAGCTCGCCCGATCCGGTTCGCTCGTCATCGCACTGTCGGCATGCGGTTTTGGCCTGGCGGCGAGTCAACCGAACAGCGTCGCCGGCGTCGTCGAATTGTTTACCTCGCAAGGCTGTTCGTCCTGTCCGCCGGCCGATCGGTTGCTCTCCACCATGGCAACCGACCCCTCGATCGTTGCGCTGAGCTTTCCAATCGACTACTGGGACTTCATTGGTTGGAAGGATACGCTGGCCTCGCCCGAATTCACGGCGCGCCAGAAGGCCTATGCCGCGGCGCTTGGCGAGGGCCGCGTCTATACGCCGGAGGCCATCGTTGATGGCCTTTTCGACGCGGTCGGCAGCGACAGGGCGGCAATCGATCATGCGGTCAAGATCGGCAAGGAAGGCAAAGGCGCGCTCAGCGTGCCGATACATTTGCACGAGTTGGGCGGCGTCTTGCAGATCGACATAGGCGTCGGCACAGACGTCCCGGCCGCAATCTATGTGCTGCGCGTCGCAAAGTCGCGCACCGTCGTGATCGAGCGGGGCGAGAATTCCGGCCGTAGCATGACTTACACGAATGTCGTGCGGGCGATTCACAAAGTCGGTGAATGGGACGGCAAGGCGGAGAGCCTCAAGCTCACAGAATTGAAGGGCGACGACGAGGCCTATGTCGTTCTCGTGCAGCAAGACTCGGAACAAGGCCCGGGCGCCATTCTGGCCGCTGCCAAAAGTGCCGGACTTTGATTGGAGCAGCGCCGCGCCGCCGCATCTGATTCACGTCCGAATTTTGCCCCGATCCCTCGTTTCATTGCGTCTGATTGCAAGTCCCGCCTCTGGCTCACGCCAGACGGCTGAAAAAGGTATGTTCAAGAATGATTCGCTTTCTACGTCTGGTCTTGATGGCCGGCCTCGTCCTCTTCGGGTTCGGCGCGGTACCGGCCGTGGCGCAACAGTCCGCAACGATGCAACTGGCCGCCGACGACAGCGTGCCGACATCGGCCAAACAAAAGACCGCCAAAGCGAAGTCCCCCAAGTCGGCAGAGGCCAAAGCGAGCAAGAGCGCCGCGAAAAAAGCGGCGGCGAGCAAGACTGAAGCAAGCGACGACACAAGTGGGGCGAAGCCGGTGCAGATCGCGAGCTTTGGGGATTGGGGTGCGTTTCTCGCCCAGGGCGGCAAGGACAAGACATGCTATGTGCTCGCCCAGCCGGAGCAGCGCGACCCCCGCAAGCTCAAACGCGATCCAGCCTATGTGTTCATCTCGAACCGGCCCGGCGAAAATATCCACAACGAAGTCTCGATCATGATGGGCTTTCCAATGAAGGATGGCGGCGACGCCGAGGCCGATATCGCCGGAACGAGTTTCGATCTTGTCTCGAAGGGCACCAACGCCTGGATCAAGAACCCGGCGCAGGAAGCCGAATTTATCAATGCGATGAAGAAAAGCGCGAAGCTTGTCGTGAAGGCCGCCTCTCTCAAGGGCAATATGACGACCGACAGCTATTCGCTCGCCGGATTCTCGCTGGCTCTCGAGCGCGTCGAGAAGGCATGTCGGTGAGACCGGGCGTCTTGCCTGTTCCCGTCGGGTAGCTTCTTCGGATCCACAGAACCGATAGAGTGACGTCGTCGAGACACGAACATGTAAGGCTCGTTGCCTTTGCATGGATCACTTCCTCTATACCCGCAAAGACTTGGTTCGTAGGCTGCAGCATTGGCGCTGCTCGCTCTCGAAGAGCGCATGTAAAAAATAGTTTAATGAAGAAGAATTTAGGCCGAATCAGCCCGCTTAAATTCGTTTTTACTACCGGAAATCGCATCAAGCGCTATTTCGAAGGTGGTGGAAAACTATTGCGCGGGTGATGAAAATGTTGCGCATCGGTTTGTTGTTTGCTGCAGTGGTCGGTGTGTCCGCGGGTTCCGGGGCCATGGCGCAGGCTAGCTACAATCCCGATGAGCGAGCAGTGGCGCAAACCTGCGCCAGCCTGGGGCTTAATCCGAGCGAAGCGCCTTACGCCTTTTGCGAGTTGAGTCTTCAAGATAGCGCTGCTTCGGTCGAGCGCGCGCGCAGCACTGGCGTGGCGCGCCGCGCATGTGCCCGCGAGGGCCACCGCATCGGCACCGCCTCCTTCGCGAATTGCGTGCTCGATCGGGAAGAAAACGCCGAGAATCAGCCGCTGCCCGCGCCGACCTCTACCGCCGAAGATCCGTTCCGTTCTTACCAGCGCGGCGACCAGAGGGCGTCGGTGCCGCGTGCCTGCGCCCAACTCGGCCTCGATCCGAGTTCACTCGTATTTTCGAGCTGCGTCAGCAATCTGAACATGACCCTCGATGACTCGAACATGGTTGGCAGCGATTGATCGTCAGGCAGCCTCGTTTGCGAGCGAGGATCTGATCGCGATGGCGAGGCGAAAACCTGCCGTCAGCCAGCGCCGTCCGGCCGCCGAGCGCCGGTCGATGAGATCGCTTCCAAGGCGGTTGCGCGTGGTCCTTTGCCATCTTTCCCCCCCGCCGCGGCTTTTAGGACGGACGCCGGCCGTCATCGGGAAGCCACGTCCAAAACGAGTTGCCGCCTCTTCTGATGCATGATCCGAAAGCCGGCGCGCCGACCGCGCCGGCCTAAGACAATCGCACGCCCCTTCGCGGCGATCGCCTCTTCGGCCGCGCCTTCTTTCCCCCGGCATCCACAGATCCACGCGGTCCCACCAATCTAAAATTGAGTTTAGTATTTCCTATTGACACAGACTATCAGTTAGTCCATCAAGTTTGTGTACAAATGACGGCGGGTCCTATGCATCAGTCAAGTAATACAACCTTAGCGGCGAGGATTAGTCGCGCCCGGGGGCCGTGCCTCTCGGTTCTCATGGCATCAACTGCCCTATGGGTCTTGGTCGGAAATCCAGCCAGTGCAGATGACAGCCAGATCCAAAAATTAGAAGCGCAGATCCAGCAGATCGAGGCGCGACACGAGGCCGAGATCAGGTCCTTACGGGCGGAGATCCTGCAGCTACGCAGACAGGCACCTCAGACAGTTGCAGCAACCGGAAACCTAGGCCCGCGTCCTCCCGGAGAGCCGGCCCCGCAACTGCCCCCCAAAGTGCTGTTGACGTATGATCGCGGCTACCACTTCGGCTTTTCCGACGCGAACGGATTTAACACGGTCGAACTGTTTGGTCGCCTCATGGTCGATACGGGCGGCTATCTGAACTACAAGCCTGGACCGAAAACCCTGGACCAAGTTGGTCTCGCCAGCGGGATCGACTTGCGCCGCGCGCGTATCGGCGTCGTCGGCAAGTTCATGGACGATTGGCACTACGCCCTCGTCTACGACTTCGGCAACACCTCGGACGGCTATAACGACAACAATGCCTTGGCCAACGCCAATTCGAGCACAAGTCCGACCACCTCAAATAACTTCCTGGCCGGCGTCGAAAACGCCTTTATCACTTACAATGGATTCTATAATCACGGAGAGCAGTTCCCGGTGGCGATCGATCTTCCTGGTGTCCAGGATGTGCCCTGGACGCTCGACGAAGCGACCAGCTCCAACGACATCATGTTCATGGAGCGCTCTTCTGCTCAAGTCGTCGCCACGGAGTTCGGCGGCGGCGATTTCCGTACGGCTGCGGGTGCGCACTCAAACAACGACCGCTATTGGGTCGGTGCCTATGTGACTGGTCCCAACTCCGGCGCTCTGCATACGGATGGGGCTTCCTGCATCGGTGCCACCGCCGGCACACCTTGCACCACGACGCCTTCGGGATTGGGGCCTCAGCTGTCCAGCCTCTTCCGCGCTTCCTATCAGATCGTTCAAACAAAGGACGCGACGCTGCATGTCGGCTTCAACTATGCCAATCTGTTCGATCCACGCATTGGCGCGAATGTCGAGGGCGTCCAGCTCTTCGACCGGCCCGAGCTTCGCGTCGATCCGACCTATTTCCTCAATACAGGCAATATCCCGGCCTATGGCGGTGAGGTCTTCGGCGCTGAAGCGGCGGGCTCCTGGCAGAATTTCTTCGTCCAGGGCGAGTATTATCACTATGTCGTCGACACCCTGACGGGCACGACACCCTTCGTTGCGGCCACTTCGGCTATCAGCGGCTGGACTGGCGGAAAGCCGGGGCCGACCCTCAATTTCAATGGCGGCTATGCGGAGGCGAGCTACACATTCGGCGGCAAGCGTTTGTACGATCCTGCGAGAGGCGCCTATACCGGCGTCATTCCCGACAATCCCTTGGTGTTCGGCAGCAATGGCTGGGGCGCGCTCGAAATCGCGGGACGCTACAGCGTCGTCGATCTCAACGACCCCAACCTGACGGGCGGCGCGAAGGGCGTACTCGGGACGGCCTACACGGTTCCCGGCGAGCCTTCGGGGGCCTCGACTTATGGCGGCAGCGAGCAAACGTCCTATGGCGCCGGCCTAAACTGGTACCCCAACCTGAACATGAAATTCATGCTCGATTATGAGCATGTTGTCGTCGACAATCCGCAAGTTTTTGGCGGTCCCAACACTTGGCGCGGCGCCACGATCGACTGGCTTGCCGGACGCACCCAGATCGTCTTCTGACGAAGCGGCTCCGGCGCGTGCCTCGAGCCACACGCGCCGGAAAAGAAGACGCCACGAAGCCCCCAAAGTGGCGGGAATTCCTCTTGTCCCGGGACAGTTACTGCTGTGCCCGGGACATTTCTGTTCCGGCTTCCGCAATTCGGCATGTCGCCCTCTTTGCCCAGATCGGGCGCTTCGACGCGATCGGCGAAGGCCCACCGCTCAATGCGGCGGACGCAAACTGCGGCCGCCTCCTTCGGCGTGCTTGTCCGCCCCTCACTGCTGGCGCATAATAATTTAAGAGAGCCGCGCGAACCGGCTCCGATGTACGTGCAGAAAGCACGAATTCGCGGCGTATTGCGTCACGGGAGGAAACATGTCCGAGTCTCTCTATCCCGTCCATCCCGATTGGGCGCGCCGCGCCTTTATCGACGCCGCAAAGTACGAACAGATGCACGCGCGCTCGATCGCCGATCCCGAAGGATTTTGGGGCGAGGAAGGCCGCCGCCGCATCGAATGGATCAAGCCCTTCACGAAGGTGAAGAACGCGTCCTTCGGCCCCGGCAACGTCTCAATCAAATGGTATGAGGACGGCCTCACCAACGTGGCGATGAATTGCATCGACCGGCATCTCGCTACGCGCGGCAATCAGACGGCGATCATCTGGGAAGGCGACGATCCGGCGCGATCGCTCCACATCACCTACAAGCAACTGCACGACAAGGTTTGTCGCTTCGCCAATGTCCTGAAGGGGCAGGGCGTCAAAAAGGGCGACACGGTTACGATCTATATGCCGATGATTCCGGAGGCGGCCTATGCGATGCTCGCCTGCGCGCGCATCGGAGCCGTCCATTCCGTCGTCTTCGGCGGATTTTCGCCGGATTCGCTTGCCGGCCGCATCCAGGACTGCGGCTCGAAGCTTCTCATCACGGCGGACGAGGGCCTGCGCGGCGGACGCAAGGTCTCGCTGAAGGCGAATGCCGACGCGGCGCTCGAAAAGGCTCCCGGCATCGTGACCAAGATGATCGTCGTGAAGCACACGGGCGGTGCAATCCCCTGGCATGAAGGCCGCGACATTTGGTACGCGGAGGCGGCGGCCGAGGCCTCGCCGGATTGTCCGCCGGCGCCGATGAATGCCGAAGACCCGCTGTTCATCCTTTACACGTCGGGATCGACCGGAGCGCCGAAAGGAGTCGTCCATACGACGGCCGGCTATCTCGTCTTTGCCTCGATGACGCACCAATATATTTTCGATTACCACGACGGCGACATCTATTGGTGCACCGCCGACGTCGGCTGGGTCACCGGCCACAGCTACATCCTCTACGGGCCGCTCGCCAACGGCGCCACGACCCTGATGTTCGAAGGTGTGCCGAACTATCCATCGGTCTCTCGCTTCTGGGAGGTCATCGACAAGCATCGGGTCAATATTTTCTATACCGCGCCGACGGCGATCCGCGCCTTGATGGGGGCCGGCGACGGTCCGGTAAAGGCGACGAGCCGCGCCTCGCTGCGCCTGCTTGGCTCCGTCGGCGAGCCGATCAATCCGGAAGCCTGGTTATGGTTTTACAAAGTTGTCGGCGACAGCCGTTGCCCGATCGTCGACACGTGGTGGCAGACCGAAACGGGCGGCATTCTGATCACGCCCTTGCCCGGCGCCACGACTTTGAAGCCCGGTTCGGCAACGAAGCCCTTCTTCGGCATAAGGCCGCAAGTCGTCGATGGCGCAGGCGCCGTGCTCGGGGGGCCCTGCAGCGGCAATCTGGTCATCGCCAATTCCTGGCCCGGCCAAATGCGCACCATATTCGGCGACCACGAACGCTTCGTGAGCACTTATTTCGCGCCCTATCCCGGCAAATATTTTACGAGCGACGGCTGCCGGCGGGATGCTGATGGCGATTATTGGATCACCGGTCGGGTCGATGACGTCATCAACGTCTCCGGCCATCGGCTGGGCACAGCGGAGGTCGAAAGCGCGCTCGTCGCCCATGCGCTCGTCTCGGAGGCGGCGGTCGTCGGCTATCCGCATGACATCAAGGGCCAGGGCATCTATGCCTATGTCACCTTGATGAGCGGCTCCGAGGGCTCAGACGATCTCCGCAAGGAGCTCGTCGCCTGGGTGCGGCAGGAAATCGGTCCGATCGCGACGCCGGACATCGTGCATTTCGCGTCCGGCCTGCCGAAGACCCGCTCCGGCAAGATCATGCGGCGTATTCTGCGTAAGATCGCCGAACATGAATTCCATGCCCTCGGCGATATCTCCACCCTCGCCGATCCGAGCGTCGTCGAGGACCTGATCCGCGACCGTAAGAGCCACGCGGCGCTCAATCGTCCCGACGCCGTCAAAAAAGCATGAGAAAACGAGGCCGCACTGCGGCCTCGGAGCCACACGTCAACGGCATTTTAACGCGACTGCGCAAAATGATGTTCATAGGCGTGCGGCAATTGCTATTGTCGCAAGGGTTCTTTCGTTGCCGTGGGGGACGTTATGAGCAAGTTGAGGCAGCGGAGCGACGTTGTTCCCGCGATTTTTGCGCTTCTTTTGTCGAGCGCGGCCGGTTTGCTCGCTTGCAATGCAGCGAGCGCCCGCGAAGTCGTCTCGATCCGAGCCGATTATCCGGCCGGCGAGATCATCATCTGCCAGCATGAGCGCAAGCTCTACTTTACCGAAGGCAACGGCGAAGCGATCCGCTATCCGATCGCCGTCGGCATGCCGGGCAAGGCCTGGCTCGGCCCGAGCGCCGTCGAAGGCAAGTACATGGCGCCGGATTGGTCGCCACCGGCGATCGTCCACCACGACCACCCGGAGCTTCCGAGCCTGATCAAGGGCGGCTCGCCGCATAACCCGATGGGCGCCGCAGCAATCACGCTTACGCGCCACCAGGTCGCGATCCACGGTACGAACGCATGGATGCGCAAGACGGTGGGCACCGCAGCCTCCTACGGCTGCATCAGGATGTACAACGAAGACGTGGTCGACCTCTACCAGCGCGTGAGTGTCGGCACGCTGGTCGTCGCCATTCCCTGACCAGCCGTCTCGGCACTATCCGTAACCGCCGCTCCGCTCTAAATTGGCGGGCGGAGGGGTGATGTCCATTCAATCGACGACCTGCTGCATCGTCGGCGGCGGCCCGGCCGGCATGATGTTCGGGTTTCTTCTCGCCCGCGCCGGCGTCGCGACAATCGTTCTCGAAAAACACTCCGACTTTCTGCGCGATTTTCGCGGCGACACGATCCATCCCTCGACGCTGCAGGCGATGGACGACCTCGGCCTCCTCGACGAATTTCTTGCCTTGCCGCACCAGGAGGCGCGGGTTCTGTCGGGCAAGATCGGCGACGTCACCGTCCCGCTTGCGGATTTCTCGCATCTGCCGACCAGGGCGAAGTTCATCGCCTTGATGCCGCAATGGCACTTCCTCGATTTTCTCGCCGGCCACGCCACGCGCTATCCCGCGTTCCGTCTCATCATGCAGGCCGAAGCCGATGGGCTCATCGAAGAAGGGGGCGTGGTCCGCGGCGTCACTGCACGAACGCCAGACGGGTCACTTTCGATAAGGGCCGATCTCACAATCGGCGCCGACGGCCGGCACTCGACCGTGCGGGCAAAGGCCGGCTTTACGCCGTTGAACATCGGCGCGCCGATGGATGTCCTGTGGTTCCGGCTGAGCCGGCGCTCGAGCGACCCCGAGGAAACTTTCGGCCGAATAGACTATGGCCAAATTCTTGTCCTCCTTCAGCGCGGCGACTATTGGCAATGCGCTTATGTCATTGCCAAAGGCGGGTTTGACGAGATGAAGAAACAAGACATTGCCGTCTTGCGCAGCCACATCGCCGAGCTCGCGCCCTTCGAGCGGACGGCGGAGTTGAAAACCTGGGACGACCTGAAGCTCTTGACCGTCGCCATCGATCGCTTGCCACTGTGGCACAGGCCGGGTGTTCTCTGCATCGGCGATTGCGCGCATGCCATGTCGCCGATCGGCGGGGTCGGAATCAATGTCGCCATCCAGGACGCAATCGCCGCTGTCAACATCTTGGCGCCGGCCTTGCGGCAAGGTGGGGTGCCGGACGCCCTGCTCGCCGCAGTGCAGAGGCGACGCGAGCCGGCCGTCAAGCTCACTCAGGCCATGCAGGTCTTCGTCCAGAACCGGGTGATTTCGAAGGTGCTGCACGGAAGCGGCAAGATGAACCCGCCCTGGATCCTCCGCCTCTTCATCTATCTCCCCTGGCTGCGGCGGCTACCCGCGCGCTTCATTGGCATGGGCTTTCGAACGGAGCGGGTGAAAAGCCTGCAAACTGAGCCCCAAAGCTCCTGATCGGCGAGATCCAAGCCCGCGATATGATAGATAAAGCGAAACCGTCGGATCACGCGCTCATGGATCATTTCGACCTCTCCGAGCCGCTCTACGCGCTCGAAGCCCATCACGCCGAAATGGGCGAGGTGACGATTGCCCAACTCTTCGCCGCGGACCCCGAGCGGTTCAGAGATTTCCACGTCGAACTCGACGGCATTCTGTTCGACTTCTCCAAACATAGAATCGATCGAACGACGCTCGCGCTGCTCCTCGATCTCGCCCGTGCCGCGAAGGTGGAAGAGCGGCGCGCCGCGTTCTTTGCCGGCGAGATCGTCAATAAGACCGAAGGGCGGCCGGCGCTGCACATGGCGCTGCGCAATATGACCGGGGCGCCCATGCGCGCCGGCGGCATCGATGTGATGCCCGAGGTCCTTGCCGAGCGGCGCAAGATGTTCGCCTTCGCGGAAGACGTGCGCAACGGCGCGGCGAGGGGCGCGACCGGCGAAGCCTTCACCGACATCGTCAACGTTGGGATCGGCGGCTCGGACCTCGGCCCGGCCATGGCGGCCGAGGGGCTCTCGCCTTTCGTCGCGCCGCATTTGCGCCTGCATTTCGTCGCCAATGTCGACGGCGCCGATCTCGCCGATCAATTGAAGGGCCTCGCGCTGGAGCGGACGCTTTTTATCATCTGCTCGAAGACGTTCACGACCCTCGAGACGATGACCAATGCCGCCGCAGCGCGTAGCGCCGTGGCCGAAAAGCTGGGCGAGGCCGCCATCGCGGCGCATTTCTGCGCCGTCTCGACCGCGCCCAAGGAAGTCGCCGCCTTCGGCATTGCGGAGGCGCGCCGCTTTCTCTTCGGGGATTGGGTCGGCGGGCGCTATTCCGTCTGGTCCTCGATCGGGCTGTCGCTCGCCATTGGCATAGGGGCGGCGCAATTCGAAGATTTTTTGCGCGGCGGCGAAGCGATCGATCGGCACTTCGTCGCCGCGCCGCTGGCCGAGAACGTGCCGGTGCTGATGGCGCTCATCGGAATCTGGTATCGCAATTTCTGGGATTATGCGGCGCAAGCCGTGATCCCCTACGATCAGCGGCTGGCACGCTTCCCCGCCTATCTTCAACAGCTCGAAATGGAATCGAACGGCAAGTCTGTCGATCTCTTAGGCGAGCGCATCGAATCAGCGACCAGCGCGGTGCTCTTCGGCGAGCCGGGGACGAATGCGCAACACGCCTTCTTCCAGCTCTTTCACCAAGGCACCGAGATCGTGCCCGTCGATTTTTTGGTCGCGGCGCGGCCGACCGCGGCGGACGCGCATCAGCACGATTTACTCCTCGCCAATTGCCTCGCCCAGAGCGAGGCACTCATGCGCGGGCGGCCGCGCGAGGAGGTCGAAGCGCGGATGCGCGCGCAAGGCATGCCTGAGGATGAGATCGCGGCGCTGGCGCCGCACAAGGTTTTTGTCGGGAACCGGCCGTCGAGCACTTTTCTCTACAAGCAACTCACGCCGCGCGTCCTCGGCGAATTGATCGCGCTCTATGAGCACAAGATTTTTGTGCTATCGGTCATCTGGAACATCGATCCCTTCGATCAATGGGGCGTCGAACTCGGCAAGGAGCTCGCTTTGCGTCTCGCGCCCGTCGTTGCCGATAAGAGCGCGGCGCTCGACGGGCTCGATTCCTCGACCGCCGGACTTCTCGCGCATATGCGGAAATGGAACGAGGGGTGAAACGCCCTCTCCTCGCTTGCGGCAAGAAGGGTAGGGTGGGCCGGGGGATTTGCTTCAGCATTGCGGCGAAATCAGCTTGCCCCTCACCTTAGCGCTCGATTATGCGTGCCGTCCAATAAGCGTCAGGTTCGTACCAGCTCGCTGATCCTTTTACGATCTGGCGGCCATCGGGCGACAGTTCGCCAAAATATCGCCCCCTCTTGCCCAAACAGTAGAGCACGACCGAGTTTTGTTCCACCCACATGAACTCAATGACGTCGCGAATGACCGTGCCAGATGCACTATTTTGCCATTCCGCATCGAACGTGTTCGAATCTCCGCGCCGGGTCCAGACCCCGTCCCAATGGCTACCGTCCGTGGCTTGCTCGCGCACCAGCCATTCTCGACCGAGATCGCGCCGCAGCCCGGGAGCTCAACGTGGCTGCGAGCGCAAACAGCAACAGGCGGCGTCGATGGATTTGCATGGCACTGTCCTTGTGGAAAATTGCGGTGAGATGCTCCGTTAGGTTGAGTTTAGCGGTGCCGGCAGGCGATAGAAGCGCGGATTGTTCCTCGTTGGCGGATGCCCGAAGCGACTTCTGCCCGGCGGATGCCGAACCACGATACGCGGGGGGATGAAACGCGGGCGAACGAGGGTTATCGTCAGGTCGGGATTCTGACGCAGCGAAACGAACCTGCAGCCGCCACGGGCTTGCGGGATTTGGTTGGTGGGACAGCAGTTGCCAGTCGAGGTCAGTTGGCTAGCGGCGCAACACGTGCAATCCGACGCGAGCCCTTGGCCTCGGGGGCAACGCCTGGTCCGTGGGCACGTCTGTGTGTGCGTCGTCGGTGTTGTTCCGGGCAGCTGCACGCAGGTGTGGTTCGGTTGCAGCTCATAGCCGGTCGAGCAGCCACAGCGGCCGTTATTCAGCAACACCGTGTTCGCAGGACAGCTCGGCGGGTATTCGCACACTTCGAGCTGCCCCGGCGCGCCATTAGGTAACGGCACCCCGGTCCAGCCGGGAGCGCACGTCATTGGTGCTACCGGTACCGGTACTCCACTCCCCTGCGGGTTCACACAAACGCCGGGATTGCTGGCGTTATGAGGGAGTGTCCAGACAAAGATCCAGCCGTTGCCGCTCGGGCAGCAGCCCATGTGATATTCATTCTCATTAACACCAACCATGGTCGTACCCGGCGGGCAGGAAACAGCACCCAGGCACATCAAGGACCCTTTGACGCGTTGTCTGGGCACGCTGAGAACGGTGGTGTCGGTGGAACATAGCTCCCCGTCGCGTTGCTGGCTCCAGGTGGAACCGCTTGAACGGCTTGGTTGGGTGACGAATTTGGTCCAGGCGGCGGCGAAGGTGGCGGCGCCCCTTCAGGCGGAGTGTAGGCCGGCCCAGGGTTCGGTGGCTGCAAAGGCTGAGAGGCGGCGCGCCGATTGTCGGCCCGAGTTTGGGCGCGCGTCTGCGGCGTGACACAGACGTGATCGCTCGGATTGGCCTCGCGCCGGACATAGCCTTTCACCCAGCCTCCCTCGGGATCGACGCGGGACGGCGCGGCACTATTGTCCTCGATTACCTGGTCGCGCACCCACGTCGGCACGCACACGTCGTCGCCGGCAAACGCTCCGCGCGGCACCAAACCGCCGGTGCCGCATGTCGCCGGCGCATTCGGCTGCTCAGTGAGACTTCCTTGGCCAGGCGTTTCATGCGGTGGAACCAACGGCTGCGGCTTGCACGTGCCGTCGGCCTGCGGAATTTGATTAATCGGGCAGCAGAAAGCGGTGCCACCATGGTGAATCCCGCTCGCGCCGGGTGGAGTCACTTGCCCGGCCGGGCAGCACGAGGGCAGTTGTGTCGCTGTAGGATTGGGAGACCCGCCGGTCAGGATGTAGGGGGACTGCAAGTCGGCGATACACGACAAGAGCACGTATATGTTATTAGGCCCGACGGGGAAGCGCCGGCACCCGAAGGCCCAGCCGATCTGATGAGGTTCCGCCCTTGCGCAGCAGCTACAACCGCATCGCCGCACAAAACATCGGGCGCCTCGCCGCCTTGAGCGACGGCGTCTTCGCCGTCGCCATGACGCTGCTCGTTCTCGATCTGCGCACCCCGGCGGAGACGGCGATCCACAGCGAGAGCGATCTCCGGCATGCGGTGGTCGCGCTCGCGCCGCGCATCCTCGTCTATCTGATGAGCTTCCTGACGCTGGGCATTTCTGGGTTGGACAGCAGACGCAGCTCAATCATTTCACCCGCGGCGATCGCCATCTCGCCTGGATTCATCTCGCCTTCTTATTCGCCGTCGATGCCCTTTTCGACCTCGCTGATGGCTGCGTTCATTTCCTATCGGACCGCTCTCATGATCTATTGGGCGAATATTTTCGTTCTCGGGGCGATCCTCTTCGCGGCCTGGCGCTATGCCTTGCGCGCGCAATTGGTGAAGAGGGATCTGTCACCCGATGTCGCCAGCGCGATCGAACGCCGCATCGTCATCGCGCAGGCGCTTTACTTCGTCGCCGCTTTGCTCTGCATCATCAACACGTATTGGAGCATCGGCTTCATTTTGATCGTGCAACTCAATTACGCGATTGCACCGCGGCTCGGCCCTTTATCGCGGATCTGAGACGCCGCTCTCAATCATAAGTCGCGAGCATGCCGCAGGCATGCTCGAGCCGCGGGCACGGAGTGCTGGGCCGGAAGCGCTATTTCAAATGCTTGGTGAGAAGCTTGTTCATCTCGAACATCGTGACCTTGTTCTTGCCGAAGACCGCGGTGAGCTTATCGTCGGCGAGGATCTCGCGCTTGTTCGCTGGGTTTTGAAGCTTATGCTTCTTGATGTAGACCCAAATCTTGCTCACCACTTCGGTGCGCGGCAGCGGTCCGGAGCCGACGACCGCGGCGAGTTCCTTCGACGGCTGCAACGGCTTGTTGAAGGCGCTGGGGGCAGAGGGCCCTTTCTTGGCGGTTGAGGCTTTCTTCGGTGCACTCGTCATCGCTTTCTCTCCGATCGAATCTGCGCGAACCGCTTGAGGTTCATGCGGTCTAGTAACCCAAAATCGCCGATATCCGAAATGCTGCAAGGGGGATTTCGGCAGTAAAGCCGAATTATACCAAGACAATTCTTAAGCCGCGGCAGCGCAGGGGCAGAACGCCACGCGGGGACGGCCTCAGAGGGGGGGAATCGGGCAATCGAGCTATGCATTTTCAGCATAGCTGATTCGCAAGGCCCTCGCCAAGATCGCCCGAGGCGCGGCTTATCCTTGCTCGGAGCCCGCGCTTTTGCGCTTGCGCTTGGCGAGCGTGCGCAGCCGCAGCGCATTGAGCTTGATGAAGCCCGCCGCGTCGCGGTGATCATAGGCAACCGCCCCTTCCTCGAAGGTGACGAGGTCCTGGTCGTAGAGCGAATAGGGACTCGACCGGCCGACCACCGTGGCAGAGCCTTTATACAACTTCAGCCGGACGCGGCCGGTGACGAACTCCTGGCTGCGATCGATCAGCGCCTGCAGCATCTCACGTTCCGGCGAGAACCAAAAACCGTTGTAGATGAGCTCGGCATATTTCGGCATCAGCTCGTCCTTGAGATGCGCGGCGCCACGGTCGAGCGTGATCTGCTCGATGCCGCGATGCGCGGCAAGAAGGATCGTGCCGCCCGGGGTCTCATACATGCCGCGCGACTTCATGCCGACGAACCGGTTCTCGACGAGATCGAGGCGGCCGATGCCATTCGCCCGGCCAAGCTCGTTCAGATGCGCGAGCAGGGTGGCGGGCGAAATTGTCACGCCATCGACCGCGATGGGATCGCCGCATTTGAAATCGATCTCGATGAAGGTCGGCGTGTCGGGCGCGTCCTCCGGATTGAGCGTGCGCGAATAGACATAATCCGGCACCGGCTCGGCGGGGTCTTCCAGAACCTTGCCTTCGGAAGAGACGTGAAGCAGGTTGGCGTCGACCGAGAAGGGCGCCTCGCCACGCTTGTCCTTGGCGATCGGGATCTGGTTCTTTTCGGCGAAGGCGAGAAGCGCGCTGCGCGAGGTCAGATCCCATTCGCGCCAAGGCGCGATGACCTTAATGTCGGGCTCGAGCGCGTAATAGGAAAGCTCGAAGCGCACCTGGTCATTGCCCTTGCCGGTGGCGCCATGCGCGACTGCGTCGGCGCCCACTTTGCGGGCGATCTCGATCTGTTTCTTGGCAATCAGCGGCCGGGCGATCGACGTGCCGAGAAGATAGAGCCCTTCATATTGGGCATTGGCGCGAAACATCGGGAAGACGTAGTCGCGCACGAATTCCTCGCGCAGATCCTCGATGAAAATGTGCTCGGGCTTGACGCCGAGCAGCAGCGCCTTCTGCCGCGCCGGCTCCAGTTCTTCGCCCTGGCCGAGATCGGCGGTGAAGGTCACGACCTCGCAGCCATAGGTGGTTTTCAACCATTTGAGGATGATCGAGGTGTCGAGCCCGCCCGAATAGGCGAGGACGACGCGCTTGATCGCTTTATCTTCGGGCATTTGGTTCTCTTTGCGGGATTTGGCGGTGGTGCACTATAGTGGCCAAGCTTGGCCGCGCAACATCGGTCTGGTGGACGAGCCGAGGAGCCGGATCCGCGGGTGCGCACGCAACGACAACATGATGATGGCAAAACGCATTGTCCCCGACCATTGCTTGGGTGTGATCATCGACGTCCAAGAATTCTTCTTAGGGCAGGTGGACAAGCGTCTTCGTCCCAAACTCGAGACGAATATAAAGAACTTTGTTCGCCTGCTGGGCTATTTCAGAGTTCCGATTGTGGTGACCCTCGAAAGGCCAGTCGATCAAAAGGGCTGCGTGCCTAAGGGGATCGGCAAGCATGTGAACGATCTCGCAGATACTTTCGAAAAAGATTTCTTTGATTTGACCCAAGAGAAGAAAATTCGGGACCACCTTGGACACTCGAATAAGAAGCAGATTATCGTGGCCGGTTGCGAAACCGATGTCTGCGTTCTTCAATCCTGCCTCGGTCTTCTCAGTCTCGGCTATGAGGTTTACGTGGTGGAGGAGCTCCTGTTTTCCGCATCGGGAAATGTCACGTCGGCGATTGCGAGAATGAAAGCAGCTGGCGCCATTTTCCTGACGTACAAGAGCCTCTACTACGAGCTGATCGAGGCTGTGGATGGCAGCCGACATATGCAGAGAATCCTCGAGAAATTCGGCCCCTTCCCCAAAGACCTTCCCGATTGCGCGGTGCAATGACTCTTCGATAAGTCCGACGGGCTGCTAAGTTCCTGACCCGGGCGCCAAAGCCCCGACGCTCAAGCCAGTCCGGACCATCGAGCTCAACTCTGATTGCGCTTTTCTGAACGGAGAAATGATGTTGTGAAGGCGGCTCTTCGCGATCAACATGTCATGCAAAGCCAGATAGTCGATGCCCGTACCAAGGAAGCATTCGACCGCATCGCGCGGCGTTTCAACGATGGGTTCACCCCTTATGTTGAATGACGTGTTCAACAGCACAGGAACGCCGGTGATCGTCTCAAATTCCTTGAGCAGTCGATAGAGCCGCTCGTTGGTGTCCTCACGGACCGTCTGCAGCCGTGCCGTGCCGTCAACGTGAACGACCGCCGGAATCCTTTCTCTCCATTCCGGGCGAACGCGCTTGGCCAGCAGCATGAATGGCGATTCGTCATCGCCTTCGAAAACCTCGTTTGTCCTTTCGGCGAGAACGATCGGCGCGAATGGCCGGAATGCCTGCCTGAATTTGACCCGTTTATTCAGCTTATCCTTCATCTCCGCCTTGCGCGGGTCCGCCAGGATACTGCGATTGCCGAGAGCCCGGGGACCGAATTCAGAACGGCCTTGAAACCAACCGACCACATGACCGTCAGACAGGACTTGCGCCGTATCACGGCATATGTCTTTGCTCGACGTATTTATTGTCTCAAGACGAACCAGCCGTTTATCAATGGCGGCGCGCACTTCTTCGTCTTTGTAGTCGATGCCGAAATAGGCATGGTTCATCACGTATGAGCGCTGCCTTTTCTGCATCGCCAGATGGCCATAATAGGCACAGCCGATCGCAATTCCATCATCGCCTGCCGCGGGCTGAATCCAAATATTGTCGAACCCCGCCTCTCGCACGAGCCGGCCATTGGCGACGCAATTCAGGCCCACGCCACCTGCAATACAGAGGTTTTTGGCACCGGTTGTTTCACGCAGCCAGATCGCGCGATCCAGAAGCACCCTTTCGGTGTCATCTTGAACACGCCAGGCCAGGTCCTCCCAATGTTCCATGGACGGACTGGCTTGCCAGTTTTGCTCGCTGTCCGGGAACCATGGTTGCTTGAACTGGTCAACCCAATCAGGGACGGCCAAATTTCCGTCTTTGATTTCGAGCAGCGGTTTTACCCGATCCGAACGTCCATAAGGAGCCAGGCCCATAACCTCGCCGCACTTGTTCCAATCTGCGAAAATATAGCTCGAGACCCGGCTATACAAAGCTCCGAGGCCCGGCATGTTGAAAAACTCATCGCTGAGAAACCCGCGACTTGGCTTCAACCAAACCTTTTTCAGCGCTTCGATATTGGAACCATTGAATCGGTAAAAACTCTCTGATTCACGCGCCAGCGGATCAACCGTGTCCGTCTGCGGATATTTTTCGGTGACGTCCGAGGCGTAGCTGCCCACGCCGTCCACCACCATCACAACCCCATCATCAAAGGGGCAGGCGGCAAACGCACTGTATGCGTGTGCCAGATGATGCGATACCGTCACTACGTTCTTCGAGTCAGAAAGGTATAGAGGGTTTTTTGCCGCTTGCGCTCGCTCCTCTTGACCAAACAAATACGGCGCAAACTGATGCTGTAGCCGCTTTTCAATCTCCTCGACCGGCATAATGTAGCAGTTGCGCACCACCAGATCGACGTCGTCTAACGCGATGCCCTCGGCATTCAGGCAGTAGTTGACCACCTCCTCATAGAAGCCGCGAGCGTGTTTTTCGCGCGTAATCCGCTCTTTGCAGATCGCGTAGGCAATCTCACCATCGCGCAGCAAGCATGCGCTTACATCATGGTCGTATGCATTTATCCCAAGTATGTAATTGTGCTTTTTTGACATTGACCTTTTTCGGACGGAGTCCCGCTAAACAAATACGGATGTCATCAAGACCTTCTTCACCGTTCCAGATGATCGGTGGGAGGTCAAGTCGCAGGGCCGATTGGCGGCGGCGGAGAACAAAACTCGCCATGAGCCCTTTCCGATCAACCGTCCGAAGCTACGCCGCGCCGTAGCTGCGATCGGCAAGCGCCTGCGCACTTTAGCAAAAGCTCTGCCGCGATAGGCGCGTCCACGGCGTCGATTGCGAGCGTGCCGGTCGCCAGCCTGATTTCTGAGCCGTGGAGATAGTGTCGCCCACGGCGTTGCGGCGCCCGACGGCGCATGCTAGGATTCATTAGTTCTGGGAGGATTGAAAGTTCTGGGAGGATTGAAAAATGGCACAGAACGATATCTGGGCGAAATTGGGTCCGAAAATGCTTGAGATAACACACAAATTGGGTCGCGCTTGCGTGCGCGGCTTGGCGGTCATGGCCATTATCGGGACTTATGGTCTCGGCCAGGTTGCCGGCATTATGGGCGTTTCCGGTGTCGTTATGACGGCTTCTACGACGCCCGCCCAGGCTTGGCGTGGAGGCTGGGGTAGAGGCGGCTGGGGTAGAGGCGGCTGGGGTAGAGGCGGCTGGGGCAGAGGCGGCTGGGGCAGAGGCTGCAGAGGCTGGCGCGGAGGCAGGTGCTGGTGGTGGTGGTGATATAGGCCGCCCTTTCAGCCTGCTTAACGACAGCCGCTCTCGCGCTATTGGTCGCGCGATGCCGGATCCGCATCCGCTGCAACTTTAAAGCTGCAACTTTGAAAATGAGAGCGGTGCAAATCTCAGGATTTGCGCCGCTATGCGGCCCCACGGCGAGCAGCCACTTATCAGGCACGATGCTGCCTTGGTGCGATGTCTGATTTTGAGTCCGTAGAGCGCTCCAAAACGGACGTTTATCAGCCGTTGCTAACCTCAATTCATGGGTACGCGCTCCAGTTTCTGGCGACAGCCAATGTGGGGCGCGTTACCATTTCGATGCCCCAGCGCGCGCGGACGGCCCGATGCGGGGAAGGTGAGGCGATAGACAAGCGTTGGTGCGCCGCCGGTCATCTCGTCTCGCACGATCAAGATGCGCGCCAAGTCGACAGTCTCGATCGATACAGCAAGCTCACGTCCGCTTATGGCGCATCTGTCATCGGGCCGGCGAAGCCGAATGACCGCTCGCCACCCTTTGCTTAAATTCAAAATGAGACACGGCCCTCGCAACCTGCACCTTGCAGAATCGCTGGAAAAAGCGCATATAGAAGCATCGATCTTCTCATAGCGATCATCCTTGGCTGATCGAACATTGAGAGTGGGCCCGGCCGGGACCCGCTCTTTTTTGTTGCCGATGGCCGGCTTGAAGTATCCACCGCGAAAACCCTGTAAATCATAGGCTTAAACGTGGCGGAGCGGGGCCCAGCGACGCTGATCCGGGCTCCAACTCAAAGGACGTGGATTGCAAAGCACGCTCACGGAATCGCGCTTTTCGACGGAGACGGGCGTTGCCGCCCGGATCGCCGCGATCGCTGCGCCCGTGCTCGCCGATCTCGGCTTTCGCCTCGTGCGGGTGAAGCTTTCGGGCCAGGCGGGCACGACGGTTCAGATCATGGCCGAGCGGCCGGACGGCAGCATGTCGGTCGGTGATTGCGAAGCCGTCAGCCAAGCCCTATCTCCAGTCCTGGATGTCGAGGATCCGATCCCCAGCGGTTATCGGCTGGAAGTCTCCTCGCCAGGCATCGACCGGCCGCTGGTGCGCATGTCGGATTTCAACCGCGCCCGTGGCCATGAAGCGCGGATCGAAATGGCGGTCGCAATCGACGGCCGCAAAAGATTTCGCGGGATCATCGAAGCGTGCGAAGGCGAAGGAAACGAAGCCAGCGTAAAACTTCGCCGCGTCGACGCCAAGCCGGAGGAACCGCCGGAGGTCTGGCTCAAGCTTGCCGACATCGCGGAAGCCAAACTTGTCCTGGCCGATAATCTGATCCGCGAGGCGTTACGCCGCGCCAAAGCCGCGGCCAAGCGCTCCGAAGTGGAGGAGGGGCTCGGCACGTCGGAAGCCGCGGAGATCGGGCCGCGGCGCGGGCCCGGCCGGTTCAAGCCCACGCATCCCGCCGGCTCCGGTTCGGAGCTTAGGAAAGCGAAACCGGCGCGGTCGCGGCCGCCCAAAGCTTTGCGTAGACCAAGTGAAGATTAGAGAATTTCCGCCGCGCGCAGTGAGAGCGCGGCGGGTCACGAGAGGAGAAAACCATGGCCGTCAGTGCCAATAGGCTCGAACTGCTGCAGATCGCCGACGCGGTGGCGCGGGAGAAATCGATCGACCGGCAGATCGTGCTCGCCTCGATGGAAGATGCGATGCAGAAGGCCGCCCGCTCCCGCTACGGGCAGGAGACGGAGGTTCGCGCCGAGATCAACCCGAAGACCGGCGAGGTCCGCTTCTCGCGGCTGCTGCTCGTCGTCGACGAGATCGAAAACGACGCGACGCAGATTACCGTCACCGAGGCGCGCAAGAAAAACCCTGCCGCGCAGGTCGGCGACTGGATCGCCGAAACTTTGCCGCCCTTCGACTTCGGCCGGATCGCCGCGCAATCGGCGAAGCAGGTGATCGTGCAGAAGGTGCGCGAGGCCGAGCGCGACCGCCAATATCAAGAGTTCAAGGACCGGATCGGCGAGATCGTCAACGGAGTCGTGAAGCGGGTCGAATATGGCAATGTGATTATCGACCTTGGCCGCGGCGAGGCGACGATCCGGCGCGACGAGATGATCCCGCGCGAGGTGTTCCGACCCGGCGATCGCGTCCGCGCCTATGTCTATGACGTGCGCCGCGAACAGCGCGGCCCGCAGATTTTCCTGTCGCGCACCCATCCGCAGTTCATGGCCAAGCTCTTCCGTCAGGAAGTGCCGGAAATCTATGACGGCGTCATCGAGGTGAAGGCGGTCGCGCGCGATCCAGGCTCGCGGGCGAAGATCGCGGTGATCTCGCGCGATTCCTCCATCGATCCAGTCGGCGCCTGCGTCGGCATGCGCGGTTCGCGCGTCCAAGCGGTCGTCAACGAGCTGCAGGGCGAGAAGATCGACATCATTCCATGGTCAGCGGATGCCGCGACCTTCATCGTCAACGCCTTGCAGCCGGCCGAAGTCGTCAAGGTGGTGCTCGACGAAGATTCGGAACGCATCGAAGTCGTGGTGCCGGACGATCAATTGTCGCTGGCGATCGGGCGGCGCGGGCAGAATGTGAGGCTCGCTTCTCAGCTCACCGGCTGGGACATCGACATTCTGACCGAAGCCGAGGAATCGGAGCGGCGGCAGAAGGAATTCTTGGAGCGCACGAATATTTTCATGAATGCCCTCGACGTCGATGAGGTGGTCGGCCAATTGCTCGCCTCCGAGGGTTTCCGTTCGGTCGAGGAACTGGCCTTCGTCGAGCCTGCCGAACTCGCCACGATCGAAGGTTTCGACGCGGATACGGCGGGGGAGATCCAGGCCCGGGCGCGAGCCTATCTCGCGAAGATCGAAAGCGAGCTCGATGAACGGCGCAAGGAACTTGGCGTCGCCGATGATCTCGCAAAAATGGAGGGCGTCACCAGAGCCATGCTGGTCAAGTTCGGTGAAAACGACGTGAAGACCGTCGAGGATCTCGCTGGCTGCGCCACCGACGATCTCGTCGGCTGGAGCGAGCGCAAGGACGGAGAGACGACCAGACATGCCGGGTTCCTGGACGGGATCGAGATTTCGCGCGAGGAGGCCGACGCCTTGATCATGCGGGCGCGGCTCGAGGCGGGCTGGGTTGAGGCGCCCTCGGTCCCGGCGGCCGAGACGCAGGAGGCGGGGGTCGCCGAATAGCGCGGAGGTCTCATTGAGCAATCGGATGAGGACGGATCCCGGATCGGAGCGGACCTGTATCGTCACCAAAGCGAAGGCCGCTCCCGACGCCATGATCCGCTTCGTCCTTGGCCCTGACGCTGAGGTCGTCGCGGATCTGCGCCACAAATTGCCTGGCCGCGGCGTCTGGGTCAGCGCCCGGGCAGACGCGGTCGCCGCGGCGGTCAAGCGCAAGGCCTTCGCCCGCGGGTTTAAGGCGCAGGTGAAGGTTTCCCCGTCCTTGCCCATGGAAATCGAAGTCTTGCTGAGCGAAATGTGCCTTCAGGCGCTGTCGCTCGCCAAGAAGGCGGGCCAGGTCGTCACCGGTTTCTTCAAGGCCGAGGCGGCGATCAAGGGGGGCGGCGTGATCGGCCTTGTCCATGCCAGTGACGGCGGCGCCGATGGCAGCCGCAAGCTGTCGCAGGCCCTGCGACGCAGGTTCGGCGGGGAGCCAAAGGCGGAGATCAAACTGTTTACGTCGCTTCAATTGAGTTTGGCACTCGGCGGCACAAATGTGATACATGCAGCGCTCACCGAAGGGGCGGCGAGCGAGGCGTTTCTTTCGCACTGCCGCAGATTGGAGCGTTACCGCTCCACGCCCTCCGCCCCGCCCGATGCAGGGGCACTGGAAACAGCTGACGACGGAGCGATCTGATAGGCAGCTAGGGGCGACTTCGACGCGCGGTCAAAGGTGCCCGGTGCCGGCGGCCGCGCCGGCTTTGCAAATGGGCTCTGGCCCTGGAATTTTGTGACATAGTGGGCTTTGCCCTGGGATTTGGAACGAATGGCTGAATCGAAGAATTCCGGCGACACGACTCTGACCGTCGCCCCGACCAAGACCTTGTCGCTGAAACGGCCGGTGGAGGCGGGGACCGTGCGTCAGAGCTTTTCGCATGGCCGCACCAAGACGGTTGTGGTCGAAAAGGTCAAGCGCCGGGCGCTGGGCCCTGGCGAAGCGCACCCGCCGCGTGAGACCGCGCCCCCGCCCGCCACGCCGCTGCAACCTCCTCCGACACAGGATCAGCAGCGTCCCGAGATTCCGCAGCGTCCCACGACGGCGCGGCCGGCGGCGGGCGTCGTCTTGCGTTCGCTGACCGAAGAGGAGCGCGAGGCCCGCAATCGCGCCCTGTCCGGAGCGCGCGAACGCGAAGATGAAGAGCGCCGTATCGCACTGGCCGAGGCGCAGGCGCGCGAAGTGCGCGAGACGCGCGAACGGGAAGAGCGCGCCGCAGCGGCCGAGCGCAAACGTGAGGAAGAGGCGCGCCGCGCCCACGAGGCCGAGGCCAAGCGACGTTCCGAGCAGGAGGCCAAGCGCAGGCTTGAACCCGGCGCACCGCCCCTCCCGCCAGCCTCGCCCACCGCAAGAAAGCCGCTCGGCGTATTCACCGGCCCCGCCGCCAGCGCGCGCCAGCAGCCGATCGACGAGGAGGAAACGAAGCGGGTCATTCGCCGCCCCGGCATGGCGCCGAAGGTCGTGCTGCCGCGCCCGACCCGACCCGGCGAGCAGAAGAGCCGCGGCCGTCTCACGGTGGCCAGCGCCACGGGGGAGGAAGACGAGCGGACCCGCTCGGTCGCCGCCTTCCGGCGCCGTGTGCAACGGCTGAAAGGCCATGTCGCCGAGCAGAAGGAAAAGCTCTCGCGCGAAGTCGTCCTGCCCGAGACGATCACCATCCAGGAACTCGCCAGCCGCATGTCTGAGCGCGGCGTTGATGTGATCAAGCTTCTGATGAAGCAAGGCGAGATGGCGAAGATCACCGACGTGATCGATGCCGACACCGCGCAGCTCATCGCCGAGGAACTCGGCCATACCGTCAAACGCGTCGCCGAATCCGACGTGGAGGAAGGCCTGTTCGACAGGCCCGATGCGGATGCCAATCTATTGCCGCGACCGCCGGTCGTTACCATCATGGGCCATGTCGATCACGGCAAGACATCGCTGCTCGACGCGATCCGCCACGCCAATGTTGTCTCCGGCGAGGCCGGCGGCATTACCCAGCACATCGGCGCCTATCAGATCGTGGCGCCGAACGGGACGCCCGTGACCTTCATCGACACGCCCGGCCACGCCGCTTTCACGGCGATGCGCGCCCGCGGTGCCAAGGTCACCGACATCGTGGTGCTCGTCGTCGCCGCCGACGACGGTGTCATGCCGCAGACGGTGGAAGCGATCGCGCATGCCCGGGCCGCGGGCGTGCCGATGATCGTTGCGATCAACAAGATCGACAAGCCGGAAGCAAAGCCCGAGCGAGTGCGCACCGAACTGTTGCAACATGAGGTGCAGGTCGAATCGCTCGGCGGCGAGACGCTCGAGGTCGAAGTTTCGGCGAAGCAGGGGACCAATCTCGACAAGCTGCTCGATCTGATCGCCTTGCAGTCCGAAGTTCTCGATCTCAAGGCCGATCCGACGCGCCCCGCGGAAGGCACAGTCATCGAAGCGCGGCTCGATCGCGGCCGCGGCCCGGTCGCCACCGTTCTCGTCCAGCGTGGAACTCTTCACGTCGGCGATCTCATCGTCGGTGGGTCGCAATGGGGCCGCGTTCGGGCGCTGCTCGACGACAAGGGAGCAGTCCGGGACGAGGCGGGCCCCTCTATGCCCGTCGAGGTTTTGGGATTCTCCGGTTCCCCTGAGGCCGGCGACCGCGTCGCTGTTGTGGATACCGAAGCCCGCGCGCGCGAGGTCACCGAATATCGCGAGCGGCAGAAGCGCGAGAAGGCGGCGGTGCGCGGCGGCGTGGCGCGCGGCTCACTCGCCGATATGATGAGCCAGCTGAAGACGGTCGGGCGCAAGGAGTTCCCGCTCGTCATCAAGGGCGACGTGCAGGGCTCGGTCGAGGCGATCGTCGCGACGCTGGAGAAGCTCAACACGGAGGAAGTGGCGGCGCGCGTCATCCATGCCGGCATCGGCGGCATCACCGAATCCGATATAACCTTGGCGGAAGCCTCGAACGCGGCAATCATCGGCTTCAACGTGCGCGCCCACAAAGAAGCGCGCGCCCTCGCGGAGCAGGGCGGCATCGAGATCCGCTACTACAACATCATCTACAACCTCGTTGACGACGTGAAGGCGGCGATGTCCGGCCTGCTGCCGCCGACGCTGCGCGAAGAGATGCTGGGCAATGCGCAGATCCTCGAGGTGTTCACCATCTCCAAGGTCGGCAAAGTGGCCGGCTGCCGCGTCACCGACGGTGTCGTCCAGCGCGGCGCCAACGTCCGGTTGATCCGCGACAATGTCGTCGTGCACGAGGGCAAGCTCTCGACATTGAAGCGCTTCAAGGACGAGGTGAAGGAAGTCGTCGCCGGCCAAGAATGCGGCATGGCCTTCGAGAATTATCAGGATATGCGCGTCGGCGACGTCATCGAATGCTACAACGTGCAGGAGATCAAACGATCGCTGTAACCGCCGCGCCTCCGTTCTCCCTGTGGGAGAAGGTGCCGAGTGGAGCGAGGCGGATGAGGGTACGATGCGTCTGAATCTGCAATCATCGTAACCCCTCACCCGGCTGCTCCGCAGCCACCCTCTCCCGCAGGGTTCGCGCACCACGCGGGCTTACCACGCAACCAACGAGCTTCTCCAAAATCGCAAACGTCCGCCTGCTGCCTAAGCAGGCGAATGGTCCTCGTGTAAAGGGCCGAGGAATGGAACAAAATGTCCAGACTTCACCATAACGGCGGCGAGCCTTCGCAGCGCATGCTGCGCGTCGGCGAGCTCATCCGCCACACCTTATCCGATCTTCTTTCCCGCGGCGCGGTCAAGGATCCGGTGCTCGAAGGCCATGTCATCACCGTGCCCGACGTCCGGATGAGCCCGGATCTGAAGCTCGCGACCGTCTATGTCATGCCGCTCGGCGGCAAGGGCATGGATGGCGTGCTGGCAGCGCTCGAGCGGCACAAGAAATTCCTGCGCGGCGAGATCGCCGGCCGCATCAATCTCAAGTTCGCGCCGGAGGTGCGTTTCAAGGCCGACCAGAGCTTCGATTGCGGCACGAAGATCGATGCGCTGCTCAGTTCGCCGCAGGTGAAGCGCGATCTTGTGACCGATCCGGACAAGCGATGAATGCGCCCCGTTCGAGCCGCGTCGAAGTCAACGGCTGGGTGGTGCTCGACAAGCCTGTCGGGATGACCTCGACGCACGCGGTGGCGCGGCTGAAGCGGATTTTCAACGGCAAGAAGGCGGGTCACGCCGGCACGCTCGATCCCCTGGCCTCGGGCGTTTTGCCAGTCGCCTTCGGCGAAGCGACGAAGACCGTGCCTTTCGTGCAGGACGGCGAGAAGACCTACCGGTTTATGATCGCCTGGGGGGCGGAGACGGATTCCGACGACGCCGATGGCAGGGTCATCGCGCAATCCGATCGGCGGCCGAAGATAGAGGAGATTCGCGCCGCGCTACCCGAGTTCACCGGGCGGATCATGCAACGGCCGCCCGCCTTCTCCGCCATCAAAATCGCTGGCGAACGCGCATATGACATCGCCCGCGACGGCGAAGTGCCGGTGCTCGCGCCGCGTCCTGTCGAAATCCACGCGCTCGGACTCGTCGCGGCGACACGCGATGCGGCGACATTCGAGGCGCGCTGCGGCAAGGGCACCTATGTGCGGGCGCTGGCGCGCGATCTCGGCCGTAAGCTCGCCTGCTACGGCCATGTCTCGGCGCTCAGGCGCACGCGGGTCGGGCCCTTTCTCGAAGAGGATGCCGTGGCGTTGGAACATTTGGCCGAAGCGCCCGGCGGTCTCCTGCTCCGCGTCGAGGCGGGGCTGATGGAAATGCCGCAGGTCGTGGTCGATCGCGAGGCCGCGGTGCGGCTGCGGCGCGGGCAATCAATCCTGCTGCGCGGCCGGGACGCACCGATGGGCGGGCCGGCCTATGCCTCTTGTGGCGGCGTGGTCGTCGCGGTCGGCGCCGTCGAACACGGGGAACTGGTACCGGGGCGGGTGTTCAACCTTCCGTTTTGAGGCAGCCGCGTCGGACGGCGCGGTGTCGTTTGCGGGCTCATGCCGGGCGAACAGCGAGACCGGTGCGATCGCCGGCCTGCTCCAGACCGCGGCGGAAGACCTCAAAATCGATCAACCCGTTCAGCCGATCGAGCTCATCGCCTTGGCCGACAGCTCCTTCGACCGCTCGTCAACCTCAAAAAACCCAGCCGAGGCAGAATGCTCGGGGCTCACCTCCGGAGATGACTGCCATGGATCTTTATGCTGCTTTCGATGTCTCGTTGGAAACAACAACGGTTTGCGTTGTAGATAGCGAAGGCGCGATCGTTTTGGAATCGATTTCCGCCAGCGATCCAGATATTTTGGCGGATCGGCTGGCGCCCTATCGGCCTCGGCTCGCACGACTGGGGTTCGAAGCCGGCCCCCTTTCAGAATGGCTTGTGCGCGGCCTTTCGCGTCATGGCTTTGACGCCATCCTGATGGAGATACGCCATGTCCGGGCAGCGCTTTCGGCACGTGTCGCCAAGACCGATCGCAACGACGCCCGCGGTATGGCCAATCTGCTGCGCATGGGATGGTTCCGCCCGGTTCATGTGAAGAGCTTGGACGCTCGCGAATGCCGTGCGCTTCTGTCGGCGCGCTCCACCCTCGTGCGCCGGCTCAAGGATGTCGAAAACAGCGTTCGGGGCCTGTTGCGTGGATTCGGCATCAGGCTGGTGTCCATGCTATGCGGACGGTGGGCTGCGAAAGTACGCGAGGCAATTGCCGGGCATCCGACTTTGACATTGGTCATGGAGCCTCTCCTGATCGCCCGAACCGCACTTCGTGACCAGGTCGCAGTCATTGACAAACGAGTTCGCGACGCCGCGCGCCAAGACCCCGTTTGTAATCGGCTGATGAGTGTTCCCGGCGTCGGCCCCATCGTGGCGTTGACCTATCGGGCGGCGGGGGACGACCCGAACCGCTTCACCTCGTCGAAGTCCGTCGGCGCGGTCTTTGGGCTAACCCCGCGCAGATATCAATCTGGAGAAACCGATCGCGTCGGCTCGATCAGCCGCGCCGGCGATTCTTCCGTGCGCGTCGCGCGCTTTGAAGCCGCCCACGTTATGATGGTGAGATCGGCGAAATGGTCCGTCCTTAAGGCCTGGGCGATGAAGATCGCCAAACGTCACGTGCCGTCATTCCTGCCTTAGCCACACGCGCGCTGTCCGAGAGAACGAGATCTCTTCCTTAAAATTGGCGGGTATGACAAGGGGATGATTAGCTGTGGAGCAGCTGAGCCTGAATTCAGCTTACGAGCCTGGCTCAGCGGTGCGGAAATCATATTCATCCCGGAACTCGAGCTTCGTCATCGGTTTTAGAAACAGGCTGACGCAAGCCGCTTCCTGAATCGACACCGGCCAATCCTCATACACAACAATATTCGGTTTGGGCTCCTTTATCTCAGCAGAGCGTCGAGCTTACAAATGCTGCGCCATTACCCGATGAGATTTGCTCTCAGCATGCGCAAAAGCACTCAAGCTGGTCCGTGCATTCTTACAAAAGAGCTTGGCTCATGATTTCGCTTGGTTCGTCAATAAGTGCAATTTAACGGCCAAATCGGCCTTCCCATTCTCTAGCATTGCGGCAGGCCAAACCGCGGTCGCCTTCATGATCCTTGACATCGTGATGCGGCTGCGAATTCATCGCCACGGCGGCATAGCATTCGTGGCGCCCCTCGATTTCAAAGCCGAGCCTTTGATAAAGAGAGATTGCTCGCTCGTAGTCACAGAAAACGGTCAGTTGGAGCCGGCGCAGATCCAACATATGCGCGGTGGCGATGAGCGCCGTCATCATCAACGTTGCCAACGCCGCGGCCTTGAAATTCGTCAGGGACGAAGAGAATCAGCCATGCGGAATGACTTTGGTTACCGCCGCAGGGGAAGAGGCCGGCTAAACCGATAGCCGTATCGTCTAGAGTGGCAACCGGCTCGAAATTTTTTGAGCCGCTGCTCTGCAACCAAGCTTCGAATTCTCCGGAGGAGCTGAAAGGGTCCAAGACCATGCCTTGTCGGCACCGAGGCTAGTTGAACATGCGCAACAGGGCTTCGCTGTCGCGCTTTTCTCTTTGCCTGAGAGAAACGCGCTTTTCTCTTTGCCTGAGAGAAAATCCATTGGCCACAGCATTGGGCGAATGCAGCCGGAGAGCAGCATGGTCGAGCCGTGTTATCGATGGCAATGCCGCAAGAGCATCTCGAGTCGCTTGTCCGAGCCTGACCATTGCTGAGCTGCCGTCGCAGCGACCGTGTCACAGTTCCACATGCGGCCCCAAACATATTGGGGCCGCCTCCTATGCGCTTACCTTTGAGCGAAGAATAGTTCAATTAGGGAAGCAGGCATGCGTATAATTACCCCAATGAAATCCGGGCGGGCAGCCGCGCGTGCCGGGACCGACGGCGTAATTCGACACGCATTGTCCCCAATCCGTGCGGTGGCGCCCGACACCACAATTGTCCCAAGCATAGGCGCTGGAACAAAGCACTCCGCCAAAAACCGTTGCCATTAGGATTAGCCTGAAAATCTTATACATGATCGTCCTCCCAGACTTGAGGCTTTTTCACGCGACGCATGCCGCGGTTCATGCAACGCAATTATAAGCCGGCATTCCCAAGATAGCCATCAGCTTCAGACTCACGACAGCTCCGGCTGTCCTTGATTGGCCGGAGATGCCTCCCTTGCGAATGACCTTGCTCTTCCCCTCGCGGCAAATTCCTGTATAAAGCCCGCGTCCGCCAGATTTTTCCGGCACCGTTCCTCCCGAAACCTCGCTGGACGACATCCCGGCCTGGCCGAGGGCAGGAGAATTCCTAAAGCTTGAAAGGACTCCCGATGTCGATCACGGCCGAGCGCAAGCAGGCGCTCATCAAGGACTATGCAACGAAGTCGGGCGATACCGGCTCCCCCGAGGTCCAGGTGGCCATCCTGACCGAGCGGATCGCCAATCTGACCGAACATTTCAAGACACACGTGAAAGATAACCATTCGCGGCGCGGGCTCTTAAAACTCGTCTCGCAACGCCGCCAGCTCCTCGACTACGTGAAGGGCCAGGAGGAGCCGCGCTACAAGGCACTGATCGAGCGGCTCGGCATCCGGCGTTAGCTTTGTCGCGTTTCGCGGCTCTGCCGGGAAGCGGCGGAGCGTCGGTCCGGGCTCATTGATCCGCCCTCAGTCGGCTCAAATTGCCCAAAAATCCGGCGCAGAGCAGCCCGAGCGCACCTCAACCGTTGGAAAACGCGCGAGGAGGCAATAAATTAAGGTCGGGGTCGGTCCCGCGATTTGGCTGTGCCAAGCCGCTGCGATTCGCCGACCTCAGAGTCCCGCTCGTTGCGGAAATGCTTTAATATTGCAGAGCGCCAAGGCGCTTTGCCCCCGGTGCGGCGGAATGGGCCGCCGCCCGAACCCGAAGACCAACCGCCATGGCAGGATCGCCAGGCGCTGCCTGCCGGCAGCACCTCGCCGTCTTGCACATGGCCTTGGGTCTTTGCCACTTGATGAGAAAGACCAAGCCTGATGTTTGATATTCATCGTGAAGAACTCGAATGGGCCGGGCGCAAGCTCGTGCTCGAAACCGGGCGCCTCGCGCGCCAAGCTGACGGCGCCGTACTTGCGACCTATGGCGAGACAACTGTGCTCGCCGCCGTCGTCTCGGCCAGGACGCCGAAGCCGGGAGTGGATTTTTTTCCGCTCACCGTGAACTACCAGGAAAAGGCCTTCGCGGCCGGCCGCATTCCCGGCGGCTATTTCAAGCGCGAAGGCCGTCCTTCGGAAAAGGAGACGCTCGTCTCCCGCCTGATCGATCGGCCGATCCGGCCGCTCTTTCCGGACGGCTATCGCAACGATACGCAGATCATCGCCACCGTTCTCTCGCACGACCTCGAGAATGATCCCGATGTCGTCGCGATGGTCGCGACTTCGGCGGCGCTCACTCTCTCCGGCATCCCCTTCATGGGGCCGGTCGGCGCGGCGCGCGTCGGCTATATCAATGGCGAAGTGAAGCTCAACCCGACGCTTGACGAACTGAAGGATTCCGCGCTCGATCTCGTCGTCGCCGGCACCGCCGATGCCGTTCTGATGGTCGAATCGGAAGCCAAGGAACTCTCCGAAGACGTGATGCTGGGCGCGGTCATGGCCGGCCATCGCGGCTTCCAGCCGGTGATCGACGCGATCATCCGGCTTGCCGAAAAAGCCGCCAAGGAGCCGCGCGATCTCGTCACGAGCGAGAAGAGCGAGGTCGAGGCGGCGGTTCGCGAGCTTGCCGAGGCGGAGCTTCGCGAGGCCTATAAGATCACCTCGAAACAGGACCGCTACAATGCGGTTGAAGCAGTCAAGGCCAAAGTCTTTGCGGCGCTGCTACCGACCGAGACCGAGGCGCGTTTCCCGAAAGATCTCGTCGCCGAGGCCTTCCATGATCTCCAGGCCAGGGTCGTGCGCTGGAACATTCTCGACACCGGCATCCGTATCGACGGGCGCGACGTGAAGACGGTGCGGCCCATCCGCGCCGAAGTCGGCATTCTGCCGCGCACCCATGGTTCGGCTCTGTTCACCCGCGGCGAAACCCAGGCGCTGGTCGTCGCCACGCTCGGCACGGGCGAGGACGAGCAATATGTCGACCGGCTGGAGGGCACCTATAAGGAGTGTTTCCTGCTGCATTATAATTTCCCGCCCTATTCGGTCGGCGAAACCGGCCGCATGGGTTCGCCGGGGCGTCGCGAGATCGGCCATGGCAAGCTCGCCTGGCGCGCCATCCATCCGATGCTGCCGACCCCCGCCGAGTTTCCCTACACGATAAGGGTGGTCTCCGAGATCACCGAGTCGAACGGCTCCTCGTCCATGGCGACGGTCTGCGGTTCGTCCCTTGCTCTGATGGACGCGGGCGTGCCGCTGAAGGCGCCGACCGCCGGTATAGCCATGGGGCTCATTCTCGAAGGCCAGCGTTTCGCCGTGCTTTCCGACATTCTCGGCGATGAGGATCATCTGGGCGACATGGATTTCAAGGTGGCCGGTACGGAGACCGGCGTCACCTCGCTGCAGATGGACATCAAGATCACCGGCATCACCGAGGAGATCATGCGGGTCGCCCTCGATCAGGCCAAGGCCGGCCGGCTGCATATTCTGAAAGAGATGGGCAAGGCCTTGAGCGGCGCGCGCGCCGAACTCGGTGAATTCGCGCCGCGCATCGAGACCATGAAGATCCCCACCGACAAGATCCGCGAAGTGATCGGCACCGGCGGCAAGGTGATCCGCGAGATCGTCGAAAAGACCGGGGCGAAGATCAACATCGAGGACGACGGCACGGTGAAGGTCGCCTCCTCGGATGCCAATTCGATCCGCGCCGCGGTCAATTGGATCAAGTCGATTGCGAGCGAGCCGGAAGTCGGCCAGATCTACAACGGCACTGTCGTGAAGGTGGTCGATTTCGGCGCTTTCGTGAATTTCTTCGGCTCGAAGGACGGCCTCGTGCATATTTCGCAGCTCGCGAAAGGCCGCGTCGGCAAGACATCCGATGTCGTCAAGGAAGGCGACAAGGTGAAAGTCAAGCTGCTCGGCTTCGACGAACGCGGCAAGGTGCGGCTGTCGATGCGCGCCGTCGATCAGGAGACCGGCGCCGATCTCGAAGCGAAGGAAAAGGCGGAAGTCGCGGAGTAGTTCGCCCAATTCCTGCGTCAGTCATCGCCCGGCGATCGCGTCACCAATGCGATTGCCAACCCGTCATAGCCCTTGCGGCCGACCGTCTGGATCACGGTCGCGCTCACCCTTGGTTCCGCGGCCATCGCCTCATAAAGCCGGCGCGTGCCCATCACCATGGGATCGCGGCTTTCTGCATCGATCACCTTTCCGTCGCGCACGACATTGTCGACGACGATCAGGCTGCCGCGGCGCGATAGTTTGAGCGCCCAGCGGAAATAATCGGCATTGCTCTCTTTGTCGGCGTCGATGAAGATCAGATCGAAGGGACTTGCCAGCTGCGGCAGCGTTTCGAGCGCCGGCCCAAGGCGCAGATCAACGATCGCGGCAAGCCCGGCACGTTCTATATTGGCGCGCGCCACCGCGGCATGTTTGGGGTTGGCTTCGAGCGTGATCAGCCGCCCGTCGGGGGGCAGAGATCGCGCGAGCCAGATCGTGCTATAGCCACCGAGCGTGCCGATTTCGAGAATTGCGCGCGCGCCCTGGAGGCGGGCCAGGATATGCAGGAGCTTGCCCTGATTCGGCGCGACGGCGATGGGCGGCAGGCCGGCCGCATCGCTCGCCGCCAGCGTCGCGGCGAGGATCGGATCCTCGCCGATGAACAGATCGCCGATGTAATCATCGACTGCAAGCCATTGCGTTTCGCTCATAAGGGTTCCCTAATTCGCCACCTCCCAGCCGAAGCGAATCTTCGCGCCGACCTCTCATAGCAATTGCTGAGTACGGCAGCGAGGCGATCATATAGGCGGCGATGCGGCGGAATCTGGCAGCCGGAATAAAGGTTAAGAGCAGGCGAGCAGCAATTCTTGCAGTACGGCCATAGAGCGCTCGGGCCGCACCCCGCCATTCTTGAGCCAAGTCAAAGAGCCACGCGCCATATCCGCAAATATGTCGCAAACGAGAGGACGGCCTCCAGGGCCGGGTGCTTGCATGAGTTCGCACATGGTCCGGCATGCCAGCCTGTCGGTATTTGTGACGGTCGTCGTGGCTCTCCGCCTCATGGCGCTTCCCATGGGCGGAAGTGCATCGGCGCAGGAGAACGCGCCCGAACCAAGAGAAGCCGAAAAGCAAGCTCAAGCGCCCATTCCCATCCTCACCTATCATCGCTTCGATCCGACGACACCCGGCCCAACGACGGTGACAACGCAGGTCTTCGAGCGCCAACTCGAATGGCTCGTCGCCCATCACTACAAGATTGTGACTTTGCGCGCCGTCGTCGACGGGCTACGAGGCACGGCGCCTCCAGTGGCAGCACCCGCCGCGGTGCTCACCGCGGATGACGGCCATCGTTCCGTTTACACGGAGCTGTTTCCGATTATTCGAAGGGAGCACATCCCAGTTACGCTCTTCATCTATCCTTCCGCCATTTCCAATGCGAATTATGCGCTGACATGGGATCAGCTGAAGGAGATGCTGGCCTCCGGCCTTATCGATGTTCAGTCGCACACCTACTGGCATCCCGACTTTCGCAAGGAGCGTGCTCGCCGGAGCCCGGAAAATTATCGCGCCTTCGTCGATGATCAGCTCAGACGGTCCAAATCCGTTCTCGAACGCCGGCTCGGCATCAAGGTCGACATGCTGGCTTGGCCGTACGGCATTGTCGATCAGGAACTAGAGGCGGCCGCCGCGCGGGCAGGATATATCTCAGCTTTCGGGTTTAGTGGCGAGCTTGCCGCGCCGGGCGTCGATCTTTTTGCTGTTCCGCGTATTCCAGTTTCCGAAGCGGCGCAAGGCGCAGGCTTCGGCGCCTTGCTGATCGCAAGCCCTGCCCGAAAGCCAATCCCATGAGGCAACACATCCGTTTCGGACGGCTCGCATGCGCTGCCGCTCTCCTGCTTTTCTTCGGCCAGAGGGTGGCGGCGCTCGAGGGCTCCGTGCGTGATTCCTCGAACGGTGCTGCGATTGGCGATGCGCGCGTCATGATCGGCAGTCAGAGTACCACCACGGACGCGTCGGGTCATTTCGAGCTGGAAGCGCAGGGCGACAAAATCTTCGTTCGTGCGGCTGGCTATCGCGCGGCCACATTCGCGACCGTAGAGGTGCCGAAATCCAACGCCACGTTCTTGCTTGCGCCCTTCACGCCCAAGGCGCTTTATCTCACCGTTTATGGCATCGGCTCGACAACGCTGCGGCAAGGCGCGCTCGCTCTTGTGGATTCTAGCGCGGTCAATGCGCTTGTGATCGACGTCAAAGGCGATCGCGGCCTCATCCCTTATCCGAGCGCCTTACCTCTCGCCAATGTCGATGGCGCGCGAAAGTTGACGACCATTCCCGACCTCGCGAATTTGGTCAAAAGTCTGCACGAAAGGGGCGTCTACGCGATCGCGCGCATCGTCACCTTCAAGGATTCGCCACTCGCCACGACACGGCCGGATCTCGCGATCAAGCTCGCCAACGGCGCATTGTATCGCGACCGGGAAGGACTTGCCTGGACCGATCCGTATCAACCTGCGGTGCGCACCTACAACATCGGGGTGGCGGTCGAGGCGGCGCGTGCCGGCTTTGACGAGATCCAATTCGACTACGTCCGCTTTCCCGATTCTCCGAGCCGGCTGCGGTTCGCCGGGCCGACGGACCAACGCGGCAGGCTCAATACGATCGCCGGTTTCCTCGCCGAGGCGCGGCGCGCTCTCGCTCCCTTCAATGCCTATCTCGCGGTCGATATTTTCGGCTACGTCTGCTGGAATCTCGACGACACGGGAATTGGGCAGAGGCTCGAGGAGATCGCGCCCAATGTCGATTATCTATCGCCGATGCTTTATCCATCTGGCTTCCAGTTCGGCATTCCAGGCTATCGCAATCCGGTCGCTCATTCTTACGAAATCGTTCGCCAGTCGCTCGACCAAGCGAATCAGCGTCTCAAAATCTCGCCCAACCGATTCCGTCCCTGGCTACAGGCGTTCAAGGATTACGCGTTCGACCATCGGCTTTTCGATGCAAAAGAGGTGGCCGCGCAAGTTCACGCCGCGAATGATTTCGGCTCCGATGGATGGATGCTGTGGAATCCGCACAATGTCTACGAGGGAAAGGGTCTGATAGCATCCACTCTGAGAGGAAGGATTGCGGCCTTCGGACAATGGCGACCTTGCAACTGAGTTGCTCCGCCAGTTTATCCGGCTGGTTTGACAGCTCGCCCGCTCACAGCTGACGTAGCCCACGCTCAAGCGCTTTTATCTGCTCGATGACCGGGGATTCGGCGAACGGCATGGTGGTTTCGTCGAAATGCGAAGTGCCGAGGAAGCGGGGCACCGGCAAAGAGCGGCTTCTCGCGGAATGAGGTCTTGGTGAACCTGGCGTGGCGCGCAAAGCAGGCGCGCAGAAACGAAGTCTTGTTGGACAAATACTCTGCTCAAAACCTGCATTGTCGCAAAACTCGGCGTCGGAAAAATCCACATCTTGCGCGTAGAGGTAATTTCCGAATCCTGCTTCGCCGCCAACCTGCACTTTCGAAAAATCGAGCGGTCCGCGGAATCGCGAATAGCGGAACCAGGCATCTATTCAGCGCGTCACGAAAGGTCATGCCTTCGCCGGCGCAAACGGAGGTGAAACGCGCGCCCTGCAAGAAAACCGCATCGCGGAAATCCGCGTCGCCTTCGAAGCGGCTTTTTTCAAACGATACGCGACTCAGGAACTGAGCGCCGCAGAAATCAGTGCGTCCGCCGAAGTGGACGTCGGCAAGCCAGGTGTCGTCCGCGAAATTTGCCCGCGCGAACGAGACGCCGAAGGGAAATTCGAGCGTACCGAAATTAACGCAATCTTGGAAACAATGGTCGGAGAAGTCCGCGAGGCCTAGCGATGCAAAAACCCGATCGGCGCCGGTTTCGCATTGGAACCGTGCCCGCAAAGCGCCGATCTTTTCCGTCCACGCCCGCCATGCATCGGCGCCGGCATTCCACCGCGCGATCGTCGCTTGGGTCCGCGCCGCTTCGAACCGGACGCTTCGATGTTCGGAAGACGTAACGGCCGGCTCGGTCAAAAGACGCCGCAAGTCTTCGCGATAGGGAATAGCCCACGGTTCGGCGTCGATGATCACATCAAGGACGCGGGCAGGGCTTTGGATGACGTGGGGCATCATCCCCCGCTGGTATTTGATTAAAAAACGATTAACACCCTGCGGCCCCTACCGGAAGGAGCGGCGGATGGCGATGACTGGGCATGCTTAATATTCGGGCTTCTGGAACGACATAAAGACTTGCTTATATCTTTATTGCCCGCCGCCCGCGCTCCTGTTATGAACCGGCGAACTTCCGAGGAACATCATGACTCATTTTTTCACCGACCATGCCATCGCCGACATCGGGCTTGCTGCCTGGGGCCGCAAGGAAATTGCCATCGCCGAGACCGAAATGCCCGGCCTCATGGCGATTAGGGCCGAATTCGGCCCCTCCCGGCCGCTCGCCGGCGCCCGGATCGCCGGGTCGCTGCATATGACGGTCCAGACGGCCGTCCTGATCGAGACCTTGAGGGCGCTGGGCGCCGAGGTCCGTTGGGCTTCCTGCAACATCTATTCGACCCAGGATCACGCCGCCGCAGCGATCGCTGAAGCAGGCGTTCCAGTCTTCGCCCGCAAGGGCGAGAGCCTTTTCGATTATTGGGAATATACGCACAAGATCTTCGAGTGGGGCGACGGCGGCGCGCCGAATTTGATCCTCGACGATGGCGGCGACGCGACGCTCCTGATCCATCTTGGCGTTCGCGCCGAAGGCGGCGACACGGCCTTTCTCGACAAGCCGACGAACGAGGAAGAGGAGGTCCTTTTCGCCGCGATAAAGCGCAGGCTGAAGGAAAACCCCGGTTGGTACGGGCGCTGCGCCGCTGCCGTCAAAGGTGTCAGCGAGGAGACGACCACGGGCGTTCATCGGCTCTATGTGATGCAGAAGGAGGGCAAGCTTCTGTGGCCGGCCATCAACGTCAACGACTCGGTCACCAAATCGAAGTTCGACAATCTCTACGGCTGCCGCGAATCGCTCGTTGACGGCATTCGCCGCGGCACGGACGTGATGATGGCCGGAAAGATCGCGATGGTCGCTGGCTTCGGCGACGTCGGCAAGGGTTCGGCCGCCTCGCTGCGCAACGCCGGCTGTCGCGTCATGATTTCGGAAATCGACCCGATCTGCGCGCTGCAGGCCGCGATGGAAGGCTACGAGGTCACGACCATGGAGGAGGCCGCGCCGCGCGCCGATATTTTCGTGACCTGCACCGGCAATATCGACGTCATCAGGATCGAGCACATGCGGCAGATGCACGACCGCGCCATCGTCTGCAACATCGGCCATTTCGACTCGGAAATCCAGGTCGCCGCGCTACGCAATTTCAAATGGCACAACGTGAAGCCGCAGGTGGACGAAATCGAGTTCCCCGACGGCAAGCGGATCATCCTTCTTTCCGAAGGCCGCCTCGTCAATCTTGGCAACGCGATGGGCCATCCCTCGTTCGTGATGTCGGCGTCCTTCACCAACCAGTGCCTGGCGCAGATGGATCTCTGGACCAAGCGCGGCCATTATGGGCGCAAGGTCCATGTGCTCCCGAAACACCTCGACGAGAAAGTCGCCTCCCTTCACCTCGGCAAGGTCGGCGCCAAGCTGACGAAACTCACGCCCGAACAGGCGAACTATATCGGCGTCCCGGAGACCGGCCCTTTCAAGCCCGATCTCTATCGCTATTGAGGTCGCGCCGCTTCACCCGAACATGCTGTAAATAAGCGATCCGTGCCGGGTGACAGCGATTCGCCGCTGTCGCATCATGGGCCCGCGAGAGGTCGGAATGGGCGAAGGAGCGCGGGACGGCGTTGCCGGGAATGGGCGACGGCAGGCTCTGCCGCTGGTCCGCGTTCGCGTGTTCCCGTCCCGGCAGGCGGGACTTGCGGCGATCTTCTGCCTCGCCGGCGCGCCAGCTTTTGGCCAGATGGATTATCCGCTGCCCGTGCTCGAGAACCTCCGCGAAAATCAAGACGTCGTCATCGGGCTCTCGCTCGTCGTCGGGCTCGTGCTCTTCTCGACGATCACGGCCCTTCTCTACTTGCGGGAACATCGCCGCTGGACGAAGTCGGAGGCGGCATTCTCGCTCGAGCTCAATAATCTGCGGGCCAAGCTCGACCGCGCCGAGGTGTTTCTCTCGGCCGAACCGCAGATCATCATCGCGTGGGGCGGCCCGAGCGGCGAGCCCGAAATCGAGGGCGATCTCAGCCTCGTCACGGACACGCCGATCTCCCGCCGCGTCCTCGGCTTTGGTTCCTGGCTGCCGCCGGATCCGGCGCAACAGCTCGAGGCTTGCATCGAAAGGCTTAGGGCGCGCGGCGAAGGCTTCCGCTTTGCGGTCGAGAGCCTCGGCGGGCGCACGCTCGAGATTGACGGCCGCGCCGTCAGCGGTCGCGCGGTCATGCGCATCAGGGATGTTTCCGGAGATCGCCTCGAAACGGTGCGTTTGCGCGAGAGGCTTGTGCGCACCATCACCGAGCTTGACGCCTTGCGCGGACTGCTCGACGCCATTGCCGATCCCGTCTGGTTGCGTGCCGCCAACAGCAAGCTCATCTGGGTCAACGCCGCCTATGTTCGTGCGGTCGAAGCCAAGGACACGGCCGACGCTCTTTTGCGCGGAACTGAGCTTCTCGAACGGGCGACGCGCGAAACCGCCACTGAGGCTCGCGGCGACGCCGCGATCTGGCGCGGCCGCGCGCCGGCGGTGGCCGCCGGCCAAAGGCGCTTGCTCGACATCATCGATGTGCCGGTGAGCATGGGCTCGGTCGGCATGGCGATCGACGTGTCGGAGATCGAGGCGATGCGAGCCGATCTCGAGCGCCAGATGCAGGCGCATGCGCGCACGCTCGATCAGCTTTCGACTGCGGTCGCCATATTCGACCGCCGCAAGCGTCTCGTTTTTCATAATTCCGCCTATCGCCAGCTCTGGACGCTCGATCAAGCCTTCGTCGATCAGCATCCGAGCGATTCCGAGATCCTCGACAAGTTGCGGGCCGCCGGCCTGTTGCCGGAACAGGCCGATTTCCGCGGCTGGAAAGAGAATCTCTTCGCCGGCTATCAGGCGATCGAGACGAGCGAACATATTTGGTATCTGCCCGATGGGCGGACGTTGCGGGTCGTCATCAGTCCGAACCCGCAGGGCGGCGTCACCTATCTTTTCGATGACGTCAGCGAGCGCTACCACCTCGAATCGCAATTCAATGCTTTGACCCGCGTGCAGAGTGAGACGCTCGAACTCGCTAAAGGAAGGCGTCGGCGTGTTCGGCACCGACGGTCGGCTCAAATTCTTCAATCCTGCCTTCGCAAGCCTCCTGAAGCTCGGCGCCAATCCGCTCAACGACAAGCCGCATATCGATCGCCTCGCCGGCCTCTGCACCCTGTTCGGCGAGAAAGAGAGTTTCTTCGACGAGATCAGATCCATGGTCGTCGGCCTCAGCGATCAAAGGACCGGGTTCGAAAGGCGCATCGCCTGCCACGACGGTTCTGTGCTCGATTGCACCGCACAACCGCTGCCCGATGGAGCGACTCTGCTGACCTTTACGGACACGACCGCCAGCGTCAATGTCGAGCGTGCGCTTACCGAACGCAACCAGGCCTTGATGGAGGCCGAGAAGCTGCGCAACGACTTCGTCCACCATGTGTCCTACGAATTGCGCTCGCCGCTCACCAACATCATCGGTTTCATCGAGCTCTTGAGCGACGGCTCGGCCGGGCCGCTCAACGAGAAGCAACGCGAATATGCCGGTTATGTGCGCGCCTCCTCGGCCGCTTTGCTGGCGATCATCGACGATATTCTCGATCTCGCCTCGATCGACGCCGACGCGCTGGAACTCAATCTCGAAGAGGTCGATATAGAAAAAACCATGCATCTCGCCGTCGAAGGCGTTCAGGACCGCCTAGCCGAATCCTCGCTCAACTTGAAAGCCGTGGCGATGGACGGATTGGGCACCTTCGTCGCCGACAGCCAACGCATCCTCCAGATCCTCTTCAATCTTCTTTCCAACGCAATCGGCTTTTCCTCGTCGGGCCAAACCATCATGCTCGAGGCGCTGCGCCGCGACGACGACATCATCTTCACGGTGCGCGATCGGGGAAGCGGAATTCCGCCTGATCTTCTCGAACAAGTGTTCGAACGTTTCAAGACGCAGACGACGGGCTCGCGCCATCGCGGCGTCGGACTGGGCCTGTCGATCGTTCGTTCGCTTGTGGAACTGCATGGCGGCCGCGTTCTCATCGAACTCGGTGCAAGGCGAAGGAACGACCGTCACCTGCTTTCTCCCGGCCCGAGGTGCGAAACTGGACAAAGTGAAGACGGAGCCTTATCGGCTTTCGTAGAAAGCAAAGCAGCCGCGCATGATCTAGAGCGCGGGTCCGGTGGATCGGTCTTGCGAAGAAACCGTGCGGTTCGGAAAGACCAATGCTGGTCTTCGGATCAGGAATCTCGCGTTGATCGCGACTTTGCCGTCGCGCAATGAGGAGAATGCAGCACATGGCGGCTCGCACGCCGCAGCAGAGGGCACTTTGGCGGATCGAACTTCCCGACGAGGCGACGACAATCTCCTTGGCCGCCGATATCGGTCAGTGGCTAAGGCCCGGCGATCTTCTTACGCTCTCAGGCGAACTTGGCACGGGCAAGACCACGTTCGCCCGCGCCCTGATCCGCAGCCTCGCGCGTGACCACGATCTCGAAGTTCCCAGTCCAACTTTCACGCTCATGCAGGTCTACGAAGCCGCCGGGTTTCCGATCCTGCATGCGGATTTCTATCGTATCAAGCGTGCCGATGAACTCGTCGAGCTGGGCTTCGAGGAGGCGCAAGAAGGCGCGCTCGTCATTGTCGAATGGCCGGAGCGCGCCGAGGCGCATGTGAGCGCCAACCGGCTAAACATTGCTTTCGAGATCGATCCCAGTCGTGGCGCCGAGTATCGCGTCGCGACGCTGACCGGCCGCGGCACATTCGCGCCGCGCCTGGCGATGGCCCGCGCCGTCCACGACATTCTCGCCTCTTCCGGCTGGGCTGACGCGGAGCGGCATTTCATGCAGGGCGATGCTTCGACCCGCGTCTATGAGCGGCTCGTCAAGCCGGACGGCACGACGGCCGTGCTCATGATCTCGCCGCCGCGTCCGGACGGGCCGCCGGTGCACTACGGCAAATCCTACAGCGCGCTGGCGCGGCTCGCCGAAAACATCTGGCCCTTCGTGGCCATCGACAAAGGCCTGCGCGCGCAGGGCTTTTCCGCCCCCGAGATCCTCGCCTTCGATCTCGATGCGGGGGTCGCCGTCCTCGAGGATTTCGGGGCCGAAGGCATGGTCGATAGGCATGGCATTGTCGCGGAGCGCTATGCCGAGGCCGTCGCGGCGCTCGCCCGACTGCATCATGTGAACCTGCCGGATACGCTGCCGGTCGAAGGGGCCGCAACCTATCGCATCCCCCCCTATGACATCGATGCGCTGTCGATCGAGGTCGAATTGCTGCTTGACTGGTATGCGCCGCATGTCGCCAAGGCCGCGCTGCCCGCAAGCCCCAAAGCGATCTTCACCAATCTTTGGCGGCACGTCCTGCGCGACATCGCGGCGGCGCGGCCGACCTGGACATTGCGCGACTATCATTCGCCGAACCTGCTCTGGCTGCCGCAACGCGATGGTCTCGCGCGCGTGGGAATCATCGACTTTCAGGATTGCGTGCTCGGCCATCCGGCCTATGACGTCGTGTCGCTGCTGCAAGATGCCCGGGTCGACGTGCCGGACGAGATGGAACTGAAGCTTCTCAGCCATTATGCCAAATTGCGGCGCGCTGCTGATCCGAGCTTCGATATGGGCGCCTTCGCGCGCGCCTATGCCGTGCTTGGCGCCCAGAGAGCGACGAAAATTCTCGGGATTTTCGCGCGGTTGGACAAGCGCGATCGTAAGCCACAATATCTTGCGCATCTGTCACGCATCGAAAAA
This sequence comes from uncultured Alphaproteobacteria bacterium, assembly GCA_963720425.1. Classification (GTDB taxonomy): domain Bacteria; phylum Pseudomonadota; class Alphaproteobacteria; order Rhizobiales; family Beijerinckiaceae; genus Methylovirgula. Next base: position 1,415,964 of record OY970391.1, read on the forward strand.
TATTTGGCCAAAGACCTGGCCCATCCCTTGTTGTCGGCGCTCAAGGGCTGGTATGAGACGCACCTCCCGGGTGCCTTGAAGAAGAGCCCGTGATTTTCTCTTTAATTCTCGCCGTGCCACATCTCCATGACGCGTTCCATGCCCGATAAAGCAATGGTCTTTGCCGCGGGGCTCGGCTCGAGGATGCGGCCACTGACCGACCAGGTCCCAAAGCCGCTCATCAAGATCGGCGGCAAGGCGCTGATTGACCATTCGCTCGATCGCTTCGCGGCCGCCGGAGTTTCGACAGCGATCGTCAATGTTCATCATCACGCTGATCAGATCGAGGCGCATCTCGCGGGCCGTCGCGCACCGAAGATCGTAATTTCCAACGAGCGCGCGAAATTGCTCGATCAAGGGGGCGGCATAAAGAAGGTGTTGCCGCAGCTCGGCAATGCACCTTTCTTCATCTGCAATACGGATTCGTTTTGGATCGAAGGGCCGCAGACCAATCTCGGCCGACTCACCGCCGCCTGGGACCCGAAGGAAATGGATATCTTGCTACTTGTCGCGGCGGCGGCGACGAGCGCCGGCGTCGATTGGCCGGGCGACTTCACCATGGACCCGGAGGGCAGGCTGGAGCGGCGTGAGGAACGCAGGGTCGCGCCCTTCGTCTATACGGGCGTCGGCATCATCAAGCCCGCGCTCTTCGCCAGCGTGACCGAAGATGTGTTCAGGCTCGCGCCCTATTTTTTCAACGCCGCGCAGAAGGGCCGGCTCTTCGGCGTGAGGCTCGACGGCATCTGGCTCCATATCAGCACGCCGCAGGCGATCGGAGAGGCCGAGCGGCTGATCACGCGTTCGGTGCTGTGAGGGTCATGGCGCGCATCCTTCTCCTTGTGGGAGAAGGTGCGCTGCGCCCCGCTTCACCGCACCTTGCGCTGCGTCACAGCCTCGATCCAATCGAGGTAACCGGCAAAGCCCTGCTCGATCGGCAGGGCGACGATTTCCGGCGTCTCATAGTCGTGCAGCGCTCGGATCTCTTGCTCGACCTGGGCGTAATCGGGCCGCCTGATCTTGATGAGTAGCAGGATCTCCGCCGCCGCTTCGGTCCGATCCTGCCACGTATAGATGCTGTCGATCGGCAGCATGTTCACGCAGGCGGCGAGGCGGCGTTCGACGAGCGCACGCGCGATCGCACGCGCCTTTTCCCGCGAGCCGCAGGTCGTCAAAACGACCGCATATTCTTTCACCTTCGGCCTCTCACTGCGCCGTCCACCCACCGTCGATTGCAAGATTGGCGCCAGTGATCTGCGCCGCCTCGTCCGAACAGAGATAGACCACGAGCGTGGCCACCTGCTCGGGCGTGACGAATTGCTTGGTCGGCTGCGCCGCCAGCAGGACGTCGTTGATGACCTGTTCGCGGGTCATATTGCGCGCTTTCATCGTATCGGGAATCTGCTGCTCGACAAGCGGCGTCCAGACATAGCCGGGCGAGATGCAGTTGGCCGTCACTCCGAAGGTCGCGACTTCCAGCGCCACGGTCTTGGTGAGACCGACGAGGCCGTGTTTGGCCGAGACATAGGCGGATTTGAACGGCGAGGCGACCATCGAATGCGCCGAGGCGGTCGAGACGATCCGTCCCCATTTGCGCGCTTTCATGCCCGGAACCGCGGCGGCGATGGCATGGAAAGAGGCGGATAGCGTGATGGCGATGATCTTATCCCAGGTCTCGGGCGGAAATTCCTCGATCGGCGCGACATGTTGAATGCCGGCATTGTTGACGAGGATATCGAGCGTGCCGAATGTCGCCTCTGCCTCCTTTACCATGGCTCGGACTTCTTGCGGCTTCGTCATGTCGGCCGGCGAATAGAGGGCTTTGACCGCGAAGTCCTTGGCGATGGCGCTGCGTTCGTTTTCGATCGCTTTCGGCTCACCGAACCCGTTGATCATCACATTGGCGCCCTCTTGCGCCAGCGCCCGAGCGATGGCCAATCCTATGCCGCTCGTCGAACCGGTGACGATGGCACTGCGTGACTTGAGCGTCATGACTCATCTCTCATTCTGCGGCCTGACAACACCGCCTTGATGTCTGCACCCGCCCAAGCGAAATTCAAGGCGAAATGGAGCCAAGCGCAGGGTCGATTTTACGGCTTCGAGCAGATATAGTGGAGACATGACTCTTTCACGCAAGCCGCAGACGCGGCCCAAACCGACAGGCGCCGCGGCGAAAGGCGCGCTCGCGGCGGCGGAGGATCGCTGCCGACGCGAAGGCGCGAAACTGACGCCCGCGCGGCGCCAAATTCTCGAAATCCTGGCCGACGAAGGCCGGCCGCTCGGCGCCTATGACATGATCGAGAGGGTCGCGGCGGCGACCGGCAAACATCCAGCTCCGATCTCGATCTATCGGGCGCTCGATTTCCTTCTCGAAAACGGGCTGGTGCATCGGCTTGCCTCACGCAATGCCTATCTCGCCTGCGCGCATGGGCATGCGCATCAGGATCCTGTGGTCTTTCTCATTTGCGACAAGTGCGGGACGGTCATCGAGGCGACGCCGAAAGCGGTCCACCGCGACCTCGCGGCACTCGCGGCCGAGGTTGAGTTCAAACCCCGCGCCCAAGTGATGGAGATCGCCGGCCTCTGCCGGGAGTGCAGCGGATAGATTGCGACGCATGGACCGCTTATCGGAGGTGCGAATGAAGTGGCTCGTCTTGCTTTGCGTGCCCTTGTCGCTTCTCGCTCATCCGGCGTCGGCTGGAGCCGCATTGGGCAACGAGGCATTGGCCTTTTCGGCTCTTATTGCGGCAAATTCACCCTTGCTTACAGCGAGCGACAAGCACGTCATGGCGGCCTTATTCGAAGGGCAGCTTGATGTGCCTGTCTCGGCTGGCGGAAAAATCTCTGTTCAGGCCGATAGCATAACCTGCAGCGCGGGGGACGTCGACATCAGTGCACACTCTTGCAATTTGGTCTTTGGCAAGCGAACTTCGACGCTGACGGGACGCAAAGCCCATGAACTCTTTGCGACGATCCTGGAAATGGGCGTGCGATCGGAAGGCGCAATGGGGAGAGTTTACGATAGCATCGCGCATGTGAACTGCGCCATTGATCCCAACGAAATCGAGCAACGCGACGGTGGCGGAGCCACGTGCAGTTTCGATTCTGGTTCTGGCACGGCTCAATAGTTACGCTCTTGCCCTTGGTTTTTCCGCTCGGATGGTGAACATAAAAAGAACGAACGCCTTTGCTTGCCGCCTGCGGCGATTTTCATCACCACTCTTTGACCCCCATCCGTCATAATTGGGCAATCCTGGCGGGTTTCTTGACCTCTGCGCCGATCCGCACCATCTGATGAGAAGGCACGATGTCAGTATCTCTCTCCCCCACCTGGCCCTGCTCCGAAGCCCCCGAAACGGGGCCTTCGCCACGGCATCACTCGGTTGGAGTACGGGTCGGGACCGGCAAAGGTGCCGTCACGGTGGGCGGCGGCGCGCCGATCATCGTCCAATCGATGACCAACACCGATACGGCCGACGTCGCCGGGACGGTCGAGCAGGTCGCGGCCTTAGCCCGCGCCGGTTCCGAGCTCGTCCGCATCACCGTCGATCGCAACGAGGCGGCCGCCGCCGTGCCGCACATCCGCGAGAAGCTCGACAGGATGGGCTGCGACGTGCCGCTCATCGGCGACTTCCATTATATCGGCCACAAGCTCTTGGCCGACCACCCGGCCTGCGCCGAGGCGCTGGCCAAATATCGCATCAATCCCGGCAATGTCGGTTTCAAGGACAAGAGGGACACGCAGTTCGCTTCGATGGTCGAATGCGCGATCAAGAACGGCAAGGCGGTGCGCATCGGCGCCAACTGGGGCTCGCTCGACCAGGATCTGCTAACGCGGCTGATGGACGAGAATGCGCGCTCCAAGGCGCCGCTCGATGCCGGCGCGGTAACCCGCGAGTCCATGGTCCAATCGGCGCTGCTCTCGGCTTCGCGCGCGGAAGAAATCGGCCTGGGGCGCGACCGGATCATCCTGTCGGCCAAGGTCTCCAACGTTCAGGACCTGATCACCGTCTATCGGATGCTGGCTGAGCGCAGTACCTACGCTATTCATCTGGGCCTCACCGAGGCCGGCATGGGATCGAAAGGCATCGTCGCCTCGGCGGCGGCGCTCGGCGTCCTGCTCCAGGACGGAATCGGCGATACGATCCGCATCTCGCTCACGCCCGAGCCCGGCGGCGATCGCACAATCGAAGTCAAAGTCGCGCAGGAGATCCTGCAGACCATGGGCTTTCGCACCTTCGTGCCTCTCGTCGCTGCCTGCCCGGGCTGCGGGCGGACGACCTCAACCGTGTTCCAGGAATTGGCGCGCGACATCCAGGCCTATATTCGCGACGAGATGCCCGCCTGGAAAGAGCGCTATCCCGGCGTCGAGACGCTCAACGTCGCGGTCATGGGCTGTATCGTCAACGGGCCTGGCGAATCGAAACATGCCGACATCGGCATTTCGCTGCCAGGCACTGGCGAGACGCCGGCTGCGCCGGTTTTCATCGATGGCAAGAAGGCCATGACTTTGCGCGGCGAAGGCATCGCCGCCGAGTTCAAGGCACTCGTGCAGGATTATATCGAGCGGCGGTTCGGCGGCGCGAAGAGCGCGGCGGAATAGATGGCGTTCACATAAAATTTAGCGAAAATCTTTGCGCCCCCATTGCGGCCGCAACGATGATTTGACGCGGGTCAATGGCGGCCGGTCGATTGGCAACTTATATAGTGTCTGGCGCGCCGCTTTTGGAGATCAGGCCATGTATAGGGGTTGGACGGCAGGGGTTCTCGCGATCGTCGTGACGCTCGCATATGCGACAGGCGCGGCCGCGCAACAGTCCAAAGCAAGCCATCATTGGCACCGCATGGTTTATGGCGGCTACGTTGGCGCCATACAGCCTGGCGCCGTCTACACCTCGCGCGGGCATTATACCGCGCTTGTCGGCGATCCCGGCGGCGGGCTCGGCTTCTATCCGCTGCCCTACCAATATCGCGTCGGCGCCTGGCGCTATCACATGCGAAACTGGCGCCCGCCGTGGGACAATCCTGTAATCCAGGCCGCGCAGGCTCAAGCAGTGCGCTACTATGGCTGGGGCGACCCCACGCCCGCCGACTCCTATCGCTATGGCGTCTACAATCCGATCGATGGCGTCGGCTCGCCCTTCTTCGCAGGTTTTTATGGGCCTGCCGGCGACGAGGATGAGCCTTCGTTCCCCTTCGGTACGCCCTATCCCTAGAGAGCCCCGCCGCGATATTGATCGTCAGCGCCAGCACGGCGCTGTTGAAGGAGAACGCGAGTACGCAATGGACCAGGGCGGTGCGCCGCATTCCCCGTGCCCAAATTTCGATATCCGCGGTTGCGCAGGCAACGCCGATCACGAATGAGAAGTAGAAAAAGTCGAGATAGTCGGGCTCGCTGGTTCCTGGAAATCTGAGAGCGGCGTGCGATTTTGCGGCGTGCGTACCCTTTGCGACGCGCTCGGAAAAATATTCATGCGCATAGTGCAGGGCGCAAACATCACATGGATGAAGGTCCAGGCGCTCACGATCGTGGCCGCGGCAAGGCAGATATGAAGGGCTTTCATCACTCCGGTTGAGTCCTTCACGATCGTCAATTCGGCGAAAATCCCGCCGAAGGCGGCAAATGCCGCGAGCGTCGCGAGGATCAGGATTGCAAAGCGCCAATCGTCCTGGAGCGCGGCTCTCCGCATAACCACCTCTTTCGAGTCCATCGTGATCATGACGCCTACAAGCACGAAATAGAGCCAAAGACCGGCGTTCCAGCCGATCAGCGCCCTTGTCACCAACCGTGTGTCGTGAGGCAACAGGAAGCCGATCAAGATTCCGCAGGCGCAGCTGATGAAGAGCCGCGGCCGCGCCTGAACGATACGGATCGGCCGCCAATAAAGCCGACGCGACTCCGAAGGTGCCGGGGGCGCACTCAACTCTTGCGCGCGACGGCGAAACGCGCCGCCTCCCTCAAGATCCTCGCCTTCTCTCCGAAGAGTTCGAGCGCGCCGATGGCCTCCTGCGCCAGCCTGTCGCGCCGCACCCGCGCGGCCTCGAGCCCGAGCGCGGCGACGAGAGTCGCCTTGTTGCGGTCGGCATCCTTGCCGGCGCGCTTGCCGAGCGCCGCTTCATCGGCCTCGACGTCGAGAATGTCGTCGGCGACTTGGAAGGCGGCGCCGATCGCCTGGCCATAACGCGACAGAGCCGCTTTGGCCGCCGCATCGGCGCGCGCGAAGATCGCCCCTGCCTCCACCGCATAACGCAAAAGCGCGCCGGTCTTCATCGATTGCAGCATGATGACCGCTTCGGCCATATGCGGCTCTGCCGCGGCTTCCGCCTCGAGATCAAGGACCTGGCCGCCGACCATGTTGCCGAGCCCCGCCGCGCGGGCGAGCGCCAGAATGAGCGCGGCGCGGATCGCCGGGTCGGGATCCGTCTGCGGATCGGCCGTGATGTCGAAGGCATAGGTCAGGAGTCCGTCACCGACGAGGATGGCGGTTGCTTCGTCATAGGCCCTGTGGGTCGTCGGCCGGCCGCGTCGCAGATCGTCGTTATCGAGCGCCGGCAGATCGTCGTGGACAAGCGAATAGCAATGGACCATTTCGACGGCCGCGGCGGCGCGCAGCACGCCCTCGCCCTCAATTCCCAAGAGCCGCGCCGTCTCGACCATCAAAAACGGCCGCAGTCGCTTCCCCCCGCCGAGGCTCGCATAACGCATGGCCGCGAGGAATCGCGCCGGCCGGAACGTCTCGCCCGGCAGGGGAGAGTTGGACAAGAGCCGGTCCAGCATGTGCTCGGTCGAGTCGGCCACGGCCGTAAGCCGTGCCTGGAAATCCTGTGCCACCGAAGCCGTCATGCCCTGCCCGTCCTGGCTGTTCCCATGGTCGCTCCGCTTGCCCGATCGCGGAAGATCGGTCAAGGCTCGCGGATGCATCGAAAACCCGGCAATTTCGGCATCTTCGACGCGATCTTGCGATGGGTCCTACGCCTCGTTCTGCTGCTTTTCCTGCTGCTCGCCGGTCTCATCATCGCCTACCGATTCGTCACGCCAGTCTCGACCTTGATGATAGGCCGTATGCTGCTGCATGAAAAAGTGACGCGGGATTACATGCCGCTCAAACGCATGTCGCCCGATCTTCTCGCCGCCGTCGTCATGTCCGAGGATGCGCATTTCTGTCGCCATCACGGCGTCGATTGGGGCGCCCTGCGCGAGGTGATCGATGCGGGCGGCATCGGCGGTGCCAGCCGCGGCGCATCGACCATCACGATGCAGGTGGTGAAGAACCTATTCCTGTGGCCCGGGCGCTCCTATGCCCGCAAAGCCTTCGAAATTCCGCTAGCCCTTGTGCTCGATCGCGTCTGGCCGAAACGCCGCATCCTCGAAATCTATCTGAACATCGCCGAATGGGGCGACGGCATATTCGGGGCCGAGGCGGCAGCGCAGACTTATTTCAACAAGAGCGCTGCGGATCTCAATCCGCATGAGTCGGCGCTGCTTGCCGCCGTGCTGCCCGATCCTTATCGGCGCAGCGTGGCGCATCCGAATTGGCGCGTCACGATTCATGCGCGGGTCGTGGAGCGGCGCGTCGTTAGGACGCCGGGATTCCTGGACTGCGCGAAGTAGGCCCTATGCGGCAATTTTCGGATGGCCAAAACCGCCGTTCCAGTGTATCAGCCGACCTCAAGAAACCGGCCCGGCTGGGCCCGAACCTTTGGAGCTGACATGGCCGTTCCGAAACGCAAAACGTCTCCGATGAAACGCGGCTTCCGCCGCTCGGCGGACGCGCTGAAAGTACCGACCTATGTCGAGGACAAGGATTTGGGCGAATTGCGCAGGCCGCACCACATCGACCTCAAGTCCGGAATGTATCGCGGTCGGCAGGTGCTCAAGCCTAAGACCGCGCAGGAGTGAGCGGCGCGGCTTGGCCGCCCTCGGCGGCTCAGACCATGTATTGCCCGCCGTTGACCGAAAGCGTCGTCCCGGTGATGAATCCCGCCTCGTCGGCGACGAGAAAGACGACGCAGCGCGCGATCTCCTCCGGTTCGCCTAGGCGGCGAACTGGAATTTGCGGCAGGATCGACTTTTCGAGAATGTCCTTTGGCACGGCTTTGACCATTTCGGTCGCGATATAGCCGGGACATACCGCATTGACGGTGATCCCCTTGCCGGCATTTTCCTGCGCCAGCGATTTCGTGAAACCGATATCGCCGGCCTTGGAAGCCGCGTAATTGGTCTGGCCCATCTGGCCCCTTTGCCCATTGATCGAAGAAATATTGACGATCCGGCCAAAGCCGCGGCTGCGCATGCCCTCGATCACCGGCCGCGTCATGTTAAAGAGCGAATTCAAATTGGTGTTGATGACGGCATACCATTGCTCCGGCATCATCTTGTGGAGCATGGAATCGCGCGTGATGCCGGCATTGTTGATGAGGATGTCGATCGGCCCGAGATCGGCGCCAACGCTCTTTAGGCCAGTGACGCAGGCGGCGTAGTCGGAGACATCCCATTTGTAGACGGGAATGGCGGTTTCGGATTTGAACTTGGCGGCCGCCTCGTCATTTCCGTGATATACCGCCGCGACCCGATAGCCCGAGGCCGCCAAAGCCCGGCTGATCGCCGCGCCTATCCCACGCGTGCCGCCACTCACTACCGCGACGCGACTCATCTGTTTCCTACCCCTTCGCTTGCGCTATCGCCGAGCGATTAATTTTCTCGAGTCCATTCCGAGAGCTTGAACTCTGCACCGTATCAAAGAGCCACCTCGCGGTTTCAATCCCCAAATGTTGCAAAGCCCGATCGACGCTCTCAGCGCTCGATCGTGAGCGCGATTCCCATGCCGCCGCCAATGCAGAGCGTGGCAAGACCTTTGCTCACGCCGCGCCGCTGCATCTCATAAAGCAGGGTGACGAGGATCCGCGCGCCCGAAGCGCCGATCGGATGGCCGATTGCGATCGCTCCGCCATTCACGTTCACGATCGCCGTGTCCCAGCCCATGTCCTTGTTGACCGCGATCGCTTGGGCGGCGAAGGCCTCGTTGGCTTCGACGAGTTCGAGGTCTTTCGCTTTCCAGCCGGCCTTCTCGAGCGCCTTGCGCGAGGCGGGAATGGGACCACTGCCCATAATGGCCGGATCGACGCCCGCAGTCGCCCAAGAGGCGATCCGGCCAAGCGGCGTGAGACCACGCGCCCTGGCATCCTCGGCACTCATCAGGACGAGCGCCGCGGCGCCGTCGTTGATGCCGGAGGCATTGCCGGCGGTGACCGTCCCGTCCTTCGAAAACGCCGGCTTCAGCTTGGCGAGCCCTTCGAGCGTCGTGCCGGCGCGGACATATTCGTCCGCATCGACGACGATATCGCCCTTGCGCGTCGCGATCGTGACGGGAACGATCTCGTCGGCGAATTTGCCGGCTTTTTGCGCCGCTTCCGCCTTGTTCTGCGAACCGAGCGCGAATTTGTCCTGCTCTTCGCGGCTGATTTGCCATTTGGTCGCGATGTTTTCCGCCGTGATGCCCATGTGGTAGCCATGGAACGCATCGATCAACCCATCGCGCAGCATGATGTCGGTGAACTTGACGTCGCCCATTTTCGTGCCGGCGCGCAGATGCGCTGCATGCGGCGCCTGCGACATGCTTTCCTGACCGCCCGCGACAATAATTTTGGCGTCTCCGTTGGCGATCTGCTGAAAACCGAGTGCCACTGCGCGCAGGCCCGAGCCGCACACCTGATTCAGGCTCCAGGCCGTTTTTTCCTGCGGAATGCCGGCCTTCATCGCCGCCTGACGGGCGGGATTCTGGCCCTCTCCCGCCGTCAGGATCTGTCCGAGGATGACCTCGTCGACTTCGTCCTTCGCGACCTTGGCGCGCTCCAGCGCCGCGGTGACCGCAACGGCGCCGAGCTCGTGCGCGGGCATATTGGCGAAGGCCCCGTTGAAAGATCCGACGGCGGTGCGCGCCGCCCCCACGATGACGATGTCGCGCGACATTTGGTATTTCTCCTATGACCGACGGGCTCAATCCTTAAAGAGGAGTTTTGTGTCGTTTCATTGATATTTATCATTCTCAAGCATTTCTGCCTGTCCGCGGTCAAGCATTGCGCCGCTGCCGGCCAGCCCCCCGACAGAATTTCGGTTTTCGCAAGGCAATAAAACGCTTATGGTCCTTGCGGAGGTCACGCTCCCCAAGCTGTCAGCTTGGCTCAGAAAAAGGGTTTTGATGGACCATGGCCAACGACAAGCAACCCATCACGATCAAGAAATACGCCAACCGGCGTCTCTACAATACCGGCACCAGCGCCTATGTGACGCTCGAAGATCTCGCCGATATGGTGAAAAAGGGCGAGGACTTCGTCGTCTACGACGCCAAGACCGGCGAAGAGATCACCCGCTCGGTGCTGACCCAGATCATCTTCGAGCAAGAAGGCAAGAATGGCCAGGCCCTTATGCCAATCACATTCTTGCGGCAGCTCATCCGCTTTTACGGCGACAGCATGCAAATGCTGGTGCCGAGCTATCTCGAGTTCACGATCGATAAGCTCACTACCGATCAGCAGAAGTTTCGAGACCAATTCGCTAGCGCCTTCGCGACCGCGCCCACCCGGCAGATGTTCGGTTCACTCGAAGAACAGGCCCGCAAGAACATGGCCATCTTCAGCCAGGCGTTGTCGATGTTTTCGCCCTTCGGAACGGCGCTGACGACGCCAGCGGCCGAAAAGCCGCAGGAAGGCCGGGCCGAAGCCGGGGCCAAATCAGACCTCGACGAGATGAAGCGTCAGCTCGATGAATTGCAGAAGAGGCTCGAAGGGCTCACCCCGAAGGAATGATTGGGCGGTGGGAAACCCACCGTCGCATCTGCGCCGCCATCCTCAAGGCCTGCTTTCATCGGATCGGCCCGCCACGCGAAGTAGCCCAAGTGCATGATGGTCGTGTTTCAGGCGACCGAGCAGCCTGCCTGCGGTTCGCTCCCGGCCTGCGTCTGCCCGAAATAATAGCCTTGCAGATAATCGACACCCCATTCGGTAAGGATCGCCGCCGACTCGGTGTCCTCGACCCATTCCGCGACGGTCGGGATTTCGAGGTGATGGGCCAGATCGACAAGGGTACGGACGAAGAAACAATCGTCCTCCGACCTCGCCAAATTCTGGATGAAACCGCCGTCGATCTTCAACAGGTCGACGCGCAGATTGCGCAGATTGCGGAATGACGTATGGCCGGAGCCGAAATCGTCCATCGCAACTTTCACGCCGCATGACTGCATGGCTGCGATCGCTCGGCCGGTTGCCTCAAGATCGGCAATCGCGCAGGTCTCGGTGATCTCGACGATCAACCGCCCCGCGACATTGTTGTGAACGGCGCAGGCAGCCCGCAATCTGTCAGGCCAATGAACGTCGAGGACAGTTGCCCCCGACGCATTGATTGCGATATGGCGCAGCGGGTCCCTGGCAAGCTCAGCCACGACGAGTTCGAGCATGCGGTGATCGATGAGCCGCACCAGTCCGGTCTTTTCCGCCACCGGGAAAATATTGGCCGGCAGAACGGGCCTTGCCATCCTCGCCGCTCAGGCGCGCCAGCGCCTCATAGAAGGCAATCTCGCCGCTCTTGGCTGAGACGACCGGCTGCAACGCGAGCGTGATCCGCGATCCGTTGAGCGCGGCGACGATCTCATCGGAAACGTGCAAGATGTTCAGCCGCTTATCCTCGCGCACGAGGCTTGGCGTATAGGCGATGAAACGATTGCCGCCCGACCTGCGCGTCGACGCGAGCGCCTCCTCGGCATGATGGAGGGCAACTTGCGCGCTGCGGCCCTGTTGCGGGATAACGACGCCGCCCACTCGGACCGAGAGCGCAATCTGCCCCGCCTTGGTAGCAAGCGGCGCCGCTTCGACGGTGGAGAGAAAACGTTCCGCCGTCGTATTCATCTGTTCGCTGGTGCAGGTATCGAGGAAAAGCGCGAATTTGTTGCCGACGTAACGCGCCATCAGGTCCGTGGTGCGCATCTCGCCGCGCAATCTCTCGGCTGCCACCGCGATCAGCTCGTCGCCCACGTCATAGCCATAGGCTTCGTTGAGGACGGCAAGATTGTCGATTCCGGCAAGCAGGATCGCATGCGAGACGCCTTTGCGCAGGCACTCGGGCAGCAGAGCTGAGACGTGCTCAATGAAGTGGGCACGGTTGAGAGCTCCGGTCAGAGCATCATAGCGCGATTGGCGGGCTAACTGGCGTTCGGCCTCGTAGCGATCGGTGATAACCCGGACGAGGCCATGCGCCCGGGCGGGACGGTTGTTCGAGCCCGCGAACCAGCGGCCTGTATCCTCGATCCAAATGATCTTCGCTCGCCTCGCCCGCGCGCTCGTCCTGCTGAGGAGACCGTAGATTACCTTGTAGGAAACGCCGCGGCCACAATCGCTCTCCGCCGAGGACATGATGGCTTCGAAGCGAGAGCTCGGGCTTTCGGGCGCCAGATATTCGGCATAGGCTCGGCCAGAGGCGATTTTGGCGAATTCGGCGACATCCGGGATTTCCGCCGTGTTTGGCCCGAAGACCAGCCGGTCGGTGACGATGTCCCAGTCGTAGACCGCTTCGCCGATCGAGTTCAGGATGGCACGCGGATCGGGCAGGCCGGACGGTCGGGGCGCATCGGCATTTTTGTCCCGCGGAGGCGCCATGATTGGCCTTTGGCTGGTGAGTTACCGGGGCTTTTCGGGTGCGGCTCGCCACTGGATAGCTATCAGCGCCGCGTTAAGAACTTGTATAGCATCGGATCTTCCGACCGCTCCCACCATCCCCAATCAGCAAGCTTGGGGGTTTGTGGCGACGTCGCCGCCTCAAGCCCTGTTCTTGCGTTCCCGCAGGGCCGCGAAGACTTCCGCTGGATCGGCGCCCGGGAGGCCGAGGCTCGCCTGGATTTCTGCTTCCGCGACGCGCAGGAACGGATTAGTCGCGCGTTCGAGGCTCATTTGCGAAGGCAGTGTCAGGCGGCCATCAGCACGCAATGCCGCGACTATCTCCGCCCGGCGCCGCAAAGCCTCGTTGCCCGGATCGACGCTCAAGGCGAAGCGTGCATTGGCGAGTGTATATTCATGGCCGCAATAGATCTGCGTTTCATCCGGGAGCACCGCGAGCTTCAGCAGGGATTGATAGAGGACGGCGGGCGGGGCCTCAAACGGGCGCCCGCAGCCCATGGCAAAGAGCGTGTCGCCGGTAAACAGCACTGCGTCCTTTTCGAACCAATAGGCGATATGGCCGAGCGTGTGGCCTGGCACCGCGATCACCTTGGCAGCGTGCGATCCGATAAAGACGCTGTCGCCGTCCTCCACCTCGCGGTCGAGCCCGCCGATCTTGGCCGCCTCTCTCGCCGGGCCGGTGACACGGACGTTCGGGAAGGCGGATTTGAGGCTGGCTATTCCCTGCACATGATCGGCATGATGATGCGTCAAGAGAATATCGGTCAGCGACCAGTTCGCCGCAGCGAGCGCGGCGAGGATTGGCTCCGCCTGCGGCGCATCGATGGCGGCGGTCGCGCCGGTCTCGGACGCGTGGACGAGAACGCCGTAATTGTCGGTGAGGCAGAGGAACTGGCGGATCTCGAGGCTCATGGATGCGGCTCGCGGAATTGCGCTGCTGCGTGCTTTGCATAACGGGCGCGAATGTGTCTCAAAGTCCGATCGGCCGAAGATCGCCGATCTCGTGTCCGCCGGGCAGAAGCCCGCGCATCCGCGCCTTGATTCGAGGGTCTTTGGTCGTGCCGTCGATTTCGAAAATATTGTAGCCGGCGCGGTGATCCGCCGTGCCACGCAGCGCCGAGGCCGAGGCGACGCCGACGACCGGCACCTTGCGCCCGGGCCCTTCCAAATGCGCGACCGACAGGCGGTGGTTATGGCCGTGGATCACGAGCTCCGCGCCGGCCCGGCGGATCATGGCCTCGAAAGCATCGGCGTCGGCAAGCGCGCGGCCGAGTCTAGCGCCGCCTCTATTCGGCGGATGATGGATCATCACGACCCGCACGAGGCCTTGCCGGGCGCATTGGCTGAGCAGGCTCGCGCAGGCTTCGCACTGCCGCGGGCCGAGCCGTCCGGAGGCTATGAAAGGCGGCGTTGGCACTGCGGACGAGAGGCCGATCAAGGCGACGCCGCCGCGCACGCGAAGATAGGGAAAGGATGAGGAGCCCGTATCACCCATCGTCCAGGGCACGAAAGTCGCGGCAAGATCCGGCATCGTTGCCCTCACATAAGCATCGTGATTGCCGGGAACAAAGCTCACGTCATGCGGGGCCCCGAGCGTTTGCAGCCAGGCGTGGGCGAGCGGATATTCAGCCTTGAGGCCGATGTTCAGAATGTCGCCGGTCATCGCGATGTGATCCGGGTGCTGCGCCTTGATGTCGGCGACGAGCGCCGAGAGAACGTCCATGTCATGGATGAGGGAGCGGCCGCGTGTCCAATTGAGATAGCCGGTGAACCTCTTGCCGATGAGCTCGCGACGCCGCGGCCGCGGCAGCGGGCCGACGTGCGCATCGGACAAATGGGCAAGAACGAAACTCACCTGCGGTGCGCTCCGGACGGCCGCGATTCGATCGCGTCAAGCGTTGCCGATGAGGATCCCCGCGGCAAGCACGATCACGCCACCGAGCACGATCTGAAAGATCGCTTGCAGCAGCGGCGTATCCATATAATGCGCCCGCACCCAGGCGATAGCCCAAAGTTCGAAGAAGACGACCACGCCAGAGATCCCCGTCGCGATGACGAAGGCATTTGGCACGCTGTTCGGAACGAGATAGGGCAGCGTATGGCCTAGGCCGCCGAGGGCCGTCATCGCGCCGGTGATCGCGCCGCGCAGCCACGGCGAGCCGCGGCCGGTCAAGGCGCCGTCGTCGGAGAGCGCTTCGGCAAAAGCCATGCTGATGCCAGCGCCAACCGAGGCGGCGAGCCCGACGAGGAACGTCGCCCAGGTGTTATGCGTGGCGAAAGCCGCGGCAAACAGCGGCGCGAGAGTCGAAACCGAACCGTCCATGAGGCCAGCAAGGCCCGGCTGCACATATTGCAAGATGAACGTGCGGCGCTGGGTGGCGTCCTCCTTCTCGCGTTCGGCAGGCGGCAAAAATTCGGTTTCGATGTCACCGACGACTGCCTCGTGGCTCTTCTCGACCTGCGCGAGGTCGCTCAGCAATTTGCGGATCGCCGGGTCCTTGGCCTGCGTCGCCGCCTTTGTATAGAAGCCATAGGATTCCGCCTCGCGGATCTCGAGCTCGCTGCGGATCGTCGTGATCGGCAGATTGCGAATGAGCCAGACTGGGCGGCGGTTCATGAAGCCGCTGACGTCGGTGCGTCGGATCGGCAGGAGATTGGGTCCGAACTTTTGATGATAGGTCTTTAGCAGCGTGTCGTGATGAGATTGTTCGACCTTGGCCATGCTCTCGAACATTGCGGCCGTCGCGGGATAGCGCTCGCGCAAATCATCAGCAAAAGCCAAGTAGACGCGATGGTCATCGTCCTCAGCGTCGATGGCGACCGCAAGAATCTCTCTTTCGTCGAGTTGCGAAAAGCGCTTCAACGCTCATCTCCTGAATCAGGGGCCCGCCCGCCAAAGCCGGTTCGTCGACCAATTTTGAATAATTCTAATCTAGCCCGGCAGCGCGTTTTAATGCAACCGTTGATGAGGCAAGAGGAATGGATCTGCCCGCATATCTGCAGCGCCTGGCAGCGCTTAGCGCGGAGCGCGCAAAAGGCCTCATTCGGCCGCTGCGGCTCGGCGTTCGCGCGCTTATCATCGACCCGCAGGAGGGCGTGCTCCTGGTTCGCCACACGTATGTTTCCGGCTGGTATCTGCCGGGCGGTGGAGTGGAGGCGGGCGAATCGGCCGAGGCCGCGCTTGCCCGCGAACTTTACGAAGAGGCCGGTGTCGAGCTGCTTGCAAGCCCGCGCTTTCACGGGCTCTTTTTCAACCCAAAGGCGTCGCGCCGCGATCACGTCGCCTGTTACGTCGTCCGCGATTTTCGCATCGCTCCGACCCAACCAAATTTCGAGATTGCAGAGGCGCGATTCTTTTCGGCCGATGCTCTGCCTGAAGACACGAGCCCTGCCACGCGCGCCCGGCTCGCCGAAGTCCTGAAAGGTGCTCCGGCCTCCGAGATCTGGTGAGCAATTTGCGGCGCCGGGGCGGCGATGTTAGAGCATGATCCGCAAAAGTAGGAACCGGTTTTGCGAAAGATCACGCGATGGCGAAAAAATCTGGGACAGGATCGATTCCATCGGAAGCGATCGCGCCTAAAAGCTCAGAGCCATGTCCGATCTGACGCTCGCTCTTGTGCCGCAAGGTGCGGCCGACCAAGCCGCGATCGAAAAACTCGACGAAAGGGTGTTCGGGCCAGGTCGGTTTGCCCGCTCGGCCTATAGGCTGCGCGAAGGCGTGTCGCCCGATTTGAGCCTCTCCTATGTCGCGCGTGTCGGCAGGCTGCTCGTCGGAGCCAATCGCATGACGCCGATCCGCTGCGGCGGAAAGCCGGCCCTGCTGCTTGGTCCGCTCAGCGTCGAACCGGCCTTCCGTTCCGCCGGCATTGGCGAGGCGCTGGTGACGAAATCGCTCGAAGCGGCGCGCGCCGCTGGCCACCATCTCGTGCTCCTCGTCGGCGACATGTCCTATTATGGTCGAATGGGATTCGAACCGGTGCCGGAGGGCAGGCTGGCGTTTCCGGGGCCGGTCGATCCACAGCGCTTGCTCTATTGCGCGCTGACGAAGAGCGCTTTCGATGGCGTCAGCGGCCGGGTCACGCGCGCCGTCTAAAGTTTTGGACCGACTTCTATCTCGACGACCGGCGCGCCGGGGATATTTTGGTCTGTTGGATTCAGTCCGGCCCTTTGCAGCGCGAGAAAAACGGATGCATTTGGCGGTACTGTATGGTCATAGAAGACGATGAGACCCGCTTCGTCATTATGGATCCAGTTACCCGTAACAATTGATACATCCGCTCCTGCATCCTTTAAGGCAGCCGCTAACTCATTTGCAAATTGTGCGGGCTCCCCGCTCGCTAGCGGGACAATCGAGACGGTAGCCAGTCGCAAGACACGGTGCTTGATAATGTCTCGTTGCTGATCGCTCAGGCTCCTCGCCGCGGAGCCGCTTGCGAGAATTTGGTGGCTTGCAGCCGCAGCAGTTGCGCTGGCTGCAGGAATAAAATCGCCAGCACAGCCGAGCACGATGATCGCGCTCGCAAATGCCGATCTTATGGCGGAGATCTTGCCCACGCGGGTCCTTTCCTTCTCAATGCGAGAGGTGCGCTTGGCCTGCCATTCGTCGGCAGTGGGGTCGCGCTTACGGCTCGAGGACCGAATCCCAGTAGAGATAGTCCATCCAACTTTCGTGGAGATAATTGGGCGGGAAAAGCCGCCCGTTCTGGTGCAGATCATTGACGGTCGGCCGATATGGGTTACGGGCCGGCCACATGTGCGCTTCGCGGGCCAGCCGATCGCCTTTGCGCAGATTGCAGCAGGAACAGGCCGCCACGACATTCTCCCAGGTTGTCGTCCCGCCCTTTGAGCGGGGCACGAGATGATCGAAGGTCAGTTCTTCGCGCGCACCGCAATATTGGCAGCTGAAGCGGTCGCGCAGGAAGACGTTGAATCGGGTAAAGGCCGGATGGCGGGACGGCTTGATATAGGTCTTCAGTGAAACGACCGAAGGCAACCGCATTTCGAAACTCGGGCTGCGTACCGTCCGATTGTAATGCGAAACGATGTTGACGCGGTCCAGGAAGACAGCCTTGATCGCATCCTGCCAGCACCACAGCGACAGCGGATAATAGCTCAACGGCCGAAAGTCGGCATTGAGAACCAGAGCCGGACAGCCTTCCGGCGATACCACGGGCTGGCAGTGAACTGTCAAACCTGGCACCTCGCACGAGCACCGGCCGGGCCGGAGCTCGAATTGCTCCAATCAATGGCCGGAGCTCCGGATGCGGGTTAACTGTCCCGCGCGCTCCAGCGTTACCTATCTTCCTGCGGGCGCCGGCTTGGCGGTCCAATTCGCCCAAAAATTCTCTAAATGACCTCTGCCCCTAAGGCAAATCGCTTTGGGTCCAGCTGACATGAGTCGGTAACGGCAATGTGAAACCGCAGCGACGCCTGACGGTCAAGCCCCGGTCTCCTTCAGCGCGTCGGAACCGGTGTTCCACTGCGATAATCGTAGAAGCCGCGCTGGGTCTTGCGGCCGAGCCAGCCGGCCTCGACGTATTTCACGAGCAGCGGGCAAGGCCGATATTTCGAATCGGCCAAGCCCTCGTGCAGGACCTGCATCACCGAGAGAACCGTGTCGAGTCCGATGAAATCGGCGAGCTGAAGGGGTCCCATCGGATGATTGGCGCCAAGCCGCATGGCGGTATCGATCGCCTCGACGGTGCCGACGCCTTCGTAGAGCGTATAGATCGCCTCGTTGATCATCGGCAGCAGGATTCTGTTGACGATGAAGGCCGGGAAGTCTTCCGAGACGGTCGCCGTCTTACCGAGCCGGGCGATGAATTTCTTGGCGGCGTTGAACGTCGAATCGTCGGTCGCAATCCCGCGGATGATCTCGACGAGCTGCATGCGCGGCACGGGATTCATGAAGTGGATGCCGATGAATTGTTCCGGCCTATCCGTCACCGAGGCAAGCCGCGTGATCGAGATGGATGACGTATTGGTTGCGAGCATGCAGTCCGGCCGCAACGCGGGACACAGGTTCATGAAGATCTTGCGCTTGATCTCTTCATTTTCCGAGGCCGCTTCGATGACGAGATCGCATTCGGCGAAAGCATCATAATCGAGCGTCGGCGTGATCCGGCCGACGGCGGCAACGCGCGTTCCCTCGTCGAGCTGCTTGCGTTCGACGAGGCGCGTGAGATTGCCGCTGAGCGTGGCAAGACCCGAATTGATCCGTTCCTCGGAAATGTCGTTGAGGGCGATGTTGAACCCGGCGACGGCGCAGACCTGCGCAATTCCGGCGCCCATTTGCCCGGCGCCGACGATGCCGATTCTGTCGATTTCAGCCATGAGTCTCTTCCGAGGGGAACAAATCGCCGACCGAGTTTCATCAACTCCGACGGCTTCTTGCGTCGACGTGGGCGTGTCGTAGTCGCCCCGGAGAGCCAAGTCAACGCGCGCCCAGCCGCGCTGGCCCGCGCGGCCGGCTGCCATAACTTCTGCCGATTGCTGAAGTTCCGCGTCTCACCTCACGCTGAAATGCAGCGGGATGGTGAAGCTGCCGCCGGGAACGCCGGCAGGCGGTGGCGGCACCGGATTGGCGCGGTGCACGGTCGCCACAGCTGCTTGGTCGAGAATCGACGAGCCTGAACTGCCGACGAGCCGGGCGCTGGTGATGCGGCCGCTACGATCGACCGAGAAAGCCACCGTCGCGGTGCCGCTGGTGGCTTGCGCACGCGCCTCTTCGGGATATTCCTTGACGCTGCTGATCCGCATGACGATCTCGCTCTTCCACGAGGCAGCGGCCTCGCCGTTGAGGCCTGGCGCTGGAGCGGCGGCCGTCGTGGCATGCGGCAGATTGGTCCGCGGCTGCGCATGCGCCTGCGGCTTCTTGACCTGCTTGACGACTGGCTTGGGGGGCGGCGGCGCCATCATGACCTCCGCCTGCTGTGCCGGGAGCAAGTCTGGAACGACCGGCGTCTGGGGTTGCGCCTCCTGCGGCTGCGGAGGCGTCTCCACCTCTTCTTGCGGCGGCGGTGCAACGGCGATCGGCGCGAGATTGATCATCACCGTATCGGGCGGATTGCCGGGCGGCATCTCCGATTGCCGCACGAGCATGAAAGCGACCACCAAACCGACATGGGCGATAAGAACGGCAAGCGCGGCAACGCCCCAACGCCTGAGGCCATTGTCCTCCCGCCGCGGCAGGATTGTGTCGGCAAACATGCTCATGGCGTTGAGGGGGACGAAGGCGGCGTGGCCGATGGCGCGGGTTCGGGCGCTGCCTGGCCGGCGTCGAGGCCAACCAGGGCGATCTTGAGATAACCGGCCTTGCGCAGGAGATTCATCATGTCCATCACCGAGCCGTAAGCGATCGACTTGTCGCCGCGCACAAAGATTCTCTGAGTCTTGTCGTCCCCGGTCGCGGCATCGAGCGCCGCACCCAAAAACTCGCGCGGGACCTGCGTTTCGCCGAGGGTCAGCGAGAGATCCGGCTTGATCGTGACGAAGAGTGGCTTATCGGGCCGCGGACTGGCCTGCGCGGTCGAAGCGGGAAGATCGACGTTGACGTCGACGGTCGAGAGCGGCGCCGCCACCATGAAAATGATGA
This sequence comes from uncultured Alphaproteobacteria bacterium, assembly GCA_963720425.1. Classification (GTDB taxonomy): domain Bacteria; phylum Pseudomonadota; class Alphaproteobacteria; order Rhizobiales; family Beijerinckiaceae; genus Methylovirgula. Next base: position 1,436,260 of record OY970391.1, read on the forward strand.
GCAGCACCAGCATCACGTCGATGAAGGGCGTGACGTTGATCTCGTGCGCTTCGTCGAGATCATCATCGCTGGTGGTGAGTTTGACGGCCATCGGCGCTCACTCCGCCGATCGGCGCATGCCGACGACGTGCCACTCTTGGTCTTCAACCGGTGTGCCGCGGTCGAGATCGCGTGACACGTGGCGCAGAATTTCCGCTGCGGCGTCGGCGAGCGTGGCGCGATAAGAGGCGATGCTGCGGGCGAAATAATTATAGATGATCACCGCCGGTATAGCGGCGACGAGGCCTAAGCCGGTGGCGAGAAGCGCTTGCGCGATGCCGGGGGCGACGACCGCGAGATTGGTCGTGTTCGTCTTGGAAATGCCGATGAAACTGTTCATGATGCCCCAGACCGTGCCGAACAGGCCGATGAAGGGCGAGGTCGCGCCGATCGTCCCGAGAATGCCGGTGCCGCGGTTCATCTGCCGGCCGGCGCGCGCCTCGATTCGGGCGATGAGCGCTGCGGCCCGCTCCTTGATGCCGTCGGCGCTGAGATCGGCGGAGCGATCGACCTCGGCCTCGGCCGCCTCGACCATGCGCACGACGGCGCCTTTCGACGCGCCCAGCTCCTGAGCGGCGGCGGCAAGGCTTGGGGCGCGTGCGAGTACGCCAAGCTGACGTTGCGCCTGCCGCTTGGCGGTGAAAAGCTCGATGCTCTTTGCCAGGTAAATCGTCCAAGTGACGAGCGAGGCGAGAGCGAGCCCGATCATCACCACTTTGACGACGATGTCGGCCTCGAGGAACATGCCCCACGGCGAAAGATTATGCGGCAGCAGCCGCGCTGGAATCGGCGCGCTCTCGCTCGGAGCGGTTGGCGGCGTTGCGTCGGGTCCGGGTAACGCGACGCTCGGCGCGTCGGCAGCGGGCGTGGCCGGAGCGGTGGTTGCAGGCGAAGCGGTGGCTCCGGGCGAAGCCGCCGTCGCCGCCGGAGCCGTGGCAGGGGCGGCCGCAGTCGGCGAAGCTGACGCGGCCGGTGGTGCTGAAGCTGGCGGCGGCGCAACCGTATCCTGTTGCGGGGGCGCGGCGGATTGAGCAAATCCCGATGGAGAGATCGCCAGCAAGCCCACGAGGCACAGAGCCGGTGCACCCAGTTTGAACAGCAACGCCATCTTTCGACTCACGGACCGCATCATCCCTGTCCTTAGATGTGTCGCTCCCCCGACGAGCGACTGATTTCTGAATTCCTGAAGCAGGTGCTTTAGTACTTGCTTATATCTGTGCGCGCTTCAACTCTTTCGCAACAACAGAGATCATCGATTTTGTCAACGCGAACGTGAGCCAACGAGATAATTTCGCGCCGCACACCTGATTCCCGTCACGCATGTTCATTTTTTCATCAAGTCCTGAGCTTCACGTTTGCGCGCAGCGAGCCGACAATCTGTCGAGCGAGGGGACCGGCCATGAACAAATCCGCGTGGGGTTCATGAACTTTTCCAGAAACCTCGCGCGATAATCCTGGGCACCCAGATTTCTCCGGTCGGCGAATCGAAATAGATGGCGCACGCCTGTCCGATGAGCGCGACGCCAGCGAAGCGGCCGCCCGTTTCTCGTCAAGCGCCGCTGACTGCATCCGTCCGAAAAGTTCGAGGGCGGCAAAGCTCTCGACGCGGGCCTGTCGCTGCGGCCCAGGCGGTCGAACATTATGAGATGGTGCGCTAAGGCGCCCTCAAAGCCTGGGCCGAAGAATTGGACCTGAAAGAAGCCGCCGACTTGCTCGGCGAAACTCTTGCCGAGAGAAGCAGACAGATCTTTTCTTGACTAAGCTCGCCGAGCAGAGAGCCAATCCCACCGCTTCGCGGTAGGTCATCGGGCGGCTTGCTCGCGCTGCGAAGCCGCTCGCCGGCTTCGCGCTGCGCGTTGTTCGCTGTCCGAGTTTGCTCCAGATCAATTAATTCCGCGCGAAACCCCGCTAGTGACAAGCCATTGGCGAAGGTCAACCGCAACTTGCGGCCGCGAGCTTATTCTGGTTCAATCCAAAGGCGACGCGGCGAAGGAACGATCTGGCTCAGCCACAGTTAAGTCACGCCAAGGCCCGCGATGCCGAATGCACTGCGGCATATAAGGTTCACCGCGACGTTGTTCGTTGACCAAAGCTTTGGAGATTGGTTGCGAGCTGGCCTGAGCTTCGGGTCGAGTTTTAGTCGGTAGCCGATGAGCGCGCGGCCGTAAGGTCTGCGTTCACGGTCGAGTTGAGGAGATGAAAAGTGGTACCGCGTGCGAATTGGAAGGGCTATCTCAAGCTGTCGCTTGTGTCCTGCCCCATAGCGCTCTTTCCCGTCGCGAGCACGACCGAGCGCATATCCTTCCATCTCATCAACCGCGCGACAGGCAACCGCCTGCGCCAGCAATACGTCGATCCCGTCACCGGCGAGATCGTCGAGCGCGACGAGCGGGTGCGTGGCTATCAGATTGGCAAGGGGGAATATATCACCCTCGAAGAAAGCGAGATCGCCGAGCGCGCCCTCGAGAGCACCCATACGATCGACATCGAGAGCTTCGTTCCGCGCAAAGACATCGACGAGGTCTATCTCGACGGCAGCTATTACATGGCGCCTGACGACAAGGTCGCGGACGAGCCTTTCGTCGTCATTCGCGAGGCCATGCGCGAGCGCGGCATGGTCGGCTTGGCGCGAGTCGTGCTCTACGGGCGCGAGCGTATTCTGATGATCGAGCCGCGCGACAAAGGCCTGCTTGGCACGACCCTGCATTACCAATACGAGATCCGCGACGACAAAGCCTATTTCGACTCCGTTCCAGATCTGAAAATTCCGGCCGAGATGCTCAAACTCGCCGAGCATATTATCGATACGAAGCGCGGCACCTTCGATCCCTCGCAGTTCCAGGATCGTTATCAGGACGCGCTGGTCGAGTTGATCCGCGCCAAGCGCGCCGGCCAACCGCTCCCGGCGGCTCAGGAGCCAAAGGTGCCGAGCAATGTGATCAATCTCATGGACGCATTGCGCCGGAGCGTCGAAAGCGAGACGCGCCGCGGCGGATCGGGCGCAAGGAACGCGGCACCGGCAACGGCGGCGCGTAAGGAACCTGCCAAATCGCGAACCGCCTCTAAGAAAGCCGCCGCGCCGGCGAGCAGGGCGGCGGCGCGGCCGCGGCGCGTCAAGAAGGCCGGCTGAGCGAAGAGGAGCCCGTGGCCAGCGCGCTCGAAGCCTACCAGAAGAAACGTGATTTCGGGCTCACCTCCGAACCGCGCGGCAGCAAAGCCCGGCGCAAAGGCAATAGCTTCGTCGTTCAGAAACATGATGCAACGCGCCTGCATTACGATTTCCGGCTCGAACTCGATGGCGTGCTGAAGAGCTGGGCCGTCACGCGCGGCCCGAGCCTCGTTCCGGGCGAGAAACGGCTTGCGGTGCATGTCGAGGACCATCCGCTCGATTACGGTTCCTTCGAAGGCACGATCCCTGAAGGCCAATATGGTGCCGGCACAGTCTTGGTCTGGGACCGCGGCACTTGGGAGCCGGAGGGCGATCCGCACGCGGGCTATGCCAAGGGCCATCTCGATTTCACGCTCAATGGGCAAAAGCTCAAGGGCAAATGGCATCTCGTGCACATGCGGCCGCGGCACGGCGAGAAGGCCGATAATTGGCTGCTGATCAAAGCAAACGACGCCTTTGCCCGCACGCCCGAAGACCCCGATATCCTGGAGGAGGAGCCGAATTCCGTGCTGACCGGCCGTTCGCTGCAGGACATCGCGAGCGACGTGCACAGTCGAAGCTGGACCTCCGGCAAGCCGGCTCACGCTCACGCAGCAACCGCCAACTCGCCGCGCGCGCGCGCTTTGGCGCCGCTCACCCAGCCGAAGGCCGCGGCAAGATCGGCGACGAAATCAGGCGCAGCGCGCCGCGCGGCTAGCAAAAGCCCCAAAGCCAAGCGGTCCGCAACTTTCACGTTCAAGGCGCCCAAGGGCGCGAAACGGGCCGCCTTGCCGAAGTTCGTTGCGCCGATGCTGCCAACGCTTGTCGACGCGCCGCCGAGCGGCGTGGGTTGGCTTCACGAGATCAAATTCGACGGCTATCGCATCGAGGCCGTGCTCGATGGAGGCAAGGTCATCTTGCGGACACGCAAAGGGCTCGATTGGACCGATCGTTTCCCCTCGGTCGCCGCAGCCGTTGCCGAGCTGCCCGCAAAGAAATGTCTCATCGACGGCGAGATCGTCGTCGAGGACGAGAACGGCATTTCGGATTTTTCCGCGCTTCAGAATGCCCTGAAGGAAGGAAAGACGCAGGGGCTGATCTATTACGCGTTCGATATCTTCCACATCGACGGCTTCGACATCACCAAGGTCCCGCTGATCGAACGCAAGGATCTGCTCGGCTCGCTTCTTAAGGCGGGAGATGTAGATCGGACCTTGCGCTTCAGCGAGCATTTTGATGAGAACGGCGATCTGATGCTGCAGCACGTCTGTCGGCTCGGGGCCGAGGGCATCGTCTCGAAGCGGCGCGACAGTCCCTATCGCCCCGGCCGCACCACCGAGTGGACCAAGTCAAAATGTGCCAACCGGCAGGAATTCGTCGTCGTCGGCTATGTCCCCTCGACGACGGCGCGCAAAGCGATCGGCTCGCTCGTCCTCGGCTATTACGACAAGGGCAAGCTCATTCACGCCGGGCGCGTCGGCACTGGCTTCTCGAACAAGGTCGCCGCAGATCTCTTTGCCGAATTGGAGCGCGAACGCATTCCCAAACCTGCGGTGGCGAACCCGCTTCCGGCCGAGGCGCGCCGCAACGTCGTGTGGATCAAACCGAGGCGCGTCGCGGAGGTGGAATTTCGCGGCTGGACGACGGACGGAAATCTCCGCCAGGCTTCGTTCAAAGGCCTGCGCGAGGACAAGGATCCGAAGGAAATCGTGCGCGAGAAAGCGGTCGCCGTGCCGCTCGACATGCCCGCGACCAGCGTGAAACTCACACATCCGGATCGAGTGCTTTGGCCAGACGTCGGCATCACGAAGCAGGGCCTCGCCGATTATTATGCGATGGTCTGGCCATGGATCGAGAAACATATCGTCGGGCGGCCTCTCGTTCTCGTGCGGTGCCCGACCGGCTTCGTGAGAGGCTGCTTCTTTCAGAAACACGCCTGGGCCGGAATAGATGAGGACATCCTGCAAATCCATGACCCGCACGAGAAAGAGCCGATCCTCGGCATCGACTCGCTCGAGGGATTGATCGCATTGGTGCAATCGGCGGCGCTCGAAATCCATCCTTGGGGTTCGAGGTCGAACGATCTCGATCATCCCGACCGGCTGATCTTCGATCTTGATCCCGGCGAAGGCATCAGCTTTCCCGATCTCATCGCCGCGGCACGCGAGGTTCGCAAGCGGCTCGCCAAGGCGAAGCTCGAAAGCTTCGTCAAGACGACCGGCGGCAAGGGGCTCCACGTCGTCGCCCCGATCGAGCCGCGCTCGACGTGGGATGCGGCGAAGAATTTTTGCCGCTCGGTGGTGGAGGCCATGGCGCGGGACAATCCGCAGCGCTTTACGGCAACCGTGGCAAAAAAGGCCCGCGCCGGGCGTATCTATGTCGATTATCTCCGCAACGCGCGCGGCGCGACCGCGGTCGCTGCATATTCCACGCGGGCGCGGGCAAGCGCCGGCATATCGACGCCTCTCGCGTGGGACGAACTCGAGGCCACCTCGAGCGCGAGCCAGTTCACGCTGGGCAATTTCGGCAAGCGGCTTCAACACCTCGCCGGCGATCCTTGGACCGGATTCTTTGAGATCCGGCAGGCCTTGCCCACCGCGCCCTAACTCATCTCTGCGAATTCTCGAAGGTGCCCGGAAGCTTCAGCCGGGCTGGAACTCGAGCAACATTTCCTCTTTGTCCTTACGCATTTTGTCTTCCAATCTTTCATAGGCATCATGATATGCCTCCATCTGTTCCGAAACGGGTCGCTGAACCGAGCCGGGCGTGCTCGGATGTTCGGCGGAATCGGAAGTTCCCGCAGCAAGGTGCCTTGGTCCCCGCGCACGACCGGTCGGCGCGGATCGTCAGCACCGCGAAGGGTTCGACGCCCGTCGATCCCAGCCGAGAAGGAGAACGTGGCCCCGACGGCGCCTTCAGCCCCGACGGGGCGCGGATCGGGCGGCCGGGCTAGGCCTCCCAGAATGCGAGCGTTCGGCACGGCCGGGGAAGCCGGCGGTTATGGCACCACTTGGACTTGCGGCGTGGTCGGAATTTCGTTGACCGAGGTATTGAGCGCGAGGAGCTGGGCGAGAAGGCTGAGAATGCGCTTGGTGTTGAAGGCGTTATCGGGCACGCAATAGTTCTGACCGTCGTAGCTCACATCGAGGAAGCAGTCGCCCGGGGAGCCGCCCGTAAGGACGAACAGGTAGTGGTCTTCAAAGGGCCTCTCTCCGATTGCCTCCGCACTCCGGAGCTCGATGGGCTCGCCGCCGCGCTCCTCGGCAACCAAACGGCCCAAAAATTGAAAGATCGCAAAGGTCGAGCGTGGTTGAACTATCAAACTCACCTTCGCTCCGCTGCCATCAGGGTGTTCAGGGAATGTCACCGTATATTCTTTTTCTGGTGCTTGTGGTCCGGGCATTTTATCGTCCGTGCGGCACCTCGGCCTATTCCCGTTATTCGGATATTTCGGGTTCGCGAGGATCGGATCGAAACAAAGCCGCCAAACCGCCTTGGCCCCCTTCTCACTTTCGTTCCCAGTTGCGCTCGCGGCGTAGATGGTGCCCTTCTTTTCCTTTTCGAGCCGCTTCTTATCGTAGGGGTCCTCCTCTGCAGAGAGACCGTAATTCCAAGCCAGCTCGACATAATATTGGAATGAGGGTGTCGTCGAACCTGGGAATGGCATCGGGAAATTTGTTTCGTTAGGATCGTTGCGATATACCGTCGTTGCCCCGGCCTTCTCCTCAATGATCTTTTCCGTGAAGAGGTAGAACAGGAGTTCGCGGGCGATGCCTTGCCCGACGAAGCCCTCCAGAGTTTGCGGGGTCACAGGCAACAACAAGCCCTGATAAAACTCCTTGGTCTCCGAGGGTGTCACGTTGAAAAGGGTCGATCCAGTCACCGCAACGGAATTGGAGGTAAAACCGGCTGCGGCGGCATTGGCCCCAAAAACCGCCTGCTGCTGCAGGACCTGCGTCGCCGCGCTCGTGGCGGGAGGCCCAAGCACGACAGAAGGCAGACCTAATTGACCGCTAGCAGCGGCACTGCCTGTCACCTGCCCGAGTTGGACGAACGCCAACGGCTCGGCGTGGCTCGCGCGGATTATGTTGGTGAGAATCATCTCGTCGCGGGCGCGTTCAGCGGCAATGTCATAGGTCGATACGCGATTATCGACACGATCATTGTACGCGCATCCTGCTCCAAACAGGACAATGGGCGCAATAAATGCCAGACTAGGCAGACTAATACTCACAACAAGTCCCCCCAACAGCCGCTGGGCGAACTCTCACGCTTGTCGCGGAAGTCTTTGCCGCCCAGGACGCCAATCCAGACTAGGTGGAAAGCTGGATCTCGGCAAGAATTTAAGTTGAGGGAAGCCACGGAGGAAAACGGCCGTCGAAGCTCGTCGATCTCGACGGCACCGATCTCCGCGATCTCGAAGAGCATAGCAATGCGCCAGCTGCGGTGCATAAACTGAGACCTCAGCGCTCCCGCTGCAGGGGGGCCGCTTGTTAACGTGTCAATGCCCCATCCCCATATGGGTGAAGCGGTTGCGCGGCTGTCTCAAGAAATGGGAGACGAGGGAGCAAGCCCGAAGTGCTCCGGCTTGACTTGTTCCTTGGCCGCACTGCGGCCGATCTCGTAAGCGAGCGGGATCATGTCGGCTCGATCCATCTCGCGGAGATGAAGGAGTTCCTCTTCCGAGAGAACGCCGTACTTCTTGAGCGGCTCCGCCTCGAGTTCGACGTCGTAGCGCACGAACTTGAACAACGGTCCTCCCGGCAGGACGTCAGCCGCCAAGTCGCCAATTTCGCTGTTGATCTCCCATGGCATCGGCGATTTCCCGAGCCATTGCATGAGGGCAAGGACTTGGGTTTGCGAATCGCTGATCAGTGAACTGAGCGCGTGAACGGCTAGGCGCAAGTTCGGCATGAATCTCGGCTCTCCGGTCAGCCTGTCCCGATACGTCCCCGCGCCAATCGATACGATCGTCAGATTTTCCGTCCCGGTCTTCCAGCAAATTCCGTAGCGTTGCAGAATCGTCATCAAAAAGAATGCGAGCGCGGGGTTATTGCTTGGGGTCACGCCGCCGTCGAGAAATAATCCTTCCTCCGATTTGCCCTTCCCATCGTCAAATATCGTGATCCTCTGCGGCTTGAAAAAAGTCGGTGCGGCCGTGCTCGCGCGAACCAGCTTGGACAATGAGTAGTCCCGGTTCGCTACACGCGATGTGCCAGACTCCGCCATCCAGTACGGTGCCCGCTTATTGTTGGCGAGAATCCAGGGGCTGCCGGTGTCAACCCGCTTGGTGACTAGGCCAAAACCGGTGATCAGGTCCTCGCTGTCAAGCGTGCGATTTCCGACCACCCGCTCGATTTCCGCCTCCAGCCTCTCGGTGACAAATTTCGTCTGCACATAGGGCACCCGAAAGTACGAATTTTCAAAGACCTGCCTCGCGCGGTCGAGATAGAATTCCTTGACGTCCCGCGCCCGCTTCCCGAGCGCCAGCGCCCCGGCGATGATCGCGCCCGTCGAAGTGCCACCGATGAAATCGAACCAGTCCGCAAGCCGGACGTCCGGACCTTCCTGGGCCTCGAGCAACGCCTCCATTTCCTCCAGAAACGCGACCGAGATCGCCCCGCGCACTCCGCCGCCGTCGAGCGTGAGCAGCCGCTTCGGCCCCGGCCCGAACAGATGCCGGTCACGCCTGGAATGGCCATCCTCCGAACCGGCGTTCACGTCGAGCCCTCCGACTGCCTAGGGGCAAAACTGCTCGCACGGGATAAGATATCAGTCTCGAATTCGGATATGAATTGCGCCTAGGCTGGCACAAATTTGGGCGTGGAGCCGCCCTCGATGACAATCGCAAGATTAGCGAGATGGCCGACCTCTTTCAAATGCCAATCGTCGTGGGAATTACCGGCAAGCGCGAGTTGCGCGGCAAGGATGAGGCGGTGCGGGAAAGCCTCCGTGGCGCCTTCGACCGTCTGGACAACTCGTTCCGCGCGAGCGAAGGCGACGGGGGTGACCGGTTCCGTATGCCCACTCAGGGTGAGCAGTTCGCGCCCGCTGGCCACGTCCCAGAGCTTAATGGTGTTGTCCCAGGCACCCGAGGCCAGCACCTTTCCGTCAGGCGAGAAGGCGACGGAGCGAACCAAATCCGTAGGTCCACTCAGGGTGCGCATCCCGCCCGCTCGCCACGTCCCAGAGCGAGTAACGATAGTGAGCACGGCAATAAACGCAGGTGAACGGGAATTTGCGTTCCCCGGGACGATCAGCAAATCGCGGCGCTGAAGCCATAAGCGTGTGGTAGAGTTGATTACGGTCGACATATGGCCAGACGCCAGCAAGGCTATTCTCTTCCGGACCGTTCAGGCGATTGTCAGGGCGCGAAAATTTCCTGCCTACCAAGTAAACATTGCGGCCTACACAGTTGCCTACATTTCATGGAAATCGGGCGGGCGCATCGACTTTGACCGTATATGGGCGTACCAAGCGCTGTCGCCTGAGATGCAGGGCATGACCTAGATTTCGTTGAAAAAGTTCGCTTGATACCTGTTCTCGCCCGTGATTCCGTTCCTTGGGGAGGTTTTCCAAGGAGCAGCGGACATGATGGGCCTGCAGGACGATCGCCAGCGAGATTTTTCTACGAGTTCCGCCTTGAGGATCGCGTTCCGGCCGATCATCTGCTGCGCAAGATCGACCGTTTTCTTGGTCTGAGCGATCTGCGTCCGGAACTGGCCCCGTTCTATAGCGCCCTGGGCCGGCCTTCGATCGATCCGGAACTGATGATTCGGATGCTGATCGTCGGCTATTGCGTCGGTATCCGATCCGAGAGGCAATCTCCTTTCCCGCGAATCGGTATTTCAGGCGCCATAGACGCGCCCCACGAGGAGTGACGAAGACAGGCCGTCGGCCAATTTGAAAGGCCGCTTTTTCGGCTTGATGTTTCGGATGGCGGTATCAGTCAGGGGCATGGGGGTATCGTCTACAGGGTAGCGAGGCTATACCCCCATAAATGCCGCAAAATTCGTCGGATGCAAGGGGACGTGGCCCGATCGTGTTGGACGATAAGTGAATGTTTTTATGATAAGAACATCGAGACTTCGGATGTCTCTGGAGGCCGATGTGGTAGCGGAGGAGGATACCGAATAACTATAGTAATATGTTGATATTAAACCTATGCACAATCGCTTTTCCTTGGGATGCCCCCATAGTTGCCCCCGCGCTTGGTTGATGTCCCTGAATTTTGTCAATCTAGACCCACACATCTGTGATGCGTCCTTGACATGAGGAGGAGAAATTGGACCGACGCACGCTCACGAAGCAACTGTTCACCCTTGCGACTTTCAGCGCCATAGCTAACTGGTTTGCGGCCGCGGGAGCGTCGGCCCAGACGCGCAAGCCAGACACTCAAGGACAAGACAAAGAAGAACGAAAGTTTCGGATTCGTGTGCTCGTCTATGACGGAGCCGACGAGGTCGACTTCACGGCACCGATTGAGGTATTTGGCTACGTGGCGAGTCAGCGATCCGATGTTGACGTTGCTCTGGTAAGCCTTGAGCCGCAGCCAACCGTGACCGGAGCATTCGGACTTACGGTTGTTCCCAGTGGCGTGCTCGACGGTGCGCCCAACCTGCTGGTCGTGCCAGGCGGCGGTTGGGTGAGCCATGCCGCGCGGGGCGTTCGGGCCGAGATCGCACGCGGCAAGCTTTTGGACGTAATCCGCGCTGCCCATACTGGCGGCAGCGTTGTCGCAGGGGCCTGCACGGGGGCTATGGCGCTCGCCGCAGCGGGTTTGCTCGATGGGCGGCCGGCGACTACGCATCACGGCGCAATAGCTGATCTGCGCCGCACGAAAGCGCAGGTCGTCGAAGCTCGCGTCGTCGACGACGGTGATGTGCTCACGGGCGGCGGCGTAACAACGACCTTCGACCTCGCGCTTTGGATAACTGAGCGTGTCTGGGGCCACGCACTGGCCGCGCGCGCTGCTGACTACCTAGAATATCCACTCCCTTCGAGCGTGTACCATCGGTGATGGGCCGAGAGCTTCTTTAGCCGCCTCCGGCGCGCTGAGATCCGCACGCATCATCATATCAGCGGCCGGCATCTGGCAGCTTACGCCTCAGAGATAGCTTGGCGCGAGAACAATCGGCGGGTCAGTAACGGTGAGCAACATCTTATGACGACGGCGGTTGCTCTTACGCATCCTGTCTCGCGGCAATGGAAAGGATATTGGCAACGCTGAAACAGATTTATGGGCACAAGACGATTGCGCCCACCTATTCTATAATTGACGTTTGAACCACGGAGAGCCCGTATGTCAGACAGATGGCTGGGCATAGTCGTGTCAAGCGACGTTGTCACGATCGTGGACGCGGAAGTACCGGATCAAGGGAATCTGGTCATTCAAGCTGATCTATCGCGGTCCCTGCAAACAGGCGACCGCCCGGGCGCCTATTGCGTCATGCATCAACGGGTCCAGGATTATGCCCGCGAAAACGGCATTACCCGCGCAATCATCAAAGGAAGTGCGGTAAGCATGGGAGGAACGAGAATGGCGCACTTGGAAGCCGCGGAATTGCGTGGCGTCGTCACGTGCGCGCTTTCAGGAGTGACGAAGACCGATCAAATTACCAAAGCACTGATGAGTCGGACATTCGGTTCTCGTAAGGTCGACGAATATGTGGCTGATCGTGATTTTTGGAATCAGAACGTTAGCGGCGATAACGCCGCGCTAGAATTTCTTCACGTCCGGTGCACTGCCATCGGTCATGAAATCACCTTCGAACGCCCCGCCCTTGGTTTCGGCCTGGCAAGAGATCGGCGCAGGGCCGAAATGGGAACGATCGGCCGCTTGCCCTTCTGCCGACAGTTGAGCACTGCCGCTGCAACATCCTGCTCCCGCCCGTAAGCGTATGATGAAGCCAATGACGCTCGAATAGCCGATGAATCGCGCATCTCAAGGCCACGGCTTCGAAGGCCTGTTCGTCACCTGCGCCAACGTGGCTTGTCAACATTCGGTGCCCTTCACGTTCACGGCGCTCGGGCTTGCCGATGACGTGCAGTTTCCCTCGATCTCGCGATGCCGCCAATTCGTCTGCACGCAATGCGGCGGCCGGACGGTGAACGTGTCGCCGGATTGGCGCGCGCATAATGCGGTCGGGAGGGCAAGGGTGATTATCAGGCGAGCCGCCTGGTAGGGGGCCTGAACCCACACACTATGCTGGCACCGCCAGGCGGCTCTAGCCCCTTCGATCGCCTACTCATGCGTCGAAGGAGCTAGACGGAATGGAAACACAGTTAGGTTAACGCTGCGCTTCTCTGATGCGAAAGTTACGGCGGAAAGAACGATCTTTGCTGCGACGATGCCGCCGCCGACGATCCCTGCCGCAATGACGGACTGGTATATCTTTGGGTCAAGGCCAACAAAGAAGTCGATGTTGGCGCGACGGCCAGCCCAGAACACGAATGCGGCGATCGCCAAGCCGAGACCGACGACCGCGGTCCCGCCGAGAACCTTCGCTATGAGTGCGAGAGGATCCACTGTCTGATCACCGACCAGCCCATGCCTCTATTCGCGGCCATTGCGGAGCGCCGAAGAGCGCAGCCCAGGCTTTATAATGCAGAATCGTTGCGCCAGCGTACCCGAGCGCCACCGTGGGAATGAACACTAAAAGCCAGGAAATTGTAAACCGCTGAAATGACGCTCCCGTTTCTGCGTCTTGTTGCTCTAGCAGTTTGAAAAACTCCGAAGAGCTCTTGCCGATGAGCTTGAAAAATCGAGCCGCGCGGTTCCTCAAGAGCATCGTATATATCTCCCAGGTCACGTAGAGGATTAGGGAGAAGCCGACGAGCAGCGTGCGCCGTCAGTGCCTTGAGCGCATCCTGATCCGTTATGCTTCGCATGACACCTTCTCCCGCGAGGGGGAGAAGGGGGCTGCGGCGCGGTTCGGCGTGCGGCGCTGCCGCGACCTCACTTCGCCAGGTGCGCGTCGAAGAAGCGCGTGATCTCGCCGAACACTTCCTTCGTCACCGGCGCGGTAGGGTCGAACAAGAATTGCGCGTGCGACAGCCCCTCGTAAACCTGCAAATCCGCCTCTACGCCGGCCTCGCGGAGCTTGCGGTGCGCCCGCACGGTGTTGGACAGGAACAGGTCGCGGGTGCCGGTCGTGAGGATGGCGGGCGGCAGACCGTGGAAGTCGCCGTAGATGGGCGATAGTTGCGGATCCTTGAGGTCGTGGCCGTGGGCGTAAAGCTGGGCGGCGTGTGTCAGGTAGCCGTCGTAGCTCACGAGCACGTTGTCGACCCACTCGTTGGTCTTGTAGCTGTCGCCCGTCTCCGTCATGTCGGACCAGGGCGTGCCGGGCGCGATCGCGGCCGGCAGCGGCAGCCCTTCGGCCTTGGCCCGCAGCATGAGCGCGAGCGTCATGCCGCCGCCCGTCGACGTGCCTTCGACGGCGATGCGGCGCGGGTCCGTCGTCGCCACCACGGCCCGCCACGCGGCCGTCACGTCGTCCATGGCGGCCGGGTAAGGCGCGTCGGGCGGCATGCGGTAGTCGATCGCCAACACCTTGTAGCCGCCGTAGGCGGCCATCAGCATGGCTTCCCCCGTGCCCGACTCGCCGGGATACGAAACGTAGCCGCCCCCGTGGATGTTGAACACGAGCTGGTTCTTGTGGGCTTCGGGGATTTCCTTGGGCGTCAGGATGAAGGCCCTGACGCCGCCCACCGTAGTCGGCTCGATCGTGACGCCGAGGGTGGCCCTCGCCTTGGCGAGGCCCGGCAGTAGCGCGTCGGCTGACTGCTTCACGATTGCCCGCCAGCCCGCGTCGTCCGGCGGGTTCGCTTCCCAGTCCGGCCGGTAGGGCGCGGCCGCGAGCGCCGCCGTGGCGGGGTCCACGTCGTTCGGCACGGGAATCACCCTGGCGGGCACGCTACGCGGGCCGGGCTCGCCGTTGGCCTCGTCCTGCGCCGCCTGGAGCGCCGCGAAGTCGGGCGCCTCGGCGCGGGCCGCGACGGAGGCCGCGACTCCGAAGGCGAGCGCGGCCGCGCAGGCCAGGCCGAGAACACGGCGCCCTGTACTGATCAGTTCCTTGATGACGGCAGTGCCGATGAATCCTGTAGCAGCGGTGACGAAGACACGCATCGCGACTTCTCCTTTCGCGGGGCCCGAAATCCGTGAAGAGAACAATCATGTTGTTAGCCAGGTGGTCGGTCGAGGCCGCGTTAGGTCGATCGCGATGAATTTCGCGGCCGTCGAGCAACCAAACTAGGGCGCGTACTCATAAATCGCCAGCGTTCGGCATCGCGGACTGATGTCCGCTCCACCCCCGCAAGCGGCGCAAAAGCAGACATTCCGACACTTCGCATTTGGGCCATGACCGGACTCACTGCAGCAAATTCGGAGAGATTCGAAGGGGCAAATCTGCGATTGCTGGACAACACACGTAGGCGGTTAGCGGCCGTTACCCATCAACCTGAAACCGTGCGGTCATCCCGACTTAACTAGGCGTCGATTGCCCCTTCGGCACTGCGGTGCGCCGCGAACCGATGGTGGCGGACAGTATCGTCTGGGCAGATGTGCGCGCTCAGCGACAGCGCCGCCATCGCAGCTGCTAGGGAAACGCGCAACCTAATCTAGGGGCCTCGCAATGGCGCAATTGCTCCAAGCTTCATTACTGAAGCTCGAGAGTCGATTGCATCACCACCACGGTGTATGGATTCCAGGTCGAAACGAGCCAATAGATCGTTGCCCGCTTCGGTTGTCCTGGACCCGGCGGAGTCACATCCTGGGTGAAACGGTCCATCACAAAAGATGCGTAGAACGCGCCGGGCCATGCCCCGCCGGGTACCAAGCCCGGACAAGGACTAATACCCTGGATGAGCGTGCAGACTACAGTGGGATCTTGCACGGCGCTGAGCATGATGATGGGGGGCGACCATGGGCCCCACGGCTCGGGCGCAAAGCGTGCTTCGACTATCCAAGGCTCGCAAACGTACAGCAGAAGCCAGGCGTGGAGTGGCGCATTCCACGTCAGCGAGTGCTCGCCGACACAACGTTCGTCGGCGGGCTGAGCCTCGTAGATTTCCGCGCCGGGCGGAGGCACCCATTCGCCCGCTGCGTTGTGGCCGCTCTCCCATTGCTGGCGCGTGACCCAGATGGGAAGTCCCCCCGCGGGCCCCGCGAAGAATTTCCACGTATCCGGATTGCCGAACGTCGCGCGCGGCGCGACCGCCAGGTAGGGAATGCTGGCGCGGTAGCGCGGCACGCCGAGCACCGGAATGTCAGGCGCTGACCCCGGCGCCGCCAACGCCGCGCTCGCATAGACGAAGCCGCTTGGCATGTTGAGGAACAACAAGCCGTCTGGAGGAACAGTCCAATGAAAGTCCAGGGGGTTCGCGGGGGTCGCCGCGGCGAGCACGCTGCGTCCCAGGCTGCTGCTCTCCGGCGTCTCGGGGCAGGTCGCACTGGGCGGAGGAAGACGCAAAGGGTTATGGGGGTCTGGCGTGAGGCTCGTTGGGACCACACAATGGTCGGTCCAGAAGAACGCATAGAGCGTGTTGTCCAAAAACACGCCGCCTGTCGGCACGTTGAACGATCCCTGCTGGATGGTGGGGTGTACCGTCGGATGGGCAAATATATGCGGCGCCGAAGTCACGAGTTGAAGATCGAGGCAGGTAGTGGCGTCGGGTACCGCTGTGCGCGTCGTGAAGCCGAGCGCATCGTCTGGCGGCGCGGAGGGTATGGCGGTCGGTGCATGCCCATTCGGAAAAGCATCACCAAACAGAAAGTAGAGCCGGCCTGGGACACCACTATCGACGGGAAAGCCGAGATCGACAGCGTCTAATCCGAAATTCGAAACGGTCTTCGCGGCCGTCGGCAGGTGCGTCAGCCAGTCGTTTTCGCCGATGAGCTGGCACACCTTCGTGCTCGATCCTAAGAGCGAAAGCGTTGCGGCATCGGCGCCGATGGGAAGGGACGTCGCGGTGAAAATCACCGTTAGCAAAGCAAGCGTGCGAGACATGCGCATGGGCACCTCCTCGCTGTGACTTCGCACAGATGCCGAACGGAATGCGCCTGGCGATTTCGAAGTTAGAGCCAGGCAGCAAGCCACGCCAATTGCGCAAAAGTATGACGATCTCATTCACAAAGACGCGACATGGTCGGATTAATGTTAGCAAGACTGACAAGCCGCGGCTGGATACGGTCCGGTTGTCTGAAAATGCGGTGTGATATCGAACGACCGATCCCGGCCATTCGAATTTCGGGCGCGGCAAATAAAAACAAGTAGATTTGAGATTTATATTAGCAGTCGTCGCCTCTTCCACTGCATGGCCGCGCATGTCACACATTGGGTCAGGATCGACAAAACTCATATTGAGCAAAACAAGTCCGCTTTCGGATGGATAGCGACCAAAAGCCGTGCGACAGGGCACGTTGAGACTGGCTGCCAAGGCGTGATTCAAGTCCCCCGAACCAGGGGTCCGAATCATACGCTATGAACTCACCGACTACGAGTGGGCCGCTATCAAACCGATGCTTCCGAACAAGTCGCGCGGCGTGCCCCGCGTGGATGACCGGCGTGTGTTCAACGGCATCTTTTGGGTCTTACGGTCCTGCGCACCTTGGCGCGACCTCCCAAACGAGTTCGGCCCCTACACCACTTGCTACAATCGCTTGACGGGGACAGGCTGACTGACTTGATGGTCCGATACAACGTCGGGGTTCTTGTCCGAAGTGTTGTCGAGATTAAAGATCTGGACGAAGGATTTTTTGATGAATAAGCGCATTTTGGGGAGCTGACCGGCCACTTATCGATACTAAAGAAACGGCAAGGAGAGCTTGCCAAATTGGCAGCTCGGGCAAGCTCACAGAGGAGGAAAGACGGCTCGCTTCTTCAAGCTCCCATCACCATATAGCGATCCATGTGCGGTAGAATCATCCAAAGCAGCGGACCGGTACGCTGTGCCATTGTCGATGGCATGAATGTGCGCGACAGCCGCGTGCGCAATTATCCGCCCCGATGGAACGCTGCGCCTGACCAGGACCTGTTGGTGATCCGGCGCAATCACGAGACCGGCGAGGTGTCACTCGACCCTTTGCGCTGGGGCCTTATTCCGCATTGGTGCCAAGACTCGAAAGGTAGGCGCAGGCCAATCAACGCCAAGTGTGAGACCGTGCGCACGCTGCCGACGTTTCGAGACGCTTATGCTCGTCGCCGCTGCATCGTTCCGGTAGATGGCTTCTTCGAGTGGAAGGCGATCAAAGGCCAGAAAGCCAAACAACCCTACGCGATCGCCATGAAAGACGGCAGTCCTTTCGGCCTCGCCGGAGTTTGGGAGAATTGGAAAGAACCGTCTACGGGCGAGTGGATTAGAACCTTTGCGGTGATCACGACAGATGCCAATGAATTGGTGGCCGAGATCCACGATCGCATGCCCTTGATCCTTGCGCCGGAAGATTACGCCCGCTGGCTCAGCGGTGATCCCGATCCGCGCGATCTGATGCGGCCTTTCCCGTCCGCTCCCATGCGGATGTGGCCGATTTCAACCCGGGTCAATAAGCCGGAGAACGGCGACCCGTCGATCATCGAGCCGATCGAAGTGGCGACTTCTGTTGGCTAGCACGTAAGGCGCGAGCGGCATTGCTAAACCGTCAAACCTTGCCGCGATCGACTTCAAGGGCAAGGGCGGCGGGGAAGTGTCCGAACTAGGACTCTCTCCCTTGGAAATCACTCGACCCTCTGCGCTGGGGTCTCATTCCCTATTGGTGCCAAGACCCGAAGGGCGGGCGCAAGCCGATCAGCGCCAAGTGTGAGACGGTGCGCACTTTGCCGGAGGTCACCCCACTCGTCCTACATTCCGCGAAAGAGTACGTGCGCGGCATTCACCACACGAACACGCTTGAAGGTCATTGGTCGCACTTCAAGCGCGCGGTGCTCGGAACGCACGTCCATATTTCCGCAAAACATGCCTGGAAATATGTCAGCGAGTTTAGCTACCGCCGAAATTACCGGCACTCACATTGGACGATGTTCAATCTTTTGGTTCACGCTTTCGCGCTGCCACGCCTAACAGAGAATTGAAATCTTCTCTGTGCTGCGGATTTGGTCGCCAGCCATTTCTCTGGCCCAGAGTTGCATGACGATGGCTTCAAAGGTCGTGACGCGTCGTGGACTTCAAAAGCCTTAGTCGCCCGCCCGGGTCCGCTATACTCGCTCCGCAGGCGGTCGGATGTCGAAGCCCTGATTGATCGCCGCGAACATCTGGTAGAAGCCCGAGACCACCACGACCTCGACGAGACCCTCCTTGCCCCATTCGTCGACCGCCCGGGCCTGCAGCGCGTCGGACACGGGCTGCCAGGCCAAGGTCTTCGCCAGGATGTCGCGCAGCAGCCCATAGGGAGGAGGCAGGCTTGCGCTCGATACGCCGGCGATGCCGTCAATGAGAGACTGGGGAAGCCCCGCTGTCAGCGCATGCTGCACATGATCGTGCCATTCAAATGCGGCACCCGTCGCCCGCGCGACGCTCAGCACGATGAATTGATAGACCGCACGCGGCAGCACGCCCTCGAATTTTAAGAAGAAGCCCAGGGCCTCGACCCGCTCGGCCAGTGCAGGGTGGTTGAACAAGGCCAGATAGGGGCCCCCGAAGCCCTCGCCGTGGGCCCGGCGCTTCGCCGCGATCCGATCGAAGATCGCCTTGGCGGGGGCCGGCAGCTTGTCGGCGTCCATCTCAAGCACGGTCATCGCCGTCCTCCTATTCGTGATAGGACCAGGCCCGCGCTCCGGCGTTGAAGTCATAGACCGGCGTCGGGCAGTCCTTGTCGGCCTTCACGTCGATGAGCACCGTGGCTTTTGCCGCGAGCGCCTTCTCGAAGGCCTCGCCGAGGGCCGCCGGGTTTTCCACGGTCAGGCCCTCTGCGCCGAGGGAGCGCGCGAAGCCGGCCCAATCGTGGTCGGGAATGCTGGTCAGCTCCGATGGCAGCGGACCGTATTGATGGGCGCGCAGCCAGACATTGCCCAGGGCGCTGTTGTTCAGCACCACATAGATGATCGGCAGGCGATAGCGGGCGGCAGTCTGAACGTCCATGCCGTGCATGAGCATGCAGCCGTCACCGGTGATTACGGCGACCCGGCGCTCGGGCCGGGCGCATTGCACCCCGACTGCCGCCGGGATCGCCCAGCCCATGGGTCCGAGATTGGTCGCCGAGACATAGGTCCGCGGTTGATAGGCACTCCAGTAGTGCCCTGCAAAGGCGCGGTGCGCGCCGGAATCGACCAGCAGGATGCCGTCGCGCGGGAACACCGCGCGTAGCGCGGTCACCGCCGCGGCGGGATGGATCGGCCGGGTCGTCCGGCGGCAGTTCTCGGTGTCATAGAGCCGCGGTCCCGCTTTCAGCGCGTCGATCCAGGACCGACGGACGGCCTGACCCTCCAGTAACGCAGCCGCGGCGGGGCCCTCGACGCCGCTCAGCAGCTCTAGGAAGGCGCGGCAGCTGCCCGGTACAATGCGGCCGGCTTCGCCTTGCGACGTCATCTCGTGCATGTCCGTGTTAACGTGGATCATCAGCGCCTCGGACTTCTGGCGCAGCGTCCAATGCATAGTGTCGCGTTCGTTGAGGCCGGAGCCGAGAATCAGCAAGACTTCGAGATCGGTCCCGAGGAGAGCCGCTGTCGCATGCCGCGTGCCGGCATAGCCGAAGACCCCAAGGGAGAGATCATGGTCCTCGGGAAAGACGCCCTTCGCCCTGAGGGTTGTGGCGACCGGGATCGACCAGCGCTCGGCCACCGCTCTCAGTCCCGCCGCGGCGGAATCGTGCTCGATGCCGGCGCCGGCCAGGATGGCCATGCGCGGTCCCCGGACGAGAAGCGTCAAGGCTGCCTCCGCCGCCGGCAGGCTGAGCGGCGCCACAGCGGCGAAGAAATCGGAGACTGGGACGTAGTCTGCGGCGCATTCCGCGACCAGGGCGTCATGGGTGAGGGAAAGATGTACCGGCCCGCTCGGCTGGGCCAGCATGGAAGTCAGGCCATGGCGGAGCCAGTGGTTGAGGTTCCGGCCGCTCGCCACAGTCATCGAGAGCCGGGTGAGAGGCTTCATGACGGATGTGTCGTCCAGCGTCGCCTGGCTCGCGTCCTGAAACTCGCCAAGTCCCTCCATGTCGACCGGCACTTCCCCGCTGAGGACCAGCACCGGGGAGGCATCCGTTTTCGCCGCGGCGACGGCGGTCGCCATGTTGCAGAGGCCCGGCCCGCCAATTCCGAGTACGGCGCCGAAGCGTCCGCTGGCGCGGGCATAGCCGTCCGCCATATAGGCGGCCGCGCCCTCATGGGTGGCGACGATAGGCTTCAGGCCCGGATGGCGAGCGAGCGCCGGCAGGAAGGGATCGACCAGGCCGCCGGGGACCATGAACAAGTGATCGAGGCCCTCGCGCACCAGAGCGTCCAGAATGAAATCCGTACCAGCGGCCATGGACCATCTCTACCATGCCTCACCGAGCCTCGGCCGGCGAATCGCGCGCAAGGATGGCGCGCGATCTGGTCGATAGGCGCCGACCTCATACCAGTCCCCGCGCCGCGCGACCATCGCGACATAAGGCATTGACACTTTAACGAGCGGGCTACAAGAAGCCTGACCGCTGGGCACTGTTACAGTTTGACCTTGGGGCACTGTTACAGTTTGAACTCTTGAGGGCTTTTGACCGCCTCTCGCCATCGCCTTGAGCCCTTGGTATGCTTGTCGGGGAAGCAGGAGAGTTGGACGTGCGATCAGACAGCCGTATTGAAGACGTTCTTCATACCTTGTCAGACCCGGAAGATTTCGTTCGTGGCGTCCTTGGTAGCTTTATCAAGGAAAAATTTAACCGGAACGAGGCGGTCATAAGAATAGGCATATCTGGAATTGGCGCTGCTCCGCATTATTGCATAGAAGAAGGCTCTACGAGCCTCGCGCTTCCTGGAGGGGAAATAAAGGCCTATGATAACCGTGGCGTCTTTCATGGGCGGACCCATAAGCCAATTCTCGATGACCAATTTAAGGGTATAAGCTGGAGTTCGGCCACCATGACATTTGCTGAAGTCCAGGCCATTTTTGGATCGCTTAGAGCGAGCAGGACGGCGCACTAATGCCGCGCGGTCCTAAAGGCGAACGCCGTCCCGGATTTTACCTGAGTTTGGCAACGAGTTGGCTTTAGTGACGACGTGCAAAAGGGGGTGAATTAGTCACCGCGCGCCGCGCCGACGAGAAATTTTGCTTCAACTGTGGTGTGGTCATCTCATCTCGTGCCGAGATTGCCCAAACTGCGGCGTCCGGCAGAGTGCCTTTCGAATGGCCAACTCGTACCGGAGCAAGCTCGCTGCCGCCCGGCCATTGTCGGCTTCGTCGAAGGCCTCGTCTATCTCACCATGACCGGGAAAACGTTCGACGAGCGCTACAACAGGCAATGATCCTGCTTCACGCCGTCCTCTATCAGCCCGAACGATGCCGTAAAAGGGCGAGCCATGAAACGCACTTTCAACCTAATCATCGCGGCCATCATGCTAGTGTTGAGCTTTGCTGCGCCCGTTGCGGCCGGGCAGCTTGAGGATGCTAACGCCGCGTATAACAAGGGCGACTACGCGACCGCGCTGCGGCTTCTTCGTCCGCTAGCCGAGCAAGGCGATGCCGCTGCCCAGACCAATCTCGGGTTCATGTATGAGTCTGGCCTAGTTGCTCGGATGGTTAAATGGTAGCGGAGGAGGGACTCGAACCCCCGACACAAGGATTATGATTCCTCTGCTCTAGCCAGCTGAGCTACTCCGCCACGCCTGCGCCGCGCGCAGCGCTCGTCAATTCGTTGCGCTGTGCGAGCGTGCTTCGTGTCGCCCTATAACCCCGGCGCGTCGAGGCGCCGGGGTATAGGCCGGCCGTCGAGACAGTGTCAAGGCGGCCGCCATCGTGAAGAAGATCGCGACGGATTGGCGACCAACAGCGCGATCACGGTCGCGCTTCTTTGTTCGATGCGATCTGAAAAGGGCAGAGTGCGCGCGAGATCGCGACAAGTTCATAATCCCGCATGGACACAAGATCGGTCTAGGCCTCCGCTTGCGCCGCCGGCTTCACAATGCGGACCAAGGTGAAAAGGCCGAACGGCGGCAGCGCACGGCGTTCGGCGAGCACGAGGGCTTTGCCCGCCAGCCAATCGGCAAGGATCCGCCACGGGAATTCCGGGCGCCAACCAAGCGCAGCGCTGTTTTTTGCCAGCTGCGCCTCGATCCAAGCCTGCGGGCCGCGCGCCGCGCCGATATGATTGACGAGCACGATCTCGCCGCCCGGCTTCAGAACGCGGGCCCATTCGTCGAGACTGGCTTCGGGCTTCGGCAGCACGGTCAGCACATAGGGCGCGACGATGACGTCGAACGTGGCGTCCGCGAAAGCGAGCCGGCAGGCGTCCATGACCGCGAGACCTGCGACATGGCGCAGAGCTGCAAGGCCGATCCGACGCGCCGCGCGCCGCAACATGGGTTCGGAAAGATCGATGCCGACGACGCGCGTCGTCGGCTCGAACATCGGCAGTTCGAGCCCCGTTCCGACCCCGACGTCAAGGACGAGACCGCCTTTGTGCCGGCTCGCCGCCGCCGCGGCAAGTTTGCGGCCTGGGTGCATCGCCGTGGCGAAGGTGAGGTCATAGACTGGGGCCCAGCGCGCGTAAGCTCGCTCGACATGCAAATTGTCGAAGCTTTGTGCGGCAGGCGTGCGATCGTGAGTCGCGCGGCGTCGCACCGGCGCGGGTTTGGTCCCGAGATTGCCCATCTAGCGGCCGGCCGCGGCGAGAGCCGGGTCTTGCGCTGCTCGTTCCTCGCCCAGAGCCGCCGGTTCCGTCGCGCTGATGAAGCCGCCGCCCAGAACTCGCGCACCGGCGAGTTCGCTGGCATAGAGCACGCAGGCCTGACCCGGCGAGACGCCGTCCTCGTGGCTGGCAAACTCGACCGTGGCCTCGCCGCTCTCGATCTGCAAATAGCCAGGGACCGGCGGCTTTGCCGAGCGCACCCGCACGAAAACTTCACGACCCGCCCGGGCGCATTCGATGAGGCTGCGCTCGCCGATCCAATTGAAGGCGCGCAGGTGCACCAGGCGCGTCGCCAGCGCTTGGCGCGGGCCGACAACGACGCGTGCGTTGCCGGCGTCGAGCTTGACGACATAGAGCGGTTCGCCGGCGCCGGGAAGGCTGATGCCGAGACCGCGCCGCTGCCCGATCGTATAATGGATCACGCCGGCATGGCGGCCAAGCACGCGGCCGTCAATATGGACGATGTCGCCCGGCACAGCGGCCTCCGGCCACATGCGCTCGATGAAATCGCCGTATTTTCCCGAGGGCACGAAACAGATGTCCTGGCTGTCGGCCTTGTCCGCGACGGGCAGGTCATGGCGGCGTGCGATGGCGCGAACTTCGGATTTCTGCATGTCGCCCAGCGGAAAGCGCAGACTGTCGAGCTGCGCGCGTGTGGTGGCGAACAGAAAGTAGCTTTGATCGCGACTTGCGTCCTTCGCCCGGTAAAGCGCGCGAACTCCATATTCGTCCGGCCGCGAGGCGACATAATGGCCGGTTGCGAGAAGATCGGCGCCGAGATCTTTCACAGTCTCGAAGAAATCGGCGAATTTGATCTCGCTGTTGCAGGAAATGCAGGGGACCGGCGTCTCGCCCTCAGCATAGCTGCGGGTGAATCGATCGATGACCTTTTCGCGGAAGCGGTCTTCGTAATCGAGGACATAATGCGGGATTCCAAGGCGCGCGGCGACCTGGCGGGCGTCGTGAATATCCTGGCCGGCACAGCAGGCGCCCTTACGGTGCTCCGCTTCCCCGTGGTCGTAGAGCTGCAAAGTTACGCCGATGACGTCGTAGCCCTGCTCCTTGAGAAGCGCGGCGACGACCGAGGAATCAACCCCGCCGGACATGGCGACGACCACCCGCGTTTCGGCGGCGGGCTTCGGCAGGTCGAGGCTGTTGCGGAATTCGGGCATGGCCGCTGTCTCAAACTCAGTCAATATCTCGGCAAAGCTCCGTAAAGCCGTTCTGGGCGGGGAGCTCAATCACTCCGCCCATATAGGGATCGATCGGCGTCCCGACATGGGGCGGCGCCTGGCGCCTTCTCGGGATTGACGGAGCAAAAGCTAATTTTAATCATCTAAACCATTCCACCGACGTGAATGCAACCGAGAGCTCCGCCAGCCGCCAACGGCCATGCGCCGGGGTTAAGCCATTTCTTAATAATATTAAATATCCCGTCTCAGATCGATACATATATGAAGCAACTCTTAGCTATTTATAAATATTCGGCTAATTTATACGTCTATTGTTACGCTAAAGCGTCGAGCCACGCTTAGCCAAATCTTAAGTTGCTTTTTCTATTCTCTGCAGTCAAGCGTCAGTCAAGTATGTGAGTTGAGACCATGGCCGAACTGCACCGCCCGAGGGTGAAATATGTCATCGGGCCAGACGGGAGCCCACTGACTGTGGCAGATCTTCCTCCGGTCACGACCAAGCGCTGGGTCATCCGCCGCAAGGCGGAAGTCGTCGCTGCCGTGCGCGGCGGTTTGCTCTCCCTCGAAGAGGCCTGCAACCGGTACACGCTGACCGTCGACGAGTTTCTCTCCTGGCAAATGTCGATTGATCAGTATGGGCTCGCCGGGCTTCGGACAACTCGCATTCAGCAATATCGGATGTGAATGTCCGGGTGACGAGGCCTTAAGCTCGTCGACCCATATCGCCGACGCCAATTAAGACACATCAGCTGGGCTGGGGTCCCGCTTGCTCTTGTCTCTTTGCGCGGCCGACTTGGCCGATTTGCCGGCCTCGGCTTTTGCGTGGCTTAGCGCCTCTTGCAGTTTGCCTCGCTCGAAGGCGCCCACGACGATGGTGGCGAACACGAGCGGCAGGACGAGATATAAGAAGCGGAACACGAGCAGGGCGGTCAGGACTTT
Organism: uncultured Alphaproteobacteria bacterium; assembly: GCA_963720425.1. Taxonomy (GTDB): domain Bacteria; phylum Pseudomonadota; class Alphaproteobacteria; order Rhizobiales; family Beijerinckiaceae; genus Methylovirgula. The sequence continues at coordinate 1,461,392 of OY970391.1, forward strand.
ATGCTGCGCCATGGCCGGCATTGCCTTGATGAAGAGAAGCTCGAAAACGCCGAGACCGCCTGGCGCCTCGGAAACGAGCGCCGCCGAGAAGGACGCCATGAACACCCCGAGCACTACGAAATAGCCGGGATTGCCCTGCTGCGGCAGGGCGAAATAGATGATCCCGGCGGCACCCATGATCTCCATCGGCGCGGCGATGAATTGGCGAAGCGCAATGCCCGGACGCGGATATTCGATCCGCAACTTGCCGATGGTAAGCGGCCTCAGATTGAAGATCGAACCGGCCGCATAGACGACGACTAGGCAAAGACAGATCAGGCCGATCGCTCGGGCCGCGGTCGGCTCCGTCAGAAGATGCGGCAGCATGCCGGCCAGTCTTTGCAATTGCCAGGGATCAGTGACCAGAAGGAGACCGCCGAGAAGAAGGACGCCCAGTCCGAAGGTGAGCGAGCAGAGGCCGACGAGAAGGGCGATCTGGGCGGGCGTCAGGCCTTTTGTCGAATAGGCGCGGTAACGGACCATCGCGCCGGAAAAGACCGAAGCGCCGATGTTATGCGCCAATGCATAAGTCGTGAACGAGCAGAGCGCGATGAAGGTCCAGGAAATATGCTTCACGCCAAGATGCAGAAGCGCGATTCGGTCATACCAGGCGAGCGCGGCATAGGCGACGAGCGTCGAGGCGATCGCCAGGGCATATTGGCCGGGAGGAATGGCTTTGAGGTCGGCCCAGACTTCGGGGCCGATCGCATCCCCGCGAAATTGCTTGTGGAGCAGCCAAATCGATACAACCACTGCGGCTAAGCCGAGGCCGGGCCAGACGAACTCGAGGAAACGCTTCATGATTATCCAAGTGGTCGGCCTCGGACGCTGTGCAAGACGTCCGCTTTGCGTCCAAATGCTCTCTAATTTCTTGATTTGGGGCATTTGATGACGTGACCCGGGGCACTTTGGGGAAATGCGGCTGAGCCCGGTCCGGTCGAGATCCGAGGTGTGAGCAGGAGCGCTCTCATGGGAAACGGTCCGGCGCGAGCCGGCAACGGCGCATCAAGCTGAGCGCGTTCGCTGAGGAGCCGGTCAGGCGCGCGCCGTGCGTAGCCCAATATCGACCATGGCCGGGCTGCGATCGACCAGCTCAGGCGCGCGTTCAGCGCCTTTTTCGCGCCCGTCCAGGCTTGTCATCTTGCCGAGCTCCTCGAGGGCATTTTCAAGGTTGGCTTTGGCATCCTCGAGCTGGCCACGCAATTCATCGGAGGACCGGAGCAGATTGTCGCGACGCACGCGGGCCGCCCGAGCATAGGTCGGATAGGCGAAATGCGCCGTGTCGGAGATGCCCGCCCGCTGCTCCTCGAGAGCAATTTCCCGGTCGAGGTCACTCGCGATGCGGGCGAATTCGCCGATCATCGCTTCGATCTGCGTGAGCCTGCGGCGCCTTTCCTCTACGTGGAATTGCTTCAGGCGGATAAGCGTATCCCGCGATTTCATAATTTTGAAACTCCGCAACGCAGGGCCATCCGCAACCCTTGATCAATTTCATCACGACCCATCGAATATGGCCGATCAAAGTTGCTGCTTCCTTACCCACGCCGGCCGCGATCGCTGGGCGATGAGCGCCGGGTTCATGTATGATTCGCCTCTTATCTGATTCGTGCAAAAAGAGCCCGCCCGTCCGAACCCGCTCGAAGGGGTAGCGGGTCCCCAGTTGGGCCGCAACCGGCAAGTCACGAGAGGAGTCTCATTTTGCCCCGCCTCACGAGGCCCGCTTGGAATGATTTTGTTAACCAATGATCGTTAACTTTAAGAAATCGGTTCGGCTGGATCAACCTTGCCGTCCGCGGCTCCGCGTATTTTGCGCCGCAGCGGTACGTAGGAAAAATAACTTCGCCTGCCGACCAGAGAGGGCAAGGCTGGGGGCCTAATATGCGCGTGTTACTCATTGAAGACGACAGCGCGACCGCGCAAAGCATCGAACTGATGCTCAAGTCCGAGAATTTCAACGTCTACACAACGGATCTCGGCGAGGAGGGCATCGATCTCGGCAAGCTCTACGACTACGACATCATCCTTCTCGACATCAATCTGCCAGACATGTCGGGCTACGAAGTGCTGCGGACCCTGCGGGTGGCGAAGGTCAAAACCCCCATTCTCATCCTTTCGGGCCTCGCCGGCATCGAGGACAAGGTGAAGGGCCTCGGCTTCGGGGCCGACGATTATCTTACAAAGCCTTTCCACAAGGACGAGCTCGTCGCCCGCATCCACGCCATCGTCCGGCGCTCGAAGGGTCATGCGCAGTCGGTGATCACGACCGGCGACCTCGTGGTCAATCTCGATCAGAAGACTGTCGAAGTCGCCGGCAACCGTGTCCACCTGACCGGCAAGGAATATCAGATGCTGGAGCTGCTCTCGCTGCGCAAGGGCACGACTCTGACAAAGGAAATGTTCCTCAACCATCTTTACGGCGGCATGGACGAGCCGGAGTTGAAGATCATCGATGTTTTCATCTGCAAGCTGCGCAAGAAGCTCGCCAACGCGAGCCGCGGCCGCAATTACATCGAGACGGTCTGGGGTCGCGGCTATGTTCTGCGCGAGCCGACCGAAGACGAAGAGCTGATGCCCGCCTGAGCGCGCCCGAGAGGGCCGCCTATTTTTGAGGGCCGCCCTGCGCGGCGCTCCCACCGAATCGATCACCCCGTCGCCAGCCTCAAGGGCGCGCGCGGCGCATGCGAGGCGGATCGCAATATGTTGATCGAGCGATGCTCCTCATGCGCCACGAAGGCGTCGGTCAGTCCGACCACGGTTTCGGTCGCGCCCAGCACGAGATAGCCATCGGGGCAAACAACCTGCGCCATGCGGTTCAAGACGTTCTGCTTCGTCGGCACGTCGAAATAAATCAACACGTTGCGGCAGAAAATCACGTCGAAACGGCCGAGTGCGCCGTAATCTGAGAGTAGGTTGAATTCCTCGAAGCGGACGTGCGAGCGCAAATGTTCATTGACGCGCCAGCGGTCCCCTTCTTGTCTGAAATAGCGAAGCAGCTGCGAGATCGGCAGGCCGCGCTGCATTTCGAATTGGGTATAGACCCCCTCGCGGGCTACGGCGATGACACTGCGCGACAAATCCGTCGCCAGAATGTCCACGCTCCATCCGCTCAGCTTGTGCGCCTCCGCGTCGAGAAGCATGGCAAGCGAATAGGGCTCCTGGCCGGTCGAACAGGCAGCGCACCAGATCCTGATTCGCCGCATCCCTTTCCTGGCTTGCAGCAATTTCGGCAGGATGACCTTATGGAAATTATCAAACGGCACGCGGTCACGAAAAAAGAAGGTCTCGTTCGTGGTCATCGCATCGACCACATCGCGCACCAATTCGGGATTGGTCCCGGAGAGGAGCCGCTTGACGAGCGCGCCGAGATCATTAAGGCCGAGCCTTTCGATGATCGGCTGAAGTCGGCTCTTGGCCAGATAGGCCTTCTCGACATCGAGTGAAAGGCCCGAGGTCCGGCTGAGAAGCTGGCGAAGTGCGTCGAAATCTGATGTCATGATTGCTTCTCTCGGAAAACGCGCGGGCACAGCAGACGGCAGATGGTGGGGCCGATCGAATCGAGCGACAGCACGGCGTGGGCCAGGCCGTCCTGCACGACTGAGCGCGGCATTCCCCATACGGCTGAAGAAGCGGCATCCTGCGCGACCACCACGCCGCCGGCTTCGACGATGGCGCGTGAGCCCAACAGCCCGTCGCTGCCCATTCCGGTGAGAATTATCCCGATCACTTCCGCGCCATAAGCATACGCCGCCGTGCGAAACAGGACATCGACCGAAGGTTTGCAGAAGTTCTCGGGCGGTGCATCGGACAGCACGATCAGCGCCGATTCGCCGAGCCGTGCAACGGCAAGGTGCACATTGCCAGGCGATATGTATATGTGCCCGTTCATCACTTCCTCGCCGTGGCGGGCCGTGTGGGTCGGCAGGGCGGTGGCTCTTTCGATATGTTCGGCGATCGTCGCGGTAAATTGGGCAGGAATGTGCAAGGCAATGAAGACGGGTATCTGCTGAATGGCCGGCATCAGACCTTTCAGGACGATAGGCACAGCCTGAGGACCGCCGGTCGAGGCGCCAATCACGATCGCCCGCCGCGATGGGCGGGGCAGGCGAAGCTCGTCGATCTCCTGCAGATTCGGAGGTGATCCGGACGCGGACTCGATCTGTGGATCTGCGATAATGAGTGATTTCGGCATGAACAGAGCCGATCCAACTAAAATTGTACACTCACGCGACGGGCTCGATTAGGCCGATCTCTTCCAGCTTGGATTGCAGGATCTGCTTGTCGAACGGCTTCATTATATATTCGTCTGCACCGGCATGAACGGCGCGCGCGATATGCGCGACGTCATTCTCCGTGGTGCAGAAAACGACTTTCGGCTTCAGCCCCCCAGGCATTTTGCGCAGTTCGTGGAGGAACTCGAAGCCGTCCATCACCGGCATGTTCCAATCGAGCAAGATGGCGTCAGGCATCACATATGCGCAAGCATCGAGCGCCTTGCGGCCGTCTTCCGCCTCGAGGGTTTGGAAGTTCATGCCTTCCAGAATTCGCTTTGCCACCTTCCTGATGACGGTGGAATCATCGACCACCAAGACCTGTTTCATGTCCAACTCCCGCATCTGCCGCACCCTGTGTCGTAGTCCATTGGTCAAACTCGCCGCTGGAAATCGAAGAGGGATCCAACGTCGAGCAGTGAAAGAATTGCGTGATCGAGGCGATAAGCGGCTTGGGTGAGCTTCGCCCTATGTTGATCGAGATGTGGTGGCAACGGGATCTGGGTCTGCGGATTGATAAATATCACGTCACCGACCGCATCGACGACGAGGGCGAAATTCTCACCGCGATGCTCCATCCCGATAGCCAGCGTCGACTTAGCCTGCGGCGCGTCCGGCATTTGCAACCGACGGCGCAGGCTGACGGCGGTCACGATCTTGCCGCGCAGATTGACGAGGCCGACGATTTCCTTCGGGCCGAGCGGCACCGGCGTTACGGCTTCGATCTGGAAGATCGTCTGGACGCAATCGACGGGAAGCCCAAACGGCTCGCCGCCGACGTACACGATAAAACAATGGTCGCCTTCGGGGCGCGCCATACTGTCGGCCGGCTCGACCTCTCTTCGGAGCGGATTGAGGTTCATGCGGCGGCTCCGATGACGCGTGACTCGAGATCATGCTTGTTGAGATGGTAGCTTTCGAGGATCCGTCCGAGCATTTCGAGCAGGGCCGGGCGATCGAATTTGCCGACAGCACCGCACATTCCGCTCTCGGCCGCCGCTTGCACCACGCTCGGTGCCGCATGCGCCGCGAGCGCGATCACGGGCAGGCCGGCGTGTCGCGGATCGCTGGTTAGCCGATGCGCGAGCGCGTAGCCGCTCATGTTTGGCATGTCGGTGTCAGTCACGACGGCATCGAAATGCGCGCCTTTCTCGAATATAGCGAGCGCATCCTCGCCCGAAGCTGCCGTCGTCACGCGATAGCCAGCCGCGATGAGCAGCGGCGCCAGCATGTCGCGGAAGAACGGCTTGTCGTCGACGAGCAGAATCCGAAACTGGTTGGCAAAGCCGCGGGAATAGGCGTTTGGCCGGCCGATGCGCATGAAATGAGTCGCATCGAGGATTTCCACGACTTCGCCGCGGATCTCCGCCGTTCCGATGATGCTCGAGGAGACGCCAGCAATCTGAATGTCAAGGCGGGCTTCGACGACATCGATGATTTCTTCGATGAGCAGGCCCATGCTCTCGCCGCCGATGCCGAGCACTAGAACGGGATTGCTTTCATCGAGCAACGCCTGGTCCGGAGGAATGAGCGGAACGAGCGGCATGAGCTGGCTCTGATGCTGCATGACGAAGATTCCGTCCGAGCGATGGATCTCCGATGCAGGAACCGATTCAATTCGTGCAACGAGCGATAGCGGCAGCGCCTTTGGCACACCAGGGCCGGCGCGGAACAGGATGAAGCGGGTGTTCTCCTCGGCGGGCACAAAGGCCTCGACGGTGCGTCCCACGGTGTAATCGCTGGCGCGCTCGAAGCCGATACGGCCGGCGATTCCGGTCGGATCGAGGATCAGGACCACGGAGCCGTCACCAAGGATTGTATGGCCGGAAAAGACCTCGAGATACGAGAGTGAAGCGCCGAGCGGCTTGACGACGATTTCCTGGACGTCGCTCACGGCGTCGACGATGATCCCGAAGGCACGAGAGTTGACGCGCATAACGATGACCAGCGCGCCGGCCTCGAGGCCATTGGCTTCGAGGTCGAGGACGCTTTCGAGATCGGCGACCGGCAGGACCTCGTCTCGCAGTCTCAACACCAGGCTGCCCTGAATTCTTTCAAGCGAATGGCCACTTTCTGAATCGATCCGAACGGCTTCGATGACGGAGTGTTGCGGCAGAGCGAAATGATGGCCGCGCGCTTCGACGATCAGTGCCGGCGCGATCGCCAAGGTCAGCGGAATCTTCAGTGAAAACCGCGTGCCCTTTCCGGCCGTGGTCGTGAGCGAGATCGATCCGCCGATCGACTCGATATTGTCGCGCACGATGTCCATGCCGATGCCGCGCCCGGAAATGCTGGTGACACTCGGCGAAGTCGAAAAACCCGGAGCAAAGATGAATCGGCCAATTTCGTCGTCGGAGAGATTCTTGGCCTCGGTCGCGCTCACCAGGCCCCTGGCCAAAGCCTTGTATCGGATGCGTTCCAGATCGAGACCGCGGCCATCGTCGGAGACGTCGATCGTGATATAGCCGGCCTCATGGGTGGCGGTGACTTTGATCGTTCCTTCCTCGGGCTTGCCGAGCGCAAGGCGTTTGTCGGGCGGCTCTATGCCGTGGTCGGCGCAATTGCGGAGCAGATGGGTGAGAGGGTCGCGGATGAGTTCGACGAGTTGACGGTCGAACTCCGTGTCGGCGCCCTCCGTGACAAGGTAAAGCTTCTTCTTGAGATCGACGGCGAGCTCCCGCACGAGACGCGGCAGGCTGGCGAAGAGACGCCCGACCGGCTGCATTCGGGCGCGCATCACCGCGTCCTGCAGATCGGTCGTCAGGCTCGAGAGCCGCTGCAGCGGCGCTTTGACCATGGCATCCTCTTGATGGCGGGTGATTTCCAGAAGCTGGTTGCGGGTTAAGACCAGTTCCGAGACCAGGATCATGATCCGCTCGAGGGCACCGACCGCGACCCGGATGGTCTCCGCCCGGCTCGTCGGGCCGGGCTGGGCGGGGATGCTAGGAGCCGCGGCGATTTCTACGGACGTCCCCGCCGCGGTCTCCGCGAAGGATGCCGGCACGGCCACCCGCGCCGGCGGTTCGCCAGAGACCGGCTCCGGGGCCGGAGGTGAAGCGGAGCTGCTGAGATTGGCCTGCAAGGCTTCGATCAGGGCACTGTCGTCGCCTTCTGGTTCCTTGGCCGTGTTCGCAAGCCAAGCCAGGATGAACTTCACCCGATCGACGGCGGTCAGAATGAGCGACACGGTCTCCGGGGCCGCCGGGGCTCCGTCCCGCAGGCGGCCAATCAAGGATTCGGTGACATGCGTGAGATGCTCGAGCCGCGACAGGCCAAGAAAGCCGCAGGTTCCCTTGATGGTGTGGAACAGGCGGAAGATCCTGCCGATAGCGCCGCCGTTCGAAGGATCACGTTCGAACAGAACAAGCTGTTCGCCAGCGGCTTCGATGTGTTCGGTAGTCTCAACCAGAAAATCGTTGAGTAATTCGTCCATGGCTCCGCCGGGGGGGGGGCGCTGCCGCGGCTGCACCCGGCCAGGACTATCGCGCCGATCCGTTAAGGAGCCTTGAACCCCAATCCGTTAAGGAGTTTTGAAAAATACGAGCGATTTGAAGGTTAAACCCAGGAGCGCTCTGTCATGCCGAGGCGCCGGCCAGCGCGCTCGCCGTTGCCGGGCAGGCCGCGAGCCGCACCAGGTCGGGGCTGGCAACGATGCTGAGCGTGAGTTTCGCCGCCCGCGCCACGAGGCCGGTATAGAAGGCCTGGATTCCCTGCGCATCGACCTGATTGTTTTCCGGCGTGCCGGCAAGAAGTTGTGGCACATGGCTGGCGAGCCGCGCATTGGCGCCCTTCGCCTCTACGTCGATCCGGGTGATTGCCTCGGCGCCGCTCACTTTCACCGTGATCGTGCCGCCGCGCGGGATCGCAGCCGCGGCGATCAAGCAAAGGTTCAAGACGAGCTTCACTTTGTCCTTTGGCATGAGGATGCGCGGCAGATCCCACTCGAGTCGTGTCCGCTCATCGGCAAGCAGACCGCGCGCGACCTGTTCGGCATCGCCGGTGTCGATTGCGGCGCCAGACGAGCCGGCCGCGCCGAAAGCAAGCCGGCAGAATTGAAGTCGCGCGGAGGCCGTGCGGGCGCTCTTCTTGACGAGCTCGAGTGCGAAGCCGCGCATCTCGGCATCCTTCTCCTCGTCGAGCACTTCGAGCCCGTTGACGATGGCGCCGACCGGGCTGATGACGTCGTGGCACACCCGCGAACACAAGAGCGCCGCAAGATCGAGGGGGTTGAGCGCGAAGTCCGTCATATTTCATCCCTTCGCCTATCAAGGTTCGAACGAAAGCGGGAACCAAAATGCCAAGCCGAGCAGCGCATCCAATCAAAAATGCCGCTCTCAGTGGGCTGCGACAGATCAGGCTCGCTGCGATGCAGCGCAAGGGCCGCACTCGCCGCGACCGAGCCTCGGACCGTAGAGGCAGCTCTTTAAGACAAGACGAATCACGGATAACGCTTTACGGCATTCTAGTTACACGCCGCCCCATCCTTTGCAAAGCGGCGCTGCGCGGAGTTCATCTTCCCGAGCCGCGAGGCTTGAAACGGCCCCCGATTTGCCGCATGCAGGGCAGAGCGCCGCGCTCTAGGATCCCATGCCTGTCAAACCGAGCCACACACCCGATCGCCTCGACCTCAACTACGAGGCGGTCGCGGAGGTCTTTGCGGAACTTGCGGTGGTCGCCGGCGCGGCCATCATGGGCTTTTATAAAAGCGACAGTCACGCTCATATAAAAGCGGACGAGAGTCCCGTCTGCGACGCCGATGTCGCCGGCGAGGCGATCATCCTCGCGGGCCTCGCCGCGCGCCTGCCGCATCTGCCGGTCGTCTCCGAGGAGGCCGCCGCAAACGGCGCCACGGCGCAGTTGAGCGAGGCTTTCATCCTGGTCGATCCCGTCGATGGAACGCGCGAGTTTCTGGCCGGCAAGGGCGAATTCACGGTCAATATCGGGCTCGTCGTGCATGGCGAGCCGAAGGTTGGCGTCGTCTATGCGCCGGCGCTCGAACAGATCTGGATGGCGGGCGAGACAGCCGTCTCCTTTCCGGTTCTTCCAGGTGCGAAACTGCCGCCGCCCGATCAGCGCCGGCACATTCACATCCGCCACCCCGGCGCGGACGGGCTGATCGCGCTGACGAGCTGGTCGCATACCGACCCGCGGACCACGACATTTCTGGCGAAATTTCCGGTCAAGGAACGCCGCATGATCGGCTCTTCGCTGAAATTCTGCGCCATTGCCGACGGCTCGGCGGATATTTATCCGCGTTTCGGGGCGACCATGGAATGGGATACGGCGGCGGGCGACGCGATCCTGCGGGTGGCAGGCGGAATCGTCCTTGGCCGCGACGGCCAGCCGCTTCGTTACGGCAAGCTTTCGAGCAAATTCATGAACGGCTCCTTCGTCGCCTGGGGCGACCGGGCCGCGGTGCCGGCCCATCTTGGCGCAAGATTGGCGTAATCTTCCGGTATTCTGTAGCAAACTCACCAAGCCGTCCGCTGATATGATGATGGATGCCGAACTCGGAAGTTTGCGGCTCGCGAAGATCGTCCCGGACGTGACGCTAAATTGGTGATTGCAGGCTTGCACTTGAACGCGTTCCGATTGCGAATAATCCAGGGGCAATTCGAGCTGCCAAGACAAATCGCCGGGCATCCTGAATCTCGCGAAGTTTGTGCGCCAGGACGAAAGCGGTCTCGCGGCAGTGGAAAGGATATTGGCAGCGGCCATGCAAATGAACGGGGGTTCGTTTGACAGGACGGCGATGCGGTAATGCGCCTCAGCGATTTCCCGCTGACATTCCTTGCGCTTCGCAAGCAGCCCGTTAACGACCAATTCATCCCGCATTTCACAAAGCTACGAAATTGCGGGGCGGATTAGGCAGTGGATGGAAGGTGAGCTTGCTACCTAATGCCGTAATCTTCCCTTAACCATGTTGGCCGAGATTCGCTTACGGAGCAGCACGCGCTCCACATCCGGAGGCGTAAATGCGCGCATATTCGCGTCGAGAGATTGCGGTCAAACTGGCTCTGATCGCCGCAGCGGGCGCGGTCTTCGGCCGGCCGCATGCGGCATGGGCCACCACCGAAGACCAGCCAAGCGAATTTAGCGGCGATGAACTGATCCGCGCCGGCCATCACTTCTTCGGCACGATCTCGCGCGGTCTTGCCGAGATCGTCGAGACCGCGAGCCGGCGCTGGGGCCGGCCGAACGGCTATATTCTCGGCCAGGAAGCGAGCGGCGCCTTTGTCGGCGGGCTGCGTTATGGCGAAGGCGTCATGTACACCCGCAATGCCGGAGATCTCAAGGTCTTCTGGCAGGGACCATCGCTTGGCTTCGATGCCGGCGCCGACGGCGACCGCACGATGATGCTCGTCTATGGCCTGCCGGCGGTGAACGCGGTCTTCCGCCGCTTCGGGGGCATCGACGGTTCGGCCTATTTCGTCGGCGGTTTCGGCATGACCGCGCTGACCGCCGACAATATCGTCATGGTCCCGATCCGTTCCGGGCTCGGGGCCCGCCTCGGGCTCAATCTTGGCTATTTGAAATTCACGCCACAGCCGACGTGGAATCCGTTCTGAGGCTTTCGGGCGGCCGGCGCGCAACCCATTCCGCGGGGTCGATTTTGATCTCGGCCTACTTAAATGTCATAATTCAAGGTGTGTACCGATGAGCAGAGCTGCGTGATCGAACAAGTCATGATTTTCGTGCTCGGGTTCCTGTTCGCGGGGCTCGTGGCGCTGGCCTTCGCACCTGCCTTCTGGCGGCGGGCGAACCAACTCACCCGTCGACGGCTCGAGATGCAAGTGCCGCTTTCCGTTGAGGAAATTCTTGCCGAACGGGATCAGCTTCGGGCCGAATTCGCGGTCGAGCAGCGCCGCCTGGAGCTACGTGCAGCGCAAATGAACCTCGCCTACGCCGCCGACCGCGGCGAACTCGGCCGCCGCGCCGTCGAGATCAGCGCGCTCAAGGAGAACCTTGCCCAACGCACGCGGGAGAACCGCGAATCCGAGCAGATGCTCGCCCAGTCGGAGGCCGATCTCTCCCAAGCCTCGGCCGAACTCGGCGCGGTGACCAAGGCGCTCTATGACGCAGAGAGCCTCTATGCGCGCAAACAGGGCGAGTTCATCGAGCTTACTCAGGCGCATGAGGCGATAACGAATTTGGCCGAAGACAGGCTCGCAAACCATGCCGCCGCCGAGGCCCGGTCCGTCGCATTGGAGCTGCGTCTCGGCGACGTGAGCCGCACGCTCCTTGAGGCTGAAAAGCGGTTCGCGGAGCGCACCACGCAGGCCGGCAAGCTCGGCGATGCGCTCGCGCTTTCGAACCGTAATCTCGAACACAGCGAAAGCAATTGCTCCGCGCTGCAAAAGAAACTGGAAGCCGAAGCCAATCGCGCCGCACAGGTCACTCAGGAGCTCGAGGCTCTGCGCGCGCAGCGCGATGAGGATCAAGGCAGGCTGCGTTCGCTCACCGCAGAGATCGGCACCCATGAGGCCGCGCTCGAAGACTTGGAACGCCGCGAAAAGACGCTTCGCGAGCAGCACGATCAGCAGGTCGAAAAAGTGCGCGATGCCGAGCGCGCGCTGGCCGAGAAATACGATCGCTTGCAGTCAGAACATGCCGGCTTGCAGGGCGCGCTCGACGCCGCCCGCCGGCGTTGCGAAGCGCTCGAAGCCGATTTATCCGCCCTGCGCGCGGGACGGCAGAAAAGGCCGTCGTCTCCCGAACCCGAGGAGAAGCCCAGGCAAGACGGCAAGGAAATCGGCACCGTCGTGCGGCTTGCGCGGGCAGCCACGGAGGCTTCGCCGAACGGCGGGGGGGCCGAGACTTCGGCCGAAACTGAGACGACCGCTCTGGGCGTCGTTTCGCCTGCGGCAGCGGAGGCCAACTCAGAGCCGGCCGAACAACGTGAGGTGCACGACCAAGTCGGAACCTGAAGCTGATCGGCAAAAGCGGTTCTGCGCAAAGATCGTGCGATGACAAAGAATCCAAAGCGCCCGGCCGCCGGCCTTGCGGGCCCCAATTCGGCGCTATAGAAGCGATCATTCCCGGCCTGCTCCCTTCGTCTAGTGGCCCAGGACGTCGCCCTCTCACGGCGAAAACAGGGGTTCGAGTCCCCTAGGGAGCGCCAAAAATTCCCAGTAGCTTACACCACGCGGCCCCGGATTTTTCCGGTATCTGGCCACAAGCGGCCGCCTCCTTTTGTTCGACAACTAGCGCAACCGGCGGCGATCCGGGGTCGCGTGCGGGACAGTGGGCGACCGCTTCAGCAGTGAGGAGCGTCAATGTTGATCATCAGACTGAACATTCAGCACGGCGGAGGCAAGCGGGTGGCGACCCTGTCGGAATGGGTGCTCGCACAAAGGCCCGACGTGGCAGTGCTTACCGAGTAGCGGGGCAATCCGGGTGGGGCAAGGCTTGTCGAAGCGTTCTCCCAGGCTGGTTATTTAATCGCAAGTCAGCCCGGCACTGCGACACCGAACGGTGTCTTGGTAGCGTCGCGGATGCCAATCACCTCGCGCCTCGTCTTGACACCCGCCAACTCCACAGCAGCGCAGTTGATGATGGTCTCAGTGATCGAGTTCGATGTGGTCGGCGCCTACTTCCCTTGTTACGCCAAATCCTTCTTCGCTCAGTGCAATGAGATCGCTCTCGCCCGTCAAGATCGTCCGCCGCTTCTGATCGGCGATATCAACACCCGCGGCAACCATGCTGATCTGACGCCCGGTGGAGTACCTTTTGCTTGTGCCACCGAGTTCGGAGCACTGGGGACGCCGGCCTATGGCGATCACAACACGGGCCAGACGCACGAGTTCACATGGTCGACGACAAAAAACGACTTCCGAAATTGATCATGCTTTTGCGAACAGGTCCTTCCTGGATCGTTTCGGTCCCTTCGACTGCCAAGACGATCGCCACCTACGGAGCGCCCGGTTGACCGACCATAGTGCGCTCATCGTCCGGAGCTTGCCGTCGTCCAATTAAGCGCGGGAATTGCCACAGCACGGCCAGCAGTCCGCCAGCACGGCCCGGTCAGGCAAATGAGAAAAGGCAGTCTACTCACTTGAATGTTGAGCCAAAGCTGTTTTAGAGCAGGGTTGGAGCTTCCCCGTTTTCTTCGACCCGAACAAATCCCATGAGCACCCAAGAAAAATCCCTTTTTATGACCTTTCTCATGACCCCTGACATGGCCAATTTCTCAGGCCATGTCCATGGCGGCACGATCCTGAAGATCCTCGATCAGGTGGCCTATGTTTGCGCCGCGCGCTATTGCAAGACTTACGTCGTGACGGCCTCGCTCGATCAGGTGATTTTCAAACAGCCCATCAACGTCGGCGAATTGGTGACTTTCAAGGCCAATGTCAATTATGTCGGCCGAACCTCGATGGAGATCGGAATCAAGGTGATTGCCGAGAACCTGACGACTAAAGAGAATCGCCACACCGTCTCCTGCTACTTCACGATGGTCGCGCGAAATGCCGATGGCAGCGCTTGCGTCGTTCCGCCGCTCGAGATCGAAACCGAGCTTGACCGGCGGCTCTTCGAAGCCGGCAAGATGCGCAAAGAGATGCGCGAAGAAATCATGGAAAGAAATCGGATGCTGCACGTCGGCATCCCGGATTAAAGGGGCTCGCGGCTTTTAATCATCACTCGGCGAGATTGGGTGCCGCATGCGGGGGCGGATTGGCGAGCGGCTGCCGCGTGCCCCGCACCCACTCCTGAAAGCCGTCGAGGATCAGGTAGAGCACCGGAGTCGTGTAAAGAGTAAGCATTTGACTGAGGATCAGACCGCCAACGATCGATATTCCGAGCGGCCGGCGGATCTCGCCGCCTTCCCCGAAGCTCAACGCAAGGGGGATCGCGCCGAGGATGGCGGCGCACGTCGTCATCATGATCGGACGGAAGCGCAGAAGGCAGGCCTGGAAGATCGCCTCATACGCATTCATCCCCTGAACGCGCCGCGCTTCTATAGCGAAGTCGATCATCATGATCGCGTTTTTCTTCACGATGCCGATCAGAAGGATCACCCCGATCAGGGCAATGATGCTGAACTGGGTATTGAACAGCATCAAGGCCAGCAGCGCGCCGACGCCGGCCGACGGCAGCGTCGAGAGAATCGTGATCGGATGAACGTAGCTTTCGTAGAGAATGCCGAGGACAATGTAGACCGCCGCAATGGCCGCGGCGAGCAACAGCGGTTCATTCGCGAGCGAAGACTGGAACATCTGGGCCGTGCCTTGCAGGCTGCCGCGAACGGTCGCCGGCATATGCAGATCTTGGACAGTTCGCTCGATCTCCGCCGCGGCCTGACTCAATGAGGCGCCTGGCGCCAGGTTGAACGATAGCGTCGTTGCGACGAAGAGGCCGGAATGATTGACGGAAAGCGGCGTGTTTCCGGGCGCGAAATGCGCGACGGCGGCGAGCGGAATCATGGTCTCGACGCTGGTGCTCACCGCCGCTCCGGCCGAGGTGCTGCCGTGGCCTGTGTTGGCGAGGGCATTGGTCGCGGCTGCGCGGGCCGAATTGAGCGCGTTCGCCGAGCTCGTCGAAGCCGAACTGGTCGAAGCAGAGCTCGTCGCTGCGGATGCTTGCGAACCGACGGGCGGGGCGCTCGTCGCGACCGTGCCGACCGGCGCGTCGCTGGTCTGCGTTCCGCTTGGCGGGCCACCGGCGGTGCTGACATAGACGTCGTTGAGCGTCTTCGGATTCTGCCAGTATCGCGGCGCAACTTCCATGACCACGTGATATTGGTTGATGGCGCTGTAGATGGTCGAGACCTGCCGCTGGCCGAAGGCATCATAGAGCGTGTTGTCGATCTGGTCCGGGGTGAGGCCGAGCCGCGAGGCCGTGTCGCGATCGATGATGACGTCCGACTCCAGGCCTCTTTGCTGCTGATCCGAATTGAGGTCGGTAAGAATCTTGCTCCCTTGCAAGGCGCTGAGCAGCTTTACCGACCAGGTATAGACTTCGGTCCGATCGTCGCCCTGCAAAGTATATTGGTATTCCGCGTTGCTCTGCCTCCCGCCGACCCTGATGTCCTGCACGGCCTGGAGATAGAGTTTCGCTCCGGGAATGACGGCCATCTTGCGGCGTAGCGAAGCGATGATCTGGTCGGCCGACCGCTTGCGCTGCGAGAGCGGTTTCAGCGTCACATAGGCCGACCCCGTATTCGTGCTTGACCGGGCGCCGCCACTCCCGGCCCCGGTAAACCCGACGATACTCTGAACGTCAGGATCGGCTTGCACGATCGCCATCAACTGCGCCATTTTCTTCTGCATCGCTTGGAAAGATACGCTCTGGTCGGCCTGGATCGATCCGACCAGCCGGCCGGTATCCTGCTCCGGGAAGAACCCCTTGGGTATGACGAGGAACAAGACGACGGTCATTCCCATCGCCGTGGCCAACATCAGCATGATGAAGGCGCGATGCCGCAGCGCCCAGCTGAGACTGTGTTCATAACCGCGAATGAGGATGGAAAACGGATTTCGCCAGCGTCGAGCCTGGCGGGGCCGCCGCACCCGCAAAATCAGCGAGCACAGCATCGGTGTCGCCGTCAGCGATATCATCAGCGAAATTAGAATCGCCATGGACAAGGTGACGGCGAATTCGCGAAACAGCCGGCCAAGCAGTCCGCCCATCAGCAGAATCGGTGTAAAGACCGCGATGAGCGAAATGCTGATCGAAGTGACGGTGAATCCGACTTCCCGCGCGCCGAGCAAGGCGGCCTGAAAGCGCGGAACGCCCGCCTCGAGGTGACGCGTGATGTTCTCCAGGACGACGATCGCATCGTCCACGACGAAGCCCGTCGCGATGGTGAGGGCCATCAAGGAGAGGGTATCGAGGCTGTAGTGCAGAAGATACATCGCGCCGAACGTGCCGATGATCGATAACGGCACGGCGATAGCCGGGATAATCGCGGAGCGTACATTGCCGAGAAACAGGAACACGATGAGCGTCACCAGGACGACCGCGATCACCAGAGTTCGCTCGGTATCGTGCAGCGAGGTGCGAATGGTCAGGCTGCGATCGGAGGCCAGCGTGATATCGACGTCGCGCGGCATCGCCGCGCGCAGATAAGGCAGTTCGGCTTTGACGCCATCGACCGTAGCGATGATGTTCGCGCCCGGCTGCCGGAACAGAATCACCAAAACCGCCGGCTTACCGTTGGCCAGGCCTTCGTTGCGAAGGTCTTCGACCGAGTCCTCGATTTCGCCGAGGTCCGACAGGTGGATCGGATTGCCGTTCCGATAGCCGACGATGAGCGGCTCATAGTCGGAGGCATGCGTTGCCTGATCATTGGTGTAAATCTGATAATGCCAGCGGCCGTCTTCGATGGCGCCCTTCGGGCTATTGGCGTTCGCGGCGGCGAGCGCGGCGCGCACGTCTTCGAGGCCCACGCCATATTTGAATAGGGCCGTCGGGTTGAGCTCGATGCGCACGGCAGGCAGAGCGCCGCCGGCGACGATCACTTGGCCGATGCCACTGAGCTGTGAAAGGCGCTGCTGGAGAACATTGCTTGCCGAATCATAGAGCTGCCCCGGCGTCATGGTCCTTGAGGTTAGGGCAAGGATCAGGATAGGCGCATCGGCCGGGTTGATCTTGCGATAGGTCGGATTCTGTTTCAGGCTCGCCGGCATATCCGCCATCGAAGCATTGATCGCCGCCTGCACATCGCGCGCCGCGCCGTCGATGTCCCGATTGAGGTTGAACTGGAGAGTGATCCGCGTCTGGCCGACGCCGCTCGTCGAAGACATTTCCGTCACGTCGGCAATCTGCCCAAGCCTTCGTTCGAGCGGGCTCGCAACGCTCGTCGCAACCGTATCCGGGCTCGCTCCCGGCAGGCTCGCCTGAACGGATATCGTCGGAAAATCGACCTGCGGCAGCGGCGAGACGGGCAGCTGCATGAACCCCAATATGCCGGCCATCGCGATGCCGGCAGTCAGCAGCGTCGTGGCGACCGGGCGTCTTATGAAGGGCGCCGAAAGGTTCATTCGCCGGCCTCACGCGGGCTGAGGCGCTCGGCTGAGCGCGACGGCGAGAGCCAGAGCGCCAAACGATCGAAGTAAAGGTAGATGACCGGCGTCGAGAACAAGGTCAGAACCTGGCTGAAGACCAGGCCGCCGACGATGGCGACGCCCAGGGGCCGCCGCAGCTCGGACCCCGTGCCGGTGCCAAGCATCAAAGGCAACGCGCCGAGAATCGCAGCCATCGTCGTCATCATGATCGGCCGGAATCGAAGCAGGCAGGCTTGATAGATCGCGTCGCGCGGCGCAAGCCCTTCGTTGCGCTCCGCATCGAGCGCGAAATCGATCATCAGGATCGCGTTCTTCTTGACGATGCCGATCAGAAGAATGATTCCGATAATGGCGATCACGTCGAGCTCGTCGCCGGCGAGTATCAAGGACAGCAGCGCTCCGACGCCTGCCGACGGCAGCGTGGAGAGAATCGTGATCGGATGAATGAAGCTTTCGTAAAGAACGCCCAGGACGATATACATGGTGATGACGGCGGCGATGATCAGCAGAAGCTCGTTGCTGAGCGAGGCGCTGAACGCCGCGGCGCTGCCTTGCATCGACGAGATGAAGCCTATCGGCAGACCGATGTCCTTCTCCGCCTGGTTAATCGCCTCGACCGCCGAGCCGAGCGAGGCGTCGGGAGCGACATCGAAGGAAATATTGGTGGCCGGGAACTGCCCAAAATGGGTGATCAGCAACGGCCCCGCTCGTTGATCGACATGCACGATCGCCGAAAGCGGCACCTGCCCGTTGGTCGTTGACAAGGATGAAGGCAGATAGAGGGTTTGAAGCGAGGTCAAGGCGTGCTGGAGATCTGGCGAGGTCTCCATGATGACGCGATACTGATTGGATTCCGTATAGATCGTCGAAACAATGCGCTGGCCGAAAGCGTCGTAGAGCATGTTGTCGACCGTCGCCATCGTGATCCCGAAGCGGCTTGCGGTGGCGCGATCGACCACCAGATCGATGGCGCGGCCCTGGTTCTCCATGTCGCTCGCCACATTGGCGATCTCGGGAAGGCTTTGAAGCCGGCTGACAAGGCGCGGCGCCCAGCTCTGCAGTTCGCTGGTGTTGGGATTTTCGAGAACGAAATGATATTGGGCGCGGGTAACGCTTGTATCGATGGTCAGATCCTGCACCGGCTGCATGTAGAGCTTGATGCCTTCGACCCCAGCCGTTTCCCGCCGCAACCGGCGGATGACGTCGGTGACCGTATCCTGGCGTTCGTCATGCGGCTTGAGATTGATGAGGAATCTGCCGCTGTTCAGCGTCATGTTGGTGCCGTCGACGCCGATGAACGAGGTTACACTGTCGACGTCCTCGTCCTTGAGGACGACATCGGCAAGCGCCTGCTGCGTCTTCCCCATGGCGGCAAAGGAAATGCCCTGGGCGGCCCCCGTTATTCCTTCGATCATGCCGGTGTCCTGCACCGGGAAGAAGCCTTTCGGAATCGCGATATAGAGCAAAACCGTCACGGCGAGCGTGGCGATGGCGACCAGAAGGGTTAGCGGCTGATGATCCAACACGACTTCGAGCGCCCGCCCATATTGCTGGATGACCCAGTTGAAGGCGCGCTCGGCGGTAACATCGAACCGGCTCCGCTCGGACTCGCGCCGATGATGAAGAATTTTCGCGCAGAGCATCGGCACGAGAGTCAAGGAAACGACCGCGGAGATCACGATCGTCGCGGCAAGCGTAAGCGCGAATTCATGGAACAGACGGCCGACGACATCGCCCATGAAAAGCAGCGGAATAAGGACCGCGATCAGCGAGACGGTCAGCGATATGATTGTGAAGCCGATCTGCCCCGAGCCGCGCAGCGCGGCCTGCAAAGGTCCTTCGCCCGCCTCGACATAGCGGGAGATGTTCTCGATCATCACGATCGCATCGTCAACGACGAAACCGGTCGATATCGTCAGAGCCATCAGCGACAGGTTGTCCAGGCTGAAGCCCAGCAGGTACATCACGCCGAACGTCCCGACCAAAGACAAGGGGACCGAGAGGCTCGGAATGACCGTTGCCGGCAGGTTGCGCAGGAACAGGAAGATGACGAGAACGACGAGAGCCACGGCCAGGCCGAGCTCGAATTCGACGTCGGCCACCGAGGCGCGGATCGTCGTCGTTCGATCGCTCATCACCGTGATATTGAGCGCCGACGGCAGCCCGGTCTCGATGCGTGGAAGCAGGCGCGTGATTCCATCCACAACCTGGATGACATTGGCACCCGGCTGGCGCTGGATGTTGAGAATGATCGCCGGCGTCTTGTTGGCCCAAGCGGCAATCTTGATGTTTTCCGGGCCGCTCACCGTGGTCGCCACATCGGCCAAGCGCACCGGGTTGCCATTGCGAAAGGCGATGATCACATCTGGGAATTGGTTGGCCGAAGTGAGCTGGTCGTTGGCATTGATCGTCGATGACTGAGCCGGGCCATCGAAACTGCCCTTCGGCGTATTCACGTTGACGTTGCCGATCGTGGTGCGGACATCGTCGATGTTCAATCCATAGGCGGCGAGCGCACGGGGGTTGAACTGGACGCGGATCGCCGGCCTTTGGCCGCCACTGATGCTGACCAGTCCGACGCCTGGTTGCTGCGAGATCTTCTGGGCCAGGCGCGTTTCGCTCAAATCCTCGACGGTTGTCAGCGGCAGTGTCGTCGAGGTGATGGCAAGGCTCAGAATCGGCGCGTCAGCCGGATTGATCTTCGCATAGACGGGCGGGTTCGGCAGATCGCTTGGCAACAAGCTGTTTGCGGCATTGATCGCCGCCTGCACTTCCTGCTCGGCGACATCAAGGCTCAGGTTGAGGTCGAACTGAAGTGTGATAACCGAAGCGCCGGCCGAACTCGACGAAATCATCTGATTGAGGCCGGGCATTTCGCCGAGCTGCCGCTCCAACGGCGCGGTCACCGAGGACGTCATGACTTCCGGACTGGCGCCGGGGTAGAACGTCTGGACCTGGATCGTGGGATAATCCACTTCCGGCAAAGCCGAGAGCGGAAGAAACCTATAGGCGAATAAGCCGGCGAGCATGATCGCCGCCATGAGGAGAGAGGTTGCGACCGGACGCAGGATAAAGGTCTGCGACGGGTTCATCGCACGGGTTCTCCTCGGCCTCTAGCGCTCACTGCGCGTTGTGGTGGTGATGCGAATGAGTGTGGGTCTTCGGCGCCGGGGCGCCGTTCTTGCCCGTCTCATTCGTCGGAATGGTGACGCGGGCGCCATCGCTCAGGCGGTCGGTGCCGTCGGTCACGACTTGGTCGCCGGGATTGAGGTCCGACACGATTTGGACCATGCCGTTGTCGCTCGGCCCGAGTTTCACATCGCGCACGGAAACCGTGTTGTCGGAATTCACAATATAGACGTAGGTCCCTGGCTCGCCCCGTTGGATGGCGGCATTCGGCGCTGTGACGACGCCTTTCAAGGTTCGAAATCAACACGCGCACGTTGACAAATTGGTTTGGAAACAGAGCATTGTCGGTATTCGGGAATTCGGCCCGGAATTTGACCATTCCGGTCGTGGTATCGATCTCATTGTCGAGGACGGTGACTTTTCCCGTTGCAAGTTCGGTCACGTTGGCGCGGTCATAAGCGGTCGCGGTCAACGTCACGCCGGCGTTGGTTTGCGCCGTGACTTCCGGAATGTCGTCTTCCGCCAGCGAGAAGATGACCGAGATCGGCTGTAGCTGCGTCAGGACTGCGATTCCGGTGGTATTGGTCGTTTGGACGTAATTGCCGGGATCGACGAGGCGAAGGCCGACGCGCCCGGTGACCGGCGAGACGATGTGGCAATAGGTAATGTTGAGCTTCTCCTGATTGATCTCGGCCTGGTCGAGTTGCACCGAGCCTTCGTATTGCTTCACGATATAAACTTGGTCCTCGGCCGTTTGTTTGGCGATCGAATTCTGATTGGCCAGCGTTTGATAGCGGGCGAGATCCATGCGTGCCTGGTCGAGCAGCCCCTGGTCGTGCACCAATTGGCCGTCGTATTGCTGTTCGAGCAGTTGATAAGGTCGCGCATCGATCTGCGCCAGGAAATCGCCCTTCTTGACCATTTGGCCCTCTTGGAAGGCGACTTCGGTCAACTGGCCGTTGATCTGGGTCATGACGGTCACCGTAGCGAGCGGCGTCACCGTTCCCAGTCCGTCGAAGATGATGCGTATATCTCCCGTGGTGACGGTCGCGACGCCGACGGATTGCGCCGCCGAACCGGCATGCTCGCTTCGCGAAGGCTGCGGGCTTGGCGCGAGCACTCGATAGGCGCCGTAGACAAGCGCGACCAGGATGATCACACCGATGAGAAAACCGATGATCGATCGCCGCCGGCGCGGCGGCGCTTCCGGCTGTTGCTCGGGTGGCGGCTCGCCGGGCGTCGTGTCGGGCACCGGCCGCTCGACTTTCTCACGCGCGAGCGGCTCGCCGGAGATCTTGTCGGGCGCTGGGAGCTCGCCGGCGACTTTATGGGGCGCGGGCCGCGCGAGGAGGTCCTCGGGCAGCGGCGGCTTGCCAGGATCTTTCGACCGACGCTTGTCGACTTTCTCGTCCATTTTCATCTCATCCGTTCGCTCTTGTCCGAGCGATGGTCGCAAACCGCGCCGGCAGAGAAACTTGGGCTCAGAACGAGTTGGTTATCCTTGGCACTGTCCGCCGGAATGAGCACCACCGGGCCGTCCAGAGGGTGGCGATCTCCAGAATGAAGCCAACGGTTTAGCATTGCAGGCCTTGGAAAACCGCCGCTGAAACTCGTGTCTCGCCTTACCCGACTGCCGACATGCCCTGTCGGCCAACTATGCCATCAACCCATACGTCCACGCTAGCCCGAGTGACCGGATTGCCGGTTTGGGCAGGGTCCAGCAGAGCGAGCCGTGCATTATCCCCTTCCTTGCACGTGCTAAAAAGGCAAATTACTTCTTGGTGAGCTAGAAGGCGCAGCCGGCCCACAAGTTCCCGTTCAAAGAGGCGGAGTGAGCGTCGGCACCGCCGAGAGGCCGTCGAGGTTTGGCAGGAGCGAAGCGTCCCATCCCCCGCCAAGCGCCTCGATCAGGGCGACGCTTGCGACGAAGAGGCTCTGGCGGATATCGACGGCAGTGACCTCGTCCGAGAGCTGGATGTTTTCCTCCGTGGCGACCGTGGTGTAGTTGGTGACGCCTTGCTCTAATTGGTTCACGTACACCTGGACCGCCTCGCCGGCATGCTTGACTGCCTGTTCCTGGGTGACGAGTTCCTTGGCGAGGATGCGCACAGCGGCGAGTTCGTCTTCCACTTGCTGAAAGGCCGTCAGCACGGTTTGTCGATAATTGGCGACGTTTTGTTCGTAGGCTGCCCGCGCCGCGGCAAGTTGGGAGCTGAGCAGACCGCCATCGAAGATCGTCTGTGTGGCGCTTCCCGCCACCGACCAGGCTTCGTCTGCGATGGAGATCGGCAGCGGGGTCGCCCCGGCGAAGCCGAACATGCCGGACAGGCTGATGGTCGGATAAAAGTTGGCGACGGCCACTCCGATCAGCGCGTTTTCCTCCTGGAGTTGGCGCTCGGTGGCGGCGATATCGGGACGCCGTTCCAGCAAGGCGGAGGGGACGGTCACGGGAATGAGCGGGATATTGTTGGCGAGAGCGCCTGGCACAAGCGTCAGGTCGGCCGGCGGCCTGCCTATGAAAACCGCAATCGCGTGTTCATATTGGGCTCGCGAAACGCCGACGGCGATCGCTTCTGCCTCGGTCGTCTCAACCTGG
Organism: uncultured Alphaproteobacteria bacterium; assembly: GCA_963720425.1. Lineage (GTDB taxonomy): Bacteria > Pseudomonadota > Alphaproteobacteria > Rhizobiales > Beijerinckiaceae > Methylovirgula. Next base: position 1,484,431 of record OY970391.1, read on the forward strand.
GCCTCCGCCGCGGCCACGTCAGCGGCTGTCACTCCGACGACCGTCGTCCCCGCGCCGATCCCCGCGCTGGGCGTCGTCCCCGAGTAGCCGGCCTTGTATTGATTGCGGGTGATCTCAAGGATCTTTTTGTACTCGACGACCGTCTTATCCAGCAACGTTATGAGCGAATCGGAGGCGCGCAGATTGAAATAGGCGGTGGCAAGCGCCGCCTGTTCGGAAAGTTTGGCATTTTGCAAATCGGCGGCGCTGACCTGCGCGGCGGCCGCCTCGCTTTCGACGTCGCGTCGGATTCGGCCCCAGACATCGAGATCCCACGTGGCATTGGCAACCGGATTATAGTTCACCGTCGTGAACGAGGGACCAACGCTGGTGCCGACGATGTTCGTTCCCACGCTCTGGTGAGTCAGGGTGGCGCTATAAGAGTTGGTGACCGTCGGGAAATATCCCGCCTGCGCCTCCCGGATGATGGCGACCGCCTGTTCATAAGCCGCCACGTCGGCTTTGATGGTCTGATTGGAAATATCGACTTGGCTCAGCAGTGATGAGAGCTTGGGATCCTTGTAGACGGACCACCATGGGCCGCGATCGAGCGTGTCGCTCGGAGTTACGATCTTCCAGCCTTTCGCTTCTTTGAACTGTGCCGAAGTTGGTGCCGATGGGCGTACGTAATCCGGCCCGACGGTGCATGCGCAGATCGATATCCCGGCGAGCAGGACGAGCGCCGCGGAACGCATCGTGCCTACGCCGGGCAGAGGATGAAACCGCGATGGCAAATCCAAGGGCTGAGACTCGTCTACGCTGCGCCGGACGCCGAAATGCCATTGCGGCCTTTCGATCGGCAGCAATTCTCCATCGCATTCCTTGGAACGAGTTGGCAAGATTGGCTCCGGGCGGAAAAGCCAGGCGCGAGGCGCCCGCCAACCTAGCAGACGAATTTGCCAACTATTTCAAAAGTCTGTGATTGTTCTGTTTTTGCCACTCACAACGCGATCTTGTGATGGGCAAAAACTTTGGCGGCTTTGAACGCGGCGGCTTACCGCTTCACCCAGTCTTTGAGCCGGCGCTTTCTTCGTCGTTGAGAGCAGGTGCCGCTGCACCGAACACATGTGCAGTTTATCTCACCTCTTTCCAACAGGCACGCGCCGCCTTGCGCTCGCCGCCTCTCAGCGATCAGTTAAGCTCCGGCGACGCCTTGTCCGACCATTGTCTTCGGATCGACGACCTCGTCGAAGCGTTTCTCGTCGATGAAGCCGGAGGCCAGCGCGGCTTCTCTGAGTGTCAGGCCCTCGTCATGGGCCTTGTGCGCGATCGCCGATGCCTTATCATAGCCGATCACCGGCGAGAGCGCGGTCACCAACATGAGCGAGCGGCCGAGCATCTCGTCGATGCGCGCGCGATTGAGCCGTGTTTCCTCCACCGAGAAGCGCCGGAAATTTTCGCAGGCATCGCCGAGAATACGCGCGGAGTGGAGGAAGTTGTGGATGATGATGGGGCGCATCGCATTGAGCTCAAAATTGCCTTGGCTGCCGGCGAAGGCGACTGCATTGTCTTCGCCGATCACTTGGATACAGACCATCAGCATCGCTTCGCACCGCGTCGGGTTCACTTTTCCCGGCATGATCGATGAGCCAGGCTCGTTCTTCGGCAAGAGCAGTTCGCCGAAGCCGCAGCGCGGCCCCGAGGCGAGCCAGCGCATATCCGTTAGCAATTTTCATCAGCGTGACCGCGAGCCCGCGCAGCGCCGCCATCGCGGCGACCATCGCGTCGAGCGAGGCCTGGGCCGCGAATTTGTTGGGGGCAGTGACGAAGGGGCGGCCGGTGAGCTCGGCGATCTTGGCCGCCATGTCTTGGCTGAAACCCGCCGGCGCATTGAGTCCCGTGCCGACCGCCGTCCCTCGGGCGGCGAGTTCGAACAGACCCGTTTCAGAATCGCGGATGCGCTTCAAGGCGTCGCGGGTCTGCTGCGCATAGCCCGACCATTCCTGTCCGACCGTCAGCGGCACGGCGTCCTGGAGATGTGTGCGCCCGATTTTCACGACGTCGCTCCAGTCCTTTGCCTTCGCCTCGATCGCGGCGGCAAGCGCCCCCGCACGGGGCAGCAAGCGTTCATCGAGTTCCAACACGGCCGCGATATGCATGGCGGTGGGGAAGGTGTCATTCGATGATTGCCCCATGTTGACGTCGTCGTTCGGGTGCACCGGGTCCTTGCTGCCGATTTTGCCGCCGAGGAGCTGAATGGCGCGGTTCGACAGCACCTCGTTGACGTTCATGTTCGACTGCGTGCCCGACCCAGTCTGCCAGACGTGAAGTGGGAAGTGCTCGTCGAGCTTGCTCGCGATCGTCTCGTTGGCCGCGCGCAGAATGGCGTCGGCCTTCCATTGCGGCAGCCGTCCGGCGGCGGTATTGATCAGCGCCGCCGCCTTTTTGACGTAGCCATAAGCGTGATGAACGCCCTTAGGCATGTGGTCGTCGCCGATCGAGAGATGGTTGAGGCCGCGCTGCGTCTGCGCCCCCCAACAGCGGTCGGCCGGCACGTCGATGCCGCCGATCGAGTCCGTCTCGTGGCGCAGCCCCTTGGCGTCAATGCCGATCGGAATGTCGCGCATCAATGTTGGGTCACTCATGGCTCATTCCCTTCATAGATCGCCGATGCCAAGACAGGCTCACACCGACGCGGCGCGAGACCGACAGGCGAATGCACGAGAGCCCGTCGCGCGGCTGCGCGATTGCAGCGCCATCCTCGCGGATCATGCGAAACGGCGCCGGTCATCGTCGAACGAAGCCTTGATGCTCAGCGGCCTCGGCGATAGTTTAGAGCCGTTGATTGGCGATTCCCAGAAGAAGAGGATCCATGCCGGACGAACACCGCGGCGAATTTGGTCCGTTCACCATCGGTCAGTCAGCGATCGAGAGCTGCGACTCGCAGAAGGGCGGAGTCGAAAACGCCAATGGCCGATGACGACGCTGGTTGCCGCGTCACATCAACACCGACAAAGTGTCGGATGAGGAAATCCAGGAGATCGTCCTCACCTCCGTTTCTCACGCCGAGGGAATGCCTCGGCACGCCCCTCCAGGCAATCCTAAAGGAACTTGGCAAAGACGTGCCAATCCGGTCATAGACCCGTTGCACCTCGTTATTTTTATACACAGATAGATGGACGAAATGTGATGAGAAGCTTCCGTAACAGAGTATTGGTGACGGGTAGCGCTGGTTTTATCGGTTCACATTCTGTGCCGTAGATGAATTCGGGACGGTGACGAGGTCCGTCTGTATCGATAATTATTACACGGGAACGGCGCAACAATATTGCAGAACTATTGTCGCATCCGAAATTTTAGGCCATACGCCACGACATAACGTTTCCTCTATTGGGTTGTCAGGTAACCTTCCTATGTGATCGTTTGTAATGCGGAGTCCTATAAGCCCGGGCTCGGTCACGGTCTCAAATTGCTGCTGTTTGAAATTCAGGAAAATTGGACAAAGTTATATGCGCGATCATGGACGCGCTGCCGGCCGCATAAACGAGTCCCCTCAGCGCCCCTCGCCGGCAAAAAAGAATTTCTCCAAAAGAGTGGTCGCCGCGAACGAAGCCAGACCACGCTGCCGAGAGGAGAGCGATCGACTAGCAGATGAACATCACGTGGGGTCTGCTCGATCGTGGTGGCGAAAGAACTCTGCTGTTGCTTCCCATATGCTTCCCAAGGCCGGTTTTTGGGAAGCAGCACCGCGCGCCGATTTTTCTAACTCTTTGACCAACAATGGCGCGCCCGGAGAGATTCGAACTCCCGACCCCTAAATTCGTAGTCTAGTGCTCTATCCAGCTGAGCTACGGGCGCGCGCGTTCCGGTGCAAATCAAGCTGCTCTTGGTGACCGGAAGGGGACCCCTTTAGCCGCTTGCCCGAACCCTGGCAACCGGCGCCAGCGCATTAAGCTCTGCCGCTTGGCGGGCGCGGAGGCAGGATGATCCGGAACCTCGCTCCCTCGTCTTCGCCTTCCGTGACGAGGCTGATCTTGCCGGCATTGGCGCGGACCAGATCGGCGGCGATCGCAAGCCCCAGGCCCGAGCCGCCGGGTCTCGCCGAATCCGAAAATGGCGTGAAGAGCTGCGCCCTCACGCTCGACGGCACGCCGGGGCCCGTGTCGGCAACTTCGATCGTTGATCCTTGGGGGGTTTGACCGGCGCTGACGGTCACAACCGCGCGCCGGCCGCGGGCGGGACCGGCGCGGTCCAAAGCCTCAACCCCGTTGCGGATCAGATTCATCAGAACCCGGAACATCTGCTCGGGATCAGCCCAGATTTCGAAATCCTCGGCGACCTTGTTGATGATCTCGACGCGGGCCGGCCCGCAGAGCGCAACCGATTCGGCCGCCTCGGCGACGATCGCGCGCAAACCGACGAGGCGGGGCTTCGGCGCCTCGTCCGCCGCCCGGCCATAGGTCAGGATCGTCTGACAGAAACGGATGGCGCGATCGAGCGTCGCGACGAGCTTCGGCGCCAACCTCTGCGCCAAGGGATCGGTCAAATTGGCGAGCCGGTCGGAAAGCAACTGGGCCGAAGCCAGCATGTTGCGCAGATCGTGATTGATCTTGGCGACGGCGAGGCCGAGCGCGGCGAGATGTTTCTTCTGGTTGAGCTCGCGCACCAGCGTATCTTGCATCGTCGCCAGCGCCTCCTCGGCGCAGCCGATCTCATGCTTGCTGCCGGAGGGCACGATGATGCGGGCGGCATTTTCCGGGTCGGCGCCGAACTCGGTGATATTGGTGGTGAGCCGGCGCATGGGGCGCAAGACCATGAAATTGATCGAGGCTACCGCCAGGCTCGCAACGATCGCTGAGATGGTGAGCGATATCATCAAAATCCGGCCGGCGACGGTATGTAGCGCTGCCTTCGCCCGCGCTTCGTCCATCGTCACTTCGATCGCATCACCGCCCATCGGGGCTTCGCCCAAGACCGTGATCACACGGTTGTCGGCGGCCGTATAGGTTCGATAGGTGGATGCCAGCGCCTGCAAAAAGCTCGAACGGCGCAGATCATAAAATTCGTCGACTTGCGGCGGCATTGTCGTGGCGGCCAGGATCCGCCGCGTGCCATGGCTTTTCAGCACGATGATCCGCGCTCCGACGCTGTCCAGCAATTGCCGCGACAATTGGTCGGACACCATGGCGCGCGGCGCCGCTTCAAGAACGAGGGTCGCCGTATAGGCGGCGCTCAAGCGGTTGCGCAGCCAATTGTCGTGATAATTGGCGATGATGGGCACATAGATCGTGATTTCGGCTGCCATGATGAAGGCGACGACGCAAACGAGCGTGCGGGTGGCAAGCCCAAAACGCGGCCTGCGACCGGCAAGAGCACGCGAATTGCCGCTCGCGCCATCCCCTGGAAAGCGCTTTTGCTCGATCGTCACGAAATCCCGCATAGGTCCCCTATCGGATGCGGCGCGGCCGCCACCAAGCTTTGCCGACTTGCGGGCCCGATGCAAGCGCTGCTGTCCGGCAGGTCTGCGTCAAAGTCGCCGCGGTTGAAACAATCGGATCGAGTTCGGCCGCTTTCATGTGTCTGGCTATTGCCAGACTGAAAATTCCTATCAATTCCCGGGCTTGTGGCCCGACGATGCCGGCGCCGAGGATATGACCACGCGAATCGGTCACGATCTTGACATGGCCCTCCGGGCCGAAGGCGGTTCGGGCCCGTTCATTTTCCGAGAAGGGCGCGCGCAGCACGCGGATCGACCTGTGCCGGGCGCGGGCGGCCGCTTCCATGAGGCCGACAAAAGCCAACTCGGGATCGGTGCAAAGAACCCGAGCAAGCGGCGGCGCCGCGCCTTGCCGCGGCCCGAAAAGCGCGGCGGCAACGCGTTCGCCCTGACATCGCGCCGCCATCGTCGAATCCGGGCCCCCGACCACACTGCCGATCGCGCGGATTCGCGGATTGCTGGTCTTGCCATCCGCATCGGCCTTGATCCCCTCCATGCTATAGGTAACCCGGGCGGTTTTGAGGCCGAAACCTTCGACACAGGGCAGCGGGCGCGCCGCCACCATGATGTGCGATCCTTCGATGCTCGCCGCTTCTTGACCAAGGTTGACGCGCCCGCCCGCCAGCTGCGGCTCGAGGCTCAGGATCTCGGCATTCTGATGGATGACGAGTCCTTCGCCAGCGAGGCGGGTGAGAACCGGCGCGATCAGCTCTCGATCTGCCTCCGGCAGGATCGTGCCCGGTGCGATGATCACGACCCGCGAACCGAGGCGCAAAAGGGCCTGCGCCAGCGCAAGCTCATCAGAATTGGCGCCGATCAAGATGAGGTCTTTCGGCAGGTCTTCGAGAAGGAGCAGCTCTTCCGGAGTGAGCAGGCGCATGAGTTCCAAGCCGGCAATGGCGGGCAGCGACGCTGTCGCTCCTGTAGCGATCACAAAATATCGCGCATCGATTGCAAAGCCGCCCGCTTCGAGCCGCGTCGGTGTCGTGAAAAATCCCGCCGCGCGAATGATCCGGATGTTCATCCCGGCAAGCCGCGCCGGCGCGTTTTCAAACGCGAAATGCGCCACGATCTCTTTCACCTGGGCGCGCAGCCGGCCGAGATCGACTTTCAGCTCGGCGTCGATGCCGAGCCGTGCCGCGCGGGCAGCAGCGGCTGCATGCGCCGCGGCGCAGAAGGCTTGAGCGGCAACCGCCTGACCGAGATAGCCACCGCCGAGCGCGCGTTTTTCGACGAGAACCACTTTGGCGCCCAAGCCGGCGGCTGCGCGGGCCGCCGCAAGTCCTGCGGCGCCGCCACCGAGCACACAGAGATCGGGCCGTAATATTTCCGTCATGGAACTCTTTCGCTATGGGGCGCGCTATGGAGTGGCCGTCGTTCGTTCGTCACGGCTTCACCAACTCCAAGTTTTACATTGTAATCAAAGCCTTGTTGCATATTGTGGCGAATGTTGACTGAGGCCCGGGAGAGTTGCAGGGATCGACGTCCGCTGCGGACTGGCCGATGTTGATCTGCCGATGTTGACTTATCCACGCCGACGATGGCACCGGCAAGCATTCGGCCGCAATCCAATTCGCGGGGGCGCGGCGCTCGGGAGTGGAATATGCAAATTGCCATGGTTGGTTCGGGCTATGTGGGTCTCGTCTCCGGCGCCTGTTTTGCGGATTTCGGACATAAGGTCTGCTGCATCGACAAGGATGCCGGCAGAATCGCGGCCTTAAAGGCCGGAAAAATGCCGATCTACGAGCCGGGCCTTGCCGAACTCGTCATGAACAATGTGCGGCAGAATCGGCTGTCCTTTGCCGACGACCTTGCGGCGGTGCGGGGAGCGGAGGCGGTGTTCATCGCAGTCGGGACCCCGTCGCGGCGCGGCGATGGCCATGCCGATCTCTCCTATGTCTATCAGGCGGCCCGCGAGATCGCCCAGGCGATCGAAGGTTTCACGGTCATTGTCACCAAGTCCACGGTGCCGGTCGGCACCGGCGACGAGGTCGAGCGGATCATCCGCGAGACGAAGCCCGGCATCGATGTGGCCGTGGTCTCCAATCCGGAATTTTTGCGCGAAGGCGCGGCGATTTCGGATTTCAAACGGCCGAATCGGATCCTGATGGGGCTCGAAGACAAGCGCGCCGAAAACGTCATGCGCGAAATCTACCGGCCGCTCTACCTCAACCAGGCGCCGATTCTCGTCACCAACCGGCGCACGTCGGAACTCACCAAATATGCGGCCAACGCCTTTCTGGCGACGAAGATCACCTTCATCAACGAGATCGCCGATCTCTGCGAAGAGGTCGGCGCCGATGTGCAGGAGGTCGCCCGCGGCATCGGCCTCGACAATCGCATCGGCGCGAAATTCCTGCACGCGGGTCCGGGTTATGGCGGCTCCTGCTTTCCGAAGGATACACAGGCGCTGATCAAGACGGCGCAGGATCACGGTACGCCGGTGCGCATCGTCGAGGCCACGGCGGCGGTGAACGAGCAGCGCAAGAGGGCCATGGGCCGCAAAGTGCTCACCGCCTGCGGCGGCTCGGTGCGCGGCAAGGTGATCGCCGTGCTCGGCCTCACATTCAAGCCCAATACCGACGACATGCGCGATTCGCCGGCCATATCGGTCATCACCGCGCTGCAGGATTCCGGCGCCCAGATCAACGCCTTCGACCCGGAAGGCATGGAGCAAGCGCGGCTCTACGTGGACAATCTCACCTATTGCGGCGACCCCTATTCCTGCTGCAAGGGCGCCGCGGCGCTCGTCATCATCACCGAATGGGACGCCTTCAGGGCGCTCGATCTCGAACGCGTGAAAGGGCTGCTTGCCGCGCCCATCCTCGTTGACCTGCGCAATATCTACGATCCGGACGAGGTGCGCCGGCAGGGCTTCACCTATGTGAGCGTCGGGCGCGGCAGCGCGTGAGTTCCAACGGAAGGGAACATGCTCAGGGATATCGCTCGACGAAGCTCGAAATCGCCTGCATGAGAACGGCCGACTTCGGCCGGACATTCGGATCCCTCTTGAGAGGAACAGCGAAACGAGTTCTGAGAGATCGGCCTTCATCGCCCCATATTCGCGCCGCGCCGCCTCGAGATCGGCGAAATATCTTGTGTGCAGCATCCAGCCGTAGAGACCGCAGGTGATTGCTGCCGGCGCGATGTCGGCATCGCGTTCGAGCGTAATCCTTGCGCCCTATGGGTCGTGCTCTTCGTCGACTACGATGGTGCCGTCTTCGCTGCCCCGTTCTGCGGGCACTCCGCGCTCATCGGTCCATGCCAGCCACGGCATTCGCGCCTGTTCCTCGCGTGAGGTGGAACGTCTTCGCGCCTTGGTACGAAGCGGCTCTGTGGTTGGGTCGCTGATTCTTGGTGGAGCTGAGGGGAATCGAACCCCTGACCTCTGCAGTGCGATTGCAGCGCTCTCCCATCTGAGCTACAGCCCCGGTCCGCGGCTCTTTACGTCCGGCGCGACGCGGCTGTCAATGCGCCGATCCCGGCTTCAATTGGCTGACGGCCTTGCCGGTTAGGCCTTGGCCCGGTAAACCAAGCGAGCCTTGCCGGCCGAGCGGAGCTTCCATGCGCGCCATCCTCGATGTCATTCTGATCATTCTTCACATTTATACTTACATCATCATCATCGTGGCGATCCTCTCCTGGCTCATCGCCTTCCATGTCATCAATATTTACAACGACATGGTGCGCTCGATCTGGAACGCCCTGAATGCCCTCACGGAGCCCGCGCTGCGGCCGATCCGCCAGGTCCTGCCCAATTTCGGCGGCATCGATATTTCTCCCGTGATCCTGCTTCTGCTGATTTTTCTGATCGAAGACGTCATCGCCCGCTACATTTATCCTTACGTTCCCTAGAGCAATGCCGGCCTGGAGCTTGCGCAAGGAGGGCGTTGCCATATTGGTGCGTTTGACGCCGAAATCCTCGCGCGATGGCATCGACGGCATTGAACATCTCGCCGACGGACGCGCCGTCTTAAAAATCCGCGTCCGCGCCGTGCCGGAGGCGGGTGCCGCCAATGCAGCGCTGATCCGGGTTCTGGCGAAGGCGCTCGCGCTCCCGGCCTCCGCAATCACACTCCAATCCGGGGCGACCAGCCGGCTGAAATCTTTGCGGCTCGTCGGTGACGCGCCGGTCCTCGCTGCGCAACTCGCGGCGATCTGCGGAAAGGACGGCGCTTGATCACCCTCTCTTTGGCGCCGGCTCCTGCCGGCTGAGGCTATTGTGGACCCGCACCATCAGCGCCGCGCCGAAGAGCAGGGGTCAGCAGATTGGCGATCGGGACGGCGGCAAGCGCCGCGATCGCGAGCCCGGCAATGAAGATTTCACGCCAGTGCTCGCGGTGCAGACGCCGAACATCTTCGATTTTGCGGTAGCGCAACGCCGCGAATTCGAAATAACCGAGTCCGAGCAAGTAGGCGTTGACGACGACGAAGATGACAGCATTGAGGAAGGGAACGAGAAGCAGAAAGAGCGCGGCGAGGTTCAGGACCAGCGCGAGCGCGGCGAATTTCGCCGCGACGAGCGCTTGCTCGGCGAAGGGTGGCGTCACGCCCGGATGATTGGGTCGATCTCCTTTTCGACGAGCTCGGCGAGCTCGTCGAAGAAAAAGCCTCCCACGAGAAACGAGACTGGCGTGATGGCAAAGGCAAAGCCGACCGCGAGGGCAATGCCAGCGAGGACCACAAGGCTCACCGTCAGTAGGGATTGGGCAGGATCAGAAAATGGATGAGCAGCCTTTCGACTGCGACGAAGACGAAAACGAGCAGAAGCAGAGTCAGCGCCAGCGTCTTGTCGAAGACGCGGCGAAACGGCCGGCTAAAGATCTGCTGAATGGCGGCGAAGGCATCGTCGAGGATCATGGGAGGGATGGGGCTTGAGGGGTGAGGGGCAGTATGCGCCTTCGCATCGTTTGCTGCGACGCGTAGTTTCTTGCGGGTTGCGGGGATCACCTGAGGCTTTCCTCAATCCCAGGAGCCTGGTGAGCTCCGTCCGGAGTCTGACCGCGCTATCCGAAAGCCTTTACCGCCTTTTCAATGTCCGGTCCCGCCTTTTTGAGATCTTCGGCGACCATGGCGGGCGTCGCCTCGATGCTCGCGTTCAGCGCCAAGAACCACGGCTCGGCAAATCCAGGGATTTCTGACGCGTCCTTGAGATCGACGATGAGGATGGCGGTGCGCTTCCCGCACTCGGTGACGAAATAGGCGGCTTCCGGCTTTTGCTGTTCGAGGATTTTTGCGATCACTTTGAAGCCGTCCTTCTTCGCGGCGGCGTTGCCTGCCTCGACCGGAAATGAAACTTTGACGAAGAATCGCATGAGCTTTTGCTCCCTTTATGTCGGCTCGCGAGAAGATGTACTCATCCAGCTTCCTCGGCAAGCAGAACCACGGCTGAAGTTACCCGAGCCGAGGCGAAGATGTCACGACTTTATGATAGCCATAGGCCGATGATAACCATAGGTCGAAAGGACATATGCCGCTCGTCTCGATTACCCGTCTGCGCGTAAGGTCATGGACATATCTTCCGGCCTCCTTCATCGCGGCACTCCGGTCGGCGCTGCAGGCGCGGCGCGCCGAGGGCAATCTTGCCGTCAGCGTATTGGCCGAAGCCTACAAGACCTTCTGGACACGCACGCTCTGGACCGACGAGGCCGCGGGCCTTCATGATGTCAGGCGCGCACCGAACGATCATGCCGCACCTGCTCGAATGGTGCGATGAGGCGGCCGTTGCGCGCTGGACCGCGGATTCCGCTCGGACGCCGACATGGGAAGAGGTGTACCAGCGCATGCTGCGCGATGGGCGGCCTTCCAGGGTCGATCACCCGTCCGAGGCGCAATACCGCTTCGATATTCCCGCCCCGAAGGTCGGCAGAGGAGAGTTGCGCTTCAAGTGATGCACAAGCGATCTGGGCTCCCAGGCCTTAAATTCGCTTGCCAATCGCAGAGCCTGACGAGAAGCATTCTCCGTGTTATGTGGATGAAGCCAGCATCCGACGCGAACCCTCTCCCTGTGGGGAAGGTATGCGCTCGGGACGCCGCTTTGATGCAGGACGGATCGATGCAAGCAACCGCGCAAGATATCCGCCACGACTGGACGGTCGATGAGATCGTCGCCGTGCACGACCGGCCTTTGCTCGATCTGATTGGCGAGGCCAACCGCATTCATCGCCTCCACCAGCCGCCGAACTACGTCCAGAAGGCGAGCCTCTTGAGCGTTAAGACGGGAGGCTGCCCGGAGGATTGCGCCTATTGCCCCCAATCAGCGCATTACGAGGTGAACCTCGAAAAATCGCCGCTGATGCCGACGGCAAAGGTTCTTGCGCTCGCGGGCCGCGCCAAAGCCGCTGGCGCCGACCGTTTCTGCATGGGCGCCGCCTGGAGGCAGGTGCGCGACGGCGCCGAGTTCGACGCGCTTCTCGATATGGTGCGCGGTGTGCGTGCGCTCGGCATGGAAGCTTGTGTGACGCTCGGCATGTTGACGCCGAGCCAGGCGCAAAGGCTGAAAGAGGCGGGGCTCACCGCCTATAACCATAACCTCGACACCGGTCCGGACTTCTACACGAAGATCATCTCGACGCGGACGTACGAAGACCGGCTCGAGACCTTGAAGGCGGTGCGCGCCGCCGGGCTTGAAATGTGCTGCGGTGGGATCATCGGCATGGGCGAGAGTGCGCGGGATCGGGCTGCGATGCTGGCCGTGCTAGCCGCCTTCGATCCGCATCCCGAGAGCGTGCCGATCAATGCGCTCGTCGCCGTGCCCGGCACGCCGCTCGGCGAGCGCGAAGAAATCGATCCCATCGACTTCGTGCGGATGATCGCTACGACCCGCATCGTGCTGCCGGGGGCAAAGGTGAGGCTTTCAGCCGGCCGTTCGAACTTGAGCCGCGAAGCGCAGATCCTCTGCATGGTCGCCGGCGCCAATTCCATCTTCTACGGCGAGACTCTGCTGACGACGCCGAATGCGACGATGCCCGAAGACGACGCGCTCTTCGCGGCACTCGGGGCGGTCACGCGCGAAAGCCGCGCCGTCTTCGGCGACAACGCAAGTAGAACGGCTTAGCTCGAACGACCTCGCCTCCTGCTCATAGAATAGCTCATGACCGTATCGGGCGGAACTCCGCCCATGGCCCAGCTCGAGACATGTTGCGCAACTCTCTTTCCTACTGCTCTCGATGCAGCGGTCCCTGGGAACCATTGCGCCATTTCGGCTGTTAAGCTGAGCGGTCTGGATTCTGACAGTTAACAGTTAAAAGGGAGCCACAACATGGGTAGCACGACCGACAAAGCAAAAGGTCTCACCAACGAAGCGGTTGGTCAGACCAAGCAAAGGTATGGGCAAGGCGGTCGGGTGGGACAGGCTTAAAGCCGAAGGCGCAGCCCAGGACCTCAAGGGCCACGCGCAAAAGGCCACGGGCGATGTAAAGTCGGCCGTGAAGGATGCGGCGGACAAAATGGCGAAGGGGCGCCCATAAAAACTTGTGATGTTCGAGATGCGATTGGGCCGCTCCGCGGACGGGCGCATCGCATAGGAACCGCCAGCGCCGATGTGATGCCAAGTCCATTCGACGCGTGTTAAGGGGCGCCGCGAGAGGCGGCCCACTCGCGTCTGCGGCAAACCTTTTCGCTTCAACATAGCGGTGCGCCGCTTATCGAGCGAAGTTTCTCAACAAGGCCCATCGGTCGAACCTAGCCGGGCGCGCAGTTTGGCGGCAAGTTCCTGGAAGGAAAATGCTCTTGCATGCCGACATCCCGCTTTTGGACCTAGGCTTCCTGCCCGAGATCGACAACAAAGCCAACCCGCTCAAGGCAAAGGACCTGGGAGAGAGCTGGGGATCTGCGGGGCCGGCGCGGAGGTGGCAAATGCGGTCTATAATACCTGCGGCGTGCGCATCCGCGACTATCCGCTCACGCTCGACAAGGTGCTGAAGGGACTGAGCGCAGCCTGAGCAGGCTTAGCGGCAGAGACGCGGGCCGACATAGGCGGCAGGACGAAGAACTGGAAAACCGCCGGGCTGGTTGATTCGGATCAAGGTTGTGCGAAGCATTTGGCGCTTGTTTAGAGCTTAGCCGGAACGGCATCGGAGGATCTCAGGTGGCTGATCTCAAAAAGAGCGATCTGAACGCGCCAGATAGACGTGTGCGCAGCCGCAACATCGAAATCCCGCCGTTTGGGCTTGGCGGCACGGTGACCCTGCCGGTTCAAGCGCACGGGCTCGTGCTCTTTGCGCATGGAAGCGGGTCGAGCCGGTTCAGCTCACGCAACGTCGCCGTGGCGGCGGCACTGAACGACGCAGGTTTGGCGACGCTGCTGTTTGATCTGCTCACGCGGGTGGAAGAGGGCGATCGCGCCAATGTGTTCGACATTGGTCTGCTGGCCGACCAACTCGTCGATGCGATCCGCTGGATCGATCGAGATCCAGAACTCTCAAACCTGCCGCTCGGCCTGTTCGGGGCGAGCACGGGCGCGGCTGCGGCACTCGTCGCGGCGGCGCGCCTTGGGGACAGGGTGGGCGCCGTGGTTTCTCGCGGCGGCCGTCCGGACCTTGCCGGCGCCGTGCTCCCCTTGGTTCGTGCGCCGACATTGCTGATAGTCGGCGGCAATGACGACGTTGTCATCGTTCTGAATGAGCAGGCATTGGCGCGCCTTTGCGCGCCGAAAGCCCTGCGGATCGTGCCGCATGCGACCCATCTCTTTCCAGAGCCAGGCGCACTCGAAACGGTCAGCAGATATGCCGTCGAGTGGTTCTCTCTTCATCTCGGCCATCAGGCCGCCGAACGCGCTCCGGGCCGCGGCAGTTAGGGGATCGATCATGCCATTTCGCAACCGCGTGGATGCAGGGCGGTATCTCGCAAAAGCGCTGATCGGCTACAAGGATCAGCATCCGGTCATATTGGCCTTGCCACGCGGCGGCGTGCCTGTCGCCGCGGAGGTCGCACGCGCCCTCGGCGCGCCGCTCGACTTGCTCCTCGTGCGCAAGATCGGCGTTCCTTTCCATCCCGAGCTTGCCATGGGCGCCGTGGTGGACGGCGCGGCGCCGCTCGTCGTACGCAACGAGGACGTCATTCGGATGGCGAGAGTCTCCGAGGCGGAATTCGCCGCTATTCGGGATCGCGAGCTCGCCGAGATCAAACGACGGCGGGCCCGCTATGTCGGGGATCGTTCCCATCCCGATTTGAAAGGGCGAGTCGTGATCGTCATCGACGACGGAATCGCGACGGGCGCAACCACGCGCGCCGCGTTGCGCGCTGTGCGAAAGCAAGAGCCAAGCCGGCTCGTCTTGGCGGTGCCTGTAGCGCCGACCAGCACGTTGCGAGAACTCTGCGAAGAGGCGGACGAGGTCATGTCGCTTGAAGATTACGAGCACTTTGGGGCGGTCGGCGCCTACTACGCCGACTTCGGGCAGACGTCCGACGAAGAAGTTGCGGCCCTCCTTGCTCGTTCGCCAGCTGGACCTTCGGCTGCAAGTGCTGGCAGGCGTTGATCATTCACCCTTTGTGGAAACAGGCCAAGGCAAACATAGGACCGCCATGCAAGTGCCACTCGAAATCGCCTTCCAGAATTCGGAGCCTTCGGAGAGCGTCAAGGCCGAGATCGAGAGAGAAGCGCGGCGGCTGGAGAAATTTTCCAGCCGCATCACGAGCTGTAACGTGACCGTCATTGCGCCGAATAAGCACCACCGGCACGGGGTTCCGTTCAAGATCGATATTCGCATCGCGATGCCGGACCATAAGGACATCATCGTCAACAGGACGCATGACGACGTGAAGGAGCATGAGTATGTCACGGTGGCGATCAAGGACGCATTCGCCGCTGCGCAGCGCCAGATCGAGGACGCGGTGCGCGAGATGCGCGGCGACGTCAAACCGCATGCAGTCGAGGACCACGGCCACGTGTCGAAATTCCTCGCCGACCAGGATTATGGGTTCATCGAGACGCCCGACGGGCGGGAGATCTATTTCCACCGCAACAGCGTTCTTGATGACGCGTTCGATCGCCTGAGAGTCGGCGCCGAAGTCCGCTTTGTCGAAGAGATCGGCGAAAAGGGCCCGCAGGCGACCACGGTTCGTGCGATCTGCAAGCACCATCTGCAGTGAGGCGAGGCATATGGCCGACAGTGTTGTTACGCAGAGGTTTCGCACTGGGGACGCCGACGAGGCGGCCGCGATTCTCAGCGCCTATTGCGAGCCTCTTCCGTCACTCGACGAGGCGCAGAGATTCGGGGCCTTTTTCGATCGTTTCGCGGACGCGAAAGTGGTCCTGCTCGGCGAGGCAAGCCACGGCACGTCGCAATTCTACCGCGCTCGCGCGGCCATCACCCGCCGGCTGATCGAAACGCACGACTTCAATATCGTCGCCGTCGAGGCCGATTGGCCGGACGCCGCGCGCATCGACCGCTACGTGCGCTTTAAGGCGCACGAACCTTCGCCCGATGAAGCCTTCTCGCGCTTCCCCACCTGGATGTGGCGCAATGTTGAAGTGCATGATTTTGTCGAATGGCTGCGACGGCGCAACGAGACTCTGCCCGCGCAAGAGCGCGCTGAATTCCGCGGCCTCGACATCTACAGCCTCGGAAATTCGATCGCCGCCGTTCTCGCCTATCTCGACCGGGTCGATCCCGAGGAGGCCAAGGCGGCGCGGAAACGCTATGGCTGCCTCACGCCCTGGCAGGACGATCCGGCCGCCTATGGGCTCAGTGCAATCCGTCTCGGCAAATCGCCATGCGAGGATGCGGTGGTCGCGGAACTTCGCGCCTTGCTCGACAAACGCCTGGCCTATGTTGGCCGTGACGGCGAGTCCTTCTTAAATGTCGCGCAGAACGCGCGCGTGGTGCGCGCCGCCGAGCATTATTATCGGCTCATGTACCGCAGCTCGCGCAAATCCTGGAACCTGCGCGACCGGCACATGTTCGACACACTCGTGCGGCTGCTCGAGAGGCGCGGCGACACTGCAAAGGCGGTCGTGTGGGCGCATAATTCGCATATCGGCAATGCCGCAGCGACCGCCATGGGCTGGCAGGGCGAGTTCAACATTGGGGAATCCTGCCGCGCGGCCTTCGGCGATCAGGCCGTGCTGATCGGCTTCGGAACGGATCGCGGCACGGTGGCAGCCGCGAGCGATTGGGATGGGCCGATGGAAGTGAAGAAGGTTTTGCCGGCGCGCCCGGACAGTTTTGAGCGCGTCTTTCGTCAGACTTTTATTCCATCTTCCCTGACCGATTGGCGTGGCGGCCGGAAGAGCGAATTGCGCGAACTTTTGTCGAAGCCCAGGCTTGAGCGCGCCATCGGCGTTGTCTACCGGCCAGAGACGGAGCTCTTAAGCCATTATTTCGAGGCGGTCCTCGCCGACCAGTTCGACGCCTATGTCTGGTTCGAGGAAACGAGTGCCGTGACGCCGCTTTCCGGCGGCCGGCCGCACGGGGCGCCCGACACCTATCCGTTCGGGCTGTAAGGCGGATCGGCGTGAGGATCTGGCATGCGACCGCCTCGCACACGACGGATCGGATCAGCTGTCGATATCGGCGACGATTTTGCCGAACTCCTCGGGCCCAAACGCCCGCACGGTCGTCGGGCGTACGTGGCCGCGCGCTGCGAGGGTGGCGGAGAATTTGACCATCGCGTCGCCGTTGGGCATTTCCACGACGTAGAGGGCATCGTACTGCCCGGTCGTCACATACGCGCAAACGACACGACCGCCCAGCTTCTGCACCAGCGCTTTGCCGGCCTCATACCTCTTCGTGATGTCCTTGATAGCTTTCGCTCCCTGCTCGGTCAGTTTGAGATAGCAAACGAACGTCATCATGTGTCGCTTCCCTCGATTGATCGCCGTTCATGGTATCTTGCACGCCCTACCAATGTCGCTGACGCTCGGTCATTCGGCCTAGAGCCGCGCCTCCTCGCGTCCTATCGCTCAGGACGCGGCCCAACGTTGAGCTGATCCTTCCGCATGGGTTGCCTATATTCCCGCTCCGGTCACGGCAATCACTTGGCTCGAGATTCCCATCTTTCTGTCTCCGGTGTTTCTTCCCGGTCTTCGGCCGCGAGGGCGATGGCCAGCGAGTTGCGGAATCCATTCGAGCACGGCCGATTTTGCCTTTTCCCTAAATTCCTCTGCAGAGTGAAACTCAATGGTATGCATGGCCGGATCGACGCGTGATATGGCATCGCAGAGCGCTGGGTCCGCCACCGTCTTTTGTTCCACCGCCTGAAACAAGGCCATGGGATCGTCTACCTTCATGCTGAGCACATTGTGAAAATGGCCACGCTCGACCTCTCCCAGCTGGCGCAAGGCGCGCAGTGCACACCGGAAGCCATCCTGAAAAACGGTGATGACGACGTTCCACTCCTTCATTGTTCTTCGTCCCCTGGCCCTCTTACTTCGCCGACGAAGGCCTCGGCCACCTCGGCCATCATGCGCTGCTCTTGACCGGCATAGCGCGGCGAGAAATGGAAAGGCTCGACATGCCGCACCTGGGCGGCGCGCGCGATTTCGCCGGCCGCCACGGTGGTGAGATGGGCGCGCTCCGCCGCCAGCGCCGCGTCCTCGCCCGCGAAGGGTGCCTCGATGAACAGGATGTCGGCTCCGCCGACCAGCCGAACGACGGCGCGGCGATTTTCGGCCGTATCCGCGATATCAGTCACATAGCCGATCTTCTGCCCCGACGTGACCGTATAGACATGACGGAGCGCGCCGAGCTCCATTTCGCAACTCTTATTTTGCGCGCCCGGCGTGTTGATGCGGAGCCTTTGCTCATCCGCCGCATTGGCGAGGACCGCGCGCTTGAGATCACGCAGCCATGGTCCAACCGGCAAGCCGAGCTCCGCGAGCCGGCCTTTCCAAATGTTGACATGGGCCGGCTCCTGAATCCCAAAGGCGAGGCAGGGCGTACGATGGTCCAGGATGGCGCACCGAACGCGGAAGCCGGCTTCGCTCAGGATGAGGCCATTTGCGGCCCGGCCGCGGCCAATCGCTTCCACCGCGAAGCCATTCTTGAGCCGGAAGGAAACAGTGCGGATCTCGAATGAGGGATGGACCTCGGTCACGACGAAGTTGAGATCACAGGGATAGCCGGCCGCGAGATTCCAGTGATAAGCATGAAGCTTATGCCAGACCCGATCGGCAAAGTTCGGCGGCCCGTAAAGATGAACCTGCTTCTCGCGGCCCACCAATGTCCGCAGCATGCGGTCGAAGCCGATGAAATGATCGATATGGGCG
Organism: uncultured Alphaproteobacteria bacterium; assembly: GCA_963720425.1. GTDB lineage: Bacteria > Pseudomonadota > Alphaproteobacteria > Rhizobiales > Beijerinckiaceae > Methylovirgula. Next base: position 1,503,117 of record OY970391.1, read on the forward strand.
TGCGACACGAAAATATGTTCGATGCGCTGGATCTGCCGCGGCGAAAGAGCATCAATCGTGCCGAGATCGCACAGCATGATTTGCTTCTCGAACAAAGTTTCGACGAAGAGCACGGGATCGCCGAACCGACCATTGAGGAGTTTTGGATGCAGGAGCGGCCGCATGACAGAAACTTAGCCTTGTGGCAAAGGATGGCATTGCGCCAAATCAGACCGGCTTACCACGCACCGATCAATCCCATGGCGGCGCAAGTGCTCGTCAATCTGTGACAGCCGCATTGGCGGATAGATCGGCACGGGCACGGCGCCCGCATGAAGGATGCCAAAAAATGCGACGAAGAAGTCGCGGCTCGTCGGCAGCATCAGGCGATGCGATCGCTAAGTGCGACATCCCGCTCGATCAGACCTTGCGCGAGTTCGCGCGCGGTCTCTGCAAGCTCGCGGTAGGTCATCGTTGCAAGCGTTGTGACATCATCCTCGACGACGGTCAGGTGGAGGCGGTCGGGATGCCGGGCTACGTGCCACTCGAGTGTTTCGACCAAGGTTCGGTGTCGCGCTTCAAGAACGAGGCAATTCCAGTCGCAGTGGGCCTCTACATCACGGCGGCGTATTGGTTCACGGCCTCCACGTCTTTCGCCAATCCAGCCGTGACCATTGCTCGCGCACTCACGAAGAGCTTTGCGGGTATCTCGCCCGCTGATGTGCCGATGTTCATCGTAGCCCAACTGGCCGGCGCGCTAGCGGCCTTTGTACTGATGCGTTGGTTTTTCAGCACCGCCTCGGCTCACGCCCCAAGATGGTTGTGGATCGGGCCCAAATATGAATGACCTGCCCAAACCTCGACGAGGCGCCTGCTTGTACTTTAGCTGATGCGCCGCCGAATGACTGCACTTGGGGCATCTCTGTCATCAGGCCGGCGAAGCCGAATGACCGCTTTTGGCCCTTCGCGTCGTTTCGCGGCAATGCAGCACTTCGGTCGCTTTCGGAGCGAAGCGGACGTTGAGCCGGATTTATGAGTACACGGCCTTATAGCGCCGAACTTATCCTCGAACTGTTCTTCGGTTAGAAGTGCAGCCTTCGTGGCGATGTCTGGGGCCTGAGCTTCCTCCCATTCCTCGTCATACTTGACGAAGCCGTAGATCCGGCCGTCGGCATAGTTGACAAGGATGGCGGGATCGCCTTCTCAGGAGCAGTGGTCGATCCGTTCGATCTTGTCGGTCATTTCAGATCCTCTGGCTCACATCAGACGGAGCAATTTTGCGATGGCTCAGGGACGGGATGTATGCCGCCGGCGACGCGGAACAGGCGAGGCACCTGATCCCGCTCACCCGGTCTGCGCACAGTGAAAGCGCCGCATGGCCCCGTCTCTCCTTTGGCTGATTATCCGCGGTAGTGTCGCCCCCAACAACTGCCGATCGTCTGGGTAGGTTGGGGTTCGGCCAGATCATTCGTTAGAGACAAACGACCACGGGTCCTATGCGCGCGCCAGCACATTCCGCACGCTCATGGCGTGCCATTGCCCGCCACGCGGCGTCGGGACACCACGGGAATTGAGGGCGTCCGCTATTTGCCGGAGTGTCCGCGCGCCAGAACGGCGAATGTCCGCAATGGGCCATGAGCGGACTCATGCACTGCAACAAATTCGGGAAGGTCGGCAGGTTCCCGACCAGCTCCCTGATCCGTCCGTCGAATTTCACCGTCCCTGCGATCCCAACCTTGAGGCCGAAGTTACGCAAGGTACCGCGCAGGTCGCCCTCGATGGCAATGTCCTTCGACAGCAGCTTGCGGGGGTCAGCAGCTAAAGCAGCGAGTTCCGGCCCAAATTAAGTTCTCCATGCACCCCTTGTGCTTTGATTTCAGTACACAGATGTCTAGATAGTGGCAGGCAGAAGCTTGCCTGAGAGCTGCCCAAAAAACGGCGACCTACCGAAGTCCCCGCTTCTATCAATTGGCAGCGCTGGTGCTATCGGCAGCACGATTCTAATTCCTAAAGTTGATCTTGGCTTGCATTGTGGATGCCGTCGGCATCCACGACAGCGGCAACGCGCGCGCCTCTAGTTGCGTGCCGAGTAGATGCTAGCCGCGGGGCTTCGCTTCCGCGAGCATCGCTTGGGCCTGTGCTAGCCTCTCGCCTCCGAGACACTGGGCGTTTCGTCCCCGCCTACGCCGGATTTCGGTACCATTTGGGTTCGGGCGTGTGCTAACATTTAAAGGCTTTCAGGGCGGAACTTCTCGGATCGTTCGTCTGGGGGCAGCTATGAAATCTTCCAAAGCCACACGCGTCACAGTCGTCGGCATCATTGGCTTCGCGCGCCTGCTGTGCGGGCTCTTTTTTTTCGGCTTTTTCTGCGCAACCTCTCCCACGCTCATGGCGCAAGATTCCCAGAAGCCAGCGCCCGCGAGCACGCAGCCAGCAGCTGCTACGACGCAGCGGCCCAACGAGGAGGCCACGAAACTTACGACCTGGCGAAAGTCCATGGCGCGCGTTCCGTTGCCGAAGAAGGGATGCTTCAGGGCCTCGTATCCGAATACTCAGTGGCAGGAAGTTCCCTGCGTGAAGGCGCCGTCGATTCCGTTTCAGGTGGGCGACGGGGACGGCAACGACTTCTCGTCTAGCGCGGGATCAATATCCAGCGTGACAGGGTCGTTCATGAGCGTCACCGGGGTCACCGGCTTTACCGACGAAACCGACACCGCCTCCGGCACGATGAGTTCGTACTCGCTCCAGCTCAACACGAACCAGTTTTCGACCCCGACGGCCTGCAGTGGCGCTAAGGACCCGTCGCAGTGCAGGGGCGCCCAGCAGTTCATTTTTGCCAACAACTTGCCTATTGGAGAAAGTGGGAACTGCGTATTGGGCGGAAACTCCTGCGTATACGTTCAGTACTGGTTGATCAATTGGGCGCAAACTTGCCCAACAGGGTGGTACCAGTACGCGAACGATTGCTATACGAATTTCGAAGCCGCGAGCGTTCCAACGCTTTCGATAACGAATTTGCAGTCTCTCGTCCTGCAGGGCCAGGCTACAGGGGGTATGGATCAGGTCATTCTGACGTGCGCCCCGACTGTCTCCTCGGCGGCTTGCACGTCGCTGCTGGGCTCCGACATGGTCTCGGAGGGGGAGGAAAGCGTGCTCAATCTGCAGGGTCAGTGGACCGACGCCGAGTTCAACGTGTTCGGCAACGGTAATGGCTCGCAGGCCCGCTTCAACAGCCCGACAACGATCGTGGTCCAGACTGCGGTGGACGACGGGAGCACGAATCAGCCGGTTTGCAAACCGGAAAGCCTGACGGGGGAGACAAACAGCCTGTCCCTGGTCGCCCCATGCTGTCCCTATGACGGCTCTAGCGCGCAATTGCCGGCGATTGAGTTTATGGAAACGAGCGCCGGCGAGACAGCGACGTGCGGCGCGACCGCGATTCTCGGCGACACGCACATCACCACCGCCAACGGCGTGCACTATAATTTCCAGGGCGCGGGAGAGTTCATATCTCTGCGAGATTCTGGTGGAGACGAGATCCAGACGCGGCAAACCGCAGTCTCAACGACGTTCATTGGCGAGGATCCGTACGATGGGCTGACCACGTGCGTAAGCCTGAACACAGCTGTCGCCGCGCGCGTTGGCGAACATCGGGTTACCTATGAGCCCGACCTTAGCGGAACGCCCGATCCGAGCGGCCTCGAACTGCGCATCGACGGTGTTCTTACCACGCTCGGTCTTTTCGGCAGGGATCTAGGAAATGGCGGCGGCCGAGTTTTCAAGTCTCTATTTGGCGGCGGTCTGGAAATTGATTTCCCCAACGGAAAAATCTTGTTCGTGACGCCGGAGTGGTGGAATTCACAGGGTTATTGGTACCTCAATGTCGATGTCACGCACCTTGATCTCATGAGCGGGGAAGGCGGGGGGTCTCTGAGTGGAATTGGCGGGCCGATCGCCAATGGCAACTGGTTGCCGGCGCTGCCAAGCGGCGCTTCGTTAGGGCCGATGCCGGGGCCGCTGCAGGACCGTTACGATACTTTGTACGGCACGTTCGCCGACGCCTGGCGCGTCACCGACAGAGACAGCCTATTCGACTATGCGCCGGGCACGTCGACGGACACGTTCACGATTAAGGATTGGCCGAAGCAGAATCCGCCTTGCGTTGTTCGCGACGTCAAACCCGTAGAGCCCGCCAGCGAGGCCGTCGCCGAGCAAGCTTGCCGGCGAGTTTGGGACCAGAACATGCATGCCGACTGCGTTTTCGATGTGATGGCGACAGGCAACACCGGGTTCGCCACGATGTACCTGGACACGCAACGCACGCTTGCCGACTCAACTGCGGTGAGCTTGACAGATGACGCAGATCCTTCGCAGGTCGGCGAATGGGTGGCCTTTACCGCATACGTTGCGGCAAACTCCACAACGGCTATGGGCTTCCCTAGCGGGACCGTCCAGTTCACCGTAGACGGCTCGAACGTGGGAGAGCCGATTAAAGTCGACGCCAAAGGCCGGGCGATGTGGCAGACATCGCAGCTCAAAGTCGGTGCGCATCGGGTGGCAGCCAGTTACGTCCCCGGCGCAGACAGCATGTTTCTGCCCAGCGCGAGCGTCGAAAAGATTCACGTGGTCAGACGCTGCCCTTGTGACGCGGCGCCCGAACATTGAGTAAGCGCAGTCATTTTCGACATTCTTTGAATCGGTTTCCCTCCCCGGAACCAGACGATGGACTGCTGCGATGCACACGCCACTTCTGCATCGGGTCAAAGACGTCACCGCCGGCTGTGGACTTTGGTCTACGCACGTCAGCTTTTCCCCTAAAACGGCGGTCGGCAGTCAAGATACGGTCCGTCGCTTCCTCGTTTTCGATCGAACCTCATGACACTTGAACCATGCTAGAAATGAATCGTCGCCAATGGCTTTCGATCGGCGCGGCCGCCGTCGGCGGATTGTTTCCGGCAGCGACGACGGCTCAACCGAGGAATGATCGCATTCGCCTGTCCTTGAACGAAAATCCATTCGGTCCGTCGCCGCTCGCTCTCGGGGCGATCCAATCACATCTGGGCGGTCTCTATCGCTATACCGGAGATGAAGTCGGCGAGCTGACGGCGGCAGTTAGCGCGCGCGAGAATATGGCGGCGGAGCAAATCGTACTCGGCGAGATTTTAGACGGACTCGGCCTCTATCTCGCGGCGCGTGGCGGTCCTGGCGGAGAATTCATCTACTCGGAGCCGGGCTATACGGCGCTGATACATGCCGTCGCGCCTGCCGGCGGCGCAGTGATCGGCGTGCCGCTGAACGGACAACTCGAGAATGACCTTGCCGCGATCGCCGGCAAGGTCAATGAGCCGACGCGTGCGATCTATCTCGTCAATCCGCATAATCCAAGCGGTACCGTCAGCGATGCGGCAGGCTTTCTCGACGCCGTGCGCGAACTTTCCAGGCATGCGCTCGTCATCGTCGACGAAGCCTATCTCGAATTCGTGCCGGATTTCGAAAAGCGGACGGCGGCTACACTCACGCGTAGCGGCGAAAATGTCGCGGTATTCCGCACCTTCTCAAAAATCTACGGCCTCGCGAGCCTCTCTATCGGCTATACGCTCGCGCCTGCGAGCCTCGCCACAGCGTTGAAGAAGATCGGCATTGGTGCCTTTTATGACCTCAATCGGCTTGCGCTTGTCGCCGCGACGGCGAGCCTGAGGGATCCGAGTTATATCGCATCAGTCCGCGCGAAAGTCGCCGCGGAACGTGAGGCGTGGCACGATCTGTTCCGAAAATTGAAGGTCCGTTATGCGGATTCGCGTGGAAATTTCGTCTTCTTCGACGCGGGCCGCCCGCACGACGCGGTTGCGACGGCGCTGGCGAGCAAAGCCATAGAGATCGGCCGCGCCTTTCCTCCGCTCGGCACATGGGTCCGGATTTCGATCGGTCTGCCGCAAGATAACGCCGTCGCGCGAGCGGCTGTTGCCGAACTGCTGGGATGACGGTTCGGCCTGCGGAATTAAGCCGGCCTCTATAAGGCCAAGTGCTCGATTATCAGCGGGCCAAAGGCGAGAACGTCGATTGGGTTCTCCGCTAATTGTTGCCGGCCGCGAGCTGGCGAAGGTGAAAACGAATCCCAGAGTCCAGAAGTCCGCTTTGGGTAACCGCGTCGCCGCCGGCTGTGGGCTTCAGTATGCCCACTTCCACTGCCCCCCAAAAGCGACGGTCGGCCCTCAAAATGTGGCCTGTCGTGAAGGGCCAACAGCAGACATCGTTGGACAGCCAGCAAATAAGAAAGGCTACCTTGCGGTGCCCCTGGCGAGATAAGGTGATCGAGATTCACGCTATCCTTGCCGAGATCTATCTCGACCCAGCTCACGTTCCCCGCTGAACTTCTTATCCGCCGGATAGTCGTAGGTCACCGCTGAACCGAAGTCATTACCGACGTCACAGGTCTCGTCTGCAGAGAACACCATCGGCTCGGTGCGATCTATCCGCCCTTCGCCGACTTTATCTCCGTCCACGTACAGCGTGACGGTGCCCCCCTTTGCCAGACCCCCACCGTCGTACTTGAACTCCATCCGCACCTGGTGTGTCCCCGGCGGGATCTTCGCCGTTCCCTCGACTGCGTACCGGTCGACGCCGTAGAAGTTGTAGCAATACTTTGGCTTGCCATCCTTCGTGTAGAGGCTCCAGCCGCCTGTGAGGCCGCCCTGGGCGATAATGACGCCCGAAAGAGGCCCTTGCGCAGGCCTTTCCGAACCACAAGATCGTCGTGTTGGAGATCAATACGAATGCTAGTGGCGGTGGTGGGGTGCGTTGCCTGACGCAGCCAATGCCAAAGGGGGAGCCGGGAAGGCCAAAGTCCAGTGACCATCGCGATTCTCATCCCAGAACGAAAGATCCCATTTCCCTCTGCGCTGGAAATCAAAATAAATGACATCTGCCCGACCGTCGCCAATTCGATCTACCATCATCATGTAGGGTTGAGTTTTTGCGTCCGGAATGATGAAGTCTACGTTGACTTTGCCACTGCAATTTGCGTCATACGTTAGCCCGAACTCTCGGGCTTCGCCGCATCGTCCTGGGCGCTTTGGGGCTTCCTGGCGTGATCTTCTGCCCAAGGCAGAAGCTCAAAAGCCGGCCCGTACACGCGTTCACGGTAAACCTCCTCGACGATGGGAAGCGGCGGCCAGGCGGGTAAATATTCGACATAGACGATGTTGGGTAATCCTGATCCTCGCGTTCTGAATAGGCCTCTCGCCATAGCGACAACTCCCCGCGATTCCACAGTTCCCCAGCCTTACTAAAGCGGCCGGGCGAAGGCGACATCAAAAGGCGAGTTGTCAACTAAATTCAGTTCTAGAGCGGCGTCGCAAAGACGCAGCGAGGTCCGCTGGCCAGACTGATCCTCACAAGGAGCACGACTTCGGAAGCTTCGATCTCGCAGGGCATAAGTTCTTTTGGAAAATCGAATATTACGACGAGCGCATGGAGTTCGGCTCGGATGATCCGGCTGACCCCGAGAAGACGACGCGCGTTCTTGCGGCTATCTCGTCGAGCGCGCGCTGGAAGAAAACCCGAACTGGACTTACAACGATCTTGCGCCTTGGAACTACGCCGAACTGCCGAAGGCGCTCGGATGCTCGGATTGGTACACGGCGCGGGTGACCACCCTTGGCGAGCTCGACGAGGCGATGAAGGCCGCGCGTGCCAGCAAAATACGCCTCGACGGAAACAACAGATGGCGGGAGCAGGTCTGCTCTCGCCATCTGTGAGCAAGATGCAAATGTCTGCTTTGGGTCATTTTCGACCGACCCAGCCGGTTTTGCCTGCCGGTCGATGTCTGTTTCGCCCCGAAAGCGGACTTGCGGCCAGGCCGGAGCAAGACCAGACCGTATTGAGATTGGTCATGCTGCACAACGATCGCTCCTCTTTGGTTGAGCTCAGCCCGCAACCAATCGGCGCATGAAGTGGAACGTCCAAGCCGCGGTATCGGCGACAAACGTCTTTCTCTCCAGGCCAGAAGAAGTGCGGCTGAGGGCTGCGCGGGCTAAGCTTGTGCGGGCCTTGACGGATTACGATTTCGATCGTTGTTCACATTTTTGAGTTACGTTGCAGGCCATTTTGGGCCCTGTACAAGACGCCGCCGTCGCGCGCGGCTGGATTGGGGAGGATTCGATATGTGCCGCGGGTGTTTCAATCAGCTCTTTCTCCGCGATGAGTTCCATTCCGGCGGGATGGCCGGCCTGCTCGGCAAGGCGGCGGGCATGCCCACCCGACGCGCGTTCATGGTCTATTCCGTTGCCGCGGCCGGGCTGACCGGCGTCGGGGCCGCTCCGGTCTTCGCAGCGGACGACGGCGCCGACCTCATTGTCAGCGGCGGGACGATCCGTCCGCTGCCGGGCGCGCCAGTCGCCTCGGCGCTCGCGATCAAGGGCGGCAAGGTGCTTGCGGTCGGCGACGAGAGCGCGCTGTCGGGACTTAAGACGAGCGACACGAGGGTCGTCGATCTCGCCGGCCGAACGCTGCTGCCGGGCCTGATCGATCCGCACAACCACACGATTTTGGCTTCGCTGATCTTCGAACTGCTCGATGACGTCGGCTACGCCAAATATCCGACCCGCGAAAAACTCGTCGCGCATCTGAAAGAGGTCGCCGCGAGCGCGCCGAAAGGACAGTGGGTCGTCGGCTCCAATTTCGACAACCTTCTGCAGGGCGGCGATCTCACGCGGGCCGAACTCGATGCGATCTCGACCGACCATCCGATCTTCGTCTGGTACACCAACGGGCACGACGCCTGCGTCAACAGCGAGGCGCTGAAGGTCGCGGGAATCCCGGAGGATATCGGCGACCTGCCAGGCGGCGGTCATTTCGGCCGGGGGGCCGACGGCAAGCTCAACGGCATCGTCTACGAGGAAAGCGCGATGCTCAAATTCGCGGTCCACTTCCTCGGGAAGATCACGCCCGAAATCGCGGCCAGGGCGGTCACGGATTACGCCCGGCATGTCGCTTCCGCGGGCAACACCATGCTGCACGAGCCAGGAACGATCCGCTCGGACTGGATCGAGCCCTTCGCCAAGCTCTCGAATACGCTTGCCTGCCGCACCAGCGCGAGCGTGATGTTCGACGACATGAAAGGCTTGACGCCCTGGCGCAGCGTCGGCCTCGGGAAGGGCGCGCCCGTCGACAATTCCCTGTTCTCGCTCTATGGCGTCAAGATCGTCGGCGACGGCTCCAACCAGACCGAAACCGGGGCGCAGACCAAGCCCTATCTAAACTCGACCTCCAAGGGTTCGCCGAACTTCGACGCCGCAGAGATGAAACGGATGGTCGCCGAAGTGAAGGTCTTCGGCCTGCCGGTGCAGATTCACTGCAACGGCGATTACACGATCGACATTGCGCTCGACGCGATCGAGGCGGCCTACGCGGGCTCGACCGAGTATGGCGTCAACCGCATCGAGCACGCGACGATGGCGCGCCCCGACCAGATCGTGCGCATGAAGAGGCTCAATGTGCAGCCGAGCTTCCTGATGAACCACGTGCGCCTCTACGGCGCGGCCTATCGCGACGAGATCTTCGGTCCCGATCGCGCCGCCTTCATGGACCCCGCCGGGGCCTGCGTGAAAGAGGGCTTGCCGTTCACGCTGCACACCGACGGACCCTGCTCGCCGCCGGGACCGCTCGCGCTTATCAGCACGGCGGTGACGCGCCGCTGCATCATCGACAATTCCGTGGTCGGCCCCGATCAGGCCGTTTCGCTTGATGACGCGATCCTTGCCGTGACGATCGAGGCCGCCCGCCAGCTCGGACAGGGCGACCACCTCGGCTCGCTCGAAAAGGGCAAGGAAGCGGATTTCACGATCCTGGAAAGCGATCCCTACAAGGTGCGCCCGGATGCGATCGCAGACATCAAGGTCAGCGAGACGTGGGTGGCGGGGGAGCGGAAGTTCGCAGCGTGACCGGGGCTTTCGTGACGACGCGACACGGCCAAGCCTCTGTTGCGAATTTAGGAGCCGCCGATGTGCCGAGCGTGCATGAGTTCCCTGATAACCAATCACCTGACCTCCGGCCTTTGGCGAGCCGCGCCCAGCCGGCGCCGGTTCCTAGCCTACGCCGTCTCGGCGGGGGCCGCGGCCGCCGCGATGACGGCCGGGCGCGAGGCCCACGCCGCCGACGGTGCGGACGCGATCTTTCGCAACGGGACGATCTATCCGATGACGGCCGGAGGGCGGCCGGTCGAGGCGCTCGCAATCGGCGGCGGAAAGATTCTGGCCGCCGGATCGGCCTCCGACGTGTCCTCCCTCGCGCGCAGCGCGACCCGGATCGTCGACCTTCAGGGCCGCGCCCTGTTCGCGGGGTTCATCGACCCGCACCATCACACAGTTCTCTCCGCGCTGTTCGGCGATCTGCTGCTTGATATCGGCTACGCGAAATATTCGAATCGCGCCGACGCGCTCGCCGCGCTGAAAGCGGCGGTCGCGAAAGCGCCGCCGGGCCAATGGATTCGCGCCGGCTCCTACGACAACCTCCTGCAGGGCGGCGATCTGTCGATGGAGGAGCTGGACGCGATCTCGACCCAGCATCCGATTTTCGTCTTGTAAGTGAACGGACACGTCGGCGCCGCGAACGCCATGGCGTTCAAGCTCGCCAAAATCCCACAGGATGTCGGCGAACTCCCCGGCGGCGGCCATTTCGGCCGCGCGCCAGACGGCAATTTGAACGGCCTGATCTACGAAGAACCGGCGCTGCTCCGCTTCGTCGCCGTCGCGGCGCCCGCTTTTACGCCTGAGCTGATCGCCACGGCGCTCGCGTCCTATACGAAACAGGCGGCGGCCGCCGGCAATACGATGCTGCACGAGCCCGGCACCATCAAGCCGGACTGGGTGGAGCCGCTCGCAAAACTGTCCAACACGCTCGACGTGCGGATGAGCGCGAGCCTGAGCACGGATTCGATCGAGGCCAGCAAGGCCTTCACGTCGCTTGGACCCGGCGCCAAGGCGAGGAAGATCCTCGACAGCCGGTTTTCGCTCTATGGCATGAAATTCTGGGCGGACGGCTCAAACCAGGCCGAGACCGCCGCGCAGACGAAGCCCTACCTGCACACTACGCAAAGAGGCAAAACAAACTACTCCGCGTCTCAGATGGCTGAGCTGTGCCGGGCGGCGAAGGAGGCCGGGTGGCCGATCTTGATCCACTGCCAGGGCGACGCGGCGATCGACGACGCGCTGGACGCGATCGAACAGGCCTATGGTCCCAATCCGGCCACGGGGCTCAACCGGGTGGAGCACGCGACGATGGCGCGTCAGGACCAACTCGACCGAATGAAGCGGCTCGGCGCCGAGCCCAGTTTCCTTCCGGACCTTCTATATCTGTATGGCGCGGCCTATCGCGACCAGATATTAGGGCCGGAGCGGACTGAGTTCATGGAGCCCATGGCCGCCTGCGTGAAGGCGGGCGTCCCATTCTCCCTGCACACCGACGCGCCGGTCTCCCCGGCCGGTCCTCTGCGGCTGGCGCAGATCGCCGTAACCCGCCGCTGCGTCATCGACAATTCGACGATCGGCGCCGACCAGGCGATCACCATCGACGAGGCGTTGAAGGCGATCACGATCCACGCCGCGCGGCAGATTGGCCTCGAGGATTCGATTGGCGCGCTCGAGCCGGGCAAGGAGGCCGATCTGACGATCCTGGAAAGCGATCCCTACAAGGTGAGCCCGGATGTGATCGCAGACATCAAGGTCAGCGAGACGTGGGCGGCGGGGGAGCGGAAGTTCGCGGCGTGACGGGGCGGCCTCGCGGCCTCTCCACGATTCGCTTCGGCCTTGTGTCGAGGAATCAGCGTTTAGATGGTTGCGCCTGGCAACAAATAGCAACGTCAGATGGCATTTCTTTCGCCTATTAAAAAAGTAATGGAGGTCGTCGGTTCGAGTCCCACACGCCTGGCCTCCTAATGCTCTGCCGACAAAAAATGCTGCTTTGCTTCCCATGTGCTTCCCAATCGGGAATTTGGGACACGAACTATGGGCACTGGATTATAGAAGGGCTCCCGAAAGTCGCTATTTTGGCGGAGCATTTTGACCTCAAGAGCCTGAAGTTCATCGTCACGCGACGGCCTGGGACGATGCAAAAGATCTACGCCGACTCTCTCGCGGCATTCGGCATCGAACCCGATCAGATTTTGCCCATGGCGCGTAAGGCTGTGGAAGTCGAGCGACTTCTCTATCCTCTTCCTGTAGCTGTGGACGCCTCGGTGAAAGCGCCGCGCAGAATCAAGATCCTTGAGGGGCTCCGAGATAAAATTGCGATCGCAGAACGAGGACCTCGAAGGATCTATGTCTCCAGAGCCCTTGCGCGAAACCGACATCTTCTGAACGAAGCGGAAATATTGCACATTCTAAGAGACTTCGATGTCTCGGTTATCTATCCGGAGCGTCACTCGTTCGTCGAGCAGGTCCAGATGTTCGCTGACGCCGAATTGGTTATCGGAAATTGCGGAGCCAATCTCACAAACGCTGTTTTCTCGCCGCGGGGCGTCAAGGTGTTTGCGATCACGTCTGAAGCAATGAACGACGAGTTCTTCTGGGACTTGGCAAATTTGAAATCAGGCAAATACTTTTGTCTTCACGGCAAAGCGGCGTGCCCGAGCCCCGATGCGAATTCGGATTTCTTCGTGGATCCACGCGAATTTCGTGTTCTGCTTGAGAAGCAGGTGCTGAAGGATCGGTAGCGCGCGCATCTAGTTGCGCGCCGGCAGATCGCGCCCTCTAATCACGCGCCTATAACCCGGCCGCGTAGACGAGATAGGCGGTAATTTCCGCCGCCTGTTGCGTCGCGCCGACTACTCCCCGCCAGTAAGCCGTCAGCGACTGATCGAGGCTAAGATCTTTTAATTGAACGGCAGCCGGGGGTTGGGGCGCGTGGCGTAATACCAGGTAAAGTGAGCGCGTCCGCCAACGCGACGTTGAGCTCGCCCCCGAATTGCTGACCCGGCGCTTACCGGGAACGGTTGAGCGTAAGGAGCGATCGATCAAGTATTTGATTGATTTGGTGGAGCCAGACGGAATCGAACCGACGACCTCTTCAATGCCATTGAAGCGCTCTCCCAACTGAGCTATGACCCCACGCCTTCGCGCAAGCCGGTCCATTTGGGGTGGACTTGGCCGCGGCATCATTGAGCCGCGCGCCCGCGGATATAGACGCAATATCCAAGCTCTACAAGCACCGCAGGACCCGCCTCACGGCTCCTCGTCGGGGGCGATATCGCCGTCGATCAGGCCCGAAACGTCGTCAGTGTCTTCTTCCTCCTCTTCGAGGAATGTGTCGGCCGGCTCGTCTTCGATTTCGACATCATCGTCCGCCACGGTCTCCAAAGTGGCCTCGACCGCCTCGACCTCATCGAGGGAGACGAGTTCCACGCCCGGTTCGGCCATGATCTCTTCCTTCTCGGGGACGGCGACGCGGACCGTGCGCGAGGATACCACCTGCTGAGCCGCGCCGCACTTCGGGCAAAGGACCGGGTTTCTGTTGAGATCGAAGAATTTCGTGCCGCATTGCTGGCAGTGATGCTTGTTGCCGAGCTCGGGTTTCGCCACGGGTTTGACCTCTGAAAGACCGCCGCCCGGCTTGGCCAGCGCGGCGCCCCATTCGCCAATCTTAAGTCTGGAGCGCGGCGCGATCAGGGAGCGGAACATCGCTCTCGAAATACGCGCCCGCGGTCGCCTCAGGGGCTCCCGTTAGTGAGCCCGAACGCGCGTGTCAATTGGAAGTTGCGGGTCTTTTACGGTCACTCTGGGCGGGCAATCCCGCCCAAGAAACGTGCAGCCCGGCGCCCCCATGATTGGCTCATGACAGGCTCAGACCCGCATGTTACCAGCACAAAATCGGCCAACTGGCGACAGGTGAATGGCTTTGGCGGTTTTGACGAGGGCTTCGCCGCAATCCGCGCCGCTCAGCGCCGAGCCGAGCGGCCCGCTCCGCGGCCGGCTGCGGCCACCCGGCGACAAGTCGGTGTCCCACCGCGCCTTTATTCTCGGCTTGCTTTGCGTCGGCAGGACAGAAATCGAAGGACTGCTTGAAGGTGCCGACGTGCTGCATACCGGGCAAGCTTGCCGCGCGCTTGGCGCAAAGATCGAGCGCCAGAGTGAGGGGCGCTGGAGCGTCCAAGGCATGGGGCTCGGCTCCCTGCTGGCGCCGCGAGTTGTGCTTGATTTTGGCAATGCCGGAACCGGGACGAGGCTGATGATGGGCGTCGTCGGCGGACATGGCCTGACTGCGCGCTTCGATGGCGATGTGTCCCTGCGCAAGCGGCCGATGCGGCGCGTGCTCGATCCGCTTGTCGAAATGGGCGCCGAGGTCCTCGAAGAGAACGGTGGGCGCTGTCCGATCCTCCTCAGGGGAACGCCCGAGCCCTCGCCGATCGAATACGCGACCCCGGTCGCCTCGGCGCAGATCAAATCCGCCGTCCTGCTGGCCGGCCTCAATTCGCCCGGGCGCACAGTGGTCATTGAGCCGCAGGCGAGCCGCGATCATACAGAGAAGATGCTCGCCTATTTCGGCGCGACGATCGCCAGCGAGCCTCTCCCGCAAGGCCGCAGGATCGTGCTGGAAGGTAGGCCCGAGCTTTCCCCGTCCCACATCCTCGTGCCGGCCGATCCGTCCTCCGCCGCTTTCCCCATTGTCGCCGCGCTGATCGTGCCGGGCTCCGACATCGTCATCGAAGGCATGATGATGAACCCGCTGCGCATCGGCCTCGTGCAGAGCTTGCGCGAGATGGGCGCCGATATCGACGTGCTGGATCAGCGCGATGAGGGGGGCGAAATTGTCGCCGATCTCAGGGTGCGCGGCTCATCGCTCCGTGGCGTCGACGTGCCGGCCGAGCGCGCGCCATCGATGATCGACGAATATCCGATCCTCGCCGTCGCCGCGGCTTTCGCCGAGGGCGAGACGCGGATGCGGGGTTTGAGCGAACTCAGGGTGAAGGAATCCGACCGGCTCGCCGCCATCGCGGCGGGATTGCAGGCAGCGGGCGTCGCCGCGATCATCGAAGGCGACGACCTCATCGTTGCGGGCCGCAGCGGCGAAGTGCCCGGCGGCGGTCTCGCCATGACCCATCTCGATCATCGCATCGCCATGAGCTTTCTCTGTCTGGGACTCGCGGCGCGGCGCAAGATGACGATCGACGACGCTTCCATGATTGCAACGAGCTTCCCGACGTTTATGGCGCAGATGGCGCGGTTGGGGGCGCGCTTCTCATGATCGTGGCGATCGACGGGCCGGCTGCCTCCGGGAAAGGTACTTTGGCGCGGCGCCTGGCGCAGGACTTGAACCTGCCGCATCTCGACACGGGTCTTCTCTATCGCGCCACGGCGCGGGCGCTTCTGGACCACGGCCAGGATCTTAGCGATGCAACCGCCGCGGTTGCCGCCGCGCGGAGCCTCGCCCTGATCGACTTCGACGCCGAGCTTCTGCGCGGCCGGCAGATGGGCGAGGCGGCCTCGATCGTCGCCGCTATCCCCGCGGTGCGCGAGGCGCTCATCGACATGCAGCGCAGCTTCGCGCGGCGCCCGGGCGGCGCCGTGCTCGACGGCCGCGACATCGGCACCGTGATCTGTCCGCAGGCGGAGGTGAAAATCTTCGTCACCGCGAGTCCGGAGACGCGCGCGAGCCGGCGCGCGCTCGAACTCAAAAACCAGGGCGAGAGCGTCGATTA
The DNA here is from genome assembly GCA_963720425.1 of uncultured Alphaproteobacteria bacterium. GTDB lineage: Bacteria > Pseudomonadota > Alphaproteobacteria > Rhizobiales > Beijerinckiaceae > Methylovirgula. The sequence goes on from OY970391.1 coordinate 1,518,787, forward strand.
TGCCGAGATCCTTGATGATATTCGCCGCCGCGACGCGCGCGATGCGGGCCGCGCCGCCGCGCCCTTGAAGGCGGCGGACGACGCGGTCGTCATCGACACGACGAAGCTCGACATCGAGGCGGCGTACGAGGCGGCGCGGGCGATCGTAGAGGCACGGCTCGCGCATTCTAAGCGGCCTCACTCCTTTAGCAGTTGACCGGAATAGACGATCGGTCCCGTGGGGCCGCCTGTCGGCGAGCCGCCTTCGGGTTCCACCGTCACCGCGAAATTCGCTTTCTCGACGCTGGCATCGGGCGGAAGCGGAACGTCCTTCGGGCTCTTGTCGACGAGCCCCATGGACTTCGGCGCCTTGCCTTGACCGATGTACCAGAGTTCGAGGCTATGGCCTTGTGGCACTTCCGTCGCGACGGGACGCACGAAGACAGTATGTGTTGCGAGATCGACCCGGATAATCAGGGCCGGCTGATCGCCGCCGCGATTGACCACGGCCACGTAGGAGGCCCCGGTTTCTTGGTTGTTCACAAGAACTCGATCGATGCTGAAGAATGCGAGTGCGGCCGCGAGTACGCTCGCGACGTAAGTCGCGTTGCGCCAGCGATTGCGCGAACGGAGTAACAATTCGATCGAAGGCGCCTGATCGCGCCCGTCCGGCCGCGCCGCGCCGGGAGCAGGGCGGGACAGTTCCGGCAGCGCCTTTTCGATCCCGTCCCAGACCGCCGCAGGCGGCGCAACATCCACAACCTGTTCGCCCAAGGGCGCCAAGCGCTGCTCCCAGGCGGCGACTGCCTGCCGCGCCGCCTCGCTCGTTGAGAGCAGCGCTTCGAATTCGGCGCGTTCATCGGCGGAAAGCGTGCCGATGACATATTCCGCTGCCCGGATATCGATTTCAGCGGTCATGTCGAAGCATCCAAGCAGGATTTGAGACCCGCCAGCCCGCGGTGCAACCACGTCTTGATCGTGTTCACGGGGCGGTCGAAGCGCGTTGCAAGCTCCTCGCGCGAATAGCCTTCATAATAGGCGAGGAGGATACAAGAGCGAGCCGGTTCTTCGATCTCGCCGAGACAGTGCCGCAGCGCCGCGATATTCATCATCTCCGTCTCGCGATCGCCGGGTTCAGCGATCTTTTCAAATAAGTCCGCCGCGTCCGTCTCGGCTGCCGGCTCAGCTGGGTTTTTCGATCGCAGAACATCGATCGCCCGATTACGCGCGATGGAGATCAGCCAGCCCATGGCGGGTCCGGCCTCCGCCGAAAAGCTTTCCGCATTTTGCCAAATCCTCAAGAAGGCGTCTTGCAGGACGTCTTCCGCAGTGGCCTTGTTACGAAGGATACGCAGCAGAATTGCAAAAAGTTTCGGCGCAACGCATCCGTAAAGCTCTTTGAACGCGGCGCGATCGCGCCGAGCCACGGCACCAAGCAGCGTTGCAAGTTCGGCGTTGTCCGTCGCAGTCAAATGCGCTCAATCCCCGCGTGGATGGTCGACATTCTTAGCGAAGCTTGCGACGCGAAGTCCAGTTCGCGCCCAAAATCCGACTCCCAGAATTTTTTCGGCCTCGAAACTTTCCAGCGACGCCCTCCGTAGATGCGCCTGACGAGCAAGACAAGACCTTGTCGCTCCGTCACGTTCGCATCAGGAGACATGCACATGAAACTTTCGAAAACAACCGCGCTCGCCGCGGTCTTGAGCCTTGCCGGAATATCCGGCATCGCTTCCTTCGCTGCCGTCGGGCCAGCGCTTTCCGCGATGGACCCCATGGTCGGCGGCTCCGCAATGTATCCATCGAAGAACATCATCGAGAACGCCGTCAATTCGAAGGATCACACGACGCTCGTCGCCGCGGTCAAGGCTGCCGGGCTCGTCGAGACGCTCGAAGGCCCCGGTCCCTTCACTGTTTTCGCGCCGACCAACGAAGCCTTCGACAAATTGCCGCCCGGCACCGTCGCTGATCTGCTGAAGCCGGAGAATAAAGACAAGCTGACGAAAATTCTCACCTATCATGTCGTGCCCGGCAGATATTCCGCGGCCGACCTCAGGAACCAGGTGAAGATGGGCGGCGGCAAGGCCATGTTGAAGACGGTCGAAGGCGAGCCGCTGACGGTCGAAGAGCACGACGGCAGGCTTGCGATCATCGATTCCAAGGGCGACACGGCCTGGGTGACGATCTCGAACGTCTATCAGAGCAACGGCGTGATCGACGTGATCAACAAGGTGCTCCTGCCGAGCTGATCGACAAAAAAGGCCTGTGGGATCGCGCTTCGGCGCGGTCCCCTTAAGGCACCGTCGCTTCGCGCCCCTTGCCGCATCGCTTCGCTCTTGCTACATAGCCCCTCGAACCCGCTCTTTCCTGCCGTCCCCCGCGCCGGCTCGCCTTCGAGGCGATGGTCCCGTCGCAACGCCGACGGACGCCGGCAGGCCGGAGCGCCACCAACCCTTTCAACCGCCGGCGCCGCCCGAACTCGGGCATTTCAGGAGAATCAATGTCGTCCACTCAGACCTACGCGCCCTCGCGCGAGGATTTCGCCGCCCTGCTCGACGAGAGCTATGGCGGCAACGACGCCCTCGAGGGCTCGGTCATCAAGGGCATCGTCGTCGCCATCGAAAAGGACGTGGCGATCATTGATGTGGGGCTCAAGACCGAAGGCCGCGTTGCGCTGAAGGAATTTCAGGGGCCCGGGCGCGAAGGCGCGCTGAAGATCGGCGACGAGGTCGAAGTTTATCTCGAGAGGATCGAGAATGCGCTCGGCGAGGCGGTCATCTCGCGCGACAAGGCGCGCCGGGAAGAGAGCTGGGTCAGGCTGGAGCACGCCTTCGAGAAGCAGGAGAAGGTCGAGGGCGTGATCTTCAACCAGGTGAAGGGCGGTTTCACCGTCGATCTCGACGGCGCCGTCGCCTTCCTGCCGCGCAGCCAGGTCGATATAAGGCCGATCCGCGACGTCAGCCCGCTGATGCACGCGCCGCAGTCCTTCCAGATCTTGAAGATGGACCGCCGCCGCGGCAATATCGTCGTGTCGCGGCGCACCGTGCTCGAAGAATCGCGCGCCGAGCAGCGCCATGAGATCGTCGCCAATCTCGAGGAAGGCCAGGTCATCGACGGCGTCGTCAAGAACATCACCGATTACGGCGCCTTCGTCGATCTCGGCGGCATCGACGGGCTGTTGCACGTGACCGACATCGCCTGGCGCCGCGTCAATCATCCGAGCGAAGTCCTGACGATCGGCCAGACGGTCAGGGTCAAGATCATCAAGATCAATCATGAGACCCACCGCATCTCGCTCGGCATGAAGCAATTGCTGGACGATCCCTGGCAGAACATCGAAGCGAAATATCCGGTCGGCGCCAGGTTCCACGGAAGGGTGACGAACATCACCGATTACGGTGCCTTCGTTGAGCTCGAACCTGGCATCGAAGGGCTGATCCACGTCTCCGAAATGTCCTGGACCAAGAAGAACGTCCATCCCGGCAAGATCGTCGCGACGAGCCAGGAGGTCGATGTCCAGGTGCTCGAAGTCGATCCCGTCAAGCGGCGGATCTCGCTCGGTCTCAAGCAGACTTTGGCCAATCCCTGGCAGGCTTTCGCCGAGAAACATCCGGTCGGCAGCGAGATCGAGGGCGAGGTGAAGAACAAGACCGAGTTCGGCCTGTTCATCGGGCTCGAAGGCGATGTCGACGGCATGGTCCATCTCTCCGATCTCGATTGGAGCCGGCCGGGTGAGCAGGCAATCGAGGATTACAAGAAGGGTGACGTCGTCGGCGCCAAGGTCCTCGACGTCGACATGGAAAAGGAGCGTATCTCCCTCGGCGTCAAGCAGCTGACGCCCGATCCCTTCGCCGCCAAGCCGGTCGAGGCCGGCGGTGCTGCTGATCTCAAGAAGGGCGCCGTCGTGACCTGCGAGGTCGTCGACGTGAAGGAGGGCGGCCTCGACGTCAAGATCGCGGGCACGGACTTGACCGGCTTCATCAAGCGCGCCGAACTCGCCCGCGATCGCGCCGACCAGCGGCCGGACCGCTTCGCCATCGGCGAAAAGGTCGATGCCCGAATCACCCAGTTCGACCGGCGCGCGCGCAAGGTAGGCGTGTCGATCAAGGCGCTCGAAGTCGCCGAGGAGAAGGAGGCCATCGCCCAATTCGGCTCGGCCGATTCGGGAGCCGTGCTCGGCGATATCCTTGGCGCGGCGCTGAAAGCGCGCGATTCCGACGGCAAGAAACCCAAGAAGAAGAAGAAGAAAGGCGACGACGAATAGTCAGAGCAGGATCGACCCCTTTGATCCTGCTCCAGCTTGCACCACTCCCTCAAATCCAGGGAATTTCTTTGCGATGTCAAGCTCTTCCAACGCCGACTACATCGTCGATCGACGCCTGCTTCAGCGCAAGCTTTCGTTCTGGCGCGTCGCGGCGATCGCGCTTCTCATCCTCGCGCTTGGCATCATCGGCCTGCGGCTCTCCGGCGCGGGGACGGCGAGCTTTTCGCCGCACATCGCCCGGGTTTCGATCAGCGGCCTGATCACCGGCGATCGCGCCACGCTGAAGCTCATCGATGACGTTGCGAAATCGGGGGCGAAAGGTGTCATCCTGTCGATCGAAAGCCCCGGCGGTACGACGACTGGCGCGGAACGGCTTTATGATGCGATACGGCGGCTCGCTGCGAAGAAGCCAACGGTTGCCGTCGTCGGCGACATGGCGGCTTCCGGCGCCTATATCGCCGCGATCAGCGCGGATCGGATCGTCGCGCATGGCAATTCCCTCGTGGGCTCGATCGGCGTTCTCATCCAATATCCGAATTTCGCGAAATTGCTCGATAAGGTCGGCGTCGAGGTGGACGCGGTGAAGTCCTCGCCGCTGAAGGCCGAGCCCAGCGGCTATGAGCCGACGTCGCCCGAGGTCCGCGCCGCCCTCGCCGCGCTCGTGAACGACAGCTATCAATGGTTCAAGGGGCTGGTGAAGCAAAGGCGCGGCATGAGTGACGCGGAACTTGCCGCCGTCGATGATGGCCGAGTCTTCACCGGCCGCCAAGCCCTGGGCCTGAAGCTCGTCGATGAAATCGGCGGCGAGCGCGAGGCGATTGCCTGGATGGAACACGCGAAAGGTGTTCCGCACAATCTTCCCATTCGCGATTGGAAATCCGAAAGCAGCCTCGAACGGCTTGGGATTTTAAGTACTTCCGCCAAGATTGCAGACGCTTTGGGCTTCACCGGTCTGGCCAGTTTCCTCGATCGCAGCGCAACCTATGCGCAGGCGCAATTACTTGACGGTCTCGTATCGATTTGGCAGGTTGGCACGACCGATTGAAACAGGGCTGGCTCAACCAGCTCCGATAATTTTAGATAAATCCAATCGGCTGAAACCTTGGTGATTTCAGGGGGCTGAGTCACCGCGAGCAAATTGCGCGCAATTCGGATTTTCGAAGCTTCAGCTTGAGTAGCGGAGCGGCGGGGGCGGAACATGATTAAGTCGGAGCTCGTGCAGCGGATTGCCGATCGCAACCCGCACCTTTACCTGCGCGATGTAGAAAAGATCGTCAATGCCATCCTTGATGAAATCAGCCATGCGTTGGCGCGCGGCGACCGGGTGGAATTGCGGGGTTTTGGCGCCTTCTCGGTCAAGCGTCGCGATGCAAGGCTCGGCCGAAATCCGCGCACCGGCGCGCACGTTGCCGTCGACGAGAAGGTGGTGCCCTTCTTCAAGACCGGCAAGGAAATGCGCGAGCGCCTCAACGACGGCTATAACGGCTAAGCGGACGATCTTAAGGCCGGCGTCGAAGGTTGCGAGAAATGGCGATGAAACGGGCCTTGCAATTCATCGTTCTCGTGCCGCTGGCCGTGATCTGCCTCGCCTTGGCGGTCGCCAATCGAGGTAATGTCGTCGTCTCGTTCGATCCTTTCCCAAGTGATACGACCGGCAAAGTCCAGGCGCCGCTCTTCGTGGTTCTGATCCTCGTCCTCATGTTCGGCGTAGTGCTCGGCAGCTTGGCCACTTGGCTCGCGCAGGGTAAACACCGCCGCGCCTTGCGCGACCTGCGCGCCGAGGCGGCGCGTGTGCGCGACGAGGCCGGCCACATGAAGGTCTGACGGTCGCACCGATCGGAAATCAGACCAGTTCCTCACCGATCTAGCGTTGCGACGCTCGCCCATCTGGAAGACGAGAGCATGGCCATCGCCGTCAAAATCTGCGGTCTTTCGACGCCCGAGTCGGTCGATGCGGCGCTTGCGGCCGGCGCCGACATGTTGGGCTTCGTCCGCTTCCAAAAGAGCCCCCGCCACCTCTCGCTCGAGGCGGCGCAAAGTCTTGGGCGACAGGTCGGTGAACGGGCCCGCAGGGTTTTACTGACGGTCGATGCGGGCGATGTCGCTCTGGCCGGCGCCATCGAAGCTTTGGCACCACATATTCTGCAATTGCATGGGAACGAGACGCCCGAGAGAGTCGCCGCGCTTAAGGCCCGCTTCGGCTTGCCGGTGATGAAGGCGATTGCGATCAGCGCGCCTGCCGATCTCGCGCAAATCGCCGCCTACGAAGAAATCGCCGATTTTCTTTTGCTGGATTCCCGTCCGGCCGAACCAGCCCTTCCGGGCGGCAGCGGCAAGGCCTTCGATTGGACTTTGCTCAGGGGCTTTCATTTGTCCAAGCCCTGGCTGCTCGCCGGCGGCCTCAATCCCGGCAATGTCGGCGCGGCGCTCGCCGCGACGCGGGCGCCTGGCGTCGATGTCTCCTCCGGCGTCGAGAGCGCGCCCGGCGTCAAGGACGTGGCCAAGATCGCCGCCTTCATCGCCAAAGCGCGGGCGGCAGCGGAAAAGCTTGGATCAAGGGTCGAGAGCGGCTAAAGCGTCGGCCCAAGCTCAATCCCAAGGCTCGAGAGGCAGATGAAGCCGGAATCGCCCAATTCTTTCCGTAAGGGGCCCGACGAGCGCGGCCATTTTGGCATTTACGGCGGCCGTTTCGTCGCCGAAACCCTGATGCCGCTGATCCTCGACCTGGAGCGGCACTATGAGGCGGCGAAGCATGATCCGGCCTTCAAGGCCGAGCTCGACTATCTCCTCACCCATTACGTGGGGCGCCCGAGCCCGCTCTATTTCGTCGAGCGCTTGACCGCCTATGCGCGGGAGAAGGCGGGCGATCGCGCGCGTGGCGCAAAAATTTATTTCAAGCGCGAGGAGCTGAACCACACCGGGGCGCATAAGATCAACAATGTGCTCGGCCAGATCCTGCTCGCGCGGCGGATGGGCAAGAGCCGGATCATCGCCGAGACTGGCGCTGGTCAGCATGGGGTTGCGACCGCCACAGCCTGCGCGCGCTTCGGCCTCGAGTGCATCGTCTATATGGGCGCCGTCGATATCGAGCGGCAAAAGCCGAACGTTTTTCGGATGAACATGCTCGGCGCGAAGGTGGTGCCCGTCCTCTCCGGCGCGCGCACGCTCAAGGATGCGATGAACGAGGCGCTGCGCGACTGGGTGACGAATGTCGAGAACACGTTCTATTGCATTGGCACGGTGGCCGGCCCGCATCCCTATCCTGCCATGGTGCGCGACTTCCAATGCGTGATCGGCGAGGAAACACGCACGCAGATGCTTGCAGCCGAAGGCCGGCTGCCGGATTCGCTGTTCGCCTGTATCGGCGGCGGCTCGAACGCGATCGGCCTCTTCCATCCCTTCCTCGATGACCGACAGATCGAGATTTATGGCGTCGAGGCTGCCGGCTACGGGCTCGACAAAAAACATGCGGCCTCGCTCGCGGGCGGCAGGCCCGGCGTGTTGCACGGCAACCGCACCTATCTTTTGATGGACGACGACGGGCAGATCGAAGAAGGCCATTCGATCTCAGCCGGCCTCGACTATCCCGGCATAGGCCCCGAACATGCATGGCTCAAAGAGACCGGCCGCATCACTTATCTCTCCGCGACCGACGACGAGGCGCTTGCCGCCTTCCAGCTTTGCGCCAAGCTCGAAGGGATCATCCCGGCGCTGGAGCCGGCGCATGCGCTCGCCCGGGCGATCGAGATCGCGGCGCAAAAGCCGCGCGATCATCTGCTGGTGGTGAACATGTCGGGCCGCGGCGACAAGGATCTTTTCACCGTCGCCGATCATCTCGGCGGGATGTAGGCCTAATGTCCACCCGCATCGACACACGTTTCGCCAAACTCGCCCGCGAGCGCCGTGCCGCGCTCGTCACTTTCGTTATGGCCGGCGATCCCGATCTTTCGACGTCGCTGGCGATTCTGAAGGCGCTGCCAGCGGCAGGGGCCGACCTGATCGAGCTCGGCATGCCTTTCACCGATCCCATGGCCGACGGGCCGGCAATCCAGGCCGCGGGCTTGCGGGCGCTCAAGGCCGGGACGACGCTCGCCAAGACGCTCGCGCTCGTTGCCGACTTCCGCGCGCACGACCGCAAGACGCCGCTCGTCCTCATGGGTTACTACAATCCCATCTATGTCTTTGGTGTTGAGCGCTTTCTTGGTGAAGCGAAGAAGGCCGGCGTCGATGGCGTGATCGTCGTCGATCTGCCGCCCGAGGAAGACGCCGAGCTTTGCCTGCCGGCGATTGACGCTGGGCTCGCCTTCATCCGGCTCGGGACGCCAACAACGGATGCGGCACGGCTGCCGGCCGTGCTCGCCCATACGTCGGGTTTCGTCTATTATGTCTCGATCACAGGCATCACCGGTGCGGCGGCGCCGGACACCACAAAAGTCGCCGCCGCGGTCGGCCGGCTCAAGGAACATACGGACCTGCCCGTCGCGGTCGGCTTCGGCGTGAAGACTGCCGCGAGCGCCGCCGCGATCGCCTCGGTCGCCGACGGCGTCGTGGTCGGCTCCGCCCTCGTCGAAACTCTGCGCAAGTCGCTGGATGAGGCGGCCAAAGCGACGCCGGAAAGCGTCGCGGCGGTCGCCGATCTCGTGCGCGAGCTAGCGGCCGGCGTCCATTCGGCCATCCGCGCGCCGACCGGGCGAGGCTTTGCGCGCGCCCGTACGCGTGCATAGATTTGTCGCGGCGCTGGTGCCGCTCGTTTGTTCTGGTCGCGTGCTAAAGGGTCCCCATGAATTGGATTTCCAATGTCGTCCCGCCGAAAATCCGCTCTTTCCTGCGCCGGGAGACCCCGGAAAATCTCTGGGTCAAATGTCCGGACAGCGGCGAACTCATCTTTCACAAGGACCTTGAGTCCAATCTCTATGTGGTGCCGGGCTCCGGCTACCATATGCGAATGCCGACGAGGGCACGGTTCGACATGCTCTTCGACGATGCGTCATACGACGATCTGCCGACCCCCGAAGTGCCACTCGACCCGCTGAAATTTCGCGACGTCAAGCGCTACACCGATCGGCTGAAGGAGAATCGCCTGAAAACCGGCGCCAATGACGCGGTGCGGGTCTGCATCGGCAGCCTTGAGGGCATGGAGGTCACCGTCGCGGTCCAGGATTTCGAGTTTCTCGGCGGCTCGCTCGGCATGGCGGCGGGTGAGGCGATCATCACCGGCATCATGCACGCGGTCGAGCGCCAAACGCCCTTCGTCATTTTCACGGCCTCGGGCGGAGCGCGCATGCAAGAAGGCATCTTTTCTCTGATGCAGATGCCGCGCACGACGATCGCCGTGCAGCGGCTGCGCGCGGCCAAGCTCCCCTATATCGTGGTCCTGACCAATCCGACGACGGGCGGCGTCACCGCCTCCTATGCCATGCTTGGCGACATCCATATTGCCGAGCCCGGTGCCGTCATCGGCTTTGCCGGGGCGCGGGTGATCGAGCAGACCATTCGCGAACGCCTGCCGGAAGGATTTCAGCGCGCCGAATATCTCCAAGAGCATGGGATGGTCGACATGGTCGTGCGCCGCCACGACATGCGCGCCACCTTGGCGCGGGTTTGTTCGTTGCTGATGCACAGGCCGGCTTTGGAGCTCGGTGCTGCATGACCAGGCTTCCGTTCGAGAGGGGCGCCGAGGAATGGGACGCGATCCTCGCGCGCCTCCTCGACCTGCATCCGAAGAAAATCGACTTATCGCTCGGCCGCGTCATCCGGCTGCTCGATGCCCTCGGCGCGCCGCAGGAGCGTCTGCCGCCGGTCATCCATGTCGCCGGCACGAATGGCAAGGGGTCGAGCATCGCTTTCATGCGGGCGATCCTGGAGGCGTCGGGCAAGAGCGTGCATATCTATACCTCGCCGCATCTCGTGCGCTTTCACGAGCGCATCAGGCTCGGCCGCAAGGGCGGCGGACGGCTCATCGGCGACGCAGAGCTCGCGGCCGTCCTGAAACTCTGCGAAAAAGTGAATGCCGGCGCACCGATCACCTTTTTCGAGATCACCACCGCCGCGGCCTTCAAACTCTTCAGCGAGCATCAGGCCGATTATCTCCTGCTCGAAGTGGGGCTCGGCGGCAGGCTTGATGCCACAAACGTCGTGGAGCGGCCTGCGGCGACCCTGGTCACGCCGGTCTCGATCGATCACCAGGAGTTCCTCGGCACGACCATCACCGACATCGCCTGCGAAAAGGCAGGCATCTTGAAGCCGCAAGTGCCGGCGGTTCTCGGCCTTCAGCAGCCTGCAGCCTTCGAGATTTTGCAACGGCAGGCGGACGTGGTCGGTGCGCCGCTGCGGGTCGCAGGCCGCGATTTCTTCGCCCGCGAGGAACACGGTCGCCTCATCTTCGAGGACGAGCGCGGTCTTCTCGATTTGCCGCTGCCCCGCCTTGTCGGCCGCCATCAGCATCAAAACGCCGCCGCCGCGATCGCCACTCTGCGCTGCATTGAACCGCAACTCTCCGCCGCGGCGATAGAAATCGGGGTTGCGACCGCCAAATGGCCGGCGCGGCTTCAGCGCTTGAGGAAGGGCCGTTTGGTGGTACTCGCGCCGGAAGGTGCCGAGATCTGGCTCGACGGCGCGCATAACGAGGATGGCGCCCGGGTGCTCGCCCAGGCCATGGCCGATTGCGAGGACAAAGCGCCAAGGCCGCTCATCCTCATGTGCGGAACGCTGGCGAGCAAGGACACCGCCGCCTTTCTGCGCGCCTTCAAGGGGCTTGCGCAGGAGGTTCTCGCGGTCCCGGTTACCGGCGAGCACGTCGCGCGGCCGCCGGTCGAGGTCGCCGCGCTCGCCAATGCAGCGGGCATTCCCGGCGTCGCCGTCGAGAGCATTGAGGCGGCGCTGCGCTTTCTCGCGGCACGCGAATGGGCGCTGCCGCCCCGCATCCTGATCGCCGGAAGCCTCTATCTCGCCGGCGAGGTGCTGCGCTTCAACGGCAGCCCGCCACTGTGAGGCATGGCGTTCGCGGCTGATCCATCGTGATGCGGCGCAACACGTGCAAATCAATACCGTCACATGCGGCCGCAAACGCGTGGCGCCGGCGGCTACGGTCGCGCGCTGCTTGACGTGTCAAAAATGCGTAATTTGCTTGTAACGCGCGCATAGAATTCCGCCGAAAAGAGGCCTCGGAGCACTCGTCTCATCTTGGCGTAAGCAATTGATTGTAAAACATCTGTAAGAAATATGAGGACCCTCTAACTTGCCGTGGCGGTACCCCTTATTTTATGAAAGCATGAAATTGGACAGTACCTGCTGTCCCGTTTTACCAACGTGCAAATGGAGGAAATTATGGCTTGGACAGCTCCGACGATCGTCGAAGTCTGTGTTGGCATGGAAGTCACCAGCTACAAGTCTGCCGAGATCTGATCGCGACTAACTGGTTTTTCCCGACAACAAACTTAGGACGAATGTGCGTATCATTGTCCTTGGATCGGCAGCGGGGGGAGGGTTCCCGCAATGGAATTGTCTCTGTCCCGTCTGCCGACTCGCCTGGAACGGCGATAGACGCGTGAAGCCGAGGAGTCAGTCGAGCCTGGCCGTCAGCAGCGACGGCGAACTTTGGCTTTTGTTGAACGCCTCGCCTGATCTTCGCCAGCAGATCATCGCGACGCCACAATTGCATCCGCACGGCAAGAGCCGGCAGTCGCCCATCGCCGCGGTCTTCTTGACCAACGGCGACGTCGATCATCTCGCCGGGCTTCTTACGTTGCGGGAACAACAGAGCTTCACAATATTCGGCAGCAAAGCCACTCTGGCGGAGGTTTTGGACAGTCGTATCTTCGGCGTCTTGAACAGGGAGCTGGTGCATTTGAAACAGGTTGTCGCAGACGGGATCGTCGAGACTGGAATCGGTCTCAAAGTCACGCCTTTCTCGGTGCCTGGCAAAGTGCCGCTCTATCTCGAAGCCGCGAGGGTCGAGATTGGGACAGAGGGCGAGGAAACGCTCGGCCTCGAAATCAGCGATGGCGCGAAGACCTTCTTCTATATTCCCGGCTGCGCGGAAGTCACGCCGCGCGTTCAACAGAGATTGCGCAACGCCAGTCTCGTGTTTTTCGACGGCACCACCTTTGCCGACGATGAAATGGTGCGATTGGGTCTTTCGACGAAGACCGCCTGGCGCATGGGTCATGTCGCGATGAGCGGCGAGAACGGATCGATACGGCGCCTCTCCGATCTCGGCATAGGCCGCAAGATCTATGTCCATATCAACAATACCAACCCCGTGCTGATCGAGGATTCGCCGGAGCGCGCCAAGGTCGAAGCGGCGGTATGGGAAGTTTCCTATGATGGGATGGAGGTGAGGTTGTGAGCACCTGCGCTAATCTGCTGAGCCCGGAGGAACTGGAGGCCGCGCTGCGCAATGTCGGCGCCGAGCGCTATCACAATCGCCACCGCTTCCATCGCCGCCAGCATAGCGGCCAATGCACCTACGAAGAAATCCAGGCCTGGGCGCTCAATCGCTATTATTATCAGTCGGTGATCCCGATCAAGGACGCGACCGTCTTGACCCGCCTGACCGATACCGAGGACCGGCGGCAATGGCGCAAGCAAATCGAGGATCATGACGGTCTTCAGCCCGGCGACGGCGGCATCGAACGCTGGCTGAAGCTTACCGACAGTCTCGGGTTCCCGCGCGATTACGTGATTTCGACCGTGGGCATCCTGCCGGCGACGCGCTTCGCCGTCGATGCCTATGTCGAGTTCTGCCGCGACCGCACCCCGCTCGAAGCCGTCGCCTCGTCGCTCACTGAACTCTTCTCGCCGAACATCATCAGCGAGAGGATGAGCGGCATGTTGGCGAATTATGATTTCGTCAGCAAGGAAACGCTCGCCTATTTCTCGCAGCGCCCGCCTCAGGCCAAGCGTGATTCCGAATGGGCGCTCGCCTTCGTCAAAACTCACGCCAAGACCCGCGCCGAACAGGAGCAGGCGATCAAGGCGCTCGAATTCAAGTGCAACGTGCTCTGGGCCCAGCTCGACGCTTTGTGGAGTGCCTATGTCGATAAGGCGCTGCCGCCGGACGCTTGGGTTCCGGGCACGAAAGTCGCCGTCCGCGGTCAGGCTGCATGAGCGGCTCTGCTGCGATCAGCGATCAATCGAAGCCGCGCCTGCCGCGCGGCGTGCATCTGAAGCATGACGAGACGCGCGGCGAATGGCTGCTTCTCGCGCCGGAGAGAGTTCTGAAGACCGACGCCATCGCGGTCGAAATCTTGAAGCGCTGCGACGGCGTTGCTACATTGAGTGAGATTGTCGACGACCTCGCCGCACAGTTTAAGGCCGAGCGCGCCCGAATCGAGGCGGATGTCCGAGCGCTTCTCGGCGAGCTCGCCGCCAAACGGATGGTGGACCTATGAATGCGCTTGAAACCACGCCGACGCCCATTCCGGCTCCGATCGGCATTCTCGCCGAGCTGACGCATCGCTGCCCGCTCGGTTGCCCTTATTGTTCCAATCCGATTGAGCTCGAATCACGTGCCGGCGAACTCGACACGGAGACCTGGATGCGGGTCTTTTCCGAAGCCGCCGCCGTCGGCATTCTTCACGCGCATCTCTCCGGCGGCGAGCCGGCGTCGCGGCGCGATCTCGTCGAGATCGTCGCGCATTGCGCCAAGGTCGGGCTCTATACGAACCTCATCACTTCCAGCATCGGTCTCACCCAAGAGCGGATGCGGCAATTGGCGGATGCCGGTTTGGATCACGTCCAGCTTTCGATCCAGGACGCCGAGGCCGCCTCGGCCGACAAGATCGCCGGTTACAAGGGCGCTTTCGCGCGCAAGATCGACGTGGCGAAATGGGTCAACGGGGTGGGCATCCCGCTCACCATCAATGCCGTCATTCACCGTGCCAATATCGCCCACGCCGGCCGGATGGTCGAATTCGCGGTCGAGCTTGGCGCAAGGCGCGTCGAGATCGCGCATACGCAATATTATGCCTGGGCGCTCGCCAATCGTAAGGCGCTGATGCCGTCGCGCGGGCAGATCGAGAAGGCGGTCGCCGAGGTCGAAGCCCTGCGCGAAGTCTATGCCGGGAAGATCGTGATCGATCACGTCATTCCGGATTATTACGCGCGCTATCCGAAGGCCTGCATGGGCGGCTGGGGCAAGCGTACGCTGAACGTCACGCCGCATGGCAAGGTTCTGCCCTGCCATGCCGCCGAGACGATTCCGGGCCTCGAGTTCTGGACCGTGCGTGAGCATTCGCTCGCCGACATCTGGACGAATTCGCCGGCCTTCAACGCTTTTCGCGGCACCGAGTGGATGCTCGAGCCCTGCCGCTCCTGCCCGCGCAAGACGATTGATTTTGGCGGCTGCCGCTGCCAGGCTTTGGCACTCACCGGCGACGCGCGCAACGCCGATCCGATCTGCCACCTTTCGCCGCATCACGAGAAAGTGGCGGCGATCGCCGCGACCTTCGACGAGGTCGATGATAACGTGCCTGCGTCGGAATATGTCTATCGCACCCTCAAGACGCAGGTGCCGGCCGAGTGACACCGGCTGCGATTGGCCTTAGCATCCGCGGCTCCAGTTGAGGCGCGATGATGCAGGGCAAGACGGTCGTTATTACCGGCGCGACTTCCGGCATCGGAGAGGTTGCTGCCTTGCGGCTTGCCGGCATGGGCGCACGGATCGTCGCGGTCGCGCGCAGCAAGGCGCGCGGCGAGGCGACACTTGCGCAGCTTAACGCTCAGGCGCCCGGCCTCGCCCATAAGGTCCATTACGCCGATCTGTCGCTGCTTGCGGATATGAAACGGGTCGCCGCGGAAATTGCCGCCTCCGAGCCGCGCATCGACGTTCTGATCAACAATGCCGGCGCCATGTTCGCCAAGCGGCAGCTCACCGCGGATGGCTTCGAACTCACCTTTGCGCTCAACCACCTTTCCTATTTCGTCGTGACCGTGGGATTGCGCGAGCGGCTCCTCGCCTCGGCGCCGGCGCGGATCGTTAACACCTCCTCGGACGCGCACAGGGCGGCGCGGTTCGACATCGATGATCTGCAGACCGCCAAGAACTACAGGAGCTTCGAGGCCTATGCCCGATCGAAGCTCGAAAACATCCTGTTCACTCGCGAACTCGCGCGACGCCTTCAAGGCACCGGCGTCACCGCGAATTGCCTGCATCCCGGCGTCGTTGCAACGCGGTTCGGCCACGAGAGCGGTGGGCTTGTCAGCTCTCTCCTCAAGCTCGTGCAGTATGTCGCGATTTCGCCGGAAAAAGGCGCGGAGACGATCGTCTATCTCGCCTCATCACCCGACATCGCTGGCGTGAGCGGCGAATATTTCTACAAATGCAAGCCGGCGGTGCCCACGCGCGCGGCACGCGACGATCGCCTTGCCGCCGAGCTTTGGCAAAAGACCGTTGAGCGCACCGGCGTCGATTGGCGCTAGGGCCTTGCGTGGCGCCAAAGGCTGGGTTGCATCACGGCGGCCGACCGCCTAATACCGGCGGCTGCGACTCCGACGTCATGGCCGGGCTTGTCCCGGCTATGACGTCTTTGACGGCGCGTCCCCTAAGCCAAGCATGCGTCCGAGCTTTCGGCTGAATGCCAGAACATGAACAAGAGGTCCTGATGCGCCCTTCCAAACGCGCCCCGGACGAGCTGCGGGCAGTCATGCTTGAGCGCAATGTCGCGCGCTATGCGGAAGGATCCTGCCTCGTCAAATTCGGCGAGACGCACGTTCTGTGCACGGCCTCGCTCGAGGATAAGCCGCCGCAATGGCTGCGCGGCCAGGGGCGCGGCTGGGTGACCGCAGAATATGCGATGTTGCCGCGCGCGACACACACGCGCTGCAAGCGCGAGGTGGCCGCGGGCCGGCAATCCGGGCGCACGCAGGAGATCCAGCGGCTCATCGGCCGCAGCCTGCGTGCCGTCACCGATCTCCAGATGCTGGGCGAGCGGCAGATCACCATCGACTGCGACGTGCTGCAGGCCGATGGCGGCACGCGCACGGCGGCGATCACAGGCGCCTGGATTGCTTTGCGCGACTGTCTCAAATGGATGCACGGACGCTCGATCATCAAGGACATTCCGCTGCGCGATCACGTTGCCGCGGTCTCCTGCGGCATTTCGAACGGCGAGGCTGTGCTCGATCTGGATTATGCCGAGGATGTGGTGGCTGAGACCGACGCCAATTTCGTCATCACTGGAGCGGGTTCGCTCGTCGAGGTCCAGGCGACGGCCGAGGCCGCGGTCTTCAGCGAGGCGGAACTCAACGCCATGCTGAAGCTCGCCCGCGCCGGTATCGGACGGCTCGTCGAATTGCAGAAGCAGGCGATTGCCTGACATGATCAAACGCCTTGCTGGCAAGCTCGTTGTCGCGACGCACAATCCAGGCAAGCTCTGGGAAATGCGCGCTTTGCTAGCGCCGCATGGGATCGAGGCCGTCTCCGCCGCCGAGCTTGATTTGCCCGAGCCTGCGGAGACCGGCGAGAGTTTTGCGGCCAATGCCGAATTGAAAGCCGGCGCTGCGGCAAAAGGCGCCGGGCTGCCGACGCTTGCCGATGATTCCGGGCTTTGCGTCGATGCGCTCGGCGGCGCGCCGGGCCTTCATTCCGCCCGCTGGGCCGAGCTAACACTGGGCGGTCCGCGCGATTTCGCGACAGCCATCTCAAGGGTCGAAGCCGCCTTGCGGGAGGCCGAGGCCAAGCCGCCGTTTCACGCCCATTTCGTGTCGGTGATCGCGCTCGCTTGGCCCGACGGCCGGACCGAAAGCTTCGAAGGCAAGGTTTACGGCACTCTCGTCTTCCCGCCGCGCGGCAAGCTCGGCTTTGGATATGATCCGATCTTCCTGCCCGACGGGCTCACGCGAACCTTCGGCGAGATGATGATGGCCGAGAAACAGGCCATTCCTGCCGATGGCTCGCCGGCGCTCTCGCATCGTGCGAGGGCGTTCCAAGCCTTTGCGCGAGCCTGTCTCTAGCTCGAGCGCTTCGCGCCAATTGTCGCGGGCTGTGGCCCTTGCTGCAGAGGAATGAACTCGCGATAATACGGTCTGGAAGAGGCGTAGTTTGATGGCGGATAGTTGGGACACGAAATATGGATCGCGCCGCGTGAGACACGATCCGCCGACGCTTGAAGAGGCGATCGTCGCGGCGCAGGGCCTGTCCGATGAATTGGACGAGCAGATCGAGATCGCCGCCGGCTTCATGGATCTACCGGTCGAGGTGGTGCGCGCCGAGGTCTTGAAGAGCGTGTCGCCGCGCCACGCGGCGCGCGTCGTTACTGCCACTGGCCGCGAAGGTAGCGGCCGCACCGTGATCGTCGAGCGCATGACGCGCCGCACGCGGCAGACCGAGATTTAAGCGAGCCTGGGAAATATCTTCTCGCGCTGGACGCGTCAGCGTCGTCATTGCGAGGGAAGCGAAGCAATCTCGTGCTGGTATGGATTGCTTCGTCGCCTCGTTCCTCGCAATGACGCAGAGCGCCCTCATGCTGAGGAGCGCGCAAAGCGCGCGTAGCCAATCAACGCAGTTCACGATGTCGCTACCTGCGCATCGGCGGCGAGAGTTCTTATCGCCTCTTCCACGCTGCGGAAGATACGGCCGGGACCCAACACATCATCGAGGCCGAAACGGCGCACCGCCTCCTGGGCGCGCACCGATTCGAGCCGTGCGATTGCGAAATCGACGCCGTTGGCGTGGCACTCGCGAATGATCTCGCGGAGCGTCGCGGCGGCAGTGAAGTCGATTTGTGAGATACTGTTGGCTTCGAGAATGATGAGCTTCGCCGACATGCTTTGCAGGACCGCACTGACGCCGCGTCGAAAGCGATCGGCATTGAGGAATGAGAGCGGGGCACCGAACCCGATGACGGCCACGCCCGCCAATCTTTCGCCGCGATCGTGCGTCGTCGGCGGCCACCAGATCGTCGTCCCGGGCACACGCTCGAAAATGATCACCGTGCCGCTTGCCGTGCTCCAAATGCCGTGAATGAGCGAGAGACCGATACCGATCGCCACGCCCTGGCCGATAGGCAACAGGATGATCGCCGCGGCGGTGGCGACGATCAGCAGAAATTCGGGACGGGACTGGCGATAGATCGTCGCGATCTGATCGGCACGGACGATTTTGAGCGCGACGAACAGTAAAACTCCGGCGAGTGCCGCCTGCGGGACATGGCGCAGCAGCTCCGCGCCGAACAGCAGCAAGATGAGGAGGATCGCCGCGGCGATGAGGCAGGCGAGCTGCGAGCGGCCGCCGCTCGCCGCCACGATCTCGGTCGTGGGCGGACTGGCATCGACGGGAAAGGCGCCGAAGAGGCCGGCGATTATGCTGCCTGCGCCGACGCCGACGAGATCGCGGTCCAAGTCCGGTGGGTCGTCCGGATCCGAGGGGAACGAGCGCGTCGTTGCGGCCGTCTGCACCATCACGACGATCGCGATGATCAAAGCCAGCGGAACGAGCTCGGCCAACTTTGCCGCCGAGGGCACGGGGATGCTCGGAACAGGCAACGCGCTGGGGATTACGCCAAGGACCGCGACGCCGTGCGCTTCGAGCCGGAAGAAAAGGACCGCGCAGGTCGCCACGACGAGGCCGATCAACGCCGCAGGAATTCGCGGCGTCAATCGCTCCACGACGATAATCAGGGCGAGTTCGCCGATGGCAATTGCCAGGGTGAATGGGTTGGCCGCGCTGAGAGCGCCGAGCATATCGGCGGCGCGCTGCGGCAGCGCCGCGGTTCCGAGGATGCCCGGCAATTGCGAGATCAGAATATGCGCCGCGATCCCGATGAGAAAACCGATCGTAACCGGAATGGAGAGGAGATCGCTGATCCGGCCGAGCCGGAAGGTGCCGGCGGCAATCAGCGAAAAGCCGACCATCAGCGCGAGCGCCGCAGCCAACATGGCGTAGTCCTTCATGCCGGTCGCGGCGATGAAGGCGAGGCTGCCGGCGAAGATCGGCGTGATGGTCGAATCGGCGCAGCAGCAGAGATAGCGGCTGTCGCCGAAGGCCGCGAAGCCGAGCGTGCCGGCAAGAAAAGCGAAGAAGCCGATTTGCGGCGCAAAGTTGCCGAGATGCGCGGTCGCCATTTGCGCCGGTATGGCGATGGCCGCGAGGCTCATGCCGGCGACGAGATCGGCGGGAAGAAAACGCGCTTTGTAGCCACGGAATGATCGAAACACCGGCCCCTCTTTCCATGACACAGATGCTGGGATCGCGCCTATTTTCCCGTCAGCGTCAGCACGCCATCGACCACGAATTGCACTGCCAGAGCGGCGAGCACCACGCCAAGCATCCGGCTCAGCACGAGATTGCCAGTGGTCCCGAGCAGACGTGCGACCTGTTCCGACAAACGGAATGTCAGATAGCAAAGCAGCATCACCAACGCGATGATCGCCATGAGTCCCGCGAGCATCCGCCAATTGCCGTTGGCGCGTCCTGCCAGCAATATGGTCGCGGTGATCGATCCGGGGCCGCTCATTAGCGGGATCGCGAGCGGAAAGGCGGCAAGGTTGCGGACGTGGTCGATGGCGACGGCATCGCTGGCAAGCTCCCGTTCACGCTGGCTGCGCAGCTCGAAAATCATCTCGAAAGCTATGTAGAACAAGAGCAGGCCGCCGGCGATCCGAAAGGCCGGGATCGAAATGCCGAGCGCCTCCATCAGGGCGCCGCCACCGAAGGCGAAGGCCGCGAGTATCGCGAAGGCGATCAGCGCCGCGCGTAGCGCGACCTCGCGCTTGTCGGACTTGCTCATGCCCAAGGTGAGACCGATGAAGACGGGGGCCAGCCCCGGCGGATCGATCGTCACAAGCATGGTCACGAAGGCGGCTTTTAGAAAACCTGGCGACATGGGCGCTCCAGCGCTTCACGATGACGCGCTGTTGTAATGGAAGTGCTGCTAGACTTACAACGACGGATCTCTCCATCCTTTCGGGCCCGCTACAAGAGAATTGCCAATGACACTTGGGGATGGCGTCGCCAAGGCTGGCGCCCAGCGTGGGCGAAGCGCATTCGCTTTCGTTCTTCTGATCGGAATTCTGAGTTTCTTCGCCGATTTCGCTTACGAGGGATCGCGCAGCATCATCGGGCCCTATCTCGCCACCTTGGGGGCGAGCGCAGCTGTCGTTGGGGTCGTCACCGGGTTTGGCGAGTTTCTGGGCTACGGCCTCAGATTGGTCTCCGGCCGCGCTGCCGATCGGACCGGAGAACTCTGGCCGATCACGATTTTCGGCTATGTCATCCAAATGCTTGCCGTGCCGGCGCTTGCGTTGAGCGGCAATTGGCCGACGGCCGCCGTGCTCATCATCCTTGAGCGGGTCGGCAAGGCGACCCGCAACCCGCCGCGCGACGTGATGCTCTCGCATGCGGCGAAGCAGGTCGGGGGATATGGCTGGGTCTTCGGTCTCAACGAAGCGCTCGACCAGGCCGGCGCCATGGTCGGTCCGCTGGTCATCGCCGCAGTTTTGGCGATCAGAGGAAGCTACCGTGAGGCCTTTGCCGTGCTGCTCGTGCCGGCCATGATTACGCTCGCCTTCGTCGCCGCCGCACGCCTGCTCTATCCGCGGCCGCAAGATCTAGAGGCGGCGCGACCGCCGGTTGAGAGCGGCCGCCTGCCGCGGGTCTTTTGGATTTATCTTTCAGGCGCCGCGCTGGTGGCGGCAGGCTTCGCCGATTACCCGCTGATCGCCTATCATTTCAGCCGTGCGCATACGGTACCCAGCGACTGGATCGCGATCTTTTACGCGGTCGCGATGGGAGCTGGCGGCTGCGCATCGCTGCTCTTCGGCCGGCTCTTCGATCGTTTCGGGTTCAGCGTTTTGATCTGGCTAACGCTTCTCTCAGCCGCCTTTGCCCCGCTGGTTTTTCTCGGCAATTTCTGGCTAGCCCTCATCGGCGCGGCGATTTGGGGCATCGGCATGGGCGCGCATGAATCGCTCATTCCTGCCGCCGTTGCGCCCATGGTACCGGTCGGCCGCCGCGCCTCGGTGTTCGGCCTGTTCACGGCGGGCTACGGACTCTTCTGGTTTCTCGGCAGCGCGGCGATCGGCTTCCTTTACGATCTTTCACCTTCGGCCGCGGTCACCTTTTGCGTCGCGGCCGAACTCGCGGCGGTGCCGGTCTTCCTTTGGGTGACGCGGCTGAAGGCGCCACCTCGTGCCGCAGATCTCGCGTTTTGACCGAGCCGTGGCGGCGAGGTCAGCGCATCACCAACGGCGGCGTCTTTGGAAGAGGCCCAAAATAATCAAGAGCACTACGGCCCCGATCGTCGCAGAGATGATCAGGTTTATGAGCTGGGAAAAACCAAGGTGGATGCCCAATTGAGGCAGCAGCCAATTGCCGATAAAGGCGCCGATAACGCCTATGCAAAGATCGGCGATGAGACCAAAGCCCGTACCGCGCACGATCTGGCCCGCAAGCCAGCCCGCAACAATGCCAACGATGATAATGACGAGGAGACTTTCACCGGACATAGACAAGGGACATCCTTTCTCAGGTTCGCTGCTGCGCACTTGGCAAGAGCGAAATCCGCTCCGCGCAACTTATGCTAACATGACTTGCTTTCGTGTCACAGGTTTCTTTGGCTGCTCGTTTTGCGGCATTGCACGCATTCGGCTGCTGTGCACGCGCATCAACAACTCGCGCTCTGCTACTCTTCCAGAAAGATCAACGGCTAATGCGCCATGAACACCGGCAGATTGGCTTCGGCGAGGATCTGGCTCGTTGCGCCGCCGAAGATCATCTGCCGCAATCGGCTTTGCGTATAGCCACCCTTGATGAGCAGGTCGGCGCCGACTGATCTCGCGGTCACAAGCACGGCCAGCCCTGACGTTTTCGCCGTCGCGTGCGCGGCGATGGCGCGGGCCGGGACGCCATGCCGCTTGAGGCTCTCAACCAGTTGCTCCTCATTGGGCCCGGGCAGGCTGGAGCCGGGTACGGAAAAGACCGGCACGTCTTTCGCCACAACGAGCAGAGGCATCGCGAAAGCGACGCTGCGGGCGGTCTCCGAACTTCCGTTCCAGGCGATTGCGATACACTCGCCGAGTTGCGCCGGCGCCCGCGGCGGCGCGATCAAAAGCGGCCGGCCGCTTTCGATCAGCGCCGATTCGAGCGTCGACTTGCGTGGCTGCTGCGGCCCTGCGCCGGGGCGGCCGACAGCGATGATGTCGAAGACGCGGCCATATTCGCCGACGCCGTTGTCGGAGACGAGCACGTCCTTGGTCCAACCCCAGGAAGGCTTCTGCCAATCGCCCGTGTGCGGCTCAATTCCATGATCGCGCATAAAACTCTCGAATGTGTTGCGCGCGTCATCGAGCAGGTCGCGCCGCACGACATCGTCGAAGATCACGCCGTCGAGAGAGAAGTCGGCGGCGACGATTTGCGTGAGATCGGGGCCGAGCGCGACGCCCTCCATGTAGCTCCCAAACCTCTGCGAAAGCAGCCGCGCAGTCTCGAGAACCGCCGAGATTGCGGCATGAGCTTCGACGGGAATCAGAATGGATTTCATTCACCGCGCCCCACGTTCACCGACCTATGATGCACGATTTTGCGGCGAGGTACACTAGAGCGCCAGGGCAGCGCGCGCCCCTATCCCGCAGGGGGAGAGGGTTCGCGCGTCACCATCGCGTTGCTGTTCTTCTTGAAACGGCCTTACAAAACGATCGTCAGGCGCTCGGCTGCGCGGGTGATGCCGGTGTAGAGCCAGCGGTTGCGATGCTCACGAAAGGCGCCGCTCTCGTCGAACAGAACGACCCTATCCCATTGCGAACCCTGCGCCTTGTGAACCGTCAGCGCATAGCCGTAATCGAATTCATCCGAGTCCCGGCGCAGCGCATAGGGAATCTCCTCTTCGCCCGTGAAGAACGCCGGCAGCACACCGATCCGCAGCGGCTTGCGGTTGCTGTCCTCCTCCGGAACGACGCTGAGCCGCAGCTTTTTTCGGCGCATCGCACCCGACGTGTTCACCGTCCACAGTGAGCCGTTGAGGAGGCCTTTTTTGCGGTCGTTCCTGAGGCAGACGAGCTTGTCGCCGGGCTCAGGAAATGTGCCGCTGTGGCCAAGCAGTTCGCGCATTCTTTTGTTATAGGCGCGTCGCGTCCTGTTCAATCCGACGAGGATCTGATCGGCCTCGGTCACCTCCGCGGCGTCGATAAGGTCGCGGTGCACGACGCGGCTCTCGCCGAATTTGCCCACGCTCAGCCGGCCGCCGGCGCGGATCAGCATGGAAAGCTTGATGATCGGGTTGTCCGCCGCCTGCCGATGCACTTCGGTCAGCATGGTGTCGGGTGCGCCTTCGGTGAAATAGCCACCTCCTTTGACCGGCGGAAGCTGAGCCGGATCGCCGAGCACGAGCACCGGCTTGCCGAACGAGAGGAGATCGCGGCCGAGCTCGGAATCGACCATCGAACATTCGTCGATGATGATCAGGCGCGCCTTGGCCGCGGGGCCGTCCTCGTTCAGTTCGAACACCGGTTCCTCGCTGTCGTTGTCGCGGGCGCGGTAGATGAGGCTGTGAATGGTGCGGGCGTCCTTGCAGCCTTTCGAGCGCATCACCAGCGCCGCCTTGCCGGTGAAGGCGCCGAAGAGAACGTCGCCGTCCGAATCATCGGCGATCGCGCGGGCGAGCGTCGTCTTGCCGCTGCCGGCATAGCCGAAGAGGCGAAAGACTTGCGGCTCGCCGCGCCTCAGCCAGAAGCTGACCGCTTTGAGCGCCGCGTCTTGTTGCGGTGACCACGCCATCTGCGCTTCCGTCCGGGCTGGTGCGATTGGCCTCGGCGTCATCGCATTGTCGCAACCACCCGACAAGGCAGCGGCGCCACTGCGCGCGCATCAGATCCAAAGACATCGCATAATTATAATGTCTCTAAACTGGTATCTGTAGAAGTTCTAATTTGTGCTGACGAAGTTTTGCTTTGGTCCATAAGCTTAAGACCTAGATCATTGCGTTCGAAACTGATATTTCATGGCCATTCATCTGGCCGCTTGCTAGAGATCATGAGTTGCATCACGTGACCGCGCCGCAATTGCGGAAACGCAATGAGCCAAGGACTTAAATGAACATCGGCAATCGTCCCCGCAAAGCATTCGTTCTCACATCGGCCGCCAAGTCGATAAGAGAATTGATGAGAGACGCGTCGGCATCGGCAAAACAGCGGCCTCAAGATTTGACCGTCGTGCGCGCCCGCGTGCCTCGCCTGATGCTCTTTGCTCTACTCGGCGCCTGCGGGTTCGTTGCAGCCCCGGCCCGCGCTGACGCGCCGACGTTCACGATCGAGTTTCACGACGGCAAGATCTCGCCCCTGCGCATTGAGGTCCCGGCCAAGCAGGAGTTCAGGATCGAATTCGACAATACAGGTTCAACCCCGGCGGAATTCGAAAGCCACGAACTGCACAAGGAAAAGGTGCTGGCGCCGAACAGCCGTTCGTTCCTCGTGTTCCACCCTCTCGATCCGGGTGAATATGCGTTCTTTGACGATTTCCATCCCGGTGGGCCAAAGACCGTGCTGGTGGCGAAATAAACCGCGACCTGCACGCACGTACAAAGCTCACCCAGCAAGATGCCGGAAGGCTTCGATCACGCGCTCATAGACGGGCCGTTTGAACGGGATGACGAGATCGGGGAGCCGGTTCATCCTCTCCCAGCGCCAAGCGTCGAATTCGGCGTGCGCGCCACCCGCCGGGGCGGAGATGTCGATTTCCGAATCATCGCCCTCGAAGCCCAGCGCAAACCATTTCTGTCTCTGGCCCTGATAGCGTCCCTTCCAGGAGAACTTCGCAAAGTCCTGCGGCACGTCATAGCAGTACCAATCCGGCGCCTCGGCGAGCGGGCGGGTCGAGGACACATTCGTCTCTTCATAGAGTTCGCGCTGCGCCGCCTGATAGGGCTTCTCGCCCTCGTCGATGCCGCCTTGCGGCATCTGCCATTCATGCCCCGAAACCTTCTGCCTCTGCTTCTTGCGCCGGCCAATGAAGACGAGGCCCTGCTTGTTGAGCAGCATGATACCAACGCAGGGGCGGTACTTCGCAAGATCCGGCATGCCCATCATGGCTCGCTGGTGACGACAGCCGGCGCGGTCTTGCCGACGGCGGCGCTGAGCGGAATGAGCACCAACCCATGCGCCTCCACCACGCGCGCGAAGCCGCTGATCCTTTCGAGGCTTGCCGGCAGCGCGCTTGCCATGCCGATGGCGAGACCCTTGTCGCGCGCGATGGCTTCGAGCTTGAAGAGCGCCGCGTCCATCCCGTCGGGCGTCGCGTCGATGATGACATCGGCTTTTGCCGCCGCGAGCCCCGAATCGGCGGCAAGCGAGAGGGCTAGGCTTTGGGACGAGGATCCGTCGTCGGCGTAGATGAGGCCGCGTTCGGCGATCTCGCGAAGAATCGGCGAGAGCGCGGCGGCATCGGCGGTGAATTTCGCGCCGAGAAAATTCGCGACACCGGTATACCCGGTGAATCTGCTCATGAGCCAATGCAGATTGTCGGTGTTCTCGGCCGGGCTCGCGCCCGAAAGAAGCGTATGCGGACCCGGATTCGTCTGCGGATAATCGATCGGCTCCATGGGGAGCTGGAGGATCACCTCATGGCCTTGCGTGCGGGCTTCCGCAACGCTCGCGTCAAGGTCCTTGCCATAAGGCGCAAAGGCGAGCGTCACGACGGCTGGGAGATCCGCGATCGCCGTCTGCGTGGCCGATTGACTGAGCCCGAGCCCACCGACGACGAGAGCGATCCGCGGCGCATTGGCCTTCAGCGCCGCGCTGGTCACGACGGGTCGGGCATAGACATCGGCAGGACGCGCGCCATCGGCGCCGACGCGCGGCAACGGGCCGTAGCGACTTGGTTCTACGAGGCGTTGGTCCGGCGCCGGCACGAGCGCCACGCCGAGCGGCTGCGGCACTTCTATGATGGTCGCGGCAGGCGCGGTCCCGCCGCCCGAGCGGACGACCTTGACGCCGCTCTTTTGTTCGAAGTCCGCCGCATCCTCGACTATCGTCTGGGCAGGGCTGCCCTTGTCGGCGGTCAGCTCATTGTTCGGCTTCGGGCGGGTCGTGTCGGATTCACCCGGCTTCTCCGGCGTGATCGCCGCGACCGCCTGCGGCTCCCCTCCCGTCGGATCGCCGAAGAAATGCAAAAAGCCGAAAGTTGAAAGGAAAACGAGCCCCAGGGCTGCCAAGAAGATCAATCGAAGCGGAAAGCGCCATCGTGGCCGGCGCGAGCCCCTCTCGAGCCCCAAGGGATCGTAAAGATCGTCTCTCACGCCGGCATCCTTGGGTCGCCGAACTCTGATCGGATAGGCCTCGATAGCAACGGCGAATCACATCCTGATTGGCCGCGCATCATACACGGCCGAGATCTTCCGCAAAACAAGGCCGGCCCCATGTGAATGGTCCCGCAATCGTTTAACGATTGCGGGACCAGATGATGCGGCGTTCCGAGCGCGCTAGCGCTTAGGGCGTCTTGCTGTTGTCATCGGAATCGGGCGGCGCGGCATTGCCGTTCGGGCCGCCAGTCTCGGGCTCCGGAGTGCCTGAAGCCGGGCTGCTCGTCCCGCTCGGCATTGCCGCGGGCGGGGTGTTCGAGGCCCGCGCCACGCCGCGTAACAAGTCTTCGGCGGCGATGAGTTGCTTGTCGTTCTTCGGATCCGGCGGAACATAGGCCTGCGAGCCGTGCTCTTCATCATTGCCGTTCTTCAGATGACCCTTGAGCGAGGCCTCGCCTTTGGTGTCCTCCTTGCCGACCAGGTCAGGCGGCACGTCCTCCAGCACTTCGACATCCGGCTCGATCCCTTTGGCTTGGATCGAGCGGCCCGACGGCGTGTAGTAGCGCGCCGTGGTCAACCGCAGC
The DNA here is from genome assembly GCA_963720425.1 of uncultured Alphaproteobacteria bacterium. Lineage (GTDB taxonomy): Bacteria > Pseudomonadota > Alphaproteobacteria > Rhizobiales > Beijerinckiaceae > Methylovirgula. Next base: position 1,545,840 of record OY970391.1, read on the forward strand.
GCCCCGTTGCTCCCGCCGAGCGGAATGATGGTCTGGACCGAGCCCTTGCCGAAGGAGCGCGTGCCGAGAATGGTAGCGCGCTTGTGATCCTGCAGTGCTCCAGCGACAATCTCAGATGCCGAGGCCGAACCGCCGTTGATCAACACGACGACGGGCTTGCCCTTCGAAAAATCGCCCGGCCGCGCATTGTAGCGCATCGTCTCGTCGGCGTTGCGGCCGCGCGTCGAGACGATCTCGCCGTGATCGACGAAGGCATTGACTACCGCGATCGACTGGTCGAGCAGGCCGCCCGGGTTGTTGCGCAGGTCGAGGATGTAGCCCTTGAGCTTGTCACCCGGCATATCGCTCTGGAACTTCACGATCGCATCGTGCACGCCATCGGCCGTCTGCTCGTTGAACTGGGTGATCCTTATGTAGCCGATGTCGTCGCCGTCCTGATGGGAGCGCACCGACTTGATCTGAATGATCGCGCGGGTGAGCTTGATGTCCTTCGCGTCCCTCTTCGGACCGCGTAAGATTTTCAGCGTCACCGTCGTGTCAGGAGCGCCACGCATCTTGTCGACAGCCTGATTCGAGAGTCATGCCATCGACGTCTTCGCCGTCGATCGCCGAGATGATGTCGCCTGAAAGAATGCCGGCGCGGGAGGCCGGCGTATCGTCGATCGGGGTGACGACTTTGATGAGCCCGTTGTCCTCGGTGACTTCGATGCCGAGGCCGCCGAACTCGCCGCGCGTCTGCACCTGCATGTCGTTGAAGCTCTTCGCATCCATGTAGCTCGAATGCGGATCGAGCGAACTCAACATTCCGTTGATCGCCGCCTCGATCAGTTTATCGTCGTCCGGTTTCTCAACGTAGTCGGTACGGATCTTCTCGAAGACGTCGCCGAACAGATTGAGGCTGCGATAAGTATCGGCAGCAGCGGCCCGGGCGGTTGTGCCCGAGGTGAGCCATGTCTGCGTTCCCATCAAGGCGGTGGAAGCGCCGAGCACGGCGCCGACCAATAGAAGTGAGATTTTGCGCATTATCCGCGAACCCTTTGCATGTCCGGCCTCGCCCACCATGGGCTCGGATCGATCGCCGCCCCGTCTTTCCGAAACTCCACATAGAGGATGGGCTGCGCCGCGCCAATTGCGATGGCCGCGGCTGTCTTGACCGACCCATCGCCCATGTTGGCGACGGGCTCCCCGGCGAGGACGAATTGTCCTGCCTCTACGTTGATCCGTTCCATTCCGGCCAAGACCATATAATAGCCTCCCCCGGCATTGATGATCAAGAGTTGTCCATAGCTGCGGTAAGGGCCTGAGAAAGCAACCCATCCATCGTCAGGCGCGGCGACGATCGCGCGCGGCCTGGTGGCGACGAGCAGGCCCTTTTCGGTCCCGCCATAGCCATCCGGTGAGCCATAGGACCGGACGATCGTTCCGGCGACGGGCATTGGCAACAATCCCTTGGCGTCGGCAAAGGCCATGGCCGGGGCAAGCCGGCCGGGATCATTGAACGGCGACACGTTGGACGGTTGATTGCCGGTCTCCGCCTTCGCCGTTTTGCGTGCCTCGTCAGCCTTGCGCGCCTCATCGGCCGCTTGCTTGGCGCCGGATAACTCGTCCTCCATGCGGGCGAGGAGCTGCTTTAAGCTCGAAGCTTGGCCGGCGAGATTGGCGGCGCGATCGCGTTCGGCCGCAAGCGCCTCCTCTGCTACGCCGAGCGCCGCCTGACGGGCATCGATGAGTGCTGCGAGCTTTTGTCGCTGCTCTCCGAGGTCCGCAGCTTGCTGAGCGAGCCCCGCCTTTTCAGTGACGATGGACTGGCGCAGTTGGATGAGATCGGCAAGGTCGGTCGCCAGCGATTCGGTCTCGGCTCGCATCTCCGGCAGCACGGCGCCGAGCAGCATCGACGTTCGGATTGCTTTCAACATATCTTCGGGCGCAACCAGCAAGGCCGGAGGCGGCGTGCGTCCCATCCGCTGAAGCGAAGCGAGAACTTCGGCGATCACCGTGCGGCGGCTTTCGAGCGAACGACGGATTGCTTCCTCACGGCCATTCAACGTATCAAGCCTGGCTTCGGCTTCGCTGATCTTGGTCTCGGCGGTACTCACCTGCTGGGTCGTCGTGATCAAGGCCGCGGCAAGGCGAGCCCGGTCGCCGCGCAGAGTTTCGATCTCGGCTTCGATCTTGCGCCGCTGCGCTTCGGAAGCTTCGATCGTGTCCTCGATGCCTTTCAGCTCGGTCTGGTGGGTCGAGAGATCCTTGGTCTTGTCCTCGGTCGCCGTCGCCGCGGGCTCTTTGGATTGGTCTTGCGCGATTGCTGCCGTCGGCTCCTGCGCGGCGATCGGAGGCGCGAGCGCAATGAGAGCGAACACCGCAAGCGGGATTATCGGCGCCAAGCGCGCCGCCAATCCCGTCATCCCGATATCGCGCTCGATCATCGTCTCTGTCGCGAATCGCAGCTTGCGAGATGAGCAATGGCGGAAATAAGGCGCCACCGTGCCCGGATGGCGTTCACAGCCGATGATAGGGATGCCCGGCGAGGATTGTCATCGCGCGATAGATTTGCTCGGCCGCCATGATGCGCGCCAGCTGATGCGGCCAGGTCATGGTGCCGAAGGCGAGGACGAGATCCGCCTCGGCGCGGAAATCGGGATCGAGTCCGTCCGGGCCGCCGAGGACGAGACTCACCATTGGGACGCCCTGATCGCGGCTTTTGCCGAGATCAGCGGCAAATTCGGCGCTCGTGAGGCTCCTGCCGGATTGGTCGCAGGCGATGAGCCGAGCCGCGCTGCCGAGAACCGCGCGGATCGCTTTCGCCTCCCCGAGCTTGCGGTCCTGCGGACGGCGCGCCCGGATCTCCTCGATCTCGCGGTGCTCGACGGCCAATCCGAGACCGCGGCCGGCCGTCGCCGCACGCTCGAGATAGCGCTCTGTCAGGTCACGCTCCGGGCCGGCCTTTGTCCGCCCGACCGAGACGAGAAGAAGACGCACCTGAGTTCAGCCGACGTGGCGCTCGCGCGGCCGATCCCTGCCCCACATCTTTTCGAGATTGTAGAACTGGCGCACATCGGGACGGAACAGATGGACGATGATGTCGCCGGCATCCACCAGAACCCAGTCGCAATGCGGCAATCCCTCGACCCGCGGCGCTTGAACACCAGAGTCTTTGAACGCCTTGACCACGTGTTCCGCGATCGCCCCGACGTGAATGTTGGAGCGTCCGGTCGCGATGATCATTGTGTCGGCGATGGGGGTTTTGCCATGCAAATCGAGGCAGACGATGTCTTCGGCTTTGGCATCTTCAAGACGCGCCAGGACAGTCTGCGCGAGAAAACCGGTATCGGGTTCAGCCGAACCTTGCACCGGGGGAAACGGTAAAGCTACCGTTTCGCGGGAGATCACACGAATCAGCGCTTCGATCCTCCTGCGGAGCCGATCAACGCGACCGGCTGGCCAAAGCATTCTCGGGGCGAAGCTTAGCTCCGGTCGAGACTGCTCACATGAGCGCGTTCAGCGGAACGCGCTGCCTCATAACGCGGCGTAGTTAAGATGGCGTAATTCGCTCGATTTTTCAATCAGGCGGCCGCCGGAATTTTCCGCGCGCGCCGACCGCGGCAAACCTCGACCGTCGGCGGCTGCTAAGATGGATCGCAAAGGCGCCGCGATCCATCCTGGGCTGAATTTTCAAAAAGCACCACGCCTTTGTTCAAGCAAACCGGCAGCTGCCGCGGCAATCTTTGCACGTTATTCGAACCGCATTTGGGTTTGCCGGCGCATGGCCTGATACATGATCGGCGGAAACCTCGAACTCGCCCTTTGAGAATGTCGCATTGCACGACGCCTGCCGGCGTATTACTCAGTTTTGACGGAAATCGAGAAGGAGCGGGGGACTGATGGCCGAACTCGACCTAAACGGCGGCGATCTCGCGGCGCGGCGGCCTTTGTCGCCGCATATCTCGATCTATCGCCTGATGCTGACGATGCTGATGTCGATTGCCCATCGCATCACCGGCGCGGCTCTGTACATCGGGACGATTTTGCTCGTCTGGTATCTGCTAGCTGCCGCGTCCGGCAGCACGGCATTTGCGGCCGCCTCCGGGGTCATGCGGTCGGTCTTCGGCCAATTCGTCCTGTTGGGCTTCACCTTCGCGTTCCTGCATCATTTCTTCGGGGGCATCAGGCATATGATCTGGGACGCCGGTTATGGCTTGGACCATCCGATGCGTGAATGGCTGGCGCTCGGCACGCTTGTCGCGAGCCTTTCTTTCACCTTTATCCTTTTCACGGCGGCTCACTTCGTTGGCTAGCGAATCAACAACCCTCGTGCAAGACCGCCTGCAAAGGAAAATCGGCCGTCATGACCCATGATCCCGCCTCGATCCGCACAATGGCGAGTCGCGTCCGCCATCCCGGCGCGGCGAAATCCGGCACGCGCGAGGTTTGGCTGATGCGGCTCACGACCGTCGCGCTGCTGCCGCTCGCAATCGCCTTCATCTGGATCGTTCTCAAGCTCGTCGGCAAGGATCAGGCGGGCGTGAAGGCGGAGTTCGCGCATCCCTGCGCGGCGATCTTCATGCTGCTCTTCATCCTCGTCAGTATCGTCCACATGAACATCGGCATGCAGTCGATCATCGATGATTACGTCCACGCGGCGCGTCTCAAAGAATGGTCGATGATGGCCAATGTGCTCTTCTCGGTCGGCTTCGGAGTGGCCGCCGTCTACGCCGTCCTCAAGTTGAGTCTCACCTGATGCTGAACAAAGGATCGACCGGTGCGCTTGAGGCGAGCGCGGCGCCCGCCGTGGGCCGCGCCGCCTATCCGATCATCGATCATGATTTCGACGTAGTCGTCGTCGGCGCGGGTGGCGCCGGCTTGCGGGCGGTCGTCGGCTGCTCGGAAGCAGGCTTGCGCACGGCCGCGATCAGCAAAGTCTTCCCGACGCGCTCGCATACGGTTGCGGCGCAGGGCGGCGTCGCCGCATCGCTCGGCAACATGGGCCCCGACCATTGGAAATGGCACATGTACGATACGGTGAAGGGATCGGACTGGCTCGGCGATCAGGACTCGATCGAATATATGTGTCGAAATGCGCCCGCCGCGGTCTATGAGCTCGAACATTGGGGCGTGCCCTTTTCGCGCACGGAAGATGGGCGCATTTATCAGCGGCCCTTTGGCGGCATGACCACGGAATTCGGCAAAGGTCCGCCGGCGCAGCGCACCTGCGCCGCCGCCGACCGCACCGGCCATGCCATGCTCCACACGCTCTATGGCCAGGCGCTGCGCCACGCGGCCGAATTCTTCATCGAATTTTTCGCCATCGATCTCATCATTGAGAACGGCCGCTGCCGCGGCGTCGTTTGCCTCAAGCTCGACGACGGAACGATCCACCGCTTCCGCTCGCAGCTCGTTATCCTTGCGACCGGCGGTTATGGGCGTGCCTATTTCTCGGCCACGTCCGCGCACACCTGCACCGGCGACGGCAATGCAATGGTGCTGCGCGCTGGCCTGCCGCTGCAGGACATGGAGTTCGTGCAATTCCATCCGACTGGCATCTACGGCGCCGGCTGTCTCATCACCGAGGGCGCGCGTGGCGAAGGCGGCTACCTCACCAATTCAGAAGACGAGCGCTTCATGGAGCGCTATGCCCCATCAGTGAAAGACCTTGCCCCGCGCGACATGGTCTCGCGCGCCATGACCTTGGAGATTCGCGCAGGCCGCGGAGTCGGCCGCAACAAGGATCACATCTATCTGCATCTGGATCATCTCGATCCGCGCATGTTGCACGAAAGGCTCCCCGGCATTTCGGAAAGCGCGAAAATCTTCGCCGGCGTCGATGTCACCAAGGAGCCGATCCCGGTTCTGCCGACTGTCCATTACAATATGGGCGGCATCCCGACGAATTATCACGGCGAAGTGGTGATCAAGCAGGGGGAGGATCCGAACGTTATCGTCCCCGGCCTGATGGCGATCGGCGAGGCGGCCTGCGTCTCGGTCCATGGCGCCAACCGGCTCGGCTCGAATTCGCTCATCGATCTCATCGTCTTCGGCCGCGCCGCGGCCCTGCGCGCCGCCGAGATCGCGACGCCAGGTGCCAAACAGGCGGAACTCGCGCCCGATTGCGCCGATCCTGCTCTCTCGCGCCTCGATCGCTTCCGCTATGCCAAAGGCGTGCTCCCGACGGCCGAACTGCGGCTTCGGATGCAGAAGGTCATGCAGGCCAATTGCGCGGTTTATCGCACCGGCGAGACTCTTGCCGAGGGTTCGAAGCTCATCCACGAGGTCTGGGCCGCGCGGGACCAGATCTCAGTGACGGATCGTTCGCTGATCTGGAATTCGGATCTCGTTGAGACGATGGAACTCGACAATCTCATCATTCAGGCCGTAGTCACCATGGACGGGGCGCTGAACCGCACCGAGTCGCGCGGCGCGCATGCGCGCGAAGATTATCCCGAGCGCGACGACAACATATGGATGAAGCATACGCTCGCCGCGATCGATCCCGAGAAATGCACCGTCTCGATCGATTATAGGCCGGTGCACAGCTATACGATGACCAATGAGATGCACTATATAGAGCCGAAGGCGCGGGTTTATTGAGGCGAGAAAAGGTTATTATGGTCCAACTTACGCTTCCCAAAAATTCCCGCGTCGGCGCCGGCAAGACATGGCCGAAGCCCGAAGGCGCCGCAACTCTGAAAGAGTTCCGCATCTATCGCTGGAACCCGGACGATGGCGCCAATCCGCGAGTCGATACCTACTTCATCGATACGAGCGATTGCGCGCCGATGGTGCTCGACGCGCTCATCCTTATCAAATCGAAGAGCGATCCGACGCTGACCTTCCGCCGCTCGTGCCGCGAGGGCATCTGCGGTTCATGCGCGATGAACATCGACGGCACCAACACGCTCGCCTGTACCAAGGCGATCGCCGACGTGAAGGGTCCGGTCAACATTTATCCGCTGCCGCATATGCAGGTCGTCAAGGACCTCGTGCCCGATCTTACGGCCTTCTATGTGCAACATGCCTCGGTGAAACCTTGGCTGCAGACAGTGACGCCGACGCCGGAAAAGGAATGGCGGCAGTCGCCGGCCGATCGCGCCAAGCTCGACGGTCTCTATGAGTGCATCCTCTGTGCCTGCTGCTCCACCGCTTGCCCGAGCTATTGGTGGAACGGCGACCGCTATCTGGGCCCCGCCGTCCTGCTGCAGGCCTATCGGTGGCTGCGCGATTCGCGCGACGAGGCGAAGGGCGAGCGGCTCGACAATGTCGAAGATCCGTTCCGGCTTTATCGTTGTCATACGATCATGAATTGCGCCAAGGCCTGCCCGAAGGGGCTCAACCCGGCCAAGGCCATCGCCGAGATCAAGGAAATGCTGATCGAGCGCCAGCTCTAGCTCAGCCGGCGCTGCCGCGCTGCGGCCATAATAGTTAGCGAAAGCGCAGTTAATCGCTGCGCTCATGCATCGAACCTTGATCTTTGCCCTGGCCGCGACGTCGGTCTGTTCGGTTTCGCTCGCCGATCCGGCCTATCATCCGCAGGCGCTCGATGATCTGATCGCCCGTTACGCCCACCGCCATCGCGTTCCCGAAGAGCTCGTCCAGCTGTCGTTCTGCGCGAGAGCGGCTATAATCCGGCCTCTTTGCACGGCCGCTTTTATGGACTGATGCAGATCACGTATGAGACCGCGCGCAGCATGGGTTTTACGGGCGAGGCCAAAGGCCTCCTCGATCCAGAGGTCAATTTGACTTATGCCGTTCCTTACCTCGCGAATGCCGATCGGCTCGCCGATGGGGACGAGGCGCGGGCCATCAGTCTCCCTCATTTGAGCAGAAGCAGGGGCCTGCAGCCGATCCGAGCAAGTGATGCATTGAGCGCGCGCCGCGCCGCCTCATATCGCGATCTGCCGGCCGATCTCGACGACCTGATCCGGCGGCAGTTGGAAGAAATCGGTCACATGCGCGGCATTGCGGTCCATTGCGGCGAAGAGCACTTCCTGCCATCGCGGCAGGCCCTTGCGGTCGGTGCGCGGCACGACCGTCTCGGTTCCGACGTAATAAACCAAGTCGGTCAGATCGACCCGCGGGTCCTTCGCCTGAATGGCAATCGCCAGCTGCGGAATATTGGGCCGCTGCATGAAACCGTAATGGGCGGTGGCGCGCCAGAATTTCGGTCCGATTTCTTCCACGCTCACCCGTTCCGCCCCCCTGACATAAGGCACCGATTCCGTCACGATACTCAGCGCGATGACCTCATCGTGCAAGCTGTGGGCAGCTCTGACGTACCAGACAATGATCGGCGGTGCGTTCTGCGGCGTGCGGGTGAGGAAGATCGCGGTTCCCGGCACGCGCGTCACCTTTTTTTGCTCCAGCTCGGCGAGAAAATCGGCCATCGGGATGCTGACAGCCGCGATCCGTACCCCTATTGCCGTGATGCCCCGGTGCCAAATGTACATGATGAAGTAGACGGCCGCGGCGAGCAGCAACGGTACATAGCCGCCGTCGGCGATCTTCACGCTATTGGCGAGGAAGAAACTGCTGTCGACGATCAGAAAGACGGTCGCGACGGCGCTGCTCGCGACGAGGCTCCATTTCCAGATTTCGCGCATGGCGATGAAGAGCAGCACTGTGGTCATCAGCATGGTGGCCGAGACGGCGATGCCATAGGCGGCGGCGAGATTGTCGGATTTTTTGAAGCCTAGAACGAGACCGACCGTCACCAGCATCAAGATCCAGTTCACCGCACCGACATAGATCTGGCCATAGCCTTCCTTCGAGGTTTGGGTGATCCGCATGCGCGGCATCCAACCAAGCTGGATCGCTTGCCGCGTCATCGAAAAGGCGCCGGTGATGATCGACTGGCTCGCGATGATCGTCGCCAACGTGGCCAGGATGATGAACGGTAACAGCAAGGGTCCTGGGCAGAGCTGATAGAATATGTTCTGCTCGGTCGGCGCGCCGTCCGCGACGAGCGCCGCCTGGCCGGCATAATTCAAGATGAGGCTCGGGAATACGACCGCATACCAGGCGAGCCGGATTGGCCCGGCGCCGAAATGGCCCATGTCGGCATAGAGCGCCTCGGCGCCGGTCACGCAGAGGAAGACGCCGCCGAGCACAAGAAACGAGAGCCATCCGCCGTGCACGAGAAAGTTGATGGCGTAATAGGGGCTCAGCGCGATGAGCACGGAAGGATGATGAACAAGGCCTCCGATTCCCAGCAAACCTATGCTGACGAACCAGACGAGCATGATCGGCCCGAAGGCGCGGCCGATCCGCGCCGTGCCTTGCGGCTGAATGAGGAAGAGCGCCACAAGAATCAGGACCGTGGCCGGCACGATATGGGGGCTGAGCGCCGGCGCCGCGATCTGCAATCCCTCGAGCGCCGAGAGTACCGAGATCGCTGGAGTGATCGCTCCGTCGCCGTAGATCAAAGCCGCGCCGAAGAGGCCGACGGCGACGATCACAGGTCTGTGCTGTCGCTTGACGCCGAGCAGCGACATCAGAGCCAATATGCCGCCCTCGCCGTCGTTGTCGACGCGCATTGCGAAAGCCACGTATTTGACCGAGGTGACGATGATCAGGGTCCAGATGATCAGGGAAAGCACGCCGAGCACCGTGTGCTGGCTTGCACCCCCGGTCATGGCGAACACGGTCTTCAATGTGTAGAGGGGGCTCGTCCCGATGTCGCCGAAGACGACGCCGAGAGCGGCGAGCCCGACGCGCGCCAAGTTTTGCCCTTTGGCGGGGCTTACGCGTTGATCTGGAGACTGGAGTGATCTCACGGGATTGGCCGGTGGGTGATAGGAATGCAGTCCCTCGCCTTTGCTCGACTACCCGACATTCGCATTCCGGACAATCCGCCCAAGGGTCGCGCCCGATCCGCCTGCTTTACGCCGACGGCGCGGTCGTGTATCTCATTGCGGCAATGAGCCCCGGTGCGGCCGTTGCAGGCAGCGCCGGGGTTTTCGTTGTGCGGATAGGGGCGCCTGGCAGACAGATCGGCGACTTATGGCGAACGTCGTGGTGATCGGCGCCCAATGGGGCGACGAAGGAAAAGGCAAGATCGTCGATTGGCTGTCGCTCGAGGCGGACGTCGTGGTGCGCTTTCAAGGCGGCCACAATGCCGGCCATACGCTCGTCATTGGCGACCAGGTCTTCAAGCTTGCGCTTTTGCCGTCAGGAATCGTCCGGCCAGGCAAGCTTTCGGTGATCGGCAACGGCGTCGTGCTCGACCCGTATCATCTCGTCGCCGAGATCGCCAAACTCGAAGCGCAGGGTGTCGCAATCTCGCCTGCCAATCTCAGGATCGCGGAGAACGTCGTCCTGATCCTGTCGCTGCATCGCGAGCTTGACGCCTACCGCGAAGAGGCGATCACGGATGGACTTAAGATCGGCACCACGAAGCGTGGCATCGGCCCTGCCTATGAAGATAAGGTCGGGCGCCGCGCGATCCGGCTTATGGATCTTGCCGATCCTGACGCGCTCGATGAGAAGATCGCCCGGCTGCTTGCCCATCATGAGCCTTTGCGCCGCGGGCTCGGGCTTGAGCCTGTCAAAGGCCCGGCGCTTCGCGAAGAGCTCTTGGCGATCGCCCCGAAGATCCTGCCGTTCATGGACGCGACCTGGGACCTTCTCGAAAATTATCGCCGCGACGGCAAACGCATCCTGTTCGAGGGCGCGCAAGGCGCGCTCCTTGACATCGATCATGGCACCTATCCTTTTGTCACGTCGTCGAACACGGTCGCCGCCAACGCCGCGACCGGCTCAGGGCTCGGCGTCAAGGCGATCGGCTATGTGCTTGGCATAGCGAAGGCCTATACGACGCGGGTCGGTGGCGGTCCGTTTCCGACTGAACTTACCGACGCCGTCGGCCAATTGCTCGGCGATCGCGGCCATGAATATGGCGTCAACACCGGCCGGCGGCGGCGTTGCGGCTGGTTCGACGCGGTTCTCGTCCGGCAGGCGGTGAAGACTTCCGGAATCGACGGCATTGCACTGACCAAGCTCGACATCCTCGACGGATTCGAGGAGATCAAAGTCTGCGTCGGGTATCGGCTCGACGGCATGCGCGTCGATCGCATGCCGGCCAGTCAGACGGGCCAGGGGCGGCTCGAGCCGATTTACGAATCGATCTCAGGCTGGCAGGCAACGACGGCCGGCGCGCGCTCCTGGGCTAACCTCCCGGCCCAGGCCATCAAATATGTGCGGCGGATAGAAGAATTGATCGAAGCCCCGGTGGCGCTGCTTTCGACCAGCCCCGAGCGGGAAGACACAATTCTGGTTCATAATCCGTTTCAAGATCGCTAGACTTGCCCCGCGAGGGCAGCCGGATGCATTGAAATCTTTGATCTTGCGGATCCGCTCGTTCAATTTCACCGGTTTGCGGGCAGGCCCCGTTGACGTAGCGGTCGAGGAATGGTTTTAACGCGCAATGGCTGAATATTATCCCCTGCTCGCAAAGGCCGTCGCGGGCCTGCCGAATTCTACGCCAGAGACAAGGCACGCAATCTACGAGCGTGCCCGCAGGGCACTCCTTACTCAGTTGCAGAATCTTCAACCGCCGCTGCCGGAGGCCGATGTTGCGCGCGAAACGCAGGCTCTTGACATGGCCATGGCGCGCCTCGAGGCCGAATTGGCCGCGCCAAATGGTTCGGCTGCCAGAGCGCCGCGCGTCGAACCGCAGCTCGCGGCTGCGCCGCGAGCGGCTCCGAACATGGAGGATCCGAAGGCGGGTTTTGCGCGGACACCCGCGGCTGCGCGGCGCTCGAATGGAGCCGCAGCCACAGGCATGGGCCCGGCGAAGGGTCGCGCCGGCGACGCGAAAGATTGGGGGATCGACACCCAGCCTGCGGACGCTGCTCCCGATGAGAGTCCTGCCAATTACGGCGCGGAGCCTCGAATGCGCCCCGAGCTCATGCGTCCGGAAGTTGCGCGTCCCTGTGCGCCGCCGCCCGAAACCGACGATGCGCCACAGAGCCGGCGGCTTTGGATCGTTGTTGGCGTCGTCGTCGTCGTCGTCGGCATGGTCGCCGTGGCGGCATGGAAATTACGCGACCGGCCGGAGGATTTTGCCGCTTTCAAGTCCGCGGCACAGAGCCAGGCCGATCAAGGCGGTGGCAAGATCGTCGAACGGATTGGCGGTTCAGCATCGCAAGAGCCCGCGCCAAACCCGGCAGCCGCCCCCGCAACGCCGGCCCAGGTCCCGGCTGCGGCTGCGACTTCGGCTTCGGCTCAAACCGGACCAGCGGCGAGTTCGGCGCCAAAGACCGCCAACTCCACCACGAGCGTTCCCATCGCTTATCGCGCCGCGCTGCTCGTCGAAGCGCCGGAAGAACCGAACAAGATCAAGACTTACGTCGGCACGGTGATCTGGCGGCTCGAAAACGTCAGCACCGACTCGGGTCAGCCGCCCGGCACGGCCGTGCGCGCCGACGTCGACGTTCCCGACGACAAACTGAAGGCGAGTCTGGAGATTCAGAAGAATACCGACCCGAGTCTACCGGCCTCGCACACGATTACGATCGTGTTCACGATTGCATCCGACAGCCCGACCGGCAGCATCAAACAGATCAGCCTTCCGCAATTGCGCAGCGAGGACAGTCCGAATGGCGAAGCGTTGAAGGGAAGCTTGGTGCCGATCATGGACAATTCGTTCCTGATCGGCCTCAACCGAGGCGACGCCGAAGGGGCCAACATTGAGCTGATCAAACAGCGAGAATGGTTTGACATCCCGATTTTGCTCGCCAACGGCCGGGTCGCCAAACTGACTTTCGAGAAAAACGCCGCCGGTGGCCGCGCAATCCAAGATGCGCTCGCCTCCTGGCAAGCGCCGCAGTAGGCTTGACGCCGGACACAGCGGGTCAATGGGCCGCACCGAGCTTGCCGCAAATCCGCGCTCGATTAGGCTGAAATTCGGCAAGATTCTATTGATGATGCCAATCGATTCGGGGCGCCCAGTCGGGCTGGTCGGTCCACTGCTGAAAACGAGCTCCGTCCTGATCAGGCTGCAAACGGTGGAGCGATAGTTGTTGAGAGAGAAGAGATCCATGCTCGGAAAGCTTACGATTTTTCTCGGGCTTCTCATGCTGGCGATCGGTCCCGCCAGCGCGCAACCGGCCGCCACCCCGGCGCCTGCCCCCAACCGCCGCCTCTTTGATATATTCCGTGATGGCAACAAGATCGGAACCGAAGTCGTCGAGATCGATAAGGAGCAAGATACGACGAACATAAAGTTCACGACCCATATATCGGTCGTCATCATGTTCATCCAGGCCTATCATTTCGATCATTCTGCTACGGAAACTTGGACGGGCGGCCAATTCGTTTCCTATAAGGCGCTAACCGATGACAATGGGACGAAACATAGCGTCACGGCGATCGCCTCGGGGGATAAAGTCGATCTCGATGTTGACGGAACGCAGAGCGAGGCCGCGCCCGACCTCGTCCCCGCGAGCTGGTGGAACAGGGATTTCGTCAACCGCACGGATATGCTCGATGCCGAAACCGGCCGGCTGATTTCGATCAAGGTCACGGATCTCGGCGACGAGCCGCTTGTTCAGAACGGCACGAAGATCGAAGCGCATCACTATAAGGTCAGCGGTGATCTCGATCGCGACCTATGGTTCGACGGCGACAGCTTGCTGCGCATCCAATTGGTCGGCTCCGATCATTCCACGATCGTATCCGATCTCGCACGCTGAAGCCCGCGCAGCGTGCCGCTGCTAATGAAGGCGCCGCAATCCTTTGGCGCAGACGCGCCGGCCGGTCTCGACGCGATCGGGAAAGCGTCCCGAAGGCGATCGGGAATAAGTCCCGTGGTGTTCTGAAGGTTCTCGTTCTTTATTTCCGACCAAGGAAAAGCGAGGCGACTTCCGACCTTAGCTCATAATTGAGCTGCTGGAAGGAGGACCTGAGAAAGTTCTCGCAGCACGGTGAGGAACGGCTGGGAGGCCCTCACAACTTCAAGATTTTTGAGAGAGATTTTTGGCCTGCGCTTCCGCATGCCGCACCGTATTGGTGTGGTGCATGATGCCGGAAAGCGTTCGGCCGAGAAGATGTGCAGTTCTGCATGGGAGGAAGTAGCATGAAACTTCGAAAACTACTGCCAATTTGTTTGGGAGTGGCCGGCGCCTTGGCATTTTCGAGTGCCCTGTACGCCGCCGATGACGGCAATGGTCCGCGCGTGAAAGACCCGAATCAGTGGGTAAATCCCGGCGGCGACAACCAGTTGACGCGCCACAGCGACCTGAAGCTAATCAATACGAGTAACGTCAGCCACCTTCAGCTTGCTTGGGACCAATCGACGGGCGCTCTGCGCGGCCACGAAGGTCAACCTCTCGTGGTTGATATCGACGGCACGCCGATGATGTATATCTTCAGCGCGTGGCCGAACATCGTGCAGGCGCTGGATCTTTCGGATCCGGACAATCCGAAAGAGGTCTGGAACTACCTTAAGAAGACCGACCGCGACGAATCGGCTGTGCCGCGCGCCTGCTGCGACACCGTCAACCGTGGCGGCGCCTATGGCAACGGCAAGATCGTCTACCTGACCCTCGACGGCTGGTTGATCGCTCTCGATGCGAAGACTGGCAAAGAGGCTTGGGTCGTCAAGAACAACTATCCGGACAAGGGTGAAGACGGCACGCCGGCTCCGCTCATTGCGGAAGGTAAAGTGTTTGTCGGCTTTGGCGGCGACGAGTTCGCAGCTCGTGGTGCCTTCATTGCTTACGACCTGGAAACCGGCAAAGAGGTCTGGCACAAGTACAGCACCGGCCCAGACACCGACGTCGGCATCACCGCCGATACCAACAAGGCCCATCCGGAATACGGGCAGGCTGGTGACCTCGGTGTCAGCACCTTCCCCGGCGACAAGGATTCTTGGCAGATCGGTGGTGGCGCGGCTTGGGGCTGGTATAGCTATGATCCGGAACTCCACTATGTCTACTACTCGACCGGTAACCCCGGCCTGTGGAGCCCTGGCTATCGCTGCGGCGAAGATCCGCTGACGCAGGCGGGCTGCAACTCCGGCAAGTACGACAACAAATGGTCGATGACGATCTTCGCCCGTAAGGTCGACAACGGCGACGCCGTTTGGGCGTACCAAATGACGCCGTTCGATCAGTGGGACTATGACGGCATCAACGAGAACTATCTGGTCGACATGCCGAATGTCGATGGCAAGGCCCGCAAGGCGCTCGTTCACTTCGATCGCAACGGCTTCGCCTATGTTCTCGATCGGACCGACGGCACATTGCTCCGCGCGCATAAATACGTGACGGTGAACTGGGCCGAGAAGATCGACTTCAAGACCGGTCGCCCGATCAAGGTGCCGGAGCATTCGCCGCTCGAAGTCGGCAAGACCGTTCAAGCCTGCCCGTCGGCGATGGGCGGCAAGGACCAGCAACCGGGCTCGGTCGATCCCAAGGATCCGACCAAGTTCTATATGCCGACCAACAACTGGTGCATGACCGACGAACCGCAAACACGCACGGGCACGCAGCAAGGCGTGGTCTATGTGTTCGCCAACGTCTTCATGTATCCAGAGAAACCCGGCGTCACTGGCAGGCTCAAGAAGTTTGACGTCCTGACCGGCAAAGAGGACTGGGACATTCCGGATCCGTATCCGAATTGGGGCGGCTCGCTCAACACGGATGGCGGCCTGGTGTTCTACGGCAGCCTTGGCGGCGACTTCCGCGCCGTCAGCCGCAAGACCGGCGAAGTCCTCTGGCACCGCAAGGTCGGCTCGGGCATCATCGGCAACCCGATCACCTATGCGGTGGGCGGCAAGCAGTATGTGTCCATCCTGTCGGGCATCGGCGGCTGGATCGGTCTACCGGTTACCGCTGGCCTCGATCTCAACGACAAGTTCGGTGCGATCGGCGCGACGGCCATGACCAAGGCCACTGGCCTTGCCATGATCCCGCAAGGCGGCATGCTTTCTACATTCCGCGTCTACGAATAAGGGTGTAATATCTGCTGATCGCCCTGTTGACGCCCGAGCCTTTGGCTCGGGCGTCAATTACTTTTTCCAACTAAGGCTGCGCTCCGGCCTTCCAAATGGCGTCGCCCAACGATGACCCTGTCTCTCGCAAAGAGCGCCAAATTGGCGCTCGAAACCTGCCTAATCGTTGCTACCTGCGTCTTCACGATTCCCTGCTTAGCGCAAGATACGTCGAAAGAAGACAAGGCGGTCGCCGCCGCTTTGCGTAAGCTCGATTCGCTGCAGCCGCTCACGGCCGGCGATCGGGCCGCTCTCAAGGCTGCTGCACGGCGACGGACTTTGCCAGTGCTCCGCGTCTGCGCCGATCCCGGCGACATGCCGCTCTCGAACGATCACCTTGAAGGCTATGGAAACAAGATCCTCGACATTCTCGCCGAGGCGATGAATACGCATGTCGAATACTACTGGCGCCCCTATATCGAGCGCGGCATGATGCGCGAGACCTTCGGGAACGACAAATGCGACGTGCTCATGGACCTGCCGATCGGGTATGAGGGCGTAGTCATGTCCGAACCGGTCTATAAAGCGACCTTCGTTTTCGCCTATCGTGCCAGCGACAATTACGACATCAAGAGCCTCGACGATCCCCGCCTCAAGAAACTGAAGATCGGTGTCTATCAGATCTCGGCGATCCGTCAGGTGCTGAAGCAACACGGCATCAAAGATAACGTCGTGATCCAACCTGTGACTCACGATGCCGATATCAGGCCTGAGGATCAGCCCTCATATCAGGTGCAGCAGGTGGTCGATGGGCAGCTCGACATCGCGGCCGTATGGGGTCCCTTCGCCGGCTATTACAAGGCCGTCAAGAAGGCGCCGATCGTGATTCAGCCTGTCAATAAGATGGAAGACGATTTCCCGCTCGAATTCGAACTCGGATTCGGTGTGCAGCCGGCCGATTTCATTCTGAAGTACAAGATCGATTTGGCGCTCGAAGACAAGAAGGCGGAAATCGAGAAGGTTCTTCGCGATTATGGCGTGCCCCTGGTGCAATGCAGTGACTGCATCGTTGCGGGCGACCTGCCGGCGCACGGTGATTATACCCAGCCGCCGCCGCCGCCGCCTTCCGATGACAAATCTCCCGTAACGCTCGAGCAACTCAAGGGTTGGCTTGCGGCGGGCGCCGACGTCAATGACGAGTTCGACGACGCGGTTCTTGCATCCGATATGCAGCGCGTCGAGTTCCTGGTCGGCAAAGGCGCGGATGTCAATAAGCCGAATGAGCAAGGCGACACGCCTCTGAATATCGCGGCACTGCAGAGGAATCCGGACCTCGTTAAATTCCTTCTTGATCATCATGCCGATGTGAACGCGCGCAGCAGCGAGGGGATGACGCCCCTGCTCGAGGCCGTCATGCAGGACGACACCGGTACCTTGAAGGTGCTGGCGGCGCATGGGGCCGATTTGGAAAGCCGGACGCCGGACGGAGCTACGCCGCTTGACTTCGCAATCGCCGAGAACAAAATGAAGGCGGCATTGGCGCTGATCGACGTCGGCGCTCCGATTAATACAAAAGGCACCAAGCTTGGCTTGACGCCTTTGATGGTGACTGCGGGCAGAGAGCCGATTGAATATTCAATTTCTGGCGGGCGGCACGAGGTGGAGAACCTCTCGCTCGATCCACATTATCCCGATACGGTGCAGGTCGCGCGCGCCTTAATCGCACACGGCGCCGATGTGAACGCGGTGAGCTCCTCCGGGGTTACGGCGCTGATGCTAGCGGCCGCGCATGACAGCACGCCGATCGTCGGACTTCTCCTCCAATCCGGTGCCGATCCCAACAAGCATTCGCCGGACGGCAAGACGGCGCTCGACATAGCCACGGAAAATGGCAATGATACCGTCGTCAGCCTCATCCGGCTGATGCAGCAATCCAACGGCAAATGATGGACAGCCTGATGCTTTCTACGCAATCGGCGTTGTGTTGCCATGCGCAGATGAACAGGCGGATCATTGCTGCAGCAAAGATCAATCGCCAAGCCAGATGTTGCCACAGCGGCCGGCGTCGACGGGGGCATTGCCGCAGGTATCACCTGTGACACATGACGGAGGAGGGGTTATGGTCAGGAGTGCATTGAAGATTGTCCTAGGTTTCAGTCTCACCATGAGCGCCATGTTCGCGATCGGTGCCCATGCGCAGAATGCATCGTCGGGGCCGGGGGCTGCCCCTCCAAATCCTGTAGAGAAAAACACGTGTCACTTGCAAGGCGGCGCAATCGTGTGCGAGGCGCCGGCAGCGCCTGAAGTAGCGGGTGCAGTGGGTTCGCCGCTCGCACTGGCCCAGAAGGCGAAGGTCGGCACGCTCGTAAATCCCTACCAGGCCAAAGAAGATGCCCATGATCAGGCGCTCGCCGACGAGGGCCACAAGCTGTTCGGCGGCTACGGTTGTCCCGGTTGCCACGGCTTCGGCGGCGGCGGCGGCATGTGCCCGCCGATCACCAATGGCATTTGGATTTACGGCGACGCCGACGACACCTTGTTTCGTCTCATAGCTCTTGGCTCCATCGATTTGCAGGGTCAGGGCTTTTCGAGACAAGCGATCGAAAACATCGTCGCGCCAATGCCCTCGTTCGGCTCTATCATCACCAAGCCCGACGATCTTTGGAAAATCATCAGCTGGGTCAAGATTCAGGCGGCCATCAACGTCAAAACGAACCATTGATCGGTGCGGATGATCGCCTGGATTAGGTTGTTGACGGGGGCGGTCTGAAGCGGAGACGCTGGTGAAAGTTGAGCCGAATACGGCTGTCCATCGGCTGGGGAGGCGCCCCTTCTGGAGCTTGCCAATGCGCCGGTGCGGGTTGGCGGGCAGATTTTTGCTGCTGCTGCTGAGCGGATCACTTCCGCTCATCGGCAGCAGCATATCCAGCGCGGCACAGCAGCCGCCGCCTATCGCCGCGGCGCCGGCTCCCGCGACGCCGGAGCCGCCCGCCCCCGCGCAGCCCCTCCACGTGAATATCCTTTATCTCGGGCGGCAATATGAGGAGCCGCCGCCGCTCTCGCTTTTGGATAAGATCGTCACTGACAAAGGCATACAGGGCGCCAGAATCGCGCTCCAGGACAACAATCGGACCGGACAATTCATAAACCAGGATTATCGCCTTTCGGAAATGATCCTGAGCCTCGACGACGATTTCAAAGCCAAAGCTAAAGCGGCGCTCGCCGGCGGCCAGAAGCTCATCATCGCCGATCTCGAAAAGGACGATCTCCTCGCTCTCGCCGACATGCCGGAAGCCAAGGATGCGATCATCCTCGACATCAGGACGAGCGACGACGAGTTGCGTCAGGAGCAATGCCGCTCGAATGTCTTCCATATATTGCCAAATTGGGCGATGCGCGCCGATGCTCTGGGACAATATCTCATCTGGAAGAAGTGGGCGCGGTGGCTGCTTGTGACCGGCGAGAATCCCGCCGATCTCGGCTATGCGGCCGCTGTCAAACGCACCGCCGCGCGGTTCGGTGCCAAAATCGTCGACGAGCGCACGTACACCTATGCGGCCGGCTCGCGGCGAACCGACACGGGTCATGAGCAGGTTCAGCAGCAGATGCCGCTCCTGACGCAGAGCGCTCCGCCCTATGACGTGGTCTTCGTCGCCGACGAAAGCGAGACGTTTGGTGAATATCTGCCCTATCGGACTTGGGATCCGCGGCCCGTCGTCGGAACTCAGGGCCTGATCGCCGTTGCCTGGCACCGCTCGTTTGAGGAATATGGCGGCACTCAGTTGCAGCATCGCTTCGAGCGGGAAGTCGGTCGCATCATGACGGAGCGCGATTATTCGGCCTGGCTCGGCGTGCGGGCGTTTGGCGAAGCCGTGACCCGCATCAATTCGGCAAAGCCTGCGGATATCCGTGCTTACTTCCTGTCTGACAATTTTGGACTCCCCGGCTACAAGGGCGAGGGAATGAACTTCAGGACCTGGGATCTGCAGCTGCGCCAACCGGTGTTGCTCGCCAGCGCGCGCGATCTCGTCTCGGTCTCGCCGCAAGAAGGATTTCTCCATCCGAAATATCTGACCGATACTCTCGGCTATGATCAGCCTGAGACGAAATGCCGACTGAACAAGTAACCTGGATCACCCAAACGATGAGTACGATCCGCAAAACCTCTCTTCTCTTTTTGGTCTCGCTCTGCTTCGCCTCGCTCGGTGCCACGTTTTCGGTCGGGCAGGCGCAGGCCTCATTGATTTTCGTAACCAACGAAAAGGACGATACCGTTTCGGTCGTCGACAGCGAGACCTTGAAGCTCGTCAAGACGATCCCGGTCGGTCACAGGCCGCGCGGCATCATCATTACGCCGGATCAAAAGGACATCATCGTCTGTCTCGGCGATGACGCCCAGCTCGCCGTGATCGACGCGAACTCGCTGAAAGTGACCAGGCTTCTCGATTCCGGTCCGGATCCCGAGCTCCTCAACATTTCTCCGGATGGCAAGACCTTGTACGTCGCCAACGAGGACGACAGTGTCGTCACCATCATGGATTACAAGACCGGCGAGACCACGCAAGAAGTGCCGATCGGCGTCGAGCCGGAAGGAATGGCCGTCAGTCCCGACGGCGGCATGGTCGTTGCGACGTCGGAATCGACGAGCATGGCGCATTTCATCGATGCCAAGACATACAAGGTGGTGGCGAACATTCTGGTCGATTCACGCCCGAGATATGCGGAATACACGAGCAACGGCGCCTATGTCTGGGTCTCGTCCGAGGTCGGCGGAACGGTCGCGATAATCGACGCCAAGACCCGCAAGATTATCCAGACGATTCATTTCGAAATCCCGGGCGTGCGGCCGGAGTTGATCTCGCCGGTCGGCATCACCTTCACCAAGGATGGGAAGCGCGCCTTCATCTGCCTCGGAAAGGCGAACCGGTTGGCGGTTGTCGATAGTGCCAACTATAAGGTCATCGATTACGTCCTCGTCGGCCAGCGCCCCTGGCACACCGCTCTGAGCCCCGACGGATCGAAGATCTATTCCGCCAATGGCCTCACCAACGACATCACCGTCGTCGACGTGGCCTCGCTGAAGGCCGAAAAATCCGTGCCAGTCGGCCGCCTGCCCTGGGGCCTCGTCGTGAGGCCATAAGGAAATCAAAGATTTGCCTTAAGCTTTTGGGAGTGTCGTCGCATATGGGGAATCGAACATCGCTCGGGATGCTGCGGCTTATTTCACTCGGGCTCATGGCGATCGCTTGCACGTCGTGGGCGATCGCCGCTGGGCAGACGAAGTTTTGGAATATCACCGGCGACACGATCGTGAAATTCGAGCTTGCGCCGGCCGGCACGAGCAATTGGGGTCCCGATCAATGCAAGAACGACAAGGACAATTCCGTCGACGATGATGAACGCCTGCAGATCAAAGATGTGGCGACGGGTTCCTACGATGCCCGCATGACCTTCAAGGATGGACGCGTCTGCATCGTGAAGGCGATCAGCATCGAGGATGGAAAGATCTTTTCCATCGAGCGTAACCAGCTTAAGGATTGCAGCAGCCCGCAGTAGCAACAAGCGCGCGGATCGGACGCGCCGAAGATCCGAAAGAGGTCCTTGAACGCGGAAGGACTCAAGAACAACGCAGAAGGGCTGAGAAAATGGAGACCGTCTTCCTTCGCGGTGATCAACAATCAGCCTGCATCGAACGACGCAGACTGTCGGGCGCAGCTCTGTCGTGCTGGGCGCTTGCCCTTGTTGTGCTCAGCTTGCCCTTGCTTGCGACGAGCGGGCGCAGCGACAACGCAACACCGCCCTTCGTCACCCTTTCCGGACATACAAGCGATCTCACCGATGCCGAGTTCAGTCCCGACGGGAAACTCGTGCTGACGGCCTCGAGCGACAAGACCGCCAGAATTTGGGATTCTCATTCCGGCGCGCTCCTTCAAACCCTCGCTGGCCACACCGCGGGCCTCAAGACCGCCCGGTTCAGCCCCGACGGAAGCCGCGTGCTGACCGCTTGCCAGGATACGACGGCCAAGATTTGGGACGTCAAAACCGGCAAGCTTCTCACGACGCTCAGCGGGCATACGGATCCGCTGGAGGACGCCGAATTCAGCCGTGACGGAAAATTTGTCATAACCGCCGCGCGCGACTCGACCGCGAGAATTTGGAACGCCGACACCGGCGCCTCGATTGCGGTTCTGACCGGCCATGCGGGGCCGGTCATGCACGGCGTTTTCAGTCCTGACGGCAGGCGGGTCGTGACCGCGTCCGCCGATCATATGGCAAAAGTCTGGGATGCCGGCTCGGGCAATCTGGTCTTCACCCTCGCCGGCCATAGTGGGATCGTGTCGGGGGTGGCCTTCAGCCCCGACGGACACCGGATCGCAACCTCATCGAGCGACAAGACGGCGCGCATCTGGGACGCCGATACCGGTGCCTTGGTCGCAGCTCTCATAGGTCACACGCGCGCGGTCGAGTTCGCCATCTTCAGCCCGGATGGGAAAAAGATCCTGACCGGATCTACCGACAAGAAGGGAATTCTCTGGGACGCGAATACGGGCGCAAGCCTTCAGACGCTTTCCGGCCATAGCCGGGCCGTCATGTTCGCGAGCTTCAGTCCGGATGGGACACGCATTGCGACCGCCTCCTATGACCGGACGGGGCGCATCTGGGATGCAGGATCCGGGGCAACCCTCATGGTCCTCAGCGGCCATGACGGGGAAGTCAGCCACATCCGCTTCAGCCCCGATGGCCACCGCGTGGTCGATGCTTCCTTCGACATGACGGCCCGCATCTGGGACGTGTCGCATCCGGTGCCCCCGGCGATGGTCGCGGTTCCTGCGGCTCCTGCAGCCCCCGGGGGGCAAGCTGCTTTGCCGGTTCGGCCCGCTCCGACTTCCATGGCGGCGCCGGCAGGGAAATAGGCGACGTCTGTGGCCAGCTGTCCCCCGCGGCGCTAGACTGGCTTATCCTCGCGCCTGCATTCGCAGCGCCACGTTGGACGCGACGTGGCGCTTTGGAGAATGCCGGGCCAATTGCTTGACCAAGCCCTAGGCCTATGCAGCAGAAACGCGATCAATTGCTTGGCCTCATCGGCACGCGATCGGTGATCATGGGAATTTTGAACGTCACGCCGGATTCGTTTTCCGACGGCGGCAAATTCCAAACGCGTGAGGCGGCCCTGGTGCAGGCGCGCAAACTCGCCGCCGACGGCGCCGACATCATCGATGTCGGCGCCGAATCGACGCGTCCCGGCCATGTGCCCGTGCCTGAGGAGGTCGAGCTCGCCAGGCTCGAGCCTTTGCTCGCCGACGTCGTGAATGCGACCGATAGACCGGTTTCGATCGACACATACAAAGCCGCCGTCGCGCGCCGCGCGATCGATCAGGGCGTCGTCGTCGTCAACGACGTGTGGGGCCTGCAGAAGGATCCGGCGATGGCCGACACGGTGGCCGAGGGCAGAGCCATCGTTGTCGTGATGCATAATCGCGAGAGCGTCGATCCCGATTTCGACATCATCGCCGATATGCGCCGCTTCTTCGATCACTCGCTAACGCTGGCGGATCGGGCCGGGATCCCGTACCGCCACATCATTCTCGATCCCGGCATCGGCTTCGGCAAGACGAAGGAGCAGAATCTCGCGGCTTTGCGTGGACTCGACGGGCTGCTTGAGTTTTACGGTTTGCCGCTGCTGGTCGGCGTTTCACGCAAATCCCTGTTCGGCCCGATCCTTGGCGCCGGGGTCGACGGTCGGCTGATCGGCACGATTGCCACCAATCTCATTGCCGCCGCGCATGGCGCCTCGATCTTTCGCGTCCATGATGCGGCCGAACATGTTGCTGCCTTCAAGGTTTATGATGCCATCGAACACGCCTGATTCCAGCGAGGGCAGCCAGCGCGGGCTGGTCGAGATCGGCTTGGGCCTCGGCAGTAACATCGGCGAGGGGCCGGCCAACATCGTCAAGGCCTTGCGGCTGCTCGAAGAGAGCGGCACGGTCGAATTCGCCGTCGTCTCCTCGATCTATAAGACGGCGCCCTGGGGCTATCTCGCCCAACCGCCCTTTGCCAATGCCTGCGCTCTGGCGCGAACGCGGCTCGATCCGGCCGCGCTGCTCGCCGCGGTCAAAAGAGTCGAGGCAGATATGGGGCGCAAAAAGACGATCCGCTGGGGGCCGCGATTGATCGATATTGACATTCTCTTCTATGGCGACGCGCCTTTCTCGACGCCGGACCTCGTCTTGCCGCACAAGGAACTCTTCAACCGCGCCTTCGTTGTCGTACCATTGGCCGAGATAGCGCCTCGTTTGGAGCTCGGCGGCCGATCGGTGGCCCAGGCCGCGGCGAGGCTCGCCGGCGAGGGGATCGAGAAATGGGGAGGCTAGCTTTTCCTTTGTCATTCATTAAGCGCAACAGCCGAGGGCAATATGGGGCAGATGATCAAGCTCACGACCAAGGACGGCGCGACGATAGGTGCCTATGAGAGTGCGCCGAGCGGCAATTCAC
Organism: uncultured Alphaproteobacteria bacterium; assembly: GCA_963720425.1. Taxonomy (GTDB): domain Bacteria; phylum Pseudomonadota; class Alphaproteobacteria; order Rhizobiales; family Beijerinckiaceae; genus Methylovirgula. The sequence goes on from OY970391.1 coordinate 1,570,258, forward strand.
GCGGCGGTCTCGTCGTTCTTCAGGAGATTTTTGGCGTCAATCATCATATCCGCGACGTCGCCGACGATTTTGCCGCCGCCGGCTATCATGCCATAGCGCCCGCCCTCTTTGACTGTGTCGCGCCCGGCACCGAACTCGGCTATGACAGCGACGATATTCAGAAGGGCATTGCGATCCGCGCCAAAACGAAGCTCGAGGATACGCTTGCCGATATCGAGGCGGCGGTCGGCGCGGCCGCGCAGGCGGGCAGGGTCGGCGTCGTCGGCTATTGCTGGGGCGGCACGCTCGCCTATGCCTCCGCCGCGCATGTGCCGGGTCTCGCCGCAGCCGTCGGTTACTATGGCTCCGGCATCGTCGGCATGCTGGCCGGCCAGCTTCTTTGTCCGGTCCTTCTGCATTTCGGCGATCAGGACAAAAGCATCCCCTTGACCGATGTGGAAAAGATCCGGCGCGCGCATCCGGAGATCACGATCCACATCTACCCGGCCGAGCACGGGTTCAACTGCACTGAGCGCTCGAGCTACAATCCTGCGGCCGCCGAACTCGCGCGCCAGCGCACGCTCGATTTCCTGGCCCAGTATGTCTGATCGGCGGGCCTGAAGACGCGTCGAGCGCCGGGCTTCACGTCTCATTCGCAGCATGGGCGCGCAAGGCCGTCGAGGAGACGGACGAACGCGGGCCGTGAAGAAACATGATGGCCGGGGGCTTTTGCTTCGCAAAGACCAGGCTTCGGCTTTCATCGCGTCGATAGGGCGCGAGCGCGACGGCGGCCGGCGAATGCGTGGCGGAAAGCGTCGATCCCGGCCGGTCGATGATGGCGATCGGCACGTTTTCCGCGATCTTGCGCCAGCGTTGCCAACGATGAAACGTCGCAAGATTGTCGGCGCCCATGATCCAGACGAAGTGGACGCCGGGGCAGCGGCTCCTCAGGTAGCGGATCGTTTCATAGGTATAGCGCGCGCCGATCGTGGCTTCCACTCCGGTCACCTCGATGCGCGGATGCCGGACGCGCTCTCGTGCCGCCCCGATCCGCGCCACAAGGGACGCGAGATCGTGCTTGTTCTTTAGAGGGTTGGCAGGGCTCACCAGCCACCATATGCGGTCGAGCCCAAGGCGATGAAGAGCGATCAGGCTCGCGGCGCGGTGGCCCTCATGGGCGGGATTGAAGCTGCCGCCGAAGAGGCCGATTTTCAGCCCTGGCGCATGAGGCGGGAGTTGGGACAAGCCGCACGTCACGCTTCAACCGTGATGTCCGGCGGCGCGCAATTCACGGCCTGATCTGGCCCGTTCCGCGGACGCGATATTTGAACGAGGTGAGCTGATCGAGCCCGACGGGTCCGCGCGCATGCATGCGGCCCGTCGCGATCCCAATCTCGCCGCCGAAGCCAAATTCGCCCCCATCGGCGAATTGCGTCGAGGCATTGTGAACGACAATCGCCGAATCGACTTCTCGCAAAAATCGCTCCGCCGCTTGCCCATTCTCGGTGACGATGCAATCCGTGTGATGCGAGCCATAGGTCTCGATATGCGCGATCGCGGCGTCGAGCCCGTCGACGAGACGCACCGAAATGATCGCATCGAGATATTCGCGTGTCCAATCCTCTTCGGTTGCTGGCGTGACACGCGGATCGACCGCCTGCGTCGCTTCGTCTCCGCGCACCGCGCATCCGGCATCGAGCAGCATTTTGACGAGCGGGGTCAGATGCGTCGGGGCGCAGCCGCAATCGACGAGCAGAGTCTCTGCGGCGCTGCAGATGCCCATGCGGCGCAGTTTGGAGTTACGCAGGATCGTCATCGCCTTGGCAAGATCGGCGGCGCGATCGACATAGACATGCACGATACCTTCGAGATGGGCGAAGACCGGCACGCGGGCCTCTGCCTCAACCCGGGCAACGAGACTGCGGCCGCCGCGCGGCACGATCACATCGAGATTGCCCGAAAGACCAGCGAGCATGTCGCCGACCGCGGCGCGGTCTCTGACCGGCACGAGCGTGATCGAAGCTTCGGGAAGGCCGGCGGCGCGGACGCCCGCGACGAGACATTCGTGAATGAGCGAGACGGAATGGAAGCTCTCCGATCCGCCCCGCAGGATCACGGCATTGCCGGACTTGAGGCAGAGCGCGCCGGCATCCGCTGCAACGGCAGGCCGGCTCTCGAATATGACGCCGATGACGCCGAGGGGGGTCGCGACGCGATCGATAACGAGTCCATTGGGCCGCGAAAAGCGCGCGAGAATCCGGCCGACCGGATCGGGCAAGGCGGCGATCTCTTCGAGGCTCTTGGCCATGCCATCGACGTGGCGCGCATCAAGTTCGAGACGATCGAGGTAAGCCGCGCTCGTTCCGCTCGCCTGCACTTCCGCCATGTCCTGTGCATTGGCCGCAAGGATATCGCCGGCCCGCTCGCGGATCTTTTTCGCCGCGACATTGAGCGCCTTGTTCTTCGTGTCCGTCGCGGCGAGCGCCAGCACATGCGCCGCGTGGCGGGCAGAGCGGCCGAGCGCAGCCATCAGAGCATGGATGTTTTCCGGCTCATCGCTGCGGACGAGCTTCAGATCCGTATCTTTCTTCATCTTGGCCTTCCCGGCCGGCGGGCACGCCGGGATCCTCCCTGGCCATCCTGCCACAAAACCATTGACTAGCAACTGAAGGCGTTTGACTTACATTGGTTTTAGCCCCTTGGGAAGCGCTTCAATGAACCTTGTCGCCCTCGCCATCTTCGCCGCCATCATCCTGTCCGGCGCGCTGGACGTCTACCTGGAGCGCCGTCAGGCCCATGCCGTCTTGGCCCACCGGGAGCGCGTCCCGGCCACATTCGTCGGGCAGGTGAGCCTCGATGAGCACCGGCGCGCGGCTGATTACACTTTGGCACGCACGCGGCTCGCCATGGCGCAGACGGCGTTCGACACGTGTCTTGCCGTGCTTTGGCTGGCGCTCCTGTTGGGCCCTGTCTATAGGCTCGTCGCCGGGATCATCCCGCCCGGCCTTTCCCGCAGCGTCGCCATCGTGGTCGCGGTCGGCGCCATTTCCTATTTCTTCCACCTGCCTTTCACCCTCATCCGCACCTTCCGGCTCGAGGCGCGCTTCGGCTTCAACCGCACCACGCCACTCCTGTTCCTGCTCGATCAGGCGAAGGCAATCGCGCTTCAGCTCGTCCTCGCGGTTCCCTTGCTCTATGGCTTTTTCGCCCTTCAGCGCACTCTGCCGGACCTTTGGTGGATCTTCGCCTGGGTCGGGCTGATGGTGGTGATGATCGCGATGATCGTGGTCTATCCCGCCTTCATCGCGCCCATGTTCAACAAATTCACGCCGATGGCGGAAGGACTGATGAAAGCCAATATCGAAGCGCTGCTTAAAAAATGCGGCTTCGAGTCCAAAGGCCTCTTCGTCATGGACGCTTCGAAGCGTTCGGCGCATGGCAACGCCTATTTCTCCGGCTTCGGCAAGGCGAAGCGCATCGTCTTCTTCGACACGCTCATCGAAAAACATTCGCCGGCAGAAATTCTGTCCATCCTCGCGCATGAGCTCGGCCATTATAAATTCGGCCATGTCTTTCAACGCATCCTGGAGTCGGCGGTCCTTGCCTTGCTGGCTTTCGCCGTCCTCCATTGGGCCTTTGCCACGGACGCACTGGCACACGCCTTCAGGCTGCTGGACGATCCGGGGCTCGTTCTGATGATCGTGCTTTTCGCGTTTGGGCCGCTCTCGCATTTGATCTCGCCCGTGACGAACTTTCTGTCGCGCCGCGCCGAGTTCCAGGCCGACGATTTCGCCAAATCCATGGTGGGCGGAGAGCCGATGATTGCCGCCTTGACCAAGCTCTCGCGCGACAATCTCGCGACACTGACGCCGGATCGGCTTTACATTCTGTTCAATTACTCGCACCCGCCTGTGCCCGAGCGCATCGCGCATCTGAAAGGCGCATGACCGACGGTGCGACGTGCAGCAGCTCGAAAGTAATTACAAATCGTCCTTGAATTTTCGCGCTGGAAGGCCCATATTGAACAAGTCGATAGACGGCCAGAAGACTTGGCCTTGCGCCGAAGAAATTCGCGCCAAGCTGAAAATTCTCTACCTGAAAACGCGATTTCGACGGTCCGCGGCTTCGCGGGCAAGGCAAGACCTAGTATTTGTGAAAGGGTTTCCCATGACTACGGGAACCGTGAAATGGTTCAACTTCGAAAAGGGCTATGGCTTCATTGCGCCGGATGACGGCGGCAAAGATGCTTTCGTCCACGTCAGCGCTGTAGGGCGCTCCGGTCTCAAGGACTTGCGCGAAGGTCAGAAGGTGGGCTTTGAGCTCGTCTCCGACCAGAAGAGCGGCAAGATGTCGGCCGAAAACCTCAAAGTTTTGGACTGATTGTACGCTCGGCGGCTCTAAAACTCTGAGCCTGCCGGCATCCGCATCGCCGCAATGAGCCGACCACGGATGTACTGGCGGCTCGGCAGCGGTGCGGCAGCATAATGCCCAAGGAGGCGCCTGGCGCCGATAGCCCCGCACCTCATGAAGGTCGCGGGGCTTTTCTTTTTCGGCTGGCTCAAGGAGAGTCATTATGCATTATCTCGGCGGAATCTCAGGGAACGGCGTATTGATGTGCGACGGCAAAGAGGTCGCGCGCGCGTCTTATGACTTCGACGGCTATCTGCGGCCGCCGACCGGGATCATAAGTTGCGGCGAGATCCGGCTCTCCGCGAGCACACTGCAGGACGTGTTCGGCCGCGGCGATGTCCAGATCCGCACCGATGACGGCCGCCTCCTCGACCTCCGGTTTTCCGAAAAGAAACTCGGTTCGGCAGCGGACACCGCGCATGTGGATGTCACGGGAGATCTGCCGGCCTCTCCGCAAAATTGGCGGCGCTAGGCTAGGCGCGGCCGGCGCATTCGATCAAGCTTGTGTGCCATCGTCATGGCCGTCCCCGGTCTTGATCCGGAGATTGACCCGGCCATGCATGCAGTTGCCGGACCGAGTTCTTAACTCTCGGCGCGCGGGCCGAAGCGGCGGCGTCAATTGGAAACAGGTGCGGCAGGGTGTGGATAGCGGGACAAGCCCGGCCATAAGGTTCAACGATTGTTACTTTCCTTGGATTATTGGGGAGGACTTTAGAGCCGAGTTTTTCAAGAGCTAAAGCTATGCAGGGGTGATTCGTTTACTCGGGGGGACAAGAAATGAAGTCGCACGTTAGAGCGGTAGTGGCTGCTGTAGCGCTCAGCGATTGCACGGCCAAGAACGTGCATTCGGTCTATTTTGACGGCCAATGGATAAACATTGAAGTTGAAATCAAAAAAGTTACGTCGTTGCCTACGATCATACAAACTCCTGTCACATAGATGGAACACTTCCCGGGCTCTATCACTATGGGGAGGGCAGCCATATTGAATTGCGGCGGAAGACAATGGGCAAATATGATGGTTTTGATTTCAAGTCCGGCTCACAGTTCGAAGTGACAGTGAAAGGCCGGAACGCCGAAATTTATGATTATAGCGCTGGCGATTGGTTTTCGTTTTCGACCTGAGAGCGGATGGATCCGCTTAGGGCGAAGAATCCATAATTCCCCGCTCGCCAAGCTCTCGCGCGACAATCCCAAGACGCTTAGCCGCTTTACGGTTACACTCTGCGCCTCCCGGCACGGGCCGAATTAACTAAATTCCGGCGGGGCGAACACTACGCATAAAGCAGGATCGCTCATATGTCCTCTGAAACCGGCCTCGGCGGCGAGCATGACGACATCATCTACCCGTCCGCCATTCCGTTCATATTGGTCCATGTCGTCTGCCTCGCGGCGATCTGGTCGGGTGTTACTTGGCACGCCGTCGCAATTTGCGTAGCGCTCTACTGGGCGCGCCTCTTCGCGATCACGGCTGGCTACCACCGCTTTTTCTCGCACCGCGCCTATTCGACCGGCAGGGTGTTTCAATTCATCCTGGCATTCCTCGCCCAGAGCAGCGCCCAGAAGAGCGTTCTTTGGTGGGCAGCCAAGCACCGGCATCACCATTTGCATTCGGACACGCCGGAGGACGTGCATTCGCCCCGGCGCACGGGTTTCGTGTATAGCCACGTGGGTTGGATCTTTGCGCGCAAACATGACGTGACCGAGTTCGGAAAGGTGGCAGACCTCGCCCGCTATCCCGAGCTGATATGGCTACATCGATTGCAGCTGGCGCCGGCCGTCGTCCTCGGTGCCTTCTGCTTACTCATCGGTGGATGGGCGGGCCTCGTCGTCGGATTCTTTTGGAGCACGGTGCTCGTCTATCACGCCACGTTCTGCATCAACTCGCTCGCGCATGTCAGCGGGACAAAGCGCTATGTGACGGGCGACGATTCCCGCAACAACTGGCTCCTGGCGCTCATGACCATGGGCGAGGGCTGGCACAACAATCACCACGCCTACCAGAGCAGCGTTCGGCAGGGCTTTAGGTGGTGGGAAATCGATGCGACCTATTACGTCTTGAGGGCACTGTCCTGGCTCGGCATCGTGTGGGACCTGAAGATGCCGCCCGTTGAGGTGCTGCGCAACGAACAGCGATTGGGTTCGCGGGTTATCGCTCGTGCCGCCGAGGAGCTCGCAGCGCGATTCAATTCCGAGCGTATCGCGCTCGCCATCACATTGGCACTTCATGGACCCGAGCTGTCCGCGTTATGGGAGGCGCTCGTCCGCGCCAGCGAGCGCACCGGAGCGGCGATTGCTTCCTATCCGCCGCAGCTCCCGAGCCGCGAGGAACTGCTCGCCGAAGCAAAGATCCTGTTTGCGAAGACGAGATCGCTGGACGACATCGTCAACCGCGCCTACGAGATGCTGCTTGCGTCTGTAGGCATGCACCTCGCAGCGTTTGCCGGAGACGGGCTATAGGCGTCCTGAAGGTTTGCGCGGCCCCTCATCCTCGCTCCGCTCGGCACCTTCTCCCCAAGGGGAGAAGGAATGCCCGCTCGTCATGGCCGTCCCCGGACTTGATCCCGGGATTGTCCCGGTCGTCCACGCGGTTCATCCATTTCAGTTGAAGAACTGTGTAACAGGTTCAATCTGTTCTTGGAGAGGATCAACAATAGGAATCCTCGAGAATCCCATCGCGGTTTGATTGTGATGGACGAATCGAGGCACGAGCGTCCGTTGCAGGCGTTAGCAAGACATTTTCGCGTTAGCGCGGCCGCTGGGGGCGCTTCCGCGCTATTTGTGGACAAAATTGCGAGCCGCGCCGACCGTAGGCGCGGGCATCGATTACGCAGTGACCCCAAATCTGCAACCTCGACCTAAGCGTCTTGGGCGGCCGCGCTGTCTCTCCTTTCGATCAATAGGCGGGCATGCGCGCGTCGTCGGGCAACGCGGTTCATCATCGACGAATAGAGCCATCCTGGGACACTCCCTGCTTATGTCCTGTATATTAAAGAGAGCGAGAGCACGCATGGCTTCTTTATTCCCATTGGTGCCAATCAATTGAGAGCAGCTGGCGGTAGTAGACGTCGGCGTGGTTTTTAACAGCTCCGATGGATTTCGATCTGCGCGCTGTAATCGTGGATGCTGCGCGATCAATTACTCGCGAGCTTCCTTTAAAGGGCCAGCCGCAATGACTTGGAGAAAAATCATAGGCCTTTTCAAACGGCTTGACGATCACCTTTCCGAGGCCGTCTATTTGCACGGGTCCTATCTCCTCGGACTGGAAGAGACAGCAAACCATTATCCTGCGAACGAAACAAAGATCACACCCAAGAAGGTGGAGGGAGATTGGTGCGCGGTCAATCCGTTTGCAGCGGGCTCTTCTCGTCTTCAACTTTGCCGGCATAATTCCGCTCTTCGTCATGCTGCTTCTCCAGGACGCTTTGGCGCTCAATCCGCCGCATTTCGGGCCAACGGCGTCGGACCGCTCCAGGCCGGCGGCAATATGGAAGGGAACGAAGTTTGATTCTTGCCGTTTCGGTCGCGGCGTCATCGTGCTTGCCGCGGGGATTCTCATCGGCAACGCTTAATGCGATCTCATCGCAACAGTCGGAGCGCAGGCATGCTTCGCGACTTGCTCGTCCATGTAGACGGGAGCCAAGCTGGACGGCGAAGGGTGGGGTTCGCCATCGATCTGGCCGCGCGCATAGGTGCACGGCTCACTGGGTTGCATGTCACCCCGCCGGTGGAGGTGCCACCCCTTTACAAACCGAGCGTCATTGCCAACGTGGAAGAAGAAATCGCCGCGAGATCGGCCCGTGACGCGCGCGCCGCATCGACGCTCTTCCATGAGGAGACTGCGCAACGCCTGGCCGACGCTCGCTGGTTTGAGGCTGCCGGCGACGTTGCAGACGGCGTCTGCACTAGAGCGCGATACGCCGATATGGTCATTCTCGGCCAGTACGAGTGGCAAGACCCGCCTCAGCGCCATCCATTGGCCGTCGCGAACTCCGTGATTTTGCGATGCGGCCGACCGGTGCTGGTCGTTCCCGCCGACGCGCCGGCCATGACACTCGCGAAGATCGCAATCGCCTGGGACGGCAGCCGTGAAGCGGTCAGGGCGGTTCATGACGCCTTGCCGATAATGCATCTGTCGCGGTCCGTTGAAATCCTGACGATGGTCGATCCCTCTGCCGTCCCGGACGAGGCCGACGGGAAGAGCCTCACGGCGCACTTGGCGCATCATGGAATTGAGGTTTCTACAGGCATTCGGCAAATCATGACTCCTGACGAGCACGGTTCGCTGCGGAAGGAAGTTGAGCGAGGTTCCTATGATCTTTTGGTGATGGGCGGCTACTCGCATCCTATGTGGGCGGAATTCCTTTTCGGCGGAGCCACCCAGTCGATTCTTCTATCGTCGAAAACGCCAATGCTTTTATCTCACTAGCGGGATGGTGGACCGCATGCAGCCCCCAAGAGATCGCATCGACGGATCAGAGCGCGGAAACGTCCTTAAAGTTATCTGGAACCGCTGAAAGAGCATGGCGCGGGCCGGACCCGGCTGACACCGGCGCTCGCGCTGGGTCCGCTCGCAGCGCATTATTCCGCCCACCAGTTGCATTGATTATGCCGGCGGGGCCCAGTGTAGCCGTCGAAAGTGACGACTTGCCAAATCGCCAATGACTGGGCAGGCTTTGCTCAATTCCGTGCAGCTGCAGTCGCTAGCATGCTTCACAATTGCGGCCACCGCCGGAAAAATAACCGGCGGCGCCACAGCCGCATCGATCAATCCAAGGAAAACCGTCGCAAATGGCCAAAAGGCTGCCGGTTCTGTTTCGTTCGACATTATACGCCTTCCGCGGCGGATTTCTCGTTCGCCCATTTGTCATTGCGCTCACGCTCGGCACAATCGGCGCGGTTCTGTCCTCAATGGAGGAGCAGATGCCAGCGATCGGCGCCTTGGTTCCGAAGGTGCTGTTTCCGTCACATGCGGATCCTCAGGTCGCCCAGGCCATTCTGACCGACATCGCGACCTCGACCATGACGGTCGTGTCAATCGTCTTCGCGATCCTTCTGATGACGCTGACCCTTGCGTCAACCCAGTTTTCGCCGCGAATCCTGATCAGCTTCGTTAGGGATCGAGTCACGCAATGGACTCTTGGCGTGTTCCTCGGCACGTTTTCCTATTGCATAGCGGCGCTTCCAGCGGCTCGATCGCTGCCCTATTCGTTCGTGCCGGTTGCAACCGTATCAGGAGCAATGCTCCTCGCGCCGATTTGTGTCGGATGGCTGATCTATTTTATTTATCACATTTCGAACGCGATCAGCGTCAACCATATCGTCGATCGAATCAGGCGGGAGACAGAACTAGTCATCAATGAGTTGATGCCCTATCAGCGTTCGCCATTTCACCTCGACGAGGCTGTTGGGGCTTTTCCCGAAAAGCTAGAGATCCTGATCGCGAGTCGGCAGTCGGGGTACATAAGGTTTGTCGATATCGGCAGCCTTCGGTCGCTCGCCAAAGCCCACCGGGTCTGCTTGCGCCTGGAGCGGCGCGTTGGCCACTTCGTTCCGGAAGGTGTCACATTGATGAAGGTCTCGCGCGGCGATCGCATCACCGAGGAGCGCGCACTCGAACTTCTTGCCGCAATCGACATTGGCCCTGCCCGCACGATGCAGCAAGACATCGAATTCGGCATTGTCCAGATTGTCGATATCGCGTTGAGAGCGCTTTCGCCCGCAGTCAATGATCCGACCACGGCGATCACCTGCGTCGATCAGCTCAGCTGCATCTTGATCCATTGGCTGGGTCGCGCGCCGCCGCGCAGCTATTTCTACGATCCGCCCCACGTCCTGCGCGTCTTCGTCCCCTGGATCAATTTCAGTGGCCTGCTTGACCTGGCGTTTGAGCAGATCCGTCATTATTCCGTCGCCGACGCCGCGGTCAATCTCCGGCTGATGCGCGCGCTCGGCGATATCGCGAGCACGGTCGTCGACGACCTAGCTATCCACCGCCTTTTGCTCGATCGCGGCAAGCGATTGATCTCCGGCTGCGCGGAATTTCTCCAGGAAGGCGATCTTGAAAGGCTGCGGCAGCGCTTATCGGTGCTCGAATCCGGCATAGGTATAGAAGACTAGACTTTAGACGATACGAAATGGGCGCGTCGTCCGCCGCCCCCAGATATCAGAGCGCCTTAATGGCGGCTTAGCGGCCGATTTTGTTGAAGAAGTCGGTGGCGAACGACCTCGTGCAGGGTCGTTCCTTGGGCGCCGATCGCGACACCGATTGCGCGGCTGTCTACCTGGTTTTTGTCGCTGTTGGCTGTTGTGGATTCTGTTTGAGGCTTTCTTTCGGCTAAGCAGGCAACCAGAACCGCGTCGCTGTTCGGCGGCCCACCTAATCCCCTTCAGCACCATGTCATCCTGATGGATGATTGCCGCCCGGTCGGGTATGCCGAAGCAAAACCTCGATGTCGCGTGAATCGCGGCACATCGTAGGCAGCCCAGCTTCTCCCCAGGGGCCCCAGGGGAGAAGGAGCGCTCTTCGCGATCTCCGGCCCGAAAAGAGCCGCAATTCCAGCGGCTGAGCGCCGCCCTAACCGGTCTAAAATGACCATCTTAATTGGCATTTAACTAAAAATCGCCTCAATGAGGCTTCAGCAAGCTGCGGACCTTTTTACCCGGCGTTCAGCACGTCCGTGAGAGGCGCCCTACGAGCCAGGGCCCACGCGAGACGGAATCATTCGGAAGGGGCGAATGACATACAGCACCGGTACGGCATATGATTTCGGTCCATTCGATCGCGGCAATTTTTCCCGGCAGACTTTTCCCCACACCGTTTCCGGTGCCGTCGCTCTCATCCTCAGCATATTGGTGGGCGCCGGGATCCTCTACGTCCATTCCGCGACGCCAGACGCGCCTGCCGCGGCCCCCAGCGTCGATGAAGCGCCAGCGGTCGCAACCGTGGTAACGGTCGCCAGCGCCTATGGGGCGTTGGCAGCCGCGCCCGTGGCGGCCCCGAGCGTCGCCGATCAAGCGTCAGCAGGCACGCCCGCGGCAATCGTCGCCTCGAATGCCTATGTGGCGCTGCTCGACCCGACATATTCCGTGGGCGCGCCGGTTTCGCTTGCGCAAAGCTCTCCGCTCGGATCGAACTTCGAGCCTTTTCCGCCGGCACATCCCGCTACGATCGTGGAAAACGTCCTGCCGGTGCCAATGCCGCCAGTTGTTTCCCAACAGCTCATCCAGAACGTCCCATTGCCGGCGCCGCGTCCGCCGGAGCCGGCCCATACGTCGGGCCGCCAGTTAGCGCGGCAGGACAGAACGACCGTTCTGCCATCAACTCCGGCCAATCAGCGCTCGTTCTTCGACAAGCTTTTTGGCACGCCGCAGCCTTCAGGGCCTGTCCTCGCCTATGCCGCTCCAGAAGATGGAGTTGCTAACGATGAACGAAGGAGCGCGCCCGGCCCGTTGCCCATCGATCGATCGACCGCCGTTTATGATATCTCCGCGCATACCGTCTACTTGCCGGATGGAACGAGATTGGAAGCGCACTCGGGGCTGGGCGGCGCGCTGGACGATCCGCGCTATGTCAGCGAACGCATGCATGGGCCCACGCCGCCCGGCGTCTATGACCTTCAGCCGCGGGAACAGCTTTTTCACGGCGTGCAAGCGCTGCGCCTCATCCCTGTCGGCAACAACAGCGCCTATGGACGGGCAGGACTGCTGGCGCACACGTACATGCTCGGCCAGAACGGCGATTCATTCGGATGCGTCTCCTTCAGAGACTATAATGCATTCCTGAACGCCTACTTGCATGGCGAGGTCAAACGCCTGACCGTCGTCGCGCGGCTGAACTGAACGCTTGCCCTTCACGCACTCGTGTAAATTCGGCGCTTTCTACCCTATGGTGCTATATGGAAGAAGCGCCGTATTCGAAAGGAGCCGTCATGGCGGCCGCTGCAACCCTGGTCGAACTCGATGAACGCATCGCTGCAATCCGCGAGAACATCAGAGAACTCACCGAACGAGCCGCTGCCTTCTCGGGGGCTGAGGACGAGGCGCGCACGGCAGACCGTATCGTCGAGCAAGAACAGCTCCTCGCCTCGCTTCTGAAAGAGCGGAAGTCATTGGCGCGATAGGCTTGCCCCTACTTATCTTCCGCCACCCGCGCTTGCCCGCAACAGTGTGAGAAGATCGGCGCGGCCGATACCGTCGGCGGGGACATCATGCACTTCGATCTGGAAGGCGTGGATCGCATCGCGCGAGGCCTGCCCAAATTTTCCGTCAAGCGTGCCTTGATAGAGCTTGAGGCGCGTCAGAAGTTTTTGGATCTCGATCTTGTCGCTGCGGCTCCAGAGCTTTTGGTTTTTCGGCCAGGCGCGGTGCAAGCCGGCGAGCCCGACGATCCGGTCGCCGAGGCAGGCGAGTGACAAGGCATAAGAATCGGAATTATTATAGGCCTTCAAAACCCAATAATTGTCGCTGAGCAGAAAAGCTGGGCCGCCGGCACCAGCCGGCAGAAACAAGGTTGCTTTGCCCGTGGGCGGCAGGGCCGATCCGTCCGCCGTTGCGATGCCTACCGCGGCGAAATCATGAAAATCGGCGTGCAATGTCGCAAACGCGAAATTCGCCGGCACGATCACTTCGAACCCCCAAGGCAAAGCGCGGTTCCAGCCGGAGGCGCGGAGAAAATTGCCGATCGAGGCGAGCGTATCCGCCGGCCTATTCCAGATATCGGCGAATCTATCGCCGCCATAGCTCACGGCATATTTGAGAAAAGCCGAAGGCAAGAATTGCGGATCGCCCATGGCGCCTGCCCAGGAACCTCTCATCTTGTCGCGCGGGAGCGCGCCCTTCTGCAGAATGACGAGCGCATTCAGAAGTTCTTCGACGAAAAGATCGCGGTCTTGTCGGCGAAAGGCGAGAGTCGCAAGCGAGCGGATGACATCCTTGTCGCCGCGCAGGCGGCCGAAATCGCTTTCCATGCCCCAGGCTGCGAGCAGGATCGCGCGGGGGACCCCATAGCGGCGCTCGGTATCGGCAAGCTCGCCTCGATACTGCCGCGCGAGCGCTTGGCCGCGGGCGATGCGGGTAGGTGAAACCGCCTCGGCGAAATAGGCCGACAGAAACCGCTCGAATTCCGGCTGTTGGCCGACAGCCGCCGGCACGGACGGATCTTCGGTTAGGCCCACGATGGCTTGGTCAAACGTGCCGCGGCTGATCCCGCGCGCCGACGCCTGCGGCCACAAGCTTTCGAGAAAGGCGCGGAAGGCGCTTGCTTCGCCGAGGCTCTCGGCCGGCTGCGCCGCGTTCTGAACGGTGGCGATTGCGCCCCAAGGCCAGGCGGTGAAAAGGGCTGAGCAGAGAAGAATGCCAATGCAGCCAACCCGAGCGCTTATGGTCCCAACATGCACGAATGACCCCAAGGCTTCGCGCCGCTCTCACGTTCCGTAAAACGAAAACGACGGAGGAACGCCGGATTGGTCATCGATCCGTCTCGGCGAACCTCAACGAAGCGATGTTAGCGCGCTGCGGCAGCTCGCGCCAGCGAGGGGTCGTCCCGGCCAACCAGCAGGAGGCATTAGGTAAGGCACTGAAATAATACGACATAAATCGCATGAACCCATTCGCCACGTCGAGTGACAAAGAGAAAAGAGGCCACGCTGTCCAGAACCGCAGGAGCTCACCATGATGACCAATCTCGTGCTTTTTCTCACCTGTGCGCCCTTGTGGCTGTTGGTCGTGATCGGCGCTGGAATGCTCGCTCTTGTGCTTCTGCCGCTTGCCTCGGCGGGGCTGCCGGCCTTCGCTGGCGCATTCCTTCGCGCTCGGCCCGAACGGCAATTCATTCGGATGCGTCTCCTTCAGTGAAGATAATGCATTCTTGCAGGCCTATTTGCATGGCGAGGTTAAGCGCCTAACCGTCGTCGCCCGGCTGAACTGAATGGCTAATCCGCAGACGTCGTGCCGAGGCATTCATGCACATCTGCGGATGACTGCTATGCGCGTCCAATTGCAGTCACTCCACCATTCTCGCCCTTAATCCCCCTTCAGCACCATGTCATCCCGATGGATGATTGCGGGCCGTCCGGGCATGCCGAGCAAAAGCTCGATGTCGCGTGACTTTTGCCCGGCGATTTTCACCGCGTCGTCGGCATCGTAGTTGACCAATCCGCGGCCGACTTCGACGCCGCGCTCATCGCGGATCAGAACGCAGTCGCCGCGCGAAAAATTGCCGTCGACGCGTTTCACGCCCGCTGGCAGCAGGCTCTTGCCACTGAGGATCGCGCCGACCGCGCCGGAATCGACAATGAGCGCGCCGCGCGCCTCGAGCGAGCCAGAAATCCATTTTTTCCGCGCGGTGATCGGATTGGATCCCGTCAGAAACCATGTGCAGGCCGCGCCGTCTTTGATCCGCTGGACGGGATGCGGAACGCGGCCGTCGGCGATCACCATATGCGTGCCGCCCGTCGTCGCGATTTTTCCCGCTTCGATTTTCGTGCGCATACCTCCGCGCGAAAAACCCGAGGCGGGGCCGCCCGCCATGGCCTCGATCTCGGGCGTGATCTTCTGCACGATAGGGATCAGCTTCGCATAAGGGTCTTGCGCCGGCGGCGCGCTATAGAGACCCGGAACGTCAGAGAGCAGGATCAGGAGATCGCACGAGGCCATGGTGGCGACGCGCGCCGCGAGCCTATCGTTGTCGCCATAGCGGATCTCGGAGGTGGCGACCGTGTCGTTCTCATTGATGACCGGCACGGCGCGCAGATCGAGCAGGCGTTCGATCGTCGCCCGCGCATTGAGATAGCGGCGCCGCTCTTCCGTGTCGGCGAAGGTGACGAGGATCTGTCCCGCCGTGATCCCGCGGTCGCCGAGCGCTTGCGACCAGGTGCGCGCCAGCGCGATCTGCCCGACGGCGGCCGCCGCCTGGCTGTCTTCGAGTTTCAGCGGGCCTTTCGCGAGGCCGAGCACGCTGCGGCCGAGCGCGATGGCGCCGGAGGAGACCACGAGAACGTCGGCGCCATCTTTGTGCAAGGCGGCGATGTCGTCGGCGAGCGTTGCCAGCCATTTGCGCTTCACCACGCCGGGCGAGGGATCGACGAGGAGCGAGGAGCCGACCTTGATCATGATCCGGCGGAATTTTGAGAGCCGCGGCAAGGGCGCCTCAGGCATCTCCTGCTGCACCGGATCGTTGGTCGCGCTCACGCGTGCCACTCCGGCTCGCGCGCCGTCTCCGGCTGCCGCTGCGCGTCGATGACGGCGAGGAGCACGCGCAGAACTTCATCGACATTTTCATGAGTCACGGCGGAGACGCAGAGAGGCGTGCGTTTCGCCGCGCGTTTGAGGCGCGCCATCTGCGTCTTCAAGGTTTCCGCATCGACCGTATCGATCTTCGAGAGCGCGACGATCTCGGGTTTTTCCGCCAACCCCGCCCCATAGGCTTCGAGTTCGTGCCGCACGGTTTTGTAGGATTCGCCCGCGTGCTCGCGCGCGGCATCGACGAGATGCAGCAAAACCCGGCAGCGTTCGACATGGCCGAGGAAGCGGTCGCCGAGCCCGAAACCTTCATGCGCGCCTTCGATCAGGCCGGGGATGTCGGCGAGAACGAATTCGCGTCCGTCGCAGGCAACGACGCCAAGCTGTGGATTGAGGGTGGTGAAAGGATAATCGGCGATCTTCGGCCTAGCGGCGGAGACGGTCGCAAGAAAGGTCGATTTGCCGGCATTGGGCAGGCCGATCAGGCCAGCATCGGCGATGAGTTTTAGGCGCAAGGTGAGAACGCGCTCCTCGGCTGGTTGGCCGGGATTGGCGCGGCGCGGCGCCTGGTTCGTCGCAGTCTTGAAATGGGCATTGCCGAAGCCGCCATTGCCGCCGCGCGCCAGGCGCACGCTTTGTCCAACCTCGGTCAGATCGGCGAGCAAATGCTCGTCCTCAAAAATCTGGGTGCCGACCGGCACCTTCAGGACGGCATCGGCGCCCTTGGCCCCGGCGCGGTTCTTTCCCATGCCATGCCCGCCGGTCTTGGCCTTGAAATGCTGCTGATAGCGATAATCGACGAGCGTATTCAGGCCATCGACGCAGAGCGCGATCACGTCGCCGCCGCGCCCGCCATCGCCGCCGTCGGGGCCGCCGAATTCGATGAATTTCTCGCGCCGAAAGGAAAGGCATCCGGCGCCGCCGGCGCCGGATCTGATGGTGATCTTGGCCTCGTCGAGAAATTTCATCGCAATTTTCGCGAAACCAGCCCTGTGCCGGGCATGCGTGCCTTTCGGCCATTTCGGCCGAAAGCAGGATGCTGGTCAACATTCATGCAATTCGCCGGTTGGATCGGCAATCGGCTCAGACGCCTGGGCGTCTGCTGCGCCGCGGTGCTGATGGGCCATCGGCGGCAACCGCTTTATTTTACCGTCATGCCGCCAATCGGCGCGATTGAGGCGGAAGCGGTCGCAAGGATGAAGACCGCCGCGCGCCGCGAGCAAATCGAGGCCGCTGTCGATGAAGGCAAAGCCCGACTTCTCCAAGACGCGCCGCGAGGCCGGGTTGTTGACCCGGGAATTGGCGAGAATCCGCACCGCCGGGGTGAGCGCGAAGATGGTATTGACGATCATCCTGACGGCTTCGCTGGCGAATCCCTTGCCCCACATCTCAGGGGCGAGCACATAGCCGATTTCGACCTCCGTTTCCCCGTTCCCGGTGGCGGAAAGGACGCCGAAAACCACCCGCGGCCCCGACTTCCGGGTCATGGCGAGGTGAAGGGCTTCTCCGGCAGCATTCTCGGCCCTGGCCTTGAAGATGAAGCGGTCGGCCTCCTTCGGAGGATAGGGATGAGGAATGGCGGCGGTCATTTGCGCCACCTCCGGCAGCGCCGCGAAGGCGGTGATGGCCGCAGAATCGGCGGCGCGCGGCCAGCGCAGCCACAGCCGCTTGGTTTCGAGGCGGAAGACATCGTCACGAGTCAGATCCGGGAACATGGGTCGGCTCCGGTCCCTTGGACCCTCAGGGTCCAAGCACAAAAGGGGAAGATGGTCTCCCATCTCCCCCTATCAAAAACCCTGCCGGGTCTTCGGGACTGTGGCCTTGTCGGATTGGCCTAGCTGTCCACCGGGTTCATGGGAGCCGGTGGGGTCTTGGTGGACTCCACCGCTATTTAGCGACTTGGGCTCGTTGAGCCGGAACGACCGATACGGTCGCTCGACAGCTCGGGTTGGACTTGAAGGCCACTTTGCCGTCGACGAGAGCGAAAAGCGTGTGATCCTTGCCCACGCCGACATTGGCGCCGGCATGCCACTTCGTGCCGCGTTGGCGCACGATAATGTTTCCGCCGAGGACGGACTCCCCGCCGAATTTCTTCACGCCGAGCCGCCGCCCTTCCGAGTCGCGGCCGTTGCGGGACGAACCGCCCGCCTTTTTATGCGCCATCTCTCTGGCTCCGAATATTCTTTGTCCCGGACCGTGGCGGCAGCGCCCTCGATCCCTGGAACCGCTAACGACGTCCAACCCCTGGCGAAAGCGAATGTTAGGTGGTTGCCTTGCCTTTTTTGACCTCGCCGGGCAAGACCCCGGTGATTTTTACGACCGTCAAATCCTGCCGATGGCCGCGTTTTCGCTTTGAATTCTGCCGACGCCTCTTCTTGAAGGCGTAGATTTTCGGGCCGCGCTTATGGTCGACGATGGTGCCGGTGACTTTCGCCCCTTCGAGGAAGGGCGCGCCGAATCGCGTGGCCTCGCCGTCGACAAGCATCAAAACATTCTCGAACGTCACGGCATCGCCGGGCGCACCGGGCAAAGTCATGACCGTGATCACGTCTTCTGCGGCGACGCTATATTGCTTGCCGCCGGCCTTGATGACTGCGAACATCTGCCTCCCCATTGGAGCGGAGAACCCGCCGGCCGGCCTTTTGAAGGTTGATTCGAAATCGGGCTGATTTGCCGTGCAAACCGCCTCGATTTCAATGAAAAGCGCGGCTTAAGCCGCGCGTTGCGTGACAGAGTTAGCCGACAGCGGCACTCGCTGTCAACCGTCGCGCGTGGCCCGGGTTCGCCCCATTTGAGCCATCTTCCCAAGGCTTCGTCTTCACCAAACGAAGCGTCGCCCCAGCGGGGACCGCGCCGATCGAAATGCCTCATGAGAATGCGCCGCGCGGCAAGGCTAATGGCCTGAGGGAAAGCCAAGTTTAAGCTTCGGCTTCCCGCCAAACGAGGGGGAACCTGTCTGGCGTATGCATACGCTCAGCGCCCATGGTCGCTCGGAATTTTCGGCGGCTCTCGTAGATCTTGGCCTCGAACCCGCCATAGAGACGGCCGGCGGCCGGCGGCGGCCGTTGGATGGGCGGCGGCAGGTCTCTCTACGTTGGCTCTGCGGCACGGTTTTGACGGGCCTTGTGGGAGCGGCCCTGATCAGCGCGGCCAGCTATGCCGCGCTCGACCGCCAATCGAATTTCGCCGAAGCGCCGTTGCCCGCCTTGCCATCGCACAAAGAGGCGGATTCCGGCGTCAATCCGCACAAGGGCGACCGGCTGGTCAAATCGATCGATATCGTTGCCGACAAGCAGACCTTCAAAGCTCCCACGACGATCAAGATGAGCGACAAGGAAGTCGTCAAAGTTCATTCCTTCACGCATATCGAAACGAATTTGCTCACGACGAGCGCCGGCTTTGCCGATGACGTTCCCGTCTTCAATCCCCTTCAGCTTCTCGCGGATGCGCGCAATCCGGTCGATGCGCCGCCGGAGCCTGAGCAGGATGACGCAGATGTCTCCTGGTCCACCCGCGATCTGCCGGTCGAGAACCTCTCCTCAAACGCCTTGCTTTCGCTCGACGAGGTCGAGGCGCAAGTTGCAGAACATATCAAAAGCACGCTCGCGGCAGGAAGCGAGCCTTTCACGCTGCCGCCGCAACTCCTCTTGATGCGGACGAGCCGCGCCAATCCGCTTGGCGCCCTCGCCTATGCCAATCCCAACGATCCGATCACGACGGCGCCGTTCTCCCAGATCGAAGTCCGCATGGTGCTGGAAAACGTGACGGTCGTGCCGCGCAGCCCAGCCGTGCAGCCGACGGAGATGCAAGAGCGTCTCGTCGTTCTCCGGCAGGGCGATACGCTGGAGGGCGTGTTGCGGGCCGCAGGGGTTGGGCAGGAGAGCATTGCCAGTATTGATGCCGCTTTCGCACCCAGGCGGGGGGAACCCACGGTGCCGGAGGGGCGGCGGCTGAAACTGCTGATGGCGGATCTCGACGGTTCCGGCCAGAACCTGTCGTTGGCGCGTATCTCGGTCTATAACGACGAGACGCTCGAGGCGACCGTCGCGATAACGGATCGCGGTGACTACGTCCGCGTGGAGGACAGCGAAGCTGAGGCGAAGAACACAACCGACGACAGCGACGACGATGACAACGGCGGAATGCAGCTCTACAATTCGTTTTACGAAACGGCGCTCAAGCAGGAGATCCCGCGTCCGATCATCGACGAGCTCGTGCGGATCTTTGCCAACGACGTCGATTTCCAGGGACGGGTTTCAAGCGGCGATTCGTTCGAGGCGCTTTATGACAACGGCGAGGACGGCGAGCAACGCAACGAGCTTCTCTACGCCGCCATCGTGGCGCACAATGAGACTTTCCGCTACTACCGGTACCAGACGCCCGACAACGGACTCGTGGATTTCTACGATGAGAACGGCAGATCGTCACGGAAATTTTTGATCCGGACACCGATCATCGGCGCCAGGATGACTTCCCCCTTCGGGATGCGCTTCCATCCCATCCTTGGCTATACGCGGCCGCATACCGGCGTCGATTGGGCCGCCCCGATCGGTACGCCTATCTTCGCGGCCGGCAACGGAACGGTCAACTCGGTGGGCTGGGATTCGGGCTATGGCCGCCGTATCGAGATTCAGCACGCCAACGGCTACACGACGACCTACAATCATTTGTCGGGTTTCGCCCGCGGCCTGAAGGAGGGGCTGCGCGTGAAGCAGGGCCAGGTCATCGGCTATCTCGGCCAGACCGGGCTCGCAACGGGACCGCATCTCCACTACGAGGTGCTGGTGAACGGTCACTTCGTCGATCCCATGCGGGTCAAGCTCGCGCGCACGCGCGAATTCGACGGCCCAATGCTCGCCGATTTCAAACGCGAACGCGATCAGATCGACGCGCTCGTGGCGCGGGCGCCAAATGGCGCCTCTGTCGTTGCCGCCCGCCAAGACAGGTGACTTGCCGAGTCAAATCATAGAATTAAATCAGAGGGACGCGGCGGGGATCGCATGGTCGTCAGCCTAATCGCGCTGACGGGGGGCGCCAACACGGCGTCGGGCCGCTTCGCAATGATCCGCTGCCCACATTATCGCAGTTAAAACTTGTGCTTCACTAAATTCAGCGCCGTCGGTAAGGTGTTATAATATTAGCAGGGTTCCGGTCACGAAGTCTACGGCGCGAGCTTCGCTTTTTGCGCCGAAGCGGGGATGGAGCACAACCAGATGAAGCCAACGTTGATCATTGTGGGGGCAGACAAGGGCGGGGTTGGCAAGACCACGGTGGCGCGTGCCCTCCTTGATTATTTTGCCAGCAATAATGTCATCACGCGCGCCTTCGACACCCAGCACCCGCGCGGCACCTTGCAACGTTTCCATCCGGACATCACCGAGGTCGTGGACATAACCCAGACCCCCGACCAAATGCGCATTCTGGACACCCTCCACACGTCGCAGGTGAAGGTCACGGTCCTTGATACGCGGGCCGGCGCGCTGACGACGAGCCTCGCGGCTCTACGGGACGTCGGTTTTCTCGATGCTACGAAGGCCGGCGATTTCAATTTCGTGCTGTTTCATATTCTCGGTCCGTCGCTCGCTTCGCTAGGCGAGATCGCCGAGACGGCACCATTCGTGGCGGACGCGAACTATTTTCTCGTGAGAAACTATGTCAACGACTCGACCTTCTTCGATTGGGATCCCGGTACGCTGCAGACCTACTTCGGCAAGGTGAAGAAGGCGAGCGAAGTCACGATTCCGAAGCTCAATTCGATGGCTTACGAACAGGTCGACCTTGCCGGTACTCCTTGGTCCACCTTCGTCGCGAACAAAACGGCCGAGGGAGAACCGGCTCAGCATTCCTTCACCTTACGTGGGTACGTGCGCACATGGCAGACCAAGTACGCGGAAGAGTTCAACCGGATTCGTTTGCTCGATTCCATCAACGGCCGGTTCTGAACCGCGACGCGATCGGGGCGGCCTGGTGCATTTGCGAGCCAAATAGCCGGCGCGAAGCCGGCACGGCCCGAACTTTTCCGACATGAAGAACCGGACGTTTGTCTTCATCGTCTGTTCACCTGTCGGCCGCACGGGCAAGACCATGACCGCGCGTCTGCTTGGCGATTATTTTCTCTTGAGTGGCCGAACATTCGTAGGTTTCGATACCGACGCGCACGAGCCGAGCTTCGCGGCACGCTTTCCGCACGAGGTCATCGTCTCCGATCTCAACACGATCCAAGGACAGATGGCGCTGATCGATCCTCTGCTCCTGCCAGACGGCGTGCCGAAGATCGTTGATCTCTGGCATCGTTCGCTTGACGGCTTCTTCACTCTCTTGGATCACACGGAGTTTATCGCTGAGGCGCGGAAACTCGCGATCGAGCCGGTCCTTCTCTTTCTCGCCGAGGGTTCGCCCCGTTCGGTCGAAACGGCTGGCCGGCTCTCCACCCGCTATCCGGATCTCCAGATCGTCATTGTCATGAATGAGGGAACTGCGCCCAGCCTCGAGGGCGATGAGGAATTCGGCCGCAATCCCGACGGTCGTAGCTTCAAAATCACGGCGCTCGATCCAGTGCTGCAGCAAACGATCGAGGAGCCCGGCTTTTCGCTCTCGAGGTTCATGCTGATGCCGCCGGCCAATATGTCGATCGTCGTGCGCGCCGGTCTGAGAGAATGGCTGTGGCGGATCTTCTCGCAGTTCAAGAGCTTCGAACTGCGGATGACCCTCGCCGAGAGCGAGCATCTCGGCTGAGCCAGCACGAAGCTCGTCAAGACCCGATGCGCGTGAGCCTCCCGCTTCTTTTCCCTACATCGATGCGCAACACGCGGTTCAAGTTCCTGTTCGAGCGCCCTGCCATGTTACCTTCCTAAGGCGGCGACAAGAGGCTCGCATATGGTTAGCTTGATGGCGCTGGAAGGGGTGCAGACCGGCTCTAGTCCGGCTGAAAGGGCGGCGGCCTCGCGTATGGAAAAGCTCAGCGTGGAAATCTTGAGCCCGGAGGCTGCGACGGCCCATGCTTGCGAATGGCGCCATCTTGCCGCCAATTGTCTCGAGCCCAACGGTTTTCTCGAGCCTGGCTTTGCGCTTCCTGCCGCTCACCACCTTGCCAAGGGCCATCCGCCACATTTCCTTTTCGTTTGGGACGGCTCTGTCCCCCCCAAACTGCTGGGCCTTTGCCCGCTTGAGTTGCCACGACGTTTCGTGCCCTGGGCTCAGGCGCGCATCTGGACGCATGAGCAGGCGCCTCTCGGCACGCCGCTGCTCGACCGCGAGCGCGCCGCGGAAGTACTTGCGGCGATCCTTGCCTTTTTACGGCAGCAGCGGCCAAGGTCGGCGGGGCTCACGTTTCCGGCGCTTCCGAAAGAGGGACCCACCGCTCGCCTTGTAATTGCGCTGGCCGCCGCCGAAGGCCGGCCCGTCCATCAATTCGCCGTTCATCGGCGCGCCATGCTTTCGGGCGGTCTCGACCTCGACCGGGATCTTGAACGATCGCTTCGATCCAAGCGCCGCAAAAATCTCAAAAGCGCGCGCCGGCGGCTCGAGGCCAAGGGCGCCGTGAGCTTCCGCTTGCTGAGCGAGCCGGAAGAGATCAGCGTTGGAGGCGAACGGTTTCTGGCGCTCGAAGCAAAGGGCTGGAAGGGCCGGCGCGGCGCCGCCCTTCTGAAATCGCCGGCACGAGCAAATTTCGCCCGCGGCGTCATCGCCTCATTAGCGGTCGAGGGGAAATGTCGGATTGGGAGCCTCGATTGCGCGGGTAAGCCGATCGCCATGGCGATCGTGCTGCAGAGCGGCGACCGGGCTTTTTTTTGGAAGATCGCCTATGACGAAGCCTTCGCCGCTTTCTCGGCCGGCGTTCTTCTGACCTTGGAATTGAGCCGCGCGCTGCGCGCCGACGCGGGCGTCGCGCTCACCGATTCCTGCGCCACGGCTGATCATCCGATGATCGATCACCTCTGGAGCGAGCGCATGACGCTCGCCGATTTTTTCGTCGCGGTCGGCGCCGATCGCAAGAGATTTTCCGCGGCTCTGGCGTGCGAATTTGCCCGCCGCAATCTGCGCGACCTGCTCAAAGAGATTGTGCAGCGCGTGCGCCGGCTGAAAGACGCATGGTCGAAGCGATCTGCGCCGAGGGCATGATCCGGTCAGTGTTTGCCGTCCGGATCATCGATCCGGACGCGCCCCGGCTTAAATCGCGTAGGATTTCAGCGGCGCGAAGCCGTTGAAGCCGACCGATGAATAGGTCGCCGTATAGGCGCCGGTTCCCTCGATCAGCACCTTGGAGCCGATTTCGAGGCTGACCGGCAGCGGATAGGGCTCTTTCTCATAGAGCACATCGACCGAATCGCAGGACGGCCCGGCGATGACGCAAGGCTCCATGGGATCGGCATCGAAAGAGGTGCGGATCGGATAGCGGATCATCTCGTCCATGCTCTCGGCAAGTCCGTTGAACCTGCCGATGTCGAGATAGACCCAGCGCATCCGGTCTTCCTCCGACTTCTTCGAGATCAGCACGACCTCAGCCTCGATCACGCCGGCATTGCCGACGAGGCCACGGCCAGGCTCGATGATCGTCTCGGGGATGCGGTTGCCGAAATGCTTGCGCAGCGCCCGGAAGATCGCCTGCCCATAGGTCTTCACCGCCGGCACGTCCTTCAGGTACTTGGCGGGGAAGCCGCCGCCGAGGTTGACCATCTGGAGGCCGATGCCGCGCTCCGCGAGGTCGCGGAAGATCGCGGCCGAAGCTTTCAACGCGTTGTCCCAGCTCCTCGGGTTGCGCTGTTGAGAGCCGACGTGGAAGGAGAGCCCGTAAGCAACGAGACCCAGGCCATGGGCACGTTCCAGGACCCGCGCCGCTATTGCCGGCGCGCAGCCGAACTTGCGCGACAACGGCCATTCCGCGCCGCCATTGTCGCACAGGATTCGGCAGAAGACTCGTGCGCCCGGCGCCGCCCGGGCGATCTTCTCGACCTCCGCCTCGCAATCGACCGCGAAGAGGCGCACGCCGAGCTCATAGGCCCGGGCGATGTCGCGCTCCTTCTTGATCGTGTTGCCGTAGCTGATGCGCTCCGGCCCGGCGCCGGCGGCGAGCACCTCCTCGATCTCGGTCACCGACGCGGTGTCGAAGGAGGATCCGAGCCGCACCAGGAGTTCGAGAACCTGGCGGTCGGGATTGGCCTTGACTGCATAGAAGACGCGCGTGTCCGGCAGCGCCTTGGCGAAGGCCAGGTAATTGTCGCGCACGACTTCGAGGTCGAGGACGAGGCATGGCCCGTCCTCGCGTCGGTTGCGCAGGAATTCGTGGATACGGTCGGTCATCGCGGCATCCCTTCGAAGGCGCGGCCTGTGCCGCGCAAATCGAACCAAGCTTCGGGTGATGGCGATGACTGAGACGACGTGCTGTGGAGACGCCGTCGGGTCGATTGCACCGCCATCGGTGATCCGCGGCGCGCCATGGAAGACCCAGGGCTGGGCTGCGGTCAGATGCTGCGCCGTCGGCTATGCTGAGGTCGCGCGGCGAAAACTACCGCTCGAACCATCATGGCCTTCGCTTGGAATGGGATGGAGATCCCGTTCCGCACGCCCGGCAAGAAAGACAAGCCTCTTCGGTACGCCAGGTTTGGAGACTGGCAGAGACGAAAAAGCCCGGTCCGTCGTTGCTTTAAGTCGCGTCCCCCGTTTGGCGGGGTTCGCCGGTTCGCCTCCGGCTGTCGATCTTTACAGGCGGTTAACCGGCCTCTTGTCCGGATCCCCGCCTACCGACACACGACCACAGGCACGTGCGAAAATGGGCAGCGGTGAAGATAGGAATATCTGCGGATATTACAAGGATTTTTTTCAATCAATCGTGACGGCGGTCGCGGCGGAGCCGACGTCACAATTCGGACTCCGAAATGGCGGCAATCAGCAGACTTGCCGGTTGCTTCAAAGCCGACTACGGCTCGCGGCCAGGATTGGGAGGCTCCTCTCGCAATCCTGACCGCCATCTTCTCAACTCCTGCCTTTCGATCCGCCTCATGGCCGAACTTACCCGCCGCAAGCTCACCAAGTATGTTGCCAACTGTCTTCTTGCCAATTCGCTTCTCGCTCGAGGCCCGATTGCCTCGGGCATGCTTGCGCTTGGCACCGATGGTCTCTTCGCTCAGACCGCGCCACCCGCTCAGCCTCCAAAATTCGGCTATGGCGATGTCGTGCGCCGTGCGCAGGACCTCGCCTCCGCCCCGTTCGATACCTCGCCGCCGGCTCTGCCTGAGCCGTTGAGTGGGTTCGATTTCGACACCTGGCGCGACATCCGCTTTCGGCCGGACAAAGCCCTCTTGAATTTCCCCGGCAGCCTTTTTCGCTTGCAACTGTTTCATCTGGGCCATCTCTTCCTGCGGCCGGTGACGGTCAATACGATCAGGGACGGCATCCCGACGCCGATCCCTTATACCGCCGATCTGTTCGACTATGGCCACACCAAGCTCGACACGACCTTTCCGATCAATCTGGGCTTTGCCGGCTTACGGCTGCATTTCCCGCTCAACTCTCCGACCGTTTTTGATGAGGTGATCGCCTTTCTTGGGGCGAGCTATTTCCGCTTTCTCGGCCGCAACCAACGCTACGGCTTGTCGGCGCGCGGGTTGGCGGTCAACGCCGGCTCGACCCTCGAGCAATTTCCGTTCTTCCGGGAATTCTGGATCGAGACACCGCTCCCCAATGCGGAACACGCCACGATCTATGGTCTGCTCGACGGCGAAGCAGCGGCCGGTGCTTATCGCTTCGATCTCTATCCGGGAGTCGATTCGGTGCTGGAGGTGGTCATGACGCTGTTCCCACGCAGAACCGACGTGAAATTCGGTCTGGCTGCGTTGACCTCGATGTTCTTCATCGGCGAGAACGATCACCGCTTCAATCAAGATTTCCGTCGCGAATTGCACGATTCAGACGGACTGCTCATCAATTCCGTGACGGGAGAGTGGATCTGGCGGCCTTTGCGTAATCCGCCGCGCCTCGAGCTCTCGGACTTCCTCGATCACGAAGTGCGCGGTTTCGGCCTTTTGCAGCGCGACCGCAATTTTGACCATTATCAGGATCTCGACCTCGCCTATGAATTGCGGCCGAACTACTTCGTCGAGCCGCGCGGGAATTGGGGCGAGGGACAGGTCGAACTCGTCGAGTTTCCGACCACGAACGAGGCCAGTGACAACATCGTCGCGTCCTTCGTTCCCAGGGATGCGCCCGATGCGGGCCGCAGCTTCAGCTATCGCATTACCTCCAGCCTCTCTCTTGCCCAGCTCTCGCCCAACGGCCAGGTCGTTGGCACCTATCAAACCGCGGCCCGGGCGCTCGGCTCGCCGGAGCCGATCAGCCCTGGTTCGCACCGCTTCATCATCGATTTTGCCGGCGGCAATCTCGCCTTTTACGCCAACAATCCGCACTTGGTGGAAGTCGTTCCGAGCACCAGCCAGGGCAAGATTCTGCGCTCTTGGATCGTGTTCAACAGCCACACGTACGGATTTCGCGCCACCATCGACCTTCAACTCGGTCCCGGCCAATCGACGGACCTGCGCGCCTTTCTGCGCGCCGGTACGAAGGCGCTCACTGAGACCTGGACCTATCTCTGGCACGCGGACTGATCGATGCCGATCAGACCGGCTCGTCCTTCGGATCTATCGGCGCTGGTAGCAATCGAAAACGAGTCCTTCGCCGACGATCGGCTGTCGCGCCGCAGCCTGCGCTATTTCCTCGCGGCTCCGAACGCCGTCCTTCTCGTGTTCCACATGAGAAGATCAATTCTCGGCTATAGTCTCGTCGCCTTGCGCAAGGGCTCTCGTCTGGCGCGGCTTTATTCCATCGCGGTCTGCCGTGCCGCGCGTCGCCGCGATTTGGGCCATACGCTGTTGCGCGCCGCCGAGACGGCTGCGCGCCAATATGGCGCGGCAGTCATGCGGCTTGAGGTGCGCGGGCGCAATCGCCGGGCGATCGCGCTCTATCAGCGGCGCGGCTACCGATGCATCGGCCGGATCGAGGATTATTATGCCGATGGAGCGCCGGCGCAGCGCTATGAGAAGAGCCTCATCCGGATTGCTGGAAAGAAATGAATCGTCATGGCCGAGCTTGTCCCGGCCATGACGACGTACGGCATCAGTCATATGCCACCTCACTCGCCCGGAGGCTCGCGAAGGCGCGCGAGATCGAAAGCCTCGACGTCCTGCAGCAATTCGATGAAGGCCGTCGCGCCATAGTCGGCCGAGGCCTCGCCCTTTTCGGCGCTCGCCGCGGCGGCATTACCCATGGCGCCAGAGGCAGAGAGGTCCTGCGCCATCCAGCCGAAGCCGGTCGGGCGGCCGGCGCGGAGCCAGGTGAAGTCGGCTTCGACGGCCGCACTTTGCGAAACGAAATTGTCGAGCGCGTCGCGCCGCACGAGGTCGGGGCGGAAACTCAGCATCAGCGACGTCTCGATATCACCGGCATGGATTCCATGCGCCTGTTCTTCGGCCGAAAACAGCCCATCGGGATAGCCGAACCTGTGCCAGGTCGCCGTGACGACGAACATGTCGAGGCGGGCGCGCAGATCATGCGCGACCAGGCCGAGCAGCGGAACATTGCCGCCATGCGAATTCAAAAGGACGAGCTTGCGGCAGCCGGCGCGCTCGACACATTCGCCGATCTCGGTCAGGAGATGCAGCAGGCTTGTCGCGGAGAGCGTGAGCGTGCCGGGAAAATCGCCATGTTCGATGGAAGCGCCGATCGCCTGCACCGGAAGGAAGAGCACGGGCAGGTCCTCGGGCAACCGCGCCACGACGCGTTCGATATAGCCCTGCATGAGGAAGAGATCGACGCCGAGTGGCAGATGCGGCCCATGTTGCTCGACGGCGGCCGTCGGCAGCACGGCGATCGTCTCTTCCATGTCGGTGTTCTGGAAGTCCTTCCAGCTCATCTCAGCCCAAAACCGCGTCGGCAGCATCGGTTCCCCCTTGGCCGCGGCTTGCAAATGCGGCGAGCCTAGAACCTCGAGCGCACGCCATCAAGTCAGCCGGCCCTTGCACGACGAGTGCATCCGCGCGAAACATCGCGCATCGCGTCGTGCCGATGGGTGTAGCGAAATGCAAGCAATGTCACGGCTTTTGGGGGTTGCTCTTGTCATCCTGTCAGCCGATCCGTCGCTCGCTCTCGACAAGGTGACCTTCGCTACCAATTGGCGGGCGGAGGCCGAACATGGCGGCTTCTATCAGGCGCTGGCCGACGGAACCTATGCAAAATTCGGTCTTGACGTGACGATCGTTCAGGGCGGCCCGCAGACCAACAACCGGCTGCTGCTCGCCGCCGGCCATATCGAGTTCGACATGGGCGCCAACATGATCCAGGCCTTCAACGCGGTCGCTGAGAACGTGCCGATCGTCGTCGTCGCGGCGATGTTCCAGAAGGATCCTTTCATCCTGATGTCGCATCCGGGCGAGGGCCTCGATCGCTTCACGGATCTGCCGAAAGCGACGACGGCTTTCATGGGCACCGACGCGCTCGTCTCGGTCTATCAATGGCTGCACCAAGCCTATGGGTTCAGCTTTTCGACGGTGAAGCCGCATACGTTCAATTCAGCCCCTTTCATCGCCGACAAGAGTTCGATTGAGCAGGGTTACGCGACGTCCGAGCCCTATGCGATCGAGCGCGAGGCCGGGTTCAAGCCGAACGTCTTCCTCGCCGCCGATTACGGCTATCAATCCTATTCGACGATGATCGAAGCGCGGCGTGATTTCATCACGGCAAACCCTCATCTCGTGCAGCGCTTCGTCGATGCCTCGATCGTTGGCTGGTATCATTATCTCTATGGCGACAATGCCAAGGGCAATGAACTCATCCGCAAGGACAATCCCGATATTACCGAGAATCAGCTCGCCTATTCGGTCGCGGCGATGAAGAAATATGGGATCGCCGACTCGGGCGATGCAATGAGCCTCGGCGTCGGCGCCATGACCGACCAGCGCATGCACGCCTTCTTTGCGCAGATGGTGGCGGCTGGACTCTTTAAGCCCGATCTCGATTATCGGCGCGCCTATGTGACGGGTTTCGTCGATCATGGCGTCGGGCTCGACCTACGGCCGAAGCCATGAACCGGGCGCCTGCGGCGGAACATGCCGTGAAGTTGGCGCTGCTCGTCGCCCTTCATGACGTCGGCAAGAGCTTTGCGAACGGAACCGTCGCGCTCGCGCATCTCGATCTTGCCGTTCATGCCGGAGAGCTGTTGACGCTTCTCGGACCTTCGGGCTGCGGCAAGTCGACGGCGCTGCGCCTCATCGCCGGTCTCGAAAAGCCCTCGTCGGGAACAATCGCCATGCCGGCGCGCCGGCCGGGCGACATCGGCTTCGTCTTCCAGGAGCCGACGCTGATGCCCTGGCGAGCGTGGCCGACAATGTCCTGCTGCCGTTGCGGCTACAAAAAGTGCCCGAGTACGAGGCGCGGCGGCGCTGCGAAGAGCTGCTTCGCGCTCGCCGGCCTCTCCGCCTTCGCAAAGGCGTATCCGCATCAGCTTTCGGGAGGCATGCGCATGCGCGTCTCGATCGCACGGGCCCTCGTGCCACGGCCGGCCCTGCTTTTGATGGACGAGCCCTTTGCCGCGATCGACGAAATCAGCCGCTTCCGGTTCAACGACGATCTTCTGCGGCTGAAGAGAGCTTGCGACGACAATCGTCTTCGTCACTCATTCGGTCTATGAGAGCGTCTATCTCGCGATCCGCATTGCGGTCATGACGGCACGGCCTGGACGGATCATCGAAGAAATCGCCATCGAGCCGCCCTTACGGCGCGCGGAGGATCTGCGCACGAGCGCCGCCTATCTCGATTATTGCAGTCGCGCCGTGAAGGCTTTGGCGCGCGCCACGGCCGAGGACCGGCCATGACGATCGGCCGTTTTGTGGCGCGCTACGGACCGCCGGCGGCGGCTTTCGCGACCTTCATCCTCGCCTGGGAGGCGATCGCCAGGCTTAAACATATTCCGCCTTTCGTTCTGCCGGCGCCGAGTCTCGTGGTGATGACGCTCGTCACCGACCGGGCGACGCTCTTTGCTTCGCTTTGGGTGACGGTGAAGACCACATTCGCGGCTTTGGCTGCGGCCGCCGCCGGCGGATCTTTGCTGGCGATCCTTTTTTCCCAATGGAAGTCGATGGAACGGGCCCTCTTGCCCTTCGCCGTCGTCCTCCAGGTCACGCCCATTATCGCCATTGCGCCTTTGTTGCTGATCTATTTCGCGCCTTGGCAGGCGGTGCTTACCTGCGCCTTCCTGGTCGCGTTTTTTCCGATCCCCGCCAATTGTTCCTTGGGTCTTGCATCGGCCGACCGCAATCTCGTCGATCTTTTTCTGCTCTATGGCGCTTCACGCTGGCAGACGCTGGTCATGCTCAAGCTTCCTGCCGCGCGCTGCCTTACTTCTTCGCGGGACTTAGGATTGGCGGCGGCTTGGCGCTCATCGGCGCTATCGTCGCCGAACTCGCGGCCGGTGCTGCCGGGCAGGAGACCGGGCTTGCGTTCCGGATCGTCGAAGCGGGCTACAGGCTTCAAATTCCGCGCATGTTCGCCGCGCTGACCTTGATCTCGCTGACAGGAATCGCGATCTTTTTCAGTCTATCGACCCGGTCGCGCCTCGGCTCAGGCATTGGCATGAAAGCGCCGATGTTTAACGAGATTTAACCGAGCCGGGCGTTGATGGTCGCACATCAGAAGACAATCCGGTCTCGAATCGCTAAGATTGGGACCCGCCCGGAAGCTTCGCCGCCGCAAGGGAGGTTTGCACATGAAGATGCATGGGAACCGCTCTGCGGCCTGCGTCAGCCTTGCCTGCCTCGGGCTCGCCATCCTTGCTTCCCTCCCATCGCAAGCTGCAGCGAAGACGTTTTCCAATGCCGAGGCGGCGGCGGGCCAGTGGGACATGTCGCTTGGCACCACCGATCGGACATGCCGGATGACGCTGGAGGCGGGGACGACCAGCGGCGGCCCCGTCGATATGCCGGCTCTCTGCCGCCGCTCGCTGCCGATTCTCGCCAAGGTCGGCGCTTGGAATTTGCCGAAAACCGACGACATCGAGCTCGCCGATGCATTCGGCAAGACGATCCTCGATTTTGTTGCGAGATCTGAGACTAAGCTCAGCGCCGGTGGCCCAGAGGGAGAAACCTATGACCTCGTCCCAGTAAATGCCCCTGGGGACTCTAAGTTCGAGCCGGAAGATGTGAGCGGCGCACCCGGGTTTGATGTCGTTCACACGCCTTCGACGCCCGCAGAGTCAAGCCCGCCGGAGAAGCTTGCAGAGTCAACCACAGCCGCGAATCCTGCAGCCTCAACCCCACAGGCAAATTCTGCCACATCTCCGCCAAAACCCTCTGCCGCCGCCCTGGCCATAAAGCCCGGCGATGTCGCCGGCCACTATTCCGTGGAGCGCGAGCCCGGCAAGGACGCGAGCTGCCTGTTGATCCTCGACAACCAGACGAAGGCTCAGGGTGGCTATAAGGCCTCCTTGGCTCCGGCCTGCCGCGACCAGGGCATCACGATATTCGATCCGGTCGGCTGGCGGCTCGCCAATGGCCGCCTGGTCCTGACCGCGCGCAGAGGCCATACGACCCATCTCGATCTAAAGTCGGACGGCACCTGGCTGAAGGATCCGAATGAAGGCAAGCCGCTCATACTGAAGAAGCTGTGATGCGTCTTAGCGCGGGCGCCGCGACCGGGCCCCCATGAAACTTGCTAAGCCAATTGCCCGGTGCTACCGGGCGAATATTCTTTGCAGCCAGGACGGCCGAAGCTCTTAATGACGATAAGTCTCCACAAAGGCGACCTGCCGGATGGCCTCAATTTCGGCGACAGCGTCGCCATAGACACTGAAACCCTAGGTCTTGTGCCCAACCGCGACCGGCTTTGCCTGGTCCAAGTGTCGCGGGGCGATGGGACGGCGGACATCGTACAGATTGCTGCGGGGCAGAAACACGCGCCGAATATCGAAAAACTCCTCGCCGATTCCAGCGTGACGAAGCTCTTCCACTACGCGCGTTTCGACATCGCCATTCTCTACAAGACATTCGGCGTGATGGCCGCGCCGCTTTATTGCACCAAAATCGCCTCGAAACTGACCAGGACCTATACCGATCGGCATGGTCTCAAGGATCTCGTTCGAGAGCTGCTCGGGATTGACGTGTCGAAACAGCAGCAAAGTTCGGATTGGGGCGCCGCCACTTTGTCGGAGGCCCAGCTCGCTTATGCGGCTTCCGACGTGCTTCACCTGCACGCGCTGCGTGCCAAGCTCGACGCCATGCTGGCGCGCGAGGGCCGTGCCGAGCTTGCCGCCGCCTGTTTTGGCTTTCTGCCGACCCGGGCTAAGCTCGATCTCATGGGCTGGCCGGATTCCGACATTTTTTCGCACGAATGATGCTAAATAATAAGCGATTATAGACGCTTGCACGGATGGGCGCATGTCCCAGGAAATTGATGCCGCGCCGCGATGCGATAAGATAGTCTAGGGGAATCGTGAGGCAGCGGCCAGTAGCCTGCAGGCGCCATGCTGGGCGCCGTAGGTGCGTCGAATCTAGGTCGGGCAAGCAAGAGATGGCGGATCGCGCATGACTGACCTGACACGCGCTCCTCGAGTTCCGGGCGGGCGGCTTAATCTGCCCATCGGGAAGCCGCGTCGCGCAATTCGCGTCGCGCGGCTGCATTCCGGTTTCGTGCGCTATCTCAGGCATTTGATCATTTTCGGATGCAGCTTCGCCGTGCTGACGCTTGGGATCATCATCTTGTTCGATCCGTTCAAGCGGCTGCCGCGCAACCTCTCTGTCAGCCAGGTCGGTCTTCAAGGTTCGGTGGTCACGCTCGAGACACCGAAGACCAGGGGCTTTCGCGCGGATGGCCAGCCTTTCGAGTTGACGGGAGTCTCAGGCACACAGGACATTTTGAACCCGCATGTCCTCAATCTCGTCGGAGTCGACGCCAAGGTCGGATTGGACGATGCCACCACCGCGAAGATCACCGCGGAGAAAGGTATCTATGACAGCAGTCAGGACATTATCTGGTTGCGCACCAACATCCGCATCAAGAATGACGTAAGCGGCTATGACATGCGGCTGCGGAGCGCCACCGTCGATCTGAATTCCAGCGCTCTGGTGACTGAGGAGCCGGTCTTTGTGAGCATGGACGACGGCAGCACGATTTCCGCCGACCGCATGGACATCACTGACAGCGGCCACAAGATCTCCTTCCAGGGCGAAGTCAAATCTGTCGTCGTCATGGGTGACACGGACTCCGATACGGGCACGAACCCCGAGGAGGCGGCCAAATGAGCCGCATCGGCTGTTCGCGCACGTCCTTGCCTGTTCTCCTCATTTTCTGCCTAGCGTATTGGTTCGGCGGATGGACGATTTTGCCCGCCGATGCCAAAACGGCAAAGGGCGACAAGGAGCGCATCAACATCAGTGCCGCCAAGCTCGACTATTATAACAAGGAGCAAAAGCTGATCTATAGCGGCAATGTCGTTGCCGTGCGCGGCGACACCACGCTGAAAACGCCCTTGCTCGTTATATTTCTCAACTCGAAACAGCCCGGCGCGCGTTCCGGGCCGCCGTCTTCCACGAGCCAGATGCGCCGTATGGAAGCGGCTGGGCCGGTGACGCTGATTTCGAAGGATCAGATCGCCACCGGCGATTCCGGGATTTATGAAAAAGCCGACAATAAGGTCTATATCGACGGCAACGTCAGTTTGACCCAGGGGCCGAACGTGACCAAAGGCGACCATATCGTCTATGATGTGAATACGCATCAGGCGGTGGTCACCGGCCATGTCCAGAGCATGTTCCTTCCAAACAGCGAGACCGAAGACGGGAGCAAGAAACAATCGAGCAAGGAGGCCGGTGCCGGTCAGCCGGAGGCCAAAACCCAATGAGTTTGAGCACGGGGGATGATTTTGCCTTGCGCGGCAAGTCTGCGGATCGCGTTTCGGCCAAAGGCGCCGATCGACGCAGCGGCGCGACGACTTGGGTTGGCCGGCTGCGCGCCCTGTTTGGCCGCAGCGAACCGCCGGTCGTGACGGAGACCGCCGGCTGGCTTCTCGCCGAAGCGGACGAGACCAACGCGCAGGTCGCCCTCGATTCGGAATGGCCGGCGGAGGAGCTCGAAAATTGGCGCGATGATGATGGGCCTCAGGCGGCGGCCGAACTCCTGAGGCCTTCGACATCACGACAGTCCTTCGCCACACGGCCTGCTCAGGCCGTTCAGCCGGTCGTGCCGGAGCCCAGGGCCGTCGGCGAGATTGAAGGATCCCTCATCGCCGAAGCGCTGAACAAGAGCTTCAAGGGACGCAAGATCATCAAGGACGTGAGTCTTCTGGTGCATCGCGGGGAAGTGATTGGCCTGCTTGGCCCGAATGGCGCCGGCAAGACCACCTTGTTCTATATGATCACAGGCCTCATCAGGCCCGATACGGGGCTCATTCTGCTCGACGACTACGACGTCACGAGCCTGCCCATGTATAGGCGCGCCCGGCTCGGCATCGGCTATCTGCCGCAGGAGCCCTCGATTTTCCGCGGCCTCAGCGTCGAAGAGAATATTCGCGCCGTGCTTGAGATCACCCAACCCAACAAGAAAAAGAGGCGCGAGGAGCTCGAATCGCTGCTCGTCGAATTCGACATCGCGCGGGTGCGGAAATTGCCGGCCATCGCGCTCTCCGGCGGCGAGCGCCGCCGCTGCGAGATCGCGCGGGCGCTTGCCGGCCATCCCTCCTTCATGCTGCTCGACGAGCCTTTCGCCGGCATCGACCCGATCGCCATCGGCGAGATCCGGCTTCTCGTCCAACATCTCAAACGGCGCGGGATTGGCGTGCTCATCACGGATCACAACGTTCGCGAGACCCTCGATTTGATCGACCGGGCCTATATCATTCATTCCGGCCAAGTCCTGACCGAAGGCACGCCGGAAAAAATCGTCGCCGATCCTCAGGTCCGCCGCCTCTATCTTGGCGAAAGTTTCAGGCTGTAAGGGCAGAGGACAGACTACAGATTTCCCCGTCTTCTGTCGCTCAGCCAAAATACCTCTCTAAAATATCCCGATAGATCTCCGTCAGTGCCTCGAGGTCTGCGACGGCGACGCGTTCGTCGACCATGTGCACGGTCGCGCCGACGAGACCGAATTCGACGACTGGACAATAGGCGCGGATGAACCGTGCGTCCGAAGTGCCGCCCGACGTCGAAAGCGCCGGCTTCAGGCCGGTGCGCGCCGCAACGGCCTGCGAAATGAGATCGGTGAATCGGTCGGGCTCGGTGAGGAATGCCAAAGCATTGCAGGGCTCGAAGGAGAGATCGTAGCGCGCACCTTGCGCCGCCGCGGCGCATCGCCGCGCGATCTCCGCTTCGAGCGTAGCAGGCGTCCAAAGATCGTTGAATCTGACATTGAAATGCGCATGCGCCGTCGCCGGGATGACGTTCATCGCCGGATTGTCGACGTCGATCGTCACAATCTCGAGGTTCGACGGCTCGAAATGCACCGTGCCCCGATCGAGCGGCGTCGCGATCAGGGCGTCGAGCAGGCGCATGATATGCGGGATCGGATTTTCCGTGCGTTGCGGATAGGCGACGTGCCCCTGGACCCCGTGCACGACGAGCCTGGCGTTGAGCGAGCCGCGCCGGCCGATCTTGATCGCATCGCCGAGCATCTCCGCACTGGTCGGCTCGCCCAAAAGACAATCGTCGAAGCGCTCGCCGCGCGCCTGCGCCCAGGCCAACAGTTTGGCTGTCCCGTTTATGGCTGGACCTTCCTCGTCGCCGGCGATCAGAAAACCAATCGAGCCTTTTATTGTGCCGTGCTCGGCGACATAGGCTGCTGCCGCGGCGGCAAAGGCGGCGACGGCGCCCTTCATGTCGCTGGCGCCGCGGCCAAAAACCATGCCTTCGGCGAGTTCTGCCGCGAAGGGGTCGAAGCGCCAATGGGCGCGATCCCCCGGTGGCACGACGTCCGTATGGCCGGCGAAGACGAGGTAGGGCGCGCTAGTGCCGATCCGCGCATAGAGATTGTCGACATCCGGCGTTCCAGGTTCTGAGAAGCGCAGGCGACGCGTCGCAAAGCCGGCGGCCTGAAGGTGATTCTCGAGAACCGCGAGAGCGCCTGCATCATTTGGCGTGACGGAAGCACAACGAATGAGCGCCTGGCAGAGAGCGAGGGTTGGCGATAAGGCTTGCGGCATCGAGGCTCAATCCTTCTCAGGCCGCGGTGAACGAAACCCGCCCAGTTCGACGACGTTCCAGACAAAGGTGACAAAGAGAAGGAGGTCGGCGGCGAGCACTGCCGCATGCGGCATTGCTCGATCGAGGCGCGGCTCGAGCCAGTGCAACGCGGCGCAGATGCAAGCGACGAAAGGCAGAAGACCAGCCAGAGCGGCGGGCTGGCCGAAATCGCGCCAGCGCTTCGCGCTGAGATTATAGTGGCTGATGAGGATCAGGATGATCGAGAAGCCAAATAGCAGGCGATAGAGATTGGCGGTGAGAATGCCCGCCGTCATGAGAGGTGTCGTGTTGAGATCATGGTCGGCGTAGGGCTGGACGAGCACCCAGCCGATGCTGAGGGTGACGAAGATGCCAGCGAGCAACAATGTGCCGCGCCACCAGGTTGCGGCATCGATCCGTCCGGCATCGGAGCGGAACAGGAAATAGGAGCGAGAGTGCCGCATCAATCCCTGAGCAATTCATTGATCGCCGTTTTGGCGCGTGTCTTCGCATCGACGGTTTTCACGATGACGGCGCAGGAAAGCGAAGGACCGAGTCTTCCATCAGGGAGAGCCTCGCCCGGCAAAGCGCCCGGTACGACCACCGAATAGGGCGGAACGTGACCGATGTGGACCTTGCCAGTCGTCCGGTCGATGATCTTGGTCGAGGCCGAGATGAACGTGCCCATCGCCAGCACCGCGCCTTCCCCAACGACCACGCCTTCGACAACCTCGGAGCGGGCGCCGATGAAGCAACTATCCTCGATGATTGTCGGATTGGCCTGCAAGGGCTCAAGCACGCCGCCTATGCCGACGCCGCCTGAGAGATGCACGTTCCTGCCAATCTGTGCGCAGGAGCCGACGGTCACCCAGGTGTCGACCATGGTCCCTTCGCCGACATAGGCGCCGAGATTGACGAATGACGGCATCAGGATGACGCCGGGGGCGATATAGGCGGAGCGCCGGACGAGAGCGCCCGGCACCGCGCGGAAGCCCGCTTCGGCATAGTCCTTCGCCCCCCAGCCCTCGAATTTCAAAGCCATCTTGTCCCACCAGAACGCGCCGCCGGGGGCGCCGGAAATCAGTGTCGCGTCGTTCATTCGGAAGGAAAGAAGAATGGCCTTCTTCAGCCATTGATTGACGCGCCACCCCTCGGGTCCGCTCTTGTCGGCGATTTTTTCGGCGATCCTGAGCTTGCCTTGATCGAGGAGCGCGAGCGCCGCCTCGACCGCGGCGCGTATTTCGCCCCGCGCCGCGCTATCGATCTTGGCGCGATCCTCGAAGGCCGCGTTGATGATCTTTTCGAGGTCTTGGCTCCGCATGTCCCCGCTCCAGCCGTAAAGCTCGTGAGGTTTCGTCCGCAGAACCGGCGGTGTCAATGGCCGACAAAGCTGGGCGGATCTTACGTCGCCCTCTTTGTTCTTGCGGCAATGATGTCGGCAAGAAAGGCCTCGAGATCGCTGGTCACGAAGTCGACATGCGGCAAACACCCTGTACCGGGGATCTCGAAAGGTTCGCGATGGTCCGGCTGACCGGGTTTCGGCACGATCAGCACGGTGGTCATACCCCTTTGGTGCGGAATGATAAGATTGCAGTCGAGATCTTCGAACATCACGGCACTCTTGGGGTCGACTGCATGTTTGTCGAAGAAGCGCTCATAGGCGGCAATTGCCGGCTTCGGCAGAAGCTCGGCTGCGACAATGTCGAATATGTCGTCGAACATGGCAGTGAGCCCCAAGGCCTCGGCGGTGCGAAGCGCGTGGTCGCGCGAGCCGTTGGTCAAGATTAGCTTGCGGCCGGGCAGCGCGGTGATTGATGTTGCGAGCGACAGATTGGGGATCAACGACGAGCGATCGACGTCATGCACGAAGGCGAGGAATTCCGCCGAGCTGATCGCATGGTCTTCCATGAGGCCGCGCAGCGTCGTGCCATAGCGCTGGTAATAATATTTTTGCAAGGCCCGCGCCGATATCCCGTCAAGGCCGAAGAGGTTGGCGAGAAACAGAGTGATGCGCTGGTCGATCTTGGGCCAGAGATCGCAATCGGCGGGATAGAGCGTATTGTCGAGATCGAAAACCCAGGTGTCGATATGCGCGAAGCCCGATTGCGAGCGCGACGGTTCGGCGGGTGAAGACCCGCGCGGCGCCTTCGGTTCATCGAAGCGGTCGCGATCTTCGCCTATCGTTGGCTTGTAATTCACCGCGTGATCAGCGTTCCGGCGCCGTGGTCGGTCAAGAGCTCGATGAGCACCGCGTGCGGCAGCTTGCCATCGAGAATGACCACGCCCTCGACGCCTTGCTCGAGGGCATAGATGCAGGTCTCGACCTTTGGGATCATCCCGCCGGTGATCGTGCCATCGGCGATGAGCGCGCGAATTTCCTCGATCCTCAATTGCTTGATCAGGTTCTGCTTGGCGTCGAGCACGCCCGGCACGTCGGTCAAGAAGAGCAAACGCTTGGCCTTCAGCGCGCCGGCTATGGCGCCGGCAAACGTGTCGGCATTTACGTTGTAGGTCTCGCCGTCGCTGCCTTGCGCGATCGGCGCGAGTACCGGGATCAGCTCGCGTCCGAGCACCTGATCGAGAACGGTGGTGTCGACATTCGCCGGCTCGCCGACGAAGCCCAGATCGATTTCCTCCTCGATACCGGGTTTGTCCGACTCGATCGTATAGACCACTTTCGTGGCGGTCACCATATTGCCGTCCTTACCGCAAAGTCCGATCGCGCGGCCGCCTTGGGCGTTGATGAAGCCGACAATCTGCTTGTTGATCGAACCAGCGAGCACCATCTCGACGATTTCGACCGTGGCGCGGTCGGTGATCCGGAGACCACCGGAAAATTCCGACTTGATGCCGAGCTTGGCGAGCATGGCGCCGATCTGCGGTCCCCCGCCATGCACGACCACCGGATTGACGCCCGATTGTTCGAGCAGAACCATGTCGCGGGCGAACCTGCGGGCGACCTCTTCGTCGCCCATCGCGTGGCCGCCGTATTTCACCACGACGATCGTGTCGTCGTAATGCAGCATATGCGGCAGCGCCTGCATCAAGATCTCGGCCTGTCTTTGCGCGCTCTCCTGTGGCGTCTCTTTCATGGCTTTCATCCGGGCTGGCCTTGGCGCCTTTTAACGTTTTGACGTGACAAGCTCAATGCGAGCCCGGCAGGATAGATCTATATTCCGCGAGAAGGCGCGCGATTGCGGCGCGAAGCTCGTCGATCCCTTCGCCATCGGCTGCCGAGGTGAAGAGCACCTGCGGAAAGGCGGCCGGACGCTTGTTGAGCGCCGCGGTGGTTTCGGCAAGCCGCGCGTTCCGTTCGGCCGGTTTCACGCTATCCCTCTTGGTGAGGATGACTTGATAGGAGACCGCCGCCTGGTCGAGCCTATCGAGCATTTCGAGGTCGACCGGCTTCAGGCCATGGCGGCCATCGACGAGGACGAAGACTCGCAGGAGGGCCGCCCGGCCGCGCAGGTAATCCTGCATGAGGCTATTCCAGGCGGCGATCTTCTCTTTCGCCGCTGCGGCATAGCCATAACCCGGCATGTCGACGAGCTGCAGCCGCGGCGGCGTTTCCGGAGCGCCGAGCGCGAAGAAATTGAGCGCCTGCGTCCGCCCCGGCGTATTGGAGGTCCGGGCCAACGACTTGCGGTTGGTCAGCGCGTTGAGAAGCGAGGACTTGCCGACATTGGAGCGCCCGGCGAAAGCGATCTCGTAAGGGCCCGGGGGTGGCAATTGCGCAAGCTCTGTGACGCCCCGGACGAAGCTGCATTCGGCGGCGAAGAGCTTGCGGCCGGCCTCACGGAAGTCCTGCGAAATCTCCTCATCCATCGCTGCCTGCTATAACCGCTCGCGTGCCCGGCCGGCTGGCATTAGGCAGGTCAGAGCCTCAGGTCGTCGCCTTCCTGCGAAACGTATTGGCGAGATTGCTCCACAATTCGATCTTCACCCCGGCGCGGTGCATAATCAGCGTCTGCTGAGCAACGGACAAGAGGTTGTTCCAGGTCCAATAGATGACGAGACCGGAGGGGAAACTTCCCAGCATGAAGGTGAAGATCACCGGCATCCAGGCGAACATCTGCTTCTGAACGGGGTCCGGCGGCTCCGGGTTCATCTTCATCTGGACGAACATCGAGAAGCCCATGATCAGCGGCCAGATGCCGATCGAGAGGAAATGGCCGATGAACGGCAAGGCCGTCGGGTCATAGGGCAGCAAGCCAAAGAGCGTGAAGATGTTGGTGGGGTCCGGCTGCGACAGATCCTTGATCCACCCGAAGAAAGGCGCCTGGCGCATCTCGATCGTGATGAACAGCACCTTATAGAGCGAGAAGAATACCGGAATCTGGATCAACATTGGCAGACAGCCGGCGACCGGATTGATCTTCTCACGCTTGTAGAGCTCCATCAGCTCCTGCTGCTGTTTCGCCTTGTCCTCGGCGTAGCGCTCGCGGAGCGCCACCATCTGCGGCTGCACCCCTTTCATCTTCGCCATCGACAGATAGCTGCGGTTGGCGAGCGGGAAGAAGGCGAGCTTGATGAGCACGGTGACGATCAGGATCGCCACGCCGAAATTGCCGGTGAATTTGTAGATGAGGTCGAGGAGCTGGAACATCGGGCGCGTGATGAAATAGAACCAGCCCCAGTCGATCAGCAGCTCGAATTTCTTGATCCCTAAATCATTTTGATAGGCATCGAGCGTCTGGACTTCCTTGGCGCCCGCGAAGACGCGATTGGTCGTCTCAGCAGTTGCGCCGGGTGCAATGGTCAGCGGATCGGCGAGAAAATCCGTTTGATAGATCTTCTGCACGGTGCCGCGCGCCGAGAACGTGGCGTCGAAGGAGACGTTCTGATCCGGGACCACGACCGCGGCCCAATATTTGTCGGTAAAGCCGAGCCAGCCGCCGGTGCCGTTGAGGCTCTTGGTAGCGTTCGGCTCCTTCTCGATGAAATCATAGGTCGGCTCCTGCACGCCCAAATCGCCGATGACGCCGACCATGCCTTCATGAAGAATGGAATAGCCAGACGTTTTCGGCTTGCCGTGGCGCGAGACGAGCGCATAGGGGTAAAGCGTGACAGCCGAGGCCGACTTGTTTTCGACGCTGTCGGTGACCGTGAACATGTAATGGTCATCCACCGCGATGCGGCGATGGAAGACGAGTCCCTGGCCGTTGTCATAGGTGAGCGTGACCGGCGTCTCCGACGTCAGCTTGTCGCCAGCGGCGCTCCACACCGTCTGCGGTGTCGGCAGAGCGAGCGATTGGCCGGGCTTGTTCACGAATCCCAGTTCGGCGTAATAGGGCGCCGGAGCCTCCGATGGAGAAAGCAGCACGATGTTCGGGCTATGCGGGTCGGGGGTCTCTCGATAGGCCTTGAGTGACACGTCGTCGATCCGCGCGCCTTTCAAGTCGATCGAGCCGAACAGGCTGTGGCTGTCGAGGGCGATGCGCGGGCTCGCCGCAAGCGCCGCCTC
This sequence comes from uncultured Alphaproteobacteria bacterium, assembly GCA_963720425.1. Classification (GTDB taxonomy): domain Bacteria; phylum Pseudomonadota; class Alphaproteobacteria; order Rhizobiales; family Beijerinckiaceae; genus Methylovirgula. The sequence goes on from OY970391.1 coordinate 1,612,542, forward strand.
GCGCGTCATGATCGACGCCGGACTTTCACTGGTGACGCCTTGCGGCGGGGCATTAGGACTCGGCGCCGGCAGCGTACCCGGCGAGCCGGGCTGCGGCGCCGTGCTCGGCTGCTGCATTTGCGCCTGGATCTGGCGCTCCTTTTGGAGCTGCGGCGCGGCGTAGAAATAATTCCAGCCGATAATGACGAGGATCGAGAGCGCGATCGCGAGGTAGAGGTTCTTGGTATCCTGCGTCATGACCGGGAAACCTAGTCCTTCATTTTCTTGTCTGTCGCGGCTGCCGACGGCCGCGCTTTGGTCGGACGCCCGCCCTCGGGCGGGCGCGCCGCGTGAATTTCTACGAAGGCGCGGGCGAGTTCTTCTTGCAATGCCGGAAAAGCTTGGTCGAGGGCCGCCTGCCGCGCAAGGATCACATAGTCATAACCGGGGCGCGCCGAAAGGCTCGGCAAGAGCCGCAAAGCCTCCTTCAGACGGCGGCGGATGCGGTTGCGGACGACCGAACTGCCAAGCTTCTTGGTCACGGTAAAGCCGAAGCGCGGACCTGCCTCAGCCGCATCGACCTGGCGTCGAACGGCCTGAAGGCTGAAACTTCCGGCGTGAAAGCGCCTTCCCTTGCCGGCGTTTACGAATTCGGCGCGCTTTTTCAGTCGCGCCAGGGCTCGCGGGGGCGCCTCATCCATGCTGCCGGCGGTCATGGTCCGCTCCCGCGGGAGGCGCTGGGTTGCGGCTGAGATGGCCTCAAACGTGAGCTTCGAGCCTCAGGCCGACAGGCGCTTGCGGCTGCGCGCGCGCCGGGCGGCGATCACCCTACGGCCACCGAAAGTCGCCATGCGGGCGCGAAAGCCGTGCCGACGCTTGCGCACCAGCTTACTCGGTTGAAAGGTCCGCTTCACGTTCCACTCCGTCGCGAATGTTCATACCGTGCCGCGTCCTGCGCCTGGCGCAGATCGGCCCTAGCCTTGCCGTCAGCGACGCCGCAAAAAGGGAAGACGCAGCCCTCAAGCATGATCCTGAAAAGTTGCAGACTTTTCAGACAAGATCATGCGTCAAACCAAAGCCGCGCGCCTTATAGGGGCAAGAGGCGAGCGAAGTCAATTTTAAGGCGCCCCCGGAAAATCGAGCCCGATGTCGAGCGCCGCGGCGCTGTGGGTCAGCCAGCCGATCGAAATCAGATCGACACCGCTCGCGGCGATCGCCGCCACATTTTCGAGCGTCACGCCGCCCGAGGCTTCGGTAATCGCCTTCCCGCCGACCATGGCGACTGCCTGCGCAAGCAAGGCGGGTAACATATTGTCGAGCAGGACGGCATCTGCGCTTGAGGCCAGCGCCTCGGCGAGTTGCGCGAGCGAGTCCACCTCGACTTCGATCTTGACCATATGGCCGGCGTTTTTGCGCGCCCGCTGCAGCGCTTCCGTGACGCCGCCGGCGATCGCGACATGATTGTCCTTGATAAGAACAGCATCGTCGAGGCCGAAGCGATGATTGGCTCCCCCGCCGATTCGCACCGCATATTTTTCTACGGCGCGCAGGCCTGGCGTCGTCTTTCGGGTGCAGACGATGTGCGCCTTGGATCCCGCCACCGCGGCGACAGCCGCGGCGGTGGCGGTCGCGATGCCACTTAAATGGCAGAGGAAGTTCAGCGCGGTGCGTTCGGCGGTCAGAATTCCGGGCGCCGGCCCGCGCACCGTCGCGATCGTCTCGCCAGGCACGACCTTGGCACCGTCGGGCTTTTGGGCGCGCACTTCGATTGCAGGATCGATCAGTTCGAAGCTGAGCCTGGCGAGGTCGAGGCCGGCAATGACGCCCGCCTGACGCGCGACGAACATGGGTTCGGCGCGGGCGCCCGCTGGAACGATTGCGTTGGTCGTCAGATCACCCGCTCGCCCGAGGTCCTCAAGCAGAGCGGCGCGGACGAGCGGCTCGATCATGATCCGTGGCAGGCCAGTCATCGCAGCCATCTTCACGCAACGGCTTCAGGCAGGAGTTCGCGGGCGGCCTCGAACGCCTCAGTGAGAGCGATCTCGCGCCGCCAGCTCGAACTCGCGTTCCGGTGCGGAAAATCTTCTCGATAATGCGCGCCGCGGCTTTCTTCGCGGCGTAGCGCCGCGATGACGATCATCAAGCCGACGAGAGCGGCATCACTCGCCTCGCGATGCGAGGCCGCGAGCGGATAAAGTTCGCTAGCGGCGCGGCGGAGCGTTTCGCCGTCGCGCAACACGCCGGCGGCGCGTGAGAGGATCGGTCGCACCGGACCCGCTTCGCTATGAGGCGCGACCGGTTCGAGGCGCCCGACAGGCCGCCGCGCGGTTCGCGCGGCTTTGATGCTTGCGGCGGTGAAGCCGGCGCAAACCACCGCCTCGAGGAGAGAGTTGCTGGCGAGACGATTGCCCCCGTGAAGGCCGGTGCAGGAGGCCTCTCCGGAGGCCCAGAGCCCGTCGACCGACGTGCGACCTTCGAGATCCACCTTGATGCCACCCATGTGATAATGCGCAGCCGGGCGGACTGGGATTGGTTCTCTGACCGGATCGATGCCCGCGGCGCGGCAGAGCACCGTGACGGCAGGGAAGCGGGCCGCGAAATCGAAATGTCGTGCCTTGCGAGCGTCTAGGAAGATGCGATGCCCGTCTTCCATATGCCGCCAGACGGCGCGTGCAACGACGTCGCGCGGCGCGAGTTCGGCGCGCGGCGTATCCGCCATGAACCGCGTGCCTTCCTCGTCGACGAGGATGGCGCCTTCGCCGCGCACCGCTTCGCTGATGAGGCTTAGGCGAGATCCCGGCGCATCGAGCGCGGTCGGGTGGAACTGAATGAATTCGAGATCGGCGAGCAAAGCGCCAGCGCGCGCTGCGAGCGCCAGACCTTGTCCGAAGGAGCCGCCGGGATTTGTTGCGTGCAGGAAGAGGCCGCCGATGCCGCCGGTGGCAATGACGACGCGGTTCGTCCGCAGGTGGACCGCACCATTCCACCCATAGGCAACGAGGCCGGTTATGGCGCCATCTTCGACGCTCAAGCGCCGTCCCGCCAGGCCTTCAACAACGGTAATGGAAGGGGTCGCCCGCACCGCTTGCGTCAAGATGCGTATGATCTCGCGCCCGGTCGAGTCGCCACCGGCATGGACGATGCGCTTGCGCCGATGCGCGGCCTCGAGCCCGAGCGCAAGCGCACCGTCCGGGCCGCGGTCGAATTGAACTCCGAAACGCTCAAGATCGGCGATGGCCGCGGGCGCCGCCCTGATAATGCGCTCGACGATCGGCGCGACGCAGAGCCCGTCGCCGGCAGCAAGCGTATCCGCGACATGCTGCGCAGGATCATCGTCTGGCCCGACACCTGCGGCAATTCCGCCTTGCGCCAGGATGCTCGACGTCTCCAGCCCGAGCGGTGCTTTGCTCAGCAAGACGCAAGGCTCCGGCGCGAGATGGAGCGCCGTCATCAGCCCGGCCACGCCGCCGCCGATGATGAGCGGACGCCCGTCGAGATCATGAATGTTCATCATCGCACCGCCAGCATGCGTTCGACCGCCCGGTGCGCCCGCGCCGCTGTCACGGAATCGATCTCGACCTCATGCCGCATCGTCTCCAGCGCCCGGCGAATCTTCGGCAGCGTGATGCGCTTCATGTGCGGACAGAGATTGCAGGGACGGATGAATTCGAGTTCCGGATATTGGATGGCGATATTGTCGCTCATCGAACATTCGGTGAGCAGCGCCAGGCGCTCCGGCCGGTTCTTGCCGACATAGGAGGAAATCGCCGCGGTCGAGCCGGAAAAGTCCGCGGCTTGCACGACTTCCGGCGGGCATTCGGGATGCGCCAGAATGACGACGCCTGGATAATCCTCGCGCAGTTGAGCGACTTCCTCGACGCCGAACCGCTCATGCACCTCGCAATGGCCAGCCCAGGTGATGATCTCGACGCCAGTTTCCGCCGCGATGTTCTTCGCCAGATATTCGTCGGGGATCATGATCACCCGCGGCACGCTCAAGGACTCGATCACCGCGCGCGCATTGCCCGAGGTGCAGCAAATGTCGGATTCGGCCTTCACCGCGGCGGAGGTGTTCACATAGGTGACGATCGGCACGCCGGGATGCCGGCGGCGGAGCTCGCGGACGTTCTCCGGCGTGATCGACTCGGCGAGCGAGCATCCCGCCGCGAGATCGGGGATGAGAACCGTTTTGCTCGGACTGAGGAGTTTCGCCGTCTCCGCCATGAAATGAACGCCAGCCAGCACGATGACGTCGGCGTCGACCCGCGTCGCCTCGCGCGCCAGCGCAAGGCTGTCGCCGACGATGTCGGCGACACAGTGGAAAATCTCAGGGGTCTGGTAATTATGCGCCAGGATTACCGCATTGCGGCGCTCCTTCAGCGCCCGAATGGCGTCGATATCGGCCGCGAAGACCGGCCACTCGATGGTCGGAATCTGGTGCCGGACCTTGGCATAAAGGTCCTCCCGAGGCGCGAGCGCGGTCGTTGCCATAGTATATAGTCCGGCTGAGCATTAGTTGCTAATATGCTGGGGTTGAGTATATGTTTTGTCAAGAGCGCGAGATCGGGAGTTTCGTCCCGACGATCGCTCGTTCGGTCAAAATTTCCCGGCGGAAGCGGAAGAGCTTGGCGGGGCGTCCGCGCGTGTCCTGGCTCATTTGACCCGTTTCTTCAACGAGTTCCTGCTGTTCGACGAGCCGGCGGAAATTCTGCTTGTGCACCAGGCGGCCGGCGAGCGCCTCGACGCAGCGCTGCAATTGCAGAAGGGTGAAGGTGTCCGGTACGAGCTCGAAGACCACGGGATGATATTTGATCTTGGCCCTAAGCCGGGCGATGCCGGTCGCGAGGATGCGGCGATGGTCGAGGATCATGCTACGGCCCTGCACGGGGGCCTGCCCCAGCTCGGGTCTCGCGCGCCGTGCCTCGGGAATGAGGCCGGCTTCGTAGAGGAGTTCGTAGCGCGGCAGCACCAGCTCCTCGTTCCACGGCCGGCCCTCGAGACCGAAGGTCACGGCAATACGGTTGGTGCGATCCTGGCGCAGAGCAAGGCTCGGCGCGAACTCGGCGAAGGTTTTGAGGTTTGGCAGCAAAACCTTCTCGATCATCGGCGATATGCCGAGGCGCCGGTCTTCCCAGGGCAGGTAAACATACCAGCTTTGCCAGCTCGCTTCATAATCGCCGGCCGCAGGCTGTTCGCGCGTCAGGCCGAGATAGCTAATCGATATGACCCGTTGATCGGGCCCAAGTCCCCGGTCGCGGTCGGCAAAGGTGTAGAGCTGTTCGACATAGCCGAGCGGATGATGCGTCTGCCGCTCGACCCAGGCGCGCAGCCCCGACTGCAGCGAGCGGTGCGCCAGTTCGAACGGACCGGAGGGCAGGGCGCGGGCGTCTTGCAGCGTGAGCACCCGCGGTTCGCCGGCGGTGACTGCGACGAGCACGGCGATGAGATCGGCGACGATGCCGGGTCCTGCCACGCTTGCTGCGGTCTCGACGCCGCTGATCTCGGCGGGGGATGTCAGTTGCAAGGCGCGTTCGGGCTTGCTCATCGATTCAGTGTCCTATTTGCGCGTCGCCCGCGAGTGGATTGGCCAGCATCGACGTCAGGTCAAAGGGCGGCCTAGATCAATTGGTATTTGCCTGTCGATTGTGACGGGAGACCCGTCGAACAAAAAGAGTTTATCCGATATCCAAAGGCAGCGCAGCAATGGCGTGGCGCGGCCATCGCCACGGCGCGAGATAGATCGCGTCTCCAAGCAGCGTCAAGCGCGCCGCCCCGGGATTTGCGGCAAGCCAAAGGCAAGCGGCGCGTGACATCCGCCTCCGCTTTCGGGCATCGATCGACGTCATGGCTTCGATGAGCGTCGGCCGGGTCTTCACTTCGACGAAGACGATCGCATCGAATTTTCGGGCGATGAGGTCGATCTCGCCGGCGTTGACGCGATAGCGGCGGGCGAGGATGCGATAGCCTCTGAGCCGTAGAAAGAAAGCAGCCGCGGCCTCAGCCCGGCGCCCCGAGAGGAGCGCCCGGCGCGACGCTTGTCTGCCTCAACGGGCGCGGGCTGCCAGTTCGATCGCCCGGGCATAGACTTTACGGCGTGGCTGGCCGGTCTCAGCCGAGACCACGGCCGCCGCCTCTTTCACCGAGAGGGTCTCGAGCGCCTTGCCGATGCGAAGATCGAGGTCCGCGCCGTCGATCTTCGGCGCCCCTTCCGATGGCGGCCCGACGATGAGCACGATCTCGCCTTTCGGCGGCTCTGCCGCCGAGACCGCGGCGGCGAGGTCGGGAAGCGTCCCGCGTCGAACCGTTTCGAAAATCTTGGTCAGCTCGCGCGCCAGCGCCGCGTCGCGCGGGCCCAGCACCGCGGCGAGATCGACGAGCGTATCGGCGACCCGGCGGGGCGATTCGAAGAACACTAAAGTGCCCGGAATCGTCGAAAGCTCGGCAATCCTCTGCCGGCGGGCCGCCGTCTTCGGCGGCAGAAACCCCTCGAAGAAGAACCTGTCGGTCGGCAGGCCGGCGACAACCAAGGCCGTGAGCACCGCGGAGGCCCCCGGCACCGAAGTCACTGAAAGACCGTTCCCTAAGGCTTCCGCGACGAGCTTGTAGCCGGGATCGGAAATGAGCGGCGTGCCGGCGTCGGACACGAGCGCCAGCGCCGCGCCATTGGCAAGCCGAGCGAGCAAATGCGGCCGCATGACCTCGGCATTATGCTCGTGATAGGCAACAAGCGGCGTTGCTATGCCGTAATAGGCGAGCAGCGTCTTGGTGACCCGCGTATCTTCCGCCACGACCGCATCGGCACCCGCCAAAGTCACGAGCGCGCGCAGCGAAATATCGGCGAGATTGCCGATCGGCGTCGCCACCACGTGAAGGCCGGGCGCCAGCGGTTCTGCCTCGGCTTTGAGGCCGAAGGCAGTGAAGGTCGCCGGCCCTTCGCCCAAGACCTGCGGCGCGACCTCCGGCTTTCTGCTCGCGTTCATGGGACTTGCCGCCTCGAACATCGTTCTATATACCGTCCGAACGTTTCATTTATAGAACAAGACCGAATCGATCACAAGACCGCAAGCCAGCTTGGCTTTCGTTTACTTTGGATTGCGGGAAAAGCGATATATGTTTGAAACACCGAGGCGGGGACTTGCTTGAGCCGCGCGTCGAAGCCTGCGCGGTTCGTCGAGTGCAGGGCGTTCTGTCGAAGTGCTTGCGATGCGGCGATTCCCTGCGGATGCGCCGAGAGGAGTTTTCGCCTTGGCCAACGGCTCTTCCGACCGGCTCGCGCGGGATCCCACACAAAACTTTGGTGCCGGCGGCCTGAAGTTCCTGGCCGCCGCAGCAGCTCTCGCCTTGGCATCCTGCGGCTCGTTCTCATCGAACCAGAGCAATGGCGATTTCACGGCTTCGGTCCCGGTCACTCCGGTTCAATCAGAGCCATTGCCCGGAGCGCCGGGCACCACCAGCGGCGATCAGATCGGCACTGGACCGGTCCACGTCGCGATGATCCTGCCTTTGACTCAAGGCGGGGGCGATGCGAGCCTCGTCGGCACATCTTTGCGCAATGCGGCGGATCTCGCTCTGTCGGAGGCCGGCAGCACCGATGTCACGATCTTCATCAAGGATGATCGTTCGACTCCGGAGGGGGCGCACGACGCGGCTCAGGCCGCAGTTTCCGAAGGGGACGAGCTCATCCTCGGTCCGCTGTTCTCGCCGAACGTCCGTGCGGTGGGTCAGGTTGCGCAAGGTGCCAACAAACCGGTCGTCGCGTTCTCGACCGATACGTCGACCGCGGGGCCCGGCGTCTATCTTCTCTCGTTCCTGATCGAAAACTATGTCGACCGGATCGTCGATTATGCAGCATCCCAAGGTAAGAGATCCTTCGCCGCGCTGATCCCCGATAATGATTACGGCCATGTCGCCGAAGCCGAATTCCAGCAGTTTGCGGCGCGCCGCGGCCTGCGCGTGATGGAGATCGAGCATTATCAGCCTCAAACGATGACCGCCGCTGTGCAGAAGATCGCGGCGCTCGGCAATTCGATCGATACTTTGTTCATCCCCGAGCAGGCCGACGCCATGCCCGCGATGGCGCAGGCGCTCACGGCGGCCGGCATCAATTCGCGCAAGGTCCAAATTCTCGGCACCGGCCTGTGGAACGATGCGCGTGTGTTGGGCTTGCCGGCGCTGCAAGGCGCCTGGTTCGCGGCGCCGGCCAACGTCGGATTTGCGGCCTTCGCCGCACGCTATCGGGCGCGGTTCAACTCGGATCCGACGCGCATCGCAACGCTTGGCTATGATGCGGCCGCCCTCGCCGTGGCACTGGCGCGCAGGCCGGGTACGGACCATTTCTCGCAAGACGTACTGACCAGTCGCGCCGGATTCAATGGCGTCGACGGCGTCTTCCGCTTCCTGCCTAATGGCCTGAACGAACGCGCTCTGGCGATCTTGCAGATCAACAATGGAACTACGGCGCAGCTAAGCCCCGCGCCGCGCAATCTTGCGGCAAATTCTTCCGCGACGTGATTGCGCGATCACGCCGCGAGATCGGCGACCACCGCGTCGAGCACCGGAAAGCCTTCGGCGCTGACTCTTAGCCGCCCGGCGGGCGTCACTTCGACCATGCCTTCGGACACAAGCGAAGAGATCCGCGCCGGATCGAGCCGGCGGCCCGCCACGGCCTCGAAACGGGCCGGCTCGATCCCTTCCGAGAGGCGCAGGCCCATCAGCAGAAATTCATCGCCCTGTTCCTCGCTGGACAGCATCTCGTCCTCGACGAGCGCGTGGCCGTCGGCCTCGACGACCGTCAACCACATTTCGGGATGCCGCTCGGTTGCCTGGGCGCGGCGTCCCTTCGGCGTCATAATGCGGCCATGTGCCCCCGGCCCGACGCCGACATATTCGCCATAGCGCCAATAGATGAGATTGTGCCGGCTCTCGGCACCGGGCCGGGCGTGGTTCGAGACCTCATAGGGCGACAGGCCGGCCGCGGCCGTCAATTCCTGCGTCGTGTCCCAGAAGGCGCGGCCCATATCCGCATCCGGCATGGGAAGCTTTCCGGCGAAATTGAGACGCTCGAAGATCGTGTCGGGCTCGATCGTCAACTGATAGAGAGAAAGATGATCGGAGCCGCGCACCAGCGCCGCCTTCAATTCCGTCCGCCAGGCTTTGACGCTCTGCTGCGGGCGCGCATAGATGAGATCGAAGGAATAGCGGTCGAAGACCGAAGCCGCGACGTCGAGTGCGGCGATCGCCTCGGCCGCGTTATGCAGCCGGCCAAGCATTTTCAGGTCGGCATCATTGAAGGATTGGACGCCGATCGACACGCGGTTGACTCCGGCGGCGCGGTAATCGCGGAAACGCCCAGCCTCGACGCTCGACGGATTGGCTTCGAGCGTGACCTCCACCTCGGGCGCTTGCTGCCACAGCCGCGCGATCGCCTCGAGAATTGCAGCGACGCTCGAAGCCTTCATCAAGGATGGCGTGCCACCGCCGAAATAGACCGAGCGGACCACTCGCCCCGTGGTGAGGCTGGCGCGATGCGCGAGCTCGGCCGTAATGGCGGCGACGAATCTTTTCTCGTCAACCGGCTCGGAACGGACATGGCTGTTGAAATCGCAATAGGGGCATTTCGACAGGCAAAACGGCCAATGCACATAGATCCCGAAGCCCGGATCGGCGCGAAGGGGGGTAGGATTCGCCATGCCGCCTTATGCCACGCCCGCCCGAGTCGGTCACTAGGGGCGCCGCGCTGCCCACATGTTGTTGGACAGGTTCGGAGCAAGGAAGAGCTCTCAGATCTGACTCGTAATTCGCCTGAAAGTTGGTGCCCTGGAGAGGACTCGAACCTCCACGGCTTTCACCACTGGTACCTGAAACCAGCGCGTCTACCAATTCCGCCACCAGGGCAGGGGCAACTTCCATAGGGGCCGGCTCGGCGCCTTGTCAATCGGCAGGCGCGCCGCCCGTCAGCGCCGCAGGTCCGCGGGCCTATGCAGAGCCGCCGTCCTTAACTAGAAGGGCGGCACGGCAAAGCCTCGCTTGGCCTCGCGGATGAGCCCGATGAACGAATATGTGAAGCGATCCGACCGGCTGGTCACTGTCTTCGGCGGCTCCGGCTTTCTCGGCCGGCATGTTGTGCGTGCCCTCGCCAAACGCGGATGGCGGGTGCTCGTCGCAACAAGGCGCCCCGATCTTGCTTTCCATCTCCAGCCGCTCGGCGGCGTCGGCCAGATTCACGCGGTCCAGGCCAACCTGCGCTACCCAGAATCAATTGCCGCGGTGCTGCGCAAGGCCGATGCCGCGGTCAATCTGGTCGGAATTTTGCGGCCAAGCGGCGGCCAAAGCTTTGACGCCTTGCATCGATTGGGCGCGCAAAACGTCGCTGTGGCGGCGCGCGAGGCCGGCATCGAAAGTCTCGTCCATGTCTCGGCGATCGGCGCCGATCCTTCCTCTCCCTCGCTCTATGCCAGGAGCAAGGCTGCGGGCGAACAGGCGGTGTGCGAGGCCTTGCCAGGCGCGGTGATCCTGCGTCCTTCCGTCGTCTTCGGACCCGAAGATCAATTCTTCAACCGCTTCGCGGCGATGGCACGGTTCATGCCGGCCTTGCCGCTGATCGGCGGCGGTGTCACTAAGCTGCAGCCCGTCTATGCCGGCGATGTCGCCGAAGTCGTCGCGCTCGCCCTCGACGGTAGGGTCGAGCCCGGGAGCACCTACGAGCTCGGCGGCCCGGAAGTGCGCAGCCTGCGCGAGATCATGGCCTACATTCTGACTGTCACGGAACGCAAGCGCCTGCTCCTTCCTGTCCCGTTCGGGCTAGCGAAACTGATGGGCGTTGCAATCGAGATCGCGGCGAAATTGTCGTTCGGCCTGTTACCGGAGATGTTTGTGATCACCCGCGACCAGGTCGAGCTTCTGCGCCGGGATAATGTGGTCTCAGTCGAAGCTTCGGCCGAAGGCCGGACCTTGACCGGGCTCGGGATTACGGCTGAATCCTTCGAAGCCCTGGTGCCAACCTATCTCATCCGCTACCGCAAGTTTGGTCGCTTCACCGAACAGGGCAGCGCCTGAGACGCCCCAGGCTGGAATTCGCCATCAATCTGTTGAATAGAGGCGGCCGAAGCCCGGTTCGCTGAAACGCAGCAGCACAGGGTTCGGTCGAACTCCGCCACAACCGGAATCGGAATGAAGTTCACTCTCTCCTGGCTGAAGCATCATCTCGAGACCGACGCCAAGCTCGACGCGATCGTCGCGACCTTGACGAAGATCGGCCTTGAGGTCGAGCACGTCCACGATCCGGCGGCTTCGCTCAAAAATTTCGTGATCGCCGCGATCATCGAGGCAAAGCCGCATCCCAATGCCGACCGGCTTCGCGTCTGTCTGGTCGATAGCGGCGGTGACAGGCCGATCCAAGTGGTCTGCGGCGCGCCCAATGCGCGTACCGGCTTGAAGTCGGTCTTCGCCGCGCCGGGAACGCATATTCCCGGCAAGCAAGTCACGCTCGGCAAGGGCGTCATCCGCGGCGTCGAATCAAACGGCATGCTCTGTTCCGGTGCCGAACTCGAACTCGCCGAGGATCACGGCGGTATTCTCGAACTGCCGGAGGATGCGCCGGTCGGCGTGGCTTATGCGCAATGGGCCAGGCTCGACGATCCTGTGATCGAAATCAACCTGACACCGAACCGGCCGGATGCCATGGCGGTCGCCGGCATCGCCCGCGATCTTGCCGCGGCGGAGCTCGGCCGATTGAGGACGCCGCCCGTAGCTCCCGTGCCGGGCAATTTTCCTTGCCCTGTCGGCGTGAAGCTTGATTTCGCACCGGCCGATCGGCATCTCGCGCCGGCCTTCGCCCTGCGCCAGGTGCGCGGCGTGAAAAACGGGCCGAGCCCGGAATGGATGCAAAGGCAGCTCGCGGCAATCGGCCTGCGTCCGATCAACGCCCTCGTGGACATCACAAATTTTCTCACCTTCGACCGGGCGCGGCCGCTTCACGTCTTCGATGCGCGCAAGATCCATGGCGATCTCAGCGTGCGCCGCGCGCGGCCTGGCGAAAGCTTGCTGGCGCTCGACGGCAAGACCTATGCGCTCGATGAGGACGTCGTCATCATCGCGAGCAAGGACGGCGTCCAATCGATTGCCGGCATCATCGGCGGCGAGGCGTCAGGCTGCACCGAGGCGACGACCGACGTGCTCATCGAATCGGCTCTGTGGGACCCGAGAAATATCGCCCGCAGCGGGCGGCGTCTCGGCATCACTTCGGATGCGCGCTACCGTTTCGAGCGCGGCGTCGATCCGGCCTTCTGCCTGCCCGGCCTCGAATATGCGACCCAGCTCATCCTCGAATTCTGTGGCGGCGTGGCCTCCGACATCGTGCTTGCTGGCCACGTGCCAAACACAACGGCCCGCATCGTCTTTCCCTGGAGCGAGGTGCGCCGGCTGACGGGCGTCGAGCTTCCCTCCTCGGAAATGGCGACGATCCTCGAACACCTCGGCTTCAAGCTCGGCCGCGTCATCGGAAACAGCGATCTGGTGGTGGTCGAAGCTCCGACCTGGCGTCCCGAAATCGAAGGCAAAGCCGATCTCGTCGAGGAAATCTTGCGCATCGCCGGCCTCGAAAGGGTTCCGGCGCAGCCACTCCTGCCCGACGAAGCCAAGGTCGCAATGCCGGTGCTCGATCCGCTGCAGAGGCGGGTAGGCACCGCAAAGCGCGCGCTTGCTGCCAACGGGCTCATTGAGGCGGTCAGCTGGTCCTTCATCTCGCATGAGCAAGCGCTTCTGTTCGGCGGCGGCGGCGAGGCTTTGCGGCTCGTCAATCCGATCGCTGCGGATCTGTCGGATATGCGCCCAAGTCTGCTGCCTGGTCTCATGGTCGCTGCCAAACGCAATGCCGATCGTGGCTTCGGTGATGTTGCGCTGTTCGAAGTCGGGCAGGTCTTCAAAGGCACGGAACCCAGCGACCAGAAGATGGCGGCCGCAGGGTTGCGGTACGGCAGAGCGCGGCTTGCGGCCGCCGGGCGGCACTGGACGGCGGGCGATGAAAGCCTCGATGTTTTCGATGCCAAGGCCGATGCCCTGGCGCTGCTCGGGGCGGTCGGCGCTCCGCTTGGCGCACTGCAGATCGTGCCGGGAGGGCCGCTCTGGTTTCACCCCGGCCGTTCCGGCGCGCTGCAATTCAAGCCGAAAAACGTGATCGGCCATTTCGGCGAGCTCCATCCGCGCGTGCTCGAGGAATTTGGCGTCGCCGGGCCACTCGTTGCCTTCGAACTGCGGCTCGACGACATACCGCTGCCCAAATCGAAGCCGACGAAGACCAAGCCGAAGCTTGAACTCTCGGAATTCATGCCGGTCGAACGCGATTTTGCCTTCGTGGTCGAGCGCGGCGTGAAAGCTGCCGACATCGTGAACGCGGTGCAAGCCGCAGATCGCCTGCTCGTCACAGACGTCACCGTCTTCGATGTCTATGAAGGCTCTGGGATTCCCGAAGGCAAGAAGTCGGTTGCCATTGCCGTCACCTTGCAGCCGCGTGATCGGACACTGACCGAGGCCGAAATCGGTACGGTAGCCGGCCGGATCGTCGCGGAAGTTACCGAGAAGACCGGAGCCATTCTGAGAGGATGAAAAGTTTGCGACATATCATGCCGATGTTCATGGCGCTCTGTTTCAGCCTGGCTGCGACATCGCTTCGCGCTGCGCCCGCGACAATCAAGGATTGTGAGAAAATTCAAGAAGCCGATGCTTATAATCGCTGCCTTGCGAGCTTCGGTCCCGTCGCGCACGAACATCACCTCGCTCCGGTGCCGGCAGGTGCGAACCAGCACACCTATGCCAATCGGCATGGCCGCAGGCATGGAACGCTAATCCTGCAGCATGGGCAGCGTAAGCGCATGATTCTGGACCCGGCGCCGGATACCGCCGACTAACTGCGCGAGCGCACATAAATCCTGGGGCAGTCAGGTCGCGTCATCGCGAGCCCTCCTCGCAATGACGGCGTGGCTTCAAGCCTTGGCGGGCAGAGCGGCCTTCGCTTGTTCGACGATGGCCTTGAAGGCCACAGGCTCGCGAATCGCAAGTTCGGAGAGAATTTTGCGGTCGATATTTATTCCGGCGCGCGACAAGCCGTCGATGAAACGCGAATAGGTGAGGCCGAATTCGCGCGCTGCGGCATTGAGCCGTTGGATCCACAGGGCGCGGAATTCGCGCTTTCTCGCCTTGCGGTCGCGCGTCGCATATTGCATGGACCGATCGACTGCCGCCTTGGCGGCGCGAATCGTATTCTTGCGTCGGCCGTAAAAACCTTTGGCCGCGCGGAGTGTCTTCTTATGTTTGGCATGCGAGGTGACGCCGCGCTTGACGCGAGCCATGGCAGATCTCCGAATAAGGCGACATTAAGGGTGAAACCGGCGAACTTCAGCCATTCGGCAGAAAGAACTTTTTTACATTCTCGCCGTCGGTCTTGAACAGGACGTTGGTGCCGCGCAGATTGCGGATCTGCTTATTGGTGCGCTTGATCATGCCGTGGCGCTTGCCGCGATGCGCATAGATCACCTTGCCAGTCGCCGTCAGCTTGAATCGCTTCTTGGCGCCCGATTTGGTCTTCAACTTGGGCATTTGCTCGTCTCCATCAGGCCACCGAGCAATCGGCGCCGTCATTGTTTTTCGAGCGGGATTCCCCCGCTCCGTTCGTTGCCGAACGACCGAAAGAACCGCCACGGCAGCCCTCGCCGGGTGGTTCCAAGAGCGGGGTTTATAAGCGCAAAGCCGCGGCCAATGCAACCGGCCTGGACCCCAAGCCTATTTTGGCGCCAAGACCATTACCATCTGCCGGCCCTCGATCGAGGGTTCGGTCTCGACCTTGGCGAAGGGCAGAGTTTCGCTGCGTACGCGTTCGAGGAGCTTATATCCGAGCTCCTGGTGCGCCATCTCGCGGCCACGGAAGCGCAGGGTGACCTTGACCTTGTCGCCTTCCTCGAAAAAGCGGCGGACGGATCTCATCTTCACGCCGTAGTCGTGGTCGTCGATGCCGGGCCGCAGCTTGATTTCCTTGATCTCGACGACCTTCTGCTTCTTGCGCGCCTCGGCGGCTTTCTTCTGCTCGAGAAAGCGGAACTTGCCATAATCCAGGATCTTGCAGACGGGGGGATCGGCGGTCGGAACGATCTCGACGAGGTCCAGTCCGGCCTCGTCGGCCAACTGCTGCGCTTCAGGAGCTTGAACGATGCCCCGGTTATGCCCTTCGGCATCGATGAGTTGAACTTCGCGAGCGCGGATATCACGGTTGATACGAGGCCCGTCCTTTTGCGGGGCCTGAGTGCTCTTCATGGGACGGCGAATGGGTTGTCTCCTCTATAAATGATCGAATCCGGCGATTAAGGCGGCGATGCGTAGATGCCGTTCCTGAATCTCGTCGGACCTGCCTTTAAGAATCGTTGCATTGCGCGGCGAAGTCAATGGAAAGCGGCGCGCGAAAATCACCGGGACATCTTACTTAATCGCGATGCTGATAGCGCCAATTCCACATGACCTCATAGCCTCACGCCTCAGCTCAGCGGGCGGATCAACGCCGAATAGGTTGCGAGGGTTTCCGCCTTCATGCGTTCCACCGAAAACCGGCGCAGAACGTCGGCGCGGGCGCGCAGGAAGAGCGCATCGCGCGCCGCCGCCCCGAGCGTCAAAACCTCGAAAATCGCCGCGGCGAGGGCCTTCGCATCCCCCGCCGGTACGCGCCAGCCGGTCTGAAGCGCAAAATCGACGTCGGGCGGCGAAAGAACGACCTCGCTGAGGCCGCCGAGATCGGAAACGATGACCGGTGTCCCCATGGCCTGCGCCTCCACGGCGACGCGGCCGAAAGCCTCCGGTTGGGTCGAGGGGACCACGGCGGCGGCTGCTGCGAGCAGGGCCGCGGGCATATCGCTGCAATGCCCGGTGCGCCGTATTGTACCGGCGAGTCCGGCTTCACCGATCGCCGCATCAATCTCCTTGACATAGGAAGTGCGTCCCTGATCGTCGCCGGCCAAAATGAACGTCGTGCCGGAGAGGCCGGCAGCGACGAGGAGCCGCGCCGCCTCGATCAGGATCTTGTGCCCCTTCCAGGAGGTGAGGCGGGCAGCGAGGAGAACGATTCTCTCTTCCCTCGTGACGTTCCAGGCCTGGCGCAGGCTTTTCACGCGAGCCGGATCGACATCCGGCGGGTTGAAGACGCGAAAATCGATGCCCCGTTCGATGATGCGAATGTGTTCGGCGGCGAAAGGATAGAGCTCGGCGATGCGTCGCGCGGTATAGGCGGAATTGGCGATCACGGCATCACCCTTCGCCATAATCGAATTATAGCGCAATTTCAGCGCGCCGTTGCCGGAATAGGCGCCATGATAGGTGGTCACGAAAGGGATCTTCATTCGCCGCGACGCGCCATAGGCGACCCAGGCGGGCGCGCGGGACCTTGCATGGACGAGGGCGACCCTTTCGCTGTCGATCAGCTGCGCCAAGCGGCGCTCGTTCAGCGCCATGGCGAAGGGATTCTTCGTCCTCGCCGGGAAGGGCAGCCATATGCCGCCCTTGGCTTGCAATTCGCTCACCATCCGGCCACCTTCGCTCGCAACCAGTGCTTTGGCGCAGACATCGGAGAGCGCGGCGGCAATATCGATCGTGGCAGCCTCGGCCCCGCCGGTGTTCAATTCGGGTATGATCTGCAAGATCGTGAGTCCGGCGAGAGGATGCGCGCCGCCTCCGCTCAATCCGCTGGCGTGTGACCCTTGCGGCATCACCTGCAACAAGGCTCGCGACCTTGTTCCGGCCCGCGGGAGCGGGCTCTATGACGCTCAAAACTCATGCGGCGAGGATAGAGGCGAAAGAGATGCAACGGCAAATCGGGATCCTCGAGACGGAGCTTCCTCCACAATTCCTCAGTGTGGGAAACGATCCGGCGCGGCACATCGCCTATCTGCGGCGCCCGTCCGATGCTCGCGCCGATGCGCGAGCGCGCCCTGGCCTCATCTGGCTCGGCGGGTTCATGTCGGATATGCGCTCGACCAAGGCGACGTTTCTCGACCAACACGCGGCGCGGGAAGGGCGTGCGTATCTTCGCTTCGACTATTCCGGACATGGCGAATCCGACGGAACTTTCGAGAACGGGACGATCGGCGCCTGGCTCGAAGAGGCGCTCGCCATAATTCGCGCGGAAAGCACTGGTCCGCAGATTCTGGTCGGCTCCTCGATGGGCGGATGGCTCGCGCTGCTCTGCGCGCGCGCCCTCGCTGAGGCCGGCGAGGCGGAACGTCTTGCTGGCCTCGTCCTGATCGCGCCCGCCGTCGATTCCACTGAAAGCCTGATCTTCGCCAAACTCTCGCCCGAGGCGCGCGCCAAGCTCCAAACCGAAGGCCGCTGCCTGATCCCCTCGGCCTATTCCGAGCAGCCCTATCCGATCACGCGCAGCCTCATCGAGGAGGGGCGACGGCACCTCATGCTTGATACGACAATCAGGACCCATTGTCCCGTCCACATCCTGCAAGGCATGAAGGATGAAGGCGTGCCCTGGCAACATGCCATGGTTCTCGTCGAACATCTCGCCGGCGATCCCGTCGTGGTGAGCCTCGTCAAGGACGCAGATCATCGCCTGTCGCGCGACACCGACCTCGCCCTCCTGGCGCAGGCGATCGAGACGGTCGTAGAACGACGTTGAGTTTTCACGGGGCGGCGATTCACTGCTCGTCGGGACCGTATTCGATCACCGCTGCGAAGGATTTCTGCGCGCCCTGCGGCGGCTTCGGGAAGGGTGCGGCCCTTTCGACGAGGGCGAGGCTTTCGACGTCGAGCTCCGCATCGCCGCTCGACTTCAGGAGCTTGACACTCTTCACACCGCCCGCGTCGTCAAGCTCGAAATAGATCGTCGCCGCTCCACGCGCGCCTCTGGCGCGGGCGTCGGCGGGAAATTGCTTGGCGAGTTCCAGCATGCCGAACACGATCGTCTTGTAGCTCATCGCCTGATCGCCCTCGTCCGAGGGCTTGGGAACGGCGACGGCTAGAAGCGGGTCATCATCCATCATAAGCGGCGAGGCTGCAGCGGTCAGGTGAGTTGCCTGCATCTGGAGCGCCGCCATCGTCGGCACACTTGTCGGGGGCTGCGCGGCCGCCGGTTGTGGCACCTGCGCGGCCGGCTGTGGCGGCGGGCTCGGCTTCGGCGGCTGCACCTGGGCGGCCATCGGCGCCGCTAGCTTTGGCGGCTCCGTTTGTGCGGCCGCCGATTTTGGCGGCTCGGCTTGTGGGGCCGCCGGTTTTGGCGGCTCGGCTTGCGCGGCCGCCGGCTTTGGCTCCGCCTTCTGGGGTTCCGGCGGCGGCTGCGGCAGCTTCACTTGGCTCGCCGGTTTGGCGTTGGCCTGTTTCTCGGCTGGGGCAGGTTGCGGCGGCTTCGCCGCGGCTCCGGGTGTCCCCGATTTGGCCGCCTGCTCGGCTGCCGGCTTTGCGGCGGATTTCGCGCCGCTCCCGGGCTGGCCTGCGGGACTGGCGGCCTTCATGCGCGGCTTAGCCCCTGTTTGGCCGCCTTTCTCTTTCCCAGCGGCAGGATCGCTCACCAATTCGACGGGGATTTCGATCGCCGTGCCAGGCTGGATCGGCGGGGCTCGTTCCAAAAGATTGAGGATGAACAGCGCAAAAACGTGCAGCGCCACGCTGCCGGTGAGCACGGCCGCGAAGAGCGGGCGGCTTTGCGCCATGCGCATAACGCTGCCCGACGTTTCGAGAACGCGCGTTACCGGATCGACTCCGAGGCGATAGGCATCGATCCCCAATGCCAGGGAGCGAGCCGGGCCAGTTTTACCGCTGTCTTTGGTCAATCGTCGTAACTCGCAACTGCGATTGCTGAAGCTTAGACTTTAGCGCACAAAGCCTAGGATGTCTTTGACCGCCTTCATCGTCTCTTGGGCGAGGACGCGCGCGCGCGCTGCCCCTTGCTCCAGCACGCCGTCGATATAGGCTTGATCCTGCGTAAGCTTGGCCATCGCCATGCCTATCGGCGCGAGCTTCGCGACGGTTAGATCGACAAGCGCGGATTTGAAGGTCGAGAAATTGCTGCCTCCGAACGTTTTCAGCACATCGGCTTTCGACCGCTGCTCGAGGGCCGCGAAAATGCCGACGAGATTGTCCGCCTCGGGCCGCTGTGCGAGACCCCCGACCTCGCTCGGCAGAGGCTCGGAGTCCGTCTTGGCCTTGCGGATCTTCTGCGCGATCGTATCGGCATCGTCGGAAAGATTGATGCGCGAATAATTCGACGGATCGGATTTCGACATTTTCTTCGTCCCGTCGCGGAGGCTCATGATGCGCGTTGCCGGGCCCTGGATCAGCGGTTCGGGCAGCGGGAAGAAAGCATCGCCGTGACCATAGGCAGCGATCTCCTCAGCAAAGTCGAGATTGAATTTCTGCGCAATGTCGCGGGAGAGTTCCAAATGCTGCTTCTGGTCCTCGCCGACCGGCACATGGGTCGCCCGATAGACGAGAATATCCGCCGCCATCAGGATCGGGTAGGCGTAGAGCCCGACCGAGACATTCTCGCGATCCTTTCCCGCCTTCTCCTTGAACTGCGTCATGCGGTTCAGCCAGCCGAGCCTGGCGACGCAATTTAGTACCCAGGCGAGCTCGGCATGTTCTGCGACCTGGCTCTGGTTGAAGATGATGTGCTTCTTGGCGTCGATCCCAGCGGCGATGAAAGCGGCGGTCACCTCGCGGATGCTGGCTTTCAGCTCCGCCGGCTTCTGCGGCACGGTGATGGCGTGAAGATCGACCACGCAATAAATGCAGTCATGCGTTTCCTGCAGCGCAACGAACTTGGTGATCGCGCCGAGATAATTGCCGAGATGGAGGTTGCCGGTCGGCTGCACGCCGGAAAAGACGCGTGGTTTGAATTCGGCCATAGGCGGGGAAGGCTCCGCGGAATTCGTGATCGCACGCCTTATGGCGCCGGCGCTTAGCCCTGGCAAGCCTCGCGGCGCGGTCTCGCTATTCGCTGTCGGACATTGGGACCGGCCGCCAATACCAGAAATCGAGGTTCATGCGATAAGTATTATATTTCTCTCGCGACACTTCGGTCGCGACAGCTTGGTAGATGGCACTATCTTCCGGTTTCAGCCGAATGATTGTGGTCCAAGAAGGCACACGATTGCGCCCAGCATCACGCTTTAACCCATCCACCACGTATCGATCGAGAGGAGTCTCAAGAACGGGCTCCAGGGTGTCTAGAGGAAAGGCTTCTCGCAATCGTGTGTATGATGCTTCCCGCAAAAAGATATTTATGCACTTCCGGGCGGTACCCCAAAACTGAAAGTCTAGCGGAAGCCGAGAGCAGAGTTCGTTAGTTTTTTCATCAAGCAGATTCGGAAAAGCAGCGGGGTTGAGCAATAAGGCGATATCGAGATTCGCTCGAAACTCTATAGCTGCGTGCATCACACATTTACCGCCATGCCTGCCGCGAACCGCTGAGGGCGTAACCGAGGCGTTGGCGACGAACCTCTGCATTCTCTTTATGGGGACGGGCATCAGCCAGGTTTCTGCGATCTTATTTCTCAAAACGCACATTAGTCCTCGTCAAATCAAAGTATAAACCGGCTCAGATCGGCGTTGCGGGCGAGATCGCCGATGTTCTTCTCGACATAGTCGGCGTCGATCTTGATCGTCTCGCCGAATCGGTCCGGGGCGGTGAAACTCACTTCGTCGAGCACCCGCTCCATCACCGTCTGCAGGCGCCTGGCGCCAATGTTCTCGACGCTGGCATTGACCTGCACCGCGATCTTAGCGATGGCGTTCACGGCATCGGGGGTGAAAGAAAGCGTCACACCTTCGGTTTGCATCAGGGCTTCGTATTGCTTGATGAGACTCGCCTCGGTGTCGACGAGAATGCGGCGGAAGTCGTCCTCGTTGAGCGGCGAAAGCTCGACCCGGATCGGCAGACGGCCCTGCAGCTCGGGGAGCAGATCGGAAGGCTTGGCGGTATGGAACGCGCCCGAGGCGATGAATAGCACGTGATCCGTCTTCACCGTGCCGTGCTTGGTTGAAACCGTCGTTCCTTCGATGAGCGGCAGAAGATCGCGCTGCACGCCTTCGCGCGAGACATCGGCGCCGCTGCGGCCTTCGCGCCCGCAAATCTTGTCGATCTCGTCAAGGAACACGATGCCGTTGTTCTCGACATCGTGGATCGCCTCCTGCACGATCTGATCCTGGTCCATCAGCTTGTCGCTCTCCTCGGCGATCAAGGGCTCATAGGCATCTTTCACCAGCGTGCGGCGTAGCTTCGCCGGCTTGCTGAAGCCTTTGCCGAAAATGTCGCCGAGCGAAATCGTGCCGATCGCGGCGCCGGGCATGTTGGGCAGCTCGAACATCGGCATGCCGGACGAGGGCTGCGCCAGTTCGATCTCGATTTCCTTGTCCGCCAATTCGCCGTCGCGCAGCTTCTTGCGGAAGGCATCGCGAGTCGATGGCGAGGCACTGGGGCCGACCAGCGCATCGAGCAGCCGCTCTTCCGTCGCCAGCTGGGCGCGCGCATTGAGCGCTTTACGCTTGTCCTGCTTCACCATGGCAATCGCGATTTCGACGAGATCGCGGACGATCTGCTCGACGTCGCGGCCGACATAGCCGACCTCGGTGAATTTCGTCGCCTCCACCTTGATGAACGGCGCGTTGGCCAATCTCGCCAGACGACGCGAGATTTCCGTCTTGCCGCAGCCGGTGGGGCCGATCATCAAGATGTTCTTCGGCATGACTTCCTCGCGCATCGCTCCTTCGAGGCGCAGCCGCCGCCAGCGGTTGCGCAGCGCGATCGCCACCGCGCGCTTCGCCTGCTTCTGGCCGACGATGAAGCGATCGAGTTCGGAGACGATTTCGCGGGGAGAAAATTCGGTCATGATGCCGGGGAAAGTGGATGAGGGAGACGCCGGGCGAGCGCGCCCGGCAGGAGACGCAGGATCAGAGTCCGGAGCGGCCGCCAGCCGGCGCTGAGCAGGAGAATGAAGATGCCGAGCGCCAGCACGGTCGCCGGGATCGTTTTGTCGGCCAATGCGGTCTGACCTATCAGGGTGCCGAAGGCGAGACCCGCATAGATGAGGCCGGAGACGAGCAGGGCACGCCTGTCGATGATCACCGAGATGACGCCAAGTCCAAGGAAAACCCCGAGAATGGCGAGTGCAGATGTCGTCGTGAGCCTGGTCTCGATCGCGTAGCCTTGCAGCAATGCCGTGATCAGCGGATGGACGATGAGCGGTGCGGCAAGAAGATGCAGCCAGAAGGCGATGTCGGTTCGCCGCGTCCGCCTTTGCGGGTCCGACACGTCGAAGCCCATGGCGAGCGCGAAGACGCAAAGCCCGCAGACGAGCAAGAGGCCATTGTGGATGGTCCAGCTCGTGTCCGGCATCGCCCAATCGAGCGCAGCAATGACGGCGGCCACAACAGCGGCGGCGCCTGCCGCAACGGTGATCGGCACTCGGAAGCGCCAGTAATGCGCGCCTACGAGAACCGCCGTTACGAGCGCCGCCGGCAGAATGGTCTGTGCATTCTCGATGAACCAGAGCCGTGTTCCCCATGCGTGCAGCCACCAAGGCCCGTATGATCCTGGCTGCGGGTGCGCCACGAGGTGGAATACGCAGGCGAAGACTGCCGTCGCGAACAGCGAAAGAAGGACGATGCTCGGCAAGGCCATGCGGCGGCGCCGGGTGAAGAATTCAGCCACGATCCAAGCGAGCAGGGCGATGATCGCCCACAATGTGGCGCCGCTGAAATAGAGGCTGATGAGATAGGCGGCCGCGCCGAAGAACAGCGCAAGACCGAGGGTGACGAATATGTCGGCGAAGCCGGTGACGAACCGCAGCTGTTCATCGTCCGGCTCGGCAGCATCATCGCGGAGCGCGGGTGGCAGCGGCGGCGGCTGCGCAGCGGCCACCGGCGCGGTCTCGCGCGCCAGCGCCCGCAGCCCTTCCACCTGAGCGGCGGTGAGCAGGCCCCGATCGACGGCAAGTGTGAGCACCGAATCGGAAATCATGGAATGCTCTCGATCACGACATTGCGATTCGTATAGACGCAGATATCGGCGGCGATCTCGAGCGAACGGCGGGCGATGGCTTCGGCATCGAGATCCGTTGAGAGAAGCGCGCGCCCGGCCGCCAGCGCATAATTGCCGCCGGAGCCGATCGCCATGACGCTGCCGTCAGCGGTCGCCTCGGGCTCGAGAACATCGCCGGTGCCGGTCAGCACGAGGCCGGCGTCCTTGTCGGCGACGAGCATCATCGCTTCGAGCCGGCGCAGATAGCGGTCGGTGCGCCAGTCCTTCGCCAGCTCGACGCAGGCGCGGACGAGCTGGCCTGGATATTGTTCGAGCTTGGCTTCGAGCCGTTCGAAGAGCGTGAAGGCATCGGCGGTGGCCCCGGCGAAACCGCCGATGACGTCGCCCTTGGCGAGCCGGCGCACCTTCTTGGCGTTGCCCTTGATGATCGTCTGCCCGATGCTGACCTGGCCGTCGCCGCCTATTACGGTACGGCCGCCCTTGCGAACCATGACGATCGTGGTCGCATGCCAGCTATCGCGGCTTGGCGAAGGATCGAGCATGTCGCGGAGAACTCGCGGGGGCTAAGCAGGATGAGCAGGCCCTTCCATCTATGGGGTCGCTGTAATCCTTGCAAGGGCGAGGGCGGCGCGGCCTGAACTCCTCGGGTAGAGGCCAGCAGCGCCAAAGACCGGCGATTTCTCTGTTGCGACAAGGCCTTTTGGCGCCTTGGTTTTCCCTTTACCGAAAAATGCTCTAATCTCCGCCGCCGCCACTGAGATGCCAATCGAGCCATGCGAAAAGCCTTCATATCCCGCAAGACCAAGGAAACGGCCCTCGAAGTCCGCGTCGATCTCGACGGCTCGGGCATGGCTAAGATTGCGACAGGGATCGGCTTTTTCGACCATATGCTGGAGCAGCTCGCCCGCCATTCCCTCATCGACATGGAGGTCACGGCCAAAGGCGACTTGCATATCGATCCGCATCACACTGTCGAAGACACCGGCATCGCGCTTGGCCAAGCCTTGCGTCAGGCTCTTGGCGACGCGCGCGGCATCAGCCGCTTCGCGGACGTGCATCTGCCGATGGACGAGGCTTTGACCCGCGTTGCGGTCGATCTGTCGGGGCGGCCGTTTCTCGTCTTCAGGACGAATTTTACGCGCGCGAAGATCGGTAGTTTCGATACCGAACTGGTGCGCGAATTCTTCCAGGCCTTGGCCACGCATTTGGGCATGAATTTGCACGTCGAAACACTATATGGAGAAAACAGCCATCATATCGCCGAGTCCGCGTTCAAAGGTCTCGCGCGAGCGCTCAGGGCCGCGATCACGATCGATGCGCGGCAGAGCAGCGAAATTCCCTCGACCAAAGGGTCGCTTACTGGCTGATGGAATGAAGCATGCCCGTCTATACGGTTCACCTCCCGAGCCGCGGGTTGCGGAGCGAGACATCGGGCTTCGCTTTGCCCGGCGAGCCGGCGCCTCGATCCGCCACAGCGAGCGAAGCCGCGCTCGTTAACGCCGTCTTTGTGCCGGAAGGTTTTTCGCGCGCCGCGTTTTTTCTCGGGCCGTTCTGGCTTGCCTGGCACAGGCTTTGGCTGGAGCTTCTCGTCTGGCTGGTCGTCTTCAGCGTGCTGGCGAGCGGAACGCTGCGCTTCATCGGGCCGGGCACGAGCTTCATGATCGGCGTCGTGCTAGAAATTCTTCTCGGGCTTGAGGCCAATAATCTGCGGCGTGGCAAGCTCGCGCGGCTCGGCTATCGGCTTGTCGATGTTACTGCCGGCGCGACGCTTGACGACGCGGAGCGCAGCTTTTACCGGCGCACTTTCGAGACAGGTGCTGTGCTGCCGGAGCCCGCCAAGGAGAGCCCTCGACCGCCGCCGCTTCCGCCAAATCCACAAGCCGAAGTCCTTGGGCTCTTTCCGCTGCCGGAGGACCCAAGGTGAGCGTCGCCATCGTCGATTACGGCTCCGGCAATCTCCATTCCGCCCATAAGGCCTTCGAGCGTGCCGCCCGCGAAGCGGGCATTGCTGCGAATATCAAAGTAACCGGCGACCCGAAGGACGTGGCGCGCGCGGAACGCATCATATTGCCGGGCGTCGGCGCCTTTGCCGACTGCCGCCGCGGCCTCGACGCCCTGCCGGGCATGATTGAGGCGCTCAACGAAGCCGTGGTGAAGAAAGGGCGGCCCTTTCTCGGCATCTGCGTCGGCATGCAGCTCATGGCGGAGCGGGGGCTCGAATATGAGGAGACGCGCGGCCTCGGCTGGATCGGCGGCGACGTCGCCGCGATCACGCCGTCCGATCCGCGGCTAAAAATCCCGCACATGGGCTGGAACACGCTCGAGGTTGGCCAGGATCATCCGGTGCTCGCCGGGATTCCGACCGGACCCGAGGGGCTGCATGCCTATTTCGTGCATTCCTATGCCTTAACCGGCGTCGCGCCGGACGAGATTGTCGCCGCGACAGATTATGGCGGCCCGATCGTTGCGATTGTCGGGCGCGACAATATGGTCGGCACCCAATTCCATCCGGAGAAGAGCCAAAAACTCGGCCTTACGCTGATCGCCAATTTCCTGCGGTGGCAGCCGTGATCCTCATTCCGGCGATCGATCTCAAGAGCGGCGCATGCGTGCGCCTCGTGCAAGGCGACACGGAAAAGGCGACGGTCTTCAACGCAGATCCGGTGGCGCAAGCGGAGATTTTTGAGCGGCAGGGTTTTGAATATCTTCACGTCGTCGATCTCGACGGGGCCTTCGCGGGCAAGCCGATGAATGCCCACGCGGTGCAATCCATCCTTGCGCGCGTAAAAATGCCGGTTCAGCTCGGCGGTGGAATACGCGACTTTGCCACGATCGAGGCTTGGCTCGGCAAGGGCGTCGACCGGGTGATCATCGGCACGGCGGCGGTGCGCAATCCCGAACTCGTGCGTAGCGCGGCGCGCGCCCATCCCGGGCGGATCGCGGTCGGGATCGACGCGCGCGACGGAAAAGTCGCCGTCGAAGGCTGGGCGAAAAGCACCGAGACGAGCGCCGTCGAGCTTGGCCGCAGGTTCGAGGATGCCGGCGTCGCGGCAATCGTCTATACCGATATTTCGCGAGACGGCGCGCTCAAGGGCTTGAACGTCGCGGCGACCTTGGCGCTTGCCGCGGCGGTTTCGATCCCCGTCATCGCCTCGGGCGGACTCGCCTCGCTCGCTGATGTAGAGAGATTGCTGATGCCCGATTGCACGAAGCTCGCCGGTGCCATCACCGGCCGCGCGCTCTATGATGGGTGGCTCGACGCCGAGGCGGCACTGGCACTGATCAGAAAAGCGAAGGCGCCCGCATGAATGTGCGCGAATTCATCGGAGTTCGCATGTCGCGCGGGCGCATCGTCCGTGTTCGCGGCGCCCTGACGCCGTTCCTGTGGTCTTTTCTTTGGTCGGTCGCGTTTTTGGGATTCGCTGTCGTTTTTCGGGAAGATCGCGTGATAACATATTTATTGTTGTCCTTGGCGGCCGTGCCGATGCTGGTGACGATGTCCGTCGGCTGTTACTTCGCCGTGGCGAAGCCTGAGAGATTGCATTCGGAAGAATATCGCCTTCGCCGACGGCCATTGCATAGCAAAGGGCCGCCGGCTTCTGCTGCCGCGAACGAGAATCCGCAAGTGGGACTTGAAACGGAGCAAGAGAACAGGCCGAAGGATGCTTAAATCCCGCGTCATTCCGTGCCTCGACGTGAAGGACGGCCGCGTCGTCAAGGGCGTCAATTTCGTCGATCTGCGCGATGCCGGCGATCCGGTCGCCTGTGCCATCGCCTATGACGCGGCGGGTGCCGACGAGCTCTGCTTCCTCGATATCACCGCGAGCCACGAGAATCGCGGCATCATCCTCGATGTCGTGCGGCGCACGGCGGAAACCTGTTTCATGCCGCTCACCGTCGGCGGCGGCGTGCGCACGGTCGAAGATATCCGCAATCTTCTGCTCGCAGGCGCCGACAAAGTTTCGATCATGACCGCGGCCGTGCAGAATCGCGATCTCGTCCGTGTTGCGGCCGAAAAATTCGGCAGCCAATGCATCGTCGTGGCGATCGACGCCAAAGAGACCCGTCCCGGACGTTGGGAGGTCTTCACGCATGGCGGGCGCAAGCCGACGGGGCTCGATGCTCTGGCCTATGCGCGCGAAGTCGTGAGCCTCGGGGCCGGCGAGATCCTTTTGACCTCCATGGACCGCGATGGCACGAAATCCGGCTTCGATATTCGGCTCACCCGTGCCGTTGTCGATGCGGTCGGCGTGCCGGTGATCGCCTCGGGAGGGGTGGGCACGCTCGACCATCTCGTCGAAGGTTTGCGCGACGGCGGCGCCAGCGCCGTGCTCGCCGCATCGATCTTCCATTTCGGCGAATTCAGCATCGCCGAAGCCAAGCAATATATGGCGCGCGCAGGCGTGGCGATGCGGCTCGACGGCTGCAGCGTCGCCAAGCGGGAACTCGCATGAGCAAATTCAGCCTTCAGGATCTCGCAGCGATCATCGCCGAACGAGCAGGCGCGACCTCCGTGTCGTCATACACAAAGTCGCTGCTCGATGGGGGACCCGCCCGCGCGGCCAAAAAAATGGGCGAGGAGGCGATCGAGGCGGTAATCGCCGCGATCGAAGGCGAGCGCGAGGCCCTCGTCAAAGAAAGCGCTGATCTTCTCTATCATCTGCTCGTCGTTCTGCACGCGCGGGGGATCGCGGTGACCGAGGTCTTGGCCGAGCTTGAGCGGCGGACGACCCGCTCCGGCCATGAAGAAAAAGCTTCGCGAAAAGGCTGAATTGCGGGAAGATGTTCCTAGGTAAGATTGGCCTAGGGGGAATTCCCACCACTTTCATCCGACCGTGACCTCGGACGGCGCCAACCGGCAAACGAATGGACGACCGCGTCAAGCAGGAGATCCTCTCGCCCTATCATCGCTTCACGCGAAGCGAATGGGCGGCCTTGCGCGCCGACACGCCGCTCACTCTGACGCTCGACGATTTGAGCAAACTCCAGTCGCTCAACGATCCGATCTCGCTCGAAGAGGTCGTGGCGATCTATCTGCCGCTGTCGCGCCTTCTGGCGCTCTATGTAGCCGCGACCCAGGGCCTCTTCAAAGCGACGCAGCGCTTCCTCGGCGCCGAAGACGGCAAGATGCCCTATATTATCGGCGTCGCCGGTTCGGTCGCGGTCGGCAAGTCGACGCTCTCGCGAGTCATGCGCGCGCTGCTCTCGCGTTGGCCGAACACGCCGAAAGTCGAACTCATCACGACCGACGGGTTTCTCTATCCGAATGCCGTGCTCGAAGCCGAAGGTCTCATGGAAAAGAAAGGCTTTCCGGAGAGCTATGACGGCGGCGCTTTGCTGCGCTTCCTGCACGACGTGAAGGCCGGCACGCGTAACGTCCGCGCGCCTGTCTATTCGCATCTCATCTATGATGTGGTGCCGGACGAAAGCATCGTCGTTGATCGGCCGGACATTCTGATCGTCGAAGGCCTCAATGTGCTGCTGCCCGGCCGCCCGCCGAAGGATGGGCGGGGAACCGCCTTCGTATCCGACTTCTTCGACTTCTCCGTCTATCTTCATGCCGACGAAACCGATCTCGAACAGTGGTACATCGAGCGTTTCCTGCGGCTGCGGCAGACTTCGTTTCGCGACCCGCGCTCCTATTTCCGCAAATACGCGGATGTTCCCGAGGCCGAAGCAGAGGCCGCAGCCCGCGACATCTGGACGAGGATCAACCTGCGCAATCTGCATGAAAACATTCTGCCGACCCGGGCCAGAGCCAATCTCGTGCTGACCAAGGGCGCAAGCCATTCGATCGAGGTGGTTGAGCTGCGCAAGCTGTGAGGTGCATCATGGGTTCCGTCATTGCGAGGAGCGAAGCGACGAAGCAATCCAGAGACGCTGGACTACACTGGATTGCTTCGCTTCGCTCGAAATGACGGTCACTCACCGCAACCCATTCTCAGCCGCGAGCGCCAAAAGGTCCGTCTGCGGCCTTGCGCCATAGTGCTGGATGATCTCGGCCGCGGCGAGCGCGCCGAGCCTGGCGCAATCGATCAAATCCCAATCCTTGGCGAGGCCTGAGAGGAATCCGGCGGCGAAGAGATCGCCCGCTCCAGTGGTATCGACCACTTTCTCTACGGGAAAAGCTTTGATCGCATGTGTCTCGTCTCGTGTCACGACGAGCGCGCCTCGTTCCGAGCGGGTTACGACAGCGAGGATACCTTCGTTGCGCAGTTGCGTGAGGGCGGTATCGAAATCCGCGGTTTGATAGAGCGAATGGAGTTCACTCTCGTTGGCGAAGAGAACATCGATGCTGCCGTCGCGGATGAGCGTCAAGAATTCGTCGCGGTAGCGGTCGACGCAGAATGCGTCGGAGAGGCTGAGCGCGACGCGCCGCCCCGCCGCATGGGCGATCTTGGCGGCCCTCATGAAAGCGGCCTTCGCCGCGGGCGGATCCCACAGATAGCCCTCCAGATATGAGATCCGAGCCGCGGCGACGAGCGAGGGATCGACATCGGCCTCGGTGAGACCTTGGCATGCGCCGAGATAGGTGCTCATCGTGCGCTGCCCGTCGGGCGTGACCAGCACGAGGCAGCGCCCGCTCGCCGGACCGTCTTCAGCCGGCAACGCGGTGAAGGCCACGTTCGCCGCGCGAATATCATGCGCGAAGATCGCGCCGAGCGGATCGGCCTTCACCTTGCCGATGAAGGCCGCGCGGCAACCGAGCTTCGTTGCACCGATGATCGTATTGGCGGCCGAGCCGCCAGAGACGATCGTTATCTGGCCCATGGCGCGATAGAGCTTTTCGGCCGTCGCTTCGTCGATGAGCCGCATCGTGCCCTTATGCAGGCCGTGCGCGACCAGGAAATCGTCGTCGCTCGGCGCGATGACATCGATGATCGCATTGCCGAGGCCGACAATGTCGTAGAGGCTGGAATCCATGTGCCTCGCTCGGTTAGCCGAGCGATGCGTCTCGCATTAGACGAGCGCGTGGTCAAGCTGCGCCAGCAACAGCGGCGAACCAATTCAGATCCGCTGCTCAGAGGCCGTCGAACAGCGCCGTCGAGAGATAGCGCTCGGCGAAGGAGGGGATGATGAGGACGATGTTCTTGCCCGCAAATTCCGGGCGTAGGCCGACTTCGACCGCGGCGGCGACCGCGGCGCCCGAGGATATGCCGACCGGAATCCCTTCGACCCGCGCAACGAGGCGCGCTGTGTCGAAGGCTGTCTGGTTGCCGACCGTGACGATTTCATCGATCAGGCTGCGGTCGAGGATCGAGGGAATGAAACCGGCGCCGATCCCTTGGATCTTATGTGGGCCCGGCTGGCCGCCGGAGAGGACCGCTGAATCCTCGGGCTCGACCGCGACGATCCGCAGATTCGGCCGGCGGGGCTTCAACACTTGGGCGACGCCGGTGATCGTCCCGCCGGTGCCGACCGCGGAGACGAAGACGTCGATCTCGCCATTCGTATCGTTCCAGATCTCTTCCGCCGTGGTGCGCCGATGGATCTCGGGATTGGCCGGGTTGTCGAATTGCTGCGGGATCGCCGCGCTGGGAATCGTTTGCGCGAGTTCCTGCGCTTTGGCGATGGCGCCCTTCATGCCTTGCGGGGCCGGGGTCAGCACCAATTCAGCCCCAAGGAGAGCCAGCATCTTGCGCCGTTCGATGGACATCGACTCGGGCATGACGAGGATCAACCTGTAGCCGCGCGCCGCGGCGACGAAGGCCAGCGCGATGCCGGTATTGCCGGAGGTCGGCTCGATCAGCACCGAGCGTCCCGGCGCGATCTTGCCGGCGGCTTCCATGGCGGCGATCATGCTCACCCCGATGCGGTCCTTCACGCTGCCGATCGGGTTGAAGAATTCGAGTTTGGCCAAGAGGTTGGCCTTGACGCCCTTCTCCGCGGCAATCTTGTTGAGGCGCACCAGGGGCGTATCGCCGATCGTGTCGATGATGGAGTCGTAGATGCGCCCTCGCCCTGGGGTTTGCGCCGGGCTGCCGGCTTCCTTCACTGCGGCTTGCGCCATGACGTTCCTCCTCTGGCGGGCTCATCTTAAGGGACGCGAACACATTGCGCGAGGGACTCGTGAGCCTGCGTTGAGGCGGGCAAGCGACGCGTGCCGGCCGCATCGCCGTCGGCAATGCGGCACGGTCCAGCAACGCGGCCGTTCATCCTCTCGGCTGTGGGACAATGCGCAGATAGGGCCGCGGCGCCTTCCAGCCGGCCGGGTACTTCTTTTTCGCATCCTCGTCGCTGACAGAGGGAACGATGATCACATCCTCGCCATAGTGCCAGTTAACCGGCGTTCCGACCTGATGTTTCGCGGTGAGTTGAAGCGAATCGATGACGCGGAGGATTTCATCGAAATTTCGGCCCGTGCTCGCCGGATAGTTCAGCGTCAGCTTGATTTTCTTGTCAGGTCCGATGACGAAGACCGAACGCACGGTCAGCGTATCGTTCGCATTGGGATGGATCATTCCATAAAGATTGGCGATCTTGCGGTCCGGGTCGGCGATCAAGGGGAAGTTGAGGCCATAGCCCTGCGTCTCCTTGATGTCCTGCGCCCATTTGTCGTGCGCCGTCAATGCGTCGACGCTAAGCCCGATGATCTTGACCCCGCGCTTGTCGAATTCCGGTTTCAGCTTGGCCGTATAGCCGAGTTCGGTCGTGCAGATCGGCGTAAAATTCTTCGGGTGCGAAAACAGAACGACCCAGGAATTGTCGATGAAATCATGAAATTTGATCGGCCCTTCGGTCGTTTGCGCCTCGAAATCAGGGGCGATGTCGCCAAGTTGGAGTGCCATGTGCCACCTCTCAAAATACCGCCACGGCAGCGCGGATCAGCGCCTGCCGATCCCAAACTTTGGCCTTCAGGCGAGTATTTTCCAGGGCTGAGCGAAGGAAAAGTACCGAAAACCAGTAATTGAACGACAATATCGACTATCTCCATTTTTGGCAAGGTTATATGAACCATATACTATATCAAATTGTAAAATCTGGCTTGGCGCTCTCGTCGAGAAAAATCTTCTTTTCGCCGGCCTGCCGGCAAATATCGTCGATGCTGACAAGCTCGAGCTCGCCGAGAAAAGCCTCGCCGGCGCGCTCGATGATCGGGCTGATCACGTTTTCGACGAAACGGCTTTCGGCCTTCGACCCGTTCTCTCCATTCATGACGGCGCGGATGACTTCGGCAGCGCTGATGCGGCGGCGCTCGCGCGCGAGCTCATAACCGCCGCGCGGACCCCGGACGCCTTTCAGGATGTCGGCGCGGACGAGCGCTTGCAACAGAGTCTCGAGATGGCGCGGCGGCAGGTCGAGGCGGCCGGCGAGCGTCTTCGCCGCGACCGGTTGCGGCCGCGCGTGGATGGCGATGTCGGCCACGGCGGCGAGCGCCAGCATGCTGCGGCGGCAGAGAAGTATCATACCTTCTTCTCCCGGAAGCTTCCCGTCGAGCCATAGCCGCTCGTCCCGCGCGCGGTCTCTTCAAGCGCAGGGGCAGCAACGAAAACAGCGTGCGCGACCGGCGCGACGACGAGCTGCGCGATGCGGGCGCCGCGGATGACTTCAAACGGCTCGCTGCCTAAGTTGATGAGAAGCACACCGATCTCGCCGCGGTAATCGCAATCGATCGTCCCAGGCGCGTTGAGGACCGTGACCCCGTGCTGCAAGGCAAGACCCGAACGCGGCCTGACCTGCGCCTCGAAACCGTCCGGCAATTGCATGGCAATGCCAGTCGGCACGAGAAGCCGGGCGCCGGGCTCTATGACCATTTTTGCATCTGGCGCAATCGCCGCGAAAAGATCAGCTCCCGCTGCTCCGGCGCTCTGATAGGCAGGCAAGGGCAGACCTTCGCCATGCGGCAATTGGCTGATCGCAACGGCGATCAAGGCATCGTCATGCATCGCCGCTACCCTCCAGCAGTTTTGCCAGATAGGCGACGAACTTCAACGCGACCGCGTCCTTTCGCATGCGCGGCCAGGCTTGTGTGCCGTCGCGGGCGACGATCGTCACCTGGTTGTCATCCTGGCCCATCACACCCACGTCCGAGCCCACATCATTGGCGATGATCACGTCGCAGCCCTTGTGCGCCAATTTGGCCCGCGCGTTGTCGATCACGTTCTCGGTCTCCGCCGCGAAGCCGACGACGAGACGCGGACGGCCGGGGCTCATTTGCGCAACGCGCGCGAGAATATCCGGGTTTTCGACAAGCGGAAGAGCCGGGGCCTGATCCCTTCTCTTGAGCTTATGCGCCGCAACCTTCGCGACCCGCCAATCGGAGACTGCGGCGGCCGCGATGAAAATATCGGCTGGCAAGGCCGCTTCGACGGCGGCGAGCATTTCGGCGGCCGTTGTGACGTGTTGCGTTTTGACGCCGGGCGGATCTTGCAACACGACCGGCCCGCTGATGAGGACGACATCGGCGCCCGCCCTTGCCGTGGCTGCTGCGATCGCATGTCCCTGCTTGCCGGAGGAATAATTGCCGAGATAACGCACCGGATCGATCGGCTCGCGTGTCGGGCCGGATGTCACGACGACGCGCCGGCCTGCGAGCGGCCTGCGCCCCGCCGGCAACGGAATTGTCGTCTCGCCTTTGAGCGCTGCGCCGATCGCTGCGAGGATTGCCGCAGGTTCGCTCATCCGGCCTGGGCCATATTCGCCGCAGGCCATGTCTCCGTTCTCCGGTCCGACGAAGCTGACGCCGTCGTGGAGTAGCAAATCCACGTTGCGCTGTGTCGCTGGATGCAGCCACATCCGCAGGTTCATCGCCGGCGCCACGAGAATCTTCTTGTCGGTGGCAAGCAGCAGAGTCGAAGCAAGATCGCCGGCCAGCCCCTGCGCCATTTTGGCGATGAGATCGGCGGTTGCTGGCGCAACGACGACAAGATCGGCATCGCGCGAGAGTTGGATATGTCCGATTTCCGTCTCGTCGGTCAGCGAAAACAAATCGTCGAAGACTTTGGCTCCGGAGAGGCCCGCGACCGACAGCGGCGTGACGAAGTGCTTCGCCGCTTTGGTCATGACGGCATGGACGATCACGCCCTGCTCGCGCAGGCGGCGGATGAGTTCGAGAATTTTGTAGGCAGCGATGCCGCCGCCGATGACGAGGAGAATGCGTTTGCCTTGCACGCCTCGTTCTCCGCTGACCGTGCCCTGACAATTGCTCGAATGCTGCTCTTGCCCCCGCATCGGGCATGATTGCGGCTCAATGCAAGAGGAAGAAGATCATTATAGCGACGATGAGCCAAAGCGCGAAATGGCCGAGCCTGGCGGCGCGCGCCTCGGCTTCGCCGATCTTTTCGATCGCCGCCTCGGAGAGCTCGAACCCGTCTTCGGCCATGCGCTCGATTTGGGTCACGATGTTCTCGGTGCGCAGAAGCGCGGCCGGAAGATGCGCGGCGAACTGGCCGAGCGCGGCGAGGCCCCGCCCCGCGTCCTCGATCTTGCCGATCGGCCCGAGGTTCTTCTCGATCCAGCCGCGTACCACGGGCTCGGCGGTCGACCACATGTCGAGCTTTGGGTCGAGGCTACGGGCGACGCCTTCGACGACGACCATGGTCTTTTGCAGGAGCACCAGCTCGGTCCGGGTTTTCATGTCGAACAGGGCGGTGATCTCGAACAACAGAGTGAGCACGCGTGCCATGGATATCTGGTCGGCGGTGCGCGCATGGATCGGCTCACCGATGGCGCGGATCGCCTGCGCGAAATCTTCGACCTTGTAGCGGCGCGGGACATAGCCCGCTTCGAAATGCACCTCGGCGACGCGCCGATAATCTCGGGTGATGAAGCCGTAGATGATCTCGGCGAGAAAGCGGCGTTCCTTGAGGCCGAGTCGTCCCATGATGCCGAAATCGACCGCGATCAGCCGGCCTTGCGGGTCGACGAACAGATTGCCCTGGTGCATGTCGGCATGAAAGAAGCCGTCGCGCATCGCGTGCCGCAAGAAGGATTGAATGAGCGTGCGGCCGAGCGCCGGCAGATCGAGACCGGCTGCGGCGAGCGCGGCTGTGTCGGACAAGGGAATGGCGTCGATCCATTCAAGCGTCAAAACTTCCTTCTCTGTGCGATCCCAATCGACGCGCGGCACGCGGAAGTCGCTTTCGCCCGCGGTGTTTTCAGCGAATTCCGACGCCGCCGCGGCCTCGAGCCGGAAATCCATCTCGATCTTGACAGTGCGGGCGAGTGTATCGACGACTTCGATCGGCTTCAGCCGCTTGGTTTCGGGAAACCAGCGTTCGGCGATCCTCGCGGCGAAATACATGTCGGAGAGATCGCGCCTGAAGCGCCGTTCGACCCCTGGGCGCAGGACCTTGACGGCGACGTCGCGCTCTCCTCTCAGGTCGCGCACACGGGCGCGATGCACCTGGGCGATCGAAGCGGCGGCGACCGGTTCACCGAAGCTTATGAACAGCGTATCGATGGGGCGGCCGAATGCGGCCTCGATCGCTTTTACCGCCAACTCGCGCGAGAACGGCGCCATGTGGTCCTGAAGAAGCTCGAGACGCAGCGCGACCTTGGGGCCGACGACATCGGGGCGCGTGCCCAGGAATTGTCCGAGCTTCACATAGGAAGGACCGAGCTCGCTGATCGCGGCCGGCAGAAGATCGAGATCCTGATCTTCGCCGCGTTTGGTGATGAGCTTCGCCACGCCGAAAGGCAGCCGCGCCGTCACCGGCAGAGCCATGATGTCGATGTCGCTGAAGAGGCCGGCGCGGGAGAGGACGAATCCGGCCCGCGCGATGCGCAACATATGCCCGAAGGGAAAACGCACGCCTAAAGCTTCCAGCCCGAGTGGATCGCCACGATCCCGCCGCTCAGTTTCGTGAAGGAAGCGCGGGAGAAACCGGCCGCCTCGATCGCATTGCGGAAGGCTTCGGCCGACGCGAAGCGGCGGATCGAACTCGACGAGATAGCGATAGGCCTCGGCGTCGCCCGTCACGATTTGGCCGAGCCTCGGAATGGCACGAAACGAATAGGCGCGATAGAGCCGGTCGAGGGACGCCATGTCCACCTGCGAAAATTCGAGGCAGAGAAAGCGCCCGCCCCGGCGCAACACGCGATAGGCCTCCTTCAGCGCCGCTTCGATGCGCGGCACGTTGCGGATGCCGAAGGCGATCGTATAGGCGTCGAACTCGCCGTTCGGGAAGGGCAGGGACTCGGCATTCGCCTCGACGAAGGCAAGCCTGTCGGCCAAGTCCTTTTGCGCCGCGCGCCGGCGGCCGATTCCCAGCATATCGGGATTGATGTCGAGAACCGTCACCTGCGTCTGCGCGCCGCCCGCTTTGGCGACGCGTAGGGCGACATCTCCCGTCCCCCCGGCGACATCGATGTGCTTGAAGACCCTCGTCTTCGAGGGGTGCAGCATGGCGACGAGACGATCCTTCCACAGGCGGTGAAAACCGCCGGACATGAGATCGTTCATCAGGTCGTAGCGCGAGGCCACGTTATGGAAGACCTGATCGACGCGGCTTTGCTTCTCGCGCAAAGGCACGGAGGCAAAGCCGAAATGAGTCTCTTCCACGTGATCCTCGAATGAATGCTGCGGTCCGGCCATATTGGCCTCGGGGCCGAACATAGCGCGAGCCTCCCGCGGTGGCTATGAGCCGGCCGCGGCCCATGTTTCAGAGCCGACTCTTGCCCGGTTTCACCAGCGGCCGTCAATTTACCTCTGGATCGAAGCTTAATGGCGGGTGCGGAGGAGGCACTTCCTTCACCCGGTGTTCAGTTATAAGCCTCGCGAAGGATCCGAGATGCTCGCGCGCCATGGCAGCGTTGCGCCATCGTCTTAATCGTCTGAGAGCTTCTGACGCATGCCCGAATTGCCCGAAGTGGAAACGGTTCGCCGCGGCCTCGCAGCTGCGATGGTCGGGGCGCGATTCACGCACGTCGATCAGAGACGGGCGAATCTGCGCTTTCCGTTTCCGAAGAATTTTGCGGCACGGCTCAAAGGGCGGCGGGTTGAAGGCTTGCGCCGACGGGCGAAATATCTGCTCGCCGATCTCGATGACGCGCAGATCCTTGTCATGCATCTCGGCATGTCGGGCTCGTTTCGCATCGAGGACGAGACGGATGCGAAAATGCCGGGCAAATTCCATCGTGCCCGCTCGAAAGATCGTGCCCACGACCATGTCGCATTTCATCTTTCCAGCGGCAAGCGCATCATCTACAATGATCCGCGCCGTTTCGGCTTCATGAAAATCATCGGCCGCGACAAGCTCGGCAAACATCCTCTGTTTCGCAATGTCGGCATCGAGCCGCTTGGCGTCGAATTCGATGGCGCGACTTTGGCGCGGCTCTTCGCTGGCAAGACTGCGCCGTTGAAAAGCGCGCTAAGCGATCAGCGCCACATCGCCGGCCTGGGCAATATCTATGTCTGCGAGGCCCTGCATCGTGCCGGGCTTTCGCCGCGCCGTCCTGCCGGCTCTCTCGCCCGCGAGAATGGCGTGCCGACCGAACCCGCCGAGCGTCTGGCGCGTGCGATCCGCGAGGTTCTCGAAGAGGCGGTCGCGGCGGGCGGCTCGTCGCTGCGCGATCACCGCCAGACCAATGGCGACCTCGGCTATTTCCAGCATAAGTTCCGGGTCTACGACCGCGAAGGGCAAGCCTGCACGCGGCCGGGGTGCGGCGGCAGGGTGAAGCGCATCGTCCAATCGGGCCGCGCGACGTTCTTTTGCGGCACATGCCAGAAGTGAAGCGCGAACCCTCTCCCCTTGTGGGAGAGGGTGGTCGGCGGAGCCGACCGGGTGAGGGCTTGCGCGACCCCTCATCCGCCCCGCTTCGCGGGGCACCTTCTCCCGCAAGGGGAGAAGGAACGCGCGCCCACCGACGACGGATTGCTTTCGCACAGCGCGTCCGGGCGTCACGCCGGCAGAACTTGCCCAGGCACAACCTTCAAAATCGTCGCGCGACCTTCGAGCCCGGCGAAGGCAGAGCGATCGGCGCCGGTCAAAAAAACCTGCGCGTCGAGTCCCGATAATCTTTCGTAAAGCGCGGTGCGCCGTTCCGCATCAAGATGCGCCGCTATCTCGTCAAGAAGAATGAAGGGCGCAATTCCGGAGAGATCGGCGACGAGGCCGGCATGCGCCAGCACGAGTCCGACGAGCAGCGCCTTCTGTTCGCCGGTCGAAGAACGCGCCGCCTCCGCCTGTTTCACGCCGTGCCGGACGAGAAGATCGCTCGTATGCGGCCCGATGAGCGTGCGTCCCGCGGCGGCGTCGCGCGCCCGATTCTGCCTCAACAGGCGCCGGTAGATCTCCTCTACTTCGAGAGCCGGCCGGTTTGCGATCAGGTCTTCCATCTCGCCCTTCACCATCAGCTCGGCGAAAGGGAAGGGCGAGGCCGCATCTTTGGTCGCGGCGATGACGCCAGAGAGATGTGCGATCGTCTGCTGGCGGGCCGCAGCAACCGCGACGCCGAGTTCGGCGACTTCCCGCTCCGCCGCGTCGAGCCAGCGGTCATTTGCGCCGCCCTCTTCGAGCAGCCGGTTGCGGTTGCGCAAGGCGCGTTCGAGCGCATTGACCCGGCTGCCATGCTCGGCATCGACCGCGAGCACGAGGCGGTCGAGAAAGCGCCGTCTCTCGCTCGCCGGGCCGACGAACAGGCCATCCATGGCAGGCGTCAGCCAGACGACGCGGACGTGATCGGCGAAGCGGCGGGCCGAGGCAATGGGCTCGCGGTTCAGCCGATAGCGACGCAGCAGCGTTCCGTCGGCCTGCGCTTCGGTCCCGGTGCCGAGCTGGATCTGACCGTTTCGGGTTGCGACCTCGACGGAGACGGCAAACGTGCCCGCGCCTCCAATCCGGGCGCATTCGGCGAGCTCCGCCCGGCGCAACCCGCGTCCCGGGGAAAGCAGTGAAATCGCCTCGATGAGATTGGTCTTGCCCGCGCCGTTCTCGCCGGTGAGCACAATGGTGCCTGTGTCGAGGCGAAGATCGAGGGTGGGATAGGTGCGGAAATCGGCGAGCACGAGGCGGTGAACAGCCGGGACATGATCATGATCGCCAAAGCTTCGCGACGATCTCATTAGCACCGGGTCCCTTCCTCGCAACTCTCATGTCCTTCCTCGGCTCAAAGCCATGCGTCAGGGAGGGCCACTTTTTAGGGGGAGGGCGGACCTAACGTCCCCGTTCTTGACGTTATTATACGCCTGAATCTTGACCCACGAGATGATCTTCCAAAGATCATCGGGCTTCGTGATGATGGAACCATAGGAGGGCATGGGCGCGACGATATTTTGGAACCCCCGTCTCGAAAAGCCCTGCTTTTGCAGATCGACGGAGCCGAGTGCAACGACACGGAACAAAGTGTCGTCGGCATCGCCATAAATCCACACGCCGCTGGTGATCGGCGGGCACATGCCGCCGCCGCCACCACCACCATGACAGCCTGGGCAGCCAAAGTTGCTGTAGAGCTTATGGCCTTCGGCCGCGAGCGCCGGATCGTGCGTAGCTTCTTTGGCAGCGTAGGGATTCACGAGGCTACTAACCTTGGAGTTCTGAGCTATTTCAACAGGAGTCTCGGGTGACGCGCCAGCGCCAGCTGCGGCGGGCACCCCGATTGTGAAGGTCGCGCTGATAGCAAGCCCCAGGCTCAAGAACATTTCGAACATCCTCTCGCCCATTATCATTGCACCTTCCCTGGGTTGCGATCCTTGGCACCGTTCCGCAGGACTTAGTCATCGACGCGCGAAGGATTTCGCGCTACTAGGGTATATTCGCGCTGCGTAGGACATGGGTGAAATGAAAATCATCTTGAAATGCGCATCCGCTGTATTTTTGTTCTCACTGGTGGGGGCTGCAGGCGCCGTTTCCCCGCCGCCGCGCGCCGAGAAACATCCATGACGCCTTCCGCTTTTGCGGAAAAGACATTCCCAATCACGCCAAAATTCACGCGTGCCTGCTGCGGAACGTCGAGCAGCTCAGTCCCCATTGCCGGGCAATTATCAGCCCTAGCTAAAGCTTTCCCAAAAGCGTGAAAGGTATTTAGGCTAGGGGCCTTGCCCCTTCGGGGAGTCTTTTCCGGTGCCGAGGCAGAGACGAAAGCGGCGTGGTCTCATTCATGTGGGCTTATGAGATCACAGTGCTCGCCCTGGGAATTGCGCGATGACGGGGACGCGGCTCAGCATTTCGCGACAAGAGAGAGGATCCTTTCGGCTGGCTTGCCGGAGCGATGATGTCAATGCCCTCGCCGATCTTTGGATCGCGAGCTGGCAGGCCGTCATGCCCGGCATCGATTTCGCCGCGCGGCGAAGCTGGTTCTCCGCCTACCTCAAGGACATCGAGGCGCGAGGCGGAGAAACGATCTGCGCCTTCGGCGGGCAACGTCTGCTGGGCTTCATCCTCCTCGATCAGGCGCGCGGCGTTCTCGAGCAGATCACAGTATCTCCAGAACTCTTCGGCAGCGGCGTCGCCTCGCTGCTTCTAGACGAGGCGAAGCGCCGTTGCCCCTCGGGCCTCAGCCTGGAAGTG
Organism: uncultured Alphaproteobacteria bacterium; assembly: GCA_963720425.1. GTDB lineage: Bacteria > Pseudomonadota > Alphaproteobacteria > Rhizobiales > Beijerinckiaceae > Methylovirgula. The sequence continues at coordinate 1,652,988 of OY970391.1, forward strand.
AATGCCGACAATCCGCGGGCGCTGCGTTTTTATGAAAAGGCCGGCTTCGAACGGCAGGAGCCGGGCGTCAATCCGGCCTCCGGCCTGAAAACCTGGCTTATGCGCTGGCCGAGCATGACCGGTTGACCTACGCTTTGCCTCTGGCAATCGCCCCGGCGCGGCCCTAAATTGGCCGGGCGGAGCTGCGGGGTGCGTGAGATCATTCCCCGGGGCCTTACGATCTCGAAGGGAGCTGTCCCTGGCCTTGCCCGTGGGCTTGGTCACACGGCGCCCACCTACTCTGTAGGTTCCCGGGATCGCAATCCCACGGCCATCGCGGCCCCGCGCTTGCCCCCTCGCCCCCAACTCGAGTTCATGGACGCCATCTCAACCAAAGCCGCCTTGCGCCGCGAAGTTTTGGCGCGGCGCGGACTGGTGACGGAGGGTGAGGCTCAGGCCTTCGCACGACGGCTTGCGGATGTCGGCGCCGCTTTCGCCGCCGAGCGGGGCGCGAGCATCGTCTCGGCCTATTGGTCGATCAATGACGAGGCCTCGACCTTTTTGCTGCTCGACAAACTCGCCGCGCAGCGCGTCGCGACGGCCCTGCCGGTAATGCAAGGCCGCGGTACGCCGCTCTGCTTCCGGCTGTGGAAAAAGGGCGAGCCGCTCGGGGAGGTGAAATGGGGAATTAAAGAGCCCTTGCCGGAGGCCGAGGTTTTTCCCGATCTCCTCTTCGTGCCGCTCGCCGGCTTCGACCGCGCCGGAAATCGTCTCGGCTATGGTGCCGGATTCTACGACCGGACGCTCGCCAGGTTGCGGGCGATGCAGCCCATCACAGCCGTCGGCGTCGGCTTTGCCCTCCAGGAACTGCCGGCCATTCCGAGCGAAGCTTACGATCAAAAACTCGATTACGTGCTGACCGACCGCGAATGGATCGTCTGCGGGTGAGTTTGCCCTTTCGATGCACTATGCTGGGGGATTGGCGCGCCAGGACCTTTGAATGCGGCTTCTCTTCATCGGTGACATCGTCGGCCGTTCCGGGCGCATCGTGCTCGGCGAGGAACTGCCGAAGCTTCGGCAAGCCTGGCGGCTCGATTGCGTCATCGTCAATGGCGAGAACGCGGCCGGAGGATTCGGCATCACCGAGGCGATCCTCGCCGATTTCCTCGCTGCCGGCGCCGATTGCGTCACGCTTGGCAATCATGCTTTCGATCAGCGCGAGGCGCTGACCTTTATTGCGTATCAGCCACGGCTGATCCGCCCGCTCAATTATCCGCGCGGCACGCCGGGCGCCGGCGTCGGTCTTATCGAGACGGCGAAAGGCGAACGCTTGCTCGTCATCAATCTCATGGGCCGGACTTTTATGGATGCGCTGGATGATCCATTCGCGGCGGGGGAGCGGGAGATCGGCGCCTGCCTGCTGGGCGAGGCCTGCGATGCGGCGGTGGTCGATTTCCATGCCGAGGCGTCGTCCGAGAAACAGGCCTTCGCGCATTTCGTCGACGGCCGCGTCTCGCTCGTCGTCGGCACCCACACCCATGTGCCGACCGCCGACCATCAGATCCTGCCGCAAGGCACGGGTTTCATCACCGATGTCGGCATGACCGGCGATTATGATTCGATCATCGGCATGGAGAAGGAGGAGCCGATCCGCCGCTTCATCCAGAAGACGCCGGGCGGACGGCTCGAGCCGGCAGGCGGCGTTGCGACGCTCTGCGGCATCGCGGTCGAGACCAGCGCGCGCGGACTTGCGGCGCTGATCGCGCCGGTGCGGATCGGCGGCAGATTGAGCCCGGCGCGGCCTGATTTTTGGGACTAGAGCATGGACGCCGAAACGCTTGCCACAGATCGCCGATTCCAATCGACCCTATGGCTGGTGGTCTCTCTCAACCTCGCCTATTTCGGCGTCGAATTCGCGGTTGCACTCGCCATAGGCTCGGTATCGCTCTTCGCCGACAGCGTCGATTTTCTCGAGGATATGGCGCTGAACGGGCTCGTGCTAGCGGCTTTGCGACTGTCGCCGCTCGCCCGCGCCAGGCTCGGCATGGGGCTCGCCGGCCTGCTCATTCTGCCGGCCGGCGCCATGCTCGTGACCCTGGTGCAAAAGTTCTCAGCGCCCGTTCCACCAGCGCCTCTGCCGCTTTCGCTGACCGGCTTGGGCGCGCTGGCCGTCAATACGGCTTCTGCTTTATGCCTTGCCCGTGTTCGCAACCATGCCGGCAGCCTGACGCGGGCAGCGTTTCTCTCGGCCCGCAACGATGCCGTTGCCAATGTCGCGATCATCGCCGCGGGCGGCGTCACCGCGCTCTGGCCGAGCATGTGGCCCGATATTATCGTTGGCCTCGGGATCGCAGTGCTCAATGCGGATGCCGCCCACGAAGTTTGGCTGGCGGCGCGGCGCGAGCATCGCGCCGCCCGGGGCTCCTGAGTGCTTCCTTTATTTCTGCAATTGGCGGGCTTATGAGAACGTCGGCGCCGAGGCGAAAGCGAGGATCTGAGGACGGAATGGCCGGGCATAGTCAGTTCAAGAACATCATGCACAAGAAGGGCAGGCAGGACGCAATCCGCTCCAAGCTCTTCTCCAAGCTCGCGCGCGAAATCACGGTTGCTGCCAAGCTCGGCCTGCCGGATCCCAGCATGAATGCGCGGCTGCGCGCCGCGATCATCGCCGCGCGGGCGGAAAACATGCCGAAGGACAATATCGACCGGGCGATCAAGAAAGCCGCCGGCGCCGATGCCGAGAATTACGAAGAAGTGCGCTACGAAGGCTATGCGCCGGGCGGCGTGGCGGTCATCGTCGAAGCTTTGACCGACAACCGTAACCGGACCGCCGGCGAAGTGCGCTCCTATTTCACCAAGGCCGGCGGTTCGCTTGCCGAAACGGGCGCGGTGTCCTTCATGTTCGACCACATCGGGGTGATCGAATTCGATGCGAAATTGGCCTCCGAAGATGCGATGCTGGAAGCCGCGATCGATGTCGGCGCCGAGGACGTCGTCTCAACTGAGGAAGGCCACGAGATCGTCACGACGCTTGAAATGATGCGCGACGTCGCGCAGGCGCTCGAAGCGAAGTTCGGCGAACCGCGGAAAGTGGCCTTCGTCTGGAAGCCGCAGACCACAATCGCGGTCGATGACGAGGCGGGTGAAAAGATCCTGCGCCTCATGGATTCGCTCGAAGACAACGACGACGTGCAAAACGTCTACGCCAATTTCGAAGTCTCCGACGCGCTCCTGGCGAAGATGGGTGGGTAGCGCGGCGCTCCCTCTCCCGCTAGCGGGCGAACGGTGCGCTAACTTCTCAGCGCGCGATCGAGGCGAAGGAAATCGATGGGCTTCGTTAGAAACGCATCGATACCCGCCGCGCGCGCCGCCTCCGCTACCGCCTCGAAGGCATCGGCCGAGACGGCGATCACTCGGCAAGCGGAAGCCTGCGCTGCCGCTTCCGCTGCCCTGAGCCGCCGGGTCACTTCGAGCCCGTCGAGGCCTGGCATGCAGATATCGAGAATGAGCGCATCGAAGCGCTTGCGCGCGCCCTCCATCGCCGCCTGCGCTTCGCCGAGCGCCGCGTTACCGTCCTTGACGCGAACGACGTTGGCGCCGCGCCTTTCCAAGTGCCGCATCACGATGAGCGCGTTGATGTCATTGTCTTCGGCGAGTAGGATTTCGAGGCTGCGAAGATCAGCCGGCGCGGCGGCGGGCGTGATCGGCGCAACGCGCGCTTCGCCCGCGCCGAGATGCACAAACAGCGAACGCGAGCGCAAGGGCTTCACCAGCCAGCCGTCGAAATCACGCCAAGAATTTTGTCCGAAAGCGCGGCGCTCGAGGGCGGAGAAAAGCACGAGTCTTCGGCCGACCCCGGCCTCGCCTGCGGTTTGCCCGATACGATGGGTCGCCTCGCTGCCAAGCGCGCAATCGACAATGACGGTGTCGGGGATCCGGCCATCGGTCTGTGCCTTGCGAAGAAAATCGAGCGTTTGTTCGAGGCCCGCGGCCCGGAAAACCTCGGCACCCGCTTCCTTCAGCTTTTCGGCAAGATAGGGCGCTTCAAAGGGCGAGTTCGCGCCGACGAGGATGTGGCGCCCAGAAAGGATTGGCGGGTCTTCAATCGCCGCTTTGGCGGGCAAGGGCAGGAGAAGGATGAAGGTCGATCCTTCTGACGAGGTCGCTTCGAGACGCAAACTGCCGCCCATGCGTTCTGCGAGCCTGCGCGAGATGGCAAGGCCAAGGCCGGTGCCGCTCGGCTCGCGCGCGGCGCTCTGTTCGAATTCGTCGAAAACCGCGGCGCGGCTTTGCTCGGCGATGCCGGGTCCGGTGTCGGCCACAGCGAACTTCAATTGGCTCGCGATTTTCGTCACGCGCAGGCCGACCCCGCCGCGCTCTGTGAACTTCACCGCGTTGCCGGCGAGATTGATCAAGACCTGGCGCAGCCGCGCCGCGTCGCCGATGACGCGAGATGGGACATTAGCTGCAATCGAGCTCGCGATGTCGAGCCCCTTGCCTTGCGCGTGCGGCGCGAGAAGCTCCACCACGCTTTCGACGAGGCCGACGAGGTCGAAGGGCGCTTTCGTCAGTTCGAGCTTGCCCGCCTCGATCTTCGAGAAATCGAGGATCTCGTCGATCAGCGCGGCAAGCCCTGCGCCTGAGGTGAGGATTGCTTCGACATAGGACCTTTGTTCGGGATCAAGATCCGTGGCGCTCAAGAGGCTGGCCATGCCGAGAATCCCGTTCAGCGGCGTGCGGATCTCATGGCTCATCGTGGCGAGAAAGCGGGATTTCGCCTCGCTCGCGGCCTCGGCGCGTTCGCGTGCCTCTTCCGCCTCTCTAAGATTGAAGCTTTGGTCCTGCTCCGAGCTTACGGCCTTGCGATGCGAGCCGAGACGGGAGAGGAGAGCGCCAAACCCTGCGCCCGCCGCAAGCGCAAAGCCTGCCGCGGAATCCATTGCCCTGATGATAGCCTCGTGCATGAGCGGACGTTAACCGCGAGGCCTTGAGATTTCCTTGCCCGAATGGCGCGATGCGGCGGCTTAGCTTATGAGCCGCGTAAGAGCCCGGCCCGCCTTGCTCTTCAGTTCCTTGGCATCAACCGTTCCGTCACCGTCGGCATCGGCGGCTTTGAAGTCCGCGTCGGCGACCGCGACATATTCGTCCTTCGTCAACGTCTTGTCGTTGTCGGTGTCGGCGGCGGCGAAATCAGCCTTGCTGAGGCGGGTCCCAACTTCCGCCTTGGTAAGCGTGCCATTCTTGTCTTTGTCGAGCTTGTCGAACTCGGCACCGGCCGCGGTATCGACTTCGGCCTTGTCGAGCGTGCCGTCCTTGTCCGTATCGGCGGCGGTGAGCGCCTTGGCGGCGAAAGCGCTCGTCGCGGGGAGCACGATAACCGGTACCGCAAGGATACTGATGAGACCGAGAACCGTGGAAATGGGATGCTTGGACATCAGATATCTCCATCTGATTGTGCAGTGCAAAATTGCACTTGCATTCCGCGCGGAATATAGAAGAAGCTTGGCAACAATCAATGCATGAACGCGAGAGCAGTTCAAAATTTAAAAGATTACCCAAGAAAAATTCCTCAGAATGGAAATAAACTTCCGTAGGGATACAGCAAAACCGGGCAAGCCTCTTTCATCAGATTACACTGCAAATCGTTGATTTAGCTCGTTGCTTAAGACGTAGGCCAGCCCTACTTGCGGCGACCTTTCGTGCGTGGCGTAATGCCGCCTGCGACGACCTAGCCAAGGCCGCGCCGCGTCAGGCTAAGCCGCCCGTAATTGCCGCGTCCGATAGGAGAGGGCCTCTGCCAGATGCGACCGGCTGACGGTATGGGCGCCATCGAGATCGGCGATGGTGCGGGCAAGTTTCAACACACGGTGAAAACCGCGCGCCGAAAGGTTCAAGCGCTCCGAAGCCTCGCGCAAAAGCGCGACTCCCGACGAATCCGGCCGGGCAACGTCCTCGATGGGGTGCCCGGGCGCGGCGGCATTCGAGCCGACGCTCGGCAGACCGAGCTCGGCGTAGCGGCGAACCTGGATACGCCGCGCCGCGGCAACGCGCGTTGCGACCTCGCCCGAGCCTTCCGTGGCCGGCGGCAACATCAGATCCGCGGCGCTGACCGCTGGAAGAGATCGATGCGATCGCTCTTCGAAACATTGCCTCGGTTTGGGTAGAACAATTGGTGAACATCGGCTAGGGGCGTCGTGACGCATCGATCACAACCTTAACTCCAAGCCATGCATGATCTTCTGTGCCGGCTTGCCGTCCTGCACCTCTTCGGCCAAGGGTCGGTTTTGCAACGAGGTCTGATGAATGTTCGCCGCTCGCCCTTCTTTCGGTGATCCGACTGCGGAAGCGGCACGGTTTCTTTGCCGGCTGGCCCTCATCATCCTGATGATTCTTACGCCCGCCGCCGAGCTTTTCTCGCACGGCGCGCTCTATGTGCTTTTGCCCGTCGGCGCGACGATCCTCGTCATTTCCGGCTGGCTGTCGAGCGGCCTGCGGGAGCGGCATCTCGGCACCGCCCTGCTTACGCCGATAGGCCTGGCGGCCTTGTTTCTCGTCGTCTGGTCCGGATTATCGCTCGCCTGGACGCCCTTTCCCGGCGAGGGCGGCGCGCGATTCGGCAGAGCGCTCGGCACGGCCCTCGTGGTTTTCTTCGCGATCGCCTTTCTGCCGGAACGAACGAGGGCGGCAAACCTCTATCTCCTGCCGATGGGGCTCGCCGTGACCGCGATAGCAACCGGCCTCATCGTGATGTTCGGGCCGCAATCATTCCGGGTGGGGTCCAATCCCGACTATACGCTCGCGCAACGCTGCCTCGTCTCGATCTCGATCCTGCTTTGGCCGGCGCTCGGCGCCCTGGCCTTGCGGGAGCGCTGGTTGATCGCGGCTTGTTTGGCGCTCGCCGTCACTGGGGCGGCACTCGCGGCCTTCCTGCAGATTGCCCTCGTGGCGGTGGCGATGGGTGCGGTCGTCTATACGATCGCGGTCGCCAACGCCCCTCGAACCGCGGGGGTCGCGGCCTTCTGTTTCGCCGCTCTCGTGCTTCTGGCGCCGATCCTCGCCGTTTCCGCGGTTCTCCTCGCCGATTGGGCGCAGCTGCCGCACAGTGCGGCGGCAATTGCCGATATGGTCGTCGCGCAATGGCCGCGGCTCATTACCGGACATGGGCTCGGCACGGCGGCTCAAGCGATCGAATTCGGCGCTCTGCCGCCCGATACGCCGCGCAGCATCCTCTTCACGATCTGGTATGAGCTTGGCTTCCTTGGAGCCGTCGCTTTTGCTGTTCTCGGTGCCCGCGTGTTTACCGCGGCCGGTCACGCTCCGCCGCATGTCGCGCCGCCGCTGCTAGCCGGCCTCGTCGCAGGCCTCGTCATCGCTCTATGGGGCACCGAGACAACGCAGCTCTGGTGGATGAGCCTCAACGGGCTCGACGCCATTGCCTTCGCGCTTCTCTTCAAAGCTCATCCGCGCTTCAAACGGCCGCCGGCCGCGATCTTCGAGGAGTGGGCGGCTCAGGAGTTGGAGAGCTGAACTCAAACAGCGAGCGTCGGCGGCCCTTCCGCAAGTTCGAATTGCGTCCGGAAAAAGCGCGTATATGTGCCGCCGCGGGCGATCAGTTCCGCATGGGTGCCGGCTTCGACCGCGCGCCCCACCTCGATCATGGTGATGCGATCGGCGCCGATGATCGTCTGCAGCCGATGCGCGACGACGATGGTCGTGCGGCCGCGCCGCAGTTCGTCGAGCGCCGTCTGAATGGCCTGCTCCGATTCGGGATCGAGGGCCGCCGTTGGTTCGTCGAGCAGCAGGATCGGCGCATCCTTCAGAATGGCGCGGGCAATGGCGATGCGCTGCCTCTGTCCGGCCGAAAGATGCAGTCCGTGCTCGCCGACCGGGGTCGCATAGCCGGCGGCAAAGGACATGATGAACTCATGCGCATTGGCCTGGCGCGCGGCGGCGATGATCTCCGCCTCGCGGGCGCCTGGGCGTCCGAGCCCGATGTTCTCGGTAATCGAAGCGTGGAACAAAAAGACGTCCTGGCTGACGAAAGCGATCTTGTGGCGCAAGGAGGCGATGTCGACCGAGCGGATATCGGTCGCGTCAATCGCGATACGTCCGCGGGACGGATCGTAGAAGCGCTGAATCAAGGCGAGCATCGTGGATTTGCCGCCGCCTGATGGACCGACGAGCGCCGTCGTCTTCTCCGGCTCGCCGAGAAAATCCAATCCGTCGAGCACCAATTCTTTGTCGCGGTAGGCGAAGCTCACGTTTTCGAAGGTAATGCGTCCACGAGTTAGGACAAGCGGCGGCCGCGCGGCGCCGGCAGCCTCCGGCGCCGGCCGGTCGATGATGTCATAGACGAGCTTGGCGCCGACGAGACCGTTCTGGATTTCGAGGTGGAAGCGGGCGAGGCGCTTGGCCGGCTCATAGGCCATGAGCAGCGCAGCGAGAAAGGAGAAGAACGAGCCGGCGTCCGCATGTGCCGCCGCAACCCGCCATCCGCCATAGAAGATCACTACGGCGATCGCCAAGCCGCCGCAGAAGTCGGCCAGCGGACTGGCAATCGCCATGCTGGCGGCCATGCGGTTGGCGGCCGTTTCGACATGGGTGACGGCAGTGCGCATCCGTCTTTGCATCACCTGCTCGAGGTTGAAGCTCTTGACGATGCGTAAGCCTTGGATCGTCTCCTGCATGATCTCGAGGATTTGCGCTGTGCCATCGAAGGAGGATCGCGCTAAGGCGCGCACGCTTTTGATGAGACGCGAGAGCCCGTAGGCGCCGATCGGCATCAGCGCCAGGGCGATCACCGACATGCGCGCGTCCTGGACGAACATCACGATGACCAGTCCGGCCAGGGTCAGGACGTCGCGCCCGGCGCTCATGATGATGACTTGCAACGTGTCGCGTATTCCAGCGGCGGCGACGCCCATTCGCGTCGTGAATTCGCTCGAATGGCGGTCCTGAAAGAAGGCCATGTTCTGGTTGAGCAGACGGTCGAAGAGGTTCGCCTGCACCCGTGCGACGATGTGATTGCCGGTGCGGGCAAGCAGCACGAGGTAGCAATAGGTCGCAAGTCCACGGACGAGGAACAGGCCGGCGATGGCCAAGGACAGAAGTTCGAGCGCTCTAAATCCGTTCTTCTCGACCATGTGGTCGAGAACCGGCTTCAGCAGATAGGCCGAGAGTCCGGTCGCCGCAGCCGATGCCGCCATGAGAAGGCCGGCGAGGAGATAGGCGCCAATATGCCGGCGGCCGTGATCGGCGAAGAGCCGCCGGATTATGGCAATCGAATCGCCGCGAAAGGCCGTGGCAAGGGGTAGGGCAGGCATTGTCTGTCGGACTCGCTCTCCCGATGTTCGCCACTCCATCGAAGCTTCGGTAGCCTGAATGGCAGCGAAATCCAAGCGCCCTGCGGCCTGCCGGTGCGGGCGCTCAGCAGGCGGAAAGCTTTGTCAGATCGGGACGCCTTCGCCATTGAAGACGGGGGATTGCGCAAGCGCCTGCGCTTCCGTGTCGGTGAAGAGCCGGCTGCGGGTCAGAAAGCGGACGCTTTCCGGGGCTTCGAGCGAGAAGCCGGAGCCGCGGCCCGGGACGACATCGATCGTCAGATGCGTGTGCTTCCAATATTCGTATTGCGCCGCGCTCATATAGAACGGCGCGCCGCCGATTTCGCCGAGCTTCACGTCGCTCTGTCCGATGCGGAATTCGCCGCGCGGATAGCACATCGGCGAAGAGCCGTCGCAGCAGCCGCCGGACTGATGGAACATCACCGGCCCATGCATGGCTTCGAGATCGGCGATGAGCTCAAGCGCCCTGGGAGTAGCAGTGACGCGTTCTGCCAAGGACACCTCCGGAACCGAGAGCGGTCGCCGGAACGTTCCGGCGACCGCTTCTGCCAACACTCAGAAGAAGCCAAGCGCCTTGGGGCTGTAGCTCACCAGCAGGTTCTTCGTCTGCTGATAATGATCGAGCATCATCTTATGTGTCTCGCGGCCGATGCCGGATTGCTTATAGCCGCCGAAAGCCGCGTGCGATGGATAGAGATGATAGCAGTTGGTCCAGACGCGCCCGGCCTGGATGCCGCGGCCCATCCGATAGGCGCGGTTGATGTCGCGCGTCCAAAGGCCGGCGCCAAGGCCGTAAAGCGTATCGTTGGCGATCGAGAGCGCTTCCTCTTCGGTGTCAAACGTGGTCACGGAGACCACCGGCCCAAAAATCTCCTCCTGGAAGACACGCATCTTGTTGTTGCCTTCGAGGATCGTGGGTTTGATGTAATAGCCCTCAGCCAACTCGCCTTCGAGCTTATTGCGCTCGCCGCCGATGAGGACCTTTGCGCCCTCCTTCTTGCCGATGTCGATATAGGAGAGGATCTTCTCCATCTGATCATTCGAGGCCTGCGCGCCGATCATCGTCTCGGGATCGAGCGGATGGCCTTGCTTGATCTTGCGCACGCGGGCGATCGCCTTTTCCATAAACCGATCGTAGATCGACTTCTGGATCAGGGCGCGGCTCGGGGCGGTGCAGACTTCGCCCTGGTTGAACGCGAACATCGCGAAGCCCTCAAGCGCCTTGTTGAAGAAATCATCGTCCTGCGCCATCACGTCGGCGAAGAAGATGTTCGGCGACTTGCCGCCGAGTTCGAGCGTCACGGGGATGATGTTCTCGGATGCATATTGCATGATGAGCCGACCGGTGGTCGTCTCGCCGGTGAAGGCCACTTTCGCGATCCTCTTATTCTGCGCGAGCGGCTTGCCGGCCTCGATCCCGAAACCGTTGACGATGTTGAGCACGCCGGGCGGCAAAATATCCGAGATCATGTCGGCAAAGACCATGATGCTCATCGGCGTCTGTTCGGCCGGCTTCAAGACGACGCAATTGCCCGCCGCGAGCGCCGGCGCGAGCTTCCACGCCGCCATCAGGATCGGGAAATTCCATGGGATGATCTGGCCGACGACGCCGAGCGGCTCATGGAAATGATAGGCGACGGTGTCGCTGTCGATCTGCGACAGCGAACCTTCCTGGGCGAGGATGCAGCCGGCGAAATAGCGGAAATGATCGATCACGAGGGGAATGTCGGCGGCCGTGGTCTCGCGGATCGGCTTGCCATTGTCGACGGTTTCGGCCAAGGCGAGCAGATTGAGTTTGCTTTCGACCCGATCAGCAATCTTGTTCAGCAATTTGGCTCGGGTCGCGGCGGGGGTTTTGCCCCAGGCCGCGCGCGCCGCATGCGCGGCGTCGAGCGCCAGCTCGATGTCTTCGGCGGTGGAACGGGCGACTTGGCAGACGGGTTTGCCCGTGATCGGGCTGATATTATCGAAATATCGGCCTTTGACTGGGGCGACCCATTTGCCGCCGATGAAATTGTCGTAGCGCTCGCGCAGCGCCACCTGTTGCTTCAGTTCCGCAAGACTTTTCGCAAGCATGATGTCCTCCCGCGTTTACATTAATTTTATAACCAATTATGGCGGCAGACTTGATCCAGAGCAAACATTCTCTCACCAAATATGAGAATCTATTGTAATGGCCAAGGCCCCGGTTCCATGAGCTTTTCGGGGCGATTATCCGGTACTTGACAGAAGGCTTCAGACATGGTAATTTTCTATAGTGGAGATGACGCCATGACCAAACGCCCGAAACCCGTTCATCAATTGACCGCCGCGCAATTCGACGCGCTGTTCCCGAACGAAGATGCCTGCAAAGCCTATTTGAAGGCCCGCAGATGGCCAGAGGGCGTTCGCTGCCCGCGTTGCGGTAATCCCGCTGTCTATGATCTCCCGTCCCGCAAATGGCATTGGCAATGCGAGAAATGCGCCCCTGACGGTTATCGGTTCTCGATCTTGGTCAACACGATCTTTGAGAACACAAATAAACCCCTCAAAGATTGGTTTCGCGTTATCCACTTGATGCTCACCAGCAAAAAGGGAATGAGCGCGCTCCAAATCTATCGGTTCTTGGGCTTCGGCTCTTACGGCACCGCATGGATGATGTGCCACAAAATCAGAACCGCTCTTATCGAGGACATTGATAAACTCGGCGGCATTGTCGAAGTTGACGAAACTTTCGTCGGCGGTCTCGCTAAGAATAGGCACAAAGACAAACGCGGGGGCGGTGAAGGTGGGACCGGAGGCGCCGGAAAAGCAATCGTCGTCGGCGCAGTGAAGCGCAAAGGAAACGTGATTGCTCGCGTCATCGCCAATGTTCGCGCCGAGACGCTTACTAGCTTCGTTCACGAAGCGGTCTCGGATAGGGTAAGTCTGCTCTGCACCGATCAATGGGTCGGCTATAAGCATCTCGATAAAGAATATCCGCACGCCACTATAGACCATGCACGCGGGCAATATGTCGTCGGCGCGGTTCACACTCAAACGATTGAGGGCTTCTGGTCGATCTTCAAGCGCGGCGTCATTGGCAGCTATCACAAAGTCAGCAAGAAATATCTGCCGCTTTACGTCGCGGAATTTCAGTTCCGGTATAACAATCGCGATAATGCAGACATTTTCGGCGAGGCAATCAAAGGATGCTAAGAAAACCACAGGCGCTTCACGGAATTCTTCTCGTGGCGCTGATAACGCTGGCCGGTCCCGCAATGAGCGCGTCAAGTGACTCATCGCAACGTCCACTTGCAGAAAGCGATGGCGCCAAAAAACCCAGTCAGGCCGCCAATAACCAGCAACAAGAGGAAAGCTGGTGAGAGCGGGCGGCCGAACCGATCGCCATTTTCACCTTGTGCTTGGTCTTTGTCAGCGGTGTGCAACTTGGTTTTTTCTATTGGCAATTGAGACTCATCCGCAAAAGCTTGACTGATACCGAAATAGTCGCCAAAGCCGCTAAAGATTCTGCTGAGACTGCGAAAGCCCAAGCCGAGGTCGCCCGCGGTACTCTGGAAACCATGAGAGATACCGCTGAAAGGCAATTGCGCGCTTATATTTCTGTCTCGCCGGCAGGCTTGGCGAATATCAATCCAGCATTGATCATGGTCGGCGGCTACGCATTTACTAATCACGGCCGCACTCCGGCATATGGAATGATTCAAACCTCTATAATGCGTCTGGAACAGCATCCCCTTCGGAACAATTTCCCGTTTCCAGAATTGGCGACGGCTCGCCCGAGCCGAATGGTTTTGCCCCCCGGCCTTCCTCATGGCGGCCAAGTGCTCGCCGAGCGTAATTTTACAAAAGATGAAATCATCGAGATTCTGCAGGCCGCTCTGCCGGGCCAAGGGCGCCGACTCTATTTTTTTGGGCAAATTGATTACGTCGATGCTTTTCGAAAACCAAGATGGACAAGATTCTGCATGTCCTTCCAAGGGCGACATGATTGGGTCGCGCTTGCCCAACAAGACGATTGGGCGGCAATTGCTCAAATCTTGAGCCAAACCCATGGCGCTGGACTTACCTTCGAATTCGCAAATCAACACAATGAAACAGATGATAGCTAGAACGCCGGCCTGTCGGAACCAGCGTAGGGGGCGCCGACGCTTTCTGTCAAGTACCGGATAATCGCCCTTTTCGGCTCAAAATCTACTTCACGATTTGCCTCGCCATGACGCCACTGGTGCAGCGCTCGGTGTGAAACAACACCGGACGGCAGGGCGTTTCTTTATATTGATTTTAAACAGGGGCCACTTGAAGGGGCTTCTTTGGAACTAATATAAAGTTTGCCGATTCACTTGCTCTATTTGCGCCTCGACACTAAAACCCCCCCAACTGTTTTCTCAGCACCGGAATTGCAAACTCGACATGATCATCTGTTCCTGCAACGCCATTTCCGACACGAAAATCAAGGATTCGCTCAACAGCGAAAAGTGCCCACGTACGCCTGGTGCGGTTTATCGCTGCCTCGGATGCAGCCCCAATTGCGGCCGCTGCTATGCCATGGTCCAATCGATCATCAGGGAAGCGCTCGGACACGCCGAAGAGCTGACGCATAAGCCTGCAGCTATGCTCGACCGTTTCAAGGAAGAGTGGGCGACAACGCAAGAAGCCACGCACATGCATGGTTCCAGCGCATGTCCGGTCGGATGCGAAGGCTGCGTTGCGGCGCAGGCCGACCCGATCGAGCGATAAGAACCTCCACTCTATCGAACCACACCCGGCTTCCCAGCCAAGCGGCGCTGTTGCGGAATTGCCGTGGCCGCCCTAGGCTGCCGCGAACGGCCGCACCAGAGCATGATCCTGTAATTTGCAGACCTCCGATAGGATCATGCCTCAGAACGGAGCAAATTGATGAGAGGCGACGAGAGGGTTCTCGAATATTTGAATCGCGGCCTCAAGAGCGAATTGACGGCGGTCAATCAATATTGGCTGCATTATCGCATTTTCGACAATTGGGGCTACAAAGAACTCGCCAAGAAGTGGCGGGCGGAATCGATCGAAGAGATGCAGCACGCGGATCGGTTCGTCGACCGCATCCTGTTCCTCGAAGGCCTGCCCAATATGCAGGACCTCGATCATGTGCAGGTCGGCCAGACGGTCGAAGAAATCATCGCCGCCGACCTTGCCACCGAGCTCGCCGCCCATAGGCTCTATACGGAAGCGGCTGATTATTGCTTTTCGATCCATGATTACGTGTCGAAGGAGCTTTTCGACGATCTATTGAAGGACGAGGAAGAGCATATCGATTTCCTCGAGACGCAGCAGGAACTCGTCCGCCAGGTCGGCGTCAGCCTCTACGCCCAGAGGCATATTGGCGGCCTCGGCGACGATTAGCATTATTCAGCGAGCCTGCGTTCAGCTTCGCCGAAAAGCGGCGCAGCTCCTTGCCTGCAAACGGATCAGTTTGCAGGCACGCCGCTTTTCTGGCGCGGCGGCCCCATCAGCGCTGGCTGGAACAGAACCGCCGCGGCGAGCGTCGTCACAAGTGAGATCGCCAGCAATTTGCCCATGCTCGAAGTACCCGGATGATGCGAGAGCCAGAGGCTGCCGAAGGCGGTGGCCGTGGTCATGGCGCTGAAGAAAACCGCGCGGGTGAGGCTTGACTGCAAAAGATTCGTTGTCCCCGCCCGCCAGGCCATCACGAAATAGATTTTGAACGCCACGCCCAGTCCGAGCATCAGGGGAAGGGCGATGATGTTTGCAAAATTGAGCGGCATGTCGATCAGCACCGTGATCTCCAAGGTCACGAGCCCGGCGAGGAGCAGGGGGACCAGGGTCAAGAGAACGTCGGTGGCGCGCCGCAGGACGATGTAAAGAAGGATGCTGATCGAGACCAGCGCCGTAATTCCTGCCTGGATGAAGGCCTTGACGACTGTATCGCCGGATTCCTGAACGGCGACCGGCTCGCCGGTTGCGCCGGGCGCCACTTTCTCGACCGCCCTGGCGAACCGGATCATGACCTCGTTGTTGTTCGGATCGCCCTTCGGCGCGATTTCGATCAACGCCTGACCGTCGGGGCCAATCCAGTCGCGCCGGATTGTCTGCGGAATATCCTCGAGCCCGATCGGCTTGGCTTCGAGCGAATGATGCAGGAGATCGAGCAAAGTGTGGAGGCCGGGCAGCAGGAGCGCACGCGCCGCATCGCGCTTCGCAGGCGGCGCCGCGGCGAGTTGGTGCATCAGACCGGCGAGCCTGCGGGCATCCTCGGCGCCCTTGCCCGAGACATTCTGCGCCGTGCTTGAGAACTGATCGGCCGCCTTGTTCAAGGCGGCAATATCCTCGGTATCCGTCGGAGGCGTGCGCAGCCTGTTCGGATCGAACAAGGGCAAGAGGATCGACGCCGCATGCTGGATGATCGGCAGCTTTTGGTTCTGATCGGGCGGCACGAAGCTCGTCAGCGTCACGATGCGCGAGACTTCCGGCAATTTCTGCAGCTTGCCGATGATCGGAGCGGTCGCGTCAAGATTGGGCGCGAGAATATCGATCGTGTTCGCCTGGGTATCGGCGCTCTTCATCAGATCGAGAAGGGTCGCAACGGCCTCGGTCTTCTTGCTGCGCAGGTTGAGCGGATTGAAGTCGAAGTGGAGATGCGCCAGAAGCGGGCTGCCCAGCAGGGCGACGCCCAGAGTGCCGATCACGATCGCGTGCCGGTGGCGGCTGAGGAAATGGTCGATCGGGGCGAGGAACGTATATCCGACCCGGTCGCGCTCAACCGGCGGGCGCAACAAAGTCAGCAACGCCGGCAGGACAGTGACCGCGGTGAAGAAGGCGAGGATCATGCCGGTACCGGCAATGAGCCCCAATTCGGAGACGCCGCGATAATCGGTGGGGAGAAACGAATAGAAGCCGCAGGTCGTCGCCGCCGCGGCGAGCGCCAGCGGCCGGCCGACTTTTGCCGCAGCCATCCGCAGGGCCTTGTGGAAATCCGGCTCGTCATGTCGCTCCGCCCGGTAGCGGACGCTGAACTGGATCGCGAAATCGACGCCGATTCCGACGAAGAGAACCGCGAAGGCGACCGAAATGAGGTTGAACGCATGGACCATCATGAGGCCGAGAGCCGCCGTCGCGGAAAGCCCGAAGATGACGCAAAGCGCTACGGCCAAGACGATGCGCATCGATTTCAACGCCCGCCAGATGATGAACAGAACAACGAGCGCCATGATCGTCCCGTTGAGCCCGGCGCCTTCTTTCACGGTCGAATATTCCTCATCCGCGAGGGGCACAGGTCCGGTGAGGCGAACGGTGACGCCCTGTTCGGGCGTCAGGCCGAGGTCGCGGGCGCTTTGGCGGATAAAGTTTGAAGGAATGCGTCCCGGCTCGAGCGCGGCATAGTCGAGAATTGGCTTCACCGACAGAAAATGCCGCAATTCGCGTTGAACGGGCTTCTCGCCTGTGAACAGGGCAGTCCAGGAGAAGAATGTCCTGCGGCCGGCCAAAACATCATCGAGTGCCGCGGAAAGTGACACCATCGGCCGGTCGAAATCGTCGAATGTACCGGCTTTCGAGCGAACGCCGCGGGTGATGTATGAAAATGCGTCTGCCACGCCGCGCAAAGTCGGATCGCTGGCGAGGGCGGCCAGGAAAGGCTCCGCCTTCAAAAGTCCGCCAACGGTGCGCTGGACAGCGGCAACGGGTTGAAACAACAGCGCGTTGTGTTCGAAGTAAGGGCCCGTATCAGGCTGATCGACGCTCTCGAAGAGATCGGGCCTTGTCCTCAACTTAGCGGCGATTTCGGCCGTTGCGCTTCCCGCGAGCTCCGGCGTCGCGCCGTCGATCACGCCGTCGATCTCCTCGTTACGCTGTGGGAAAGCCTTGTCGAGCTCGGTAAGCCGCTGCCGCCAGGGCAATTTCTTCGAAAGATAATCGTTGGTGTTGGCATTTATGGCGAAATGGGTCGCGGTGTAGTAGCCGCCGGCCGCAGCCAGCAGGACCGCAATCACCAGCACGAGCCAAGCCAACCTGGAACAAAGCTCCACGAGCCCGATGATGGCTTTGCCGATCAACCCAATCGCCGGAGGCTGAGCCGGCGTTGGGCGCGCTATTTTGTCGGGGTGAGCATCCATGATGTCTGAGCACCAATCGTCGAAAAGTGTGGCAACTTTGCAAGAGTTTCGTTGTTTTGCACGATCGATCGATTTTGCGATGGCAATTTGCGCCATGCGGCGTTAACTGCACCGTTTTGCAGCTATATTTCCGCGGTTTGACATTATCGGCGTCGCCCTTAAAAGCTTGGCGCAAGGAAAAAAGCAAGGTTCGTCTTGTTGCAAATGCCTCATAACGTACGATACTTGAGGTATCGATGAAGGTGATCTTGGCCCAACCTCGCGGTTTTTGCGCCGGGGTGGTCCGCGCCATCGATATTGTCGAGCGGGCCCTCGAAAAATATGGAGCACCGGTCTACGTGCGGCACGAGATAGTGCATAACGGCCACGTGGTCGAGAGTCTGAAGGCCAAGGGCGCTCGTTTCGTCGAGAGCTTGGCCAAAGTTCCACGCGGCGCGCCGACGATCTTCAGCGTGGTGTATCGCGGGCCGTCGAAGAGGAGGCGATCGACCTCGGCCTGCCGGTTCTCGACGCAACCTGAGGTTGAGGGAACGATGGGCCGCATTCCTGGGCCGGCTTATCTCGTGCAGTCGGAAGAAGATGTCGCGGCGCTCGAGCTTGCCGCCGACACGCCGCTCGCCTATGTGACCCAGACGACGTTGAGCGTCGATGATACGAGATCGATCATCATGGCGCTCAAGCGTCGGTTCTCCGACATTGTCGGACCGGAAACCAAGAACATTTGCTATGCGACGCAGAACCGGCAGAGCACCGTGCGCGAATTGAGCAGACATGTCGATGTGATCCTGGTCGTCGGCGCGAAAAACAGCTCCAACTCGAACCGGCTGCGTGAAATCGGCGCCGAGGCCGAGGTGCCGAGCTATCTCATCGCCGACCGGAACGATCTCGATCTCGATGTCCTGCGCGGCGCTGCGACGATCGGCGTGACGGCTGGCGCATCCGCGCCGGAAGTTTTGGTTCATGAGGTGGTCGAGGCGCTCCGCAGCCTCGGCCCGCTTGAGCTCACGACGCTGCCTAGGGTTCAAGAAGACATAGAATTCCGCTTGCCGTCCGAACTTCTCGATGCGTGAGCCTTCGAAATCACCGCGCAACCGATAGGAGCCGGCGTTAATGGGCATTCCGATCTTGCAGATGGCGCAAATAGGCGCCTACGTGGTCCAGCAGAAGATTAAGGGCCGCAAGCGCTTTCCGCTGGTGCTCATGCTCGAGCCCTTATTTCGCTGCAACCTGGCCTGCGCCGGCTGCGGCAAGATCGATTATCCCGACCCCATCCTCAATCAACGCCTGCCGCTCGACGAATGTCTCGGGGCGATGGACGAATGCGGCGCACCGGTCGTCGTGATCGCCGGCGGCGAGCCGCTTTTGCACAAGGAGCTGCCGGAGATCGTCAAAGGCGCCATAGCGCGGCACAAATTCGTCACGGTCTGCACCAATGCGCTGCTGCTCGAAAAGGTCATCGACCGTTTCGAGCCCAACCGCTATTTCAACTGGTCGATTCATCTCGACGGCGACGCCGAAATGCACGACCGCTCGGTCTGCCAGAAGGGCGTCTATGATCGCGCCGTCGCGGCGATCAAGCTCGTCACGGCGCGCGGCTTCCGGGTGACCATCAATTGCACCTTGTTCAACGATGCCGATCCGGTTCGGGTCGCTGCGTTCTTCGACAGCCTTAAGGATTTCGGCCTCGACGGGATCACGGTTTCGCCGGGCTATGCCTATGAACGGGCGCCGGATCAGAAGCATTTCCTCAATCGCGGCAAGACAAAGCAATTGTTCCGCGACATCTTCCGGGCCGGCAACGGCGGCAAGGCCTGGCCATTCTATCAATCCATGCTGTTCCTCGATTTCCTCGCCGGCAACCGCACCTATGAATGCACGCCCTGGGGCAATCCGACTCGGACAGTGTTCGGTTGGCAGCGGCCCTGCTACCTGCTCGGCGAGGGCTATGCCAAGACGTTTGCCGAACTGATGGAGACGACCGAATGGGACTCCTACGGCGTCGGCAAATATGAAAAGTGTGCCGACTGCATGGTCCATTGCGGGTTTGAAGCGACGGCCGTTGAGGAGTCCTTCGCGCGCCCCTGGCAGGCGCTCGGCGTATTGTTGCGGGGCATCCGTACGGCGGGGCCGATGTCGGCGGATATTCCGCTAGACCGGCAAAGACCCGCCAATTACGTCTTCGCACGGCACGTCGAGCACAAGCTCGCCGAAATCAAGGAAGCCGAAGCCCCCCGCAACCATCTCTCGGCCGCGGAATAGCGCGTCGAATGCGGCTCTCGTATCGAGGGCCGTGCGAAAGAGATGCGGGATCTGGCGGGGTTCGCTCAACAGCGAGCGTATCACGCGGCCCATTGCGAGCTCGCCGTCCGGGCGAATGCCGACGAGCGCCGCGGGCGGCAGCGGCCGCTCTGCCGGATCCGCAACGACACGAAATGCAGCGAAGGGCAGATTATGCGCAGCGGCGATCCGCGCCGCTATGTGGGATTCCATGTCGGCGGCGACGGCGCGCGTCGCCACATGCAGGGCCCGCTTGCCGGCCGGATCGACGACCGGAAGGTCGATGCCAGCCATGTCGACGATCGGCACATCGCCCAAAGCCTTGGCGAGCCGCTGCGACCAGCCGCGATGGCATTCGAAATATTCGGCGCCTTCCCCAATGATTCCCCGCCCCACGAGTGGGGTGCCGGGCCGAACTCCGGGCGCGAGGCCCCCCGCGATCCCGAAGCTGACGATGCCTGAAATATTGGCGCACACCGCGTTTTCCAATTGGGCCTTGAGATTCGCGTTATCCCCGCCGCCGGTCACGACGCGAATATCTGAACCTGCCGCAACACGCGCCTCCGCCGCCAAGCCGGTGACGACGAGAATGCTGCCTGATCCTACATCCCGAAAACGACGGCGTGACGATTGGTCCGTTTCAAGTTCCTGAAACGGGCCATCGCCCAGAGCGGGAAGAGTTTCGAATAGCCGTGATAACGCAGATAGAACACACGCGGAAAACCGGTTCCGGTAAATCTTTCCTCGTGCCACGTTCCGTCCCCCCTCTGAGCCCCAAGCAAATATTGGATTCCCCTATCCACCGCTGGGTCGTCGATCTGGCCGGCAGCCATCAAGCCCAGCAATGCCCATGCCGTTTGCGAGGCAGTGCTCGGCGCTTTTTCATAGCCCTTGTAATCGAGCGCGTAGCTTTCGCCACCTTCCCCCCAGCCGCCGTCCTCGTTCTGAATGGCTTTCAGCCAAGCGACGGCCTTTGTGAAGGCATCGCTCTTGCGGTCGACCCCGGCGCTGTTGAGCGCAGCAAGTACCGACCATGTTCCATAGATGTAATTGACGCCCCATCGCCCATACCAACTGCCGTCCGCTTCCTGCTCTTTCATCAGGAAGTCCACGGCGCGAACGAAATTCGGGCTGGGCTGCGACGCCTCGCTGAGTTGCGCAAGCATTGAGACGCAACGCGCGGTCACATCCGCGGTCGCCGGGTCGAGCAGGGCGCCGTGGTCGGCAAAGGGAATGTAGTTGAGGTAGTCGACGTTATTGTCGGCGTCGAAGGCGCCGAAGCCGCCGTTCCCGCTTTGCATGCCCTCGATCCATTCGCGCCCGCGGGCAATGGGGGCGGTATAATCGGCGTCTGCCGTGAGTCCCGCGCTGGCGGCGCGATCCATCGCTAGCACGACAACCGCGGTATCGTCGAGGTCGGGATAATAGTCGTTGACATATTGGAACGCCCATCCCCCCGGCCGGGCCTTGGGCCGCTTGATCCCCCAATCTCCAACGAGATCGAGAATCTGGAGTGGTTTCAGCCATGCCAAAGCCTTGCTGACCGGGGCCGCGACCGAGTCGCCGCCCGCCTCCAGCAGGGCATGAGCCGTGAGCGCCGTGTCCCAGACCGGCGAGAAGCAGGGCTGGCAATAGGCTTCGGCTTCCTTGACCGTCAGCAAATTCTCGATCGCGCTAAAGGCGCAGAGGAAATCAGGATGATCGTGGGGATAGCCGAGAACGTCGTACATGAGCGCGGAATTGATGATCGCAGGCCAGATCGCCCCGATCCCATGCTTACCGTTCAACCTCTCGGTCACGAAGGCGACCGCCTTGTCGACCGCTCGCTTGCGCAAGCTTTTTGGGAAGTGGGGCTCGATGACGCGCAACATCCTATCGATGCCGCGGAAAATGGCGGTCCATGGGAAACGCTTGTGTGGCGTATCCGGCCAATGCCGGACCTGGTCCGGCGGCACGACGAAGAGTTCATCCAGCCTTATGTTCTGCGGATTGCGCGCCTTTGCCCGCAGGCTCATGACAACCATGAGGGGCACGAGAACGGTGCGCGCCCAGTAAGAAATTTTCGAGATGTGGAACGGAAACCATTCGGGCAGGAGGATGAGTTCGATCGGCATGACCGGCACGGCCCGCCAGGGCACGAAGCCATAGGTGGCGAGCATGCAGCGGGTGAAGACATTCGTCTCGGCCGCGCCGCCACGCGCCAGAATCGCGGCGCGGGCGCGCTGCATATGCGCCGCGTCGGGGGAATCTCCGATCACCTTCAAGGCGAAATAGGCCTTGACGGTCGAACTCATGTTGAACGCGCCCTCGTGGAAAAGCGGCCAGCCGCCGTGCTCGGCCTGCGTGCGACGCAGGTAATTCCCGACCTTCGCTGCGATCTCAGGCGCTATCGGTTCGTCGAGGTGATCGTGGAAGAGGATATATTCGGCTGGAATCGAGACATCCGCCTCCAATTCGAACACGAAATGCCCGTCGTCGCGCTGCGCGGTAAGGACCGCCTTGGTGGCCGCCGTGACCGCCTTCTCGACGTCGTTCAAATTCGGCTTCTGAGCCTTGTCGCAAACAGCCTGATTCTCCATCACGCAAGTCCAATCCTTTCGCAAATCAACCTCTATTCACATTGAAGAAGGGCTTCGGCGGCTGCGAAGCCAGAGCGCACGGCGCCTTCGATCGTCGCCGGCAAGCCGGTCGCCGTCCAATCCCCGGCAAGCAGGAGATTGGCAAAATCCGTCCGAAGCTGTGGTCGCCGTGCCTCTTCCTCAACAGTCGCGGCAAAGGTCGCCCGCTTTTCCTTGATGATTTGCCATGCGGGCAGCGGCTGCGCAATCTGTGTCGCCCGTGTCACATCCGCCCAGATTCGTGCTGCAAGATGGTCCCGCGGCACGTCGATCAGGCGATCGGCCGCGCTGATCGTCACCGACAGCCGGTCGGGAAAAGCAAACAGCCATTCGATCGTGCCGTTAACCACGCCGAGAATGGGCGGAAGACCAGCCGGAGGGGCGATCTTGAAATGGCCATTCACAATCGCGCGATAAGCTTGCGGGGTTTTCAGCCCCGGCAGCAGCGAAGCGGCAACCGGAGCGGGCACTGCGAGAATCACGCGCTCGCCGGCCGCGACTTCGATCCGCTCGCCGCCAAAATCGAGGCCGTTCACCCGGTCGCCAGCAAGCTCAATCGCGGAGAGGCGGCGTTCGAAGGAAACCTCGACGCCCTTCGCCTCGAGACGGCGCAGAGCCGGCGTCACGAAGGCGCTCGATAGGCCCTTTGCCGCCACCAGGGGGCGGCAGGCCTTGCCTCCTTTGGCGAGCGTCTCGCGCAAGATGGTGGCGGCCAGGCTCGCCGCCCCTTCCTCGGGCGCGGTGTTAAGCACGGCGAGGAAGAAGGGCCGCCAGAGCCTCTGGTAGAGCAGACCATGGCAAGGCATGGCGGCCTTGATCGGCGTTCTTTTGGCCGCACGCAGAAGACCGAGAACGCCGAGATAATCGCGCGCACGGGTCCCGGGGACGCGCCTCTTCGGGCGCAAGATCCACCAGGGGATCGCTGCATCGTTCGGCCGCAAGACCCAGCTCTCGCCGGAGGCAAGATCGATGAAGGGATATTCGGCGCTCGCCGGGCCGACAAGCTGATCCTCGCTCCCAAGCTCGCGCAGAAACGCGAGCGCCGCGCGATTGCCCGACAAAAGCAGATGATTGCCATTGTCGATCACCATATCAAGCGTCGAGTCGAAATAGGAGCGGCAGCGTCCACCGGCTTGCGGTGCGGCCTCGTAAAGCGCGATGCGTCGCGATCCGTCCGCGAGGCGGAGCGCCGCGGCGAGGCCCGCGAGACCCGCGCCGATGATGTGGATCTTTCCCGACTGCATCAGATGAAGCCGTGCCGCAGCAAGGCAAGAAGAATGAGCCGCCGCCGCACCCGCACTTTCGTGCGCGGCGGAGCAAAGCCACGCGCCGCCACCCCCGCAAGGATCGCCTGATAGACCTCGCCCATCAGCCGCGGCGCACGCACGCTCTGGCGCGGGCATCGCGCCATGATCTTTGCGGCTTCAACAAAATGCTCCCGCGCCCGCGCAATGACCGGGGCGCAGGCTTCACTGAGAGCAGGATCGGCGAGCACGTCGCGCGGTGCCGTGGCCTTTATGCCCGCCGAAGCCAAAGCCTCGCGAGGGAGATAGAGCCGCGACATCGCCGCGTCTTCGTCGAGATCGCGCAGAATGTTTGTGAGCTGAAAGGCGCGGCCGAGATGATGCGCGAGCCCCGGGCCCTCGGCGCGCGGCACGCCGAAGACACGCACCGAAAGGCGGCCGACCGCGCTTGCGACGCGATCGCAATAAAGATCGAGCGTCGCCCAATCCGGCGCCTGGATGTCGGCGACGACGTCCATCTCCATGCCGTCGAAGACGGCAAAGAAATCCTCGCGCTGCAGATCGAAGGCGCGGATCGCTTCGGCAAGCCCGGCGAGCTGCGCAGGCGGCTGCTTCCCGGCGCAAAGTGCCGCGATGTCCGTGCGCCATTGCGCTAGCGCGGCGCGCCGTGGCGCGATCTCGCCGCCGTCATCGGCAATGTCGTCCACGGCTCGGCAAAAGGAATAGATCTCGAACATCGCCTCGCGCCGCCTGCGCGGCAGGACGCGCATGGCGGTGTAGAACGAGCTGCCGCTCGCTCGCGCCTCAGCCGTCGGCGGCGAGGATTCAGCGGCCGAAACGCTCATGCATCCCTCATGGCATGGTGCGGGCTCGCCCGCCTGCCGCGATCGAGGAGGCCGGCACCTATTCCGACGAGCGTGAGCGCGACAACGCCCGGCTTCGTCAGATGCACGCGTTCGCTCAACGGATCGCGCTGACACAGCATAGTGACGAGCCTCTGCGCAAGCCGCGCGATCACCGCGGTCTCGAGTCCGAGCCGTAGATCACGCACCTGCCGCGGCAATTCGCTTCCATCACGAACCAGCAGCTCGGTTCGCGCCGCGAGCTGATGCAGACAGGCGAGCAAGCCCGGCGAGGCGCGCGACGCGCCGAGCGCGGTCACGTCGACTCCTTCCTTTGTCATTCCGTCGAGCGGCACATAGACCCGGTTGAGATTGCGGTAATCGGCGCCGCAATCCTGAATGTGATTGATGATCTGCAGCGCCGAGCAGAGTGCATCGTTGGCCGGCCAGGTCGTCTCGCTCTCGCCATGCACGTCGAGAACGAAACGGCCGACGGGCGCCGCCGAATAGGCGCAATAATGCATGAGCTCGTCGAAGTTCGCGTAGCGCTGCTTGACCGCGTCCATGCGGAATGCGTGCAGCAGGTCCTGCGCATGGCGGGGCGAAAGCCGGCGCTCGGCGAGCGCGGCGCGCAGCGGCCGCGCGGCGGCAATGCCATCCTCCTTTCCAAGAAGCGCAGCCTCGAATCGGTCGAGGCCGTCAAGCTTCTCCTGCGGGCTCAGCACCGGGCTGTCGGCAATGTCGTCGGCGCCGCGCACGAAATAATAGAAGGCGAGGACCGTCGGCCGATGCTGGCGCGCAATGAGCCGCGAGGCGACCGGGAAATTCTCGTCGCGATGCGTCTTCGTCGGAGCCACGCTATCCGCGCTCATGTGAGATACCCGTGTTCGGAAAACCAGACGAGGGCATCCGCAAGCCCTTGGTGGTAAGGTCTGGCGCGATAGCCGAGATCGCGTTCCGCCTTGGCGGAGGAGAAGAACATCCGATATTTGGACATGCGCAAGCCGTCGCGGGTGAGAAAGGGCTCGCGGCCGGTCACGCGCGCCTTCGCCTCGGCGAGGAAGGCCAAGGGATAGATCAGTCTACGCGGCATGCGCAGCCGCGGCGCCCGGCGGCCCCTCAGAGCTGCGATACCAGCAAGCATCTCGGCAAACCCCACGTTTTGACCACCCAGAATATAATGCTCGCCAACGCGCCCTTGTTGCAATGCAGCAATATGGCCTTCAGCGACGTCATCGACATGGACGAGATTGAGCCCCGTGTCCACATAGCCGGGCATGCGCCCGCAAGCGGCTTCAACAATGATCCGGCCGGTGGGGCTCGGCTTGATGTCGCGTGGTCCGATGGGGGTCGAGGGATGAACGATGACCGCCGGCAGGCGTTCCTCGGCAACCATCGCGGCGACGATCTGCTCGGCGACCACCTTACTCCTTTTATATGCGCCGATCGCCGCGTCGACGCTCAGGGGCTTGGTCTCATCGATGCTCTCGCCGCTCGCCGAGACGGCGAGCGTCGCGACGCTGCTCGTGTAGACGATCCGCTCGACCCCGGCCTTCAGCGCCGCCTGCATGAGATTGCGCGTGCCGTCGCGATTGGTGCGCAGGATCTCTTCTGGATCGGGCGCCCACAGGCGGTAATCGGCGCCAACATGCATCAAAAAACGGACCCCGGACATGGCGCGTGCGACGGCTCGGGCATCGCGCATGTCGCCCTCGGCGATCTCGACATCGAGACTCGCGAGGTTCGTCCGCGAACTCGTGGAGCGCACGAGCGCACGCACTCTGTAACCCGCCGCGACCAACCTCTGCGCGACCGCCGATCCCACGAAACCGGAGGCGCCGGTGACCAATATTGTGTCGTCCGCCACGCTGCACCCTTGCGTTAATCTTTTAATTGGCTCCAGCGGCGGCATATCATTTATGGCGCGTTACCGGCAATCGCACCCTCGCGAGGCCCAGGTGCCGAACGACGCGCGTTGACTTCAAGACTGCATGTTGCGAAGTCCACGCTCTGCGGCCCGCGTCCTGACGCCGCATGTCCCGCTTAAGGACTGCAGGCGCCTTTGAATCACACGATTTTCTGGCTAGGGCGCGAGACTGAGGTTAAAAGACATTTCAATGTCCGCCGTTGCTCCCGTTCAGATCGAAGAAGAGACCGCCGCAAAACGGCGCGCCTCGCCGCGCGCCCTGCTGACGCTCGTTCCCTACGTCTGGCGTTACAAGCTCAGAATCGCCGCGGCACTTGTCGCGCTGACCGTTGCCGCCGCCGCCACTCTGGTCGTGCCGCTCGCGGTGCGCTTCATGATCGACAACGGCTTCTCGACGCAGAGCGCGGGAACCGTCAATCGTTATTTCGCCGCGATGATCGTCGTGGTCGGCGTGCTCGCGCTGGCCTCGGGCTGCCGCTACTACCTCGTCATGACCCTTGGCGAGCGGGTCGTCGCGGATTTGCGCGCGCATGTCTTCCGGCATCTGTCCAGATTGGACGCCGCCTTCTTCGATACCGCCCGAACCGGCGAGCTCGTCTCGCGCCTCACCGCTGATACGACGCAGTTGAAATCCGCCTTCGGTGCTTCCGCATCGATCGCGCTGCGCAACTTCTTCATGTTCATCGGCGCCGTTGCTTTGATGGTCTATACGAGCCCAAAACTTTCGGCTTTGGTGCTGATCGCCATTCCGCTCATCGTCCTGCCGCTTTACGCGGCCGGACGCTCGGTGCGCAAACGTTCGCGCGCCGCGCAGGATACACTTGCGGATGCGACGGCCTATGCGGCCGAAAACCTTGGCGCCGTGCGCGTGATGCAGGCCTTTGGCGCGGAAGCCTCGACCAATGAGCGCTTCACCGCCGCCGTCGAGAACTCCTATGAGGCGGCGCGCGCGGCGACCGGCGCGCGCGCCGCGGTAACCGCTGGCGCAATCTTCCTCGCTTTCGCGAGCGTCGTCGCGGTCCTCTGGCTTGGCGCGCAGGACGTTCTCGCCGGACGAATGACCGGCGGCCTTCTGTCGCAATTTGTCCTCTATGCGGTCTTGGCGGCAGGGGCACTCGGCGAATTGAGCCAGGTCTGGAGCGAAGTTTCCGCCGCCGCGGGCGCCGCCGGCCGTATCGGCGAACTGCTCGCGATCGAGCCGAAGATTGTCGCTCCTGTGCCGGCCGCGCCGCTGCCGAAGCCCGGGCGCGGCGAGATCGTCTTCGAACATGTCGAATTCGCTTATCCGAGCCGCCCCGATGTCGCGGCTTTGCACGATCTTTCGTTCAAGATCAGGCCGAGCGAAAGCGTCGCGGTCGTCGGCCCTTCGGGCGCCGGCAAATCGACCATCTTTCATCTTCTGCTGCGCTTTTACGATCCGACCCGCGGCCGCATTCTGCTCGACGGCGTCGATATCAAAACGGTCGACCCGGCGGAGCTGCGCCGGCGCATCAGTCTCGTGCCGCAGGATGCCGTGATCTTCGCCGCCTCGCTCGCCGACAATATCCGCTACGGATCGCCCGAGGCGAGCGATACGGCCGTGCGCGATGCGGCGCATAAGGCGGCGGCGCAGGATTTCATCGAAGCGACCCCCGCGTCCTATTCTACGCCGATCGGCGAACGCGGCATTACGCTGTCGGGCGGCGAACGCCAGCGGCTCGCCATAGCGCGCGCGATTTTGCGCGCGGCGCCGGTTCTACTCCTCGACGAAGCGACCTCGGCGCTCGATGCCGAGAACGAGATTCTGGTGCAGCGCGCGCTCGAAGAGCTGAAAGCCGGGCGTACCACGCTCGTCATCGCGCATCGGCTGGCAACCGTCCTCTCGGCCGACCGCATCCTCGTCATGGACGGTGGCCGAATCGTCGAGGAGGGCACGCATACCTCGCTCGTCGGCAAGGACGGACTTTATGCGCGCCTCGCCCGGCTGCAGTTCGAATCCGGCGCGATGGCCCTGAACAGCGACCGCAGCGCGGCGGAATAGAGATGGGCTTCAAATGCGGCATCGTCGGTCTGCCGAACGTCGGCAAATCGACCCTGTTCAACGCGCTGACGCAGACGGCGGCTGCGCAGGCGGACAATTATCCTTTTTGCACGATCGAGCCCAATGTGGGCGACGTGGCCGTGCCCGACCCGCGGCTCGAAAAACTCGCGGCCATCGCCCATTCGAAAGAGATCATCCCGACGCGGCTGACCTTCGTCGATATCGCCGGCTTGGTACGCGGCGCCTCGAAAGGCGAGGGGCTCGGCAATCAGTTCCTCGCCAACATCCGCGAATGCGACGCGATCGCCCATGTCATGCGCTGCTTCGAAGATAGCGATGTCACTCATGTCGCGGGCAAGATCGCGCCGCTCGACGACATCGAGACGGTCGAGACCGAATTGATGCTTGCCGACCTCGAAAGTCTGGAGAAACGCATCGTCGCCTTGGAGAAAAAGGCGAAGAGCGGCGACAAGGAGGCGAAAGAAGCTTTCGACCTGATGCACCGCAGCCTCGTCGCTCTTCGCGAGGGAAGGCCGGCGCGTCTCGTCGAAGTGAAGCCGGAGGAGAGGAAAGGCTTCAACGGCCTCGGCCTGCTCAGTAGCAAACCCGTCCTCTATGTCTGCAATGTCGAAGAGGCCGCCGCCGATCGCGGCAACGCATATTCCGATGAGGTCAAGGCCCGCGCGGCCGAAGAAGGGGCGGGTGCCGTGGTGGTCTCGGCGCGGATCGAGAGCGAGATCGCGCTGCTGCCGGCCGAGGAGCAAAAGGACTATCTCGAATCTGTCGGGCTGACGGAGCCGGGGCTCAACCGCGTCATCCGCGCCGGCTACAAGCTGCTTCATCTCATCACCTTCTTCACCGCCGGCCCAAAAGAGGCGCGCGCCTGGACGGTGCCGACCGGCACCAAGGCGCCGCAAGCGGCGGGTGCCATCCACACCGATTTCGAAAAAGGATTCATCCGCGCCGAAGTCATCGCTTATGAGGACTATGTCGCGGCGAGTGGCGAAGCCGGCGCGCGCGAAGCGGGCACGTTTCGGCTCGAAGGCAAGGATTATATTGTCGCCGACGGCGACGTGATGCATTTCAGATTTGCGAATTAGTACTTTCTATCGCAGATGACTGACTCGTGACGCTCTCTCCCGTCATGGCCGTGCTTGTCACGGCCATCCACTTTTTTGAGCGGCGGCAAGACGTGGATTGGCCGGCCCGCCATGACGCGCTCCTGCGGATGGGGGCCGGGGGAGCCAACTCGGCCCTAGAGAGCGGCCGGTTTGCATTGTTCACTGACGGTGACCTGATGCATTTCAGGTTTGCCACATGAAGCCACTCACCGCCCCTCAACGCGGCCGCGGAGAGCGGCGAGATGCTCATTGTTCTGGAACAGGATCATCACGATCTCGGTCACGATGCGCGCCGTGATGATGCCGGCTGCCGTGCCGATCAGGGCGCAGAGCAGCCAGGCGATGCCGGTCAGCAGCGAATAGGCCATCGCGACGAATGCGGCAAAGATGTTGATGAGGCCAAAGAGGGCGATGAGCACGACTTGCAAAAGATAGAAGACGCGAATGATCGACGGCGTGAGATAGCGGTCGAAAGTCAGGAAATCTCGAATGCTCGGCATCATCCCCTCGGTTGGTTCAAGTTGGCGTTTTGCCTTGGCGGCGTTTCCGATATTTTAGATTAAGACGGGGCGCAGGAACAGTCGTTGCGAGAGCGCATGGGCAGAGCAGGGCGATGGGTTTTCGTCATTTTCGCGGTTGCCACATTCGCGGCGCCGCTGCGGGCCGAGCCCAAGTGGCCGGATACGTTTCGCAGCCGGCTCGAGGTTTTGGCGCTCATCGACACGCTGAACACGACGTTGCTTACGAGCAACAGCGCCACCAAAACCCTCGAAGATTGGTGCGCGGGCCATCACATGGCGGCGGACCCGACGCTCCATGCGCATCTTCTGCGCGATGTGCAAAAGCCAATTCCCGCCGCTGAGCGCCAGAGGCTCGAGATCGGCCCCAACGAGCCGGTGATCTACCGGCGCGTCGAGCTCGCCTGCGGCGATCACATTTTGTCGCGCGCCGATAATTGGTACGTGCCGGACCGCCTCACGCCGGCGATGGACAGAGCTCTCATGACGAGCGACGTTCCCTTCGGTCGCGCCGTGAGAAATTTGCATCCGTGGCGGGCGACTTTCGCAGTGGTCACTCTCTGGCATCCGCTGCCCAAACGATGGAAAGTGGCATCACGGCCGGCCGACCGTCCGGATGCGGACCTTGCCATCCCGCCGCTGCTCTTCGAACATCGCGCGGTGGTCTATGCTAGCGACGGCAAGCCCATCTCCGAGGTCGATGAAAGCTACACAAGCGACATCCTCGATTTTGCCCATAGCAGGTGAGCGCGTGTTTTCGCAGGTGCAGCGCGAAACGAAGCCCGAACTATGCTTCGCTGAACCTGCCCCTCCCGCCCCCGGCTTTCGGCTTGGCTTCAGCCGCGCTCACGATCTATGCTCCCGCCGTCTGGCCACGAGGAAAAATATGGCCAAAAAGGCATTTCGACTGTTTGTCTCCTCCCCCGGCGATGTGGAAGCCGAGCGCCGTCGCGTCGATATCGTGGCGCAGAGGCTCAATGCCGAGTTCGAGGAAGTCGCCTCATTCGAGGTGATCCGCTGGGAGACCTCTTATTATTCGGCGCATGACACATTCCAAAAGCAGATCCCGGAAGCCGCTCACTGCGATCTCGTCGTGGCGATCTTTCGCGCCAGGCTCGGCACGCAACTGCCGCCGGACTTTCAAAAGGCTCCTTCCGGCCAAGCCTATCCGAGCGGCAGCGCCTATGAGGTCTTGAGCGCGATCGAAGCGCGCAAGAGCAGGGATTTGCCGGATGTCTATGTCTTTCGCTATCCCAAGCCCCCCTTTGTCGAGCTCGACGATCCGGCAGAGCTGCAGATCAAAGACCAGTGGGAGCATCTCAAGGCGTTCTTCGATCTCTGGTTCAAGACGCCGGGCGGCCAGTTCATTGCCGCGTTCCAAGAATTCACTTCGACCGACGATTTCGAGAGCAAGCTCGAAGATTGCCTGCGCCAATGGTTGCTGCGGCGCGGAGTCATCGCCACGGGCCCGGTCTGGGATAGGCTCGTCAAAGGCTCGCCGTTCCGCGGTCTCGAACCTTTCGATGCCCGTTATGGCGAGGTGTTCTTCGGTCGCACCAACGCCATCGAGAAGGGGATAAAGCTGCTTGGCGAAACGGCGAAGCTATTATCCTTCTTGCTTGTCATCGGCGCGAGTGGCAGCGGAAAATCCTCGCTGCTGCGCGCCGCATTGCTGCCACGCCTCATGCGACCAGGGACGATCCCCGACGTCGATTTATGGCGCCAAGCGCTGATTGTGCCGAGCGCCGATCCCTTGCTCGCGCTTGCCGAGGCTTTGTTTCGTGACGAGGCGCTGGGACCGGAGCTGCGCCAGGGCGACTTTCAAACCAAGGAGCTGCTCGCCAGGCAGTTCGCGAGCGATGCGGACGTCGCGATTGCGCCGATCCGCGCGGCGCTGAAGAAGGCCGCCGCACAGCGCGCCACGGACCGCAAACAGGACGAGCCGCGTCCGGCTCGCCTGGCGCTGGCGCTCGATCAGGTGGAGCGCTTGTTCACCGAGGCCGAGCCGCAAGCTGTCGAGGCTTTCGCCGGGATCATCAGAGCGCTCGTCACGCATGGGCTTGCCTATGTGGTCGCGGCGCTCAGAAGCGATGCCTATGGCCGCTTCCAGGGAGTCCCCGCCTTTCTGGCCTTGAAGGAGCAAGGCACGCAGCTCGATCTTCTGCCGCCTTCCGACAGCGATCTCGAAGAGATCGTGACCAAGCCAGTCGCCATTTGTCATCCGCCGCTCGTCTTCGAGGTGAAGGATGGGCGCTCGCTCGCCGAGGTTCTGGTCACCGAGGCCGAGGGCGGCGACGCGCTCGCCTTGTTGCAGATGACGTTGCAACGCCTTTTCGATGCTGAAGCCGGACGCGGCGACGGGGTCTTGCGCTTTGCCGATTATCCGGGACTCGCTGCCGCCGTCACGCAAACCGCGGAGGCGGCGGTTGAATGGCTCGATGCGCCGGCACGCGCCGCCGTACCGGCCCTTTTGACGGCGCTCGTGCGCGATGTCGCGCCTGATCCGATTCTCGGAACGCCGCTGCCTGTGGTTCAGCCTCTCGACCGGGCTACGTTCGAGAAGGGGTCTGCGCCGCGCGCGGCGCTCGTCGAGGCCTTCGTCGCGGCGCGTCTCCTGACGCAGGAGGCAACGGGCGCTTCGGTTCAAGTGCGGCCGGTGCATGAGGCCTTGCTGCGAATCTGGCCACAGGCCGTGACCATCATCTCCGAGAATGCGGCGTTGATCCGCGTGCGCCATACGCTCGAACCGATCGTGCGCGAATGGGCAGATGCCAAGCCCGCGGAGAAGGCGCGCCATCTCGAAATTTCGCCGGCTCTGCTCGACGGCGCGCAAGCCATGGTCGCGCGGTTCGGCGCGGATCTGCCGGCGGAGATGCGCGACTTCGTCTCGGGCGCCGTGGCGGCGGATAAGACCCGTCGCGAGTTGGAGAAGCGACACCACCAGCAGTTGCTCTTCGGCACCATGGCGGCGGCCGTCGTATTCGCGGCGCTGGGCGGCATGGCTTTCTGGCTGCTCAACATCGCGCAGCATCAGAAGCTGCGCGCCGAGAAAGAACTGGCGGTTGCCAAAGAAATGATCACCGGCATGAAGGAGACGGCGCAGGGGTTGGCCAGCATAGCCGCCGTGCCGACGGCCATGGTCCGCCACCTGCGTGAGACGGCCGAGGGCGCGACCGAGACTCTCGCCGCCATCGAGCCGGAGGATCAGGATCTGCAGCGCATCCGGATCGCCATCCACACGAACGTCGTCGTGAAGCTCGTGTCCGGCAGTCAGCCAAGCGCACCGAGCGCGAGCGACATGGATGCGCTGCGCAATCGCGCCGAGACCGATCCCGCCGAATTCGATAAATTGAAGGCGCTCGCGGCCAGCGGCCAGTCAACCGCCGAGTTTTCCCTCGCAACCCTTTATGATCCCGATTTCCAGCTGAGCAAGATTGTTGCGGTGGACGCCAACGTGGCGCTGTCCTGGTATATGAAAGCCGCCCAGCAAGGCCATAGCGTCGCGCAATATAACGTTGCTCGGATGTATCAGGAGGACAAATATGGCATCGCTCAGAATATGACGATGGTCGTGGCCTGGTACGAGAAATCGGCGAAGGCCGGGTTCATGTATGCTGAGAAAAATCTCGCCATTCTTTATCGCGACGGAACTGGCGTGCCCGAGGACAAAGCGCGTGCTGTGCGCCTGTTCCAAGCGGCGGCCAATCAAGGCGAGTCTTATTCCGAGGCCGAAATTGGGGCTGCCTATATGTCGGGCAATATCTATCGCCTCGATCAGGCCCAGGCGATCACCTGGCTGCAGAAGGCCGCGACACAAGGCGATTCTTACGCGCAACGACAATTGGGCATTGTCTACCGCGATGGGACTGGCGTCGCCGCCGATCACGCGGCAAGCCTGCAATGGTACGAGAAGGCGGCCAAGCAGAACGACGGCTACAGCGAGGCGGAAATCGGCCTCGCTTACGAGAAGGGGACAGTCTACCAGCAGAATGCGGCCGAGGCGTTGAAGTGGTTTGCGCGCGCCGCCGACCATGGCGATTCTCTGGGACAAGATCGGATGGGCTACGCCTATCTCACCGGCACCGGCGTGCAGAAGGACCTGGCGAAAGCCTTCAGACTTTTCCAACAGGCCTCCCAAAGCGGCAACGCCGAGGCGCAAGACTATCTTGCCCTCATGTATGATCAGGGCCTCGGCACTGCGGCCAATCCCGCGCAAGCCGTCTTTTGGCTGCAAAAGTCCGCTGCTCAAGGAAATATTAGCGGAGAGCGTGACTTGGGCGTTCATTATCGCGACGGCACCGGGGTCACGGCCGACGCCAAAATTGCGCTGCAGTGGCTGCAAAAGGCCGCCGACGCTGGCGACTCCTTTGCTGAGGCGGAAATCGGCGATGCTTATATGTCGGGCAAGACCTATCCGAGCGATCAGGCCCAGGCGATTACCTGGTACCAGAAGGCGGCGGCGCAAGACAATGCTTACGCCGAACGGCAATTGGGCATCGCCTATCGGGACGGGACCGGTGTGCCCGTCGATCACGCGACGAGCCTGCAATGGTACGAGAAGGCGGCCAAGCAGAACGACAGCTACGCCGAAGCGGAAATCGGCCTCGCCTATGAGAATGGAACCATCTATCGACGCAATCCGACCGAGGCGCAAAAGTGGTATGCGCGCGCCGCCGTTGATGGCGACGCATTGGGACAGGAGCGGATGGGTGTCGCCTATCTCGCCGGCAACGGCGTTGAGCATGACCCGGCGAAGGCCTTCAGCCTGTTACAGTCGGCCGCGCAAAGCGGCAACGCGGCGGCGCAATTCTATCTTGGCCTGATGTATGACCAGGGCCTCGCCACCGCCGCCGATCCGGTCAAAGCCATCGAATGGTTTCAGAAGGCCGCCGACAACGGCAATGCCGACGCGCAAAACGCCCTCGGCATGGCCTATGCGAAAGGCCGGGGCATCGGCCAGGACTTTGACCAGGCGCGCCTCTGGCTGGAGAAGGCCAAGGCGAACGGCAGCAGAGTGGCGGCCGCCAATCTGCGGACCTTGCGGTAGAACATGACCCATGATTCAGGCGATGGGTGCAACGCTCTGCCGCCGCGCTTCGACGCGGATTTTGCCAACCTGCTGACGGAACTCTTCCGGTGGCGGCGTGACGTTCGCCGCTTCGGTTCCGATCCCGTCGGGAGCGACGTGATCGAGGAGCTTGTTGCCCTGGCGGCGCTTGCGCCTTCCGTGGGCAACAGTCAGCCTTGGCGTTTCGTCGCTGTTGAGAGCGAAGAGCGGCGCCGCGCCGTCATCGCCAGCTTCAACAAGTGCAACGCGGCGGCGCTCGCGGCCTACGAAGGTGAGACTGCGGCGCTCTATGCGCGGCTCAAATTGGCGGGCCTTCACGAAGCGCCCGTTCACCTCGCCGTCTTCTGCGACACCGCGACGGAGATCGGCCGGGGCCTCGGCCGCATGACCATGCCGGAGACGCTTTGCTATTCCGTCGTCGCGGCAATTCAGAATTTTGCGCTTGCGGCTCGCGCGCGCGGCCTCGGCGTCGGCTGGGTCTCGATCCTCGATCCGCGCGAGATGGCAGCGGTCCTCGATGTGCCGGCCGAGTGGCGGCTCATCGCCTATCTCTGCATCGGCTATCCGCAGGAAGAGCACCTCGACCCGGAGCTCGAACGGCACGGCTGGCAGGCGCGCTTGCCGCAGTCTGGGATCCTGAAACGGCGGTGAGGGTATTCCCTCTCCTCGTTCGCGTGCGCTCGCGGGGAGAGGGATTTGTCTCGGACGGGCTTGTCTTCCCGGATCGCGCGCACGATTTGATCACCACCTGCAATCTTTGCCTTTGGCGCCATGAAACATGACATCGTGATCATCGGAGCCGGAGCCGCGGGGCTGATCGCCGCGCGCGAGCTCGCGCAGGCGGGCAAGAAAGTCGCGGTTCTCGAAGCGCGCGGCAGGACGGGTGGCCGCATCTATCCACTACCGGAAGAAGAATTCGGCTATCCAGCGCAGGGCGGCGCCGAATTTCTGCACGGCGACGCGCCTATCTCCAAAGAGATTCTGAAGGCGGCCGGCGCAACCGTCGAGCATGCGGGCGATTGGTGGAGCGTGCTCGACGGCGAGCCGCGCGCGAACGAATGGGTCACGCCTCATGAGGCGATACTCGAATCGAAGTTGAAAGCGCTGAAGCATGACATGCCCGTGGCGAAATTCTTCGATGAATATCTCGCGGGAGAGCGGTACGCCGATTTGCGCGACCATATCTTCAGAAGAATAGAAGGATATGACGCGGCCGATCCCGCCCGCTTCAGTGCCTTTGCTCTGCGCGAGGAGGTCCTCGGCGAAGGAAGCTGGGGCCAATTGAATATCAAGCAAGGCTACGGACTGCTCGTGCGCCTCCTCGAAGCGCAGTGCGCGAAAAACGGTGCTGAAATCTCATGCAATAAAGAGGTGAAGCTCGTAGAGTGCGCCGGAGAGGGCGTAAGTATTCGATGCGCTGACGGCTCAGTGCTGGGGGCATCGCAAGCGCTGGTCACGGTGCCTCTGCCGATGCTGCAGCACATTCAATTTACGCCGGCGCTGCCGCGGAAGATGGAAGCAGCACAACAGATCGGCTTCGGCCCGGTCATCAAGATACTGCTTCGCTTCAAGAGCAAATGGTGGGCGCATGCACGCGGGCGGAATTTGGAGCGCATGTTCTTCATGTTCTCGGACGAGGCAATACCGACCTGGTGGACGCAATATCCCGAGCCGCATGCCACGCTGACCGGTTGGGTCGCGGGACCGAGGGCCCAGGCGCTCTCCAAGCTCTCTGAAGCGGTAGTCCTTGACCGCGCGCTTCTGTCGCTTTCCAACATCTTCAAGGTCGGTGTCGATGAGCTGCGCGGCGAAATGCTCGTCTCCCGGGTCATCGATTGGGCAGCGGACTCCTTTGCGCGCGGCGCCTATAGCTATCCGACGCCGGAATCGAAGGCCGCGATCGAAGAGCTTTTGCAGCCCGTAGATGGCAAGCTCTTCTTCGCTGGCGAAGGCGTCTATCGTGGCGAGGCGACCGGTACGGTCGAGGCGGCACTTTCGAGCGGCAAAGCGGCGGCCGAGCGGATTCTTTCACGGCGTTAAACGTCAATTCGCTTCTTAGTGAAAAGGGCGTCATGGCCGGCCATGACGTTATTGCAGCGAGTGTGGAAAGACGAATGGCTCTTTGGCGTAGAGATCCCGGATTCCTGGCGTGCGCCGGATTTGCGGTGCTCATCGCCGGCGCTGTCCTCGTGGCGACCGCCTCGCTTGCCGCGTCAGACGATCGCGACGCTCTGTGGAAGATCATGCACGATCAATGCGTGCCGGATGAGCAGGCCAACAACAATCCCGCGCCTTGCGCGCGCGTCGATCTCGGAAGTGGCGTGGATAAGGGCTATGTCATCCTCAAGGATCGCGTCGGCGTGGCGCAGTTCCTGCTGATTGCAACTCGCAAGATCTCGGGGATCGAGAGCCCGGATATTTTTGCGCCGGACTCGCCCAATTATTGGGCCGAGGCCTGGCAAAACCGAACCTATGTCTCGGCGGCCGCCAAGCATGATCTCGCCTGGGATATGATCGGCCTCGCCATCAACTCGCAGCCGGCGCGAAGCCAGGATCAATTCCACATCCACATCGATTGCTTGCAGCCGGACGTGCGCGCTCTGCTTGCGGCGCACAGGGGCGAAATCGGCACGACCTGGGCCGAGCTTCCTTTCAACCTCTATGGCGGGCGTTATTTCGCGCGGCGGCTCGCGGATATTGCAAGTGAGGACCCGTTCAAACTTTTGGCAAGCGGCATGGCAGGTGCAGCCCAAAACATGGGGCTCGAAACTCTGGTCGTCGCCGGGATTTCCTTCGCGCCGGCCCAGAACGGATTCGTGCTTTTGGCCTCGCGCACCGCCCCGGGCTATCTCGCGCATGGCGCAAGCTTGCTCGATTACAGCTGCGCTTTGGCGACGGGTAAGTGAGCGGCGGATTTCTTTTCCCGCAAGCGGGAGAAGGATCATGGTGCGAAGGACGTCCGCAGATGCGGCTCGCGATCGAAGGCCGCTGCCGCCGTCTCTTTCTTAGCCAGCCAGGCCGTCGCCGCGGCGCGGCCGTTATCCCGGAGATTCGACAGAAAGCGCCAATCGAGATTGCTGGCGCTTGCCTCCGAAAGTCCGGTGAATTCCTCTTCGGCGGCAATGCGGTGGATACTGAGCCGGCGCAGCTTGCGCCCTTCGCGCGAGAGCAGGCCCGAGAGTCTCCGGCTCCGCGCCGCGTGCCAGGCGAGCGTCTCGATCTCGGTCTGCAGCGACGCATTGAACGTGATCTGATCGAGGCGGCGGATGATATCGCGCGAGGTCGTCGGAACCTCGGCGCTCCGCATGGGCGTGATCTGCACGACGAGAATGTCTGGAGCCTGGCTTGCGGTGACAAGGTCGAGAAGGGGCGGATTGGCGGAATAACCCCCGTCCCAATAAGCCACGTCGTCGATCGTCACCGCGTGATGGTAGAGGGGGAGGCTTGCCGAGGCGAGCACCGCCTCCGCATTGATTTCGGCATTTCTGAAAATGCGGGCGCGCCCGTCGCACACGCGTGTTGCGGCAATCAAGAGCCCGATTGGCGCGGCGCGCCGCAGCCGGTCGAAATCCACCTCTTCGTTCAGCAGCGCGCGCAAGGGATTGAGATCGAGCGGATTATATTGGTAGGGCGAGAGAAGCCGCGTCCAAAACGAAAAGCTCCCGGCGGCCGCGCCAGGGGCGAATCCGCCGGCGGCCCCGAAAGGGCCGAAGGCCGCGGTCCGGCTCAAGCGTTCCCAGAATCGGCGGAGCTTGGCGCGCGCCGCACGCCGGCCCCCTTCGGCCAGTCCGGCAGCCAGCAGAACCGCATTGATCGCGCCGGCCGAGGTGCCGCTCACCGTGTCGAATGTGACATTCGGGTCTTCAAGCAACCGGTCGAGCACGCCCCAAGTGAAGGCGCCGAAGGAGCCGCCGCCCTGCAGAGCCAGCGACACACGTGGTGGCGGCCAGCTCGCGCCGCCGCCGAGCTGACGCCTCAGTATCTCAAGCATGTGCATGATGCGCTCCGCCGATCAGGTCAATACCGGGGGATAGCCCAGATGACCCTTGCATATAGTGCGCCGCAATATTGATTTCGACGGCGGACGGCATTAAATTTCTGTGGATTTTCCGAGTCTTATGGTGAATATCTGATTCTACTGGACTGCGACGCTGGGACCATCTGTCGCACTGCAGCATAGCGCTTGGCGGGGAACCCCCGCCACATCGCCCAAGTCCAGGGAGAGCGCGTCGAGGCCGGCCCGCGCTCACATAGCTTCGCGCCGGCCCACGCTTTATGCTGGCGCCAACCCATTCTTCTCTGGCAAAACCCGCCATGCCCTTGACCCATTGCCCGGTAAAGGCCGGAGATCACGTCTTTCTCGTCGACGGGTCTTCCTTCGTCTTCCGCGCCTATTTCCAGTCGATCCGCCAGGATCCGAAATATAATTACCGCTCGGATCAGCTGCCGACGGGCGCCGTGCGCCTGTTCGCGACGAAGCTCTTTCAGTTCATCCGCGAGGGGGCGGCGGGCATTAAGCCGACGCATCTGGCGATCATCTTCGACAAGTCGGAAGAGTCCTTCCGCCGCGAGATCTACCTGCTCTATAAGTCCAATCGCTCCGAGCCGCCCGAAGATCTCATTCCGCAATTCCCGCTGATGCGGGCCGCGGTGCGGGCCTTCGGCCTCGTGCCGATCGAACAGGACCGCTACGAGGCCGACGATCTCATCGCGACCTATGCGTCTCAAGCGCGCGAGCGCGGCGCCGACGTGCTTATCATTTCCGCCGACAAGGACCTGATGCAGCTCGTGGGCAATGGCATCGCCATGTATGATCCGGCCTCCGGCGAGGCGGGCGCCAAGGGCGCGCGCGAAGAGCGCAAGATCGGCGTGGACGAAGTCCTCGCCTATTTTGGCGTGCCGCCGGAGAAGGTCATCGATGTCCAGGCGCTCGCCGGCGATTCGACCGATCACGTGCCGGGCGCGCGCGGCATCGGCGTCAAAACCGCCGCCCAGCTCATCGGCGAATATGGCGATCTCGACACGCTTCTCTCCCGCGCCTCCGAGATCAAACAGCCGAAACGGCGCGAAATTCTGACCGAGCCAGAGAGCGTCGCGCTTATCAAGCTGTCGAAACAGCTCGTCACGCTCGTCCGCGACGTTCCGCTCGATGTTCCGCTCGACGAGCTTGGCTTGCATACGCCGGACGCCAAAACCCTGGTCGCCTTTCTAAAGGCTATGGAATTTACGACGATCACGAAGCGCGCCGCCGAATTCTTCGGCGTCGCCGCGGAAGCGATCGAGCCCGATCCCGCCTTTGTGGGGCCCGCCGCTTGGCGCGGCAGAAATGGCAAGGCCGTCGCTCCCGCGACGAGCGCCGATACGCTGGAGGCGGGTGCGACAGGTCCGGCTGAGACGCCGTCGGCGTCGGTCCCGCGCAAAAACGCGCGCTATGGCGAGCCGGTGCAAAGGCAAGCCGTTGCCACGGGGCCGGGCGAACTCGCCGCCGCGCGGGCCGCGTCAGCATCGGCCATGCCCTTCGATCGCGCGGCCTATGCCACGATCTCGACTTTCGATCAGCTCGATCATGTGATCGCCGCCGCATTTGAGGCCGGCCATGTTGCGGTCGATACCGAGACCTCGTCGCTCGATGCGATGAATGCGGAGTTGATCGGAATCTCGCTCTGCGTTGCCCCGGGCCAAGCCTGCTATATTCCTCTGCGGCATAAGGGCGAGGGGACGGACGATCTCTTCGGCGGCGGAGAACTTGTGCCAGGCCAATTGCCGGCCGACGAAGTTCGCTCGCGGCTCAAGCCCCTGCTCGAAGCCGACAGCGTGCTGAAGATCGCCCATAACGCGAAGTTCGATACGCTCGTCTTCAAGCAATACGGCATCGCGATGCGGCCGATCGAGGACACGCTGCTCATCTCCTACGTGCTTGATGCCGGCTTAACCGATCACGGTATGGACGTGCTCAGCGAAAAATATTTTCATCATAAGCCGCTCGCCTTCGGCGCAGTTGCCGGCTCCGGGCGCACCTTCATCGGTTTTTCCCGCGTGGCGATCGATAAAGCCACGGAATATTCGGCGGAGGACGCCGATGTCACTTTGCGGCTCTGGAACGTGCTGAAGCCGCGCTTGCTGGCCGAGCGCATGACCAATGTCTATGAGACGCTGGAGCGGCCGATGATCGAGACATTGGCGCGGATGGAGGCGCGCGGAATCTCGATCGACCGCGCGATCCTCTCGCGGCTTTCCGGCGAATTCGCGCAAGACATGGCGCGGCTCGAAGCTGAGATCTTTTCGCTTGCCGGCGAGACCTTCAATCTCGGCTCGACCAAACAATTGAGCGACATATTATTCGGCAAGATGGGACTGCCCGGCGCGAAGCGGACGGCGACGGGCGTCTGGTCGACGGCGGCGGGCGTTCTCGAAGATCTCGCCGAGGAGGGCAATCAATTCGCCGCGCGCATTCTCGACTGGCGCCAGTTGGCCAAGCTGAAATCGACCTATACGGACGCGCTGCCGAACTACGTCAACCCGAAGACGCATCGGGTGCACACGTCCTATGCGCTCGCCGCGACGACCACCGGCCGGCTTTCGTCGTCAGAGCCCAATCTGCAAAATATTCCGGTCCGTACCGAGGCCGGCCGCAAGATCCGCCGCGCCTTCATCGGGAGCCCGGGCCACAAGCTCATCTCGGCCGATTATTCGCAGATCGAATTGCGGCTTCTTGCCCATATCGCCAACATCCCGCAGTTGCGCCAGGCTTTCGCGGACGGGCTCGACATTCATGCGATGACCGCCTCCGAAATGTTTGGCGTGGCGGTCGAAGGCATGCCGCCCGAGGTGCGGCGGCGCGCCAAAGCGATCAATTTCGGCATCATCTATGGCATATCCTCGTTCGGTCTCGCCAATCAGCTTGGCATCCCGCGTGAGGAGGCGGGCGCCTATATCAAGAAATATTTCGAACGCTTCCCTGGCATCCGCGCCTATATGGACGAGACGAAGAGGATCGCGCGCGAGCAGGGATACGTCACGACGATCTTCGGCCGCAAATGCCATTATCCGCGCATCAACGCCTCGAACCCTTCGGAGCGCGCCTTCAACGAACGCGCCGCGGTCAATGCGCCGATCCAGGGCTCTGCCGCCGACATTATCCGCCGCGCCATGGTGCGGATGGACGCGGCGCTTGAGAAGGCGGGGCTCTCCGCGCAGATGCTGCTGCAGGTGCATGACGAGCTCGTCTTCGAAGTGCCGGACGAGGAGGTCGAGGCGACCATTCCGCTCGTCCGCGCGGTGATGATCGATGCGCCGCATCCGGCCGTGCAGATCACCGTGCCCTTGCAGGTCGACGCCAAGGCGGCGCAGAATTGGGACGAGGCGCATTGAGGGCTCTCCTTCTCCTGCTTGCGGGAGAAGGTGTCGAACGGAGTGAGGCGGATGAGTATCGGTGCAGATGGGCTCGCCCCTCATCCGCTCCGGCTTCGCCGGGGTCCTTCTCACGCTTGCGGGTGGCTTGCGGAGCAAGCCGGGTGAGGGGTCTTGCAAGCGGTGCCATCCCTCATCCGCCCCGCC
The DNA here is from genome assembly GCA_963720425.1 of uncultured Alphaproteobacteria bacterium. Taxonomy (GTDB): domain Bacteria; phylum Pseudomonadota; class Alphaproteobacteria; order Rhizobiales; family Beijerinckiaceae; genus Methylovirgula. The sequence continues at coordinate 1,695,590 of OY970391.1, forward strand.
AAAGCCCGCCGCATGCGGCGGGCGTCTTATGTAGACGGGCGCGCGGAGCGCGCCCTACGGGGCACCTTCTCCCGCAAGCGGGAGAAGGAGTGAACGCACGAAGCCGTACGTGGCGCTCTCTGCTGCTCTCCACCCTCGTTCTCACGTTCGGCGTCGCGACCCCCGCCCATGCGGCGGAGGGGCTCGACAGCGCGCATATGCCGTTCTGGCTCGGGCTACCTTTTCTCGCTCTGCTTCTCTCGATCGCGCTCGGGCCGATCTTCGCCAAGCGGCTCTGGCACGTGCATTATGGGAAAACGGCGGCGTTCTGGGCGATGCTCGCGCTAGTCTTGCTCGTTGCGACGGAAGGATTCGGACCGACGCTCGGCGCCTTCGCCCGGAGCATGCTGACGGACTATCTGCCGTTCATCCTCATGCTTTTTGCATTCTATACAACGGCCGGCGGCATCGTCGTCTCGGACTTGGACCGCGCGACGCCGCTTACCAACACGGGCCTGCTCGCGGCGGGAACGCTCGCGGCGAGCCTCATCGGCGCGACCGGCGCATCCATGATCCTGATCCGGCCATTGCTGCAAGCCAATGCGGGGCGCAGACATCAAGTCCACATCATTATCTTCATCATCTTTCTCGTTTCGAACATCGGCGGCGTTCTGAGCCCGCTCGGCAATCCGCCGCTCTTTTTTGGCTTTCTGCACGGTGTCGACTTCTTCTGGCCGCTGCGCAGCCTTTGGCTTCACCTGCTGCTGACCGCGAGCCTGCTTCTTCTCATCTTCTTTCTGCTCGATACCTATTTCTTCCGAAAGGAGAGGAATGGCCGCGTCGCGAAAGGGGAAGAGACCCGACTCGAGATTTGGGGCCTCAAGAATCTCGCGCTCATTGTGGCGACCGTGGCAGCCATTCTTGCAAGTGCCGTCTGGCATCCGGGCATCGCAGTCACGTTTCTCAGCACGCAGCTCGAATTGCAGGACATTTTGCGCGATGCCGCCATGCTGGCAATCGGTCTTACGTCGCTCACCATGACACCCAAAGCCGCCCGCGAGGCCAATCACTTCATTTGGGGTCCGCTCGAAGAGGTCGCCAAGCTTTTCGCCGCGATCTTCGTCTGCATCATTCCGGTGATGGCCATGTTGGCGGCCAATTCCCACGGCCCATTCATGCCGATCATCAAACTTCTATCGCATGCTGACGCCACGCCGAACGATGCAGCCTATTTCTGGGCCACGGGGCTTTTGTCGTCAGTGCTCGACAATGCGCCGACCTATCTCGTCTTTTTCGGCCTCACCGGCGGGCATCCCGCGACCCTCATGGGGCCGCTTGCAAGTACGCTCGCGGCGATCTCGGTCGGCGCCGTGTTCATGGGCGCTTTGACCTATATCGGCAACGCGCCGAATTTCATGATCTATGCGCTGGCGCGCCGCGCCCGCGTGCCGATGCCCGGCTTTTTCGGCTATATGGCCTGGTCCTGCGCGATTCTCGTGCCGGTGTTCATTCTGGTGACGCTGGTGTTCTTCAGGTGAGGGCCGCCTCTCCCCGCAAGCGGGGAGAGGGCAACCGCATCAGGCGCTTTCCTCTTTCAGCTCGTGCCGCACCATCAGCGGTACTTGCGAGAGCGTGAAGAGGAAGATGATGATCACCGTGCCGGGGAATTTGAAGGCAACCCAGACATTCGTCGATTGCGTGCGCCAGACGATCTCGTTGACGATCGCCAGGGCAAAGAAAAAGATCCCCCAGCGCAAGGTGAGGATGCGCCAGCCGCGCTCGGTCAAAGGCATGGCATTGTCGAGAACAATTTGCAGAAGCGGCTTGTTGAAGATGAGCCCACCCAAGAGCGCCGCGCCGAAGGCGACATAAAGGATCGTCGGCTTCATCTTGATGAAGCGCGGATCTTGGAAATAGAGGGTGAGCGCGCCGAAGATGACAACAAGCACGGCGGTGACGAGCGGCATGACGGGCAGGCGCTTGGTGCGCAGATAAGAGATGACGAGCGCGATGACGACGGCCGGGATCAGAACCGCGGTCGCCGTGAACAGGCCGGCGTTTTCTCCGGCGAGCAGATGCGCGGGAAGAACCAGCGCAGCGTAAGGCGCAAAAAGTTTCGGCCGCGCATTGGCGAAGAAGAAGAGAACGAGGGGACCCAGTTCGAGCGTGAGCTTCAGCCAAAGCGCCGGCGTCTTTTCCGCCGCGGGCTCATGGTCGGCGGTTTCGGTCATTGCCTATCCTTGAAAATCGCCCCGTCGAAAGATGGCTCTAATTGCACCAGGCCGGTCAGAGGCGCAAGCGCTCATTCCTCGAGCCCGGCGATGGCGCGGGCGAAGTCGCGCGCCACGAAGGGCCGAAGGTCGTCGGCGCTCTCGCCGACGCCGATGAAATGGATGGGCAGGCGGAATTTTTCGGCGATGGCAACGAGGATTCCACCCCGCGCGGTCCCATCGAGCTTGGTCATGACCAGCCCCGTGACGCCGGCGCTGCGGCCGAAGATCTCGACTTGGGCGATCGCGTTCTGGCCGATGGTGGCATCGAGCACCAGGAGCACGGCATGCGGCGCCTCGGAGTCGAACTTCTTCATGACCCTGATGATCTTTTCGAGCTCGCCCATCAGCTCGGTTCTGTTTTGCAGCCGCCCTGCGGTGTCCATGATGAGGATATCGGCGCCCGACTCTGGCGCGGCCTTCAGCGCGTCATAGCCGAGGCCGGCGGGATCGGCGCCGCTCTCGCGTGCGAAAACCTCGCAGCCGAGCCGCTCGCCCCAGATTTTCAATTGTTCGATCGCTGCGGCGCGAAACGTGTCCCCCGCGACGAGAATGACGCGCCGCCCTTCGCGGTTGAATTTGGCGGCGAGCTTGCCGATCGTGGTGGTCTTGCCCGATCCGTTGACGCCGACGACGAGAATGACGAAGGGGCGGCGGTCGATCTCGAGAGGCCTGGCGACCGGCGCGAGCACGCGTTCGATCTCCGCCGCGAGGATTTCTTTCACCTCTTCGACGTCGACGTCCTTGTCATAGCGGCCCCTGCCGACCTCGCCCGCAATTCTCGTCGCGGCGGAAACGCCGAGATCGGCGCGGATCAGCACGTCTTCGAGATCCTGAAGCAGGCCGGCATCGAGCCTGCGCTTCGAAAAGATCTCGGTAAGGCTTCTGCCGATCGCCTGCGAGGAGCGCGAGAGCCCCAGGCTCAGCCGGTTCCACCAGCTTGCTTGCAGAGCGGCCCCAGCAGCCGGCGCTTCTGGCTCGGAAGGCGGGTGCCTCTTGCGTCGCAGAAGCCGCTTGAGAAGCGGAGTCTTGTCTTCAGGCTTGTCCAGGTCCGGCAATGTTCAATCCGCGATGACGAAACCACACGATGCGACCTATATGGGCATGGGTCGCTTCCGCACAATCATGAATCCACGCGTTCAGATCGGAGGCGCGCCAATGCGCCGCTGGAACCTGTCGGGCAATTTTCACCGCCAGGCCACGGTCTCCGGCTCGCCCGTCGCAAAGCGCGCCAGGACATCGTGGCCGCTGGCCGGCGGGGCCGCGAGCCGGGCCCGAAACAGGATGCTTTCGCCGGCCGCGAGCCGGCGCTTCTGCGACGTCGCCGTCCAACTGTAAAGGACGTGGCCATCCTGGTCGCGGATCGTGAGCTCGATTGGCGGCACCTCAGTCTCGCCCGAGCGAACATTAGCGATCTCGCCTTCGATGCCGAGAACAGGTCCAGTACCATCGCGAGTCGGGACCGTGCGGAGGTTGCGCAGCTCAAGTCCGCGCAGATTAACCGGCAGTCCGAGTGCCGCATAGGCGGTGCCACTTTCCGGCCAAAGCCGCACGATCTCGGCGCGAAACCCGATGACCGCCATACCGAATGCCAGCAGAGCCGCGCCGCCGCAAAGATTTTTCAGGAAGGGTGAGCGCTCGCGCGGCCGCCGGGGGGTCGGGCCAGGCTGCACTGATAGCGGACTTCTCAGAACGATGTCCTCCGCGGAAATCTCGATCGTCGCCGGGCTGTTCGATTCGATTCCATGGGCCGAACCCGTGACGAACCAGATCGTATCGCAGCGCGGGCAGGCGACGCGGTGCCCATTCGGACCGAGCGCGGCTTTGATAATGTGATAGGATTTGGCGCAGCCGGGGCAATCGATCAGCATTACCCAGGCCCTGCTCTCTCGCGAAAAGGTCGTACGAGGCAATGATGGTCGGCCGCAATGCTCCTCTGCTATGGTTAAAGCGCCGTTAAAGACGCGATTCGCTCGAGGCATGCAGGCCGAAGGCGAGGTCCCATTCGCGAAGGCGCGCCCACTTTTCGGGCTCGGCGCGAGAGGCGAGGTTCATTTGGTCCGATTCGAAAATGTCGGTCTGAGATATGGAATGGGAGCCGAGATCCTCAAGGATATCAGCTTCGAGATCGAGCCGCGCTCGTTCCAGTTCCTGACCGGCCCTTCGGGCGCCGGAAAGACCACGTTGCTGCGGCTCATCCTTTTGTCGCTGAAGCCAACTCGCGGCCTCATCGCGCTCTTCGATGCCGACGCGGCGCATTTGAGCAAGGATGCGATTACCGGTCTACGCCGCCGTATCGGCGTGGTCTTCCAGGATTTCCGTTTGCTTGACCATTTGACGACCTACGAGAACGTCGCGCTGCCCTTGCGCGTGCAGGGCCGTGACGAATCCTCCTACCGCGCCGAGGTCGTCGAGCTTTTGCGTTGGGTCGGCCTCGGCGAGCATATGCATGTCCTGCCGCCGGTTCTCTCGGGCGGCGAGAAGCAGCGCGCCGCGATCGCCCGCGCCCTCATCGTGCGCCCCGAGCTTTTGCTCGCGGACGAGCCGACCGGCAATGTCGATCCCACTCTGGCGCGCCGGCTCCTGCGGCTCTTCGCCGAGCTCCACAAGTCCGGCACCGCAGTGGTCATCGCCACGCATGATCTCGCTTTGATGGATCAATTCGACACGGCGCGCCGCCTCGTCCTCGGCGACAGCCGTCTTCACATCTACGAGTGAGGATTGAATGATCCTCATCCAATCCGAACGGCGCAGAAGTGTGGAGCGGATCGCCGACGAACTCGGTCCTCAATCTGCGCCGCGAACAGCCGCTCGTACCGGCTGCCTCGATCGCCGGCCGCGCGCTCGTCACGGTCATCGCGATCATGACCTTTCTCGCCGCTCTGACGGCGGGCACCGCGATGCTGATCGCCGATTCGGCGCAAGGTTGGCGCGGCGCTGTTTCTCGCGAGATGACCATTCAGGTGCGGCCGGTGGTCGGCCGCGACATTGAAGCCGACACCGCGCAGGCAGTCGCGGCGGCGCGCGGGATCGAAGGCGTCGCCGAAGTCTACGCCTACACCAAGGCGCAGTCGGAAGAATTGCTTCAGCCCTGGCTTGGGAGCGGTCTTGATCTGTCCGAACTTCCGGTGCCGCGGCTCATCGTCGTCAAGCTCAAGCGCGATGCCAAGCTCGATGTCGATGCCTTGCGCAAGACCGTGACGGACAAGGTTCCCAATGCGACGATTGACGATCATCGTCTTTGGCTCGAACGACTTTCGATCATAGCGGGGACAGTGGTCGTCATCGCGACGATCATTTTCATCCTGGTGATGATCGCGATGGTGTTGGCCGTCGGTTTTGCGACGCGCGGAGCCATGGAGGGCAATCGCGAGATCATCGAGGTGCTTCACCTTGTCGGCGCGGCGGACGGCTATATTTCGCGACAATTCCAAAGCCATTTCTTCCGCCTCGGCCTGCGCGGCGGCGCAATCGGCGGAAGCGCCGCGATCCTCATCTTCATCCTGGCGGGCTCGCTCTTCGCCTTGATGCATGCGACATCCGGCGGTGATCAGATGGAGGCCATGTTCGGCAGTTTCGCGCTGAACGCGAAAGGTTACGGTGCAATCGTGCTGATCGCCTGCGCGATGGGCATCGTCACGGGGCTCGTGTCGCGGCTCATCGTATTCCGGCATTTGCGGCGCTTGACGTGAAACAATAGCCATCAGGCAATTGACATTGGCGCGATCCGGCGCCACTTCCTCACATTCATCGACTCTGAGCCTATGACCACATCTGATCCCGTCGCGCGGCGGCGGACCTTCGCCATCATCTCCCACCCCGATGCGGGCAAGACGACGCTCACCGAAAAGCTCCTGCTGTTCGGCGGCGCGATCACGCTCGCCGGCGAAGTGCGCACCAAGGCCAACCGCCGCCGGACGAGGTCCGACTGGATGGGCATCGAGCGCGAGCGCGGGATTTCTGTCGTCACCTCGGTGATGACTTTCGAATATGGCGGCTGCGTCTATAATCTCCTCGATACGCCCGGCCATGAAGATTTTTCCGAAGATACTTATCGTACCCTGAGCGCGGTCAATTCGGCGGTGATGGTGATCGACGCAGCGAAGGGCATCGAGGCGCGCACCCGCAAATTGTTCGAGGTCTGCCGCTTGCGCGACATTCCCATCATCACCTTCGTCAATAAGCTCGACCGCGAAAGCCGCGATCCCTTCGATCTTCTCGATGAGATCGAGAAGACGCTCGCCCTCGACGTCGCGCCGCTGACCTGGCCGCTCGGCAGCGGCCGCGATTTCGCCGGAACCTATGATCTCAACCGCAATCTCGTGCGCCGGCTCGACGCCGACGACGCGCCGGTCGCCGTCGAGGGGCCGGCCGACCCTTATATTGAGAGCCTTCTGCCGCCGCCGACATTCGCCGCGGTCCGCGATCAGATCGAACTCGCGCGCGCCGCCTTGAAGGCGTTCGATCGGCAGAGTTTTCTCGAAGGTCATCTGACGCCGGTCTTCTTCGGCAGCGCCTTGCGCAATTTCGGCGTGCGCGATCTGATCGAGGCCTTGGCCGAACTGGCGCCGTCGCCGCGCGGGGTTGCGACGAGCCTGCGCCATGTCGATCCGCGCGAGCCGAAGATGACCGGCTTCGTCTTCAAGATCCAGGCGAACATGGATCCCAATCATCGCGACCGCATCGCCTTCATGCGGGTCTGTTCGGGCAAGCTCGTCCGCGGCATGAAGGCAAAGCTCGTGCGCAGCGGCAAGCTGCTGACACTCAACGCGCCGCAATTCTTTTTCGCCCAGGATCGCCAGCTCGCCGAAGAGGCGTATGCCGGCGACGTCGTTGGCATCCCCAATCATGGCACCCTGCGCATCGGCGACACGCTGACCGAAGGCGAGGAGCTGGCGTTTGCCGGCGTGCCGAGCTTCGCGCCGGAGATTCTGCGCCGCGTCAAGATCTCGGATGCGATGCGCGCCAAGAAGCTGCGCGAGGCGCTGCAACAGATGGCGGAAGAAGGCGTCGTCCAGGTTTTTCAGCCGAATGACGGGTCGAGCACCATCGTCGGCGTGGTAGGCGCCCTGCAGCTCGACGTGCTCGCCGAAAGGCTCGCGGCCGAATATGGCTTGGATGTCGGTTTCGAGACATCGCGGTTCGAAATCGCCCGCTGGATCGAGGCAACGAGCGAAGCCGAGCTCGAGAAGTTCCGCTACGCCCATCTAAGCTCGATGGCCGTCGATCTCGATGGCGCGCCGGTCTACCTCGCCGCCTCGGCCTTCGATCTGCGCTACGAGCAGGAGAAATGGCTTAAGATCAGCTTTTCCGACGTGAAGGATTATCAAAAGGCGGCCGAGCCACGCTCTCAAAGGGCGTTCGTATAGGCCTTCTTCGAGGCGAATGTCAGCCACAGAATCTCGATGTCGAACCACATCGACCAATGGTCGATGTAATGGAGGTCGTGCTCCACGCGCGCCCGCATGCGTTCCTCGCCCATTCCGCCGCGAAATCCATTGATCTGCGCCCAGCCGGTAATGCCCGGCTTGACATTGTGCCGGCGCGCGTAAAGCGCGATCCTGCGCTCGAACATCTGATCGATCACCAGAGCGTGCGGCCGTGGGCCGACGAGCGACATTTCCCCAAGCAGAACATTGATGAGCTGCGGCAACTCGTCGATGTTGTGACGACGGATGAACTTTCCGAAGCGCGTCACCCGCGCGTCGTTCTCGCTGACCAGGGTCAGCTTCGAATCGTCCTCAAGCGTGTGCATGGAGCGGAATTTCAACATTCGAAACGGCTGCTGGTTGAAGCCGTATCGGCGTTGTCGAAACATGACCGGCCCCGGACTGTCGAGCTTGATCGCGATGCCGACGATGATGAAAAGCGGGGCGAGCAAAGCTAGGCCCAGCGATGCGAAGAAGATGTCGAACAGACGTTTGGCGATCACCTCCGAAGTCGACAAGGGACCGCGTACGAGATTGAGGCTCGACATTCGCCCGATCGTCGAAACGCGAGCACCGGAAAATCGGTCAAGCACCCGTTCGGGGCCAAGGTGGATTGAAGTCGGGATTCGCAGAAATGCCTGGATCGCAGCGTCGATCACCATCTTGTGCGACCATGGCACGAGGATGAAGACATCGTCGGGCTCCAGAATGCGGGCCGAGGCGAGCGCCAGCGCGAGATCCTCTTCGAGGCTTTCCGCCCCGCGCAGCACAGAAGCTGCGATGATATGGATTCCCAGCAGCCAGGGCTCATGACGCTGCGCGAAGGCGTTCAGCTCGTCCTCATAGCCGAGCAGGAATATGCGGCGCGCCGCGAGCTGGCCTCGTTTGGCATAGGTCCGGATGCCATAGGTGAGGAGAAGACGCCCGAGGTTGAGGGTGGAGAACCCACCAATGAAATAGGTTGCGAACGCGAGCGCCAAAGAGCCGATCAGCGGTCTTGCCGAAAGCGTAATCACGAGCGTGCCGACGATCGTCATGCACCAAGGCAGGACGGAGCGTCCGACTTGATTTTCGAAGGTTAGATATTTGCTGATCGCATATTCATTGCGTATCGCGCTCATGAAGGTGAAGAGCACCGCGACCAAAAGGCCGAGCCGAATATGCGTGTCCGCCACAACGTCGGCCGCGCGAGCATAAGTGACGTTGGCCAGCACGCCGGTACCCAGAATCGCCAGGAAATCGGCGAGGACGGCAACAAGGGAGAAACCCCCGCGGAACAGACCCCTGTTCTTTCGCGGCAGCGCGGCAGCCCAACTGGCCCGCACGAAGGATCTCGACGAGCCTGCTGTTGTGTCGGCGCGAAACATTCTGACCGCTCCGCAAGTGCTCGCCCTCGAGCACCGTTCCAAAAGAGCACAGCCGTGGGTCCGAATGAGACGCATCGCAGTCCACGGCGGCCTTTTGCCGGTCACGAGCAACCCGCATGCCCGCGTGCCGGCAAGGCCGCGAGGAGGGCGGTGAGATGTGATCGAGGCCGGCCCGATTGCGCTTCACGACCCCTTGACGCTGCTGATGCGCCGAAGCATCGTCTGTCGGTCCGAGCCTGGAGGGTCGAGATGATGAGATTGCGTGATGCGGCTCCGATCTCCTGGATCCTGGCGCTGCGCGTGGCGAGCGCGGCCGCCATCGGGCTCGCCGCTGGTTATGTGTCGCTTGCGGCCCTGGCGCGGCCGCAAGTGCCGGCCGAAGACCGCTATGATTCTTATCAGGGAAGTTTGCCAGGCTGCGCGGATCCCTCGGTCTTCGAGCGGATTCAATCGCGGTTCCATGCGCGCGAGGCGGAGTTCTGGAAATCGGGCCTCGAGATCGTAAGCCTTGATCAGGTGCGCGAGATCGGCTTTCGCTCGAACGGACTCGATCTAATCCCGCGCCGCTATTGCACGGCCAAGGCTCAAATGAACAATCAATCGGTTCGCGACGTCTCTTATTCCATCGACGAGGACCTCGGTATCATCGGCTGGGGCTTCGATATCGAATGGTGCCTCGAAGGGCTCGACCGCAACTATGCCTACGCACCGGATTGCAAAATCGCGCGGCCCTGACAGCGCCGAGGGTGGGAGATCGCAATCCATGGCTTTCCGTTCTGCCTTTCGCGGCGCGGCGATCGCGGCCTTGGTACTTTGTCTCGCCGGCGGGGCGAACGGCGTTTCGGCGCAAACTGGTGGGCAGAATGACAGTTGCATACTTGATAATTGTGCCGACAAGAGACCGCCGTCGGCGAGCCTAGCGCAGGCGGCGCCGGGCACGCCACAGCCGCATGCCAATCTGCCCGGCGACTTCGACTTCTATGTTCTCTCCCTGTCCTGGTCTCCCGGTTTCTGCGACACCGGCGGCTCCGGCAAGGCGCATGCGCAATGCGCGAGCGGGGCGCATCTCGGCTTCATCGTGCACGGGCTCTGGCCGCAATATCAAAATGGCTATCCTTTGGATTGCGGCGGGATCAGCTCGCCCTCGCATCTCGCCCTGCAGACCGTGCAGGGCCTCTATCCGGACGAGGGGCTTGCCCGTTTCGAATGGCGCAAACACGGAACCTGTTCGGGCAAGAGCCCGTCGGACTATTTCGCCGACGTGCGCAAGGCGCGCGCGGCGATCACTATTCCACCGCCCTTCCGCGATGCGCAGCACTTGCAAACCTGGACGCCGCTCGATATCCAGCGCGCCTTCATCGCCGCCAATCCGCGGCTTAGGCCCGGCATGTTCGCCGTCGAATGCGACGAAGGCGAATTGGTGGAAGTGCGGGTCTGCTTCTCCAAGGATCTACATGATTTTGTCGCTTGCCCCGAGGTCAGCCGCCACTTCTGTTATACGCAGCAAGTCACGGTGTCGCCGATGCACTGACGCATGATCCCCGAAAAGTTGCAGACTTTTCGAATAAGGTCATACGCAAAACAAAGACTTAAAACCCAGTGGCGAATCAATCTGACACCAGCACGCTTTAGCGCGTATATGCGCGGATGAATTACCGCCACAATTTCCATGCCGGCAATTTCGCCGACGTCTTCAAGCATGTGGTCCTGACGCGCATTATCCTCTATCTCATGCGCAAGGACACGGCCTTTCGGGTAATCGATACCCACGCCGGCGACGGCCTCTACGACCTTTCCGCCGCAGCGGCGGAAACGACGTCGGAATGGCGAAGCGGCATCGGCCGGCTCATTGCCGGTCACGCTCCGAGCGAGGTCAAAGCTCTCCTTGGACCTTATCTCGCCGTCGTCTCGCCGCTCTTTGCCGGCGAACCGCCGCTCTACCCCGGTTCTCCGGCGCTCGCCTACCGTCTCCTGCGACAGCAGGACCGGATGATTTTTTGTGACGCGCATTCGGATGCCGTCGCGGCTCTGAGCGCGCAGCCCGAGTTTGGCCGCGACCGCCGCGTCAAGATCGTCGAAATCGACGGGTTCACCGCGCTCAAAGCCTTCGTTCCGCCAATTGAGCGCCGCGGTCTCGTCCTGATCGATCCGCCTTTCGAGCAAAGGGCGGAGTTCACCGAGCTACTGACGGGTTTGGCGGCGGCGGCACGAAAATGGCCGACCGGCGTCTACGTGGCCTGGTTCCCGATCAAGGATCGCTCCGTGGTCAACGGCTTTCTCCGCGCCCTTGTTGCGGCCATGAGACAAGCAGGGATCAAAAAACTCCTGCGTCTTGAACTCCAGGTTGATACGCCGCGCCCGGACAGACCGCTTGCCGCAAATGGCCTCATTATTCTCAATCCGCCGCATCCGCTTGCCGTAGAAGCGCGCGCGATTTTGCCTTATCTTGCGCAAACCATGGGAATGAAGGGCCGCTGCGGCGCCGACATCGCGTGGCTCGCAGTCGACTGAAGCGCGAGAGGGACTGAGCTTGCCTCATTCTTCCCGCAGCGCATGGAAAAAATAGAGCTGCCGGTTCTCATGCCGGTGAGCCCACAACGGGGAGGGAATGCCCGATGCCACAGATGGGAACGGTGAAATTCTTTAACGTGAACAAGGGCTTTGGCTTCATCACGCCGGATGACGGTGGACCCGACATATTCCTTCACATCACCGCCGTCGAACGCGCCGGCCTCACCGCCTTGAATGAGGGTCAGAGAGTGAGTTTCGAAACCGAGCCGGACAAAAAGGGAAAAGGACCGAAGGCCGTCAATCTCCAACTGATCTGAGCCGCGCGCCTTATTCGATCCGGGCCCGCTGCCTTGTGCATATCTATGATCTTGGCGGGCGTCCGTGACGATGCGGCCGGTGCGAAGGAATCCGTTTCATGATGATCTTGCGTTCGTCGCCGACTTCGCCCTTTGGACGCAAGGTCGAGATCGCGGCTTGGCTCGTTGGCCTGGCGGGTGAGATTGAAGTCGCAGCGGCCGACACGAGCGATCCGACGATCCGCTGCGGCGGCAGAATCCGCTCGGCAAAATCCCGGTGCTTATTCTCGAGGACGCAACCACGATTTTCGACAGCCGCGTGATCGTCGAATATCTCGACATGCGCGCGGGCGGCAATCTGCTTATACCAAACGCGCGTATCAAAACCTTGACGGCGGGTGCTCTCGCCGATGGCATTCTCGACGCGGCGATCCTCCAGATCTATGAGCAACGCTTCCGCGCGCCAGAAACCCGCTCGGAGAAATGGCTGACCTACCAGGCCGAAAAGGTCGCGCGCGGGCTCACCGGCTTCGCGGCCGCGCCGCCGACCGGCCGGCGCGATGTGGCGCATATTGGGCTCGCCTGCGTTCTCGGCTATCTCGATCTGCGCTTCAAGGGTGCTTGGCGCGGCGAGCATCCCTCGCTTGTCGCCTGGCTCGATGCTTTCGCGGCCGACGTACCTGCCTTTGCGGCGACCCCCGTCAAAACATGATTTAGGTGATCGCGTTTTCGCGGTTTGCGTTCACGACAGGATCGCCGATGCTCTGCGGATTATGCCCTAGAAATGGTAATTGATCCCGGCGCGCAGCGTCGAGAGAAGCATGCCGGAGTTGATGCTGTCGCGCGTGCCGCTGAACAGTCCGCTGCTCGCGTAATCGTTGAACAGATATTCCGCCTTGACCGAGATATTCCGCGTCACCGCGAATTCGACGCCGCCACCGACCACAAAGCCATTCAGATAGGTCGACTGGTTGACATAGAGGCTCGGGGCTGCGGAAAGATCGGAAACGCTGCCGTTGAGATTGGCGCCGGTATAGCCGCCGGTGATGTAGACGAGCGTATAGTTCAAGGCATAGCCGAACCGCGCGCGCAGCGACCCCTCGCCGTTGAGGTTGCCCCTTGCGCTGATGCCAGCGCCAGGATAGCCGGTGCCGCTGACGCTGCCGAAATCGAGGTCGCCTTCGATGCCGGCAACGAGCGGACCGGATTGATAATTATAGCCGGCGGTGATCCCATAGAGTCCGCCGTCGGCGCCGCCAAAATAGGAGTTGCCGCCTTCGGTGTAACGCCCGAAGCCAAAGGAAGCATTGGCGCCGACATAGGCGCCCGTCCAGGTAAAGACCGGCGGCGGCGCGTAATAGGGCGCTCCCGATTGCGACGGCAGATCGGCCGCAATCGCCGGGAAGGCCATAGAAGTCGAAGCTAGAATGGCCAGGAGACTGCGTCTCATTGGCATACCTCGTCGCTTGTTGGATCACCCGATGAGAAAGTTTAATGTTACCATGTTACTTATGGATTAAACAAAATACCGTAAAGCGAGAGCGCTCTTGGCACCCATTACGTTAATCATGAGCATATTGTGTTGTAAATATTGTATGATTAAGCGTTTATGAAGTGCAGTTCGTCGCAATTAACTTGCACTCGTTGCGATAATACTTCATGGTTAACATAATCTGAACGTCGCTTCATAAGCCCCTTGGGCTCGGTTCTCTGCGGATCGCGGGCGGTTTTCCTCGCCCGCGAAATTGCTTAAAGCTCAAGCCTTCGGCCGTAGCAGGGCGGAGTGCGGCATGGCAGTGGCCTTGGTGACCGGCGCGGCGAGACGGATTGGCCTCAGGATTGCCGAACGTCTCGCAACGAAAGGCTACAATCTCGCGCTTCATTGCAGCGAGACCTCCTACGAGGATGCGAAAGAAGCGGCGGCTCGCTTGGCGAAGAGCGGGGTCGAGACCTTCGTCATCGCCGCCGACCTCGGCGATCCCGCCGCGCCCGCGCGCATTGTCCGAGCCGCGGCAAAAGCCTTGGGGCCGCTCAATCTGCTCGTTAACAATGCCTCGATCTTCGAGGAAGACAGCGCCTTTGCGATTGATCTCGATCTTTGGGACAGGCATTTCGCGATCAATCTGCGCGCGCCCTTGTTGCTCGCGCAGGAATTCGTCCGCCAAGTGCCCGAAGGGCGTGAGGCGGCGATCGTCAACATCATCGATCAGCGGGTTTGGCGGCCGACGCCGCAATTCTTCTCCTACAGTTTGAGCAAGTCGGCGCTGTGGTGGGCGACGCAAACCATGGCGCAGGCCTTCGCGCCGCGCGGCATCAGGGTCAACGCGGTCGGGCCGGGACCGGTGCTGCCAAATGAGCCGCAGGGCGCAAGCGGATTTGCGGCGGAGGTCGCCGGCGTTCCGTTGAAACATGCCGTGGACGAGGCCGAAATCGCCGATGCGGTCCTCTATCTTGCTGAGGCGCGCAGCGTGACCGGGCAGATGATCGCCGTCGATGCGGGCCAGCATCTCGGGTGGGAAACGCCGGATGTCGTGGCAGGCAGAGCCAAAACCTGACCCCGCGCCTCAATCCGCGCTCGGCAGGCGGCGGATGGTGAATTCGATACGCCCGTCGGCGAGTTCGCGCCAGAACTCGATCTCGGTCATATAGGCGGCTTTCGGAAACTTGGCGAACCACTCGCGGGCTTTGTCGCGCGCTTCAACGCGCGGCAAGGTGAAGGTTTCGCGGCGCCAGGCGCTTGGCGCACGCTTCGCGCGCTCGCCGAGACGGCGCGCGATATCCGAAGGTGTTTTACGCCCGGCATTCATGTTACCGCCTCTGGCTACTCCGAGTTAGAGATAATGCGCCGTTCGTTGCAAGCCAGATGGCCCTGTTGGCGCCTCATCTCATCAAAGCATCCGCAACCCTTCCGGATCCAAGCGGATAGGCAGCCTCGACCAGATAGGGGCCGCCGCCGGTTGAGGCGCGCGACGAGAACAGAACGAAGCGCGTCGCTTCGAACCGACGCGAGAAAAAGAAACCGCGCGCCGTCAGATAGGCGGCAACCGCCCCGGAGGAGGCATCGCGCAGCCTAGCCAGCGTGACATGCGGGGTGAACTTGCGCTGTTCCGGCGGGATGCCGATGCGGCGCAGCAGCCTTTCCTGCTCGGCCTGAAGTTCGACGAGCGGCCGCGCGGGTTTTGCCTTGGCGATGATGGCACGCGGCCGATCGCCGCCGAAGGAACTGAGCCCATCGAGCGTCACCGTGAAGGGCGCCCGCCTGATCTGTTCGAGCGCCCCGGAGACATCGCGCGCGGTCGCATCGTCGATGTCGCCGATGAAGCGCAAGGTGAGGTGATAATTTTCCGTGTCGATCCAGCGCGCGCCGGAAAGGCCGCCGCGCAACATGGACAGATCGAGCGCGAGATCGGAGGGAATCTCAAGGCCCGTGAACAAACGGGGCATATACCCTCCTTAAATCGATCGCGGCAGCACAGGACGCCAAGGCGAACCGGACGAATTCAGCGAATCGGATTTTCCGGTACATCTTGAACCGAATTGGATTTTCGAGAAAGATCGCAGCGCGAGATTCAACCTCTGCGCGGCATAGTCGTAAGGAAGGCTTCGACCGTCGGCAGGATCCCGGCGACGATCGTCTCGACGCCCGCCTCGTTGGGATGCAAGCCGTCGGCAAGCGTGAGGTCGGGGTGGCCTGAGACACCTTTCAGAAAGAACGGGTAAAGCGGCGCCCGATGTTCCGCCGCCAGCTCGGGGAAGATCTTGTCGAAGGCCTTTTGATACTCGGCCCCGAGGCTCGGCGTCGCCAGCATTCCGGCGATCAGCACCTTGATGTGGCGCGCCTCGAGCGCGGCGATGATCTGATCGAGGACCTCTCGGGTGTGGTCGGGGTCGAGGCCGCGCAACATGTCATTGGCGCCGAGTTCCAGAATGACTCCGTCTGCGCCGTCTTTCAGGCTCCAATCGAGCCGCGCCAATCCGTCGGCGGCCGTATTGCCGGAAACGCCGGCATCGACCACACTCACGTCATAGCCGTCGCGCCGCAAGGCCTGTTGGAGCATGACGGGGAAGGCGGCCGCTTGCGGCAGACCATAGCCGGCGGTGAGGCTGTCGCCGAAGGCGACGAGCTTGAGCGTCCGCGCGGCAACATCTTCACTGAGCCCGAAAAGCGCCGGAATCGAAAGCGCAAGTGCGACGCAACTCTGCACCGCATAGTTTGCCGCGCGCCGAAACCCGGCCTCGGCGAAGTTGCGGTGGCTGTCGCCCCGCCGATGGCCGAACATGGACGAGATCATGGATGAAGCGGCAATCATATTGAAGGATGTCGATCTGAGCCTCGGCCGGGGTGCGGCGCGCGTGCATATTTTGAAGCAGATCTCGCTCACAATAAAGCGCGGCGCGGCGATTGGTCTCACGGGCCCGTCGGGCTCAGGCAAATCCACGCTGTTGATGGCGATGGCCGGATTGGAGAGGCCAAATTCGGGAAGGATCGAGATCCACGGCACCGACCTCACTACGCTCGACGAAGACGCGCTGGCGCGCTTTCGCGGCGCCCGAATTGGCATCGTGTTCCAATCCTTTCATTTGATACCCACCATGACGGCGCTGGAAAACGTGGCCATTCCGCTGGAACTCGGCGGAATTCAAAAGGCCTTCGCCCGCGCCGCGGCGGAACTTGCGGCTGTCGGTCTCAAAGATCGGCAGGGCCATTATCCGGCCGAGCTCTCCGGCGGCGAGCAGCAAAGGGTCGCGCTCGCCCGCGCCTTGGCGCCCGATCCCGCGATCCTCCTCGCCGACGAGCCGACCGGCAATCTCGACGAGGAAACGGGCAGCGGCGTCATCGATCTCATCTTCGCGTTGAAGCGCGCGCGCGGCACAACTCTGGTGCTGGTCACCCACGATGCCGCGCTGGCCGCCAAATGTGACCGGGTGATCGGACTGAGGTCGGGCCGGATCGAAACGGGAGATCAGCCGGCTGGCGAAATCCTTCCGGCAAGCGTGCTCCAAAAGACTGTGCCATGACCTTCGCCTCTGCTAGCTCGCCTCGCGTGACAAGTTCATCTCTCGCCTTGCGCCTGGCGCTGCGCGATTTCCGCGGCGGCTTCTCCGGGTTTTGGATTTTCCTCGCCTGTCTCGCGCTCGGGCTTGCGGCCATCACCGGCGTCGGTTCGGTGTCACGGTCGCTGGCCGAAGGCCTCATGCAACAAGGCCGCATCATCCTCGGCGGCGATCTCTCCTTCGAACTCGTGCAGCGCGAGGCGAGCGCGAAAGAACAGAGCTTCCTTTCCGCGCATGGGCGCCTCTCGGAGATCGCCCTGATGCGTGCCATGGCGCGGCGCGCCGACGGGCAGGCGGCGCTCGTCGAAATCAAGGCGGTGGATGCCGCCTATCCTGTTCAGGGTACCGTCGGGCTCGCGCCGGCGCAAGATCTCAAAGACGTGCTTGCCGAGCATGACGGGGTCTATGGTGTTGCCGCCGATCCGGCGCTCGCCGTGCGGCTCGATCTCCACCTGGGCGATCAATTCAAGATCGGCCTCCAGACATTCCAACTTCGCGCGGTTCTCGCCTCCGAGCCCGACAAGCTCGCCGGCGCCATAGGTTTCGGCCCGCGCGTGCTGATGTCGGAGGCAGGACTTCGCGCAACGGGCCTGCTGCAGCCGGGCTCGCTCGTCAAATGGCTCTATCGCCTGTCGCTGTCGCGCGGCGAGGAGGCTGACTCCGTCGCCGCCGCGGGGCGCGCCGCCTTTCCGTCCGCCGGCTTCGAGATTCGGAGCTGGAAGAATGTCTCGCCGCAATTCACCCGCGACCTCGACAAATTCAGCCAGTTCCTGACTCTCGTCGGCTTGAGCTCTCTCCTCATCGGCGGGGTCGGCGTCGCCAATGCGGTTCATGGCTTCGTGGAACGCAAGCGAGAGACGATCGCGACATTGAAGGCGCTCGGCGCGCCAGGCGGCTTCGTGTTCAGGATGATGCTTGCCGAAGTCTTGGCTATGGCCGCCATTGCCATGGCGCTCGGCGTCGCCTTCGGCGCCGCACTTCCCTTCGGTCTCAAAGCGGCGTTCGGGACTCTTCTTCCGTTTCCACTGGCGCCGTCGATCTTTCCGCGTGAGATCGCCGCTGGTCTCCTCTATGGCGTTTTGACCGCGCTCGCCTTCTCGCTCCTCCCTCTCGGCCGCGCGCATGACGTACCGGTCTCGGCCCTGTTCCGCGATGAGGTCGCGCCGGCACGTGTTTGGCCGAGGCGCCGCTATCGGATCATGCTGCTGGCGGCTGCCATAGCGCTTGCCGTGAGCGTGGTGGTTCTCGCTGCCGATCGCCGATTGGCGCTGATCTATCTGGGCGCCGCGATCGGCGGCTTCGTTGTCCTGCGCGCCGCGGCGACGCTCATCATGGCTGCGGCACGCAAATTTCCGCATCCGCGCCATGTCGAACTGCGGCTCGCCATCGGCAATCTCTACCGCCCCGGAGCGCTCACGCCTTCGATCGTCCTGTCGCTCGGCCTTGGGCTCTCGCTCATCGTCGCGCTCGCCTTGATCGACGGCAATCTTCATCTCGCGCTCGACCAGTCGCGGTCGGAAGAGACACCGAGCTACTTCTTTCTTGGAGTCGCGCGTTCCGACGCGGAGGATTTTCGCAAGTTCCTTAGAGATCATGAGCCTGGCGCGAAGCTCGAACTCGTGCCCATGTTGCGCGGCCGCTTCGTCGAGATCAAGGGCCGCCCCGTCGGAACGGTAAAAGCCAATGACGATGTCGCTTGGGCGCTCGAAGGCGATCGCGGCATCAGCTTTTCCGAAACGATGCCGCCCGGATCGACGCTGGCAGCCGGCACTTGGTGGCATGCGGATTATTCCGGGCCGCCTCTCGTTTCTCTAGAATCGGAAGTCGCCGATGGGCTCGGCCTCAAGCCCGGCGATGACATCACGGTGAACGTGCTCGGCCGCAACATACGGACGCGAATCGCCAATCTGCGCAAAGTCGATTGGCGCAATCTGGGCATCAATTTCGTGCTCGTCTATTCGCCGAACAGCTTTGCCGGCGCGCCTTACAGCGATCTCGTCACGCTCACTTTCGCCCACGGCGCGCAGGGCGACGCGGAGCTGGTGCGCGATGTCGCAAAGGCTTTTCCGGACGTCGTGAGTCTCCGGGTCAAGGATGTGCTCGATGCGGTAAAGGATATCGTCGACAAGCTTGCCCTCGCCATGCACGGCGCCGCGAGCATCGCCCTTGTCGCGGCAACCCTTGTTCTCGGCGGCGCGCTCGCGGCGGCCCAGCGGGCGCGTCTCTATGACGTGGTGATCCTGAAAACTCTGGGCGCGACGCGGCGGCGGCTGCTCGCCGCCTTCCTCTGCGAGTTCGGTCTCATCGGCATGGCGGCCGCGGTCTTCGGGGTGCTCGCCGGCGGCGCCGCGGCACTTGCCGTCGTCCGCTCGGTCATGAAGCTCGACTTCGTTTGGCTCTGGCCGCAGGCCTTGGGCGCGGCGGGCGCCGCCTTCGCTGCCGCGGTTCTCCTCGGGCTACTCGGAACCTGGCGCGTTCTGGGCCAGAAGCCGGCGCAATACTTACGAAATTTATAGGTTCGCCTTGAGCCGGAGCGGCGCCGCGACCCTTGTGCCACTCACGGCCAAGGCCATATTATGGGCAACCTTTCGTCTGCGTCGAAAGACGTGGCGACCGGAGGCGATCAAGCCTCCTCAACCTACGAGGAATTAATGTCCAACTTCGACCCCAACGCGGGCCGCTGGGGGCAGGGTGTCGCCCAACCCAGTCGCGCCGCCGAGATCGACCAGGGCCTTCGCTCCTACATGCTCGGTGTCTACAACAACATGGTGATCGGCCTCGCCCTCACCGGTCTTGTTGCTTACGGCGCCAAAATGCTCGCGACGACAACCGATGCTTCCCTGGCCGTCGCGCAGTTCGGCCACACCTATCTTACGCCGTTTGGCCAAGCGATTTATCTGAGCCCGCTGCGCTGGGTCGTGGTTTTCGCCCCGCTTGTGTTCGTCCTCTTCATGTCGTTCGGCATCAATCGCATGGCGGCGGCCGCGGCGCGCGCCCTGTTCTTCGTCTTTTCGGCGGCCATGGGCCTATCACTCTCGACGCTGGTGTTGGTCTATACCGGCGAATCGATCGCCCGCGCTTTCTTCATCACGGCCGGCGCTTTCGGCGCGCTCAGCCTCTATGGCTATACGACGCCGCGCTCGCTCTCGGCGATGGGATCCTTCCTGATCATGGGCCTCTTCGGCCTCATCATTGCGAGCGTCGTCAATCTCTTCGTCCACAGCTCCGCCTTCCAGTTTGGCCTCTGCATCCTGTCGGTGCTAATCTTCTCGGGCCTCACGGCCTGGGATACTCAGGCGATCAAGGAAATGTATTTCGCCTCGGATGACTATGAGACGGCGACCAAGAAATCGGTCAATGGGGCGCTGCGGCTCTATCTCGACTTCGTCAATATCTTTGTGGCGCTGCTGCAGCTCACCGGCTCTCGCAACGACTAGGCCTTGCGATATCACAAATAAAAAGCCCCGCCTCGAGCGGGGCTTTTTACATTCTAGCTTGCGATCCTGCTCTGGCCGGTCAGCCGGATACGATCTTCAGCTTTTTGTCGAGGACGTTGATCACGCGTTTCAAGTCGTGGCCGCGCCTCAGGACGAGGCCACTCGCCGCGATGACGCAATAGGCGCCTTGTTTGCGCGCGCCCTTCGGGATCTTTTCGATGCGGTAGAGGGGGAATTCGGCGGAGCGGCGATAGATCGAAAACACCGCCTTTTGTCCGCTCGCGGCGATCGCATAATCGCGCCATTCGCCATCCGCGACCTTGCGCCCATAGAGATCGAGGATGTCGCGCAACTCTTGCCGGTCGAACGAGACGAGGAAGGCGCCGGCGGTTGCGGGACGATTCGGCCGAACGGATCTAAAGCCTCTACCTGCGACGAGCGAAACGACGCTCGCCGCACTCCGATTTTCTTCCGTCGCCTCCAAGTCCATCCGCTCCTCCCCAGGTCATGATTGCGGAAACCGAGGGAAGGGGCAAGCTTTTCAATCGAGGTTGCCCATGAAAGCGGCTCGGGCCTCGCATTTTTTGTGAAGAGGTTCGGGAAAATCCGCCGTGCGTGGCCGAAGTTGCTGAGCAGACTTGGATTTCGTGCGACGAAACGTCGATGTGGACGGACGGTCGAATTCACAGTTTTGCCCTTTTGGGGCCTAGCGTGCGCCGCGAAACAGCGGGAAGATCCCAGAAGTCGCCCTCGGGCCTGGCTCTGATCCTCTCGGACTCGTCAGCCCCCCAGCCCCCCGTGGGGTCAGGGGCCAGTGCCCCGTCCAACTGAGATGCAGGCGACGATAGAGCCGGTTTGAAGCCTTGCTTCAACCGGCTCTTTTTCGTCAGCTGCCCGTCAACTGCTTTTTAACGTCATGGCCGTCCCCGGACCAGATCCGGCGATTGTCCCGGCCATGAGTTGTTTCCGGGCTTGAATTCGCTCTGGCGCGCGGCGATATGTCGATCGCCGCGCGGTATTTCGAGCGGCGGCGCTTCGCGAATTTCAGCGATTGGAGGTCATCGGGATGGCGGCGAGCCATGCTTTTCAAGCCGACGTGGCCCGGCTCCTCGATTTGATGGTCCACTCGGTCTATTCGGAACGTGATATTTTTCTTCGTGAGCTTGTGTCGAACGGCGCCGATGCCTGCGAGAAACTGCGCTATGAGGCGCTCGCCGATCCGCCGCTCGTCGCCGGCGATCCCGGCTTTCTCATCACGGTGAGCCTCGACAAAGACGCCCGCACGCTGACAGTTGCCGACAATGGGATCGGCATGTCGGAGGCGGACCTCACCCAGTCGCTTGGCACGATTGCCCGCTCCGGCACGCGCGCCTTCCTCGACAGCGTGGGAGCGCAGGACGATGCGGCGATCGGCAAGGACCTGATCGGGCAATTCGGCATCGGCTTCTATTCGGCCTTCATGGTCGCCGAGCGAAT
This sequence comes from uncultured Alphaproteobacteria bacterium, assembly GCA_963720425.1. Classification (GTDB taxonomy): domain Bacteria; phylum Pseudomonadota; class Alphaproteobacteria; order Rhizobiales; family Beijerinckiaceae; genus Methylovirgula. Next base: position 1,717,410 of record OY970391.1, read on the forward strand.
CGACGTCGAGACCCGACGGGCAGGGGCGAACGAGGCTCATCTTTGGACTTCCGACGGCAAGGGGACATTTTCAATCGCGCCTTTGGCCCTCGAGGCGGCGCCGCCGCGTGGCACGAGAGTCATCCTTCATTTGCAGGAACAGGCGGCCGATTATCTCGAGCCGGCGCGCGTCGAACGGATCCTGCGCGAACATTCGAGCGCGATCACGGTGCCGATCGCCCTCGTCGAAGGGCTGGGCAAGGAGCCACGCCGCCTGACCGACGGTTCGGCGCTTTGGAGCAAGCCGAAGAGCGCAATCAGCGCGGAAGACTACACCGAGTTCTATCGCAGCCTCTGCGGCCAGTTCGATGAGCCGGCGCTCATCTTGCATTGGCGTGCCGAGGGCCGCCACGAATATACGGTTCTGGCCTTCGTGCCGGGCTCGCGCCCCTTCGATCTTTTCGATTCGGCGCGCAAGGGCCGCGGCAAGCTCTATGTCCGCCATGTGCTTGTCGCCGAAGATGCCGAAATTCTGCCGGCCTGGCTGCGGTTCGTGCGGCTCGTCGTCGATTCCGCCGATCTGCCGCTCAACGTGTCGCGCGAGTTGATCCAGCAAAGCGCGGTCTTTGCCGCCATCAAGAAGGGAGTGGCCAATCGCATCGTCCAGGAGCTTACAAAGTTGAGCGAGAGCGATGCCGAGACCTACCCAAAGATCTGGGCGAACTTCGGCGCCGTCATCAAGGAAGGGCTGTACGAGGACCCGGAGCGGCGCGACGCCTTGTTCAAACTCGCCCGTTTTGCCACCACAACCGATCTCGATGGCAAGCGCACGCTCGCCGATTACGTTGCTAGCCTGCGGCCGAATCAGACGGCCATCTATTATCTCAACGGCGACGACATCAAGCGGCTCGATGCCAGTCCGCAGCTCGAAGGTTTTCGCGCCCGCCGCATCGAAGTTTTGCTTCTACCCGATCCGATCGACGCGTTCTGGGTTTCGTCCGCCGTGGGCTACGAGGGCAAGCCGTTCAAGTCGGTGTCGCAGCGCGCCGCTGATATCACATCGATCCCGCTCAAGGAGGGAGGCGAAACGGCCGCGGCCGAGCCGCCTTCGGCGGCGCTCGCGACGCTGTTTGCCGTGATGAAACAGCAGCTCGCAGAGGTTGCTTCTGACGTGCGGGTCTCCGACCGCCTGTCGGAAAGTCCGGCCTGCCTTGTCGCTTCAGACTACGGCCTCGATCGCCGTCTCGAGCGCATGCTGGCCGAGCATGGCCAATTGAAGAGCGTTTCGAAGCCGGTGCTCGAGATGAATCCCAAGCATCCGCTCATTGCCGCGCTTGCCGCTCAAGTCGGGCAGGCCGACAAGGAAGCGCTTAATGACGTCATCTGGCTCATCTTCGACGAGGCGCGGCTTATGGACGGCGAAAAGCCCGCCGATGCCGCGCGCTTCGCGGCGCGGCTGACGCGAATCCTCATTAAGGCAGTCGCTGAGCCGGGGACCGCATGAGAATTTGCTTCGATCCGAGCTTGTCGCGGACCGAAGCGCAGCGGCAGCTCACCCAAATCTTGGCCGCAGCTGGCCTTGATGCAGCCGCGCTCGACGCGCGGCTCATCCTCTGTGCGGCGCTCGGCATAGGTCATGCCACGCTCCTGCGCGATCCCGATCAGCCGATTGGCGCGGCGGCGGCGTTGATCGCCGAACTGGCTCGTCGGCGGTCGAATCACGAACCCACGTCGCGGATTCTCGGCAAGCGGGAGTTTTGGGGCCTCGATTTTACAATCGGCCCCGCCGTCCTCGATCCTCGCCCCGAGACGGAGGGCTTGGTCGAAGCGGTCGTGGCCGCGTTGGCATCGCGGCGCGCAGCGTCGTTGCGCATCCTCGACCTCGGCACAGGTTCAGGAGCTATTCTTGGCGCCCTCTTGAGCCATTTTCCAAACGCAATAGGGATTGGCGTCGATGTTTCGGAGGCCGCGTGCCAGGTCGCGCGACGCAACCTCGAAACCTTAGGACTGGCGTCGCGCGCACGCATCTTCTGCGGCGATTGGGCGAACGCGCTCTGCGGTGCTTTCGATGTCATCGTCTCGAACCCGCCGTATGTCGCGAGCCAGGAGCTCGAGAACTTGGCGCCGGAGGTGCGCGACCATGATCCGAAGCTGGCGCTCGACGGCGGCAAGGACGGAGTTGCAGCCTATCGGGCGATCTTGTCGGGCTTGGCGGGGCTCGCCACGGCCGACAGCTTCGTCGCGCTCGAACTCGGCGTCGGCCAAGCCCGCGGCGTCGCGCGGATCCTCGCATCGTCGAATTTCGCCATCCTCGCGACTCACCGCGATCTCGCCGGCCATGAGCGGGTGGTGACCGCCCGTCGAGCGGCTTGAACCCTTGGCGATCTGTCACGTTGAGATTTGGCAGAAAGGTTGCCCAGCGCGTGACATATCTGCCACGGAGCGTGCCGGCGCCGAATTATTTCGCGAAAAGTCCTTGGCGATAGGAGCAAAAGCGACTATGTTCCGGCTTCAAAGGTTGCCTTTCGCGATTGACGTAGCATTGCGGCGGCGTTGAGATCCTCCTTCCCAGCCGAGAATCGAAAGGGCTCGAAGGATTTCCGCTTCCGGCGAGCCTGATGTGTTCAACGCGATCAAGGCAATTGTCCCCCAAGTCTGAGGCCCCGGAGCTGCGGGGCCAGTTCTGCTCGGTGGCTTTGTCACGAGCCCGGATGTTAACAGCTGGAGAACATTTGCCAGCTTAGTCTCGTGCTTGAACTCAAAACGAAGGACACGCCGACTCGGCCAATGCCGGAGGTCGCGTTGGGGATGCTACGCAAGGGACATCGATGAGACCAAATCAGAACAACAAGCGCATGCGCGGCCGCAACAACAATCGCAAAGGCCCGAACCCGCTTTCCCGTTCCTTTGAATCGAATGGCCCCGACGTCAAAATCAGGGGCACCGCCCATCATATCGGTGAAAAATACCTGCAATTGGCGCGCGATGCCCAATCGTCCGGCGATCCGGTGATGGCGGAGAGCTATCTTCAACATGCCGAGCATTATTTCCGCTTGATCGCGGCGGCCCAACAGGCCCAGCAGACGCCATTCGGATATAATCGCCCAGCTGGCGAGCTCGAGGCTGAAGATGTCGATGAAGAAGACGATTTCGTCAGCATCCCAGACCGGTTCGCTTCGCCGGTCGAGCGTTTGAACCCTCAGCCTCAGCCAAACCAGCCCTATACGCCGCCGCAGCCCCCGCAGAATGGCCAGCCCAGCTATCCCGAGCGCGAGCGGCCGGCCTTCGCCGGTGGCGAGCGGCCTTCCTACGAACGCCCGGAGCGTCGCCCGGAACGCGGCTTCTCCGAAAGGCAGCCCTTTCCCGAGAGACAAGGCCAGCAAAATCGCGAGGCGGACCAGCGCGGCGGGCGCGGACGCAGCTCGCGCGATTTTCGTCCCGACAATGCGCCGCGTTATGAGCGCCACGATCCCCGCGCCGAAGACCTCAACGGCAAGAATCTGCCGGCCTTCATCACCGCGCCGGTTCGGCTGCAGCCCGAGACCAATCTGGCTGGCCCGGACGAAGAAGCGCTCGGTTCCGAGGTCCTGGATCGGCCCGAGGCCGAGACCGAGGCGACCGGTTATCATCTGCGACCACGCCGGCGCCGGCGCGGCAGAGAAGATTTCGGCGAAACGGATACCGCCAAGGATTCCCTCGAGGATTGATACCCGGGACGCCGATTGCGACGGCGCATGGGCCGAAAAAGCTTGTTGGGGGGCCTGGCTAGGCCCGACGGCCCGCGCTCGCCTCTAAAAATTCCTTTCCGCTTGCCTACATTTTGGAGAAGTCTGTCGTCGGGACCCAATTGGGGTCCGGATTTCATCGGGAACGCTCTAATTATTGATCAAGAGCATGTTCAGACGGGTCTTCATTCCTGAAAATGCTCTTCTCACGTCGCGGCCTTGCCGCGGGTTTGGGAGTGGTCGATGAATTTTGAAAAATATACCGAGCGGGCGCGCGGCTTCGTCCAAAGCGCTCAGTCCCTGGCGGTCCGCGAAGGACACCAACAATTCACCCCCGAGCATCTGCTCAAAGTCCTACTCGACGATCCTGAGGGTCTGGCGAGCGGCCTGATCGACAGGGCGGGCGGCAATTCGCGCGAAGCGCTTGTCCAGAGCGAACTGGCGCTCGGCAAGCTGCCGAAGGTGCAGGGCGCCGGGGCCGGGCAGCTTTACATCTCCCCGGCCATGGCACGGGTTTTCGACAATGCCGAAAAGATCGCCGAGAAGGCGGGCGATTCCTATGTGACCGTCGAGCGGCTGCTCCTCGCCTTGGCCATGGAGAAGGGCACCGAGACAGCTAAGATTTTGGAGCGGGCCGGAGTCACCCCGCAGGTCCTCAATGCCGCCATCAACGATCTGCGCAAGGGCCGCACGGCCGACAATCCGACCGCAGAAAACGCCTATGACGCGTTGAAGAAATATGCCCGGGATCTGACCGAGGCGGCGCGCGCGGGCAAGCTCGATCCGGTCATCGGCCGCGACGAGGAGATCCGCCGCGCCATTCAGGTGTTGTCGCGGCGAACCAAGAACAATCCCGTCCTCATCGGAGAACCGGGCGTCGGCAAGACCGCGATCGTCGAGGGTCTGGCGCTACGCATCGTCAACGGCGACGTGCCCGAAAGCCTGCGCGACAAGAGCCTGCTCGCGCTCGACCTCGGCGCGTTGATCGCCGGCGCGAAATATCGCGGCGAGTTCGAGGAAAGGCTGAAAGCCGTCCTGAATGAAATCACCTCCGCCGAAGGACGGATCATCCTGTTCATCGACGAATTGCACACGCTGATCGGAGCCGGCAGGGCGGACGGCGCGATGGATGCCTCGAACCTGCTGAAGCCAGCCTTAGCGCGCGGCGAATTGCATTGCATCGGCGCAACCACGCTCGACGAATATCGTAAACACATCGAAAAGGACGCCGCGCTCGCGCGCCGCTTCCAGCCGATCTATGTTTCCGAACCGACGGTCGAAGACACGATCTCGATCCTGCGCGGCCTGAAGGAGAAATACGAGCTGCATCACGGCGTGCGGATCACCGATTCGGCGATCGTGGCCGCCGCCGCCTTGTCGCACCGCTATATCTCCGACCGTTTTCTGCCGGACAAGGCGATCGATCTCATCGACGAGGCGGCCTCGCGACTGCGCATGCAGGTCGATTCGAAGCCGGAGGAGCTTGACGAGATCGACCGCCGCATCATGCAGTTGAAGATCGAGCAGGAGGCTCTGAAGAAGGAAAAGGATCCTGCCTCCCGTGATCGGCTGCGCAAGCTCGAGGCCGAGCTCGCCGAGGCGGAGGAGAAATCCGCGGCCTTGACGGCCCGCTGGAAGGCCGAGAAGGACAAGCTCGGCACGGCGCAAAAGCTGAAGGAGCAGCTCGAGGCCGCCCGCAACGAGCTGTCACAGGCGCAGCGCCGTGGCGAATATCAGCGCGCCGGCGAACTCACCTACAGCATCATCCCGGAGCTCGAGAGAAAATTGGCCGAAACGGAAGCCAAGCGCGGCGATATCCTGGTCGACGAGGCGGTCACCGCCGACCATGTGGCGCAGATCGTCTCGCGTTGGACCGGCATTCCCGTCGACAGGATGCTGGAGGGCGAGCGTGGCAAGCTGCTGCGCATGGAGGAGGAGCTTTCGAAGCGCGTCGTCGGCCAGGCCGAGGCCGTGGCCGCCGTATCGACCGCCGTGCGCCGCGCCCGCGCCGGCCTTCAGGATCCGAACCGGCCGATCGGCTCGTTTATGTTCCTTGGGCCGACCGGGGTCGGCAAGACCGAGCTCAGCAAGGCGCTGGCTGCCTTTCTGTTCGATGACGAGACGGCGCTCCTGCGTATCGATATGTCGGAATATATGGAAAAGCATTCCGTCGCCCGGCTCATCGGCGCGCCGCCCGGCTATGTCGGCTATGAGGAAGGCGGAGCGCTGACCGAAGCGGTGCGCAGGCGGCCCTATCAGGTGGTGCTCTTCGACGAGATCGAAAAGGCGCACCCGGATGTCTTCAACGTGCTGCTCCAGGTGCTCGACGACGGTCGCCTGACCGACGGGCAAGGCCGTACTGTCGATTTCCGCAACGTCCTCATCATCATGACGTCCAACCTCGGCGCCGAACTTCTGGTCATGCAGAAGGAGGGCGAGGACTCGGCGGCCGTGCATGACGAGGTGATGCAGATCGTTCGCGCCCATTTCCGCCCGGAGTTCCTGAACCGGATCGACGAGATCATCCTGTTCCACCGCCTGCGCCGGCAGGATATGGGAGCGATCGTCGATATCCAGATCGGGCGGCTGCAACGCCTGCTCGAAGACCGCAAGATGAGCCTCGATCTGACGCCAGAGGCGCGTGGCTGGCTCGCCGAAAAGGGCTATGATCCCGCCTATGGGGCGAGACCACTCCGGCGGGTGATCCAGAAGGCCTTGCAGGACCCGCTCGCCGAAAAGATGCTGGCGGGCGAGATCCATGACGGCGAGACGGTTACGATCGGCGTCAGCCCGCAGGGGCTCACGATAGGCGGCGCGCAAAGCAAGAGCAAGGGCAGGGCGAAGGTCGCCTGACGGCGGCCCTTTTTGCGTTCTTTTTTATCGACTGGGGCCGGCCGGCTCCGGGCGCCGGTCCTATGCCACGTCCGCACCGGCGCCGTCGCGGCGCGACATTTTGCTCCGATGGATCGGTCGCACGCGAAGCCCTAATCTCTCGAATTCTGGCGGGTCTCCGACAGCCATTTTGACAAGCGGATCTGTCCCGCACCGAGGTGCCAAAATAGTCGCCGGAATTGCGGAAAACCGCCTCCAAAACCATGCATTTGGCGGCGATTTGGACTATATATTCTTCAGGACGTAAACGCCCATTCCCGCCCGCAAATCGCAATCAGAGAAAGTTCACGCTGCTATGGCTCAAAGAGCTCCCGCCAGGTCGGATTCGACGGCCGATAACGGGCGAGATGTGATGCTGCCAGGGCAGGATTCCTACGGCGCCGATTCGATCAAAATCCTGCGCGGGCTCGATGCCGTGCGCAAGCGGCCCGGCATGTATATCGGCGACACGGATGACGGGTCGGGCCTGCATCAGATGGTCTATGAGGTGGTCGACAATGCGATCGACGAGGCGCTCGCGGGCTATGCGACCAAGATCGGGGTGACGCTCAATCCGGATGGCTCCGTGACCGTCATCGACGACGGGCGCGGCATTCCGACCGATATCCATGCCGAAGAAGGCGTCTCCGCCGCCGAGGTCATCATGACCCAATTGCACGCGGGCGGAAAGTTCGACCAAAATTCCTACAAGGTCTCGGGTGGTCTTCACGGCGTCGGCGTCTCCGTCGTCAACGCGCTCTCGGTCTTTTTGCGGCTGCGCATCTGGCGCGACGGCAAGGAACATGTGGTCGATTTCGCCAATGGCGATGTGGTCGCCCCGCTCGCCGTCGTTGGCCCAGCGCCGATCGAAGACGGCAAGGTGAAGCGTGGAACCGAAGTTACGTTTCAACCCTCGACCAAGACCTTTTCGATGGTCGACTTCGATTTCGCGACGATCGAACATCGGCTGCGCGAACTCGCTTTCCTGAATTCCGGCATAAGGATCGAGCTCACCGACGCGCGCAGCGCCGAGATCAAGCGCGAGGAGCTTTTCTACGAAGGCGGTCTGGAAGCTTTCGTGCGTTATCTCGACCGCGCCAAGACGCCATTGACCGCAGCGCCCATCCTCGTTAAGGGCGAGCGCGATCGCATCACGGTCGAGGCGGCGCTGTGGTGGAACGATTCCTACCACGAGCATGTGCTCGCCTTCACCAACAACATCCCGCAGCGCGACGGCGGCACCCATCTCGCCGGCTTCCGCGCCGCCTTGACGCGGCAGGTCACGGGCTATGCCGATCGCTCGGGAATCAGCAAGCGCGAGAAGGTCGATCTGACCGGCGATGATTGCCGCGAAGGCCTGACCTGTGTGCTCTCGGTGAAAGTGCCGGACCCGAAATTCTCGTCGCAGACGAAGGAAAAGCTCGTCTCCTCGGAAGTGCGCCCCGCGGTCGAGGGCCTCGTCAACGAGATGCTCGACCACTGGTTCGAGGAACATCCGCAGGACGCGAAAATCATCGTCGGCAAGGTGGTCGAAGCGGCGCAGGCACGCGAGGCGGCGCGCAAGGCGCGCGAACTCACCCGCCGCAAGGGCGCACTCGATGTCGCCAATCTGCCGGGCAAGCTCGCCGATTGTCAGGAGCGCGATCCGGCCAAGGCCGAACTCTTCCTCGTCGAGGGCGATTCGGCCGGCGGCTCGGCCAAACAGGGCCGCAACCGCGAATATCAAGCCGTCCTTCCCTTGCGCGGAAAAATCCTCAATGTGGAGCGCGCGCGCTTCGACAAGATGCTGTCGAGCCAGGAGATCGGCACGCTGATCACGGCGCTCGGCACGGGCATCGGCCGCGACGACTTCAATCCGAACAAGCTGCGCTACCACAAGATCATCATCATGACCGACGCCGACGTGGACGGCGCCCACATCCGCACGCTGCTGCTCACCTTCTTCTTCCGGCAGATGCGCGAATTGATCGAGCGCGGCCATCTCTTCATCGCCCAGCCGCCGCTCTACAAGGTCAAGCGCGGCAATTCCGAGCAATATCTGAAGGACGAGCGTGCGCGGGAGGACTACCTCATCGACAACGGACTTGACGGCGCTCTGTTGCGGCTCGAGACCGGCGAGGAGCGCGCCGGAGCGGATCTGCCCGCCGTCGTCGAAGAAGCGCGCATCGTTCGCCAGATTCTATCTTGCCTTCACTCGCGCTACGATCGGACGGTCGTCGAACAGGCGGCGATCGCCGGCGGACTGCGGCCGATCTCCAGCCAGAACGAGGAGGCGACGCTGGCGCGCGAGATCGCCGAGCGGCTCGATCGCCTGGCGGATGAGTTGGAACGCGGCTGGACCGGCCGCGTCGAAGGAGGCGCCTATATTTTCACGCGCGAACTGCGCGGCGTGCGGCAGGCCTCAATCCTCGATGCCGCGCTGCTCGCTTCCGCCGAAGCGCGCCGCATCAACGACCATGCCTATTCGCTGCACGAGATCTATGCGCGTCCGGCCCGCTTCATCCGCAAAGGCGAGGAGAAGCAGATCTGCGGTCCATCGCAACTCGTCGATGTCGTCATGGCCGCCGGGCAGAAGGGCATTTCGCAGATCCAGCGCTACAAGGGATTGGGCGAAATGAACCCCGAGCAGCTCTGGGAGACGACGCTCGACCGCGAGGCGCGCTCCCTTTTGCAGGTGAAGATCAAGGAAGGCGACGAGGCGGACGACATTTTCGTCAAGCTGATGGGCGACGTCGTCGAGCCTAGGCGCGAATTCATCCAGGAGAACGCGCTAAACGTGTCCAATTTGGACGTGTAAGGAGCCAGCCGCAAACCCTCCCGGTGGGCGGAGCAGGCCGGGTGAAGGCTACGATTGACGCTGCGCTAAGGACCATAGCGCGTCACAAGCCCCTCGTGATCCTATGCCCAAGAACGATCCCGATGAGAATTAACCGGAAAGATGTTTTTAAGTTTCTCTCCGGTGCGTTTTTTGTAACGGCCGGGGCGACTTTGTATATGGCTTGGCATCATACTAGTGTTCCTTTTTTCGGACTTACGCTGACGCCAGAGTTGTTGTGGTTGAGGGGTTTCATACACTTCGCGTTATTTCTGCTTTCCTTCTACTTTGGGTTTATGAAAGCCAGCTGAACTGTGGACATAAGCCATGGAAACCAAACAATTCCCGGTCACGCATACGGATGAGGAATGGCGCAAGCTTCTCAGCCCTGAGCAATATGATGTCATGCGCGGCCACGGCACCGAGCGGGCCGGCAGTTGCGCGCTGAATTATGAGAAGCGCGCCGGCACGTTTGCCTGCGCCGGGTGTGGTCAGAAGCTCTTCGTCTCAAAAACCAAGTTCGAGAGCGGCACGGGCTGGCCCAGCTTCAACGATCCAGTCCCCGGCTCAGTCGAAGAGACCGTCGATCGCAGCTACGGCATGATCCGCACCGAGGTCCATTGCAGCCGCTGCGGCAGCCATCTCGGCCATGTCTTTCCTGACGGGCCGCCGCCGACGCACTTGCGCTACTGCATCAATGGCGTGGCGATGAATTTCACGCCGTAGTGATCGCGACGAATGCCGCTCACTCGAGAAAGGAACGCATGAAGGCCGAGCCGACATTCGAGCAATCAAAGATGTGAAGCCCGAGTTCGTCGCCGATCTCCTTGAAGGTCGCGATGCCGCGCACCGAATTGCCCTTGGCGTCGAGACGCGGCGAAAACGTGCCGATGCCGAGCTGGCGGTTCACGATCCCGACAATTCCGCCGCCGACGCCGCTCTTGGCCGGCACGCCGACGTCATAGGCCCAATTGCCCGAATAATTATACATGCCGCAGGTGAACATCACAGCGAGCGTATTGCGCACTGCGGTCAGCTCGAAGACCTGCCGCCCTGTCGCCGGATTTTCCCCGATATGTGCGAGCGTCGCGCCCATGCGCGCCAGATCGGCGGCGGTGACCAGGATCGAGCATTGGCGGAAATAGAGATCGACAACCTCGTCCACCGAGCCGTTTAGCGCGCCGACGTTGCGCAGCAGGTGGCCGATGGCGCGGTTGCGATGCCCTGTCTCGGCCTCCGAACGATGGACGGATTCGTCCATCGTGAGGCGGCGTCCCGGCGGCCTCGGATAGTCGATCCAGAATGAGATCGAAGGCGCCGGCGCCGGCGACGTCGCGCACGATGCCGGCGATTGTGATCGCGCCGGCGTTCACCATCGGGTTGAAAGGGCGATTGGAATGCGGATCGAAGATGATCGCGTTGAAGGCATCGCCGCTCGGCTCGACGCCCACCCGCTTAAGGACGGCATCGCGTCCGACGAGTTCGAGCGCGAGGCAATAGACGAAGGCTTTCGACACCGACTGGATCGTGAATGAGTGGTCCGTGTCGCCGGCCGCGTAGAGCTTGCCATCCACGGTGGCAATGGCGATGCCGAATTTTTCCGGATCGACCGCGGCGAGCTCCGGAATATAGTCGGCGAGCGCTCCGTCCGTGTTGGCGAGATGGCGTGCATGACTCGCCGCGAGGACGTTTTCGATGCCGAACCGCGGCTGCGACTTTTTCAATTTGGAGTCCATAGCCCATCCATCGGTGAATGAATCTCAGCGGTTCAATGCATGAGTTGGGCCAGAATACTTTCTTTTTCAAACTTTTCTCGAGCTTGAGCGAGCTTGAGCCGGTGATGAGCTTTGCTGCGAGCCCACGCGGTCCATTGTCTGTGGAACTCAGGCAAACCGTTCCTTCTCCTGCGAAAGGAGAGGGTCGTTCACGGAATATAGACCGCCTCGATGACCTGCAGCTGCTCGCCCATCGGGTCGAGTTCGAGGCGCACCACTTCGGCCATCAGCTTGTCGCGGAATTTATAGGCACGGCGCCAGCCGTCCTCAGTGGTCGGCGGCCAGGGCGTATAGCTCTTCTTGTCCACCATGAGGGCTTCGCAGCGCAAATGGCGGCTTTTCACCGGGCCATTGATGTTGCGGGCAATGATATACATTGTTGCCTCGACCGGCGGCAGGGGCTTCGGCCCATTCCGGACCCAAAACGGATCTAATCTAGCGGCCTCCGCTGGCGATTGTCACGAGTCCATTTTCAGGGCAGCAATCAGGCGGAGTTTGCCAATTTGGGATTACTTATCACTCGCGGGTGCGTAGTCCTTATGCAAGTCCTGTAGCGTTGTTAGATCATCTTTTGTGAGGGCGGCGGAGACGGGGCAATTCTTGCTCATAATGACATCCTCAAGACCAGGAATATTGTGACGGTAGCTTCAAGACGGAAATTTCTAATCATGCAGTGCAGAATGTAAATCGCATCGTTGAAGCCGGGCAGAACCAAGGCGTTCGAAAACAAACTCGTTCGCTGCCGTGTAGTGGGATCTATATCGCCCGCGAAGAGAAATTGGCGCACCGAGGGGTTGGCCATTCAAGCACTGTTTCCTGCCATTCGCTAGGAATTGTTGCGACGACCACTGACAACCAGACCGCAACTGCGCTCAACAAAACTGCGAAAATGCGGACCAACAAGGGAGGCGGCGGTGGGCGCAGTATCCAAAGGAGAACGACATCCATAAGGAGCGCGGTTCGTTGCGCCCATGTGATTCCCGGATCATGAAATGGCAAGAATTGAGCCTGCAATAAAAGCAGCAGCAAAATCGGAAGAAAGACCAAAGTCGCCCAATCGATAAGCCTCAAGATCATGCCAAACACGCCCGCGCGCAATTCGGGCGCCCCGGCGACAACCTGAACGAACACGTTGTTTGGCAGCAGACGCCGCAGGTTATCACGAACAACGTTCGGCGGGACTGTCTTCTCGACGGTCCCCTCCGAATCTGGTAGCTGCCGAGTCAACTCGTTACGGAAACGTAGCGCCTTCAAGGCGAGCATGCGGAAATTTACCAGCGTATAGGCGTGGGTGATCAGGAAAAGGAACGGCGCAAGAAGGAAAAATGCTCTGAGCGGCAATCGACGACTGCTTTCCTGATCTCGTCAAGATTGTCGGCCTTGGCCGCCATCGCGTCGAGATTGGGCATCACCTCAGTCGTGACACCTCGAAGAGCCGCGATTTGCTCAGTGCGCCTCAATCGGCTTCTGCGCAATTTCTCTGAGGCCGTGGTGATTTAGCAATCAAAACATTAGAAGAATTAGCGCTACTTTGATGGCGCCGGGCATCTAGCGCAAGAGCCTTATTGCGCGAGCTAGAGCTCACGAATCCATTTTCAGCGCCGCGATGAAAGCCTCTTGCGGAATTTCGACCTTGCCGAACTGGCGCATGCGCTTCTTGCCAGCCTTCTGCTTCTCCAGAAGCTTGCGCTTGCGGGTGGCATCGCCGCCATAGCATTTTGCGGTCACGTCCTTGCGCAGCGCACGCACCGTCTCGCGCGCGATGATTTTGCCGCCGATCGCCGCCTGAATCGGGATCTGGAACATGTGCGGCGGGATTAATTCTTTCAGCTTCTCCACCATGGCGCGGCCGCGTGTCTCGGCCCGGTCGCGGTGCACCAGCATGGAGAGCGCATCGACCGGCTCGCCATTGACGAGGATCGACATTTTGACGAGGTCGCCTTCGCGATAATCTCTGATCGCATAGTCGAAGCTCGCATAGCCGCGCGAGATCGACTTCAGCCGGTCGTAAAAATCGAACACGACTTCGTTCAGCGGCAGATCATAGATCGCCATGGCGCGCGCGCCGACATAATTCAAATCGATCTGCACGCCGCGCCGCTCCTGGCAGAGTTTTAAGACCGCGCCCAGATAATCGTCGGGCGTCAGGATGGTGGCGCGTATCCACGGCTCCTCGATTGCCGCGATCCGCGTCGGATCGGGCATATCGACGGGATTATGCAGCGAGAGGACCTCGCCCGAACGCAGCATGATGCGGTAGATGACGGAGGGGGCGGTGGCGATGAGATCGAGGTTGAATTCGCGTTCCAGCCGTTCCTCGATGATTTCGAGATGCAGCAGGCCGAGAAAGCCGCAGCGGAAGCCGAAGCCCAGCGCCGCGGAACTCTCCATTTCATAAGAGAAGCTCGCATCGTTCAGCCGCAGCCTCCCCATCGCGGCGCGCAGATCCTCGAAATCGGCGGAATCGACCGGAAAGAGCCCGCAGAAGACCACTTGCTGAGCCGGCTTGAAGCCGGGCAAGGCGGAAGTACATCGCCTTTTCTCGTCGGTGATCGTGTCGCCGACGCGGGTATCGGCGACCTCCTTGATCTGCGCCGTGATGAAGCCGATTTCGCCCGGGCCGAGCTCTTCGATTTCTCTCATCTTCGGCCCGAAGACACCGATCCGGTCGACCTCGTAATGCGCGTTCGTGCCCATCATCAGGATCTTCTGGTGCTTCTTCAGCGAGCCGTCGATGACGCGGACGAGAACCACGACCCCAAGATAGGGGTCGTACCAGGAATCGACGAGCAGCGCCTTCAAAGGCTTCGCCGCGTCGCCCTTGGGCGCCGGCAGGCGCTTGACGATGGTCTCGAGCACGTGATCGACGCCGAGCCCGGTCTTGGCTGAGATCAGCAGCGCGTCCGAAGCATCCAGCCCGATCACATCCTCGATCTGCTGCTTGATCCGCTCCGGTTCGGAGGCTGGGAGGTCGATCTTGTTCAGCACCGGCACGATCTCGTGGCCCGCATCGAGCGCATGATAGACATTGGCAAGCGTCTGCGCCTCGACGCCCTGGCTTGCATCGACGATGAGCAGCGAGCCTTCGCAGGCGGCGAGCGAGCGCGAGACTTCGTAGGCGAAATCGACGTGGCCGGGCGTGTCCATCAGGTTCAAGACATAGGTCTCGCCGTCCGCGGCCCGATATTCGAGGCGTACCGTCTGCGCCTTGATGGTGATGCCGCGCTCGCGCTCGATGTCCATGGAATCGAGCACCTGCTCGACCATTTCGCGCTCCGGCAGTCCGCCCGTCATTTGGATCAGCCGGTCGGCGAGCGTCGATTTGCCGTGATCGATATGGGCGATGATTGCGAAATTGCGGATATTTTCGAGTCTGGGCATGCGGCGGGATAGCAGGCAAGGGGGGTGAAGGAAAGGCGAAGTGGCGCCCCGGAGTCGAAAGCGACAGGCTTCATCAATGCCAATAGGTGCGCGCTTTCCTCAAAATTGGGAATTATACAGAAAGTCTCACCTAAATTTGGGAACGGGCGGGCATCGCTGCTAGCCGCTCTCGCGCGCATGGCGTAAAATATTGTAGGGCTGATTTGACCTGCCGATATGGCGGCGACCAGGTGCGGAGACATACCAGTCGAGTTTCAAGAACACATCAGGACGGCGTTTCCGCTCGTGTAGCAAGGGCAGGAATTTGTCACCTAGGATCGAGAATCGGATCTCGGCCTGGCTCAGCCAAGAGATACGGGCACAACCGGCCAAAGGTTTTGTCGCGTGAAGCGCGACAGAGTCGTCAGCAAAAGGAGCACCGGAACGTCTTATTTGATAACGGAAATGAAGCTTTTCGCTTGCAGGATCGGCCACGTTGTCTCGGAGCAGACAACATCGTAGCTGACAAATTAACGGTCATGCAGGTGACCTATGCAATTCGATTTTTCGGCGTCTAACAGGTTTCAAAATATGTGGCGCCCGCCTCGAATGCATGATGCAGCGGAAGATATCTTTGAGCTTAATCAAAACATAAATCAGATTCAATTTAAGGATTGTTACAGAATTGTTTTTTTGAGTCCCGATCAGATCGTCCCACATGAAGAGATAATTTGTGATCGTCGAGACGAAATTATCAGCCTTATTCTAGATAAAGTGGCATGGACCGTTCCCAATTGCCATAGATACGGAAAGCTTGCTTATAATGGATGGGCACCATCGTCGTGCCGCGGCCATAAAGCTCAAATTGGCAAGAGTTCCGTGCTTATTGCTTTCATATGATAATGTTTCTGTTGATTTCATGCGTCCGGATCAGAAAGCCTCACCCGAAGATATCATCGCTCGCGGCAAGAAAGGTGACCTTTTTCCTGCCAAAACGACACGACATAATTTCCCAATCCTACCATCAATGCGACCGATCGAACTTCGTGAGCTCTATTTCTAGGCAAGCGGGGCCACTGCTCTTTATGATCATGTAATCGAGACGTGGGCTCAAGCTCTGCAATCGTGGCTGACAAGGCATTTCTTTCCGCACTAAAGTCTCGAGATATTCGCCTCCAAATTCGCGACGGCCGAATCGATGCTCGGTTGCCACCACGGAATGCGCGGCCGAGTTCTAAATGTATGTGGACGATCGAAGGCTTGACAAATCGGTAAGTGAGTGATCACTTACAAAGATGAATGCCCATCGTCTCTCCCGCGCTTCACGCCGCCAGCAGATCCTCGACAGCGCCCTTCCGCTCTTTGCCCGGCATGGGTTCGCCCGCACGACCACCAAGAGCATCGCCGATGCGGCAGGGATCTCGGAAGCTTTGCTTTTCAAGCATTTTCCGACCAAATCCGCCTTATACGCGGCCATGTTGGCGGATGTCTGCGAGGCCGATCCGGGCCTCACCCAGCTGCGCGCGTTGCCGCCCTCGACCGGAACGCTCGTCATATTCGTGCGCGGGATGGTGAACCGCTTTCTCTCCGGAGGCGGCTCTCCCTGCGAGGAGCCGAATCAGAAGCTGCGGCTGACGCTTTCCAGCCATCTTGAGGACGGAGAATTCGCGCAAATCCTGTTCGACAAGATCGAACAGCTCGTTGTTCCGGTTTTCACCGCCTCGCTCGAGCGTGCGGTCGCGGCCGGCGACGCCAAGCCAAGCGAAGCATCTCCCCGTGATCTCTTCTGGTTCGCCCACCACACGATCTGCATGCTTGCGGCCACACGCCTGCCGCAGGTGCCCCCCTTGGCCTATCCGCCGGTCGCTCAGCTCGAGCGCGAAGCATGCGAATTCATTCTGCGCGGGATCGGCCTCACCTATGCGGCGATCGGCGCGCATGCCGATTGCGTGATGCCGCGCGAGCTTGCGGACCTCTCTCCTTTGGAAAGTGCATGAGATGACGATTTCGAGCGAGACCGGTGTGACATCCCGCGCGGCCTATGAGGCGCCGGCCTCCGCGCGCCCGGTGCGCAGCAAGCTCTGGTTTGCGATCGTCGCCGTGCTTTTGGCGCTGCTGGTCGGCGGGCTCTGGGGGTTCAACGCGTTCCGCGACCATATGATCGCCCAGTTCTTCGCGACCAACAGGCCGCCGCCGATCGTCGTCTCCGTCGCCGAAGTCAAGTCGGAAGTGCTTCCGCATCTCTTGACCGGCATCGGCGATGTCGTCGCCGTGCATCAGGTCGACGTGACGACCGATGTAAGCGGCCGGGTGACCAAGATCATGTTCGAGCCGGGCACGCACGTCAAAGCCGGCGAGCCGCTCGTGCAATTGTTCGACGACCCTGATCGCGGCGACCTCGCAAGCTATCAGGCGCAGGCGCGTGGCGCTGAGCTTGCGCTCGAGCGCGCTAAGGCGCTCGCCACTCGCGAATATGGTCCGCAGGCGACCGTCGATCAGACCCAGGCCACTTACGACCAAGCGCTCGCGGGCATCGCCAAGATGAACGCGATCATTTCGCAAAAGCTGATCAGGGCGCCTTTCGAGGGCGAGCTCGGCGTGCGGCATGTCGAGCTCGGGCAATTTCTCAGTACCGGCGCGCAAATCGTAACGCTCACCGATCTCTCGCAGGTCTATGTGAACTTCACGGCGACGGAAAAGGATCGCGCGGTCATCGACACCGGACAAACGGTGCGTATTGTCGTCGACGCCTATCCGGGCCGCACGTTCGAAGGAAAGATCACGACCATCGAGCCGCAGATCAGCACCGACACCCGCAACGTGCGGGTCCAGGCGACGCTCGACAATCGCGACCATGCGCTGAAACCCGGCATGTTCGCGACGACGACGGTGGTCCTCCTGCCGTTGCCGCCGGTCCTCACTGTCCCGGAGACTGCGGCGGACTTCACGCTCTATGGCGATTCCGTTTTTGTGATCAAGGGGGGGAGAGACGCCGACGGCAAGACGAAACTGATTGCCGAACGCACCTTCGTGAAGACCGGTCAGCGAATCAATGGGCGCGTGGTCATCACCGGCGCCGTGAAGCCGGGCGATAAGGTCGTCGCGGTCGGCCAGCTGAAATTGCAAGGGGGCGCCGAAGTCGCGATCTCGCCTGACCCGCCGCCGCCTATTCCGGCTCAGCCGGGCCCGTATTGAGCCGCGGGAGCGCCGGATGGCCATCACCGACATTTTCATCAAGCGGCCGGTCCTGTCTCTGGTCGTCAGCCTGCTGATCCTGCTGATCGGGCTCAAGTGCGGGACCAGCCTGCCGATCCGGCAATATCCGAAACTGTCGAACACAGTGGTCACCGTGACGACCACCTATCCCGGCGCGTCGCCTGAATTGATGCAGGGCTTCATCACGACGCCGATCGAACAGGCCGTGGCCTCGGCCGAGGGCATCGATTACATGACCTCGTCTTCGGTGCAGGGGACGAGCACGATCTCGATCTTTATGAAGCTCAACTTCGATCCCAACCAGGCGCTGACCGAGGTGATGTCCAAGGTCAACCAGGTCAAATATGAAATCCCGAAAGAAGCGAACGATCCGATCATCTTGAAATCCACCGGCCAGACGACGGCGGTGATGTATATCGGGTTTTCGAGCTCGGAACTTACCGGGTCAGCGATCTCGGATTATCTCACCCGCGTCATCCAGCCGCTCTTGTCGACGGTCGACGGCGTCGCCTCGGCCGACATTCTCGGCGGACAGACCTTCGCCATGCGGCTCTGGCTCGATCCGATCCGGATGGCAGGCCGCGGCGTCTCCGCCGCCGACGTGATCGCCGCCATCCAAGCTAATAACTTCCAGGCCGCGGCAGGCCAGTCGAAAGGCTATTTCACCGTTTCGAACGTGACGACCAACGCTGACTTGACCGACATCGATCAGTTCAAGCGGATGATCGTGAAGGCCAGGGATGGCGGCCTCGTGCGAGTGCAAGACATCGCGACCGTCGAACTCGGCGCGCAGAGCGCCGACGCCAGCGTCGCCTTCAATGGCCAACACGCGATCTTCATCGGTGTGCAGTCAACGCCGCAGGGCAATCCACTCGCGATCGTCAAGGGCGTGCGCGCGCTGTTCCCCGCGATCGAACGCAACCTGCCGCCCTCGCTCAAGATGCGGGTCGCCTATGATTCGACCAAGTTCATCCAATCCTCGATCAACGAGGTGGAATCCACTCTGGTCAAAGCGGTGGCGATTGTCGTCGTCGTCATTTTCCTGTTCCTCGGATCGTTCCGCTCCATCGTCATCCCGGTCGTGACCATTCCGCTGTCTCTCGTCGGCGCTTGCACGATGATGCTCGCCATGGGATTCAGCCTCAATCTGCTGACGCTGCTCGCCATGGTCTTGGCGATCGGTCTCGTCGTCGACGATGCGATCGTGGTAGTTGAGAACATTCACCGCCATCTCGAGGAAGGCAAGACGCCGGTGCAGGCCGCGCTGCAAGGCGCGCGCGAAATCGTCGGCCCCGTCATCGCCATGACCATCACGCTCGCCGCCGTCTATGCGCCGATCGGACTCCTCGGCGGCTTGACCGGCTCGCTCTTCCGCGAATTCGCCTTCACGCTGGCCGGAGCGGTCATCGTTTCGGGCGTCATCGCGCTCACCTTGTCGCCGATGATGTGTTCGCTGCTTCTTTCGCGCAGCGCGCTGCAAGGCGGCCTGGCCGGGCTCATCGACAGAGCATTCAGCGCAATCACCCGCTGGTATGGACGAAGGCTCGATCGCTCGCTCGATTATCGCGCCGCAACCGGGCTGTTTGCCGTCACCATCCTCGGACTGGTGGTCTTTCTCTACGATAACAGCCGCAAAGAGCTGGCGCCGGAAGAAGATCAAGGCATCGTCTTCGCCCTGATGAAGACGCCGCAATATGCCAATATCGACTATGCGGATTATTATGGCGCAAAGCTCGACAAGGTCTTCAAACAATTCTCCGAGACCGATCTGCGCTTCGTCATCAACGGCACGATGGGTCCCAATCAGGGCATCAGCGGCATGCTGCTGAAGCCCTGGGATGAGCGCAAGCGCTCCTCGCTCGTCTTGAAGCCGCTCGTCCAGGCGCAACTCTCAAAGATCGAAGGGGTGAACGCCTTCGCCTTCAACCTGCCGCCCTTGCCGGGCGGGCCCGGCGGATTGCCTATCCAAATGGTGATCAGCTCGACCAATGGCTTTCAATCGGTCTTCAACGAGATGGCGAGGATCAAGGAAGCGGCGCGCAAAAGCGGGATGTTCATCGTCGTCGACAGCGACTTGGCCTTCAACCAGCCCGTCGTCCGCCTGAACATTGATCGCAGCAAGGCCAATGATCTGGGCCTCAACATGCAGCAGATCGGCAATACTCTGGCGCTCCTGCTCGGCGGCAATTACGTCAATTGGTTCAATCTCGAAGGCCGCTCTTATGAGGTGATCCCGCAGGTCCCGCGCACGTTCCGCCTCACCCCCGATCTGCTCGGGAGCTATTACGTGCCCTCGCTCACCGGCCAGCAAATACCGCTCTCGACCGTCGTTTCGATTTCGACTGACACCGATCCGAATGCGCTCACCCATTACAATCAGCTGAATTCTGCGACATTCCAGGCGGTGCCTATGCCCGGCGTGTCGATGGGCCAGGCGGTTGACTTCCTCGAGAGCCAGGCAAATCTGCTGCCGACCGGCTTCAGCCATGATTATCTCTCCGACTCCCGCCAGTTCAGGCAGGAGGGCAATCAGCTCGCGATCACCTTCTTCTTTGCGCTCGTCATCATCTTCCTCGTCCTGGCGGCGCAATTCGAGAGCCTGCGCGATCCGCTCGTCATCATGATCAGCGTGCCCATGGCGATCAGCGGCGCGCTCCTTCCGCTCTTCTTCGGCGTCGCGACGCTGAACATCTATACCCAGGTCGGGCTCGTGACCTTGATCGGCCTCATCAGCAAGCATGGCATTCTGATGGTCGCCTTCGCCAGGGACTTGCAGATCAAGGAAAACCTCGACCGCCGCGCCGCGATCGAGAAGGCGGCGCGCGTGCGGCTGCGGCCGATCCTGATGACCACGGCGGCGATGGTGACCGGCCTCATTCCGCTCCTCCTCGCCAATGGCGCCGGGGCGGCAAGCCGCTTCTCGATTGGTCTCGTCGTCGTCTCGGGCATGTCGATCGGCACCTTGTTCACGCTCTTCGTTCTGCCCGCCGTCTATGTGGCTCTGGCCAAGGATCACCGCGCCGCCGCGACGTCGCGCCGGAGCAAGGAGATCGCCGCCTTCGAGATGAGCACGCCATGAACGGACGCCTTCGCGCATAAGATCGGCCGGCAGAGCCCTTGCGTCCAGCCGGCCGGACTACGATCTCAATTGATCGCCGGCAGGAGTCTCAGCAATGCGACAACAAGATCTCATCACGAGGCTCAGTCGACCCTTTTGGTTCGTTCTGGCCGCCGTCTTTCTCTTCGAGGCCTGGCTCTGGGACAAGCTCGGCGGTCTGCTGAAGCGCCTCGCGGCCAGTATCCCCTTCGAATCCCTCAAGCAGGCGTTGGTCCGTGGAATCAATGCGCTGCCCGCGCCGGTCGTGCTGCTCGTCTTCCTCATCCCGGTCGCGGTGATCGAGCCGTTCAAGATCGTCGGCCTCTGGCTCATCGCCCATCATCATATCGTCTATGGGGTTCTTGCCTTCGTCGCCGCGAAATTCTTTGGTCTCGGCGTTGCCGCCTTCCTGTTCGATGCGACGCGGAACAAATTGCTGTCCATGGCCTGGTTCGCGCGCTTCTATGCGTGGGTCATGCGGGTTCGCGCTCGCGCTCATGAGATTCTCGAACCTTGCAAGCAGCGCGTTGGCGAAGTTCTCGCCCCGTTCAAGCAAAGACTGAGAGACATGCTGATGTCCTTCGCAACGCATGCCGGATTGAGGCGCAAGCTTGCAATTCTGCGAGCGCGGGCGCGGCGCTTGCGCGGCCTCACCTGAGAGCCCTTGCGCGAGGTCTAGGGCCGCGGTTCAGTCGCCTCTGGCGTTGTTCCCAGCAGGCTTGTAACCCGCTCCCGCATGTGGGGCGGCACGGGCGCTTCGACCCGCACCGGGTCCCTGTTCTTATAGAGCGGGATTTCGATCGCCCGGGCGTGAAGCTGCAACATCAGGCCCGCCTCGCTGCCCATGCCGTAGATGCGATCGCCCAGGATGGGAAATCCCATGGCGGCGCAATGGACGCGCAGCTGATGGGTGCGGCCGGTCAGCGGCGTTAGCGCGAGCAAGGCAAGAGTGTTATTGCTGCCGAGCAGGCGCCAGCGCGTCTGCGCCCTTACGCCCATGGGATCGACTTTCATCCACCAGCCGCGCGATGAATCGAGCCGGCCGAGCGGCAGGTCGATGAAGCCTTTGTCATCCGTTGGGCGCCCTTCGACAATGGCCCAGTAAGACTTGCCAACCTTGCCTTGCTTGAACAGCAGGCCAAGGCGCTCGAGCGCTTTACGGTGTCGGCCGAGTGCCAGACAGCCCGAGGTCTCGCGGTCGAGCCGGTGCGCCAGCGCCGGATCGCGCGGCAGGCCGAAGCGCAGGGCAGAGAAGCCGTCTTCCAGACTTTCACCGCCTTTCGGACCTCTATGTACGGCAATTCCCGCCGGCTTATCGATGACGAGCAGCAGGCCGTCGCGGTAAAGAAGTCGCGCCTGAAGCTCCTCCGGTGCCATAGAAACCTCACAAGAAGCCTCTGCGCGGCGTCGTAATTTCGTCGGCACGATTGCGGCGACAAGTCTTGTTTACCTTCGTATGTCAAAAATGGGACTGCGAATGCGGCAAATGCTTGAGCTGAGAGCTGTGTGACTGCAATGCAACCGCCTCGGTCGTGCTGGTTAGCGCAGCGGAACATATCTTCGGGTTGGAACGTTGACTATGCAGCCAGCGGCTGTACAGTCCGCCCAATCCATGAGGCAAAGATGCAGCGTGAAATTCGATCGCATGCCGACTTGCGTGAGATATGTTTGCGAGCTTTGAGATCCTATGAGGGTTTCGAGCAAGTTGACGAGATTCTGATCCAGCCCCGAGCTGCGCCCGCGGGCGGAAGCAACTGGACTCTGGCCGGGTTTCGGCCGCGTGTGGGCAATGCGGCCTTGCGGGGCGCGCGTGGCGCCATCGATCAGCTACGCCGCTCTTATGAATTGAGCACCGAACCCCCCGCTGGCAGCGCGCGCAGCAAGGGGGGGTATTGATCGCGCCGATACGACCAGTGTCGCGCCACGCCAGCCTCGGCTAGAGGTGGAATCACAAGCATTTGACCATCACAGGCCCAAATCGGGGATGCTAGAGCGCGGGCCTCAACCTCTGCGATTTGCGACATTGTCCGTTTCGTCCTATGCCGGAGCCGCCGCGGACGGCCGCGAACGGGACGATAATCTTGACCTATTCCCATATTCTGGGGACGGGAGCCTATGCTCCGTCGCGCATCCTCACCAATTTCGATCTCGAAAAAATCGTCAACACGTCGAGCGCGTGGATCACCGAGCGCACGGGGATCAAAGAGCGCCGCATTGCTGCCGATCATGAGGCGACGTCGGATATGGCGGTCGAAGCCGCGCGGCGAGCGTTGGCCATGGCGGAGACTGATCTTGCTGCTCTGGACCTAATCATCGTCGGCACGATCTCGCCTGATATGCAGATGCCTTCCTGCGCGGTGATCGTCCAGGCCAAGCTCGGCGCAACACGCGCCTTCGCCTTCGATCTTTCCGCTGCTTGCGCGGGCTCGCTTTACGCCATCAGCATAGCCGATCAGTTCATCCGCAGCGGCAAGGCCAAGCGCGTGCTCGTCATAGGCGCCGAAATCCTGAGCCGCCTTGTCGATTGGTCCGACCGCAACAGCTGCGTGCTCTTCGGCGATGCGGCCGGCGCCCTCGTTCTGGGACCGACGCCGGATCCCTCGCGCGGCTTGATTTCGGCGCATCTTCACTCAGATGGAAGTGCCGCTTCCATTTTGTCGATCCCTGGCGGCGGCAGCCGGCATCCGCAATCGGAGGAAGTTCTCGCCAAGAACATGCACAAGATCGCAATGAACGGCCGGGAAATCTATAAATTCGCGGTTCGGGTTCTTCCCGACGCCATGCTCGAAGCGCTCGCGGCGAATGGATTGAAACCCGGCGCGATAGATCACGTCATTTGCCATCAAGCCAATGCACGCATCGTCGAATTGGTCGTCGATCGGCTCGGCATCCCGCGCGAAAAATGCTGGCTCAACATAGATCGTTACGGCAACACGTCGAGCGCCTCGTTGCCGATTTCGCTCGACGAGGCCAATCGGGCCGGGATGCTGAAACAAGGCGATCTCATCGCCATGATGGCCATCGGGGCGGGAATGGCCTGGGGCAGCGCGCTGCTGCGCTGGTGATCACCCTCTATGCGGCAGTTGGAGATCTCGCTTCTTCTTCCTTTGCCGCTTCAGTCCTGCTAAACTTTGGTTATCTGATCTCGCCTGATGCGGAATTGGGGTCGAAGGAGAGGAAGAGACCTTTGCTTCCATATCGCGGCTCGCGTCGAGACGGTTCGCGCCGTTCGCTCCTACAGCCTAAACCAATCATCATCGGCTTCGGCCTCCTGATCATCTTGCTGGTCTGCGTCGGTGCCGGCCTGGCGATCCGCGAATTGCGCCTGCGCGACATCAACGACGAAAAACGCGAGCTGACCGCGCTCGACCTCCTGCTCGCGGAGGAAACCGAACGAACCTTACAGAGTGTCGATCTCGTTCTCACGAGCTTGCAACAAGATCTCGCTCTCGACGGCATGACAAAGCCGCAGCAACTTATCCGCTCGCAATCCGACACCACCACCTACACGTTGTTGAAATCGCGAATTGTCGGGATTCCGCAACTCGCCTCTGTGAGCATAATCGGATTCGATGGGCGGCTCATCAATTGGTCGACCAGGTATCCTGTGCCGGAAAGCAACGTGGCGGGGAGCGACTATTTCAAACCGCTGAAGGATGCATCAACCTCCGGCCCCTATCTAAGCCTGCCCGTCCAAAACGATAACGGGACCTGGACCATCTATCTCGCTCGGCGCATCAATAGCCCATCCGGAAAATTCCTCGGTCTCGTCGTCGCAGCCATCGATCTTGCCTATTTCGAGAATTTCTACAGAACGCTGGGAATCGGCGGCCACGGCGCCGTCAGCCTTTGGCGGCGCGATGGAACGCTGCTTGTCCGCTATCCAAGCTTGCAGGGCGTCGGCCACGTGTTCAAGATTCCGGCCTTCAGCGGAATATTGCGTGACGACCAACCTGCCACCTACGAAGTTGCCAATGCGCTCGACGGACGGCCACGCGTCGTCGCGACGATGCCCGTCAAGCAATTCCCGCTGGTCGTCAACATCAGCAAGGAGACAGCGCAAATCCTCGCGGATTGGTATCAGGCGGCGACGTTGATTGCCGTCGGCGCTTTGTTCTGCGTCGTCGCTCTTTGTTTCGTCCTCTGGCTGCTGGTCCGCCAATTCAATGCCTATGAGGCGCTCGCCGTAGCCGACAAGGAGCGCAACAAGGCCGTTGCGGAGCGTGAGCAGGCCGAAGCGCAATTGCGGCAAGCTCAGAAGCTCGAATCCATAGGCCAGCTTACCGGTGGCATCGCGCACGACTTCAACAATCTTCTCACGGCCGTTCTCGGCAATCTGGAACTGCTGAAGAAATATACCGAACGCGGCGAGGCACGGCTCCACCGCTGGGCGAGCAACGCTTTCGACGCGGCGAACCGCGGCGCGGTGTTGACGCAGAGACTGCTCGTCTTTTCACGCCGGCAACCGCTTGAACCGCGCGCCGCCGATCTCGTTGCGATGTTGGCTTCGATGTCGGACCTGCTCCGGCGTACGCTCGGCGAGAACATAGACATCGAGACGCATGTCGCGCCCGGGCTCTGGCAGGCCTTCGCCGACATCAATCAGCTCGACAATGCGATTCTCAACATCGCGATCAACGCCCGCGACGCCATGGACGGACATGGGCGATTGACGATCACCGCAGCCAATTGCCAACTGGATGAGCGACATGGCGATTCGGAAATCGCGCCCGGTCAATATGTGCTGCTTTCGATCTCCGATACCGGCAAAGGAATCGAGAAAGACGTGCTCGACCGGGTCTTCGAGCCCTTCTTCTCGACTAAGCCGGTCGGGCAAGGCACGGGCCTGGGCTTGAGCCAAGTCTATGGATTCATCAAGCAGACGGGCGGCCAAGTCAAAATCGACAGCGCGCCCGGCCAGGGCACGACGGTCAAACTCTATCTGCCTCGCGCCTACGTCGAAGAGAGTGGCGCCGTCCCAGGCTCAGACGCGGAGGAGAAACCCGAGGAGCAGACGCAAGGGACGGTGTTGGTCGTCGAAAACGATCCCGACGTGCGCGCCTATTCGGCCGAGATCCTGCGAGACCTCGGCTATCGCGTGAGCGAAGCGGGCAATGCCAAGACGGCGCTTGAGATGCTGCGGGAAAGTACCGACTTCGCTCTCCTCTTCAGCGACGTCGGATTGCCCGGCATGAACGGAACCGAGCTGGCCGAAGAGGCGCTGCGGCAGCGGCCGCAGTTGAAAGTTCTCCTCACGACCGGCTATGCACAAGATCACTTCATCGAGCGCTGCCAGTTCGAACACGGCATCCTGCTCCTCCCAAAGCCCTTCACGCGCGACGAACTCGCGCAGAAGATCAAGCAGCTCCTGACGCCGCGGCAGGTTGTGTCCGCTGAAGCATTCTTATCGAATTCCGTCAGCCATTCGGGAAGCTGACGCATGCCCGAACCGCGACGGCGATCTTGGCAAAGACCGCGCCCCATTCGCCGCGCTCAACCTGCCGAAAGAGCCGCATTGTCGGATACCAGGGCGAATGTTCCCCCGCGGCGAGCCAGCGCCAGTCGGGCACGTGTTTCAGAGCTAGGAAGACCGGCCGGCCAAGCGCGCCGGCGAGATGCGCAAGCGATGTGTCTGACGTCACGATCAGGTCGCAATTGGCCATCACCGCCGCCGCATCCAGGAATGAATCCGGGCCGGCATCGAAGTCGGCGCCAAGCGTCTCGACGATGAAGCCAGGGTCGGGCTCCGGCGCGCCGCTCTCCTTTGCGAGACGGATCAGCCGCACGCCCTCGATTGCGGCGAGTTCAGCGAAACACGCGAAGGGCACGGTTCGTTGCAAATTGATCGTCAGGTTGCCCTGCCGGCATATTCCAATTCGAAATCCATGCCTCCCGATGCGCGCCGCCCATTGCTCGACGCGCTGCGGTTCGGCATGGAGATAGGGCACCGCCGCCGGCACTGTTTCGAGCGACGTGCGGAAGGCGTAAGGCAGGCTCATCAGGGCGATCTGATAGTCGTAATCCTCTTGCCCCTCGACGGCCTCGATGAGTCGCGGCGCGATGGGCAAGGTTCGGAGCAAACGGAACATTGACTTGCGTCCGAGCAAGGTCACGTCGGCGCCGCGATCGACGAGGAGCGGGAGATAGCGGCAGAATTGGATGAGATCACCGAGGCCCTGCTCATCCCAGACGAGGACGCGGCGGCCTTTCACCTCTTCGCCGTTCCAGGCCGGCAGCGACGAATAGATGTGTTGCGCGGCGCATTGCTGCGCTCCCAGCGGCTTCCGAAGGCTCTAAACCCTCGTATGAAATCGCCATCGAGCAGAAGCACTCCTGAAAGATTGTTGCCGGCGTCGGGATAGTTTGGCTTGAGCTTCAAGGCCGCCTCGAAGGCGGCACGCGCCTCGTCCAAACAGCCAAGCTCTTTCAGCGCGACGCCGCAGCTCGACAGGACCTCCGGGTAGAGCGGGCGGAGCGCGAGGGTACTTTCGTAGCTCTCGAGCGCCTCATCGAGCCGCCCGAGCCGCCGGAAGGCGGCGCCGCGGATGCAGAGCGCCTGCGCATGAGCCGGTTCCTCGCTCAGGATTTTTGAGGCCGCGGCGAGCGCAAGTTCCGGCCGGCCCTGCGCGAAGAGGACGTTGGCGCGATTGATCTCAGCTTGCCGAAAACGCGGCCGCAATTTCAAGGCGCTCTCATAAGAGGCGAGCGCCTCGCCCAGGCGTCCAAGTTCGCAGAGAACGTTGCCGCGGTTGCACAGCGCTTCCGCATAGTCGGACTTTTGCGCCAGCGCCGCATCGAAATCGGCGAGCGCATCGATCGGTCGACCGAGCCACTGAAGGGCGATCCCGCGGTTGTAATGTGCCTGCGGATAAGCAGGCCGCAGCCTCAAGGCCGCGTCGTAGCACGCAATGGACTCCGAAAAACGATTGAGCTTTTGCAGAACATTGCTGCGATTGAGCTCGTTCTTCGGATGCGCGCCGGCGATCGATGCCGCAGCTTCATGGGCGGCGAGCGCGGCTTCTTTTCGGCCGAATTTCTGCAGGACGCAGCCGCGGTTGAAGAGCCGCGTCACCCGGCTTGAGGGCGAGGACGGCATCGAAGGAGGTGGGCGCCTCCTCGAGCGGCCCGAGCTGGTCCAGCAGCGCGCCACGGTTGAGCAAAGCCTCGCAACAGTCGGGTTTGACGCTGAGCGCCTTGTCATAAGCGTCAAGCGCTTCGGAGATCCGTCCGAGACTTTGAAGGAGTGCGCCGCTCAGATGAAGGGCTTCATGGTCGTTGGGATTGAGCGGCAGGATCGCCTCGAACGCGGCGAGCGCGTCGAGCGGGCGACCGAGGTTTCGTAAAGCGACCGCAAGCCCGGCGCACGCTTGCGAAAAATCCGGCCGCAAAGCTAGCGCACGCTCGAACCATGTGCGTGCAGCCTACCAATCGCCGGCGTTCAAATGGAACAATCCAAACGCATAGGCGGCGGCATCGCTCGAAGCCGCGAGCTCCCGCGCGTCCTCGAGATGGGCGCAAGCCTTTGCCGGCTCGCCGGCATTCATGCACGCAAGCGCCTGGGTGAGCGCCACTTGCAGCAATGCCTTGCCGGGCCCCGTTTGGTCGGATTGTGCGTCTCTTCGCTTTTCGGCCGATACACAACTCATGCAGCGATGCCCGCGTGGACGGCGGCAAGTGTTGGGATGAGTTCCGTCTGCTCCATAGCCGCCCTGCTCCGGCGCACGCTCGTGCCAGTCGTTGATCAGAGGGTCATCCGACCGAGGATGAGCCACTCGGCATGAGAATCGAAGAATCTTTCCCGGACCTGACGTCCGGCCGGTCGGCACGGTCCCGGCTTGCGTCGGCGCCTCCTCCTCGCCATGTTATTGGCATGACCGAACCTTTTGACTATCCGCACCGCTCAGCCCAATTCGACGTGAGCGCCTTCAGCCATCTCAACGAGCGGCCGCGCGAGATCTTTCGGCACATCGTCGAATCCTATCTCGCCTACGGCGAGCCGGTCGGCTCGCGGCAGCTGGCGCGTCTCTTGCCCATGACGCTGTCGCCGGCCTCCGTCCGCAACGTCATGCAGGACCTTGAAGAGCTGGGACTGATCTATGCCCCACACACCAGTGCCGGCCGATTGCCGACCGAGCTTGGGCTGCGTTTCTTCGTCGATGCCATGCTCGAAATCGGCGACATAGGGCAAGAAGAGCGCGCCCAGATCGAGGCCCAGATCAGAGCGGCCTCGAAGGAACAGGCGCTTGAAAACCTGTTGAGCGAGGCAATGAGCACCCTGTCGGGGCTCACCCGCAGCGCGGGCGTCGTGGTGACGACGAAGGAAAACGCAAGGCTCAAACAAGTCGAATTCGTCCGCCTCGATCCGGAACGCGCACTCGCAATCCTGGTCGCCGCCGACGGTTCGGTTGAGAACCGAATCGTGCAGACGCCGCGCGACTTGCCGTCTTCCGCGTTGATCGAGGCCGGCAACTATCTCAACGTGCGGATCAGCGGACGGACCATCGAAGAGACCAAGGCGGCGATCGAAGCGGCGCTCGAACTTGCGCAAGCGGAGCTCGGTGAACTGACGGCACGGCTCGTCGCCGCGGGGCTCGCAAGCTGGGTGGACAACAACAGCCAAGGCCAGCACCTCATCGTCCGCGGCCAGGCCAATCTCCTCGAGAATCTGACCGCTCGCGAAGACCTCGAGCGAATCCGTCTCCTCTTCGGCGATCTCGAAACCCAGAAGGATGTCATTGATCTTCTGAACAGAGCGGAAGGTGGGGAAGGCGTGCGCATCTTCATTGGCTCGGAGAACAAGCTCTTCTCGCTCTCCGGCTCATCGATGATCGCCGCGCCATTCCACGACGATCAGCGAAGGATCGTCGGCGTTCTCGGCGTCATTGGCCCCACGCGGCTCAACTATGCGCGCATCGTGCCGATGGTCGATTATACCTCGAAGCTCGTCGGGCGGCTTTTGCATGGGCGGTAGGGCGTTCAGTCCTTCTCAGCTCGCACAGCCTTCAACTTATAGAGCGCCTCAAGCGCCTCGCGCGGCGTCAATTCATTGGGATCGATCGCATCGAGCGCGGCGGCGAGCTTTGACGCAGGCGGCGGTTCTGATTGGACGCTCGCAGCCGAGAAGAGCGGCAGGTCGGCGACGAGCCGTTCGACGGGCTTCTTTCGATCGCCCGCCTCGAATTCGGCCAGCAGCATTTGCGCGCGCTGCACGACCGCGGCGGGAAGGCCCGCGAGTTTTGCCACCTGAATGCCGTAGGACTTATCCGCTGTGCCTTTGACGATTTCGTGCAGGAAGACCACGTCGCCCTTCCAATCCGCCACACGAATGGTGAGATTGACGATGCGGCGCAGATGCTTGGCGAGATGCGTCAGTTCATGGAAATGCGTCGCGAACAGCGCCCGCGCGCGATTTTTTTCGTGCAGATGTTCCATCACCGCCCAGGCGATCGCGAGCCCGTCGAACATGGCGGTGCCGCGGCCAATCTCGTCGAGAATGACGAGTGATCGCTGCGTCGCCTGGTTGAGGATCGCCGCGGTCTCGACCATTTCGACCATGAAGGTCGAGCGGCCACGGGCGAGATCATCGGCCGCGCCGACCCGCGAGAAAAGACGGTCGACGACGCCGATTTTGCAGCGCGCCGCCGGGACGAAGGAGCCCATCTGCGCCAGAACGGCGATCAATGCGTTCTGCCGCAGATAAGTCGATTTGCCGGCCATGTTCGGGCCGGTGATGATCGCGATACGGCCGCAGTCGCCGCCCGAAAGATCGCAATCATTGGCGACGAAAGGCTTGCCCGCCGAGGCGAGCGCCGCCTCGACTACCGGATGGCGGCCCGCTTCGACGACGAAGGCGAGCGAGGCATCGATTTCGGGGCGCGTCCAATCGCGCGCGTCGGCGATTTCGGCAAGCGCCGCGGCGACGTCGATCGCGGCAACGCTATCTGCCGCGGCTTTGATGGATCGCTCCGCAGCAAGGATCTGAGCGGCAAGCCGATCGAAGATCGCGCATTCGCGGGCAAGCGCTAAATCGGCGGCGGAGGCAATCTTCGCTTCGAGCTCGGCGAGCTCGGCGGTCGAGAAGCGCATCGCATCGGCCATGGTCTGGCGATGCACGAATGTCGCATTGAATGGCGGCTTCAAGAGCCTCTCGCCCTGCGCTTGCGGGACCTCGATGAAGAAGCCGAGAAAATTATTATGTTTGAGCTTGAGCTGGCGCGTCTGCCCAAGCTCGCAATAGCGCGCCTGCAATTCGGCGATCACGCGGCGGCTTTCGTCGCGCAAGGTCCGGATCTCGTCGAGCGAAGCGTCATAGCCGGCGCGAATGAAATTGCCGTCGCGGGTCTTCAGCGGCAGGGCGGTGGCGAGCGCATCGGAGAGTGCTGCGGCAATGGCGGGATCGACCGCCGCCGCTTGCTTCGCCGCTGCTACGAGGTCAGCGGGTAGGTCCACGGTCACAGCGAGCAGGGCGGCGATTTCGGCGGCGGCGGTGAGTCCGTCGCGAAGCGCCGCGAGATCGCGCGGCCCGCTCCTTTGAAGCGCGAGGCGCGATAAGGGCCTTGCGAGATCGGGCGCGGCCTTGAGGCGGGCGCGCAGATCGGCGCGCAGGCCTCGATCCTCGCGCAGAAAGTCGACCGTGTCGAGCCTGTGCTTGATCTCGTCTTCGTCGGTCAGTGGACCGGCGAGGCGCTGCCCAAAAAGCCGGCCGCCGCCGGGCGTCACGGTGAGGTCGATCACCGCGAGCAAGGATCCCTCGCGCGCGCCCGACAGCGTGCGCGTCAATTCAAGATTGGCGCGCGTTGCCGCGTCGATCTCCATATGCGCTTCGAACCGCGTACGGGCCGGCAGGTTCAGGACAGGGCGCGCGCCGCGCTGCGTGCGTTCGATGTAGAAGATCGCGAGCGCCGCGGCGGCGATCTCGGCGCCCGAAAAGGCCCCGAGGCTGTCGAGCGTGGCAAGCCCGAAATAATCGATGAGGCGCCGTTCCGCTGCGGCAGGATCGCCTGTTTCGCGACCGATCGGCGTTACCGGGATATTCATTTCGCCGATCAGCCGCGCGAAACTCTCGTCCGTGCAAAGTCCCTCCGGCGCGACGATCTCGACGGCATCGATGCGGGTGATCTCGGCGCCGAGCGCCGCCTCGGTCACCTCGGTCACGTTGAACGCGCCGGTCGAAATATCGACGCTTGCGATGCCATAGATCGATTCGGTCTCCGAATGGTGCCGCCTCACAACGGCGACAAGACAATTCGCGCGTGCAGGATCCAGGAGCTTTTCTTCGGTGATCGTGCCAGGCGTCACCAGCCGCACGACGTCGCGCTTGACGATGGATTGGCCGCCGCGTTTCTTCGCCTCGGCCGGGTCTTCGATCTGTTCGCAGACGGCGACGCGGTGGCCGAGCGAAATCAGGCGGGAGAGATAATCATCGGCGCGCTCCACCGGCACGCCGCACATCGGAATATCGCGTCCCAGATGCTTGCCGCGCTTGGTGAGCACGATGCCCAGCGCGCGCGAGGCAATCTCCGCGTCGGCGAAGAAGAGCTCGTAGAAATCGCCCATTCTGTAGAACAGCAGACAGTTGGGATTGACGGATTTGATCTCGACATATTGCGCGATCATCGGGGTGATCTTCGTCGCGCCGTCCGTGCCGCTCGTATCCTGGGCGGAGCGGTTCGGATCAGACGGATCGCCTGTGATGCGCTGCTGCATGGCGCAACCTTAGCAAAGGCGCCGCGACGATGCACGGGAGTCCGACGAGAGGTGGGGATGGCCGGGGGGCGACGACCTGCTCGGGCCGGCAGGCCGCCACGAGCTGAACGGGCGGATCACACCGCCACTTGCGCGCCGAGTTCGACGACGCGATCCGATGGGATCGAGAAGAATTCCGTCGCGTCGATCGCCTGTTTCGAAAGCGAGATGAAGAGATGGTCCTGCCAAGCGGGCATGCCCGAGTTCGGGGCGGCCTTGATCGTGCGCCGGCCAAGGAAGAACGAAGTCGTCATGATGTCAAACTTGAGCCCAGACTTGCGCATGAGCGCGAGTGCCGCCGGCACGCGAGGTGATCCATAATGCAAGGTGATGCCGGTGAAGTCATCTGACAGCTCCTCGATCTCATAACGGTTCGCCAGAGGCACGCGCGGCGTGTCTTCGGTGCGAACCGACATGATCCAGACATGTTCGTGCAGCACCTTGTTGTGCTTGAGATTGTGCAAGAGCGCGGACGGCGCCACGTCGAGCTAATTGGTGAG
Organism: uncultured Alphaproteobacteria bacterium; assembly: GCA_963720425.1. GTDB lineage: Bacteria > Pseudomonadota > Alphaproteobacteria > Rhizobiales > Beijerinckiaceae > Methylovirgula. Next base: position 1,750,493 of record OY970391.1, read on the forward strand.
AAAGATCGCCGTGCCTGGGACGCGCGTCGGCTTGGATTTTTCGAGCATCCGAATCAGGTCTTTGATGGGGATCGAGTCGCGCAGCATCTTCTGCGAAAGCAGGGAATTGCCGCGGACGAAGGTCCACATTACGATCATCGAGCAGCAGGCGAGCAAGAGCGGCACCCAGCCGCCTTCGACCACTTTCATGAGATTGGCAGCGAAGAAAATACAGTCGATCAGCAGAAACGCCGAGACGAAAGCTGCCGCGGCCCAAACCGGCCAGTGCCATTTTTTCCAGACGACGACGAAGGCGAGCGCAGTCGTCACAACCATGGTTCCTGAGACTGCGATTCCATAGGCCGAGGCAAGGGCGCTCGAACTCTTGAACAGGAGAACGAGGAGAACCACGCCGATAAGCAGCAGCTGGTTGATCTTGGGAATGAAGATCTGCCCCTCCTGCGTCTCCGACTTGTGCTGAATCTCCATGCGCGGCAGGAGCCCGAGCTGGATTGCCTGGCGGGCAAGCGAAAAGGCGCCAGTGATCACCGCCTGGCTGGCGATCACGGTCGCAATCGTCGCCAGCAGAACCATCGGAAGGAGCGCCCATCGCGGCGCGAGAAGAAAGAACGGATTTTCAATAGCCCATCTATGCTTGAGCACGACGGCGCCCTGGCCGAGGTAATTCAAGGTCAGCGCCGGCAATACGAAGAACAGCCACGCAAATTGGATCGGCAGTCGGCCGAAATGACCCATGTCGGCATAGAGCGCTTCGGCGCCGGTCACGGCGAGAAAGACGGAACCCAGAACGATGAAGCCGAGGAGTCCATGGCTGAACAGGAATACGAGGCCGTACAACGGATTGAAGGCGAGGAGGATACGCGGCGCGTCAGGGAGATGAAGTGCGCCGAGGAGCCCGATCACGATGAAAAAGATTGCCATGATCGGTCCGAAGAAGGAGGCGACCCTCGCCGTTCCGTGGCTCTGCACCGCAAAGACTGAAATCAGCACGACGATCGTCAAGGGCAGCACGTAATCGGAAAAGACCGGAGTTGCGACGTCGAGTCCTTCCAAGGCAGAGAGCACCGAAATCGCCGGCATGATGATCGCATCGCCGGAGAACAAGGCCGCGCCGGCAACGCCAAGAAAGAAGATCGGCGCGGCGCGGCGCCCGAAGGGCGTCAGGCGGCCGAAGGCCGACTGGGCCAAGGCCATCAGCGAAAGCGTTCCGCCTTCGCCCTTGTTGTCCGCCCGCATGAGAAACAGGACGTATTTCGCGGTTACGATGAAAAATAACGCCCAAAGCAGAAGCGAGACCGTGCCGATCACGTTGTGCTCGGTTGCGCCCTCCAGGCGCGTATGCCCAGCGATTCGCGCAAGGCGTAGAGCGGGCTCGTTCCGATGTCGCCGTAGACGACTCCGACCGAGCCGAGTGCCAGGGCCCCCAAGCTTGCCTTTTTGTCCGATGATCCATTTGGAATTTGGCCGCTGCTGACCGCGGAAGAGGCTTTATCTTGCGCGGTCGACGCCATTCGATGATCCTTCACTCCCCTGGGTTCCCGCAAGCCCGGCTGCCAAGCCGGGCACGGCGGGTTAACTTCAGAAGCGTGCATTGCCTAGTGCGCGGCGGCATATAGCGCTTTCCCTCGGGCGGGAGAAGAGGCTCGATCCCTGCGCTTTACCGCGCGTCATTTCCTTGGCTGAATGCTTATGCACCGGCCATTAACCAGCGCCGCTGCAACGGCATGATGCCACCCAAGGGCTGGTTGCTTATATCTGCGCATCATTCTCGCGATGACGAGCGCTTGTTGGCTGGCCGCCGAACTGCCATTTCAGCCTCATGCCAGGCATTCTCGCAGATCTTCCCATTCAGGCCGTTCTGCCGCAGGTGCGCGCTGCGCTGAGCGGCTGCTCGTCCGCGGTCATCATTGCCCCGCCCGGGGCCGGCAAGACGACGCTCGTGCCACCCGCGCTTTTGGATTTGTCCTGGGCGCAGGCCAAAAAGATCATCCTGCTCGAGCCGCGCCGGCTTGCGGCCGGTGCTGCGGCCGAACGCATGGCAATGATGCTCGGCGAGGCCGTCGGCGAGACGGTCGGGCTTCGCATGCGGCTCATGTCGCGCGTCTCGTTGAAGACGCGGATCGAAGTCGTCACCGAAGGCGTCTTCAGCCGTATGATCCTCGAAGACCCCGCTCTCGAAGGAATTGCCACCGTCCTGTTCGATGAATTCCACGAAAGGTCGCTCGATGCGGATTTCGGTCTGGCGCTTGCTCTCGATGTTCAAAAACATCTGCGCCCCGAGCTGCGGCTAATTGTCATGTCGGCGACGCTCGACGGCGCACGGGTCGCGCGCCTGCTCGGCGAAGATGTGCCGCTGATCGAGGCGCAGGGGCGAATTTTTCCGGTCGAGACGATCTATCTCGGCCGCGATCCGCGAGAGCGGATCGAGGCGGCGCTGCTCCGCGCCACCGTGAAGGCCTTGGCGGCTGAGCCAGGCTCGCTGCTCGTCTTCCTGCCCGGACAAGGCGAGATCACGCGACTCGCGGCTTTGCTTTCGGAGACGATCCGCGATCCGGCGATCGAGATTGCGCCGCTCTACGGAGCACTCGACCGAGCGGAACAAGACCGAGCCATCGCGCCGACCCCTCCGGGCAAGCGCAAAATCGTGCTCGCCACCTCGATCGCCGAGACGTCGCTGACGATCGAAGGGGTGCGGGTCGTGATCGATTCCGGGCTCGCGCGCCTGCCGCGCTATGAGCCCGATCGCGGCCTGACTCGGCTTGAAACCGTGCGGGTCTCCCGCGCCGCCGCGGATCAGCGCCGCGGCCGGGCAGGGCGTATCGAGCCCGGCGTTTGCTATCGGCTCTGGGAAGAGGCGGCCAACGGCGCGCTCGAAGCCTTCGCACCTCCGGAGATGCTGAGCACGGATCTGTCAGGACTCCTCCTCGATTGCGTCGCCTGGGGCGCTCGCGATCCGGCGCGCGATCTTCAATTTCTCGATCCTCCACCCGAACCTGCGCTTACGGAGGCGCGCGCGCTCCTCGTCGCAGTTGGCGCGGTCGATGCCGAGGGTGGCCTAACCGGGGAGGGCCGCGCCATGCGCCGCCTCGCCTTGCCGCCGCGTCTGGCGCGCATGATCGTCACGGCAAAGGCGAGCGGGAAAGCCGAGCTTGCGGCCGAAGTCGCCGTCGTGATGGTCGAGCGCGGCCTCGGCGGCGACACACCCGACCTCGGCCTGCGCATCGAACGATTCCGCCAAGACCGTTCGCCACGCGCGGAGGACGCGCGGCGACTCCTGAAAACTTTCCTGAAGCAAGCGGGCGTCTCGCCCGCCGGCAAGCCGGATGATCCAGCAAATTGCGGGCGGCATCTGGCCACCGCCTTTCCGGATCGGATTGCCAAAGCACGCGGAAGACTCGGCGAATTTTTGCTGGCGAACGGACGGGCCGCGGCACTCGAACCGCATGATTCGCTCGCCCGCGAACCTTATCTCGCCATCGGCGAGATTGCCGGCCGCGCCGCCGCAGCGCGCATTCTTCTGGCCGCGCCTCTGAGCCTCAGCGAGATCGAAGCTCTCGCGGGCGAGGCGATCGTCACACGGGAAGAGATGATGTTCGATTCAGCGCGCGGCCAAGTGCAAGCGCGCAAACAGCGAAAACTCGGCGCGCTCGTCTTGAGCGAGCAGAACTTTATCGTGGACGGCCACGCGGCCGCTTTGATCCTTGCCGAAGGCATTGCGGCATCGGGTCTCGATCGCCTGCCTTGGACCAAGGCCTTGCGCCAATGGCGCGACCGCGTCGCATTCCTGCGGCGGATTGAAGGGGAAGCCTGGCCCGACCTGTCGGACGAAGTTTTACGCACCGGCGGGGGCACGTGGCTTGCGCCTTTTCTTCAAGGCAAGACGAGCCTGGCCGAGATCACCGCGGCGGATCTCGAAGCGGCGTTGAAGGCGCTTCTGCCTTACGACATGCAGCGGCGGCTCGAGGCGGAGGCGCCGACGCATTTCGAGACTCCGGCCGGCTCGCGCATCGCGCTCGACTACGCGGCGGAAGGCGGCCCGCTGCTCTCGGTGCGCGTGCAGGAGCTTTATGGGCTTGCGAACCATCCCGCGCTCGCCAAAGGCAAGGCGCCGCTAACCCTTGAGCTTCTGTCGCCGGCGCAGCGACCGATCCAGATCACCCGCGATCTGCCGGGCTTTTGGCGCGGCTCTTGGACGGCTGTAAAGACGGAGATGAAGGGCCGCTATCCGCGCCACCTCTGGCCCGACGATCCGATGAAGGCGCTACCGACCACGCGCGCCAAGCCAAGGGGGACATAAAGAAATTACAGGAGTGTCTTAGTTTCTAATTTGGACTCCGACGCGCTAAGTTGCGGAAGCCCGTTGTGGTGGATTCAGATCCGATTCCCGTAGAGCCGGTATTGGAAGGTCAAACATCAAGGCACGCCGGCTGACGATAAGCTTGCAATCATTACTTCGCTTGCTCGTCGTCGGCTTTCGCCGATTTGCCGCTCGCCAGCATTGCAGCTCGGTATGCGTTTACCAGTCCGGCTCCAAAGTCCGAACGCTGGCCGGCCAACCCGAGCTGCTTGGCGGTGGTCGTGATGATGGTGCGAACATCGCTGGGCTTGAGCGACGGCTTGAGTTCGAGCAAGAGCGCCGCTATCCCGCTGACATGCGCCGCAGGGACTGACGTTCCTGTGGTGATCACATATTTCACCGGGCGCGATAGCGAGAATGTCGACGCCCGGAGCAGCAACCGCGATGTACGGGCCGTGATTGGCCATTTTGTACAAGTTGTCAAGACCCGCTGAGCCAGCCCTTCGTCGCACGTGAGATGTTGGTGTGCGGCGCATTGAGGAAATAGACGAGCGAGGTTGCGCTCGAGAAGCAATAGAGCTTGTGGGTATCCGGGTCCGTCCAATTGATCGAACAATCGGCAGGGATCATCTTACCGGCCGCGAGCCCGATCGGATCGTGGTCATCGAACGCACCCTTCATTTTGACCGGCGGCACGACCGCCTTCCAGATCCCGGTCTGCGCGGCTTGGGCGGCGGCAATGCGCGGGTCCTGCGCCCCGTTGGCATCAGCCGATTGTTGAGCAGTCTGCGCAAGAACTTGCCCCTCGAACGCGACGCCAAGAAGCAGCGCCGGCACAGCAGCCGCCAAAAAAGCGAGACGCTTATAATTCCGATTTGCGGTCATTGAACTGGCTCCTTGAGCTCTTGCCGTAACCCTCAAGTCCTCAACCTATGGCGACATTCGTGCCACGCAGGATTTATAAACTCCGGACGCCTGTCGCGCGTGTGAAGATTTCTGATCCCGCGATGAGGGCTGCTCATGGACCGATTTGCTTTAGCGTCGCAGCAAGGACAAAATGGACGGCGGCATTCCCGATGCCGCCTTCGCGTGCAGGGGCGCATATCATGCTTTACGACACGGTCTTGTTGCGGACGTTCGCCGCGATTTGCGAAACGCGGAGCTTCACCAAGGCGGCGCGGTCCGTGAACCTCACGCAATCGGCCGTCAGCTTGCATATCAAGCGGCTCGAAGCTCAGGTCGGCCTGCGCTTGTTCGACCGTGGCGCGCGCCGGTTGGCGCTGACGGAAGAAGGCGAGCTGCTCCTGTCCTATGCGCGGCGCATCCTCGCCTTGAACGAGGAGGCCGAAAGCCGTCTCAGCCGCCACCAGCCGCGCGGATTAATCCGGTTCGGCGCCCCCGAATATTTTGATCCTCAGACCCTCGCATCGCTGCTCGGACAATTCACGGCCCGATATCCTGCCGTGCGGCTGCAAATTGAAATGGCGATCGGCCCCGACATCGCCGCGCTCTTTGATAAAGGCGGCCTGGATCTCGCGATCGTCAACCGCGAACTCGGCGACGGCGACGGCATCGTTCTGCGCACGGAACAGCGCATCTGGGCGGCGGGACGGGCGATGAGGCTCAACCCCGAGGCGCCTTTGCCGCTGGCGCTTTTTCTGCCGCACTGCGGCTGGCGGCGCTTGGCACTTGCGCGGCTCGATGAAGCCGGCCGGAGCTGGACGCTTCTCATCCAAAGCGCCGGTGCGGCCGGCATTCTTGCGGCGCTTGAGGCCGGACTTGCAATATCGGTCCTCGCTCAGAACGGCTTGCCCAAGTCGCTCAGAGCGCTCGGCGAAGCCGAAGGGCTGCCGGCGCTGCCTGACTTCGAATATGTGCTGCGACGGCATGCGAAGGCTTCAGCGGCGACCAACACTCTCGCCGAGGTCATTATCGATTTCTTCCGGCTTTCCGCGGTATTACGCGATGGTGTGGAACAGAATAAGCGCGCTGAGCGCTGCTTCAATCCGGATGCGGAAAGGCGTGGACCTGGGCGTCGTCACTAAAACGGCAAGCTCTCGCCCTCGATGTGACTTGGATCCTGGAGCTGACTAACGTCCGTGGGTCATCAGTGGAAATTCGAACTGACACGGCGAAGTCACGCGCCTGGGATTGCCTAGCGGCCGTTCCGCCCGTATAAGGCCGTCACGGCCGGTTTCCCACACCCCTGGAGGCGAGGGCCGCATTTCTCTTAAGGACGCCGAAAATGGCCGAGACCAAAACGCTCGCGGCCACGGTGCGCAGCGGGACAGGCAAGGGGGCCGCCCGCAGCACGCGCCGTGCAGGCCGTATTCCCGCCGTCATCTATGGCGGCGGCGCCGGCGCCCAGCCGATCTCGCTCGATTACCGCGAGGTCAACAAGCTCATCTATGCCGGGCACTTTCTGACGACGATCTATGAGATTGACGTCGACGGCACAAAGCACCGCGTCATTCCGCGCGATTATCAGCTCGATCGGATCAAGGATCATCCGGTTCATGTCGATTTCTTGCGCCTAAAGCCCGGCACGACAGTGCGGGTCAACGTGCCGGTGCATTTCATCAACCAGGACGTCAGCCCGGGCATCAAGAAGGGCGGCGCGCTCAACATCGTGCGCCATACCATAGGTCTGAAGGTGCCGGCCGATTCCATTCCCGAAGCGATCACGATCGATTTGAGCGGGCTCGATATCGCCGAGTCCATTCATATTTCAGCGGTGACTCTGCCGCCCGGCTGCACGCCGACGGATACGCGCCACGATTTTACGATTGCCACGATCGCGCCGCCTCTCGCCGCGATTGAGGCTCCGACGCCGACTGAAACTGCGCCTGCCGCTGCTGCCGCCGTTGCCGGTGCCACGGCTCCCGCTGCCGCTCCTGGGACGCCGGCAGCACCCGCTGCTGCGGCTCCTGCCGCCGCGCCGACGCCGGAGCCGAAGGGCAAGCCGAAGAAATAGCTGCTCGAACGGTATGCTCGAGCAGGATCGGTCCCAATCGATCCTGCTCTAAATTCCTCAATAGCACATCGATCCAGAAGCCGGTTCCAACTTTTGCGGATCATGCCTTAAAATACGCGATGCCAGGCGCAACCCGGCTTCGGCCCATCTTCGCTGCAGGCCTGTTGGATGAAGCTCTTCGTCGGCCTCGGCAATCCCGGCCGCGCCTATGCCGGCAACCGTCACAACGTCGGCTTCATGGCGGTCGACGCCATCGCCCGCCGGCATCCTTTTGCGCCGTTTCGCGCGCGCTTCCGAGGCCAGGCAGCTGAGGGCGCGATCGGCCGCGAAAGACTGATCCTGCTCAAGCCCGAGACATATATGAACGATTCCGGCCGCGCGGTCGGCGAGGCGGCGCGCTATTACAAAATCGAACTGCCTGACATCGTCGTTTTCCACGACGAACTGGACCTCGCGCCTGGCCGGCTCAGGGTGAAGCTCGGCGGCGGCGATGCTGGCCATAATGGGCTGCGCTCGATCACCGAGAACATCGGCAATGATTATCGCCGCGTGCGAATCGGCATCGGCCATCCGGGCGACAAGGATCGCGTGCATGATTATGTATTGAGCAATTTCAGCGAGGCCGGGGTGGCTTGGGTTGAAGCAATGTGCGAGGCGATCGCGGCGAATGCCGACTTCCTCGCCGAAGGCCAGGATGCAAGCTTTCAGAACAAGATCTTTCTGGCGATGCGCGCCTCGGGTCTTGTGCCCGACGACGCGGATCAGGCCTGAAGATCGGCGCGCGGATCTTGCGCAATTGCCTTGGTTTCATGCGGCGGATATGACCGGCGCCAGGGTTGCATCATGACCGAAGAACCCGCCATCACGCCCGAACTCGTCGCCGCGCATGGCCTTAAGCCCGACGAATATCAGCGCATCCTTGGCCTCATCGGTCGCACGCCGACATTCACCGAGCTCGGCATTTTCTCGGCCATGTGGAACGAGCACTGTTCCTACAAGTCCTCGCGCATCCATCTGCGCAAATTGCCGACCAAAGGCCCGCATGTGATCCAAGGACCAGGCGAGAATGCCGGCGTGATCGACATCGGCGACGGGCTCGCCTGCGTCTTCAAGATGGAGAGTCATAACCATCCCTCCTTCATCGAGCCCTTCCAGGGCGCGGCGACCGGCGTCGGCGGCATTTTGCGCGATGTCTTCACCATGGGGGCGCGGCCGGTCGCTTGTCTCGATCTCCTGCGCTTCGGCGCGCCGGATCATCCTTTGACGCGCCATCTCGTCGCGGGAGTGGTCGCTGGCGTAGGCAGCTATGGCAACAGTTTCGGCGTGCCGACCGTGGGCGGCTCGACGTGTTTCGATCGCCGCTATGACGGCAATATCCTAGTCAATGCCATGGCGGTCGGCATCGCCGAGAAGGACGCGATCTTCTATGCCAAGGCGAGCGGCGTCGGTAATCCGATCGTCTATCTCGGCTCGAAAACCGGACGCGACGGCATTCATGGCGCGACCATGGCCTCGGCCGCCTTCGCCGAAGATGCGGGCGAGAAGCGCCCGACCGTCCAGGTCGGCGATCCTTTCGCCGAAAAGCTTCTGCTCGAAGCCTGTCTTGAGCTGATGCGGAGCGGCGCAGTGGTCGCCATTCAGGACATGGGCGCCGCTGGCCTCACCTCCTCGGCGGTGGAAATGGGGGCCAGGGGAAATCTCGGAGTTATGCTCGATCTCGATGCCGTGCCGTGCCGCGAGCTCGGCATGAACGCCTACGAGATGCTGCTCTCCGAGAGTCAGGAGCGCATGTTGATGGTGCTCGCGCCCGGCAAGGAGAAGATTGCGGAATCGATCTTCCGCAAATGGGGACTCGATTTCGCCATCATCGGCAAGACCACCGATGATCTGCGCTTCAAGGTGAAGCATCACGGCGAGATCAAAGCCGACCTGCCGATCAAGGAGCTCGGCGACCAGGCACCGCTCTACGACCGCCCCTTTGTGCGCGCCCCGAAGCCGACCGTCGTTCGGCCCGAAGACGTGCCGGCCCTGATCAGCAATGCCGAAGCTCTGCTGCGTCTCGTCGGCAGTCCAAACCTTTCATCGAAGCGCTGGATCTACGAGCAATATGACCATCTGATCCTCAGCAACACGGTGCAGCCGCCGGGCGGAGATGCGGCGGTGATTCGCATCGGCGAGGGGCCGAAGGGCCTCGCTCTGACGACCGACGTCAACGAGCATTATTGCGGCGCCGACCCTTATGAGGGGGCCAAACAGGCTGTCGCCGAGGCTTGGCGCAATCTCTGTGTCGTCGGCGCAAAGCCGCTGGCGCTCACCGACAATTTGAATTTCGGCAATCCGGAAAAGCCCGAGGTCATGGGCCAGTTGGTCGGCGCCGTCGAAGGCCTGGCGGCGGCCTGCCAGGCGCTCGACTTCCCGATCGTCTCGGGCAATGTGTCGCTCTACAACGAAAGCCCAGAGGGGGCGATTTTGCCCACGCCTGCGGTCGGCGGCGTCGGCCTGCTCGACGATGTGAGCCGGACGGCGACCATCGCCTTCAAAAAACCGGGCGAGGCCATCCTTCTGATTGGCGAAACGTCAGGCTGGCTTGGACAATCGGCCTATCTACGCGAGATCTGCGGACGCGAAGACGGTGCTCCGCCGCCAGTCGACCTTGCCCTCGAACGCAAGACCGGCGACTTCGTGCGCGGCCTCGTCCGCGATAAGACGGTCAGCGCGGCGCATGACCTTTCCGAAGGCGGGCTCGGCGTCGCGCTTGCAGAAATGGCGATGGCTGGCGGCCTCGGCGCGACGCTCGCCATCGCGCCTTCCATTCCTCTTCATGCCTTTCTCTTCGGCGAGGACCAGGCCCGCTATGTCCTAACCGCTACCCCCGATGCGGCGGAGGCGATTCGCGAAGCCGCCCACGCAGCCGGCATCGACTGCGCGGTCATCGGCTGGACGGGCGGCGATGCGTTGACCATTCAAGGTGACATCGCCATATTCATAGGCGACTTGCGGCGCCGGCACGAGAATTGGCTGCCCGACTTCATGGTTGGCCGCGTGGCCTGACCGACACCGCTGGAGACTATTGATGCCCATGCCCGCCGCCGAAATCGAGCGGATGATCAAGCAATCGCTTCCCGACGCTGAGGTGAAGATCACCGATCTCGCCGGCGACAACGATCATTACGCAGCGGTGGTCGTTTCCTCCGCCTTCGTTGGCATGTCCAAGCTTCAGCAGCATCAGCTCGTCTACAAGGCGCTGGGCAGCAACATGGGCGGCGCTCTGCATGCGCTGCAGCTCCAGACTTTTCCGCCGAAATAATCATCTCTTTTGAACGCTCGCCAATTCCGGAAAGGACAAAATATGGCCATTCACGATCATCTCAAATCCATCGTAGAAGAGAATGATGTCGTGCTTTTCATGAAGGGCACGCCGGATTTTCCCCAATGCGGCTTTTCCGGCCAGGTGGTGCAGATCCTGAATTATCTCGACGTTAAATATGAGCCGGTGAATTGCCTCGCGAGCGACGAGATCCGCCAGGGCGTGAAGAGTTTCTCGAACTGGCCGACGCTGCCGCAGCTTTATCTGAAGGGCGAGTTCATCGGCGGCTGCGACATCGTCCGCGAAATGTTCCAGTCGGGCGAGCTTGCGACGGCTTTGGCGGAAAAAGGCATCGCCTTCAAGGCGCCGGCCGCTGCCAAGGCTTAAGTCGCGCAAACTGGGGTCGGGCGCGTTTCTGCTTGATCGGGCCGGCGAATTCGGGCATATGGCCGTCTCTCCCTGGCGGTCTCGGCAGGAGGGACTGGGGATGTTCCAGAATGCTGATCCGCCGGCCGCCTCGGCCGGCGATGTTCTTTCAAAGGCGCGTCATGAAAGTCCGCAATTCGCTAAAATCCCTGCGCCGCCGCCACCGCGCCAATCAGCTCGTCCGCCGCAAGGGCCGCGTCTATATCATTAACAAGGTCCAGAAGCGCTATAAGGCCCGCCAGGGCTGAGTCGGCAGAGCGCGGCTCGCACAGATTTGCCTTGATATTTTGACTTTCCTCGGCCCTGATTTAATTATGACAGTTGCGTCGCAGGTGACGAGCGCTTGATCGCGCGCGTTCCGTCGGCGCCTGGCTTAGCGGAGAGATTGGGAGCCGATGCCGTTGCGCTTTCCCCATTGGCCGATGCTGATTTTCGCCCTCGCTTGCCTGACGGCGACGGCGATTGACCGGGCCGTCGCCGGCTCCGATGACGGCGGCGCGGCGCAAGATGACGACGTCATTCCGCCCGACGATCCTTCGGGCACGATTTTGCGCATTCCTGGCATGCCGCCGATGCAGTTGCCGCCCGGGGTGCATGTCTTCGGCCCGGAAGGTCAAGAGTTGTTAGCGCCCACGGACCGGGGCGAAGGCGGCCCTACAGATCCCGGTCCCCCTAAAAGAGCTCCGATCCAGGGTCCGACGCCGGAAGAGAAGTTAAAGGCAGCCAAAGCCGAAGCGCTGAAGCAAGCGATGGCGCCGCACCCGACGCATGCCGCGCTTCGCGCTCAGGCGCTCGACGCTCTGTTCAAACGCCTTGCCGGCGCCTCCGACGCCGACGAAGCGAGCGGAATCGTCGACGCCATCGAGCGGGTGTGGATGGAAACCGACTCCGATACGGCCAATCTTCTGATGGCGCGCGCGCTCACCGCGCAACAGGCGGGACATCTGCCGCTTGCGCTCACCCTCTTCGACAAGGTGCTTGCTCTCGATCCGGACTGGGCGGAAGCTTGGGACATGCGCGCGACAACGCGCTTCCTCGGCGACGATCTGCAAGGCGCGATGGCCGACTTGCAGCACGCGCTGAAACTCGAGCCGCGGCATTTTTCCGCCTTGGTCGCCATGGGATTCATCCTGGAGAAGCAGGGCCAGGACAGGCGCGCGCTCGAAGTCTTCCGCAAGGCGCTTGCGCTCAACCCGCAGCAGCCGGAGATCAAGGCGATCATCGACAAGCTCCAGGTCGAGGTTGAAGGCCGGGACATTTAATTCTCGATATAGGCGATCCGGACCATATTGGTCGCGCCCGGCGAGCCAAAGGGCACGCCGGCGACGATGATGATCCGCTCGCCCGGACCGGCGAAACCCTCTTTGCGCGCAATGGTGATGGCGCGCTCGGCCATGTCGTCGACGTCATGCGCGTCCTCGGTGACGACGGCATGCACTCCCCAAACAAGCGCCAGCCGGCGGGCCGTCTCGCGGTTGGGCGTCAAAGCCAGAACCGGCGGCTCAGGGCGTTCGCGGGCGATGCGGAAAGCGGTCGAGCCCGAGGATGTCCAGGCGACGATCGCCTTCAAGTCCAAGGTTTCGGCGACGTTGCGCGCGGCTGAGGCGATTGCATCGGCGCCGGTCGCCTCGGGAACGGCGCGCTGCGCATTGATGATCTGCCGATAGAAGGCGTCGCGTTCCACCTCTTCGGCGATCCTGTTCATGGTCGCCACGGTCTCGATCGGATACTGCCCCGAGGCGCTCTCGGCGGATAGCATGATCGCGTCAGCGCCCTCGAAAACGGCCGTCGCCACGTCGGAGACTTCGGCGCGCGTCGGCACCGGCAGAGCCATCATCGATTCGAGCATCTGGGTTGCGACCACGACAGGCTTGCCGAGCCGGCGCGCGATGCGGGTGATGCGCTTCTGCAAACCAGGCACTTTCTCGAGCGGCATTTCGACGCCGAGATCGCCGCGCGCCACCATGAAACCATCGGAGATCTCCATGATCTCTTCGAGCCGCGAGATCGCCTGCGGCTTCTCGATCTTGGCCATCACGAGGGCGCGGCCGCGCACCACCTTTTTCACTTCCGCCACGTCCTCGGCGCGCTGCACGAAGGAGACGGCGACCCAGTCGATACCGGCGTTCAGCCCGGCCTCGAGATCGGCGCGGTCTTTTTCCGTCATGGAGGAGAGGGGGATCTCGGTATCGGGGAGGCTCACGCCTTTGCGGTTCGATATCGTGCCGCTGACATCGACGACGGCAACGGCCTTCTTCGGATAGGCTTCGACGACGTGAAGGCGGACCTTGCCGTCATCGATCAGGATGACGTGGCCGGGCTGCAAGGCGTTCAAGATCTCGGGATGCGGGAGATTAACCCGGTTGGCGTCGCCCGGCGTCGGGTCCTGGTCGAAAGCAAAGAGTGAACCGCGCGTCAATTGGACCGAACCGTCCTTCAGGCTGCCAATCCTGAGCTTCGGTCCCTGCAGATCGAATAGGATCGCGATCGGCCTGCCGAATTCCTGCTCAAGCGAGCGGATCATACCCACCCGCTCGCGCATGTCGTCATGGGTCGCATGACTCATGTTGATCCGAAACACGTCGGCGCCCGCCCGAAACAGGTCGGCGATGGCGGAACGTTGAGCCGTCGCCGGACCGAGTGTCGCGACGATCTTGCAGCGGCGGAGCCGTCGCATCGGGCATCTCCCTTTCTTCAGTCCTGGATCTCCAGCAACGCGGCGCGATTCAACATAGGGCACAAAAGACAAAATCGTGCCGTTCGAATGGCCCGGTTTACAGCGAATTTTTGCGACAGCAAGTGCCCGATGGAAAAACCATCGCCGGCTTTACTGTTTGCGATGCGGTAGCGTGGCCTGCGGCATAGATGTGCCGAGATGCAGGCGGGACCTTCGCGATTTTGCTGGCAGAAACAGGAAAGCGAGCCCTGTCCGATCGCAGATGCCGAGGCGATCGAATTTGGCTTGCTTGCGCGATAGCCTAGGCACGTTGGAAAAGACGCTGACCCAAAAACTCGCCTTGTCTCACTCCGCAAGGGCAAGCGAACAAACCGCCGCCAACATGGGTCGTGAACTGATTGAGGGCGTCGAGCTTCGACATTTTGTCGAAGATCTTTATGAAACCTGTGCGGGGATCGCCCTGATAGGCGATGAAGAGCAGGCCGGCATCGTACAACATGCCCTGCCGCCAGGGCGGCCAACGTTCGGCAATAAAGCTGACCCCGTTGTTATAAGAGTAGCTGCGGCGCAATATTTTGGCGGCGTCGTTGTTGGCGGCGGCACCGAGCCGCATATGCGCGTTCTCCGGAATGACAAAGTTGCCGTCCTTGTTGGTTGCCTGAAAGTCCGGCGGGTCGAATTCGTTGCGCCCGCCGAGTGGCGCTCCCGAGCGCTTGTGACGGCCGATCACCTGTTCTTGAAAGTCAACATCCGACCTGTCCCAATGTTCAAGCGAGATGCGGATGCGGCGCACGACGAAATAGGTGCCGCCTTGCATCCAGGCGGGGCCTTCCGCGCCGACCCAGATCACCTCTTGGGGGGAAAGAGCGGGGCGAGTCGGCCCGGCGCTGCGCCCGTTCGGCAGCGGAGCGACCGGGTTTTGCGTGCCGTCCTTGAAGCCCATCAGATTGCGTGGCGTTTCGCCGCTTGCCGAATCGGATGAGAAACCAGCCTGCGCCCAGCGAATCTGCGCCACGCCATCGGCCAGCCGAGCAAGCTGGCGGACGGCGTGGAACGCCACTTGCGGGTCATTCGCGCAGGCCTGCACGGAGAGATCGCCGCCCGTGTGTTCCGCGACGAGCTGCTCGCCGTTGAATGACGGCATGTCGACGAGCGCCGCCGGCCGCTCTGCTGCCAATCCGTAGCGGTCCTTGCCGTCCTTGACGAAGAGGCCGGCCCCGAAGCCGAAGGTGAGCGTGAGTTCTCGCCGGCCCAAGGTCCAAAACCTCGCCGGAATCCAAAGCGGGCGCCGAAGAATAGGTATCTTTGCCGAGATTTGTGACAGCATTGCCTGCAGTCATTTGCGCCGCGGCGCTCGTCCAGGCGCGCAGCAGAGCTTCGATGTCGCCCGCTTTCGTCGTGACAAGATCGAAGGTGGCAAAATAGCTGTGCGATTGGAGGCCGGTCAGAATGCCGCTCTGGTGCTCGCCAAAGAACGGCTCGACGCCTGTTGCCGTGCAGCTTTCTCCGACCGGACTTGCCTCGGCCGATAGCGCGGCGCCGCCCAGGCCAAGATTGGCGCCGAGCGCGCCAGCTGCGGCGAGGAAGCCGCGGCGCGAGCCCATGGGGCAACGGCCTTGCGTCATTGCGCAAGAACGAGCGTGTTCACCTCGTCCTCCACATAATAGAACCCGTCACCGGGAGGCGTCATTGCGATCCCGAAAAGATCGCCGCTGCCCGGCGGAGTCTGTGCCTTATTGGGGTCGATCCACCGGGCGTAGATCTGCTTGCCGGTCGCGGGATCGATCTCCACCGCCTGGCCGTTGAGGCCGTTGGTGACGATGAGGTGCCCATTGGGTGCCATTGTCATGGCGAGCGGCCGCTTCAGGAGGCCATCCTTCGTGACGTCTCGGCCGGTCCCGGCGCTGTCCTTGCGCTTCGCCGCGTCCGGAATTGCGGCAATCCGGTTGCCCAGCGCATCGGACACGTAGAGCGTCCCATCCTTGTCCAAGGCAAGCCCGGTCGGACCGATCACGAAGACGTCCTTGGCCGCCTGCTCGCCAAATCCGCTCGCGATCACGGTCTCTTTGCTGACGCTCGGCGGCTTGCCTTGGGGAATGGTCAATTCGAGCCGCAGCACCGTTGCCTTGTTCAAGATCGGCGGCTCGCCGTTTGGCGTACCGACATCGAAGCCGGTGTTGCTGAGGAAGAGCGTAGCGCTCGCGCCATTGTCGATGACCGCCATATTGCCCCAGGGCCCGTTGATGTTGGGGCTGGTGATGACATTCGCGATCTTACCGGCGGAATCGAGCACGATGAGGCAGCCTTGGCCTTTCGTGGCCGTGGTCCCGTCCTGGCTCGGCAGGCTGCCGACGATCACCCAACCGGATTTCAGCATGGTCATCGCGGTGGTGAGCCCAATCCCGCCGGGACATTGCGCAAGATGGCGCGGGATCATGGCGAACACGCTCATTTTCTTCGTCGCCGGATCAACCGAGACGATGGTCGTCCCAAGCCCCTGAAAATTGTTCCTGTCGTTGAAATTGTCGACCAGAACATCGCCCTTGTGAACTTTTCCGGCCGAGACCGGCGCGACAATGACGGCATAGGGGTTCTGATCGCCGTTGTCTGGCACCGTCGAAGTCAGAGTCGTCTGGCGATGAAGGGTCTCAAGGAATCCACCTTCGGCTCGCGCCGCCAGAGGCTTCGCGGCGAACGCAAGAGCAAGCGAGGCCACCGCAGCCATGGATCCAATCGCATGAATGCGTTGCATGTTCAGTGTCCTCTAAGCTCGATGGAAGATCAGAAGGTGACGATGCTGCGCAGCCCGAAGATCGATTCATCGCCCACGCGGATCTTCTTCGCCCTAAGCAAGCTCGAAAACTCCCGCTACCGTGATGCTAAATGGAAGGTTGGTTGCGATCGCTTCTAGGGGTGCCTAGCAGGGACCGTCAACTATTATATTTTTACATTTATAGTAATTCCAAAATATTGTTCTGAGCCCGAGAAAAATTATAGGCATTCTAAACTGGCTAGATTACTTGGAAATACGCAACGCTATCTGAAGTTCGAATCGAAACGCGCTGCGCCAATTTTTGATCTGGTTGGAATGAGGCCATGCCTTGAGCGCCCTTGTCGCGCGGCCGCGGTCAGAAGGTGACCATGCTGCGCAGCCCGAAGACGGCCTCATCCCCGACGCGGCTGCTCGGATTGTTCGGGTCTGGAATGCCGCCGCCGGGACGAATGAAATATTGGAAATCGGGTTGGAGCTGCCACCAGGGCGTGACCTGACATTGGTAGGTGACTTCAATGAAGGTCTCGGTAGAACGGATCGGCATGGATCTGCCGGAAAAGAAGGCAGTGTCCTCGTTGAGGCCGGTGACGAAGTCGCTGACCTCCGCCACGCCGAAGCCGACGCCGAGCATGTCTTTGTCGTGACCTTGGAACGGCGCGTTCAAGGTCGCGCCCCCGTTGACGCTGAAGCTGATCAGATTGCGGTCGTCGGGCGCGCCCATTGGGCGAAGGAAGACGCTGAGAACTTGCGAGTTGTTGGCGCTCGAGCGCCAAATTGCCTGATCCACCACGCCGTAAATGCTGAAGTTCGTCGGTTCCATCTGCGGCACGCCCGTACTGTTCGGCGCCGCAAGCGACAGGCCCGCCGTATCGAATTTCGGATTGAGAAAAGGAGCCGTATCGAACCATGCGCCGAGCTTGTAGGTGCCGGGCAGGCCCTGGTTGCCATTGCCGGATTGATTGGCGGCATATTGGGCTTCCGCGATGAAGAGTGCGCCTGTGGACGCCAGATTAAGGAAGTTGCCGCCCCAGGCCGAGCTGCCGAGCGTTTGCGGATCATCGTTGAAGGGGCCGCCGGGCGGGTTGTCCTGGAACACGCCGGCTAGCACAGTCACGGAATCGGCCGGCTTCCCGCGCAATCGCACGCCGGCCGAAGAGAGTGGATAGGCTGGCCCTCCGCCGTACATGTCCGCTGTCGGCAGCATGGCCCAGCCCATCATGGCATTCAAAAAATAACCTGATCCTTGGCTTGTCATGAACTCTTGGTCGAGGCTCTGCTGTCCGACCTTCACGTCCATCTTTCCGTCGAAGAAAATCTGCTGATACCAGAGTTCCCACAATCTTGTGGCCGGCAGTGCGGCGATCCCGCTGTAAATCTGCAGGTTCAAAAGATTTGCGGCGCTCAGATTGCGACCGCGGATCTGAAAGGCGCTGATATTGACGGTCCCGCCCTCCAATCCGAAGGCCTGCTTCGTGTCGAGAACCAAACACATCTGAGTGAGGCCATCGTAATCCGCGCCTCGCTTGATGCCGCCGGACACATTGCCAAAGACCTCATTGTAATCCATCAGGCTAAGCGTCAGTCCATATTTGACGAGCATCGGCCGCAATCCACCCATGTCGCCGAGCAGATTGGTGCGCGAGGGCGCGAAGAGATCGGTGAGGAAACCCTGCGCATTCGGCGCAGCCCCTTGCGCGCTGCCCTGTTGGCCTTGCACCGGCTGTGAAGGGCAGACCTGTTGCGCATCGGCGCAGATGATTCCCAAAGCAAAGATCGCAACGGCCATGCTAAGGCGCAACGCACCGGCCCGGACAATTTTGCGGACGAAAGTTTCGCGGCTGCTTGCAACGGGCACGGACACCACTCGTCCGGGCAAAATTTGGAATTTCCGTTGCATTGCATTCTCACGAAACCGTCCGAGGGAGCTTATGATTGGCTTGCTGGCGATGCCGCGGGGCAATCGTTCCGGCTGGAGATTTGTGCTTTGCGCCCGCATCATTTGTCGACGCGGCCGCCCTCATTCTGCATCCTTGCGATGATCACTTCAGTAGAGGGAGTTGGCCGGCGCTGTGATCGGCATTCGATGATCCTCCTGCTCACGTCGCTCAAAAATGTAGCCTAGGCTACGTCAAGGTCAATGGCTAAGTCTGCATCCTGGTGCAAAACGTCAATCTGTGTGCTGAATGCAACACGTCCGTGACTGCGGCCGTTTGAGAACAAAGGCGAGGGACTGGCCGTTGCAGAAATTCATCTGCGCGCGCCCGCTCATGGGCCCGAATGGGTGGGGTTTGGATTGGGATCCATCAGTTGTACGGTCCAGTTCTTGGCATCAGTGCCCGTGTCGACCTCGAAAAAGCCGGTGCGGTCGAAGCCGCGAACGAAACAATCCTCGCGTCCGCTGATGCGGAACTCGTGGTCGCGCGTGCACATGAAAGCTTTGCCTTTCCATTCCGCGCCGCGTTCATCCATCGCATAGACGTAATAATATTCCGCCGCCAAGGGGCCCCGCACCAAGGTCTCGCAGCCGCTCGGTTTGAGATTCCACCAGCCTTCGCTGACCCAGTTGGTGCCGTCGGTATAGGCGATGGCGACACTGACCCTGTTGGCTGTACTGTTGCAAAGCCGGAAATCGGCGTGAGCGGGGCCAAGGCTGAGGATGGTCGCGGCAAGA
This sequence comes from uncultured Alphaproteobacteria bacterium, assembly GCA_963720425.1. Taxonomy (GTDB): domain Bacteria; phylum Pseudomonadota; class Alphaproteobacteria; order Rhizobiales; family Beijerinckiaceae; genus Methylovirgula. The sequence continues at coordinate 1,769,618 of OY970391.1, forward strand.
GCGATGATCGGTTCTTTCATGAGAGGCGAAGAGTTTCGGACGGAATTAGGACAGAGGGTCTGCAACGAACATGCTCGAACGGCGAAAACATGTCGAAGGCATAACGCGACCGATTCTGGCGCGACGAACGCCCCTCGGGCAGCGCCAATAAGGCCGAGCCGAGGTTGCCGCGCAAGCGAAATTTCAGCGAAGCAGCGGTTGCTTCCACACATCCTCTCATCCCGCATTTGACTTGCGGGCGATTTGTGCCTTGGGATTGGCCATGCCTGGCAGCCAGCAAGCTCGCGCCGATTCCAAAATGTTCGCTCCGGTAGAAGTCATTGCCGGCCGAGACGACGCCGGGATCTTGCTGCTTTGCGATCATGCGAGCAATGCGCTGCCGGCCGCTTATGGCACGCTTGGCCTTTTGCCCGAAGATCTCGAAATGCACATCGCCTATGACATAGGCGCGGCGGCGATCACCCGTCGGCTCGCGGCGCGTTTTGCTGCGCCGGCGCTGCTGACCCGGTTTTCGCGGCTGCTCATCGATCCCAACCGCGGCCCGCTCGATCCCACTTTGGTGATGCGGCTTTCCGACGGTCGAATCATTCCGGGCAATGCGCGGATCGATGCGGCGGAGATTGAGGCGCGCCGAAGCCTCTATTGGCAGCCCTATCGCCAGGCGATCGCGGCGCAAGTCTCGGCCATGCTCGCTGCGGGGGTGCCGCCGGCCGCCATCGGCATCCACAGCTTCACGCCGGTTTGGAAAGGTGCGCGGCGCCCCTGGCAAATCGGCATCTTATGGGACGGCGATCCGCGCTTTGCATCGCCCCTGATCGCGGCGCTTGCCGCAGAGGGCGTCAATGTCGGCGACAATGAGCCTTATGCGGGCGCGCTGCCGGGCGATACGCTCGATGCCGAAATTACCCGACGTGGGCTTGCCGGTCTCCTCATCGAAATTCGCCAGGACCTCGTCACGGACCCGGCGCAAGCGCAGAACTGGGCCGACCGCTTGGCCGATGTCTTGAAGCCGATTCTCGATCGCCCCGACGTGCATGAGATGGGCGCGCTGCAAAATGCGTGCGGCGAGGAAAGTGATCGATCTTAGGATTGCGGGGATTTCGACGAGCCAGCCTTGACGTTGGGCGCTTTTAGACCGCACTCCGGTCGGCATTGCGCAAGCGCAGGTTCGACCGAACAATGGATGCGGAAATGACCGTACATGTCGCCAAGGCCGGTATCGCAGGCCAGGAACTCAAGCAATTCGTGGAGCGGATCGAAAGGCTCGAGGAGGAAAAGAAGGCGCTCGCCGATGATATTCGCGACGTCTATGCGGAAATGAAGGGCCATGGTTTCGAGACCAAGGCCGTCCGGCAGATCGTCAAGATCCGCAAGCAGGACCATGCCGAACGCAAGGAGATGGAAGCAATTCTCGATCTCTATATGCAGGCGCTGAACATGAACTGAGGCTTGTTGCCTCGACAGCGCCCCGCCGCTCCCCGTTCAATTGAAAGACAGCCGGCTCCTAAAATTTGGCAATCCTCACCCTATCTAAGGAGCGAACTGCCGCCCGGCTGCCGGCCTTTGTCGCAAGGGCCGAATTCAAGTGATCGAGGACGACGATGACGCACGACCCCGGCATCCTTTTCTCTCCCTTTCGCCTGGGCGATCTCGAACTTAAAAACCGGATCGTGATGGCGCCCTTGACGCGCAACCGCGCGACCAAAGGGAGCGACGCGCCGAACGAGCTCAGTGCCGAATATTATCGCCAGCGCGCCTGCGCCGGACTGATCATCAGCGAAGCCACGCAGATCTCCAAACAAGGGCAGGGCTATATCTGGACGCCCGGCATCTATTCGGAGGCGCAGGTCGAAGGCTGGAAGAAGGTTACTTGTGCCGTCCATGATGCCGGCGGCAAGATCTTCATCCAGCTTTGGCATGTCGGCCGCATCTCACATGTCTCTTTGCAGCCGGGCGCCGCCGCGCCGGTCGCGCCCTCGGCGATCCGGGCCAAGAGCAAAACCTTTATCGAACACGGCTTCGCCGATGTGTCGGAGCCGCGCGCGCTGACGATCGAAGAGATCGGCGGTATCGTGCGCGACTACGCCGTCGCAGCCGAGAATGCCAAGAAAGCCGGGTTCGACGGCATCGAGATCCATGCCGCCAACGGCTATCTCATCGATCAATTCCTCAAAGACGGTGCGAACAAGCGCACCAATTCCTATGGCGGTTCGATCGAGAACCGCGCGCGCTTCGCGCTCGAAGTAACGGACGCCATTCTGCGTATTTGGGATCGGCGCCGCGTCGGAATCAGGCTCGCGCCTGTCTCTCCGGCGAATGACATCTCGGACAGCGATCCAGCCAAGATTTTTTTCTATCTCGTGGAAAAGCTGAGCACGCGCGGGCTTGCCTATATCCATGTCATCGAAGGCGCGACCGGCGGGGAGCGCGACATTGCGCCGTTCGATTATCTCGCTTTGCGCAAGGCCTTCGCCGGCGCCTATATCGCGAACAATGGATACACACGCGAGCTTGCGATCGAGGCCTTAACGCAGGGCCGCGCCGATCTCATCGCTTTCGGCAAGCTTTTCATCTCCAATCCCGATCTCGTTGAGAGATTTCGTCTTGGCGCGCCGCTCAATCCTTTCGATCAGGCGACCTTCTATGGCGGCGGCGCAAAGGGCTACACCGATTATCCGACCTTGGCGCACGAGGCCATGGAATCGGCCGGTCGCACTGGCGCGGGAATTGGTTGAGGGCACTGCGCTCGAACAGTGCAAACGGCTGAACGCGCATCGTCCCGTTTCGGCACGCCATGCCAGCTTCGCTAAGATGGCGTTAACCATGTTTGCCTAACCCTCGTTGAGCGTGACCGAATTCGGCCGCGTTGAGCGAGGGACGCGTGCCGGTCTGCAGCAAAGACCGCCTCAAGGTCATGGCGACTTCGGCGGCTGCGATGCTCATCGCCGCCGCGAGTGTTCCCGCATGGGCGCAGACCGCGAGCCCGCCTCCGAGCGCAACATCGCAGACGCCGGACCAGCAGACAACGGACCAGCAGGCGCCGGACCAGCAGGCGTCGGACCAACAGGCGCCGGACTTGCGCGGCACCAATCGGCCCGCGCTGCAGGGTGAGACTTCACCCGAAGCGCAATCACAGACGCCGGACATTGCCAACCCGATCGCGCCGGAAGAACCGCAATATGGCCTGCCGGCGCCGGTTACAGACACGTCCAATTTCGTGAATTACGGCAGGCCGAAGCCGAAGAAACCGAAGCTCTACCAATTGCCCAAGCTGAGGCGGCCTGGCTTGCAACGCCTGCCGTCGCTGACTCCCTATAAGACCGCGCCTTTCACTCAAAAGCGGGGGAGCAATCCGCCGCTCGCAGATCCGGCCAATCCTGCTCCGACCGTCTCGGTCGTTCCGATGTTGACGCATGCGGTGCGCCCGAAACCGGACCCGACACCCTTCGCTCCGCTCGGCATCGATGTCGGCTCGCTGCGGCTCTTTCCTTATGTCGAGACCGACACAGGCTACGACAGCAATCCGAACCAACTGTCGACGGATGTGGTGGGCTCGCCCTATGTCCACGGCGAGGCCGGTCTGCGGCTCGAATCGCAATGGTCGCAGCACAGCCTCACCGCCGATCTGCGCGGCGGCTATTACGATTACTTCCGCGTTCCCAACGCCAGCCGGCCGGAAGCCGCCGGCACTGTCACCGGCCGGGTCGACGTGACCAGGCAAACGCAGATCAATCTTCAGAGCACGTTCACTCTCCAGACCCAACAGCCTGGCTCGGCAATTCTCGCCATTCCCAACAGCGTCTTCATCATCAACCGTCCGCTCATCGTCACCCTCGGCCAATCGATCGGCGTAACCCAGCAGTTCAATCGGTTCGCGATCAGCCTTCAGGGCGCTTTCACCCGCTATCAATTTGGCGATGCGACCCAGTCGGACGGCACGGTTCTCTTGCTGTCGCAGGACGATTACAATGATTACGGCCTCACTGGGCGCGCCTCTTATGAATTGATGCCCGCCCTAATCCCCTTCGTCGAGGTGACCGGCGACGCGCGCCGTTATGACAATTACTTCGATGTCTATGGCTTTGCCCGAAGCTCGAACGGAATTGCCGGCAAGCTTGGCTCGACGCTCGAGTTCACCCGCTTGCTGACCGGCGAAATCGCCGCCGGCTATGCGGACCGCGTCTATGTCGATCCAAGATTGCCAAATCTCAACGCCCCGACGATCGATGCCAAGTTGATCTATACGGCGACGCCGCTGACCACCGTCAACTTGACCGCCGCGACCTATATCTCGGAAACGACGCTCGCCTATGCCTCCGGCGCCGTCAGCCGCAGCGTGAGCCTCAATCTCACGCATGCTCTGAGGCGCGATCTCACGCTCTCGGCAACGGCGACCTATCAGTACAACATCTATGACGGTCAGCCGATCACCGAACAGCTTTATTCGGGCACGATCAAAGCCGACTATAATCTCTCCCGTTCCGTGGTCATCACCGGCAGCTTCACGCACCAGCGTTTCCTGAGCACGACGCCTGGCGAGAATTATACGGAGAACGTCTTCCTCGTCGGCCTGCGGCTGCAGGACTGAGGGGCGTGAGCGCCATCACGGGTGCCGCTCCCCGCCTGCATTGAGCAAGCTAAAGCTTGGAATAGCTAAAGCCTGCCGACGAGGCCCTTCAGCAGCGCACGAAATTCGCCCGCGATTTCCGGATTGGCGAGCGCGAAGGCGACATTGGCGCCCAAGAATCCGAGCCGCGAACCGCAATCATAGGTCTTGCCGTCAAAACGCACGCCATGGAAAGCCTGCCTCGCGGCAAGAGCCTTCATGCCGTCGGTGAGCTGGATTTCGCCGCCTGCGCCCTTTTCGCCTTTCTCGAGAATCGGAAAGATCTCGGGCGAGAGAACATAGCGCCCGGAGATGATGAGATTGGAAGGCGCCGTGCCCTTCGGCTTCTCCACCATGCCGGTGATCTCGAAGGTCGCGCCATGATCCTTGCCGATCGAGACCACGCCGTATTTATGCGTCTCCTCCGGCGCCACTTCTTCCACCGCGATAATATTGCCGCCATGCTTCTCGTAAGCCGCGATACATTGGGCGAGGCAGCGCCGCTTGCCAGCGCCGACAGCGAGGGTGAGCATGTCGGGGAGGAGAACGGCGAAAGGCTCGTCGCCGATGATGTCGCGCGCGCACCAGACCGCATGGCCGAGCCCGAGCGGCGCCTGCTGGCGGGTGAAGCTCATCGCGCCAGGCTTTGGCAAATCCGCCATCAAGGCTTGCAATTCCTTGGTCTTGCCGCGCTTTTGCAAGACGTCCTCGAGCTCATAGGCCATGTCGAAATAATCTTCGATGACCGCCTTGTTGCGACCAGTGACGAAGACGCAATGTTCGATCCCTGCTTCATAGGCCTCTTCGACCACATGCTGGAGAATCGGACGGTCGACGACGGTCAGCATCTCTTTGGGGACGGATTTGGTGGCCGGCAGGAAGCGTGTCCCGAGGCCGGCGACCGGAAAGATAGCCTTGCGGATGCGCTTGCTCATCAGGGATGCCAAAGGTTCAAAGCAGATTGGCGGCCGGGCGCCGACGGAGATCGGACCTTCGTGAGAGGGTGATCCGGGGCGCGCGCATGACCTAGGACGCGGGCCGCCCCGGCGTCAACTCGGCGGTGAGAATGGGGGATTAACCCGGTGTTTTGTTCTCGGGGTCAGGATTGGGCCCAAGCGGAGAAGAGGAATGGCAGTTTTGGTGACGGGCGGGGCCGGCTACATCGGCGGCCACATGGTCCTCGCGCTCCTTGATGCCGGCGAAGAGGTCGTGGTGCTCGATGACCTCTCGACCGGTTTTGCATGGGCCGTTCCCAAACAGGCGACCCTTATCGTCGGCGATGCCGGCGACGAGGCGCAGCTTAGCGCCATCTTCTCCGAACATTGGATCGACAGCATCGTCCATTTCGCTGCCAAGATCGTGGTGCCCGATTCAGTTGCCGACCCACTCGGCTATTATTTCAGCAATACGGTCAAGGCCCGCGCTCTCGCCGAATTCGCAGTGCGCAACCGGATCAAGAACTTCATCTTTTCCTCGACGGCCGCCGTTTATGGCGAACCGGCAGTCAATCCGATCTTCGAAACGGCGCAGCCGGCGCCGATCAATCCTTACGGACGATCGAAACTCATGGTCGAGTGGATGCTCGAGGACGCCGCCAAGGTGCATGATTTCTCCTACGTTGCTCTGCGCTACTTCAACGTAGCTGGAGCCGATCCCAAGGGTCGGCTTGGCCAATCAACTCCTAACGCGACGCACCTCATTAAGGTTGCAGTGCAAGCGGCACTCGGCCTGCACCCTGGGATCGATATTTACGGGACCGATTATCCGACTGCGGACGGCACATGCGTGCGCGATTATATTCAAGTGAGCGATCTCATCACCGCGCACCTGCTGGCGCTCAGGCATCTGCGCGGCGGCGGCGAGAGCCTCGTCTTAAACTGCGGCTATGGCCATGGTCATTCGGTGCGCGAAGTCATCGACGTGGTTAAGCAAGTTTCAGATACGAACTTCGAGGTTCGGCTGACCGGACGGCGGGCAGGCGACGCTGCCGCGCTCGTCGCCGGGGCGCAAGCCATCCGCAGTCGGCTCGGCTGGAAACCGCGTTATGACGATCTCACAGAGATCGTGCGGCAGGCCTATCAATGGGAACGCAAGCTTCGGGACGGGGCAATCGCTAAAGCGCAATAATCCTTCGCAAGAATGCTAATGAGTACCCTGCTGTTCGCGCATTTGCTTGTTGTATTCGTGCCGGCGCACCATTCCGGCGATACAGCCGACGACGGCGCCCTTGACGGCATGGTGACCGGCGACATGGCCGGCGACGGCGCCGGCCGCGCCATATTTTAGGCAGCCTCCGGGCTTTGCCTCGGCCACTGAAGCGCCCGCGATCGCGACGCCCAAGAAACAGAACACGATTGCGGTCCTCATCTCAAAACCCTCCATTCGAAGCTAAAAGCGCATGGCGAAAACCCTTGCCGAGGCTCGGCGGGGCGAGAAAGATATGTGTCTGAGAGAGCCGCGCGGAAAGGGCAGCGACATTGATGAGCTGGCGTTAGTTTGCCGGCAGCGAAGTTGCGTCGGCAAGCGCGCCGCCATCCGGGCATCATGACGAACGATTTCAACGACACGTTCACCGAAACGACGACCACGGGCTGGGGCGCCCGCATCGGCCAAAGCATCGCCGGCGTTTTCATAGGGATCTTGCTGGTGCCGGCGGCGATCGCGCTCCTTTATTGGAACGAGGGCCGCGCGGTCGCGGCGATCAGCGCTCTCAACCAAGGCCTGCATCAGGTGGTGGAGGTGAGACCGGATGCGGTTCTTCCCGCCAACGACGGCAAGCTCGTTCATCTTATCGGCCAGGTCAGCACCGCGATGCCGGCCCGGGACCTTGCCTTCGGAGTGACCGGCGATGGCCTCTTGCGGCTCACCCGCAAGGTCGAAATGTATCAATGGAAGGAAGACACCAGCACCAATACGCAGCAATCGATGGGCGGCTCGCAGGCGACGCAAACAACCTACAGCTATCATCGCGTCTGGTCGGCAAGCCCGATCGATTCGGGCGCGTTCCGCCACCCGCCGGGTCATGTCAATCCCGTCATGCCGATGAGCTCGGTCACATTCGATAGCCCCGCGGCCGTGCTCGGCGCCTATCATCTCGATCCGGGCGTGCTCGACGAAATGTCCGATTTCACGCTGCTCGCGGTAGCGAATCCGCCGTCGGGGCCGCCATATTCACAGCCGTTCTTTCCTGTGAAGTCCTACCAAGTCGAAGGCGGCGGTTTCTACCGTGGGCAGGATCCGGCCAATCCGGCGATAGGCGACCTGCGCGTCACTTTCGAGGCCGTGCACGCGCAGGTCTTCTCAGTCGTGGCCTCGCAAGTTGGGAGCACGCTTGCGCCCTATCATGCCGCCAACGGCTACCAGATTGCGCTTCTCAAGTTCGGCGTGGTTAACGCTGCGGCACTCTTTGCCGAGAAGACACAGGAAGAGCGCATCATCACCTGGGCGTTGCGTGGCGTCGGCTTCATTTTGATGGTCATCGCCTTCGCGCTGATGGCGGGGCCTGTGGCGACGCTCTTCGCGGTGGTCCCCTTCCTCGAAGGGATCGTGGAAGCCGGCACTTTCCTCGTCGCTCTGACCTTTGCTGTCCCGGTGACACTGGCGACGATCGCGATCGCCTGGGCGGCGCATCGACCGCTCATTGGCGCCGTGCTGCTTGCCGCGGCTCTGGTCTCGCTGCTTGTCTTGTCGCGTTTGCACAAAGCAAACACGCCGCGCGCGGCACCGGCTGCACACTGAATTGCGAGGACCGCCCCTAGATCCAGCCCTTGAGCTCGCGCTCGACGATGTCGGAGATGACGGCCATCCCCTCGGGGCTGTCGTTGAGACAAGGGACTGTCGCGAAATTCTTGCCGCCGCTTTGCAAGAAGAAATGGCGGTTTTCCACATCGATCTCTTCGAGTGTCTCGACGCAATCGGAGGAGAACCCCGGAGTGATGACGACGAGATTGCGGCAGCCCTCGCGCGCCAGCGCCTTCACCGTCGCATCCGTGTAGGGCTCGAGCCATTGCGCCCGTCCGAAGCGGGACTGATAGGTCATCTTCAACTTTTTCGCGTCGGGACCGAACGCCTTGCCGAGCAGGCGGAACGTTCCCTCGCAGTGGCGTGGATAGGGGTCCCCTCTGTCCACATAGGCTTGCGGAATGCCATGGAAGGAGACGAGGATCACATCGGGGGCGAAATTGAGCCCGGCCAGGAATTTGCGCAACGAGGCGGTGAGCGCCTCGATATAGGCGGGCTCGGCCCAATAGGGTGGGGCGATGCGCAGAGCCGGCTGAAGGCGTATGCGCGCCAGCGCGGCGAAGACCGCATCGCCGACACTCGCCGTCGTCGCCGCCGCATATTGCGGATAGAGCGGCACGACGAGCACGCCGTCGCATCCGGCTTCGACCATGCGGCAAAGCGCCGGCGCGATCGCCGGATGGCCATAGCGCATCGCCCAATCCACCTTGATCGCGGCCTTTGCCGAGCCCAGGGCGCCGGTCTCGATCCAAAGGGCGAGCTTCTCCGCCTGCGCCCGTGTGATCGTCTTCAACGGGCTCTCGTTGCGGTCACGGTTCCAGATCGATTGATAGGCTTTGCCGCTGCGCGTCGGGCGCAGCGACAAGATGACGAGGTTAAGGATCGGCCACCAGATCAAGGGCGGCGTTTCTATGACGCGCCGGTCGGACAGAAACTCCTTCAAATAGCGCCGCACGGACCAATAATCGGTCGCCTCCGGCGTGCCGAGATTGACGAGCAGGACGCCGATCGATCCGCCGGCGTCTTTTGGTTCGGGCGCAGCACTCAATGGATCGGCCTTTCGCCGCGATCGACGCCGGAGCGGGGATCAGGTCATGCGTTGGGCGAACCAATAGAGGGTTTGGCGCCTCTTCGCCATATCGGCCAAGCTAGCGTGAGGCGGATCGGATGATCCGAGGCTGGCTGTCTCAAGCGGCCGTCATATGCGCTTTCTTTCTTCTGCGTGCATTCACGCGCGAGGCGTAGTTCGGCAAGAGCTGCCTCGAGCATGCTCAGCTGACGCTCGATATGGTGGATCTGGGCAATGATCTGATCCGGTGGAAGATTGAGGTCTCCCCGGGAATCATCGCGTGCGAGGATCTCGCGGATTTCGGTCAGGGCGAACCCGAGCTGCTTGCCCTTTAATATTATCTGAAGATGAGGTCGGTCGCGGCCGGAATAAAGCCGGGTCGTTCCCCTTCGGCGCGGATGCAGCAGGGCGCGGTCCTCGTAGAAGCGCAAGGTCCGCAGGCTGACCGGAATTCGCGCGCCATGTCGCCGATCGTCCAGGCGCGCTCGCCTTGCGATTCGTCCCGCGCCTCGATTTGGCATCGGGCGCTGCGATTGACGCTCGTCTCCATTGGCCACCCCCGTCCGGCGACTCTGCTATAAGTAACATACGCAATCTGTGGTAATACGGTTGTCTCAAAATCGAGCAGGATTAACTGGCTGTTTACCGCGGTTACGGAAATTCATCGACAGAGGCGGCCCCCGGCAGGCGATCATGATTCGGCGCCGCTTCTCCAGACATGAGTTCATAGCCGGGGTTTATCGGATCCCTGCCGGAGAGAATATGATGACAGCGGTTCCCTGGGGCGGCAGGGATAGAGGCAAAGAGGCGGCGCTGTACCGGGCGCAACGTGGCGAGCCTCGCATGCAAGCGGCAGAGGCTCCCGCACGCCTCTCTGGCAGCCAATTGAACCGGATGGAATCGACGCTCAATTCCCTCTTGGCGGCGGTTGTTTCCTCCGCCGGTGCGGAAGGGCCCGCACGGCAAGGCCGGACGCCCGGCAGATCGCATCAATCGCTCGGCGCGGCCATCGCCGAGGTCGCCCGCCGCCAAAAGGCTTTGGATGAAGGGCGGCCGGCGCGTCCGCAAGCGCCGACACAATTCAAGACACCCGGCGTTTCCGGCGAAGCCGCATCGCGGCCGGGATCGCGCCCTGCCGCGACCTCGCTCATGAGCCTGCAAGGAGACATTGCCGCGCTCGCCATCAAGCTCGACGACATGCGGCGCGAACAGGCCGCGCGTCACGCCGAACCGCCCGTCTGCAACCTCGACAAGTTACGGACGGAAATCGGCAACATGTCAGAAGCGCTCCGTGATCTCACCTCGCGCGGCTCGATCGCCACGCTCGAGCAGGCGATCCGCGGTCTCGCGCAGAAGATCGAAGCCTCGCGCACCGAAGGCATCAAAGACACCGAGCTTCAGCCGCTCGAAAAGCTCGTCGGCGAACTCAGGCATTCGCTTGCCGATATCGATCCGCGCATGACCATAAAAGGTCTTGAGAGCGAACTGAAACGGCTCGGCACCAAGCTCGACTATCTCGGCCGCTCGGGGATCGATCCCGCCGCATTCCAAAATATCCAGAGCCAGACGCGGGAGATCCGCGATCTTCTGACGGCGGCCATGGCGCGGCCGCTTCCTGTCGAGCGGATCGAACGCCAAGTCGCGCAGCTTGCCGAGAGCATCGACCGTCAGCGCACAGCCACGCGCGAGCCCGGGGCCTATGCCTTAGATGATCGGGCATCGGCCTTCGACAAGATCGAGGGACGACTCGATGCGATCGCGGCCAAAGTCGAGGAGGCCATCGCCGAGGCGCGCGACCAGAGCCATTATGAGGCGCTGTCACACCGCATCGACAATGTCCAGCAGGGGCTCACGGCGCGGATCGCCGAGACTTGGCCGGGAGCCGACACCCGCTCGCTCGAAGATCTCGTTCGCGGATTGGCCGAGAAGCTCGAAAAGGCGCAGGGGCCGCAGGCCGGGCCGCAAGCGATCGATGCTCTGGAGCAGCAGATCGCTGAGCTTGCGCAGCGATTGGATGCCTCGAACGCTGGCTTTTCCTCTTTGACCTCGCTGGAGCAGACGATCAGCCATCTTTTCACCGAGCTTGAAAGGACGCGCCGGGCCGCTCTCGAGGCGGCGGAGAATGCGGCGGGTGACCCTGGTTCGCAGCCGTCGGGTATCGGGCAGGAACTTCAAAGACTGCGCGCCGTACAAGACGATGCCGATCGGCGCATGGTCTCGACCTTGAACGCGGTTCACGAGACCCTGAAAAAGGTCGTCGACCGCCTCGCCATGGTCGAGGAGGAATTGTCCGTCCGGCCGAAATCGTCGAGCGAGTTGCTCGCGTCAGGCCTGGCGCCAGTCTTCGCGCCGGCGCCACAGCACGATTTCTCCCAGCGCGATCTGGCGGATTTGCAAAGCCCGAAGATCGGCTCGGACGATCTTGTGGCGCGGCGCGACAATGGTAAGAGAAACGCAATGCCGCCCGCGGCTGCGCTCGAAGATTTCTTGATCGAGCCCGGCAGCGGCTTTCCCGGACGGCGTCAAGGCACGAACGGCGAAACACGGCAAGAACGCTCCTCGGAGCCGGAAGCGCCGACGACGCGAGCCGATTTCATCGCCGCGGCGCGGCGCGCCGCCCAGGCCGCGCAGATCGAATCGGCCGCGGCCGTCGCGCAGAGCCGCGCGCGCGCGGGTGCTCCGAAAGACAACGCCGGCCTCATCCGGCAAACGCGCAATTTCATCGCTCAGCACAAGCGGCCGGCGGTTCTCTCGCTCGCAGCCCTGTTCGTCGCGATTAGCGCCTATGCCGTCGTCAAGACCATGGGCCATGCGCAGCCGAGCAACCTCTCCTCGAATATCGATAGGCCGGCCGCGGCGATGATCGCCCCGCAGACCGCTTCGCCGCAGATTGCCGCGCCGGCGCAAATCAGCGCTGCGGCGCTCGATCCTTCGCCTACCGGGAGCCGCGCGCAGCAGGGCGCGCCTGACGTCGACCCGATGGCCACCGGCTCTATCGGGGAGCCGCAAGACGCGGCGCGCGACATCACGCAGTCCGACCCGCAAGCCGCGGCGCAGGCCGGCAATGCCAAGGCGCAATTCGCCTTGGCGACGAATTATGCCGAAGGGCGGCATGTATCGCGCGACCTGGCGGCGGCGGCGCAATGGTACGCAAAGGCAGCCGCGCAAGGCCTCGCGCCGGCGCAATATCGTCTTGCCTCGTTCTACGAAAAAGGTCTCGGCGTGCCGCGCGACGTCGCCCAAGCCAAGGCCTGGTATCAAAAGGCCGCGGAGCAGGGGAATATCCGCGCTATGCACAATCTCGCGGTTCTTGCCGCCGACGGCGGCGAGGCCGGCAGGCCGGATTACGCGACCGCCGCGCAATGGTTCAAGAAGGCCGCGGAATATGGCGTGCGCGACAGCCAATATAATCTCGCCGTGCTTCTCGCCCGCGGTCTCGGCGTGCCGCAGAATTTCGTTTCCTCCTACACATGGTTTGCGGTCGCCGCTGCGCAGGGCGACGATGACGCCGCCAGGAAACGCGATGATGTCGGCGCGCGGCTCGATGCCAACGAGCTCGCCGCGGCGAAAACCATTGCTGCGACCTTCCATGCGAAGACGCCGGACCCGGCCGCTAACGACGTGCAGGTTCCGAGCGGGGGTTGGAGTGCCGCGCCTGCGCCCGCGCGAGCGTCAACGAGCAAGACGCAAAGGCCCAAGGTGACCATGCTGTGAGGGAGGCGTTGGCTGCTTGCGACGAGCAGGCGGCATCGTCAATCGCGGCCGCGCAGCGTGACCTCGCATGGTCACGTTTATTTCCCGAGCGCCGCGATCTGCCGATCGAACCACGCGAGTTGCTGTTGCCATAAAGACCAATTCGGATAGTGCGCGACCAAACGCGCTATGATGGCGCGGCCCGAGTCAAAGGTCTCGCGCGCCTTCATCGGCGCGCTCTGCCAGCCGGCGTTGCCGGGATCGGATTTCGACAAAGGATCCATGATTGCGAAGCCGGCCTGATAGGATTTCAGCGCCTCGGGCAGATTTCCCTGCGCCGTCAGTATGTCGCCGACTTTGTTGTACGACACCGAGAGATCGGCATCGCCGGGGTCGGCTTTCGTCAGGCGCTCTCTGATGTCGAGGCCCGCCTGATAGGATTTCAGCGCTTCGGCAGATTTCCCGCTACAACCAGCACGTTGCCGACTTTGTCGTAGGACACCGAAAGATCGAGCTGTGCGCCGGCATTGTCGGGATCGGATTTCGCCAGACGGTCGGTGATGGCCAGCTCGGCCTGATAGGCCTCCAGCGCTTCGGCCAGATTTTTCTGTGCCCTCTCAACGTCTCCGACTTTGTTGTACGAGACCGACAGGTCGCGCTGCCAGCCGGCATTGCCGGGATCGGATTTCGCCAGATTTTCGGCAATGGCGAGGCCGGCTTGATAGGACTTCAGCGCTCCGGCAAGGTCGCCCTGTGCGACAAGCACATTGCCGATCTCGTCACATGACACTGAGAGATCGCGCTGCCAGCCGGCATTGCCGGGATCGGATTTCGCTAGACGGTCGGTGATCGCGAGGCCGGCCCGATAGGATTTCTGCGCCTCGGGCAGATTTCCCTCGGCGACCAGCACGTCGCCGACTTCATTGTACGACACCGGGAGGTCGCGCTGCGCGCCCGCATCGCGCGGCTCGGATTTCGCAATCGGCAATGGTGAGGCCGGCCTCATAGGATTTCAGCGCCTCGGGCAGATTTCCTTCCGCGACCAACACATTGCCGACCTTTTCGTAAGACACCGACAGGTCGTGCTTCCAGCCGATGCGCGGATCGGATTTTGCCCTTGCGCTGCGCGGTAGGTTGTAAGCGCCGCGGCAAGATTGCCGCGATCTTTCTCGATGTCGCCTAAGCCGAGGTGCGCCCAATAGAGGACATGATCGTCACTGCCGGGCTTGGCGAGCGCGATGACTTGGGTATAGGCCGCCTCTGCCGCGTTTAATTGGCCCGGCTTCGGCTTGAAACTGGGCATCCCAGATGAGGCCCTCGATATTGGGGGGATCGAGACGGACGGCTTCGGCCTAATCGTCGCGCGCGCGCTAATGATCGCTGACAGCCGCGATGGAGGCGAGGTTGCGATAGGCCGCGGCCGCATCTTTGGCGTCCTTGTCGGCCCGCTTGGCCTTTTCCTCGGTGACTGCCTTCAACAGAGGTTCGGCTTCGGCCGCCTTGCCGGCCTTGAAGGTCGAGAGCCTCGGCATATCTCGGGTCCGTTGCCGCGCCCTCGGCGATCGCCGTGATGGCTTGGGTGAGCGATTCCCTCGCGCCTGGAACTACCGCCTGCGCCGAAGTGTAACGACGCTATATTTCGCAACCAATGCGTCGATCTCGGCAAGCGTCACGGCCTGCTGACGCGACTGCCAGAAGAAGACGCCTTCAACGACGATGAGCAGGGCGATCACCGCGGCGATCGCGGCGCGCAGCCGTTCCTGCCTTCGCCGCTCGCGCTCGGCGCGGCGATAGATCGTGTCGGGCGCAAGCCCGATCAGCCGTGCAACGACCTTGGCGAGCGCCGGGGTGAATCCGTCACCCTTTTCCGGCAGATCGGCGGCCAGGACATCGGTGGGCGCGTCCGTCATCACGCCGTCCGCCGCGACCACGAAACGCAGCGCCGGGGGAAAGCATTCGTTTTCCGGATCGTCGGGCTCTCTATCCACAATCAATGGGACGATTGGACAATCGGGATGGTGCCATTTGAAGAGCCGGACCTCCTCGTTGACATATTTGCTCTTCGCCGCATGCGGCGAGGCGATGATGATCAGGGCCGCGGAAGCGTTGAGCGCCGCGGCCGTCTCCTCGCCAAGCGTGCCGCCGGCATCGAAATCGTTGCGGTCGCGAAAGATCGGCTGCAGCGTCTGGGGAACAGGGCCGGCCGCGCTAAAACAGCCGGCCGCGGGTCGGAGCACCGTTCGGACGCGCCTCAGTGATGCCCGCCCATGCGGCAAGAGCCTGCGGGCGTGGAGTTCTCCCGGCATAAAGATACGCACGGTCCAACTTCCGCTGACCGCTCCTTCCGCGCAGATTTGGCGGGCGGTGTCTGCTGCGATCTGCCGCTCTTGTTCTTTGCTGAGAGACGAAACGCTCGGCGTCGCCGCGACGAGGTCGAGAGACCGCGTGTCGGTGTTGATGGTATATTTCGTGATCAGTCCAACGGATTTATGCGCATCGCCGATATTGCCGAGAATCCTGATGTCGTCGGCGCGTACAGCAGTCGCCAAACCGCACATCGAAAAGGCCATAACACGGACCGCAACTTTGGCCGGCCACAATAACGAGTAGTTCGCTGTGCGACGTTTCAGCATAGGTTCGGGCCTAACAATGTGAACCCGCGAAGCGCGCTCTATGGCGACGGCGACGCGTTTTACTCGTATCAATTTCTCATAAGAACAGCGCACGTTCAATCCGGCAGGCATTGTTCCTGCGCCACCCTATAGACTCGGTCGCGGCCGAGGACATGGGCGAAAACTGCGGCGTCGCCCTGCCCGAACAACGCCGCGAAGGCGCGGTCGCGCAGATTGAGGCCGCCGGCATAGGCGCCGAAGGCCGGCAGCACGCAGCGCGTCCCATCGCTGACGAAACAGCGCCGCCGCACCGAGCCAATGGCGCCCGCGACGCGCGCCATGGGGTGAAAATGGCCGGCGATCTCAGCCTCGCCTGATTGCGCCTCCGGCTTGTGTCGGAACAAAATCCCGCCGATCGCGATCTCGGACGTGCGGGCGCCGCCGAGATTCATGGGCAGAACCGGATCGTGATTGCCGGCAATCCAGATCCAATCGCGCCCGCTCTGCAGACGGGCGAGCGCGGCGCGGTCCTGCCCCGCCAAGCGCCCGCCGCCCCCGACATCGTGGAAGGAATCGCCGAGCGCCAGGACAGCGCGCGGCGCATAGCGGGCGATGAGCACGGCGAGCGCGGCGAGCGTCGTCGCCGTATCATAGGGCGGCAGGAACACGCGGCGCGCCGCATAGGCCGAGCCTTTTTCGAGATGCAGGTCGGCGACGGCAAGCAGCCGCTCCTCACGCCAATAGAGCGCGCCCATCGGATCGGCGACGAAGGAGATTTGTCCGAGCGTGACGACCGTGGCGGCCGATGACCACGTGTCGCGCGTCAGGCTATCCATGCGGATTCCTGATGCATCCATCTCTCAAAGGGCGCATCCCTTTTCCCGCAAGCCGGAGAAGGGGCGCAACCCGGATGATTCGCCCACTATGCTGGGTGGCCACGCCCCGATCAAGTGCGAGCGCAAATAACGGCACAAGTTCTGCAGATGCGAACGAGCGGCGCCCGCGCGTTTCGGCCGCAGAGGACGGCTTTGCCGGCTTTGATCCCGATGCTATAGGGGCGGCAATTCCGAGGCCATTCCGCGAAAAGGTCCTGCGATGAACAAGATCAAGGTCGCAAATCCCGTCGTCGAGCTCGATGGCGACGAGATGACCCGGATCATCTGGCATCTCATCCGCGACAAGCTCATCCATCCCTATCTCGACATCAATCTCGAATATTACGACCTCTCGATCGAGAATCGCGACGCGACCGACGATCAGGTGACGGTCGACGCCGCCAATGCGGTGAAGAAATGGGGTGTCGGCGTGAAATGCGCGACGATCACGCCCGACGATGCTCGGGTCGCCGAATTCAATTTGAAGGAAATGTGGAAATCGCCGAACGGGACGATCCGCAACATCCTGGGCGGCGTCATTTTCCGCGAGCCGATCATCTGCAAGAACGTGCCGCGCCTCGTGCCCGGCTGGACGGCGCCGATCGTCGTCGGCCGCCACGCCTTTGGCGACCAATATCGGGCGACCGACTTCAAGGTGCCCGGCAGCGGACGCCTCACCATCAAGTTCGAGGGCGATGACGGCAAGGTGATCGAGAAGGAGGTGTACAACTTCCCCGGCAGCGGCGTCGCCCTGGCGATGTACAATCTCGACGATTCGATCCGCGATTTCGCCCGCGCCTCGCTGAATTACGGCCTGTTGCGCAAATATCCTGTCTATCTCTCGACCAAGAACACGATCCTCAAGGCCTACGATGGCCGCTTCAAGGAGATCTTCCAGGAGATCTACGAGAACGAGTTCAAGGCGCAATATCAGGCCGCCCGGCTCACCTATGAGCACAGGCTCATCGACGACATGGTCGCCTCGGCGCTCAAATGGTCGGGCGGCTATGTCTGGGCCTGCAAGAATTATGACGGCGACGTCCAGTCCGACACCGTGGCGCAAGGGTTCGGCTCGCTCGGCCTCATGACCTCGGTGCTCTTGACGCCGGACGGCAAGACGGTCGAGGCCGAGGCGGCGCATGGCACGGTGACGCGGCACTATCGCGAATATCAGAGGGGCAGGGACACCTCGACCAATTCGATCGCCTCGATCTTCGCCTGGACGCGCGCGCTTGCCCACCGCGCCAAGCTTGATGATAACGCGGAACTCGCGAAATTCGCCGGCACGCTCGAAAAGGTCTGCGTCGACACGGTCGAGGCCGGATATATGACGAAGGACCTGGCCCTGCTCGTCGGCGCTGAGCAGAGATGGCTCTCGACCACCGGCTTCCTCGACAAGATCAGCGAGAATTTGCGCCGCGCGATGGAGCCCGTTCCGGCTTAAACCGCCGCACGCGGGCCGGCTTTGGATGACCAAGCGGGTTTGGCGCCCAAGTGACACTTGGCTGTGGCGTCGGCCAGCCCGCGACAAGTCATTGTCTCGCCGCAAGCATCTCGTTATAAGGCCAACGTTTTGGTTATGGGTGCGGAGATTCGAACGTGCCGACCGATACGATCGATGCGGACTACCGACCGTCCGAAGACGAACCTTTTATGAATGAGCGCCAGCGCGATTATTTTCGTCGCAAACTGCTGGCGTGGAAGAATGACATCCTGCGCGAAGCCCGCGAGACCTTGGTCGTCCTACAAAACGAAAACGAGAACCTGCCGGATCTGGCGGATCGCGCCTCTTCCGAAACCGACCGGGCGATCGAGCTTCGCGCCCGTGACCGGCAGCGCAAATTGATCGCCAAGATCGATTCGGCGCTCGGCCGGCTCGATGACGGAACTTATGGCTATTGCGAGGAGACGGGCGAGCCGATCTCGCTGAAGCGGCTCGACGCGCGCCCGATCGCCACCTTCTCCATCGAGGCGCAGGAGCGCCACGAGCGGCGCGAGCGCGTCTATCGCGACGGATGAGCCGCCTCCCTCTCCCCGCAAGCGGGGAGAGGGGATTTGCCACGCACTGCCGGCCCGCGAAATTGCTTCCTATATTGCGTCGGGCTACGCTCATCGGAGCGCCTGCGGCCCGACTCTGCCGCGTCTTGAATTTTCGAGCCTTTCCGGAAAGCGACCAAGAATGTCCCACGCGACGTCGATGACTGCCGAGCTTACGCCTTCGCCATCCACCCCAGCCAAGCCCGTCGGGCCTTCCGTCACCCATGCGCAGCTCGCAAACGGGCTCGACATCGTGGTCATCCCCGATCATCGCGCTCCCGTGGTCACCCATATGGTCTGGTATCGCAACGGCTCGGCGGATGATCCGATCGGCAAATCCGGCATCGCGCATTTCCTCGAGCATCTGATGTTCAAGGGAACGAAGGAACATCCGGCAGGCGAGTTCTCCGAACTGATCGCCGATCTCGGCGGCCAGGAGAATGCCTTCACGTCGAACGACTTCACCGCCTATTTCCAGCGCGTCGCCAAAGAGCACTTGAAGGTCTGCATGGACTATGAGGCCGACCGGATGGTCAATCTCGTGCTCACTGATGAGGTGGTCGCGCCGGAACGCGACGTGGTGCTCGAGGAGCGGCGCATGCGGACCGATTCCGATCCCGCCGATCTTCTGAACGAGGCGGTGCAGGCGGCCCTTTTCACCCGCCACCCCTATGGCACGCCGGTGATCGGTTGGACCGACGATATCGAGGGGCTCGGGCGCGCCGACGCCCTCGCCTATTACCAGCGTTTCTACAAGCCGGAAAATGCGATCCTCATCGTCGCCGGCGATGTCGAGCCCGCCGCGGTGATCGATCTCGCCAAGTCGGTCTATGGCGCAATTCCTGCCTGGGGCGAAGCTCCGAAACGCGTTAGGGTGCGCGAGCCGGATCTCCACGCGCATCGGCTGGTGACGCTCGCCGACGCGAAGGTCGAGCAGCCCTCCTATCAGACTGTCTTCCTCGTCCCGTCCTGCCGCACCGCCGCGCCGGGCGAGGCGGAGGCGCTGGAAGTGCTCGCCCATTTTCTCGGCGGCGGTCAGGCGAGCCTGCTCTTCAAGAGCCTGGTCGTCGATAAGAAGATCGCCGTCTCCGCCGGCGCCTATTATGCCGGCACGGCGCTCGACGACACGCGCTTCTATGCCTATGCGACGCCGGCGCCAGGCGTCACGCTTGAGACTCTCGACAGCGAAATCGAAAGGATCATTGCCGAGGTGGCGCAGCACGGCGTCAACGAGGCCGATCTTGCCCGCGCCAAGACGCGGCTCGTCGCCGACGCCGTCTATGCTCAGGACAGTCAGGTGGCGCTGGCACAGTGGTATGGCGCTTCGCTCGCCACCGGTCTCGCGCTGACCGATATTGCGTCCTGGCCCGAGCGGATCGAGGCGGTCAGCGCCGCCGATGTCACAAAGGCCACGCGCTGGCTCGACCGGCGGTGTAGCGTTACCGGCTTTCTTTTGCCCGATGGCGCCGCGCCGGCGGCGGCATGAGGCCAGGGATCATGACCGTACATACGGAGACCGAAACAAGGGATGGCGCGCCGCGCTCGCGCGCGGCAAGCGTGCAGACCGTCGTCTCGCCCGGCGGCATCAAGGCCTGGCTGGTCGAGGACTATGCCGTGCCGCTCGTCGCCCTCGAATTCGCGCTGATCGGCGGCGCTGCGCAGGACCCGCAAGGCAAGCCGGGCGTCGCGACGCTCCTTGCCGGGCTCCTCGACGAAGGGGCGGGGCCTTATGATTCGGACGCCTTCCATCGGGCTCTCGAAGAACATGCGATTGAACTTTCGTTTTCGGCCGACCGAGATTTTCTTTCCGGCCGGATGCAGACGCTCGCCCGCAACAAAGAGAAGGCTTTCGAATTGCTTCACCTCGCTGTCGCCGATGCGCGGCTTGAGGCGGATGCCTTCGAGCGGGTGAAGAGCCAGATCGCCGCCGGATTGAAGCGGGAGTTGAACGACCCCGATCATGCCGCGAGCCGCGCCTTGCGAGGCCTCTCCTATCCCGGCCATCCCTATGGCGCGCCGCTGCGTGGCGATCTCGACACGCTCCCCGATCTCGCGCGAAGCCATGTCTTCGACATGCGCGCCGCCGTCTTTGCCCGCGACGATCTGAAAATAGCCGTCGTCGGGGCGATCGACGTGGAAACGCTTGGCAAATATCTCGACGACGTGTTCGGCGCTCTGCCGGAAAGCGCTTCGCTCGCTCTCGTTCCCGATGTCGTTTTCTCGGGCGTGGGCACGCGCCGCGTGGTCGATCTCGACGTGCCGCAATCGACGATCCGCTTCGGTCGCCAGGGCATCGCGCGCTTCGACAAGGACTTTATTGCGGCGACCGTGGTCAATCATGTGCTCGGCGGCGGCGTCTTTTCCGCGCGTCTCTTCAAGGAGGTGCGGGAGAAGCGCGGGCTCGCCTATTCGGTCTATTCGCGGCTGATCGACCAGGACCATGCGGCGATGCTGTGGGGCGGTACCTCGACCAAGAACGAGCGCGCCGCCGAATCGATGCAGGTGATCGAGGCCGAGATCCGCAGTCTCGCCGAGGCGGGTCCGACCGAGGAAGAGCTCGACAAGGCGAAGAAATATTTGATCGGCTCCTATGCTTTGCGTTTCGACACCTCGACCAAGATCGCCGGCCATCTCGCGAGATTGCAGGCCGAGGGCTACAGCGTCGATTATCTCGACGAGCGCAACCGGCTGATCACCGCCGTGACGATGGAGGACGCCAAGCGCGCCGCTAAGCACCTCTTCGGCGACGGATCGCTCCTCGTCGCTGTGGTGGGACGGCCGGTAGGGATGTAGACTGCAGCAAATCCTTCTCCCGCTTGCGGGAGAAGGTGGCCCTCGCGTCGGCGAGGGCCGGATGAGGGGCGGTGCCGCTTGCGAGAGTCCTCATCCGCCTCACTTCGTTCGCCTCCTTCTCCCGCAAGCGGGTGAAGGAGCGCTTCGGGGAAACGTGATGCCCGTCCGCCGCCTCGATCCCGTGCTCGTCGACCGTATCGCCGCCGGCGAAGTGGTCGAGCGGCCGGCGTCGGCGGTCAAGGAACTCGTCGAAAACGCGCTCGATGCGGGCGCGACGCGTATTGAGGTCGCAATCGAAGCTGGCGGGCGGCGGTTGGTCCGCGTCATCGATAATGGCGCCGGCATGAGCGCCGCGGATCTCGACCTTTCGGTCGAACGCCACGCGACATCGAAATTGCCGGATGGCGATCTTAGCCATATCGCAACGCTGGGCTTTCGCGGCGAGGCTCTGCCCTCAATCGGCTCGGTCGCAAGGCTCGACATAGCCACGCGCTGCGAGGGCGCGAAGCAAGGCTGCGCGATCCGCGTCGATCAGGGTTTGAAGGGCGCCCTCATGCCGGCGGCGCAGCCGCAAGGCACGCGGGTGGACGTGCGCGAACTTTTTGCTGCGACGCCAGCCAGGCTCAAATTCTTAAAAGGCGATCGCGCCGAGGCGCAAGCCATCGCCGATGTCATCCAGCGCCTCGCCATGGCGCATCTTGGCGTGAGATTCACGCTCTCCGGCCCCGACGTGACGGGATTCGACTATCCCGAATGTGCGCCTGATGAGGTGGGCCTGCTCCAACGGCTCTCGCAGATCCTCGGCAAGGAGTTTCGCGCCAATGCGCTGCGCGTCGATGCGGCGCGCGAGCGCGTTGATCTGCATGGCTTCGCCGGTCTGCCGACTTGGCATCGCGCCAATGCAGCGGGGCAATATTTCTTCGTCAACGGCCGGCCGGTTCGTGACAAGCTTTTTGCTGGAGCAATCCGTGCCGCCTATATCGATCATCTGCCGGCTGCTCGGCATCCGGCCGTGGTTCTGTTCGTCAGCTGCGATCCGGGCGAGGTCGACGTCAACGTGCATCCGGCGAAAGCGGAAGTCAGGTTCCGCGATCCGGGCCTGGTGCGCGGGTTACTCATCGGCGCGCTGAAACAGGCACTCGCGGCGGCGCTGCATCTGGCGACGCCTTCGGGGGGCACCGCGGCGCTCGGCGCTATCGCCCGTCGCCAGGCGATGAATGGCACCGCTTGGCCGCGCGAGATGCCACAAGCCGAATGGAGCGCGGCTCTGTCGCCGGCCAATCCAGGCTTTGCCGAAGAACAGGCGCGCTTCGATGGTTTTGCCCCCGGCGCCGATGTGCGGGCGGATGCCGAGCTCCCCGAGGCCGGCGCGGCGCCGCTCGGCGCGGCGCGCGCGCAGATCCACGAAACCTATATCGTCGCGCAGACGGAGGATGGCATCGTCATCGTCGATCAGCATGCGGCGCATGAGCGGCTCGTCTATGAGCGGCTGAAAGCCGCGCGGGCGAAGAAGAACATTGAGCGCCAGCCACTGCTCATCCCGGCGGTCGTCGAATTGGACGAGGCCAGCGTGGCGCGGCTCATCGATGCGGCGCCGCTGCTTTCCGAATTCGGGCTCGCAATCGAACCCTTCGGCCCGGGTGCTGTTCTGCTACGCGAACAGCCGAGCCTGTTGAAGAGCCTCGATTCGGGGCGGCTGCTGCGCGATCTCGCAGATACGCTTACCGAGGACGATCGGGCGACCGCGCCGCTCGAAGGTAGGCTCGATCATGTGCTGGCAACGCTCGCCTGCCATAACTCGATCCGTGCCGGGCGGCGGCTTGCGGCGGAGGAGATGAATGCCTTGCTGCGTGAGATGGAACAAACGCCTGGCGCGGGCCAGTGCAATCACGGCCGGCCGACCTATATCGAATTGAAGCTCGCCGATATCGAGCGCCTGTTCGGGCGCAGATGAGCACCCCTCGAATGGATCGCTCTAAAGGTCGAACGTGAACCTTCTTCTCCTCGGCTCGGGCGGACGCGAGCATGCGCTCGCCAATCAATTGGCGAAAAGCCCCTTGCTCGACATACTCTACGCGGCGCCCGGCAATCCGGGCATCGCGCGGGTCGCCACGACCATTGGGCTCGATCCGACCGATCACCTCGCCGTCATCGATTTCTGCCAGTCGAACGATATTGGCTTCGTGGTCGTGGGGCCGGAGGTGCCGCTCGTCGAAGGCATCGTCGATGCGCTGGGGGAAGCCGGCATCAAGGCCTTCGGTCCGCGCCGCGCGGCGGCGCAACTCGAAGGCTCGAAAGGCTTTGCCAAGGAGCTCTGCCGCCGCGTCGGAATCCCGACGGCAGATTATGCGCGGTTCACCAAGGCTGCGCCGGCGAAAACCTATCTCCGCAAGCGCGGCGCGCCCGTCGTCGTCAAAGCCGATGGGCTTGCCGGCGGCAAAGGCGTCGTCGTCGCGCAGACACTCGCGGAGGCGGAGAAGGCCGTGGACATGATGCTCAAAGGCGGCTTCGGCGCGGCGGGACGTTCGATCATCATCGAAGACTACATCGAGGGGGAGGAAGTCTCCTTCTTCGCGCTTTGCGATGGCAATCGGGCGCTGCCCTTCGCTTCGGCGCAGGACCATAAGCGCGTCGGCGAAGGCGATACGGGGCCGAACACCGGCGGCATGGGCGCCTATTCGCCGGCGCCGATCATGAACGCGGCGCTCACGGGGCGGGTGATGAGCGAGATCATCGATCCCGCCTTGCGCGGGATGGCGGAGCTGGGCACGCCCTTCAAGGGCGTGCTCTTCGCCGGTTTGATGATCACAAACGACGGCCCGAAGCTCATCGAGTTCAACGTCCGCTTCGGCGATCCCGAGGCGCAGGCGATCCTGCCGCGCCTTGAAGAGGATCTTCTTGTGCTGATGCTCGCCTGCGCCGAGGGGCGGCTCGCCGAGCGCAGGCTCAAATTCTCAGCCCGAAGCGCCTTGACCGTGGTGCTTGCCGCACAAGGCTATCCTGGCACGCCGAAGAAAGGCTCCGAGATACGCGGTCTCGCCAAAGCGCAGGCGATGCCCGGGGTGATCGTCACTGAGGCCGGGACGCGGCGCGAGGGGAAACGGCTCCTCGCCGACGATGGCCGGGTTTTGAATGTCACGGGTCTTGGCGCGACGCTCCCCGAGGCACGTGCCCGCGCCTATGCGGGCGTCGATGCGATCGATTGGCCGGAGGGTTTTTGCCGCCGCGACATTGGCGCGAGGGCGCTGAAGGGCATGTAGTTCGCGGCGCTCACGGCGAAAGATGCGCGCCGAGAATGACGATTTTCGTTTCGCCATAGACGCGCGTTTCGAGAATGCGATAGCCGGCAGGCACGAGAAGCTCGGCATCCGCACTCTCTTCAACGATGACCAGCGCTTGCGGAGCAAGCCAGCTGCCTTCGCGCAAAGCGATGAGCGCTTGCTCTGAAAGATGCTGCCCATAAGGCGCATCGAGGAAGGCGAGGCTGAAACGCTCATCGGCTGGCGCTTGCCCGAGCTTGCGCGCATCGCGGCGAAATATCCGCGTCGCGCCGCCGAGCCCGAGCGCATCGACATTGGCGCGGATGAGCGCGCGGGTCTTGGCCGCAACCTCGACGAAGAGCGCCTTGCGCGCGCCGCGCGACAGTGCCTCGAGCCCTATGGCTCCGGTGCCGGCGAAGAGATCGATCACCGCGGCGTCGGTCACCGGATCGTCATAGGCATGCGCGAGAATGTTGAAGATCGTCTCGCGCAAACGATCCGACGTCGGGCGGATCTCGCTGTCGGAAGGGCCGTGAAGAACCCGCCCCTTCAATCGCCCGCCGACGATGCGCATGGAGCTTAACGGGTCCTGTGCCGCTCGTTGCCGCGGCCGCCACCTTTTTTGATCCTGTTCCGAGCGCCGGGCCGTTGTTGCTTGCCTGCGGCCTTTTGGTTCGTCGGCGCTGGCGAAGCGATACGCCACTCGACCGTCACCACGCGGCCTTTGCGGTCTGCCGTCTCGGCGTGCTCAATGCATTGGCGGCTAGGTCTGCGGGATTCGTCCTTGCGCCCTTCCAACTCGGCCCGCAGCGCCGAGACATGTTTGCGTGGCCCGGGCAGCGGCCGTCCCTTCGGCTTTTTTGGCTCGGGAGGGGGCGAGGCATGTCTCGGCCGCGGCCGCCCAACTCGCACGGAGCCTAGCATACGTTCCGGCTTTAACTCCTTGCGCTGCGGAACATCGATCGGCCCCTGCAAATCTGCCCCCGCTTCTTTCAATAGGGACGAGCCGAGCTGATCGCGCAGCACGCGGGTGCGAACCTCTAGCAAGCCACCCTCGGCGAGTTCGCCGAGCTGAAAGGGACCGAAGGAGAGGCGGATCAATCGATTGACGGTCAGCCCCAGATGTTTGAGCACGCGTTTGACTTCGCGATTCTTGCCCTCGCGCAAGCCCATCGTCAGCCAGCAATTGGCGCCTTGGACGCGGTCGAGCTTTGCCTCGATCCCAGCATAGTGGATGCCATCGAGTGTTATGCCTGCGGCGAGCCGATCGAGGCTTGCCTGGTCGATCTGACCATTGACGCGCACCCGATAGCGCCTGAGCCAGCCGGTTGCCGGCAGTTCGAGGATGCGCGCCAGGCCGCCGTCATTGGTGAGGAGAAGCAATCCCTCCGTGTTGATGTCGAGCCGTCCGACGCTGACGAGACGCGGCGCCTCGGGATGGTGGCTCGCGAGATAATCGAAAATCGTCGGTCGGCCCTGCGGGTCTTTGTTGGTGGTGACGAGACCGCGCGGCTTATGGAACAGGAAGAGCCGCGTGCGCGGACGCTGCGCCAAGGGCTGGCCATTAACGATGATTTTGTCGTCAGGCCCTACACTCAAGGCGGGGCTGGTCAGTAGCCTGCCATTGACGGCGACGCGGCCTTCGGCGATCCAGGCCTCAGCGTCGCGGCGCGAGCAGAGGCCGGCGCGGGCCATCACCTTGGCAATGCGCTCGCCCCGCGCGGCCGGCGGGGTGCCGTCGCGATCTATTTTGGCCTGGGGGCGGCGATGTCTCTGTGGTCTTTCTTGGCGCATGCGGCTTGATAGCAGAACGGCGGCAGAGAGCGAACTTTGGAGTGCGATATGACGAGCGGCAAGCTCGATCCCATGGCCGAAGCCCTCGAGGAAGCGGGTGCCGCCGGCCAGCGTGGCGAAGTCCCGATCGGCGCCGCCATCGTCTACGGCGGCGAGGTCATTACGCGCGCCGGCAACCAAACGCTCGAGATGAAGGACCCGACCGCGCATGCCGAAATCCTCGCCATTCGGACGGCTTGCGAAAAACTCGGCACGGAACGGCTCCTCGGCTGCGACATCTATGTGACGCTCGAGCCTTGCGCCATGTGCGCGGCGGCCATCTCTTTCGCCCGTCTGCGGCGCCTCTATTGGGCGGCGGCCGATCCGAAGGGCGGCGCAGTTGAGCACGGCCCGCGGCTGTTCACGCAGGCGACCTGCCATCATGTGCCGCAATGCTATGGCGGGATTCGCGAAAACGAAGCGGCGGATCTGCTTAAGGCCTTCTTTGCCGACAGGCGATAGCTTGGCTTCGCGATGCGGATTGATCCCAGCGGAACAATAATGCCCGCGGGGCCATTGCTGTTCTGGGGTTTGGGTCGCTTTCCTCCTGTGCGCAAGAGCCGCGCGGCAGGATCGGATCGCTACTTGACAGAAAACGGCCCCGAGCCCACAAGAAATGATCCTGATTGGGCTCGCGGGCGGGCGTTGGATCTGCATGAAGACCGCGGGAATTCAGAGACTTAATCGATAACTTGACGGATTGGCCTGATGCAAGCCGTAGCTGAATCCGAAATTCTCGCAGATTCGGACGCGAAGCCGAAGCTGCGCATCTTTCTCTGCGCTCCGCGCGGATTTTGCGCCGGCGTGGTTCGGGCCATCGATGCCGTCGAGCAGGCGCTTCGCATCTACGGCGCTCCGGTCTATGTCCGCCACGAGATCGTCCACAACAAATATGTCGTCGAAGGGTTGAAGGCCAAAGGCGCGATCTTCGTCGAGGAGCTTGACGAAATTCCCGACACGACGAAGCCGGTCATCTTCTCCGCGCATGGCGTGCCGAAATCGGTTCATGCCGAGGCCGAAAAACGGCACATCTTCGCCCTCGACGCGACCTGTCCGCTGGTCACCAAGGTGCATCGCGAGGCGGAGGTGCATTTCAGGCGCGGCCGTCAGGTTATTCTTGTCGGCCATGCCGGCCATCCGGAAGTGGTCGGTACTCTGGGGCAATTGCCGAAAGGCTCCATCCTTCTCGTCCAGACCCCGGAAGACGTGCAGAAGCTCGAGAATGTCGATGAGAGCAACCTCGCCTATGTCACCCAGACGACACTGTCGATCGATGATACGCGCAACATGGTCGATGCGTTGACGCGTCGGTTTCCGCATATTATTGGCCCGCACAAGGAAGACATCTGTTACGCGACAACCAACCGCCAGGAGGCGGTCAAGCGCATCGCGCCGATCGTCGATGCGATGATCGTCGTGGGGTCCTCCAACTCGTCCAATTCGCAACGGTTGAAGGAGGTCGCGGAACGTTCGGGCTGCAAGCTCGCCCGTCTCGTGCTGCGTGCCGACGACGTCGATTGGGATCTCTTCAAGAATGCCAGCTCCGTCGGCATTACGGCCGGCGCCTCAGCGCCCGAAGTCTTGGTGGAAGAGATCATGGATGCTTTCGCGCAACGGTTCGAGCTCGACGTCGAAATCGTCTCGACGGCGGATGAAAGCGTGTTCTTCCCGCTGCCGCGCGAACTGCGGCCCGGAATCGGTGGCCTGAAGGACTGCGCCGCTTATGACGCTCAGGAGAGCGTCGAGGTGGACGACGAGTAGCATGTTCCTTCTCCCCTTGCGGGAGAAGGTGCCGAGCGAAGCTCGGCGGATGAGGGGTCGCGACACCGACACGCCGGACTCATTTAGCCCTCCGCAATCCGCGGCCCGCTTTGTTCCTTGCCGCTGCGCCGCAAGATCACGCGGCTTGCTTGTTCGACGCCGTCGGCTTCGAAGCGGACCTCCCATTCGATCATCTTGCAAATGAAATTGTGATCGTCCCGGGCGAAGAGCTCCTGCCTGCCGTGCTCGTCCATCTCCACAAAGAGACGTGCGCCGTCCTGCGTGATGCGCAGAATTCGGTCCGGCCCCAAGCGATAGGCGCCGACATAATCGGCGAGCAGGGCCGCATCGAGAACCATGTCGCATTCCTTTTCCGTGACCCCGAAATAAAGCGCGGCGAGATCGCGCGCGATCCTCTGTACCGGCGCGGCCTGGATATTGGCGAGCAGGACGATGGTGAGATCATCGTCGGGATAATGGCTGAGCTGCACGCTGAACCCGTTGATGCCGCCGGCATGGACGAATTGCCGGCGTGAGAATTGGTGCTGGATTCCCCAGCCGAATCCATAGCCATGGCCGTGATCGCGGAACATGAGGTCGCGAGAGGCGCGGCCGATCGGCTTCGCGGCGGCGAGCGCTCTTTGCCAAGTCAAGAGATCATCGATCGTCGAATAGATCGAACCGGCCGCATAGGGCAGGCTCATGGCCAGATAGGCAGCGCTCTCGATGCGGCCGTTCTTATAGCGATAGCCCTGGACACGCTGCGGGATGACTGTCTCGAAGTGCTCGTAGCCGGTGCTGCTGAGCCCGAGCGGCGTGAGGATATTTTCTCGAACATAATCTTCGTATGTCAGGCCGCTCAGCCGTTCGATGACTTGGCCGAGGATGACATAGCCGCCGTTGCAATATTTGAACTTTGTGCCAGGCGCGAAGTCCAACGGCTCGGCCGCAGTCAGCGCGATGATCTCGCGTGGCGTGCGATCGATGTGCGCCATTTGCTGAAAAAAGCCGGGGATGGAGGTGTAGCTCGGAATCCCCGACGTGTGAGTCAGGAGGTGAAACAACGTGACGCCGCGCCAGGCGGCGGGCGCTTGCGGATAGTGCCACGCAATCTCATCATCGAGCGCGAGCCTGCCGCGCTCCATGAGTTGAAGGATCGCCGCGGCGGTGAATTGCTTGGTGAGCGATCCGAGCCTGAATTTGCCCGTCGGCACATGCGCCACGTTCCATTCGCGATTGGCGAGGCCGAAGCCGCGCCGCAGAAGCGATTCGCCATTCTTTACGACAAGCACGCTGCCGGCGAAAAGATCGATGGCGACGAAGGGCGCGATGCGCTCGGCCGCGGCCTCGGCGTAATCCAAGATAAGGGTCGATGAACGAGTCATTATAACGCTCTCAACATCCGCCCTTCGTGCCATCAAGTGCGCGGGCTTGAAACAGGATGCGCAACCCTTCTCCCGCTTGCCGGAGAGGGTGGCCAGCGGAGCCGGCCGGGTGAGGGGCAATGCCGCTGCACGATCCATCATCTGTCATGCTTCGCATGACACCTTCTCCCGTAAGCGGGAGAAGGATGCGCGCAGCCCGGTTTGGCCTTCCATTCGTTTCCAACGCTGCGTCCTCATCCCGCCTGCAGCAATTTCACCGCCGCTTCGCGCTCGAAGAGATGCAGCAGCAGAAGCAAAGCCTTGCCTTGCTGACCTTCGAGCTTCGGGTTGGCGGAAAGAATATGCCGCGCCTCGGCATGCGCAAGTTTCAAGAGATCGCCATGAACGTCGAGCCGCGCAAGCCGAAATCCCGGCATGCCCGATTGCTTGGTGCCGAGCACGTCGCCTTCGCCGCGCAGCCGCAAGTCCTCCTCGGCGATGCGAAACCCATCCTCGGTCTCGCGCATGATCGCGATCCGCGCCTTGGCCGTCTCGCCGAGTGGGCTCTTATAAAGCAAGAGACAGGCGGATTTGGCCTCGCCGCGTCCGACGCGCCCGCGCAATTGATGCAATTGCGCGAGCCCGAAGCGCTCCGCGTGCTCTATGACCATGATGTTGGCTTCTGGCACGTCGACGCCGACTTCGATCACGGTGGTCGCGACAAGGATCTGCGTCTCGCCTTTGGCGAAGTCCTGCATCACGCGATCACGATCCTCGCTCTTCATGCGGCCGTGCACGAGCCCCACCTTGTCGCCGAAGATCTGCGTGAGCGCCGCAAAACGCGCCTCGGCGGCAGCGACATCGATCTCTTCGCTCTGCTCGACGAGCGGGCAGACCCAATAAGCGCGCGCACCGGCGGCAATGGCGCGCGACAGCCGCCCGGTGACCTCGCCGATTCGCTCGAGCGGCAGAGCGCGGGTCTCAACGCGCTGGCGCCCAGGCGGCTTCTCCCGCAAGGTCGAGACATCCATGTCGCCGAAATAGGTGAGGACCAGGCTGCGTGGGATGGGCGTCGCGGTCATGACCAGGATATCGACCGCTTCGCCCTTGGCGCCGAGCGCGAGGCGTTGATGCACGCCGAACCTGTGCTGCTCGTCGACCACGGCAAGGCCGAGATCGCGGAAGGCGACGCTTTCCTGGAAGAGCGCGTGTGTGCCGATAGCGATGTCGATCTTACCTTCGGCGAGTGCGGCGAGCGTGCGCCCTCGTTGGGCACTGCGGCCGGTCAACAGCGCGATCTTCAATCCGGCCGCGCCAGCGTATTTGGCAATAGACTCGTAATGCTGGCGGGCGAGGAGTTCGGTCGGCGCCATCAGCGCAGCCTGCCTGCCGGCCTCGACCATAGTTGCCATGGCGAGCAGCGCGACAATTGTCTTGCCTGAGCCGACGTCGCCCTGCAGCAGCCGCAGCATGCGGACGGGTGCGGCGAGATCGGCGCGAATTTCGGCAAGCGTTTGGGTTTGTGCCGCGGTGAGCTTGAAGGGCAGGGCGGCCATGATCTTTTTTGCGCGCGAATTGTCACCTTCACTCGCGCATCCCGGTACGCGGCGCAGATGGGCGCGCGTCAGAGCGAGCGCGAGCTGATGGGCCAGCAGTTCGTCATAGGCGAGCCGCACCCGGCCCGGCGCGGTCGGCGCAATCGCCTCAGGCTCCGACGGGCGATGCACCGCGTTCAATGCCGCGGCAAAGCCCGGCAGGTCCGGAGTTTTCGCGATTTGCTGCGTGTGCCATTCCGGCAGATCGGGCAGGCGTGCCAGCGCCGCTGAAATGGCCTTGGCGAGAATGCGCGGCTGCAGCCCCTCGGTCAGGCCATAGACCGGCTCGACGGCCTGCATGCTGGCGAGGCGCTCGGCGTCGAGCACGCGATCGGGGTGGACGATCTGCCGGTGCCCGTCCCAAAGTTCGAGCTTGCCAGAGATCCAGCGCTTTTCCCCGACCGGCAGGCTCTTTTCGATCCATTGCCGGTTGGCGAGAAAGAAGACGAGCAGGACGTCGCCGGTCTCATCCTCGATGAGGACCTTGTAAGGCGCCTTGGAGCGCGGTCCCGGCGGATAATGCTCGACGACCTGGGCCTCGATCAAGACTACCCGATCGAGCGGCGCCTCGGCGATCTTGGCGCGGGTGCGCCGGTCGATCGTGGCATAGGGGAGGTGGAAGAGAAGGTCGAGAACGCGGGCGCCCGTCCCGCTCTC
Organism: uncultured Alphaproteobacteria bacterium; assembly: GCA_963720425.1. GTDB lineage: Bacteria > Pseudomonadota > Alphaproteobacteria > Rhizobiales > Beijerinckiaceae > Methylovirgula. The sequence goes on from OY970391.1 coordinate 1,801,514, forward strand.
GGTGACGAGCCTGTCGAGAAGCTGGGCGATCTTCGGCCCAACGCCCTGAAGGCTTGTGGCCGGAGCAAAGAGCGGATTGAGGAGAGAGGGGCGCATCGAAGCAGGCGGTCTACCGCATCATCAAGGGGTCTGTAACGTCAAGTATATCGCCCCGTCGATTTCCTCTCGCTCGCTTTTTATGAGCAGCATTGACGCGAGACGAGCCGAAGCTTCTGGAAGCAGAAATCCCAATTCGAATCCCTGTTCGCCTTAGTCCTTGTTGATGAAGCGGGAGCGTTCCTGCATAGCCTGATACATTTCGCAAGTTGTGCACGGAATGTCATCACGCAGTGGCTGTCATCCACTCAACATTTCGCGCGCATATGCCATTCGTTCATTGTTGATACTCTCGATCAAACCTTCGCTAAAAGCATTGCTACCGAAATCGCCCCAAAAATTTCGGCAACACCCGAGAACCTTTCCGTTCCAATTGATTTGGGGTTCATCCCAAAGCTGATGACAAATGCCGCTCAAATATTTTTCGCCGTGGGCTGCTTCGTACTCCTCGCGTGTCGTTGACTCGTCGCCAGTTTGCGATCGGACAAATGCTTTGTCACGAATCAGCGAAAATTTGGAATCCCAAGTCAATTTCGTGCAGAACACCATTCCAAGCCGTGCCGCCATTTCACGGGCGACGGGAATTTCGTGCTCATTGTGGCCAAACACGACAAATTGCCGGCAAAGTTGAGGGAGGTCCGACTGATATCGGCGCTTATTGGCGTTGATCTTTTCAATGTTCTGGATGACAACTTCGAAGTTGCCGCCAATTCGATAAGTCCGATAGGTCTGAGCGCTTGCTCCATCGATCGAGCAGGTCATGGTTTGCACCTGAAATTTGACCAAGCCCTCCAGAACTTCGTCTTTGACGTGGTTGAGGTTGACGCCATTGCCGAGCTTTATGGAAACTCCTTTGTCATGGGCGTATTCCAATATTTGAAGCAGCTGCGGATTTAGAAAAACTTCGCCGCAGTTTGAGAGCTCAATGGCGTCGACCGCCGGATTGAGGTCCAAAATTTTTTGAAAGTCCTCAAATTTAAGGAAACTGCTGCCGATTGCTGGATGAATCAAGCCTGCTGTGGTCGGGCAGGACAGGCATCATAGCTGACAAAAGATGAAGCCTCCAGATGGATTCGTCGCGGATACACTCTGTTCTCGCGAGGAGGTCCATCAGATTCTCGACGAGGGGAGCCTTTTGACATCGCTGCGACGTTTCTATGTCTTAGTCGGCGTAGGCATTCCGATAATATATTGCTAAAGTGGCCCCTGGTAGAGCATCCAGAACCGGAATCGCTTTTTCGTGTTTTTGGTATTTTCACACTCGCCGGCGCCCTACGCCTTTCGGAACCCCGCTAATGCCAGGTTCGCAAATCAGCAGCGCGGGCCTTGACGGGCGCCGTCGCAGGGCTTTGTTCCGCTCCTGGCATCGCGGCATGCGCGAGACGGACCTGCTCATCGGCCGTTTCGCCGACGCGGAGATCGCCAATCTGAGCGAGGTGGAACTCGCCGATTACGAGGGCTTGCTTGAGGCCGCCGACCGCGACATTTTCGGCTGGCTGACGGGCAAGAGGGAGCTCCCGTCGGCCTATGACACCGCCGTGTTCAGGAAATTGAAGCTCTTCCACAGCCATGCCGGGCCGCTCGAGCTTTGACTATGAAACTGAACTGTGAAACGGCGCCCCTCTCCCCACTTGCGGGGAGAGGGAGTAACTGAACGACTGACCACGTGACCGATCTCAAACGTGCCATTACAGAGCTTGCCAAAGGCGGCTCGCTCACCCTCGCCTCGCTGCCCGACGGTTTCGATGCTTTCTGCGTCGCCGATCTCACGCGCGCGCTTGCCCGCGCCGCGGAAGAGCGCGCCGTCGTGCTCGTCCATGTGGCGCGCGACGAGCAGCGCGCGCATGCCTTCAACGAGGCGCTCGCCTTTGCCGCGCTCGAAATCGAAATCCTCGATTTCCCCGGCTGGGATTGTCAGCCCTATGACCGGGTTTCGCCCAATGCGGCGATTGCGGCGCGGCGGATGACGGTGCTCTCGCGGCTTGCCCGTTCGCGCAGCGCGCTGGGGCAACCGCGCATTCTCTCGACAACGGTCAACGCCGTCTTGCAGCGCGTGCCGCCCTTGGAGAAGGTCGCGGCCGATTACTTTTCTGCGGCGCCGGGCAATGCCGTCGACATGGACGGGCTCATCCACTGGCTCGAAGACAATGGATTCGCGCGCGCCTCAACCGTGCGCGATACCGGCGAATATGCCGTGCGTGGCGGTATTCTGGATCTCTTCGCGCCCGCCATGGCCGCGCCGGTGCGGCTCGATTTCTTCGGCGACACGCTCGAATCGATCCGTAGCTTCGATCCCGAGTCGCAGCGCACGATCGCCCCTCTGCGTTCGCTCGACCTCGTGCCGATGAGCGAAGTCCAGCTCACTTCGGAGTCGATGCGGCGCTTCCGGCAGGGCTATGTCGCAGCTTTCGGCGCGCAGACGCCGGGCGATACGCTCTATGAGGCGGTGAGCGAGGGCCGGAGGCATCCGGGCATCGAACATTGGCTGCCGCTCTTCTACGACAAGCTCGACACCCTCTTTGATTATACAGGCGCCGCGCCGATGATCCTCGATCCTCTGACCGAGGAGGCGGCGAAGGAGCGGCTGGCGCAGATCAGCGATTATTACGATGCGCGCAGACACGCCTATGAGGCCGATCCAGCGCATGCCTCCTATAAGCCGCTGCCGACCGAGACCCTCTATCTCTCCGCCGCGCAATGGAGCGAGCGGCTTGCGGCCAACGGTCTCATGCGGGTCGCGCCTTTCGCGCGGCCGGAAGGCAAAGGCCTCGTCATCGATTGCGCCGGCAAGATTGGCCGCAATTTCGCGCCGGAGCGCAACGACGAAGGCGCCAATGTCTTTCGCGCCGCCGCCAAACATGTGCGCGCACTGCAAGCGAAGGGCAAGCGCGTCATCGTCGCCGGCTGGTCGGAAGGATCGCGCGAGCGCCTCGGCCATGTGCTGAAGGATTTCGGCCTCGACGATATCAAGCCCGTCGCCTCGCTGGCGCAAGCCGTCCGGCAACCAAAAACTACTGTGGCGCTCGCCGTCATCGGTCTTGAGGCGGGGTTCGAAGCGCCGGACCTCGCGGTGGTCGGCGAGCAGGATATTCTCGGCGACCGGCTGGTGCACGGCCGCAAGCGCACGCGCCGCGCGCAGGACTCAATCGCCGAGGTCGCATCCCTCTCGGCGGGCGATCTCGTGGTCCATGTCGATCACGGCATCGGTCGCTTCCTTGGCTTGACGCCGATCGAGGCAGCTGGCGCGCCGCATGATTGCCTCGAAATCCATTACGCCGAGGGCGTCAAGCTCTTTCTGCCGGTCGAGAACATCGAGCTTCTGTCGCGCTACGGGTCGGAAGACGCCGAAGTCCAGCTCGACAGATTGGGAGGCGTCGCCTGGCAGAGGCGCAAGGCGAGGATGCGCAAGCGCATCCTCGAGATGGCCGCGGGCCTTTTGCAGATTGCCGCCGCGCGGCAGACCCGCGCTGCGCCGAGATTTTTGCCGCCGGAACCACTCTACGAAGCGTTCTGCGCCGGCTTTCCCTATGATGAGACGGAGGACCAGGCGGCGACGATCGAGGCGGTCCTCGACGATCTCGCCTCAGGCAAGCCGATGGATCGTCTTATCTGCGGCGATGTCGGTTTTGGCAAAACGGAAGTCGCGCTGCGCGCCGCGTTTGTGGCGGCGATCAATGGCAAGCAGGTCGCCGTCGTCACCCCGACGACCTTGCTCGCCCGCCAGCATGCCAAAGTGTTTTCGGCGCGCTTCGCCGGCCTGCCGATTAAGGTCGCGCAATTGTCGCGTCTGGTCGGTTACGCCGAGGCCAAGCGCGTCAAGGCGGGGCTCGCGGCGGGCGAGATCGACATCGTCATCGGCACCCATGCCCTGCTCGGCAAGGCGGTCGGCTTCAAGGACCTGGGCCTCGTCGTTATCGACGAAGAGCAGCATTTCGGCGTCAAGCACAAGGAGAGATTGAAAGAGCTGCGTGCCGAAGTGCATGTCCTGACGCTGTCGGCGACGCCAATCCCGCGCACCTTGCAGCTGGCGCTGACCGGCGTGCGCGAACTCTCGATCATCGCGACGCCGCCGGTCGATCGCCTCGCGGTGCGCACCTTCGTTTCGCCCTTCGACGAGCTGCTGGTGCGCGAAGCACTGCTCCGCGAACGCTACCGCGGCGGCCAGAGCTTCTACGTCTGCCCGCGCATCGAAGACATCGAACAGGCCGCCGACTTCCTGCGCCGCAATGTGCCGGAGGCAAAATACGTCATCGCCAATGGCCAGATGCCGGCCTCCGAACTCGAAGAGCGCATGGCTGCCTTCTACGACGGCAAATATGACATTCTGCTCTCGACCGCGATCGTCGAGTCGGGCCTCGACATTCCGACCGCCAATACGCTCATCGTGCATCGCGCCGACATGTTCGGCCTGGCGCAGCTCTATCAGCTGCGCGGCCGCGTCGGGCGTTCGAAGACGCGCGCTTACGCGCTCTTCACCCTGCCGCCAGACCGAACTTTGACGCCGCAGGCGGAGAAGCGGCTGAAGGTTCTTCAATCGCTCGATACGCTCGGCGCCGGCTTCCAGCTCGCGAGCCACGATCTCGACATCCGCGGCGCCGGCAATCTCTTGGGCGAAGAGCAATCCGGCCATATCAAAGAGGTCGGCTACGAACTCTATCAGCAGATGCTCGAAGAGGCGGTCGTGGCGCTCAAGGCCGGCATGGAAGAGCCGGCGGAAGAGGCCTGGTCGCCGTCGATCAGCATGGGCACGCCGGTCACGATTCCGGAAGATTATGTCGCCGATATCGACGTGCGCCTCGGCCTCTATCGCCGCTTGTCGAAGCTCGAGGCGGACGCCGAGATTGAGGCTTTCGCCGCCGAAATGATCGACCGCTTCGGGCCGCTGCCGCGCGAGGTCGAGCAATTATTGAAGCTCGTGGCGATCAAGGCGCTCTGCCGCAAGGCCAATGTCGAGAAGCTGGAGGCTGGGCCGAAAGGGATGACGCTCAGCTTCCGCGACAATACCTTCGCCAATCCGCAGGGCCTTGTGCAATTCGTCGCTGAGCAGGGGTCGGAGGCGAAGGTCCGGCCCGACATGTGCCTTGTCTTCATCCGCGATTTCGAAGATCCGGCGGCCCGCCTCGAAGGCACGCGCTTAATACTGCGCACGCTCGCCGCGATCGCGACGAAAAAGGCAGCGTGAGGAGCACGGAGGCGCCACGATTCCGCATCCTAGGTGAGAATGTGGAAGGGTCGTCCGCAGTGCACGCATGACTCTTTGCTGACGTCCGCGCATGACTTTGGCTTTATTGCTTTTTATCGGTGTTGCGGGTGCGCGGTAAGGGGGCTATCTGACACCGGGTTCGCTCGCTCGGTCCATGTCGAGCGGCTTTGCCGATTTACTCTTGGAGCAATTTCGTTTTAGATCGGATCGCCTGGCACTTAGGTGAACTAGGCTATCGCCGATTGAGGAGGATACGCTGATGAAGTTACGCCGTGTCACATTCGCAATGGCGGCAATTTTGCTGGCCGCTTCGCTCGCTTCGAGTGCCGACGCCCAGACATCGCGCGGAGCCGCCAATATAAGGTCGCAAGCGCAAAACTTCTCGCCGATTGAGAAGGCCGCCTGCGGGCCATACTGGGGCCCTTGGTGCGGACCCTGGACTCACCGGGTCTGTGGCTGGGGCAGGTGCTGGTGCGCCCCTTGCTAGTTCGATAATTTGGGAGGCCGCCGAACTCGGCAGCCTCTTTCTTTCCCGAAGCAGGTCTCCGAGAGAGCTGTCATGGTTGTCGACGCTAGTGGTCGCTTCCGATCTTTGCCGAATTCCTAAAATTCGATGTCGAGCTCCTCCATCTCTTCGGGCTCTTTTTTTGCCGCCTCGATCCATTGCATCATCGGCGGCCAGCTCATGATCGTCCGGCAATAGGCTTTCGCCGCATCCGTCATCGGCACGTGATAGGTCAGAAAACGCGTGCAGACCGGTGCATACATGGCATCCGCGATCGTCGGTGTTGTTCCGAATAGAAATGGCCCGCCCCACCGCCCGAGACATTCTCCCCAGATCGTCTGCACGCGATCGATATCGGGCTGAGCGCCGGCAAAGACCTTAAAGCTGTTATGTTGCGCCTTGAGGTTCATCGGAAGCGCCGAACGTAGATTGTAAAACCCCGAATGGATTTCGCCTGAAATCGAGCGGCAATGCGCCCGCGCCGCCCGATTTTTTGGCAGCATGCCGGCCTCGGGATAAAGCTCGGCCAAATATTCGGCTATGGCGAGGGTATCCCAGACACTGACGCCGTCCTGGCTCAGGCGGGGCACCAGCACGGACGGGGCGAGCAGCAGTAGCTCGGCCCGGTTGGTGGGGTCGTCGATGGAAACGACCTGTTCTTCGACGTCCAGTCCGGCAAGCTGACAGAGCAGCCAGCCGCGCAGCGACCACGAGGAGTAGTTCTTGCTAGAGATGGTCAGCACGGGACGGGTCATGGCGCTCCTGATCGAATCTTTGCTCCCCTATGGCATCTGACGATATTGCAGTGCCGCATAAAAAGCACTAGCGTTCTACCGAAGAGACATGTTGTACCGCGCCTATCAAACCTACGCCGACGCATCCGAACCGCTGCGCGCGATGGCACGAGCCGGAATCGGCATAGGAGAATTATTTAATGGCATCAAAGATATAGGCTTTTCCAAGAACCTGTTGGCGCTGTTGGAGTTGACCGCGCGAAGCAGGCTGATCCATGCGCGGCCTTCTTATGCTATCGATAGCATTACGCTCGACGGTGATGATGTTGCCGTGCGGGAAGAAATCCTGCTCTCATTGCCCTTCTGCGATCTTATTCACTTTGCCAAGGATGTCGCTGCGGCGCAGCCGAAAATGCTAATCATCGCGCCGCTTTCGGGCCACTTCGCAACGTTGCTGCGCGACACGGTCAAGACGCTGTTAGGCGATCACGAGGTCTATATTACCGATTGGAAAAACGCGCGCGACGTGCCGCTTTCCGAAGGCACGTTCGGCTTCGATGATTATGTCGACTACATCATCGCATGCATCGAGAAGATCGGTCCGGGCGCGCATGTATTCGCGGTCTGCCAACCCTGCGTCCAGGCGCTCGCGGCCGTCTCGCTGATGGCGGAGGAACGTAACCTGGCGGAACCACGCAGCATGACGCTGATGGCAGGGCCAATCGACACCAGGGTGAACCCGTCAAAAGTCAACGCGCTCGCGACATCGAAGCCCATAGAATGGTTCGAGAATAACCTGATTTCGCGCGTACCGTGTCGGCTGCCGGGCGCCGGTCGCAAAGTCTATCCCGGCTTCGTACAGCTCTATGCGTTCATGTCGATGAACATGGGAACGGCATGTCAAAGCGCATCGCGATCTTTACCACCATCTTGCCAATGGCAGGGTCGAAGAGGCCGAGGCGATCATGGCGTTTTACGATGAGTATTTCGCGGTGCTCGACTTGCCGGCTGAGTTCTACATCGAGACCGTCAAAGCTGTTTTCCAGGAAGCGCTGCTGGCGAAGGGAGAACTGACCCATCGGGGCCGAAAAGTGGACCCCCGCGCCATCCGGCGCACTGCGCTCCTGACGGTTGAAGGAGAACGCGACGATATCTGCTCGGTCGGTCAGACGGCAGCGGCGCACATTCTGTGTAATGGCCTTCGTCCGCATCTCAAGCGTCATCATTACCAGGTCGACGTGGGCCATTACGGAACATTCAGCGGCAAGCGATGGCAAAGCCAGATTTATCCGGTGATCCGCAATTTGGTGCTCGCGATGAACTGATCCCGCGTCAGCGGAAACCGCGCTGGCGTGTGGCTCATCATGTCGAGCTGTGCGCCGCCGCTCTCGCCACGTCTTCCAGCAATTCCGCGAGCCGGCGCGGATCTTCCGGAAAGCCGGCTTCGATCCAGCGCGCTTGTAGATCCTTCAAGGCGTCGCCAATCGCCTTGCCTTCGGGAACGCCGCGGGCCAGAAGATCGGCGCCGGAGAAGGGCAGCCGCGGTTCCTTCGCGGCGCGCGTATAGGCGAGCGCCTCGCGCCAGGGCGCGACATCAGCTCCGCTCTCGGCTGTCGCGAGCGCAAGCGCGTCGCAGGCGGCCTGGCGCCCGTGACGGAACACGAGCCGCAGCAGAGCCGGCGCCAGTGGCGGCTTCTCCAAGCCATGCAAAGTCATAAAAGCCGCCGCCGCTTCAATGAGCCGCTGCGTCTCCGGGTTCGAGAGCCGCAGCCGCTCGCGCAGCCTCTCGGCATCTTCCGGCAGATTGATGCAAAGCGCGGCGAGCCCAAGCAAAGGATCGCGCGGTTCGTCACCAGCAAAGCGCAGCAGGTTTTCGAGCCGCGCCGGATGGGGTGCCGAGGCGAGGAGCGGACCGAGCAATCCGGTCTCGCAGAATTCCCGCGTCACTTCGCCCGCCCGGCGTGCCGCCAAGAGTTTCATGATCTCGTTACGCACTCGCTCGCGCGACAGCCGTGCAAGTCCGTCCCGTTCTCGCAGGCAGGCCAGCACGGCGCCCTTATCGAGTGGGCCCTTGCCATAGGCCGCGGCGAAGCGGAAGAAGCGGAGAATGCGCAGATAATCTTCGCGAATGCGCGCCGTCGGATCGCCGATGAACCTGAGTTTTCGCGCCTCGATATCGGCGAGGCCGCCGACATAATCATAGAGCATGGCCGCGCGCGTCATCGACAGCGCGTTCATGGTGAAGTCGCGGCGCTTGGCATCGGCCTCGAAATCGCGGCTGAAGCGAACCTTGGCATGCCGGCCGTCTGTTTCGACGTCTTCGCGCAGGCTCGTCACTTCGAAGGGCTTACCTTCGACGAGGAGCATCACTGTCCCATGCGAAAGGCCGGTCGGAACGCTGCGCAGCTTCGCCGCCTCAGCCCGCGCCATCACCGTCTCCGGCGTCGCGGTCGTCGCTATGTCGAATTCCGCGACCGGCCGGTTCAGCAGCGCGTTGCGCAGCGCGCCGCCGACAAGACGCGCCTCCTCGCCGTCTCGGTCGAGCAGCGCCAGGACACGGACGAGGTCCTTGCGCTCAAGCAGAGCTTTCGCCGGCGCGGGCGCGGCAATCGCGAGCGTGCTCATTCCATATGCCCCGGCACCAATACGCCATTTACGATATGGGCCGGCACATAGGCGCCGAGATGGCGCTCAGCAAAGACACCGAAGAGGAAGACGCCGATGACGGCGGCGAGGAGGCCAGCGAGCGTCAGCATCGATACGGTTCCCTGGCTCCAATTGCGGCTCGCAAAGGGCGTCGTGCGGCGGAGCACGAGCAGCACCGCATAGCCGATGAAGGGCAAAAGGAAGAGAAGCACCGGCCTCCAGATAACCCGCCACATTGGGGCCTCGCCAAGAATTGCCGGACATGCGGCTTACGCATGCTAAAGCAGTTTCAGAAACTATGGAATCGCGCGACACGGATGCCGCGGCAAAATGACCGCCTTTCGAAGGAACGCACAGGACCGCGACGCAGGTTCCGCAGGCCGGCCACCGTTGCGCAGCGTCCGCAGAAAACACATATGGGTCAAGAGTTTGGTTCGGGCCGGCCAGTGGCGCTAATTTGCGGCTGAGTTTGCAGGAGTCTTGCGAATCGGCGCATCAGCGTAGAATGCGCTGCCGCGCTCGCGGGCGCCGGCGCGGCTTTGCGTCGAATTCCAAGAATCCGGCGGAAATGATACATCCGCAAAGCCGGGGAGTTTCTCTTGCTCGCGAAACAAGACAGCGTTTTGGGCTACGAGATCGACTGGTGCGACCCGTTCGAAGTTGCCAAGCGGCTCGCCGACCGGCCGGGGTTCGCCTTTCTCGATAGCGCGCTCTTTCACCCCAAGCTCGGCCGCTATTCCTTCATCGGCATCGAGCCTTTCGGCATATTTACCGCGGCTCGGGGCTCTGCGACCTGGAACGGCGCACCCATGTGGGTACCCCCGCTCGCGGCCTTGCGCGATCTGCTCGCCCGTTTCAGGCTCGATGCCGACCCAAGCCTGCCGCCCTTCCAGGGCGGCGCCATCGGCGCGATTCCTTACGAGTTCGGCTGGGAGCTCGACGGCCTGCGCGCGGCGAACCACCTGAATCGCCAGGAAGAGCCGGTCCATCTCGGCTTTTATGATCTCGTCCTCGCCTTCGATCAGCTGCAGCGCCGCGCTTATGTACTTTCCTCAGGCCTTCCCGAAGAGGGCGAGAAACGCAGGGCACGCGCGGCGGCGCGGGCCGACCACGCCTTGCGACTGATCGAACGTGTGCCGACAAGCGCGGCCGCGCCGCAGCCTGCGATTACCGGCTGGACCTCCAATTTTTCGCCGAGGTCCTATCATGCGGTGATTGAGCGCGTGCAGACTCATATTTTTGAAGGCGACATCTATCAGGCGAATATTGCCCAGAGGTTCACTGCAGATCTTCCCGGTGATTTCTCCCCTTTCGCCTTCTATGAGCGGTTGCGGGCGACAAATCCGGCGCCTTTCGCCGCCTATCTTTCCTGCGGCGGGACGGTGATCGCCTCGTCCTCGCCCGAACTGCTGCTGCGCAAGCGTGGCGCCGCGGTCGAGACGCGGCCGATCAAGGGGACCATGACGCGCTCCGACCATCCTGTCGAAGACCTCTGGCGCGCCGAGGCGCTTACCAAGTCGGAGAAGGACCGCGCCGAAAATATTATGATCGTCGATCTCTTGCGTAACGATCTGTCGCGCGTCTGCCGGCCCTTCTCGGTCGAAGTTCCGGTGCTTTGCGGGCTGGAATCCTATGCCAATGTCCACCATCTCGTCTCCGTGGTCACCGGCACGCTCGGCTCGGGCAGAGACGCGATCGATCTCATCGCAGCGACCTTCCCGGGCGGCTCCGTCACCGGCGCGCCGAAGCGACGGTCAATGGAGATCATCGACTCGATTGAAAGGGTGCCGCGCGGCTATTATTGCGGCGCGATCCTCTATCTCGGCTTCGACGGCACGACGGACATGAATATTGCGATTCGAACTGCCGTGCTAAAAGAGCGCAGCGCCAGCCTGCACGCCGGCGGCGGCATCACGTGCCTGTCGGATCCGGTTGCCGAATATGCCGAGACGGAGGCCAAGGTGAAGCGCCTCTTCGACGCTTTTGCCGCCGTTAGGGAATTGGAAGAATTGCCGCAATGAATCGACCGATCCTCGTCATCGACAATTACGATTCCTTCGTCTTCAACGTTGCCCGTTATTTCGAGGAGCTGGGGCGCGAGGTCGTCGTGCACCGCAACGACGCGATTGATATCGCCGGGATCAGGAGCATGGAGCCGGCGGCGGTGGTCATCTCGCCGGGGCCCGGCACGCCGCGCGACGCGGGCATCTCGCTCGCCGTCGTGGATGAACTCTCTGGCGAAGTTCCAATCTTTGGCGTCTGCCTCGGCCACCAATGTATCGGCACCGCATTCGGGGCGCCGGTCATGCCGGCCAAACGCCCGCTCTATGGCCGGACATCGCGCGTAAAACACAACGGGCAGGGCCTGTTCGAAAGCCTGCCGCAGCCGCTGACCGTTGCCCGCTATCATTCGCTGATCGTCGAGCGCACGCCGGCGCTCGAAGCCGCGGTTTCGATCGATGCAGTCTCGGAGGAGGGCGAGATCATGGCGCTCACGCACCGCTCCCATCCCACCTACGGCGTGCAGTTCCATCCGGAATCGATCCTGACCGAGAAAGGCCACGCGCTCTTCGGCAATTTTCTGCGCCTGGCGGTCGAAAGAAAGCCCCGTGTTCTGGTATGACGGCGCCGTTCACGAAAAGCCGATTGCGCCGTTCGATCTCACAGACCGGGGCTTAAATCTGGGCGACGGGGTCTTCGATACCTCGCTTGCCCGCAATGGGCGCAGCTTCCTGCGCAAGGCGCATCTCGATCGCCTCGCCGCGGCCGCCAAGACGCTCGCCATTCCTTTCGCCGAGGCTGCGGCAGCCGAGGCGCTCGATCGACTCGCAGCAGCGATCGGCGATGGTGCCGTGCGCCTCACACTCACCCGCGGCGGCGGCACACGCGGCCTCGCCTTACCGAAAAATCCTAAGCCGTTCCTTTTCGGCGCCGCTGCGCCGCCGGGGCAGGCCTTTCCCGTCCTGGCGCTCGCCACGACAACGATACGTCGCAATGAGACATCGCCGGCCGCGCGCCTCAAGGCGCTTCCTTATCTCGACGCCATCCTCGGACTTGAGGAGGCCGCTGCGAAAGGCGCCGACGAGGTTCTGTTCTTAAACACGCAAGGCCGCGTCGCCTGTCTGGCGAGCGGCAATCTCTTCGCGCTCTTCGGCCGTCAGCTCGTTACCCCGCTGCTTGCCGATGGCGTGCTCGCCGGCACGGTCAGGGCCTTCGTCCTCGGCAAGGCGAAGAGCCTCGGGTTTGAGGCGGTCGAGCGCTCGTTCGATCTCCGCGAGCTTTTGCGCGCCGAGGCGATCTTTGCGACGAGCAGCCTCAAATTGATCGCCCCCTGCCGCAGCCTGGAGACGACATCCTTCGCCTCTGCCGACAACGAGGCGGTGAAAAGGTTGCAGGCGACGGTCCGCGAAGCGATCGTCGCGGAATGCGGAAGATTTTGAGCCCGATGGCTGATTAAGGTAAAGGGCTGGATCTTTCCTGCGGCGACCGACTTCCCAACCCAAATTCCTCGGACGATAATAGGCCGCCGGGCCCCCCGGCAGACCCTTACCATCATCCCCTCATGCTGCGTCTTGCCATTCTGCGCCATGCCGAGGCCGTTCCGCACGCCGGAGGCGGCGACGCCGATCGGGAACTGAGCCAATCCGGCCGCGCGGTGGCCGAGCGCATGGGCCGCTATTTCCGCGATGCGGGATTTAGGCCCGATCTCGCTCTCGTCTCGCCATCAAAACGCACGCGCGAGACTTTTGAGGCCATCGAGCGCGGCGCCGGCGACAAGTTTCCTGTCGATTACGTGCCCGCGCTCTACAGCGCCAGTCTCGCGACGCTCGAAGACGTGCTGGCCGACGCGCCGAAGGAGGCGAAGTTCCTGCTCCTCGTGGGCCACAATCCCGGCCTTGCCGAATTTGCCAATGCGCTCGCCGGCAAAGGCAAAAAATCCGAACTTGCGCGGATGCGCGGGCATTTTCCGACGCCTTGTCTCGCCGTCATCGATTTCGACGCTAAGAGCTGGAAGAAGGCTGGCCGCGGAGAGGGGCGCCTCGAACTTTTCGTGACCCGCGGCGCGCTCGCGAAATAGCGCCGACGCAGCTCGGGGTATCCGTTGCCATCCGTTTCCGACATCATTTTCGAAGCCGGCATCGCGGCGCGAAGCTTGGCCGAGATTCTTTCAGGCCGGGCGCTGCGTCTCGGGGTCACCGGCCTTTCGGGCGCCGGCAAGACCATATTCGTCACCGCCCTCGTACAGAATCTGACGCTGGCGGCGCGGCTCGCGGCACTCGGCACGAAGAATCCACTGCCGGTCTTCCGCGTCCATGCCGAGGGTCGGCTTCTTGGCGGCCGGCTCGAACCGCAGCCCGACGACGCGGTGCCGCGCTTCGCCTATGAAGAGCACCTCGATGTGCTGACGGGGCCGGGCGGCCGCAGCGAAGACAGGGCCTGGCCGCAATCGACGAAGCGCATCTCCGAATTGCGGCTGACGCTCGAATTCGAACGCCTGTCAGGCCTCGGGCGGCGGCGCGGGAGTGAGCTCTCGATCGACATCGTCGATTACCCGGGCGAATGGCTGCTCGATCTGATGCTTCTCGAAAAATCCTATCAGCGCTGGTCGCAGGAGACACTCGCGGCGTCTCTTTCTGCCGCCCGCGCTCCGCTCGCGGCGGAATGGCGGAGCTATGTGCAAGGCTTGGACCCGAATGCGCCGGCGGAAGAAGACATGGCGCAGCGCGCGGCGGCACTTTTCAAGGCCTATCTCAAGGACTCCCGTGCCGAGCCGATCGCGGCTTCGGCCCTGCCGCCCGGCCGTTTTCTGATGCCGGGTGATCTCGAAGGCTCGCCGCTCTTGACCTTTTCTCCGCTCAAGCTGGAACCGGGAACGCCGCTCGCGCCGCATTCGCTCGCCGCTATGATGGCACGCCGCTACGAGGCCTATCGCGCGCATGTGGTAAAGCCCTTCTTTCGCGATCACTTCGCGCGGCTCGACCGGCAGATCGTGCTGGTCGATGTGCTCGCAGCCTTGAATGGCGGGCCATCGGCTCTGCGCGATCTCGAGTCGGCGCTGAGCGACGTGCTCAGGGCCTTCCGCACGGGCAGGAATTCGATCCTTTCGAGCCTGCTGCGGCCCAAGATCGACAAGATTCTCTTCGCTGCGACCAAGGCCGATCATTTAAACCATGTGAGCCATGACCGGCTCGAAGCGATCCTGCGCCGGCTGACGGCGCGCGCCATAGCGCGGGCGGAAAATCTCGGCGCGAGCATTGATGTCGTGGCGCTCGCGGCGGTGCGGACGACGCGCGAAGCCAATGTCAGCGGCCGCGGCGGCGCGGCCCTGCCGGCCGTCATCGGAACGCCGATGAAAGGCGAGCGTATCGGCAATGAAACCTTCGATGGAGAAACCGAGGCGGCGATCTTTCCGGGACAATTGCCGAGCGATCCGGATGAGGTTTTCACTGGGGACTTCGCAAACGCAGAGCCTCGCGATTATCGCTTCGTGCAATTTCGCCCGCCGATCGCGGCGCGCGACGCGGCGGGAACGCCTTTGCCGCTGCCGCATATCCGCCTCGATCGCGCCCTGCAATTTCTGCTCGGCGACAGACTGAGATAGGCTTGTCTGTAAATCACGCGTGTGGGAGCGATCGTGCCGTCCGAGCCAAAGATCAAGCCTCAAGCTTTTCGCCTCGACAAAGGCCTTGCCGCGGAGGAGAACGAGCCGCGCCGCGCGACCTTCACGATCGAGCCTGTCGCCGATTTCCTCGAAGCGGAGGCGGCGACCGCGGCTCCGGTCGATCCGGCGGAGCGTGTGGTCGAGGCTGCGCAGCGCCGCGGCATCACGAAAAGCGCGCTCATTTCTTGGGGCGGCCTGTTCTTCTCGGCGGCGAGCGGCTTTATCCTGGTCGCATTCGGCAATTGGGTCGCGGGGCTGGTCGAAGAGCTCTTTGCGCGTTCGGCCCTCTTGGGCTATGTCGCGGTCGTCCTCGGCGGGCTGGCGATCTTCGCGCTCGTCGTGCTTGCGGCGCGAGAAATCTTCGGCATCGCCCGGCAGAGCAAGATCGCCCGTCTCCATATGGGCTTTGCGACGGCGCGCGCGGCGGATGATCGCGATGCGGCGCGTCGCCTCGTTGCCGCACTCGCCGCGCTTCAGGCGAAGCGCCGCCAGAGCGCGCGGCTCCTCGAGCTGACCCACGAGATCATCGACGGACGCGATCTCATCGACATCGCCGAGCGCGATCTCATCCTGCCGCTCGATCGCGACGTGCGGCGCGAGATTGCGCAGGCGGCAAAGCGCGTTTCGATGGTGACCGCGATCTCGCCGCGCGCGCTGATCGATGTCGCCTTCGTCGCCGCGCAGGCGCTACGCCTCATTCGTAGGATCGCCGAGATCTACGGCGGACGTCCGGGATTCTTCGGCTTTCTCAAACTCATGCGCTCGGTCGGCGCGCATCTCGCGATCACCGGCGGCGTGGCGGTCGGCAATTCCCTCATTCAGCAAGTGCTGGGGCATGGGATTGCCGCCAAACTTTCGGCGAGGTTGGGCGAGAGCGTACTCAACGGCTTGCTCACGGCGCGTGTCGGTCTTTCGGCCATGGCCGTCTGCCGCCCCATGCCCTTTGTCATCGCGCCGCCGCCGCGCGTCGCCGATGTCGCGCCTTTTCTCTTCCGGTCGGAGAAGAAGACCTAGAGCGATGAGTAATTGAGCCACACCTGCGAGAGGCAATTATAAAACAGGGGGTAATTGCGGCGGCTTTCTCGATTGGTCTCAGTCCTGCTGCATTCGCGCAAGTGACTTGCGCTCCAACCGGTCTCAAGTCCCAATCCCGCGCCGCGCACCTGTTTTTAGTGGAGCCTATCGGGCGCGTGCTCGGGGGGCGGCGGTCCGCTGGCATGAGCAATCAAAGCCGCTCCACGTTCTTTCTCGATTTGTGGGTGTAACTTGAAACGTCAAGTCGATTCCCGGTGGAATGGAAAATATGACAACCGGCGTGCGCGTTTCTGATTGTGTTGTGATGGTCCACTTCAACACTGGGAAATGCAAGTCCGCGCAAAGCACGCCGGTCTTCGGTGATTTTTCTAGGGCTATGAGGGCGCCGCATGAAAGCAGACTGCGGGGCGAGAAAGGCTGCATCGGCAGGCGTCATAGGCGCCGCGCCAGCGATTTTGACCATCCGTTCGTCAACCAATTCAACATTCCAATTTTGACCGATCCTTGCAATTATCTCAGTCATGATCCCCGTTCCCAGTTTGCTTGGCCGCGCACATACGCGGGCTGCCT
Source organism: uncultured Alphaproteobacteria bacterium (assembly GCA_963720425.1). Taxonomy (GTDB): domain Bacteria; phylum Pseudomonadota; class Alphaproteobacteria; order Rhizobiales; family Beijerinckiaceae; genus Methylovirgula. The sequence continues at coordinate 1,817,965 of OY970391.1, forward strand.
TGAAAATACACCGAGGGTCCGCCTTTTCGAGGCGCATTTAGGCGTTTTGTGTGGTGCGAACGCGCCGCTTCGCCAATTCGATCGCGTTCCGCAATAACAGCCTAAGCCACGCCGAGCTTCTTCTGCAGGCTGGTCGACGACGTCGTATATTGGAATACGAGCTTCTTGTCGGGATAGACGTAGTGATAGACCTTCTGCGCGGCGAGCGCACCCTCGTGGAATCCGCAGAGAATGAGTTTCAGCTTTCCGGGATAATGATTGATGTCGCCGATCGCGAATATGCCCGCCACATTGGTCTCGAATTGCGCGGTGTCGACCGGGATCAGATTCTCATTGAGATTGAGACCCCATTCAGCGACGGGGCCGAGCTTCATCGTCAGGCCGAAGAAGGGAATGAGCCTTTCGACGGCAAGCTCGCTCACCTCGCCCTTGGCGCTTTTGATCTGAGCTGATGCGAGTTCGCCATTGTCACCGGCGAGTGATACGATCTGTCCAATCCGCAGCTCCATCTTGCCGGCCGTGACGAGTTCGCGCATCGCTTTGACCGAATGCGGCGCGGCGCGAAACTCGTCGCGCCGGTGAACGAGGGTCAGGCGCTTGGCGATCGGCTGCAGGTTCAAGGTCCAGTCGAGCGCGGAATCGCCGCCGCCGACGATCACGACATTTTTCCCGCGGAACTCCTCCACCTTGCGGACGGCATAGAACACGGACTTCTGCTCATAGGTTTCGATTTCGTCGATCGGCGGCTTTTTCGGCTGGAATGAACCGCCGCCCGCCGCCACGATCACCGACTTGCAGTCAAACGTGCGGCCGGCGTCGGTCTTGACCCGAAACGCCGGCGCTTGCCTTGTGCCGAGCACCTCGAGCTCGGTGACCATTTGTTCGAAATGGAAGGTCGGATGAAACGGCTCGATCTGCGCCAAGAGCTTTTCGACGATCTCTTCGCCTGTGACCATCGGATGGCCGGGAATGTCGTAGATCGGCTTTTCCGGATAGAGTTCGGCGCACTGGCCGCCGGCACGCGGCTGAACGTCGATGAGGTGGCACTTGATATCGAGGAGACCAAGTTCGAAAACCGCGAAGAGGGCGGTCGGCCCGGCCCCCACGATCACGACGTCGGTCTTTATGCTTTCTTCCATACACTGCTCCTGAAGGGCCTTCTGAGCGCATTCGGTTGGCTTGAAAGGCGCGGCGCGGCAACTTGGTTGATTGTCGCGCGTCAGCGAGGCCTCAGCCCTGGCGCGGCGGTGTCGTGACGACGAGCCCGTCAAGCTCCGGCGTCACCTTGATCTGGCAGGAAAGCCGCGAATTGGGCTGCGTGCCATAAGCGAAATCGAGCATATCCTCTTCCTGCGGGCTGGGTCCACCGGTCAACGGTAAAAAGGCCTTATCGACATAGACATGACAGGTCGCGCAGGCACAAGCGCCGCCGCATTCGGCGGTGATCTCGGGGACGGAATTGCGGATTGCCGTTTCCATCACGGTCGAGCCCTCTTCCGCCTCGACCGTTCGCTTTTCGCCAAACGAGTCGATGAAGGTAATTTTGATCATGGATATAGTCTCGGGGATCGCGGTGGCAGGAGTTGCGCTCTCTTTACTTAAGAGATTTTGCGATGAACAGCCTTGTCTTTGCTGCAGATGGATTTTTTACACTCGTCCGCTTGCGGCGAATGGAATCAATGTCCGGCGGACCTTCGGAAGGGCAATTGATTGGGAGGCGGCGGTCAGGCGCCGCGGCGCGGCGGCAGGTCGCGCAGATAGGCCTCGATCGCGTTCAGCGCTCTGCCGAGAGCGGCAGCCACAGGTTCGAGCGCAGCCGCCGCCCCGTCGCCGGCGGCGAGGGCGGCCTCAAGCTCGGCGGCCGCTCCGGCAAGCTCGAACGCACCGATCGCTCGCGCCGATCCATCGAGCGTATGGGCGAGATCGCTGGCCGCGGCCGGATCGGCGTCGGCGAGTGCAGACATGTGCGCGATAAGTTCGGCCGACTGCACGATAAAAAGATCCAAAAGGTCACGTTGCAACGCCAGATCGCCGTCGGTCTGAGCGGCAAGATGGACGAGATCGAGCGACTCGCCATGGTCGCTAAAATCGCTCATTTCGTCTACGGAATCCATGACCACCTCGCCGAGGAGCGTCGAAGTCTAGCCTTGCCATCGCACGGTTTTTGCTTGAAAATTCTGGATAGGAGCGGTGCCACGGCCGGAGCGTAGAAAATCTTTTTCGCTATGGTGAAGGCCGTGTTAACCACGAATCGAAACCTTCCCCTACCAGCGGTTTCAATCAACTGAGCTGAGATGTAGAGTGCAATTGGTTAACGCATGGGTCGATCCGTGCGTTGGTAAGGATCGAGGATCGGCGTCGGTCCGTAGTAAGAGGCAGTTATGGCCACGCCCAAGGCGCAAGATCCTGCGGCTGCAGCTCTATCGGCGATAGAGGAGCGTTTGAACCTCGCCGGGGATGGATCGGCCGAAACACCCAAGAGCCTGGAAATTTCGACCCCAATTTCCCCGAAAGCGTCCGATCCAGACAAGACGCCGAAGGTCGCGAAGCGCCGTCCGGATCCCCCGCTTGGCGACGCGGAGGCGAAAGCGCAGCCGTCCAGCACCGAGCCCGAGCGCTCCGCCCCTCGCTTGCCGGAGGTCGAAGAACACCCGCTTTTCGCGCCGAGGAAGCCGGAACGGAACAAAACTGTGGATATGGCGAAAACGGCCGATTTCGCCGCCGAGCGCAGCCCGGTCACGCCTTCGGTCCCGCCCGCCAATGACGATCGCGATTCGGTCGGAGCCATGCTGCGGGCCCTCAACCGGAGGCCGAGCCGCGCGCCGTTCGTCCTCGCCTGGATCTTTTCCGCCGCATGGATCGCCATCGCGGGGATCTATTTTGCCGCGCATCGCGCCGACTTTCTCGGGCAAGGGCCTCTCCTGGCGCGGCCGGAGATCCCGCTTTATGCATTGGCGGTCGTCGGGCCAGTGATCTTCTTTTTCGTGACGGCCGTGTTGGCGCGTCGCGCGCAGGAAATGCGCCTGACCGCCCGCTCGATGGTCGAGATCGCAATGTGCCTTGCCGAGCCGGAATCGATCGCCAGCGAACAGATGGTCACGCTGTCCCAGGCGATCCGCCGCGAGATCGTCTCCATGGGGGATGGTATCGAGCGAGCGCTGGCGCGGGCCGGCGAACTCGAGACCTTGGTCCGTTCGGAAGTGTCAAATCTCGAACGGTCCTATTCGGATAATGAGCGGCGCATTCGGACGCTGGTCGACGAATTGTCGATCGAGCGCGAGGCCGTGCAGGCCAACAGCGAACGCATGCGCAGCGCGATCGGCGGAGCGCAAGACTCCTTGTCGCACGAGATCGAAGCAGCATCCACCGGGCTTGCCGAGAACCTCAGCGCCGCCGGCAATCGCATCACCGTGTCGCTTGGCGCTAAGGCCGAGGAGATTAGGTCCGCGCTCGGCCAGGCGGGCGATCAGCTCATCGAGAGCCTGACGGCGCAGGCCGAGGACATTCTCGGCCGTTTGGAGCGGACGAAGGAAGGTGTCTCGCATGGCCTCTCGCAACAGTTGGGAGACATCGGCACGCAATCGGACAGGATCAACGAGCGGCTAACTCTGGCCGCCCAGGATTCGCTCGAGACTTTCGCTTATCACGCCGGAACGCTTGGCGATCGCTTCGCCGAAACGGCCAAAGAAGCGATCAGCGCAATCGCCACGCACAACGAACGTGTCAATGAGACACTGGCCGATCGCCTCGGGCAATTCGAGCAAACGATCGTCGGTCAAAGCGATATTATTGCGGATCGGCTCGGCGATGATGCCCAGCAGTTGTCGGCGATGCTTGGCGGACAGCTTGAAGCGATCGAATCCGTGATTGCCACGCAGGGCGGCGAACTCGAGAGCAAGCTCGAATTGCGCGCCCAGCAGACGGCAGAAGTATTTGCGTCCCAGACCCAGCTCTTCGAAGACCGTGCCGCGGCCAGGGTGCAGGAGATGGCGGAATTTCTCGACACGCTGATCATGCGCGTCAATTCTGGCCTCGACGGGCGCGCCAAATCGCTCAATGAAACCTTGGCAGCGCGTACCCTCGACATCGCCAAGGTTCTCGGCGAAGGCGGCCGCGAAGTCGCTCACGCGCTCGAAACGAGAGCTAGTGAGATCGACGAGATTCTCGCCGCCCGCACGACGTCGATCACCGAGGTGCTTGCCGCCAAGACGGATGAAGTCAACGAGGCGCTCGGCGGCAGGGCGGCCGAGATTGCCGAGACGCTGGATGGACGGATCGGCCGCTTCGAAGAACAAGTGGTCGGCCGGCTCGACGCCATCTCGGCTGATCTCGACGGGCGCGGGCGCGACCTCTCCGACAATCTCGCCGCCCGGGCGCGCGAAATCGACACCACCCTGGCTCACCATACGGGCAACATCAGCGCCGCATTGGATCATGAATCCGGCGAACTCGCCCGGCTGCTCAGCGGTCGCGCCGATGCGCTCAAAGAGCTGCTCGCTCAGGCGTCAAACGATCTCGATTCGAGGCTTGCCGACCGCATAGGGGACATCGGCGGCGTCCTCGCCGCCCGGGTCAACGAGATCGGCACGACCCTGGCGGGGCGCCTTTCCGAGCTGCAGACTGCGCTCGACGAACGCAGCCACAATCTGCACGAGACATTGCGCGCACGTTCGGACGAGATCCATGCCGTGCTTGAAACGAAGGGAACCGACCTTGTCGCGCATCTCGGGCAGAAACAGGCCGAACTTACGACGGCCCTCGATCAGTCCTCGGCCAATCTCAATGATGTTCTCATATCCGGTGCGGCGGCTTCGGTGGACTCGCTGATCGCGACCAACGACGCTTTGCAGAAGACGATCGGCAATGCCGACGCGAGCTTCGCGGCCATCGAGAGGGCCCTGGCCGGGCGGATCCAGCAATTCGAATCGGCGCTCGCGGGCATCACCAAGGAGATCGAGGATCTTGGCGCCAACGCCGGCGCGACGATGGGCAGCGCCCACGCGCTTTACGAGACGATCGCCAACCAGCAGCAGTCGCTCGCCGTGGCCGCGGCCGACCTTTCCCGCTCGCAGGTCGAGCTCGATCGAACCTTGAATGATCGCCGCGCCGTAATCGCAACGCTGCTCGCCTCGGTGCAGGAGCAACGCCAGGAATTCGACAACATAATTTCGTCCTTCTCGTCGATCGTTGACGAATCCTTCCACCGGGTCGAGAGCCGGGCTCGTGAAATCGGCTCCTTCCTGGCGGAAACGTCGCAAACGACGGCTGGCATGGTCGAGCAGCAGTTCGGCGACATCCGTTCCTCGCTCGGCACCGAGCGCGAGCGCACCGCGGCGCTCTTGCGGGCCGCCTATGAACAGGCGAATGCCGAGATCGAGGGCATGTTGGGCCAGTCGACTTCGCGTTTCCAAGCGGCGGCGACCGAGATGCGTGGCCTATCGCGCGAGATCCAGCGAGAGCTCGAAGCAACCCGCGAGGAATTGCGCCGCAACGCCGTAATCCTGCCGCAGGAAACCGCCGAGCAAACGTCGGTCATGCGACGGGTCGTGGCCGATCAGATCAAAGCGCTCAACGAATTGACGGACATCGTCGCACGCTCCGGCCATTCCTATGATCTTTCCGATCCTTCGGCTTTTGCTTCAACTCGGCCCGATGGCGCTTTGGTCCGCCGTCTCGAGGCGGCTCGGCCCGAACGCGAACCAGCCCTCGCGGAAGCAGCAAGGCCGGACTCGCTGCGCCCGCCACGCGCACCTGCGCCTGCTAGCCCGTCCCGGCCGGCCCCCGCCGGCGAGCGCGGGCCTGGCTGGCTCTCCGATCTTCTCGCCCGCGCCTCACGTGAGGATGGGCAGCCGCCGACGCCTCCGCCCTTGCCGCGCGGTCCACAGCCGAGCGAACCCCTGGAGACGATCTCCCACGACATCGCGCGAATGGTCGATCACGCTGCGATCGCCGAGGCCTGGGCGAATTATCGGCGCGGCGAAACCAATGCCTTTTCGCGGCAGCTCTATATCGGCCGCGGACAGCAGACCTTCGACGAAATCCGCCGCCGCTATCGCGGCGATGTCGAATTCCGCAACACCGTCGATCGTTACGTACAGGAATTCGAGCGGCTTCTGGCCGATGTGAGCCGCGACGATCGCGACGACAGCTTGACCCGCACCTATCTCACCTCGGAGACCGGCAAGGTCTATACGATGCTGGCGCATGCCGCTGGCCGGCTCGGGGCTTAGCGGGAAGCGCGAAGCCTCTCGCCCGGAGAAATTATTGCCAGCCGGCCTGTAAGCCGGGTTCGGTATGGCGCGCGGAGACTCCGCGCGCGCGATGGCCATTCATCTCGGACGGCCGTTGCCGGCCGCCTCAAGCAACCAACCCGGGCGGCGATCCGGAGACGGACCTGCGGCTCTTGTGGAGCCGCGCGCGCCCCTATTCGGTTTTGCTCCCGGTGGGGCTTGCCATGCCGCGCATGTTGCCATCCGCGCGGTGCGCTCTTACCGCACCGTTTCACCCTTGCCTACCAAGTGGCAGGCGGTCTGCTTTTCTGTGGCGCTTTCCCTGGGGTCGCCCCCGCCGGACATTATCCGGCACCGTGTCTCCATGGAGCCCGGACTTTCCTCCGCATTTGGCGGTGGCCATCCGGCCGACTGGCAGGGCCGAGATAGGCGCTCGGCCGGGCGGCGTCAACAAGCCCTCCGATCGCCAAAATTTTACGAGATTTATGGAGGATAAATCATTACGGGTTGGGGGTGCCAAGCGAAGGGGGCGGAAGGTGAGACTCTCGAGCTGTGTCTTTGTGGCGGCCGGCGTCATATTGCTCGCCGGCTGCGGCTATACGCCGGAACAGCGCGCAGCATCGGGCGCCGCGCTCGGCGGCGCGACAGGCGCCGCAATCGGCGCCGCGGCAGGGCACGGGCCCGGCGCGGCTTTGGCCGGCGGCATTCTGGGCGCTGCGACCGGCGCGATCGTCGGCGCCAATACCGTGCCTCCGCCTCCACCTCCGCCCGGTTATTATCCGCCGCCTCCGCCAGGCTATGGTCCGCCCCCGCCGGGCTATGGTCCGCCCCCGCCGGGCTACGGTGGTCCGCCGCCACCGAGCTATAGTTATGGTGCGCCACCACCGCCGCCTGGCAATGGTCCGCCGCCGCACTGTGCGCGGGTGACCTATGATCCCAACGGCAATCCGGTCTGCGCGGACTAATACGGCAATTGACGCGCCGCGGCCGAGCCCGCGTGCTATTGCATCTCGCCGAACAGGTCGGGTCCGCACGACCTGCAGAGGAGAGATCGGAAGCCGTTGCGTCAGATGACCGGTTTTGATCCCGACAATGGTCTCGTCAAGGAAGTTCATCCGTCGCCGAACCATGGCCCACGGCGTATAAAGGGGCCCGACTCGATCGTCCTGCATTACACCGGCATGGCGAGCGGGCCGGCGGCTCTCGCCCGCCTCTGCGATCCAGAAGCGGAAGTCTCGGCGCATTATTTCATCGATGAAGACGGTGGCATTCTTCAGCTTGTGCCCGAGTCGCGCCGCGCCTGGCATGCCGGCCAATCCTGCTGGGCCGGCGAGAAAGATATGAATTCAGCCTCGATCGGAATCGAGATTCAAAATGGCGGGCACGAGTTCGGCACGCCCGCCTATCCCGACGCTCAGATCAATGCGCTGATCGCGCTCTGCCGCGATATCATGAGCCGGCACGCAATCGAGCCTCGGCGCGTCCTCGCGCATTCCGACATCGCTCCCGGCCGCAAGATCGATCCCGGCGAATATTTTCCTTGGGGTGCGCTCGCTGCGGCCGGTGTCGGACATTACGTTCGCCCGCATCCGATCGGGGCGGACGCGCCGCTTGAGGCCGGCGCCGGCGGCGAGAAGGTCGAAGAGCTGCAGGCCATGCTCGCAGCCTATGGCTATGACATCAGCGTCAGCGGTCACTACGACAAGAATACGGAAAAAGTCGTCGCCGCTTTGCAGCGCCACTTCCGCCCCGCCCGCGTCGACGGCAAGGCGGATTTCTCGACGCTCGCGACTCTGCGCGATCTACTTGCGGCGAGGCTGCAGAGTAGAGCGTAAGCCGGCGCCGTCATTGCGAGCCGAAGCGAAGCAATCCAATTTTAGAGCTATTCCTGGATTGCTTCGCTGCGCTCGCAATGATGAAAGCTTATTGCGCTGCGGCCGGCGCGCCGACGCGCGCGTAATTCAGGATCGGCGCGAGCCAGCGCTCCACCTCTTCTGGCGTCAAGCCTTTGCGCTTGGCATAATCCTCGACCTGGTCGCGCTCGATCTTGCCGACGCCGAAATAATGCGCCTGCGGATGCGCGAAATAGAGGCCGCTGACGGAAGAGCCCGGCCACATCGCGAATGATTCGGTGAGCTTGACGCCGATGCGCCGTTCGGCTTCGAGCAGGCGGAAGATCGTCGCCTTCTCGGTATGGTCGGGCTGCGCCGGATAGCCAGGCGCCGGGCGAATGCCGCGATAGGTCTCGGCGATGCGTTCGTCGTTGGTCAGAGTCTCGTCGGGCGCATAGGCCCAGAACTCGCGGCGCACGCGCTCGTGCATGCGCTCGGCGAAAGCCTCGGCGATGCGGTCGGCCAACGCCTTGACGAGGATCGAGCGATAATCGTCATTGGCCTTGGCGAAGCGCTCGGCGAATTTTTCCTCGCGCGCGCCCGCCGTCACGACGAAGGCGCCGATATAATCCGGCTTGCCGGTTGAGGCCGGAGCGATGAAATCGGAAAGCGCGAGATTGGGGCGTCCCTCGCGCTTGCCCAATTGCTGGCGGAGCGTATGGAACGTTGCAAGTTCCTCGCTGCGCGACTCGCCCGTGTAGAGGCGAATGTCGTCGCCGACCGCATTGGCCGGCCAGAAGCCGATCACCGCCTTGGGATCGAACCACCGCTCGGCGATGATGCGGGCGAGCATGTCCTGAGCGTCGTCATAGAGCTGCCGGGCCACCGCGCCCTGCTCGGGATCATCGAGCAGGTCCGGAAAGCGGCCGCGCAATTCCCAGGTGCGGAAGAACGGCGTCCAATCGATATAAGGAACGAGTTCTTCGACATCGTAGCGGCGGAACGCCCGCGCGTCGATGAAAGTGGGCTTCGGCGGTTCATAAGAGGCAAAATCGAGCTTCAGCGCATTGGCGCGCGCCTGCGCGAGCGGCACGCGCGTCTTGTCGAGCTCGGCGCGCGCATGCGCATCCGCCACTTTGCGATATTCGGCGCGCACCTTGTCAATATAGGGCTGGCGTCTCTCAGGCGAGAGCAGTGATTGCACGGTGCCGACCGCGCGGCTTGCGTCGGTGACATAGACCGTTTGCCCGCGATGGTAGTTCGGGTGGATCTTGACGGCGGTATGGACGCGGCTCGTCGTCGCCCCGCCGATCAGGAGCGGCAGGTCGAAACCTTGGCGTTCCATCTCGGATGCGACGAAGCACATTTCTTCGAGCGAGGGCGTGATGAGACCGGAGAGGCCGATCGCATCAACTTTTTCGGCGCGCGCGGTCTCGAGAATCTTCGTCGCCGGCACCATGACGCCGAGGTCAATCACTTCGTAATTGTTGCAGGCGAGAACGACTCCGACGATGTTCTTGCCGATGTCATGCACGTCGCCCTTGACCGTCGCCATCAGAATCTTGCCCGCGGTATGGCGCGCGCCCACCGCGCCGCCGGCCTTGCGCTTTTCTTCTTCCATGAAGGGCAAGAGATAGGCGACCGCCTGTTTCATCACCCGCGCCGATTTCACGACCTGTGGTAGGAACATCTTGCCGGAGCCGAAGAGGTCGCCGACGACGTTCATCCCGGCCATCAGCGGCCCTTCGATCACATCGAGCGGGCGCAACGCCTTCTGCCGCGCCTCTTCGACATCGGCCTCGATGAATTCGGTGATGCCGGCGACGAGCGCATGTTCGAGACGTTTCTCGACGGATGCCTCGCGCCAGGCGAGATCCTTTTCCTTGGCCTCTTGCCCCTTGCCTCGATAGGTTTCGGCGAGCGCCAGAAGCCGCTCCGTCGCATCCGGGCGGCGATTGAGGACGACATCCTCGCAGGCCTCGCGCAGCTCCGGCTCGATATCGTCATAGACTGCGAGCTGGCCGGCATTGACGATGCCCATGTCCATGCCGGCAGCAATCGCGTGATAGAGGAAGACGGAGTGCATGGCCTCGCGCACCCGCTCGTTGCCGCGGAACGAGAAGGAGAGGTTCGAGACGCCGCCAGAAATGTGGACGAGCGGAAAGCGCTTGCGGATCTCCCGCGCCGCCTCGATGAAATCGACGCCGTAATTGTTGTGTTCCTCGATGCCCGTCGCGATCGTAAAAATGTTCGGATCGAAGATGATGTCTTCCGGCGCGATGCCAACTTTTTGAGTCAGGATGTCGTAGGCGCGTGCGCAAATCGCGACCTTGCGCTCGCGCGTGTCGGCCTGGCCCTTCTCGTCGAAAGCCATGACCGTGACGGCTGCGCCATAGCGGCGCACGGTTTCCGCTTGTTCGATGAACTTCTCCTCGCCTTCCTTGAGCGAGATCGAGTTCACGATCGGCTTGCCTTGAATGCATTTGAGCCCGGCTTCGATGATCGAGAATTTTGACGAATCGACCATGACCGGCACGCGCGCGATGTCGGGTTCGGCGGCGATAAGGTTCAAGAACTTGACCATCGCCCGTTCCGAATCGAGCAGGCCCTCGTCCATGTTGACGTCGATGATCTGCGCGCCATTCGCGACTTGATCACGCGCCACGTCGAGCGCCGCGGCGAAATCGCCGTCCTTGATCAATTTGCGGAATCTGGCAGAGCCGGTAACATTTGTGCGCTCGCCGATGTTGACGAAGCGAATGTCGGATGTGAGCGTGAAGGGCTCGAGCCCAGAGAGGCGCAGCATGGGCGCGATCTCAGGAATTTTCCGCGGCGCGATCCCGGCAACGCGTTTTGCGATGGCATAAATATGCGCCGGCGTCGTGCCACAGCAGCCACCGACGATATTGACGAGCCCGGACTCGGCGAATTCGCCGATCAGTGACGCCATATATTCGGGGCTTTCGTCATAGAGGCCGAATTCGTTGGGCAGGCCGGCATTCGGGTAAGCGCAGACGAGCGTGTCGGCGATCCGCGAGAGTTCCGCCAAATGGGCGCGCATTTCGCGCGCGCCGAGCGCACAGTTGAGCCCGATTGAGAGCGGCTTGGCGTGGCGCAGCGAATACCAGAAGGCGGTCGGCGTTTGGCCGGAAAGCGTGCGGCCGGAGAGATCGGTGATCGTGCCGGAGATCATGATCGGCAGTTTGCGGCCGATCTTCTCAAACGCATCATCGATGCCGACGAGCGCCGCTTTGGCGTTCAGCGTATCGAAGATCGTCTCGATCAGCAGGATGTCGGCGCCGCCTTCGATCAGCGCCTCGGCGGCTTCGGCATAGGCCGCGCGCAACTCATCGAATGAGACGGCGCGAAAGCCGGGATTGTTCACGTCTGGCGAGATCGAGGCGGTTCTGTTGGTCGGCCCCATGGCGCCGGCGACGAAGCGCCGACACCCGTCCTTGGCCCGCGCCTCCTCGATCGCCTGTCGGCAGAGGCGGGCGGCCTCGCGGTTCAATTCCGGCACGAGATCTTGCATGCCGTAGTCGGCCTGGGCGATCCTGGTCGAAGAAAAGGTGTTCGTCGCGACGATGTCGGCGCCGGCCTCGGCATAGGCGAGATGGATGGCGCGGATCGCCTTGGGCTCCGTCAGCACAAGAAGGTCGTTGTTGCCGCGCAGGTCGCGCGGCCAATCCGCGAAGCGTGGTCCACGAAACTGCGCTTCGCTGAACTTATGCGCCTGGATCATCGTGCCCATGGCGCCGTCGAGCACGAGGATGCGCTCGCGGGCCGCGGCGCGCAGGACTTCAGCAGTATCGGATTGTGGCAAGCGGTCCATGCTTAGGCAGCTTCCGTTTCATGTTTCGGCCGCAGGCCGAGCAGATGACAGATCGCATAGACGAGATCGGCGCGGTTCATCGTGTAGAAATGGAAATGATCGATGCCCTCGTCAACGAGATCGAAGACCTGTTCGGCAGTGACCGTCGCAGCGATGAGCCGGCGCGTCGTCGGATCGTCATCCAAACCTTCGAAGCGATCGGCAAGCCATTGCGGGATCGAAGTGCCGGCGCGGCGCGCGAAAAGCGCCGTCTGCCTGAAATTCTGCACCGGCACGATGCCGGGCACGATCGGGATATCGATCCCATGCGCTTTCACCTTGTCGAGAAAGCGCAGGAAAACCTCGTTCTCGAAGAAGAACTGGGTGATGGCGCGTATCGCCCCGGCGTCGATCTTGGCTTTCAGCACGTCGAGATCGTGATCGACAGAGATGCTTTCGGGATGGCCTTCGGGATAGGCCGAGACGGTGATCTCGAAATCGGCGATCCTCTTCAAGCCAGCGACGAGCGCGGTCGAATTGGCATAGCCCTGCGGATGCGGCTCGAAGCCTGTGCCGGGACCGCCCATCGGATCGCCGCGCAAGGCGACGATGTGGCGGACACCCATGTCCCAATATTCGCGGGCGACCGCGTCGACTTCCGAGCAAGGCGCGCCGACGCAGGTCAAATGCGCGGCGGGCTTGATCGTTGTCTCTTTCAGGATCCGCGCGACCGTCGCATGCGTGCGTTCGCGCGTCGCGCCTCCGGCCCCGTAGGTGACTGAGACGAACTCCGGGCAAAGCGGCGCAAGCCGCGTGATCGAGGCCCACAGGATCTGCTCCATCTCCGCCGTCTGCGGCGGGAAGAATTCGAAGGAGACGCTGATGCCCGAGCAGGTGCTGTGGCTCGCGCGCGGGTGAGCTTCGGAAAATGAGGCCAAGGCCATCAGGCGAACTCCCGCGAGGTCAAGGGAAGCGGATCCGAAATGATGCGCCGGTCGCGGCCGAGCCAAAGGGAAACGGTGAGCTTGCCGCCTTCCTTTTTGTTGGGGACGAGATCGCGCCGCTCGATGAATTCGAGCCCGGCGTCTTTCATCAGGCTTGCAATCTCCTCGCCCGCAAAACCGAGGCGGCGATGCGCGTGCTGTTCGCGCAGGCTCTCTTCCGCATGCGGGGCGAAATCGACGATGAGCAGGCGCCCGGAAGGCCGCAGTGCGCGGGCGGCCTCGCGCATCGCGCGCGCCGGATCGTCGAGATAATGCAAGACCTGATGGACGATGACGAGATCGTAGAAATCACGCTCGACCGGCAAGGCATAAATGTCGCCCTGGCGCAGTTGGACGTTGCGCAGGCCGGCCTTTTCGAGCCGGGCGCGTGCGACCGCGAGCATCTGCGGGGATTGGTCGACGCCGACCGCGCGGGAGGCGCGCGGCGCCAGAAGTTCCAGCATGCGGCCGGTGCCGGTGCCGAGATCGAGCACGGCGTTAAGCGGCGCAGAGCCGACGAGATCGGCGATGGCGGCCTCGACCCGCTCTTCGGGGATATGCAGCGCTCTAAGCTCGTCCCAATTGGCGGCATGGGCGGCGAAATAGCGGGCCGCCTGTTCGGCCCGAGCACAGCGCACCTCAGCGAGCCGGACGCGGTCGGCTCTGCGCGTCTCGTCCTCGGCGGGAAGCCTGGCGAGGATATCGCGGACGAGGGCGGAGGTGGCGCTGGCCGGCGCGATGAAGAAGAAGACCCAGGCGCCCTCGCGATGGCGCTCGACGAGCCCGGCCTCGACCAGCAGCTTTAAATGCCGGGAGATGCGCGGCTGCGACTGGCCGAGGATGGTCACGAGCTCGGTGACGGTCAGCTCCGCCTCGGCGAGCAAAGCGAGCAAGCGCAAGCGGGTCGGCTCGGCGGCGGCGGCAAGCGCGGCGAGGAGGGATTCGAAAGAGGTGGTGTCGGGGTCTTGGTTCATGGTTCGGCTCTTGGTCTGCCGAACTATATATAAAGATATGTTTATATTGTAAAGTACCTCAAGGTAGTTCGACATGTAAAAAAGGCCCGGCACCGACGTGCCACGCTCGCCTCGGAATGACTCTATTAAGCACGATTCCGAATCGTTGATCACGCGCGCGCCCGGCCTGCGCGTGCGTTCTATTGCGAGGACGCAATAATCTTTGAAGGCGCCTCACTCGCGCGAATGTGATGTCCAAGGCCCGCACAAATTGGAAGCGGGGACTTCTTCTGCGGCCCTGCAGGGCCGCAGAAGAAGTCCCGGATTTCTGGCCTGCATAACTTTCGCGCCGAATGCTCAGCGCTTTGCAGTTTTCCGCGCCGTCAGGTCGCAAACGTGCGATCACGATCACGCGAGCACTGCTTCGACTATGAAGAAACTATGCGCCGAGTCGCGGATTGCAATAGACTTTTAACGCTTTGTGAACACATAATCCCCGGCGTCGTTCAGCGCGCCGATGAAGGCCACATTGTCATCAAACTTGCGCCCTTGAACTCGTATGGAAGTGATGTTCGCCACGAATCAAGTGAGTCTTGGCGATAGCAGCGGCAGCGCGCTGACGGCGCGCACAAAGTACCACACGAGCACGCTTTGGGGCGGATGAGGTTTCCCTCGTCCTGAAAGCGCGCCGCAAAGAGAAGAAAAGAGGAAGACATATGCGTATCATCTTCGACGACGATATCGACGGCCAAAAGTTCGTCCCGATCGGCCGCATCCAGGCGGCCTCAAGCTGGCACGGTCCGCGTTCGGCGGTCACTCAGGACTTCTATAAGGCCAAGGCGCTCGAAAATTTGATCGACGCGGCCGAGGATTGCGATGCCGATGCCATTATCGAAGTCGATTACGGAATCGATCGTGCCGATGTCGGCGACGCGCCCGGCGCGTCGCTGCTCCAAAGGATTTGCGTCACTGGCGTGGCCGTCAAATTGGCGCGCCCCTGATCGGGCGCGGCCACGTCCGTCACTAACGTGAGAATTTCTTATATTTGATCCGGTGCGGGATCACGCTCTCGATCCCGAGCCGGCGCTTCTTGTCTTCCTCATAATCGGCGAAATTGCCTTCGAACCATTCGACATGGCTGTCGCCTTCGAAGGCGAGCATGTGGGTGGCGATGCGATCGAGAAAGAAGCGGTCGTGCGAGGTGACGAGAACGCAGCCGGCGAAATCGATCAGCGCTTCCTCTAGCGCGCGCAGCGTGTCGACGTCCAGATCGTTCGTCGGCTCGTCGAGCAGCAGGACATTGGCGCCTGCCTTCAGCATCTTGGCGAGATGCACGCGGTTGCGTTCGCCGCCGGAGAGCTGGCCGACCTTCTTCTGCTGATCGGAACCCTTGAAATTGAAGGCCCCGACATAGGCGCGCGAATTGACCTCGCGCTTGCCCAGCGTGATCACGTCTTTGCCGCCCGATATCTCCTCCCAGACGGTCTTTGCGCCATCGAGCGCGTCGCGCGACTGATTGACGTAGCCGAGCTGCACGGTATCGCCGATCTCGATTACGCCGCTGTCGGGCTTTTCCTGGCCTGTTATCATCCGAAACAAAGTTGTCTTGCCGGCGCCGTTCGGGCCGATCACGCCGACGATGCCGCCCGGCGGCAGTTTGAACGAGAGATCCTCGATGAGCAGATTGTCGCCGAAGCCTTTGAAGAGATGTTCCACGCTGATGACATTGGCGCCGAGCCGTTCGGCGACCGGAATGACGATCTGCGCCGAATTCGGCGCGCGCTCGTTCTGCTTGGCGAGCAGGTCCTCGTAGCGCTGGATGCGCGCCTTGGATTTCGCCTGCCGCGCCTTGGGGCTCGCGGCGATCCATTCGGCTTCCTCCTCGAGTTGCCGAACAAACACCGCCTCCTCGCGGCCTTCCTGAGAGAGGCGTTTCTGCTTCTGCTTGAGCCAGGAGGAATAATTGCCCTCGTAGGGAATACCGCGGCCGCGATCGAGTTCGAGGATCCAGCCGGTCACATTGTCGAGAAAATAGCGGTCGTGGGTGACGATCAGGATCGCACCTGGGTAGGCGCGCAAATGTCCTTCGAGCCAGTTCACCGTCTCCGCGTCGAGATGGTTGGTCGGCTCGTCGAGAAGCAGCAGATCCGGCTGTTCGAGAAGCAGCTTGCAGAGGGCGACGCGGCGCTTTTCGCCGCCCGAGAGCCGCGCCACCGGCCATTCGTCGGGCGGGCAGCCCAGCGCGTCCATGGCGAGATCGACCTGCGCGTCGAGATCCCAGAGGCCTTGCGCTTCGATCTCATCCTGCAACCGGGTCATCTCGTCGGCGGTCTCCTCCGAGTAATTCGTCGCCAGTTCATTGTAACGGTCAAGGGTCGCTTGCTTGGCCGCGACGCCGAGCATCACATTGGCGCGCACATTGAGACTTTCATCGAGCTGCGGCTCCTGCGGCAAATAGCCGACTTTTGCCCCTTCTGCGAGGAAGCCCTCGCCGGAATATTCCTTGTCGAGGCCCGCCATGATGCGCAACAGCGTCGATTTGCCCGCGCCATTGACGCCGAGTACCCCGATCTTGGCGGCGGGGTAGAAGGAGAGGTTGACCTTTTCCAAGACCTTCTTGCCGCCGGGATAGATCTTGGTCAAACCCTGCATATGATAGATGAATTGCCGCGCCATCGAGGCTTCGTCTCTCGCTTGAAAGGAAATAAGATGCCAGGTTTATAGCGGCGATTGCCGCAAATGATCCTGCTCCAGATTCTTTTGCCGTCGCATGATCTTTTCGCAAAACCGGCTGGGTCATGCTCTAAACGCCTCGCAACGCGCGGTCCAGCGCCTTCGGCCGAAGCAAAGGTCTCACGTCTCGCTGCGCCAGTCATTTGGTGGTCACAATCGGATGTTTGACCTGAAGGCCGACGCATAAATATGCGAGAACAGAACCAATGGATGTTCTCGAAAGGAACGGCAACGTGACCGATATCGCAACACGCGATCTTGCAAAGGAAGACCAGCCGGTCGCTCCGAGTCTTCCGACCCTTGCTGCAGAGACTAAGCCCGGCAAGCGCAGTATCTTCGCCGCCGACCTGCCGCGCGGCGCTGATGCCTTGGGGCTCGACAGGGCGCTGCGACCCTTGGCCGAGCTTGCGGTCCACCGCGACACCGAGGCGCCATTGACGATCGCTCTTCTCGGCGAATCTGGCTCCGGCAAGAGCTTTGCTCTTGCCAAGCTTCTCGCCGAGATCGAGGCTCTGAGCGCCGCGGCCGTCGGCGCTGGGGCCAGCCCCTTTTTGACCCGAATTGGCGCCTTGCGGATCGATGCCGCGGGCTTTGATGGCGAGCCGAGCGTCGCGCTTGCCAGGGCGCTCTATGAGCAGCTCGGCAAGGCCTTTCCGGAGTTCGTCGGCGAAGTCGCGCATGCCGTGCGCAATCCGCAGATTGTCGCGCGCGAAGCGGCCGAGCAATTTGACGAGGCACGTCGGCGCCTCGATGCCGAGCGCCAGAAGCTCGACGAAATCGAGAGCCGTCGGGCGCGGCTTGCTGAGACCGTCCTCTTCGAATCCGCCGGTTCGCAGGTCGATGCCTATGCCCGCGCCAACCGCACCAAGATTGAGAGCCGGCTCGAGAGTTTCGGCATCACCGGCGATCCGATCGCCAATTACAAATCCATGGTCCGCGACATAGCCGAATCGGGCGGCCCGGCCGCCCGGGTCGGCGCCGCGCTGCGCGCATTCTGGGCCTTCAAAGGTCAGACGCGGCTGCTTGTGACCGCGGCGATCCTTGTGCTTGCCGGAATTGGCCTTGATACCGCAGTCGCCGACCAGGCGAAATGGCTCGCTTCGTTGCGCAGCGCCAGTCAGGGGCTGGCGTCGCTCTCGACCTGGATCGAAGCGCATATCGATTGGCTGACGCTCGCCGCGAAGATCGCTTATGCCGCTGCTGTGCTCGCGCTCGTCGCCATTTTTTTGCGCGGCGTCCGCTTTCTACGCCCGCTATTTCGCGGCGTAAGCTACCTTGAAACCGATGTCGTGAGCCGGCGTCGCGCCCTCGATGCGCTCTACGCGCATCAGATGCGGCGGGTCGACGGGTTGGAAGCTGATGTGGAACTTGCCGGCCGCAGCGCCGCCGAGGCCGATCGCCGCGCCGGGACGCCGCAGGCCGAACCGTCGCCCTTTGAGGACACCACGCTTAAGGCGCAGGCCGAGCGCTTTTTTGCCGCGCTCGGCACATTCATGGAGGGAGTTCAGCGCGCTGGCGCCGGAGCCGGCGTGCCGGGTGGGTTGAAGTCGGTGCCGCAACGATTGGTGGTCGCGCTCGACCATATCGATGCTCTGCCGCAAGGAAAAGCGCGCGCGCTTCTCGACGCCGCACATCGCGCCTTCGCCAGCGCCGGGATCGTGACGCTGGTGGCCGCAGATCCGGCGCGGGTCGAGGCGGACGCCACGGCTCTCGAAAAATGGATCCAAGTGCCGTTCCGCGTAGGCGCCGCCGGCGCGACGGACCATGCCGCATTTGTTGCGCATGTCATCGGGCAGGGCGGCTCCGAGGACGTAAAGACGCGCGCCGATGTTCAGCGGCCGCCTATCGACTGGTCGATTTCGGCCGCGGAATCCGGCCTGCTCGCGGCGCTTGCGTCTTTGGCGGGTGGATCGCCGCGGGCGGTCAAGCGCTTCGTGAACCTTTACCGCATCGCCCGCGCGCAAGCACCCGAGCACAAGGGCGTGCTCGCCCTTATGCTGGCGCTCGAACAAGGCGGCACCTCCTATGAAATCGCGGCCGTCAAAGACGCGCTTGGCGAAGGGGAGTCCGACGCAGACCTCGAGATTGAGCACGGCACGCCGCGGCTCTTCGCGGTGCTCCAAATGCTGCAGGCGGTGGAGGGCAGGGTGAGCATCGAGTCTGCCCGCTGCGCCGCCGCTGTGGCGAAGAAGTTTTCGCTGCGCGCCTGAGTCTGCCGCACGCCACCCCCCTCGCCCGCGCACCACACGCTCGCGCAGAAGAGAGTTTTTGACCACGACTTCAGTTTGCGATGGCATATCTCTCGGGTGCCCAAAGACCGGGCGCCCTGCATGTCCCAGCGGCGCATCGGCTCCGCCGATTCCGAAATGGCCAAGTCTCACATGGGTTGAAGACGATTAAGTCTTGCCCGTCGTGCCGCAAATGTGCAGTCTGGATAGCAAGTGACAGTCATCTGAGTGATGATCAATCGGTACGGCGTGCGCCAAGCAACGCCGTCACAAAAATGTAATTTAGGGAGGCGCAATGAGCACGTTTGGTTCCACCGCCGGGATACCCGCGGCTGGCGGGAGCATTCTCGATCGCGAGCGCACCGTTGCCGGTCCGCGATTCAACCGCTGGCTGGTGCCCCCGGCGGCGCTGGCGATCCATCTCTGTATCGGCATGTCCTACGGCTTTTCGGTGTTCTGGCTGCCGATGACCAAGCTCATACTGAATGCCAATCCCGCCGTCTGCGCGAAACAGACCTTCCTTACCGAGCTCGTCACGACATCTTGCAACTGGTCGGTTGCAAGCGTCACCCATATTTTCGAGATCTTCATCGCCATGCTCGGCATCTCCGCCGCCATCTGGGGCGGCTGGCTGGAACATGCCGGGCCGCGTAAGGCCGGCTTCGTTTCCGCGCTATGCTGGGGTGGCGGCCTGGTGGGGGTGGGGCTCGCCGTCTGGATACATCAGCTGTGGCTGGTCTTGCTGATCGCCTTCATCTGCGGCATTGGCCAGGGCCTTGGCTATATCACGCCGGTGTCGACGCTGATCAAATGGTTTCCGGATCGCCGCGGCATGGCCACGGGCTTCGCCATCATGGGCTATGGCGGCGGTGCGATGATAGGAGCACCGCTCGCCGTCTGGCTGATGGCGCATTTCGCTCACGACAAGATTCCCGGCGTAGCGCCGACGCTGATCGTCATGGGGGTGATCTACTTCGTGGCCATGTCCGCCGGCGCCTTTGGGTTCCGCGTGGCCCCATCGGACTGGCAGCCAACGGGGTGGACGGGGTCGGCAAGCGGCACTGAGAAGTCGATGATCACAAGCAGCAACGTCCATCTCGACGAGGCGTTGAAGACTGCCCAGTTCTGGTTGATCTGGGGCGTGCTGTGCACGAACGTCACTGCCGGCATAGCGGTTATCGCCATGGCAAGCCCGATGCTGCAGGAAGTGTTTGGACCTAAGTTGCTGGGTCTACAAGCCGGCACGGCGCTAACCGACGCGCAGAAGTTGGCGATCGTTGCAGCAGCAGGAGGTCTGGTAGGCCTGATCAGCCTATTCAACAGCCTCGGCCGCATCTTTTGGGCGTCGCTGTCCGATTATCTCGGCCGCAAGCTAACCTACTGTATCTTCTTCATCCTCGGGATCATTCTATATTGCTTGCTTCCGACCTGGGGGCACTTGGGCTTGGCGGCGCTGTTCGTCGCCTCGATCTGCGTCATCTTGACCATGTACGGCGGCGGCTTTTCGACGGTGCCGGCCTACTTGGCCGACGTCTTCGGTACCCAAATGGTGGGCGCCATCCATGGCCGCCTGATCACGGCATGGTCGGTTGCCGGCGTGGTCGGTCCGGCCCTGATTGCAAGCCTGCGCGACTCTCAGCTCCATGCCGGCGTGCCGAAGAATCTCGTCTATGACCGCACGCTTTACATCATGGCCGGCTTGCTCTTCATCGGATTGATCTGCAACCTGCTGGTGCGGCCGGTTCACGATAAGCATACGATGACCGAAGAGGAGCTAGCGAAGGAACGGGCGCTGCAGCGTGAAGTGCATACGGCGGACGCCGAGACGGCGGCGCGCGGCAGTTTTGGGATCGTCGGCTTGCTGGCTTGGCTCGCGGTCGGCATTCCCTTCGCAATCGGCCTCTACATCGCCTTGTCGAAGGCCGCTGCGCTGCTCTAATCGCGTTCGCAGTCAGTTGCGAGCGGCAAAGAAACATTGAGGCGACGCAAGTGCGTCGCCTCAATGCGCGGTGAGCCCAGCAGGTCAGTCTCGGTCCTTCGCAGACGAAGTTCGCATGGCTGCGTCTAAGGGTGCGGCGAGCTTCAAGATCAAAGCGACGATTGCGTCGATATCGTCGAGATGCGCATCGGGCAGATGCGGTGGCAAGGATGCAGCTGGGTCGGCAAGGTCGCTGACGAATGCCTTGATGTTCGCGTCTTCCGGAAAGAGGAAAGGCTTGCCGTTGGCGACGCGGTGCACTTCGAGCTTCGCATGCGCATCGGCCTTGAATCCTTCGACAATGACGAAATCGACCTCGGCGAGATGGGCGAGGAGCGAAGCAAGCGAAGGTTCCGGCGCGCCGCGCAATTCATGCATCAGGGCGAAGCGGTTGGCCGAGGCGACCAGAACTTCCGTGGCCCCCGCCTCGCGATGCTGATAGGAATCCTTGCCCGGCTTATCGATGTCGAAGGCGTGGTGCGCGTGTTTCAGCGTCGAGACACTGAAACCGCGGGCCAGCAGCGCCGGGATCAGCTTGACGATCAACGTGGTCTTGCCGGCGCCGCTCCATCCGGAAAGGCCGATCACACGCATGGTTCAGTCCTTCGGCGCAAGTCGCAGGCTCGAAATTTGCTCTCTTTGGCCTGATCGCCTTTGCAGAATATGGTCCAGCAAGACATCGAGATCCAGCGGGCACCACGTCCATGGCCATGAGCAGGACGCGTCTCGATCTCAAAGGGCTGAAGTGCCCGCTCCCCGTTCTGCGCACCCGCAAAGCGCTTCGACGCCTGTGTCCGGGCGATCTCCTGATCGTCGAATGCACCGATCCGCTCGCGCCGATCGACATTCCGCATCTCGCCCGTGAAATGGGCGGCGCGGTCGAGCATATTTCTGAAAATGCCGGCATCCATGTCTTTCACATCAGGGCGGCGTGACGGCACGGGCTTTCGGGGGATCGCCATACATCTCCAAAATGCGCTCCGCGGCGGCGAGATCGTCGGGCTCGTTGATGTTGAAGAAGGGATCGAAAGGCTTAACCGCCCAATCGGCATAGGCGAGCTTGTAGCGCGCCATGAAGCGGTCGACCTTGCGCACGTCCTCGTCGACAAGCGCCCGACGCAGCTCTGTGCGGATGCTGATCGGCCAGAGGGTGATGACGGGATGCGTCGCGCCGCCTGAGCGTGCACAGGCGATCTCGGCGCTGGTGGCGCTGCGGGCCGCGTGAAGGCGTTCGACGAGATCGGCTGGGAGAAACGGCGTATCCGTGGCGACGCTTACGGCGAAAGCCGCCTGTGGTTGCTGCGTCGCAATGAAATCGAGGCCGCCGACGATACCGGCGAGCGGTCCGGCAAAGCCGCCTATGTCATCGACGACCACAGGCGAGCCGAATCGGGCAAATCGCGCGGCCTCGCCATTGGCGCTAACGAGCAGGGAGTCGCACTGCGGTCGCAGGATTGCGATGACACGGGCGAGGAGGGGAACGCCGCGAAGCGTTTTCAGAGCCTTATCGCCGCCGCCCATGCGCGTCGCCCGACCGCCGGCAAGCAGAATACCGATCGTCGACTCATGGCGTGGGGATGGGATTCGGCTTTGCATCGCCTTGACGCCCTTGTGCAGGCTTCCTTCTTCGGTCATCAGCTGCCGGCTTTGGAGCGCCGCAGCAAGCCGCGAAAACTAAAAAGGTTTCTGAATCAGCGCGATCCCAACCACGAATTGGTGAAAACGCAGTGCATTGTCGCAGGGTTCCCATGGTCGCGTCTAAGTCTTTGTGCTAGCATTCATCAGGGGCCCCGCTTCCGGGAACAGGCGCATTCGAGGAAAAGCCTGCCCCTAAGAACGAACAGGAATTGAAGGGGGAGAGAAGTCATGTCGCAATTACTTGCATTGTCAGTGAGTGTCGCCGTTCTCGGCGGCATTTGGGCATTTATCTGCCTCGGTCTGCTACCTAGCTACCTGCTCGTCTGGGTGGGCTTTATTGGCGCTGGCTGTTTCTTCGCTGCCGGCGGCGATAACAAAGCGCTCGTTAGGACAATTGTCGGCATCGTCTATGGTGCCGTAGTCGCCACGATCACCTTGCTGATCATCTCCAAGGGTCCCTCGTTCGAGGGCTTGGCTGGCAACGCTTGGGACGCGGTCGTCATCGGCGTTCTGGTCTTCTTTCTCGTCATCGTTGCATCGGTCGAGGTGCTCTCGTGCGTCCCGGCCAATGTCTATGGCTTTGCCATGGTGGCCGGCTATACCCTCGCGAAGGGCGACATGAATGATTTGACCGTCGCAAGCTTCGCCAATCCGCTCGTCCTCGTCGCCGTCTCCGGGGTGTGCGGCGGCGTGCTCGGCTATCTCATGGGCCAACTCGCGAATGCGATAAAGGCCAAGTGATCGTCGAGATCTGAACGAAGCCTGCGTGCCACACCGACTTCCGAGAAGTCGGTGTGGGTTCACAGAATGATCCCGAAGACTGAAAAGTTTTCGGGACAAGGTCCTGCGTCGCAAGAAGACCTCAAGCGTTTCCTGCGATCGCGATCTCCAGCGCTTAGAAGTGATACCATAGGGCCACCATCGGGCCGAGCTCGCGTCCGGCATTTATGCCGCCGACCGTCTCGAAGAAGCCGCCCTGTAGCGCCCAGCTTCGCGAGAGATCATAGACCAGACTTTCCTGCAGCTTGATTCATGCATAGCGCGGTATTCTGTAGCAACCTGGCGGTTGCTACATGATACCGGCATAGCGTTCGCAGGCCGCGGTGCTGCGGTCCGCAGGCGTGGCAAATGATTGCAGCATGATGAGCAGGCGGGGCTGCGGCCGCACGCCCGCGGTGAAATCGGCATGCCATTCGTTGGGCGCGCCGTCGTCCTGCCAGCGATAGCCGCCTTGCACGTCGAGGAAGCCCGTTGCGCCGTCGATCTCGAATATGTGTCCGAGCAGCAGGCGGAGATCGCCGGAAAAGACATCGTCTTCGTCAAAGCCGACCTGTGGCAACTGCCTGGAATCAAACGGGATGTGCAAGAGGCCCTGAATCGAAACGACGGTGGCGCCGAAATTGGCCAAGCCGAACCGCGCGCCGGTCTCCGCTCCGGGCGTGGAAACTCAAGTCCTGCCGCGCCGTTTCAAAAAAAGGCTGAGCGATGAGCGTCAGCCTTTCGAAAGCCGTCTTGATCGAAGGCGCGCGTCGAATCGGAGAATTCGGTTGCTGTGATGATGTCGCCTTCGCCCGGCGGTTCAAGGAAGGCGCTAGCCCGTGCCGGTCCGGCCGCGGACAGAGTGGCAAAAATCAGCCCCGACGCGATGAGAATCCGACGCAAACACACGGCGAGTTTCTCGAACCATCGATGTGAACATCATAAAAATGATACATAGACCTCATGTGTTGCCAAGCGGAAACGTGCTGCTGCCCGGGCTCTTTTCAACCAGGCTCTTGCGCTGGCGTCTGGAGAAGGTTCCTCGCCATTGCAGGTTCGGGTCGTGTCTCACTTTGAAATTTGGCGGTCTTGACGGCCTGTCGCCTCTGTGCGCCAACTCCTATATGCTTGGCGGAAAGCAGGAGAGACTTAATGCCCGGGCCTATGGGCGGCGCTCCCTTTTTAGAAGGTCTAGATGCATTTGAACGCGGTGTGGCACGCCAAGATTGCCCTTATCCTGCCGGATCAGAAGAAGCCAAGGAATGGGAACAGGGTTGGGACAAAGGCAATGGGCTCGATGAAGAAGGCGAGCCAAAGGATGATGCTTGATGCCCAAAGGCCCTAAAGGCGAAAAGCGCCCCGCCGACGTGATCGGAGCCGCCGTTATGGTCGGTCGGATCGCGACGGGCGAGATCGAGGACGTTGTAAGCTCTTTGAAAGGTGCCTAGCCCGCCCCGCCGCCGACGCTCGCTCAAAGCTGTCAATCCCCCTCAAATTTCAAAGTGAGACACGACCCAGTTTCGAGCAGATAGAAGCTGGAGTGCCAAGAGTGGGCACGGTAGAGTTGCATCGCACCGCGGATGCACGTGCAAATCGCCGCGCTGAGGCAGTCGAACATGAGCTATCTCGATTACGCGGCCTTTGAGTCGACGCCGCTCGCCGATGCACCCTTCCCGCATCTTCTCGTTCCGAATTTCATTGCGCGGGTAGACGTCGCGCGGATCGGCGCAGATTTTCCGGTACTGCCGGGCCCCGGTGCCTTTCCTCCGGGCAGTTTCAGTGCAAAAGGCCATTTCGCGGCGCTGCTGGACGAGCTCACCGGGCCTCGCTTTCGCGTCGCCGTCGAGAGCAAGTTTGGTATGGATCTCTCCGCCTTTCCGCTCGTCTATACGGTGCGCGGCGAAGTGCGCGCGCAAGATGGTGGCGTTCACACGGATTCGAAATCCAAACTCATGACCGTCCTCATCTATCTGAACGAGGATTGGAGTGCTGAAGGCGGCCGGCTGCGGCTCTTGCGTTCGCCGGACGGATTGGACGACCCGGTCGTCGAAATCGCGCCGGTCGGCGGCACTTTGCTTGTGTTCCGGCGCAGCGAGAATTCCTGGCACGGCCATCTGCCGCATGTGGGCAGGAGACGCGCGGTTCAGCTCAATTGGATGCGCGAAGCGCGGATCGCGGGGCGCGAACAGGCCCGGCATCTCTGGTCGGCGCGGATCAAGAAACTGGTTCGCCTCGCGCAGCCAGATAGAGATTAGGTGATGGCAATGCCACCATTGCCCAAGATGATGCGCCAAGTGATCTTTGATGGTGCCGGCGGGCCTGACGTGATCCGCATCGCCG
This sequence comes from uncultured Alphaproteobacteria bacterium, assembly GCA_963720425.1. Lineage (GTDB taxonomy): Bacteria > Pseudomonadota > Alphaproteobacteria > Rhizobiales > Beijerinckiaceae > Methylovirgula. Next base: position 1,843,450 of record OY970391.1, read on the forward strand.
AGGCGCCGGTGCCGCAGCCCAGTCCTGAAAAGGTTCTCGTCGAGGTCGTCGGCGCCGGCGTCAACCGGGCGGACTTAATTCAGCGCGCCGGCAATTATCCGCCGCCGCCCGGCGAGAGCGGGGTGCCGGGCATGGAAATCGCCGGGTATGTCGCAGCGCTCGGCGAAGGCGTCACGGGTTTGCGGCTGGGTGACGCAATCTGCGCGCTGGTCGGCTCCGGCGGCTATGCCGAATACGCGCTCGCCGATGCCGCGCTTTGTCTGCCTGTGCCGCGGGGCCTCAGTCTGGTCGAGGCTGCCGGAATACCCGAGACGTTCTTTACCGTCTTCGACAATGTCTTCGCCCGCGGCCGGCTGAAGGCGGGAGAGTGGATCCTCATCCACGGCGGCTCGAGCGGCATTGGCACGACGGCGATCCAGCTTGCCAAGACATTTGGCGCAACAGTGATCATTACGGCCGGTTCGCCCGAAAAATGTGCCTTTTGCCGCACGCTCGGCGCCGATCATGCAATCGACTACAAGACGCAGGATTTCGTCGAGGAGGTGAAGAAGATTACGCATAAGCGTGGCGTCGATGTCGTCCTCGACATGGTCGGCGGCAGCTATATCCAGAAGAACCTTTCAAGTCTCGCGCTCGAAGGCCGGCTCGTGCAGATCGCCTTTCTTCAATCGAGTATTGTCGAGAAGTTCAACTTCATGCCGATGATGCTGAAGCGCCTCAGGCTCACGGGCTCGACCCTGCGGTCGCGCTCGCTTGCTGAGAAGGCCGAGGTCGCGGCGGCGCTGCGCGAAAATATCTGGCCGCTGCTCGAAGCGGGCAAGGTGAAGCCGGTGATCCACGCGACTTTCCCGCTGGAAGATGCGCGCCAAGCGCATGAGCGCATGGAATCTTCGGGTCATGTCGGCAAGATCGTGCTGCTGACGGGGGAGTAGCGAAGCACCACCTTCTCCCGCAAGGGGAGAAGGAACGCTGGCTTCGTTCCTTGCAACGCGAGCACAAAATGCGAAAGGCGGCTTTTGCCGCCTTTCGCATCTTACGATCGATCTCAATCTTAGCTGGCTAAGCTATAGGAATGCGCGCCGGTCCCGGCCAGGTGGCCGCCCTGGACGATCAGATATTCGTTGCGGATTGGCTTTCCAGCAAAGAAGCACTCGAGGATCTCGCGCGTGCCGGCGGCATAGCGCGCCTGCGCCGAGAGCGTCGTGCCGGACGTGTGCGGCGTCATCCCTTCATGCGGCATGGTGCGCCACGGATGGTTCTTGGGGGCCGGTTGCGGATACCAGACATCGCCGGCGTAGCCCGCGAGTTGGCCGCTCTCTAACGCTCTCACGATGGCATCGCGGTCGCAAAGCTTGCCGCGCGCGGTGTTGATCAGATAGGCGCCGCGTTTCATCAACGCGAGCGTCTTATCATTGATCATATGCTCCGTCTCTTTATAGAGCGGAGTGTTCAGCGTCACCACGTCGCAGACCTCGAGAAGGCTTTCCATATTCTCGTGGAACGTCAGCCCGAGTTCCTTCTCGACTGCGGCAGGCAGCCGGTGACGATCGGTGTAGTGCAACTTCACATCGAACGGTTTGAGCCGGCGCAGCACGGCAAGGCCGATGCGTCCCGCCGCCACGCTGCCGACGTGCATGCCTTCGAGGTCGTAAGCGCGCTCCACGCAATCGGCAATGTTCCAGCCGCCTTTGCGCACCCAGTCATGCGATGGGATATAGTTGCGCACCAGGCTCAAGATCATCATGACCACGTGTTCGGCCACGCTGATGCTGTTCGAGTAGGTGACTTCGGCAACGGTGACGCCGTGCTTGCTGGCAGCTTCGAGGTCGGTGTGGTCCGAGCCGATGCCGGCGGTAATGATCAGCTTCAGCTTCTTTGCCTTGGCGATCCGTTCCGCGGTCATATAGGCCGGCCAGAACGGTTGGGAGATCACGACATCGGCCTCGGGCAACTCACGGTCGAGAGCCGAGTTGGCGCCTTCCTTGTCGGAGGTGACCATGAGCTTATGACCGTTGTCGGCCGCCCATTTCTTCAACCCCAGCGCGCCTGAAACGCTGCCGAGCAATTCGCCCGGTTTGAAGTCGATCTTTTGCGGTGTCGGTGTAGTCTGGCCGTCGGGATAGGTTTTGATGACGGGAATGCTGTCACGGGCGTAGGTCTTGGGATAACCGTCGACAGGATCGTCATAGAGAACGGCGATGATCTTAGCCATAAGCTCCTCCTTTGAACGTTCCCCCTGGATGCTGTCATTGCAGCAGGTGGACGACGCCGCTGTTCAAGCAGAATTGCCAATTGATTGTTACGTAGGGTCATCGTGGGCCTCTATCAATGCCGCGACGACGTATTTGAATTGAGCGTGGACTGCCTCGCGGTCCCGCGTGGAACAGAGTTTTGCAAGTTTAGCACCTGCGCTCCGCTTTCGGGCGGACGAAACCCTCCCTGTCGCCGCATGGGATCTCAATCCAGCGCATCCGCGGAGTTCCGCTGTCGGTTCACGGGTCTCGCTCACGGAATGGGTTCTGGCCCCTAATGAAGGTAAATCTGGACGTTTTCTGGGCCCAAACGGCTGCGGATAAGCTGCAGACGTTGCGAAAGCCCTGGCGTAGGCGACACGCTGGCGCGTAAGGAAGAGGTGACTCCGCATTTCGCGGCCATCGCTCAGGGACCGCAAGCGAATAGCGGATGTTTGCGAGACAGATCGGCGGTCGCCGCAAGGCTGACGGTTTCGAACAGCTCATCGATTGATCGTCGCCAGTCGTTGATGGATCATGTCCGAGAACGAGGCATTTCTCTCCCGCATTCTCGTTTTCCCGATCAAATCGCTGGATGCGGTCGAGGTCTCGCAAGCACGGGTGCGGGCTAGCGGCGCTTTGGAGCATGACCGCACCTGGGGATTCTTTGATGCGAGCGGCAAATTCGTGAATGGCAAGCGCTACGCGGCGGCACACCGGTTGCGCTCGCACGTCGATTTGGAGGCACGCAGTGTAACGTTGCGCGACGACAGCGGCCAAGGCTTGGGCAGTCGGACATTCTCGCTCGAGCGGGATGGCGATTGCCTCGAGAGCTGGTTGCGTGAATATTTCGGCTTTCCGGTCGCGGTTCAAAAGAACGCGGATCTGGGTTTCCCTGATGATACTGACTCACCCGGCCCAACCATCATCAGCGTCGCGACCCTCACGGAGATTGGCCGCTGGTTCGACCTGCCGATTGAACAGGTCCGCGCACGGTTTCGCACCAATATCGAAATTGCCGGCGTGCCAGCGTTCTGGGAGGACAGGCTCTTCGGACCCTCCGGAACGGTCGTGCGCTTCCGCGTGGGAGATGCCGTCTTTGACGGTATCAATCCTTGTCAACGCTGCATTGTCCCGCCGAGGAACCCTTTGACCGGCGTCCTCGACGAGACGTTCGTTCGCCGGTTCACCGAGCTCCGCAAGGAAACGCTTCCCTCATGGTCGGCACGCGAGCGCTTCAATCACTTCTATCGTGTGGCGATTAACACCCGGCCGCATGGTGACCAAGGTGGGAAATTGATTCGTGTCGGAGACCGGATCGAAATCCAGGATCGGACGGCCGCTTGACATTGCGTGCCGCTCTTTCTACAGCCTGCCACTCGGGCGTCCGCAAGGGCGCCCGCAATTCATGGCGGGCTTGGCCCCGCCGTGACGCACCCGTGGCGGTTCTTTCGGCATCTTGCCCGAGCAACCGTCTGTCGGCAGAGCCCGGCTTTGCAGAGGAGGGCGCGTACCTCCGCCACTTGCCGGCGGAAGACGCGGTTTGCGGCACGCCGTTGGCGTGAGCGCTTGCGCGTTCGTCGGCGCAACATTCGAGGACGCGATGACCAAACGCGCAGAAGCAAAGTATAAACTCGACCGGCGCATGGGGCAGAACATCTGGGGCCGCCCAAAGAGCCCCGTCAATCGCCGCGAATATGGCCCAGGCCAGCATGGTCAGCGCCGCAAGGGCAAGCTCTCTGACTTCGGCACCCAGCTCAAGGCCAAGCAAAAGCTGAAGGGCTATTACGGGAATATTTCGGAACGGCAGTTCCGAAAATATTACGCCGAGGCGATCCGGATGAAAGGCGATTCCGGCGATAAACTCATCGGCCTGCTCGAACGCCGCCTCGATGCCGCAATCTATCGCGCCAAATTTGTGCCGACAGTCTTCGCCGCGCGTCAGTTCGTCAATCACGGCCACGTCAAAGTCAACGGCAGGCGCGTCAACATAGCCTCTTATCAGGTCAAGGTCGGCGACCTCATCGAGATTAAGGAATCCTCTCGCCAGCTCACGCTCGTTCTCGAAGCGGTGGGCCTGCCGGAGCGCGACGTGCCGGACTATTTCGAAGTCGACCACACGAAGATGACCGCGAAACTGACCCGCATCCCGCTGCCGCGGGAGGTGCCCTATCCGGTCCTGATGGAACCCAATCTCGTCATCGAGTTCTATTCGCGGTGAGGGAGTCTAAAGAGTCTTCAGAAACTCGGCGAAGCGGAGCAGCCCCTCCGGCCAGGGACCATGGCCGCTCTCCGCATTGATGTGGCCGGATGCCCCCGCATCCGAGAGCTCAGCGCGCCAGGCGCGCGCGAGGTCCGCAAGCTCATCGTAATCGGCGTAAGTGTCGTCGCGGCTTGCGACGAGGACTGAAGGAAAGGGAAGCGGCGCCGTCGGGACGGCGGCGAATTCGGGATCGATCGGATCGAGGCTCGCGATCACGCGCGGCGAGGGCGGCGCGACGAGAAAGGCGCCGCGCACCTTCCCCTCAAGTTCGGCGGCAGCATGCGCAACAGCCACTGCGCCGAGACTATGAGCGACGATGACCACCGGCTTTTCGGCGGCCTCGGCTTCCGCAACGATTTGTCGGCGCCAATCGGCGAGCCGCGGCCGTTCCCAGTCTTTCTGGACGATCCGGCGCGCGGTCGAAAGCTTGGCCTCCCATCGACTCTGCCAATGATCCGGGCCGGAATTGCCAAGGCCAGGAACGATCAAGATTTCCGCTTCGCTCGTGCGCATTTAAGCCCTGGCTCGATTGTCTGTTCAAATGGGGGACCGGCTTGCTCAAGCCGCGCGGTGCGAGGCTGCCTCAGACTTCGACTCGCGCCCGAGTAGGCGTGAGTTCACGCGCCAATGCGCTGACGAAGTCCTCGTAAAGGCCGGACTCGAGCGCCTCGAATTCTGCGGACCGCGCAGCATGCTCGGGATCGCCCGCCGCAATGCCGGCTTCGACCGCGCGCAGATGGCCGACCTCTTCTGCCAGCAGCGCATTGAGCTTCGGCGCCAAATCAGAATCGCCCAGAACCTTCTTGTAGCACCCGTAAACATCGAGGGCGCGGCGCTCGATGAGCCAGGTCACGTAGAGATAGACGAGTTTCGAGCGCTCGAGATCGCCGAGACGCGCAAACTTTTCGTCGCACCTGTGATCGAGTTCCTGAAAATAGGTCTTGGCCGCATCGAAGGAGAGCATCGTCTCCGGCCGATAGAAATCAAACGCCTGTCCGCCGAGCTTTACCGCGAGTTTCTTCAGGAGCAGGGCGTGGCGGCCTTCCTCGAGCGCATGCATCAGCAGCGAGCGATTGAGAACCTCGGCCCTCTGGCTTTTCACGATTTTGCGAAAGCCGACATATTCGAGGAAAGAAAATGTGTTCAGCCAGCGGGCATGAACATGATCGTCTTTGATCACAGTGGCGATCACGGCTTCAAGGCGTTCATGCGTCTTCATCAGGGACCCTTTTCGAACCGTCGCTCTGGCCGAACACCCGGTTGAAGATGAAATCGACGTGTTTCACATGATAGTCGAGATCGAACAGGGATTCGAGCTCGGCATCGCTGAGCGCCTTTCTGACTTTGGGGTCCTTTCGGAGCAGCGTGAGAAAATCGCCTTCGCCGCGCCAGACCGGCATGGCGTTGCGCTGGACGAGGGCATAGGCCGTCTCGCGGCTCACGCCCTTCTGCGTTAGGGCGAGCAACACGCGCTGCGAATGGACGAGGCCCCCCAACGCATCGAGATTCCTTTGCATGTTGGCCGGATAGATGACGAGGTTCTCGATGATTTCGGCGAGCCTGGCGAGGGCGAAATCAAGCGTGATCGTCGCGTCCGGGCCGATCATCCGTTCGACTGAGGAATGCGAAATGTCGCGCTCGTGCCAAACGGCCACGTCCTCCATGGCGGGCAGAGCCATGCCGCGCACCAGGCGGGCGAGGCCGGTGAGGTTTTCGCTTAGCACGGGATTGCGCTTGTGCGGCATGGCGGACGAGCCTTTCTGCCCTTCCGCAAAATATTCCTCGGCCTCAAGCACTTCGGTTCGCTGCAAATGGCGGATTTCCACGGCGAGGCGCTCGATCGAAGAGGCAACGACTCCGAGTGTTGCGAAATACATCGCGTGCCGGTCGCGCGGGATGATCTGGGTCGAGGCGGGTTCCTGCGTCAAGCCGAGCTTTTTGGCGACATGAGCTTCGACGCGCGGATCGATATTCGCAAACGAGCCGACGGCGCCGGAAATAGCGCAGGTCGCGATCTCTTTTCGTGCCGCCACAAGCCGGGCGCGGGCCCGGCCAAATTCGGCATAGGCTTGCGCCAGTTTGAGGCCGAAGGTCATGGGCTCGGCATGAATTCCATGCGAGCGGCCGATCATCGGTGTGAATTTATGCTCGAAGGCCCGACGCTTCAGCGCCGCCAGAACCGCGTTGACATCTCTGATGAGAATCTCCGCGGCACGGGAAAGCTGCACCGCGAGGCACGTGTCGAGCACGTCCGAGGACGTCATGCCCTGATGCAGGAAGCGCGCCTCGGTTCCGATAGATTCGGCGAGATAGGTCAAGAATGCGATGACCTCGTGCTTCGTCTCTCTCTCGATTTCTTCGATCCGGGCGACGTCGAAGGTGAGCTTACCGCCTTTTTCCCAAATCGCCTTCGCGGCCTCCTTGGGGATGACGCCGATCTCGGCAAGCGCATCGCAGGCATGCGCCTCGATCTCGAACCAGATGTGAAACCGCGTCTGCGGTTCCCAGAGAGCAGCCATTTCGGGGCGTGAATAACGAGGGATCATCGTAGTCTGCCGATCTCAAACCAATTCGCCGCGCGCGCGCTGGGCGACTTTGCGTATCGCCCCGATATTGCCGGCATAAGCCGCCGACCCGCCCTTGAATATGGCCGAACCGGCGACAAGCCAATTGGCGCCGGCGCTTGCGACGGCGCCGGCGGTCTCAGGGGTAATTCCGCCATCGACCTCGATCTCAATATCGCGGCCCGCGGTCATGGCGCGGACGATGCTGAGCTTCTCGATGCTGGACGGAATGAACGCCTGCCCACCAAAGCCCGGATTGACGCTCATGATGAGCACGAGGTCGATGTCGTCGAGCACATGCTCGATCGTCGCCACGGGCGTGGCGGGGTTGAGCGCGACGCCGGCTTTCTTGCCGAGCTGGCGGATCAGCGCGAGGGAGCGCTGAAGGTGCGGTCCGGCTTCCGGGTGGATGGTGATGATATCGGAGCCGGCGGCGGCGAAGGTCTCGATATAACAATCTACGGGCGCGATCATGAGATGAACATCGAGGAGCCGATCCGTCGCCTTGCGGATGGCCTTCACCATGTCCGGGCCGAAGCTGATGTTCGGCACGAAATGGCCGTCCATCACGTCGATATGGACGATATCGCCGCCCGCCGCCATGACATCCTTCACCGCCTCGCCCATATGGGCGAGATCGGCGGCGAGAACGGACGGTAGAATGGCCAGCGGGCGCATGGTGCTTTATGCCTCGCGGAAATTCATGAGCTAGCGCATTTTGCCGCGAGGCGAGCGGCGGGTCGCCGATGAAAACGCTCCAGATCAATCAGTTAGAGCACGTTCGCACGCAAAACAGCTTCACTCCTACTGAGCGCGCTCTAGCACGAGGCGGCAGCGCAAGTCCAGGTGAGGTGGCGCGCCGCCGGGGCAGCGCGGGCGATCCAATAGAGATAGGCGCTAAACCCTAAACCGCGGCCCGCTTCAAACCATTCCATTTCGCCAGCAGGCGGGGGACCTCGCGCGCCGGGACAGCAGAGCTGAACAGATAGCCCTGTGCTTCGTCGCATCCGGCGCCGCGCAGCCAGGCGAGCTGTTCCTCGGTCTCCACACCCTCCGCCGTGGTGCGGATGCCGAGGCTGCTGCCGAGCGCCGTCATGGCGCGGACGATGGCGCGGGAGCCGTCCTTGGCCGACATCATGCGGACGAAGGATTGGTCGATCTTGATCTTGTCGAAAGGAAAACTGCGCAGGTAGCTCAGCGATGAATAGCCGGTTCCGAAATCATCCATCGAAATCTGGATGCCGAATTTGCGCAATTCATGCAGCTTGGCCATGGTCGTCACATTGTTGGCGAGTAGGAGGGACTCGGTAATTTCAAGCTCGAGGCGGCGTGGCGGCAATCCGCCCAGGGCAAGGGCGTCGGTGACCGTCTTGACCAGACGTTCGTTCTTGAATTGGACGGCGGAGACGTTCACCGCCAGCTTGATATGATTGGGCCACGATTTTGCCTCGGAGCAGGCGTTGCGCAGAACCCATTCGCCAAGCGGAACGATGAGCCCGATCTCCTCCGAAAGCGGGATGAAATCGGCCGGTGACACCAGACCGCGCGTCGGGTGGCGCCAGCGCAACAAGGCCTCGAAGCCGCTGATCCTATTTTCGGAAAGATCATAGAACGGCTGATAGAAGATCTCGAATTCTTCGTTGGCCAGCGCGTCGCGCAGATCGAGTTCCAAGGCACGGCGCACCTGCAACCGCACGTCCATTTCCGGCTCGAAGAACCGCCAGGTGGCGCGCCCGTCCGCCTTGGCGAGGTAGAGCGCCACGTCGGCATTCTTCAAGAGTTTGTCGTAGCTCGTTCCGTCCCCCGGCGCGACGGAGATGCCGATGCTGACGCTGGTCGTGACGCGCTGCCCCTCGAGATCGTAAGGTGCACTCAGTATCTCGACGATGCGCCGCGCCAGGCCGGCCGCTTGCTCCGGCTTTTCCAAGCCGCATTGCAGGATCGCAAATTCGTCGCCGCCCAATCGGCTCACGGTGTCGACTTCGCGGACGCAGGAAATCAGCCGCTCGGCGACCGAGCGCAGCAATTCGTCGCCGACCGGGTGGCCGAGTGTGTCGTTGACCTGCTTGAACTGATCGAGGTCGAGGCTCAAGATGGCGAAGCCCTCGCTGGATCGCCCGATCTGGCTGATCGCCTGATCGATCCGCTCGGCAAAGAGGAGCCGGTTCGGTAGGCCGGTGAGAGCATCGTGGCGAGCCATGAACACGATGCGCTCCTCCGCACGCCGGCGCTCGGTCACGTCCTCGTAAGTGGCCACCCAGCCGCCGTCCGCAGTGGGCTGCCTGGCGATCGCGACGACGCGGTCGTGGCTGAGCTCGTGGAACCGCGTGTTCGGCGTCCGCCGGTTGATCAGCGGCAATTCCTGGGCCAGCAGGTCGGACACGGTCTTGCCGAGGTGATTGCCGGCGGTGACGCTCAATTCGAGCACGTCGCGAAACATGAGGCCGGGCTTTACCAGCTCGGGCGAGAGGCGGAAGATTTCACAGAAGCGCCGGTTGACGACCTTCAGCCGATACTCGCCGTCATAAAGGCAAAGCCCCTGGCACATGTTGTCGAGGGCCGCATCAAGGAGAAGATTGGCCGCTTTGAGCTTTCCTTCCTGGTCCTTTAACATGCTGATGTCGCTATAGACGGCAATGAAGCCGCCGTCCTGCGTTGCGCTGCGACTGACCCTTAGCCAGCGGCCATCCTTGAGGCGCATCTCGAAGGGCGCGACGGAATTGCCGTCGATTCCCAAAACGGTTTCGCCAAGCTCGCGCGCTTCGCGCGCCTCCGTCAGGTTGCCGGACGCCATTTGCTCCGTCGTGCTGCCGAAGAAATTGGCGGCTTGAGAATTGGCGAGCGCGATCTGGCGGTCGGCGTCGACGACGATAATGCCTTCGCGCGAGCTCTCGAGAGCGTCGGCGAGCCGCACCTGCGCCGTGCGACGCTGCGCAACTTCCCGCTCCATCATCGCCTTGATGTTGTCGCGCATGACGCCCATGGCGGCGAGCAGCGCGCCAAGCTCATCGGGTCCGCCGCGCGGGATGGCGCCGTCCAACTGGCCGCTGGCGATGCGCTTAGCAACCGCGGATGCAGCCGCCACCGGCCCGGTGATGCGCTGCGCCAGAAGCCACGCCACAAGCGCAGAGATCAGCAGGGCGCCGGCGGTGGCGGCGAGATCGAGGTGCGTCGCCACTGTCACGGCCTGGCGGGCGCTCTGCCGGTAGGTGAAGCCGTCGCCGGCGGTGTAGTTGATGAGCAGATCGATCTGCTGAGAGACCATCGTTGCATAAGGGTCGAGCATTTCCCAGGCCGCATTGGGCTGGATGCCCGCGGGCAGGCGCCGGCGCGCTTCGCTCCAAGCGTCAACCGCGTGCTGCACTTTTGTCGCCGCGCGCGCGGCGCGATTCGATTGCGAGCGCTCGGCGGCAATCGAAAGGTCCTCCGCGAGCGTTTGTTCGAGAGTCGCGATTTCCTCATCGAGCTTGGCTTGTATGGCCGGGCTCGAAGCGCTCCAGCGGCGCGCAAAGGCAGCCTGCATCTCGGAGAAGTCGGCGGCCGCCGCCCGAGCATAGTTAATCGACATTAACGATTCGTCGAAGGTCTTGGCTACCAGGACGCCGGCCCGCTTGATGCCCATAGAAGCATAGCCGCCGAGCGCCGCGGTGATGATGCTCATGACCAGGAAGGCGAAGAGAATCCGGCCGCGGATCGTTCCGGGCAGAAAGGCTAAGCGCACAATCGCAGGCCGCACCTTTTGCATCGCTGCGTGCAGCGGCAAAATGACCCCAGGCATCAACAGACTCGTTCCCTTGCGGCAATATCCTAGAATTGGCTCCTTTCGGGTTAAGACGCTCCTAAGACTTGTCTTTAATCCTTCACGAATCGCCGCTTAAACCGTTGCTTAACCCAAAGCGGCGAGATTGCGTCCGCCGCCGCGATTGGGCCAGCCGTGGGCGCGAACAATGCAACGTGAGCGCATGAAGGTACTGCCGCGCGCACACTTGGGCGCTGCCATTTGCTTCGCTCTCGTAATATTGCTCGGCGGTGCCGCCCGGACCGCACAGCAGTCGCCGCGCTACATGGTCTCGCAAAAGGGGCGTGCGTTCCACCCAGGCACGCTCACCATTAATCGCGGCGATACGGTGCAAATCGTCAATGACGATGGTGACCTGCTGCACCACGCCTATGTCGAGTCCGACACGTTCAACTTCGATTCCGGCGATCAGCTGCCCGGCAGCAAGACGGACATCATCTTTTCGGTACCCGGAACCTTCAATGTGCTATGCGGAATCCACCCGAAGATGAAGCTTGTCGTCGAGGTGAAATGATCGTCAGGTGATCCTCGTTCCGAACAATACGGAATGCAGAACGTAATATATGGCGAGGAAAGCGGTGAGAGCGCCGCAATAGCCGGCGGGGACGAGCACAAGGTCCCAGAGCGAAAGCCTCAGATTAAATCTTGCCCATGCATCCTTGATGCCCAAGCGGACTCGCGTGAAGCGAGCCCCGACGAAATCATCGCCGATGATCGCCAATAGGACCGCGACGATCGGAGCATGGCCGATTGCATCGATTTTGCCGAATTGCAACACCGCGCTGACAAACATCCCGCATAGGATCAGCGCGGCCGTCCGCCGGGTCAGCGGCGTCAGGAGCAGTGCGAAGGACAAGGTGAACTCGACCATGCCTGCCGCTCGCATGAAGAATTCCGGAGTATAGCCCAAGGTAATTTGCGGATGGACGATCAAGAGCGGAAAGGTCCATTGCGGATAGGCCCATTTTTCGATCGAGGCCCACATCAGGGTCACTGCCACGCTCCAACGAAGAACGTCGAGCGGCCGCACGCCGAACAGATCGCGTTGCAGACCCGCCAGCACGAGATAGGCCGCTATCCCCAGGAAGATCGGATAGTCCATGAGATGGAAAACGCCGTACTGATACATGGCGAGCGAGAACAAGCCGGCGATCCCCAGGCCCGTGATCGGCAGCGTCCGTCGCCAGATCAGGCAGGCTGCCATGCCGAGTTGCACCCAAGGGATGATCGGCGAGGAGGTTATCAGCTCAGGTGTCAGAATGATGCCGCCCTTCGTCCAGAGCGCCACGAAGAAGAAGCCGCAACCCGCGCGCATCAGAACTTCGGTGTTGTCGCGCAGGCCGCTCGTCACCCTGTTGAGCGCGGCTTGCAGCGCCGCGCCGATCGCGCTCATCTCGACGAGATAGCTGGAGAGCAGCATTAGCAGTGCTGTCAGGGTCAGCACTTCGAAGTCAGGACAGAGCACATTTTCGAGTCCGCGCGGCTGTCCGGCGACATTGTAGGCGCAGAACCATTTGATATGAGCGCGCGCTTGCGAGCAAATCAGCATCAGGCCTAGGGCAGATACCGCTACGGTCGACAGCCGCCGCCAGCTTCGACGATCATACATTACTCCACCCCGCATCTTACGCAGGGGCAAATTATTCGAATTTTAATTAAGCGTCTTTGCTAATCTTAATATTTGGTTAATCGGCCGGAAATCGCCGTCCGTTAACCTTTCCCACATGACATGAGCGAGCTTGCGGCGCCCGCAATCCTGAGCAAGGAACTGCTAATTCTTTTCGCTCTACGCTCTTGCAGATACATTCGAGATGAGCGCGATGATCCTCACCCTGAGCCTGATGAGTTTGATCCTCGGTACGAGTTTCGCCTGTGCGGCGCCGCGCGTGCCCGCGCATAGCGTGAAGCTCGAACAATGGGGCGGCACCCTGTTCGTCTCCGGTCTCACTTTGCTCGGCGCGGCTCTTCCGCGGCTTTGCTAAGCTATCGCGGCAGCGTGGGTAATTCTACAGGCTGCGGCTTGCTGGTGAGGGTTTGGAGGAAGGCGAGGAGATCCGCCTTTTCTCCTGCCGTGAGGCCGAGGGGCTTGATCACTTCCGAGCGGCTCGGCCGCGCAATCCCGCCTTTGTCGTAGAGATCGATGACGGCCTGCAGCGTCGGCACCGAGCCGTCGTGCATATAGGGCGCGCGCCGCGCGACATCACGCAGCGTCGGCGTCTTGAAGGCATGGCGAAGCTTGATCGATGTCGGGAACAGCCGCCCTCGGCCGATATCGTCATCCTTTGCGACGCCGATGTCGTGGAAGGAGCCGTCGGTGAAGGCCCAGCCACTGTGGCACTCGGCGCAGCGCCCTTTGCCGTTGAAGATCGCAAAGCCGTGTTTGGCGGACGCATTGATTGCGTTTTCGTCACCCCTGATCCAGCGATCGAATGGCGCGTCGGCCGAGACGATGGACCGCTCATAGGTGGCGATCGCCATTTCGATATTCTTTTTGGTGATCGCGCCATCGTCGAAGGCGGCGGCGAAGCTGCGCACGTAATCTGGAATCGAAGAAAGACGCGCCGTCACGCCCGATTCCGACATGTTCATGTTTCCGCTCGCGACGATCGGCGCGAAGGTGACCTGTTCCAGGCTATGGAACTTTCCGTCCCAGCCGAGGCGATCGAGCCATGCGACGTCGAGCAGAGTGGGGGTCTTCAGCTTCAGGTGATGCTGGGCATCGCCCACGGCCAAAGGCAATCCGTCTTCCCAGCCTAGATTCGGCTGATGGCAGTTCGCGCAGGAAAGAGTCCCAGAGGCGGAAAAAATAGGGTCGAAAAACAATACGCGGCCAAGCTTGGCCTTCGCGGCAGAGTAGGGATCGTCATCCGGATAGGGGATCTCGGCCGGACGCAGATATTCGTTGCGCAAGGACGCAATGCCGCTGGCCGGTCCGTTGTCGGCGACGGAAGCGGCAACGGACAGTGGCAGAAGCACGGAAACGAGTAGGCTGCGGAGCTTCCAATTCATTACAGTCTCCGACCAGCATTGTCGTGCGGAGACCTTGATGATTCATTGCAGGGAGACAGCTCGTAGGCGGCCGCGCTGAAGGCGGTGGCGTTGCCGCCAGCCGGGGTTACGCGAACTTGCCCTTCCAGCTCGGCGAAGCGCCGGCGAAAGGGAGGGCTTCGGCCTCGAAGACAGCGCGCGCTATGGCACGTGCGAGACAATCGGCCGCAAGCGTGCCAATTTCGGTCAGATCCCTGAGAGAGGGCGGTTCGAGCGCCGTCCCGGTCGAGACGGCGAAGATGGTGTCGCCGTCGAGAGCCGCATGGGTAGGGCGCAGCGCCCGGGCGATTCCATCCTGTGCCATCACGGCGAGCCGCTTGGCCTCGGCTTTGCTCAATGCGGCGTCCGTCGCCACGATGCCGACCGTCGTATTCTCCGCTGCGTCGCCCTTCATACGCAGCGCCTCGTTCGGCCAAGATTGTGGCCAGCCGCGACCGCCGAACTCCCCATTTTGCTCGGAAGGCGCAGCCCAAAAATGTGGTCCCTCGCCGATTATCGCCTGCCCCAGAGCATTGACCGCGACGAGCGCGCCGACGCGAAAGCTCGAAGTCGAGATGATGCTTGCGGAGCCGAGCCCACCCTTGAGATCGGCGAGCGTGGCGCCGAGGCCCACGCCGACGCTACCCAGGCTGAAATCGACGCCCGCCGAAGCCGCGGCGCGATAGCCCAAATGCCAATAGACAGGCGTGGTGCCCCAGGCTTTGTCGCCGCCGTTCAGGAGATCGAAGATGATCGCGCCCGGCACGATAGGCACTCTTGTGCTGCCAACCGCGAAACCGCGGCCCTGCTCACGCAGGAATGCCGCGACACCGCCCGCAGCATCGAGGCCGAAGATTGAACCGCCGGAAAGGACAAGCGCGTCGACCTTATCGACCGTCATTTCCGGTTCGAGCAGAGCACTGTCGCGCAGGCCAGGCGCACCGCCATGAACGGCAATCGGAGCCGTCGCCGGCTTGTCGAACAGAACGGCTGTCGTGCCGGAGGCGATCCGCGCATCCTCGGCATGCCCGACGCGGATTCCGGGAACATCGGTGATGAGGTTGGTCGAGGACGCGCCGCCGCGGTTCGATGACATAATCATGACTATCGCGGCGGCGCCCGCCCCGGTCAATCTGCAGGGCTGCACCGCGCACCCGGCCACGGTTCAGCTTCTTGCCGAATCTTCGTTCATTCCGCCGCGAGATGAGCGCGGTCAATGACCGCGAGCGCTTGGCAAAGGTCCTCGATGAGATCGTCGGCGTCTTCGAGACCGACCGAAAGCCGCACGAGCCCGTCGGTAATCCCTAACGCGGCGCGTGCTTCCGGGGTCAGCCGCTGATGCGTCGTCGTCGCCGGATGGGTGAGGATGCTCTTGGCGTCGCCGAGATTGTTGGAAATCTTGATGATCGACAGCGCATTGGCGAAGGCGAAGGCCGCTTGCTTGCCGCCGTGGACAGTGAGGGCGATCAGCGTGCCGCCGGCTTTCATTTGGCGGCGCACGAGTTCCGCCTGCGGATGGTCCGGGCGGCCAGGATAGACCAGACGCTTGATGTTCGGATGGCCGGCGAGGGCATCGGCAATCTTTTCGGCGTTGCGCGTCTGCTGGGCGACGCGGAGCGGCAGAGTCTCCAGAGATTTCAGCAAGACCCAGGCATTGAAGGGGGAGAGCGCCGGACCCGTCTGGCGCAGGAAAATATGGATGTGCTTGTCGATGAACTCCCGGCTTGCGAGGATAACGCCGCCGAGACATCGGCCCTGTCCGTCGATATGTTTCGTCGCCGAATAAACGGTACAATCGGCGCCATGCTGCAAGGGCTTTTGCAGGACCGGCGAGGCGAAGACATTGTCGACGACGAGAGTCGCGCCATTCTTATGCGCGATCTCCGCAATCGCCTCCATGTCATAGATTTCGAGGCAGGGATTGGTTGGGGTTTCGAGAAAGAAGACTTTGGTCTGCGGCCGCACCGCCTTGCGCCATTGGTCGAGGTCGGCGCCATCGACCAAGGTCGAAGCGACGCCGAAACGCGGCAGCAGCTCCTCGACCACGTAAAGGCAGGCACCGAAGAGGGCGCGGGCCGAGACGATATGATCGCCGGCCTTGAGCTGGCCCATCAAAGCCGCGGTGACCGCGGCCATGCCGCTCGCCGTCGCGCGCGCCGCCTCCGCCCCTTCGAGCAGGCACATGCGCTCCTCGAACATGGCGATCGTCGGATTCGAATAGCGCGAATAGATGAAGCCCGGCTCTTCGCCCTTGAACCGCGCCTCGGCCGCCTCGGCGGTGTCATAGACGAAGCCTTGGGTCAGAAAGAGCGCTTCCGAGGTCTCGCCGAATTGCGAGCGCAGCGTGCCGCCATGCACGAGCTTCGTCGCCTCGCGCCAGGTTTCGGGATCTTGGCTTAAGCCCTTGTTCGGCATCCTCATCTCCTCATGGCCGGCCAAGGCTCGGCCGCAGGCCGACGCGACAGGACGGGACGATAGGGCGGAGGATCGCTTCGCGAAAAGCCACGGCCCTTTTAGTCCCTTGTTTAACGTGGCGGCAAGCCGGCCGGCCCAAATGACCACGTAAGTTCTGCATAACCCTTGCGGGGGCCGCGCTCAAGCGGAAATGCTGCTGGTTCGGCCAGCGGCAAAGCCGCTAAACTGCGCCGGTCTTCACGCGGGTTTGCGAAGACCTTCCAACTCATCGCATAGAGAGCCTTAAATGCACCCGGCGCCAAGCCCTCTTCCTCTCGAAGATGAGAATGCCGGGCTTTTCGGTACGCATTTCGGCCTGCTCGGGCGCGAGAAAATTGAGTTGATGTTGCGGCGCAGGATGATCCGCGGCCTCGGCGAAATCGATCCCTCGCAGGTCCAGCCCGCGAGCCTCGACCTGCGGCTCGGCGGCTCGGCGCATCGGGTGCGGGCGAGCTTTCTGCCGGGCAAGGATCGCAGCGTCGAAGAACAGCTCGAGCACTTAAAGTCCGATGAGGTCAGCCTTGAGGGCAATGGCGCCGTGCTCGAACGCGGCTGCGTCTATGTCATTCCCTTGCTCGAATTTCTCGCCTTGCCCGAGAGTCTCTCGGCCGTGGCCAATCCGAAGAGCTCGACCGGACGGCTCGACATATTCAACCGGCTCATCACCGACCGCAGCGAAATCTTCGATCATGTGGAGCGCGGCTACGAGGGGCGGCTTTATGCCGAAGTCTCGCCGCGCAGCTTCAGCGTGCGGGTCCGCAAGGGCTCGCGACTGAACCAGATCCGCTTTCGGCGCTGGCACCCGCAGCAATTTTCGCGCACGCTTTTCGGTATGAAGGACGAGGAATTGCGCGAACGCCATTCAAGGCTAGCGCTTGTCGACGGCGAGTTGAACCTGCGCAACGGCCTCGTGCTGCGTGTTGCGTTGAGCGAAGACAGTCTTGGCGAGAGGATCGGTTTTCGGGCGCAAAAGCACACCGACCTCATCGATGTCGATCGCGTCGGCGCCTATGACGCGGCGGATTTCTGGGAGCCGATCGCGGCGCGCCCGGACAAGAGGCTGATCCTCGACCCGGACGAGTTCTATATTCTCGCATCGCAGGAAAAGCTGCATATCCCACCCGATCTCGCCGCCGAGATGGTGCCGATCGATCCGGCGATGGGCGAATTCCGCGTTCACTACGCCGGCTTCTTCGACCCCGGATTCGGCTACACGGAAAGCGGCGCGCCGGGCAGCCGCGCTGTGCTCGAAGTGCGCAGCCACGAAGTGCCGTTTATTCTCGAAGACGGGCAGGTGATTGGCCGGCTGGTCTATGAGAAGATGGCCGAGGCGCCGCATGCACTCTATGGCCAGGCCGGAATAGCCCATTATCAGGGGCAGGGCCTAAAACTCTCGAAACATTTCCGCATGCGCTAACGTGCTCACGAATTGCCGGGTTTCAATGGTCTGGATGCTGGATCGGTCAGGCGCTGCTCCTTGAGCAACGGAACGGTTCATCAATAATGGCGTTCCTGTGATCGCGCTTTCGGCATGTCCTAAGACATGGGCTTCCGCGCGGGCGTAGTTCAATGGCAGAACGGCAGCTTCTCAAGCTCTTTACTCGGCCTTTTCTTTCAATGGCTTAGTATCGCTCTCTGGGGCTTTTCCCGCGACATCTTGCATTGCCATCGCGTCGAGCGCATCACGAAGATCGGCGTCTAGAACGGCCGCATATTTTGCTGTGGTGCTGATGTCTTCATGGCGAAGCAGCTTTTGAGCCATCTTGAGGTTGCCGGTCGCCTGCACAAGCCGCGTCGCCGCGGTGGCGCAGATCATGGATTCTCAACCCTGAGATGCCCGCCCGCTGGGTTGCATCGAAGAAAGCTGAATGAAGCGCCTGATAAGTTAAACGCCTGTCTCGGGCCCCTGCTGCGCCTTTTCCAGACCTCGCGGGCAGCATGAAAACGAAGTCGCTCCCGTTCCCTTGCATCGGGAAAAGCATATCGCGGATGTCGGATGGCATCGGGATCGGCGCCATCTTGCCGCCCTTGCCTAGGATGGCGATACGCCGAGGCCAGAGTCGCCAAGCCTGTCACCCGTCGCCGGATAAGTTCGCAGGCTTCCGGATACCAGCCGAGATTCTAGACAGGGTCGATGTCGTCTGCGAGCGCGCGCTGTTCGTCATTGATCGCAACGGTGTGATCTTTTGGAGCTATCGCTCGCCAATTGCTGTGAATACCCGGCGCCGACGGCATCCTTGACGCGCTGGAACGCATGCAGCCACACGGAGCATCGCATGAGCGTCCTTCAACCACCAATTCTGCCGCATGATCATGTCCGAGGCGCGGCCGATGCGCCGATCACACTGGTTGAATACGGCGACTTTGAGTGCCCTTACTGCGCGGTCGCGTACTCCCGGGTGAAGCTCGTCGAGGAGCATTTCGCAAAGCGATTGAGATTCGCATTTCGGCATTTCCCCTTGAGCCAAACACATCCGCTCGCAGAGCCGGCAGCGGAAGCCGCCGAAACCGCCGGCGCACATGGCCGGTTCTGGGAAATGCATGATGGCCTGTATGAAAATCCGGATCGGCTCGACCTACCACTGTTCTTCGCACTCGCTGAAATGATCGACATACCAGAGAGCGAACTGCGCACCGCGCTGACAACTCAAAAATATTCGCCAAAAATCAAGAGCGATTTCCATAGCGGTGTGCGCAGCGGGGTCAATGGAACGCCGACCTTCTTTATCAATGGTGTCCGACACGATGGCGGATATCTTTTCGAAGATCTCGTGGCCGCCATCGACGCTCGCCTGCACGCGTAGGCGCTTGCGCCCCGTCGCAAGGGTGGGATGCGGCAAACGCCAACTGCGTAGTGCATTTTTCTGGATCCACACTATCGAGGCATTGAGCGCGTAATCGAGCATCAGATCGCGCCAGAAAGGCTGTTCGCTCCCTTCCGCTTAAACCGACCAGCCGACGTCCTCGCAAACTCAATCAACTCCTGTCAGCGCCGTGCTCAGCTTCACTGGTGCAGTTTCGCGCATCATCGCCATGGCTGCGAGCCCGACAGCGCTCGCGAACAACATGTACCATGCTGGCGCCAGCGCATTGCCGGTGGCATAAATCAGCCAAGTGACAATCAATTGCGCGGTGCCGCCGAAGCTGGCTATGGCGATGGCATAGAGCGTTGCAAAGGCGCCGCCACGGATGTTTTTGGGCAGGCTCTCCGCCAGTGCCACATAGAAGGCGCTGTAGGGAATGGTGCCGACAAGCGACAGAATGCCGAGGCCCCCTAAGAGCGCCCATGCGCTACGCGTATGCACTATCCACAGGAAGACCGGATAGGTAAGCAGAAGGGAGGCGAGTTGCGGCCATACCATCACTGGCCACCGCCCAGCGCGATCCGCTAACCGGCCGCCGCAAAGTGCAGCGACGATGCCCAGGCCGTTGCTGACCACCGTGGTGGCGAAGGCGAGATCTGTCGCCACATGCAGCGTGTTCTCAGCATAGGTCGTCATATAATCCGTGATGTAGGTGATGATGGTTCCGCTCGCCAGAATGAGCAGGCCAAGGATCATGATGCGCACATTGGCGCGGATTACGCCGAGACTCTTGCCGGGGGCCTGCGTCACAGGAGTTTCGTGCAGATGCAGCGTTTCGGGGAGGCCGCTGCGGATCCACAGCCCGAAGGGCAGGGTGACCGCGCCGATGCCAAACGCTATGCGCCAGCCATAGGAATCGAGTGCCGCGCTGGTCATCACTTCCGAAAGCACCACGCCCACTAGCGCGCCGGCGGTCGCTGCGATTTGCTGACTCGCCGGCTGCCATGAGACGGCGAGCCCGCGCCTGTCCACCGGGGCCGCTTCCATCAGATAGGCGGTGGTGGGCCCGACCTCGCCGCCGAGCGAGAAGCCCTGGACCATACGGGCAAGGATGGCGATAATCGGAGCGGCGATGCCAATTGTGCCATAGGAGGGTATCAGCGCCAGCGTTGTGATGGCAAATCCCATCATAGCGAAGCTCAGCATCATCGCCGGCCGTCGGCCTACCCGGTCGGAATAGGCCCCGATAACAAGGCCGCCGATCGGGCGAGTAATGAATCCAGCCCCGAATGTCGCCAGCGACAGCATTAAGCTGGCGAACTGGCTGTGTGAGGGGAAGAAGGTGTGGCCGATCTGGATGGCGAAAAAGCTGTAGGTGATGAAGTCGTAGAATTCGAGCATATTGCCGATGGTGGCGCCGAAAATGGCGCGACCGGTAAGGGCTGGGGCATGCCGCTCGGCCGCCGTCTGCTGCGAGAATCGTTCTGCCACCCACTGCACCTCTTTCGGCTCCTGCCTACCGCTCGCGAACTCAGTTTAGGCAGCTAAATCACGCAATCGATGATCGCGGAGAGCGATAGAATGGCGCGATGTGTAGATCCAGACAAATGCCAGAAACTTTAGATCGAGATCGAAGACGCTGGCCGTTACGTGATCGACTGAGTGGACCTTTGATTCTCTGCGCTCTGCGCTCGAAATTGTTGCGCGGCTGCGCGTACGTAAGCAAATCCTCCTCGTGATCGGCGGAATTTGGTGTGGGCAAGGCGCGGGCTACATCAGGGGCAGCTCTGGAACGGGCCCCGCTTCTTCGGCCTGCGAGGCGCAGAGGAGCCAAGGGCTTCGGCAGCCGTGGTTCCCAAACGAGCGGCAGCCACTGCGAAGTCCCGATCCGGGGCGGTCAAGGCCTGGTCTCCAGGCAAAGGCCATGGAGGTGCAGCATGAAGCCGGTTGCGCCAAAACCGCAACGCAGGGCTACCGAAAATCGCTGTTTCGCCAAAGTTCCGCGACGTGAGCGGACTCTGCCCATTCCTTGCGCTCGATGCTCCCGCCAATTGGGCCGAACGTCAGCATGACGGACGGTCGGCGGCAAACTGGCCCTATTGACAAGTAAAATTCCAACATGACAAAGCTCGTTGAAGGGCTTTCAGATGCCAACCCACGGGCTTCAAGTCGACCAACTTTCTCTGGTCATCTCTCAAGCTACAGCGCCTGCATTTCTTCTCGGGGCGGTGGCCGCATTCGTCGCCGTCTTGATTGGCCGCTTGAATCGAATTGTTGATCGCAACACGATTTTGGCCGCCATCAAAAATGACGATCTGGCACAAGGGTGGTTGAAGGCAGCTATCCCGCGCCTCAAACGTCGCGCGAGGCTGATGAACAGGGCGATAGAATTTGCCGTAATTAGCGGAATCTTCACCACCCTCCTAGTGATCGTAGCCTTCGCCAGCGCCGCTCTCGGATTAAATCAGGCATACGGCGCCGCAATTCTATTTGTGCTCGCGTTGAGCTTTTTTGCGACCGCGCTCATCTATCTCTGGGTTGAAGTTAGAATCGCAGTCAGTGACTTGGACTACTTTCTCTGAACGTCAAGTGCACTAGACTAGAAGACCTCGGGCGGCATTGCGATCGGTTTCCACAGCTTCCCGATTCCAGTTTATCGGTTCACTGTCGGCTGTGCGCGTCCACCCACGTATATCAGGTAAAAGTTGGGTACGAATCCAGCGTAGATCCAAATTAAGAGCTAATCTGTTGAAATAACTGGCGCTCCCTAGGGGACTCGAACCCATGTTTTCGCCGTGAGAGGGCGACGTCCATCGACGATG
Organism: uncultured Alphaproteobacteria bacterium; assembly: GCA_963720425.1. Taxonomy (GTDB): domain Bacteria; phylum Pseudomonadota; class Alphaproteobacteria; order Rhizobiales; family Beijerinckiaceae; genus Methylovirgula. The sequence goes on from OY970391.1 coordinate 1,865,414, forward strand.
CGCGCCGCGACATAAAAAACGGTGCCGTGGCGTTCGACTTTGACGTGCTTTACCGAAGAAACCTACGGATTGATGCTAAGACTAGTGCATTTGTCTTCATCTACACTATTGCTGCATTTTCTCTCGAAATTCGTGCAAGCGCCATTGCCGAAAGACAAACCAGATTGCTACTCGCCGCACACTCCTCATTGCGATTGCCAGCCTCATTGCGATTGCAAACTGCTGCGCAACGAGGGCGGTTGCGCCGATGGGACTTTTCATGGGACTTTGCGTCGTCGACGGTCCCATTCGATCGGCTTCGTTCCGCCTATGTACCAGTTGCGGGATGAAGTTCAAACCTTCGTAATAGCGAGACATAAATCGGCTAATCCTTTGATCTACAAAGCCGAAATAGAGGCAGTTGGTCAAGGCTCGCGGGCGTAGTTCAATGGCAGAACGGCAGCTTCCCAAGCTGCATACGAGGGTTCGATTCCCTTCGCCCGCTCCAAGATTTAGCTGACTCTCCTCCGGCTGCTCGCCTATGTTCAGCCCTCCGCGTCGCCTTTTTCTTCCTCGCCGCCGCGCATGATGTCGCGCAGGTTCTGCCAATGCCGGAAACCCTCATGGGCACCGAGAAGGGCAAGGGCGAGGATGAAGGGAACGAGATAATAGATGATGCGAAACAGAAGCAGCGAGGCGAGCAAATCTTCCTGCGATGGGACTGGCACCGCCTTCAACATGGTCGCTTCGAAAACTCCAATTCCGCCCGGCGCATAGCTCGCGATACCGAGCGCGCAGCCAAAGACATAGACGGCCGCGAAGGTGAAGAAATCGAGCGCGCGAGGCGCCGGCAAGAGGGCGTAGAGAACGCCCGCCGCCGAGCAAAGATCAATGACGCCCAGGATGATTTGCCCGAGCGTCAGCTTGAATCCCGGCAGTTCGAGCTTGAAGCCCTGGATCCGCGCCTTGCGCGGGCCGAGCGAAACCCACGCGAGATAGGCCAGCAGGCAGCAGAGCACGCCCAGTCCGATCAAGATGTTGATGTGCGGTTCGAAATGGTCGATGTTGCTGATCGTCTCGCCGCGGAACAGCAGAACGACGCCGATGATGAGCGCCATGCCCAGCCAATAGGTGACGCCGGCGATGACCGTGAGACTAGCAATCCTGGCCGCCGATAGGCCCGCTTGCGAATAGATCCAATAGCGCACCGTCCCGGCGGTGATGAGCGGAAAGCCGAGCGTGAAGCAGATCGCGTAGCTCGTGAACGAGGCGAGCGCGGTCGTCGTATAGGGAACCCGCTGGCGCAATTGCAGTAGCGCCACTCCGTCATAGCCGGTCAATGCCAGGAACGAGATGAAGGTCAGTCCGGCGGCCGTGAGAATTTGCTCGTCGCTGGTCGCCGCGATCGCATTGCGCAGCTGCACCAGATTGATGTGGCTCAAGGTGCGAACGAGCACGAAGATCGCCAGCGCCGCGATGGCGAGGCTGAACGAGGCAGCGATATAGGTGCCTATGCTGCGCCGCTGCTGTTCCCTGTCGTTGCGCCGCAGGCTCCTGAGCCATGTTCTCAGGTTGCCGGGCCTGCGCCGCAACATCATTCGCCGGCTGATGCCCGGCCCGGTCTTGTCGGAATCTGCCTCTTTGTCTCCGCCCATCACTTTTTCCGGTTTCATCATCGGCTGCGTCGGCGCCAGCATCCCGTGGCTGCGGGTTATGCGGTGTGCAAGCGCCGGCGGCAAGACCGTTCCAAGCACGCCTTTCTCATCTTATCCAAGATGAAGTGTGATCTAACCGATTGATCTAGCAGATCAACGGCGTCATCGCTTGGCTCCCTGTGCGAAGATAATGGCCGGCGGGCGCATCGGTTCTTCTTGAGTCGCGGCCCATGGGCGTCGAGGGGGATTCCCGCGAAACCTAACCGCAGGAGCTCGTCTTTTGCAAAACGGCGCGGATCTGCGCGAAAATTAGGTCACAATGGGATGTCATTCCTGCGCAGCCGGGGCGCCGTGAGCCGAAAAGCTCCCGAGCTGCACTTGGGCGACCGTCATCGAATCCGTTTGGGATTTGGCCGTGGGAGGTAACAATGCGCAACGCGATCCTGTGTTTTCTCCTGGCGCTTTCGCTCAGCCTATGCACGGGCGCGGCACGTGCGGATAAAAACTACGCCAATCCGGATCTCGCGAGCGATGCGATACGTCTCGTAGCGCAGGTGAAAAAGGATGGCGCGGCGCTCGCCAAAACGCCGGCCACGCAATTGCGCAAGGATGCGCAGACGGCGCTTGACAACGACGACGGAGAAGCCGCGTTGAAATCGCTCGCCGGATTGCTCGCCGCCAATCCGGGCGACGCTGCCGCCTGGCTCTCCTATTCCCGCGCGATGATCAGCACCGGCGATTCTGACGACATCGCCCAGGCCGCCACGACCGCGGCCTATCTTGCCTATCTGCACGCGCCGGCAAAGCCGGATGCCGCGGCGGCGCTCGCCGTCGTCGGCGATCTCTTCGCCAAGCGCCAGCTTTGGCGTGCGTCGCTCGACGCGTACAAGGCAAGCATCGATCTCGCCGAGGTCCCGGCCGTCCGCGCGATCTATGAGAAGGAACGCGAGACCTATGGCTTCCGCATCCTCGATTATAAGGTCGACAAGGATTCCGCCTCGCCGCGAGTCTGCTTCCAATTTTCCGAGGTTTTGGCGCCGGGCCACATCGATTTCGCGTCCTTCGTCAGTGTCGCCGGCATCGACAATCCCGCCGTTTCGACCGAGGATCAGCAGATTTGCGTCGAGGGCCTCAAGCACGGCGAACATTATGCTATCTCGCTGCGCCAAGGAATCCCGTCCGCGGTCGGCGAGCAGCTGTTGCACACGGCGAATTATGACATCTATGTCCGCGATCGCGCGCCGCAGGCGCATTTCACCGGCAAGAACTACGTCTTGCCGCGCGTCGGCCAGCAGGGCATCCCGGTCGTCTCCGTCAATACCCAGAAGATCGCCATCGAGATCCTCCGCATCGGCGACCGCAATCTTCTGTCGACCGTCCATTCAAGCGACTTTCTCTCGCAGCTTTCGTCCTACCGACTGAAGCAATATGTCGAGAGTGATGGCGTCAAGATCTGGTCCGGCACGCTGGCAGTGGCAAGCGAGCTCAACCGCGACGTGACGACGGATTTCCCCGCGCTCGAGGCGCTCGGCAAGCTCGATGCCGGGGTTTACGTCATGACGGCGAAGCCTGCCGATGCCGAGCTCGCGGGCGGCGATGATGACGATGCGGATGTTGCGACCCAATGGTTCATCGTCTCCGACCTCGGCCTTACTGCCTTCTCCGGCCGCGACGGCGTGCATGTCTTCGTTCGCTCGCTCACCACGGCCAAGCCGATCGAAGGGATTTCGCTGCGGCTGGTGGCACGCGACAACGAGGTTCTGGCGACGAAAGAGAGCAGCAGTGACGGTTATGTGCGGTTCGAGCCGGGTCTCGCCCGCGGTGCTGGTGGGCTCGCGCCGGAACTCGTGATCGCCGAGGACGGAAAGGGCGATTACGGCTTCCTCGATCTCCAGGAAACCGCTTTCGACCTGACCGATCGCGGTGACGACGGGCGCGAAGTGAAACAGCCTCTCGACGCGCAGGTTTTCACTGAGCGCGGCGTCTATCGTTCGGGCGAGACCGTCTTCGTCACCGCGCTTCTGCGCGATGCAAAGGGCGCCGCCAAAGAGGGCATGCCGATGACCCTCGTCGTCGAGCGTCCCGACGGCGTCGAATATAAGCGCGAGCTGATCGATGATCAGGGCGAGGGCGGGCGCACCTACGCGCTGCCGCTGCTTTCTTCGAGCGCGAGTGGAACCTGGCGCATTGAAGCCTACGTTGATCCGAAAGGCGAGCCGGTCGGCGAGACGACATTCCTCGTCGAAGATTATGTCCCCGAAACGTTGGACTTCATCCTGAAGCCGGCGCAGGACGCGGTTCGCGCCGGAGATACGGCGGAGATCGACGCCGCGGCGCGCCATCTTTACGGCGCTCCGGGCGCCAACCTCGAGATCTCCGGCGAACTTCGGGTCGAGGCGGTGAAGGACCAAGGCCTGGCGGTGCTCGACGGCTATCAGGCCGGCCTGCAAGACGAAAACTTCGAAGCGGTCAGCAACGAGATCGAGGCGAAGGTCACGACCGACGCCAAGGGCGAGGCCAAGATCAGCGTGCCCATCCCGGATGTCAGCGCATCCCAGCCGCTCGAAGCCAAGATCATCTTGCGCGCCGGCGAGCCCGGCGGCCGCGCCGTCGAACGCAGCGTGACCTTGCCGATCTTGCCAAAAGGCGGCCTCATCGGGGTGAAGGAGGATTTCGACACTCTGGGGGAGGGCGCGATCGCGAGCTTCGACGTCATCGCGATCGATTCCGACGCGAAACGCGTGGCACGCAAGGCCGTCGCGTGGTCGCTCAACAGGATCACCACCGACTACCAATGGTACAATCAGGACGGCCACTGGAACTTCGAACAGGTGAAGTCCTCGCGCCGTGTCGCCGACGGCAAGACCGATCTTGCCGCCGACGCGCCGGCGAAGATCTCGGTCCCAGTTGACCTCGGTTTCTATCGTCTCGACGTGAAGAGCGATGATCCGAACGATGCGCCGACGAGCGTGACATTTTCGGTCGGTTGGTCTGGCGAGGCGACGGCCGATACGCCCGATCTTCTCAGCGTGACGCTCGACAAGAAGGATTACAAGCCGGGTGAGGCGATGAAGCTCAAGATCGCTTCGCACTTCGCCGGCACGGCGACCGTCGCGATCCTCGGCGACGAATTGAATTACACCTCGCTCATCGACCTGCAAAAAGGCGACAATGTCGCCACCGTTCCGGTCAGCGCCGACTGGGGCGCCGGCGCCTATGCCGTTGTCCTCGCGCATCGTCCGCTCGATCGGGTAGGGCAGCGCATGCCTGGCCGCGCCTTGGGGCTCGCCTGGTTCAGCATCGACGCCTTGAGCCATAAGATCGGCATTTCGCTCGGCGTGCCGGATAAAGTCCGGCCGCGCGGCCGGCTCGACGTACCGATCACGCTCACCGGGCTCGGCGCCGGCGAGGAAGCCTATGTGACAATTGCCGCGGTCGATGTCGGCATTCTCAATCTCACGCATTACGCTGCGCCCGATCCGAGCGACTATTTCTATGGCCAGCGGCAACTCGGCACCGAGATCCGCGACATTTACGGCCTCTTGATCGACGGCGTGCAGGGCACGCGCGGCGAGATCCGCTCGGGCGGCGATTCCGGCGGCGAACTTGAAGGCAATAAGCCGACGCAGGCGCCGCTCGCGCTCTTCTCCGGCATGGTGAAGGTCGGCGCCGACGGCAAGGCTGATGTCGGCTTCGATCTTCCCGCCTTCAATGGCAGCGTGCGGCTGATGGCGGTCGCTTTCAGCAAGACCAAGGTCGGCGGCGCGAGCACCGACGTAATCGTCCGCGATCCTGTCGTGGTTGAAGCCACTCTGCCGCGCTTCCTCGACCTCAACGACCGCTCGCGCTTTCATCTCGAGATCGACAATGTCGAAGGCGCGGCCGGAGATTATATCTACGAGGTCGGCGCGCGTGGCGCGCTCACCGTTCCTGCCAATAGCGCGCAGGGCGCAATCAAGCTTGCTGCAAACGAGCGGACCTCGCTGTCCATTCCGCTCACCGGCTCAGGCCTCGGCGAGGGCGATCTCGATTTCAAGCTGAGCGGACCTGGCTTTTCCGCGACACAGGGCTTCGCTCTCGATGTCGAGCCCGGCACGTCGAGTATCTATCGGCGCATCGTGCGGCGTCTGTTGCCGGGCGATAGTTTCGTCCTCTCAAGCGATCTTCTCGCCGAATTTGTGAAGGGCACGGGGCGTGTTTCGGCCGCAGTCTCGAACATTTCAGGAATCGATGTTGCGGCGCTCCTCCATTCGCTCGATGTCTATCCTTTCGAATGTTCGGAGCAGCTTGTGAGCCGCGCCATGCCGCTGCTCTATGTCAATAAGCTCGCCGATCCGCAGCTCTTGGCGTTCGACCCGGGCATCCCCGATCGCATCAAGAAGACGATCGACCGCCTAATGTCGCGGCAAGACTCGAACGGCGCCTTCGGGCTTTGGTCGGCGGACGACGCTAACGACATGTGGCTCGATGCCTTCGTCACCGATTTTCTGACGCGGGCGCGTGAGTTGAATTACGACGTCCCGCAGAAAAGTTTCGATATGGCGCTCGAACGGCTGCGCAATTACGTGGCCAACACGACCGATGTCGATCCCGGTCAAAGCGCCGCGCTCGCCTATGCCGTCTATGTTCTTGCCCGCAATGGCCAGCCGGTGATGGAGGATCTGCGCTATCTCGCCGATGCCGAAATCGGCGCGTTCACGAGCCCGCTGGCGCGCGCCCAGATTGCCGGCGCGCTTGCTCTGCTCGGCGATCGCGGCCGAGCGGTGAAGGTCTTCGCCGCGGCCGACGAGAGCTTGGTGAGCTTGCACGATACGGCATTTTCGCGCGCCGATTTCGGCTCGCGGCTGCGTGATGGTGCGGGCGTTCTGGCGCTCGCCGTCGAGGGCGATGCTGATGCGATCGACATCAGTCATGCGGTGCAAGTCATCGAGGACGCGCGCGCCGCGACGGATGAGACGAGCACGCAGGAAAACGCATGGATGGTTTTGGCCGCCGAAGCGCTCGCCGATCGCAACGCCTCCATAACACTCATTGTCGACGGAACGCCGCATAGCGGGGCCTTCTACAGCACATGGACTTCTGCCGCGCTCGCGGGCAAGACAGTGAAAATTTCCAACGACGGACAAGATCCTGCCGATTTGGCGCTGACGACCACCGGCAATCCCACGAGGCCTGAGCCCGCCGGCGGCCAGGGATACGAGATCGAGCGCGTCTATTACACGCTTGAAGGCCAAAAGCTCGATCCCGCGACCATCAAGCAGAACGATCGTTTCGTCGTCACTCTGAAAGTTACCGAGACGGAGGCGGCCTACGCGCATCTCGTGCTCAACGATCCGCTACCCGCCGGTCTCGAAATCGACAATCCCGATCTCTATGACGGCGGCTCGGTCGATGCGCTCTCTTGGGTGAAGAGCGATATCCAGCCCTCGCACACGGAATACCGCGACGATCGTTTCGTCGCCGCCTTCGATCGCGATGGGCAAGATAAGGCGACGTTCAGCCTCGCCTATATTGTGCGCGCGGTTTCGCCCGGCCATTATCTCGCCCCGCCGGCAACGATCGAAGACATGTATCGGCCGCAGCGCTATGGCCGCACCGCCTATGGCGCAATCGACGTGGGCGCGGCAAAATGAGACGCTGGCTCGCTGGCGCTGTAATCGGTGTTGCTATCGTCCTTGTCGGATTGGGCGTCGCCTGGCGCTCCTATGTTCACGCGCTTAACCCGCTCGATCTTTCCGAGGCGCGGCGCGCTTCCCCCGTCGTGGTCGATCGCGACGGAAAACTGCTGCGCGCCTTCACCATGTCGGACGGGCGCTGGCGGCTGCCGGCGACGACTGAGGATGTCGATCCGCGCTTTACCGCCATTCTGCTCGCTTATGAGGACCATCGCTTCTATGAGCATAAGGGCGTCGATGCCGCGGCGCTCGGCCGCGCCGCGCTGCAATTACTCTGGCGCGGCCATATCGTCTCCGGCGGTTCGACGCTCACGATGCAGGTGGCGCGCTTGCTCGAGCCACGCGTCGAAAAATCCGTCGGAGCGAAACTGCGGCAGATCGCGCGTGCGTTGCAAATCGAAACGCATCACAAAAAGTCCGCCATCCTCGATCTCTATTTCGCGCTCGCGCCCTATGGCGGCAATATCGAAGGGGTCAGGGCAGCGAGCCTTGCCTATTTCGGCAGGGAGCCGAAACGTCTGACGATCGCCGAAGCCGCGCTTCTCGTCGCCTTGCCGCAGGCGCCGGAGGCGCGCCGCCCGGACCGTTTCGAGGACCGCGCGCGGGCGGCGCGGGATCTCGTTCTCGATCGCGCTTATGAGCGCGGCGTCATCACGCGTGCCGAGTGGGACGCAGCCAAGCGCGAAGGCGTGCCGCATGAGCGCGTCGCTTTTCCGACGCTTGCGCCGCATGCCGCCGAGGCGGCGTTGCGTACCGATCCGGCAAGCCAGGTGCACCGGCTGACCTTGTCGCGCGATTGGCAGGCCTCGCTCGAAGAGCTGGCGCGCGAAAGCGCGGTCCGGCTCGGGCCGAAACTGTCGGTCGCCATCCTCGTCATCGACAATGCAAGCGGCGAGATTCGCGCCCATGTCGGCGCCGCCGATTATTTTTCCGCCGACAGGGCAGGGGCGATCGACATGGCGCAAGCGCTTCGCTCGCCCGGATCGGCGCTAAAACCTTTCATCTATGCGCTGGCGTTCGAATCCGGTCTTGCCCATCCCGAAACTCTGCTCGATGACCAACCGATGCGCTATGGCCTCTATGCGCCGGAAGATTTCACCTTGGGTTTCGAGGGCACGGTCACGGCGCGCCATGCCTTGCAGATGTCGCTGAACCTGCCGGCCGTCGAGCTCCTCGACGCGGTCGGGCCGGATCGATTCCTCGCGCGCCTGCGCAGCGCCGGAGTCGACATCGTGCTCCCGCAAGATTCGGAGCCTGGCCTCGCCATCGCCCTCGGCGGACTTGGCATCAGGCTTACCGATCTCGCGCGGCTCTATGCCGGATTGGCCCGCGGAGGGACCGTGCCGGTCCTGCGCGAACGCGCCGACGAGGATGTGGCGCGGCCGCGGCGGATCTGCGAGCCGGTCGCTGCCTGGTATGTCGCGGATATTTTGCGCGGCGCGCCGCCGCCTGAGAATGCGCCGTTCGGACGGCTCGCCTTCAAGACCGGCACATCCTATGGGTTTCGCGATGCCTTCGCGGTCGGCTTCGATAAGAAGACGACGATCGCAGTTTGGGTCGGTCGGCCGGACAATGGCGCCGTGCCGGGCTTGATTGGACGCGTCGCCGCGGCGCCGATCCTCTTCGATGCTTTTGCGCGGATCGGCGCCACCTATGACGTCGTGCCTCAGCCAGCCGACGCGCTCATCACCCGTTCGTCCGACCTGCCGCCGCCCTTGCGCTCTCTGCGCAAGGATGCGCCCAAAACTTTTGCCGCCACGCAGGAGCTGAAGATCGTCTACCCACCCGACGGCGCGAGGATCGATCTCGGGCTCTCGAACAACGGTGAGGCGGCGAGCGATCTTGCCTTGAAGGCGCAGGGCGGCGCGCCGCCGCTCAGGTGGATCGTCAATGGGGCGCCGCTCGGCGCACCGGATCTGCGCCGGGAATCGGCCTGGGCGCCGGACGGGGCAGGGTTCGCGCGCATCTCGGTGATCGATGCCAAGGGCGCCTCGGACAGCGTCGTCGTGCGATTGGAGTAGATTCCGCACGAGATTGCGTTTTGGCGCCTACTGCTGCCGGCGGGAGAAGGACGTAACATAGGCGTGCGCCCGCGCGTCGATCATCGGATCCGCCGGTTCAATGCCGTCGGGCATGACGGTCGGCAGAAAAACGAGCTCGCGCTCGGCGATAATGCTGTCGTCCATCGCCTTCGCGATTTCGATCGTGCCGAGTTCGATGGTCTTGCGCGTATCCGGCCACGCAATTGAAGGATTGGCGATGTCGTCGCCTTTCTCCGCCACCTGGGCCAGCAATTTGAATTGCACGGGTGCCTTTTCGACCCGCTGCTTGATTTCTTTCATCAGATAATTGGGATCTACTTTGGCGGCCTCGTCCTTGCTCAGAAACTCATTCCCGCCTACAGGGCGGATCTGGTAGCGGCCAAAGATCACGTCGCCATTCGCGTTCGTGAACTTGAATGAATTGACGCTGAAATAGGACTGGGTCGCAAAGCTCACCGGCGGCGGGTTCTGATCTTTCATGAAGGCCGCCGCGGCCGGGTGGCCGGCTTCGAATTTTTCGAGCGGCGTCGGTTTCGGGGCATCGGTGCCCGAGGCGGCGAGCGCATTGATGAAGGCCAGAAACTCGTCCGTCGTCGCGGCCGGAAAGCCGTTGTATGACGCGGCGACGAAGTCGGCCTCCGTATCGTTCGGGAAATAAAATTTTATCGCCATGCCGTGCGGGCTTGCCATGGGATCGGCGTCCGCGATGGTCGGCACGCCAGAAAAATCGGAAAAGCGGATCGTGATCGGCGTCGGCGCTTTCTGGAAATGCTGGGCCTTGCTTACCGATGCGGCCGTCGGGCTCGGCGTGAAGACCCCCTGCAAGACGATGCCCTTGGCATAAAGCGCGCGGAACTCGTCATGCGCGCCGAAGGCGCGATTGAGCGCGTCGACGAGTTGATTAGGCGTCGCCTGCGCGGCCTCTGCTGGTTGTGCCGTCTGCGCGTGAAGACCGGCCGGTCCCAAAGCAAGCGCCAACGCGCTGACAAGCCAGAGTCGTTGAAAGAAATTCATGCGTTGGCCCTCCCAGTGCCGTCGGCAGCAACGAGGGCCGAATCCGGTTTTTCAATGGCAATTGAGGGGCTGCGCAGGGCCGCCTATTTAGAAAAGTCGGTGCCGGCCGACACCGGCGCCCATTTCAGGATCTCGGCTGTGAGCGCCCCGAGCTTTTCGTCCGCGAGCCGCAGCGCGTCGGGGCCGAGAAGGAGATGCAACGGCGGCTCCTCCGATTCGACCGCCAGGATGATCGCGTCCGCCGCCTTGCGCGGGTCGCCGGCCTGGCGGCCGTTGCGCTCGGCAAGGCCGCGGCGGAAAGCGCCCGCCGACGCGTCGTAATCGGGGATCGTGTGGGCAGCCTGCTTCAAAGACCGTCCGGCCCAGTCGGTACGGAATCCGCCCGGCTCGACGATCGTCACCTTGATGCCGAGGTGCTTTACTTCTTTGGCGAGCGATTCCGAAATGCCTTCGAGCGCGAACTTGCTGCCGTTATAGGCGCCAATGCCGGGGAAGGCGGTCAATCCGCCGATCGAACTGATATTCACGATATGGCCGGAGCGGCGCTTGCGCATATGCGGCAGCACAGCTTTCATCATCGCCACGGCGCCGAAGACATTGACCTCGAACTGGGCGCGGAAATCGGCAAGCGTCGCCTCTTCGACTGCGCCTTCAAATCCATAGCCGGCATTGTTGACGAGGACGTCGATGCCGCCGGTCCTCTGCTCGGCTTCTTTGACGCCGCGAGCCACGGCCGCTTCGTCGGTGACGTCGAGCAGAAGGCCGAAGGCTTTGCCCGGCGCGAGCTTTTCAAATTCGCTCTTGGCGTTTTCATTACGGATCGTGCCGGCGACCGTGCCGCCCCTTTTAAAAATCGCCTCTGCCAGCGCCCGGCCAAAGCCGCTGCTGACGCCGGTGATCAACCATTTGGCCATATCGTTTCTCTATCTGAGATGCGCTGTGCGCTATTGGAATCCGACGATCCGGTGCGGTACATAGGGCGCTTCGAGCTTGACGATCTCGTCGGCGCTGAGGCGCAATGACAAAGCGGCGACGGCGTCGTCGAGATGATGCGGTTTGGAGGCGCCCACGATCGGCGCGGTGACGCCGCTCTTCCTGCAGAACCCAAGCGAACGCCACTTGCGCGCGCGGCACGCCACGCGCCTTGGCCAGTTCGCCGACACGCGCCACGATCTGCCGGTCAGATTCGGAGCTCGCGTCATAGAGACTTTTGGCGAAGACGTCCGTCTGTTGGCGTTCGCTCGTCTCGTCCCACTCGCGGGTCAAGCGGCCGCGGGCGAGCGGGCTCCAGGGCAGCACCGCGACCTTCTGGTCGATGCAGAACGGCAGCATTTCCCGCTCTTCCTCGCGATTGAGGAGGTTCAGATGGTTCTGCATGCTGACGAACTCGGTCCAGCCGTTGAGACGCGACGTATAGAGCGCCTTGGCGAATTGCCAAGCATACATCGATGAAGCGCCGATGTAGCGCGCCTTGCCGGCTTTCACGATGTCATGCAGCGCTTCGAGCGTCTCGGCGAGCGGCGTCGTCGAGTCGAAGCGGTGGATCTGGTAGAGGTCGACGAAGTCGGTGCTGAGCCGGCCCAGGCTGTTGTCGATCTCGGCGAGAATGGCGCGCCGCGACAGGCCGGCGCCATTCGGGCCGGGGCGCATGCGGCCATGCACCTTGGTTGCGATCACGACCTCGTCGCGCTGGACGAGATCCTTGATCACGCGGCCGACGATCTCCTCCGATGTGCCGTCGGAATAGACATTTGCCGTATCGAGAAAGTTGATCCCGAGTTCGAGCGCCTTCTTGATGATCGGCCGGCTTGCCGCTTCGTCGAGAGTCCAGGGATGTGGGCCGCGGCTTGGCACGCCGAAGGTCATGCATCCGAGGCAGATGCGCGAGACCTCGAGCCCTGTGTGGCCGAGCTTCACGTAGTCCATTCACAGCTCTCCACGCGCAAAATCGAGAGGGCGCGGCGCACGACACGCTGCCATATGCGCGAGCCGGCTTGTGTCAGACGACGTTGAGACGAACCGGCACATTGTTGCGCGTCGCGTTGGAATAAGGGCAGATCTGATGGGCCTTTTCGACCAGCGCTTCCGCCTCGCTATGCGAAAGACCCGGCAACGATATGTCGAGCCCGATGTCGAGGCCGAACCCGCCCTCCGAACGCGGCCCGATGCCAACGGTCGCGGTCACCGAGGCGTCGGCCGGCACCTTGGGGCCGCCCTGGGAAGCCACAAATTTCATCGCGCCGATGAAACAGGCCGCATAGCCGGCGGCGAACAGCTGCTCCGGATTGTTCCCGGGATTGCCGGCGCCGCCGAGTTCCTTCGGCGTCGCGAGCTTGACATCGAGCGTGCCGTCTTTGGTGGCGGCATGGCCGTCGCGGCCCCCGGTGGCGGTTACGTTGGTCTTATAGAGCACGTTGACGGACATGGAGGGACTCCCAGGTTTGTTGTTTTACATAGGCCGAAATGGGACGGGTCAACCGGATAGGGTTGGGAAATTCCAGCGCGCGCCGCGCACGTTCACAGATTTGCACTGTTCAGCTCATCCGCATTGGGATCGCGCCGAGAAAATCGCGCTTGCCGATCTCGACGCCGCAATGGCGCAGGATCGCGTAAGCGGTCGTAAGGTGGAAATAAAAGTTGGGCAACATAAAGTGGTTGAGATAATCGGCGCCTTTCATATGCCCCTTGTTGTTCGGGCCGAGCGGGAAGGTGATCTCGCGATCGGCAGCGGCGTCGATCCGCTTGGGGTCGAGCGTCTTCAGATAGGCGATAGTCTTGGCGAGGCGCGCCTTGAGCTGATCCAACGTCGTCTCGTCATCCTCATGGCGCGGCGCTTCGACCCCGGCGAGGCGCGCCGAGCCGTTCTTGGCTTGATCCGCCGCGATCTGCACCTGCCTGGTAAAGGGGAACATGTCGGGCGCGAGCCGCCAATTGAGAAGGATGCTGGGATCGATCTTCTTGGCCGTCGCGAAAGCTTCGGCCTTGTCGAGAAGGTCGGAAAGCGCGCCAAGGCCGATCATGAAAGTCGGAACAGATGCCTGCGACATGGAGAATGACATGGGGACAACCTCGTTACATAGGGGGTGATGCCGTCGCCCCGGCAGGCCGCTGAACTGCCGAGCAACCATAGAGGAGAAGAAGCTGACAGAAGCGTCAAGAGCGCCAGGGAGCGGAAGCATTGCACTCTTGCACCATCGCGATAAAGAATGACAAGCTCGTGATCTCCAGAATTACCGATGGAGGCGAGGGGCCGGCCTTGAAAGCGGCCGATTTCAACGCCAAACGGGACGAAACCTGGAGCGGGGCACGGGTCGCGCCGCGGCTTTGTGCTCGGGAAATGGTCTAGATCCAAACCGGTTTTCGAATGTCGCGCACCCTTCCAGCCTGTTCGCCCATTGCCGTCGCAATCCTCGGGATCGCGCTCGCCACGGAGCCGGTGGCGGCCGAAATTGTCAAAGCGCGCTATTCCGTAAGCCTCATTGGGCTGCGTATCGGCGAAGCCGACGCCATAGGCGCGATCGAACGCGCCGCCTATCGAATCGATCTCGACGCCAGGCTCACCGGCCTCGCGGCTTGGCTCGCGCATCTGAAGCTGGCGCTGGCATCTTCCGGCGAGATCCGCAACGGCGTCGTTCTGCCGACGGCCTATGCGACGACCTCCGCCAATTCCCACGAAACCCGTACCCTGCGCATGGCGCTCGACGCGGGCACGGTGAAGGCGGTCGAGATCTCACCGCCTTTCGACGACATCGAGGGCCGGGTTCCGGTCACAGCCGCCAACAAGCGCAATATTCTCGACCCGACGAGCGCGCTCATCATGGCGGTTCCACCCGGCGAGCCTCTCGTTGGGCCGGCCGCCTGCAACCGTACATTGCCGATTTATGACGGCGTCGTCCGCTTCGACGTGATGATGTCCTATGCCGGCACCCGAAATGTGTCCATCAAGGGCTATTCCGGGCCAGTCTCGGTGTGCAACGTACGCTATCGGCCGATTTCGGGACATATGGTGAATTCACGATCGGCCAAATTCATGGCCGACAACCACGAGATCGAGGCTTGGCTCGCGCCGATCGAGCCGGCGCATGTGGTGATCCCCTTCCATGTTGCGATGCGCACTATGGCCGGAATGGCGGTTATCGAGGCGACCGAATTTTCGGTCGAGTCGGATTCAGCGGCCAAGGCTGAACGCTGAACTGCCGAACGCAACGTATGTTCGCCGGCTGGGCTTACCAGGGTTGCGGTTTTCCCTTCCCCTGATGCGGCTTATTCCTGGGGCATCATGATCGTCCTTTATACGTTCGGTCCCTATTTCGGTCTTCCTGATGGAAGTCCCTTCGTCTTGAAGACCATGCTCCTCTTGAAATTTGCCGGCCTTGCATTCACCGAGGACCGCGGCGGCTATCGCAAAGCGCCGAAGGGAAAACTCCCTTACATCAACGATGCCGGTGAAATTATCGCCAATTCGACCTTCATTCGACGGCACATCGAGAAGAAATACGGGTTCGACTTCAACGCCGGGCTCAGCGTCGAGCAGAGAGCCATCGCCTGGGCGGTCGAGCGAATGTGCGAGGACCATCTCTATTTCGCACTGGCGGACGCGCGCTGGATGGACGATGCCAATTTTGCCAAAGGCCCAGCACAATTCTTCGCCGCCGTCCCGAAGCCGCTGCGCGGCGTGGTCAGCGCGGCAATTCGGCGCAAGGTAGCCAAGACACTGCAGTTCCAAGGTCTTGGCCGGCATTCGCGAAGCGAGATCGGCGACCTCGCCGAGCACGACATCGACGCGCTCGCCACACTGCTTGGCGACA
This sequence comes from uncultured Alphaproteobacteria bacterium, assembly GCA_963720425.1. Classification (GTDB taxonomy): domain Bacteria; phylum Pseudomonadota; class Alphaproteobacteria; order Rhizobiales; family Beijerinckiaceae; genus Methylovirgula. The sequence goes on from OY970391.1 coordinate 1,880,587, forward strand.
AGCCCTATCTATTCGGCGACCGACCGTGCGGCGCCGACGCAACCATGTTCGCGTTCGTTGCCAGCGCCTTGGCGCCAGTGTTCGAAACACCGATCCGGACTGCGGCGGAGGCTCATGCCAATCTCGTTGCCTATCGGGATCGGGTCATGGCGGTCTATTTTCCGAACCAACATCACGCTTGACAAACATGCGCTGCGGAGTCCTCGCGCCGCCTGCAAGCCAAGCGCCAGCAAACCGCTCAAATGGGGTCATTCTGCAATCTATAGGAAGATCTTGCCGCCTAGATCAAGATTTTGTGGTGAACAAAGGCGGATTCGGAGCGAGTCAGTGATTCGGCCGCGATTCGTTCGGCAATCGTTCAAAACCTCAAGAAGATGATGTCGGAGCACGAATAGTGCTGCAATATGATACAGATCCGCGTCGATCTGCACTTAAGTCATCGCCGTGCCGAATGGCGCCAGGCACTTACCTAAGGGATATTTCATTGAAATATCAGTTTCTTATTAACTGATGGTCGGACCAGACCTCACCCGTTCGGGCGAGGCTCGGTTGCGATCCGCTCTTTACCTCATAGTTCAGGACTTCTGTCCGCTCACCGTGAGACTCAAATCGAATCGATGAACGTTCCCATCTCTGCCGCAAAGCTGCATCCGCTCGAACGTGCGAAAGGCGTGCGCGTGGTGCTTGGACCGACCAATACCGGCAAGACGCACTATGCGATCGAGCGCATGCTCGGGCACGCCAGCGGCATGATCGGCCTGCCGCTGCGTCTTTTGGCACGAGAGGTCTACAACCGCGTCGCCGAAAGGGTCGGCGTGGCAGCGGTCGCACTGATCACCGGCGAAGAGAAAATCAAGCCGAAGACGGCGCGTTACTTCGTCTCGACGGTCGAAGCCATGCCGCGCGACCTCGACCTCGGCTTTGTCGGCATTGACGAAATCCAACTCGCCGCCGACCTTGACCGAGGCCACATCTTCACCGATCGCCTGCTCAATCGGCGCGGCAGCGAGGAAACCCTGTTGGTTGGCGCCTCAACCATGCAGCGCCGCATCGAAGAGCTTTTGCCCGGCGCGCCGGTCTTGTCGCGACCGCGGCTCTCGAAACTCAGCTTCGCCGGCAGCCGAAAGATCGCGCGGCTGCCACGCCGCACAGCCATCGTCGCCTTTTCGGTCGAAGAGGTCTATGCGATTGCCGAATGGATCCGTCGTCAGCGCGGCGGCGCGGCCGTTGTTCTCGGTGCCTTGTCCCCGCGCACCCGCAATGCCCAGGTCGAGATTTACCAAAGCGGCGATGTTGATTATATCGTCGCGACCGATGCGATCGGCATGGGCCTCAATCTCGATGTCGATCACATCGCCTTTGCCTCCGACCGGAAGTTCGATGGCTGCCAATACCGGCGTCTCACACCGGCCGAATTCGGTCAAATCGCCGGTCGAGCCGGCCGCCACATGCGCGACGGGACGTTCGGAACGACAGGGCGCTGCCCGCCCTTCGAGAGCGACCTAGTTGAAGCGCTCGAGGAGCATCGTTTCGAACCCGTGAACATGCTAGAATGGCGAAATACCGTTCTTGATTTTTCGTCGATTCCGACGCTTCTCGCCTCGCTCGATGAGCCGCCGAAGGAGCGCAGTCTCACCCGGGCGCCTCTCGCTGAGGATCAGATGGTGCTCGAAGTTTTAAGCCGCGACGAAAAAGTCAAACGCGAAACAAAGACGAGAGCGGATGTGGCGCGGCTGTGGGATACGTGCCAAATTCCGGATTATCGGAAATTATCACCCGGCGCGCATGCAGAACTCGTACTTTCGATCTATGGTTTCATCGTCCGGGCCGGCCACATCCCGGAAGATTGGTTTGCTCGCCATATTTCCGAGATCGACCGTGTCGACGGCGATCTCGACACTCTGTCGGCGCGGATCGCCCAGGTAAGAACTTGGACCTTTATCGCCAATCGGCCGGATTGGCTGCGTGACCCCGAGCATTGGCAGGGCGTCACGCGTCAGGTAGAGGACACGTTGTCGGACGCTCTTCACGAGCGCCTCGCCCAAAGGTTTGTTGACCGAAGGACGAGCGTTCTGATGCGCCGCTTGAGAGAGAATGCGATGCTGGAAGCGGAAATCACCACGAGCGGCGATGTCCTGGTCGAGGATCAGCATGTCGGGCATCTCTCAGGATTTCGCTTCGCGCCGGACCCGCAAGCCGACGGGGAGGCCGCCAAGGCACTCAATGCGGCGGCCCAAAAGGCGCTGGCGAGCGAAATCGAAGGTCGTGCCCGGCGCGTCCACGAAGCCGTCGATGAGGCCTTCGTCCTTGCCAATGACGGCATTATCCGCTGGCTTGGCGAGCCGATCGGTAAGATCGCGGCAGGCGACAAGCTGCTGGAGCCCCGCGCGAATGTTCTCGCCGACGAGCAATTGACAGGCCCTCTTCTGGACATGGTGCAGCAACGGCTCGATCTCTGGCTTGCCCAACACGTCAAGAAACTGCTCGGTCCTCTGATCGAGATCGAAAAAGGCGAGGGGCTCGAGGGCATCGCCCGCGGCATAGCCTTCCGGATCGCCGAGTCTCTCGGCGTTCTGGAACGTGCTCAGGTCGGTGACGACGTCAAGAACCTGCCGCAGGAGGCGCGCGCCGCTTTGCGCAAGCTGGGAGTGCGGTTTGGCGCCTATCATCTTTACGTTCCGGCACTCATGCGACCGGCCCCGCGCGCCTTCGCCGCTCAGCTCTGGGCTTTGCGAAACGGGGGCGTCGATGGAAACAGCCAGGCTGAGGTGCCGCATCTCGCAGCCTCCGGGCGGACCTCCTTCGTCGCCGATAAGGATGTGGCGAAGGGCTTCTACCGTGCCGCCGGCTTCCACGTCTGTGGCGATCGCGCCGTGCGCGTCGATATTCTCGAACGGTTGGCCGATCTGATAAGGCCGGGAGTTTCCTATCGTCCCGGCACCACCCCGGGTGAACCGCCGCCCGGCGCCGCCGATGGCGACGGCTTCGTCGTCACGGTCGGCATGACATCGCTTGCCGGTTGCGCGGGGGAGAGTTTCGCATCGATCCTGCGCGCGCTTGGCTATGTCTGTGATCGCCGCAAGGGACCTCCGATTACCGTCGCCCAGACCGCGAGCGAGCCGATTCAAGCGGCCACTGACAACGAGCCGGAGACAGCTGAGGCAGCGGCGCCGCCGCCTTCAGAAGGGCTTGCGGAAGCAGAAGCCGGCGCCGAAACCGCTGCTGCGCTAGACAGCGAAGCCGCGATCGCGACTGAAACGGTAGCGGTCGAGATCATTTCGCAGGCCGCTGCGGAACCTCTGCCGGAACCAGTCACGAAGACGGAATCGGACACGGCCGGCTCGCCGGCCGCAGGCGAAGCTGCAACTGCCGAGATCACATCGGCCGACGAAATCGAAGTGTCGCTCATCGAGGTCTGGCGGCCGCACCGTCAGCCGCGCCGCGATCAGCAGGCCAAGCGCAAAATGCCCCGCCGAGAGGATGCCCGTGCGCTCAAGGCGCGCGAGGCCGGCGTGTCGGGGATAACGAGCCCGGAGCAGATTGGAACGCAAAACATGCCGCGCCCCGAACGCAAATATGGCGGTCGGCCACGGTACGCGGAAGATCGGGGTAGCGCTCATCCTGCGCCGCAAGCGCAAGGCCGGGGACCACGCCCTGGCTCGCGAAAGGACAAGGGCCGGGAGGTGCAGCTTGGCGAGGCGCAGCGCCATGGCGGCGAAACGCACCGGCACGGGGTATGGGCCTCAACCGAAAAGCCGCGCGAACGCCAGCCTGATCCCAATTCGCCCTTCGCCAAACTGCTCGTCCTCAAGCAACAGATGGAAAGCCGAGGCAAGACCTAGCATGATCCGCGAGGAATTTGACTTGAGCGGAATGCTCCGGCACGTAGAGTCCCGGAAGGTGGCACGACGTGGTATTCAGTCGTGAACGGCTATTGGACCGCTTTGTATTAAAGACACTCTCGTAAGGAGGGTACCGGTGGAAGCGCAAGTTCCCGATCAGACTGGACTCGTCAACCAGATCGTCGACGTGATCGTCTCCGAAGGCATGATTGATCGCGACAAAATAAAAATGGACGCGACGATCGAGAGCCTCGGCATGAAATCCATCGACGTCGTGATGATTCTGACCGCTCTCGAAGAAAAGTTCGACGTCTATATCCCAATGGACGGCCCTTTCCATGAGGCAAAGGACGTGAAAAGCCTGATCGACGCCATGGCCGCCTATATCAGCAAAGAAAAGACGAGCTGAATGGCGCGGCGCCGGGTTGTCGTCACTGGCATGGGCGCCGTCTCGGCGGCGGGCGTAGGGGCAAAGGGGTTATGGCTTGCAGCGCGCGACGGCCGCTCATGTCTTTCGGAGGTGATCTTCCCGCGCCCTTCCCGCGGCCGCATCAAGATTGCGGCTCCGGTGCGCGATTTCGATCCTGCAGCCTTGATCGAGCCGGAGATCTTGCCGCTGACCGATCCGGTGATCCGCTATCTGATCGTTGCCGCCGATGAAGCGGTGCGCGATGCTGGTCTGTCGCGCGACACGCTTATGGGGCCGCGGACCGCAACCATCATCGGCACTGGCATTGCCGGACTGACGACGATCGAAGACAGCCATCATGCGGTTCTCGTCAATAAAGACCGCCCGGATCCCCTCACCATTCTCAAGCTCATCCCCAGCTCTTGCCCGGCGATGATCAGCATGCGCTACGGCACCAATGGACCCTGTTTCGCCGTGGGCAGTGCTTGCTCCTCGGCAACCCAGGCGATCGGCATCAGCGCCCATATGATCCGTGCGGGATTGATCGACCGCGCGATCGTCGGTGGCACCGAGGACTGCCTGACGATCGGCGGCATGCTCGCCTGGGAGAGCCTGCGCGTGCTGACGCCCACTCTCTGCCGGCCGTTCTCGAAGGATCGAAATGGCATGGTTCTCGGCGCTGGCGCGGGCGTCTTTATTCTAGAGGCCGAGGAAATCGCCGCGGCGCGCGGAGCCCGTGTCCTGGCCGAGCTTGCGGGCTATGGCACGTCGAGCGACGCCAAGGATCCGGTGCGGCCGGATGCTGAAGGCGCCGCCGCCGCGATGCGCAACGCGCTCGCCGACGCGGGAGTCGAGACGGACGAGATCGACTACATCAACGCGCATGGTACCGGCACGACGGTGAACGACATCACCGAAGCCGAGGCTCTCGGCCTCGTCTTCTTCAAGCGCGCGCCGCATGTCCCGATCTCTTCGACGAAGCCGATCCATGGTCACGGGCTCGGTGCCGGCGGCGCGCTCGAACTCGTGGTGACAATCGGCGCCGTGCGGGAGGGCGTTGCGCCGCCGACGATCAACTGGCGGGTGGCAGATGAAAAGTGCCCTGTTGACGCCGTGCCGAACGAAGCCCGGCCGCTACCGATCCGCACGGCCATGTCCAATTCATTCGCCTTCGGAGGAATCAATGCGGTCCTTGTCCTTCGCCGTGTCGAAGCCGTTTAGGGCCGGCCTCGGCGTTCCCTCGGCAGGGCGCAGAGACCATCCGCGTGTCGGCCGATAGTGCTCCGCCGGCCCCCGGGGGGTCGCCGCTCCATCTTGGCCCCTTTGTGGTTCGCGTCGAGGCAGCGGAGGCTGAAGCCTTTGGCCGCGCAACCGGCGGCAAGGCGGGCATTCCGTTCACTTTTCCGGTGCGCTGGTTTGCGCGGCCTGAACTCCGCGCCGCGGCGGCGCAGATGATGGGTGAAGCGGCCTGGCTCCCGATCCATGAATCGCAGAGCTTCGACTATCGCAGGCCGCTCGAAAGCGACATCGATTATCGTATGCGGGTTGACATGTGGCGCGAGGCAAAGCCGGCGCGCCTCATTCTGCGTGCCGAAATCGCGACGGATAAGGACGAACCCTGTCTCAGCATGGAAATGATCCTGCGGATCGTGACCATGAGCGGGGCGGACGAGCCCGTCGGGAGCGCCGAGGAATGAGCCTGCCAGGCGATGAGCGCGCCCGGAGCGATCCGCCGAGAACCGGCGAAAAGATCCCCGTGCGCGTCTTGCGCTTCGATCTGGCGGATCTGCGGCGCTACGCAGCGGTGTCCGGCGACGACAATCCAATCCATCTCGATGTCGCCCTGGCGCGGCGTGCGGGTCTCCAAGGGCCTCCCGTTCATGGCATGCTGCTGATCGGCTCATTCGAACCGGCGATTGACCCCTGGCGCGCTAATCTCGTGCTGCAACGGCTCTCGGCTAAATTTTTGCGACCGGTCTTTGCCGGCGAAAGCGTTGAAATTTCGGGGCGTGTGGTCGAGGTTGGCGCGGGCGAGGCGCCCTATGCTCTTCTGCGCCTCCTGGTGCATAATGAACGGCGTGAAATCGTCGTCATTGCCGAAGCCGTGCTTGCCAAGGCGCCAGCCTAAAATGCCGGAACATCGTTCCATTCTCATCACCGGCGCTTCGAGCGGCATCGGCCGTGCGCTGGCGCTGGCTTATGCGGGTCCCGGTACGCGGCTCGCCCTGATCGGGCGCAACGCGCAACGCCTGCGCGAAACCATCGAGGCGATCGCGGCCAAAGGCGCGGATGTCGGTTACGCGCAACTCGATGTTCGCGATCGCGACGGCCTGCGCGATTGGATCGTGGCGCAAGACGCCGCGCGCCCCTTTGATCTTGCCATCGCCAATGCGGGAATAACCACAGGCCTCTCCGGCGATGTGCTCAGCGAAGATCCGGAAGCCGTGCGGGCGCTCCTTGCAACGAACCTCATGGGTGTCTTGAACACGGTCGAACCGCTCATCGCGCCGATGTGCGGCCGCGGCCGCGGCCATCTCGCCTTCATCGGCTCCATAGCGGGCCTCCGGGGGCTGCCCTATTCGCCGGCCTATTGCGCCAGCAAGGCGGCGGTTCATGCCTATGCGGAGTCTCTGCGCGGCCGGCTCGAAAGACGCGGCGTTCTCGTGAGCCTCGTCATCGCCGGCTTCGTGAAGACGCCCTTGAACGATTCGATCGCGGCAACAAAACCGCTCGAAATGAGCGACGCGCAGGCGGCAAAGATCATCAAACGCGGGCTCGCGCGCGGCAAGGCGACGATCGCTTTTCCGCTCCCGCTTTATCTCGCCACGCGCTTTGCCCGTGCCTTGCCGCCGCGTCTCGTCGACCGGCTCTTTGCTCAATTCGACGTGAACGTACCGGAAACCAAGGAAAGGGTGCGCTCCTGATTGTTAGCGCGCCGCTATTCCGCTTGTTTCGGCGGGGCTTTTTGTGTTCAAGATTATAAGCATAGCTAAGGAATGCGCTCTTGATCATCATTGATTTGGTGCGGATCTTTTTCGAGACCATTCTGACGATCGCCGTCCTCGGTCTTGCCTTCGTCGGCGGCAGTTTTCTCCTTCTGGTTGCGATCAACATCCTGGAGCTTATCGGCGGGGCGCGCTGGCGGGTGCCGCTGCCGCCGTTGAAGGTCGAAGATCGCGACCTGCCGCATGTTCTCGTGCAAATTCCAGTGTTCAACGAGGCCGAAATGGTGGTGGACGCGCTCGATAGCGCTGCCCATCTCGATTGGCCGAAGGACAAGCTGCATATCCAACTGCTGGACGACAGTACCGACGAGACGTCGGCCATCGCGGACGGCGTGATCAGGCAATTGCGTGACGAGGGCTTCGACATCTTTCATCTGCGCCGCGAAGATCGCAGCGGCTACAAAGCCGGCGCGCTCGCCGCGGGTCTCGCGATGAACGACGCGCCGATCATTGCCATGCTCGACGTCGATTTCCGGCCGCCGCGCAATTGGCTGCGGGCAACAGTGCCTTATCTTCTCGCCGACCCCCGCGCCGGCTTCCTTCAGTCACGCTGCGAATTTTCCAATTACCAGACGAATTGGCTGACGCGCGTGCAAGGGCTCATGCTCGATTCGCATTTCGTCATGGAACAGGCGACGCGCTATCGCGCCGGCTGGCTGTTCCAGTTTAACGGCACGGGTGGGCTTTGGCGCCGCGCTGCGGTGATCGAAGCGGGCGGCTGGTCGGGGGATTCGCTTTGCGAAGACCTCGATCTCACGGTGCGCGTCGGACTTGCCGACTGGCATGGGATTTTCCTCATGGAACCGTCGGTGCCCGGCCTCGTGCCGGAGCGGGTGCGCCATTGGCGAGTCCAGCAGAGGCGCTGGTCGAACGGTTTCGTTCAGGTGGCGCGCAAGCTGTTCAACGAAGTCTGGGCGTCGCATTGGTCGATCCGCCGCAAAATGTCGGCGAGCGCCTTGATCCTGATCCAGGCCTTCTACCCCTTTGCCGCGATCGCGACGGTGTCCTTCCTGTTCTGCCTTCTGCTGAGGGGATTGAACCCGCACGCCTATGTGCCGCTTATCGCGTTCGTGGTGAGCCTGATCCTTCTCGTGGCGGTGGGCATGTCGCTCGTCCCCTATATCATCCTGCGGCGCGGCACCCTCGTCCAATATGTGGTGACGCTTGCCTCGATACCGCCGCTCATGGTCTATGTCAGCGTCTCAAACGCGCCGTCGATCTTGAAGACGCTCTTTGGCCGTCGCGAGCATTTCAAGCGCACGCCGAAATCGCGGCCGGCAACCACGCGGCCGACAATCGGGAAGTGAGAGGGCGTCAGACGTGGCGCGCGAGATTGGCGGCGCTGCGGTCGACCCGCGAATAGAGCGTATAGCGCTTATCGAAGATGAAGGTGAAAAACAGCTTCGTCCATGAGCGGTGCGCCCTCAGGTGGTCGTAGAACTCCGGCGCCATCCGTTTCAGCTCGGGCAGCCGCGACCATGGGATTTCGGGAAAATCGTGATGTTCGTTGTGATAGCCGATGTTGAGCGCAACCTTGTTCAGGCTTCCATAATAATCGTAGGTCTCCTGCTCCGGATCGAAGGTGAAATGTTCCTGGATCCACCGCGCCCCGAGTGGATGCAGCCCGACCGAGAACCAGAATGACGCAAAGAGATAAAGGATCGCGTTGACGCCGAAGAAATAGAACACGGCGAGATCGTAAAGGATGATGATCGCGGTATTGATATAGGTCCAGCGTCCGCCGAAGGGCACCGTGCCCTTCAGGCGGGCAAGCCGGGTGATCTGGAAGAAAGCGAATCCGAAAAGCCAGAGCGCCTTGCCGTACCAGCGGTTGCCGACGAGCCGTGCCTCCCTATGGCCGGGCAGATCGGCGTCGTAGTCATAATCGCCGAGATGGGAATGATGTTTCTGGTGATAGCAGCGAAAGCCCATCGCCGTCGGAAACGTGTTCGGCAGATCGGCGATGATCGCGATCCATTTATTCCCGACCGGCGTTCTGAAAATCGTGTTGTGAACCGCGTCGTGAATGACGACGAACATAGCGTGATTGGCGAAAGCCCCGATGCCGTAGGCGGCGATGATCGCGAGCCACCAATAGCCCAGGCCAAGATGGCCGAAGAGGGCGGCCAGCGCCGTCTGGGCGAGAACGACGGCCACGGTGATTACCGCGGTCCAGGGATCCTGGCCTATGAGCGTGGCGACCTCGGGATGCGCCGCCAGGATTGCCTTACGGCGCTGCGGATGCGGGCGCATCGGCTCAGCCGGAAGGAAGCTCTCCGGGAGGAGCTCCTCGGCTCCTGATCCTTGCTCTCGAACCGCAATGTTCATGCGTGTCCTCGCCCTTCAGGATGCTCTCTTGAGATCGATACATCGGCTTTGCCCGAAAGTCGATCCTCGCAGTCCGCATTGCAAGGCTCAACCCGCAGATTGGAACTGGACCAAATTGTCCTACCAAAGCAAAGAACCAGAATTCAGCCGTCTATCCCCGCGGCGCCTTTCACTGCGCTGCCATTCGCGTCGCCGAGCTTGAGAGATCCTTCTCATAGATGCGGTGGATCTTGTCGATTTTCGCGCCGGCGAGCTCGATCGGCCGCCGTATGCCGAAATTATCCTCCAGAACCCAGCCGAATTCGACATGTTCAACCGCATACCCGCGGGAACGGCGGCGACACTCTTCGATGAAGGCGAGAATGACCGCGCCGCCCGCGGCCTTGCGATGAAGAGCGCGGCGGATGCCAAACAAGCAAAGCCGTCCCGACTTGTACGTATGATGGCGGATTCGCGAGATCACCCGCGGCAGGCCGAAAGGCAAGAGCCTGCCGTCGAGATCGGCGGTGATCTCGTGCAGATTGGGCAGGATGATGCCGAAGGCCTGCGCCGCGCCGTCGAGCTCGACGATGAAGCCGCCGTCCGGCGGCATGACATATTTCAAGGAATCGGCGGTTGACATGAACTCGTCATAGGTGAATGGCACGAAGCCCCAGTTCTCGCTCCAGGCGTCGTTGAAAATATCGACGATGAGCGCGGCCTCTGTCTTGATGCCCTTGAGATCGATGTTGCGGATCTTCAGCCGGTCGCGCCACTCGGGGCGGGCGAGGATACCGGGCGCATCGACCCGGTCTGCAGCAGTGACGTCATAGCGATAGGAGATGAGATCGCGCGCCTTGCGATAGCCGCGTCTTTCGAGAAGGGCGGGAAGATAGGGCGGATTCCATGGCATGAAGATCATAGGCACGGCTGCGAAGCCTTCGACCAGCATGCCGCATTCGCTGTTCACCGAGGGCGAAAAAGGCCCGTGAATGAGCCCGGCGCCGCGCTCGGCGAGCCAGGCTTCGGCGGTCGCAAGCAAAGCGTCGATGACAGCCTCGTCCTCGATCGCATCGAGAGAACCGAACTGCATTCGCGAGGCGCCAAGCGGCGTGCTGCCGTCCTTATAGACCTGGGCCGAGATGCGACCGGCAAGCTTGCCGTTCTTGCGGGCGAGCCAGGCCTTATGATCGACGAGTTCGAAATGCGGGTTGAGCTTGGCTGCGTGCAAGGTCCAGCGCTCGGCGTCGAGCGGCGGCGCAAAACCCTTGGCTCCCTTGTAGATCAGCCTCGGTACTTTGCAAAAATCGAGGAAAGTTCTGGTGCCCGCGACAGGAGTGATCGCGATTGTGCTCATGCATCAAACCCGCTCATGTGGCCGCGGCGCCGAGGCCACGGCGTCGATCGTCTTAAAGCATGCTGCGAAGTTGCAGGCCTGAGATCATGCGGCAAACAGAAACTTCGAGCGCGATCTTGCATCTCATCCGCCGCTCTAGGTCGCGGCACTCATCGATTGGGTCGAGACGGAGGCCTGGCTCGACCGGCGGGCGAGCAGATTGATGACGCCGCGGATCTCTTCGCTCTTATGCGCGGCCGAGAGGAAGAACCGTAGCCGGGGCTGGTTCTTCGGCACCCCGATCTGGATGATCGGCGGCACGTAATAGCCATTGCTCATCAAATGGCGTGAAGCCGCCAAGGTCTCGTGGCTGTCGGAAAAGAGGATCGGCACGACGCCGCGGCCGATGGCCGGACCGGTGTCGAGCCCGGCCTCGCGCGCCAGCTCGACGAAGAGCTCGGCGTTGCGACGCAGACGTTCGATTCGCCAGTTTTCTTTCTTTACCACCTGCAGCGCGGTATGGGCGGCTGCGACGATCACTGGAGAAAGGCCGACACTGAAGACGAACCCTGGCAGCGTATAACGCAGCCAATCGATCACCGGCGTCTTGCCACCGACGAAGCCCCCGCAGGAGGCCAGCGTCTTCGACAAGGTCCCGATGACGAGATCGATCTGCGCCGGGTCCACGCCCGAATATTCGCAAAGGCCGCGGCCGTCTTGGCCGAGCACGCCGATCGAATGGGCTTCATCGATCAGCAGCCAGGCTTTGTGCCTCTCCTTGATGTCAACGAGCTGCGGCAGATCGACGATATCGCCGTCCATGCTGTAGAGCGCCTCGGCGATGATCAGCACATGCCGATAGGTGCCGCGTTTCTCCCGCAGAAGGAAATCGAGATGATCGAGATCGTTGTGGCGGAAGACGATGGTCGTGGCGCTGGTTCCCTTGGCACCGCAGATGATGCTGTTGTGGGAAAGCTCGTCGAGGAAGATCGCATCATGGGTGTTCATGACGTGTGAGATGGTCGTGACATTGGTCAGATAGCCGGAGACAAGCGTCAGGACCGATTCGACGCCGAGGAACTGAGCGAGGCTCTCCTCGAAGGCGTGATGGGTCGAGCGCTCGCCGCCGACGAGCCGCGAGGCGAGCGCGCCTACTCCTAAGCTTTCGAGCGCGGCGGCGGCGGCGGCCTTGACAGAGGGATGGCCGGCGATACCCAGATAATCGTAATTGGCGAAGCTGACGAAGTGCTGGCCTTGCGCCTCCGCCTCCTGGCGGGCGCTGTCGATCGCTACGAAAAACGGATCATGTTCTTCGAGATAGCCTTTCCCGGCACGCCGGAGTCGCTTGCTCGCATAATCGGCAAGGCTGTTTATTCTAGGGACCAATGCCTTTGTCCAAATATTCAAGAGCGATCCGGCTGCGCATTCGCAGCGAGCGATCATCCCTGTGACATTGCCGAAGCCATAACATCCCCAAGGCCGTGCGGCAAAAAGGAACGCGCCGATGCCGAGGAGTGCGCCTGCGCCTTTGCCTTGGGAGCTCGGTTAATATTCTTAGAAGCAGAAGGTTGGAACGATAAGTCAAATCCGGTTACAAACCGTAACAATAGACCGCTGTGGGCTTGAAAGATCATCCATGGCTGGCGGCAGGCGAAGATCGCGCGCGGCGGATCTGCCGCTTTGCGGCATGAACGGGCGGCGCAGATAACGCGACTCCAAATGCTCCCGCTGGGAGCGGCGATTCGAGGCGGAACATGGCAACGATTACAGTCGAAACCCACGCCAGAGTAGGCCTCATTCGGTTCAACCGGCCGGAGGCGCTGAACGCGATCAATGCGGCCCTGATCAGGGAGCTGAATGCGGCGCTTGACGCTTTTGACCGCGCGCCGGAAATCGGCTGCATCATCATCACCGGCTCGGCCAAGGCCTTTGCCGCTGGCGCCGACATCAAGGAGATGAGTGGCAAGACCTATATGGAGGCTTTGCGCGAAGACTTCGTCGGGGATTGGCAGCACCTTGCCAAGGTACGCAAGCCGACGATCGCCGCGGTCGCCGGTTTTGTCCTCGGCGGCGGCTGCGAACTCGCGATGATGTGCGATGTCATCGTCGCCGCGGATAATGCGAAGTTCGGCCAGCCGGAGATCAAACTGGGAATCATGCCGGGCTGCGGCGGCACGCAGCGGCTGACGCGCGCGATCGGCAAGGCCAAGGCCATGGACCTCTGCTTGACCGGCCGGATGATGGACGCGGCGGAGGCCGAACGCTCGGGCCTCGTCACGCGGGTGGTCCCGGCCGAGAAATTGGAGGCGGAAGTTTTGAGCATCGCAGCGACGATCGCCGACATGCCGCTCCAGGCCGCCATGCTGGTCAAGGAAAGCATCAACCGCGCCGAGATGCTGTCCGAGGGAATCTTGTTCGAGCGCCGCCTGTTCCAGTCCTTGTTTGGGACGGAAGATCAGAAGGAGGGCATGGCCGCCTTCCTGGAAAAGCGGAAGCCGGACTTCAAGAACCGCTGACGCGCCCGCATTGACGCATGGAGCGACGCGAATTATAAGCCACCATTCCAAAGTTTTGCGGCTTCGCCCGGTCGGCGCCCGTTTTGGCGCGGCGGCGAATTCTTCTCAATCCAGGACAATAGAATGGCGAATACCCCCTCGGCCAAAAAGGCCACGCGTAAGATTGTCCGGCGCAGCGAGGTCAACCGTTCGCGCCGCAGCCGCATGCGCACCTTCGTGCGCAAGGTCGAGGAAGCGATCGCCTCGGGCAATGCGCAGGCCGCGGCCGCGGCGCTCTCCGAAGCTGAGCCGCTTATCGTGCGCGCCGCGCAAAAGGGCATCATCCACAGGAATACCGCTGCCCGCAAAGTCTCCCGCTTGAGCCACAGGGTTCGCGCGCTCGCGAAGTGAACCCGCTTCGAGAAACGAAACTGGATTGCTTCGCTTCGCTCGCAATGACGTCGGCGGATAAGCTCAGCCTTTGTCCGTCAGCTCCCGCCTCGCCAGCGCATAGGCGTAATCGAGCCAGGGGGTGAGCAGTTCTGTGTCGCGCGCGTCGACCGTCGGCCCGCACCAGATGCGCAGGCCCGGGCGCGCAAGGCGATGGGCGCCGATGTCATAGGCGACATTTTCGTTTTCGAGACGCGCTACGATCGCCTGCGCAAATGCCTTGCGCTCTGCCGACGGAAGCCCGGCGACGGCCGGATCGACAATCTCGAGGCAGACGCTGGTGTTTGAGCGGATCGCAGAATCCTTGGCGACGAAGTCGATCCACGCCGTCCTCGCAACCCAGGCCGCGAGCGCTTTGACATTGGCCTCGCTGCGGCCGATGAGCGCGCCAAGGCCGCCGATCCTCTTCGCCCAGGTCAAGGCGTCGAGATAGTCCTCGACGCAGAGCATCGACGGCGTGTTGATCGTCCAGCCCTCGAAGATGGCGTCGATGAGCCTGCCGCCTTCGGTCAGCCGAAAAATCTTCGGCAGAGGCCAGGGCGGCGCATAGGTCGAAAGCCTTTCGACAGCGCGGGGGCCAAGGATCAGCATGCCATGCGCAGCCTCGCCGCCGAGCGCCTTCTGCCAGGAGAAGGTCGCGACATCGAGCTTTGGCCAATCGAGCGTCTGCGCGAAGGCGGCGGACGTAGCATCGCAGATCGTGAGGCCCTTGCGGTCGGCGGCAATCCAATCGCCATTCGGAACGCGCACGCCGGTGCTCGTTCCATTCCAGGTGAAGACGACGTCGTGATCGAAATCGACCTTGGCGAGGTCAACGATTTCGCCGGGCGCAGCCTTCAATACGCGCGCATCGAGCCGCAATTGCGCGACGATGTCGATCACCCAGCTTTCGCCGAACGCGTCCCAGGCGAGGACATCAACGCCACGCGCGCCAAGCAGCGACCAAAGCGCCATTTCGACCGCGCCGGTGTCGGAGGCCGGCACGATGGCAATGCGATACTCCTGGGGAATTTCGAGAATCTCGCGGGTGAGGTCGATGGCGCGCCGGAGCTTCGCTCTGCCGGCGGGGCTGCGGTGGGAGCGGCTGAGCAAAGCGCGTTGAAGGCCATCGAGGCTCCAGCCTGGTCGTTTGGGGCAGGGGCCGGATGCGAAAAATGGGCGCTGCGGCCTTGCGCTCGGTGGTGTAAGTATCGTTGTCACGTCCGGTCTTAGGATGGCGCGCCCGCGTAGCGCGCAAGGCCTCGTGGGGCGCTCGCGCGCCGGGCATCAATCGATCAAGTAGCGGATGCCGACGCGAAGTTCCTGTGTCGTTATCTGCTTGTTGAAAAGCGCACCGGACAGTGAACTAATGCCGGAGAACGAGCCGAAATTCACGTAACGATAGCCGATATCGAGTTTGGCATTGCTCGTCAGGTCATAGGCAAAACCCGCCATCAGCGCAAAAGCGAAACTCAACTTTCGTGACGATTGCGAATAATCCCAATTCTGCGGCCCATAATTGTAGTGCGGCTGCGGTGAGAGAGGGCTTCCTTGCAGTGTGCCGACGGGGGAATAGAAAACGGTCGGGTAGCCGGCCGGTAAAGTCAATGTCGCACGATAGGGGCTGCCATCGGAATCATTGACGTAATTGACCGCCTGATTGCTAACGATATAAGCGGCGCCAGCGCCGGCACCGATATAAGGTGTCACGCCCTCCCAGGTTCCAAGATCGACATAGCCATTGGCAAGGAACAGGTTCTTCTGCAGCGATGCCAATTCCTGGGGTGTGCATTGATTGCCGTCGGCGAAGACGCCTATGGGCGTCTGGGTGGTGGTGGTGGTGGTGGTGGTAGTGGTGGTGGTCTGAGAAAGTCCATAGATCGCAGACGGGCAATTGACGGATGCCCCGCTTTCGTTGACCTGCTGCGGACCATAATAAGTATAGGTTACATCGCTGCGGAACCATTGGTTGAACTGATACCCGGCGCCGATTTCGAGCGCCCAATCAATGCTCTGAACCGAAGGAACGGACGTATAATCCGGCAACAAGCTCGGTTGTGTTTGTAATGCCGCGTCGGCACTGCCGCGAATGTACCAGCCGATGCCGAATTCGACCGGCTGCTCCGATGTCTGCGAAGGGCTCGAAAACAGCGCCCCGAGATCGGCGGCTTCGAGCTTCGCGGAGCTGGCCGCAAGCGCTGCGCAGACGGCAATCGCCCGCAGGAAAATTTTTCGGCACGACATCGACAATTCCTTTCGGGTCTCGACCGAAAGGAATTGTGAGGGATATTTCTTAAGCGCCACTTAACCTTAACGGACTCGTTCACAAGGCTTGCCCGCTCGCCGGCTGCCGGCGGATCAGCGCAAAGCCGGCGTCGTGCTCGACTAAAACAAAAGCGGGCCCTGGGCCCGCCTCTGCCTGTCAGATGTCGCGTGATCGGGGTTAGTATTTCGTGACCAGAGGCGGCGCCATCGGCGGCACTTCGGCGAAGATATAGCGTAGGCCAAGGCGGACGTCGTTCGAGGTCAAGTGGAAGCTTTCGCTTTCGGCGCCATTGCCGCCGCACCCGCCGACGCAGTTGATGGGGTAGCTCTCCAGTTTGCCGAGATCGATGTAGCGGTAGCCGAATTCCAATCTGAGATTAGGCGTGAGGGCATAAGAGACGCCGGCCATGAGCGCCCAGGCGAGACTTCCGAAGCCTCTGTCGGGAGCCGTGCCATAACCGCCGGTTTCGAGGCCGCTGTCCGTCAGACCGTTGAACATATTATAGGTATAGCCGACACCGGCGCCGACGAACGGAGTTACGCCCCACCACGTGCCGAGGTCGACGTAGCCATTAGCGAGAAACACGGCGCTCGAGATGTCCGCCGAATATCTATCGTAGCAAACGACCGGGCAATTCGGGCTCGGAAACAGCCCAGCGGGGGTGTAGCTCTCGAGGCCCCAATAATGCGATGACGTGCGGTATTCGCCGGTGACATCCGCCCTGAACCAGTTGTTGAACTGATACCCGGCGCCGAGGCCGAGGATGGCCTGTTCGCCCAGGCCCGAGCCATTGTTTTCGAAGCCGGTAGGCACGCTGATGGCGAACGTCGAGGTCTGCTGGCTCAATTGGTCGATTCCGACTCCGACGTCGCCGCGCAGATACCAGCCGCTGCTTTCGACCGGGGCTTCAGGGGCGGGAGGCGGCGGCGGCAATCCAAGATCCGCGGCCGCGGCGAGGTTGGCGGCGCCGACCACGAAGGCGCCCGCGATGAGGATGGCTTTCATACTGGCCATGACGAATCAGTCCCTTACCTAGGCTCGGGGCAGACTGATGGCCCGGAGCAATTCGACGGAGGGAGGGTGTCGCAAAGAGCTTAAAAGCTCCTTAACCCTAGTTCTTAAGGTTAATCCCATTCGCCAAACCGGGCACGACTCTGGTTTGAGGCAGAGACTGCATCGAATGGGAGATGGGTCACCTACGGCTTTCTTTCTCTGACCTTTCTTCGCAGCTGCGCATGCTCACCTGCAGGCGGAACTACTTTTTGATCCGACACTTCGTCTTCGCCCGCGCCGATGTGCAGATTTCCGGTGCCGGGCTCGGGTAGCTAGCGTCGCACGGCAAGCGGAATTACGTTCCAGCTAAATCAAGCCGCGACGGCGCTCAGGGCGTCACAGACTTGGTCCACGATCTGCTCGACGAGGTCGGGGTCGTCGCCTTCGCCCATGACCCGGACCACCGGCTCCGTGCCGGACAGGCGGATGATGAGCCGACCATTATTGCCAAGCTTAAGCCTGCCATCCGCGATCGCCCGCGCGACGCGCTCTTCTTCGAGCGGCAGCCTGGCCTTGAACCGCACGTTCTTCAAGATCTGCGGCACGGGCTCGAACTTGTGACAAACTTCGCTGACGGGTCTCATTCGCCGTTTGATGATGGCAAGGAGCTGCAATGCGGCAACGAGGCCATCGCCGGTCGTGCAATGATCCGTCAGGATGATATGGCCGGATTGCTCGCCGCCGACATTGTAGCCGTGCTGGCGCATATGTTCGAGCACATAGCGGTCGCCGACAGGAGTGCGGGCGAGCTCGAGGCCGATGCTCTCGAGATAGCGCTCGAAGCCAAGGTTCGACATCAGCGTCGCGACGATGCCGGGCCGTTTGAGGCGACCGTCGTGCTGCCAGCTCTCGGCGATTGCCGCCATCAACTGGTCACCATCGACGATCTTGCCCCGCTCGTCGACGATGATCAGCCGGTCGCCGTCGCCATCAAGCGCGATGCCGATATCGGCGCGCATTTCGCGCACCTTGGCGACGAGGGTCTGCGGCGCGGTGGAGCCGACATCGCGGTTGATGTTGAAACCGTCCGGCGCAACGCCGATCGAGATGACCTCCGCGCCAAGCTCCCACAGAGCTTCGGGCGCGACCTTATAGGCGGCGCCATTGGCGCAATCGACGACGATCCGCAGACCTTCGAGCGAGAGATTGCAGTTGAGCGTCCGCTTGGCGAACTCGATATAGCGGGCACGGTCGCCTTCGACGCGCATGGCGCGGCCGAGATCGGCCGGTTTCGACAATTTCAGCGCGATTTCCTTGTCGAGGATGGCGTCGATCTTGGCCTCGATCTCATCCGACAGCTTGTAGCCGTCCGGGCCGAACAATTTGATGCCATTGTCCTCGTAAGGATTATGCGAGGCGGAAATCATGACGCCCACGTCGGCGCGCATCGAATGGGTGAGCATGGCGACCGCCGGCGTCGGCATCGGCCCAAGCAGGAGCACGTCGACGCCGACCGAGGCGAAGCCCGCCACCATGGCGTTTTCGATCATATAGCCGGAAAGCCGCGTGTCCTTGCCGATGACCGCCCTATGGCGGTGCTCGCCCCGCTGGAAAAGCACGCCCGTCGCCTGCGCGACCTTCATGGCGAGATCCGGCGTGATGACTTTGTTGGCGAGGCCGCGGATCCCATCCGTGCCGAAATGCTTGCCGACCATTAATGCTCCCCGTTCCACGCGGCTGCTCTTTTTGCCGCGGCAACACGAACCTCGGTTCTCACATGCTTTTGCTTTCTTTGGGGCTCGGAAAGCTCAACGCGAACGTTTTTATACCGTATTTTGGCTCGAATTTCTAACTCGATCCGGCGGCATCGCTAACATTCCAGCAAGAAATCCTTGCCGATGTCCAAACTTTGGCCGAACTATGCCTTATGCTAATAAACTCATGAACCGCTGGCGAGCACTGCAATGACTCGATTGAACATAGGCGCGGTCGCTCTGGTTGCGGCTGGCACATTGATTTTGGGCTTCTCCCTTTCGGAGCGGAGCGTCGCGCAGGACTATGGCGTACCGCCGGCTGATGTCGGCAGCCCCGATGCCCCGGCGAATAACCCCGATGCCCCGGCAGGCAGCCCCGACGCCTCGCCAAGCAGCCCCGAAACCCCGGCGACAGGCGGATCGTCCGATGATGCGAGCCTTCTCGTGAGGGTTGAAAGGCTCGAAGAGCAACTCCGTCAGATGAACGGGCAGATCGAGCAGATGCAGTTCGAGAATCATAAGCTCGAAGATCAATTGCGAAAGTTCCAAGAGGACGTGGATTTCCGATTCCAGGAAGGGCACGGTCGACCGCTTCCCAAGCGCGACGAGTCCGGCTCCATCGCGGCTCCGGCTGCTCCGCTCGCCGGCGATGCTGGAACAGCGACGACGCCTGGAACAGCGCGCTCGCGCGGCGACGCCTTCGATCCGAGCGCCGATCCGAATGCACCCGGTGCCCCGCGTCCTCTCGGCTCGACGCCGGCGAGCGCACCTATCGCTCCCGCGACGGGCAGAGCAAACGCGAGCGATTCGGACGCGCCGATCGATCTCCCGAGCAGCGGATATAATGCCACGGCTGCGCCGGCAGAGCCGGCCGCTCAGCCGCAACCTGGAGCGCCGGCCGCCCAGCCTCAGTCCGGAGCGGCGCCCGGCCCCGTCACGACGCCCGGCGGGACGGTCATCGCCAGCACGGAGGTCAACCCGACCAAAGAGGAATTCGATGTCGCCTTGGGCTATTTCAAGCAAAAGGATTACGACAACGCTGAAAAGACTTTCGCCGCTTTCCTCGAGAAGAATCCGAAGAGCCGCTTCACCTCCGACGCGCTCTATTATCTCGGCGAGACCTATTATCAACGTGGCCGGCAGCGCGAGGCCGCCGAGCAATATTTGAAGATTTCCGAGGATTATGCGACCTCGCCGCGTGCGCCAGAGGCCATGCTGCGGCTTGGCGAATCGCTTCAGGCAATCGGCGCCAAGGAACAGGCTTGCGCTACCTTCAGCGAAGTGCCGCGCAAATATCCGAACGCTTCGGCGGCGGTGAAGGCCGGCGCCGAGCGCGAGGCCAAGCGGGCCCAATGTTGAGTCTCGCCGGCGCTGGATCATCGGCAGAGCCGAGCGCAAGCTTTTCCGAGGAATTGATGGATCCGTTTACCGCGACGGAGATCGCGGCCCTGTTTGCGCCTCTAAGCGAGGCGCGCGGCGCCTTGCTTGCGGTGTCTGGCGGTCCCGATTCGGTTGCCTTGATGCTGCTCGCCGCGGCATGGGCCGGGCAGAGAACGCGGAAGCTCGCGGTTGCGACGGTCGATCACGGCCTGCGGCCGGGCTCGCGCAACGAGGCTGAAGCTGTCGCGGCCTGGGCGCAATCGCTCGGCCTGCCGCATCACATCCTGACCTGGGACGGCGAAAAGCCGAAAACCCGTATCCAGGAACGGGCGCGCGAGGCGCGCTACGACCTCTTGTTTCGGCACGCCCACGAGATCGGCGCAGATCGCGTCTTGACTGCGCATCATGCCGACGATCAGGCCGAGACGATCTTGTTTCGATTGCTGCGCGGCAGCGGAGTGGCCGGCCTCGCCGGCATGCCCGCGGCGGCGCGGCATGGCGAGATCGTTCATTTACGGCCTTTGCTCGCTTATCCCAAAGTGGCGTTCGTCGAGCTCTGTAAGGCGCGCGGCCAAGCCTATTTTCGCGATTCTTCGAACGAGGATTTGAGCTTTGCTCGAACGAGGCTGCGCCGTCTTCTTCGCCTTCTGGCGGAAGAAGAGCTCGACAGCGCGGCTCTCCTGCGGCTCGGCCGCCGCGCCGCGAGGGCCGAGATCGCTCTTTCGGCCTGCACGCAGATTGTGCGCGGATCATTGCATCCGACGCACACAAACGGCCTATTCTCGGCCTCAATCGGCCATCTTCGCGATGCGCCCGAGGAGATATTGTTGCGTCTCATCGCCGCCGAAATGGAGGCGCTCGGGGGCAAGTCTTTGCGGCTCGATCGGCTGGAATCTCTGACCGAAGGGCTCCGCGCAGCATTGCAAGCCGGCACGTCATGGCGTGGCACGCTCGGCGGCATGATCCTGGCGCTCGACGAGCGCGGTCTCTTCACGATTCGTAACGAAAAGCCGCGCCGGCGCGGCCGAGGCACGCAGGCTACATCGGAAAATCGGGCCGTCCCGCAGGCGAGCCTCCTCGAAGGCGGGCGGAGGCCGAGATAAGTTCCCTTGGCAAGCCACCTTGCGACGCCTAGATTAGTTCAAACGGCGCCGCTTTGGAGCGCTTCATGCACGGGTGATTTGCCCTTCGGGCGGCAAATCGATCCCTTAGGGTCGAAGATGAATCCGAATTTCAGGAATTTCGCTCTCTGGGTGATCATATTCTTGCTGGTCGTCGCCCTGGTTATGCTGTTCCAGAACCCGGGCCAGCATGCGCCGACGCAGGATGTCACCTTCAGCCAGCTGTTGAACGAGGTCGATCAAGGCCACGTTCGCGAGGTGACGATCTCCGGCAATGAGATCACCGGTCACTTCACCGACAATCGCGCCTTCTCGACCTATGCGCCGAACGACCCGACTTTGGTGCAGACCCTCTACAAGAAGAACGTGTCGATTTCCGCCAAGCCGCCGTCGGACGGCAACAGCTGGCTCGTCACGCTGCTCGTCAACGGCCTGCCGCTCATTGCCTTCCTCGGGGTCTGGATCTTTCTCTCCCGCCAGATGCAGGGGGCGGGCGGCAAGGCCATGGGGTTCGGCAAGTCGAAGGCGAAATTGCTGACCGAGGCGCATGGCCGCATCACGTTCGAGGATGTCGCGGGCGTCGACGAGGCCAAGGAAGATCTTCAGGAGATCGTAGAATTCCTCCGCGATCCGCAGAAATTCCAGCGCCTCGGCGGCCGGATTCCGCGCGGCGTTCTGCTGGTCGGTCCGCCCGGCACCGGCAAGACCTTGCTCGCCCGCGCGATCGCCGGCGAGGCCAACGTGCCGTTCTTCACCATCTCCGGCTCCGACTTCGTCGAGATGTTCGTCGGCGTCGGCGCGAGCCGCGTGCGCGACATGTTCGAGCAGGCAAAGAAGAATGCGCCTTGCATCATCTTCATCGATGAGATCGACGCGGTCGGCCGGCATCGAGGTGCGGGCCTCGGCGGCGGCAATGACGAACGCGAGCAGACGCTCAACCAATTGCTCGTCGAGATGGATGGGTTCGACGCCAACGAAGGTATCATCCTCATTGCAGCGACGAACCGGCCCGACGTGCTCGATCCGGCTTTGTTGCGCCCCGGCCGGTTCGATCGCCAGATCGTGGTCCCCAACCCTGACGTGATCGGCCGCGAGCGCATCCTGAAGGTGCATGTGCGCAAAGTGCCGCTCGCTCCCGATGTCGATCTGAAGATCGTCGCGCGCGGCACGCCCGGCTTCTCCGGTGCGGATCTCATGAATCTCGTCAACGAGGCGGCTCTGCTCGCCGCGCGGCGCAGCAAGCGCATCGTCACCATGGTCGAGTTCGAGGACGCCAAGGACAAGATCATGATGGGCGCCGAGCGGCGCACGCTGGTCATGACCGAGCAGGAGAAGATCCTGACCGCCTATCACGAAGGCGGCCATGCGATCGTCGCGCTCAACGTGCCAGCGACCGATCCTGTCCATAAGGCGACGATCATTCCGCGCGGCCGGGCGCTCGGCATGGTCATGCAGCTGCCCGAACGCGACAAGCTGTCGATGAGCTATGAGCAGATGACCTCGCGGCTCGCCGTGCTCATGGGCGGCCGGGTGTCAGAAGAGATCATTTTCGGCAAGGACAAAGTGACGTCCGGCGCGCAATCGGACATCGAAGCGGCGACCAAACTGGCACGCGCCATGGTGACCCGCTGGGGCTTCTCGGATGAGCTCGGCACCGTCATGTATGGCGAAAACCAGGAGGAAGTGTTCCTCGGCTATTCGATGGGCCGCCAGCAGAACATCTCGGAGGCGACCTCGCAGAAGATCGACGCCGAAGTGCGCCGGCTCGTCGAGGCGGGGCTTGCCGAAGCAACAAGGATCATCACCGAGAAGCGCAAGGATCTCGAGACCCTCGCCAAGGGGCTGCTCGAATATGAGACGCTCACCGGCGAAGAGATCATCGGGCTGCTGCAGGGCCGCCCGCCGATCCGCGAGGTCAGCGACGAGCCGACGCCCCCGCCGGCTCCGCGTCCCTCGCCGGTTCCAACGACTGGCCGTCAGCCGAAGGCCGGCCCCGAGCCGGGGCTCGAACCCCAGCCGCAGGTGTGAGCTGCGTGATGTTCCCCTCCCCCGCAAGGGGGAGGGAACGGCGGCGCGCCGCGCAGATTCGAGTTGGATTTAAGATTGGCTGCCGCCGAGCACGGTGACCGCACGGCGGTTCTGCGACCAGCAGGAGATGTCGTTGCAGGTCGCAACCGGCCGCTCCTTGCCGTAGCTGATCGTCCTCATCCGCGAGGCGGCAATGCCGCGGGCGATCAGATAATCCTTGACGGTCTCGGCGCGTCTTGCGCCCAGCGCGAAATTATATTCCCGTGTGCCGCGCTCGTCGGCGTGGCCTTCGACGGTGAAATTATATTGTGCATATTGCTGCAACCAGGCCGCCTGCTTGTCGAGCGTCGCCTGGGAAGTCGGCGTGAGTTCGGTCGAATCGGTGTCGAAGAAGACACGGTCCCCTACATTGACGGCGAAATCCTGAAAGCTGCCGGGGATCGGAGCGTTACCCGCGGTCGGAGGCGGGTTATGGGCGCAGGCCGCCATCGCCAGAACGAAGCCCAGGACGGCGGCGAGCTTCAACCCCCCCGCGCGCTTGTGAAGGCTCATGGTGAACTCCTCTACTGACGGCCGATCTGCCTATCCTACCGACCGATGGTTAAACGAAGGTTCCGTCAACCTTTATGAGAGCTTCACGATATGCATCGCATTCGCGCGATCGGCCGCAATGGTTAAATTCTGCTGATGGCAGCAATGCGGCCACAGTCCCGCTTTGACCCTGGCTTCGTAGCGCATTCGCACGCGACGTGCCAGCCGCCAATCACGCCTCTGAGCGGTTAGCCTCGCTTTTGATCCGGAACTCGTGCGGAGGATAGACGCCGAGGATCTTGAATTCCTTGCAGAAAAACGCGAGCTCCTCGAAGGCCCGGGCAAGCGCCGGCTCCTCTGGATGAGCGTCGACATCGGCCAGGAATTGAGTTGCGGTGAATTCACCTTCAACCATATAGCTCTCGAGCTTCGTCATATTGACGCCATTGGTGGCGAAACCGCCGAGCGCCTTATAGAGTGCCGCCGGAACGTTGCGGACGCGGAACACGAAGGTCGTCACCGCCGGTCCCGCGTCAAGCTTCGGCCATCGCGGCTCCTTCGAGAGGACGATGAAACGCGTCGTATTATGCGTTTCGTCCTCGACGTTGGCGGCGAGGATATCGAGCCCATAGATCTCGGCGGCAAGCGCTGGGGCGAGCGCGGCCCTGGCTCTGTCCCGCCATTCCGCCACTTCCCTCGCCGAGCCCGCCGTATCGCCGCTGATATGGGGAGTAAGGCCGAGCCGGCGGATGATCTTGCGGCATTGGCCGAGCGCATGGACATGGCTGTAGACGGAGCGCACCTCCTCGATACGTGCCCCCTTGAGGCAGAGCAATTGGAAATGGATCGGCAGGAAATATTCGCCGATGATGTAAAGCCCGGCGTTCGGCAGCAGATGATGGATGTCAGCGACGCGGCCAGCGACCGAATTTTCGATCGGGATCATCGCATATTCGGCAAGGCCGTCGGAGACCGCCGCGAGCACGTCTTCGAAGCTGGCCAAGGCGAGCGGCTCTCCCTCGGGATAGACGCTGCGGCAGGCAATGTGGGAATTGGCGCCGGGCTCGCCCTGATAGGCGATCTTCGTCTTGGTCATCTTTGCCTCAGAATGGCGCGCGCGCGTTCGAGATCGGCTGGCGTATCGACGCCGAAGGCGGGTTTGTCGACGAGCGCGACATCGATGCGCATTCCGTTCTCAAGGGCGCGCAATTGCTCGAGCCTTTCACGGCGTTCGAGCGGCGAAGGCGGCAATGCGACGAAACGTTCTAGCGCCGCCCGCCTATAAGCATAAAGACCAATATGATGATAGTGGGGACCTTCGCCTGCAGCGGCGCGGCCGAAGGTGAGGGCCTTGAGATGCCCCGAAGGAAGCGGCAAGCCGCCGACCTTCACGACATTCGGGTCGCTCAACTCTTCGAGGCTCGAGATCGGCGCGGCAAGCGTTGCTATATCGGTTGCGGGCTCGGCGAGCGGGCTCAAGGCTCTGGCGAGATAAGCCGGGTCGATCGTCGGCAAATCGGCCTGAAGGTTGAGGACGATATCGAAGCGGCGTCCAGGATCGAAGGCGGCGAGCGCCTCCAGGATACGGTCGGAGCCGGAAGAATGATCGGGCCTCGTCAGGACGGCTTTGCCGCCGGCGCTGGCAATGGCCTCGACAATCTCCGCGCTATCGGTAGCGACCAAAACCGGACCGAGCCCAGAGGCGCAGGCGCGCCGCCAGACATGCACGATCATTGCCTCGCCGCCGATGTCGGCGAGCGGCTTGCCGGGCAGGCGCGTCGCCGCGAGGCGCGCCGGGATGATGATGATCGATTGGAACATGGAGCTGACCGTCGGCCGCGCGCGGCCTGGCGGCAAAAGGTAGCAAGTTGCCTGCGCTTATACGTGTTGCCAAGCTTGTCGCAAAGCCGCAAACCGCCTAATCATCGCCCGATTTCGTCGGGTGAGAAAGCGGGGGATTCTCGAGCGATGGATCTCTTCCAGCTTAACAAGGTGGCCGGCGCCGTTCTCGGCACTTTGCTGTTCGTCCAGGTGGTCGCACTCACCTCGGATGCGATCTTCTCGCATCGACAACCTGCCAAGCCGGGCTACAACCTGCCGTCTGCACAAGAAACCGCCTCGCCCGAGGCCAAGTCCGCCCCGGAATTGCCCTTGCCGCAACTGCTTGCCAAGGCTGATGCCAAGAAAGGGGAGGACGACACCAAGCCCTGCCAAGCTTGCCACAACTTCGAAAAAGGCGCCGGCGTGAAAATCGGGCCGCCGCTCTATAGCGTCGTCGGCCGCGCGCGCGCCTCGGTGCCGGGGTTTGATTATTCCGCCGCCATGAAGGCCAAGGGCGGAACCTGGACCTACGAAGAGCTCTTCCAGTTCATCAAGGATCCGCAGGCCTACATACCCGGGACCAAAATGACCTTTACTGGCGAGCCGGACCCGCAGAAAAGGGCCGATATCATCGCCTATCTGCGCACGCTCTCGGACAATCCGTTGCCCTTGCCGAAAGCCGCTACGGCCGCCGCGACCCCTTCGGCCCCGGCGACCGCCGCAGCGACGCCGCCTACTGCTGCACCCGCCGCCGTTCCCGCCGCCAAGCCGCCTGCCGCCCCTCCTGCCGGCACGGCGCCACCTGCCGCGGCACCGGCTCCCGCGTCAGGCCAGTAAGGCCAAGTCGGGCTTGGCGGTCCGGTTCATGTCCTTTGCGTAACTTGCCGATGCGCGTCAAAAAGCGACATAATTCACTGGCACTGCGTCGCGCGCGCGAAAGCAAGAGGCAATTTTGAACTCACAAACTCGGCTGTATTTCTCCCGTCGTTCGCTGCTGCGTCTTGGCTCCGGGTTCTTTGGCAGTCTCGGCCTCGCATCCCTGCCCAGCTGGCGCGCTGTCGCGCAAGCGGAGGAGGAAGCGGGCGGGAGTGAGACCCACGGACTCTCGACGTTTGGCGATCTCGCGCTGCCGGCCGACTTTCCTCATTTCGCTTATGGCGATCCGCAGGCGCCGAAGGGCGGCCAGATCTTGCTGCAGCCGGGCGGGGGAGGCCCCAACTCGAACGCCTCGACCTTCAACACTCTGAACGTCTACATCCTGAAAGGCGACGGCGCCGCAGGCATGGGGGCAATCTTCGATAGTCTGATGGCCGCCAATGCCGACGAGCCCGATTCGCTCTATAGTCTCGTCGCCTCCAAGGTGTGGATTTCAGCGGACAAGAACCTTTATCGCTTCTTCCTGCGCAAGGAGGCGCGTTTCCACGACGGCACACCGCTCAGCGCGCATGACGTCGCATTCTCGCTCGGAATCCTGAAAAGCCAGGGCCATCCAGTCATCCGCCAATCCTTGCGCGATTTCGACAGTGCCGAGGCCGAGGCCGACGACGTGCTGCTGGTCCGCCTGAAACCTGGCCACATGCGCGAAGCGGCGCTGGCCGTCGCCGGGCAGCCAATCTTTTCGGCCGCTTATTATGCGAAGCAACCTTTCAATGAGACGACACTCGAATCGCCGCTCGGCTCCGGCCCCTATAAGGTTGGCGATTTCGACCAGGGGCATTTCATTTCCTTCACCCGTGTCGCCGACTATTGGGGCAAGGATCTGCCGGTCAACCGCGGGCAGAACAATTTTGAGACGATCCGCTATGAATATTTCAGCGATCGCAAAGTGGCCTTCGAGGCCTTCAAGGCCGCCGTCTACACCTTTCGCGAAGAATTCACGTCTGCCATCTGGTCGACGGGCTATGACTTCCCCGCGGTGAAGGACGGCAGGGTGAAGCGCGAGACCTTGCCGGATGAACTGCCGTTGGGAACGCAGGCCTGGTTTCTCAACGTCAGGCGCGACAAATTCAAGGACATCCGCATTCGCGAGGCGCTCGGCTTCGCCTTCGATTTCGAATGGACCAACAAATACATCATGTACAGCCTCTATCGGCGTACCGTCTCCTATTTTCAGAACTCGCCGATGGCAGCTTCCGGAAAACCTTCGCCGGAAGAGCTGCAAATCCTCGAACCCTTGCGCAAGCAAGTGCTGCCGACGGTCTTCGACGACGCCTATGTGCCGCCGGTGTCCGATGGTTCCGGAGAGGACCGCACGCTTTTGCGCCGCGCCAACGATCTTCTTCTCGCCGCCGGCTGCAAGCGCCAGGATTCGAGCTTGCTTCTGCCGGATGGCAAGCCTTTCGAGATCGAGTTCCTCGATTTCGACAATGGATTGGAGCCGCATACCGCGGTTTACATCAAGAACCTCAACCTGCTCGGGATCGCCGCGCGCTTTCGCGTCGTCGATCCGTCGCAATATAAGGAGCGCACCGACAACTTCGACTATGACGTCGTGACCTCGCGCTTCGGACTGGGATTAACGCCAGGCGAGGCCATGCGCGAATATCTTGGCTCGGAAGCGGCGAATTTACCCGGCTCGCTCAATGTCTCGGGTATCGCCGACCCGGTGGTCGATGCTCTGATCGCGCAGGCGCTCATCGTCGATACGCGCGCCAAGCTCACGTTCATCTGCCGCTCCATCGACCGCATCCTGCGCGCCGGACATTATTGGGTTCCGATGTGGAACAAGCCCAATCACCTCGTGGCCTATTGGGATCTTTTCTCGCGCCCGACGCGTAGTGCGAAATACGACATCGGCGTCGGGTCGACCTGGTGGTACGACATGCAAAAGGCCGCCCGCATCAATCTGCCCAGCCATTGAGGCGGCAATGCTCGCCTATATCACCCGCCGCATTCTGCTGATGATCCCGACGATCTTCGGAATCTTGCTGATCTCATTCGTTATCGTGCAGTTCGCGCCGGGGGGGCCGGTCGAACGGATCCTCGCTCAGTTGCAGGGACTGAATACCAGCGCGACCGCGAATTTCAGCGGCGCCTCGGAGGCGCGCATGAGCGGCGGCGCGGAGTTCTCGTCCAAATACCGCGGCGCCCAGGGGCTCGATCCGAAATTCATCGCCGAGCTTCGCAAGCAGTTCGGCTTCGACAAGCCGCCGCTCGAGCGTTTCCTCCTGATGCTCAAGAATTATCTGCGCTTCGATTTCGGCAACTCCTATTACCGAGACGTGCCGGTCATTGAGCTCATCAAGGAGAAACTGCCGGTTTCGATCTCGCTCGGCCTCTGGATGACGCTTTTATCCTATCTGATCTCGATTCCGCTCGGCGTCGCCAAGGCGGTGCGCGACGGCTCGCGCTTCGACGTCTGGACTTCGGCCGTCGTCATCGTTGGCTACGCCATACCGAGCTTCCTCTTTGCCATTCTTCTCATCGTGCTCTTCTGCGGTGGCTCGTTCTGGCAGATTTTTCCGCTGCGCGGCCTGACCTCGGAGAATTTTGCGACGCTCTCGCCGATCGGCAAGGTCGAGGACTATCTTTGGCACATCACTCTGCCAGTTCTGTCGCTGACGCTCGGCGCCTTCGCCACCGTGACCTTTCTCACCAAAAATTCCTTCCTCGATGAAATCCGCAAGCAATATGTGCAGACGGCGCGGATGAAGGGATTGACAGAGCGCCGCGTGCTCTATGGCCATGTGTTCCGCAACGCCATGATGATCGTCGTCGCCGGGTTTCCCGGCGCCTTCGTCAATGCATTTTTCGGCGGCGCGCTTTTGATCGAGACCATATTCTCGCTCGATGGGCTGGGCCTGCTTTCCTATGAATCGATCATCGATCGCGACTACCCCGTGGTCTTTGCCAATCTCTACATATTTGCGCTTCTCGGGCTTGTCGTGAATCTCATATCCGATCTCACCTATACGTGGATCGATCCGCGCATCGATTTTGAGACGCGGGAGGTTTAGGCATGAACCTGCCGGCGCTCTCTGGGCAGACTCCGACCGAGTTCCGCGTGCTGGCGCCGCCGCTGTCGCGCCGCGGGCTCGTCAGGCTGACGCCGCTCAACCGCCGCCGGCTCGGCAATTTTCGCCACAACCGGCGCGGCTTCTGGTCGCTGTGGATTTTTCTGTTCTTCTTCATCCTGTCGCTGTTTGCCGAATTCATCGCCAACGACGAGCCGATCCTCGTCTATTACAAGGGCGAATATCTCTTTCCCGTCCTTCACGACTATCCAGAAGAAAAGTTCGGCGGCTTTCTCGCCAAGACCGATTATCGCGATCCCTTCATCGCCGACGAGATCGACGCGCATGGCTACATGATCTGGCCACCGATCCATTATTCCTATAACACGATCGAACGCGCTTTGCCGACGCCGGCGCCCTCGCCGCCGACATGGATGTTGACGCAGGACCAATGCGAGAAGGCCGCTGCGCGGGTGCTGCCGCCGGGCAAGCCAAACCACGGCTGCGCCGATATCGAATGGAACTGGCTCGGTACCGACGATCAGGGCCGCGACGTAGTCGCCCGGCTGATCTATGGGTTCAGGATCTCGATCTTGTTCGGGCTGGCGCTCGCTTCGATCTCTTCGGTCATCGGCGTCGCTGCTGGCGCGATCCAGGGCTATTTCGGCGGCTGGATCGATCTCGTCTTCCAGCGCTTGATCGAGATCTGGTCGTCGCTGCCGCATCTCTATCTGCTCATCATTCTGTCCTCCATCATCACGCCGAGCTTCTTCGTCCTGCTCGGCATTCTTCTCCTCTTCTCCTGGGTCAATCTGGTCTATGTGGTCCGCGCCGAATTTCTCCGCGCGCGCAATTTCGAATATGTGACTGCGGCGCGGGCGCTTGGACTTTCGAACGCGCGGATCATGGTCAAGCATGTCTTGCCGAACGCCACGGTCGCGACGCTGACGTTTCTGCCTTTCGTCCTCAATGGCTCGATCACGACACTGACCGCGCTCGATTTCCTCGGCTTCGGCCTGCCGCCCGGCTCCGCTTCGCTCGGCGAGCTTCTGCTGCAGGGCAAATCCAACCTTCAAGCGCCCTGGCTGGGGCTCACCGGGTTCATCGTCATTGCCGCGATGCTGTCGCTGCTTGTTTTCATCGGCGAGGCCGTGCGCGACGCCTTCGATCCGCGCAAGGCGATCGCATGACCCAAGCTATGTCGACCCCCTTGCTCGCCGTCCGCGATCTTTCAGTGACCTTCCTCCAGGAGGGAAAAGAATTCCGTGCGGTCGACGGCGTCTCGTTCAATGTCGAACCCGGCCGCACGCTCGCCATCGTCGGCGAATCGGGATCGGGCAAATCGGTCACGGCGCTCTCCATCCTCCGCCTCTTGCCCCAAGGCGTCGCGCTCGGTGGAAAGGTGCTCTTCAAGGGCGAAGACATTCTGCAATGCCGCCCGGCGCAATTGCGCGCCATCCGTGGCAATCAGATCACCATGGTCTTTCAGGAGCCGATGACTTCGCTCAATCCTGTGCATACCATCGAGCGGCAGATCGGCGAGATCCTCGAGCTGCATGGCGCCCGCAAGGGCGCCAAACTCAGAGACCGCATCGTCGATCTTCTCGCCGAGGTCGGCATTCCCGACCCAGCGCATCGGCTTTCCGCCTATCCGCATCAGCTCTCGGGCGGCCAGCGCCAGCGCGTGATGATCGCTATGGCGCTCGCCAACCGGCCGGATCTCTTCATCGCCGACGAGCCAACCACGGCGCTCGACGTTACTGTCCAGGCGCAGATCCTCACGTTGCTGAAGGATTTGAAGGCGCGCTACGGCATGGCGATGCTGTTCATCACCCACGATCTCACGATCGTGCGCAAAATCGCCGATGATGTCGCGGTGATGCAGAAGGGCCGTATCGTCGAGATGAACGGCGTCGAACAGATCTTCAAGGCGCCGCAGCATCCCTATACGAAGGCGTTGCTCGCCGCCGAGCCCAAGGGCGCCCCGCCGAAGGCCGATTTCACGTCGCCGGTGATCCTCGAGGCGCAGGATGTCCGCGTTCACTTCCCGATCAAGCGCGGGCTTCTGCGCCGGACCGTCGGGGCGGTCAAAGCAGTCGACGGCATTTCGCTTGTGTTGCGGCAGGGCGAAACGATCGGCATCGTCGGCGAATCCGGCTCTGGCAAGACAACGCTCGGGCTTGCCCTCTTGCGGCTCATCAAGTCGCAAGGTCCGATCGTCTATCTCGGCCGACGCATCGACGGGCTCTCATTCAAGGCTATGCGGCCCCTGCGCCGAGACATGCAAATCGTCTTCCAGGATCCCTATGGATCGCTCTCCCCGCGACTCTCGATCGCCGACATCGTGGCGGAGGGCCTCATCGCCCAGAAGACGCCTCTCAGCTTCGACGAGAGGCGCGAGATCGTCGCCCGCGCCTTGGCTGACACCGGGCTCGATCCCGGCGCCATGGATCGATATCCGCACGAATTTTCCGGCGGCCAGAGACAGCGCGTCGCGATCGCCCGCGCGATGGTGCTGGAGCCGAAATTCGTCGTGCTCGACGAACCGACCTCGGCGCTCGACATGTCCGTCCAGGCACAAATCGTCGATCTGCTGCGGGAACTGCAGATCAAGCGAGATCTCGCCTATCTCTTTATCAGCCACGACCTCAAGGTTGTGCGCGCGCTCGCCAATGAGATCATCGTCATGCGGTATGGCAAAGTCGTGGAGCAGGGCGCCGCCACGGATGTCTTCGCGCATCCGCAGAGCGACTATACGCGGGCGCTCTTCGCCGCGGCCTTCGCAATGGAGGCGAGCGATGTCGTCGCGCAGTAGGTTGCGAGCAAAGCCTCGTAGCCGTCATTGCGAGCGAAGCGAAGCAATCCAGCCTCGGTATTTCTGGATTGCTTCGTCGCTTCGCCCCTCGCAATGACGCTCGTCGTCACAATGGTTTGCGCGCCAGCATCCCGAACGCTCTGGCGATGAGATGATCGAGCGAGATCAATCCCGGTCCGCGCGCGATGACGAGAAGAAAGCAGGTGGCCCAGACGCCGTGCGTTGGCCAGGCGTCCGGATAGACGAAGATCTCGATGATCGACATCATGATCAGAAGCGAGAAGGCCACAAACCGGCTGGCGAGACCAAGGACCAGGAGAATCGGGAAGAAGTGCTCAGCGAATGCGGCGGCATGCGCGGCAATCACCGGGTCGACCACAGGCAGCCTATAATCTTCGCGGAAGAGCTCGATGGCGCCTTGCCTTCAAATGCCATCCCTCGACCTTTGTTTGACCCGACTGCCAGAAGACGGCGGCCGGAAACACGCGCGCCGAAAGCCCCAGCACCCAATAGGGGATCATTTCGAGAATGCATATCGCTTGCGCGGCGAGACGCACGGGCAAGGGCCTTGCGGCCTGCGGCGTCATGGAAACAGTGCTCATAGCGCAATTGCCTGCGGAGGAGGGCGCTCAGGATCGAGCAGAGCGGCGGCAATTGCGGCGTCATGCGGCATCGGCGCCTCACGCGGCCGCCGCGTCGCGCCGCTTAGCGCGGGCCGCATCCAGGATCATGCCGGCGGTCTGCGCTTCGGCCAACAGGACCGGCCCATTCCGGCACGTCGTTGTCGCGCTCGATCAGGCTCGGCAGCGGGCCGGTCTTGCCGAGCACATAATCATAAAGCGCGAAGACCTGATCGGCGATCGCCGCGCCATGCGAATCCATGAGCAGGGTGGTGCCGTCCGCGCCGACCGGGCTGTGACCGGCGAGATGAATTTCGCCGACCTCGGCGAGCGGGAAGGCGTCGAAATAGGCCTTCGCGTCGAAGCCGGTGTTGCAGGCGCTGACATCGACATTGTTGATGTCGAGAAGCAGACTGCAGCCGCTTTGCCGCGCCAGCTCCGCGAGAAAATCGGGCTCCGACATGGTGCTGTCGTCGAAGCTCAGATAGGACGCCGGATTTTCGATGAGGATTCGCCGCCCGAGCGCGTCCTACACTTGATCGACATGATCGATGACGCGGTCGAGCGTCGCCCCGTTCAAGGGGAGCGGCAGGAGGTCATTATAATAGATTCCCTCGTGCGTGGCCCAGGCGAGGTGTTCGGAAAAGCTCTCCGGCTGGTAGCGGTCGCAGAGCGCTCGGAGCCGGTTGAGATGCTCGCGGTCGAGCGGCGCGCTGCCACCGATCGACAAGCCGACGCTATGAATCGACAGCGCGTGATTCCGGCGCAAGGCGGCAAGCTCGGCGTGCGGGCGTCCGCCCGCACCTATATAATTCTCGGCATGGATCTCGAAGAAGCCGAGTCCGCCCGGCGCTTGCATGATCGCCGCGAAATGCTGCGGCTTGTATCCAACGCCGACGGCGGCCGGGAGTGACGTGGGATTCATGACAGCAACTACGCTCTTAGGCTGGCCGCGCGGCCTCGGAAAAATGGCGCGGGCCACGACTGGCCCGCGCGCGTTACTCGGGCTTGAGCGAGCAGCCCCCTTCGGCGTCCTGATGGTTTCGCAGGTTCCTTTGGCGACGACATGTTTCCAATGGCTACCGTCATAATCGATCGGCTAGGTCCCGGCGCAGGTGGTGCCGGCCCCGCTGCGCAATCGTTCTGGCCTTTGAGGGCGACGCCGTAACATTTGTCCATGCCAGGCTGGGCCGACATCGGATCGGCCTGAGCCTGGACCGAGACGAGCCTCAAGGCTGGGCAAGGGAAGAGGGCAGCGTGGCGGCGGTGACGGCGGTCTTGGTGGTCACGATATTGTCCCTGATTGAATTGCACATCCGTCTTCGGCCGCGCTTTCGGCGGTGTTACGGCTGCCCCGATTTTTCGATCACGAAGGCGTGAGAAGAAATGATATAAGAGCATGTAATGATATAAGAGCAAGTAACGTCCAGCTGGGCGCCTGCGAAGAATGTCTGAGGGAGCGTGCGCGTAGACCGAGAAAGCGAATGGGGTGCTTTGCTACGTGCCGCCAATGCCGGAGATGCGCTGGCCTATCAGCGGATCTTGAAGCAATTGGCGCCCGTGCTGCGCAGCTACGTGCGCCGTTGGCTGGTACGTTCCTTCGTTCCCGAGGGTGACGCCGAGGACATCGTGCAGGAAATATTGCTGGCCATCCATGTTAAACGGCACACCTGGATCGAGACGGCCCCGGTCGCCCCCTGGGTCTTCGCCATTGCGCGCCATAAGATCATCGATGCGCAGCGCCGACGCGGACGCCGGATCGATGTTTCAATTGATGATTTCGCCGAGACTCTGGCGGCCGATCAAGACGAGCCGAACCTGATCGGCCTCTATATCGACCGCAATCTGGAAACCCTGCCGAGCGTTCAGCGCAGGGTGGTCCAAGCCATCGCCGTCAGCGGCGCTTCGATTGGCGAGGCGGCAGAGACATTGGCGATGAGCCGCGGCGCGGTTCGCGTTGCCCTGCATCGCGGACTCGCGGCGCTTGCCGCCCGAACCGCCAAGAAGTGACAGAATGAGGCCATGAAAACCGATGACCTGATCCGCGTCCTTGCCGCCGATCCAGAGGTTGAGAAAACGCCGCTGGCGCTGGCGCTCGTCTATGGTTTGCTTTCGGGAATCCTCGTCTCCCTGGCCCTCTATGTTCTGCTTCTCGGGCCGCGGCCGCACCTCATCGACATCATCACGCAGCCGCGGATCATCTTCAAGATCATCTATCCGCTCGCCCTCTTTGCCTGTGCGGGGCCACTCGCCTTGCGGCTGGCGCGCCCGACGGGCGATCCGCGGCCTTTGTTCGCCGTTCTGCTCATCTTGCTCTTCGTGCTTGCCGCCGCCGTCGCTACGGAACTGCTGATTCTGCCACGCGATCTGTGGCGCGTGAGACTCATCGGCCACAATGCGGCCTTCTGCATGGTCGTGATTCCGAGCTTGGCCGCGGCGCCGCTTGTCGGTGCGCTCGTCGCTCTTCACCGCGGCGCGCCGAAGAATCCAAGCCTCGCCGGTGCCGGCGCTGGACTTTTTGCGGGCGCCTTCGCCGCCGCCCTCTACGCCACGCATTGCCCCGACGATTCGCCGCTCTTCGTCGCGACCTGGTACATGCTGGCGATTCTCGTCGTGATGGCGGTCGGTGCGATCGCCGGATCGCGGTTTCTGCGCTGGTAACCGGACTGTCTGCAGTTGCCAGGGTCGATGACGAATTTCTGGGTGACCCCTCGTTAAACAGCCTATAGGCTTCTATCACCTTCTCCAGCGGGAGGGATCACCATGGCTGCAAGTTCTATGCTTGAGGCCCGACGGGAACAGATGTTTCCCACCATGGGGCAAGCCGACATCGATCGCCTTCGCCGCTTCGGCGAATTAAAGTTTTACAAAAAAGGAGAACGCATTCTGAGAGCGGGTGAGGTCGCTCCAGGATTGATCTTGATACTTTCGGGCAAAGTGGAAATCACCCAGGGATTCGGGACCGATCAGCGCGAAATCATCGTCACGCATCAAGCGGGACAATTCGTGGGGGAACTGGCACAGCTTTCCGCCCGCCCGTCGCTCGTGGACGGCGAGGCGCTGGAGGAGGTTCAAGCGCTGGTCATTCGGTCGGAGAGATTGCGCGATCTTTTGGTGCAGGAGGCCGAGCTCGGCGAGCGGATCATGCGGGCGTTGATCCTGCGTCGCGTTGGTTTGCTCGAGAGCGGCGCTAGTGGGCCGATCGTCATCGGACGCGCAAATCATGCGGACGTGTTGCGCTTGCAAGGATTTCTTGCCCGAAATGGCCAGCCGCATCGTGTGCTCGATTCAGACAGCGACTCTTGTGCGAAGACCTTGATTGAGCGTTTCAATGTGGACGCGCATTATTTGCCCATTGTGTTGTGTCCCAACGGCAAGCTGCTGCGCAACCCCAGCGACAACGAGCTCGCGCGCTGCATCGGGCTTATGCGGCCGATAGATCCAACGAAGGTCTATGACGTCGCGATCGTGGGCGCGGGGCCTGCTGGATTGGCTGCTGCCGTGTACGCTGCCTCAGAAGGCTTGCAGGTGATCGTGCTCGATTGCCGCGCCTTCGGCGGACAGGCCGGCGCTTCTTCGCGCATTGAAAACTATCTTGGATTCCCGACCGGTATTTCGGGCATGGCGTTGATGGCGCGCGCCTATAATCAAGCGCAGAAGTTCGGCGTCGAGATGGTGATCCCGGAAGAAGCGCATCTGTTAGGCGAGCGAATAGTTGAAAACGGAAAAAGCTATGTCCTGACTGTTGGTAACGACGAGACCTTGCAAACTCGCGCGGTGGTGTTGGCGAGCGGTGCGCGCTATCGCCGTCTTAATGTGCCAAACCTCGCGCAGTTTGAAGGATCGTCCGTACACTACTGGGCGTCGCCGATTGAGGCGAAGCTTTGCGGCGGTCAGGAAGTAGCGCTGGTCGGCGCGGGTAATTCGGCTGGGCAGGCAGCGGTCTATCTCGCGAGCCACGCCAAGAAGGTGTGGCTGCTGGTGCGTCGCGAAGGTCTGGAGGCGACCATGTCCCGTTATCTTGTCGAGCGCATCAAGGCGCAACCAAATATCGAGGTGCTGACCCAATCCGAAGTCACGGCGCTCGAAGGCCGGGAAGGTAATCTCGAAGCCATACGCTGGCGCCGAGGCGCCGACAACGAAGAGACGACCTATCCAATAAATCACCTGTTTCTTTTCATTGGAGCTGAGCCGAATACAGACTGGCTCGCGCAATGTGACGTGGCGCTAGATGAGAAGGGATTCGTCCGCACAGGTGAAAACTCCGGCGAAAGACGTCACCCGCTGGAAACGAACCGCCCTGGTGTGTTCGCAATCGGCGATGTTCGCTCGGGCTCAGTCAAGCGAGTTGCCGCCGCTGTCGGGGAGGGCGCCCAAGTCGTCGCCGCTGTTCATTCCTATCTGGCGCGAAGCGGTAGTGCTGCCGCATCGGCAATAGGATCACAAGCCCCGGGCCGCCAAGCAGGCTAGCTAGCTTGATTTGAATGGTGGGCGCGACAGGGATCGAACCTGTGACCCCTACGATGTCAACGTAGTGCTCTCCCGCTGAGCTACGCGCCCGGGCGGCCCACAAGGGTACCGTCGAGGTCCGGGTGGCTATATCGGCTCGAGGCTGGCGGTGCAAGCCGAGCAGATGCGGTCAGGCCGCGAGCAGGCGCTGTACCTCGTTCACGAGGTCCTTAAGATGGAATGGTTTCGACAAGATCTTGGCCTGCCGTGGCGCATGATTGTCCGGGTTCAGCGCGACGGCGGCGAAGCCGGTGATGAACATCACCTTGATGTCTGGGTCGAGTTCGGTTGCCCGGCGGGCAAGTTCGATCCCGTCCATTTCCGGCATGACGATATCGGTCAGAAGCAGCTCGAAGGGTTCTTCGCGTAGGCGGTTATAGGCCGATAGCCCATTGTCGAAGGAAGCTACGGAATAGCCGGCGTTTTGCAGCGCCTTGGCCAGAAAGCGGCGCATGTCGTTGTCATCCTCAGCGAGCAGGATCTTCGGGTTTGGCGGAAAGGACGTATCGGTCATCATTGCCTCGGTGTGCCGTCATCAGACCCGGGTTAGGTAAAAATCGAGTGAAAATCCAGGATCTTTGCGCTAAGCATCGGGGTTGGGGAGGGTTTGGGTCGTCCGAAGCGGACGATGGACAGCGGCTCTTTCTCTTGCCAGAGTGATGCGACTCACATGCAGCGCCGGATGAGTGGCACCGGCCAGGAGCTAAGTTCATGCCTTCCTGGAAGTCCGGCATCCGCCATTCGCCGCAACAGGGCGTGCAGCCGCACGAACCCGAGCTTGATCCGCCCTTCGATGTGATCGCGCCGGATGCGCTCACCACGCCGCTCGTCTTCTCTTCGCCGCATTCCGGCTCGGTCTATCCGCAGCGTTTCCTGGCGAGCGCGCGGCTCGACGCGATGACTTTGCGCCGCTCGGAAGATGCCTATGTCGATGAATTGTTCGCCGGCGTCGTTGCCTGCGGGGCGCCGCTGGTTCGCGCCCGGTTTCCGCGCGCCTATCTCGACCTGAACCGCGAGCCTTATGAACTGGACCCGCGGATGTTTGACGGCCGCTTGCCGGGCTTTGCCAACACAAGGTCGGTTCGGGTTGCCGGCGGCCTCGGCACAATAGCGCGGGTCGTCGGCGATTCGCAGGAGATCTATGCCCATCGCCTGAAAGTCGACGAGGCATTGGCCAGGATTGAGAAGCTTTATAAACCCTATCATCGGGCCTTGCAGGCCTTCCTCGCGCGCGCCCGACAGGTATTCGGCCTCGCGGTTCTGATCGACTGCCATTCCATGCCTTCCATTTCGACCCTGCCGCTGCCGGAAAGCGCAGATCGAAAGATTAGGGCTGACTTCGTCCTCGGCGACCGCTATGGCACGAGTTGCGAAACGGAGCTCATCGATTGTGTCGAATACGAGCTACGCCGGCTCGGCTATACGATCCTGCGCAACAAGCTCTACGCAGGCGGCTTCATCACCGAACATTACGGCGATCCGGCGAACAATTTCCACGCGATGCAAATCGAGGTGAACCGCGGGCTCTACATGGACGAGCGCAGCCTTGTTAAGGCCGAGCGTTTTGACCAGATTGCCGGCGATGTTTCCAAGGTCGTCGAAAATCTCGCGCGCCGAATTTCCGCGCGCTATGGAGACGAACGGGCTGCGGCCGAGTGATCAAAAATTGGTCGCTGATAAAGAAAGAGGCCGCTTGCGGAATCGCAAGCGGCCCAAGTCTAGGGAGGAAACGCCCAAGGAGGGCATCGGCGACAACCGAGTTGCCGCACCGCAATAATATGCACGTGCATCGCACAAAGCGCAAGTCCTGCTGACCTATTTTCCACGACTGCGTCGGCGGGCCGCATCTTTCTGCTCAGTTCATTGTTTTTTAAGCTTCTATTCGGTTCGCTGTCGCTACGCTGAGGCTTGCTGGCAAGAAGGAACAGGCCCGATCCACAGAGAAAATCGGGATCCACTCTTGCCAGTGGCCGGGCCAAGTTTTTCCGGTTCCGCTCGGACAACAGGTGCATGACAGCCGTCGATCTTGCCGCCTTCATCGAAGAACTTGCCGATGTCGCGGGCCACACTGTTCTGCCGTTCTTTCGCACCGCGATTGGCGCCGAGGACAAGAGTGGCGGCGGGGCGTTCGATCCGGTGACCGAAGCCGACCGCGCCGCGGAAGCCGCCATGCGTCGTCTCATCCGCGCGACCTTCACTCAGCATGGCATCATCGGCGAAGAGTTTGGCGATGACCGGGCAGACGCCGAATATGTCTGGGTGCTCGATCCGATCGATGGGACGAAAAGCTTCATTTCGGGCATTCCCACCTGGGGCTGTCTGATCGGCCTCATCCACAATGGGCGGCCAATTTACGGCGTCATGACCCAGCCCTTCACGCGCGAATTATTCATCGGCGATGGCAAGGTTGCGACTTGGCGTGGCCCTGGTCTCGATCAGGCGCAAAGCCAGCGCAAGCTGCACACGCGGGCCTGTCCCTCTCTTGCGCGAGCAACTCTGATGACGACGTCGCCGCTTCTCTATTCGGCGCAAGCGCTTTCAGCCTTCCGGCGCGTCGAGCAGGCGGTACGGCTCTCGCGCTACGGCTACGATTGCTATGCTTTCGCCATGCTCGCGGCCGGCCATGTCGATTGCGTCATCGAAGCTGGCGTGAAGACTTATGATATCGCGCCGCTGATGCCGATCATCGAAGGCGCCGGCGGCATCGTTACGACGTGGACGGGAGGAAACGCGGCGCATGGCGGCGACGTCATCGCCGCGGGCGATCCGCGCGTCCATGCTGCCGCCTTAGAGTTGCTTGCGGGAAGTTAAGACGCCTCGGCCGAAGCCCAGGGCCAGGAGCGCCGCTCTTCGCGCCGCGCGCCTGCATCGAGAGCAGCGATGTCGCGAGCTCATCCTCTGCGCCGGGGATGAAAGCATCAAAGGCGGCCCAGAACTGGCTGCGGAACGGGTCGCGCTCCATCAGGATATCGTGGCCCGCATAGGGGATCGTGATAAACCTGCCCGCCTTCAGCCGGCTCGCGAAATGTTCGATCGCCGGCGTGGAGATGATGCGATCAACGCCCGCCGCGATGACCAGAATTGGCGTCAGCGTGCGGCGCGCATAATCCGGATCTTCGAATTGCCGCATCAGGCGGAAGGCGGCATTGGTCCAGCCGATCGTCGGATCGCCGATGGCGAGTTCGGGCGCGGCTTGAACGATCGCGGCGGTTCGCGCGTAACGCGCCTGATCGGAGGTAATGATATTCTCGGTAAAGGGCTTGAGAAAGAGCGATCGGCCGTGGCCGCCTGGAATATAGGCGCCGCCGAGACCGATGATGTCGAGCCCTTCGACGATGAGCTGGGCGCCGATCTTGAACGGCAAACGATGGAGATCGATCATCGGCGAGGTGACGACGATCCGCGTGAAGGGTGAGCGGCCTCCACGCGCCTGATTGATGAGAATTGCGGCTGCCATGCAATGGCCGAGCGCGAACCATGGCCTGGGGCAAAGGGCCTCGAGGACTTGCTCGCGCAACGCGACGAGATCGCGTTCATAAATTTCAAAATCGTCGATATGGCCCTTTCGCCTGTTGCGCAGTTGGCGCTCCGAAAGTCCTTGGCCGCGCCAATCCAAGGCGACCACGGCGAAGCCCCGCGCCAGCAATTCGGTGATCAATTCGAAATATTTTTCGATGAATTCGGCGCGGCCGGGCAGAACCACGACGGTGCCGCGCGGCTGCGGCCCGCCAGCCCAGCGGACGGCGCGAAGATTGGCGCCATCCTCGGTCGTGACCCCGGTCAGGATCGCTCCCTCGGGAGGAGGGTTCTCCGGCGTCGCGAAAATTTCCATATGCAGATGTCTCCAAGTTGTCTATCCCCAAACCGGACGCCCTTGACACGTAAGCTTTTTCGGCTCCGCCTTCCAGTCCGCACTGGGGTAGGCTAGAAGCCGCCTCCGGCCGTCTCGCCCACCCCTTGCGGGCGCCAAATTCGACACCCACATCAAAACTGCGCGGGCCAAATGGACGCGCATAGACCCGAGGCAGGCCAGGGCAAAATGCCGGCCGTCTCATGCTCGCTTAATAGGAGGATGAAATGCGTCAATTGGATCTTTCGCCGCTTTATCGTTCCACCATCGGCTTCGACCGCCTGCTCAACCTCGTCGATCAGGCCTCCGGTTTCGAAGCCGTTCCATCCTATCCGCCTTACAACATCGAACGGACGGCCGAAGACGCCTACAGTATCACGGTCGCGGTCGCCGGGTTTTCCGACAAGGACCTGTCGATCGAAACGAAAGAGAACAGCGTGATCATTCGCGGCTCCAAGGAAGCGCGGACCGAGGCGGAGGCGGGCCAGCGCGAAGTGCTCTACCAGGGCATCGCGGCTCGCACCTTCGAGCGCCGGTTCCAGCTCGCCGACCATGTTCTTGTAAAAGGCGCGAGCCTTGAGAACGGCCTCCTGCACGTCGACCTCGTTCGCGAATTGCCAGAAGCCCAGAAGCCGCGCCAGATTCCGATCGGCAGGTCGGCGCCCAAGGTCGTCGAAGGCGACGCCGCTAAGGCGGCCTGATTTCCAGGCGAAGGAACGGGCCGGTTTTGCCGGCCTTTCGAGGGCGTCGTCCGCGACGCCCTTTTCTTTGCCCCTTGCGCCGTTTGCCTATTTTTTGTCGGCGTCTTGCGCTGCTTTGCTCTCTGCGGTCACGGCCGCTGATT
Source organism: uncultured Alphaproteobacteria bacterium (assembly GCA_963720425.1). Classification (GTDB taxonomy): domain Bacteria; phylum Pseudomonadota; class Alphaproteobacteria; order Rhizobiales; family Beijerinckiaceae; genus Methylovirgula. The sequence continues at coordinate 1,922,895 of OY970391.1, forward strand.
TCGCCTGCGTCTCCGCTCCAGCCTTTTTCTCCGCACTGGCCGGGACGCTCGCCGCTCCGGCCACCGGCTTGACGGAGGGTTTCTTGGGGATCACCGCGAGCTTCGTATTCTCGATGATATTGCCCTCATAGGCGTCGAAGACGAGTCTGTGTGGCAGACCATGCGCGTCCTCAGCTTCGGCGAGATAGATGCGGTCGTTGTGGCGCGGGATGGCGATGAGGTGGAAGCCGAGCAGCGCCACCCGGCGGCGGATCTCGGCCAGGGGCACGACGCCATAGCTCGTATCCGATCCAACGACCCGCGGTCCGTTTTCGCCGGCTGCTACGCGTCCCGACGGAACGACTGTTCCCGGCGGGAAGGGCGGCGGATAGCCGTCGTAATAAGGATAGCTCCAAGGGGCGGGGAAATATTGCGCCTGGGCCGCTGGCACGGGCAGCGTTGCGGCGGTGCCGAAACCCAGGAGGATCAAAAATCCGCAGAGCGCGGCCTTGGGTCCCGCGCGCTTGCGGGCCGCCGCGGTCCTGTCATCGGAGCCAGTCATGATGTCCCTCCGTTCTGGCTTTGGCGCGGCTGCGCCACCCGTAGCTTAACAAGGAATTCGGCGAAAGTCGGTGGGCATTGCGGCAGCGATGCGGATCGAGCGGGGACCGCGAGGGGCGAGGAAGAGTAAAGACTTGCCCGGATAGGCACTGAGTTCATCGAGGTTCCCGACCGGGATTTTTTTCTGGAACGGCCGGTTGGCTTGTGTTTTGCTCCTAAAGTGGATATTGGGATCGCGTCGATAGGACAGCTTTGCTGACCTTTTAGAGACCGGCGGATTTTCGCCACTTTCGGACAGACGCCGAACGATCCGTGACGGATTGGCAATCTCCGACATAAGGCCACGAGTAAGCCCGGCGCACGGGTTTAAGGGACGAGCATGACGGCTGCAAGGGAGCACAGAGGGGCGACAGCCGGCCGAAGTCGGCTGAAGCGCCGCGCCGTGCCGCAGCTGGCGTTGGGGCGCGATCCCGGACTGCCGCCGGCGCAAGGTCTTTATTCGCCGCAGTATGAGCATGATTCCTGCGGCGTCGGCTTCATCGCCGACATGCACAATCGCAAGTCGCACGAGATTGTCAGCAAAGGCCTCGAAATCCTGCTCAACCTCGACCATCGCGGTGCGGTCGGTGCCGACCCGCGTGCCGGCGACGGCTGCGGCATCCTGGTTCAGATCCCGCACGGCTTCTTTGCCGCCGAGGCTGCGGCGCTGGGCTTTTCTCTGCCAGAGCCGGGCGACTACGCGGTCGGCCCGGTCTTCCTGCCGCGCGATCCCGAGGGCCGCGCTATCGTCATGGCGCTCATCGAAAAGACAATTGCCGAGGAGGGTCAGATCTTTCTCGGCTGGCGCGACGTGCCGGTCGATAACGCCGGGCTCGGCGAGAGCGTCAGGCCGACCGAGCCGGCGATCAAGCAATTTTTCGTCAAGCGCGGCGCGGATGCCGGCAAAGAGGGCGCCGACCACGATCTGTTCGAGCGCCGCCTCTTCATCCTGCGCAAGGCGATCTCGAACGCGGTCTATGCGAAGTGCGACTCGCGCACGGCCGGGTTCTATCCGGTCTCCCTGTCGTTGCGCACGGTTGTCTACAAGGGCCTGCTGCTCGCAACCCAGCTCGGCGACTATTTCAAGGATTTGCAGGATCCCCGCTTCGACTCGGCGCTCGCGCTGGTGCACCAGCGGTTTTCGACCAACACGTTCCCGACCTGGTCGCTCGCCCACCCTTATCGGATGGTAGCCCACAACGGCGAGATCAACACGCTGCGCGGCAACCTGAATTGGATGGCGGCGCGGCAGGCCTCGGTTGCCTCGGATCTGTTCGGAGCCGACATCAAGAAGCTCTGGCCGATCTCCTATGAAGGACAATCGGACACTGCCTGTTTCGACAATGCGCTCGAATTCCTCGTCCAGGGCGGATATTCGCTCGCCCATGCGATGATGATGCTGATCCCCGAGGCCTGGTCCGGCAATCCGCTGATGGACGAGGATCGGCGGGCCTTCTACGAATATCATGCGGCGCTGATGGAGCCTTGGGATGGCCCCGCCGCCATGGCCTTCACCGACGGCCGGCAGATCGGCGCCACGCTCGATCGCAACGGTCTGCGCCCGGCGCGCTATGTCGTCACCGATGACGGGCTCGTCGTCATGGCCTCCGAGGTCGGCGTGCTGCCGATCCCGGAGGAAAAGATCGTCCGCAAATGGCGCTTGCAGCCGGGCAAGATGCTGCTCGTCGATCTTGAAGAGGGACGCATCGTCTCCGACGACGAAATCAAGACCAAGTTTGCCAGATTGAATCCTTATCGGGAATGGCTGCAGCGCAGTCAGATCAAGCTCGAGGAATTGACGCCCGTCGCGCCGCGCATGACGCGCAGCGACGTTTCGCTGCTCGATCGTCAGCAGGCCTTCGGCTATACGCAGGAAGATGTCTCGCTGCTCATGGAGCCGATGGCGGCGACCGGGCAGGAGGCGGTCGGCTCGATGGGCAACGACACGCCGATCTCGGCTCTGTCGTCGAAGTCGAAGCCTCTCTACACCTATTTCAAGCAGAATTTCGCGCAGGTGACGAACCCGCCGATCGATCCGATCCGCGAGGAACTCGTCATGAGCCTCGTCTCGTTCATCGGCCCGCGGCCGAACATTTTCGATCACGAGGGCAATGCGCGGCGCAAGCGGCTCGAAGTCAAGCAGCCGATCCTGACCAATGGCGATCTCGAGAAGATCCGGGCGATCGGCATGGTCGAGGACACGTTCGATACGCGCACGCTCGACATGACCTATTCCGCCGACGCCGGCGCGAAGGGCATGGGCGAGGCGCTGAGCCGGCTCTGCAGTCGCGCCGAGCAGGCGGTCCACAGCGGCTATACGATCATCATCCTCTCCGACCGTCTTGTCGGGCCGGACCGCATTCCGATCCCGTCTTTGCTCGCCACCGCCGCCGTGCATCATCACCTGATCCGCAAGGGCTTGCGCACATCCGTCGGTCTCGTCGTCGAGACGGGCGAGGCGCGCGAGGTGCATCATTTCGCGCTGCTCGCCGGCTACGGCGCCGAGGCCATCAACCCCTATCTCTCCTTCGAGACCTTGGCCGGCATCGCGGCGGATTTTCCCGAGGAGGTCGACGCGTACGAGGCCTGCAAGCGCTACATCAAGTCGATCGACAAGGGCCTGCTGAAGGTCATGTCGAAGATGGGCATTTCGACCTATCAGTCGTATTGCGGTGCGCAGATCTTCGACGCGGTCGGCCTCGCCGAGGATTTCGTGAAGCGCTATTTCACCGGCACCGCTTCGCAGATCGGCGGCATTGGGCTTGCCGAGATCGCCGAGGAGACGCTGCGCCGGCACAAGGATGCCTTCGGCGACGCGCCGATCTATCGCAACGCGCTCGACGTCGGCGGCGATTACGCCTTCCGCATCCGCGGCGAGGCGCATTCCTGGACACCGCAATCCGTCTCGCTCCTCCAGCATGCCGTGCGCGGCAATGCGCTCGACAAGTACCGTGCCTACGCGGCGCTGCTCAATGACCAGAGCGCCCAGCCGCTGACGATCCGTGGCCTCTTCCGCATCAAGACGGCGGAGGAAGACGGTCGCGAGCCCGTGCCGCTCGACGAGGTGGAGCCCGCGACATCGATCGTGCGGCGCTTCTCGACCGGCGCCATGTCCTTTGGCTCCATTTCCCGCGAGGCGCATACCACGCTGGCGATCGCCATGAACCGCATCGGCGGCAAGTCGAACACGGGCGAGGGCGGCGAGGAGTCGGATCGCTACAAGCCGCTGCCGAACGGCGATTCGATGCGCTCGGCGATCAAGCAGGTGGCCTCGGGCCGGTTTGGCGCCACGGCGGAATATCTCGTCAACTCCGACATGATGCAGATCAAGATGGCGCAGGGCGCAAAGCCCGGCGAGGGCGGCCAATTGCCCGGCCACAAGGTCGATGCGGTGATCGCCAAGGTGCGTCACTCGACGCAAGGCGTCGGGCTGATCTCGCCGCCGCCGCACCACGACATCTATTCGATCGAGGACCTGGCGCAGCTCATCTTCGATTTGAAGAACGTCAACCCGCAGGGCGGCGTCTCGGTCAAGCTCGTCTCCGAGGTCGGCGTCGGCACGGTGGCGGCGGGCGTCTCCAAGGCACGCGCCGACCACGTGACGATTTCAGGCTTCGAGGGCGGTACCGGGGCTTCGCCTCTGACCTCGATCAAACATGCCGGCAGTCCCTGGGAGATCGGACTCGCCGAGACGTATCAGACGCTGGTCTTGAACCGCCTGCGCTCGCGCATCGCCGTGCAGGTCGATGGTGGCGTCAGGACCGGGCGCGACGTGGTGATCGGCGCCTTGCTCGGCGCCGACGAGTTCGGCTTCGCGACGGCGCCTTTGATTGCCGCCGGCTGCATCATGATGCGCAAGTGCCATTTGAACACCTGTCCGGTCGGCGTCGCGACGCAAGATCCTGTGCTGCGCAAGCGCTTCGTCGGCCAGCCCGAGCATGTCATCAATTTCTTCTTCTTCGTTGCCGAAGAGGTGCGCGAATGGATGGCCAAGCTCGGCTATCGCAGCTTCAACGAGATGATCGGCCAGATGCAGATGCTCGACAAACAGCAGCTCGTCGAACATTGGAAGGCCAAAGGACTCGATTTCTCCAGGCTTTTTCACAAGCCCTGCGCTTCCGATCCGGGCGCCATCTACAATTCGTCGCGCCAGGACCATAAGCTTGCGCATGTGCTCGACCGGCGTCTCATCGAGGAGGCGCGGGCGAGCATCGATCACGCCGCCAAGATGCGCATCGAGGCCAAGATCCACAACACCGATCGTACGACCGGCGCCATGCTCTCTGGCGAGATCGCTCGCCGGCATGGCCATACCGGTCTGCCCGACGGCACGATCCACGTGCGCTTCAAGGGCACGGCGGGGCAGAGTTTTGGCGGCTGGCTGGCGCATGGCGTGACGCTCGAACTCGAGGGTCAGGCGAACGATTACGTCGGTAAGGGGCTGTCGGGCGGACGCATCATCATCTATCCGCCGACGGAGTCGCGCATTGTGCCAGAGGAATCGATCATCGTCGGCAATACGGTGCTCTATGGCGCGATCTCCGGCGAATGCTACTTCCGCGGCGTCGCCGGCGAGCGTTTCGCGGTCCGCAACTCGGGCGCCATTGCGGTCGTCGAAGGCACCGGCGACCACGGCTGCGAATATATGACCGGCGGCATCGTCGTCGTCATCGGCAAGACGGGGCGTAACTTCGCCGCCGGCATGTCGGGCGGCATTGCCTATGTGCTCGACGAGGACGGCAGCTTTGCGCAACGCTGCAATCTCGCCATGGTCGAACTCGAGCCGGTGGCGGAAGAAGAAGAGCGGATGCAGAAGAGCTATCACCAGGGCGGCGATCTCGACTTCCACGGCCGCGTCGACGTGATGCGCGACATGACTCGCTACGACGCCGAGCGCCTGCATCAGCTCATCGCGAACCATGCGACTTATACGGGCTCGACACGCGCCCGCATGATCCTCGAGCGATGGGACGAATATAAGGGCAAGTTCCGCAAAGTGATGCCTGTCGAATATCGCCGTGCGCTCGCCGAGCTGATGGCGCGGGAAGACGAGGCGCCGCTCCTCGCCGCGGCCGGAGAATAGGCTGCGGCACTTGGTTCAAGGTCAAACAAAAGCGATGGTGCGCGAACCTTCTCCCACAGGAGAGGGTTCGCGGCCATGAATCGGGAATGGCATGGGAAAGGTTACGGGATTCCTTGAGATCGATCGGCGCGACCGGCGCTATGTGCCGGCCTCCGACCGCATCCGCCACTATAAGGAATTCATGATCCCGCTGTCGGAGGAAGCGACGCGGGACCAGGCCGCGCGCTGCATGAGTTGCGGCATTCCCTATTGCCACAGCGGCTGCCCGGTCAACAATCAGATCCCCGATTGGAACGATCTCGTCTATCGCTCCGACTGGGAGGAGGCCGCGCGCAACCTCCATTCGACGAACAATTTTCCGGAATTCACCGGCCGCATCTGCCCGGCGCCTTGCGAGGCCGCCTGCACCTTGAACCTCACTGATTCTCCGGTGACGATCAAGACCATCGAATGTGCCATCGTCGATCGCGCCTTCGCCAATGGCTCGGTGGTCCCCGAGCCGCCCGAACAGCAGACCGGCAAAAGGGTGGCGATCGTCGGCTCAGGGCCGGCGGGGCTCGCCTGCGCGCAGCAGCTCGCCCGCGTCGGCCACGAGGTCCACGTCTTCGAAAGAAATTTTAAGCCCGGCGGCCTGCTGCGCTATGGCATCCCGGACTTCAAGATGGAGAAACATCTCATCGACCGGCGCTTCGCGCAGATGGAGACCGAGGGCGTGAACTTCCACGGCGGCGTCAATGTGGGCGTCGATCTCGACCCCGCGCAGCTCGTCGAGGAATTCGATGCCGTGGTCCTCGCCGGCGGCGCGGAGAAGCCGCGCGATCTGCCGATCCCCGGCCGCGACCTCGCCGGCATCCATTTCGCCATGGATTTCCTGCCGCAGCAGAACCGGCGGGTGAGCAAAGAGCCCTTCCATACCAATCTGCCGATCCTCGCCGGAGGCAAACGCGTCATCGTCATCGGCGGCGGCGATACAGGCTCCGATTGCATCGGCACGTCGGTGCGCCAAGGCGCGGTGAGCATCCTCCAACTCGAAATTATGGCCATGCCGCCGGAGCACGAGGACAAACTCCTCACCTGGCCGGATTGGCCGATGAAGCTTCGGACCTCATCGAGCCACGAAGAGGGCGCCAAGCGCGACTTCGGCGTGCTGACCAAGGAATTCCGCGGCGAGAACGGCAGCGTGAAGCAGCTCATCTGCACGCGCGTCGATGCCAATATGAAAGAGATTCCGGACAGCGCCTTTGCGATCGATGCCGATCTCGTGCTGCTCGCCATGGGCTTCGTCTCGCCGCTGCATGAAGGCCTGCTCGATCGGCTGGGCGTACAGTTCGACGCGCGCGGCAATGTCGCGGCCGACACGCTGAATTACAAATCCTCGGTCGCGAAGGTTTTCGCCTGCGGCGACATGCGGCGCGGCCAATCGCTGGTCGTCTGGGCAATCCGCGAAGGCCGCCAGGCGGCGCAGTCGGTGGATTTCTTTCTGATGGCCACAAGCCTCCTGCCAAGGTGAGCGCCTCCTTTCCCGATTGCGGGGAGAGGTGCTTTTGGCAATTTCGATCTTGCTTAATTTAATGATCCGGCAGGCTTTCCAATCAAGCAGCAGGTCGGTCGATATGGGATCGCGGCACGGGTTCGACGGCATGGATGCACCCCCTTTGTCATTGAAACGCGGCATCTCAGCAAGCACTTCGGTGACTTCGTCGCGGTCGATGATGTCTCGCTGAGCGTGCAGGCTGGCGAAATCTTCGGCCTCATCGGTCCGAACGGCGCAGGCAAGTCGACGCTCGTGAAAATGCTCGCGACCTTGCTGCCGCCGACGTCCGGCACAGCGCTCGTCGCCGGCTTCGACATCAGGCGCGAACCGGCGCAGGTGCGCCGGAAAATCGGCTATGTCCCGCAATTGTTATCGGCCGATGGCACTCTAACCGGCTATGAGAATCTTCTTCTTTCGGCACGCCTCTATCTCTTGCCCCGGCGTGAGCGCCAGGCACGGATCGCTGCGGCGCTCGAGATGATGGACCTCACCGACGCGGCGGATCGCCAGGTTCAGGCCTATTCCGGCGGCATGATCCGTCGTCTCGAAATCGCCCAATCGATGATTCATGAGCCGGCAGTGATGTTCATGGACGAGCCGACGGTGGGACTTGATCCGGTCGCTAAACACGCCGTCTGGGAGCATGTGAAGGAGCTGCGCAATCGGCTCGGTACCACCATCCTCATCACCACCCATATGATGGAGGAGGCGGACGCGCTGTGCGATCGGATCGGCATTTTGCATGCCGCACGGCTGGAAACACTTGGCACGCCGCAAGAGCTGAAGGATCGCCTTGGTCCTGATGCGACTCTCGACGATGTCTTTGCACATATTACCGGCGCAGAAATCGACGAAGGAGGCTCTTATCGTGACGTCAGGCAGACACGCCGCGACATTCGCGCCCATGGCTGACCATGCGGCGCTAAGGCCTATCGAAAATTATCTCTTTCAGGTCTTCGCTGTCGCGGACGCGGAAATTAGCAAGCTGCGGCATGATCCCGGCGAGCTGTTGACGCGCGCCCTGCAGCCGGCCATCTGGCTGCTTCTGTTCGGCGAGGTCATGGCGCAGGTGCGCGGCCTCAATGTCGGAGGCGGCAATTATCTCGATTTCATCGCGCCCGGCATTCTCGCGCAGAGCGTGCTCTTCGCGGCGATCTTCTATGGAATCGCGGCAATCCGGGAGCGCGACCTCGGCGTCCTGCATCGCTATATGGTGAGCCCGGCGCCGCGCACCGCGCTCGTCTTCGGAAAGGCCCTTTCATCGGCGGTGCGCGGGCTCGTCCAGGCGAGCATCGTCTATGCGCTCGCCACTCTGCTCGGCATCCATGTCATGTTCGGGCCGCTTCATGTGATTGGCGTCGTGGCGCTGATCGCAGTCGGCTCCGGGCTTTTTTCGACCTTTTCCTTGATTATCGCCTGCCTGGTGAAGACGCGCGAAAAATTCATGGGCATCGGCCAAGTCCTGACCATGCCGATCTTCTTCGCGAGCAACGCGATCTATCCGATCGAGATCATGCCGGCGTGGCTGCGCACCATATTCTCGCTCAATCCCTTGACCTACGAAGTCGACGGTTTGCGTGCCCTGATGCTCGCCGGTGGTACGAGCAAATATGGCGTCGCGTTCGATCTCGCCGTTCTCGCTGCCGTGTTCCTCGCGCTCGTCGGAATCGCCGCGCGGCTTTATCCGCGGCTCACCGAATGAGTGTTACTTTGCGCTTTTTGTTTCCGAATTCCGCTCCTCGCGCACCGATTTACCGTTGCAAAACGCATCGTCGAGCTGCCAGCCTGCATCGGACTTCACCAGCACGAAGACAAAGTGATGAATCGGTTGAGCTCCAACCAGATTCTGTGTCAGGTCGCCGTCACTTTCGCATTCGTTCCTGTGATGGAGACTTTGTCGATTTCGATGGGTTTGACGAGCGAGAAATTGTTACCCTGCACAAAGAAGTCCGAGTCCAACGCGTCGCTTTCCACCGCGCGCCGATACAAATCGAGAAGAGCCTTGTCGAAGACTTGTGCAGCAAGCTTGTCGTCAAAACCGTTCTCGTCTGGCTGATTACTCAATCCATAGCCGGCATTCGCCCAATGCGGCTATGTGCCCCTCGTCAGGTGGCTGTGCGTGCGGCCGTAAAGAAAATAGATCGCGAGCCCGATGACGAGCCAGACGCCAAGCCTGATCCATGTATCGGGCGGCAAGCCGACCATCAGGAAGATCGCGGCGACGGCGCCGAGCGGCGCGGTGAGCCCGACGGCCGGCACTTTGAACGGCCGCTTGATCTCCGGATGCTTGAAACGCAGGACGAGAACGCCAAGGCAGACGACGGTGAAGGCGAACAAAGTGCCGATGCTGACGAGCTCGCCGACAAGGCCGATCGGTGCCAATCCGGAGAGAAGTGCGACGCCGCTGCCGGTGACGATGGTCGTCACATAGGGCGTGCGAAAACGCGCGTGGACGCGCGCGGCGATCGGCGGCAACAGGCCGTCGCGCGCCATCGTATAGAAGATCCGCGATTGGCCGAGCAGCAGGACCAGAATGACCGAGCTTAATCCGAGGATCGCTCCGAACTTGACGAGCGGCGCGAAGATGCCGAAGCCGATGTGATCGACGCCGACGGCGATCGGGTCTGGCACATTGAGCTTGTCGTAAGGCATGATGCCGGTAATCACCAGGCCGACCAGAACGTAAAGGATCGTGCAGATGAAGAGCGAGCCGAGGATGGAGCGCGGCATATCGCGCTGCGGGTCGACCGCCTCCTGTGCAGCGGTCGAGATCGCGTCGAAGCCGATATAGGCGAAGAAGACGACCCCGGCGCCGCGCAGAATTCCGCCCCAGCCGAAATGGCCAGGACCCTGCGCAGGCGGAATGAAGGCGCCATGCGGATTGCTCGCCGTCTCCCAATTCGCGGTGTTGAAGAACCAGACGCCCACAAGAATGAACGATATGATGATCGCGAGCTTGATCGCGACGATCACGTTATTAACCCTTGCCGAGTCGCGAATCCCGAGGACCAGCAGAGTGCTCACCGCCGCGATGATGATTGCGGCGGGAAAATTGAACACCGCGCCGGTGTGCGTCCATTGGCTGCTCGCCGGATCGAAGGCGAAGGGCGCGCTCGCGTAAATGGCCGGGATATGGATGCCGAGATCGCGAAAGAAGCTCGTGACGTAGCCCGACCAGCCGATCGCTACGGTCGCGGAGCCGAGCGCATATTCGAGGATCAAATCCCAGCCGATGATCCAAGCGATGAACTCGCCCATCGTGGCATAGGCATAGGTATAGGCGCTGCCGGCGACTGGCACGGTTGAGGCCATTTCTGCATAACAAAAGCCTGCAAGCGCGCAGGCGATGCCGGAGAGAACAAAGGAGAGGGAGATCGCCGGCCCGGCGTATTCGGCGGCGGCATGGCCGGTCAGCACAAAAATGCCGGCGCCGATGATGCCGCCGATCCCGAGTGCCACGAGGCTCGGCAATCGGAGCGTCCGTTTCAGCGGCGGGCTGCCAAGGGCGGTGATGCGCTGAACTTCAGTGTCTGACGCCTCGGCCTCGAGGACGGCAATCGGCTTGCATGCGAAGAGATCAGTCATCGGTGCCCCGTTTTCTGTCTGCCACCCGTTCCGGGAAGGCCGCCGCCAGTGCCTCGCGCTCCGGCTTGATCACGCCGCGTTCGGTGATGAGCCCGGTGACGAGCCGTGCCGGCGTTACGTCGAAGCCTGGATTTGCGGCAGGGCTTCCTTTCGGTGTCAGCCGCACGCATTCGATACGCCCGTCCGCGGTGATGCCGCGCATATGCGTGACCTCGCTTTCGGCGCGCTCCTCGATAGGGATTTCCTTAACGCCGTCGCTCAGAGAAAAATCGATCGAGGGCGAGGGCGCGGCGACATAGAAGGGGACGCCATTGTCCTTCGCCGCGAGCGCTTTCAAATAGGTACCGATCTTGTTGCAGACGTCGCCCGCCGCCGTCGTCCGGTCGGTGCCGACGATGACGAGATCAATCTCGCCGTGCTGCATCAGATGGCCGCCGGCATTGTCCACGATGACCCGATGCGAAATGCCCTGCTTGCCAAGTTCCCAGGCAGTCAGCGCTGCGCCCTGGTTGCGCGGCCGGGTCTCGTCGACGAAAACATGAATGGCGATGCCAGCCTCGTGAGCCTTGTAGATCGGCGCGGTCGCGGTACCCCAATCGACCGCGCAGAGCCAGCCGGCATTGCAATGGGTAAGGATGTTCACCGAGCTGCCCGGCTTCACCGCGGCGATCTTGCGGATCAAAGCCAGACCATGATCGCCGATCGCGGCGCAAAGCGCGACGTCCGCCTCGGCGAGTTCTGAGGCGCGCGCCAAAGCCGCGGCATGGCGGGCGGAGGGGGGCAGCGGGCGCAAATGTTCGCTCATCATGGCGAGCGCCCAGGCAAGGTTGACCGCCGTCGGCCGCGTCGCGGCGAGCGCAGCCGAGGCCGCGTCGAGTTCCGCGTCCGACGGATCCTGGCGCATGGCAAGGGCGAGGCCATAGGCGGCGGTGATGCCGATGAGCGGCGCGCCACGGACCTTCATCTCCTTGATCGCAGTCGCCGCGTCGGCGAGAGTTTCGAGCTCGCAGACCACGAATTCATGCGGCAGGCGCGTTTGATCGATGATCGAAATCCCGGCGCCGGCCGGCCAAATTGTGCGGGTGGGGTTTCCGTCGACGCGCATCAATCATCCAGATCAGAGAAAGGGGAGTAACAAACAGGCAAACGCGTGACACCCTTTTCGTGCCGCAAAGCTTCTCTAAATGGGCAGCGAAAAGCCGCCTCCTTAACAAGCTTTTAACGAAATGCGATGCAGTCTCTAACCACTTGTTAACCCGTTCGGGGGTGCCCTGCCATGGATTTCGAAACGCAAGCGGAACAAAGCCTGGATGCCGCTGCGGCGGCCCGCGCGCGCGACGCCGCACGGGCGGCGCAGGCGAAGGACGATGCAGGTTCGATGTCGGGACCTGCCGATGCGCAAGACAAGAAGCAGGACTCGGGAAAACCGATGGAAAATGCCGGCCCGAGAGTGCCGCCCATCCCCAGTTCGGCGCTTGTTATTCTGCCGCCGGTGATGCGGCGGTTCGATGCCAAGGACGATGCGGCAAACTCGAAAGATGGAAGGGCAGGTCGGGCGAAATGGCTTGGCTATGCGTCGCGCGCCGCTTTGATTGTCATTCTTTGCGGCGCTGCCTTCGCGGCGGGCGGTCATTTCTTTGGATCTCCGCCTCCGGCGGAGCACGCCGCCGATCCCGCAACCGCGTCGTGGCAGGCCGCCAAAGACAATTCTAATACCGCCGAGATGCGCCGCGCGACCGCGGCGCTCAGCGAGGAGGTCCATGGAATCGAGGCGCGCCTCAATTCGATGCGCGCCGCGGGCCAGACTCCCGAGGACCTTCGCGCTCTCAAGAAGAGCATCGATGGCCTGAAGGCAAACCTTGAGGCGGAGAAGGCCGAAGCCAATGCTTCGATCGCACAGCTTTCGGCGAAGCTCGACCAATTGCAGCGAGAGCCTGCCAAGCTCACCCAGGCCTCGCTTGAGAAGGGCGAGCGTGGCGAAAGCAACCCTGCCGTCGAGAAAACCGTCGATCCCAAGGCGATCCAGGCGACGCTCGACAAGGCCGCGCGCACGGAGAAGTCCGACCCGAGGACTACGGCGTCGAATTCCCGCAACTTCTGCTCCTCAGAGCGCGGAGGCTACATCGCAAGCGGCCTCGCCGAAGGCGCAGCCGCTGCCCATGGCCTCGGCCGAACCGCAGAAGAAGCCGCCGCAATTGCTGGCGAACTGGGTGGTGCGCGACGTCTATGACGGCATCGCCCTCATCGAAGGGCCCGAAGGCGCGATCGAAGTCATGCCCGGCGATACGATCCCGGGCGCCGGCACGGTCAAATCGATCGAACGGCGCACCGGAGGCTGGATCGTGGTGACGAGCCGCGGAATGGTCGATTACGCGCGGGATTAGGGCGATCGCGCCGGCAAGCGGCCTGGTCGCCGCCTGCATAGCGGTGCTTGCAAAGTCCGCTTGAAGGCATAATCTCAGGATGACCAGATCGAAAAAGCAGTCGAAACGCGCTCCACGTTTGCCAGGCCGTTGGCTCCTGCAAGACGCCAAGGCTCGCTTCAGCGAGCTCGTGCGGCGTGTCCGCAGCGAAGGGCCCCAACTCGTCACGGTGCATGGGCGCGAGGAAGTGGTCGTCGTCTCGGCCGAGGAATTTCATCGGCTGAAGGGCGATCGCAGCGGCATGGCTCTCGTCGCCGCCATGCAGGCGTCGCCGCATCGCGACATTGACATCGAACCGACGCAAATCCGCATGCCCGTGCGCGGTGTCCATCTGTGACGGGATGGTTGCTCGATGCGACAGTTCTCTCCGAACTGCGTCGTCTTAAGCCGGAGCCCAAAGTCCTCGACTTCATTGCGGCGCAACCGCTCGATCTGCTCTACCTCAGCGCGGTGACATTCGCCGAGATCCGCTTCGGTATCGAACGCATCGACGATGCCACCCGCCGCGCCGAATTATACGACTGGCTTGCGCACAAGGTGCGGCCGATGTTCGAGCAGCGGGTCATCGCCGTCAGCGAAGACATCATGTTCAAATGGCGGCTTCTGGTCGAGGACGGCCGCAAGGCGGGACATATGTTTTCGCAACCCGATCTCATCATCGCAGCGACGGCGCTCCACCACGGCCTGACAATCGTGTCGCGTGATACGCGCGATTATGAAAAGGCGCGCGTCCCTGTCGTCAATCCGTGGAAGGAGCTGCCTCGGTGATGAGAAGCCAGATACGCGGCCTGCGGAGATACAGTGAGGCGCGTGTCTGCTATGTGAAGAACCCGACCGGGTTGCCGATGGCGGGCGGTTGCTGAGGCGACCATCAGTACGGCTAAATATGCTTCGGCAAAAAATAGGCGAGAAGCCCGATCATCGGAAGAAAAGCGGTCACGCGATAAACCGTCTCGATGCTCGTTGCATCGGCGAGTTGGCCGAGCACCGCCGCGCCCAGTCCCGCCATGCCGAAGGCGAAGCCGAAGAACAATCCGGCGACTGTGCCAACCCTCCCTGGCAGAAGCTCCTGCGCATAGACGATCATCGCCGAGAAGGCCGAGGACAGGACGAAGCCGATGATGAAGACGAGCACGCCCGTGAACGGCAGGTTGGCATAGGGCAGCGCCAGCGTGAAAGGCAACACGCCGAGGATCGATCCCCAGATGACGTAGCGCCTTCCGATCTGATCGCCGAGCGGCCCGCCGAAAAACGCGCCGAGCGCCGAGGCGGCGAGAAAGATGAACAAGAAAATCTGCGCGGTTGGCACCGACACCCCGAATTTCGAGATCAGATAGAAGGTGAAATAGCTGTTGAGACTCGCCAGATAGACGAATTTCGAAAAGACCAGCGCGAGCAGGATGGCGACCGACACGGCGACATGTTTGCGGGTTAGGCCTTCGATATGCAGCTGCCGGCGCGGGCGCGGCGGCTTTGCCGCCAATTGGGCGGCGTACCAATTGCTGATGCCGATTAGCAGACCGATCGCGGCAAGCGGCACCAGCGACAGCCAGGCAATCGCCCGCTGTCCATGCGGCACGATGATGAAGGCTGCGAGCAGCGGGCCGGTCGCGGCGCCCGTATTGCCGCCCATCTGGAAGAGCGCTTGCGCCAATCCGTGCCGTCCGCCCGCCGCCATGCGCGCGACACGCGAGGCCTCCGGATGGAACACTGAGGAGCCGACGCCGACCAGCGCGGCTGCAATCACGACGAGAATGAAATGATTGGCCATCGAGAGCAGCACAAGGCCCATCAAGGTGGCGCCCATGCCGAGCGGCAACGAATAGGGCCGCGGATGCCTGTCGGTCGAAAGCCCGACGAGCGGCTGGAGCAGGGAGGCCGTGAACTGGAAAGCGAGCGTGATGATGCCGATCTGGCCGAAATCGAGATGGAACGATTCTCTGATGACCGGATAAATCGCCGGCAGAAGCGATTGAACCGTGTCGTTCAGCAGGTGCGAGAGGCTCAGCGCCATCAGAATGGCGAAAAGAGTGGTCTCGCCCGGCCCGGCGACGGACCGGGCTTCGGCTTTGGCGTCCATGGTGATTATGTCGCGGTCGTTAATGGTACCGCCACCCCGGCTCGAACGGGGGACCTCTAGATCCACAATCTAGCGCTCTAACCAACTGAGCTATGGCGGCGAAGCTGCGCCGGAAACTAGGAGGGTAACACTGCAATTGCAAGGCTTTGGGCTGCGGGGGGACGGGCGCAGAGTCGGCGCCGCATGGGCAGTTTGCGTCTGCCGTGTCCGGCGCCGTTAAGGATAAATCGATCAATTTTGGGGGAACCGGAATTGGCGTGTGGACCGGGCCTTCGACTATCATTAGGTTTTCATTGAGGCTATCCGTGGCGGCGGAGGGGGCCGGAGATTCGATTTTAGAGAGCCTCTGCCGCGATGAAGGCCTATTCCTGCGAGCCTGGCATCACATCCCAGGATATTGAAGGCACGCTGCGCGCCTTGTCGCTGGGCGAGGCCGAGGTTCCGGTTCTGGCGGCAATTCCCGGCGAACAGAAATTCGCCTTTGCCAGCGACAAGATGCTGGCGCTCTTTCGGGTAGCGGACCTTGCCGGCCTCTCGGCAAGGCTGCTTACAGGCGAAGATCCCGGCGCCAAGCGCCTCGCAGCGCTTTTGACGATGCAGGACGGCGCGCCGCGCCTCGAACGGCTGAGTTTTTCTCTTGGCGGGGCGGATGAGACGCTCACCTTTCTCTGCCGCAGGACAGGCGGCGCCGAGAGGCCACTGTTCGTGGCCGCCGTGCTGGGGGTGAAGCCCTCGCTTCTGCAAGCGGAATCGAGCGGGACGGCTGAAAAAGCGCCGCAACCCACGTCCGAACCGATTTTGCAGCTCGAGGAGGTGCGCAACATCCTCGCTGCCCGTCTCGGCGCACAAACCAATATCCGCTTTCTGTGGCGCACCGACGCGGAAGACAAGATCACCGAGATCACGCCGCCGCTCGCAGAAGTGGTCGGCGCGGCCGCCGCGGATCTTCTCGGCCGCGACTTTGGCGACGTGGCGAAATATCTCGAACGCGAACCCGAGGGGCAAATCAGTCGCGCCTTCGCCAAGCGCGAGACATTCAGCGGCATCGAGGCGCTTTGGCCGGTGGCGGGAGCTGCGGCCGCCGTTCCGGTCGGCCTCGGCGGCCTGCCCGCTTTCAATCGCGAACGCCGGTTCGACGGCTATCGGGGTTTCGGGGTGATCCACCTCGAACGGCTCGCCGTCGCCGAACCACGCGGATTCTTGCAAACGGCGCCTGAGCAAAGAAGGCCTTCGCCTCTCAACGCGGAGCCGCCGGCCGCCGACAATGTTGTCCAGCTGCGTCCTCCGGCACCGGCGGGATCGCCCGAGCCGCCGGAGCAATTATCGCCGCCTGCTATGGCGAGAGTGGACGACGATCTCTTGTCCAACGACGAGCGGGCCGCTTTCCGAGAGATCGCCGAGGCTCTCAAGGAGGAGACCGTGACTCCCATCGAGCTGAGCGGGGCGCAGATCGAAGCCGTGCGTGCGGCGGAGCCCGCCGAAGAGCCGCGCGCAGATGCCGCGGCAGCGCTCGATACGCCTGCGCCTGCGCATCAGAATCTCGACCGCAATGCCGCGGCAATTTTCGATCGGCTTGGCTTCGGCCTGCTGGTAAGCCGCGACAATGTCGTGATTTACGCCAATCGCACCTTGCTCGATCTCTTGGGCTTGGCCGATGAGGACGCGCTCCACGCTGCGGGCGGCATGTCACAAATCTACGAGCAGGCGCCCGCTCCCGGCCGCGAAACGATCGGCATACGCACGGCGGCGGGCGACCTTATCCCCGTTCGGGCGCGCATCCAGTCGATCGAATGGGACCATCTGCCCGCGACGCTGCTGACCTTGCGTCGCGACGATGAAAAGGACGCCTTGTCCCGGCTCGAGGCCGAAGTGCGGATGCACAAGAACGAGGTGCGGGAGCTGAACGCCATTCTCGACACCGCGACGGATGGCCTCGCCGTGCTTGATTCGCAGGGACGGATTCTGGCGCTCAACCGTTCCGGCGAGGCTCTCTTCGGGTATGACCAGAGCGAGGTCGCGGGCAAGCCCTTCATGACGCTGATCGCGCCGGAGAGCCAGACCAAGGTGAAGGATTATTTCGATGGCCTGAAAACGAATAGCGTCGCGAGCCTGCTCAACGACGGCCGCGAGATCGCCGGCCGGGCGAAGCAAGGGGGCTTGATCCCGATTTTCATGACGCTCGGACGCGTCGGCGCGGCGCAAAATGACGCGTCGGAACAGAAATTTTGCGCGCTTTTCCGCGACATGACACATTGGAAGAAGGTTGAGCAGGAACTTGAAGACGCCCGCCAGGATGCCGAGCGGACAAGCGCGCTGAAATCCGATTTCCTCGCCAAAGTCAGCCACGAAATCCGCACGCCGCTCAACGCGATCCTGGGCTTCGCTGAAGTCATCATGGAGGAGCGTTTCGGGCCGATCGGCAACGAGCGCTATCGCGACTATCTGCGCGACATCCATACCTCCGGCGCGCATGTAATGAGTCTCGTCAACGACCTCCTCGACCTTTCCAAGATCGAGGCGGGCAAGATGGAGCTTGACTTCGTCTCGGTCGACGTCAATCGGGCGGTCACGGAATGCGTCGCGATCATGCAGCCGCAGGCCAATCAGGAACGCGTCATCATGCGCCTTGCGCTCGCCCCGCATCTCCCGAAGATCGTGGCCGACGAGCGCTCGCTCCGGCAGATTCTCCTGAACCTTCTGTCCAACGCCGTGAAGTTCAACGAGCCGGGCGGCCAGGTCATCATCGCCACGGCGCTCACTGATGTCGGCAACGCGGTGATCCGCATTCGCGATACAGGGATCGGCATGTCGGAGCGTGACATCGAGACGGCGCTCGAGCCGTTCCGGCAGCTTGCGACCTCGCGGCAATCCGCCGGCACGGGACTCGGCCTGCCATTGACCAGGGCACTCGTCGAAGCTAACCGGGCCTTTTTCACAATCAGAAGCAAGAAGAACGAAGGGACCTTGGTCGAAGTCGCCTTTCCGCCGGCCCGGGTTTTGGCGGAATAAGGACGTCGGCTCGCATCCAATAATTCGGCACCGCTTCCCCGGACGAGCCCGCAAAGCAGGCGAAAATCCGGGGTCCAGGTGCCGCGTCACAAGCAGGTGCTTGGTACCCTGGATCCCGGCCCTCCGCTTCGCGTCGGCCGGGAAAGGGCCCGTTCTGGTCAGTGCAGATCAGCCGCCACGATAACAATGTGCAGGTCGCGCGGGCCGTGCGCGCCGAGCTGCATTTTCTGGCCGATGTCGGCCGAGCGCGACGGCCCGGTCACGAAATTCACCGTGCGCGGCATCACGCCCTTGCCATAGACGACACGCAGCTTTTGCCAGGTCTCTTCGTAAGAGCCGACGATATCGCCCGCCGCGACGACGACGATATGCACCTCAGGCAGGAAATTCAGCGTCGTCGGATTGGCTTTCCCTGAAACCAGAACCAGAGTGCCCGACTCGGCGACGGCGCCGAACGCGTGACTTAGGCCCACGCGATCGCTGCCGTCCGCGTTTCCGTGGCTGATCTCGAGATTAGTCATCTGCCAGGGCATCGCGGCGAGAAAAGGATCTTCTCCCATGCGCAGCTTTGCCGGCAGATTGCGATCGCAGAGATAGGCCGCAACTTCCGCAGGTACGTCCGCAGCGCGGGCAAGCTCGGCGACACTTGCAAAAACTCGTTCCGCCTCGGCGCGGAACAAAGCCACGGCGGCGTCACACTGCCCGCGGACGGGAATAATACCCTTCGGCGCGTGTTCGAGCCGGTCTGCGACACTGCGCCGCCGCGGCGCTTCCGCGCCACTGACGCCGAGGGCCCGGCGGATGTTTGCGAAAATTTCAGTGCGAGCACTCATCCCACCCGACGCCGTAACATCGGGCGATCTGGTCCGCAAGCCATGCCGAAACGCGGTCAGCTCATATTGCTGGCGACAGCGTCGAACTTGCCTTGCAAGCTGGTGCCGACACTGGCGATGCTGCCGATGATCACGATCGCGATCAACCCCGCCAACAGACCATATTCCATCGCCGTGACGCCCGAGAACCTGCGCATGTCTGTCCTCCGATTACGAGAGGTAAGTCGTGCTAAATCGCGAGGATGAAAGAAGACCTAAGGCGCGCAGTGAAAGCATGCCCTTGGGAATGGCGTTAGCAGTGGATGTCCGACATGCCCCAAATTCGAAGCGATCAAGAATTGCAGATCTTTGCGCGCGACAATGAGGGTTAGTGGGGTCCAACTCTGGACCTCGGCCTCTGCTTAAATTGCGCCTGAAACGTCTTACCCTCCGGCGCCGGAAATTCGCGAGTTGACGTCCAGCTTTTGGCGAGCGGCAGCGAACCGAAGCGTCTGTGTTCACCAGCGAGAAAGCCAAGCGCTTGCATCGCTGCGCGCGTCGCCAGGCGATAGAGCGCGGGGCGTCTGGCGAAAAACCCCCAGAAGGCGAGGCCGAAGCGCTGCCGCGCCGGAACAAGGCGGCGCGCGAAGGCGCGCTCGCGCCAATGCCGCATCATTTTCGGTAAAGGAATGCGCACCGGGCAGACGCTTTCGCAGGCGCCGCAGAAGCTCGAAGCGTTCGGCATGTCGACGGAGTTTTCGATGCCGAGGAGGCTCGGCGTCATCACGGCACCGATCGGCCCCGCATAGACCGAGCCATAGGCGTGCCCGCCGATTGATTGATAGACCGGACAATGGTTCATGCAGGCGCCACAGCGGATGCAGCGCAGCACTTCGGCAAAATCGCTGCCGAGCATTGCGGAACGCCCATTGTCGAGAAGGATGACGTGATATTCGTGCGGGCCGTCCGGATCATCGGCATGGCGCGGCCCGGTTGCGAGTGTCGTATAAACGGACATGTCCTGTCCAGTCGCCGAGCGGGCGAGCACGCGCAGAAGCTGCGCCGCGTCTTCCAGGGTCGGGACGAGCTTCTCGATCGAGGCAAGGACGATATGGACCTTCGGCAGCGTCTCGGCGAGATCGCCGTTGCCTTCGTTGGTGACGATGATCGAGGTTCCAGTCTCGGCGATGAGAAAATTGGCGCCGGTGATGCCGATTTCGGCGGCGAGGAATTTTTCGCGCAGCACGGCGCGCGCTTCCTTGAGCAGCGCGCTTGGATCGGCGAGATCGCGCGCCTCCGGCAGGTCGCGATGCGCGCGGCGAAAATCCGCCGCGACCTGATCGTGTGTAAGATGCACGGCCGGCGCGATGATGTGCGAGGGCGTCTCGCCGCGCAGTTGAATGACATATTCGCCGAGATCGGTCTCGACCGGATCTATGCCATTCGCTTCGAGCATGGAATTGAGCCCGATCTCTTCGCCGATCATTGTCTTGCCCTTCACGACGCGCATCGCGCCATGACGCCGGCAGATCGAGAGCACGACCGCGTTCGCCGCCTCGGCGGTTCGCGCATAGTGGATCACGCCGCCCGATTCCACGACCTTCTTCTCATAGGCTTCGAGATAAAGATCGAGATGGGCGAGCGTGTGGGCCTTGATGTCACGGGCGCTGTCGCGCAAAGCGTCGAACTCGGGCAACCGCGCGGCCGCCGCGGCGCGCTTTGCGATGAAGCCCCCGCGTGCCAAATGGAGCGCCTTTTGCAGCTGCGAATCTTCGAGCGCCCGATGCGCCTCGCGGGCGAACTGCGACGTGGCCCCGTTCATGCGGATTTTTCCGGCAATCGCCGCCGGCCGGCGCAGATCGGAGGCACTTCCGTCATCCCCGCGAGCACTTCGGCGAAGTGGCGCACTTCAATGGCGCTGCCCTTGCGCGATAATCTGCCGGCTATGTGCATGAGGCAACCGAGATCCGAGGCGACAAGGACCGAGGCGCCGCTGGCCTCTATATTGGCGATCTTCTCGTCAACGATAGCGGTGGAGATCTCGCCATATTTGACCGCGAAAGTTCCGCCGAAACCGCAACAGCGGTCGCTCTCCGCCATTTCGACAAGGTCGAGGCCGCGCACGATTCTCAGAAGCTTGCGCGGCTGATCGACGATGCCGAGTTCGTGCAGGCCCGAGCAGGATTGATGAAGAGTGACTTGCCGCGGAAAAATCGCGTCCACCGCGGCGATTTTCATGACATCGACCAGGAACTGCGACAGTTCACGGACCTTGGCAGCGAATTCATTGGCTTTGACGGCCAGAATCGGATCATCGGCGAAAAGCGCCGGATAATGTTTGGCGAGCATGCCGGCGCAGGAGCCGGAGGGCACGACGACATAATCATAGGAAGAAAACGCCTCGATCGCCCGAAGCGCGATATCCTTCGCCAGGCTCCGATCGCCGAAATTATAGGCTGGCTGGCCGCAGCAGGTCTGCGATGGAGCCTCGACCGCGCATCCTGCGTCCTCGAGGAGCTTGACCGCGGCCCATCCGACGCAGGGGCGGAAGAGATCGACGAGGCAGGTGACGAAGAGCCCGACGCGCGGCTTCGGGGTTTCTGATGCGCTCATGCGCGCACTATCGGCATGGCGCCGCCTGCGTCAACTTACGCCGTCATGGCCGGG
This sequence comes from uncultured Alphaproteobacteria bacterium, assembly GCA_963720425.1. Lineage (GTDB taxonomy): Bacteria > Pseudomonadota > Alphaproteobacteria > Rhizobiales > Beijerinckiaceae > Methylovirgula. The sequence continues at coordinate 1,944,667 of OY970391.1, forward strand.
CTTGTCCCGGCCATCTACGCGGTTCAGTCTAATGCCTAGGGCAGCGAGTTTCGAAACCTTATGAAAAACGCTCCCACGCCGCTTGGCGGGAAGTTCCAAGCGCACTTCCAATCGCTTGCCAACTGACGCCTCGCTCTCTCAAAGTCTCGACGTGCACCTGCAGCACGGCGCGCGTTGCATCGACCGTTGCTGCCGCGGGTTTGAGCGAGGTGAGGAGCTGTTCATCCGTCATAGCGTCCCAGCCAGCCAAAGTCTTAGGCGCGGCATCAAGGATCCCATTGCACACGCCGATACAGGCGTCGCAAATATGCACCTTCGGTCCGGCGATAAGCTTGCTGACGTCGCGCTCCGATTTTCCGCAGAACGAGCAGCGGAGCTGCCGCTTCAACATTATTTTCATGAAACTTGCACTCCGAGCCTTGTCAGGTAGACCCTTGACAGAACGTCTGTCAAGAAATCCCTGACAGACGCAGCGCCGTTCGCGTTTCGAGGCTCGGCTCGGCGCAGGGAATCCCAAGCATTTCGCGAAGGGGTGAAACGTGGAATAATTCATCGGCGAGTTCTATCCACAGGGCCATACGAATGACCAACATTCTGTTCCCTAAGCCAGACTCCGGCATCCTCGCGCGCCGCGCGGCGATCGTCGCGGGTCTCGCCGCGCTTCTGCCGCCCAAATGTCTGGTGACGAGCGAGGACGAGCGCCGCGCCTTCGAGACCGATGCCTTGACCGCCTATCGCCGTATACCGCTCGCCGTCGTTCTGCCGCGCTCGACGCAGGAGCTGAGCGCGGTGATGAAGTTCCTGCATGGCGAGGGGGTGAAAGTGGTGGCGCGCGGCGCCGGCACGTCGCTCGCAGGCGGCGCCATCCCGCAGGAGGACGCGGTGGTCGTCGGCATCGGCAAGATGAACCGCATCCTCGACATCGATTACGCCAATCGGACGATCAAGGTCGAATCCGGCGTGACCAATCTCGCCATTAGCGACGCGGTGGCGGCCGAAGGCTTTTTCTATGCGCCCGATCCTTCCTCGCAGCTCGCCTGCACGATCGCCGGCAATATCGCGATGAATTCGGGCGGCGCCCATTGTCTCAAATATGGCGTGACCACCAACAACCTGCTCGGCGTGAAGATGGTGCTGGTCGATGGCACGATCGTCGAGATCGGCGGGAGCTGCCTCGATGCCCCCGGCCTCGATCTTTTGGGCGTCATCGCCGGATCGGAAGGCCAGCTCGGCGTTGTCACCGAAGCGAGCCTGCGCATCCTGCGCGCGGCGGAGGACGCGCGGCCGGTCCTCTTTGGCTTTCCGACGAGCGAGCAGGCGGGGGCCTGTGTCGCCGCGATCATCGGCGCCGGCATCATTCCGGTCGCGATCGAATTGATGGACAAGCGAGCGATCGAGATCTGCGAAGCTTTCTCGCACGCGGGCTATCCACTCGATGTCGGCGCGCTGCTCATCGTCGAAGTCGAGGGATCTGAGGCCGAGATCAAAGCCGAACTAGCGCGGATCGTCGCGATCGCTAAGGCGCATGGCGTGACGACTGTCAGAGAGTCGAAATCGGCGATGGAGACCGCGGCGATCTGGAAGGGCCGCAAATCCGCCTTCGGCGCGACCGGGCGCGTCGCCGATTATATCTGCATGGACGGCGTGATCCCGACCGGACAATTGCCCAAAGTTCTGCATCGGGTCAATGAGATCGTCGCCGCGCATGGCCTGCGCGTCGCCAACGTCTTCCATGCCGGCGACGGCAATCTTCATCCGCTCGTTCTCTACAATATCAATGATCCAATAGAGCAGGCGAAGGCCGAGGCTGCGGGCGAAGAGATTCTCAAACTCTGCGTGGCGGTCGGCGGCTGCCTGACCGGCGAACATGGCGTCGGAATCGAAAAGCGCGAGCTGATGCCGGTACAGTTCAATCCCGCTGATCTCGCTCAGCAGATGCGCGTGCGCGCCGTCTTCGATCCGGGCTGGCTGCTCAATCCAGCTAAGGTGTTTCCGCTCGAGGGCAGGGCGGCGGCTTAAGGGCGGCATCCCATCTCCCGCTTGCGGGAGAAGCTGTCATGCGGAGCATGACGGATGAGGGATCTTGCAGTACCGCCCCTCATCCGACCCTCACTGACGCGAGAGCCACCTTCTCCCGCAAGCGGGAGAAGGGATCGCCATCGGCGACAGGCCCGCGGTTCCGTGCTAGCTCGACCGCCATGATCCTCAATCCGACAAGCGAAGCCGAGACCGCCGAAGCCGTCGTTGCCGCGCGGGCCGCGCATCGACCCTTCGCCGCAAGGGGCGGCGGCACGCGGGCGGGTCTTGGCCGCCCGGTTGAGGCTCAAACCGTGCTCGAAACGCGTGGTCTTGCCGGAATCACGCTCTACGAGCCGGCCGAACTCGTAATATCGGCGCGGGGGGGAACACGGCTCACCGAAATCGAAGCAGCTCTCAAGGCAAAAAACCAGCGGCTCGCTTTCGAGCCGATGGATCACCGCGCCCTTTTCGGTACGAGCGGCGAGCCGACGATCGGCGCGGTCGCCGCTTGCAATATTTCCGGACCGCGACGAATCCAGGCCGGCGCGGCGCGCGATCATCTGCTCGGCCTGCGCTTCGTCAACGGCCGCGGCGAAATCATCAAGTCGGGAGGGCGGGTGATGAAGAACGTCACCGGGCTCGATCTCGTCAAGCTCGTCTGCGGCGCGCATGGCACGCTCGGCGTCATCACCGAAGCGACGTTCAAAGTACTTCCCGAACCGGAATTCTTTGGCACTCTCGTTTTGCACGGCCTTGAAGATGCCGCGGCGATCGCGGCGCTCTCCGCTGCCCTCGGCTCGCCCTTCCACGTGACCGGCGCGGCGCATTTGCCGGCTGGCGGGGCGAGCGAGGCTCTGACTTTGCTGCGCCTCGAAGGCGTGAAAACTTCGGTCGAAGACCGGCTTACGGCGCTCGCCCACCTGCTCGCGCCGCACGGCGCGGGCGAACGGCTCGATGTCGAACATGCCGCAGAACTTTGGCGCGCAATCCGCGACGTGATACCGCTCGTCGAGCCGCGCGAGGCGGCGATCTGGCGCATATCCGTCGCACCGACGCAGGCGCCGACAATCGTCGTAGCTCTTTCGCACGAGGTCGCGGCGCGCCATTTCTACGATTGGGGCGGCGGCCTCATCTGGCTTGCTGTCGAAGCAGGCACCGACGCGCAGGCCGAAAAAATCCGTGCCGCCGTGGCGAAGGCAGGCGGCGGTCATGCGACATTGGTGCGCGCGCCGGACAACGTGCGGGCGCGGATCGATGTCTTCGAGCCGCTGTCACCGCCCTTGATGAAGATCACACGCGGGATCAAGGCGAGCTTCGATCCCGACCGCATCATCAATCCCGGCCGCATGTATGCCGGGATCTGAGAAAGAGACGCATGCAGACCTTGTTCACCGAAGAGCAGCTCGAAGACAGCGAGATGGCCGTCTCGGAAAAGATTCTGCGCACCTGCGTGCACTGCGGCTTCTGCACCGCGACGTGTCCGACCTATCTGCTCGAGGGCGACGAGCTCGATAGTCCGCGCGGGCGCATTTATCTCATCAAGGAAATGTTCGAACAGGGCAAGCCGGCGTCGGCGGAGATCGTCAAGCATATCGACCGCTGTCTTTCTTGCCTCTCCTGCATGACGACCTGCCCCTCGGGCGTCAATTACATGCACCTCGTCGATCACGCCCGCGCTCATATCGAAGAGACGTTTCGCCGACCGCTGGGCGACCGAGCGATCCGCGCCATGCTTGCCGGAATTTTGCCCTATCCGCGCCGCTTCGCTCTAGCACTGAGCGCCGCTGCGATCCTCAAGCCTCTGGCCGCGCGCCTCCTGCCGCAGCTGGCAAGCAGGGAGAGCACCAAAACACCGACGCCGTTCGACCGGCTCGCCGCGATGGCGGAGCTCGCTCCGCGCGCGGTAGCGTGGCGCGAGCGTGGGACGGCAAGGGTCTTTGCGGCGCAAGGGGAAAAGCGCGGGCGCGTTGCTCTTTTGACCGGCTGCGCCCAGCCGGTGCTGAACCCGGCGACCAATGCGGCGGCGATCCGGCTCCTGACCCGCAATGGCATCGAAGTCGTGCTGGTGGAAGGCGAGGGCTGTTGCGGCGCGCTCGTTCATCACATGGGGCGCAAGGACCAGGCGCTGCGCTTCGCCCGCGCCAATGTCGATGCCTGGAGCAAGGCCGCGGCGGACGGCAGCCTCGATGCGATCCTCATCACCGCATCGGGTTGCGGCACGACCATCAAGGACTATGGCTTCATGCTGCGCGACGATACGGCCTATGCCAAGAAGGCGGCGAAAATTTCGCGGCTGGCGAAGGATATTTCCGAATATCTCGCGGGGCTCGATCTACCCGTTCCGCCGCGGCCGAGCGGAATGACCGTCGCCTATCACGCGGCCTGCTCGCTCCAGCATGGCCAGCAAATCACCGATCTGCCGAAACACTTGCTGAGAGTGGCGGGTTTTCGCGTGCGCGACGTGCCCGAGGGGCATATCTGCTGCGGCTCGGCGGGAACCTATAACATCATGCAGCCATTCTTCGCGCGCCGGCTGCGCCAGCGCAAACTCGCCAACATCGAAATGCTGCGCCCCGACATCATCGCGACCGGCAATATCGGCTGCATGACGCAACTCGCCGGCGGCACCGATCTTCCCGTCGTTCATACCGTCGAGCTGATCGATTGGGCGATGGGCGGGCCGAAGCCATTTTAACTTTTTGCCTTGATGCCTCAGACTTTTTTTGTGGCCCGCATCGCTCGACTATTGATCGCGCGCTCTACAGTAGGCTTAGCCGGCCGAGGTGCTTTCGGCTTCTCTCGCCGAAGCGCTTTAGCTGCAATGTGACATCAACTCTCGCGTAAATGTGTGCTGCGTTTCTTCATGAACAGATCGCCCAACCCCGCCGCTACGATCCGCGCTTTTTATCCTGCACAATGAGCCGAAGTCGAGGAAATCCTGCAGTGTGCGGCCGCCTTCAATCATTTCGGTGAGAACATCATCGCCAGCGAGACATATTGATGCGCCTGCTCGTGGATCGACATCAACTACGAGAATTGAAGTATTAAGATCGTCCGCCGCTAACGCCTCGGCGAGACTTACGACCGTCGTTGTTTTGCCGACGCCGCCTTTCATATTTGCCACTGCGATGAACTTTCCGGCTCGGGTCTTCCCGTTTTTCATGCGGCACCCCCGACAACGCGCAGCAGCGTCTCTTTCTGGTCCGGCAAAAGCCGAGACTTCCAAAAAGCCGTCGATGACGGCGCTTAGTGTTGGCTTTCGTCGCGGATCAATAAGGATCTCACATCCATCGGATGTTGCGGCTTTCAGAGGATCGCGCATGCGGATCAGACCGATGCCGTGCTCTTCGCAAATGGGCAGTGATATCTTCGAGCATCGGTTCGGCTTTCGAGCCGTCTGGCAGGTGCCAAACCAAATGGCCAAAATGGGTGAATCGGGTCTGAGCCAGCGCTTCATGGATCGCCAGAACGCTTCCGCCCATTTCCGTTTTCAATTCGAAAGAGTGTAGATCGACCTGCGGGCCGGGAAGCAGCCTGAAGCGCATTGCGCTGACCAATATGAAATCCGGACGTGCCCACCGCGCTTTGCGCGGTCCGAAGGCCGGGGTATCCTGCACAATAAATGCTGCGTTTTCTGGAAGGTCTAATCCCTTGCGAAAAGGCTCTTCCAGGAACGCCTTCAAAGGAGCCATCAGCCTGCGTTCTGGCTAAGCTTCCTCGCTTTTGAATTCCTGCTCTGGCGAGATAGCACTTTCTGGCTTGACCAAGAACATCTGGCCACCCTGTCCGCGCAACCGGCCAATTGTTCCAGCGAGGAGCAAGGCATCGCGCGCCTTGAAGAAAATCTCTTCGTCTATTGGTTGCTCGAGTTTGCGGGCCAGCATGACGCGCATTAACGCGGTTGAGCACGGGAGTGCCATCCTCCGGCAATAGCCCCTTCATGGTGCCCTTGAGTTTTTCAAAATCTAAAGCGCTGCCGATGGCCATGCGGCCTCATGGAGAAATCGAATTGAATTCATTCAGCTTATCCTAAAGCAAATTCACATTCCGCAACAAAAGCTCTTCCCGCCGCTTGGAGGCCCGGCGCCCTTGCAAATCGAGGAGCGCGGCGCATGATAGGCCTGTGAGAGACGGAGCTCTCTATGGCGGATGAGAAGCCCGAGGATCGCGCAAAGAGATCATCTAAGGCCGCAGGGAAGAAAGCGGCCTCGAACAAGTCCGCAAAGAAGGCGGGCGCGAAGAAATCCAAGCTGGCGCCGCGCGGCGCGAAGGCCAAGAGCATTGCCCTCAACAAGGTCTCGGCTCGCAAGCCGGTGGCGATCAGCCGGGCGCGCGTCGGCAAGCGCGCTATCCTGCCGCGCCTGCCGCCCCCGCAGACAGTGCTGTTGAAAGCACGCAGTTCAGGGCGTCGGGAGTCGCGCGTCAAAACTCTCCTGCGCAACAAGGGCGCGGCGAAAGCGAGCCCAGCGGCTCGCGAGGTCGCGGTCTGCACCGAGGCGGCTCTGCGCGAAAAACTGCGGATTGCCGCACCCTATGTCGAAATATGGCTGTCGCGCCGCGACAGCGAAACTCTCGACGCGCCGACCCCGGAGGCGGCCTTTGTGCGGATCTGGCAATGGCTCACGCTCGGGACCAGGCTGGACGACCGCAGAATCGTGACCGCCGACCTCATCGATATCCTCTTTGCCGAAGAAATCGGGGGAGAGCGGTCTTAAGGCGTCGAGTGCGCTGCCGGCGCGCTTCAAGCTTCTCCTCTGAACTGCCTGTTAACCCTAACGATTTCTAATCAGTCCCGAATCTGCTTCGGGGCGGTGCGACATGCGTCGTGGCGGGCTCGCCCAGATTGACCCGCTCGATCTCCCATGATATCCCAAATCATCCCATGGCTCTGCTCGCCCAAGCCCATCTGCCGGATCGGCTGCCTGCGCAGCGGAGCACCGGGGATCTTTGGCTCTGTGGCGGCGTGGCGTTGGTTTGGGAGGCGAGGGCTTGGACCGGTTCGTCTCGCGTTTCACCAATCGGCTCGATGCGAAGGGCAGGGTGTCGATCCCGGCTCCTTTCAGGGCGGTCCTGGCGCGCGACGGGTTCGATGGGCTTTTTGTGCATCCTTCGCTCGACGCGGCGGCGGTCGATTGCGGTGGCCATGCACTGGTGCGGGAGATCGATCAGCTTTTGGCGCTTCATGCGCCCTATTCGGAGGAGCACGATTTTTTATCAACGGCGCTTTATGGCGCCAGCGAGATCCTGAAGGTCGATGCGGAGGGCAGGGTGATGCTCACCGAAGCGATAAAGGCCTATGCCGGCATTACCGAGGAGATCACTTTCGTCGGCCAGGGAGACAAGTTTCAAATCTGGGAACCGAGCCGTTTTCACGCGCATTTCGAGGAGGCCAGAAATCGCGTGCGCGATCTCAGAAAGCAGCTCAATTCCCGATACGCGGCGCCCGACGAACCGCGACGACATGGAGCACGGGAATGAACGCGGGCCGCGGCGATATGAGCCATATCGCCGTCGGCGGACCGGCCCGCCACGTTCCCGTGCTTCGTGAGGAAGTCCTCGCAGCCCTCGCCCCCCGTCAGGGTGAAATCTATCTCGACGCGACCTTTGGGGCCGGCGGTTACACCGAAGCCATTCTTTCTACCCCAGGAACGAAGGTCTTGGCGTTCGACCGCGATCCGACCGCAATCGCCGCCGGCCAAGATCTCGTCGGCGAATTCAAAGATCGGCTCACCCTCGAGCGCGCGCGGTTCTCAGAGCTTGAACGTGTCGCGAAAAGCCACGGCATCGCCGCCTTCGACGGCATCGTCTTCGATGTCGGCGTCTCGTCCATGCAGCTCGATGAAGCCGCGCGCGGCTTTTCCTTCCGTCACGACGCTCCGCTCGACATGCGCATGGACTGCGAAGGCCAAACCGCCGCCGATCTTGTCAATGGCGTCGACGAGGCTGAGCTCGCCGACATTCTCTATCACTTTGGCGAGGAACGCGCGGCGCGCCGCATCGCCAAGGCGATTGTCGCCGCGCGCGCACAAGAGGCCATCACAACGACGGGCCGCCTCGCGCAGATCATCGCGGGGGTCGCGCCTGGCCGGCCCGGCGGCATTCATCCCGCGACGCGCAGCTTTCAGGCCCTGCGCATCGCCGTCAACGACGAGCTGGGCGAGCTGGTGCAAGGCCTGCTCGCCGCCGAACGTGTGCTCACACCGGGCGGCCGCCTCGTCGTCGTCACGTTCCATTCGCTCGAAGACCGGATCGTGAAGCACTTCTTCGCCGCCCGTTCCGGGCGTGGCGAGGCAGCCTCGCGACCGCTGCCGGGCGAGCCGGAGAGGCCGGCCCCGACCTTCACGACGGCTGGCCGGCAGCCGATCGGAGCTTCGCCTGCTGAGACCGAACGCAATCCGCGCGCGCGCTCGGCAAAACTGCGCTTCGCTACGCGGACGGCCGCCCCGGCCCGCGCCGCCGAGCCCGCACTCTTTCAGCTCTCGCGTCTGCCGCAGCAGCAGAAGAGGGGAGGCTGACATGGTGCGCGTCTTCAATGTGCTCGCGATTGCCGCCCTGGTTGGTTCGGCGATCTACGCCTATTCGATCAAATACGAGACGATCTTCCGCGCCGAGAAGATCGTCCAATTGCACCAGCAGATCAAATCCGAAGAAGATTCGATCGCCATGCTCAGGGCGGAGTGGGAGCACGTTTCACGTCCCGAACGGATCGAGGCTCTGGCCAACCAGTTCCTCGACCTTCAGCAGCCTTCGCTCAGACAGATCGTTCCGATCGAGGCTCTGCCCGACAAGAAGGCTACGACGGGCGCTAAGCCGGACGCGCCCGGCCTCGCAGATCCGGCCAATACGCCGCAAGATCCGAATGCGGGCGACCAGACGACGCCGGCCACGAATTGACGAGCCGAGCATGAAAGGCGAGATCGACCCCCCCGCGGAAAACGGCGCAAGTAGCGCGCCGGGCGATCGTCCGGCGGGCGCGGCGCCCCGCCGGCTTTTTCGCCTCTTCACCTTGAAGCGCGACAAGAGCACGCGGCGCATCAAGCTCATCGCCTGCAGCTTTGTCCTCATCTACTGCATCATCGCCGGCAAGCTCATCTTTTTCGGCATGCACCCGGAGCTGCGGCAAATCATGCGACATGCCGCCTCCGATACGGTCGCTGCGGCACGCCCTGACATATTGGATCGCAACGGTGCTATTCTCGCAACCGACATCAAGGTTACCTCGATCTTTGCCGAACCACGGCGCATCATCGACCGGGATGAAGCGGCCGACCTGTTAACCGGCATATTCCCCGATCTCGACCCGCAGGAACTGCGCAACAAGTTGAGCTCGCGTAAGGGATTCGTTTGGGTGAAGCGAGCTGTGACACCCAAGCAGCAGCAGGACGTCTATCATCTCGGCCTGCCGGGTATCGGCTTCATGCAGGAGAACAAGCGCGTTTACCCGAACGGCCCGATCGCGGCACATGTGCTGGGCTATGCCAATCTCGACGGGATCGGCATCTCCGGGCTCGAAAAATATATCGATGGCGAAGGGCTCGCTGATCTTCATAACGCCGGATTCGATTTGACGATCGACGATTTGAAGCCAGTGGTCACCTCGCTCGATCTCGGCACAACCTATGCGGTGCGTGACGAACTCGCCCAGGGGATCGCAAAATTCAAGGCCAAGGCGGGCGCCGCGGCCATTCTCGACGTCAATACCGGCGAGGTCATCGCCATGGCCTCGCTGCCGGATTTCGATCCGAACAATCCCGTTGACGCGCTCGATCCCGAACGCATCAATCGGCTCTCGGTCGGCGTCTACGAGATGGGCTCGACCTTCAAGGCACTCTCGATCGCCATGGCGCTCGATTGCGGAAAGGTGACGCTCAATTCGCAAATCGACGCCCGCGACTCCTTGCGCTATGGCCGTTTCACGATTCACGATTTCGACGCCCAACGCCGGCTTCTCTCGGTGCCGGAGGTCTTCACCTATTCGTCGAACATAGGAATCGCGCGGATGGCGCTCATGGTCGGCGTCGACGCACATAAGGCATTTTTGCGCAAGATGGGACAATTGACCCGCTTGCGCACGGAACTGCCGGAATCCGCCGAACCCCTCGTTCCCAAGAATTGGGGCGAGCTGAACACGATGACGATCGCTTTCGGCCAGGGCCTCAGCGTCGCACCGGTTCAGGCGCTCATGGCGGTCGGCGCCCTGGTCAACGGCGGCACCCTCATAAAACCGACTTTCTTGAAGCGCAGCGAGGAAGATGCGAAAAAGGACGCGCCGCAGGTCGTCAAACCGGAGACCTCGGAGAGCCTGCGCTATCTGATGCGTCTCAACGCGGAAATAGGCTCGGCTCGGAATGCCGACATCAAGGGCTATTTCGTGGGCGCCAAGACCGGCACGGCCGACAAGATCTTCCGCGGCCATTATTTGAAGGACAAAGTGCTGACCACATTCATGGCCATCGTACCGGCCGACAAGCCGAAATATCTGTTCTTCACGATGCTGGATGAGCCACAGGGATTGCCGGAGACCGGCGGTAACCGCACCGCGGCCTGGAACGCCGGCATGATTACCGGCAAGATCATCGAGCGCGCCGGTCCCTTGCTCGGCGTCGCGCCGCGATTTACGCCGCCGAGCCAACCCTTCCCGCTGCTCGCCCAGCTTGGCTACACAGCAGCCAATCTTTCGGCTCCCGGGAGCCATTAATGCGTCTGGCCGATCTCTTGCCCCAGGCGGCGATTGCCGAGCCCGGGCGTCGCATCGAGGGCGTCAGCTCCGATAGCCGCGCGATCGGCGAAAACTTTGCCTTTTTCGCTCTGCCAGGCAGCAAGCGCGACGGGCTCGCTTTTGCAAGAGAAGCGGTCGCGCGCGGCGCGGTCGTGGTCATCGGCGAACGCGCTCCCGATGCGCCGATCGAGCCGGCGATCTTCATCAAGGTCGGAGATGCGCGCCGAGCCTTGGCGCTTGCGGCGGCGCGCTTTTTTCCATTGCAGCCCGCAACCATCGTCGCGATCACTGGAACAAGCGGCAAGACGTCGGTGGCTGCTTTCTCACGGCAGATCTGGCTGGCGCTCGGCCACCGCGCCGCCGCGCTCGGAACGATTGGCCTTGTCGCACCCTGCGGCACAATCTCCGGCGCGCTGACGACGCCGGACCCCGTGCTTCTGCACAAAACGCTCAACGATCTCGCCAAAGATGGCGTCAGCCATCTCGCGCTTGAAGCCTCCTCGCATGGTCTCGATCAACGCCGGTTGGACGGTGTGCGGCTCGCGGCCGGCGCCTTCACCAATCTCTCTCGCGATCATCTCGATTATCATGCCGACATGGAGACTTATCTCGCGGCGAAACTGCGCCTCTTCGAGTGCTTGCTCGCGCCGGGCAAGCCTGCGGTGATCGATGCCGACAGCGACGTTGCCGAAAGGGTCATCGCGGCCTGCGGGGCGCGCGGGCTCAACGTCATTTCGGTCGGCCGGGAGGGCAGGGCGCTGCGGCTCGTCGAAGCAAAGCCTGAGGATTTTGCGACCGGGCTCGTTGTCGACTATGCGGGCAAGACTTACGCGTTGCGTCTTCCGCTCGCCGGCGATTTCCAAGCCCGAAATGCGCTCATTGCCGCGGGGCTCGCCTTGGCGACGGGCGGCGCGCCGGATCACGTCTTCGCCGCGCTCGAAAAGCTCGAGGGTGCGCCAGGCCGCTTGGAACTCGTCGGACGGCGCAAGAATGCGCCGGTCTTCGTCGATTATGCCCATAAGCCGGATGCGCTCGACAAGGCGCTCCGCGCCTTGCGCCCGCTCGTCCGCAGAAGGCTCGTCGTGGTCTTCGGATGCGGCGGCGACCGCGACCCGGGCAAGCGCCCGATCATGGGCGAAGTGGCGGCGCGGCTCGCCGACGAGGTCATCGTCACGGATGACAATCCTCGCTCCGAAGATCCCGCATCCATTCGCCGCGCCATTCTCGAAGGCGCCGCGGGGGTCGACAATTCCAAGGTGTGCGAGATCGGCGATCGGGGAGGCGCGATCGCGGCTGCGGTCGCCGGACTCGAAAACGGCGATGTTCTGCTCATCGCCGGAAAGGGCCATGAAACCGGCCAGATCATCGGCGACAGGACGCTTCCTTTCTCCGATCAGCAATGCGCTCGCGCGGCCTTGAAGGATGATGCGGCATGAGCATCATGCCGCAGGAATCCTTGCCGCGAGAGGCAGCAAAGCCTTTGTGGACCGCGCTCGGTCTTGTCGCGCCGCTGCGGGCGCGGGTCTGCGGCGGCCTCCCGCCGCCGCTCTTCGGAATCTCGATTGACACGCGCACCCTCGTGCCGGGTGATCTCTTCTTCGCCATCAAGGGCGACAAGAGCGACGGCCACGATTATGTCGCCGATGCCTTTGCGAAGGGCGCCCCCGCGGCGGTGGTGGACGAGGTTCATGCCGAGGCGCTGAAATCCTGTGGACCGCTTTATGCCGTCGACGCGGTTCTGCCGGCGCTCGAGGGGCTCGGCGCGGCTGGGCGTGCACGCAGCGCCGCACGCTTCGTCGCAGTGACTGGCTCAGTCGGCAAGACGACGACGAAGGAAGCCCTGCGCCTGGTACTGTCGCAAGCGGGAAGCGTTCATGCCTCGCCCGCGTCTTACAACAATCATTGGGGCGTGCCGTTGACGCTGGCGCGTATGCCGCGCGACGCGCATTTCGGTATCATAGAGATCGGCATGAATCACGCCGGCGAAATTACGCCGCTCGTCGGCATGACGCGGCCGCATATCGCGATCATCACCAATATCGCTCCGGTTCACCTCGAATATTTCGACAGCATCGAGGCGATCGCCGACGCTAAGGCAGAAATTTTTTCAGGCCTCGTTCCCGGCGGCGTCGCGATTCTCAATCGCGACATCGACCAATATGAGAGGCTCGCGGCCGTGGCACGGCTCTCGGAGGCGGGCCATGTCGCCACCTTCGGCGAGAGCGAGCGCGCCGACGCCCGGCTCCTTGACGTGAAGCTTGCCGCGGATCACAGCATCGTCGCGGCGCGTGTCTCGGGCCGCGATCTGACCTACCGGCTTGGCGCGCCGGGGCGCCATCTCGCCATCAATTCGCTGGCCGTCTTGCTTGCCGCGCAGGCGCTCGGCCTCGATCTCGAAGGCGCGGCGGAGGCGCTCGCAGGGTTCGAAGTGCCGGTCGGGCGGGGACGCAGATTCGTACTCCAGGCCAAAGACGGGCCGTTCACCCTGATCGACGAGAGCTACAACGCAAATCCCGCTTCGATTCGAACGGCGCTGGCACTGACAGACACGCTGCCTGGCGCCAGCCGGCGCATCGCGGTGCTCGGCGACATGCTCGAACTCGGCACGAAGGCCCCGGAACTGCATGCCGGCCTCGCGGCGGATGTGGCCAAGAACCACATAGATCTCGTCTTCGCGGCCGGTCCATTGATGAAACATCTCTTCGATGCGCTGCCAGGCTCGGTGAAAGGGGCCTGGCAGCCGAGCGCGGCGGCTCTGGAGCCGATGGTCGTCGCCGCCGTTCGCGCCGGCGACATGGTCATCGTCAAAGGTTCGAACGCGAGCCGCATGCATGCCATCGTCGCGACCCTCAAGTCCCGCTATCATGGCGTGGCTCGCGCCTGAAACTGCTCAGCGGCCGATAGGAATTTTTGAATGCTCACCTGGCTCGCCCAATATTCGCATCATTTCGGTCCGCTCAATCTATTTCGCTACATCACCTTTCGCACCGGCGGCGCGACGGCGACGGCTCTTTTCTTCGTCTTCTTCTTCGGGCCGCGAATCATCGCAGCGCTGCGCATCAAGCAGGGCAAGGGTCAGCCGATCCGCAGCGACGGTCCGCAAACCCATCTGCTCACAAAGAAAGGCACGCCGACGATGGGCGGGCTGATGATCCTTTCCGGTCTTATCGTATCGACCTTGCTCTGGGCTAATCTCGCGAGCCGCTATGTATGGATCGTTCTGCTGGTCATGGTCGGCTTCGGTCTCATCGGCTTCTGCGACGATTATCTGAAAGTGACGAGGCAGTCGCACGGCGGCCTTTCCGGCCGGACGCGCCTCCTTCTCGAAGCCATCATAGCGGTCATCGCCTGCTACGCGATGACGAAGGTGGGAACAGCGGACACTACCGGATTGGCCCTGCCGGCAATCAAGGGCTATGTCGTCGATCTTGGCATCCTTTTTCTTGTCTTTGGCCCTTTCATCATCATCGCGGCAGGCAATGCGGTCAACCTTACCGACGGCCTCGACGGATTGGCCATCGTGCCGGTGATGATCGCCGCGGCCACGTTCGGGATCATCGCCTATCTCGCCGGGAACGCGATATTCTCGCTCTATCTCGGCATCAATTTCGTGCCGGGCGCCGGCGAACTCGCCGTCGTCTGCGGCGCCTTGATCGGCGCCGGTCTCGGGTTTCTCTGGTTCAATGCGCCGCCGGCGCAGATCTTCATGGGCGACACGGGCTCGCTCGCCTTGGGCGGATTGCTCGGGACGATCGCGGTCGCAATCAAGCACGAAATCGTGCTCGCCATTGTCGGCGGATTGTTCGTGGTCGAGGCGCTGTCCGTCATCGTCCAGGTCGTGTCCTACAAGCTGACCGGCAAGCGGGTTTTCAAGATGGCGCCGATCCACCATCATTTCGAACAGCTCGGCTGGTCCGAGCCGCAGGTCGTGGTGCGATTCTGGATCATCGCCTTCGTCCTTGCCCTCGTGGGCCTCTCGACGTTGAAGCTGAGGTGAGATGACGCCGATCACGTGCTTTGCCGACAAGCGGGTCGCTGTCTTCGGCCTTGGCGCATCTGGTCGTATCAGCGCCGAGGCGCTGATCGCTGGCGGCGCCGATGTCGTCGTATGGGACGATCATCGACGGGCGCGCGACAAGGCGGCGGCGATGGGGCTTAAGCTTGAGGATCTTGTGATCGGAGAGCTTTCAGGCTTCGACTCTCTCGTTCTTGCGCCCGGCGTCCCGCTCACGCATCCCACTCCGCACTGGATCGTCGTCAAGGCGCGCCAGGCGGGGGTCGAGATCATCGGCGACATCGAACTCTTCTGCCGTGAACGCGCCAAGACCGCGCCGAAGTCTCTGTTCGTCGCGATCACCGGCACGAATGGCAAATCGACGACGACTGCGCTCGTCGCGCATCTCTATCGCTGCTTCGGCTATGAGGCGGAGGTCGGCGGCAATATCGGCACGCCGATCCTCGCTCTTTCGCCGCCGGCACCGGGGCGGGTCCATGTCATCGAATGCTCGTCTTTCCAGATCGATCTTGCGCCCTCTCTCAACGCCTCATTCGGCGTGCTGCTCAACGTGACGCCGGATCACCTCGACCGGCACGGGAGCATGGAGAATTACGCGGCGATCAAGGAAAGACTGGTGGCGCAGGCCGATCATGCCGTCGTCTGTCTCGATGACGAGATCTCGATCGCAATCGCTGATAGATTGCGCAAGGTCGGCAAGCCCGTCACATTCGTCTCGATCAACAATCCGACGATCCCGGATGGTATCGTCCTCGAGGAAACGCGGCTCGTTCGCCGCGTTGAGGGCCGCTCGTCGCCGATCGCGGACCTCGCGGGCATCGCCTCTCTGCGCGGCCGCCACAACGGCCAGAATGCCGCTGCGGCTGTCGCCACGCTCGGCCCGCACGGTTTTGAACTCGACGCCCTTCAAAAGGGCCTCACGAGTTTTCCCGGCCTGCCGCATCGGCTCGAGGAAATAGGTCGCCGGGGCAAGGTGCTCTATATCAACGACTCGAAGGCGACCAATTCCGACGCGGCAGAAAAGGCGCTTTTGAGCCTCACCGATATTTATTGGATCCTCGGCGGCAGGGCCAAACATGGCGGGATCGAGCCGCTGCGGCCGCTGTTCCCGAAAATCGTCAAGGCCTATCTCGTGGGCGAGGCGGCGGAGGTCTTCGCCAGGACGATCGGTGAAGCGATTCCTTATGAATTTTGCGGCACGCTCGACAGGGCGGTCGAAAGTGCGACGCGGGATGCGGAAAAAAGCATGACGGAAACGCCCATTGTCCTTCTCTCGCCGGCCTGCGCGTCGTTCGATCAGTTTTCGGATTTTGAAAAACGCGGCAACAAGTTCCGGGAACTGGTGCTCGCCAAAATGGCGGAACAGCCGAAGGCCTGAAGGAGAAGGTGATGCTCTCGCGCCTCGAACGCTCGGCTCTGGCCAATTGGTGGTGGACGATCGACCGCTGGCTGATCGCGGCGCTCGGAGCCTTGATCGTGTTTGGGCTCGTTCTGACCATGGCGGCGAGCCCGCCGGTCGCCGAGCGCCTCGGCCTGCCGACATTCCACTTCGTGCATAAGCAGGTGCTCTTTCTCATTCCGGCGATCGCGGTGTTCTTCGCAACGTCGTTCCTTTCGCCGCGGCACGTGCGGCGCGCCGCTCTCATCGTCTTCGTGGTCTCCATGGCGCTGATCATCGCGGCGCTGTTCTTCGGTGCCGAAGTGAAGGGCGCGCGACGCTGGATCTTCGGCGTTCAGCCATCGGAATTTCTGAAGCCGGCTTTCGTCGTCCTCGTTGCCTGGGCCTTTGCGGAGGGCGCCAAGCATGACGTGCCGGGCAACCTCATTGCGTTCCTGCTCCTGCCGGCGGCGATCCTCCCGCTCATTTTGCAGCCGGACTTCGGCCAGACGATGCTCGTCTCGCTCGTCTGGGTCGGACTCTTCTTCATCGCTGGGCTGCGCTGGATCTGGGTTGCCGGAATCGGCAGCATCGGCATCGGCGGTATGCTGCTCGTCTACAAATTGGTGCCGCATGTGCACGGGCGAATTTTGAAATTCATCGATCCCGGCACGAGCGGCGGCGTCGTCGACACGTTTCAGATCGATACGGCGCTCGACAGTTTCTTCGCCGGCGGCTGGTTCGGCAAGGGACCCGGTGAAGGGACGGTCAAGCGCATCCTTCCCGACGCCCATACTGATTTCATCTTCGCGGTGACCGGCGAGGAATTCGGCATCGTGGCCTGCTTAGCTCTGGTCGCGGTCTTCGCCTTCATTGTAATGCGCGGCCTCGTGGGCGCGGCGCGCAACGAAGATCCTTTCTGCCGCCTGGCGGCAGCGGGGCTGATTATGCTCTTCGGCATGCAGAGCGCCATCAACATGGCGGTCAATCTTCACCTCATGCCGGCCAAGGGCATGACCTTGCCGTTCATTTCCTACGGCGGCTCGTCGGTGATCTCGCTGGCGCTCGGCATGGGGTTTCTGGCGGCTGTGATGCGTAAACGCCCCCGCGCGGAAATCATCTTCAGGCACTCCGAGGCGGAGCCGGCATGAGCCTGACCGGTCCGGTCCTCATCGCGGCGGGGGGCACCGGCGGCCATTTGTTCCCGGCCGAAGCGCTTGGCAATGCGCTCAAGGCGCGGGGCATTGCCGTCGAGCTTGCAACCGACGTGAGGGCCAAGCAATATGGCGGCGATTTTCCGGCGCGCGTGCATCAGATCGCCGCGGCGACGCCGAGCGGCGGCACGATTCTCGCGCGGGCCGAGGCCATCCTGACACTGACGGCCGGGACTTTTGCCGCGCTGCTTCTACTGCGGCGGCTGCGTCCGGCCGCCGTCGTTGGGTTCGGCGGCTATCCGACCGTCCCGCCGGTTCTTGCCGCGTCTCTCCTTGGCATGCCGACGATCCTGCACGAGCAGAACGCCGTCATGGGCCGAGCCAACCGTTTTCTCGCCGGCCGCGTCGATGCGGTGGCGACCGGATTTCCGACCTTGAAGGGGGCCGGTGAACGCATCAAGATATTTCACACCGGCAATCCGGTTCGCCCAAGTGTCATCGCGGCGGCGGGCATCCCCTATCCGGATGCCAGTCCGTTCACGCTTCTCGTCATCGGCGGATCGCAAGGCGCTCGAATCATGGCCGATATCGTCCCCGCCGCCGTTGCTCTCCTGCCTGAGGCGTCGCGCCGCGATCTCACGATCGCCCAGCAGGCGCGCGGCGAGGATCAGGCGAGGGTTCGGCAGGCCTATGCCGATCTTGGGCTCAATGCCGAAGTCCTGCCGTTTTTTGCGGATTTGCCGGCACGCATGGCGGCGGCAAACCTGGTGATCGGAAGGGCCGGCGCATCGACCGTCGCCGAGCTCGCCGTCATCGGGAGGCCCGCAATTCTGGTTCCCTTTCCACATGCTCTCGATCAAGATCAAGCTGCGAATGCCGCACAGCTCGGCGCGGTCGGCGCGGCCATTGTCGTTGCACAGCAGGATTTCACGCCGCAATGGCTTGCGGCGGCCCTCGCCGAGGCGCGCCAAGACCAGGCGGCTCTGCAAGGCCGGGCGGCTTCGGCTCGCAGCGTCGGCGTCACCGATGCCGCCGAGCGTCTCGCCGATCTGGTGCTCAGGCTGGCGCGACTGGAGGAGCTTGAATGAAACTGCCGCGCGAACTCGGCCCCATTCATTTCGTCGGGATCGGCGGCATCGGCATGTCCGGAATTGCCGAAGTTCTGATGAACCTCGGCTATCGCGTGCAAGGTTCCGACGTGGCCGAAAACACCAATGTGCTGCGCCTGCGCGCCAAGGGCGCGGAGATCCACATCGGTCATGACGCGGGCAATCTCGGCTCCGCCGAAGTGGTGGTCGTCTCGACGGCGATCAAACGCGACAATCCCGAGGTTCAGGCGGCGCGCGAACGCCGCTTGCCGGTCGTGCGCCGTGCCGAGATGCTCGCCGAGCTGATGCGCTTGAAGCAATGCGTTGCGATCGCCGGCACGCATGGCAAGACCACGACCACATCGCTCGTCGCGAGCCTGCTCGAAGCCGGCAAGTTCGATCCGACCGTCATCAACGGCGGGATCATCAATGCCTATGGGACGAATGCGCGGCTCGGCGCCGGCGATTTCATGGTCGTCGAGGCCGACGAGAGCGATGGCACGTTTCTGAAGCTCCCGGCCGATATCGCGGTGGTCACCAACATCGATCCCGAACACCTCGATCATTTCGAGACTTTCGATGCGATCAAGGAAGCTTTTCGCGCCTTTGTCGAGAATATCCCCTTCTATGGATTCGCGGTGATGTGCCTCGACCATCCGACGGTGCAGGAACTCGTCGGCCGGATCGAGGATCGGCGCATCATCACCTATGGCGAAAACCCGCAGGCGGACGCGCGGCTTGTCGACGTCGATCTCGCCGACGGCAAGTCCCGTTTCGACGTGGTCATGCGTGACCGCAAGAGCGGCGGCGAGATCAGGTTCGACGACATGCGCCTGCCGATGCCCGGCCACCACAATGCGCTCAATGCGACTGCGGCGATCGCCGTGGCGCATGAGCTCGGCATCGGCGCGGCAATTGTGCGCGGCGCGCTCGCGAGTTTCGGCGGCGTCAAGCGCCGCTTCACGCTGACCGGCGAATGGAAGGGCGCGCGCATCTTCGACGATTACGCCCATCATCCGGTCGAGATCGCCGCGGTCTTGCGCGCGGCAAGGGCGTCTACCGAGAGACAGGTGATCGCCGTCATGCAGCCGCATCGCTACACCCGTCTCAGCTCGCTCTTCAATGAATTCGCGACCTGCTTCAACGACGCCGACACAGTGATCGTCGCCGACGTCTATTCGGCTGGCGAAGCGCCGATTGAAGGGGCAGATCGCGACAGTCTCGTCGCCGCGCTCAAAGCGCATGGGCATCGGCAGGCGCTCGCCATGCTGCGCCCGGAGAGGCTTCCTGACATGCTGCGACCACTCGCCAAAAGCGGCGATTACATTGTGTTCCTCGGCGCCGGCAGTATCACCCACTGGGCCTACGCCTTGCCGGGCCAATTGGCGGCGGGCGATGCACCGTAAACGCGGCGCGAGATGACCTTTCCTGACCTCACGCCCGCGCTGCGGGCCGCGATGCCAGATCTGCGCGGCCGGCTCGATGCGAACGTGCGCATGGCGGTCCTCACATGGTTTCGCACCGGGGGGCCGGCGCAAGTTCTCTTCGCCCCCGCCGACGAGGAGGACCTTGCCTATTTCCTGAGCCGGCTCGACCCAAGCGTGCCCATTCTGCCGATCGGGGTCGGCTCCAATCTTCTGGTGCGCGACGGCGGCATCGAGGGAATCGTGATCAGGCTCGGCAGATCATTCCATGAGATCCGCGTTGACGGTTTTCAGATCGCCGCCGGCGCCGGCGTGCTCGACGTCAAATTGGCGCAAGCGGCGGCTGAAGCTGGGATTGCTGGGCTTGCCTTCTATCGCGGCATTCCGGGCGCGATCGGCGGGGCCTTGCGGATGAACGGCGGGGCCTATGGATCTGAGACAAAGGACGTGCTCATGTCCTGCCGCGGCATCGATCGCGTCGGTAAGCTGCACACGTATACGAATGCCGAGATGGGCTTCGCCTACCGCCGTTGCGCCGTGGCGGCCGACGTGATCTTCACCTCGGCTCTGTTCGCGGGACGGCCCGGCGATCCCGCCGCGATCAAGGCTGAGATGGCTGAGATCACGGAGGTACGGCAGGCCACCCAGCCGGTCACTTCGCGCACCGGCGGCTCGACCTTCAAGAACCCTGAAGGCCTCAAGGCCTGGCAACTGATCGATCAAGCCGGTTGCCGCGGCCTCGTCATCGGCGACGCGCAGGTCTCGGATCTTCACTGCAATTTCCTCATCAATCGCGGCGCCGCGAGCGCCGCCGACATCGAAAATCTCGGCGAAGAAGTCCGCCGCCGAGTCTTCGATAAGAGCGACATCAGGCTCGAATGGGAGATCGAGAGGGTTGGGGTCGCGGGACAGGCCGCCTGATCCAGGTCAAGGCTATGCGGCGATGGATGGCTAATATTCTATGTGCCGCCAAGCAGACATTCGGAGAGGCCCATGAGTTATTATTTCGCAAAAACGCTGACTACGGATTTCGACACGGCGGTCAAGCATACGACCGAGGTTCTGAAACAGGCGGGCTTCGGCATCATCACCGAGATCGATGTGAAGGACACGTTCAAGAAGAAGATCGGCGTCGATTTCAGGAATTATCGCATTCTCGGCGCTTGCAATCCCAAGCTTGCGCATGAAGCGCTGGACATCGAGGACAAGGTCGGAACCATGCTGCCGTGCAATGTCGTGGTTCAGGATATCGGCGGCGGCAAAGTGGAGGTCGCGGCGATCGATCCCGTTGCCTCCATGCAGGCCATCGACCATCCGCGCCTGCGCGAGGCGGCGAGCATTGTGCAGACGAAGCTCAAAGGCGTGATCGAGAATCTTTGAGAGTATGTGAGAGAGCCCGCGCAGCTCTGTCGGCTCGCCTCGAACGCCGTTGTTCCTTGACATCTTTCGGAGATCGGCACAGAAGCCGTGCGATATTCGGGAGAATACAGCATTGGCCACTTTCCTTTCTCCTGCGGAATGGACCGCGGTTCTGCTTTCGCTGCGGATTGCGATCGTCGCGACGCTGGCCAGCCTGCCGTTCGGCATTCTCGCCGCCTATGCTTTGGCGCGCTGGCATTTTCCGGGCAAGACGCTGCTTGCCGCGGTCATCTATCTGCCACTCGTAATACCGCCGGTGGTGACCGGCTATCTCTTGCTGATCGCCTTCGGGCGTAGAGGAATATTCGGCGGCTTTCTCGCCGACCTTGGCATCGTGCTCGCGTTCCACTGGACCGGTGCGGCGCTTGCCAGCGCGATCATGGGATTTCCCCTCATGGTGCGGGCGATGCGCCTCTCCTTCGAGGCGATCGATCGGCGCCTTGAGCAGGCGGCTGGCACTTTGGGCGCCAATCCGATCCTGACTTTCTTTCTCGTCAGCCTGCCGCTCGCCATGCCGGGCATCGTCGCCGGCGCCACGCTCGCTTTCGCGCGGGCGCTCGGCGAATTCGGCGCGACGATCACATTCGTCGCCAATATCCCCGGCGAGACGCAGACCTTAGCTTCGGCGATCTATACCTATATTCAGGTTCCGGGCGGCGATCCCGCCGCCTTGCGTCTGACGCTCGTTGCGATTGTGATCGCGCTTGCGGCGGTCATCGCCTCCGAGATCATTCAACAGCGCGGCGAGAAGCGCATGGCATGATCAATGTCGATGTGTCGCGCCATGTCGGCGCATTCAGGCTCGTAGTTGCCTTCAAGAACGGCGAAGGGATCACCGCGCTCTTTGGCCGCTCCGGCGCCGGCAAGTCGATAACCCTCGGTCTCATCGCCGGCCTTGCGCGGCCGGACGAGGGCCGGATCGTTCTCGACGGCCGCGTTCTCGTCGATACGCAAAGCCACGTCTACGTTCCGGTGCATAAGCGCCGCATTGGCCTCGTCTTCCAGGATTCGCATCTCTTCCCGCATCTCGGCGTGAAGCAGAACCTGCTCTTCGGGCGATGGTTCGCGCCGCGCCGCGAGCGCAAGATCAGCTTTGACGCGGTGGTCGAGACGCTTGGCATCGGCCATCTTCTCGACCGCGCACCGGCGCTGCTTTCGGGCGGCGAGCGGCAGCGCGTCGCAATCGGTCGCGCGATGCTCTCCTGTCCGCACCTGCTCCTTCTCGACGAGCCCTTCGCGGCGCTCGACATGCAGCGCCGGCTCGAAATCCTGCCGCTCATCGAGGCGCTGCGTGACGAATTCAAGATCCCGATCGTTTATGTTTCGCATGCGATCGAGGAGGTGGCGCGGCTCGCCGCCTGGGTGGTCGTGCTCGACGATGGTCGCGTGACGGCTGCGGGTGATCCCGCCGAGGTCTTGCGCATGGCCGTAACCGAAGATCCGCGATTCGGCGGCGCGAGCCTGCTCACAATGCGGGTCGGTAAGCGCGATCAAGCCTATGGCTTGACTGAACTCATCCATCCTTCCGGCACGATTTGGCTGGCGGGGCCGGCGCGCGCCGAGGGGATGGACGTGCGCGTCGTCGTCAAGCCGACGGACGTGACCCTCTCGGCTTCGCCGCCGCGAGGCCTCAGCATGCAGGGCATGCTCGCTGGCAAGCTCGCGCGCATCGAATGTTCCGGGCCGCTGGCGCTTGCCGATATCGCGCTAGAGGGCGAAGGCAGGCTTTCGGCCATGGCGACGCGCCGCGCGATCGACGAGCTCGGGCTTCATCCGGGCGATTCCGTCTTTGCGCTGGTCAAGACGGCTGCCCTCGACGAGCGGTGGGTGGGCGGGGCAGGGTAGCGCGGGCTCCCTCTCCCCGTTAGCGAAGCGAATGGGGAGAGGGGACGCGGAGGGCCGCCGCGCTTTGCCAACACCATCGGCGAAGATGCTTTAATATGTGCGCCGGAGCCGATCCCATGCCCTCACCCGACCCCGTCACCGCCGCGCTTCTCGTCATCGGCGACGAGATCCTGAACGGACGCACCAAGGACAAGAACATCGGCATCCTCGCCGACTTCCTCGCCGATCTTGGCATCGATCTTCGCGAGGTGCGCATCGTCCCCGACAGCATCCCGGAAATCATCGCCGCCCTCGATGCGCTGCGAGACCAATACACCTACGTCTTTACCACCGGCGGCATCGGCCCGACGCATGATGACGTGACTGCAGAAGCCGTGGCAAGGGCCTTCCGCGTTCCGCTCATCGAAGATCCGCGCGCCATCGCGCTCCTGCTCCAGCGCGTAGGGCCCGAAGACCTGAACACCGCGCGCCGGCGCATGGCGCGCATTCCGCAAGGTGCGGATCTCGTCGAGAACGCGGTTTCAAGGGCGCCCGGCTTCTGGATCGACAATGTGATCGTCATGGCCGGCGTTCCGGCAATCGTGCAATCCATGCTCGCTTCGGTCGCTTCGAAACTGCGCTCGGGTGCGCGGACCATTGCGAAGACGATCGACGTGGGCGATATGCCGGAGGGCGCCTTTGCCGAGGACTTAAGCGCCGAGGCCGTCCGTCACCCCGAGGTTTCGATCGGCTCTTATCCGTCCTACAAGGATGGGAAATTCGCCAATCAGATCGTGGTCCGCGGCAAGGACGCGGCGGAAGTCGAAGCCGCGGCTGCCGCGATCCACGCGATCATCGCCAAGCTGCGCGCGGCGGGAAAGGACAAATACACCGTCACATGAGCGACACGACACACAAGGCCTATCACGTGTCCTGGGACCAGTTCCATCGCGACGCGCGCGCGCTCGCCTGGCGGCTCGCCGAGACGGGGCCCTATGCCGCCGTGGTCGGGATCGCGCGCGGCGGCCTCGTGCCGGCGGCAATCGTCGCGCGCGAGCTTGATCTGCGTCTCGTCGAATGCGTTTCAGTCGTGAGCTACGAGCACACGACCCAGCAAGGCCCCCCGAAGATTATCAAGCCGATCGCACTCGAAATCGCGCGCGGCGAAGGCGCTGGCGTTCTCGTCATCGACGATCTCGTCGATACCGGCGCGACCATGAGCGCCGTGCGCGCGCTTCTGCCCAAGGCGCATTTCGCCTGCGTCTATGCGAAACCCCTCGGGCGCCCGCATGTCGACACCTTCATGACTGAGGTCTCGCAGGATACCTGGATCTATTTTCCCTGGGACCTCGGCCTCGCATTCCAGGCGCCGATCGCCGGCAGCAAGGGGTAGGGGAGGCATCATGGCCGGGCTTGTCCCGGCCATCCCGCCGAGCCGCTGTGGTCCGCTAGCTTCAGCATCTCGGGAGCAACCTTCACGTCGGGGAGATCATCGAAGAGTTGCTTGCTGTCGCGGATTTCGTACGGGTACCGCAGCGTCGTGCCCATCAGCCCCTTGTCCCACGGCTGGAGCATGATGACGTGCTCGCGCTTCGCCAGGACGACGCGCGCAAGCGCCACCATTTTCTTGTCGCGCACGGCCTCGCGAATGACCGCGGAGGCCTCCTGGCCGACCTTGTCGTCCGGGATGATGTAGTAAGGGCTCTCGAGATAGCGCTCGTCGATTTGCGCTCGCGGTACAAAGCTGTCGATCTCAATCGTCTGACTGCTGTCGATCTTTAAGGCCTCGAGCTCTTCGTCATCGATTACGAGGTAGGTGTTCTTCGCGTATTCATGCCCCCGGCCCTTGTCCTCGTTTTCGACGGGCTTCGCGTGTCACGTCATCGACTAACTGCTGCCGCAATCGATTGCCGGTTTTCTTATTGATCTGCCGAAATGAGATCCGCTCGCTCGAGGACGCCGCCGGGTACAGGCCGATTGGGCACGAGACGAGCGATAGCTTGAGGTACCCTCTCCAATATGGGCGAGGCGCCACGGGAAACTCCTTACGCAACTGAGACACAGCTTCGAATTTGGACGCTGTCGCAGAGGAGTCAAATTTTAGTTTCCTCGTCTTGAGTTCTATGTTTGTTCAGGGCCAGGGAGCGAGAACTTGGCAGACACGCTCAGCTCTTATCCTTATGTCACCGTCCGGCGGGCCTGCTCGATGTGCCCGAGACAGGGAAGCTATCGGCTGGCGCGGCTCGCCGATAAGTATGGAGCCGAGATCCCAATGGCGCAGCTGCTCGCCTATCTCGCTGGCGACTGCAAATATTGGTCGCCGCGTCAATCCGGCATTCCGGGTTGGCTCGAGGGCAGCGACCAATAGGTCTTTATCCTTACCATGGTAATGGCTACGGGTAAGCATCGAGAGGCTGCAAGCCTAAGCAATGTGACAAAGTCAGCCTCGTAGTTAACGAGTAAGTGCCTTGGTCTCCCCCAGCAACTGATGGGAGTTGACGGCCGCATGCAGGGCAAAGGACGCAGTGTAAGTCGCATTCTCCTTGTGGCGTTCACGCTTTGGGCGCTGGCGATGATCGTCCCCGATCTCTATCGCCTGGTTCAACCTCTCGGATCCTTCGGCTTCTACGCTAACAATGACGGCGTCGTCACCGACGTGCAGGGGCCCTTCCCGGATGAAGCGGCCTCGCCCGCTTTTCAGGCGGGTCTGCGGACAGGCGATCGTCTGGATCTCGCGCAGATGCGCTGTATCCCAGTCAACACGCGCGAATGCGCGAGCGCGCTTGCAGTCTTGGGAGGCCTACGCCTCGTCACCAATCACCGGCGCGCCGTACTCGTGCTTGCCGCAACCCCGGACAGGCCGGCGCGGCAAATGGACATCGTCGCGAAGGAACACCCCTTCAGTTGGTGGGTTCTGGCGGTTCTTCTGCTCGACCAACTCGCCGCGATCCTCGTTATTCTAGCGGCCGCATGGCTCGTCGGGACGCGCCCTGGACGCATGACTTGGGGCTTCTTCCTGTATGTCATTTGGTTCAATCCCGGCCAATCCTTTGAATATTATGCGTTGCTCCAACACGCCCCTCCCGCCTTGCTGACGCAGAGTATCGCCGGCGCCATTGCGCAGGGGGCTGGGTCCGCCGGCTTCATCTGGTTCGCACTCCGCGCGCCAACGGATGAGACGACGATGCGCTGGCAGCCGGTCGAAAGGGCTTTACCCCTCATCGCGATCTTACTGGCGATCTTGTTGACGCTGAGCTTTGCTAATCTTTTTGGTTATCCGACCGAGACGGTGACAAGGGCCGGCATATTGAGCGGGCTGGTCGTCGCCGCATGTGCGTTCATTATCCTGCTGGTGCGCAGAAAGGAGCTACCGCCGCAAGACTATCAGCGCTTGCGCTGGGTGATCTGGGGCTGCCTGATCGGGCTGCCGGCGCTCGTGATCGCGGATGCTGGCCAGGGCACGACCCTGCTCGACACTCTGTGGGCTGGTCATCCGCCGCCCGAAGCAGTGTGGGGCCTTCTCTATCTCGTCAATGGCGTGCTTTGCCTATTCGTGAGCGAGGCCGTGCGCCGGCCATACGTCGTGACTGTGAGCATCCCGCTCCGCCGCGTGACCATTCTCGGTCTCCTTCTCAGTGTACCTATACTATTCCTGGGTCAGGAGATTGATCACCTTCGCGAGGGCATCAGCGAGAGCTTCGCGTTGCCCGGCTGGGTCTGGATAGTTATCGCGGCCACTGTGCTCTTTCTCATCTCACGCATTCATGAAATTGCAATTGATCTCGTGGATCGGCTTTTCAATCGCGCTGTCGTCCAGAGGGGGGAGCGTCTTGGCTATGCAATCTTGAACGCAGGGAATTTTGCAGAGATCGAAGCCCATCTTGTCCAAGGGGTGCATAACGCCCTCGGCCTCGCCTCCGCCAGCGTTTTTCTCGAAGAGGATAGGGTCTTCCGGCGCAGTGCGGCGGATCAAGGCTGGGATGACGCGGCGACGCGAACGCTCGATTCGAGTGACCCGATGCTCGAGCCCATGCATACGCGCCGCCCGTTTCGCGTCGACGCCCAAGCTGCTGCGCGCAATCGCCTACCCAATGGGTTGATGCGGCCGATCCTCGCGGTCCCTGTGGGCGACCGCCTCCGCTGCTTGGCTCTTGCGCTCTATGGACCGCACGCTACCGGCAATGACCTCAACCGCGATGAATGCGCCATGCTGGCAGATCTCGCTGATAAGGCAGCTAGCGCATTTATGAAGCTCGACCACGAGCAGCTTCGCCAGCGCATTGCGGCGCTCGAAGGCGAACTCGAGACGATCGCCGCAAAGCTTGCCGCTGCCGGCCCGCGCTCCTCACCCTCGTCCGAGGAGGCCAAATCGATCGTTTCATGATGCGCGCGGGGTCGCAAAGATGTGGCAAGAAGTCGGCGCTGCGGGTAGTGTCCTAATTTGGGATACTACCGCGCTGCGGCGTGATTTCAGCTGCGGATTCTGACAAACCGCATCCCAAGCGCGCCAACGCCTAAACGCCCTTGATTGCATTGCCTGCACATTAACGAGCGGCCCCCGCGCAGCGGGAGCGCTGAGGTTCCAGTTCATGCAGCTGCAGCTGTCGGCGCGACCATGACATTCGACTCACACGTCAAGAAGCCATAAAGCTGACGCCTTCGACAGGCGCGCTCGCCGGACCGCGTGTCCCACCCCAGGGCGTCCACAGCCCGGCGAAGGCGAAGAGCGGCCGTGTCTCGTCGAGCGCGAACCAATGCGTCACCTTCGGGCGACTATCGGTCCATTCGCAGAAGCTCGTCGCCGGCACGAGGCAGCGGTTCGCCTGGCCGAGCCACCGGCGCCAATGCGGGCTCTTGGTGTTGCGAATGTTCGTCACCGGCTGTCCGCCGAACTGCGCCGGTCCGGGCATGCCCCAGCGCATCATTTCGAGCTGGCGACTCGCCGTCGGAGCCGACGCGCATGATCGGCGCCGTAATGTCGGTGAAGATCGCTGGTAATGGCGGCAGGTTGCCGGTGAGATCGCGCGCGATGCGGAAGAGGCGCCGGATCGCCTCTTGAATGCGCGTCATGCTATAGAGGTTGCACATGCTATAGAGGTTGGCCACTGCCATCGTTCGCACGACTTCGCACCTAGCCCACGGCTTGCGCAGCCTCCTGTAATATGTTGGTGACGGCGGCCTTGTAGGGCTGGAAAATGGAGGCCACGCCATCGCTCGGGCCGGTCCAGTTGATTGTAAAGCAGAAGGTAATCGGCACTTTCCCAACGATCATTTGGCCGGGAAGGCAGAAACAATGAAAGCCTTCCCAATCGATGCTGCCTCCCTTGGCATAGGCAGCGGTGTCGGAAGGCACTACCTGCGAAATGGCATCGGCCATGGACTGAATACGTTTGAATTCCACAAGCGTTTCGGGCTTCGTGAAGAAGGCGCCGCGGAGCGCTTGTTGATACCAGCGAACCAAATCCTCGGCGGTGCTGGCCATTGTTTGGCTGCCATTGAGGGGGGCGCGAGCAGTGCCAGCCGGCACACCGGCGCCCATCCGCTGGGCGCCTTCCCAGCCGAGATCGACGCCTTCCGGCGCACCGGCGAGGTAGGAGAAGAGGCGGCGCGTGGAATCGGGAATTTGCGTCGCCTGAAGTCCGGCTTCGGCAACGAGGGTCCGCACCTGCGCCGCGCCAACCGCCGCAAGCGCGGCATCGGTTGCAGTATTGTCGCTATGGGAAATCATCGCCTCCAGCACACTGCGTGCCGGGGTCGTGCCCGAAAGATTAAGGAATACGGGGCTGCTGAGTGAACGGACCTCGTCGTCAATTCCTATCTGCTGGTCCTCGGATAGCCGCCCCGCTTCCACATCGCGCAGATACTGCGCCAGGATGAATGTCTTGACCGCGCTGCCGACGAACAGGCGGACTGCAGGATCGTGCGAGACCTGCCAGGGAGCGGTCGGGTGGTCCGCAACCACCAGGCCACTGGCAGTCACCGGAAGATTGACGAAGCGGGCCATCGCGGCCTGAAGGCGATCGCTGTCGTCACGCGCCACCGCGCGTCCAATGATGGCTGGAGCAGTAACTGCCGAAGCGGTCAGCATCAGCGCACGACGACGACAAATCCTCATGATAGCGCTCCTTGCTCGAGTTCGAAACCGCATCGCTCACGAGCCTTGAGATTGGCGGTGAAGCGAATGATGGCAACGTCGGCTATTCCGATATCTCGCAGGCGATGAATCGAATAATTTTCCAACTGCCGTCCGGTTGTTTGCGGAATATGTCCATTCCTGGTTCGTCGGAGATGGCCTCTCCTGGCGCGTCGATCCGTGTAGTCTTGAGCGTCCATATCAGTCGAACGACCGCGAGATCGCCCGAAACCAGGACCTCCTCGATGGCCAAAGAGTAGGTGTATTGCTTTGTCCGATCGGTCAAGGAACGCTGCAAGAGATCACAAATGTCTTTGTAGTTGCGCTCAGGATATCCCCTGTAGTCGTAGAGAAGGTCGTGGGAGAAGAGGTCGCAAACCTCTTGCGCATTGCCTGCGTTGAAATTTGTAGTCCACCTCGTCAGGGCCGCACGTATCTCGGTTTGTCCCGCGTCCGAAGGCTGGGCCGTCGCCCGCGACGCAAAGGAGGAGATCAGAATCATCATCGCAATCACGCCGTGCAGTACTCTTTCGACCACATTGCGTTGCGAGATCATGGACAGACTCCCAAAGCAGATCTTACTCCCGACGAAGACATCAACATTCCGCCAATTTCCTGAATCCGACTCATATACATCCAGGGCAAGGTTACGTCCCGATGCGCATGGCGCGCCGCAGGAGATCGCCGATATGATCAATTTCTGGGCCCATGGCGTCGATCCAGCCCATCAAACTAACAGCTCCATGTACCATGCCCTTCCAGAGACGAAACTCCAAGTCTACACCTGCAGACTTCGCCCGCGCCGCCAGACGCTCGGAATCATCGAGCAACGGATCGAACTCGCATGCTAAGGTCTACAAGGGCCTCGCGCCCTACCGGAAAAGCTCGTCGCCGAAGCGGCCGCGCGTGGCTATCCCGTGGTCCGGCATCTCTTCCTCCACTATCCGGACGACCCGAAAACCCACGGGCTGAGATACCAGTTCCTGCATCGCTTCGGCGTCGTTCTGCGGCGCGCCTCGGCCCTCATGATACATGGACCCAAGAACAAGCTGGGCGCCTGCGATGCCTTGATTCGCTACGAGGCGGAACCATTTCACCGCCTCGGAATCGTTCTGCGGCACGTCGCACATGTTCCCTAGATTGTAATGGGCGAGGGCGACACCTTGGTCGGCCAGCGGACGAAGAAGCCGCAGGTGGTCGCGTAATCGCCTTTGCCATATGCGGCGTCGGCATCCTCAAACTGCCCGGCCGCGACGGGCGCAGCAAAGCTCAACACCAGCATGGTGGCCGCGACGATGGGGGTTGAAGGCGTCATTCGCGCCGCTGTAGGACCCCAATTCGAGTTCGTCATCAACTTGCAGACTGCGAGGGCGCTTCAGAATTGAGGCGCCGCCGATTATGCTCGCCCAGGCGACGTCAAAACCGCGCGCGGTAATGGTGGTAAATCCTAACGCGTGGGCGCGCGTAACGAGACGGCGTAGCCACGTACCCGACCGCAACCCGCGTCGAGAATCCTAATCGAGTTGGCGCCGGCAGCACGCAGAGCGATCAGTTTCGCCTCAAGGAGAGTCCAGATCCGTCGGTCGGCATAGGCGTGCAGGCCGCTAAAGGCGAACAGTTGCGTCGGATCGCCATCTGCATAGGCGACGTAATCCGCGCCAGCCTGATTGTAAGCAGCAGCGACGTTTGCGTCCGCGCTGTCATGAAGCTTCAAATGAGAGTCGCAGAGTCGATATGGGCCGGACAAATGTCGCCTCCATGCAGCATGGGGATGTGGATTGTGGTTCAGCCACGCGCGGCGGCCTTGCAGCCGCACTCTAGAGATGCACTTGCGACGTGAGCGTGAGGCCGGCGCCCGGCCGGCGGCTCCGGCTTGGCTTCACCAACGCCACCCTGTCATTGGCGACTGATTTGGCTGGCCCGCTTATGCCGAACTCAAGAATACCCGGGACCATGATGACCGCCTGCGGGCGGCATCCATTCTCCAGCATAGCGAAGCGGAGCGCTTCGGAACGGTTGACAAAAAGACCACCAAATAGCCCGGCCTGATCCCGCACAACCCAATTGCCGTGGCTATCCCTGCCGATGAAGATGAGAGATGATCTCGATATAAGTCGTAAGGGAGGCTCGCAAGATTTGAGAGACTCCAGAGGTTCGATCTGTGGCATGTTGCTTGCCTTTCAAGATCGGCAGCTGAGTGCTGTCGACGCCCCGGGTCTATGGCCTGGGCCTGGGAGCGTGCCGATAAGGTGCCCATTGCGGCATATAAATTCGAGACGGGAGGGACACTCTCGTTATAAACGGGAGATAAAGGGCCAATGCGAAGCTCGGGGGGACCTGCACCTACAAATCGGGCCAGATCGACAAGATCAATAGAGCTGGTATGCGGAATAATGCTCTGCGAGCGGACCGAGCGCGAGCGCCGGGAAAAAGGTGAGAGCCCCGAGAATCAAAACGGTGCCGACAATCAGAAAGACGAATTGCATCCCGTTGGTCGGCAGGGTGCCTGCTGAGGCAGGGACCTTCGCTTTCGCAGCGAGCGACCCAGCGATGACGAGCACCGGGACGATGACGAGGAATCTTCCGCACAACATTGCCAAGGCCAATGTGAGGTTGAAGAAAATCGTGTTCGCGTTCAATCCTGCAAACGCACTGCCGTTGGTCGCGGCGGCGGAGGTATAAGCGTATAGCAATTCTGAAAAGCCGTGCGGCCCTATGTTCGACAATCCCGCGAGACCAGCGGGAAGCACCGCCGCGACTGATGTCAGGATGAGAATTGTCGCTGGAACGACGAGCAGCGCCAATACAGCCATCTTCATCTCGGCGGATTGGATTTTCTTGCCGAGATATTCCGGCGTGCGGCCGACCATCAGGCCGGCTATGAAGACAGCGACCAAGGCGAAGAGTAGCATCCCGAAAAGACCAGAGCCGGGAGCGCCGGCGATCACCTCATGCATCATCATATTGGCCATGACCATGCCGCCGCCGAGGGGCGTGAAGCTGTCATGCATGGCGTTGACGGCGCCGTCCGATGAAGCCGTGGTGACATTTGCGAATAGCGCCGACCCGGCAATGCCAAATCGAACTTCCTTGCCTTCCATATTGCCGCCGGCCTGGAGCGGGCCTGCCGCCTGATCGATGCCGAGGCTGGCGAAGTGCGGGTTGCCGGACGCCTCGGCGGAATAGACGACGCCGAGACCCAGGGCGAACAGCACCATCATTGCGCCAAGCAAACTCCAGCCTTGGCGCTCGTCGCGGACCATACGGCCGAACGTATTGGTTAGAGCGGCACCGACCAGAAAGATCAGCAGCATCTCGAAAAGATTGGTGAGCGCTGTCGGATTCTCGTAGGGATGCGCGGAATTGGCATTGAAGAAGCCGCCGCCGTCGCCGCTGAGCAGCTTGATTACTTCTTGCGATGCGACGGGCCCGTGCGTGATGGTCTGTTGCGCGCCTTCCAGAGTGGCGGCCGTGACGGGACCGCCAAGCGTTTGCGGTACTCCTTGCCAAGCTAAAAACAATGCGCCGATTATGGAGAGCGGCAATAGGACATAAAGCGTGGTGCGGGTGAGGTCGACCCAGGCATTCCCAATGGTCTCGGCGCTATGGCGGGCAAAGCCGCGCACCATCGCGATCGCCACCGCCATGCCGGTCGCGGCCGAAAGGAAAGATTGGACCGTGATGCCGGCCATCTGACTGAGATAACTAAGCGTCGTCTCTCCCGCATAGGCCTGCCAACTCGTATTCGTGACGAAGCTCACGGCGGTGTTCAATGCGAGATCCGGCGCCATTGCTCCAAAATGCTGCGGATTGAGCGGCATCGCCCCCTGGAGAGTGAGGATGGCGAAGAGCAAAATTATTCCCGTCAGACTGAAGATGAGGAGGGCTACGGCATAGTTGAACCAGTTTTGTTCGGTCGAGGGATCAACGCCGAGTACGCGAAAAAAGGCGCGCTCAAAATCTCTAAGGAACCAGATCGATGCGTGTCGACCAGTGAAGATCCAGGCCATGTAGCCGCCGAGGGGCCTGACCGTCAGGGCGAGGAGAAAAAGAAAGAGGGCGATCAGGAGGAAACCATGGAAGGTCATTCGTCACCTCGCCGAACAACGAGATCCAATTGCATGCGGGATCCCTCCGATCAGGATCCGCCGGAGGTCCGCCGGCGCCAGCGTAAGTGCAGCTAGCCCGCGAAATAATTGTTCATGCGCATCTTCTGGCGACCGCGCAAGAACAAGAACAGAATCGCGTAAGGCTGATTTGCGGACGTTTTCTGTCAGCCCCAGCGATCAACGCGCCTATTACAGCCATCGCTCTCGATGCATTATCACCGAGCGGCATAAAAGAGCCATACTTGATCTCGCTCATCTTCATAAATAGGTCATAAGCGGGCAAAGTGCCCATATCCATGTAACGCGGCGTTGCGAAGCCTAAACGGCATGGACCCGTTGATGGTGCTGATCAGGAAGGCCTCGGTCGCGTGTCATGCTCTGAGAAAGGCCTGGCGCGCCGTCCATGATGCCGCACCGCCATCAAGCGGACTTGGCGTCGGCTCGTATAGGCGCCGTTTATAACTACCGCCACCCGCGCTTGACGGCTTTTTACTACGCTAATCGGAGTTGAACGCGGAAAGCGCAGCCGGAGCGGAACCATGGTGGGAACGGTCTCGTACGCTCGAGGCCTCGGCCGGGGCGCGATCGCATTTCTCCTGCTTGTGATCTTGCCGCTCCGCGCTTTCGCTGCCGATGCGGCGAAAGGCGAAATCATCGCCAAGCGCTGGTGCGCCGCCTGTCATCTCGTCTCGTCTGATCAGACGTTGGCCAATTCGGATATGCCGAGCTTCGCCGCGATCGCGCGCAGAAAACTGCCCTTGGAAGAGCTCTCAGCATTCCTAACTAATTCACATCCTAAAGTGTCGAACATGAACCTGTCGCGCAGCGAGATCGAAGATGTTATCGCTTACATAGGGAGCCTTGATCGGTGAGGCGTCGCACTTGAACGTGCGCGCCGTTAGGCCGGTACGGGTTCGCACACCAGTTTGACCTAACTTGCGGGCGTGGCGGAATTGGTAGACGCAAGGGACTTAAAATCCCTTGGCCGCATGGCCGTGCCGGTTCGACTCCGGCCGCCCGCACTACGTGTTTCACGTCTCACGCACGAAGAGCTACGCTCAGAAAGTTCAGCGGGATCGCCGTGCGGACACACGGCAGGGCCACTGAAAAGACACGAGAATCGTGCGTCCACAGGCCGACCACGCCTGCAATCATGGTCTTGACGATCGGACGCCACTTTTCGGTGCGCTCCGCCTCGCGCGCTCGGAGCTGAGAATTCGATTTCAGCCTGTGTCATAGGCGCCCCCCTTACGATATTCGCCAAATGGCAGCCGCCGGGTACCCCGGGGTGCCTAAGCGCTCTCGCCAGCCGTGCCGAATCGTACCATCAATGCATCTTCATCCCACCCATGTCGCCGCCTGGCGCCATGGCGCCCATGCTGCCCGCGGCTTTGAAGCCGATCTCCGCCTTGCCGGCATTCTCAAAGCCAAGCGTCGCGTGGATGATGTCACCCGCTTTGATCGGCCGCCTGAGATCCATGAACATGATATGGTCGCCGCCGGGTTTCAGCGACACCGTCGCGCCCGCGGGGATCTCGAGACCGTTCGGCAATTCATGCATCTCCATGACGCCGTTTTCCACCTTCGTTTCATGGATTTCGACCTTGGCCGAAATATCCGAATCCACCGAGACGAGGCGATCGGGCGCGCTGCCACTGTTGGTGATCGTCATATAGCCGACGGCGACCGTTGCACCGGCGGGAGTAGGACGGGTAAATGCACTCTGGATGAGCAAATTGCCGACGATGGCGCTTGAGGAATCCTCGGCGAGCGCCGCCGGCGCGGCTGCCGCCGCGACGAGCGCGATAAGAACGCGGGCGATCAGCGGATATTTCATGATGTCCCCTTTCGAGCGAGACGTTGCTGCCGGGCGTCTAAGCACATAGGTGACGGCGTGCCCGGGTCGACTCCGAACGCGCATTGGCTTTCGATTGAAGCGTGATCCCATTGGAAAAGTTTGCAACTTTTCGGGATCATGCTTTGAGCTCGCGATAGTAGCGCGAGATGCGGTCGAACCATTCGTGCCGCGCCTGCAGATGCGCCATGCCGCGGCCGCGCTCCGGTAATTGCAGGGTGGCGACGAGCGCATCGATTTCCTTGCGCGCCGAGGCTTGCGAAGCCGAGAGCGCGTTGTTGCGCATCGCCTCCTCGATCGGATCGAGCGCGGTCAGGCCGATCGGGAAAAGCTCGCGGAAGATCACCCGGTCATGCAACCCTTCAGCCGGCCGAAACTGCAATTCGACCGCGAGGCGTGAGAGACTCGTCACGATCTGCTTAGCATTGTTCGAACGCGTGGACGCCATGCGGTTGCGCACCAGCACCCAATCGATGAGGCCTTGATCGACAAGCTTGCGCTTGCGCCGCGCCTCGAGCACGAGGTCGGCGTAATGGGCGACTTGGCCGCGCTGCGTCCGATCGTGATGCACGCGAGAGAAGACATCGACGTCGATGAAGGAATCGTTGATCGGCGAGACGAGCGTATCGGCGAGCGAATGGGCGAGCCGCATCAGATAGGAATCGCTCGCCGGCGTATCGATGACGACGAATTCATATTCGTGTTCGACTTCCGCGATCGCCGCCGCGAATGCGCCGAATTCCGATGTCTCGTTGTCGCGTATGTTCTCCGAATTGCCGCGCTCGAGCGTGTGGTGGAAGGGCAGTTCGACGTTCCACGGCGCATTGGCCGCCCAAGAAGCGCGATTCTCGAAGAAGCGGGTGAGCGTGCGCTGGCGGGTATCGAGATCGATGGTCGCGACGCGAAATCCCGCCTTCAAAAGGGCGATGCTAACATGGATCGAGATGGTCGATTTGCCGGTGCCGCCTTTTTCGTTTGCGACGACGATGACATGCGCGGTGCGCAGATCGGGCGGCTCAGAAGTCTTGGCTTGCGCGGTCATCACCAATCCCGCCTCGCAACTGGTCGGCCGCGCAGAATCGGCCTCGACACAGATTCCGCCCGCTCATTTCGAGACCTAACGGCCGACAACATAGCTGGCAATGCATTGCCCCGGACAATCGCACCGATATATCCAAAGCGCAGTGGAAAAATGGAGGAAAATGCGACGGCCGGAAAGCGGCCAGAACTCTGGTGAGACCCTGCGATCGCATAGCCTTCTTCAAGTTCTTCCATTGTCGCCGGATCTTACGCCAAGGCTTTCATTTTAGCATGAGTTCGCCGTTCGCTTGGCGCCGTAAAGCCAATCGTAATGTGCGATCATCCGCCCCTCGCCGAGCGCCCGAATGGCGAAATCGCGCAGCACGGCGGCCGGTCGGGAGAGATGATAGATCCAAGCCTGATGGCGCGATTCGCGTTGCACGCGCCTGACCCGAGGTCGACGCGCCGCGGCGAATTTAGCAAGCGCCGGCGCGATCTCGCAGCCGGGCTCAAGACAGGTCGCGAGCACCGCTGCATCTTCAATGGCCTGCGCCGCGCCTTGCGCGAGGAAGGGCAAAATCGGATGGGCGGCATCGCCGATGAGGCAAACGCGCCCGGCGCCCCAGGCCGGGTCCCTTTCGACGAGCGGCCATATGCGCCATTCGTCGGCGGCCGCGATCAGTTCGCGGATGCGGCGATCCCAATTGCCAAATCGCGCCGCGATCCGGTGCGGATCGCCGGCCTCTGCCCAAATGTCGGCCGCCCAATCGATGCCCGCTGTCTCATCCAGAACCGCGACCACATTGGTGATCCTGCCGCCGCGTAGCGGATAATGCACGATATGGGCTCCCGCGCCGAGCCACAGCGTGCTCTCCGGCTGGCGCAGGTTGAGAGCGACGCGGTCCGATTTGATGAGCGCCCGCCAGGCGACATGCCGGGCTTTTTGCGGCATCTCGTCCTTTTGGTTCTGCATTTCGGTCAGCCGCTCGCGCACGAAAGAGCGCAGGCCATCGGCGCCGATGAGACAATCCGCGACATAAGTCACGCGGTTCGCGCCATGCAAAGCGGCGGCGGCGATGCCATCCTCACCCGCAGTGAAGCCGGCGAGCGCGCATTCCGGCTCAAGTTTGATCGAGGGCTGCCCGGCGACGGCCTCGATCAGCGCTCTGTGCAAGTCGCCGCGATGCGCGAGCAGGTAGGGTGCGCCCCAGCGCCGCTCCGCGTCCTCAAGCGGGAGCCTGGCGATCGTCGCGCCGTCGCGGCCGCGTCTGACATGAATGGCAGCCGGCGAGAGGGCGGTCGCGGCGAGCCGGGGCAAAACGTCGAGCTGGCGCAGAATTGCGCTGGCATTGGGCGAGATCTGCAGTCCGGCGCCGACGTCGTCCGCAAGCCGCCTGCGTTCCAGCAGCGTTACGCGCCAGCCGCAGCGCGCCAATGCGAGGGCAGCGGTGAGGCCGCCGATCCCGGCGCCGGCGATCAGCACATGCGGTCGATCGCTCATGCCTAAGCCGCCAGCTCAGGCGGTCGCAACCGAAGTGAAGGCGCATTCGGGCGGAATACATGCGCCATGCGCAAGTGTGGCGTCATGGACATAATGCGTCGAGCAATAGGGGCAGACCACATCTTCCGCGTCGCCCATATCGATGAAAATATGCGGGTGATCGTCGGGCGGCAGCGCGCCGATACACATGAATTCCTTGGCGCCGATCCGCACATGCGCGATGCCCGGCTGGTTGTGGAAATGCGGTGTACCGTAATCAGCCATCATCAGATCCAAGATTGCCCCGGCCCGCAGCATAGGGTCGGAGGCCGCGCTTGAATAGCGGAAATGCACGGCTGGGCGCGACGCGAGCGCGCAAAACGGCGAAACCCGCTGTTATCTTCCCGCCGCATGGAAGAATTCTCCTCCGGCGGCGTGCGGATCGCCTATATCGACGCGGCGCAGGCGGGAGACCCGATCCTCCTCATCCATGGCTTTGCCTCGAACACGCGGTCAACTGGGTTTTTCCGCAATGGGTGAAAACACTGAGCGGCGCGGGCCGGCGGGTGATCGCCCTCGACAGTCGCGGCCATGGCCAGAGCGAAAAGCTCTATCGCCCGGAGGATTACACAATTGCGCTCATGGCCGAGGACGCGCGCCATCTGCTCGACCATCTCGGCATCTCCCGTGCCGATGTCATGGGCTATTCGATGGGCGCGCGAATTGCCACAGTTCTTGCCTTGTCTCATCCGGAGAGGGTGCGGTCTCTCGTGATCGGCGGCATGAGCGACAAGCTCGTCTCATCCGCGGGCCTTGGTCCGGAGATTGCCGAGGCCATGGAAGCGCCCTCGGCGGCGGTCTTGAAGGATGAGGGCGCGAAGATGTTTCGCGTCTTTGCCGAAGCGACGAGGAGCGATCTGAAGGCGCTCGCTGCCTGTGCTCGCGGCGCAAGGCTGAAGATCAGCGCCGCCGAGCTCGGCCGGCTCGCTCTTCCGGTGCTCGTCGCGGTCGGCACAAGGGACGAGATCGCCGGCGATCCGAATCGGCTTGCGGCCCTCATTCCAGGGGCCCACGCGCTCGCCATTGCGGAGCGCGACCACAACCGTAGCGTCGGCGATCCGGTGTTCAAAAAGGCCGTCCTCGCCTTTCTCGAGAGCCGGCCTTGAGCGTTAAGAACTCGGCCACGGCTCCCGCGAAAGGCGCTGCGGCGGGGCTCAAATCGTGTTAGGAGAGGGCCGACTCTCTCGGGAGGTTTCGCGTGATTCTCGGCAATGCGCCGCTGGCAAGAGTGCATACACTCGATCGGACGGATTCGGTCTTTGCGCGCGTCAAGCTGGAGGCCGAGGAGATCATGCGCCGCGAGCCGCATATTGCCGGCTGGGTCGCGGCGACCGTCCTCGATCAGCCAAGTCTGGAGGCGGCGATCGTCCAGCGGCTTTCGGCGCGGCTTGGCCATGACGAGGTCCCGGCCGAATTCATCTGCCAGACCTATCTTGATATCATTGCCCGCGAGCCCGCAATCGGCGCCGCCTTTCGCGCCGACATTCTGGCCACATTGGACCGCGATCCCGCCTGCACGCGGCTCATCGAGCCGGTGCTCTATTTCAAGGGTTTCCACGCGATCGCGACGCATCGCCTCGCGCATGTGCTGTGGATCTCCGGCCGGCAGGACCTGGCGCTCTATCTGCAAAGCCGCTCGTCCGAGGTCTTCCAAACCGACATTCATCCGGCGGCCCGGATCGGCAAGGGCATATTTCTCGACCACGCGACCGGCCTGGTCATCGGCTCGACGGCGGTGATCGAAGACGACGTTTCGATGCTTCAGGATGTGACCTTGGGCGGAACCGGCAGCGAGGTCGGCGACCGGCATCCGAAGATCAGGCATGGCGTGTTGATCGGCGCGGGCGCCAAGATCCTCGGCAATATCGAGGTTGGCCATTGCGCGCGGATCGCGGCGGGCTCCGTGGTGTTGCGGCCGGTTCCGCCCAACAAGACAGTGGCCGGCGTGCCGGCAAGGGTCGTGGGCGAAGCCGGTTGCGCCGAGCCGGCGCGCACGATGGACCAGATTCTTGCCGCGAAACGGGGATAAGGCCGACTTGCCGATCGTTCGGATTTCTGCCAAGGGCTCGCTGCTCGCATCGAAATGTGAGCGAGCGGCTGCGGAGATGTGAGCTTGGACAAGGTCGAATTGCGCAAATTGCAGGCGTTTCTGCGCGCGTCCTTCGGCAACGAGGGCCTGAAGGTCGTGCCGGCCAAGCGCAATCCTGACGATGCGGAGGTCTATCTCGGCGAGCGCAGCATTGCGTCCATCGTCGTCGATGATGAGGATGGCGACCGTTCCTTCGCCATGGCGATGAAGATTCCAGTGGAGCGGCACGTTCTCCAGGATTATCTGCGCCGGCTGTTCGAGAACGACAAGCTGAAAATCGTGCCGCGGCCGAAGAAGAACGATTCCGTCGAATTGAATTCCGGCGACGATTATCTCGGCGTCATCTCGGCTGACGACCCGCAGGGCCGGAGCTACACGTTGCAGGTCGCCATTCTCGATTTCGATCTCGAGGATTATTGAGACTGGCCTGCAATCTCAAAGCTTGATGTTTTCGTCGAAATGTTCCGCCGTGATCACCTTGTCGAAGCGGACAGCGAGGCCGCCGTCGAAGGTGCGGATCACGTGGCCGGGCGTCTGGCCGAGGACCACCTTCGTGCCAACCGCGGGCTTCGCCGGGGTGCTGATCGCCGCGCCCGACACCGACACGTCGATCAGCTTGACCACGTGTTCGCGGTCGCCTTCGATTTTTAATATCGCGTGTCGGCGATGCGGCACGATGCGTTCGTGGCGCCGGTCCTCCGGCATGCCGAGGGCATCCCGGTTGACGAGCCAGGTGAGCTGATTGGCGATCTTCTCCCGCTTTGCGTAGGGAAGGCTCAATTGAATGGCGAAGCCGCGCTCGGTATGGCGCGCGATCTTGCCTTCGACCCGGCCGATCTGGTCGAGATAGGCCACGACCCGCTCGCCGATCTCGCCCTGTACCGACGCGATAATCGACACTCCGCCCGGCGACATGTTGGTCGTCTGGCAGGGGAATTCGCGCTTGTCCTCGAGCATGTAGCGGCCGAGAAGCGAAATCGCGACGCGCTGGTGTCTACGCCGCTCTAAGGACTTCTGTAATGGTTTGAGCTTCAATTTCATGGCGCTGCAGCTGATAGCCGACCCAAGCCGGAGCAGGCTGTAAGGTGAACGCGACGA
Source organism: uncultured Alphaproteobacteria bacterium (assembly GCA_963720425.1). Taxonomy (GTDB): domain Bacteria; phylum Pseudomonadota; class Alphaproteobacteria; order Rhizobiales; family Beijerinckiaceae; genus Methylovirgula. The sequence goes on from OY970391.1 coordinate 1,985,551, forward strand.
GTTAAGGCCATGTTATCGAATTGCCGGAGAAGGCTGATTTCCGCCGACAAATCTCATTTGCCGCCCTGAAATACGCATAAATGGCGGCGGATTTCCGCGGCTCCGAGCCGCAGCGGTCCGGAAAATTGAGCGCCAGGCGGAGTTACGGCGGGGAGCGCCGTGTCGTCGATCGCGCGCAGCGAGCGCAACGTCAATTGCTCGATGGCCAAGAGGCCGAGCCAGGTCGGCTTTGCCGCGGTCGCCAGGAGACCGAGAATGCGTGTTTGAGCATGGCCGTTGTGATGCAACGGCAGAAGCAGGATTTCGAGATCCGCTTTGGCATAGCCTTCGGGCCTGGCGTCGGCGCATGCGAGGACCGGGCAGGCCGCATCGACGACGGTCAGGAGCACTGCGGCGATATTGTGGGCCTCCTGCAGCGGCCAGAGGTCGAGAAAGGAACAGCTCTTCTGCTCGGCGCAGAACAGCGCGTTGACGCGGCTGCCTGACATCACGAAGGGAAAGCGATGGCCGGCGTCGACCTCGAGCATGAAAATGTCGCGGAGCAGGCCGCTTATGGCGGCAAGATCGATTTCGGAACGCTCCGGCGCGTCGCGCTCTCCACGCAGCCGGTTCCAATAATCGAAAAGCCCGCATGTTCCAGCTTGTCTCATTTCGGCCCTTCGCAGGTCATTCCGAGATATGCCGAGAGCCGAACGGCTCTGAATGGCACGGATTCGTGCGGAATTTCTGCCTCCTGCCGGAATCGAGCAGCGGCCGTGCCAGGCGTATGAAGCGTGAAGAAGTCGGGGCCGTAGAGAAATCAATGGTGGCGCTGCGTTCCTTCTCCCCTTGCGGGAGAAGGTGCCCCGCGAAGCGGGGCGGATGAGGGGTTGCGCGACCCCTCGCCCGGCTTGCTCCGCAAGCCAGCCTCTCCCGCAAGCCCGCAAGGGGAGAGGGGTCGCGCACCGACGTCTGTGATAGACTTGCCGAGACGTGACGACATTCGAAACCTACCGCTTTTCAATCGCGCCGATGATGGATTGGACGGACCGGCATTGCCGCTTCTTCCACCGCATTTTTACGCGCCGCGCGCGGCTCACCACGGAAATGCTCACGGCCGCCGCCGTGCTGCATGGCGACCGTGGAAGGCTGCTCGGGTACGATGCGGCCGAGCATCCGCTCGCCGTGCAGCTCGGCGGCTCGGAGCCGGCCGCGCTCGCGAAAGCGGCAAAAATCTGCGCCGACTTCGGCTATGACGAGATCAATCTCAACATCGGCTGCCCCTCGGAGCGCGTGCAAAGCGGCGCCTTTGGCGCCTGCCTGATGCGCGAGCCCGAGCTCGTGGCCGAATGCGTTTCCGCGATGAAGTCGCGCGTAAAAATTCCCGTGACGGTCAAATGCCGCCTCGGCGTCGATGAGCAGGATCCGGAAGAAGCGCTCTTCCGTTTCGCCGATCGCGTGATCGCCGCCGGCGCAAACGCGCTTTTCGTTCATGCCCGCAAGGCCTGGCTGAAAGGCCTATCGCCGAAAGAGAACCGCAAAGTGCCGAAGCTGAACTACGCGCTCGTGTATGCGCTGAAGCGCGCTTACCCGCGAATCCCGATCGTGCTCAACGGCGGGCTATTCGACATAGTGCAGATGAAGGCCGAGCTGGCCCATGTCGACGGGATCATGGTCGGACGCGCCGCCTATCAGGACCCGGCGCTGCTTCTCGCTGTCGATCGTGAGTTCTTCAATGAGGCGTCGCCGGTCGCAAGCCGACGCGCCGCGATCGAAGCTTTCGTCCCCTATGTCGAAGCGCGGCTGAAGGAAGGCGTGCCGCTCGCGGCGATGACGCGTCACATCCTCGGCCTCTTCAATGGCATGAATGGCGCCCGCGCCTTCCGCCGGAATCTGGCGACGGAGGCTACGAAGCCGGGGGCCGGGGTGGATGTGCTGCGCGTGGCGGTGGGGTATGTGACGGAGGCGAGGGAGCGGGCCGAGGCGGCGGAATAGGGCTACGACGATTGCTAGATAGATCGCGCATTCCTGGTCTGATTGGAGGACAGGTTTGCTCCGATACTGTTGAAAAACTCGGAAAGTGGGGCGACAAAAATCCGCTTGAATGACGCTTCGAGCGAGGATCGCGGTTCAATGCCACCTGAGTTGGTCGGCGGCAGTTTCCCTCTAGTTAATTGTTAAATTATGTATCCCCCACGTCCCTTTTCGACTATCAGGCCCACGGCCCTGCAAAATTGTGATCGTTGAAAAAAAGATTTTTTAAACAGTATCCTCCAGAACCGGACAGCCAAGTTTGAGCAGCGACAAGGCACTGATCGAGGAAGCCGCGAGCAGCGAAAATGACTGGGTTCGGGCCCGCATTATCAGGCAGGACCCACCTCCAGAGGGGTCATTGCTGAAAATTGCAGAGGGGGCCGTGACATGGCCGCCAATTCTCTGGGTAACCAACATTCGGCCTACGCGGTCTCGCTGCAGAACTTGGGTCTCTATTACGATGCCATCGAGAACGATACTTCGAGGGCGAATGAGTTCTTCGCGCAAGCGCGTGCAGTTCGAAAGAGAATGATCTCCTGCTCGCGTACGGGTTCTATTGGCTCGGCATTTTCCATAATCAGGTCAGCCACGACGAAAAGCGAGCGGAAGCTCGGCTCACGGAGATGCTCGCAATCCAGCGCCGAGCACTCGGCAGCAGCGATCTTCAGCTCGCGGAGACGATGATCGCGCTCGCCTATGCGAAAGGTGTGAAGACTGGAGATCATTCAGCTATTGCGCTGATGGAAGAGGCTTTGAGAATCCAGCGTACCCAGCTTCCTCCGACGGACCAGGCCATCCTGGATACCGAGAACCGGCGTGCCGTTTTTCGAACCCTAGCGGGCACGGGGTCATGAGCCGACATCCAGCGCCACTTTGAGGACCCATGCGGCGTCCCCTATCTCCCGCCCTAGCCGTTGAACGTCCTGGCGCAATTGGTGAATGTTCCGATCTTGGCGATCCCGCTCTCGCTTGGCGCGATGCTGAGTTTCTTTGCGTTCTGCCTGTCCTGCGTTAACGCCGGCGGACGCGTGATCTATGCTATGGGGCGGCAGGGCATTTTCCATGAGGCGACCGGCTCCGCGCATGAGAAGAATGAGACGCCGCATATCGCGGTAACCGTGATGGCCGTGCTCGCCTTCGCGGTCCCGACGGCCGCGACGCTCGGTCATGTCGCGCTGCTCGATTGCTTCAATGATGTCGGCACCTGCGCGGCGTTCGGCTTTGTCGTGGCTTACGGCCTCGTCAGTGCCGCGGCGCCGGCCTACCTCAAGAAGTTCGGCGAAGTAACGGCGAAGGACTGGGCCGGCTGCATCGCTTCGCTCGTGCTGCTCGCCATCCCCGCCGTCGGCAGCGTCTATCCGGTGCTGGCCCCGCCGGTGAGCTACTTCCCCTATGCGTTCCTTGTCTACCTCGCCATAGGGATCGCCTGGATCCTCGCTTTCCATCGCCGTCAACCCACGGCCTCTGACCTGATCAAACAGGATCTGGACCAGAGCCATGCGCGTTTCCAAAGTGTGGGAATGGCCGCCGGCGAATAGGCATCAAAGCCGCGGGCTCGCGTCCCCTCTCCCCATTCGCTTTTGCTCATGGGAGAGGGGGCACCCCAGGCGGGAGAAGGATGCGCGTCTACTCCACCGCTCTGCCCGCACGCCCCGCCAAATCCTGAATGAACTGCCAGGCGGTGCGGCCGGAGCGAGAGCCCCGCGTCGTCGCCCATTCGAGCGCTTCAGCTCTGATCGCCTCGCGGTCGGCGTCGATTCTGAAATGTTCCGCGTAACCTGCGACCATGGCGAGATATTCGTCCTGGCTGCATTTGTGGAAGCCGAGCCAGAGGCCGAAACGGTCGGAGAGCGAGACTCCTTCTTCCACCGCCTCGCCGGGATTGATGGCGGTCGAACGTTCGTTCTCGACCATGTCGCGCGGCAGAAGATGGCGGCGGTTCGAGGTCGCGTAGAGGATCACATTGGCGGGCCTACCCTCGATGCCGCCTTCGAGCACCGCCTTCAGCGATTTGTAGCTCGTGTCCTCCGCGTCGAACGAAAGGTCGTCGCAGAAGATCAGAAAGCGATGCGGCGCGTCGCGCAGAAGCGCCATGAGCCGCGGCAGGCTCTCAATGTCTTCGCGATGGATCTCGATGAGCTTCAGCGGGCGAAAGCCGGGGCTCGCGGCGAGCCGCCGGTTGATTTCGGCGTGCACGGCCTTGACGAGCGAGGACTTGCCCATGCCGCGCGCGCCCCAGAGCAGGGCATTGTTGGCGGAAAATCCCCACGCGAATCGCTGCGTGTGTCGCTCAAAATGTCGCGCACGCGGTCGATGCCGCGCAACAGCGCAATGTCGACGCGGTTGACCTTGGCGACGGGCGAAAGCGCGCCATTCTCGGCATGCCAGACGAAGGCGTCGGCCGCATCGAAATCCGCGACCGGCGCGCTTCCCGGCGCAAGCCGCTCCAGCGCCCGGGCGATCCGGAGCAGAGCCTCGGTCGCCTCAGGCGCCGCGAGCGCGGCGAGAATGTCTTTGTCGTGGCTGGTCATCGCTGCTGGTCTCACCTCATGGACTGGATGTAACCAGTCGGCCAAGCCGCGTCCAGGCGGCGCAACAGCCTGGTGCGACCCGTTCGGATTTCGCCCAAGCGCGTCCGCGCTCCGGCATTGCTTTCGCGCCCGCGCTGGCTATAGTCCGCCCCGATCCGAGGGGTTTAAGAGACTCATCAAGGAGTAAACAGGTGTTCACCCCGGCTTTCGCTCAGGCCGCGGGCTCCGCTTCCGGCGGAGCCGGCGACGTGCTTGTCCAGTTCGCGCCGTTCGCGATCATCATAATCATCATGTATTTCCTGATCATGCGGCCGCAGCAGAAGCGCGCGCGCGACCATGCCGAGCTCATCAAGAACGTCCGCCGCGGTGATACTATCGTCATGACCGGCGGCCTCATCGGCAAGGTGACCAGGGTCATCGATGACGCGGAAGTCGAGATGGAGATCGCGCCGAACGTGAAAGTGCGGGTTGCCCGCTCGATGATCTCCGAAGTCCGCGCCAAAGGCGAGCCGGTAAAGGATACGGCCGGATAGAGCGGCGCTTGCCCCAACATGAGATGATATTCGCCGATGCTGCGTTTCGCGACCTGGAAAATCGTATCGATCTTGACGATGACGGTGCTCGCCCTGCTGGTGATCATCCCAAGCCTTTTGCCGCCCGATGCACGCAACGGCCTCGTCAATCACCTGCCGAGCTGGATTCCTGTCCGCACGATCGTGCTCGGCCTCGATCTGCAAGGCGGCTCGCATGTCTTGCTCGAGGTCGACTCCAACGAGGTCGTCAAGACCGAGGTGCAGAATTTGCGCGACGACGCGCGCCGCCTTTTGCGCGAGGAGAAGATTCCGATCGCGGGCGGCATAGGCGTGCTGCCGCGCGGCATTCAATTGCATGTCCCGGATCCGAGTGAACGCGACAAGATCCTGCCGAAGCTGCAGCAATTGGCGACTCCGATCGGCAATCCGCTGCTGCGCGGTCCCTCGGCGCAGGCGCTCGAAGTCAAGGACATGGGCAACGGCACGATCCAGGTTCTCGTGACCGACGCCTCGATCAACGACAGGGTCCGCCGCGCCGTCGATCAGTCGATCGAAGTCTTGCGCCGCCGCGTCGATGCCTTGGGCACGACCGAACCCAATATCCAGCGCCAGGGCAATGATCGCATCCTCGTCGAAGTGCCGGGTCTGCAGAACCCCGACAAACTGAAAGAGATCCTGGGCACGACGGCGAAGCTCGAATTCCGCCTCGTCGCCGAGCCGGGCGAAGACCCGAACAATTACGAGATGCTCGACCAGACCGATCAGCCGGGCAAATTGCCGGTCGAAAAAGAGGTCATGGTGCAGGGCGAGGATTTGACTGATGCGCAGCTTGGCTTCGATCAGCGCACCGGGGAGCCGATCGTCAACTTCCGCTTCAACATCCGCGGCGGCCAGCGCTTCGGCGAGGTCACCTCGCAAAACGTCGGGCGTCTCTTCGCCATCGTTCTCGACGGCAAGGTGATTTCGGCGCCGCGCATTCTCGGCCCGATCACTGGCGGCTCGGGACAGATTTCTGGCCATTTCAGCGTCGATTCAGCGACGAACCTCGCCATTCTGCTGCGCGCCGGCGCCTTGCCGGCGAAGCTGACGATCGTCGAGGAGCGCACCGTTGGGCCCGGCCTCGGCCAGGATTCGATCGACGCCGGCAAGCGCGCCGCCTTCGTCGGCGCCGGGCTCGTTCTTTTCTATATGCTCATCACCTATGGCACGTTCGGCATCTTCGCCAATATCGCGCTGGCGGTGCATATCGCCTTCATCTTCGCGGCGCTGGTGCTGCTCGGCGCGACGCTCACTTTGCCCGGCATCGCCGGAATCGTGCTGACGATCGGCATGGCGGTCGATTCGAACGTGTTGATCTACGAACGCATCCGCGAGGAGAACCACGCGGGCCGCTCGATCATCTCCTCGCTCGATGCCGGCTTCAAACGCGCCTTCGCGACGATCGTCGACTCGAACGTCACCATGTTCGTCGCCGCTGCGATCCTCTACTTTCTCGGCTCAGGTCCGGTGCGCGGCTTCGCCGTGTCGCTGGCGCTCGGGATATTGACGTCGATCATCACCGCGGTGACCATGACTCGTATGATGATCGCGCTCTGGTATCAATATGTGCGTCCGACCAAGTTGCCGATATAAATCGGACTAAGGTATCTTTTGATGAAGCTTCTGCGTCTCGCTCCGGAGAATACGAAATTCCCATTCATGCGCTTCCGGCGCGTGAGCTATCCCTTCTCGGCGAGCATGTCGATCATCTCGGTCGTGCTGTTTCTGACGTTCGGCATGAATTTCGGCATCGATTTCGCGGGCGGCACATTGATGGAGTTGCGCGCCAAGTCGGGTCACGCCGATATTGCCGCCGTCCGGGTGGAGATGCGGAAATTGACTTCCGGCGACGTCGAAGTGCAGGGCTTCGGCGCGCCCTCCGACGTGGTGGTGCGCTTTGGTGGCCAGAAGGAGGACGCCGCGGCGCAGGAGGCGACGGTCACGCGCATCAAGCAGGAGCTCGGCGGCGCCTATGATTTCCGCCGTGTCGAGGTGGTTGGTCCCCGCGTCTCGGGCGAACTCGTGCAGTCGGGCACGCTCGGCGTCGTCATCGCCATCATCGCGGTGCTCTGCTATCTCTGGTTCCGCTTCGAGTGGCAATTCGCGGTCGGCGCCATTATTGCGACGATGCACGATCTGCTCTTGACCGTCGGCTTCTTCTCGATCACCAGGCTCGAATTCAACACAACCTCGATCGCGGCGATCCTGACGATCGTCGGCTATTCGCTCAACGAGACCGTCGTCGTGCTCGATCGCATCCGCGAAATGCTGAAGAAATATCGGCGGATGCCTACGGATCAGTTGATCGATGTTTCGGTGAACGCGGTCCTGCCGCGCACGATCATGACGGCGACGACGGTCTTTCTCGCACTTCTGTCGCTCGTAATCTTCGGCGGCGAGGTGATCCGCTCCTTCTCGCTCGCCATGATCTGGGGCATTTTCGTCGCAACCTATTCGTCCGTGTTCATCTGCTCGCCCATGCTGATCTATCTCGGCCTGCGCAACGAGAGCGCCGAAGCGCCTCCGGCGCCTGCGGCCAAAGAGAAAACGGTCAAGAGCGTGACGCCGGCGAGGCCAATCGCGGTGGTGAAGACCAAGGCGCGGGCGTAGCACGGGATCCCGCAAAAACCACGAGGATGTCCCGCTCAACTGGAGCGTTACTTTGCGAGTGGGCAGCTTTTGCCAGTTTCTGTCCACTCTGCCGGATCAATGACGGCGCCCTGCATGCAAAAGCTCATGACGTCGCTTTTCAGGGTGCCTTTAATCTGCCCATACCGACCAAGAGTAGGAGTCGGCTTCGCGGTAGAGATAACATAACTAGGTCCGGTGACGGTCTCGAGAATAATGCATCCGGCCTCCACTCCCTTCACCGCGCATCCGCTCACGGCGATCGGCTGATCAGCAAGGCATGCGGTTCCGAAAAACATGCTTAGGACACTGGCCAAACAAAAGGCTTTCATAAAAATACCCTCCCGCCCAGAGGCGCTGTGCGCAGATCGGATGAGTGAGATCCTGCAATTTGTTCGCGAGTGTGTCCATAAGCGGCTGCGATCTTGGATCGGATAACCACTGCAAGGCGGCGTTCATGCCGACTGAGAAATACGCGGGGTTTCTCCCCGGTAGACATGCGCTCGAAGGCTATGGCAATGGCGGCTTCCGCTTCGCCGGAATGTCGCATCGCGGCTCGATCCTCGCTTTACCCTCCGGCATCCGGGCGTGGGACGCGGCAGGCCCAGAGGATATCTCGATCGAACTCGCTTGCCGCGGTCTTTACCGAGGCGCGCGGTCTCGTCGAACATCTCCTGATCGGCACTGGGACGGATCTCGTGCCGCTCGAGAAGAGCTTGCGGGAAAAATTGCGCGCCGCCGGCATCCGCGCCGAACCCATGGCCACGGCGGCGGCCGCGCGCACCTATTCGGTTCTCCTGGCGGAAGATCGGCGCGTCGCCGCGGCGCTCATTGCCGTGGCATGAGCGCTGGGTCAGATTTGGATCGATCCTGATCTAGATTCTTTTGATGTCGCATGATCTTTTCGCAAAACCGGTTCCCACTTTTGCGGATCGTGCTCGGGCATGGAAAAGCTTGCATCGGACTATGCCACCTGCGACGCGCTGCTCAAGCGCGACGATCGCGACCGCTGGCTCGCGAGCCTATTCCTGCCGGCGTTCCTGCGGCCGCATGTCCATGCACTCTATGCCTTCAGTCTCGAAATCGCCCGCGTACGGCAACGCGTCTCTGAGCCGGCACTCGGCGAGATCCGCTTCCAATGGTGGCGCGAGGTTCTGGTGGGCGAGGCTGGCGGCGCGGCCAATCCTATCGCTGCCGCGCTTCTCGACACGATTGCGCGCTTCGGCCTGCCGCGCGATCCTTTGATCGCCCTCATCGATGCGCGGCTCTTCGATCTTTACGACGCGCCGATGCCATCCATCGCGACGCTCGAGGCCTATGCAAAAGCCACGGCCTCGAGCCTCTTTCAACTCGCCGCGTCAATTTTCGATCCTGGCGCAGTGGTGAACGGCGCCGCAGAGCATGCCGGGATCGCCTATGCCGTGATGGGGCTTCTCAGGGCCTTGCCCTGGCACCTCGCCGCCGGCCAAATCTATATTCCGCGCGACGTCCTCGCCGCACAGGGTCTCAATCCGGAAGATCTGCGTCCAGGCCGCGACAAAGCAGCCCTCTTGGCAGCGCTCGCCGACATGCGCTGGTTCGCGCACCGGCATGTTCACGAGTTTGCTGCGATCCCGGCGGGGCGCTCCGGAAAGGCGGCACTGGCCTTCCTGCCCGTCGCTCTCTGCGAGCCCTATCTGCGGGAGATGGAAAGGCCCGGCTACGATCCCTTCACAACCCGCATCGCTTTGCCTGAATGGCGCCGATCGTGGCTGCTGTGGGGGGCGGCGCGGAAGATCGGCTGAGCGGTTTTCACTTTGGCTGGAATGTTCTAGAAGGCGGCATGCCTGCTCTGCAGCCTGCAACCCGAATTATGCACGATGAATGACGAAACGCGGGCGGGCACAAAAGCCCAAGGCCCCGATTATTCGAAAAGCTTGTTCCTGCCGCAGACCGATTTCCCCATGCGCGCCGGCCTGCCGCAGAAGGAGCCGGAGTTGCTCGCCCGATGGCAGGCGATCGATCTTTATCGGCGTCAGTGCGATCTGGGGCAGGGCAACGCGAAATTCGTCCTGCATGACGGGCCGCCTTATGCCAACGGCCATATCCACATTGGGCATGCGCTGAACAAGATTCTCAAAGATCTCGTCACCCGCTCGCAGCAGATGCTCGGCAAGGATTCGAACTATGTGCCGGGCTGGGACTGCCATGGCCTGCCGATCGAATGGAAGATCGAGGAAGAGTATCGCGCCAAGGGCCGCAACAAGGACGAAGTGCCGATCATCGAGTTTCGCCGCCAATGCCGCGCCTTCGCCGCGCATTGGGTCGACGTCCAGCGGGACGAGTTCAAACGGCTCGGCGTCATCGGCGACTGGGATCACCCTTATGAGACGATGAGCTTCTTCGCCGAGGCGCGGATCGCACGCGAGATCATGAAATTCGCCGCCAACGGCACGCTCTATCGCGGCTCGAAGCCGGTGATGTGGAGCGTCGTCGAAAAAACCGCGCTCGCCGAGGCGGAGGTCGAGTATGAGGACCACGTCAGCGACGCGATCTATGTCTCCTTCCCAGTAAAGAGCACGCTGCTCTCAATGCACAATTACGCCTTTGACGAGGAAAACCCGAGTGCGACGCCAGAAATGAGAAGAGCATTCGACGAGGCCCTGAGTGCGGCGTCGGTTGTTATATGGACAACCACACCTTGGACAATACCCGCGAATAGAGCCATTAGCTTTTCTAATTCAATTCGCTATGGCCTATATCGCATAACAAAGGCGCCCGATGGCAACTGGGCTAAGGTAGGATCGACTTACGTCTTATCGATCAGGCTTGCGCAGGAAGCCCTTAAAGCCGCCAAAGTGGAATCATATGAATATCTGGGAGCAGTTCGTGGTGATGCATTCGCCTATGCATATCATCCGCTCGCGAAGACCAATCCGAAGTACCGATTCGCTGTCCCGTTCTTTGAAGGAGATCACGTCACTGACGATACCGGCACAGGCTTTGTCCATACCGCGCCGAGCCATGGCCGTGAGGACTTCGACATCTGGATGGCGCACAAGGCCGAGCTCGAAGCGCGCGGCATCGACACGCGCATTCCTTACACCGTCGATGCCGACGGCTTCTTCACCAAGGAAGCATTCGGCTTCGAAGGCAAGCGCGTCATCGACGACGAAGGCAATAAGGGCGATGCCAATGAGGCGGTGATCAAGGCGCTGATCGAAGCCGAGAACCTCGTCGCCCGCGGCCGCTTGAAGCATCCCTATCCGCATAGCTGGCGTTCGAAGAAGCCGCTCATCTTCCGCAATACGCCGCAATGGTTCATCGCGATGGATAAGCCCATCAAGGGCGCGCGCACCCTCCGCCAGATCGCGCTTCGCGAGATCGCGGTGACGCAATGGTATCCGCCGGCCGGCGAAAACCGCCTCACGGGAATGGTCGCCAATCGTCCCGATTGGGTGGTCTCGCGCCAACGCGCCTGGGGCGTGCCGATCGCCATTTTCGTGCGTAAGGGGACGAGCGACATCCTCGTCGACGAACGCGTCAATCACCGCATCGCCGCCGCCTTCGAGGGAGAAGGCGCCGACGCCTGGTTCAAGCCCGACGCCGCCGCGCGCTTCCTTGAACCGGACTGTTCGCCGGCCGATTACGAGAAGATCGACGATGTGCTCGACGTCTGGTTCGACTCCGGCTCGACCCATGCCTTCACGCTCGAAGACGCCGTGCATTTTCCCGGACTCGCCGGAATCAACCGCATCCGCGACGGTGGCCGGGATGAGATCATGTATCTCGAAGGCTCCGACCAGCACCGCGGCTGGTTCCAATCATCATTGTTGGAGAGCTGCGGCACGCGCGGCCGCGCTCCCTTCGATGCAGTTTTGACGCATGGCTTCGTTCTCGACGAGAAGGGTCAGAAGATGGCCAAATCGCTCGGCAACGTCGTGGCGCCGCAGAGCGTCATTGCCGACGCCGGCGCCGACATATTGCGCTTCTGGGTTGCGGCTTCAGATTATTCGGACGATCTTCGCATTGGCCGCGAAATCCTCAAAACCTTTGGCGAAACTTACCGCAAATTGCGCAACACGATCCGCTGGATGCTCGGCTCGCTCGCCTATTATGAGGGGCGCGACAGCATCGTGGAGATGCCCGAGCTCGAAAGGCTCATGCTGCACCGCCTCGCCGAACTCGACGAGGAAATCCGCGACGCTTATGAGCGCTTCGATTACAAGCGCATCGTCGCGCGTCTCTCGGCCTTCTTGAACACCGACCTCTCGGCCTTCTATTTCGACGTTCGGAAAGACACGCTTTATTGCGATCCGCCGTCGAGCGAGAAGCGCCACGCCGCGCTCAAAGCGGTCGAACAAATCTTTCGCGCCGTCACATTGTGGCTCGCGCCCATCCTGGTCTTCACCTGCGAGGAGGCTTGGCTGTCGCGCTATCCCACAGCGGAATCGGTTCATCTCGAAGGCTTCCCGCAAATCCCCGCCGCATGGCGCGACGATGCACTGGCGGAAAAGTGGGAGAAGATCCGGAGGATTCGCGCAGTCGTTACCGGCGCGCTGGAAATCGAACGCGCCAAGAAACACATCGGCTCTTCGCTCGAAGCCGCGCCGATCGTCTTCATTGCCGATCGTGAGCTGCGTAGCCTGCTGGAAGGCATCGATTTCGCGGAAATCTGCATCACCTCCGACATTGCAATCGAAGCGGGCGAGGGGCCGCCGGAGGCGTTCCGGCTCGCCGAGGTTCCGGGCGTCGCCGTCGTCTCCAGATTGGCGCAGGGGCGCAAATGCGCGCGCTCATGGAAGATTTCGCCGCTCGTCGGCAGCGATGCGGAATTTCCCGACGTGACGCCGCGCGACGCAGCCGCGCTGCGCGAATTGAAAGCGCGGGGACTTTGGCCGTGAGCGGTAGAAAAGAGGGTACAACAATCATTGCGCCGCCTCGCGCCTCAAAGTTTACGATGCGGCCGCGGTCGTTGGGCATTCTCGCTGCCATCGCCGCGCTCGCCCTCGATCAGGCCAACAAGCTCTGGCTCATCTTCGGCTACGATATTGCCGCCCACCAGCCGGTCCGGCTGACACCCTTCTTCGACGTGGTTCTCGCCAAGAATGCTGGCATTTCCTATTCGCTTTTCAGCGCCCATAGCGCTATCGAGCGTTGGTCGCTTTTCGGCTTGGCAATCACCGCGACGGCGCTGCTTGCCTTTTGGCTCTGGCGAGCCCGCACATGGCTGACCGCGCTCGGCCTCGGGCTCATCATCGGTGGCGCGCTCGGCAATGCCGGCGACCGCTTCGCCTATGGCTATGTGGCCGACTTCTACCATTTCCACGTGGGCCGCTTTTCCTGGTACGTATTCAATCTCGCCGATGTCGCGATCTGCGCGGGCGTCGCGCTGCTCCTCTTCGAACCGCTTGGAAGGTCGGCGGCGACCAAGGATGGACCCCCGACCTGAACCGGCGTCGAGAGTGCCTACAAATTGCCGTGAACTAAGGCTTTATCAAAGTTCACCGACCCGTGAGGGGAAGATCATGGTCCTGGAAACGCGCGTGATCCGCGGCCTTGCGCTGGCCGCAATCGCGGCTTGGCTGGCGCTGGCTCTCCCAGGACCGGCGAGCGCTGACGACAATTGGTGGAATTCGATGCTCGGCCTCGTTGGTATGGGGCCGCACAAGCCGGCGGACGATGCCATCGATTACAGCGCGCGGCCGGCGCTGGTGGTGCCCCCGAAGATGGATTTGCCGCCACCACAAACGGCCGTTGCCCGGCCGACCGATTGGCCGAACGATCCGGATGCTGCCGCGCGCCGCAGAGCCGAGGCGGATTCCCGCCGGCCGGCACCGCCGGCGCCGGCCGGGCCGGCCGATGCGAGCAGCGACGACAGCGATCAGCCAGATCAGCCGGCGGCGGCGCCAGCACCGGGACCGGCTGAGAGTGAGGTCAGCGGCGATAAACAGGCCTCCGTTCCTTGGAGTGGGGCGCAGGCTTCGAGCGTGGCCCCGCAGCAGGGTATAGGCGGTAAACGGGTCTTCGCTCCCTTTGGAGGGCACACCGGCGCGACTTCGATCGGGGCCCCGCAGCAGGACTGCAACGAGATCGCCGGCATGCCCGTCTGCCTTGGGTCTTGGGATTGGTTTGGGCTCGCAAAGAGCGACGACACAAAGGCTGCGCGGACCTTGAGGGTGGGCGTCGAACCGCCACGCGAATATCTGACCCAGCCTCCCCCGGGCTATCGGGCACCAGTCGCTGTCGACACAAACTCGGCACAGGATGCGGGCGATCCTGACAATGCAGCGGCTCCTGCTCCCAATCAGACGGCCAAGAAGGTCTCGACGGGTCAATGATGCCGCCTGCTTAGGCGGCATCGCCCGACAAAGCGTTAGTGCTTATTCGGGCCGCGGCCGAGGAGCTTTGCCATTTCCTCCTCGAGCAATTCCATCGCGTCCGGCAGCGGCGGTTCGCTTGCGGTGCTTGGATGTGGCGCGGGAGCGGCGCCGGGCGGCTTGGGCGGAGTGTCCGCAGGTCGTGCCGGCGAGCGCAGGAAACTTGGAGGCGCATTCGCCGCAGGCTTGGCTCCGAGCGGATGTGGTGCCGCGGCGGCATGTGTCAGCTCGGGTCCGGCTCTGCGTGGCGGCTCGGGTTGCAAGGGTCTGACATCCGTGCGCGGTGGCATCCGAAGTGGCGGGGTGGCGAGCGGCGGCGGTGTCGGGGCGCGGCTCGCCGGTTGAAGCCGGACCGGTGCAACCTCTCGCGCAGCCGGCTGCTGCGGCTCCGGCATGAGCGGAGGCAGCGGCAATTTCGGCTCCGGCGCTTTCAGCGGAGGCATCTGCGGCGGCTCTCTGAAGTCTCTGTCGCGAATATCCTTGTCGCGAGCCTCCTTGTCACGGCCCCGCGTCTCGCGCAGATCGCGCGCTTCCGCCCTGACGATCTCCAATTCGATCAGCATGTCGTTGGGGCCGCCGATCATGATCAGATGTTCGACATTGTCGCGCCGGACAATTACGAGCTGACGTTGGCGATCGAGATCGAACGCGTCCACAATGCCCAGCCGGGGCTGCCGTCCCCTGCCGCCGGACATGCGCAGCCGACGGCCGAAAGCCAGCCGGAAGACGAGCAGGATGAGCAGCGCCGCAGCAAAGAAGCAGATCGCCACGGCGGCATACTTGAAGGCGTTGTTCCCGCTGAGCCAACTCAAGGCTTGTGGCATGGACCGCTCGCATGATTCTCAATGAAGGGCATGTTCTGCGGAAGCCGGACAGCTGCTTGCCATCGGAACGTGCCTTAACGTTTTGATCTAGCGCATTTTGGCAGGGCGAACCAGCCTCTGGTTCGGCGCCCCCGGCGCCGCATGGCGCCGGCGAGGGTAATAGATGGTTAACGGCGCCAAATCGAGTCGCTTCCGCGCCGCCTGGACCGTGGCCTGGCGTGCTTGATGAGTCTACCGGCCTCAACATCACACTTAGTGGTCGTCTGCTCTCGGGCAAGTGGCGCGCGGCTTGAACCCAAGCCGTGAAGGCGCGGAAAAACATGCGGTTCGGATTGCAATGCCGAGGCTATAGCCCCATTCTGCCGAATCGGAGGCGAAGCTTTTGAGCTGCGGTCGCGATAGCGTCGGCCGGACATTGGTTTAAGTGAAAGCGCGTTTCACCGAAATCCGGCCGACCGCCAAACCTGGTGGTCTGACAATGGCTTTGCGCATCAACTTACCACAGAGCTTGACGCGCCTAACTCGTGGCGCCTGGTTTTTCGGCGCGGCTTGAGGCAAGGAAGTGGGGCTTGATGACAGACCAGCCGCTTGCTTTCGATCGTACCGAACGCGCTGGCAGCCCGGGCCTGGTTCTGCTTTTTGCCGCCTGCCTCGTCACACCCGTCGTGGCCTTCTCGGTCTTGCCGAAGGACGCCGCGGGCACGCTCGTCATCGGCCTTCTGACTGTGCTCGCGGTCATTGGGATTTTCGGGCTTTTCGGCTACGCGGTCGGATTTCTGCAATTCTCCGGGCAGGCGCTGCGCAACGATTTGACCAAGCTCGTCTGCGACAGCGGGCCGGAAGGCCTCATCGTCAGCGACGCCGATGGCAAGATTTTTTATGCCAACGAGTCCTATATGCGGCTCTCGGGCGCAGGTGATGCGAGCCAGCTGAAAACGGTGGAGCGGCTCTTCTCCGGGCCGCCGGACGTATCCGAAGCCATTTACCGTCTCGCCCAAGCAGCTCGCGAGGGCAAGCGCAACGCCGAGGAATTGCGGCTGGCCCCGGCGCTCACCGACGACGGTGAGGTCGGCTGGTACCGCATCAGGGTTCGCCCGTTGAATTATCCCGGCGCCAAGCGGACGACGCTCTGGTCCGTTGCCGATGTCACCCGCGAGCGGGAGAGGCACGAAAACGTCTTTCAGGAACTGCAGCACGCGATCGATTTCCTCGATCATGCGCCGGCTGGTTTCTTCTCTTGTGATGCTTCCGGCGCGGTCTCTTACATGAATGCGACCCTTGCCCAATGGCTCGATTATGATCTCGCCCAGGTCGGCTCGGGCGGCATCACGCTCGGCGATTTCATCGCCGGTGGAGGAGCGGTGCTGCTCTCCAGCCTCAGCGGCGCGCCGGGTGACGTGGTGACCGAGCAGTTTGACATGGATTTGAAGCGCCGCAACGGCCAGAGCCTCCCAGTTCGGCTCATGCACCGCGTCGCCTTCGGCCAGGACGGACTGCCCGGCGCTTCGCGCACGCTCGTTTTCAACCGCGCTCCCGGCGAAGAGCCGGCCGAGGATCTGCGCGCCGCCAAGGTGCGCTTCGCCCGGGTGTTCAATGCAACGCCGATGGCGATCGCCATCGTCGATAAGGCCGGCCGGATCAAACGCTCGAATGCCGCCTTCGCCAAACTGATGCCGGAAGCGCTTCAGGGCGCGGATGCCCGCAGCATCTATGCCGGCGTGCTTGAGGGCGACCGCGCAGCCCTCGAGGAGGCGATTGCGGCGGCCGTCGGATTGACGAGCGACATAGCGCCAGTCGACGTCGGCCTCTTCAGCGAGCGCGACCGTTCCGCGCGCCTGTTGATCTCGGCGGCCGACGACGCGGACGGTCCCGGCGCCACGATCTATGCGCTCGATACGACGGAGCTGCGCACGCTGAAAGAGAATTTCGCGCAATCGCAGAAGATGCAGGCCATCGGCCAGCTCGCCGGCGGGGTCGCGCATGATTTCAACAACGTGCTGACCGCGATCATCGGCTATTCCGACCTGCTGCTCGCCAATCACAGGCCGACCGATCCCTCATTCCAGGACATCATGCAGATCAAGCAGAACGCCAATCGCGCCGCCGGATTGGTGCGGCAGTTGCTGGCTTTCTCGCGGCGCCAGACATTGCGGCCGGAGGTCCTGCAACTCGGCGACGTGCTCTCCGAACTGCAGATGCTATTGCGCCGCCTCGTCGGTGAGAAGATCAGCCTGGATCTGCGTCACGGCCGCGATCTCTGGCTCGTCAAGGCCGACCTCAACCAGTTCGAGCAGGTCATCATCAATCTCGTCGTCAATGCCCGCGACGCGATGCAGGGCGGCGGCCGGATCGAACTGCGCATCAACAACCTCAATGCGGCGGACTGTGCCCGCCTCGGCGAGGAATCGCTGCCGCAAGCCGATTACATCGTGATCGCGGTCGAGGACACGGGGTCAGGGATCGCGCCCGAGGTGAAGGCGAAAATCTTTGAGCCTTTTTTCACCACCAAAGACGTCGGCAAGGGTACCGGCTTAGGTCTCGCCATGGTCTACGGCATCGTCAAACAGACCGGCGGGTTCGTCTTCTGCGACTCGACCCTCGGTCAAGGCACGACTTTCCGCATTCTTCTGCCACGCTATATACCCAGCGAAGGAGAGGAGGAGCTGCGCAAGGAACCGGCTAAAAAGGCCGCCGCGGATCTAACCGGGCATGGTACCATCCTCCTCGTTGAGGACGAGGAGGCGGTGCGGGCCTTTGGCGCAAGGGCCCTGGCCTCGCGGGGCTATAGCGTGCTCGAGGCGGCGAACGGCGCAGAGGCGCTCGAGGTCGTCGACCGGAATCCCGGCAAGATCGATCTCATCGTCTCTGATGTCGTGATGCCGGAGATGGATGGGCCGACAATGTTCGGCGAATTGCGCAAGCGCGGCGTGATTGCGAAAGTGATCTTCGTTTCCGGCTATGCCGAGGAGGCCTTCGCCAGGAATCTGCCTGAGGGCGAGGACTTCGGCTTCCTCGCCAAGCCGTTCACTCTGAAACAGCTGATCGAGGCTGTGAAGAGCGCCGCCGCACCCGCCGTGTGACTGTGGCGGCCTCAGGCTTCGGAAACTTTCTGAATTGCATCGGAGAGCTTTGGCATAGCCCCGATGGTCCCTAGCAAGTAAGGAGAGCACCATGCGGCGCACTTTTTCTGCATGTGTTGCGTTTTCTGGGCGTCGCGTTGATCGTGCCTTTGGAGATCGTTGCGGCAAACGCCCCCGTCAAGGCGCAACAATCTGCCCAGCCCCCGGAGCCAGCAAATCCCGCTCACTGATCAGCTGATCACGAAGTATATCGCGGCACAACAGGACATGGCGGCCTTCCGGAAGACACCCCAAGCGCCGGAAGGGCCGGACCCGTCAAAGCTTGAGGACGTCGCGAAGGAATACAATTTCGTGAACTATGCCGAATATAGGGATGTTGCCAACAACATCAGATTGGTGATGCCGGCATCGACCCGAAGACCAAGAAATATGGCGGCGCCGAGACTGCGCTGAAGGACAAAATCGCCGAGGTCGAGGCCGACACGACGATGCCCTCGCAGGAGAAGAAGCAAAAGGTCGAAAGATTGAACGCCAAACTGGCCTCGGCGCAATCGATTCAGATTTTTCCCGCCAACATCGATCTGGTCACGAAATATTACGACCAGCTCAAAGCGGCCAGGCGGCAGAAGCAGTGAAAGCGAGGGGGCAGGTGCGAACCAATCTGGAGCTTCTCGCGGCAGGCACGTCCCGGGCCTTTGGCCATGATGGGAGGACGTCTCCTGCCATGACATCTGCGTGGTTCCAGCCAGCCCGCGGCGAACACGTCGAAGATTTTAGCATGCTCCGGTGCTAGAATTAAGCTATGCCCGCAACGTCAACAGCACCCAAGGAGATGATATGCGCACCATCGTCCCATCTTTCGCAGCGGCGCTGAGCCTTGCTCTCGTCGCGCCGGTAACCGTCATTGCGTCGAGCGCTTTGGCGCAGGCGCAAGAAGCCGCTCAGTCGGGAGGGCCGGTAGAGCAGATCCCCCTCACGGATCAGCAGGTCCAAAACTTCCTCGCAGCACAGAACGACATAGAGGCGATCCTGCAGAAAATGCCGCAGGGGTCGCAGGAACCGGATGCAAAGACGATGGCCGAGCTCGACGCCGTCGCGAAGAAATACAATTTTGCCAATTATGCCGAATATGACGCAGTGGCGAGCAACATCGGCTTGGTGATGAGCGGGATCGATCCGCAGACCAAGAAATATGTCGGCACCGAAGCCGTTCTGAAGCAGCAGATCGCCGAGGTTCAGGCCGACAAGAGCCTGAGCTCAAAGGACAAGACGGAAGAGCTCGCCGATCTGAACGCGCAGCTGAAATCCGTGCAGCCGGTCAAGATTCCCGGCAACATCGATCTGGTCACGAAATATTACGACAAGTTTGTCGCGGCCGCGCCGCAGAACGACTAGGGGGTTCTCCGGCTTTATCTTGGCGAGAGACAAAGACGCTTGCACGCTTGACCGGTGATGAACTTGCCGGTCAAGCTCACTGCTTTGAGAGAGCAGGCGAGCGAAGATGGCCGACCTCCCGCACAATTTCACGGCCGATTGGTTTCTCCGCTGTCGGCGGCAATTCAAGCGCCATCTCATGCACCTTGCCGGCCGTCGGTGCCGGATCTTGGAAATCGGCTGTTTCGAGGGGCGCGCGACGTGCTGGCTTTTGCAAAATGTCGCCACCGCGCCGGCGGCGCGGATCACCTGTATCGACCTCGCGGTCAACCGGGCCTTCTGGCCGAACATCTCGGCATCAAAGGGCAAGAAGAAGGTCGATCTCAAGATTGGCCTGTCGCGCGACATATTGCCGAGGCTCAGGCGCTCCGCCTTCGATTTCATCTATATTGACGGAAGCCATTGGACGATCGAGGTGCTCGAAGATGCGGTTGCAGCGTTCCGGCTCGCCAAGGTTGGGGCCGTCATCGCCTTCGACGACTATAAGTGGGACGACTCGCGCTACAATCAGCAGGGCACGCCGAAGCCGGCCATCGATGCCTTTCTGAAGGTCTACAAGGCGAAAATCACGCTCTTGGCCAAGAATTACCAAGTCTGGGTGCGCAAGGAGGCGGATTAGCTTCGTTCCTCGTCGGCCGCCGACGTATCGCGCATCAGCCCCGGCCGCCAGTAATTGAACGCTGCGGCGACAAGTTCCTTGAACGCCGCCTCGTCGGCGAAGGCGCGCCGCGACGCGCGCATGCAGGAAGCTTGTTTGCATACAGATGTCATAAAATGCCGGCTTGAACTAAAAGTTGCCGAGCCCCCTTCGCTCCCTCACAATTGCAACCCCCATGCCCCCCGTCATCTCGATAAGCCACCTCTCAAAGACTTATGCACGAGGCCCTGCGGCGCTGCGCGATATCTCCCTCGACATCCACCGCGGCGAGATTTTTGCGCTGCTTGGCCCAAATGGCGCTGGCAAGACAACGCTGATCAGCATCATCTGCGGCATCGTCACAGCGAGCGCCGGTACGATCAGCGTCGCCGGGCATGACATGCTGCGCGATTACCGTGCGGCGCGATCGATGATCGGCCTCGTGCCCCAGGAGCTCACAATTGATTTCTTCGAGACTGTTTGGGCGACCGTCAGCCTCAGCCGTGGCCTCTTCGGCAAGCGGCCGAACGCGGCATACATCGAGAAGGTGCTGCGCGACCTCTCGCTGTGGGATCGGAAGGACAGTCAAATCAGGACGCTGTCGGGCGGCATGAAGCGCCGGGTGATGATCGCGAAGGCGCTGTCGCACGAGCCGCAGATCCTCTTCCTCGACGAGCCGACTGCGGGTGTCGACGTGGAACTGCGCCGCGACATGTGGCAGCTGGTGCGCAAGCTACGTGATTCCGGCACCACCATCATCCTCACGACGCACTATCTCGAGGAAGCGGAGGAGATGGCCGACCGCATCGGTGTCATGCGCAAGGGCGAATTGATCCTGGTTGAGGACAAGAAGGCGTTGATGCAAAAACTCGGCAAAAAGCGGCTGACGCTCGTCCTCGCCGCGCCGCTGGCAGAAATTCCTGCGGCCTTAGCAGCGCACCCGCTGACGCTGTCATCCGACGGGCAGGAGCTTGTCTACACCTACAGCGAGAACGGCTCTCGGGATGGCGTTGGCGCGCTGCTTCGTGACCTCGTCGCGGCGGGCGTTGTGGTCAAAGACCTCCGCACGGACGAGAGTTCGCTGGAGGATATATTCGTCAGCCTCATCCGGAGGGCGTCATGAACTTCTATGCGATCCGCGCCATATACACTTACGAGATGGCGCGAACGCGGCGCACATTGCTCCAGAGCATCGTCTCGCCGGTGCTGTCCACCTCGCTCTATTTCGTCGTCTTCGGCTCTGCGATCGGCTCCCGCATCTCGCATGTCGATGGGGTGAGCTACGGTGCCTTCATCGTGCCCGGCCTCATGATGTTAGGGCTTCTGACGCAGAGCATCTCGAACGCCTCCTTCGGCATCTATTTTCCGCGCTTCGTCGGGACGATCTATGAGATCCTGTCGGCGCCGGTCTCGGCAGTCGAGATCGTGACAGCCTATGTCGGCGCCGCGGCGACGAAATCGGTGGTCCTCGGCCTGATCACGCTCGCCACAGCGGCCCTATTCGTCGACATCCGCATCATCCATCCCTTCTGGATGCTGGCTTTTCTGTTCTTGACCGCCATCACCTTTAGCCTGTTCGGCTTCATCATCGGCATCTGGGCCGATAGTTTCGAGAAGCTGCAGTTGATTCCGCTTCTCATCGTGACGCCGCTGACTTTTTTAGGCGGCAGCTTCTATTCGATCAACATGCTGCCGCCGCTCTGGCGCCGCATTACATTAATCAATCCGGTCGTCTACCTCGTCAGCGGCTTTCGCTGGAGCTTTTATGGTATTTCGGACGTGAGCGTCGCAATCAGCCTCGGGATGACCTTGGTGTTCTTGGGCGTGTGTCTTGCCATCGTCACCTGGATTTTTAAGACGGGCTATCGCCTGAAGACGTGAGCATTCATTACGGCTCTGCGACTAACCGTGCCGCTTCCAGACAACCTAAGGCGAGCATTGCGAAACTCGCCGTCACAACGGATCGCCTGGCGTGAGCATCCATCCTTCCAGCGTGGTCTACTTTCGCAGGATCGCTGTGCCTTAAAATGTCTGCTACTGACCGATACCGTTGAAAAACTCTTTTTTCCTCAACGATCACAATTTTGCAGGGCCGTGGGCCTGATAATCGAAAAGGGACGTGGGGGGATACATAATTTGACAATTAACTAGAGGGAGACTGTCGCCGACGAACTCAGGTGGCATTGAACCGCGATCCTCGCTCGAAGCGTCGTTCAAGCGGATTTTTGTCGCCCCCCACTTTCCGAGTTTTTCAACAGTATCGCCCCGATGCGGTCGTCCGGCTATCGGCCCCGGTCGCCCCGAACCAGCCGACGCCTGTCGCTAACACGATGAAGAAAAAAACGCCTTTCAATTTGATATTAGAGAACTAGACGCCGACAGCGAGTAGTGTCTCGAATTCAATTCGTTTGATAGCACTATCGCGCTGCCCCTTTCTCTTCCTATATGCTTGGCGGAAAGCAGCGAGCGCCATGACCATTCTCGAGGGCTATATTCAGTCCATAGAACAGGACCGCATCCCTGCCCTTCGTGACCAACTACGTCCGCTAGAAGACGGCACTATGCGGACCGGCGTGCGCCGATATCCGGGGCCATGGACGGATACCACTCAGGACGACATTAAGAGGCTCAGAGCCGCCATAGCTGAATATGAGTCGATTGTAGCGGCTCTAAAGCGGAATGAGGTTCCTTGATGCGACCTGACCTAAAGGCCAAAAGTGCCCCGCCGACGGAGAAGACAGCAACGCGATCCTAATCACCAAGGTCGCGACTTAAGCAGCAGCAAACAAATTGATCACCGGCATCGACCGATGGAAGCCCCAAGTTTCCAGCTTCGGAGGCGGTCTACTTTTGCGGGATCACTGTACCCCCAATCGGAACAAAAAGGGGTATAGGGAACTCCGATTTTGAGCAGGGTTTTGACCACCAACTTGCGCTTGCACCTTGCTTTGTGGGTTGCCGGGTTGGCGGCTATTTCTGGAGACCGGCAGCCTCAGAAAGGCTAATTTTGAAATCTTGATCACTCCGATCGGGCATGCAACCTCGGGTTGATCTACCTCCTCAGTTCTGTGCGTTGAGCTATGGACCCGAAGGATATTGGTGAAATTCCGGATCTTCCTGCTCTTCAGCAGCTTGCGCGTGCGCTTTGGTATGAGGGTACTGCGAGAGGAGCAGCAGTTCTTGTCGGTGCTGGATTTAGTAAGTTCGCAGACGTTGCTGCACCCGACACTCCAGAACCGCCAACCTGGCCTGAATTTGCCCGAGATATGGCGCAGCAGCTCTATCCACGCGATCCGAAGCTTGCGCCAACGGATCCTCTGCGACTCGCCGAGGAGTACCGAAGTTATTTCGGGCAAGCTGCGCTCGATGAGTTCATTCGGGTCCACATCCGCGATGTTGCGTGGCAGCCCGGAGCTCTCCATCGAGAATTGCTCGAGCTTGAATGGTCGGATGTGCTGACCACGAATTGGGATACTCTTTTAGAGCGGGCAGCAGATTCTGGCGCTTATCTGCGATACGAATATGTTCGAAGTGAAGCCGATCTTGCTCACGGACGGGCTCCAGGCAACCCTCGGAAGCCACGAATAGTGAAGTTGCACGGTTCAATAGGTACCACAGAACACTTTGTAGTCGCTGAGGAGGATTATCGGATCTATCCGAAAAAATTCGCTGCTTTCGTTAATTTTGCACGCCAGGTCTTTATTGAAAATGAACTTTGCCTGCTCGGTTTTTCAGGCGATGATCCCAATTTCTTACAGTGGTCTGGCTGGGTGCGGGATAACTTGGGCGGCAACGCCCGCCGAATCTATCTCGTTGGCGTTCTGGAATTGGGAAGCGCCGAGCGCAAGTTCTTGGAAGGGCGCAATGTCGCGCCTATAGATTTGGCCCCTCTTGTGCCCGATGGGACGAGCCGCGAGCGCCATGCAAGAGCGATGCACCTTTTTCTCGATTTTCTTGGAAGAGCGCGGCCTACTCCCTCCCACGAATGGCAGCCGGCTCAAATAGATAGATATGCAACGTTTCTTCCGCGCACTATTGAAGAACAGCGGCGGCAACTTCGAGATCCGACGTATTCTGCATCAATTCTCAACGCAGCCGCCGAGATCTGGAGAGTTGATCGGCAGACTTACCCGGGCTGGCTGATTTGCCCAAACTCTCAGCGACGAATGCTAAGGCATACAACCTCCGTGTGCCCGATCAGCGCTTCGGCTATTGACGCGCTGCAATCGAATCGGAGGCCTGATGTTCTGTATGAAATAGCTTGGCGCCACGTTATTGCTCTGTGGCCACTAGATCCAGAGCTAGCAAGCAAACTCGCGGAGATCGCCAATCCAGACGGCGGATTTGCTCTGAATAAGTCGCAGTCATTGGAAGTCGTTGCGCTGCTTCTGCGTACCGCTCGGCTAGCTAACAATGACATTGCGTTTGAGCATTGGGCGAGCGTGATTGATAAACACGCTGAACCCCAGACGAACTCCCGCAGCGAAGTTGCTTACCAGAGGGCACTTCGGGCTCGCGACGGTCTGTACCTCTCAGCTGTGAAAGCTCTGGCCGAGGCGATGGATGGTCCAGACCCTATCTGGCTTTTGAGACGAGCAGCCCTATTGGCAGAAATAGGTGAGATTGAGGAAGCAGGTAGGCTGGTCAGCGACTCACTTACGGAACTTGAGCGCCGGCAACGAAGTAATCATAATTCGCTTTGGCTACGGTCGCGCCGCGCGTGGGCCGAGTGGTTCGCTCGCGGTGTCCGACGAGACCAACTGATAGGTTTTAAGGATCATCCCTGGCCCGCCGAATTCAGAGGTGCAAACTGCGACCCCGAAGATGAAGCAGATCAGATTTCTGACGAGGTGGCCGCCGAGCTGCGGGAGCAACAGGAGGAAAGGCTTTCCACGGTACCGCTATTCGAGCCTGGTCACTATCGGGATCCATCGAGCACTATTTCTTTCAAGAGCACGGCGAAACAAGATGCAATGATAGCTTTGGATGGACTAATGGAAGTTGTCGGCCTACCTATGCGATTACGGTACGGCAGCTTCTTTGCCAAAGAAGCTCTAGACAGCGCCGAGCTGGCATACGAACCGTCAATTCGATGGTATGTCTGGTTTCTCAGAGCTCAGAGCGATCCCCTTAATAGGCTATTCGAACGATATCTGGGGCGCATAGCAATTGCGCAATTGCCCCGGCAAGTGGCATCGACGCTTTGGGAGATGGCGGTCAAGGCAATTTCTTATTGGCAGGGAAAAGCAAAGAGAACAACATTGGGAAGTGATGCCCTTTTTGCCATAGGACGGATCCGTCTCTGGATCGAGGTATTGGCTAGGCTGACGGTCCGCCAAGATCCAGCGCAGGTTCGAACTAGCCTGGAAATCGGCATTCGCATTCTCGAAGATTCGATTGGCCTGCATCCTTGGCTGTACGATCCGATTAATCATCTTGTAAACTACAGCATCCAAGCAACGCCACCCGAAGAACGTCCCTCGTTAGTGCTTGCGATGCTAGAACTTCCTCTCCCAACCGATGCAGGAAACGTCCCGTTCCAGTGGCCTGAACCTATCCGGTCACTGCACACCACCAAACCTGTCCGAACAAGCTCGGATCTCCAATGGGATCAAGTTATCGGCGAACTTTTGCACGCCGCAAGACCTGGCTCACGTCAGCGCAGTGAGGCGGTGAGAAGACTTGCCTACCTCGTCAGGTACAATTTACTCACGAACTCTGAGGCGGAGACATTCGGTCGCCAGCTTTGGGGTGAGCTCGATCCAAATTCAGGGCTTCCAAGCAACTCGCCGTTGCTGGCATTCGAATACACTGTTTTGCCCGCACCGGAGGGAATCGATAAAGAAGGCATAGTTCGTGCTTACCTATTCGATTGTGATATCGTTCAGCTGATCGCTCCCGCGAGGCCGCTCGGCTCCGTAGAAATAAGTGACTGTATAAACCACTTGGCAGCCATGAGCGGGGCGGCCCAAGTGGACGTCCGGCCAACAAACAACCAATGTCTGCGCCTATTCGACCAAATCGTCGCGTGGCGCCCCCCGAGCACTGGAGAATTGGATCCTATCGGCAGGCAGCTCCTCGATCATCTATATCGGGTAGCCAGCAACAGCATCGGAGAGATACTCCGAAAAGTTCTTGTGCCTTCAATGCCGGCCGAAGCGCTTACACAGGATCGCCTTCTCGCTCTTCTTGCGTTCATTCGAGAGGCCGGTGTAAGCGGTGCAGTCAGCAGCCTGCCGTTTTTCCTCAGCAACACTCCCGCGCTCCTAGCTGCCGTTATCGAAAGCATTCACCAAGCAATCTCTGGGCGGAGCGAAGATGAGGTGGCCGCTGGTGGATCCGCCGTGGAAACATGGGCGGGAATGACGTTAACCTCGACCAATTTAGCACTTCTGCCGCAACTCATCGAACATGTAATCTCCTCGGTTGAGTCGCGAAGGGAAATCGGTTTGCTAGCGATGCTGCACTGCGTGAGGACCTTGATTGAGCTGGCGAGGATATCGGAGAACGACAAGGCTCGAGTTGCCGCTGTGTTAGGAAGCTTTCTGATCGAATGGGATTATCAACGAATCGATCCAGAGAATTCGCAAGCGGTAGTCGCGTCTCTGATTCGCGCGGAGTGCGTGCGGCTCGCACATGCGCTGGAAGATTCGGGTTGGTCAGACGCAAGCACTAGAGGATGGCTTCAGCTGGAGACGCTCGATGCTCTACCTGAGGTTAGATTTGCAATGGCCGTGGTGTAGTGTGGCCAATCGCAATCCCTCGCGGGGCTTACTCATTCAATCGGTTTAGCTTCTGGAGTTTAAGTGTGAGACGTTTTGAAGGTTTCCTCGTTCCAGATAACACCTTGTAAAGGTTGGATTTGTTCTCGTTGAGCATGAAAGCTAGACTTGTCAACCCTTTGTCTGCAACTCTTTGCGCTAGGCAGTCCAACGCCGCAGCTTTTTCCGCTTCAAGCTTTTCGTATCGTTCCTTTATCCGCGCAGCCTCGTGTCCCAAATGCCTAAGATAGTTCTCTGCCAGAGACGGACTTCCCCTGTGGACCGCATCAATTGTCCGCCTCGCAATGTGAGCTTTCCGCTGCAATTCTCCTTTCGGGACTGATTTGATCAGGCCGATGATGCGCTCTCTATCGCGCAGTGAGGTCGGATAGGAGATAACCGGATCTTGGTCCTCCGTGCGGGCATCGTCCTCTTCCCAGCCCTCCGATTATTTGCCTATATCGTCGATATTGTCAGCGAAGATGTGACGCCGCTGTAGCCTCATTCCACCCGCCACCAGAAAATTTGTATTCTGGCTGAAGATGATAATGCCTCAGGACGTCGCTGACGGTACGCAACCACTCTCGCGGCGCCAACTTGGCGGGATCTCCGTTTCGATTAAAGACGCGCGCAAGAGCTTTTTCGAGATCTCTGCTATAGGGAGCAACCGGACGCAAGCTGTCGAGGTTTTGCCCCGAAATACTCTCATCCTCTGTTGTTAAATCCTCTTGATGCTTAGCGTAGAATGAGAGCATGAAATTGAAGGGCTTCACCTGTTTGGCATAAGGAAGGCCTTCGTTGAAGCGCTTGAACCAATCCAGCACGGCCGGACGCGTGGCGGTACACTGACTGCGTGCCGGTTCGTTCATTTCAGGTCGATAGTTATAATTAGCTTCGTTCGGGTAATCCCTGAGTGCCGATGTGATGATCGCTTTCCATATGTCTTCTTCCCAAGGTCGAACTCCGTTCGGCCGTTCGGCCCGGTTTTCCTCTTCGTTCCCGTAGGGAGCGACGTAGTGTCCGAGCCCATGTGCGGATGCCTTGCGAATGATTGGTCTGTTGGCTGAGTCTAAATTGAACAATGCATAGCGCTTCGCTGAGATCGCAAAACAGTAGAGCGGCTTTGGTCTGTCTTCCGAGAAATTTTCTTTCTCCATCTCAAGAATAGAAACCTGCTTGTTTGCCTCGTCTCGTTCATAGGGATTGAGACGTTGAAACCACGAGCGAACGTCGCGAACGCGTCGAGCGAATTCGTCGAAGTCCAGTTTAGCTGTGTTGGCGAAAGCCATGCTGTCGGTATCGCAGAATGCCCAGTTGAGTCCATTATCGATGGCGAGTCGCTCCGTGAGTGCCAGCATCAAACGCGCCGCTCCCGTGATCAGTGTGCCCAAGAGCGGATGATAGAAACGGCCTGGCTGCTCGCGCTTTGAAACTTTGACAGTACGTTTGCCTTGCGATGTGTAGATTGCGCACGACTGCCCTTCAGGATCTGTGTCCTCCACGTTCAATTCGATGAAGATCCCATAGCTCGTGGCGTTCGCAAGGATCTTCAACGCCAGCTGTTCCATTTCGAGGTTTTTGGTTTCCTGGCTGTCAGGATCTCGGCGTTCCGCATGCGCAGACCTCGTCTTCACCCGGCGGCGCAGTTCGATGATCCGCTTATAGAAATCGTCGATTGATGGCTCGACACAAAATTCCGCGTTGCCGGCAACTGAAACCCCCTTAAGCCCTTCCTGAGGTGGCAAGGGCTTGAACTTAATCGCACGAACGACCTTCGGAGCTTTGCCCGTCAGAAGCTTCGAAGCGGCGCAATCGGCAAGGGTGAACCAGAGCGGCCGATCAGCGGAAAGGTAGTTGAGACCGATTGTCGGCATATCATTGGATTTGAGCCCACCCTCGAGCTTCGGCGCGTAGCGGGCGCGAACTGGAAAAATGTCTGCCTCAGGTAGCACCTGCACCAAGGTAATCAGTTTCTTCCATGCATCCTGGTTCTGCAAATCCTTCAGCTGCAGAAAGTCGAGAAAGGCTCGGGTTTCTTCAGTCGCATCGTCTCTCTCAGTCCCCTCCGCAATGACGAAGCGCCATAGACCCATAAGGGTGCAAACGGTCGGATACATCGAAGCAAAATCGCAATAGAGCGCCGGCACTGTTGTCCGCCGAATGTGAACCTCGGCTCGGCCCCCAAAATACGAACTCATGATCACGCCGATTAGCTCTGGATCGAAATCCCCCTGAACCTCACGCCACGGACGAATTCCCATCTGTTCAAGATATGCCTTTCCAAGGCTCGCCTCAGAATGGATGCGCTGTGGCGGTGTTCGCTTGAGCGAATGCTCGGCGTAGCGACGGACCAGCTCCTCATAACACTGCTTCGTTACCTCGGTATCGTTGATGGCATACTCAATAAACTCAGCATCGATCGGGTGATCGAAGTCCTTGAATTCGCCCTTGTGCTTTACGCCGAGGTATTTCGCTAGGCTGCTGAGACTGTGTAATGTGCTGGTTAGAGCCGCAGCAAGTGTTTTGAGATCGAGGAAGTTACCGCGCTCGAATTCAAGCTTTTGCCGTTTTCTCCGGCGGCTACCTCCTGCTTCCTGCAGGGCCGGCTGGGCAAAATTGAAGAAGGCTGACCGGCTGTTCTGATGTTTGACACGCAGGTTTGGTTGATTGTCGAAGGGGGAGAGCCTGAAGGTAAAGCCACCGACCATGAAGCGGTCTGGCTTCTTCAACGGTGCACCGGCTGCAATTTCTTCCTTTGATCGGCCGCCCCTCACGAGGCGGGCGTCCGCGTGCGAGATCGCGAGGCGTGATAAATCGAACGGCAGATTGAAGCCCACGACCAGGGCTCCAGCTTTGAACGCGGACGCCAGAAAAATCTTATGGGTAAATTCATAGGCTCTATAGAGCTCGCACCCATGTTTCGGCGCTACAGTCCTCAGAACTTCAAGTTCTGCTGGTTCAACCTCGCCGTAGAAAATGCCTTTTTCTTCGAGCCTTCCATTTTGAAGGAGCTGAAAGGTCCCGAAACGCAATTGCTGCGTTTCGTTTGAGAGCGTCTCAGTATCGAATATTAGCGTCCATTCGGGCGGTTCAGAAATCTTGCCCGCTTTTGGTTCGCCAGCCGATGGCTCCGCATAGGCCCTTAAAAGAATCGGACGCCGCTCCGCTTCTGGAACGGCGTCCGATAATATTTCAGGGAAATTGGAGTTCCGCTCCATAACCCGTCTTGGCAAGTTCGATCAGATATTCACCGAATTCACGCAACTTATCACACATTAGTTCGAAATATTCGGCGACCGACAATAGCCAACGGCCGATCACCTCGAGCACGTTACGCGGATTTTCCGAAGGCGGCGGCTCTTCTCGCTGATATTCGGATCGCTTGGGATGACAGGTTGGCTTACACAAGGGCCAAACTATGTCATCGTGTTTGCGGCCTGCCATGTGATCATCCTCTTTGTTATTGGAAGTCAGATCGCGGGCGCAGCCTATGCAGACCTCGTTGTGAATTCCCGGCAGCCGTTGCTTTCTATTCTTCACGGCGGCGCGGTGCAGTTTCCGTTCCAGCGGTGTCATGCTGCGCTCCTTCCAATGCGATATTGCTCCGGGATCACCACTTCGCCGCGATGGTCCAATTCGTAGAGAGTGTTTTCATCCACTTCGAATGGATGAAATTTGCGCATGTTGTCGCGGACGCCTTGCCCGACGAAGGGGCGCAAGATCGCGTTGTCGCCGGTTTCAAGGAACTGCTTTACTGAGTGCATGTAGCGACCCGCCTCGGATGCTTGCTCGGGTGACATCCACGGCTTCACAACGTCGGCTTTCGAATAGAACGGGAACTGTCGCAGACGCCTGTCTACGATCTTCCATTTTCCTTTCTCTCGGCGGGCATCCGCATTTTCCTTGATGTAACTGCGCAGGCGCTCCTTGCTCATTCGAAAGAAGGAAGCCGTCTCGCGAAGCGAGCTTCCCCCTTTCATCATTTTGAGGGCCTGCTCCTCGCGGCTTTTCGGATCGATGGCCGTCAATTGTGGGACCCGCTCTCCTACTTTCGGATGACCTCTTGCCGCTGACCGTGTGAGGCCTTTCCTCAAGCCTCGTGCGATGCGACGCGCATATTCTCTCTGGTAGTTCCTTTGACGTTTCGCCATTGCAAGTCTCCGCTAGCGAACGGCAGACGTTCTCAAGCGGGCCGCTCTTAGACTGACGATGATCCTCGAGTTCTCGGCTACTTGATGCCATGCTGCCGTCCTTTCCGAGTCGCGGGATTGCGACTCGCCCGGCAGGCTCGCGCGTGAGGAATCGGCAAAAGGCCCTTCAGGCGTGGTGTTGTAAATTCCGCCGAACCGTAGAGGTGTAAGGGTATGGAAGGGCTGGATAAAAAAGAGGTGCTCGATCGCCTGATAAGCCTCGGCATCATTCTGCCGCTGCGCCGTTTTGATCAGTGGCGAGAGACCGGGCTCTTCTTGCCAGTGGGCGGTCGGCCTGGACGTGGTCCAGCGAAAGGAAGGGCTGCCCTTCGATATCCAAAGACCGTCGTCGACCAAATCGCGCAGATTGTTGGGATGCGGGAAGCTGGGCTTGATTTGAAAGAGATTGGTTGGCGCTTGTGGATTGCTGGCCGCGACGTCAAACGCGACCTTTGGTTCGATGTTTTCAAAAAGGCAGCAGTTGAGTTTGATGAACTCATCCCCAAGCTTCGGGTCGCTCAGGATTGCGATATCGACGTAAGTCCAATTGAAGAGCTCGCGAACGAATTATATCACGCAAAGACATCAAACCGGATTTTGAAGCATATTAGGAAATCGCTGGGTCCCGAACGATTTAAAAAAGCTATTTCAGATTTTGCCCTTTTGGCCACCGGCGAATTTACAAGTATCTCAACTCAGCAGCCGTCTTCCCAAGAGTATCGTGCTGACTTACGGATCATGGATCTGACATTAGGTTTGGTGCAAGTCAACTTGAAGTTCGTTTCAATGCGTTTGAGAGTGCGCGCTTGTTATCAGTCAAGTATATAATCGCCACAAAAAAAGAACTTGGCAGGCGAGAACAAACAGGGTACATTGAGCTTCGGCTTGCGGGGCGGCTTCCGACACTGCCCATGATTTTCGAACCCTGCGTTGCACTTTTCATCTCGCCCGTGTCAGAAGGATCACGTCGATGACCCAAGCGAATCTCCGCCTTGTGGAAGGAACGTCAGTGGACAAGACCAAGGCGCTCGACGCCGCCTTGTCGCAGATCGAACGCAACTTCGGCAAAGGCTCGATCATGCGGCTTGGCAAGAGCCAGAAGCCCATCGAGATCGAGACCATCTCGACGGGCTCGCTCGGCCTCGATATCGCGCTGGGTGTCGGCGGCCTGCCGCGCGGCCGGGTCGTCGAAATCTACGGGCCGGAATCGTCAGGAAAAACGACGCTCACCCTTCACGTGATCGCCGAAGCGCAGAAGCGGGGCGGCGTCTGCGCCTTCATCGACGCCGAACATGCGCTCGATCCGATCTATGCGCGCAAGCTCGGGGTCAACCTCGACGATCTTTTGATCTCGCAGCCCGACACCGGCGAGCAGGCGCTCGAAATCACCGATACGCTCGTGCGCTCCGGCGCCATCGACGTGCTCGTCATCAATTCGGTCGCCGCCTTGACGCCGCGTGCCGAGATCGACGGCGAAATGGGCGACAGCCAGCCTGGGCTTCACGCGCGGCTGATGAGCCAGGCCATGCGCAAGCTCACAGCCTCGATCTCGCGCTCGCACACGATGGTCATCTTCATCAATCAGATCAGAATGAAGATCGGCGTCCTCTACGGCAGCCCGGAGACCACGACTGGCGGCAATGCCTTGAAATTCTACGCCTCCGTCCGACTCGACATTCGCCGGATCGGGTCGATCAAGGAGCGCGAGGAAGTGGTCGGCAACCAGACCCGCGTGAAGGTGGTGAAAAATAAGGTCGCGCCGCCGTTCAAACAGGTCGAATTCGACATTATGTATGGGGCCGGCATTTCGAAGATGGGCGAACTCATCGATCTCGGCGTCAAGGCCGGGGTCGTCGAAAAATCCGGCTCCTGGTTCTCCTATGACAGCCAGAGGCTCGGCCAGGGCCGCGAGAATGCCAAGGCCTATCTGAAGAGCAATCCCGAAATCGCCTCCCGGATCGAACAGGCGATACGGGAGAATTCGGGTCTCATCGCGCAGCGCATTCTCGATCCTGGCGAGGCCGACGAGAACGGCGAAATGGATGCCTGAAGGCGGATCCGTTGGCGCTCGACAGGCTGAATTGAGGAGGCTAGAACAAGCCTTCTCCCTTCCGGCCTGATCGTTGCGGCGTCACGTTCGCCG
The DNA here is from genome assembly GCA_963720425.1 of uncultured Alphaproteobacteria bacterium. Classification (GTDB taxonomy): domain Bacteria; phylum Pseudomonadota; class Alphaproteobacteria; order Rhizobiales; family Beijerinckiaceae; genus Methylovirgula. The sequence continues at coordinate 2,018,723 of OY970391.1, forward strand.
CCCGCCAACGGATGCAAAGCTTATGAATGGCGTCAACGAGATCAGGACCGCGTTTCTCGAATTCTTTGCCCGCAATGGGCATGAGATCGTCGCCTCGTCGCCGCTCGTGCCGCGCAACGATCCGACGCTTATGTTCACCAATGCTGGCATGGTCCAGTTCAAGAACGTCTTCACCGGTCTCGAGAAGCGGCCCTATAGCCGCGCCGCAACAGCGCAGAAATGCGTGCGCGCCGGCGGCAAGCACAATGATCTCGACAAGGTCGGCTATACGGCGTGCCACCACACCTTTTTCGAAATGCTCGGCAATTTTTCCTTCGGCGATTATTTTAAGGCCGAGGCGATCGAATTTGCCTTCAGCTTGATCACCAAGCACTTCGACCTGCCGAAGAAGCATCTTCTCGTCACCGTCTATCATGATGACGACGAGGCTTATGCTCTTTGGAAGAAGATCGCCGGCTTTCCGGATTCGAAGATCATTCGGATCGCGACCTCCGACAATTTCTGGGCCATGGGCGATACCGGCCCGTGTGGCCCTTCGTCCGAGATCTTCTTCGATCAGGGCGGGAAATTTTCCGGCGGGCTTCCCGGCAGCCCCGATGAGGATGGCGACCGCTTTCTCGAATTCTGGAACCTCGTGTTCATGCAATATGAGCAGGTGAGGCCGGGCGAACGCATCGCTCTGCCGCGTCCCTCGATCGACACTGGCATGGGGATCGAGCGCATCGCCGCGATCCTTCAGGGCGTCGCATCGAACTACGACATCGATCTCATGCGGGCCTTGATCCTCGCCGTCGCCGCGACGACCGGGGTCGATCCCGACGGACCGCAGAAGGCCAGCCACCGCGTCATCGCCGATCATTTGCGCGCCTCGGCCTTCCTCGTGGCCGATGGGGTGCTGCCGTCGAATGAGGGCCGCGGCTATGTTCTGCGCCGGATCATGCGCCGCGCCATGCGCCATGCCCAACTGCTCGGCGCGGAACAACCGTTGATGTGGCGGCTCGTGCCGGTTCTGCTGCGCGAAATGGGACAGGCCTATCCCGAACTCGTCCGGGCCCAGTCGCTTATCGTCGAGACTCTGCGGCTCGAAGAGACAAGGTTCAGGATTACGCTCCTGCGCGGCCTCGCCATTCTCGACGAGGCGAGCCGTAATCTGCCGCGCGGCGCGATCCTGCCCGGCAGCGTCGCCTTCAAGCTCTATGACACCTACGGTTTCCCGCTCGATCTTACGGAGGATCACTTGCGGGCGCGCCAGATCGGCGTCGATATCGACGGCTTCAATGCGGCCATGCAGCAGCAGCGGGCGGAGGCGCGCAAGGCCTGGGCGGGTTCAGGCGAGGCGGCAACGGAATCGATCTGGTTCGGCCTCAAGGAAAAACTCGGGGCGAGCGAATTCCTCGGCTATGAGACGGAATACGCGGCAGGCATCATCGTCGCGATGCTCAAGGACGGCCGCGAAGTGACGCGGCTCAGCCGCGGCGAAAGCGGCCAGATCATCGTCAATCAGACGCCCTTCTATGGCGAGTCCGGCGGCCAGGTGGGCGACACCGGCGTCATCCGCGCGCCGGGCTTTGCCTTCCGCGTCACCAATACGCAAAAGATGCTTGGCCTCATCATTCACGCGGGCGTGGTCGATAAGGGCGAGGGGAGGGTGAACCTCGCAGTCGAGCTTCAGGTCGATCATTGCCGCCGCCGCGCCTTGCGGGCCAACCATTCCGCCACGCATCTCATTCACGAGGCGCTGCGTCAGGTGCTGGGCGATCATGTCGCGCAGAAAGGCTCGCTCGTCGCGCCTGACCGGTTGCGCTTCGACTTTGCCCATCCGAAGCCGATCGCTGCGGAAGAACTGGCGAGGATCGAGGACATCGCCAACCGCGCGGTTCTTCAGAATGCGCCGGTCGAGACGCGCCTCATGGATCTCGAGGAAGCAATCGCCTCCGGCGCCCGCGCCCTGTTCGGGGAAAAATATGGCGATCAGGTTCGCGTCGTCTCGATGGGTCATGCCGTCGAGGTTTTGGGCGCCGACGAGTTCGATGGATCGCGGGCGAACGCGCCTTTTTCGGTCGAACTCTGCGGCGGCACGCATGTCAGTCGGACCGGCGATATCGGCCTCATTTCCATCGTCTCCGAATCCCCTGTCGCTGCCGGCGTGCGGCGCATCGAGGCGAAGACGCGTGACGAAGCCCGCCATCATCTTAATGCGCAGGCCCGCAAGCTTCAGGAGCTCGCGCATTTGCTCAAGGCGCCCGAGGAAGAGACCGGCGAGCGCCTCGCGCATGTCCTGGAGGAACGGCGGAAGCTCGAGCGCGAGCTCGCCGAGGCGCGCAAGCGGCTTGCCATGGGAGGCGCAGGTGCCGCGGCGGTCGAAGAGATCGGTGGGGTGAAATTCCTCGGCAAGGAGGTTTCTGGCGTCGAGGTGAAAGACCTGAAATCGCTGGCTGATGAGGCCAAACAGAGCGTTGGGTCGGGCGTCGTCGCCATCGTTGGGGTCGCTGCCGACGGCAAAGCGGGCGTGGTTGTCGGCGTGACCAAGGATCTGACCGGGCGCTTCGACGCGGTGGCGTTGGCGCGCCTCGCCTCGGCGAAGCTCGGCGGCAAAGGCGGGGGTGGGCGCCGCGACCTGGCCCAGGCCGGCGGTCCGGACGGGGCGGGCGCGCAAGCGGCGCTCGCCGCAATCGCCGCAGCGCTTCGCCAGCCCGCCGATGCGGCCTAGGTGCACCGACGGCCTTGTTCCCGTCTCCGACGCGGCATTTAGCGGCAAAGACAAGATTTGACTTGTGATCGAGCCCTTGGCCCTGGGTGTGGCCAGCCTTCCGGAGGCGCGCGCAAATAAGATCCGTGCCGCCGGAACCAGACCAAAGGCAAAGCCGTTTAGTAGGCAACGCGGGTTGGCCCGCACACCCGCCCGGGGAGGGGTGAGAAACATGAATTTCGGCAACCTTCTCTATTGGGCTTTGGTTTTCCTCGTCATCGCGGTTATCGCCGGCGCCCTCGGATTCGGCGGTCTTTCCGGGACCGCAATGCAAGCGGCGCATCTCATCTTTTGGGTCGCGATCATCTTGCTCATCATCTCCCTGGTGTTCGGGGTCTTGCGACGCGGATAGAGCTTTTCATCGTGAACTAGCTGTCGATCAAATCTCGCCGATACTTTAAGCTCGGCGATCGCCCGTGGTTGCGATCGTGTCGGTGCAGACGGCTGAGGAGGACGCGATGGAAAATCGGGATTCGGAGCCGGCCGCTGCCGGCATCGATATGACGGCAACCGGCTTTTCGGCCGCAGTGAAGAACCTTCAAGTTTTTGCTGAAGAAATCGGCCGTGTCTCGCGTAGTTCCTTCGTGCAAAACGCGAAATTGATCGATGACTTGAGCACTGCCCGGGAGGTCGGAGACATCGTCGCGATCCAGACGAAGTTTATGACCGGGATGATCGAGACCTTCAACGAACACGTCCGGCTGATGATGTCCCGGATGGCCAATTTTCCGCTCGGCGCGGCCAACCTCGCCGAGAGTTTCAGCGAGCCCCGTGCCGATCTTGCGCAGACCGCAGAGAAAGCTGCCGAGCAGGCCGGACCGGTGACGAGCGATGCGGGCCTTGAGCCGCAGCCGAATGGTGCGGCCGGGGCGGCGAGCGACACGCATGCGGGCTTCGAGACGGGCGCGAATTTGCCGCAAGCCGAATCCGAAGCCACGCAAACAACGGAGGCCGCCGAGCAGGACGCGCAGGCTGCGACAGATGAGGTATCGGCGCCCGCTGCTGAAATAACACCCGCGCAAGATACGCTCGCCATGACCAGGGCCTATGCGCGTTTCACGGTGGGCGAAGAATTGGGGGAAGCCGGGGTCGATGCCGGACAAGAGGCAGCGCAATCCGCTACCGAGACCACACAATGGGCTGCGAAAGCCAGCCGCGAGGCCTGGCAAGAGCTGGCGAAGGCCGCCGCCGAGCTCCTGCGGGCCGAGCCCTTACCGGCCGAGCCGGTCTATGATGCTGAAACTCCCGATACGCCGCAAAACTCCGACGCCAGCGATCATCAGGTGTGATTGGTTCGCCGCTTGGGGCCGCAGACGCGTGCCGGATTGCGGCGAGCGCTCGTGCGCCGAACGCGCAGCGTAAGATGTCAGCGCGCGGTAATGGCGTTTCTCAGCTCGAGCGGATGCGCGATGTGCTCGAGCTTCTCGATGCTTGCGCCTGTGCCCTTTATGTCGACCGTACCATAACCCAGGATACGGCCGAGCAGCGATTGAACGACATCGACCGACTCCACCTTGTCCATGTTCATCTCGGCGGTGTGGCGCTGGATGAAGCCGCTTTTATAGATCACGCGTGACGTCGTCACGGCGATCTCAGTCGTAAAGCTTTGCCACCAGGCGTGAATCGCAAAGATCAGGGTGAGCAGGCCGAAGACAAGGATGAGCGCGAGGGATGCCATCCAGCGATAATTGGTCTCGCGGAAATGGTGCGCGGCGATCGCCGCGATCAATGTGCAAATGAGGAAGAAGATCGCCTTTCGATAGATGATCCAGTGCAGGTGGCCGTCGAAAACCACCTTCTCTCCCGGCTGCAAGATGTGTTTCAGATAGCTCATCATCCTCAAACCCCGCGACAATCCGCGCTGCCGTACTCTTAGCAGATTGCAGAGCCAGGTGGCAGGCCTTGCTGGGCCCTCTGGCCTTGGCTCGCAAGGACGCGGGCAAAACCTTCAGTGGATTGGGGTTTCGCCCAATACAAGGCGGCGGCGGCGATACGGCGGACGCAATTGCACGCGAAGAATTTGCGCCGCTGCTTAAGTTCCAGGTTCAAGCTTTTGTTCTGCCGTATTCTTTTGGCAAACCATCACGCCGATTAGCGGTGCCTTTGCCTTATTGCAGTGCTAAAATTATGAGCTATCGCGCTTGCCGCATCGATATTATGGCTTTCGAGCCCGATCTAGTCCATGAACTGCAATTCTCAACTGAAGTGAGACCATGATGCAGGAAGCCAATACGACCTCGCTCGAAGCCGCCGTGCTCCGCTCGGCCGAGATGGCGCTCGATCGCATCGCGGCGGCGCGAAAGGCCATCGGCGAGGTTATTTTCGGGCAGGAGCAGGTCGTCGAGGAAGCCTTGGTGACGCTGCTTTCCGGCGGTCACGGCTTGCTGGTCGGCGTGCCGGGTCTTGCCAAGACCAAACTCGTCGAAGCCTTGGGCAGGGTGCTCGGCCTCAATACGCGCCGGGTCCAGTTTACGCCGGATCTTATGCCGGCCGATATTCTCGGCTCCGAAGTCCTCGAGGAGACGGCCGATCATCGCCGCAGCTTCCGTTTTGTGAAGGGGCCGATCTTCGCGCAATTGCTGATGGCCGACGAGATCAATCGCGCCAGCCCTCGCACCCAATCCGCCCTTCTGCAGGCGATGCAGGAACATCATGTCTCGGTCGCCGGCGAACGTCATGACCTGCCGCATCCCTTCCACGTGCTTGCCACGCAGAACCCGCTCGAGCAGGAGGGCACCTATCCGCTGCCCGAGGCGCAGCTCGATCGCTTTCTCATGCAGATCGACGTCACCTATCCCGATCGCGCTGCGGAAAAACGCATTTTGATCGAGACGACCGGCGACAAGGACGTCGAGGCGAAGCCGGCGATGACGGCCGATGAGCTCGTCACCACGCAACGCCTGGTGCGGCGTCTGCCGGTCGGCGAGCAGGTTGTCGAAGCTATTCTGGATCTCGTCCGTTCGGCGCGTGAGGGGGAAGGCGATTTCGCCATCACCCAGCACATCGCCTGGGCGCCGGGGCCTCGTGCGGCGCAAGCGTTGATGCTTGCCACTCGCGCGCGAGCTCTCGTCGATGGGCGTCTTGCGCCTTCGCTCGACGACGTGATCGCGCTTGCGGCTCCGGTGCTGAAACATCGCATGGCGCTCACCTTCGCCGCGCGGGCGGAGGGCGAAACGGTACCGGGCGTGATCACCCGCCTGATCAAGCATTTGGCTCATTCATGAGCGACGTTCGGCTGCTCAATTCCTCGGAAAGGCAAGTCTCCTCCGCGACCGAGGGGGCCGCGCTCGACCTTGCCGCCCGTCTGCCGAGCCTCATCGTCGCCGCCAAGGAGATCGCGTCGAGCGTGATGCATGGCGTGCATGGCCGAAGGGTGGCCGGTTCAGGCGAGACCTTCTGGCAATTTCGGACTTTCGTCCCCGGCGAATCGACCGCCGGTATCGATTGGCGTCGCTCGGCGCGCGACGACCGCATCTATGTTCGCGAGCGGGAATGGGAGGGCGCGCATACGATTTGGATCTGGATTGATCGCTCTGCATCAATGGGTTTCGTCTCCAAGCTCGCGCTCCAATCGAAAGTCGATCGCGCCCTGGTGCTCGGCCTTGCCGCCGCCGATCTTCTGGTCCACGGCGGCGAAAGGGTCGGGCTCATGGGTCTGACGCGCCCCATCGCGGCGCGCGGCATCATCGCCAAATTCGCAGAGACTATGGTTGCCGAAGAGCGCTCGGCCGGTTTCGTGCCTGCGGAGCTGCCCGTGAGCATGACCTTGCCACCGCGCACGCAGGCCATCCTGATTTCCGATTTCCTCAGCGATCCGGCCGCTATCGCCGAGAAGATCAGAGTTCTTTCAGCCCGCGGCGCGCTGGGTCATCTCGTGATGATCGCAGATCCAGTCGAAGAAACCTTCCCCTTCGCCGGTCATACCGAATTCGTCGATGTCGATTCCAATGTGAGCTTGCGGGTAGGGCAGGCGGAGAGCTTTCGAAACGACTATATCTCACGGCTCGCGGCGCATCGTGATGCCGTCATGACTGCTGCCCGGCGGCGCGGCTGGAGCTTTCTGCCGCATCGAACGGATCGGCCGGCGTCCGAAGCCTTGCTCGCGCTCCGCATGCGGCTCGAAGCCGACCTTGACGGACAGTTTGCGAGAGTTGCCGGCTGATGTTCGGGTTGCCGCTCGCCTTCACGATCCCGGCGGTGCTCGTCGCTCTCGCTGGCCTGCCGGTGCTCTATTACCTGTTGCGGATCACGCCGCCGCGGCCGCACCGGGTGCCTTTCCCGCCGCTGCAACTCATTCTCGACCTGCGTCCGCGAGACGAGACGCCGGCGCATACGCCTTGGTGGCTGCTCGTCTTGCGCATGGCAATCGCGGCCGCGATAATTCTCGCGATGGCCGGTCCCATCTTCAATCCGCTGCCGGCCGGCGAGAGCCGCGGCGGGCCCCTGCTTCTGGTGATTGACGACGGTTGGCCGGCGGCACCCTCTTGGGATCTTCGCATGGCAGCAGCGACGGAGCGGATCGGCGAGGCGGCCCGGCGCGGCGAGGCCGTCGCGGTCGTAGCAACGTCCGACGCCGGTCATGAGATCATCGCTTCCGACGCTTCGCGCGCGCTGGAGCGCTTGCGTGCCGTCAAACCCATGCCTTTCATTTCCGATCGCCTGGCTCTCATTGGGCCGATCGCGAATTTCGTTGCAGGGCAACCGAAGACGACGCTCGTCTGGATCGCCGACGGCGTGGAGCGCGGTCACGCGCGCGAATTTGGCGAGAAGCTTGCCGCCCTCATCTCAGGCGTCGTCCTCGTGACGAATACGCAGGCGGTACGCGCCCTCGCCGGACCGCAGAACGAATCTGGCGGCCTCACTGTGCGGGTTCTGCGCAGCTCGACGCAAAGCCCGGCGCAAGGGGTCGTGCGGGCGCTCGACCTCAAGGGCCTTGGCCTCGGCGAAGCGCAATTCGATTTCGCCAGACCGGGCGCGAAGAGCGCAACCGAGACCAGGACCAAGTTCGATCTGCCTACGGATTTGCGCAACGAGATCGCCCGACTCGAAATCCTCGACGAACATTCGGCCGGCGCGGTTTCGCTGCTGGACGAACGCTGGAAGCGGCGGCGAGTCGGCGTCGTCAGCGGCGAGACGGCGGACCTCTCGCTGCCTCTGCTCGCACCTAACTACTATCTCGTCAAGGCGCTCTCTCCCTTCGCCGATGTCCGCGAGGCGCGGCCGGGAACGCCCGATCCGATCGCCGCGCTCCTCGACGATCACGTGAACGTGCTGATCCTAGCTGACGTCGGCAATCTTTCGGCGGGCGATCACGAGCGGCTGAAGCAATTCGTCGAGGATGGTGGCATCCTGTTGCGCTTTGCTGGGACGCGGCTCGCGGCGGCTGATTCCGACGATCTCGTCCCGGTGCGGCTGCGACGCGGCGGGCGCATCCTCGGCGGCGCTCTCTCATGGGAGAGCCCGAAGAAGCTCGCGCCCTTCGAACAGCAAAGCCCGTTCTTCGGCCTCAAGGTTCCCGACGAAGTGACTGTGCGGCGCCAGGTCCTCGCCGAGCCGGACGCCGATCTGCCGGCCAAGACCTGGGCGCATCTCGTCGACGGAACGCCGCTCGTCACTGCGAGCCACGACGGCAAGGGAATGATCGTCCTCTTCCATGTGACGGCCGATACGACCTGGTCCGATCTGCCCTTGTCCGGGCTTTTCGTCGACATGCTGCGCAAGATCGTGGCTCTCTCAGGCGAAACGGCGAAGGCCGACCAGGCGAAAGCAGGGCAAGAGCATGAGAAGGCCGAGACCGTGCCGCCGACCCGAACGCTCGACGGCTTCGGCGTCCTCGGGCCGCCGCCGCCGACCGCCAAGCCGGTTCCCGCCACGTTCGAGGCTGTCGGCGATGCCGATCATCCGCCAGGTTTTTACGGGCCGCCCGAACAGTTGCTCGCTGTCAATGCCTTGCGCGCCGTCGACACATTGAGCGCCGCGGATTATTCAGGCGTGCGCTTCGTCAATGAGCCTTTGCGCCAGGCCGCGCCGGTCGATCTTCGCCCGCCGCTGCTTGCCATCGCTTTCCTTCTCTTCATTGCCGACGCGCTCGTTTCACTTTGGCTCGGCGGCAGCTTGCCGCGTCGGCTCGGCCGCGTCGCCGCGGCGCTCGCCCTCATCGGCCTTGCCTTCAGCTTCTCGCCGGCGTCCTTGCGGGCCGATCCGAAACCGGATCAGCCGCTCTCGCAAAGCGACCTTCAGTCGGTTCTGAACACCAGGCTCGCTTATGTCGTGAGCGGCGACCCCGAAGTCGATGACGAGAGCAAGAGCGGCCTCACGACCCTGTCACAAGTGCTTGCGCAACGCACGGCGCTCATCCCCGCCGATCCGATTGGCGTCGATCCGGACCGTGACGAACTGGCCTTCTATCCGATGCTCTATTGGCCGATCGTCGCCGGCCGGCCGCAGCCATCGCCGGCCGCGATCGCCAAAGTCGCCGCCTATATGAAACAAGGCGGCACGATCGTCTTCGATACCCGCGACGCGCTCTCGGCTCATTCCGGCGGCCCGCCGACGCCCGAGGCGGAATGGCTGCGGCAATTGCTCGACGGCGTCGATGTGCCCGAGCTCGAACCCGTGCCAGCCGATCACGTCGTGACCAAGACCTTTTACCTCATCGACGGATTTGTCGGCCGCTACGAGATCGGGCAGACTTGGATCGAGGCTCTGCCGCCGCCCAATCCCGCCGATGGGGCGCGGCCGGCGCGCGCCGGCGACGGCGTGTCGCCGATCATCATCACCTCGAATGATCTCGCCGCCGGTTGGGCGAGCGATGCCGAGGGCGAGAGCCTTTATCCTTTGGTGCCAGGCGGGGCGCGCCAGCATGAACTCGCGTTGCGCGGCGGCATCAATCTGGTCATGTACACTTTGACCGGCAATTATAAGACCGATCAGGTCCATGTCCGCGATCTCTTGGAGCGGCTGGCGCATTGAGCGCTCGCCGTCAACGGCGCGACGAAGCAATCCAGAGGTGGGTGCGCGTTCCTTCTCCCCTTGCGGGAGAAGGTGCCCCGCGAAGTGGGGCGGATGAGGGGTGGTGTGGCCCCTCACCCGGCCGGCTCTCCGCCGGCGACCTCTCCCACAAGGGCTGAGGGTTCGCGCTGTTCGCTTCGCTCGCAATGACGCGCCTCTCCGCTACTGCTGCTTGTTCGGCTTCCATTCGGATGCGAGGCGCTGCGCTTCCTTAATCTGCTCCGGCGTCATCCTCGCCGCTATGATGTCGCGATTCTTGGCGGCATTGTCGCGATATTCGGGATTCGTGGAACCGGACGCAGCCAGATTGAACCACTTATAGGCCTGCACATAGTCCTGCGGCGCGCCTTGCCCATTCGCATAAAGGAACCCGAGGTTGCTCTGGGCAAAGGAATCGCCTCGCTCCGCCGCATTGCGATACCAGGCCGCTGCCTCGGTATAATCTTGGGGCACGCCCTGGCCCTTCGCATAGAGGAGCCCCAGGCTGCTCTGCGCAAAGCGATCGCCACGTTCCGCCGCCTTGCGGTACCACTTCGCAGCTTCCGCATAGTCTTTTTGTACGCCCTCGCCTTTGGCGTAGAGGAGGCCGAGATTGCTCTCAGCCGCAAGATCGCTGTGTTCGGCGGCTTTGCGGTACCAAGTCGCCGCTTGCGTAGTGTCTTGCGTCACGCCTTGGCCGCTCATGTACATCAGCGCAAGATTGCTCTGCGCGGCGACATCGCCCTGATCCGCGGCCTTGCGATAATATTTGGCCGCTTCGGCATAATCGCGTGATACGCCCTGGCCCTTGGCGTACAGCAGAGCGAGGTTAGCCTGCGCAGCGACATCGCCTTGATCGGCTGCCTTGCGATAATATTTGGCTGCTTCGGCATAGTCCTGTGATACGCCCTTGCCTTCGGCATAGAGGAGGCCGAGGTTGCTCTGCGCAGCGACATCGCCCTGATCGGCAGCCTTGCGATACCAGGCCGCGGCTTGCGCATCGTCTTTCGGCACGCCCTGGCCTTTGGCGTAGAGCAGGGCCAGATTGATCTGCGCAGCGACATCGCCGTGCTCCGCCGCCTTACGATACCAGTCCGCCGCTTGCGTAAAATCCTGCTTCACGCCCTCGCCTTTGGCGTAGAGGAGACCGAGGCTGGTTTGGGCATAGGCGTTGCCCTGCTCAGCCGCCTTGGCAAACCAGGTCGCCGCTTGCGCATAATCCTGGGCCATGCCCTGGCCTTTGGTGAACAAAGAAGCGAGGTTCGCCTGCGCGGCAACATCGCCTTGTTCAGCCGCTTTGCGGTACCAGGCCGCCGCTTGCGTATAATCCTGCTTCACGCCTTGACCGTTCGCGTAGAGCAGACCGAGGCTACCTTCAGCAAACGCATTGCCTTGCTCGGCCGCCTTGCGATACCAGTCCGCCGCTTGTGCAGTGTCCTGCAGCACGCCCTGGCCCTTCGCATACATGAGCCCGAGATTGGCCTGCGCATAGGCATTCCCGTGCTCGGCCAAAGGGCGCAGCAGCTTCAAAGCGGTTGCATAATCTTGATGTCCGTAGGCAGCCGCGCCTTCTTGCAGCGGCTCGGCGATGAGCGGTGCCGAAAAGCTCAAGGACAAGACGAGAGTTGCTAGTCCGGTCTTGATGAATTCTTTCATTCCTATTCTTCCTCCCGCTCGCCTTGATGCGGCGCCGGACCATTTTGGTCTCGTTCGCGATTTCCGGTTGCACAGGCCTGCGGCTGCGTCGCAGATGTTGTATCTCTGCGCCGATTGTGCGGCAAAAAACCCGACATCCGACGTCCCGGCAAGTATTTTCCCCGGCCCGCTTTCTATGCAGCGCAGGAAGATGTGAATGCGACTGCGAAAATGTCGCGCCCGGGGCGCCCTCTGCCCGCATTGCTCTGCTTAAGGATAAGGCTGTCGATCACTTGGCCTGCAAGGCCTGGGCGAGCTCGCGAAAAGCGTCCTTGCTCGGCGGCGAATCCGGGGATTGCACCAGAGCGTCGTAAAGCTTCGGCACCAAGGCGACCACCTGATCGAGATCGCTGTCCTGGCCCTGCTGATAGCCGCCCATGAGGCGCAGGTCGCGGGTATCCTCATAGCGGGCAACCATGGCTTTCAGCTTCACGACGAGCGCCTGCTGCTCTCTGGTCCAGACGCTTTGCGCAAGCCGGGAAATCGACGACAAGACATTGACGGCGGGAAACCGGCCCTGGTCGAAGATGGCGCGGTCGAGCACGATACAGGGAGCGGGGCCGGCTCAGGGACCGTCTCTTTGTTCGCTTCGGAGACGGTACGGTCGAAGTGGAGACTTTGCTCGGCCTGCGGCGCTTCGCATCGTTGAAGGACGCGCATGAATTCATCGGACGCTGACGTTCGTCTTCTGCGAAGCTGTGTTGGAGAAAGAGCTCAAAATGCCGAGGCCGTCGCTTCACGGCTCTGGCGCTAAATCCGAAGCGCGCCTATCGGGCGGCGTCCGCCACGCTGCGCGTGGTTTCGCGCGTCACACATTCGTTGCGCGAAAGGCAGCCTTGTCCGTCATCGACAAGGCTCTCGTCAGCACCGGCGTTCTGACCGCCGTCGTCTCGGCGAGCTTTGCCACTTACATGGTTTCAACCGACCATCCTCACCCGATGTTCGGTGGTATTGAACACCTGATGATCTTTGCACAGCCGAGCCGGGGCTATCCGCGCGCGACGATCGCTGAAGCGCCGGCCGTGCCGATTGGGCAACCGGGATTGATTAATACCGTCACCGGCACGATTCCGCAGAAGCCGGCGGCTTGACCGATCTGCCCGAGCCGATCGTCAGCACCTATTCGCTGCATGACGCGCACGATGGCGTGGCAATCGTCGTCGCAAGGGGCGATGATGTCTATCAGGTCGAGCGTGGCTCGATTCTGCCGGGTGTCGGGCGAGTTCTGGCGATCACGCAGCGCGGCGGCAAATGGATTGTCGTGACCCCGCAAGGCCTGATCCACCGATGGTTCGTTCTGAAGCCGCAAGCAATCGTCGCCTCAATCCGTCCTCTCCATCAGCCGGCCGGCGGCGGCGCGCGCCTCTTCGGTGATCGTCGCGCCGGCCAGCATGCGCGCGATCTCTTCCCGCCGCGCCTCCTTCGCGAGATTGGAGACGCGGGTTGCGACGCGCGCGCCTTTGTCGGTCGCATCTTTGACGATGCGGAAATGGCCGGCGGCCTGGGCCGCCACCTGCGGCGCATGGGTGACGGCAAGGACTTGGACGTCGGCGGCGAGCCGCGCGAGCCGCTGGCCGATGGCATCGGCGACGGCGCCGCCGACCCCCGTGTCGATCTCGTCGAAGACCAAGGTCGGGGCCGATCCGCGGTCGGCGAGCACGACTTTGAGCGCCAGCATGAATCGGGCGAGCTCGCCGCCGGAGGCGATCTTGGCCAGCGGTCCGGGCTTCGTCCCGGGATTGGTCCGCACCCAGAACTCGATCTGGTCGTTTCCCTCCGGACCCGGCGCGGCTGGCTCCGGGTGGAATTTGACGGCGAATTCCGCGCCGTCCAGTTTTAGCGGCGAAAGCTCGGCATTGACGGCGCCTTCGAGTTCCCGTGCTGCGCTCTTGCGGCCGCCCGACAAATTGCGCGCTTCGCTGTCATAGGCGGCGGTCGCCGCCTTCGCCGCCTCGCCGAGGCTTTGAAACCGCACCTCGCCGGCATCGAGAGCCGCGAGATCGGCGGCAATCTGCTCGGCCAGGGCCGGCAGCGCATCGACAGCAACGCCATATTTTCGGCCCGCGGCGCGCAACGCGAAGAGCCTTTCTTCCACCCGCTCCAGCTCGCCCGCGTCATACTCGGCGGTGCGCAAGGCTTGCTCCACAGCCTGGCTCGCAACATCGAAAGCGGCGAAAGCGGAATCCAGCGCCTGCACGACCGGGCCGAGCAGATCGGGCGCCTGCGCCTGCCTTCGCTCGAGACGCCGCAGGGCGGACAACAAAGCGGCGAGTGGCGCACCTTCGCCGGCGACGGCGTCCGCGGCATCGCGCAGCTCGGCGCTGACCTTTTCGGCCTGCATCATGGCGGCGCGACGCTCGGCATATTGGGCTTCCTCGCCTGGCTTTGGTGCCAGCTTGACGAGCTCGGCGTGAGCGTGGCGCAGATAATCAGCGTCCGCACGCGCCTTTTCGAGGCGCGTCTGCTCGGCGGCGAATTCTGCCTCGGCGGCGCGCAGGTTCACAAAGGCGGCGCGAATGCGCTCGCGTTCGTAGCCTAGCCCGCCATAGGCGTCGATGAGCTGGCGGTGGACATTCGAATCGATCAGCGCGCGATCGTCGTGCTGACCATGGATTTCGACGAGATCACGAGCAATCGTCCGCAAGCTCTGCGCGCCCACCGGCTGATCATTGACGAAGGCACGCGTGCGTCCGTCGGCCATCTGCACGCGACGCAGAATGAGTTCGCCTTCGGTTTCAATATCCTGAGCGCGCGCCGAAGCAATCGCCGGATGATCGAAGGGCAGCTCGAAAACCGCCGTCACCTGGCCTTGCGCTTCGCCCTGGCGCACGAGCGAACCATCGCCCCGCGCCCCCAGGCTCAGGGAGAATGCGTCGAGCAGGATCGACTTTCCGGCACCCGTCTCGCCGGTAAGAACGGTGAGGCCACGGCCGAATTCGAGATCGAGCCTGTCGATCAGCACAATGTCGCGAATGGCAAGCTGAACCAGCATGAGGCACCCTTCGCGCGGACGCCCGAATCTGCGGAATGACGAACACCCAGGGCGCGGGATGAAAAACCCGAATCGGGCTGGAATCAAGCACACCGGGCAGAGGATTGCATCCGCGTCGAATAAAGCCTAGCCAACCACGTGAAAGGCCTTCGAAATCCAGGATGTTGGGTCTTCCTGAGGCTTCAGGCCGCCTTGCTGCAATTTGGCATAGGCATCCTTGTACCAGGGCGAGTCCGGGAAGTTATGGCCGAGAACCGCGGCTGCGGTCTGCGCCTCATTGGTAACGCCGAGCGCCAAATAAGCCTCGGTGAGCCGCAGCAAGGCCTCCTCGGCGTGCCGGGTCGTCTGATACTTCGCCAAAACCTCGCGGAATCGGTTGATCGCCGCGGTATAATTATGCTGGTTCAAATAATATCGGCCGACCATCATCTCCTTGCCGGCGAGCTGGTCGTGTGTGACCTGCAATTTGTAGCGCGCGTCGTCGACATATTGGGAATTCGGGAATTTATCGATGATCTGGGCGAAGACGGCAGCGGCCTTCTCCGCGCGATCCTGATCGCGGGAGATGTCCGGGATCTGGTTATAATAGGACATGGCCTCGAGATAGTAGACATAGTCGAGATCCGGCGCGGAGACGTAGCGGCCGATGTAGCGTTGCGCCGTGCCGATCGCGTCGTCGAAGCTGCCGTTTTGATATTGACTGAAGGTCTCCATGAGTAGCGCTTTGCGCTCCCATTGCGAGAACGTGTATTCCTTCTCGAGATCCTGAAACTTCTTGGTCGCCTTATCGAAATCGCGAGAGTTCACGTCGGCGAGCCCCTGGTCGTAGAGCATCTCTGGCGCCGTGTCGGGGATTACTTTCGTCTCGTATTTCTCGCCGCCGAAAAGGTTCATCGGATTGAACGAATTGAGCGAATCGAAGGATGAACAGGCCGCGACGGGCCATGTCAGCCCGACCAAAGCCATCAGCCGCGTGAACTGGCGCAGCCTTGCGCCCCGCGCACGGACGGACGAATCTCGAGCTGAAACCAGGGCAAAAGACATGTGGTGCGACTCAAGCAGGATCCGACAGGCCGGGCGTTGCAGCGGAGCGCCAGCTTTAGCGCAACATCGCGCTGGATGCTACGGCTCGATAAGGGGCATTTCTGTGGCGGCCGCGTTTCGGTGCGGGGAGGACCGGCCGAGCATGGCGGCGTCGAAGGACGAGGCGTAGGCGGGAAGGGGAGCATATTCGGGATGGAGGCGCGGCGAAACATGTGCCGCTTCGACCCACTCGAAGGCCGAGCGATCGCGGAATAGGGCCTTCAGAACCGCGACGTTCAGCCGGTGGCCGCCGCAATGCGAGCGGAAGAGGCCAAGGATCCGCGCGCCGGCCAGCGCGAGGTCGCCAACCGCATCAAGCATTTTGTGTCGCACGAACTCATCCTGGTAGCGCAGACCTTCGGGATTGAGGACGCGGTCGCTTTGCACGGCGATCGTATTTTCGAGCGAAGCGCCGCGCGCAAAGCCGGCCTTCCACAGCCGTTCCACGTCGGCCAGAAAACCGAACGTGCGAGCCCTGGCGAGGTCGCGCCGAAATGTTTTGCAGAGGAGATCGGCCACCCTGGCTTGGCGCCCGATCGCGGCACTCGGAAAATCGATATCGACATCGAGGCGAAGCCCCAATTCATGCGGACGCAGTTCACAAAAAGCGTCGCCAAAACTGATCCGCACCGGCTTCAAAATCCTGATATAGCGGCGCGGCGCCGAAAGCGTCTCGATCCCCGCCGCCTCGATCATATCGACAAACTCGGCAGCGGATCCGTCCATGATCGGGACTTCGGGCCCATCTATTTCGACAAGGACATTGTCGATGCCGAGGCCCAGAAGGGCGGCAAGCAGGTGTTCGACCGTCGCCACGCCCGCTTGCGCGCCATCGCCGATCGTCGTGCAAAGCTCGGTCATGGTCACGCGCGACCAATGCGCCGAAATCGCCGCCTTTGAACTGCAGGCAAGCCCAGTGCGCTGAAAGACGATGCCGGTGTCGGCCTCGGCTGGATTGAGGATGATGGTGGCGGGGGCATTCGAATGGACACCGACGCCGGATGCGAAGACCCGATCCTTGAGCGTCGTCTGTCGCTCGAAATTCATCCGTCCGGCCCGCTGCCACATGAGCTCGCGCATCACTGCGGTCGAGAGCGCTCGAACTCATCGACGGGGCGGACCCTACGCCTGCGTCAAAAGGGCACCAAATCAAGCTTTCTTACGCTCTGTTACACCTTTTGGATTGATTCTGGGCCTGTTTCACACCGCATCTCGGCGTGGCAACGAGATCCATCTCCACATGCCAACGACTCCCTCTTCAAACGTGCTCGAAGCTTGCCTTTCCGTTCTTTCGGCAACCGGCGATCAGCTCGACTGCCGGCGTAAGAAGGCGGGGATTTCGAGTTGATCCTCGTCCATGGCCCGCGGCACGATGCGGCCCTGCGCGTCGAGGGATTGTTGGCCACTCCGAGCCGCCTGGGCACCCCGCTTGCCATATTCAGCGTGGACCGAATTTGGTTGTGCGATCCGCGGCGCCGGCGATGGGGTCTTCGTCTCGCGCGCCATGCTCGGCTCATCCCGGCGGCTCACTCCAAAGGCAGCGAGCCTTTCGAGCAAGGTGCGTCGCTTCGTGTCGTTATGTGTCTCATCCACCTGTTCGCCTCGCTGCGCACGGATCTGTTTCTGCGCCGGCATGGGCAGATCCTCGATTTGCGGCATACGCTGCGGCCGCACGATCGGCGATTCCGGCGCCGGCGGGATGAACGGGCCTGGCCCGTAGGGCTCGCTCTTCGGCGCCGGCGCGGCGCTTGGCTCGGCATGATACCGCGGTTGCGGCGAGACCGATTGGAGATGGACGCCGCGCAGCGTGCCGGCATGAGCCGGGTGCGCCGCGCTTGCCGCGGCCGGCTCGGGGTAGGCCGCCGAACGCGCGGCGATCTGCGGCAAGGGCTGAAGCTCCGAATGGCCGGATGAATCGCGTTGCGTATGGGCATCGGCATGGCGCATCTGGGCTGACGCGAGCAGCCGCTCGCCGGCTTCGGTGAGATGCGCTTCGGCGGCGTCGAAATCGCTAAGTTGCGCACCGCCGTCTATGCCCGTCGCGACGACCGAAACACGGACCATTCCGTCGAGATTCTGGTCGAAGGTCGCGCCGAGAATGATGTTGGCGTCTTCGTCGACCTCCTGGCGAATGCGGCTTGCCGCCTCATCGACCTCGTAGAGTGTGAGATCATTGCCGCCGGTGATCGAGATCAGCAGACCGCGGGCGCCCTTCATCGAGACCTCATCGAGGAGCGGATTGGCGATCGCCGCTTCGGCGGCGAGAACGGCCCGTTTCTCGCCGGTCGCCTCCCCGGTGCCCATCATCGCCTTGCCCATTTCGCGCATAACGGCGCGCACATCGGCGAAGTCGAGATTGATCAGACCCTCCTTCACCATCAGGTCGGTGATGCAGGCAACGCCCGAGTAGAGCACCTGGTCGGCCATGGCGAAGGCGTCGGCGAACGTGGTCTTCTCGTTGGCGACGCGGAACAGGTTCTGGTTGGGAATGACGATGAGCGTATCGACCGAATCCTGCAGTTCGACGATGCCGGATTCGGCGACGCGCATGCGGCGGATGCCTTCGAACTGAAACGGCTTGGTGACGACACCGACGGTCAGGATTCCCAAATCGCGTGCGATGCGGGCGATGATCGGCGCGGCGCCCGTTCCAGTGCCGCCGCCCATGCCGGCGGTGACGAAAACCATATGTGCGCCGGAGAGATGATCACGGATCTCTTCCAGGACTTCCTCGGCCGCGGCGCGGCCGACTTCCGGCTGCGATCCGGCGCCTAAGCCCCCGGTCACCTGCAGGCCCATCTGGATGACGCGATCGGCGCGCGATGACGAGAGCGCCTGTGCATCGGTGTTGGCCACGACAAAATCGACACCGATAAGACCGGAGACGATCATATTGTTGACGGCATTCCCCCCGGCGCCCCCGATGCCGCACACCATGATGCGCGGTTTCAATTCCCTCAGTTCGGGCGCTTTGAGATTGATCGACATGGTCTGGCCTCTCGACGTTGGAGCGCCGGTCAGGGTCGCCCGCATTGTTGTGTTTATGCTCGAAAAAACAAATCAGCCGCCGCGCTTTTTCGTTTTTTCATACCACTAAAAGCTTTCTCTCAACCATTGCCCGACGCGGGCGATATAGCCGTTTGTTCCGGTTGCCGCTTCCGCTGTGCGCCGCCCGGGCCGAAAATATTCGATTTTGGCCGCCTGCGGATAGACGAGGAGGCCGACCGCCGCCGAAAAACCTGGATTTTTGGCCGCTTCCGGCAGGCCATGGATGCCGAGCGGGCGCCCCTCCCGAATCTGGCCAGCGAGGATCTGTTTGGCCGTCTCGGCCATCCCGGTGAGTTGACTGGCGCCACCAGTGAGAATGAAACGCGACGCGGAATTTGCCGCCAACCCGGCGCTTCTTAGGCGGTCGCGCAGGAGTTCGAGGATCTCTTCGACGCGCGGCCTTATGATCCGCAAGAGTTGCGACTTGGGCACATGCGTCGGGTGATCGCCGTCATCGTCGGCAAGCGTCACGGCGACCGTCTCGCGTTCGTCGGAGAGGGAGCCGAGGCAGGCGCCGTAAAGGGTCTTCAGGCGCTCGGCATCCGCAAGCCGCGTGTTCAAGCCTCGCGCGATGTCCAATGTCACATGGCCGCCGCCGAGCGCCAGCGCATCGACATGGACGAGGTTGCCGCCAGCGAAGACGCCGATCGACGTCGTCCCAGCGCCCATGTCGATCAATGTGGTGCCGAGTTCGGCCTCGTCGTCGACGAGCGCCGCAAGCGCCGCCGCATAGGGCGTTGCGACCATGGCTTCAACCGAGAGATGGCAACGCTCGACCGCGAGCATCAGATTGTGTGCCACAATCGCATCGCAGCTCACGACATGCATGTCGACGCCAAGCACGTCCCCGATCATGCCTTTCGGATCACGGATGTTGCGCATGTCGCCCAGCGAAAATCCGATCGGCAGAGAATGGAGCACCGCCTTGCCCTGCTGCTGCGTCCGCGCGGCGCAGGCCTCGAGCACGAGTTGGATGTCGGCTTCGTTGACGCCGCTTCCGCCGATGCCGACCCGGGCGTCGTAAAGCTGCGAGCCGATCCGGCCGCCGGTCACATTGAGGATGACGCTTTCGACCTGAACGCCGGCCATGCGCTCAGCCGCGTCGACCGCGCGGCGGATCGCGTTTTCCGCTTCATCGAGATCGACGACCGCGCCGCTCTTCATGCCGGCCGAGCGCTGATGGCCTATTCCGAGAAGGCGGCAGCGATGGGTGCGCCCGCGCAAGCATTCGGAGGAGTCCATCGGATCGAGCCGCGCGATGAGGCAGACGATCTTCGAAGTGCCGATATCGAGCGCACAAAGCAGCGCGCTTTTGCGCGCCGGAAGAGCTCGCATGCGCGCTGGCAGCATACGCGCACTCACGTCTGGCTGCCTTTCGAATTGGACTTATGCATGTCGGCGGGGGCAGGCGCGGTCGCTTCCGGCAGACGCGCGATGAGCCGACCCGGAAAGCGCAGATCGAGCGACACGATGTCCTTGTCGAGCACGCCAAAATCGCGCTGTAATCGGGCGAGTTCGGCGACTGCCACGACGGCTCCGGTCTCGGGCAGCAAGACATTAATTCCGTTCGTCATCTTCAACGTCCAGCGCCGCTCAGCCACGAGGATGCCGGCCTTGATTCGCGGGCGCAGATCGCCTGCCGCATCGAGGAGCGCGAAATAGTCTGTGATCCGCGCATTGGCGCCGTCGCCGACAACAAGCGGGAGCATGACGAAGCGAGCTTCGTTCAGAGCAGTGATGGGCGTGCCGTCGGCTGCGATGATTTTCACCGCGCCGTCCCTTTGCCAGAGCGCGAATGGCTGGCGCTCCTCGATCTCGATCATCACCCGATTCGGATAGAGCTTGCTGACGCTCGCGTCTTTGACGAGCGGCAGGGATATAAGCTTCTCGCGCAGTTTCGCGAGGTCGAGGAAAAGCAGCGAATTGGTTCGTCCAATACCAACGACATCGAGGATTTGCTGATCTGAGAGCTCGCGTGCGCCGGAAATCGTCACCGCCTTAATGCCGAAACCGAACATCCGCGCGAGGAAATCCGGAACTCCCCCTTCGGATGCGGCAAACGCCGCATATTGGCCGCCGAGCATTGCGCCATAAAGGCCGACCCCGCCCATGAGGGCAAGCGCTATGACGGCGCCTGCGCCGCGGGCGGTGAGCAGCATCAGGAGCCAAGCGAACCAGGACGTCGGGCCGCGCCACGTCCGACGGCCGCGATGGACCGCGTGGCTGTCAGCTTTCGACGAAGCTATGTCCGAAGCTCCCACATAAGCCGGCAAGGAGGGCTGGAAACTTGAAAAGACCTCCTTCACCGGTCGCAGGAGGCGTCTTCCACCATCCATTTGACGAGCTCACCGAACGACAGGCCGGCATGCGCCGCGATTTCGGGCACGAGGGATGTCTCGGTCATGCCTGGTTGCGTATTGACTTCCAAGATGACGAGTTCGCCCGCGCCTCCGGGACGATCGTCATAGCGAAAATCGGCGCGGCTGACTCCACGACAACCCAGCGCCTTGTGCGCCCTGAGCGTCAACTCTTGGACAAAGTGGTAAATATTTTCTTTAAGATTCGCCGGAAGGACGTGGATTGAACCCCCCTTGGCATATTTAGCATTATAGTCGTACCAGCCGCCGTCGGCGGCTTTGATTTCGATCACGTCGTAGGCCTTTTCCCCGATCACGGCGCAGGTCAGTTCGCGGCCCCCGATATAACGTTCGACGAGCACCTGGTCGCCATGAGGCCAGTCGCCGCGCGTTAACTCCTGTGGCGGATGGCTCTGGTCCTCCTTCACGATGAGAACACCGAAGGACGAGCCTTCGGCGAGTGGCTTCACCACATAGGGCGGCGGCATGACATGCGCGCGCGACGCGGTGAAGCGATCGACGGTCACGCCCGCCGCCACCGGAATATCGGCCGCCTTCAACACGTCCTTGGCACGATCCTTGCGCATGGCGAGCGCCGAAGCGAGCACGCCGGAATGCGTGTAGGGGATTTTCAGCATCTCGAGAACGCCCTGGATGATCCCATCTTCGCCGTAGGGGCCGTGCAAGGCGTTAAAGGCGACATCAGGCCTCATCTTGGCGAGGACATCCGCGATATTGCGATCGACGTCGATGCGCGCGACATCGAAGCCCTCTGCTGCGAGCGCCTTGGCGCAGGCCTCGCCGGAATGCAGCGACACCTCGCGCTCAGCCGAGAACCCGCCCATCAGCACGCCAACGCGCTTCTTCATGTCAATCATCCGTCATCTTGGCGTTCTTCCAGTTCGCTGCATATGACAATGCCGCGAAGTGAACCATCACCTCAATTGCCCGCAACCGCCGCATCCACAATGTCAGAATCTTAAGGTAACCATCTGATTTGCGCCGTCAGCGAGCGTTTAGCCAAGATCGCGGCCTTCCGGGCGAGTGAGCCGGCCGGAAGCGCCAGCGGCATTCCATCCTGGCAGACGAACGGTCAACGACCGAGGGGCTCTTTCGATAGGATGGTGAAGCCCTGGCCCCTGAAGATTTTCACTGCGGCCTGCGATGTGAGGAAGGCTACGAAAACCGCCGCCTCCGGGTCCTTGGATCCAGCAATGACAGCAACCGGGTAAATAATCGGGCTGTGGCTCGCGGCCGGAAAGACATCGACCACCTTCACCTTCGGTTCAGCCTTGGCGTCGGTCGCATAGACGATGCCGAATTTGGCTTCGCCACGTGCCACGAGGTTTAGGGCATCGCGGACATTGGCGGCCTGGGCCAGCTTGGGCGCGACCGCGTCCCAGACACCGAGCTTCTGCAGCGCCTCCTTGGCGTAGATCCCGGCCGGGCATGAATCGACCGTGCAGACCGCAATCTTTCCGTCGGCGGCGGCCCCGCCGAGATTGAAGCCAGATGCGATTTTAAGCTCCGCCTGCTGATCGGCCGGTTGGATGAGGACGAGACTATTGCCGAGGAGATTACGTCGCGTCCCCGGCTCAATGAGCTTCTTTCCTTCGAGATAGTCCATCCATTTGACATCGGCGGAGATGAAGACATCAGCCGGAGCGCCCCGTTCGATCTGTTTGGCGAGAATTGCCGAGGAGCCGTAGGAAATGCTGGCGGGTTCTCCCCTCTGTTGGACAAAGACCGGAGCAATAGCGTCGAGCGCCGTCTGCATGCTGGCCGCGGCAAAAACTACGAGTTTGCCTTGTGCCGAAGGTGAGGTTTGCGCCGGCGCCCCTTGCGCCAGCAGCGCGGAAAGAACAAGGAAGGCTGCGGAACGCAACGCAATGGCGCCCCTTGTTGAAACGATCATCAAGTCCTCTTATCGCAGCATATCCGGCAAAATGCGTGAGTTGATAAAGCAAAGATTAATATGCTGCTGGCAAATTCGACACCAACCTAAACCTAGATATCCGCGATATTTCCATCCTCATTGCGACCGTCCTCCTGGGGCTCGCGGGGATAGAAGCTGATTCGGTCGTTACACAGGCGCGGCCGGTCGAGATCCGGGTGCCCGGCTATCCGTGCCGAATATTTGTACGATTTCAGCGGCGCACGGTTCGAAACATTCTGGCCGACAACGATAACTAAAATTGGCTTTTGTACACGCAGCATGTACCACATGGCCCGTCTCGGTTTGGACTATAAGTTCGATTTGTTCGCGCCGGAACCGGTCGTCACGAAGTACTGAGCCTGTTTGGCAAGAGCCGCTTTCTCGCTGCCATCGGATCAAACCAATTCTCCTGCATGTGGATGAATGCCCGCGTCGCGAGGCGAATCGCCTTCGAATTTCGGCCACGATCTCCCTCTCCGCCTCTGATGAGGAACTCATCTTTCCGCCAACGGGGATCTGAGCTAATTCTTCGGCATGAAGAGGCCGAAAAGCCTGAATAGGATCGATCTCGCGCAGGCGCGCATCGAGCATGAGCGCCTCAAGGCGGAGATTGCCCGCCACGACGAGCGCTATTATCGCGAAGACGCGCCAACCATTTCAGATGCCGAATATGACGCGCTGCGCCGCCGCTACGAGGCTCTGGAAAAGGCCTTTCCGCAGTTCGTCACGAAGGATTCACTGAGTGAACGGGTCGGCGCCGCGCCCTTAGAGAAATTTGCCAAAGTTCGCCACAAAGTGCCGGTGCTTTCGCTCGGCAACGTCTTCACCGACGCGGAGGTCGAGGACTTTGTCGCCCGGATCCGACGTTTTCTCGGACTTGCGGCCGATGCGCCGCTGGCGATGACCGCAGAGCCGAAGATCGACGGCCTCTCCTGTTCGCTGCGCTACGAAGGCCGCAAGCTCGTTCAGGCGGCGACCCGCGGCGACGGCTATGAAGGCGAGGATGTGACCGCCAATGTCAAGACGATCGGCGAGATCCCGCATGTCTTGAAAGCTGCGGCGCCTGACGTCCTCGAAGTGCGCGGCGAAGTCTATATGACGCGGGCCGATTTCGCCGCGCTCAACGCGCGGCAGGCCGAGGCGGGCAAGCCGCTCTTCGCCAACCCGCGCAACTCGGCGGCGGGATCGCTGCGCCAGCTCGATCCGGCCATTACCGCCGGACGGCCGCTGCATTTCTTCGCCTACGCCTGGGGTGAAGTGAGCGCTATGCCGGCGACAACTCAAATGGGCATGGTGCGTGCGTTCAAAAGCTATGGGCTGCCGGTCAATCCGCTCACCGTGCTCTGCCATTCGGCCGAGGAATTGCTGCGCCATTATCATGACATCGAGAGCCGCCGAGCCTCGCTCGCCTATGACATTGACGGGGTCGTCTATAAGGTCGACAACCTCGCCTTGCAGGATCGGCTCGGCTTCGTGTCGCGCGCCCCGCGCTGGGCGGCGGCGCATAAATTCCCCGCCGAACAGGCGACGACCATTCTGCGCGGCATCGAGATCCAGGTCGGCCGCACCGGCGCCTTGACGCCGGTCGCGAGGCTCGATCCCGTGACCGTCGGCGGCGTCGTGGTCGCCAACGCCACTTTGCACAACGAGGACGAGATCGCCCGCAAGGATATCCGCATCGGCGACACGGTCAGAATCCAGCGTGCCGGCGACGTCATTCCGCAGGTTCTCGGACCGATTATGGAAAAACGGCCCAAGAGCGCCAAGCTCTATCGCTTTCCGACGATCTGTCCCGTCTGCGGTTCGGCCGCAATCCGCGAGATCGATCCGAAAACAGGGACCGCCGATGTGGTGCGCCGCTGCACCGGCGGCCTCATCTGCCCGGCGCAGGCGATGGAGCGGTTGAAACATTTCGTCTCACGCCACGCCTTCGACATCGAGGGCCTGGGCGAGAAGCAGATCGAGCAATTCTACCGCGAAGGCCTGATCACCAAACCGGCCGACATATTCACGCTCGCCGCGCGCGACGCAAAGAGCGAGACGAAATTGAAGGATCGGGAGGGCTACGGCGAGACTTCGGTGCGCAATCTCTTCGCCGCCATCGAGGCGCGCCGGCAGATCCCGCTCAGTCGGTTTATCTATGCCTTGGGGATCAGGCACGTCGGAGAGACCAATGCGCGCCGGCTTGCCCGCCATTTCGGCACGTTGGAGGCGCTTCGCGCGACGGCGCGGGCGGCGGCGGCCGGATCTGGGGGACGCGCCGAGATCGACAACATCGAAGGCCTGGGCGAAGTCGTGGCCGAGGCCGTTGCCGATTTCTTCGCCGAAAAGCACAATGAGGACGAGCTCGACGCGCTGCTTGAGCACGTGCGGCCTCTGCCGATAGAAGAGGTGGCTTCGACAAGCCCAGTGGCCGGCAAGACAATCGTCTTCACCGGCTCACTCGAACGCATGACCCGCGACGAAGCGAAGGCGCAGGCCGAGCGCCTCGGCGCGAAAGTGGCGGCTTCGGTCTCCAAGAACACCGATCTCGTGGTCGCGGGCGCCGGCGCAGGCTCGAAGCTCGCCAAGGCGGCCGAACTCGGGATCGAGACGATCGACGAAGACGAATGGCTTAAGCTTGCCGGGGCAGGAGGCTGAGCCGGTCATGATGCGGACAAGATCTGGCTGGAGCTTGACCCCGAAAAGGTGCAGGCTTTTCATGCCGGCGCATCGGTAAAAAATTTTGGAGGGCGATTTCAGCCGTCCAACGGGAGGTAGGTCATGCGAGATCAATGGCTGAACATGGGAGCGGTTTGCGGCGCATTAACTGCGCTCTTGCTGGCAATCCCGAGTTCCGCCCAGACCCAAACGTCCCCACCCCCGCCAAGCATGGCGCAAAGTCCGACACTTGCGTGGCCGCCGAATTCCGCGCAAGCCCCAATGCCCAATCAACCCGCCGCGCCGGCAGCTGCACCAGCGCAAGAGCCGCCCGCAGCACCCGCGCAAGCGCCGGCAACATCAGCGGAACCCACGAACCCTGAGGCGACCGCGCAGACCAAAGCGCCCGAGAAGGCCAAAACGAAGGCGAAGGCAACAGCGCAAGCCAAAAAGCCGGCGAAAAAGGAGTCCGCAAAGGCCCAGCCACCTTCGGGCACGGCAGCTCCTGCGGCTGAAGCTGCGGCGCCTGCCGAAGCCATGCCGGCGACCAAAACCAAGGGAGCTGTAAAATCCAAGGCGGCTATGAAATCGAATGCCGCGCGTTCGCCGCGCGACATCGTCGAGGCGATCTACAAAGTGTCAGCCGGCGAGGATGGCAGCTATTCCGGTCCGTCGGCTTTCGACGACACGAAAATCCGCCATCTCTATTTCTCGAAAGATCTCATCGCGGCGGTGGCCGCGATGGAGGCGAAGTCGGCGGGTGGACGGATTCTCAATTTCGATCCGATCACGAATTCTGAAGGGCCGGATGTCCAGAATTTGGACATTGCGGTCGAGTCGGAACAGCCCGATCACGTGATCATCGCGGCGAAGTTCAGGTCAGCGGATGATTCCTCGATCCTTCACTATGATTTCATCAAGGAAGGCAAGGTCTGGAAGCTCGATGACATTCGCGGTGAAATTGTCGGCCAGAGAGGGCAATGGTCGCTGCGCGAAATCATCAGGAACAATCTGCAACGCTCTTGATCATTTCCTGATCGGGCGCGTCGCGCGCGCGAGCCATGTGCGCAAGGCCGGTTCCACGTGCGGCGAAAGCGCCTTCCGCACACGCGCATGATAGGCATTGAGCCAGGCGATTTCATCGGCCTCGAGAAGCTTCGGTTCGATCAGCGAAAGATCGATGGGAGCCAGCGTGAGCGTCTCGAAGCCGAACATCTCGCATTCGGCGCCCGTGATCTTGTGCGGCGTGACGACAACGAGATTTTCGATGCGGATGCCGAATTCCCCGGCCTTGTAGTAGCCCGGCTCGTTCGAGAGGATCATGCCTTCTTCGAGCGCGGTGCCGCCCGATTTCGCGATCCGCTGCGGTCCTTCATGGACCGAGAGATAGGAGCCGACGCCATGGCCGGTGCCATGATCGAAATCGAGGCCGGCCTGCCAAAGAGCCAAGCGGGCCAAGGCGTCGATTTGCGCCCCTGACGTTCCCTTCGGGAAGAGGGCGCGGGCGATCGCGATATGGCCTTTGAGCACGCGGGTGAATCGGTCACGCATTTCTTGGCTCGGCGTGCCGACCGCCAGCGTGCGAGTAATGTCGGTCGTGCCGTCCTCATATTGGCCGCCCGAATCGATGAGGAAGATCCCCTTTTTGATTTTTCGGTTGGTCGCGACGGTGACGCGATAATGCGGAATCGCCGAGTTCTGCCCCGCAGCGGAGATCGTCGGAAAGGAGAGATCCTTTAATTTACGCGATTGGCGCCGAAAAGTTTCGAGCGCCTGCGCGGCGTCGATCTCGGTCACCTTAGGGGCTTCGATGCTAAACCAGTGAAGGAAGCGCAACATCGCAATGCCGTCGCGCAGATGCGCGCGGCGCGCGCCTTCGAGCTCGGCCTTGTTTTTGCGCGCTTTCATGCGCGCGATCGGATCTTGGCCGACTTGCGGCTCGCCGCCGGCCTCCTTTAGTAATCGGGTGAGTTTCACCGCCGCAGTGGCCGCGTCGAAGAGGACGCGTTTGTGATCTTTGCTGAGAGAGGTGAGGTCGTTTTCGAGCCGCGACGGCTCGGCGATCTCCGCCAATGTCTCGAGATAGGTGCGGACCTCGGGGCCGAGTTTTGCCGGATCGATATAGAGCCGCGGCTTGCCGTCCTTAGGGATCAGCGCAAAGGCAAGCGGCAGAGGCGTATAGGCCACGTCCTTGCCGCGGATGTTGAAGGCCCAGGCGACAGCATGCGGGTCGCTCACCAGAAGCGCGTCGGCCTTACCGAGCGCTTCCCTGATGCGCGCGAGCTTCTTCGCCGCGGGTTCGCCGGCAAGCCGCGGCGGATGTCGGGTGACAGCGCCTTTGGGAAGCGGCGGGCGATCGGCCCAGATCGCATCGATCGGGTTCTCGGCGACCGGGACGAGCTCGACGCCGGCCTTCTCGAATTTTTCGATCTGGGCAGGCGTATGCAGCCAGGGGTCGTAGCCAAGCTTCAGTCCCGGGCCAAAATTCTTCTCGAGCCATTTTTCCGGGCTCGTCTGCGCGATCGGCACGGGCTCGATCAGCGAGAGATCGACCTGCTCTTTGACCTGCAGCTTATAGCGGCCGTCGACGAAGAGAACGGCGCGATCCTTCAAGATGATTGCGAGGCCCGCCGAGCCGGTGAAGCCCGTCAACCAGGCGAGCCGTTCCTCCGACGGAGGGACGTTTTCGTTCTGATGGCGATCGGCGCGCGGGACGAGAAAGCCCGACAATCCTTGCCGGCCGAGCTCCTTGCGCAATGCGGCGAGCCGCGCCGCGGACTGCGAGGGATCGGCGGTATCAGCGAACGACTGATAGAGACTCTCGAACATGGGCTTCTTTTATGATCGCATCATCTTTTCGCAAAACCGGTTCCCACTTTTGCGGATCATGCTCTAGCCCGCCTGCGGCTCCGGCGCGTCGTCGAACCTATGGTCCGGGCATGTCTTGGCCGGCCAGCGCGGACCGACGTCGTGGACTTGCGCTTCCAGACATTCGACGTCGAGCCGCACCCCGGCGCCGCCCGAAAAGGTCAGCGTCACGTGTCCGGCCGGCGCGTCCTTGCTCGTATAGATCACGCTGAGGAGGCTCAGGCAGACATCCTTTGCATTCTGGTCGAAGCCCGTGCGCGTGACTTTGAGGACCCGCTCGAAATGGAGGCCGGTCCGGCAGCGTTCATTCTTGCCCTCCGCCGCCGCCACCCAGTCGAAACGCGAAGCGACCAAAGCGAAACGCTTGGAGCGCGGCAGATAGGCCATGTCGCCGATCCTGACCAGCGAATCCTGGAGATTGGCGGAAATGATTGCAAGGTCTTCCGCGTCGAGTGCGATGAGGCGCAAGAGCTCCGGCATTTGGGTGATCCTCTGGGTCAGTGTCCTAAAGGATTTGTGACCGCCGACCGTCAAGTTCAAGCGGGTTGGTGAAAGGAACCCGCCGGCCTAGCCGGTTCCAGGAATGCGCTCGACGATCGCGCCGCAGCGGCTGAGCTTCTTTTCGAGATGTTCGAAGCCACGGTCGAGGTGATAGACGCGGTTGACCATCGTCTCGCCGCGCGCCGCCAGCGCCGCGATGACCAGCGAGACGGAGGCGCGCAGATCGGTCGCCATGACCGGCGCGCCCTGCAGTTCGGCGACCCCCTCGACATGGGCCACATCGCCGTCGAGCTTGATGCGGGCGCCGAGCCGGGCGAGCTCCTGAACATGCATGAAGCGGTTTTCGAAGATCGTCTCGGTGATCCGCGAGCGGCCCTTGGCCCTGGTCATCAGAGCCATGAACTGGGCCTGAAGATCGGTCGGAAAGCCGGGGAAGGGTGCGGTTTCGATATCGACCGGAGCTATTCCCGAGCCGTTGCGGCGGACGCGGATTCCCTCGTTGGTGACGGAGATCTCGGCACCGGCCTGGGTGAGCGCATCAAGCGCATTTTGGAGAAGGTCCGGCGAAGCCCGCTCCAACAGAACGTCGCCGCCGGTCATCGCGACCGCTATGGCATACGTTCCGGCCTCGATCCGGTCGGGTACGACGCTATGGCGGGCGCCCGCGAGCGCGCCTACGCCTTCGATCTCGATCCTCGATTGGCCGGCGCCTTTGATCTTGGCGCCCATCTTGACGAGGCAGGCGGCGACGTCAGCGACTTCCGGCTCGCAGGCCGCGTTGGTGATCAGCGTGTGGCCCCTGGCGAGCGAGGCCGCCATGAGCGCGGTATGCGTGCCGCCGACCGTGACCTTGGGGAAATTGATCTCGGCGCCTTTTAGCCCATCCTTGGCGCAAGCATGGACATAGCCCGCTTCGATATCGAGCTTCGCGCCGAGTTTTTCCAGCACCATGATCAAGAGATCGACCGGCCGCGTGCCGATTGCGCAGCCGCCGGGCAGCGACACGCGGGCCTCTCCCATGCGAGCGAGCAAGGGAGCCACGACCCAGAAGCTCGCGCGCATCTTCGCAACGAGATCGTAAGGCGCGGTAATATCCACGATTTTGCGGGCCGAAAGGTGTAGGGTGCGGCTTGCCTGCGGCTCATCGCCGGGCCTGCGTCCATCGACGCTATAGTCGACCCCGTGATGGCTTAAGATCTGCAGCAGCATGCCGACATCGGCGACACGCGGCGTATTCTCGAGCGTCAGCGTCTCTTCAGTCAGCAAAGATGCGATCATCAGCGGCAAAGCCGCATTCTTGGCGCCCGAGATCGGAATATTGCCTTCAAGCGTCCGACCGCCCACGATGCGGATGCGATCCATTGTCCCCCCTGAGCGATCTAGTCGGGCAATTTTCCCGGCCTCTCGGCTGCGGCGGCGCGCCGGCCGCGTTCTTGCGCCTTGCGGCGGCGCAGATTCTCCCGCAAAGCCTCGGCCAGGCGCTCGTTCTCCGCGGCCTTTGCCACGCCGGATGTCGCCCCACCGCCACCCGGCGGCTTATTTCCGGGCTGAGGTCCGGCGGCCATCGCGGCTCCTGACAGTCCCGGAAATGCACCTTCTCAAATCCATCATGACAAAACTCTAAGGGTTTGCGGGCGAGCCGACAAGCGCCGCGCCTAGAGCGGCGGAAATGCCGAGGATCATAGGGCTTTTCAGCTTGCGCCGCAGCGCTTGTCTTGCCTATCCGGGCCGCCTATGCGACATAGCCCGGCGCGGCTCATGTGCATTCTCCTTTGCCGCCCCAGCGATGGGCTGCAGTAGCTCAGTGGTAGAGCACTCCCTTGGTAAGGGAGAGGTCGAGAGTTCGATCCTCTCTTGCAGCACCATATGCAACAGTTTGAAATAAAAAGGTGATTTGCGATATACGACTTATCGCAACATCTGCTTCGCCCATGATTTGGCCCAAGAAAACGCACGCTCTTGCCAATGCCGTTCCATCAGCATCAGGGTGCGCGAACGGCGCAGTAGCCTCCCAGTGCGCTCGCAGATGGGCACTACTCCGGCGACGTGAGGTGCCGTCGTTGAAACTGGCCGCACTGCCTCGCTCAAAAGCGTGCACGGTTCGATTTACACGGGTCGCGGTTGAATTGAGCGTCCAGCGACCGCCGCCGGCGAGCAAATTGGAGGACGTAATGAGCGTTATCGATCAAGCGCTGAAGTCAAATGAGCAATACGCCAAAGCTTATGATCCGAGACTAGGTGCACATCCGCAGCCTGCCATCGCTGTGGTGACTGCATGGATCCCCGACTTTCCGACTTCGAGGGAATACTGGGCCTGAAGCATGCCGACATGGACGTCATTCGCAACGGCGGTCCGGCCGTCACGGACGAAGTGCTGGCGGAACTTGTCGTTTCGACGCGAGTTTTGGGGTCGAAGGAGATCATGCTTCTTAACCACACCGGCTGCGGATTTACGACCTTTACCGACGAGGAATTGAACGCAAAGCTCTCGAAACTGACGGGAGATGCATCGCCAGCCCCCACGCGTTTCCTCTCGTACAAGGATCCGGCCGAGCACACGAAGGAACAGATCAAAAAGGTGAGGTCGCATCCTTGGATCGCCAAGTGCCTGTGCGAGGCTTTATTTTCGACGTAGACACTGGGCGGCTTCGGGAAGTCACCATAGACGGTCGGCAAAGCGTCCCAGCCTAAAAGACGATTGGATGGTGCCGCTCGTCATCACGGGCAGGATTCGGCCTGCCCGTTTTTGAGTGGCTTCGAGTTGTGCGCAGTTACCGCCGCGCACCGGGTGATTGCAAAGACAAGCGACTGCATTACCGGCTCAGTCGCCTTGGGCCGCTCACATATGGATTGCCTCGCTCATAGAACCGGCGCAGACGATTTGCTTCCTTTGAAAGGCCGATGCGGACACTCCGTCCGATGGCCCCGGGGCGTCGGACGGCCGAACCGAGCCAGAGCGTGCGATCCGTGCAAAGATCCAGGCCATCAAAACGGCGGTCGATGTCCATTGCCGTTGTGAGGCGGCCAGGGCCTCGTGCGAGGTCGTAACACCGGTACGTGCGGCGTCGACGCTTCATGAAGCTAAGCCCGTCGATCGGCTCGAGCGACCGAATCAAGACACCTGCCCCAACTCCCGGCTCTTCACTTGTGATATTGAACATAAATGACGAGCCGTAACTAAGATAGACGTAAGCATACCCAGTACCGAGAAAGAGCGAGCTATTGCTGACTGTCTTTCCGTGAAACGCATGCCCCGCAGAATCGCCGACTGGATACGCCTCTACTTCAACAATGCGACCGCTCAGCCGATGGCCCGGAAGGCGGCGCACTATTGATTTTCCTATCAGGAAGCGTGCCAGCTTCATTGTATCAACCGGCAATTCGGCCCTGCTAAGACGGCGAATAAAAAGGGCACGTTTCATGCGACGGGCAGGAATTGCACCAGATCCGTGGGTGAGGGGGATCTTCGCATAGCAAAGAGTGTCGGGCGCCGCCATGCTTGTGCTCCTCCGTTCCGAGATCCAGCGCGGGCACTAGGAAGGTTGGATCGTCACCTCGCGCAGTTCGCATTTCACTGCATCCGTTCGACCCATCGAGCGCGTGAAGGCCCTGGCTCAAACGCATCACCGAAGTATTGCGTCTCGCGGGCCACCTTCCCATCTTCGAACTCCATGATGCTCACCGTGTAAGACGGTTGCCCGTCGTAAGTGAGGACGAATTCAGTGACCCAGAGGTCGCCAGCGCCGAGGATGCGCCGCACGGTGAAGCGCTTCATGCTCGGCTGTGCGAAGCGAGACGCCTGAATCTTGCGCCGGCCGCGGATGCGCTCGCCCGACTGCGGATACTCGAGCACTGCGTCCTCTCGGTAAATTTGGTGCTCCACTTCGAAGTCGTTCGCGTCGGACGCAGCCCAGTGGATGTCCAAAGCCGCTCGAATCTCCCAGTCTTCCATCTCAATCTTTCCTCGCGTTACCGGTGCACCCCATAGGTACAAGTCACCCTGACGGAAGCGGGCGCAGGCCCCCAAGGCGGCATTCCCAGGAAACGTAGCTAGACGTTACTCGTCAGGTCGCGTCCCTCCTGCTTTCCACTGGATTGGGCTGCGCTGGCGGTGTGCGGAGAAGCAGCATCAATAGCGGTCCGGCGATTACCCCCAGGAGACGCATGGTCACACTGCCCTAGCCACGAAAAAATCGACCTTTGAGAGGAAGGCGAGCTACTGTCTGCTTATGGCCCTTAGCGACGCTTTCGGAATGTCCGCGAACCGGTTGCATCGAGGGAAAAGCAGACATTCTGCGATCCGCACTCACCCTGCGAGATTTATGAGTACGCGCCCTAGCAAACGACCACGGGAAACTCCTACGCAACGAAACACAATGGCGTACCGATCCTCTTCGTTCGGCTCCTCAGCGGCGCGGAAAAATAGGAGCCTCTTGGCGTAATGCGAATGCTATCAAATGCGATGCGGCGATCGATCCGGAGATTATGGGAACGATTGAGCA
Source organism: uncultured Alphaproteobacteria bacterium (assembly GCA_963720425.1). Taxonomy (GTDB): domain Bacteria; phylum Pseudomonadota; class Alphaproteobacteria; order Rhizobiales; family Beijerinckiaceae; genus Methylovirgula. The sequence goes on from OY970391.1 coordinate 2,052,084, forward strand.
AATATAAATTATTGAGAATTTCTCCGATAGCTTTATGGTACCGCCGGCTGCTCGGGATACGCGTACGCGAAGTTCTTGATCTGATCGATTTTCATCACGCTGTTCATAATTGCCGGCTGATCGATTTGCGCGTCTGAGCGCAAGCGAATAATGATCGAGTCAGCTTTGGAATCAAGACTCAGACCTTGAAATGCGGCCCGCACATGGTCGAACGTCGGGACGTTTGAAATGATGTCAATCTAGATGGCTCCTCGTATCCTGGTGTTATCTTTCGACGGCTTTCCATATCGTGATGCTCTATGTGCGCCTGTCTCGATATCATAATATGAGAGATGGGGCGCGCTTCATCACTCTGGGCCTCTCACGATCAGCTCCTGACCATCAAACTTTGGCACTCACTCGGACGATGAATTTCGCAAAAGCCGCGAGCTGTTGCTTAATGAAATTGCGTGTGACGTCGTCCTTGATCTCGCCGGTCGTCTCGTCGAGCTTGGAAATGCAGTTGCCGATGAAAATTTCTGGCTTGTTGAGCGTGAAGGCGTCGAGGAACACCATAGCCCTACGGAGATCGTATTGAACGCGTCCTCCACCAAGGGGCCCCGGCGACGCTGATTGCAATGCTATAGGCTTGCCTGCAAAGGGTTGGTTCGGCAGTCGCGATACCCAATCGACGGCGTTCTTCAAGCCGCCAGGGATTGAAAAATTATACTCGGGCGAGACGATGATGACGCCATCGGCCGCTCGGATAGCGTCGGCCAGGGTGTTGACCGGCGCGGGGAACCCGCTCGAGTCCTGGACATCGGCATTATAGAGAGGAAACTCGGCGAATGATGGTGCCGGTTTCATTATCATGCCTTCCGGCGCCAGAGATGGCAATGCCCGCTGCACCATGGCATTGTAAGAACCCTTGCGCAGTGAGCCACAGATGGTGAGTACGTGCAGGCTCAGATCGGCCATGAGGACCTCGCGATCTAGGTCGCTTCGCGCCGGCTTCTAGGTTGCTGAATGCAAAGAGGCAGGCGTTGACCTTGTTCCCTTTTTGGTTGTGCACATAGGCAACGAACAGCAGCAACAGACCAGCTTGCACCACGGTGAAGCGCGCACTACCACCCCGCTAAGCCATATGCCAGCCATGACTGACGCAAATGGATTGTCCCGTCAGCGCGTTGGACTTGAAGGCCGCGAGAAACAGAGCAAGCTCGGCAACGTCCTCGATCGTGGTGAATTCCTTGTCTACGGTCTCGGCAAGCATGATCTCCTTGACCACGCGTTCTTCGCCGATGCCGAGCTCTTTGGCTTGCTCGGGAATCTGCTTTTCGACAAGCGGCGTCTTCACAAAACCCGGACAGATGACATTGGCGCGGACATTGTGCTCGGCCCCTTCTTTCGCCATCACGCGGCGAGGCCGAGGATGCCGTGCTTGGCTGCTACGTAAGCCGATTTGAGTGGAGAGGCCTCATGGCTGTGCACCGACCCCATATAGATGAGCACGCCTCCATTCTGCTTGTACATGTGTTTGACGCAGGCCTTGGTCGTCAGAAACGCGCCGTCTAAGTGGATAGCAAGAAGCTTTTCCAATCGGCAAAGGGGAATTCCTCGATCAGATACACGATCTGGATGCCGGTATTGGATACGAGAATGTCGACGCGCCCAAAGGCCTTGACGGTTTGTTCGATGCCGTCATTGACCTAATCTTCCTTGCTCACATCCATGGCGATGCCGATAGCCGTCTTGGCGTCGCCGAGCTCTTTGGCCGCTTTGGCCGCGGCATCGGCATTCAAATCGGCGATGACCACGCGGCCGCCAGCCTCGACATAGCGTCTCGCAATCCGTGGCCGATGCCCCTGGCGGCGCCGGTGATGAGGGCGACCTTACCGTCGAGCTTCATAGTGCACACTCCTCAAGGCTGGAGATAGTCATAAATGACCTTGCCCAATCCGAGCGTGAGGTCAGCAATAATGTGCGTGGCCGAGATGATTTCGCGCACAGGCAGCGCGGCGACGGGTGCAAGTGCATGCGGCTCAAGCTCGAGCATTGCCGGGCCGGTCCAGGCACCCTTCATGATAATGTCTTCGAGGCGATAATCGACAAGCTCGCAAATCCGCGGGCTGCCGTCGACATGGGGGATGATCTTCAGAAGATAATTCGGCTTCTCTAAGCTCGCACGAACTGCCGTTTCGTCGAGCGCCTTATGCTTGAAACCCATGGTGGCGGTGGCGATGCGTACCAAGCCATAGTTCAACGTGCCGATCAGCGTGTCCTTGTCGACGCTCAAGCAAGGCTGGGCGTATTTCTTCGGGAATCCCCACAGCTCGCGGCCGCCATAGATGGGCGGACCGTCATTCAAAAACATGGCATGGCTGTAGCCGCCCTCCTGGCCTTCGAACTTTACCGGGATGACCTGGCCAAACTCGGTGTAGTCGCCGAAGCCAGTGGAGTCCGGCATGCGGATGAACTCATATTTGACGAGCGGTTCGTCGAAGGTCAGCGGCTCCGGCACCACTCTTTCGAGCGCGGCGGGATCGGTGCGGTAGGTAATGACGAGATATTCGCGATCGACGAAGCGATAGGGACCCGGGGGAAAGGCGGGGCTGGTCAGCGGCATGGCGAAGGCGCGGCGCCGGACTTCGTCAATCTTCATAGGGCGCGTTCCTTTGGATCAGTGTCGAGGTCCCGCGTCAGATCGAGCACCATCACGCCCTCTTCCGGCCGCTTGCGGTTCTTCCAGGCGGGATCACTGAATGTTCGCTCGACATCGGCGCGGCCCGCTTGCCAATGCTCTTCCATCGAGTAGCGTGAGAATTCATAGTCGCTAGATTGCGTCCAATAGGCGGCACGCCGGTGAATAAGCAGCACGATGGTGATAGCCGCGCCGCAACTCACGCTGTCGAGGAGTTGCCAATTCGGATTGTCGCTGAGCTCTCGTGGCACCTTGGCCCGCAACTGACGAATAGCCCTGCGGATGGTCTGCAGCTCCCGGAAGACATCGGTGTTGAGACGGGTCCGGCTCGAGTAACGGATCTCCTTTTCGCGCTGCGTCACATCGAACAGCGTTTGCGGCATGCAGCCCTTGGCGCTGAAGAGGTCGACCTGGAAGATGCACATATCCTCTCGGGGACCACTCCGCTCAAGCACGTATTCGAGGGGAGTGTTGGAGACCAATCCTCCATCCCAATAAGGCTCGCCGTCGATCTCTATGGGAGGAAACCCTGGAGGGAGAGCACCGCTCGCCATGACGTGATCAGGGCCGATCACTTGAGTGGCAGTGTCGAAATATTGCATATTGCCGGAAAGCACCTGCACTGCGCCGATGCTCAACCGTACCGCTCCTGAATTCAACAGATCGAAATCGACGAGCTTGAGCAAGGTGGCCCTAAGCGGCCCGGTATCGTAGACGCTGATGGCTTCCGGCGTGCCCTGCGGCATGACCACCGCGGGTGGAATTCGCGGATCAAAGAAGCCGGGCACGCCACCGGCAGCGGAAAGTGCCGCGCTGGTTTCATTGAAGATCCTGCGCGCGCTGCCATCTTCGGCGAGAGGCCATCCGAGCAGGCGACTCGAAACCCCTTCCCAGAACTCGCGCAAGCACGACACACGGTGCTCAGGCTGATTGCCGGCGATGATGGCGGCATTGACAGCACCAATCGACGTACCAGCGACCCAGCGCGGCATGTGGCCGGCATCGCACAGGGCCGCGTAGGCACCCGCTTGATAGGCTCCGAGCGCCCCGCCGCCCTGTAGGGCGAGGACGTCTTTTTCCGCATCGGGGGTCACGGCATCACTCTATCCCGCGCCTGAGCTACCAAGAGAGACATTTCGACGTTGTAGAAGTTAGTGAGGCTCGCCGGTTCTTTCTAGGGTCCGGACCCATAAAGAGGGTTCCATGGTGTGAGATTTGTGATTAACGGTCTCCGAGAGGAGAGCCCTGATGAATCGCGACCCTGTTCTGGGCTACCGCGCGCGGTGAACGAACTGAGGGCCACCCGAATTATCGAGCACCTTGGCCTCAGCCTACATCCTTCTGAACGCCAGTTCCCACGATCTTAAGCGCGCCGTCCGGCAATGAGATTTGCAGCGACAACGCTTCATTGATTGGCGCGTCTAACCACATGTCGATTTGGTCAGTCGTGCGATGAATGACCGGCATCGCTTTTTCATGGACCGCCTCAACAGTCAGATTTGGTTCCGTTGTCAGGAACCCAAAAAGCCGATCATACGCGAAGAATTTTTCAAAGCTTGCTCGCTGAGTGCATCGAGTAGATATTCTCCTTATGCCGGCTGAGTGTCCTATCCCTGTCGATTTGCTGCCGCTTTCGATCAAGCGGTCGCTCTGTTCCGTAATTGGGATTATGGCCTGCAACCAAAGCCAAACAGTGTTTTGGCCACCTATCCCTATGTCATTGTTCGGCTGTCGACGATGCTGGCCCACTCAGCCACATCGGTGCCGTCCAGCTTCCGATCACAACAGACCATAGCCCACCACCAGCGGTTGACGCAGCAACTGACAGATGACCGCCCTGTTCGTCACCTGCACCAATGCGGCGTGTCTGCATTCGAAGCCCTTCACCTTCGACGCGCTCGGCCTTGCCGATGACTTGCAGTTTCCGTCGATCGCGCGGCTCGGAGCCTTCGTGTGCACGCTGCGGCCGCCGGGCGGTGAACGTGATGCCGGATTGGCGCGCGCATCGCGGATTTGACGAGACTTAAGAATTTAACGCATATTAAAGAGCTAGCGTTGCACGTTTCGGTTTTTCTTCGGAAAGGTGACTCCCATGACTGTTAAGAAATTCGGTTTTGTCGCCGCTGCAGTCATCACGCTCGCAGCCACGACCGCGGTTTCAGTCACCCCAGCATCTGCTTGGTGCCGGTACGGTCGCTGCGGCTACGGCTGGGGTTACGGCTACGGCTGGGGACCTGCCGCTGTTGTGGCAGGCGTGCTCGCTGGCGCCGCCGTCGGGGCAGCTGCCGGAGCAGCGGCGCATGGGCCTTACTACGGTCCTGGCTATGCCCCTGGGTATGGTTGCCCGGTCGGTTATCATTTCTATGGCGGCTACTGTTACCCGAATTAGGATCCTTTGGAGGGCGATAATGATGCAGCAAAAGATCGAGACTTGGCCGCACAGCGCATGACCCCCGAGCAGATAGCCGAGGCGCAGAAGCTTGCCCGCGAGTTTATGATCTTTAGCATGACGCCGAACCACCCACGATCGAGCGCAAAGCTCGGCTCGATGATCGGCAGTGTCTCAGTTATTGTCGGCGGTTGCGATCTTGGCAACGAGGATAGCGTTGCTCACTGCGTCGGCGGGGCACCGCTCGCCTTTAGAAAGGGGAATTAGTCAGTACCTCTTAGAATGATGAAGATAGACCCGGCTATAACAACTACCCGGCAGTCTTTTGGCTAGCTCGCGATTAAGAACATTGAGCTTGTCAGCATTAAACCCGCGGCTTGAAGGATCCATCAGGAGGTCGGTCCTCACGTTCAGGATCCATTTGGTGCCTTCGAGCGTCTCGAAGTACTCAATGGCATGCTCTAGATGGTCTTGCGCCATAGCATTTCTCCCCGCTTCGGGGCCACTACTCACGGCACATTGGGCGGGACGAAAGCAAGTCAAGTGCCTCAGGCAATATTCGACTTCAGAACACCGCTTCGCGGATGAAGCTGATGACATGTGGATGTAGATGTGCGGGTGGTCCTGCGGTGGGGACTCGCCGACGCACATGAATTCCCTCACCCCGATGCAGATTTCCGGGACGCCGCGGTCGTTCTTGAACTTCGGATAGCCGCTGCCGGACATCAACTCACGCCGCTGTGATTGGTGGGCATCTGGAGACCCCGCTGCTTTTGGTGAGCACGATGTCCTCGTTGTTAGTTGTCGCCCGAACCGCTCCAGCAAGCGAAGACGGCGTTTAGCTCAGCGGCGTGAAACGTCCTCGCGTCCTGACCGTCCGGATCGCCCGCGAACCGGCCGAGACGTCGGGCGCAATCAAAAAACCCGGGCCCCGGCAGGCCGCCACGCGCCTTGCTGATGGCGAGCGCGGCGATGAACGGGCGGTCCGCCGCCGCATCCTCCTCCATCAGGCGCTCCAGGGCTTGCGTCACCCGATGGATGGAATGGGGTGGCAATATCTGAAGAGCGTTCGCCAGGTCCTGGTAGGTAATGAGGATTCGGCGCTTCGCGACGCTTTCGAGAAATGCACGCGCCCTTGCATGCGTCGGCACCCAATTGTCCTCTTCGAAAGTTCGGCACTGTCCGCGGCAACAATCACGAGCTCGCTTCTTGCCTCGCGTTCAGTGACGATGCTGTTCCCGCCGGCGGTTTATCACTTCCATTTGGCACCGCGCCCAGCCAGTCAAGATTGGGATCGAACCCAGTCACTGGCATTGTCACGTTGGCCGAGTATAACCAATTTCGAGGTCGTGTCGGGCCTATAGGCATGGGCGCAAGCCCTTGATTTCGTAACGGACGGTCGGCGGCAAACTGGCTCTATTGACAAGTAAAACTTACCAACGTGACAATGCCACGCCGCGACAGCTCAAGAGTAACTTGGCTCCGCCCATCTGAAAAGCACGGTTATTGGAAGTGTCCAGATGGTTCGGCCTTGCATGCTGTAGCGAGTTGCACCTGCTCTGCGGTGGATAAATCTGGCAGGGCGACGCGCGTATCAATCGGGCTTCCGTCCGTTGCTCGCGCTTGGCGTGCCTCACCGTCTTGGGTGAGAGGCGACATTAAAATTGGCGGCCCCTCGAATATCAAGCGTTCCAGCGATTCTGCAGCGACGTCGACCAGCGATCGTTCCAAGAATTGTCCAGCGGCGCCTATATTTATCCAACCATATCCGGCGAGCCATAGACGGTCCAAGAGAACCTTAAGTGCACGCGGGATGTCGGCTGCGTCGGTGACGGCGACATAGATATGTAGTCCGCCTCAACCGGTGAAGCGCTCGCCGGTTTCGATGTTCAAAATGCCCGCGCTTGTTGAAGCCCGCTCCACGTGGCACGCTGATTTGAGTCCCGGGCATTCCGAGTAAATCGTTTCCAAAACACCATTCGCCTCAATTTCTCCCGCGACAATGGACAGCATTCCTTTGAAATCGATATCGAACAACATGAAGCCCGGCTCGCCGGCCTGGAAAGTGAGATACTATGCCGTGCGTGCAATAACTCCGTCCTGAGGCTCGCGCAGACTACGAGCCGTAACGACATCGAGCACCACATCGGGCTGACGATTGACCTTAGCCATATCGATCCTTCCGAGCGAAAGCGCTTCGGACGATTCTAGTTGGTTTATCAAATCAGCAAGATCGCTTGGGCCTTCAACGGCGACGTTCCGGCCGTGGCCTCGCGCCATAAAGCATGCGCTGGCATCAGACTTTAATCGGCCATCGTCCCCAGCGAGATAATTTTTGAGAGCTGCCGATTTTGTTCGTTAGTGAACTTGGCGACAGAGAAGACGTTTTGCGAAATCGCCGAATTGAAAATATGAAAATAGAAGTTGCCCAGATGAAAGACGTACTCCCCCAACTTGATAAAGTTGCCAGCACTGGTGCGCTCATGGCCAACACCGTTAGCGCCTTGTCAGAGGCTAACACTGCCTTGGGAGCCACATTGACCTCTTCTGGCGTTCGCTATGCAGACACTCCCCCAGCGTTAAAAGTTACGAAGAAGTCTGAGTGATTTGCTTGTCACCATGCCGAGAGGGGTCAAGTTTTAGAAAACATGGGCATGGGTGTGTTCCTTTCTGCTATGATATCGTCGATAATAGGCTAGAGCCGATCTGACACGGTTTCTTGAGCCTAGATTGTGGTATTGCCTCCAAAACTTGAGTGCATCCTGTAGTTCACACTCTGATGCTCTTTCATCATCCCAGTCAAGCCGCCAAGGATTGTCATGCAAGGTTGTCATGTTGTTTGCCTCCAATAGTAAGGATGGGGAGGCAATTAGACCCTGTATCCCATCTCCATATCGTCCAACCTAATGAAACCACTAGGTCCGAGAGGCCGCGCGCCGGCAGGCCTCAAGGCCCACGATAAAAATCGTAGGGCATTGCACAATCGCAGTCAAGAAAAATTGCTGCATTGCAGCAAAAAGACCCGATTTTGTCCAAAAGCACGTGTTCAGCGGCCTCGAAGGCTTCTTCGTCACTTGCGCCAATGCCGCGTGTATGCTTCGGACACCTCGAAGAACCCGGTTCGGCATGATTGATCGGCGGATTTTGTGGGCGGAAGGCGCCGCACTCGGATTTTTGCGCTCAATTCTTGTTGGCATTTCCGCCGCCGCGCGGCTTTGCGACGGCCATTGGCCTTACGCGTGTGACGTTGTAGGCGATGTTGGCCAAGCCGATCTTCACCGTCGCGCGGGCGACGCCGATGGTGCGCACGAACAGCCCGAAGCGATGTTTCTGGGCCGCGAAGACGGTCTCGACCGCGGAGCGAACCTTGGAACGCGCTGCATTGGCCTTGGCCTGCGACGCCCGTCAAACCGACGCCGGCGCGCCGGCGGAAATGTACCTTCGACATAAAGCCGCTCCTTTCCATATGCGCCTCATTGGCTTTCGAGCGATAGGCCGTGTCGGCCCAGACTTGGCTCGCCGTGTTGGTCTTGTCGAGCACGTCGGGCAAGCGCGCGCCGTCATGAGCGGCGGCGTTCGTCACCGTGAACCGGCGCACGAAGCCATGGGCGCGGTCGATCGAGACATGATTTTTATAGCCAAAGACCGGAATGGCGATTCGACCTTGGGCTTTTTGTCTTCGCCCGCTGGGCGCGCTTTGGCGCGCTTCAATGTCCAACGCGCGTCGCGATCCTTTTGGGCGAGCTTCGCCGGCCTGTCCTTCCAATCATCGGGAACGCGGCCTTCCCTGATCGCTTTCTTCTCGTCATCGGTGTTGCGTTGTCTGGGCGCCGCGACGATCGTCGCGGCGACGATCTGAACCGACATGGCGAGATAGCCTTGCGCCTTGAGATAGGCGTCGAGCCCCGAAAACAGCTCTTCGATGGCGCCGGCTCTGGTCAATTGTTCGCGAAACAGCCAGATCGTCTTGGCGTCGGGGACTGCGTCTTGAAGTTCAAGCCCAAGAAAACGCATGAAGGAGAAGCGGTCGCGGATCTGAAACTCCGTCGCGTCGTCGGACAGCGTGTAGAGCGTTTGCAGGATCAAAACTTTGAACATGAAGACGGCGTCGTAGGGCGGGCGTCCGCCCTTGGAGCCGTCCGAGCGGTTCAGCGCCTTCGTCAAAGCAGGACGAAAAACCTCGAAATCGATCAGCTCCTTGAGCCGCCCCAGCGGATCGCCCCTTCTGAGAGCTTGCGATAGCGCTCGTCGAGATCAAACAAACCCGCCTGCCGAACCATCGCGATTCTCCCCCGCACCCACGCACGCAGCGAATCACGACGCCACCAATCACGCGAGGTTTTTCCGAGGTGTCCATTCGTCATATTATTAAAATCAACGGCTTATCCCGAGCCCTATAACGGCAAAATGGTCTCAAGTTCGCTATTACTGAATTAACGTGTCAATGCCGGCGCCTCAGCTTGGCGCCGAGGTGGGTGTATTACCGACTCTGTCCGTAGTTATGAAAGTAGCCATTCCTGAGTATTGGGCGCATGGTTTCAACATCACCGGGCAGAACCTTACCCCAGGCACCGGTGCGCCGGCGAGCTTCACGCATGGACTCGCGGTGGGGATTGACGCTCCAGCTATCTGCGCCAAGCACATGCCGCACGGCGGAGACAATCATGGCACAGATCAGTCTCGGCAATGGCGACCGTGACAAGAATGGCGAACTCGCCAAAAAGCACGGCAAGATCCTTATATCAGCGCTCCGCAAAACCCACGGCAAATCCTTTGCGCTAGGAATGGGCGCCGACGAGAAACTGATTGATGTGATTCACCAGCTCGACGAGCGCTCGCTTTCGAAGCTGCGCGGCCTCACCGGCAACCTGCCGCCCCTGCCCACGATCTTCTCCGACATGATGGCGCCCGTTATCCGCGTCGGCGGGGGCGGCGCTCGCCTTTAGGGCCTTTGGGCATCACTCGGTTTCCTCGGAACGTTCATATTGCTCTTTGGTGGGGAGCTGGTCGTATGGCGGTTGGTACTCAGTAGCTTCGTATTGATCCCGTGAAATCAGCGCTTGATGGTCTCCATAGTCAACCATGACCCATTGCGGCGCCAGCTTCGGTCTATTTTCCGCAGTTGCCAGCTCGGGAGGCAATCCGGCGGGCCTCAAAGCTGGCCGCGAGGAGGGCTGCCAAATAAGAAAGGCTCGACTTTCGGTCGAGCCTTGTCGCCCCGAGAGGCGCAACACCGAAACTTGAACCGCAACTAATTGCGGATCAGGCCACCTTACCTGGCTTGGGGCTGGCGACACTTGGATTGGGGCTTGCGACGGCCTGAACCTTGGCGAAAACGATCTCGACCGGCTTGAAGGCTTCCTTGGCGAGATTGGTATAGATCTCGCCGATCTTGGTCGCTTGCGCTACGAAGCCCTCATAAGCGGACTTGGCATATTCGGACTGGATCTGGATCGCGTTGTCGAGCGACTTCGCGCCGAGCAATTTCTCCACATAGGCGGAGTTGCTCTCCATCGACTTCTTCGAATAGTCGGTCGTCTCAGTGGCGATGGTTTGGAACCCCTTGGCGAGCGAAGCAGCAACTGAACTCGCAGCTTCAAGCTGTTCCTTGCCGAATTTCTGGATTTCATCAAAGTTTGAAGTCATCGGTCTACTCCTTACGGACGGGGACGCGCATTTGGTTGGCCAGAGAGGCCGCGCGGTGGGGCCTTAGGCCCACGGCGAGGCTGTAGTTGCATCGCACAATTGTCGTCAAGAAGACTTTGCGTCGCAGCAAAAAGCTTTCTAGGTCATTGATACAGAACCCGCAACCGGCTACGGTCGCGCACCTGAAAGGCCCACGGCCTTGAAGGCCTCTTCGTCACCTGCGCCAATCCGGCCTGCATGCGCGCGACGGCGTTCTCTTTCGCGGCACTCGGACTCGCTGATGATGTGCGGTTCCCGTCGATCGCGCGATGCCGGCGATTCGGGTGCACGCGCTGCTGCGGCGTCGCCCGATTGGCTGACGCACCGGGCGGTTGGACGCTTGCATAGAGCCGGATCTCGGTCCTCGGCCAACAAAGCGAACAATATTCTTCGCTCAGCCTTAGTAGCAGCGTTCCTAAGTTTCCGAAGCCACTTTAAATTCTGATCGTTGACGAACCTGTCCATGTCCATAGCTTCCCCCTTCATAGCTTGGGGCAGCGAGACTACAGGATGCGCCTTTCCTGGAAGAAAGTACGGTCCACAAAAAAAAAATAACAACCGGAACCTTTTTGGCTTGGCGCTAGTTTGGCACTTTCCCAATCCTCTAACAGCTTCACAATATCACCAATTCCCCAAAGCCTATCCGTCGCGCCAGCAGCCATCGCCGGGGTAACGCGAAGCGTCTTGCGAGTGCGGCAGAAATTGTAATGCATGTAATGCAGCGCAACCGACAGAGCGTGGTTTTCGACTTTCTTTGAGAACGCATTGGTGAGCCGAGTAAACCGTCGGCTGCTCATCCGCAGCGTGAAATTTTGGCGCTCAGCAAACGAGGTTGAAACATGCTTGGGAAGGGTGCGAATGCCGAAGGACCATTCCGCAAGGTAGGCGAGGTGCCAAGCTTAAAACGTGCGGCACCTCGCCGTCCTTCTTCCGAGCAACGGGGGGATGCTCGGTGCGAAGATCGCTTTGTCGTTGCGCATGGCCTCGCCGCCGCGCGCATCGTGAGAAGTAAAACGCTGCATAAGTTAAGGGTTCCTTCACTCCCAGGACCATGAAGCACGTGGAGCCTCGGAAAGCGTGACGTCAGTTTCTGATTGTCCGCTTAGGCGAGATCGAACTCGTCCTGCAATCGCCGCGCGATATTGCTTGCAACGAGAGGCGCAGTTGCTTGGCCCTTCCTGATCCAGGCGAAACTCCAATTCGGATGATGCGGAGCTAGTTGCCGCGGTCGGAAAATCGCGACGCGCTCGATGTTGGCGCACTCCGGATGTTTCCGGAGCTCGTTCATGATGGCCTCGCTAAGTTGAGCCTCGGTTCTCGGCTGCCTTTTCAGCATCGTTTTTCCCATTCGAAGCCCCGCGCTCCACAGCGTAGCAACGCCAGTTTCCGGCATTGTGTAGCAAGCGCCATAGGAATTTCCGGGTTTCGACGGCTAAAGTTGGCGCATGGAAAACGAATGCTTAACCGGCTAATCCGTAAGCGCTCCGGTCAGCGGCCCGACCAAGTGGTGCGGGTTAGCTCGCGGAAAGGGAAGGAAGCCGCCGCCTGGCCGCCGGTGAACATGGACTCGAAGGTCTGTTCGTGACTTGCGCGAACGCGGCTTGTCTTCACGCGACGGTGTTCACTTTCGCCGCGCTCGACTTGGCGGATGATGTGCGGTTCTCGAGCATCGCGCGTCGGCGATTTGTCTGTACGCGTTGCGGCGGCAGAACTGTGAACGTCATGCCGGATTGGCGCGCGCATCGGGCAAATTCACCGGCTCGACGAATGCTCGCTTTCGAAGCTCGCGCGGAATGATTATCGAACTTGAAAGGTACCAAGCTCCGGCATGCTTGGGATCGAAGGTCTCAACGGCGAGATCAGCTCAGCCGGTGAAATCAGACAGTGGGGCCGGATACCGATTGATCCGGTATAGGCCCGACTTACCCCTTCGAAACGCGAATTTCGCTCGTTCTTTCAGGCGAGAATGAGGGCGTCATACCTTCGCCCTCGCAGCAACAGATCCAGGCTGCGCGGCGATCAGGGGCGCGCCAATTTAACCGCAAGGCCAGTCACGGAGACCCGGTGGAGCAACGAGGAGCCGGGCGTGTCGCCGACATCGGCTTGGTCGATTCCATAATCGATTTCTATGATGGCATCGGCGTCCCAATCTTTGGCCACGTCGATCAGATTCTCGAGCGCTTTGGCCTTGTAGAAATCCTCGGTCACTGCGGAGCGGGGACCGTGCCAATTGGAAGCGGCGTGGATTTTACCGATCGGCGCGACCTTGTCGCCCTCGATCTCGCTGTCGAAGATTATTCGCATGTCACTTCTCTTTTCTTCTCTTCCTTCGCGCTTTCAGGATGAGGAAACCCTATCCGCCCCAAAGCAAGCCTTGCGGACCTTCAAAACGGCGCCGCCCGGTCGTCCTCGCGCGCAATGCGTTCCAATGGGGCGCGCAATTGCGGGGTGGGTTCCATTCCATAAAGCCAATGATGAATGAAATTGGCGACCTTTTGCGTCTCGATTCGCGCGACCTCACGGGGGGACGCTTCCTCGACTGTGAGCAGACGCAGTGAGTTTAATTTCGGGTCGATCATGCTTTCACCTCCTTATGTTCGGCGGTGCTAAGCCGAATCGAAGGATAGGCGAAAGTGGACGATCGGGGAACGCGCTAAGCAGTAAAATCAACTGCGCGGGTCATTTTGCTGGTCGCATGTGTCTTTGCTGCAACCCAAAAAGTAAACCCTAACTAAAGCCACGCTTGTGCTGTCATGTCCTCTGGCTTTCGGGCATGCCGTGGATTTTGGAGAAGCACCTTCAAGTCAACGGAACCCGTGTCATCAAGTTCCTCCTCGACCTCTCGAAAGACGAAAGCGCTTTCTGGCGGGTATCAATGAGCCAGAAAAAACGCATGTTCCAGGCCTCAGCTGATTTTTGGCCACGACCGTGAGCCCGCGTGAGAGGCGCCGTCCGGCACGCCTGATTTCCTATCGCTACATTTTTGGTGATTCTGAGCCCCAAGCCGCCGACCATCGCGCACCTGAAAAGCCACGGCCTCGAAGGTCTGTTCGTCACGTGGCGCGTTCTCCTTCGCGGTGCTGGGGTTCGCCGATGGCTTGCGAGAGTTCGATCCTCTCTTGCAGCACCAGTTTGCTCCAGCTTGCTTTTTTTGACTCAGAGCGCGACGCCTGCCGCTCATGCTCAAGCTCCGTGATCGCTTGAGGCCGGAATGACCATCAGTATGCTTACCGACCGCAACATTCCTTACCAAGTGCAGCACGAAAAACGGCCTGGAAACTGATTGTTATCCTTCTCCCCGGTAAATTCGGGCGATCAACGAGGGACGAGCCGGCAAAAATGGGCGAGAATGCTGCCACAAACCTTGAGGAAAGCGGTCCTTCGCCGGACGGCAACCGTCAGAAGCGCGCCGAGGCGATCGTCAATCCGGCCTCCGGCCTCGCCAATGATTATCTCAATCTTTTCAATGAAATCGTGATGTTAATCGAACAATTGCCGGCGATGCCGGAATTGATCGACGACATCTTGCAATGGCGGCCCGTCACCTATCAGACTTATTTCGCCAATTCCATTCTGCCCGGGCGCACCTCCGCGCTCGAAGCCTACCGCGCGCTCGATGCTGCCTTTCGGCGCGATTTCGAGGCCGTGGTGGCCGATCTCGATCGGCGCGCCGTCGGCGCGGTCGTGGCGATCCGCCGCCAGCACAAGATGCATGGCGGCTCTACGTCGGCAGAAATGGCGGAAATCTGCGCGCGGGCCGGCGAGGCCTTGCGTGAAATCCTTCTCAAGGCCACCGATCTCGTCAATCATGGCACGCGCGTAGCGCGCGAATCCGAGCAGGAGCGCGCCGACCGGCTGCTTTACGGCAACCTGCGCAAGGTCGGCTGAGCGCCTGCTGTTTTTGGCTCACTGCGCCGAAGCCTGCGATCTCCTTGACGACATGTGCCAAAACTGCGCCGCTGCGTGCATGGTTGAGCATGAGCGGCGCGTGGTCGAGGCGCATGGTCGAATGGAAAGAGACAAAAGCGGATCATCGACCCTCACTCTCAGCGCCGAACCGGCGGATCTTACCGCGGCGGCACGGGTGCTGCGCTCGGGCGGGCTCGTCGCCTTTCCGACCGAGACAGTCTATGGGCTCGGCGCCGACGCGACCTCCGATGCGGCGGTCGCCAAAATCTATGCGGCTAAGCGCCGACCGGCTTTCAATCCCCTGATTGCCCATGTCGAAAACCGTGCCGCAGCCGAGGCCCAAGGCATTTTCACGCGTGAAGCGGCGGCGCTGGCTGAAGCCTTTTGGCCCGGACCTCTCACTCTTGTTCTGCCGCTTGCACCCGGCGCCACAGTCTCGGAGCTTGCCCGCGCCGGGCTCGCCAGCGTCGCGCTGCGCGTGCCGGCGCATCCCGTTGCGCAGCGCCTGCTTGCCGCAACCGGCCTACCGCTTGCTGCTCCTTCAGCCAATCTCTCCGGCCGGCTCAGTCCGGTGACGGCGGCGCATGTGCGCGAAGATCTCGACGGTGCAATCGATGCGATCGTCGATGCCGGAAGCGCGCCGGGCGGCATCGAATCGACAATCATATCTTGCATTGGCGAACAGCCGCGGCTCTTGCGCCCTGGCGGCATTCCGCGCGCCGCGATCGAAGCTGTGCTGGGCCGCCCGTTGGCGGCTCAGGGGGACGGTTATCGGCCGCGCGCGCCGGGCATGCTCGGCTCGCATTACGCGCCGCGAGCGCATTTGCGGCTCGAAGCAACGAGCCTGAAAGCGGGAGAAGGCGGGCTCGATTTCGGCGGCGGATTTGGCAAAGGCGCGAACGTCCTTGATCTGTCGCCGCGGCGCGATCTCACCGAAGCCGCCGCCAATCTCTTCCGCCACCTGCGCAGCCTCGACCGTGACGGATATACGATGATCGCGGTCGCGCCGATCCCTGCCACAGGACTCGGCGAAGCGATCAACGATCGCCTGCGTCGGGCGGCGGCGGGGCGGGACTAAAGCACCTTGCCTGGATTGAGAATCCCCTGCGGATCAAGCGTCCGCTTCAGGCTCCGCATGACATCCAAAGCAACAGGATCCTTGACACGCGGCAGAAGGGCGCGTTTCAGCCGGCCGATCCCATGTTCGGCCGAGATCGAGCCGTGATGGGCGGCGACGATCGCATGCACGATCTCGTTGACCTCGTCCCAGCGCGCGAGGAACGCCGCTTTGTCTGCCCCCACAGGCTGCGAGATGTTGCAATGGATATTGCCGTCGCCGACATGGCCGAAGGCGACGAGCCGCGCGCCGGGCATGTGCTCAGTCACCGCCCGCTCGACCTCCTCGATAAAGACCGGCACATCGGCCACGGGCACCGAAACATCGTGCTTGATCGAGCCGCCCTCATATCCCTGCACGTCCGAGATCTGCGCGCGGATGCGCCAAAAATCATTGCGGTCATCGGGTGAAGCGGCGACCTCCGCACCCCTGATGATGCCGCGATCCGCGGCCGACTGGAGAAGGCCGAGCAGGCGTTCGCTCAGTCCCTCGTTCTGCCCAGCGAGTTCAAGCAGCACATAGCAGGGATAGCGTGCGGGCAGGGGATCGCTGACCGCCTTGCCATGGGCGAGCACGAAATCGATCGCAATGCGCGGGATGAGCTCGAAGGTTTTCAGCTCGTAGTCGACCATATCGCGGGCAAGGTCCAGAAGCCGCAAGGCCTGGTGCGGGTCATCGAGCCCGACAAAGGCCGTCTCGACCGCGCGCGGTCTTGGATAAAGTTTTAGGGCCGCGGCGGTGATGATCCCGAGCGTCCCTTCCGAGCCGATGAAGAGATTCTTCAAGTCGTAGCCGGTATTGTTCTTCTTGAGCTTCGAGAGATCCGACAGAATGCGGCCATCGGCGAGAATGACTTCGACACCGAGGACGAGATCGCGGGCCGTGCCATAGGCGATCGCCGCACTTCCCCCCGCATTGGTCGCGAGATTGCCGCCGATCGTGCAGGCGGTCGCGGCGGGAAGGGAAAGCGGGAAGCAGCGATTGATCTTCTCGGCTTCAGCGCGCACCTGCGCCAAGGTGATGCCGGCTTCGACAATGAGCGTGTTCGACGCGAGATCGACTTCGCGGAGCTTGTCCATTCGGCGCAGCGAAAGAACGATCTCGTCGCCGCGCTCCGACGGGGTCTGGCCGCCGACGAGGCCGGTGTTGCCGCCCTGCGGCACGATTTTGGTGCCGGTTTTGGCGCAGAACGCGACGATGGCTGCGACTTCGGCCGTCGAACCCGGCCGTACCGCACAGAGCGCGCGGCCCTTGAAGAGATCGCGCGGCTCGACGAGATAAGCCCGCATCTCGGCCGGATCGACCACGACATTTCCTTCCCCGACGATGGCCGCAAGCTGCGCGGGAACATCAATGAAAGGCAATCTGTGGACCGCTTCGTTTTTTGGGGGAACCATGGCGCCTCTAATCTGAAACGGGTTCGGAAAAGCCTGAAGAAGTAGAGCCGGTCAGGTCCCGATGGCACACAGCTTAGGCAATGCATCGCTTGGCTGGGCCGAGCTCAAGAGCAGCATTTTCCAACATAGATCAATCTTGTTACCGATCCTTTGCTCCGACGCATGATCGAGAAAGATCGGCGGGCCGCCGGATGTTTCGATTCGAAAATCTTAGGATAAAGAAGCCGTTAAATCGATCAATTTATGCGCCATGTCAGCCAGCGACCTTTTGGCGCTCGTAGACCCCATTCAGCTGAGAAATCGCCGGAGCGCGGGGGATTTCCCGAGGCGGCGGAAGACGCCGACACACTCGATATGCGGGGAATGGCGGAACTGATCGAAAGCCGTAACGCTTTCGATTCCATAGCCGCCGGCAGAGAGCAGCGCCGCGTCGCGCGCAAAGCTCTGGGCGTTGCAGGAGACGGCGACGACCGCCAGAACCGCGGATTCGGCCAAGGCGCGCGCCTGGGCTTCTGCCCCAGCACGCGGGGGATCGAAGATCACCGCATCGAACTGCGCCATCTCCTCTTTGCCGAGGGGTCGGCGGAAGAGGTCGCGTGGCTCGATCGTCACCGGCCGCAAGCCAGGTACCGCCCGCGCGGCCTTGGCAAGCGCTGCGAGCGCCGGCTCGTCGCTGTCCACGGCATGCACCTGTGCCCGTTCTGCGAGACGCAGGCTGAACGTGCCGATCCCGGCGAAAAGGTCGGCGATGCGACGGGCGCCGGCGAGGCTTTCGCAGACTTTTGCCGCGAGCGCTTCTTCCCCCGCTTCGGTCGCCTGCAAAAAGGCGCCGGGCGGCGGCGCAACTTCGGCTTTGCCCATCCGCATGACAGGCGTCCGCCGCTCGAGGAGGCAGATGCGATCGTTCGAAATCCGCGCCAGATCCTTCGCCTCCGCGACCCTTATGAGTGATTGGGTCTCGACCGGCGTCAGCGGCCCGTGGCCTTTGATGTCGATATCGAGTCCGGAAAGAGATGCCGTAACCGCGATATCGAACGGACCGCCATGAAGCGCCGCGGCAACGGCATGGGCCGCGGCGAGCGCGCCGTGCATCTGCAGCGCCAGGATCGGACAGACGTCGAGATCGATCACGTCATGCGCGCGTGCCCGCATGAAGCCGACACGCGCTTTGCCTTTCGCATCGAAACGCGCATGGAACGTCGCGCGCCTGCGGCCCACGCCATGCGCGTCGACGAGATCGGCGACCTCGGGCTCTAACCCGACACGGCGCAGCACTTTCACGAGGAGACCGCGCTTCCAGTCGGCATAGGGGCCATGGGCAAGCGCCTGCACCGCGCAGCCGCCGCAGGTCCCGTATTGGGGACAGAAGGCGGGGATCCGGTCAGGGCTAGGGGCGCTGATCTCGATCAGCCTGCCGCGCTCACCCTCGACATCTGCGATGATCGTTTCGCTGGGCAACGCATAGGGTACGTAGATCGGGCCATCCGCGCCAATGGCGATGCCTTCGCCGCGTTGGCCGAGGCGGTCGATTTCAAGCTGCATGCGCATCAGCGCGTCGCGCCGATCAGATATTCGCGGTTGCCTTCGCCTTGGATCGGCGATTCGATCAGGCCTGCGATCCGCCAACCGGCGTCGCTCAGCAGCGCCTCGATCCGCGCGCAGGCGTCGTGGCGCGCCGCGGCATCCTTGACGATGCCTTTGACGACATGGCTGGGGCCAACCTCGAATTGCGGTTTGACCAGGCATATGAGCCGCGCTTGCGTGAGCCGCGCTTGCGGCGGCGCTAGCGCAAGAAGCGTTGGCAGAACAAGTGCTAATGAGATGAAGCTCACGTCGCAGGTGATGAACGTCGGCGGCTCGGGAAAGTCCGCCGGCGTGAGGGTACGCGCATCCTTGCCTTCGCGAAGGATCACGCGCGGATCAGCGCGCAGGCGCGGATGCAATTGCTCGTGTCCGACATCGACGGCGTAAACTTTCTGCACCCCGCGGGCGAGCAGAACGTCCGTGAAACCGCCGGTCGAGGCGCCGACGTCGAGGCAGATCGCGCCCACCAGATCGAAGCCGAAAGCGTCGAGCGCGGCTTCGAGCTTCACGCCGCCGCGCGAGACCCAGGGGTAGGGCGGGGCGGCTTCGATCCGCGCGTCAGCACCGATCGGCTCGGACGGCTTGCGCAGCACTTTGCCGCCGATGCGGACAAGGCCTGCCGCAATCGCCTCCTGCGCCTTGGCGCGGCTATCGAAAAAGCCTCGTTCGACAAGAGCAAGGTCGGCGCGTTGGCGAGACATGAATCCTTCCGGCATTATTGTTGCCACCCCAAATGAGGAGCAATGAACTTATCAACCCGTGTCGGGCAGACAAAGAAAAACAAGGACCAGTCCAATGCAGCCAATGAAGCGAAAGGCCGGCTCCTGCACGTTCCATTGGCCCGCTTGCCACATTTGGAACCATTCCCCGCCGACGACGAGGAAGCCGAAAAAGTAGAGAGAAAAGCCGATGGCCAAGCCGGCGACGGGCGGCCCTTTGGCGGAATTGGACGATGCGGCGCCTTGTGCGCCGAAGAGGCGAAGGGCGCCGAAAATGCACAGGCTTCCGCGTAGAATAATTCCGTGACGATGATGATCCAATAGATCCAATAGACGAGGTGGTGGAGCGTCTCGCTCGTTATCGCGCGTCCCATGAACCGATTACCGGGAGGCGTCGCATCCATCGACATGGCATGCCGCACGACCTCGAAGGTGGTCGGAGTGTCGAGGATGTTGTCAATGCCTGTGAGCAGCCCGAATGTGCCGACCAAACCGACAAGGACGATCTTGGCGGTTCGAACGGCAGACATAGCTTATTCGAGGCCTGTACGGTGGCTCTGTCGTGGGTTCACGACGGAGCTTCAATTCACGCGATCATGCTTTGCGCGGCATCCTTGCCGCGGCCAAGCGTCTCCAGCACCTTGGCGACGATGCCTTTCGCATCGAGCCCGGCCGCAGCGTACATCTTCTCCGGCTTGTCGTGATCGAGGAAGACGTCAGGTAGCACCATCGAGCGCAGCTTCAGGCCATGGGCGCGGCGGCCGTCGAGCAGACCTTCCTCCAGGAACGCCTGTGTGACGAAGGAACCGAAGCCGCCGATCGAGCCTTCCTCGATCGTGATCAGAACCTCGTGGTTCAAAGCCAAGCGCAGGATGAGATCGAGGTCGAGCGGCTTGGCGAAACGCGCATCTCCCACCGTCGTCGAGACGCCATAGGTAGCGAGATCCTCGGCCGCTTTCAGGGCTTCGGCGAGCCTCGTGCCAAGCGACAGGATTGCGACCTTGCTGCCCTCGCGCAGAATGCGGCCGCGGCCGATCGGCAGGATTTCGCCGCGTTCCGGCATTTCGATGCCGATACCCTCGCCGCGTGGATAGCGGAAGGCGATCGGCCCTTCACTATAGGCTGCGGCAGTCGCCACCATATGGACAAGTTCGGCCTCGTCGGCCGCCGCCATGACCACGAATCCGGGCAAGATGCCGAGATAGGAGACGTCGAAGGAGCCGGCGTGCGTGGCGCCATCGGCACCGACGAGCCCGGCGCGGTCGAGCGCAAAACGCACCGGCAGGTGCTGGATCGCGATGTCATGCACGACCTGGTCATAGGCGCGTTGCAGGAAGGTCGAATAGATCGCGCAGAATGGTTTAAACCCTTCCGTCGCCAGCCCCCCGGCGAAGGTCACCGCATGTTGCTCGGCGATGCCGACATCGAAGGTGCGCCCCGGGAAGGCCTTCGCGAAAATATCGAGTCCTGTTCCGGACGGCATAGCGGCGGTAATCGCGACGATCTTGTCGTCACGCTCCGCCTCCTTGATGAGGGCGTCGGCGAAGACGCGGGTGTAGGACGGTGCGTTGGCCTTGGGCTTCACCTGGGCGCCCGTCACCACGTCGAACATGTTGACGGCGTGGTGCTTGTCCTTCGCCGCTTCCGCCGGCCCATAGCCCTTGCCCTTCTGCGTCACGACATGGACGAGGATCGGGCCACCTTGAGAGTCGCGGACGTTCTTCAGCACCGGCAGGAGATGGTCGAGATTATGCCCGTCGATTGGCCCGACGTAATAGATGCCGAGCTCTTCGAATAGCGTGCCGCCGGCCCAAAAATTGCGGGCGAATTCTTCTGTCTTGCGGGCCCGTTCATAGATGAATTTCGGCAAATGCTTGCCGAGCTGCTTTGCGGTCTCGCGGACGGTGCGGTAGGCGCCCCCCGAAACGAGACGGGCGAGATAGGCGGAGAGCGCCCCGGCCGGTGGCGCGATCGACATTTCATTGTCGTTCAGAATGATGATCAACCGCGAATGCATCGCGCCGGCATTGTTCATGGCCTCATAGGCCATGCCGGCGGACATAGCGCCGTCGCCGATCACCGCGACCACATTCGTCGGCTTATTGGCGAGGGTGCTCGCAACCGCCATGCCCAGCCCAGCCGATATCGAGGTCGAGGAATGCGCCGCGCCGAACGGGTCGTATTCGCTCTCCGAGCGCTTGGTGAAGCCGGAGAGGCCGCCGCCCTTGCGCAAGGTGCGGATGCGGTCGCGCCGGCCGGTCAGGATCTTGTGCGGATAGGACTGATGCCCGACGTCCCAGATCACCCGGTCACGCGGGGTATCGAAAACATAGTGGAGGGCGACGGTCAGTTCGACGACGCCGAGCCCGGCACCGAGATGGCCGCCGGTCACAGAAACGGCATCGATCGTTTCGTGGCGCAATTCCGCCGCGACCTGAGCAAGGTCAAATTCGGGAAGCCGGCGCAGATCCGCCGGTGAGCCGATCGCGTCGAGGAGAGGGGTCTTGGATATTGTCGTCACAGGCACCTCATTCTTGCGGAGCAGCTTGATCTTAGCTGAAGAAGCTCCCAACTTTGTCGAAAGGTTGAACGGCAACAATTCCCCGGGAGCTTGCCTTATCGTTAACCTTCAATATCCGGGATTGGGCCAGGCGGCAACGCGATGGATTAGTGCAGATCGTGCCAAATCTCCAGTTTGCGGCGCCTTCTTGGCAGCTCGTGTCTTTCCGGCTACTGGAGCCTAGGCATATAGGGTAGATTTAGGGTGCGAAGGCACGAGCTTACCGGCTCGACCCCCCAGGTCGAACCCCTCTAGGGTGCCGAAGTTCCCCAGCCTATCCTGTCTTGGACGAAGCCGCCCCATGGAGCGCCAATGAGCTTGCCGACCGAATCAGCTCCGGTTCACGAGCTGCCGGACAGGATCGGCACCTGCGTCGAGCGGTTGCGGCACCGTTGGGGGTGGTTCATCGCCCTCGGCGCGCTGATGTCTCTCCTGGGCGTCGCGGCCCTGCTGCTCGTCGTCTCGGCGACCATCGCCTCGGTTTACACGATCGCAGTTTTCATGATCATCGCGGGCGGCGCTGAAATTGCCATGGGCTTCAGCTCGCGCTCCTGGGGCCGTTTCTTCCTGTGGGTCATCGGTGGGATCGCCTATATTGTGGTCGGCGCCCTCGCGCTCGCCCAGCCGCTGATGGCGGCAGCGGTCTTCACGCTCATGCTCGGTGCGGCCATGCTCGCGACCGGCATCATCCGCGTCTATATGGGCACCCACCTCGGCAAGAGCGTGCGTGGCTCGGTCATCTTCGCCGGGATTGTCACGGCCATTGTCGGCTTCATCATCATTCTCGGCTGGCCAGCGAACAGCTTTATCGTCCTCGGGCTCCTCCTCGGCATCGATCTTATGATTTGGGGCGCGAGCTGGATCATGCTCGGCTTGCGGATGAAGGCGCATGCGGTAGCGACGCCGGCGCTCGGAAAATAACACCCGATTTTCACCCGAACACGCTCTAACCTATTGAGCGGAGCATGCGAGGGGGCCGCTTTACCCATCGCCGGCATCCGCATTGCAAAGCCATCGGGCAGGGAAATAAGCATGGCGAAATGGGTCTATACGTTTGGCGCCGGAAAGGCCGAAGGCAGCCGGGATTTGCGCGCTCTGCTCGGCGGCAAGGGTGCGAACTTGGCGGAAATGGCCAATCTCGGCCTGCCCGTGCCGCCCGGCTTCACGATCACGACCGAAGTCTGCGCCTATTTCTACGCCAATGGGAACCGCCACCCGGAAAAGCTCGGCCGCGAAGTCGAAGCGGCCATCGACCATGTCGGCGCGCTCACCGGACGCCGTTTTGGCGATGCGCAAAGGCCCTTGCTCCTTTCGGTGCGTTCGGGCTCGCGGGCTTCGATGCCTGGCATGATGGATACGGTCCTCAACCTCGGCCTCAATGACGTGACCGTCGAGGGGCTCGCCAAGGCCGCCGACGATCGACGTTTCGCCTATGATACCTATCGCCGCTTCATCCAGATGTATTCGAACGTCGTGCTCGGGGTTCAGCATCATCATTTCGAAGAGATGCTCGAGTCGTTCAAGGAGGGGAGAGCTCTTTCGCTCGACACGGAGCTCTCCGCCGAAGACTGGCAAAAGGTGATCGTCGATTTCAACGCGAAGATCGTGGCACTGCGCGGCGAGCCTTTCCCGCAGCACCCCCAGGAACAGCTCTGGGGAGCAATCAGCGCCGTCTTCGGCTCCTGGATGAACCCCCGGGCGAAAATCTACAGGCAGCTGCACAATATCTCCGAGACCTGGGGAACGGCCGTCACCGTACAGGCGATGGTCTTCGGCAACATGGGCGAGACCTCGGCAACCGGCGTTGCCTTCACCCGCAACCCCTCGACCGGCGCCAAGGAGCTCTATGGCGAGTTCCTGATCAACGCGCAGGGCGAGGATGTCGTCGCCGGATTGAGAACTCCGCAAAATCTCACCGAGGCGGCGCGCCTTGCCGCCGGCGCGGACGGCCCTTCGATGGAAACAACGCTGCCCGGTGTTTTCGCCGAATTCGTGCGCATCGCCGATCGGCTCGAAAAACATTATCGCG
Organism: uncultured Alphaproteobacteria bacterium; assembly: GCA_963720425.1. Taxonomy (GTDB): domain Bacteria; phylum Pseudomonadota; class Alphaproteobacteria; order Rhizobiales; family Beijerinckiaceae; genus Methylovirgula. The sequence goes on from OY970391.1 coordinate 2,076,153, forward strand.
ACATGCAGGACGTCGAATTCACCGTGGAACGCGGCAAGTTGTGGATGCTCCAGACCCGCACTGGCAAGCGCACCGCCAAAGCGGCCCTGCGCATGGCCGTCGAAATGGCGCAGGAAGGCTTGATCAGCCAGGAGGAAGCGATCTTGCGCATCGAGCCGGCCTCGCTCGACCAATTACTGCATCCAACGATCGATCCTACGGCAGCACGCAACGTTATCGCAACCGGCCTGCCGGCCTCGCCCGGCGCGGCCTGCGGCGAGATCGTCTTCAGCGCCGAAGAGGCCGAGCAACTCAAGAATGCCGGCCACAAGATCATTCTCGTTCGCGTCGAGACGAGCCCCGAGGACATCAACGGCATGCATGCGGCGGAAGGCATTTTGACGACGCGCGGCGGCATGACCTCGCATGCCGCCGTCGTGGCCCGCGGGCTGGGCAAGCCCTGTGTCTCCGGCGCCGGTTCGATCCGCGTTGATTATGCGAAGGCAACGATGAGCGTCGCCGGCACAACCTTAAGGAAGGGCGATCTGATCACGATCGACGGGACGACGGGACAAGTGATCGCGGGACGAGTCGAGATGGAGCAGCCAGAGCTGTCGGGCGATTTCGCCCACGTGATGGAATGGGCCGACAAGCGGCGCCGCATGCAGGTGCGCGCCAATGCCGAGACTGAGGCCGACGCGCAAGCGGCGCGCCGGTTCGGCGCAGAAGGCATCGGGCTTTGCCGGACCGAACATATGTTCTTCGAGCCCGACCGCATTGTCGCCATGCGCGAGATGATTCTGGCCGGCGACGAGGCGGGACGGCGCACCGCGCTCGCCAAGCTCTTGCCGATCCAGCGCGGCGACTTCGCCGCGCTCTTCGAGATCATGGCCGGATTTCCGGTCACGATCCGGCTGTTCGATCCGCCGCTGCACGAATTCCTGCCGAAAGGACCGGCGGAGATCGCCGGAGTTGCCGCCGCCATGGGCATCCCAGAGGATAGGCTCGAGCGGCGTGCGGCAGAGCTTCACGAATTCAATCCCATGCTCGGCTTCCGCGGCTGTCGGCTGGCGATCGCTTTTCCCGAGATCGCGCAAATGCAGGCGCGCGCCATCTTCGAGGGGGCGGTGAAAGCCAAGCGCAAAACAGGCATGTTGCCGGCTCTCGAAATCATGGTGCCGCTTGTCGTCAGCAAGGGCGAATTCGATCTCGTCAAGGCGGAGATAGATGCCATGGCGTGCGCGGTCGCGGCCGAGAGCGGCGAGGCGATCCCCTATAGCGTGGGGACCATGATCGAGTTGCCCCGCGCGTGCCTCGCGGCCGACAAGATCGCCGAGACGGCTGAGTTCTTCTCCTTCGGCACCAATGATTTGACCCAGACCACTCTGGGCATCTCGCGCGACGACGCCGGTTCTTTCCTCGGCATTTACGAGCAGAAGCGCCTGCTGCCCGAAGATCCCTTCGTCAGCATCGATCAGGAAGGCGTGGGCGAGCTGATCGAAATTGCGGTCACACGCGGCCGCAAGGCACGGCCCGACATCAAGCTCGGGATCTGCGGCGAGCACGGCGGCGATCCGGAATCGATCGGCTTCTTCGAGAAAGTCGGGCTGACCTACGTCTCCTGCTCGCCCTTTCGCGTGCCGATCGCACGGCTTGCCGCGGCGCAGGCGGCGCTCGGCAAAAGGCCGGCCGATGACGAGGAATGATGTTGCTGCCCCATTCTGAAACGCTGCGGCCCGCGGCCTCCTAAACGCCTCTTCAAGCTTAAGCGCCGATAACCAAGAATGGGTGGCGATAAGATGGTGCGCGTGACAAATAGGACACGCCGCCGCCCGCGGGGGATGCGGCGCGCGTATGGGTTTGCTACGGATCTCTTGGGCAATGGGCGTCGTTGCGCCCTGGTGCCTCGGCGTGGGCCTCGTTGTATCCATGTCGGCCGACGCCGGCCAAGATGCGACGATCGGAGCCTCGCTCGCGCCGGCGAGCTTCCGTGCCGTAATCCAACCCGGCGATCTCATCCCGGCCGATGTGAGCGGCGTCGGGTTCGGCCTCAATCGAGACGACAATGCGCGTCCCTCGCAGGAGGCCAGGCTGATGCTCGGCGAGGCAGCCGAATTCGACCGGATGGCCGACGAGATCGAACCGCGCGCCGTGATGAAACGCAGCGGCCAGGGTTTTCCCGACATCGACCGAACCCATAGGGGCGATCCGGTCGTCGGTCTGCGTCCGACATTCGACACGAAGCTCAGGCGGCCGGGGGGTCTTGCCGCCTTACGCGCGCATGATCTCCTCTTCACCGATGAAGAAGCCTGGCCGAGCGGCGATTTTTCGGCCGAGCAAGCGGCCGGACCGGAGAGCGTCGCGAGCTTCGAGCCCTGGCCTGACGGCGAAACTCCGACGACCGCGCGCAGCAGTGCCGACGCCTCGCCCCGGCAGGAGGGTTCGCTGGTCACAATGCGGCCCGCCGCCATCAACGAGCGGATCATGCAAGGGGCGACCCCCCAGGTGCCGCGCGCCGCGGCGCTGGCTTCGACCACGCCGGCGCCGGCCGATGCGACTCCGGTCGAGGTCGTCGCTTTGCCAAGCCTGCCGAACATGTCGAACGTTCCGGCCGACCGGCCGAATTACGCAGCGCTGATCGACCAGGACCAGTCCGGGCGCGAACAGCGCTGTCTCGCGGAGGCAATCTACTTCGAGGCCCGCGGCGAGAGCGAGGAAGGCCAAGCAGCAGTGGCACAAGTCGTGCTCAATCGTGTCTCAAGCGGCCTTTATCCTTCGACGATCTGCGGCGTCGTCTACCAGAACCGGCAGCATTACCACGGCTGCCAATTCTCTTTCGCATGCGAGGGTCGGTCGCTGCGGATTACCGAACCCGACGCCTGGCACGAAGCCGAGCGAATCGCGACCGCGGTTACGAGCGGCAAGACCTATTTGGCCGATATCGGCGACGCGACGCATTATCATGCCGATTATATGCGTCCCTATTGGGCCCACCGGCTCAAGAAGCTGGACGTGATCGGCCATCACATCTTTTATAAATTGCGCCCCGGCCAGACGTGAATTCGCGCGGGCAGAAGCCGCGCGGGCAGCGAGGATCGAGCTTTGCTGCATAAGAAAGAAATAGGGTTTCCAGCGAGTTAGAAGGCGTTCTCGCCGGCGCTTATGCCCCGAACATCATGCGGCGAATTTTTTCCGAACGCATTCTTGATTTGCCGCTGCAACGCAAAACGGCCATGTTCGCGACCATAATCGAACGGCGTGGCACTTATGGCTGATCGACCGGCCCGGGGGAATTTCACAAAGTCCATGTTTCGGCGTATAGCTCAAGCCACAATCGTGCGACGGTTGCGCGCCGGTCAGGTCGAAGTCGCATCTTTGAGGGGAACATTTGCACGGACCGCAAGCCGCGGTCGCGCCCGAGCCGAAGCCCCATTCATCCTGGAGGGTCCGAGCTTGCCTTCGCATCATCTCGCATCGCACGCGATCATTTCTATTGCCTTGGGCGGGTTCGCCTTTTCGGCCGCGCTGACGCCGGCGACCGCGAAAACCCACGAAAATCTCGCGGTGGCGACACCGTTCGAGGTCGGCGACAATCCCTCCGGCAATTATCTCGCCGCTGTCGTCGCCGGCTCGGAGCGCGATACGATTGCAGCCGCGACCTTCTTCCGTGAGGCCCTGCGCTTCGATCCAAACAATAAGGAACTGATCGAACGCGCCTTCGTGGCGACTGTTTCGAACGGCAATATGCCGGATGCTTTCGGTCTCGCCGAGCGGCTCATCGCCCGCGATCCGGACAATGGGCTGGCGCATCTTGCGCTGGGCGTGAGAGCGTTGAAGGCTCGGCAATTCGCCGCCGCCCGCGCCCATTTCGCCAGAGGTTCCGCGCAGCAGCCCGATCTCACCGCGACGCTGCTCACCGCCTGGAGCTATGAAGGCAGCGGCGAGACGAAAAGGGCGATCGATACCGTCGATAAGCTGCACGATGAAAACTTCAATGTCTTCCGCGATTACCACAAGGCCCTGATCGCCGAGAACGGCGGCGACATGGATGACGCGACGAAATGGTTCAAGGCGGCCTATGAAGCCGACAAGAACACTTTGCGCCTCGTCGATGCCTATGCCCGTTTCATGAGCCGGCAGGGTGATCGGGAGGAAGCCATCCGCGCTTATGACGCCTTCGATCAGATCCTGCCGGACCATCCGATCGTCCGGGCGGCACTCGCCGATCTCAAGTCAGGCAAGGAGCTCGCGCCGGCCGTCAAAACGGTCGAGCAGGGTGGAGCGGAAGTGCTTTACGGTCTCGGCGCCGCCGGCGGCCGTCAGGGCGACGACCTTGCCGCCCTAATCTATCTGCGCCTCTCGCTTTACCTCGATCCGCAAAACAGCCTCGCGGTCCTGACCCTCGGCGACATTTACGAGCGCATCAAACAATACGAGCAGGCGATCGATGTCTATCAGACGGTGCAGGAAACCGATCCACTCCGCTTGACGGCCGATATCGAGATCGGACAGGTGCTCGAAAACCTCGCCCGCACCGACGATGCGATGAAATACCTGAAAAATTTGGTCGATGAACATCCGAAAGACGAAGAAGCGCTTTCGGCGCTCGGCAATCTGCAGCGCGCTCACGAGCATTACGCCGAAGCGGCCGAGACCTATACGCGGGCCATCGAACAATCGACCAAGCCGGAAAAGGCCAATTGGCCGCTCTATTATTTCCGCGGCGTCGCCTATGAAAGGCAGAAGAATTGGCCGCCGGCCGAGGCCGACTTCAAACATGCCCTCGAACTCTTCCCCGATCAGCCGCTAGTGCTGAACTATCTCGGCTACAGCTGGGTCGATAAGGGCCTCAATCTCGACGAGGCCTTCCCGATGCTGCGCCGCGCCGTCGAGCTGCGCCCGACCGACGGCTACATCGTCGACAGTCTCGGTTGGGCCGATTACAAGCTCGGTCGCTACGACGAGGCGGTGAAGGAACTGGAGCGCGCCATCGATCTGAAACCCGCGGATCCGGTGATCAACGACCATCTCGGCGATGCCTACTGGCGGGTCGGCCGCAAGCTCGAAGCGCATTTCCAATGGAATCATGCGCGCGATCTCGGTGCCGAGCCAGAGGATTTGCCGAGGATCCTCGAGAAAATCGCTCACGGTCTCAGCGACGACAAACCGGCAGCCGCCACGGACGTCAAGCCCCCGACGGATGAGAAGCCTGCGGCTGCGGACGTGGATCACAAGCAGCAGAACGGCGGTTGAAGCCAGCCGTTCTCCTTGAAATGGAGAACGTGGTAGTGAGGCAAGCCTACGCCGCCTGATGGGCGGCGTAGGCCATCGCGATCATATCCCTTGTCCCACCGCCTCACCGAACGTGCTCCCGCCAAGATCAACCTGACCCTGCATGTCGTGGGACGGAGGCCGGACGGCTATCATGAGCTCGAAAGTCTGGTCGCCTTTTCACGCAGCGGCGACAGCTTGTCCCTGATGCCGGGAGAAGAGTTCAAACTCCACGTCAGCGGGCTGATGGCGGAGGCCGCTGGCGATCCCGAAAAAAACCTTATCGTCAAGGCGGTCCGCAATCTCACTGAGCGGATCGAAGGCCTAAAACTCGGCGCGCTGCATCTCACTAAGAACCTGCCAGTTGCGGCCGGGATCGGTGGCGGCTCGTCCGATGCCGCGGCGGCGCTGCGGCTTCTCGCGCGCGCGAATGAACTGGCGCAGGATGACCCGCGGCTCCTCGATGCGGCGCAGGCGACAGGCGCCGACGTTCCGGTTTGCGTCGCCGGGCGGGCCCGCATGATGGCAGGAATTGGGGAACGCCTCGGTCCGGTCCTTCAGCTGCCGCCCCTGCCGACGTTGATCGTCAATCCGCGCCAGCCGCTCGAAACAAAGGCCGTCTTCGCGCGCATGAAGGTTTTGCCGGGCAGCAAGACCGGTTTCGGCCCGCATCCGCAGATCTCTTCCGGTCTCGGTTACGAAGCGCTGATCGCAGCCTTGCGCAAGGGCCGCAACGACATGGAGGACGCCGCCTGCGTGCTCGTTCCCGTTATCGGCGACGTGCTCGCTATCCTCGCCGCGGCGGCGGGCTGCAAGCTCGCGCGCATGTCGGGATCAGGGGCGACCTGTTTTGCGATTTTTGCCAATTGCCGCGCCGCCGGCCGCGCCAAAAAGGCGATCCTCGAGGCGCATCCCGATTGGTGGGTCAAATCCACGATCTTGAATTGAGCGGGGCAAGCTCAATTCAGTCTGTATGTCGGCCGAAGAGTCTACGAAGAGTTTACTGATCGAAGACGGTTCATCCGTAGCGCGGTGTGGGTTGGGGGAGCAGTGGCTCTCCTTCTGAGTTCTGCGAGCCGCAAAGTGATGGCGCAAAGCCTGGAACTCGATCCCAAGGATATGGAGGCGGCCCGGCGTGCGCAGCAAACCACAGGGGCGCCGCCAGCGAGCCAAGGATCGGCTGAGCAGCGGCCATCTACCGCTCGGGTTGCGCAATCATGTATGGGCGGATGCGAGGGGTCCTGTTATGGAGCCTGCAATCGTAGCTGCGTTGGCTGGTGCACCGGTTGCGCAGGATGCACCAGCTGCGAGGGTAGGTGTACAGGGTGTGAGGGCATCAATCTCTAGGTGGACTTATGGCCGATCGATTCAACTTTCGAATCGTGCAGCTGCATCTGACGGACAAGTGCAATCTCCGTTGCTCGTACTGCTATGAAGTTCGTGCTAAACGGTCACGACGTTTCATATCCGTCGCTACGGCGCAGGAAATTGCAGCACGGCACCTGTGCGAGGATGGCCCTCACGAAATCGTCGAGTTCGACTTCATTGGCGGAGAGCCTCTCTTCGTTTGGGAATTGATCGTTTCCATGGTTGAATATGTCCACCACCACGGTGGCCAAGAAAATGCGGCTTCTCCTTTACCACCAACGGCACCCCTGTTCACCGACGAGATGAAAGCGTGGCTGGACCGGCACGCCTGCGCTTTTCGTTTAGTATTGACGGTACGAGCGCCGCACATGACAAAAATCGCAACGGCTCCTACGTACGCACGATCAAGCACGTCCCCTGGGCCCTGTGCGCGCTTGAAAATGGAGCCCAGAGTCAAGATGACCATCAGTGCCGATACGGTTCCCATGATGACGCAGGGAATTGCCGAACTCCACGAAATGGGATTCGCCAAGATTGACGCCAACGTTCCTTACGAGAATATCTGGGGCGATCGCTTGGAGTCGTCTCTGGCCGCGTTTGCCGAACAGTTGGATGCCATCGTGGAGTCTTACTTCCAGCGGCTCACCTAGCACCATCGATGCTCGTCGATCTTCCCCTGACGAACATGATCAAACACGATGACGAGGAGCATTTCCCAGATGGTGCGGCGCGGGTGATCCCATTATCTGCTACGACGTGGACGGGCGCGCCTTACCGTGCCACCGCTTCGTGCCCGTCTCCACCGGACGCAACTATGATGGTCCTCTGGTGTTCGAGCGCCGAAGCTGGGACGAGGTGAATAAAGCGGAGTCATTCCCATGCGCTGAGTGCCCGTTTGTTTTTTGCCCGTCCTGCATGGCGCTGAACCGGCTGGAGAACGGCGATGTCGACCGGCGGACGCGCTGGTATTGTCCGTTTATTCTGCTTCAGGTGAAAGCCAGTGCTAAATTGAAAATTCTCAGTCTCACCAGGGAAATCTCCAATGCTCCGTCCACGAAGGAGGGCCGGTTGACGGTGTCCGCCCTCCAGCCCTCACTCGAATATGCTCTCCACGTGCATGAATTATTCTCCAACACCGCAACTCTGGTAATGTGACGAATGCTCCTCGTTAATTTTCGCAAAAAATTGCTGGTGCAGCTTGCTTTTGGCGCGTCTCCGTCATTGACCAGGCGGAGCCGAATGATTGCCCCCATCTTTTGCTGAAATTCAGATCGAGACACTGTTCCTCAATGCACCCGGTCGATGCAGAATTCGACGACCTCGTTCAAGGCGGCCTTCCACGCCGAAGCGGGAAAGAGTTCGAGCGCATCGCGCGCCATAGCGCCATAATGGCGGGCGCGTTCGACCGTGTCTTCGAGTGCGCGATGTTTGTGCATGGTCGCAATCGCCGTCTCGAGATCGCCGTCGCCAATCTCGCCCTTCTCGAGCGTGCGCCGCCAGAACATCCGTTCCTTTTCCGAGCCACGCCGAAACGAGAGGACGACGGGCAGGGTGATCTTGCCTTCGCGGAAGTCGTCGCCGACATTCTTGCCGAGCTTGGCCGAGGTGCCGCCATAGTCGAGCGCGTCGTCGATGAGTTGGAAGGCAATGCCAAGGTTGACGCCATAGCCGCGGCAGGCGGCGATCTCGGCCTTCGGCCTTCGCGCCAGGATCGGCCCGACTTCGGAGGCGGCACCGAACAGCGCCGCCGTCTTGGCGCGAATCACCGCAAGATAATCATCTTCACTCGTCTCTGTGTCCTTCGCCGCGGCAAGCTGCATCACTTCGCCCTCGGCGATGACCACCGCTGCCGAGGAGAGAACTTCGAGACAGGGAAGCGAGCCGACTTCGACCATCATCTTGAAGGCCTGGCCGAGAAGATAGTCGCCGACGAGGACGGTCGCCTCATTGCCCCAAAGCATGCGGGCCGCAAGCTTGCCGCGCCGCATGTCGCTTTCGTCGACGACGTCGTCATGCAGCAAAGTCGCGGTATGCATGAATTCTACCGCTGCGGCGAGTTTGACATGACCATCGCCCTGATAGCTGCAAAGGCCGGCCGTCGCCAAAGTCAGCATCGGCCGCAGCCTCTTGCCTCCGGAGGAAATGAGGTGATGGGCTATGTCCGGAATCATCGCCACATGCGATCCGGCGTGCGACAGGATCGTTTGGTTGACCCGCTCCATGTCGGCGGCAACGAGCGTCGAGAGCGCCTCGGCCCGGCTTTCGTGCGCAACCTCCTCAAGGGGAATGACGACGCCCAAGATTTCGCCCTCCGATCGAACGCTTTCGCCATTGAGCGCAACGCGCGCCGCCGCGAGTGCCGGTGCCCCAAATTAGGCCGCTGGCGCGCGCCCTGCAACCTGCCTGGGTTCCGAACGGGTTGCGAAAGACACTTTGTCCCAGGCAGCCGATCCGCCGATCGCTGGACTCTCGGCGGATTATCGAGCCGGAATTCCGACTGGCCGAACGCGAGCGGAGGGTCTAGTTTTATGAGGGTCATGTCGCTGAACGGATCGGTCGGAGCGCTCGAACTTGACGAAGGCAGATGAGCGCGAGGCCCGTCGGCGATTGGAAGCCGCGAGGTAACCACGGTATGATCGAACTCTTGCGGACCAACGATCTCGTGCTGATCTCGGCGGTCGAAGCCATTCTGTCCGATAATGGAATCGAAGTTTTCGTCGCCGATCAATTCATGAGTGCGACCGAAGGGTCGCTCGGCTTTCTGCCGCGCCGCGTCCTCGTTTGCAGCGACGATGCTGCCTCGGCCCGCGAGGCACTCCTGCAGGCGGGCCTCGCCCGAGAGCTGCTGGATGGCTGAGGTCATGCTGGATCCGGTCACCGAGGATCCCTTCCTCGGCGGCCGCCTGCTGTTCCGCCAACCGCAGAGGGGCCACCGGGCGGGGACCGATGCGATTCTTCTCGCGGCGGCGGCGCCGGCGGAGATCCTTGGGCTTGCGCTCGACGTCGGCGCCGGCGTTGGCGTCGCCGGGCTTGCTCTGGCGAAGCTCCGCCCGCAGATCACGCTTGGCCTTATCGAGAATGATCCCTTCGCCGCGGCTCTGGCCCGCGACAATCTCAGCCTGAACGGCGTTGACGGCCGCGGCCACGTCTGTGAAGCCGATGTGCTGAGCCCGGCGAGCTTACGCGCCGCCGGTCTCGTCGCCGGTTCGGCGCAACTCGTCATCACCAATCCGCCCTTTCTCGATCCGGCGCGCTCGCGGCTCGCGTCGCATTCGGGCAAACGCACCGCTCATGCCATGCCGTGGGCTGGCCCAGGCCCGCTCGCGGCATGGATTTCCGCCTGCATGGCTCTCCTCGAAGATGGCGGCCTATTTCTCATGATCCATAGGCCCGAGGCTCTGGTCGAGATCCTCGCCTCCGTATCAAGCCAGGCCGGCGCGATCACGCTCCTGCCGATTCAGCCGCGGGCGGAGAAACCCGCCGTGCGCATTCTGCTGCGCGGTAAAAAGGGGAGCCGCGGTCCGCTCACGATCGCCCCCGCTCTCGTCCTGCACGACGCGGAAGGCTTTCTGCCGCCAGCAGAGAAGATTCACCGCGGCGAGGCGCTGATCGAATGGTGAAAGGCGACACATTGTCATGACCAGCTCTGCCGAAACCAATAGTCCCGATTGGCTCGATCCGTCGCGATCCTTCCAAGGCCTCATTCTCACGTTGCAGAAATTCTGGGCCGGGCAGGGCTGCGTGATCCTGCAACCCTATGACATGGAAGTCGGCGCCGCGACGTTTCATCCGGCGACGGTTCTGCGCGCGCTGGGGCCGCTACCCTGGAAAGCCGCCTATGTGCAGCCCTCGCGCCGCCCCAAGGATGGCCGCTACGGCGAAAATCCCAATCGCCTCCAGCATTATTATCAATTCCAGGCGATCCTGAAACCGTCGCCCGACAACCTCCAGGATCTTTACCTCGCCTCGCTTCAGGCGATTGGCATCGATCCTTCGATCCACGACATCCGCTTCGTCGAGGACGATTGGGAAAGCCCGACCCTTGGCGCCTCAGGACTCGGCTGGGAATGCTGGTGCGACGGCATGGAAATCTCACAATTCACGTACTTTCAGCACGTCGCCGGGATCGAATGCGCGCCCGTCTCGGGCGAACTCACCTATGGCCTCGAACGCCTCGCGATGTATGTGCAGGGAGTCGAGAACGTCTATGACGTCAATTTCAACGGGCGCGACGGCATTGAGAAAATCTCCTACGGCGATGTCTTCAAGCAGGCGGAAGAAGAATATTCGCGCTATAATTTCGAAGCCGCCAACGTCGAGGCCTTGTTCCGACATTTCAAGGACGCCGAGGACGAGTGCAGGGCCTTGCTGGCGCAGGGCGATGAGGGCGATCGACATGTGCTGGTCCTGCCAGCCTACGACCAATGCATCAAGGCCTCGCATATTTTCAATCTGCTCGACGCCCGCGGCGTGATCTCGGTCACCGAGCGGCAGAGCTATATTCTGCGGGTCCGCGAACTCGCCAAAGCCTGCGGCAAGGCGTGGCTGAAGACGAAGGCGGGCGGCGCCATTGCGGAAACCTCGCCTGCGGCATAAAGCCGATCGCCGCGTGAGTCAGGTCGACTGCGGGCCATGAATTTGCTGCATGCGCTGAGGCAGTGTGGCAAGGCGGTCGAAGGCCACCATTCCGATAATCATCGCGGCGACGAACAGAACCGGCTCCCACCGGCCGAAGCCAAGAGCGGTCAGGGCAGGGCCCGGACAAAAGCCGACAAGACCCCAGCCTATTCCGAACAGCGCCGCGCCGCAGATTAGGCGCGCATCGATTTCTGTTCTGCGTGGCAGATGGAAGGATTCGGCCAAAAGCGGCGTCTTGAGCTGTCGCGCGAGCTTGAAGCCGATCGTCGCCACCATCAGGGCGCCGCCCATCACAAAGGCGAGGCTCGGGTCCCACGCGCCGGAAAAATCAAGAAAATTGAGCACCTTTGCAGGGTTCGACATTTGCGAGATGACGAGACCGAGCCCGAACATCAATCCGCAGATGAAAGTGACAGCGATATTCCGCAAGGTTCAGGCTCCGAAGATGTGGCGCGCGATGAAGACGGTTGCTGCCCCGGCGGCCATGAAGACGAGGGTCGCGACGATCGAGCGGGGCGACAATCGTGCTATGCCGCAAACCCCATGCCCGCTGGTGCAGCCGGAGCCCATGCGTGTGCCGAACCCGACCAGGAACCCGCCGCAAATCAAGAGCGCCGCCGAATGAGTGACGTCCATCGGCGGCAGGTGACCGAGAACGGCGTAGACGAGCGGCGCGACGACGAGCCCGGCGATGAACGCGAGACGCCATAAAATCTCGCCGCGGTGAAGGGCGAGGAGGTCGCCAAGAATGCTGCTGATGCCGGCGATGCGGCCCTCTAGAAGCAAGAGCAGGAGCGCCGAAAATCCGATCAGCAGACCACCGGCCGTGGCCGAGAGAGGTGTGAAAGGGGTCATGACGAAGCCAAGTTGAGATCAACGCCAACGCGAAAGCTACAAAGTAGACGAGGCCCTCGGTTGCTCGATAAAGTCAGGCCTGGAGTTCAGCGCACAAGCGACCGGAATTCAACTGAAAACTGGTTCAACTCATCGTGGCATCTCGTAGTGCCAGGCTCGGAGCTCATTCGTGAATAATGCCAAGGTCCAGGAGTATGTTATTTCCGAATTTCAATATGAGCGCTTGGAGCTTGAGGGAGGCGGTCTTTCCGACGGCGGTTGCGGGCTCCGGCACCGCTCCTGGCCAACGTTTGCTGATTGACGCAACCGATACGCTTTGTCGTGGATTCACGACAGGGATCCAACGTGTCGTTCGCGAGCTCATGAAGGCGGCCAAGGAGACCGGCTCCGGAATTCCGGTTTTCGTTCTGAATGGGCGTCTTTTTTCATACGTTGGAGCTCGGTCCTCGCCTGAAGAAATCGAGATCGCGAGAGGCGACAAGTTCATCATGGCCGATGTCAACTGGCGAGACGTTCCTGGGTATCGAGCCGCCATGCAGCGCGTGTCCGATAAGGGCGGCTCCAATATTCTGCTTCTGCATGACATCATGCCGCTTTCTTGTCCCGTGCTCTTCCCGACGGACTTTTATCCGCGTGCCGCAAAGAAGCACGTGAACTGGTTCGACAACGTCGTTGTCAACAGCGATGCCGTCGTAGCCACCTCGAAAACTGTCGCTGAAAATTTTCTCGGCTATCTCGCTAAAAACAAAAGACCGATCAATTCCAATCTGCGATTGGGCTGGAGCCACTTGGGCGCGGATTTCGAAACCGCAGCCAACCAATCCCTCTCCGCGCGGGCGGCATCGATTTGCGCCAATGCAACCCCATTTTTCCTGAGCGTCGGATCATTGGAACCGAGGAAGGGCATGCGCATCGCGATCGAGGCGATGGATCTCTTATGGGAGGAGGGCGTCGACGTTGCCTATGTGATCGCCGGAGCCTATCGCTATTGCGCCCGCGCGCTGGTGGCCCGCATTGTTTCGCACCCGGAATACGGCCGCCGCCTGTTTTGGCTTGATGATGTCTCCAATACCGACCTCTGCTATCTTTATAAGAACGCGCGCGGCCTCATTTTCGCTTCGGTAGTCGAAGGGTTCGGCCTGCCTCTCGTCGAGGCGGCCTATTTTGGCCTGCCCGCGATCGCGAGCGACATCCCGGTATTCCGCGAGATCGGCGGCGGCGCGATTACCTATTTCGACGCGGCAGATGCAGCAAGCCTCGCCGCGCGCGTCCGCGAAGCGCTCGCCGCTCCCAAGGCCGCGAATGCGATGCCATTCTTGACGTGGCGCGAGGCGGCGGGAAACTTGCTGCAGATGGTACGCGACGAGACCTATCAGTTTGGGCCGGTTGCGAAGCTTATTGAGTAATCGCAGTGCGCCGCTTGCGCGCGGCCCTGCGTTCGGCGTCATGCCGATCGCACGGCTCAATGATCTCACTCGTTGGCGGCCTCGATCGACAGTTTGTTCATCAGCGTGTTGGGGTCTTTGATGAGCGCGAGTTCGGCTACGCCGATGCCGTCCGGAGCGATGGCGACGATGCGCAAATTCTTTGGATTGCCGATGAATTTCGCGATCGACGTTGCGACTGCCTTTGCCTGCGGCCCATCTCCGAGCGATGTCGCAATGTTGGCCGCCGCGGCGTTCGCATAGTCTTCACGGGTCTGGTCGAGCGATTTATTGTTCTTCTTCGCGGTCGCGGTGATCAGCCTTTCCAAAAGACCGGTATCCTCTACGTCGATTTCGACGCGCCGGATGAGAATTGAAAGGGCCGCGGCTTCGATCTGCGCCTGGTCCCCGAAAAACAAATCCTTGTTCACGTTCCCGAAACTGCAGGCGATCTTCACCGCGCCCATGTCCATCCCGCTCAGCGATAGGTCCTCGAGGCCGAGTTCCTGTTTGGATGCGTCGAAATGCGCTTCGAGCCGGCTCGACAGGTCGATCCTGGCATAGCCAAGCGCCGCGACCTCGTCCAATTGCCCGCCTACGTCTTTCAGATCGAGCGTGAAATGGTCGACGACGGTAGAAAAATGGCTCGGTATGCCGTCGACTGGATCGGCGCTGATGAGGTCGAGGTTGCCGAGTTGGAAGCGCGTGCGGCGGCCTCCCTCCGGTGCCGTCTTGGCTTCGCCCGCATCGACGTCGAGCCCGGTGAGACTGATCTCACTGACGACCGAAGCGTTAGACCCGTAGGAGGCCGAATCATGTCCGGTCTTGCTCTCCGCCAGATTGCGCAACAGGCCGAGATCTATGTCGCGGAAGGCAAGCGCGGCAATCTTCACGGTCGAACCTTGGGCTTGCACCGCGAGAGTCTCAAAACCGAGCTCTGCGATTTTCGAGTGGGCCATCTGCGAGAGTGAGATGCGGCCGAGCGTGCCGGTGCCGGGCTCGTCCTTATCAGTGACGGTAAGGCGCAGATCGGCGACATCGAACCTGCCCACCTCGAAACTGTCGAGAACGTCGGCGATAAAGGCGTTGGCCTGCCGTTTGCTGTCAGCATCCTGCGCAGCGAAAAGTGCAACCGCCGAGCTCGGCGGGATACGCAGCGGACGGGCTTTGACATCCTTGGCCGAGAGCGCGCCCATATCGACCTCGAGATTCGATTTCTCCATGAGGATCTTGCCGTTCCCGATCTCGAGGCTGTCATAGAGCGTGCCGCGCGGCTCGCTGTCGCTCTTGCGGGCTTCTGAGACGATCCTGGCGGCGAGCGAAAGATCGAGACCGATCATCTTGATCGGCCGATAGGATGTTTGCATCGCACCGGCTTCTGGCGAGGTGAGATTGCTCATGAGACTGCCGATCGTCGCCGTGCCGACGCGGCCATTCACAACGTCACTGAGGGCGATGTCACGGTAGGAGTCCTTTTCGGTCTGGCTGCCGAGCGTCGTCTGCATCGCGATCTCCGGGATCGTAATTTGCGACGCTGAGAATTTGCCGATCCGATCGGCGATTGAAACCGTGCTCTTCGGATCGAGAAGTGAGTCGAGATCGGCCTTGGTCAGGGCCGTGCCCGAGAGCGCGATGCTCTTGATCGTGTAATGCATCGCTCCGACGTCGATCTCGATGTTTTCGGCAGAGATCGTGCCGTGCGGCGCCACGATGTCTTGGGCATAGGCAAGCGATGCAAAGAGGGGCTGTGGCGCGGCAAAGGGCAGACTTATGCGTCCGACCCGAAGAACAAGACCGCTTCGGCGAAACGTCAGGCCCTCGATGGTCGCATCCTGCCGCCAAGGATCAGCGCTGACGTTCACCGCGTTCAATCCCGTCAGGTCGCGCGCCAGTTTCGTGAATTCTGCTCGCGCCGCGCGATCGGCGCTGGAGTGAAGGGCCGTCTCGGCAATCGGCACGGCGACGATCAGAAGGGCCCCGAGAAAAACTGCTGTCCGACGCATGATGACCTCGTTGACGAGCGGACTTGCCCCAGCCAAGCACGATTTGTCGAAACCGCAAGTTGATTT
The DNA here is from genome assembly GCA_963720425.1 of uncultured Alphaproteobacteria bacterium. Lineage (GTDB taxonomy): Bacteria > Pseudomonadota > Alphaproteobacteria > Rhizobiales > Beijerinckiaceae > Methylovirgula. The sequence continues at coordinate 2,091,757 of OY970391.1, forward strand.
TGCCTAAAATGCAAGCCGATTTTAAGGCGGAGCCATGCGTGCGTAGAAAGCGTCCTGCGCAGGGGTTCTCGCCGATCAGCCCTGGTCAGGACACAAGAGCATAGGCGCGTTCGATCGCCGCCACATCCGCCAATGTCGGCAGGCCCGCCTCGTTGCCAAGGCGCCGGATCTTATAGGCCGCAGCGGCACGCGCGAACTCGAAATGGCTCATAAAGCCCCGTTCGGGCCTGGCGAGATAGGAAGCGACATAGGCGCCATGGAAAACGTCACCTGCTCCCGACGTGTCGATGATTTCGTCTTGCGGAACCGGAAGGGCAGGGAGGTGAGAGACGATTCCGTTCTCGTCATACCAGAGCATGCCGCGCTCGCCCTGCGTGACGCCGCCGATCTTACATCCCTTCGCTTTCAGATGGTCGAGCGTGGCTGTCGCCGAGAGCGCCATCTGCTCGCAGAGCCGTTCGGCGACGATCGCGACATCGATATAGTTGAGCAGGTCCGCTAAGTTGCCTCTCAAACCGCCACCGTCGAGCGATGTCAAAATACCGCGCTCGCGGCACGCTTTGGCGTAATAGATCGCCGCGTCGCCTTGATGGCCGTCGAGGTGGAGGACGCGGCATTGGCCGAGATCGAGCTTGGGAAAAGCATCTAGAAAGCGATCGTCGCGGGCACGAAGGATCGCCCGCTTGCCGTCCTTCGGCAGAACGAAAGAGAGCGACGAGCGCTTGACGGGGCGCGGATGAACGGGGACCCGATAAGCGCGCGCCATATCGAGAAACATGCGGCCGAGCCAGTCGTCGGCGACCGTTGCGAGAAGATCCGGCACGACGCCAAGCTTGGCACAGGCAAAGGCCGCGGTGACCGCATTGCCGCCGAAAGAGACTGTATAATCCTCGGCTACCTTCTTTTCATCGCCCACGGGCATAGCGCCGCACAGCAGCGTCACGTCGATATAGGTCTGGCCGATGAACAGAGCTTGCAAAACTTGACCGCAGACAATTCAACTAGTTGGTGAACAGTGTGATGAGGCGCGCTCACCGGATAACACTGGAGTAACAGCCCCGCACCCTCAGAGCGACCATTCTACAATCACGGCCACCGCAATGCAAAAAGGGGCAGGCCCGCTGCCAAAGTCGATAGACCTACTAAAGCAAATGGATGGCATTTCGCGGATTGATACGATGATGCCCGCCCCGCCGACGATCGCTCCCCTCAAAGGCCACGGCCTCGAAGGCCTGTTCGTGACGTGCACGAATGCGGCTTGCCTCCACGCGGCGATTCAGAACGGGACGTTGAGCATTGCGCAGCCTGGGTCAATGCTGCGGTGACGACATCGGGAGGTCCGCAGGAACGTCGCGCAGCAGCTGCTCAAATACGGCTATGGATGTCGGCCGGCAGGGGCGGAATCGCCCGGCCCAATAGGCGTGTTCGAGCCCTAAAAAACTGCGCGGCAGCACTATTTCACGTAACCTCACGCCACGTTCACGCGGCCAACTCCGCATCACTGATCGAATGGTATAGACTTGGCCTAGCGTCAAAAGGTGCAAATTACCGTTGCGGCAGCCTTCCACCGGCTGCTTGTTGACGCAAACGACGAGATCGCCTGGTTGCATCGACGTTGCCCGGCGTCGCGCTCCCGCTGACCCCCGCACCCCAGGACCAGCCCTCTTAAGCAGACGATATCACTGGCCGCTCTCGTGACATAGCAAGATTTGAGACACCATCGCTGACGCGCTCGCCGGTCGAACATCCCCCGAATAAGAAAGCCCCGCGCGACCAAAGTCGAGTCGAGCGGAGCCTTCGCTTCAGGCCTTCGGTGGGCGGCCCGAGACACCCATATTCGCGGTTTGCGCGCTCCAAAAATCGCCGGTCACGGCAAAAAGTTCGGCCTAAATAGCGCAAGAGCGTTGACAAGGCTGTGGCGATGCATGACCCCAGAGCCGCCGACGATCGCGCACTCGAAAGGCCAGTCTCGAAGGCCTGTTCGTCACTTGCGCGAATGCGGCTTGCCAACACTCTACGCCCTTCACCTTCGCGGCGCTTGATCTTGCCGATGATGTGCAATTCCCGTCGATTGCTCGACGCCGGAGGTTCGTCTGCACGCGCTGCGGCGCCCGAACGGTGAGCTTGATGCCGGATTGGCGGATGCATAAGGCTAGCGGGATCGGGCGGTCACCGATCACGACGACCTAGCGCGATAACAGGTCTCACGCTAAAGCTAGGCTGATTCTTCTGGAGCATCCGAGGCCAGAAGATGGCGCAAAGGGAGATTGACCCATGAGACGTTTGGCAATGATCATTTTGGCGCTGGTATTTGCCATCGTAGGCGTTGCGACTGCGCCTGCGGCCTTCGCGGCGCCAGCCTACGAGATGGCCGTCGTAGTCCCCCCGTTAGAAGGTGGTCCGAGCTTTTTTCGTATCGCTGTTGCTACCGGGCAGGTCATGACTATTGGAACCCAGTTGGGGCCGACAGTGGATCCCGCGCCGCTTCCGCCGGGCGATTACCATCTGTTGGTGACACAGACGCCCGACCAAAAGACCTATTGGATGTTCAGAGTGGATGCCCAATCAGGCAGGGTGTGGTTTTTATCGAACGACACTTGGACTGAAGTTACGGCGCCGAGGTAAGATGATTGTAGCGCCCCGCCGCGCGGGGGGTGCTCAGCTAGGCTCGGTTGCCGCCCCAAGGCCAGCTTGGGGCATGACAGCGCTTAAATCGCTTAGGGGCGGGGTCTGGCAGGGTTTTGGGCCTTTATGGCAGGGGGGCAGTAGCGCCCCACCCCAGAACGCCGCCTACACCTTGCTACATCGCCTTGAAATCGGCCCCGGCAAGGGAACGGGGAACAAGCGGGAGCGCGCTCCTCAGGGCAAGTCTAAAGGTTTGGTCGTGTTGAAGTCCTCATGCTGAGGAGGCGCCGTAAGCGCCGTCTCGAAGCGCGAGGGCCACAGCATTTTCATCAGCCTGTTAATTCGCGAAGCAGAAATGCATATGTCGCTGTCGGCGGGCGGCATAATCCTTTCCCTCAAGCCCGGAACGTGCTCGCCTCGCGCGCCCCGGCCTCGCCGTTTGCCTCGACATAAATCGTCATGGGCGATAGCACGTGCCGCCCAGTTATTTCGGGTACCGCAGCGTATCCTTAGCGCTGCGACGGCCGCGCATCTGATGAGAAGACCCATGAAGTACCCCCATTGCGCAATTCATTTTCACGACAACTGGGACCAACGCAACTTTGGTCGAGGTGACAATATACTTTGGGAAGCCGAGCGCTCTCCTCTCCGCAAATGGGTGTATCGCTCTGCTCAATGCCCCAGGTACAACGAAATCACCCTTGAAATTACTACGCTGAATGCGAACGACTTCCCTCTTGAGAATTGGCGGCAAGTTTACCCGATTGGCGCAAATCGCGATCCTGTTCCAAAGGATTTGGGCGACGCTGGCGCAGGTGCCGAACATGAGTAGGAAGCGCGCGAAGAGGCCGTGTTCGTAGGCGTAGTCGGAAAGCTCGGCGAGCACGGCGGCGGCGTCATCGATCGCGGCGATGTGGCGGGGCTCTGTCACATGGCGCATCTTAAAACCCCAGCTCGTGCAGATGATCTTCGTCGTGCAGCATCGCCCTCTCGAACGAGGTCCGCGCGTTCGCTTCGGCGATGCCTTGTCGGATGGCTGTCTCGAACAGTTGGGCTTTTTCGAGATCGGCAGGTGTGATTAAGCGAAGCTGCCCGCCGCTATTGCCGCCAACCGCACCGAAACCAGCGCCAAGGGATCGGCCTTGCGCACGGCCGGCGGGACGCGCAGGACGCAGCGCTCGCGGCTTTGCTGGCCGCACTGTAGCTTTGCCGGGCTTGAACCAAGGTAAAACCGATCCTCTGATAGCCTTGCCGCGCATCGCCAAGAAACTCGAAACTATAGATGCAGCCGATCAGGCTACAGCGAAGCTATATTATTGCCTAAAACCGCTAACGGCAAGCATGTATTTTCGCAAAGCTTTCAGCAATACTTGCTGATTGGAAGGGCAACCGGTCACGAACTAAAAAGAGGCCGCCAACGGCGGCGGCCTCGGTGTTACTTGGCCTTGGCTACTAAGCCTATTGGCAGACGAGTTGCTGCCCTTCGATGTGGCATTGATTTGTTGGCGTCGTCGCCTTTCCCAAAACCGGTGCATTTGCCGACATCGAAGCCTCTCCCTGCTTGGACATGCTATTGGACATTTTGGACATGCTATTGGATTTGGACATGCTATTGGACATGCTGGTTTGGGCGAAGCACGCGCTGCTGAAACCGAACGTCAGCGCGGCCGCGATAATGAGATATTTCATTGTCCGTTCTCCTCAAATCTTTCCTCCCATAATCTATCAACCCGGCGGCAGCCAGACGGTTCGAGCAGTCATTCCTAAAAATTAAGGGTTACCTAGCCCCTGTGGTGCATAGCTGCGAGTGAACAACTTAGAAACGTGCAGGTTCTCATCTTTTGCTTGTTGTTTGGCCCTCGATGATGCGAGCGACAAGCGTCATCTAGAAAAGGAGACATGGGCAAATGAGCCACGCACCGATGGCTGCCATTCTATGGTTCGTTTGCGTGATTGCCTCCACCTCAGCTCTCGGCAACGATTCGACCGCTGTGATCGCGCTCGGCGGGCCGACGTTCACAAAATCCGACGCGACATCGATGGACAGCGAGGACCTATATATCTCGCGTGATCGCGTGCGAGTAAGATACCGCTTCACGAATACAACCGATGCACCAATCCATACGCTTATCGCCTTCCCGCTGCCTGACATTCCGCCGGGGACCGATAGAGACGAGGCGAGCTTCTGGGGGAATCCGGTTTCAGATTTAAAGTTCAGGACGAGCTGTCGACTGTCTGCCGCTTGCACTACAAGTGATGGAGCAAGCCTTCTTCAAAGGCCGGGACGTAAGCGTGCGTCTGTCGGCGTTGCATATCCCACTCAATTCCTTTGTAGAAGGTTTCAACGCGGCGATTAACCGCCTGGCGAAGCCCGATCGCGACAAACTCGAGGCTGACGGGCTAATCCGCAACGACGGCTTAAGCGACGATCCGACTTGGGCGGCGCTTTGGGCGCTGAGAACAACGTTGACGCGCGATCAGACATTCCCCGCGCGCAAGACGATTACGGTCGAACATGAATATGTGCCAATAGCGGGCGGCAGGGTCGGCGGATACCTCGATCCTCAGTTCCGAACGCAGGCGGATTTCACCGAGGAGCGGCGCAAATACTGCATCGACGACGATTGGCTCCTCAGCTTCGATAAGAAACTGAGAACCCAGAAAACAAGCTATTCCGAAATCTGGCTCGGCTATGTGCTAAAGACTGGCGCGAACTGGAAGGGACCGATCGGCGATTTTCGCCTCGTCGTTGACAAGGGCAAACCAGACTCGCTCGTGAGTCTCTGTGCAGAGGACGTGAAGAAAATCTCTCCGACACAGTTCGAGGTACGCCGCGCGAATTTCACGCCAACAGTCGATCTCGACGTTCTCATCATCGACTGGGAGCGCTGACCGTCGTCACAATTCCAGTCGGTACTGAGGTCATCTTAGCTGGCAAAACCCACATCTTCAAAAAGCTGTTCAATCCGGCGCTTAAAAAGACGATAAGGAGGTACGCGCATCCGGCCACGGCGGCATAAACTACAAAGAACACTGCTTTGCGCGACTCCCATCAGGGCGCTGCGGAGACGAGCGTTAGTGGAGGAATGGTACAGATCAAGGAAGTTGTGCCCACTGGCGAAGGCCGGATGCTCGACCACAGTAACGATTTCGTTCACCTGACCGGGCGGCGTCATGCGCCGCAGCCCACGCCCGAGCGTCTGCTCCGGCAGGATGTTGGCCTTCGAACTGAGGGGCCGTAACGGCACCACCGTAGTCACGTTGCGAACGTCCCAGCCTTCCCGGAGCATCAGGCGAGCCAGTCCCACGTATCTAAAATAGATGGGGAAATAGAAATGCCACCCGGGCGCTGAGCCGGGCTATGGGACGTGATGAGGAACGGCCGCACCCGACCGCCCTAGCAGGGCTTCGTGGAAACTGCGCTAGGCGCGGAGACGCACTACGCTATGAAATGCTCCTGTCTCCGGCAGCCTCCCTATCCCGATATATAGAAGTAGGGTAGTGGTACAGTTTGATCGTGGCAACGATGACTTAATAAAATCAGGTCGGCGCTTGGTCTTCGACTTGGATGCGGCGACGACGGCTAGGTTGCCAGAGCAAATCGCGCTGCCTTAATCAAACTGTACCACGGCTTGCGCACTAGGCCGTCAGCGCGACTCAACTGCTGAACCCGGGGCGCCACCATCCGTTGCTCTCTCCAAAAGCTCACTCAGAATTTCAAGCTCGGCGTCGGTCAGCCTCTCGAGCTTAATTGGCGACGCATCCTTGCCGCTGTGTACGACTGCCGTGCATCACGCGATAGATGCATTGGCGACGGAATTGACTGGCGATCCGGCCTACTACCATGCGAAACCGCACGGCGGCGGCCGCTTCTGGGCAGGCTTTTGAGAATCTCTCTCGCGCGCGAGCGGTGAATTTGAGAACAATTGCTGAGCCCACAACTGATCGCTGCTGCAAAGCGCCCGATTACTATTTAGCCCTTTTCGTTTCGGATGAGGGCACATAGCTCGTCTACTGCAGATTTGACTCTGATGATCCGCTCAAGGATTGCTTTGCATTGGGTGCTATCGATATCTACAAAGTTGTGCATGAACTCATTTCGAATGAACTTGAATGCGGCACGGAGTTCGCCCCTCAAGATTCTCAGTTGGCTTTCCAATGCTTTGTTCGTATCTCGCAATCGCGAGACAAATTCCTGTGCTAATGAATTGCCCCAAGAACTGCTTTGTATGGAAGTTCTGATTTGAGTTTCGATGTATGCAAGCTTCCCGAACGGCTGTATCCCAAAATCCGAGCTTTAATAGTTCGGAGACCCGTTCGCCAAGAGCCTGGAAATCTTCTGATGTGTCGCTCAGAAGGGCCGCCGCGTGGGCGCGCCCCTTCGAAGAAACGACAATACCATCTTGCGCGACCCGCGCCGCATACGGAAACTCGTTATCGTACCACCACTCGGCTTCATCAGCTTCGCGACCAGCGAGATGGGTGAGATGGCTTTCCAGGCTTCGCCCGGGACTCAAGCGGTAAAGAAGCAAAGATTTAAGGGGTAAGCGTCCTCCCAACCCGGAAGCCAACACTGTTGTACTGGCCGGTCGGGGGGAGCCTCCCGCGGAACGCCGAGCGGAGGTGCCGTGGATCGTCGTACAACCAACCGCCGCGCACGACACGGTCTTTGCAATCTCCGCTGGTCCAGGCCAAACCGTCGGCCGGGGCGCCGTCGTAATTATCGTGGTAGCAGTCCTCGACCCATTGGACGACGTTGCCGGCCATGTCGTAGAGGCCAAACGGGTTGGGGCTGAATGAACCGACCGGCGCGGTTTGCTTATTATCCCACTGGCTCCCACAGCCGTCGCAATCGGCATTGTTCGTGCCGATGTCGTTGCCCCAATAATAGGCTGTCGTCGTGCCGGCGCGCGCCGCATATTCCCATTCCGACTCGCTCAAGAGGCGATAGGCCTTCCCGGTTGTCTTCGCCAGCCAAGTCACATAGGCCTTGGCGTCATACCAAGACACCTCGATCACCGGCCTCCGGCCGCGCCCCCAGCCTTGGTCGCGGGGTCTATGTCCATTGCAGCCGCCGGCTGCGACACAGGCGCCCCATTCATCGAAGGTCACATCGAATTTCCCCACCGCGAAGGGCCTGGCAATCGTCACAGCATGTTGCGGACCTTCGTTGTCATCATACCCCGTCTCGCTCGTCGGCGAACCCATTGTGAAGGAGCCGGCCGGCACAACCACCATCTCAGGACAGTTTGTGCATTCCTTGAACGTGTCCTTCGGCCGCAGCGCCCGTTCCTGTTCCGGCGATAGTGGGGAATCGGCGGTCGGCATTGGCGCAACAGGGACGGGTGTCGGTGCAACAGGAACTGGGGCTGTCGGCGGGACCGGCGTTGGCCGCGCAAGGACGAGCCAAACGCCAATTGCGCCAACGATCGCGGCACCGATTAAAGACCCTATCACCGCCGGACGTTGCCACCACGGCGGGCTCGATGATCTTGAGGAAGCGCTGCGCCGTTGCCGCGGCGGATGAAGGCGGCACGATCGACAGAAGCATCTCCGCCTGGTCGACCAATTCGGCATCATTCAGAAGTTCAACGCCGGCCGAGTTGGCGCGATCGATGGTGGCTGCACTTCGGCCCTCGAGTGAAGAGACCACTCGCGCTCCATTCTCGATCAGGCGGCGGGCGACAGCCGAGCCCATTTCGCCCATGGTGACGACCGCAATAGTGACCATTGGCTAGGGCGCGTACTCATAAATCCGGTTCGGTAAGCGCGGCTCGCTGAATGTCCGCTTCACTCCGAAAGCGACTGAATTGCTGCGTCGCCGCGAATTGCAGCGAAGGGCCAACAACGGACATTCCCGTGAACCTTCCACGTTTCATTCGAGGCGAACGCCAGCGCGACTAAACTAAGTGGGGTGTATGTTCTGGTTCATGCGAAACAGGTTGCCGGGGTCATATTTGGCCTTGATTTCGCGCAAGCGCCTAAAGGAGCTTGTGTTGTAAGCATCGGCGACGCGCTTTTCGCCCTCATCGGCGAGGAAGTTCACATAGACCTTGCCTGTCGCGTGCACCTTCATCGCGTCGAAGAACTCTTGTGTCCAGGCGAGATGCTGACCGGATTCCTTGGGGTCTTTCCAGCGCGTCTGGATGACAAACGCATATTTGGAATCCCGAAAGCCGAAAGCCGTGTCGTTCTCGCCCACGCGCGCCACGGCGCCGCCAAGGGTCGCGAGCTTCACGTCCGTGAAGGGCGAGGTGATTTTCGAGACATGTTCAAGCATGGTTTGCGCCGTGGCGTCGGTGAGCTCCGGCAGATAATGTCCCACCCATCGATTGCGGAACCCATTCCCCCATGCGGGGTCGAGCGCCTTCTGCCAATCGGGGTAAGGGCGGTTCTTCACGAGGTCGAGGAGGGGTCGACCGAACTGGCGAAGGGGTTTCAGAAGTTTTTCGCCGGTCTCGGCGTCGCCGGCCCAACAAACGGCGATCGTCGCCACAGGTCGACCACGCAATTCCGCAGGCAGAGTTGGGGAAACGGGCGCCTTGCGCATCGTCAGCCAGACGCAGACGTCATCAGGTGCGCCAGCGTTGAATTCTCGAACATGAGCCGCCACTTCGGGGAGGTCTTCAAGGGGATGAAAAATCAGCCCGGCGAGAACGTCATTGACTGGCGCAAGACGGAACTTGAAGCTCGAGACGATTCCGAAATTGCCGCCGCCGCCCCGGATCGCCCAAAATAGGTCCGGATTCATCTCCGCAGATGCTGTGACGAACGCGCCGTCTGCGGTCACCATCTGGGCCGAGACGAGATTGTCGCATGCCAAGCCCAACTTACGGTGCAGCCAGCCGATACCCCCGCCCAAGGTGTACCCGCCGACGCCAACCATCGAAATGATCGGGCCGGTCGAGGCAAGCCCTGAGTTATGGGTAGCGGGATCATAGACACCAAAGGTGGCGCCGCTGCCGACCTCAGCAATTTGCGCAGCCGCGTCGACGTTGACGCTCACGAGGTGGGTCAGATCAATCATCACCCCGCCGTCGCACACTGCAAATCCGACGTCGTTGTGACCGCCGGCGCGAACAGAAAGCAACGCGTTGTGGCGTTTGGCGAAACGAACAGCCGGGACGATGTCATCGATATCGGCGCAGCGGATGATGAAGGCGGGGTGGCGATTGATCGCGGCGTTCCAGATTTGCCGGGCCGCTTCGTATTCGGGCATACCGTCGATCAGAAACTCACCCCGCAGGCCCGCTTTCAGTTCTTTCAACGCAGCGCTATCGATGGCGACCGAGCCACCATCGAGGGTTTTGAGGACGACGCCAGGCGTCTCCTCCTGGGCGATCGCCATCCGGTACGATGCAAGGCCGGCGAACAGAAAGGCGGAAGAACCCAGGAATTCGCGTCGCCTCACGATCTCCCCCGTGTATTGGCCAGCATGGTCTCGAGAATAAAATTCGCGCTGCGCTTGCCGCCACTGACGGAAGGCGGGGTCCTGGAAGAATGACGAGGGTGCGGAGGCGTCGACATGGTCAGAGCCCATCGCCTCGGCGGGGCGTGGCATTGCTCCGAGCTGTTTGCCAGTTGTTGATCGCCCAGACGTTGCCTGCCGGATCGACGGCGATGTCGGTTTGCAACTGCAAGCCGCCGCCGACGTAACCGCCGGGAGGCGAAATCTGGTCGCCGGTCTTCATGCCGGGCGGGCAGTTCTCGGTGCGGACGCCGCACAGTTCCACGATCGGACTGCTCTGCATGGCGAAGTTCGAAATCCAGACGTTGTCGTTGCCGTCCACGACCGCGGCCCAAGGTCCGGGGAGGCCGCCGCCCGTGAACGGCAATCCCGGATAGGGCGTGCCGTCCGGCCGCAGCGCCGCCGTCAGCGTATCGGTCGGGGCGTCGTTCGAACACGTGTGGACGATCTCGTCGATCAACACGGAAGCTTCCTTTCACCATGGATGCACCGCGGCTGCGGTGCGACGATGGAAGCGAGACGTGCTCAGGTCACTCGGCAGCGTAAACTTTGGTGGGGACGGCGGCAGCCGGAACTTTCGTTGGGCCGGCGGCAGCCTGAACTTTGGCGATCATGCTCTCGACCGGCTTGAACGCTTCCTTGGCGAGGTTGGTATAGAGTTCGCCGATTTTCGTCGCCTGGGTGACAAAGCCCTCATAGGCCGACTTGGCATATTCGGATTGGGTCTGAATGGCGTCGTCGAGCGACTTGGCCCCCAGTAATTTCTCCACATAGGCAGAGTTCGCTTCGAGCGACCTTTTCGAATAATCGGTCGTCTCGGCGGCGATGGTTTGGAAACCCTTGGCGAGCGAGGCGGCAGCCATGTTCGCAGCTTCAAGCCGTTCCTTACCGAACTTTTCGAACTCGTCAAAATTATTGGTCATGATCCCTACTCCTTTGAGGGGCTGATGGGCACTCTTGGATGGCATTTCAGCAGCTTGGATCTGCGCCAGCCACGGCTGCGCCGGAGACGCCTGCCGCTCCTTGCTCGGCTCCCGTCTCCAGCGCCTACGCTTCCGCCGGCCCCGTCGACGGCAGCGGACAGTCAGCGGCAACGCCCGAGGCCGCGCTCTTCAATCCGGCAATCGCCAAAGGAGAAGCGGCTATGGATCTCAAAATCTATTAAGGCTTAGAGCGCGGTGAATGGCTCGTCATCGACGAGGCTGTCAACGGCGTCGGGACCGCCTATGTCCTTACAAGCGAGGCGGAGGCGCAAGCCTTTTGAAAGCGAGGCGCTGCAATGGATCGTCGGATAAGCTTAGCGCGCGCCGTCTCGCTAATGAAGCCGTTTTGACAGTCGCGTTACAACGACGCCGACTGAAAACAAGCGAGCGAGAGGACGAAGAGTTTTTGTTCCGAAAATGGGCGGATTTTCAGTTTTTGATCGTCGCGTTGACGAGGTTGCGAAGGACTGCGGAACTTGCGGCCAAAATACCGGCGATCGCAGACGTGATGAAAGAAGCGCTGGATAAGTTCGACTCAGAGCTTCCCGACCGCAAAAAGATGCGGAATGTCATCGAACACATCGATGATTACGCATTGGATCAAGGACACGATAAAAGCGTGAATCGCCGCAGTCTTGAGGTCGGGATGTTCAACGACACTGTATTTCAGTGGCTGGATTGTGAACTCAACGCCGACGATGCGCTGCGGGCAGCCCAAGAGCTTTTTAGAGACATTCAGGCCGCCCAAGGTGCCTTTTCTAAAAGTGAGCCAAGATCGGAGAGCAAAGGGAGATGAACATCACGGCCAGTCCTACCGTTGACAGTCCCGTCCAAGGGCCAGGTGGCCTCGAAGGCGGAGCACTCTTACATAAATAGCTGCGGCGAATTCATACCTTCGGTAAACGATCCAAACGGGCCTTGTACTGTTTAGTAGAGGCCACCCATCGCCAGACGGCGAAGCTGAAGAAGGCAGGCCGGAGATTGGAATTTGGCGACCAGAGACCGAAGCCGGAAAACGCACGAGAAACTGCAAATTCCCCGTTCGGCGCCGTCTCTGAGACTGCCGGACTTCCCGCAAAGCCCCTGCAAATACGGACTTTCGTGTGGAGACCGCAGTCGGTCTCCAATTCTCGGAGTGCGTGGCTGGGGCGGGATAATAGCCCTGAAGCACGATCTGCTCGGCTTCTGCGTCGAGAGCCTCCAGGTGCTATAAATCCTGAACCGCCCCGTTAGACCTCTACCTCTATGTCGTTTCCAACGACGCGCAGGTTATAGTGCCGGACGTCTTCATAGGCTGGCGGACAGAGGACTTCTCCCGTGCGCACGTCGAACTTTGCGCCGTGCCACGGGCAGGTCACCTCGTGACCCTCGATTTCTCCCTCGGCTAATGGCCCTTCCTCGTGCGTGCAGGCATTTTCGAGGGCAAAGAAAGTCCCCTCGATGTTGAAGAGCGCTATCTCTTTGCCCTTGATGTTCACGAGCCGGGCCTGACCGGGCGCGACCTCGTTCGTGTTCGCCATCTTCACAAATTCAGCCATACGCTCATTATATCCTTCCGGCAGCGCCAGGCACTACGGCGCCTTCACTGCGCCGCGCGAGAATCATTCATGTCGATTTTTTGTGTCACGCCGAGACCTTCTTGCGATTTGCGCTTTTAAAGGACCACGATGTTCAGTCGATCGCAGGAATGATCCCCGAGGCGCGGAACCTTTCAAGGGCGAGATGAACAAGGACTTCACCATTACCCTGACCAAGCCCGGCGTCTACGGCGTGGAATCCACTCGCAGGCATTGTGGCTCGACCCTCCTCTGGTCAACCTCATAGGTTGGAAATTTGTCCGATACAAACATACCATCGAGTTCAGGTGGAACCACTCCGAACGCGCCTCTCCATGCGAAGAGCTTGTTGTAAATCACGTCTCCAGACTTGATAACGAAGTGCTATTTTTTTTGTATCTTCTGAGAAACCTTCAGTTCGCGATGGAACGGGCCACCACCATACCATCTCATGCCGACCAAATTGGCGTCTTGATCAGAGGCGAGAGTGAAGGGCCTTGAATTGGGTCGCAAGATGTCGCCAAAGCGAACTCGCTGTATGGCTGTCGTCATAAAGTCTTGCCCAGAACAAGTTTAATGCCTTCCATCAGTTCAGATATGCGCGACTCCTTTTGGAGAATATCGTCCACTAGGCGGCAAGTGTTCGAACTCCAGCTCGCCACGCGGATTCTTGCAATCCAGGTCACATGCGCTCGTGAGCAAATCCTCTGCTGAGGCTTTCCACGCTCGGTCGGTCTCCTTGCGCTTGACCCACCAATCCACACAGGGTGCAAATTCGGCGAATTGAATTGGCTGTGTTTTGGTGTAATTCTTCCGGCCCTCCGGGAGTGGATGTTCGTGATACCAAATTTCCTTGGTCGGAGCGGATCGGTCAAAACAGAGGATATTGGTGGGGATTGGAGTGTAGGGAGAAAATACTCCATTCGGAAGTCGTACGATTGTGTGGAGGTTAAATTCCTTGAGCAATTCCTCCTTGATGCGTGCGCAAACACCCGAATCTGAAAGTATCCCATTCGGAACCACAACGGCGGCGCGCGCTGCACGGCCAACACCGGTTGGGTGCCGGCGCAATTTGCGCATAATAAGCTGTAGAAAAAGAAGTGCGGTCTCTGCGGTCTGTCGGTCTTCCGGAAAATTTCCCTGTATTCCTTTTTCTTCCTCTCCGCCGAAGGGCGGATTTGTAAGGATCGCATCGACGCGATCTTTCTCCCCGATCTCAGACAGCTTGAAGCGAAGCGCATTCCCTGGATCGATCTGCGGTGCATCCAGGCCATGCAGCGACTTGCCGCATCTGTGTGTCAGACGTGGTGCTTCGACAAGAATTTGAGGATGAGGCTGGCGATCTCATCGTTCTTCTCGTCGAGGGCGAAATGACCGGCGTCGAGCAGATGGATTTCGGCGTCCGGCAGATCGCGCTTGAACGCCTCCCCCCCAGGCGCGATGAACGAGGGGTCGTTTCGTCCCCAGACGACCAAAGTCGGCGGCTTGTGCTCACGCAACCACGCTTGCCACGCCGGATACGAAGCGACGTTCGTCCGGTAGTCGTAGAGCAGGTCCGCTTGAATCTCGCGTTGTCCGGGTCGGGACAGGTGCGCATACTCGTCAGTCCAAGTATCGGGGTTGTAACGATCGGGATGCGAGGTCCCAAGGATGTGACGCTGTTCGGTTGCCGCTAACGACACAAACGTATCGAACACTTCAGGATGCGCTTTAGGATCGATCCAATACTGGGCGATACCAGCCCATTTAGCACCCAAACCCTCTTTATAGGCATTGGCATTCTGGATGATGAGAGCCTGCAGCCGCTCCGGGTGCGCCAAAAAGATGCGGAAGCCGACCGGCCCGCCGTAGTCATGAAGGTAGAAGACGCATTTCTTGATCTTGAGCGACTCGAGGAGAGCGTTGGTCGTCTCGGCGAGGTGGTCGAAGGTATACGTATACGACGATGGTACCGGGGCATCACTCTGACCGAAGCCCGGGAAGTCAGGTGCTATCAAATGAAAGCGTGTGGCAAGCAGAGGAATAAGCGTATCGAACTCGCGCGAGGAGGAAGGAAATCCGTGCAGGAGCACGATCGTCGGCGCATCCTTTGGACCTGCTTCCCCGTAGAAGACGCCTACGCCATCAACCGTCACGCGGCGATAGGTTGTCGTTGCAGAAGTCAACTCCATTGGACCAGCCTGCGTACCGTGGCCAGCGATTAGAGCAATCGCAGCCGCCAGAAGAATACGAGCTTTTCGCATTGGATTTCTACACCTAGGTCAAGCTAGACCCTCAAATATGCACGCATCCAGCTTCGTATAACAACCAACCCCGGTCAGGACACGCGCCTTGGCCTGGCCCAACAACTCGCCGCGGATGGCAGCGGCCGTCGTCGCTATCCCTTTCGACACTGAGCCCGCAATCCACGAGCCGCCCTCGACTGGGGATTGCGGCAGACTCGAGTCGCCGAGCTTGATGGTGATATTCTCCAGCGGAAGTCCGAGTTCGTCTGCCGCTACCTGTGCTATCGCAGCGGTTCCGACAAAACGGCGGCGATCATGGTTGATCTCATCCGAAGTTACGGTCGTACGCACTGGTGAATCCCCCTATTTGATAGCTTGATCGTTGTGATTTCCGTCGTACCCAACTAGAGCTTTGGCTCGGCGGCTGTCCGCTTGGTTCCCGACATGTTTGCGCCACGTTTGTGGGAAACGCTCGTTGCGAGTTGTGAAGCGCCGTTATTCATTGATGCTTTGCGCTGTCACTCATTGCAGCGCTGCCAGCTTTTTGGGCACTGGCGTATTCGGATAACCGTTGGCTCTACCACGGCATTGCGATCCGTCGTAAAGTGCGTTGCAGGGCCGCCATCGAAGACTTCGCAATGGTTGCATCTGCGCGGCAGACCAGAGAAGTGCTGTCCTTTGGTCCGTTCGAGCCAGTCCCAAGCGAACGCCTCCTGACGAAAGAAGGCGCCCCGGTGGAAATGGACGCGCGAGCCTTCGACATTTTGATCGCGCTGTTATCCCGTCCAAACGAGATCATCAGAAAAGAGATCCGTTGGCGCAGGTTTGGCCTGCATCTCAACGGTGGTAAATAAGGGAGGAGGTGATGAAAGTACTAATGGTCATCACGTCTCATGACCAACTGGGTAACACCGGACGAAAGACGGGATTCTGGCTCGAAGAGCTCGCTGCTCCCTACTACGTTTTCAAGGACGCCGGCGTCGAGATCACGCTCGCATCCCCGAAAGGCGGGCGTCCGCCGCTTGACCCCAAGAGCAACGAACCCGAGTTCCGCACTGACCTTACGCTCCGGTTCGAGAAGGACGCGGCCGCGGAAGCTCAGCTCGACAAGACCGTTCGCCTCGACAGCGTCAGGCAGGAAGACTTCGACACGGTCTTCTATCCGGGCGGCCATGGCCCGATGTGGGATCTCGCCGAAGACAAGCACTCCATTGAACTGATCGAGTTTTTCCTCGCCGCCGGCAAACCGATCGGCGTCGCATGCCATTCCACGGGAGCGCTGCATCACGTGAAGACACCAGCCGGCAAGCTTCTGGTGGAAGGCAAGGAAGTTACCGGCTTTACCAACGGCGAGGAGGAAGAAATGGGCCTGACGAAGGTGGTCCCCTTCCTCGTCGAGGACGAAATGATGAGGCTTGGCGCCACCTTTTCCAAGGTTAAGGACTGGGGCGTTCACACGGTGACCGACGGCCAGTTGATCACCGGGCAAAATCCAACCTCCTCCGGGCCGGCCGCGAAGACGCTGATGGCAGCGGCAAAGCAAAAGACCGGACCGGCTGCTACCTCACGGGCTTCGTAGAGCGGATCAGAGGTCTATCTGGCGAACGGAGAAATACCATATCCGAATAGGAGTCGTCTATGAACCAAGTACAAGTCGAGCAGAAAAGCTATCAGATGCCGCCGAAGGACGGAATTACCGTCGCACACTTTCTCACCGTCGCCGACATCGAGCGATCGCTTCGATTTTACGAAACGGTCTTCGGTAGTCGCATTCTGAGCAGAGGCGATAGCAAGGGGGCGCCGGGGTACATCCAGATCGCGAACACGTGGCTCCTTGTCAACGTCGGGGGCGGTCCGACACCCGACAAACCATCGGTAACGCTCAGCGTCCCCGCCGACCCCGATTCAGTCAGCAGCTTTATGAATATCCGCGTTGCAGATATTCAAGCGTGCTATGAACTATGGCGAAGCCGAGGAGCCGAGTTTATCACAGAGCCAAAGGACAAGTACGGCGAGACGCGCTGCTACATTCGCGATCCTGATGGTTATATTATAGAAGTTGGGCAAAGCAAGCCGGACTTCACTTACGGCTAAACGGCACGACACATGAAAGCATCTGTGGTGACCGCGTACACTCCGGCGACGTGAGGTTCCGGAGGACGGATCTTCATGGGCCGCCGCGGTCGGCGAGGGCGCCCAAGTTGTGGCAGCGCTGCACACCTACTTGGCTGGCACAAACCAAATCTGGAACCAGTCCTGCAGTCCCGGCCAAAACCCGTTCAGATCAAGGCTATCGAATAGCGCCCCTTTGTCCGCCCGTCGATGAGGGGCAACTGAAGCAAACGGAAGTCAGGGAGGAGCCTATGAAGTCCGAGAGGGATGGCATCAACCCAGCGGCCAAGCCAAGCGGAACAGGTTGCGTCGAATGCTTGGCTCTGGGTGGATGGTGGTTGCATCTTCGCAGATGCGCCGAATGCGGTCACATCGGCTGCTGTGATAGTTCACCAAATCAGCATGCATCGAAGCATAACGCCGCTACGGGTCACCCGATAATCACGAGCTTCGAGCCGGGCGAGCGGTGGTTTTACGACTATCCTACTGAAGAATTCTTCACCGGCCCGAAGCTTCACGCTCCTCACTCGCATCCGTTGGATCAACCGGTGCCGGGACCGGCCGGAGCGGTGCCTTCAAACTGGCAAACGCTGCTTCACGAATAGGGGGCGGCTCTTTGGTGCGAAGCCACGCGGTCAGATCTCGGCGTCACAAGGCCCCCGCCTGAGAATCCGACCGGTTACAGATAGTGCTGTCGCAGCTGGAGGCGGCTGTGACGGGCAGATTTAAATCATCCGCTGGTTCACAGTCGCAACGACAAGAAAACAGGGAGCGACGGTAGCGTTATGATAAACGACATCAACGATGAGGTCATTCTCGCGGCGCGTCTTTTTCTCGCGACACTGTTTCTGATCTTCGGCTGGAGAAAGCTGAGGGACTATTCGGGCACGGTAAGTCAGATGGTGCAGGATGGCGTTCCGATGCCGGTACTGGCTACTGCCGTAGCGATCTTCATGGAGCTTCCGGTTGCGTTCGCGGTCGCTGTTGGCGCGTTCACACGTCCTTCGGCTGTACTCTTGGTTTTATACACGCTGGGAACTTCGCTTATTGAGCATCGCTATTGGACAATGACAGGCCCGGATCGACTCGCCAGCATGGAGAGCTTTTACAAAAACCTCAGCATTATGGGAGGCTTCTTGCTGTTGTACATTACTGGTGCGGGAAAATATTCGATCGATGTATTGTGCAGCATCGCCGCGCCATGACCTGTGTGCTATTGGGGCGAAAATGCAACGCAACGTCACGTAAAGGCGGAAGCATTTATGATTGGGTGTTCGCAGTCTACCTGGGACATCACAACGCCCGAACTCAAAGAGGCGTGGCAGCAAGGCCGCAAGGAACTCTTCTATCCCTACGGTAAAACGTACGTCCAAACTCTCGGTGAACAGGTTTGGGGGCAGCGTTGCCATCCACGTGCACGCTGCTGGCAACCGCAGAGTTTTCGGTCAGGCCGACCAAAACGTCCAGATAAGGAGGACGGCGATGGTTCAAACGCACCAGCCAGGGCAGGCCGCGTTCAGATCGGTCCTGCCCGAAGACATCGAGGGAGACATCGAATGAGATGGACCATGATGGATTTGCTGTTCGTTGGTGTCGGGTGGACCGGCCTCGCGATCACCCTGAACCGGATCGCGGTTGGGGCATTCTTTATGCTGTCGGGATATCACAAGCTGTTCAACGCAGAGCGCCACCGTTCAATCGTCGATGAACTCAAGGCGCTCGGCGTTCCAGCATTGGGCTTCAATCAATGGTGGGTGCCGTTGGTCGAGTTCACCGCCGGCGGCGCCGTCCTTATCGGGCTCTTGGCGCCACTCGCCGCGCTTGGCCTGCTTGTCATCATCCTCGTCGCCATCGCCACGTCCGGGCGGCAGCGAATCAAACTCTACAAGCCGATCGATGAAGCGGATCGCATCGACGATTGGCTCTATTTACCGGAGACACTTTATGCCTTTATGTTGATCATAGTCGTCTCGGCCGGCGCCGGGCCGTACAGCCTCGATGCCCTGATCCTGGGTCTGATGAATAAGCACGTCGCGTGACACCGCGTCCTCACCGGTTATCTTCTTCCGATGCCTTATCTTCTTCCGATGCCTTATCTTCTTCCGATGCCGCAGCAGGCCGGCAAACCGCCGCCATCATGAGTGGTCCGCCGTGATTGTCACGACTTTTCCAAACGCTGTGCGTGTTATCGAGCACACGTTGATACCGTTGAAAGACGGTACGATGCTGGCGGCCCGCATCTGGTTGCCGGACGATGCTGAACAGAACCCGGTTCCTGCGATCCTGGAGTATCTCCCATATCGCAAGCGCGACGGCACGTACGAGCGGGACGCGCTGACTCATCCGTATCTGGCCGGTCACGGCTACGCCGGGGTTCGCGTCGACCTTCGAGGTAGCGGCGAATCGACGGGTTTGCTGTTCGACGAGTACGCCAAGCAGGAACAAGACGATGGCGTGGAGGTGATCGCTTGGCTAGCAGCTCAGCCCTGGTGCAATGGCTCGGTTGGGATGATGGGAATTTCCTGGGGTGGGTTCAATGGACTTCAAATTGCGGCGCGCCGTCCTCCGGCACTCAAAGCAATCGTAACCATTTGTTCAACCGACGATCGGTACGCCGACGACGCGCATTACATGGGCGGCACGCTTCTTACTACCGCGGGACTTGAATGGGCCTTTTTCTTTTTCAGCTTAATGTGCCTTCCACCCGATCCGGCGCTGGTCGGCGATAGCTGGCGAGCGATGTGGTTGGAGCGCCTGCAGAACATACCGCCGTTCTTGGAAAATTGGCTGCAGCACCAACGACGCGATGCGTATTGGAAGCACGGATCGGTATGCGAGGACTACGCAGCGATCCAATGCCCGGTCTACGCCGTCGGTGGTTGGACCGATGGTTATAAGAATGCAATCCCGCGCCTTCTCGAGCGACTGACGGTGCCGCGAAAAGGTCTCATCGGGCCGTGGGCACATGGCTATCCGCATTTTGCACTTCCCGGACCCCAGATCGGATTCCTCCAAGAAATCCTGCGTTGGTGGGATTATTGGCTGAAGGGTGTCGATACCGGCGTGATGGATGAACCGATGCTGCGTGCGTGGATGACGGAAAGCGTGAAACCGGCGACCCACCACGACACGTTGCCGGGCCGGTGGATTGCCGAGCCTTCGTGGCCGCCGCCAGGAATAATGCCGCGGCGGCTGTTCTTGACCGATGAGGGGCTGCGAGAAGCCGCGGCACCTCTGACGGCTCGCGCCGTATGCTCGCCGCAGACGGTTGGTAAGTGTGCAGGCTACTGGGTTCCATTCGGTCGTGGGCGCGATCAGGCAGGCGACCAGCAAGAAGATGACATGCGCTCCTTGGTTTTCGAGACGACGCCACTCGATGAGCCGATCGAGATCCTTGGCGCCCCGATCGTAACGCTCGATGTCGCGTCCGACCGGCCGATTGCGAATCTAGTAGTTCGGTTATGCGATGTGCACCCGTCCGGTGAATCGCTGCGTGTCAGCTATGGTGTACTCAACCTCACTCATCGCGAGGGCCACGAACAGCCCGCCCTGCTGGCGATAGGTGAGCGCTACCGAGTGCGCATCCAGCTCAATGATGCAGGCTCGGTATTTCCACCCGGCCACAAGGTGAGGCTTGCGATATCTACGGCTTACTGGCCGATGATCTGGCCCAGTCCGGAGATGGCGACTGTGCTGATCTTTGCTGGCACGCTCGATCTGCCGCAACGCTCGCCCAACGTCGCAGACGCCAAGCTCTCGCCTTTTCCTGAACCGGAGACGGCGTCACCCGAGAAGCCAACCATCTTTCGTCGCGATGGTGTGCGGGTTGAACGCATCGACCGCATTGGTCTGGAATTGGGCACACAGGACAAGACGGAGTATCATATCGAGGAGAATGATCCGCTCAGCGCCGTTGCGGAACTGCGCCATAGCCAAACTCTGTCGCGAAACGAATGGCAAATCCGGGTCGAGACGCAGCTGCGGCTGTCACCCACGGGCAATGCCTTCCTACTGCAGGGAGGTTTGCGCGCCTGGGAGGGCGCGAACGAAGTGTGTCGTCGCGACTGGGATCGCTCTATTCGTCGGGATTTCATATGACGATCTGAATAATGCCTGTTTGAAGCAGCGCACAAGTCGTGCTCTGCCACGACGCGGACCATGCCAGATCTTCCGTACAGGCCTGTATCGGGAACCTTAGCGTGTCAGAACCCGCCGAACTTTCCGCTGAGTGGTAGATTGGCCTGAACAGGAGGAAATGGAGGTCCATGATGCCCAACCATGATGCGATTATCATTGGCACCGGACAGGCCGGGCCGGCCTTGGCGCGGCGATTGGTGGCTGCAGGCGGCAAGGTCGCGATCATCGAACGCAAGCTGTTCGGCGGCGCCGATCTGCTTCAGCCCGCATCTCTACCAAGCCCGCAACCCCGTCGAACGGTTCTTCAATAAGATCAAACAGTGTCGGCGGGTCGCGACGCGCTACGACAAGCTCGCTGCCAACTACCTGGCCTTCATCCAGCTCGCATCAATACGGTTGTGGCTGCGCGTTAATGAGAGCACGCCCTAATTCACTGATGCCGTGTCGAGACAACATCAAGAATAAACAGCAGCCACGTCAATCTCTGAGCCGCAATCTTTTCGACGTCGCCATTGTGTTGGAGATAGGGCCACGCCTGGCTGGCCGCCTCGCGGCAGATCGGCCGTTAGTGAGAAGACCGCTTTGCGCCAAGAGCGGTCATTTGAGCACGGGCTGCGCTAAACCGAGCATATCTCAATTGGCCAGCGTCGCTCCATTGATCTGCGTGAACGGACCAGAGTGAAACACGGCCAGCACAATGAGCTCGTTAGAATTCAATAATCTGAACGGAAATGTTTTGCCGAGTCATGTAGCGATAAGCGACTGCGCAAGCGATGGCGATCGAACCCGCGAGCACAAAGGCCGTCACGAACGAACCAGTGGCCTGAACAAGTGCGCCAGTTACAAACGGTGCGAGCGCCCCCCTATCGAGCCGACGACATTCTGGACCGATTCGAGCGTGGCGACTGTGTTGGCCGGCGCAATGACAGCGGCGAGCGCCCAGCCACAGCTCGACGAGACATTCGCTGCGAATAGGCCGCACGCCATGAGGCCGACGGCAATGTAAACGTTGCCAACGAAGGCTGCAGCAACAGTGAAACTGCCGGCTGCAATCAATCCCCAAGTGGTCGGAATTCTGCAAGCCGCGGCGGCGTCCATTCCGGCGCGCCCTAGGCGATCGGATATGAAACCTCCCGAGGGCGCGCCCAGAAAACCCGCAGCGAGCGGCAGGGCGGCACAGAATCCAGCGCTTATGATGCTCAAATGACGGGCTTGTTCAAGGTAGCCGGGCAGCCAAGTCGCATAAAGCCACGAGCTATAGACAACTCCGGAAAAGCCCAGGAGTATGCCCCAAGCTGTCCGAAACCGAAGCAGCCAGAATACTTGATCCCACCCGATATGTTCGCTGTTTTCGCTGTCCTGGCGACGAATCTCAAGAATGTCGGCTGGCGGAACGTCGGCACGCAGCGGAGAGCGGTAGAAGACGAACCAAAGTACCGCGATGGCAAAGCCAGCCGGTCCGGCGATGAGAAACATCACGCGCCAGCCGAAGGCTACCATGAGCCAGGTCAGCAAACGCGGGGCAAAGGCTGGAGCGAGCGCGGACGACGAATTGAAGATCGCAATGGGCAGAGCTCGGTCCTTGAGAGCGAAACAATCCGCACACACACGGGTCCCGCCGACATACATGGACTCCCCCAGCCCCAAGGCGGCACGTGCGGTAATGAATTGTACGAACGACGCTACGAAAGATGCCGCGATCTGGGCGAGCGACCATAGGATCAGGCCGCTTCCTAATATCCGGCGCGCCCCGAAACGATCGATTAGGGTGCCGGCGGGGATTTGCGCTAGGCCGTAACTCCAGGCAAACGCGGAGAGCAGCAGGCCCATTTTGCTGTAGGAAAGCCCAAGCGCTTGGCGGATTTCAGGCTCCCCGACAGCTAGCGCGGCGCGATCGAGGTAATTCACGCATCCCGCCACGACCAGCAGAACGACTGCGATCGTTCGGAGCCTGTGTGTGCGAGGCGAGAAGCCGAATGTTTTGCGCTGGAAATTGGTCAATTCTGTTTCGACGCAAGCGAAAAGATGAGGCTATCGCTGACACAAGGACATGTATAGCGGAGACAATCCATGCCAGATCGAGTGCTCATCCTCTACGGATCGTATCGTTCTGACCGATTAGGGATTCGGCTCGTGAACTATGTTGCGGCCGGACTTAAGGCGCGCGGTGCCGACCTGGAGATCATTGATGCAAAGCAGATCGCGCTGCCCATCCTCGATCGAATGTACAAGGAGTACCCAAAAGGTTCTGCGCCACAGCAAATGGAGCAACTGGCGCAGAAGATTCGCTCTGCAGATGGCTTCGTCTTCGTCACTGGCGAATACAATTGGGGACCGCAACCAGGCTTAAAAAATCTCACGGACCATTATTTGGAAGAATGGTTCTGGCGGCCGGCGGCTATCGCCAGTTATTCAGCCGGACGCCTCGCCGGAGCGCGTGCGAATACGATCTGGCATGGCATTTTGTCGGAGATGGGGATGGTGGTCATTTCAAGCACGCTGACAGTCGCCTCCATCGCCCAAACGCTTACCGCTGACTCGTTGCCTTCTGGCGCGGCCGGCGAAGCCCTCAACCATGACTTTGATCGTTTTTCCAAAGATCTAGCCTGGTGGATCGAGGCCGCAAGAGAACAACGGGCGCGCCGATCTCCGCCATATTAATCAGGCCTTGGCGCAATTCTCAAATATCGGCGCTGAGCGCAAACACGGCAAAGGGATTTCCAGCGTCCACCCAGATCGGGCCCACGCGCCATCCCGCGAGCTTCGCGAGATCGGCAAAAGCCTCGAGATCGTATTTTCGAGAGCTTTCCGTATGGATCGTCTCGCCAGCTTCAAATCTGAAAGATTGTCTGTCGATCGTTACAGTCTGCCGAGCGACGCTCGCGAGATGCATTTCGATGGCGGATTCTACTTCATTCCAACGCGCCTCATAAGCAAACTGCTCCAAGACAAAATTGGCTCCAAGCTCACGATTGATGCGAGTCAGAAGGTTAAGGTCGAACGCTGCGGTAACCCCGAGCCTATCGTCATAAGCCGCGAGAAGAGTCGAAATATCCTTTTTAAGGTCTACGCCGATGATGGCGTTGCCTTGCGGTCCAACGTGGTTTCGCACCCGGCGCAAAAATAACGAGATCTCGGAGGCATCGAGATTGCTGATGGTCGATCCCGGAAAGAAAGCCGTGCGTCCCAGTGCAGGCACTGCAGAGGGAATTTCGAAATCCGCGCTGAAATCGGCAACCACTGGACTGATTTCCAATAATGGAAAGCTCTCGCGCATGCGCGCGACGGTTTGCCGAAGGAAATGCTCGGCGAAATCTATCGGTACGTACAAGCGCAGCGAGTCCAGAGCATTGATCAAGATCTCCGTCTTGACGCCCGCTCCGGCGCCATACTCGAGAAGCGCCGCGCCCTTGCCGCAAAATTCCGCAATGTCCCCAGCATAAAGATTCAAAATGGCGATTTCGGTTCGGGTGAGATAATACTCCTCAAGTTTCGTGATCGCCTCGAAGAGTTCGGAGCCTTTGTCGTCGTACAGCCAGCGGCTTGGCAAAGTTTTCTGCTGCTGAGCGAGCCCGGTGAGAACGTCCGATCGGAAGCTGGCAACTTGAAGAGTTCCGCGCTCTTCAACCTGAAACATTTCAGGCGTCCTCCGCCAGCCGAAGCCCGGAGAATTGCCACCGGGCGTCAGGAGGGAAGAAATTGCGATAGGTCGGCCGGATATGGCTCGCGGGCGTGACGCAGGAGCCGCCGCGCAGCACAAACTGACCGCACATGAATTTCCCGTTGTATTCCCCGATGGCGCCTTCCGCCGCACGGAAGCGCGGATATGGAGAGAAAGCGCTGCGCGTCCATTCCCAGACGTCACCGTACATTTGACGGAGACCCGTCCCCGCCAGCGGCGCCGGGCGCGGCCGCAGGCGCTCCGAGTCGAGTAAATTTCCAGCCAGCGGAAGGCCGCGCGAGGCATACTCCCACTCGGCCTCTGTTGGCAGTCGGAATCCTTGCCAAGTCGCGAAGGCATCGGCCTCAAAATAGCTAACATGGCAGACCGGCGCTGCAGGATCGACCGGTTGCGCACCTCGCAAAGTCATCGTCCAATATTCGCCGTCTCGCTCTTCCCAATAGAGTGGCATCGTCCAGCTTTCGGACTGAACCTTCGCCCAGCCTTCGGAGAGCCAAAGCAGCGGACTGCGGTAGCCGCCATCGGCAATGAACTCCATCCATTCTTTGTTCGTGACCAAGCGGTCAGCCAGTCGAAACGGCTCGATAAAAGAGTTGTGCCGAGGCCCCTCGCAATCGAAGGCGAATCCGTCTCCATCATGGCCGATTTCGCCAAGGCCGCCGGAGAGCGTTTCAAATTTGACAATGTCAGAACCATCAGGCTCTACAGCGAGTGGTTCCGCGCTCTCGTAGGCTGGGCACAGAGGGTTTTGGGAAAATAAGTGTAGAATGTCTGTAAGAAGTAGCTCCTGATGTTGTTGCTCGTGATGGCAGCCGAGCTCAATGACTTCTCTCGCAGCTCGCTGAGCGTCGCCCTCCAAAAGGCGAGCCACGCCTGCGTCGACATATTCGCGATAACGATAGACGGCTTCGAAACTCGGGCGCGTAATCAGCCCACGTTTCGGCCGCGGTTGGCGAACGCCGATTGAATCGTAATAGGAATTAAACAGAAAATTGAATGTTGAGTCATAACATCGATAATCTGCGAGAAAAGGTGCCAGCGCCATGGATTCGAAGAACCACGTCGTATGTGCCAAGTGCCATTTGGCCGGGCTTGCGTCTGGCATTGATTGCGCGCTGGCATCTGCATCCGACAATCTTGAACCAAGGTATTCGCTCATCTCGCGCACAGAACGATAAAAGAAAAGAAGCTGAGGCGTTTCCAGGCGGGGCTGGAATAGTGCACCCTTCATCGCGCGGTTCCTTTCGCTATTTAGGGCGGGCGCACTCCAAATAGAGCGGCCGCACGCTCCTACTGCTCGCCGGCATCCACGGGGCCTGGGACCTCACCTTATGGATCGCCGGGAACCGGGACAAAGCCTAGCGATGCGATGCCCTCTGCGATGCTCTGATGCGGCTCGGAGAGAGCGACCGCTCGGGGTCAGTAGCGGCAGTTCGCGAAGGGCCGCATCGCGTCAATCGCAGACATTGAATCTCGTTCTGCCGCGTTAGATCAAGGCATGGTGTGGCGCTGTCGATTTCTTTTTGGCCCGCATGACATCGGCATGCAATACAAAGCGGCGGATATAGCCCTAACATCGGCTCTAGGTACGTGCTGAGCGATGGCGTCCGCATTCGTCGTTAATTCAGTGTGTCCATAGCACCCCAGCTGTTTGGCTAATTTGCGGTCCAGCGAGCGGTCTGCGAATTAGGCCATCAATGGCCTCCAGCATTTCGGGCGTAGCGCATTAGCCGCAGGATGGTGTTTCCCGTCAAAACCCTTACTCTATCGGGACCTCCGACCTAAACGTCGAGCTCAAGCTCGGTGACGGAGCTGGCCTGTACCTCGCTCCCATGCAACGGAGTAGATCATGGCGACGCTGCTTATCAACGGACAGGTCCAAAAGGTCGACGTTCCGGACGATATGCCGTTGCTCTGGGTGCTACGCGACGTTCTTGGAATGACTGGCACAAAATTCGGGTGCGGCATGGCGTTATGTGGCGCCTGTACCGTTCATCTCGACGGCGAGCCCGTCCGATCCTGCCTATTGACGGTTAGCAATATTGGAAATCGCCATATCACGACCATCGAGGCTATCGGTGCGACGCCGGCAGGCAAAAAGGTGCAGCAGGCCTGGCTCGATTTGGAGGTGATCCAATGCGGCTATTGCCAATCGGGTCAAATCATGTCGGCGGCGGCACTGCTCACCAAAAATCCTCACCCCGATGACTCCGATATTGACGCCGCCATGGCGGGAAATATTTGCCGCTGCGGCACCTATGTACGCATCCGCGAAGCTATCAAGCGCGCTGCGAGCCAGGCATAAGAGGCAGCAATGAGCGCTCTCGACAATCTCGCGCTGTCTCCCTCGCGTCGCGGGCTTTTGGCTGCGGGGTTGGCTGGGGGATTCGTTCTTGCCTTTCGCCTTCCTGTCCAAGCCGCAAACGAACCGGAACAGTCTCCTGACACTGCAGCAAACCAATTCGCACCTAACGCTTTTATCCGCGTTGACTACTCGGGCAAAACGATGCTCGTCATGCCCCAGGTGGAGATGGGGCAAGGAGTTTACACGGCAATTTCGATGATTCTTGCCGAGGAACTCGATGCTGATTTCTCCAAGGTCACGTTCGAGCACGCGCCGGCCAGCGACAAGCTTTACGGCAATCCGCTCTTTCGTATTCAAGTTACAGGCAATTCCAACTCCATACGCGCTTTCTGGGAGCCGCTTCGCCGCGCCGGCGCGGCTGCCCGGGCTATGCTCGTTCAGGCCGCTGCGCAACAATGGCACGTTGAACCCGCAAGCTGCTCTGCGTCCAACAGCAAGGTCTTTCATGCCCCCAGCGGGCAAACGCTCGCTTATGGCGAGCTGATCGATGCTGCGGTCCTACTTCCCGTGCCACAAGACCCGCCGCTCAAAAATCCGAAAGACTTTGTATTGATCGGCAAGCCTGTGAAGCGGCTCGATACGCCTGGCAAGACGGATGGCCAAGTTATCTACGGCATCGACGTGATGCTGCCAGGAATGAAATTCGCGACGCTTGCCGCTTGTCCCGTCTTTGGCGGCAAGGTTGGTCATGTCGATGACGGGGGGGCCAAGACGGTACCCGGCGTGCGGCAAGTCGTCGTGCTCGATGATCTGGTCGCGGTTGTAGGCGATCACATGTGGGCTGCAAAGAAGGGTCTTTCTACCCTCGACATCAAATGGGACGAAGGGCCGAATGCCGGCGTTAGCTCGCAGGGCATCTGGGAGGATTTGCGCGCCGCAAGCAAGAAAGAGGGCGTGGTCGCAAAGTCGCGCGGCGATATCGCCAAGGGCCTCTCACAGGGAGAGGTCTACGAGGCCGAATACGAACTGCCGTTCTTGGCGCATGCTGCGATGGAGCCTTTGAACTGCACCGTTCGGCTTACTCCCGGCGCCTGCGAAATATGGACCGGCACGCAGGTCATGACGCGCGTACAAGCGGCGGCGGCGAAGGCCGCCGGCGTTCCAATCGATAAAGTAACCGTGCACAATCATTTGCTTGGCGGCGGTTTTGGCCGGAGGCTCGAAGCCGACATGGTCGAAACCGCTGTACGTATCGCGCGGCATGTCAACACGCCGATCAAGGTCCTGTGGACGCGCGAAGAGGACATTCAGCATGATATCTACCGTCCCGCTTATCGCGACGTGGTTTCAGCTAGTTTGCTGAATGGAAAGATCGTCGCATGGAAATATCGCGTCACCGGCTCATCTGTAATGGCGCGTTGGTTGCCGCCGGCATATCGGAACGGCATCGACATCGATGCGGTCGATAGCGCCGTCGATCTACCTTACGACATCCCAAACCTGCACGTCGAATATGTGCGTGCCGAGCCGCCCGTGCCGACTGGATTTTGGCGGGGCGTCGGACCGAACAACAATGTTTTTGCCATTGAAAGTTTCATCGACGAACTGGCGCACAAAGCCGGCATGGATCCGATCGCCTTCCGGCGCGGTATGCTCGGCAATAACCCGCGGCTTATCGCTGCGCTCGATCTGGTCGCGGAAAAATCTGATTGGGGTAAGCCGCTTCCGCCGCGAACTGGGCGCGGCGTTTGTGCTCAGCCATCGTTCGCAAGCTTCATCGCCACCGTGGTCGAGGTTGAAGTCGACGAAGACGGCGAGGTGTATCTACGCCGCGTAACATCGGCGGTGGACACCGGCATAGCTGTCAATCCAGATACAATCGTCGCGCAACTGCAAGGCGGACTAGTCTTCGGCCTTACCGCTGGACTCTATGGCGAGGTCACGATCGAAAGCGGTCGCGTGCAACAGTCCAACTTCAACAATTATCGCATGTTGCGCATGGACCAAGTGCCGAACGTTGATGTGCATGTAATTAAGAGTGGCGAACACCCTGGAGGTATCGGCGAAACCGGCACGACAGCGTCCCTGCCCGCGCTACGTAATGCGATCTACGCGGCGACAGGCGTCGCCTTGCGACGAATGCCGGTAGACCGCGCTGCCTTGGCTGTCAAAAACGGGACCTAGCCTTATGCGCGCCAGCCGGACCAATTTTGCCGCTGTCGCGATCATCGTTTTGATCGGCTTAGGCCTATGGGCTTGGCATGTGTTCGTTCTGGGACCGATGGCCTTCGCGGGAGGCTCTACGGTCGCGTTATCGGATTATCACGGGCTCGATCCAACGGGCGTTCCCGTTATCTTGAAGCATGCCGATATTGTTAAGCGCGGCGAATATCTCGCGCGCGCCGCCGATTGCCTAGTCTGCCATACCGCGCCGCTTGGCGAGGCCTACGCCGGGGGACTTGCATTCTGTCTGCCCTTCGGAACGCTCTATTCGACGAACATCACGCCGGACAAGGAAACGGGCATCGGCGACTACAGCGATGCGGATTTCCTCAACGCCGTGCGACGCGGCGCCCGCCGTGACGGGGCGCGGCTTTATCCGGCCATGCCTTTCACATCTTACACCTATCTTACCGATGCCGACGTGTTGGCGATCAAGGCCTATTTGTTCAGCCTCCCGCCCGTTCATGCTGCCAACCGCGCAAACACGCTGACCTTCCCGTTCAATCAGCGCTGGTCACTCTTCTTCTGGTCGCTGTTGTTCAATCCGGATAACCGGTTTGCGCCCAACACGGCGCAAAGTCCCGAATGGAACAGAGGCGCCTATCTCGCGGAAGCTTTGGCGCATTGCGGTGAATGCCACACGCCACGCAATCTCGGCTTTGCACTTGACAATCGCCGGAAGTTTGCCGGCGCGATTACAGCGGGCTGGCATGCGTTCGACATCACATCGGGCAAGGGCTCAGGCATCGGCGGCTGGAGCGACGACGATCTTTTCGTTTATCTCTCGACCGGCCACTCATGGATCCATGGCACGGCGGCCGGCCCGATGGGCGAGGCTGTGGACCATAGTTTCGGCAAGATGACGCCGGATGATATCCACGCGCTGATCGCCTACCTGCGCAGCATTCCGCCAATCGCATCGTCCGATTTGCCGGCGACGCTCGCGCCTGCGGCGCCTCCTTCGCCCAGAGAAGGCGGCCCTGTTGCAGACGTTATGGGTAGACGAGTTTTCGAGGGCGCCTGCGTCAGTTGTCATAACTGGACGGGCGTAAGCCTGATAACGCCCTTTGCTACGATTGCAGGCGCACGCGCTGTGAACGATCGGACGGCTGTCAATGTCGCTCAGATCGTGATCTCGGGCACCTTTCGGTCGACGCCGGATGGAATCGTGTCGATGCCGGCCTTTGGCAGAGCCTATTCCGACATTGAAATAGCGGCAGTCGCCAACTACGTAACGGGGCGCTTCGGCAGCGCGCAATCCGATGTCACCGCAAAGGGCGTAGCGCAGCTACGCGAACAAACATCTCATTGAGAACTGGAAGCGCGTGTTCCAAATGGAATGGCGAGAATGATCGGATCGGAGAACGGCGACTTCTGCTCAAGGCGCAAGAGGCGCGCGATACGGGCCGACAGATTGCGCTGGCGACCGTCACCGAGGCCAAGGGGAGGCGAGGGGGCGTCAATGTATTGCGATCTGGCTCGGTAAGCGGCCAGCGCATCCAAATAGGAGGAGCACAATGGTTCGATCCCACCAGCCGGGCGAAGCGGCTTTCAAATCCATTCTTCCGGAAGATATTAACTGGAATCCGTTCCCGGCGTTTCCGCCGTCGGCCCGACTGGCCGTGCTTGTTGGTAAGCCTACTCAAGCCGGACCTTACCTGATCAGGGTCAAAGTGCCCTCAGGCGTGAAACTAATGCCGCATAAGCATCCGGAAGATCGCATTTACACGGTCATGTCGGGCGTCTTTTACATCGGACTCGGCGAGACGTTCGACGGTGACAAGGTGCACGCATATCCTCCGGGCAGCGTCATCGTTCTGCCTGGCGAGACTTGGCATTTCCACTGGGCAAAGTCCGGAGAGTACGTCACCCAGGTAACGGCTATTGGCCCATTGGGCCTCGAATATTTGAATCCGGGCGACGATCCGCGTAAGCAAAATCCCCAATGAGAGGAGCGTCGCGTGTTCGTATCCGACGAGGACGTTCTTCGCAAAGCGCAGGAATGGCAGGAAACCAGCGGCGGGGTCGCCATTGCTACGGTGATTGAGACTTGGGGCTCGGCGCCACGCCCGGTGGGCAGCCATCTTATCGTTGACAGCGACAGCCGATTTCTCGGTTCGGTGTCCGGCGGCTGTATCGAGGCAGAGGTCGTCACCGAAGCCTTGGATGTGATCGCCAGTGGTACACCGCGCCTGCTCGAATTCGGCGTTGCCGACGAAACCGCGTGGCGTGCCGGCCTTTCCTGCGGCGGCAACATCAAAGTCTATATCGAAAGAGTCGATTTGAGACGAAGTGAGCTTCTCGCCGCGCTCAATGCCGAACGCGCCGCCCGCCGTGCAGCGCTCCTGATAACTGACCTCGCGACCGGCGCGCAGAGATTGGTGCGCGCTGCCGATATCGCTCGTGATCCGATCGGCGAGACACTGGAACAGCAGTTGCAACTCGGCAAGAGCGGTGTGGTGGAAGCGGGCGGCGGTACAATGTTCATTTTGGTAGAGTTGCCGCCAGTCCGTCTCGTCATCGTCGGCGCCAGCCACATTGCGCAAGACTTGGCGCCGATGGCAAAGCTTGCTGGCTTCGACGTGGTCGTTATCGATCCGCGCACTGCCTTTGCCACGCCCGAGAAATTTCCCCATTGTCAAGTAATCGCCGATTGGCCACAAGAGATTTTACCTCAGCGCGCTCTCGACCATGACACAGCGATGGTTGTGCTTGCTCATGAGCCGCGCATCGACGATCCCGGCATCGCCTTTGCGCTTGCGGCGCAATGTTTTTACGTTGGAGCGCTCGGTTCGCGTAAAACACACGCGAAAAGACTCGAGCGTCTGCGGGCCAAGGGGATCGCCGACACGACGCTCGCTATGATCCATGCGCCTATCGGATTGGATATCGCGGCTGTGAGTCCCGCCGAAATCGCGATAGCAATCCTCGCCGAAATAGTCGCAGCGAGGCACCAGAAACCTCTGCGCTCGGACCAAGCGGCGTGAGCGGGATTGCTGCCATCATTTTAGGGGCCGGACGAGCCACACGGTTTGGGGCTGGACCGACGGAGACGAAAGTTGTTGCGGAGTTTGCTGGAAAGCCTCTCATCCGGATAGTTTCGGAGGCGGCGCTTGCCTCGCGCGCGCGCCCGGTGGTGGTAGTCATCGGTCACGCCGCCGAGAAGACCGCAGCAGTGCTCGATGGACTCGGTGTGCAACTTGCTTACGCCCCCGATTTCCGGGCTGGACTTTCACGGTCGTTGCAAGCTGGCGTCGCCGCCGCACCAAAAGCCGCCGCAGGTGCGGTCGTCCTGCTGGCCGACATGCCTTCTATCTCGGCCCGACTGATCGATCGGCTGATCGACGCCTTCGCAACCGCGACTGAGCCGCTCGCCGTGGTCCCAACATACGCTGGGCGGCGCGGCAATCCTGTCCTCATCGGTCGCAAGCTTTTTGCGGCGGTCAGCGGCCTCGAAGGCGATTGCGGCGCTAGGCAAATCCTCGCGGCGGCGGCAGAGGGAATCATCGAGTGCCCTGTCGAGGATGCCTCAATCTTCGTCGATATCGACACGCGAGAGGATTTGATTTCAGCAAGGTCTGAATAATAGCAAATCCTTCAGGCACCGTTGGGCATTTGACACGGCGGTCCCTGACTCAGGAGATCCGGACCGCGATCATCATGGAGGACGCTTAGCGCCTCCCGACGCGATCCTGATCGCGGTGGCGGACAGCCGTCCTCAGCTCGATTGGAAGCGCGATGGCGGCACAGAATCTCGCCGCACTGAAGGAGGGATCCAGCGCCAGCTGCAGTGCCGTCGCTTTTGCTTCCTCGATCTGCCCGAGCTTGGCGAGCGCTGCCGCCAATAGACTGTGAGATACGCTCATGCCCGGAACAGACTGCACAGCGCGACGACCGGCATTCGCCGCTTGTTCGTAGCGACCGCGCCGGAAATGCCCGAGTGAGAGCGCGTGATAGGCAACATAGTTCAGCCGGTCGAATGGACTTATCCGGAGCGCCCGATCGGCCCAGGCGATAGCGTTCTCCGCTTCGCCCGCGTAAGCTAGCGCCAAGGAGCCGAAGCGTCTGCGTGAGGGATCGCTGTCTCAGCAGGTTGACCTGAGCGATCAACCCGTTAGTCCAGATATGCGCTCGGATCGCGCGATTGATGTCGCGGACGTGCCTCCGCCTCCTGCGGCACCTCCTCCTGCGGCGCGGCCCCGCGCGCACCATTGGTTTGGTGTCGGCCTTAGACTCTATATCCTGCTCTTGGCCGCGGAACTCGTCGCCGTGGTGGCATACGAATGGGATTGGTGGGTGGGGTCGGCCACGCTGCAAACCACCGACGACGCCTACCTATGGGCCGATACGACGCCGCTCGCCGCGAAGGTCCCCGGCTATGTTCGCCAGATCCCCGTTCGAGACTTCCAGACGGTCAAGGCAGTCGAAGCACCCGGCACATTCGATATCCTTCTGCCGATCCATATCGGCTACGACACGATCCGCCAGAAGATCATGGACGTGATCGCCGCCGCGCCGAAGGGCGAGATGACGATCCGCGACGTCGAGATCTATCCGTCATCGGGCAAGATCATCGTCGGCCGGCGAGCAAAAACATCGGACACAGATCCCAACGCAGGCGAATGGGTCTATCTCTCGGCGACGCCGCAAGTCGAGGCGGACTCGCAGACGCTGAAGCTCCCCGATCTCGCCGCCGCAAGCGGGGCGGCGAACGACATCGGCCAAATGCTCGGTAGCACGCAATTCGTCGATCTGATCAAGCAACGGGTGAGCGTCAACTACCAAGCTGCCTATCAGAGACTGATCGACAGTGCGAACCAGAAGCTGACGCGGCCGTTGAAGAACGGCTTCCGCATGGAAGGCCATTTGACTTCCGCGAAGCTCGACAAAGTGTTACTTCTGGCGGACGGATTCAACGTCGTGCTGCGCGCAAGCGGCGACCTGGGGATCGTCTATGGGCTCTGATCTGCTGCGGAGCGCGGCGTTCCTTCCTCGGATTTGGCGCATCGTCGGCGCAGCGCTGCTGCTCGCTTCCTGCTCTTTGCCGGCGGCGGCGCAGTCCTTCTACGACGCGCCGCAATCCGAGGTCGCGGGCAAGCCCGGTACACTCGTTCGCGCGGAGGCGATGCTCGGCGCGCCGCTTAATGCCGCCGCCTATCGCGTTCTCTATCGTTCGACGGGCTTCGACGGTAAGCCGATCCTTGTCTCCGGCGTCGTCATCGTGCCGCAAGGCCCGCCGCCGCCGGGCGGACGCCCGATCGTCGCCTGGGCGCATCCGACCTCGGGCATCGTGCCGCGCTGCGCGCCGTCGCTCGCGCTCTTCATCTTTCAGCAAATCCAAGGGCTCAGGCCGCTCGTCCAGCTTGGCTATGTCGTCGCCGCCACCGATTATCCGGG
Source organism: uncultured Alphaproteobacteria bacterium (assembly GCA_963720425.1). GTDB lineage: Bacteria > Pseudomonadota > Alphaproteobacteria > Rhizobiales > Beijerinckiaceae > Methylovirgula. The sequence goes on from OY970391.1 coordinate 2,126,470, forward strand.
CCTCGGCACGTCGGAGCCGCATCCCTATCTCGTCGGCCTCAGCGAGGCGCGTGCGGTCATCGACTCGGTGCGCGTCGCGCGCAACATGCCGGGCGCCGGCGGCGGCAGGCGTTTCGTCGTTTGGGGCCATTCGCAAGGCGGCCAGGCGGCGCTCTTCACCGGCATCATCGCCAAGAGCTACGCGCCGGAACTCACCTTGCTCGGCGTCGCCGCGGCGGCGCCGGCGAGCGAACTCGTGACGCTGATCAACGACGACATCGATACGCCCGGCGGCAAGAACATCACCGCGATGACCCTCTGGTCCTGGCAGCGGATCTATGGCGCGCCGATGGACAAAGTGGTCGATCCGCGTGCCATGCCGGCGATCAATCATCTGGCGCAGGAATGCGTCGAAGGGCCTTATGATCTCTGGATCCGCGGCCGCACCGGACGGATATTCGAACAATATTTTCTGACGGTCGATCATCCCGGCAATGTCGAGCCCTGGCACGCGCTGCTTCTCAAAAATACGCCCGGCACGCTGCCGCCTTCGATCCCGGTCTTTCTCGCGCAAGGCACGAGCGACCCGATCATTAAGCCCGAGGTCACGCAGCGTTATGCGGCGGCGCTCTGCAAAGCGGGAAGCAAGGTCGAAACGGTCGCGCTGCCGAACGTCGGCCACGGCTGGGCCGGACGCGCCGCGGCGCCTTACGCTGTCGCGTGGATGACGGCGCGCTTTGCCGGCGAGCCGGCGCCGGACGATTGCAGCGCATCGCCGCGATGACTGATCTCCCGCCGTGCAAAATTTTGTGGCCGTCGCTTGCCGGGTCGCGGTCGGCAGGTCAAAGTAAGAGCAATGACGTCACGGAGCCGATCGAAAAAAGTAGCGTGACATGATTTTGTCGCGGATCTGCCGGCGAAATTGAAATGACCGCTTTTGGCGCAAAGCGGCCATCCTCGATTGTCCGGAGATGACCCGTTGCAGTCATCAACAGCTTCCATTTTCGGCAACGCACAAAACCGACCTCACGCCGACAGGATTGGTAAAGGGCCACTCACATCAGCGCGCGCGCCCCTCAAAGGGCTTCGCTGGGGCGAACTCCCCTGCGCCAGCACGTTCGTGCAGTTCCCAAGCCGAGGCGCCGGCCTTGCGCGCCGCGATCATCTTGTCGGGATCGACCTGCACCATCGTTGTAGGCACCGTCTTCATGTGTTCGGTCGCCGTCCAGGCGTTGCCGTAGTTGTTGACGTTAATCTCGACGATATTCCCATCGGGGTCCGCGTAATAAATGGCCGTCCCGAGGCCATGGTCCGCGGCCCACTGCGGCAGGATGCCCAGACCCTTCAGGCGCGCATAGGTGCCGAGCAGATTGTCGAACGTCTCGCATTGGAAAGCAACGTGCTGCAGCGATCCGCGCCCGCGACGATTGGGATCGGCGGGGACTCTGGGCATCTCGAACAACACGATCCGGTGATCGGCCTCATCGTTGCTCACAAACGCCATGGCAGAAAACGGGGCATTCCGTGCTTCGGGCATCGCCGCGCGATGGTTGAGCGTCATGCCCAGCACCTTGCGGTACCAGTCGATCATGGCATCCAGATTGGCGGTGATCAGCCCGTAGTGGTGCAGCTTCGGGTGAACGGTGACCGCGGTATTCATTTGAGTTCTCCTTCTCACTTGATAGTTAGGTGCCATACAAATATGTTAGGTTGGCTAACCATGTCAATAGCCCTTCGCGGCGATGCGAGCGGACCGGCGACGATCCGTTGACAATCAGATAGTTAGTCGCCTAATAATCCGCCCACAGACGAAAGCAATGAAGATGGGTCAGTACGCCAAGCGCGCTTCCGGGCCGCCGACCGGTGTCATCGAGAAAATTCGCAAGCGCCTTTCCGAACGGGAGGTGCAAGGGATGCAAGCGCTGTTCGCACTGCGCGCAGGCGCCCAGCAGATGGACAACGCGTTGAACGAATGGCTGGTGGACACCGCCGGATCGTTCGCCCGGTTTCAGATTCTGATGGCGCTGTGGGCCACGAAAGGGCACGAAATCCCCCATAGCGACATCGTGAGAGCGATGGGCGTGACCCGCGCCACCGTCTCCGGCCTCATGACTGCGCTGGAACGCGACGGCCTGGTGAAATCCTACTCGGACGAGGAAGACCGCCGGAAACTGATCGCGCGCCTAACCGCCAAGGGCGAGACGACCATCAGAAAGGCGTTCGAGACAAGTCTCATTCGTTTCCGCGTCGTGCTTGCGCCCTTCTCGGGGGCCGAATTAGCCCGCCTGACGACGCTGCTGCACCGTATCGGTGAGGGCTTTGCTGCGGCCCAGCCCGAGTAGCGTGTGGGGCTCGATTCCTGCGGGGCTGTGCCGAAGTGATCGAATGGGGCGTTTAATTTGGTGCAATGCACTTCGTCGCTTAATTGGCCCTGAACGTCACTTGCTGAGGCGCAAGCGAATGTCGGCTTTAAGAGGAACTGCCGACGTGATCGGCGCGGGTTGGACACCGCGCTAATGGACCCAAAGCCGACAGTGGGGCGACGCCTGCTGACCGACAACAATAAGAAGATCAGGCGAGCGTTGATCTACATCAACATGCTCCGCCAATCGCACAGCTATTGTGACTTTTATCAACCCGGAGGATGACACCTGGGAAGATGAATCCACACATGGAGGCGTACTATGGGCAAGCCACTTTCCGAACAGCTCGCTAATTTGTCGGTTCGCGCTAAGAATGCCGAGGATGCCGCGGCAGCGGCACAGAAAGAAGCGCATGATAAAGTCGTTGCACGCGTTGAGCAGGCGCAAACTGCTGCTGAGCAAGCAGTCCAAAAGGTAAACCAGAACATCCAGTCCGCTAGCGATACGGCGTCCGCCAAGTGGAATGGACTGAAAGCGAAAATCGCCGCTGACATGGGCGATCTAAAGTCGAAAGTAGCCCAGCGGAAGCACGATTTGGACGTTAAGCGCGCTGCGAATTATTCCCAGCTGCTGGATGAAGACGCTTCTTTCGCCATCGACTATGCCATCGCATCTATCGAGCAGGCTAAAGTGGCCGTGCTCGATGCTATCGCTGGCCACCTCGAGGTCGAAAAAGCCAAACGCACAGCCGCCTGATCCAAACATTCGATTGGGTTTCGGAGAGACCGCCGCAAGGCGGTCTTTCTTTCTCGTGCGCGTCATTTTCGCGAATGTCTGCTTCTGGCCCTGAACGTCACTTGCTGAGGCGCAAGCGAATGTCGGCTTTAAGAGGAATTGCCGACGTGATCGGCGCGGGTTGGACACCGCGCTAATACACGTTGTAGGAGCTGCCTGGATGACCCGGACAAATCCCGGCCATGACGAGCACGCCAAGGACGTGCGGGGAAATACGTCATTTCCAATCAGACTTGTGGGTCGCGGCGCTATGTGATGCGTTGACAGAAGAGGCGCCCCCATAAAGAAACCCCAGAGGAACGACCATGGGCAAGCTCACTTCGAAAGGACGCGATGCGCTGCCGGAATAAACTGGCAGCGTCCCGCTCCTCTGGCCGAGCCTGAAATTGCGGGGGTAGTTCTATGAGATTGCTGATCCGTATTTTGCAGCGCGCAGCGATTTTAGCCCTCGGCGCCTTCACAGTCTGGCTTATTGTCTTTGTCATCTTCCATTTCGCGAAACAAAGGCTGCCCTGGATCGTTGCGCTGAGCGCGACATACGCCGGCGCCGCCTACATCGTTCTGCCCTACGCTGTTCGCATGGGCCTGAAAATCCTCCACCGCGAGCGTGTGCCCCGGTGCACAACCACCGCCGATGGACTGCCGGGTGATCCGGTCAACGTGGCGTTGGTTGGTGATCTGGAGCAGCTTCGCGCGGCTTTTGCCGCTGCCGGCTGGACAGGGGCAGACCGCTTAGACTTGGCGAGTTCGTGGCGCATGGTTCGGGCTTTTGTTTTCAACAAGCCCTATCCAACAGCCCCGTTCAGCCCACTCTACCTTTTTGGCCGCACCCAAGATGTCGGATTTCAGCAAGCGATCGATGACAGTCCGCGCAAAAGGCATCATGTGCGTTTTTGGGTCAAGAGCCTCGCGCAGGTGCAGGCGGACGCCACTTCCACCCATTTTTGGCTCAATACCGATCGGCCAAATGGAGAGGAACGGGCGATTTGGATCGGGGCGGGCACGAGAGATACTGGATTTTCTCTGACTCGCATGACCTTCCAAATTACCCACGCGACAGACTCCGATACAAACGCGGAGCGGGCCTACATCATCGACGCACTTGCGAATTGCGAGGCAATCGGCGAAGCGATCCTCTATAAAAGGGGCGACCGATTGCTCGCGGCGAATGTCAACCACTACATCACCGACGGCGATGTCGCGGTGGCCAATTTGATGGATCGAAGTCCGTTGACAAGATAGCCGCGTGCTCAGAGCCGCGCAGACGCACCTGCGTCCGCCGCGGTGGAGGTGAATATGTTGACGCCCGCTAGATGGGGGCGACCGCTCATATTGATGCCGCATCAGTGGTCTTGCGATCGCGTCGCTTCGATTGTACTCCGACGTAACGTTTCAGCTCTGCGAGTACTCGAACATTCTCCTTACGGAATGCGCATATTGCCGCGGCTATCGCCCGGCCGCGCGCCATGCCGAGCCGATCGATACGTCGACCAGCCATGTCGGCTTTCCCTGCGTCATGCGGGCGGCGGCCGGTGATCCAAATCTCGCCTCTGACATTCGCCAGATAAGGCCGTTTTGGGGGCAAACTAACGGCTTAGCGCGATCAATTGGAAAGGCGGCCCCTGACCCTCGTCGTTCATTCCTGTGCGGGAAATTCGAATGTCCAGTTCACTCCTTCCGGTGAGAAATTCAGCGCGCCAATTCCGTTCAATGCACGCGGCACAATCTCTTCGACAACCACATGGCCGAAACCTCGTCGCAGAGGCGGCGCGACAATCGGTCCGCCGCTTTCACGCCAGCGCACATGAATTTTATGGGTTTGCTCGTCCATTAGCCATCGGATTGATACATGTCCATGCATGCCAGCCAGTACACCATGTTTCGACGCATTCGTTGCTAACTCATGGAAGGCTAGCCCCAGATACTGTACGGCATTGGGTCTCAAAATGAGCGGTGGACCTGTCGCGTCGATACGCCCGCGATTGACTTCGCCGAACGGCATCAATTGCGCCGCAACTAGATCTGAGAAGGACGCGCCGTACCAACGGTCCCTCACCAGCAGGTCGTGGGAATGGGCCAACGCCGCAAGGCGCTCGGTAAATTTCGCATGGTATTGGTAAACGTCTTCGGCCTGCCCTACGGTCTGTTGGGCAATCGCCATGGCGACTGTCAACAGGTTGTTGGTCCGGTGCGACAGCTCATCGACAACAAACCGGATGTGCTCTTCGCGCCGTTTCTGTTCGCTGATGTCAATGTGCGTGCCGATCCAGCGGTATATGGCGCCAGTAGAATCGCAAAGGGGAACGACACGCGTCAGAAACGGACGATACAATTCGTCCTTCCCGCGGAGGTGCAACTCCATTTCAAACGCGATGCCCATCTTGAGAGATTTGTCCCAATGCTCGCGACCACCGTCCGGGGCGAGAACCGCCAGCCAATCGTGTCCTGGAATTTCTTCGGCAGGAACGACGGCGAAATCGTGCAATTGGCTGTTGAACCAAAAAATTTTGCCATCCGCGTGACCCATCCAAACGAGCTGAGGAATAGACTGCGCCAATGTCCGAAATTGCTGCTCGCTCGCCCGGAGCGCAGCCTCGGCCCGTTTGCGTTCAGTGATCTCTTCGGCCGCCACGTTGATGCCGACGATCTCATCGTTCGGACCATATACCGGGTGCCAATAGGTCATCCACGAGCGTGCGTCGGCCTGATCCGCTCGCTGACCAGCAACCTCGATGCCGGTGACGGATTCGCGGGTCTCGATGATCGAGTGAACGATGGCTTCGACCGAGTCGGCCAAAGCCGGCACGCACTCGCGAACCGAACGGCCCAGGTGCCCTTCGACGGAAATACCACATATCTCCGTAAGCCGTTGGTTTATCTGTAAGTAGCGGCAGTCGGGCGAAAGAAACGCCAAGCCGATCGGCGCCGTATCATAGATCAACCGAAGCGAGGGCCCTTGTGCATAGGCCAAGGTGGCAAAGGATGCCAACTCCGAGGCGACCGCGGCGCGTTCTGGATCACTCGACAATAGTGTCTCCTGCCGATCGTACAGCCCGTCGAGCCTAGCGAAATTGGCTCGCATAAGCGAGATTTTACCTTCCGCCACGTACCCCCAGCCTGGATCATTGAGCGTTCGAGCCGTCAGCTTTCATGATCGGACCTGCGCCGCGCCGGGTTGAGCGGCAGGAGCAGACAGGAGGCCCGCACTTCCCGAGTGGCTTGTCCTCTTCCACGGGGAGCATATGCATCGGCGCCGGCGTGGTGCCGAAGGTGTGGTGTTGTCCGGGAGGCTTGTCATGCTCGATTGGCTCAGTTGGCTCGCTGACTTGCTCCTGAGTGCTGGCGCCGTTGTTGCAAGTTGGTTTGTTGGCAAAGACGCGCCTAGTTTCGTGGTTATTCAGATGATGGTCGCAACGCTGGTGCTGGCGGCTGTCGTGTCCCTGATTGTATATTGGCAATCTTTGGTTGAATATTGGCGGTCGCGTTGGAAAACCCCGCAAACGAAGCGCCCTTCCTAGCCGCGATCTTCGCCGAAAATCATACTGGCCTATACAACGCGAAGATTACCGCGCCCGACGGGGCGGTGATGTCCCCTTATGGCCCTTCACGACAGGCCACATTTTGACGGCCGGCCGTCGCTTTTGGGGGGCAGCGGAAGTGGGCATACTGAAGCCCACAGCCGGCGGCGACGCGGTTGATCCACACCGGAAGTCGTCCCGAATCTTCGATCCGCATCAGCGCTATTACGAGTTTATCGAATACGGCGATGCCGAAGGTTATCGCGCCCGCCTCGAAGAATTTCGCGAGCGGCTGCGAACCATTTCAGATACGAATAATTGAGGCGATGCGAGCCAATGATCCGACTTTCTATAAGGAATCGCTGGAGGCGACATGAATCAACCGCCCAATGCAACCGTCCCGCAGCCCGCAGGGGAGCGCTCGACCAAAGGCGCAGGCGAGCAAGCGGCGCCGGAAATATCGGAGCTCGCCGTCGTTCCGCTCCCCGACCTCTTTCAACGATTCCATTCCACCGACGCCGGCCTGCGCGCGTCCGACGCCGCTTCTATCCTTAAGACGGTTGGGCCGAACCAGGTCAAGTCGGCCAAACCGAAGAGCCTGCTGTCCGCCTTTATCGAGCGGTTCAGCAATCCGCTGGTCTTGATTCTGCTCTTCGCGGCGGCCGTATCGGCATTCACCGGCGACATTCCGAGCTTCGTCATCATCGCCGTCATCGTGCTCATGTCCGTGATCCTCGACGTGACGCAGGAGTACCAGGCCCAAAACGCCGCGGAGAAGCTGCAAAAGCAGGTTGCGCTTTCCGCCAAGGCGCTTCGCGATGGACAGCCGGTCGACGTCCCGGTGGCGGAGATCGTACCGGGCGATGTCGTTCTTCTCGCGGCCGGCGATCTCGTGCCCGCCGATTCCCGGCTGATCGAAGCGCGCGACCTCTACGTCGATGAAGCGACTCTCACCGGCGAGGCTTACCCGGCGGAAAAGGACGCGGCGCCGGCAACGGCCGCGGCCGCGGGCGCCAGCGCGTTGCCGCGCAATATGGTGTTCATGGGAAGTTCGGTGGTCAGTGGAACCGCCAAGGCGTTGGTCGTGACGACCGGGCCCAAAGCCCAGCTCGGCTCGATCGCCGGTGCCCTACAAAAGCCGCCGCCGCCGACCGCTTTTGCGGTCGGCATCCAAAATTTCGGGATGATGATCGTAAAGGCCACGATCTTTCTTGTCCTGTTCGTGGTCCTCGTCAACATCCTATTCCATCGACCACTGCTCGAATCTTTCATCTTCGCGCTGGCGCTCGCCGTCGGACTGACGCCAGAACTCTTGCCGATGATCGTATCGGTCACCCTTGCGCGTGGCTCGATCCGCCTGTCGCGCAAGCAGGTGATCGTCAAGCGTCAGTCCGCCATCGACGATCTCGGCAGCATGGACGTGCTGTGCAGCGACAAGACTGGAACGCTGACCGAGGCCCGCATCAAGCTGGTCCGGGAAGTGGACCTCGGCGGGCGGGACAGCGGCACGATTCTACAGATGGCGCAGCTCAACGCCACGTTCGAGACCGGGCTCAAGAGTTCCCTGGACGACGCCATCCTCGCAGCCGGCAAGATCGACCTCACGGGCTGGCGCAAGATCGACGAAGTGCCGTTCGATTTCGAGCGGCGCCGGAATTCGGTCCTCGTCGAAGGAGGAGGCCGGCGTCTCATCATCGTGATGGGCGCGCCGGAAGACATCCTTGCCCACGCAGCCTTTTATGAGCAGCAGGGAACGCCGTCGCGCCCGCTCGACGCCGCGGCGCGCAAGACCGCCGAGGCGACGTTCAATGGCCTCGGCGCCGATGGTTACCGGGTCCTCGGGGTCGCGTGGCGCGAGGCCGAACCGGACCGCGAGAAGGCGAATGTCGCCGACGAGACAGAGCTGACCTTCGCCGGATTCCTGGCCTTCCTCGATCCGCCGAAGGCAGGGGCGCGCGAGGCGCTGACCGCCCTCGCCAACCTGGGCATCGCCTTGAAAGTCGTGACTGGCGACAATGAGCAGGTCACCCGGCATGTCTGCGGCGAGCTGGGTCTCAACATCACCGGCACGCTGACCGGTCCGGAGATCGAGGGTCTGACCGACGAGGCGCTGGCGGCCAGGGTCGAAGGCACGACCCTGTTCTGCCGGGCCACGCCGCCCCTGAAGACCCGCATCATCACGGCCTTGCGGCACAAAGGCCATGTCGTCGGCTATCTTGGCGATGGGATCAACGACGCACCATCGCTTCACGCGGCCGATGTCGGCTTTTCGGTGGACACCGCTGTCGACGTCGCCAAGGAAGCGGCCGCCATAATACTTCTGCGCAAGGATCTTGGCGTGCTCGCGGACGGCGTACGCGAAGGCCGCAAGACCTTCGTCAACATTCTCAAATATATGATGATGGGAACGAGCTCGAATTTCGGCAACATGTTCTCCATGGCGGGCGGCGTTCTGTTTCTGCCCTTCCTGCCGATGCTGCCGACGCAGATTCTTCTGAACAACTTGCTCTATGACTTCTCGGAGACCACGATCCCGCTGGACAATGTGAGCGATTCGATGGTGGCGAAGCCGCGCCATTGGGACCTCGACATCGTCCGCAAGTTCATGCTTCTGTTCGGGCCGCTGAGCTCGATCTTTGACTTCGTCACTTTCGGCCTGCTGCTCTGGGTCTTCCATGCGGGCGAGAAGTTGTTTCACACTGGCTGGTTCGTCGAGTCGCTGACGACGCAAACCCTGGTGATCTTCATCATTCGCACAGCTGATCCGCTGCGCGATCCGCCGCATCCGGCGCTCGTCGCAACTACGCTCTTGGCTTTCGCCACGGCTGTGGCGCTTCCCTATTCGCCGCTCGCGTCCTGGCTGGGCTTCGTTCCGGTGCCCGCCGCCCTCATGGGCGCGCTGGCGCTCGTGACGATCGCCTATCTTGTCTCCGTCTATGTCGTGAAAGGCTGGTTCTTCAAGCACTACCAGCTGGACTAGGCCGATGATCGTCGATCGGTGATCGAGTGTTTCACCTGCGGCCAAAATAATCGAACAGCCAACGGCGCAGGAATGACATCAATTGCTGCGGAAAGCCGAGGCTGCGTTGGGCTGTTGCGCGCGTCAGGGTCTGCGCCGGCAGCGGCCCGCCAAAGATGCTGCGCGAGCGAATGAACTCCCAGGCAAGCGGAGCGCGACCCGCGATCGCGGATTCGATCTGCTCACGCATAAATCCGGGCACAATCTTGGGCGGCGGCGCGAAGGCCTCAGGCACGGTATCCGACAGCTTAGTATCCGCAAGAATGTTCCAGCGTGTGACTCCGCCTGTGAGCGGTGCCGGCACGCCAAACACGACGCGGCCAATGTGTTTCGCGCATGGCATAGGAGCATAACGCGCAAGGCTCAGCATTTGTATAGATGGTGCAGTCTTCGAGACTCTCTCGGTTGAGGCGACGCAGCGCCTCCGAAATCGCGACTACCTCGGCGTGATGCGTGACGTCATGATCATGCCTCACCGAATTGATCGATTCGCAAACGACCTCGCCATTGCGGCAAATCACCGCCGCATATGGGATATTCGCCAACATCCAGCGCACGTATTGCGAGCGCGATGCAGCGCTCCATCATGGCGCGATCGACGGCATCGATTGTGGGTTCGGCAGGCGTGCGGTCCATCGCCTGGCTCTCAGACTACCTCGATGCATCATATCTCTGATCGCTACTGGCACGAAACCCAGCGATCGCGGCTTCAGACACGACTATTGAGCCCAGGAGTTGCGACCAATCAAGTGCGGGTATTTTCTTGCGCTGGCCGCCCAAGGACACCAAGGACGGAACAAAAATTCGAAAGGATTTCGCCGGCCGCCACAATTCCTCGTGGGGCTCACTCAAAAGGCTGAGTTTGGCGCGCGTCCGCTGAGCTAGCGTAGAGGCCGCCTGCGGTAGCCGCGTCGAGCAGCTTAGCGAGGTTATGTCCAAAACGCTTCCTCAGGTCGTCTTCGGTAACTCCGTCGGCAGCAAGAGACGCTTTGAGCGCCAGTTCGATGCAATGGCACAGGAGGAAGAAGCGCGGCCAATCGTGCAGCGGGAACCAGGCGGGCGTGACTTCGCGATAGGCTTGATAATACAGCTCGCATATAGAAGGAAGTGTGCGTCCGCTCAATTCAAGGACATGAAAGGCTCTTAGTCGGAGCGGTTATAGTCGCCCCATTGAATGAAGCCCGCCTTCATTCTCTCGTCCCTGTGGCGCTCAAAGCGGACGCGGTAGCACCACTCGACAAAGTGTGCTTTCCCAAAACGTCTTCGTAATCGGCGCGCCCCCAAATAAAGACCATCGGCGGGGGAACAGATCGATGATGGGACCTGACGGTCTATGGGCGGCAGGAGACGTGGGAGGACTCGCCGACCGGCTGGCCACAACGGTTTATGACGGACAAGGGGAGCAATCCCGTACCGATGGACGTCCCATCCCCCAGTGGTCTCGCCTGAAGGCCGGGTATTCGGACGACCTGGGAACCGGCAGGCGCTGACCGTGAGAGCGACGACGACTGGAAAGGCTACACGCTCATGTTCGCGGAGTGCCTCCATGTTATCCCGGCTTTTTGCTGCAATGCCGTTCGTCTCTTTTTGGCCCTTCACGACAGGCCACATTTTGACGGCCGGCCGTCGCTTTTGGGGGGCAGCGGAAGTGGGCATACTGAAGCCCACAATCGGCGGCGACGCGGTTGACCCAAACCGGCGCTTCGCGACCGCCAATTACCGCATTGCGAAAGGTTTATTCGATCACCTCGTCGGCGATGGCGAGTACGCCTGACGGCACCTCGACGCCGAGCGCTCGCGCCATTTACAGGTTGATGGCAAACGTGAATTTGGTCGCCTGCACGACCGGCAGTTCCGCGGGCTTACGCAATCCAAGGGGACGTACGAAGAAGCATTGATATCGATCAAATCATTAGTGGCCTAAGAATGAGAGAGTCTAATAGCGAGAGTCTAAACTCGCGAATTGCAACATCAGGAGGAGAAGAAATGATGAGGATGATTGCTATTGTCAGCGTTGCCTTACTAGCTGCAACATCGGCAGAAGCTATGACGCCGGCACCAATTCCTCAGCCGGGCGGCATGATCACGCAAGTCGCCTTTGGCTGCGGCCTTGGCAGGACTCGAGTGGGAGGTATCTGCGTGGCCAGAACCACGATCCGACACGTTCGTCGGTGCGCGCGATGGTACGGCGGCGCGTGCGCGCGATGGTACTAAAGGCTGGTGGGCTAACATCCCATCCATTACAGGTCGAAGACTAGGTCCTCTACACATCTCGGGCCATGTCATCGCAACCGGCCACGCGCTGCGGTATGTGACCGGTATTCAGCCTCGACCGCTTCCCAGTTCGATCAAGCTAGGGCGCGTGACGCAGTGAAGGCGCCGTGGCGCCTGGCACTGCCGGAAGATATAATGAGCGCATGGCTGAATTTGTGAAGGTGGCGAACACGAACGAGGTCGCGCCCGGTCAGGCCCGGCTCGTGAACATCAAGGGCAAGGAGATAGCGCTCTTCAACATCGGGGGCACGTTCTTTGCCCTCGACAATGCATGTACCCATGAGGAGGGGCCGCTAGCCGAGGGAGAAATCGAGGGTCACCAGGTGACCTGCCCGTGGCACGGCACAAGGTTCGACGTACGCACGGGAGAAGTCCTCTGTCCGCCCGCCTATGAAGACCTCCAGCGCTATAGCGTGCGCGTGATCGGAAACGACACAGAAGTCGAAATCTAACGACCGTTCACCTTCGCGGCGCTCGGGCTCACCGACGATGTGCCCTTTCCCCTCGATCGCTCGGCGCACGCGCTTCGTGTGCACGCAATGCCGTGAGAACCGTCAATCACCGACGCGTCGGCCGATAGCCGGTCGCTGTCATGAGCCATTGTACCACCCAGGGAAACAAGGCGTGCTGCACGTAGATCACTTTCATCATTAAGGGAATGACGATGAGCCGCTTGTTGGCGCGCACGCCGGCCACCACCGCGTTTCCTACCTCTTCGGGCTTCAGCACCGGAATCATTTTGCCGATCTTCGGTATCCGTTCCCGGCTGCCTGGATTGTGCGCCCAATACGGCGTTTCGACGTCGCCGCTTTCGTATAGCGTCACGCCGATGCGGCTGCCGTAAAGGTCGGCGCGCAAAGCTTGCGTCAAGCCGCGCATCGCCCACCGTGCTGCGATATAGGCTGTGGCGCCCGGCCAGACGAAGCGCGAAGCAACCGAACTGATGTTGACGATATGTCCGCTATTGCGCGTGCGCATCGCCGGCAAGAAAGCCCGCGTGAGCCAGGCGGCGGCAAAATAGGGTACCGCCATCATCTCCTGAATCTCTTTCGGGCTCGTATCCTCAAGAAACTTCCACTGGCCACAGCCGGCATTGTTGATAATTATGTCGGGAACGCCAGCTTCACCCTGGATGCGCTGCACGACCGCTGTGGTCTGATCCGGGTCGGACAAGTCGACCGCATAGATACGGGCCTTGCCGCCTGAAGCCGCAATTTCGGCCGCGACCTTCTTCAAGTCATTTTCATTGCGGGCGAGCAACAGGGCTTCGGCAGCTCCCGCTTGCACCATTGCTTTGGCAATCGCGGCGCCGATGCCGCTCGATGCGCCAGTGACGAGAACGGTTTTTCCCTCAGTTTCCATGCTGACCTCCCCGCCGAGTTATTTCTTCTCAATTGTTCAGCCTGATATACCTCTTTCGACGGGCTTTAGCGATGCCAAGCTTCCGGCATCCTGTTGTATCCGGGATTGTCCGGCCATCAAATCTGACCGATGAACAGAGCTTGCAAAGGGCAGGGGTCCAAAGGGCAATCGAAATCGCGCAGTCGCCGGAATGTACGCCCTCAAGTAGGGCAAGCGCGGAGAGTCTCTAAACGGAGAAGCTCGAACCGCAGCCGCAGGAGGCGGTCGCCGCCGGGTTGTGGATCTTGAACATGCGGCCCATCAGGTCGTCCACGAAATCGATCTGGCTGCCGCGCAGGAAGTCGAGCGAGATCCGGTCGATAACAATTGTCGCGCCATCTTCATCGAGGACCAGATCGTCGTCCGATCGGTCCTGGGTGATGAGATAGGTATATTGAAATCCGGAGCAGCCGCCCCCGTCGACGCCGACGCGCAGGACCGAACCTTTGGGTTCGCTCTTCAGAATTTCCGCAATCCGGCGCGCGGCGCTTGCGGTCAATCCGACCGGGCTTTCAACTTCGGTTTCGTTCATAAGAATCCCAAGATCTAGGAACCTCGGTAACACAGCTTAGCCGCTTGCGCGCAATCTTTATAGGGAAGATATGTCGCAAATGCCCTGGGCGCAATGAATCGTGACCCGGAGCTGCGGGAAAGCTACGACGCGTCGCGGGAGTGCGCAATTGAGCTTGGTTTCGGAACGTAACGAAGGTGAAGGGCGGAATTTCGCCTTTTCGCCCGGCCGCGCCGCCTATGCGGCCGATCCGACATTGAGCCGGGGGCGCCTCTTTGGCGAGCCGCCGTCACCAACTCGGACCGAGTTCCAGCGCGACCGCGACCGCATCCTGCATAGTACGGCGTTCCGGCGGCTGGCCCATAAGACCCAGGTCTTCGTCCCGCATGAAGGCGACCATTATCGCACCCGCCTCACCCATACGATCGAAGTCAGTCAGATCGCTCGCGCTATCGCCCGCTCCCTCGGGCTCGACGACGATCTCGCCGAGGCCTTGGCGCTCGGTCATGATCTCGGCCACACGCCGTTTGGCCACACCGGCGAAGACGTCCTCGATGAGCTGATGCGGCCATACGGGGGCTTCGACCATAATGCCCAGGCGCTGCGTCTCGTGACCAAACTCGAACATAGGTATGCGGCGTTCGATGGGCTGAACCTGACCTGGGAGGCGCTCGAAGGCCTCGTCAAGCATAATGGTCCGCTGCTTCAGGCCAATGGGAGCCCAGCGCCGCGCTATGCGGCGCGCGGTCTGCCGATCGCCGTGACCGAATATGCCGCCGCGCATGACCTCGGGCTCGGCACATTCGCGAGCGCCGAGGCGCAGGCGGCGGCGCTCTCCGACGACATTGCCTATAACGCGCATGACATCGACGACGGGCTGCGCGCCGGACTCTTCGATTTCGCTGAGATCGCCGAGGTGGATTTTTTGCGCGATATGATCGGCGAGATCGATTCGCGCTATCCGGGCCTCGAACGGCCGCGCCGCATCCACGAACTCGTGCGGCGCGTGATCGCCCATTCCATCGAGGATGCCATCGCCGAGAGCAAGCGCAGACTCGAGGCGGCCGGAGTTGCGAGCGCAGACGCCGTGCGGGCGCAGAAGGGGCCGGTCATCGGCTTCTCCGCGGCGTTCGAGGAGATCGATGAGACCATCAAGCGCTTTCTCTTCCACAATATGTATCGCCATCCGCGTATCGCCCGCATCCGCGTCGAGGCGGCGGGCGTCATCCGCGATCTCTTTCAGGCTTTTCGCGAGAATTCTGGCTTGATGCCGACCGAATGGGCGGAGGCTGCCGGCAAGCTCGCTGCAGACGACGAGTCGCGCCTTGCCCGGCTCGTCTGCGATTATATCGCCGGAATGACCGATCGCTATGCCTTGGCCGAGCATGAGCGCCTTTTTGACGTCACGCCGGAATTGCGTTAGCGCGAAGGCCGTCATTGCGAGGCGCGTAGCGAAGCAATCCAGAAGTTGCCGATACTGGATTGCTTCGCTCCGCTCGCAATGACGAACAGGGCTCCATCATCGAACGCCGAATGAACATCTATGCTGAATTCCATGCCCGCATCGCGGCGCTCCTGAGGCGCATCATGGCGAGCGGCCGGCTGCCTGGCGATCTCGACCTCGCCCGTTTCGTTGTCGAGCCGCCGCGCGATGCCGCGCATGGCGATCTCGCCGTCAATGCCGCCATGGTCTATGCGAAGGAGGCCAAGGCCAGCTTCGCCAATCCGCGTCAACTTGCCGCCGAGCTCGCCGCCTCGCTTGCCGAGCAGGAGGATATCGCGCAGGCCGAAGTCGCCGGTCCGGGTTTCCTCAATATTCGCCTGAAGCCGGCGGTTTTTGCGAAAGTTCTGCGTGCCGCTCTGGAGGAGGGACCGCGCTTCGGCGCTGGTCTTCGCGCTCACGTGCGGCAAAAGGTCAATGTCGAATATGTTTCGGCAAATCCCACTGGCCCCATGCATGTGGGGCACGGCCGCGGCGCCGTCTTCGGCGACGCGCTCGCCAATCTCATCGCCTATATCGGCCATGACGTGACGCGCGAATATTACATCAACGACGGCGGAGCGCAGGTCGATATCCTCGCCCGTTCGGCCCACCTGCGCTACCGGGAGGCGTTGGGCGAGCAGATCACGATCCCCGAGGGTCTTTACCCGGGCGATTATTTGAAGCCCATCGGCGCGGCGCTCGCGGCGGAATTCGGAAGATCCCTGTTGGGGCGGCCGGAGAGCGAATGGATCGAGCCCGCGCGCGGCGCTGCGATCGCCGGCATGATGGAGATGATCCGCACGGATCTCGCCGCGCTTGGCATCATGCATGAAGTCTTCTTCTCCGAGCGATCCCTGACGGCGGAAGGCAAAGACTTGATCGGCGCGGCGATCGCCGAGCTTCGGGCTGCCGGCCACGTCTACGTCGGTCGTCTGCCGGCGCCAAAAGGGCAGCCGAGCGAGGATTGGGAAGATCGCGAACAATGCCTCTTCAAGTCGACGCAATTTGGCGACGACGTCGATCGGCCGCTGACGAAGTCGGACGGCAGCTATACGTATTTCGCCGCCGACATCGCCTATCATAAGTCGAAGATCGAGCGCGGATTTGAAATATTGATCGACATCTGGGGGGCCGACCATGGCGGCTATGTCAAGCGCATGCAGGCGGCGGTCGCGGCCCTCTCCGGCGGCAAGGCGCTGCTCGATGTCAAGCTTTGTCAACTCGTCAAGTTGATGCGCGGCGGCGAGCCGGTCAAAATGTCGAAGCGCAGCGGCGATTTTGTCACCTTGAGGGAAGTGGTCGACGAGGTTGGGCTCGACGCCGTTCGTTTCATGATGCTGTTTCGCAAAAATGACGCGGTTCTCGAGTTCGATCTCGCGAGAGTCATAGAACAGTCCAAAGACAATCCGGTCTTTTATGTGCAATACGCACACGCCCGGGGAAAATCTGTTATGCGCCAGGCGCGTGCGACCTTTCCTGGCATTGACTTGTCAATTGGGACCTTGGCGGGTGCGGATCTCTCGCTTCTTACTGACAAGGGTGAGATTCGCCTGATCAAACTCATTGCGCAATATCCGCGTGTAATCGAGGCCGCCGCGGCGGCGCATGAACCGCATCGGGTCGCGTTTTTTCTACATGACCTTGCTTCAGATCTGCATTCGCACTGGACACGCGGCAAAGATCAGCCACAATTACGCTTTGTTAATGAAGAACGGAGAGATTTAACCGTTGCCCGGCTGGCCTTGGTAGCAGCGGTTACATCGATATTGGCGGGAGGCCTTGCTATTCTTGGGGTCAATGCGCCGGACGAGATGCATTGAGACCCAGGGGGCTGACCGGCCATTGTGAAGCGCGGATTTTGCCGCAGCGGATAGCGGTCGAAGCCTGCGGTGCGAACTTCGGGACTTAAGCGAAGTCGGCCGCGGTGGCGCTGAAAAAAGCCGGGTTTTAGGGGCGTATTAGGGGCGTAATTGACGAGCGGGGGACTGCGACGTACGGCAAAGGTCGAGGTGAATGTGATGAGTGAGCCCGCAGCCAAACCACGTCAGACGATCAATCTCGACGAATTCGAGCGGCGGTTGGGTCGACCGACTACGCCTGCCAACAGCAGCGAGGATCCGCTTGCCGAGTTGGCGCGGCTCGTCGGCGACACCGAGGATCGGTACAAGACCGTCTTCCAGGGTCGCCCGGCGACGCCTGCACCGCCACCATTCGGGCCGCGATATAATCCGGCACCTGCTGAGCCGCGATATAAGCCGGCATCTACTGAACCGCGATATACTCCGGCACATGCCGAGTCGCGGCACCCCGCACCTGGTGACCCACCGTATGGGGCTGCCGACTGGCGCGCACCCCGGGTCGGCGGAGCGACCGGAGCCCTTCCCCGCGGCTCGCGGCTCGGCGGCGACTTTGCTGCCATCGAGGCGGGGTTGCGCGGTTCCTTTTCGCCCGACTTCCATGCCGCGCCGGCGGCCGATCCCTATTCGGAGGCTGAAGACTGGCTCGATATGCCCTATGTGACGCCGGCCCAAGCTCAAATCGAGCCGCTGCGGTCGCGGCTGCCGCTTTATGCGACAGCGGCAATCATCATCCTCGGAATGGCCGGCATAGGAGGAAGTTTCGTCCTGAAGCGCAACTCGATTGCGCCGCATGAAATCGCGATGATCAAAGCCGCGGACGGGCCCACCAAGATACAGGCCTCCGATACGGCCGATGTCGCAAAGCCCAATCAGGACGCCTCGATTCTCGACAAATCGCCGCAACCCACGCCGGTCGCGGTTGTCAACCGCAGCGAAGAGCCAGTTGATTTAGGAGAAGCGCAACAAGCTTCGGCAAGCCAGATGCAAGTTGCTCTTGCGGCGCCAAACAGTGCCGCCGTGGTTCCGGTTCCCACACCGCCGGCGCTCGACACTCCAGCTCAGCCTTTTGGCTTGGCTGGAATGATCGAACCGAAGAAAGTGAAGACCGTGGTGGTGCGTCCGGATGGCACGATCGTGTCCAACGATGCGCCCCAACAAGGCCTGCCGGCGATTTCGCCTGTGGTCGCGCCGCCTCCGGCACTCGATGATGCGGCGCCTGCCGACAAAAACTCAGCGTCCAAGTCCACGGCGCGCGTGGTGACGACGCCTGGAAGCACGGCGGCTGCTGGGGATACCGGCTCAGCGAGTGCAGATGCTTCGGTCGACCATCTGCGCCCGTCCGCCGGTAAGTCAAACATGCGGTCGGCTCAAGCAACGTCGGTCAAGGTCGCCGATGCGGATATCGACATGACCGATGCCCCGCAGCCGACTGCCGGCAAGCCGGGCAGCTTCGCTGTCCAGCTCGCCGCGCCTCCAAGCGAGGCCGAGGCACGCCAAACCATGGCGAAGCTGCAGAAGAAGTTCGCCGACGAACTTGGCACCCACCGTCTCAAATATCGTGCGGCTTCGGTCGCAGACAAATCGGTCTATCGGGTTCGTGTCGTTGGCCTGTCGCACGAAGAGGCGGCCGCGCTCTGCCAGAAGCTGCAGGCCAAAGGCGGCAATTGCTTCGTCGCCAAGAATTGACGAGGCTTCGGGCCTTTGATGAAGAGAGGGCATGACGCGCGCCTTCGTTTGCGGCTGTAGCGGCATCGCCTTGACGCGGGAGGAGCATGATTTCCTCCGGCAGAGCGAGCCCTTCGGCCTCATCCTCTTTCAGCGCAATGTCGAATTGCCCGATCAGGTCCGCGCCCTCGTCGACAGCTTCCGTGATTGCCGCGGCGATGCAAATGCGGCCGTTCTCGTCGATCAGGAGGGCGGGCGTGTGCAGAGGCTCGGGCCGCCTTGCTGGCGCGCCTATCCGGCCGCGGCGCGGTTCAACGCGCTTCACCTGCCGTTCGAGCGCAAGGAGAGATTCGTCCGCCTTGCGGGAGCGCTCATCGGGCAGGATCTCAGTCGCCTGGGACTGAACATAGATTGCGCGCCCGTCCTCGACGTTCCGGTCGAAGGCAGCCACGGCGTGATCGGAGACCGTGCCTATGCCGGAGATCCGCAGATCGTCGCCAAGCTTGGCCGCGCCGCTGCCCTCGGTCTTGCCGATGGCGGCGTGTTGCCGGTCATGAAACATATTCCCGGCCATGGCCGCGCCAGCGTCGACAGCCATTTCGACCTACCGGTCGTCACGACTGCGCTCGAGATCCTCACTCAAACGGATTTCCTGCCCTTCGCCGCGAACGCCGATTTGCCCCTGGCGATGACCGCCCATGTCGTCTACACGGCGCTCGACAGCGACCGGCCGGCGACGCTCTCGGTGCACGTCATCGAACATATCCGCAAGAAGATGGGCTTTGCCGGTCTCCTTCTCAGCGACGATCTCTCGATGCAGGCCTTGCGCGGCAGCCTGCGGGCACGCGCCGAGGCGGCCTTTGCCGCTGGCATCGACGTCGTTTTGCATTGCAATGGCGACCTCGCCGAGGCTACCGCCGTTGCCGCGGCGGCACCCGTGCTTGCCGGCCAATCGCTTGCACGAGCATCACGCGCCGTGAAATGGCGGGGTGAGGCGGCCACATTCGATCCTGTGGAAGCTTGGGCCGAGATTGAAGCCGCGCTTGCGATTGCGGCCTGATAGGACCAAGTTCGAAGCCCCCCGCGTCGCCTCGCGCCGCAGGGCTCTCGCTGGCTTCGATTTCGGCCTAATATCCTGATGCAGGGAGATGATTCGCCAGTGGAATTGGCTTTCGAACAGGTCGAAAAGAGCGGCGAGCCGGCATTTTTGGTCGATGTCGATGGATTCGAAGGGCCGCTCGACCTCCTCCTTGAACTGGCGCGCCGGCAGAAGGTCGATCTCGCCAGGATTTCCGTTTTGGCCTTGGCGGAACAATATCTTGCCTTCATCGAACAGGCGCGGAACCTGCGTTTCGAGCTGGCCGCCGATTATCTGGTTATGGCGGCATGGCTCGCCTATTTGAAATCGCGGCTCTTGCTGCCGCAGGCGCACAAGGACGAAGAACCGCTCGCCACCGATCTTGCCGCGGCACTTGCCTTCCGATTGCAGCGGCTCGAAGCGATGCGGGCCGCCGCCGAGGCGCTCGTCAATCGGCCGCGTCTTGGCCGTGACATGTTCCAACGCGGCCAACCCGAAGGCGTCGAGGTCGCCGTTACACCCCTATGGCAGGCGAGCCTCCATGATCTTCTGTCTGCCTATGCGCGGCAAAGACAGAAGCACGCGGCCTCGCGGCTGCTGCTCAAGCAACGTTTCGTCTGGTCGCTGGTCGAGGCGCGCGAAGCCTTGGAAAAGCTTGTCGGTCAGGCGCTCGATTGGACCGCGCTCGATCCTTATCTGATGACCTATTGCACGAACCGCGAAGCGCGGCGCGCGGTTCGGGCTTCCGGCCTTGCCGCAGTGCTCGAGATGGTCCTTCAAGGGAGCCTGAGCCTGCGTCAGAATCGCGCCTTTGCGCCGCTTTGGATCAAGCGGCGCAGCGAGCCTGAATGCAAAGCCTGATCGCGCCACTGCGGCCCGATAGGGGACGGCAACGAAGGGGGAATAGATTGGCTGGAGTGGCAAGATTATTTCCGGACGCCGACGACGTGGAGACAGATACCGCAGATCCTGCTCTTTTCGGCGAGGCGATGCGCATTGCCGAGGCGATGCTTTTTGCCGCGTCCGAACCGCTTGAAGAGGCCGAGATCGCGCGGCGCATGCCGGATGGTCTCGCCGTAGGCGATGTGCTGGCGCGCCTCAAGCAGGATTATGCGGCGCGCGGCGTCAATCTCGTGCGCATCGGCAAGAAATGGCTGTTTCGCACCGCCGCCGATCTCGGCTGGCTGTTGTCGAAAAACATCGTCGAGCCGAGAAAATTGTCGCGGGCGGCGCTCGAGACTCTGGCGATCATCGCCTATCACCAGCCGGTCACGCGCACCGAAATCGAGGATATCCGCGGTGTCGCTATTTCAAAGGGCACAATCGATGTGCTGATCGAAACCGGCTGGGTGCGGTTGCGCGGCCGGCGACGGACGCCCGGCAGGCCGCTGACCTATGGGACGACCGAGGCTTTCCTGCTGCATTTTGGCCTTGAGGAGATCACTGATCTGCCGGGCCTCGAAGAACTGAAGGGGGCAGGTCTCCTCGATGGCCCCTTGCCGCAGGGCTTTGCGATACCACAGCCCCGCGATGATGTGACGCTGATGGACGACGAGGATCCGCTGGAGGGCGATAACGAGTTCGATTCCGGCGACGGTCCAGCCGAAGAGACCGACGACCCGATCGCGCCTCAGGAAAGCGGCGATCCCGACGACGACTTCTGAAAAGCGGCGGGAGCGCTGCCGCGCCGCTACTCAGCTCAGAGAGTTTGAAGGGAAGGTCGCCTAGGTCTACTCAAGGGCCCACGACCTCTTCGAGAATGCGCAATTTCGGGGCGTAATTTGAGGCGTTGGCGCGCCCGGCGCAGGCGTCGCGCGAGAACATGATGAGATGATGGGCGGAGACGGCGGTTGCGAGGATCGGTTCGATCTCTCCGCGCTTCAGCAGCGGTAGAGCGAATTTCCAGAAGATCGCACGATAGTCGGCGAGAACGCCGAGCCGCCAGAGCACCTTGGCGAGCATGACGAGACCGCGCCATATGTTGAGCGGCGAAAGGCGGCGCCGGCTCAGCGGCCGCGGCAGTCGATTGGGCCAGGTCTCCCGCATCTGATATTCGTAGCGAGCGAAGAGCCGCTCCGGATCATAAGCCTCCTTCATGCAGCTTTGCCACATTGCGACGACTTCGTCGTACGGCATCAGGAAGTGCACGTTCGATTCGCGACTTTCGTCGTTGTCGATCCTCCCGTCCCGCTCCAACCGATCCCACAGCGGCGTGCGCGGCAAGGCCTGAAGCAGATTGATCGTCAGCATTGGGATCTTGGATTCTTCGATGAACTCAACGATCCGCTTTCCCGATTCCGGCGTATCCGTGTCGAGGCCGAGAATAATGCCGGAGACGACCTGCATGCCGTGGCTGTTGATCGCCCGGACCGAGTCGAGGATCGGCACGGCGAGATTTTGCTTCTTGTCCATGCCTCGCAAGGCTTCCGGCTCTGGCGTCTCGATGCCGCAGAAGATCGTATCAAATCCCGCCTCGCGCATGAGCGCGAGCACTTCGGGCGTGCGCGCGATGTTGAGAGTTGCTTCGCAGGCGAAGTTGAGCGGATAGCCGGTGCGTTTCTGCCAGGCGATGAGATGCGGCAGCAGTTCGGTGATGGCACGCCGGTTAGCGATGAAATTGTCGTCGACGAAGTAGACCGCGCCGGCGACGCCGCGTTCAAGCAGCTTGTCGAGCTCGGCGATGATCTGCGCCGGCGTCTTGATGCGGGGCACGCGCCCATAAAGTCCCGGAATGTCGCAGAACTCGCACTTGTAGGGACAACCGCTCGAATATTGGATCGTGCCGAGGAGATAGCGATCGATGCGTGCCAACTCATAGGCGGGCAGGGGGAAATCGACGAGCTCGCGGCGCTCCTTGGTGGTCAAGACGACCTGCCGCTCCGGCCGGCTGACGTCCTGCGCCAAAATCGCGAAGAGCTCCTCGGTCGCATCGCCGAGTTCGCCGACATGCAAATAGTCGAAACTCGGGTAATATTCGGGGCAGGCTGAAACTGACGGGCCGCCGAGTGCCACGACCTTGCCGTGCCGATGCACCCTTCGGCAGATGTCTTCGATCTGGCGGCGCTGGATGTGCATGCCGCTGACGAAAACGGCGTCGGCCCAGGCAAAATCCTCGTCCTTCGCCCGTTCCATGTTTTCGTCGATGAAGCGCGCCTGCCAATGATCCGGCAAGGTCGCGGCGATCACCAGAAGGCCTTGCGGCGGCATGAAGGCCCGCGTGCCTAAGGTGAGGCAATAGGAATATTCGAAAGTTCCGAAGGAAGGCGTGTAACGCGGAAAAACGCAGAGGATATGACGCACACAATCAGGCACCGTATGCGTCATAGCGGACCGTCCGTCCTTTCGAACCACCGGAAGCTCGGCCATCAAAGCCGATCAGTGCCGATCTGTATACAGAGATTATGGGTCCCCGACATGCGGCTCCAGCGAGCGCGAATCGGCCAAATTCCGGCCAGCCGCAATATTCTCGATCTTCTTCATGGGCGTTCAATGTGTTGCGCTATTGTGCCGTGGCGAGACAAAATGCACGCTGCTGTGGTGAAGCTGCCAGATAAGGCGCGATTCGCGCTCAGATGGCGCCTCGCGCAAACCTGCTTGCGACCTAAGATGCCCACAAACCGTCAGGTGAGGCGAGAAGTCGCATGCGAGCCCTTCTTTTGGACGCATTGCTAATGTTATTCCCGCCGTCCCAGGCTTGCTTGCGAAGCTCGCGCGCCAGCCCGGCCAGTGCGACGCCGCGTCGCGCTGCTGATCGGGAACCGGCCGCTCGATGAAGCGCCCTCAAGGGGAGCGTTGATGCCGGGGTCCAGGAGAATTCCGGAAGGAATGTATTTGATCAGGCAGTCGATGGATTTTCCACCAAAATTCAACCGCAAGTCGCAGCTCCCCTCTTCTTCAGCAACCTCGCGATCCGTGTCTCTCGACGGCATGGGCGCGTCAAGAAAATGCGTTCGCCGGATGGCAATGCGCTGGGCAGATTGATTTGCACGAGCATTTGCTTGGCACAGATGACGCATGCCGTGGCTTTGCTGCACGGGTCCCGTCAGGTCAGCCAAATTTTCGCAACGAGTAAGGCCACGCGGAGCAAAACTCATGGCCCTTAACATTTCGGCCTTGTCGATTCGCAAGCCCTTGCCGGCGATCGTTGTCGCCCTGGCGCTCCTCGCGCTCGGCGCCGCCAGCTTCGCGAAATTGCCAATCACGCTTTTGCCGAACGTCGACCCGCCGATAGTCACGGTTGTCGTCACGCAATTCGGCGCAACCCCGTCCGAACTCGAATTGCAGGTGACCACAAAGGTCGAAGATGCCGTCTCGAGCGTCGAGGGCATACGTCACATCATGTCTTCGGTGAGCGACGGCATATCCGCGACGACGATCATGTTTGGTCTCGACGCTAATACGGATCGGGCTCTGGCCGCGGTCAAGGATGCGGTGGGCCGTATTCGAGGCGATCTCCCGCAATCGGCCTCCGAGCCGCTGATCCACCGCGTCGACGCTGTGGGGCTCGGGATCCTGACCTATGCGGCGATATCGCCAGGAAAGTCACCCGAGCAATTGTCCCATTTCGTCGACGACGTGGTCATCCGTAAGCTGAACGACGTGCCGGGCATCAGTTCGGTCGAGCGAATTGGCGGCGCGGAACGTGAAGTTGAGATTGCACTCAATCCTGATCGTCTTCAGGTTTTCGGCCTGACCGCCGCCGAAGTTAGCCAGCGCTTGCAGGCGACCCAAGCAGGTCACGGAAGCCAGGCCCAGGTCGGGGCACCGGCGCTCCGCTTCCCGGCCGGCACGCGTAGCCTCGCCGAACTCGCCGGGACCATGATCGGCTTGCCGCGCGGCGGCCAGGTTCGCCTTAGCGATCTTGGCACTGTCACGGATACGATCGCTGAGCCGCGCACCTTCGCACGGTTGAACAGCGAGCCTATCGTCGCCTTCAGTATCCTGCGCGCCAAGGGTGCGAGCGACGTTACCGTGGCCGCCCGCGTCACAAAGTTCATCGATCAGCTTAAGGCCGAACATCCCGAAGTCGATCTCAAGCTCATCGACACTTCGGTCCGTTATACGCAAGGCAACTACGAATCCGCGCTCCACACCTTCTTCGAAGGCGCGGCGCTCGCGGTGATCGTCGTCTTCCTGTTCTTGCGTGATCTGCGGGCAACCGTCATTGCCGCGATCGCCCTGCCTCTGTCGATCATCCCGGCCTTCTGGGTGATGCACTTGCTCGGCTTTTCGCTGAACCTCGTGAGCCTTCTCGCGGTGACGCTGGCGACAGGCATTCTCGTCGACGATGCGATCGTCGAGATCGAGAACATCGTCCGCCACATGCGCATGGGCAAATCCGCCTATCAGGCCGCGATCGACGCGGCGGACGAAATTGGTCTTGCCGTCATCGCGATCAGCCTCACCATCGTCGCGGTCTTCGCGCCGGTGAGCTTCATCGGCAATATCGCCGGCCAATATTTCAAGCAATTCGGCCTAACGATCGCAGCCGAAGTCATGTTCTCTTTGCTCGCTGCACGGCTCATCACGCCGATGCTCGCGGCCTATTTCCTGAAGCCGAACGGGCGTCAGGAAAAGACGGGACCTCTGACCGGTCGTTACGGGCGGCTCGTCGAATGGTCAGTCGTCAACCGCTACAAAACCGTGCTCATCGGGATCGTTCTCTTCACATTGTCGATTCTCAGCATCGCAACCAATCTCGTCTCGCGGGATTTCCAGCCGACCCAGGATTCCGGCAGGTCGCATCTCGCCATCGAATTGCCGCCCGGCTCTCAGCTTGACGCGACGCGACAGCTCACCGACATCGTCTCCGAACGACTCCACAAACGGCCGGAGGTCGCGAGCGTCTTCATCGACGGCGGGCGCATTCCGCCGGGGACTCCGGAAGTGCGCAAGGCGCAACTCATCATCAACTATGTCCCGAAGAACCAGCGCAGCCTCTCGGTGCAGCAATTGCAGGCCTCGATCAGCAAGGATCTGGCCGAAATTCCTGATATGAAATTTTGGTTTGTCGATGATTATGGTGCACGGCCCGTCTCGCGCATCGTGACCGGCTCGGACGGCGCGATGGTCGCCAAATTTGCCGGCGAACTAGCCGTTGAGATGCGACGCTTGCCGTTCATCACCAATATCCTTGCTTCGACCTCGCTAGACCGTGCGGAATTGCACATCGAGCCAGATTCTAGGCTCGCCGCGAAACTCGGCGTTTCGAGCGAGGCGCTTGCGGAGTCGATCCGTATCGCGACGATCGGCGACGTCGGCTCGGGCTTCGACGTGAATTCGGGCGATCGGCTCATTCCGATCCGCGTGCAGCTCGAAGGCCGCGGCGATCTTCGGGCTCTCGAGACCCTGAAGGTGCCGAGCGCAGCGGGAAATTCGGTGCCCCTCGGAAGCGTCGCAAAGATCGACTTCCGCCAGGGCCCGGTCAGCATCAATCACTTCGATCGCGCTCGCGCGGTGACGGTCGCGGCCGATCTCGCCGATGGCACTGCGCTTGGCGACGTCGAGAAAGCGCTCAATGCTCTGCCTCTGATGCAACATCTGCCGCCCGGCATCAGCGTGCGGAAATCGGCCACTGCCGAAGCCATGGACGATTTGAGCAGCGGCTTCAGCGAAGCCATGCGCAATGGGCTCATCTTGGTCTACGTCGTCCTCGTGATCCTCTTTGCGAGCTTCCTCCAACCGATTACGATCCTCTTCTCGCTGCCTTTGTCGATCGGCGGCGCGGTCCTCGCGCTGCTCATCACCGGACGGCCGCTCAGCCTGCCGGTGATCATCGGCATATTGATGTTGATGGGCATCGTAACAAAGAACGCTATCATGCTCGTCGATTTTTCGGTCAGGGCTATCGCGAAAGGCATGG
The DNA here is from genome assembly GCA_963720425.1 of uncultured Alphaproteobacteria bacterium. Taxonomy (GTDB): domain Bacteria; phylum Pseudomonadota; class Alphaproteobacteria; order Rhizobiales; family Beijerinckiaceae; genus Methylovirgula. Next base: position 2,153,277 of record OY970391.1, read on the forward strand.
AGCGCACCGTCGCCATTGTCGAGGCTGGCAAGAAACGGGCGCGGCCCATTATCATGACGACGGTCGCGATGGTCGCAGGCATGGCGCCGAGCGCGCTCGGTTTCGGCGCCGGCGCCGAGTTCCGCTCGCCCATGGCTATTGCCGTGATCGGCGGACTGCTGGTTTCGACGTTCCTGTCGCTTCTCTTCGTCCCGGCCTTTTTTGCAGTGATAGACGATCTGCGGCTTGCCTTGCAGCGCGGTTGGCGCGCGCTCACCGCCGGCGCGCGCGAGAGGTCCAGCCTGGCTGATGCGGGCGGCATCGGCCACGAGGCTAATTCCGCAACCGGTCCGGCGGAATGAGATAGTTCGGGGTTTCCTAGGCGAAATCTTTGCGTTTGCGCGCATCGATAGCCGGAGGAAGCTTCTAGGCCATGAAGGAACATTGGCCACGCCACACGCCGGTCGTGAGTTTGGACGCGGCTGCCGTCGGCCGGCTGGTGCTGCCCCTGTTCCCGGGACAGGCGATCGTCAGCATTGAGCCGGTCAAGGGCGGACTGATCAACACCAATCTCAAAGTCCGCCTTTCAGGGCGCCCCGGCGCGCTCTTGCTTCGAATTTATCAGCGCGGCGTCGCGCCGGCGCAAAAGGAGATCGCCGTCTACCGCTTGGTCGGCGCTTGCGTGCCGGTTCCGCATTTCATTCATTTTTGCGCGGAAAGCCCGGTCACCGGCCACCCTTATGCGATCATCGATTGGATCGAAGGCTTCGAGCTTCAAGCCATGTTTGCATCGCTTGCAGCCGACCTTGTGATCGATCTCGGCCACGCGATCGGACGCATGCTTGCCGCGATCCATAGCTTTACCTTTGATAAGTTCGGGTTCCTGGATGCGGATCTGAACGTCCAAGGGCCGATCGATCTCGATAAAAAAGGCCTTCTCGTCTATCTCAACCAATGCCTGATCGAAGGACCAGGCGGTGCCAGGATTGGACCGGAACTCACATCAGCGCTCTTGGCGTTTGCGGCGCGCGAGGGCGACATTCTTTCCGACTGGCTCAAGCAGCCTTGTCTCGTGCACGGCGATTTCAACGGATCGAATATTTTGATCCGCAGACCCCCGGGCGGTGAGGCTTGGGAGATCGCCGCGATCATCGATTGGGAATACGCGCTCAGCGCCACGCCCGCCTTCGATTTCGGCAATTTGCTGCGGCCACCGCTCGACGGCAATGCGGATTTCGCCGCCGCCCTGGCGCGCGGTTATCGCGAGGTCGGTGGCATGCTGCCGGCTCAATGGGGGCGGATCGCGCGCCTCGCCGATATGTTTTCCTTCGCCGACATTTTGAGCCGGCCCGCGACCAATGAGGTGGTCCTCGAGGATGTGAAGGCCGTCATCAGTAAGCTAATCGCGAGCTGAAGCGGCGCAATAACGGCGATTCCGAGCTTGGAATCCTTACTCAGGGTCGCCTTTGCCGCCGGCCGAAGTCTTCACGCGCGACCATTGCTGGTCGCCGCAGAATATGCCTCCCAAGACACAGCCCTGGATCTTGAGAACGCTGTCGCTCAAGAGCGATATCCGCGCGTCATATCTCACGCCGTCGACAGCATTGACCACAGTGCCGGACCACAAGTCTCCATCCGGCTTCATATCGATCAAAACTTCGGCGCCGACGATGTTGGCGGCGTTTTTCGACCATGTCACGAAGCCGCAGAGGTTAGGGCCGCAGGGGCGGATTGCGACATTGGCGGTGCCATCGGCGATCTGCCATTCGCCCACGGGTGCCGAGGCGTCCGAAGCCGTGGCAGAGGCCGCCGAAGTCGCCATGACCAGCGAAGCGGCGACGAACAGGGTAGGAGTTTTCATGGCATCCTCCATTGGGCCAGCAGAAAGCCCGACGCTGTGCCTTGCCTCTGGAAATGCCTGAGTTACCCCTTCGGTTTCTGCGACACACCGATGACGCCGCCGGAACCCAGGCTTGAAGAGCAAGGTTCAACCCCCGTCTGCCATTCATAACTTGGATTGTAGCGAAGCCAAGGCAAAGTCTCGCTAAATTCCGTCCGAATACTCTTGGAGGTCAGCCTAACCATGATTTGCCTGAAAGCTGGTGCCGGGTGTGCCTCGATCGCGTTGAGGGGCGCCGAGATGAAAGGCTGGGCCGTCGGCGAAAAGCCATTGCTCTGGCGGCCAGACCCAGCTGTCTGGAGCGAAACGGCGCCGCTTCTTTTCCCGGTCGTCGGTTGGACGAAGGGCGATCAGGTCCGCGTCGGCAGCAAGGATTACCCGCTGGGGCTGCATGGTTTTGCGCGCCATCGTGAGTTTCGGGTCGTCGAGCAGGCGATGATTATGTCCGCCTGGTCCTCACCAGCGATGCGGCCGCGCGCGCTCTATCCCTTCGAGTTCGGCCTGACAGTCGATTATCATCTGGCCAGCGGGATGATCTCAGTCGCGCTCGGCGTCGAGAATCGTGGCACTGCGCCGATGCCTTATGCCTGCGGGGTTCACCCGGGCCTTCGCTGGCCGTTCGCCGGCGGTGCGCCCGAGGACTACCTCCTGCGCTTTGCCGAAAAGGAGGATCCGCTGGTGCCGGTCATTGCGCCGGGCGGGCTCATCTCGGCGACCAATCGGCGATTGCCGCTCGAGGATCGAATTCTGCGCCTCGCCCCGGAGCTTTTTCAAAATGATGCGCTTTGCTTTCTCAATGCGGCGAGCAGGGCGGTGAGGTTTGAGGCGCCGAACGGTGCCGCGATCATCGTCGAGACCGAAAGCTTTCCGCATTTCGGGATCTGGTACCGCCCCGGCAATGGATTCCTCTGCATCGAGGAATGGACCGGGTTTAGCGATCCGGAAGATTTCTGCGGCGATCTTTTCGCCAAGCCATCGATGTTCGTCCTGCCGCCCGGCGCGAGCCAGGCCACGCGGCGCGCTTGACTTACGAAGCTTCGCCGCACTGATCGCAACAGCGACCGCTTGGCAGGAACGCGGAAAACTGACAGATAGGCGGGCATTCCGACGGGGAGGATGCAAATTTATGGCGTTGGCGACAGACCAGGCGACAGAAGCGGGCATTTTGCGGCCGTCGGGGCAAAAAGCTCTGCTGATCGACGGCAAGAAGGTTTCCGAAACAGTGCTCGCGGAGGTCGCGGCGGGAGCCGCCGCGCTCGCCGCCAAAGGCGTGAAGCCGGGGCTCGCCGTGATCCTCGTCGGCGAAAATCCGGCGAGCCAAGTCTATGTCAGGTCCAAGGGCAAGGCGGCGCAGTCCTGCGGCTTTCATTCGGTCCAGCATGATCTGCCGGAGACGACCAGCGAGGCCGATCTGCTCGATCTCGTCGACCGGTTGAACGGCGATCCAGCCATCCATGGAATCCTAGTTCAATTGCCGCTGCCGCCGGCGATTCACGCGACCCGCGTGTTGGAAAGGGTCTCGCCTCTGAAGGATGTCGACGGCTTCCACCCCTTCAATGCTGGGCTTCTCTCGATCGGCGATCTCGACCGCGCACTGGTGCCCTGCACACCGGCCGGCTCGATGCTGCTTCTCGAAAAGGCCGCCGCGGCGCTCGGCGTCGAAATTTCCGGCACTGATGCCGTCGTCGTCGGGCGCTCCAACATCGTCGGCAAGCCGATGGCGCAACTACTGCTCTCGCGCAACGCCACGGTAACGATCGCGCATTCGCGCAGCCGCGACCTCAAAGGGATCGTCGGGCGTGCTGACATCGTCATTGCCGCCGTCGGGCGGCCCGAAATGATCCGCGGCGACTGGATCAAGGACGGGGCGATCGTGATCGACGTTGGTATCAACCGCGTCGCGGGCGAAGGCCTCGACGCCCAGGGCCGGCCGAAGACGCGGCTCGTCGGCGATGTCGCTTTCGCCGCGGCTCTGGCGCGGGCAGGGGCGATTACGCCGGTGCCAGGCGGGGTTGGGCCCATGACGATCGCCATGCTGATGGCCAATACGCTCAGAGCCGCAAATCTGGCTCGCGGGTAGCGACTCAGCGCTGAACGGTTTACTCCGGCGGCGGGACATAGCTCGTTGCGTCGTCGGGCAAGTCATGACTTTGCTGAGGAGCAGGCGGAAGGCGCAGATCAGACTCGCCTTGGAATAGGCGAGGATCGTCGAACTTTCCTTTGATGCGGAGGCTGAGCGGCGTCGACTCGTTCCGCCGGTTGGCTGTTGCGGTCGCATTGCCGAGCGCGGCGAGATCGAGCGTCCGATGCGCAACGTCGGCATTGCCGGCAAAGTTCAGCTGCACGCCCGCTGCGTTGAATTGGCCCTGCTCGATTTCGGCAAGCCCATTGACGAGGTGAAGGCCGAAACTCAACCGGTCAAAAGCCGTCGTGCCGTCGGTCATCTCGATCGGCTCGCCGGCTGCCTTCGGGCCGGCCTGCTGCAAGGCCGCGGCAAGATCGGCGCCTTTAATCTCGCCGTTCGCGACAAAGATTTGCGCGCGGCCGGAGAGACCCTGAACAAGGTGACCGAGGTCGGCGCCGGCGCTGTCGAGAACAAGGGAAGCATTGAGCGAGCCGGAAAGGGGACGTTTCGGCCCCAAAGCCATGGGGGTGATGTCAATGTCCTTGCCGCTCCCGGTCACGTGAAATTCGAGAACTTTGTCTTTCGCTGTAAGCGAGACGCGGCCCTTGAGCGTGCCGTTGTTGGCGCTGGCTTCCGCCAGCGTCAGATCGATGAGGCCCGGCTTCGTCATGAGCGATAGAGCCGCATCTTCGACCTCTATGTCATAGAGCCGCAAGCGCGAGGCTGAAATCCGCAAGTCGAGATCGGCGAAGCTGAGATCCGAAAGATCGAGAGCTTGGTGAACCCACTGCGCGCCGGCGCCGACCTGCTCCGGCAATCCTGCGAGGAAAGGCGTCACGTCGAGGAGATCGCTGGCCAGCGTACCGGAAAAGCGCGGCAAGCCGTTCCCGTTCTCGACCGCAAAGCTTCCCTCATAGTCATTGCCATCGAGGCTCATGTGCAAATTGGTGAGCGCGGCGCTGTCGCTCTCGAAATCGAGGTCGCCGCGCAGATCGAAATCGGCAAAAGTTCCGTGCCGCGGGAAAGAATAGCCGACGACCTCCGCAAGTTTGCGCAGCGATGCCGCGTCGGCGGAAACCGAACCGATATATTGAACGCGCGGCCCCGCCGATATGCGCCCGGACGTGGAAAGCGTCAAAACATCCGATTGTAACCGCAAGGTCGTGGCGGATTGACCTCCGCGTAGAAGCTCACTCGGTTGCGAGAGCCAGGCCTGAAGGCTGATCGGCACGCCGTGCAATGTCAGCTCGCCGTTCAAAGCGGCCGATGCATAGGCCCTCGGCCAATCGATGCTCATGTTGATGGTGTCCAAATCGGCCGTCTGCATGGCGCGCGTCTCGATGCGGGCATGACCATCGACGATATCGATGCGCCCGAGCAGCATTGCATCGGCGTCCTGCGAGCTCGCGGACGTCGACTGGGCGAAACGGCCGATGGCGCCTTCGGGCGCCATCGGCTTGCGGTCGAGGGCGATGAATATATTGGGCTGATAGAGCGTCGCGTGCCCGATCTCGATTCGTCCGACGAGGAGAGGCAGGATGCGCAAGTAGGCAGTAAACGCGGCGGCATTGATCCGAACCGCGCCCGCGGTATCGGAGAAAGCGACATTGTCGATTTCGATGCGCGGCTGTGGGAAAAGATGGAAGCCCGTAGACCCGCCGATGGTCGTCGCAAAACCTGTGGTGTGGCGGATCTGAGCGGCGACATCCTTGTCGAGGACATCTGCGGAAAAGAGCAAATGCGCTCCGCCGGCCGCCGCGGCGCCAATCGCGAGCAAAGCGGCAATCGCGACCGCGATATGCACAAACCGTTTTCGCGGCGGGGCCGGCGGCGACATGATGGATACGGAGTCGTTCATTGGCCGCAATGCCTTTCGGCGCAATCCTGAACCGGGCGGCCCGCGAGCGAAAAGATCACGGCGGATGACATCACGTGACGAGACCCTTGGCAAAGAGGGCCGGCGAGATCAGCGCGGATCCATCGGTTCGCGAACGAAATTGCCGCGATCCGATTCCCGGATCGCGGCGGATTTGCGTCCGCCAGATGCTCTGAGAAGAGATCGGATCGATCGGCCAATCGGCAAGTTGCACGGCCAAACCTTTGAAGCCAAGCCCCTGCCGGAACCAAACATCGTGTAAATTCATGCTAGAATGGTGTTTGCCGAAAGTCCATTGGCGCGGTCTGGCGCGCGAGAGAGATCGCTGCGCGGATTGCGACAGCTGTGGCCTCTCTCATCAATCCTTCGTCGAACCCAATTCCTTGTGGAGGGCTGCGGCGAGATCATTGATGCAGAACGGCTTCTGCAAAACTGCGCGGCAGGCATGCGCGGCAGGAACCCCGGCTTGCCCATATCCGGTCGTGAAGATGAAGGGGCAGGCGCGTTCCGCGAGAAGATCGGCGACGGGATCGATCTTTTCACTCCCCACATTGACATCGAGCAGCGCGATGTCGACCTTCGCATCAGCAAGAAATTCTTTTGCCTGAGAAACTTTCGAAAGCGAGGCCGCGACGTCATAGCCGAGCTCCTCGAGCATGTCGGTGAGCATCACGGCGATTAAGGCCTCGTCTTCCACAATAAGGATGCGCGGTTTCTGCGGCCGGTTGTGCGGCTCGGTCTCGCTTTCCATCCCCTGGGCCCGTGCCCTTTCCTGCATGCCGGCTGTCCGAACTAAATCTCTCCGATGCTTTAGGAAATTGAGCGACAGGCGTCAAATGATTCAAAATCTGCGATGCGCAAGCGAAACAGCGCTCGCGATGGTCAGGGCGCCGCGTCCGCGCACAAAGCCTCCGCATCGGCGCCGAGCGCCGCCTCGTAGATGGCGCACAGCCCGTCGAGGTGACGTTTCAGGGTCGGCGGATTGGACCAATAGAGGTCATAGGCCGCCTGCGACATGCGCCGCGCAGTCGCGTCATTTGAAAGTTCTCGCATCGCGGCGGCGAGGGACGCCGCGTCATTCGATCTGAACCAGCGGCCGCTCACGCCGTCTTCGACCGACTCGCGGCCGGCGCCAACATTGCTGACGATCACAGGTGTGCCGAGGCCCAGGGCCTCGAGCACGGTCAGCGGCTGACCTTCATACCACACGGACGAGAAAACGAGCGCTCGCGCGTTCCGCAACAGAAGTCCTAACCTCGGCGGCCTTCTTCCATCCGAGGATCGAAGCCTCGGGATAGTTTGCCTTCAGTTCGGCGCTTTGCGGGCCACCCCCGACAAAGACCGCCCGCTGTCCGGCAAGCCGCGCTGCTTCGGCAAACAACATCGCCCCCTTCTCGGCAGACAGTCGGCCGACGAAGACGAAGTCCCCTCGGGCAGGATCGGGCTTCTGCCCGAGGGGAGCCACATCGATCGGATTGCCCAATTCGTGGTAATGCACGCCGGCAGGAAGATAAGGCTGAAGAATCTGGCGCTGCAGACGGCTGATGGTGACGACGTCGCCGATGCAATCCAAAAGCCCGGTGTGCTGCATGACGGCCTGGCGGCCGACGCGCATCAGCTTGCGATGATAGCTGCGCGCATCGCAATTGCGGGCGATGCAGGCCAACGACATCGGCCGGAGCTGGCAGGGATGTGCCGCGGGATAATCATAGAAACCGCCGTTTGGGCAGGCGATAAAATATTCATGCATCGTGAAGACGCATGTGAGCTCCGCGCTTTTAAGCACAGGTCCAATGGAGGGAGACAAAGCCTTCGCCCATCCATGCACATGCACGATGGTATCGCCGCGGTCGCAGAGCGCGAGAATGTCCTTCAGCCGACGCGCGGCCTTCGCATTCCAAAGCCACTGCATGCCGAAGCGCGCCAGCGACGATGCGGAGGTCACGTCAGGCTGGTCGAGCGTGACGGTTTGAACACCGGCCTCGATGAGGCCGCTGTCCGCCGGTCCGACAGCCGCGAAATAGACGACATGATAGCCGCGTCCGGCAAGGCCTTTGGCGCTTTCGATGGCGACCTTGGCCTGACCGCCATTGATAGAGGCGTGATCTGCGATGATGACGATCTTCAAGAATTTAAGTCCATCATTTCATCGTGTTGCGATACGTGCGCTTCACCGGCTGAGTAGATCTCCAACAAGCGCCGCGCGTGCGCGGAAGGCGTCGGCGGATTTTCCCAGTAGTGTTGATAGGCCGCACGCCCTATTCGGCTTGCGACGTGATCGTCGCGCAAGCGCTCGAATGCCTGCGCGATCTCCTCGACATTTGGCTCGATCACAAAGCCCAATTCTGTCCCGACGCGTTCTGCAGCGCCGCAGCGGTTCGAGACGATCGAGGCAAGTCCGACTGCGCAGGCTTCGTAGACCGTGAGCGGCCCGGTCTCCGGCCAAAGCGAAGGCGCGACCACGGCGCGGATGCGGGTTCGCAGCAGAGCCTCGACGGCCGCAGCGGGAATCCAACCGGCCATCTCGGCCTGCGGACAAATGGTCCGGATTTCCGTACTCGCCGGTCCGTCGCCAATGAACAGGATTGGCGCGTCGGCTTGCGCCGCCGCCCGGGCGACAAGGATCGCGCCTTTCTCCGGCGTCAATCGGCCGATGAATGCAAAGCTCCGGCCGATCATGCTGCTTACCGGCGCAGCCTTGGCGATCGAAACGGGATTGTCGACGCGATAATGTCGCCAGGAGGCCGGCACAGGAGCGGCAAGAATATCGCGCCCTCGATCGGAGACGTGAATGAGATTGACCTCAGCTCCGCGCGTGGCTCGCTGCGTCGCGGCCGTGCGCATGACGCGCACGGCCTTATGCAGATATGATTTTGCATCGCAATTAGCGGCGATGCACCGGAGCGACATCGGCTTGAGCAGGCACGGCTCTTTGAGATCGAAGCGAAACAGCACGCCGTTCGGACAGGCGAGGAAATAATCGTGGGCTGTCACGAAGAGCGGCAGATTTGCCTGGCGTAGGACCGGAAATATGGATGGCGACAATGCGCGAGTCCATTGGTGCAGATGCAGCACTGTATCGGCCGCGCCGACATATGGGGAGAGAGCGCTGCGCATTGCCTTGGCGGCGGCCTCGTTCCAAACGCCGGCCAAAACCGCATTCACGGCTCCAAGAGTCCAGATGTCTTCCAGCCCCAAGCAGATCCTCTCGATCGATGGGTGCTCAGGCTGCGCAGCGGCGCCCTGCGTGGCGTGGATAAACGTCACCCTTGTGCCCGTTTCGGCCAGCGCCCGCGCCGACTCGATTGCAACGCGTTGCGCGCCGCCGCTGATGTCCGCGAATTCGGCGATGATGATGGCGTGCATCCGGGGCCTCGCCGTCGTCATCGGCTTCGATCGCGTTGGAACATGCTGGCGAATGCCTCACCCGCGGCGATCAGCCAGCCGAGGATCATCAGCCCGCCGCCGATCGGGGCAACCAACGGCAGAATTCTTCGTCCCAGAAAGACATGCGCGCTGAGCTCGCCGCAGAACAAAAGACAGCCGGCGAGCAGCGTGGTGGCCGCGACGAGCAGCCAGCCTTTCCGTTGCGTCCCGGCGAGAGCGACCGCGCCGATCGCGATCACGGCGGTGGCGTTGACGATGAGGAAATCGGCGGAAGTCTTGAGCAGAGGATCGGAGATCAGATGCGCCGCCGCGGCGGATTCCATCACCCCGGCGGCGCCGGAAAGCGCAGCGAGACCTGTGAGTGCGTAAGCCCATTTAGACATAGGTCTCACTCGCTCTTGGTGCCGCCGGCGTTTCCTGCAGGCGTTGCTCGCGCTCCCGCCAGCGGACGCGTGCGGCCTCGAACCCCCAAATCATGCCGATGAGAAGAAAGACCTGGCGCCAATGATCGATATCGATCTGAAAACCCTGAAGTAAGATAGCGAAAAGCACCGGCCACGCGACCTGAGCCAGTCGCCGGTAAGGCGAGCGAACGAAGATCAGGCGAAAGCCCACCCAGCTCGTCGAGAGTACGATGAAGATCCAGACAAAGCCGCCGATCCAACCGTCGTTCGCGAAGCCGCCAATGTAGGAATTATGCGGCTCGATGTCGAAGAAGTACCGAAACTGAAGCGGCCCAAAACCTTCCGGCCGGTCGAGCAACATTGGAATCGATCGCAATTGATTTCCGAACCGGCCGGTCGCGCCTACGTCATAATCATGCTCGCCGGCGCGCTCGAGGAAGAACGTACGAACGTCGTCGTTTGAAAGAATCGCGAGCAGCACCAGCGCGGCAATGCACACGAAAACGGTGCTCATGATCACGATCCGCCGCCGCTGGGCATTGGAGTTGCTGGTCGCGTAGGTGAAAATCGTTAACAGAGTGAGCGACAAGATCGTGGCGCCCCAGGAGCCGCGGGAATAGGAAATGAATACGCCGATGAGCAGAATCAGCAGTCCGATGGCCGAAGCAATCCGCCGCTTGCCCTTTCCGATCAGCAGGTCCTGAAAGGCAAAGGCCGCGCCGAGCATGAGATAGGAGCCGAAGACATTCGGATCTTTGAAAGTGCCGGAGACGCGACCTTCGACGGTGATCAACTGAACGCCAAGTCCGGCGATATCGAAATAGCTCAAAATGCTGATAAGGGCCGACACCACAGCGCCGAGAGTGAACGCTTTCAGGCAGATCTCGACACGCTCGATCGTGCGCTCGCCAAAGAACAGCGTGAAGCAAATCACGGTGAAGAAGAGATAGAGGGACTGGAACTGGTAGATGCGCGCGTCCGCATCGTCCCAGTGAGGCAGGAGCGCGGCAAAGCCGGAAAGCTCGAAAATGCACCAGAGCATGAGAATGGGGACTTGAACGCGATTTATCTTGAAGCCGCCGAAAAACCAGATCGGGATGGCGACGAGAGCCATGAAGTCATAGGGGGAGGGTTCGACGAACGAGACCAGCCCGCTGAAGACGAAGACGGCAAAGACCGCATTGACGATGCTTTGATAGGTCAACCTCACACGCTGTTCGCCTGTGCGAGCGACCGCGGCGCTGTTTCCCATCGTCATTGGCTTGCGTCCGCGCTGGCGGCAATGGAAATCCTTTGCCGCATCAACAAGCGGTTGCCAGTCGCGCAGGCGTCGACTTTGATCACCGTGAAATAAAGATAGGCGTCGTCACCGACGTTATCGAAGTTGCGACCTTGCGCATTGTTGTCGAGGAGCGAGGGATAGGCGATGACCGCGCTGCCGGCCGTCCAGAGATCTGAAAAAAGCGTCTTGCCGGCGTGAAGAAGCCGCGGCGCGCTCCAATGCGTGAGGTCTGTTGCGGTGGCGTAATAAAAGCCATCGACCGGAAAGGCGCCTTCATTGCGGGCGGCCTGGAATACGGCGATCCAAAGCCGGCTGTTTCGTAGCCGCACGACGGCTCCGACCGGAAAGGCGAAAGGCGCGATCGGCGCGCAAGGTTTTACAGCCGTTGCATCGGTCCTATAGGGATCGGAATAGCGGATCGTGAAGTCCCGGCCGTCATAGGCGCGCCATGCGCCGGAGTCCCGCGGATCGGCGGAGCGGAACAGGCAAGCACCAGAGTCCTGCCCGTCCCAGCCAGTGGTGGCGGCGAAGAAATACTCGTAGGTTCCATCCGAAAAGATATTCGACGGATTGAAGAAGCCCCGATGCCGCCCTTGGCCGACGTCTTGGCGGAAGGGTGCCGCGGCAACGACCAGAGGCACGGCTTTGACGAAATCCTCGCCGCCGTTCGTCGAGCGATAGGCCAGGATCGTATTGTACCAGCAGCCGAGCGCCGTCCGCGCCGCGCAACGCCCATGCACGTCGGCATGATATTCGTGATGGACAAGGGCGGCGACATCGCGGCCATCCGCCGTCCATGTCGCGGTAATATAGTTACGGTCGTTGTAAAGGGCCGGATCCGGATCCAATCCGCTGCCGAGCACGACATGGCAATCGATTGCGAGATGTGAAAGATCCTTGCCGCGCAAGACCCGGTTGACGAGGTGAAGACCGAAAAACACGACATCCCCCTTCGCATCCCGAAAGGCGCGCGGGTTGATGTCCGGCATGTCGATTGACTCGCAGCCGTCGCGGGCGGAGTCGAAAAGGATCTCCGGCTTTTCGAGGAGAGTGAGCGCTGCATCAGCTGCCGAGGCTTCGTGCACCGCGATCAGCTGCAATGACGCGACGAGCGCGATGAAGCCAGACGTGGCGTGCGTGCTTGGCTTTGCAGCCATAGGGATCACCGATCTGCTCCATTGACGGCGCGGGCGCGCAAGGCGGACCCGCTAGAATTATCGACCGGCTCGTCACTCAGCCCATACGCTCTAATAAGCATTCCCGGTCTTGAGCAGCGCCAAAGGCGTCGCCAAGAGGATGTAGAGGTCGAGCAGCATCGACCAGTTCTCGATGTAGTAGAGGTCGCACTCGACGCGGCCCTGGATCTTTTCCGGCGTATTGGTTGACCCCCGCCAGCCGTGGATCTGCGCCCAGCCCGTTATGCCGGGACGCACGCGGTGCCGGGCGAAATAGCCGTCAACCACTTCGTCATATTGCCGCTCGGCAGCTTTGGCATTGACCGCGTGCGGACGCGGCCCGGCGAGCGAGAGATTGCCTTTGAAGACGACGTTGAAGAGCTGTGGCAATTCATCGAGGGAGGTCTTGCGAATGAGGCGGCCGACGCGCGTCACCCGAGGGTCGTCCCTGGTCACCAGCCTTGCGGCGCCGAAATCAAGCACGTCGAGGTACATGGATCTGAACTTGTAGACTTCGATCACCTCGTTGTTGAATCCGTAGCGCTTCTGCTTGAACAGGACGGGGCCCTTCGAGTCGAGCTTGACGGCGAGTGCGACGATCGCCATCAGCGGCGAAAGCAGCAAGAAACAAAGGCTGCCGGCGATCTTGTCGAAACAATATTTCAGAACGAGGTCCCAGTCGGCGATCGGCTTGTCGAAAATGTCGATGAGCGGAACCGTGCCGATATAGGAATAGGAATGCGGCCGGAAGTGCAGCTTGTTCATATGAGCCGCGAGCCGAATGTCGATCGGCAGGACCCAGAGCTTGTGCAGCATTTGCAACAGGCGCTGCTCGGCGGTGATCGGCAAGGTGAAGATAATGAGGTCTATGCGCGTGCGGCGCGCGAATTCGATGAGATCGTCGACTGTGCCGAGTTTTGGAAAGCCCCCCACGACGCTGGGAGAGCGCTCGTCGGTACGGTCGTCGAAAATACCGAGAATCTGCAGATCGGCCTGAGGTTGCTCGGAAAGGTGCTGTAACAGGCTATCGGCGGCCGACCCGCCGCCGACGAGCACAGTGCGCCGGATAAGCCGCCCTGTCCGGATCAACTTGTCGACGGCGAGCGCAAGCGCTATGCGTTCGCAGCTCAAGACGATGAGGCTGCAGCCGAACCAGGCGAGCATGACGCCGCGCGAGTAAACATCGTCGAGCCGAAAGGTGAGGATAGCGGCGAGAGCTAAGCCATAGACGAAGGTGAAGGCTGCGATAAGACGCAGGCCTTTTGCCGGAAAATTCCTAAACAGGCTGATCTTGTAGAGACCGAGAACCGCACAGGCGGCGATCAACGGCATGCCAATGATGAGGTCCAGTGAATGATCGCGAGAAGGCGTGGCATGGACGAAACTCATGGCGAGACCGACCAACAGGATGAGCAGGAATTCGGCCATCCGCACGAGGCCTTCGAGGACGACGCGCGAGATGACCGGCCGCGCGGCGCTGCATTGTAAATCTCGTGCGGCCGCCAAAAGCCTTTCCGGGCTGGCGTCTGCCTTGTTCTCCATCACGACACTGCCGGAGGGCTCAAGCTTCTCGAAGTCGCGCAGTATGAGTCTAACCATGCCGTCTATCGCTCGTTAGGAGGGGATGACAAAGGAGGCGGTGGACGCATCTTTGCGGCGCGAACGTTTGGCGATCGCGTCGGCGTAGCCGGCAAGGACGGCGTCAGCCATATCGGTGATCGTGAAGAGCGTTCCGACGAAAGCGGCGAGGTCCGCGGATTCGCGGCGCAGCTCGCTCGGCTCTCTTTCGAGCGCCGCTTCCAAAGCGGCGGCGAGAATCATCGGGTTGTCGCAAGGGATCAGCTTGTCGCGATAGGGCCCGAAGATTTCGCCGATCCCGCCAACGTTGGTTGCGACCATCGGAACTTGTGCCGCGGCCGCTTCGAGCACGATATAGGGCAGCGACTCGGCCCGGCTCGGCACGACGAGGATGCGGCCAAGCCGGAAGGCCTCGTGCGCGGGCATGATCCCGGCGAAGGTCACGGCGTCGGCGACACCGCGCATGGCCGCCTGGGCGATGAGCATTGCTTCGTCAGGCCCGGAGCCGACGAGCACGAGGCGCGGCCGCTTGGGAAGGCGCGACGCCAGAAATGCAAGCGCATCGATCAATGTGTCGATGCCCTTGGCGGCGCGCAACTCCCCAACGTAGAGGAATTCCACCGCATCGGGCATCGGCTCGACAGGGATGAATTCCGCCGGGCTTACGCCGTTTGCGACGATCCGGATGAGCTTACGTGGCGGGCCGACGCGCTCACGAAACTGCCTGGCGATGTAGGCGCTCTCGAAGTGGAAGATGTCGGTCCCATAGGCGAGCAGGCGCTCCATTGCCATGTAGCTGCGCTCGACCAGCGGACCGGCGCGATAATTGAAGCTGCCGCCGTGCGGCGTATAGACGCGCACCGGCGAAACGAATCCCGGCAGGAATGCCGGCAGTCGGGCATAGGCACCCCCCTTCGAACCGTGGCCGTGCACGACATCGACGCCGAGCGCACGGATGTGAAGAGCGATCCGCATGACGGCGGAAACATCGAGGAGATGCACCTCGCGCGGCATCGGCAGGCGCAGAAGCCCGAGCGAAAGCGATGGTTCGAGTTCGGCGAGCACGGCGGCGGCGCGCTCGCCGCCGGTCAGGGAATCGGTTACGAGCCCGACCGCATGACCGCGCGCGATCTGTTCCCGGGTGAGATCAAGGACATGGCGGAAGAGCCCGCCAAGCGGCGCGCGCAGCACGTGCAGGATGCGTAGCTTGCGGTCGAGCGAATTCTGTTTTGGCATCACGGTCATCGTCCATCAGAAAAAGCGTTCGCGCACGACAATGGTGTCGCCCGGTTTCACGGGATTCTTGATCGGCACTTGCCCGCTCACTTGAACGCCATTGACTACGCGCGTCACATCGACCGTGTCCTTATAGGCTCTTGGCGTGAAGCCGCCGGCTATGGCCACCGCTGTCTCTGCCGTCATCCCGTTGACGTAAGGATATTGACCGGGCGTCGTGACTTCACCGAGCACAAAGAAAGGCCGAAAGGCTTCGACCTCGACGGAGACATGCGGATCGCGCAAAAAGCCGTCGCGCAATCTCGTTTCGATTTCCGCCCCGAGCGCCGCCGTCGTTTTGCCTTGCGCCGCCACCGCGCCGATCAGCGGCATCTCGATATGACCTGAGTTGTCAACCGAATAGGAGTTACTCAGAGCTTCCTGGCCGAAGACAATGACGCGTACACGGTCGCCGCTCCCGAGCGTATAGGACGCATTCGGGTCGGAAGCGAAATAGGCCGAGTAGGACGCTGCGCAGGCCGTAAGGACAAGCGACAACGCAAGAAAGCAGACCGAAACCAAAATGCGCCGCATGATGAGTGCCGAGGATTAGGGATCTCGCCAAGACGTTGCTTCGTATTCTGATTTTTATAAGCAGTCATGGTTAATAAAACTTAACCTTCTGCCTCCGATTTCAGGGAACAATTAACCTCGTTTCAACCTTAAGGCGGCTTGATGCACGTAATCCGAAGAGATTGAGCGCTGACGCGAACAGGGTGATCGTGGTCACGTTCTCGCGAGGTTGCGGATGACTGAGATCTTCGAGCCGGACATAAGTTTCGACGCGCGCTCGAACGATCTCGATCTTAGTGCGCTCGGGTCCGCGATCTGCAAGAAGCGGTATTGGATTCTCGTCCCGACGGTGCTTGGCCTTCTGCTTTCCGGCCTTTTCGTAACATTGGTCAAACCGCGCTACACGGCTGAAGCGGAGGTGTTACTCGAGAATCAGGAGAACTTCCTCACCAGCCCGCAACACGCCGAGGTGCAGCAGGAGACGCCGGCGGGGCAGGATACGGAACTGGTCGGCAGCGAAATTCAACTTGTCACCTCGACCGATCTGGCGCGCCGAGCGATCGAGCAGCTCGGTCTTATCGGCAACCCGGAGTTCGATCCTTATTCGAAAGGTCTGGGCGTCGTCTCGCGCGTGCTCGTCCTTTTTGGCCTTATGCGGGATCCAATGCGGATCCCGGCGGAGGACCGTGTTCTCGAGACTTTCGAACAAAGGCTGTCGGTCTATTCACCGCAAAAAACGCGGGTTCTCGTCATTCAATTTTATTCGCGAGACCCGGCTCTCGCGGCCCGCGCCGCGAATGAGATCGCCAGCCTCTATCTGCAAATGCAATCCAGCGCGAAGCGCGAGATTGCGCAACAGGCCGCGGTCTCGCTTTCCGAGCAGATTGCCGATCTGAAAGCCAAAGTCACACACGCGGCGGACGAGGTGGAACGCTACCGCGCCACGTCGGGGCTGCTTGCTGGCACCAACAATATGACGATCACCGGCCAGCAGCTCGCCGACCTCAGCGGTGACCTTTCGCGCGGCCGCACCACCCAGGCGGACAGCCAGGCCAAGGCCACCCTCATTCGCGATATGCTGCGGCAGGGGCGGATCTCGGAAGTGCCGGATGTCGCCAACAACGATCTGATCCACCGTATCGCTGAGCAGCTGGTGACGGCAAAGGCGCAGCTCGCGCTCGAATCCGGCACCTTGCTTCCCGGCCACCCGCGGATCAAGGAACTCAATTCCGAGATCGCCGATCTCGATATCCAGTTGCGGGCGGCTGCGGAAAATATCGCTCGGGCACTCGAAAACGATTCGAAGATCGCCGCCACGCGCGTCGCCAATCTCGAGGTTGCAATCGAGCAGCAGAAGACGCTGGTCGCCGTCGCCAATACGGACGAAGTGCATTTGCGTGAGCTCGAACGCGCTGCCCAGGCGCTGCGCGACCAGCTCGACAGCAGCATGACCAAATATCAGGAAGCGCTGGCGCGCGAGAATTCGACCTCGACGCCGGCGGACGCGCGCATCATTGCGCAAGCGACGCCGCCGGACGAGCCGTCGTTTCCGAAGAAAGTGCAGACTCTCATTTTCGGAACGACTGCCGCCTTTGTCCTCTCCCTTGGCGCTGTGATCGGCAGCGAATTGTTCTCGGACCGTGGCCAGCCGGCCGGTTCGTTCGGGCGGCAGCGCGACGTTCGGCAAGCGCGACGGTCGAATTTAGAACGGGCTCTTGCGCCCGTCAGACGCTTCGGCCGCTCACGGCGAGACGAAGGATTTGAACATGTCGAGATCGCCGAAGCTTTTGGTGAAGACGATGAGGATGGCGAAACTGACATAGCCGAGAAGATCGTCGCGCGCGCCGCTCATGCGCATGGCGTCCAGATCGTTGCGACAAGACCATGCGAGAGCGACGCGGCCAGCGCGGCTCTGATCGGATTTGCGCGCAATCTTGCGCGCGAGGGCCGGCCGATCATCATCGATCTCGATTCGCAGGCCGGGCAGATGGTGCCGCTGTTCGGCACGCCGCCGGAGGCGGAAAAGTTGGCCGGGTTGACGGATCTTCTCGAGGGCAACGCATCCTTCGCCGACGTCATCCATCGCGATTGCGCCTCGCGCCTGCATTTCGTTCCCTTCGGCTCGGCGGAGAGCTTCGACCCGGACGATCTTGACATCATCCTCGACGCGCTGACGCAAACCTACGATTTCGTCGTTCTCGCAGCGCCGCCTCTGGCGATCAGCGAGATGCCGAAGGCGCTCGCGCCCTATGCCGATTTCGTCGTGCTCGCGATACCGGCGGAGAAGGATGAGGCCGCGACTAGGGCCTGCGCCGAACTTAGCGCCGCCGGCGCGGCCGAGATTTTGGTGGTCGACGGCGCGAAGGAAATGGCGCACGTCGCGGCGCAAACATTTGGGTGAGCGGCACCAAATTCGAGCGCTTGACGTCTTTCACGCACCCTTAGCTGCACCCCGTCGTCGCGCCGCACGTATCGCACTTTAGACATGTGCCGTTGCGCACCAGCGTAAAATTGTTGCACTCCGGGCAGGCTTCGCCGGTATAGCCCTTCATCCGGGCTTCGCTGCGCTTTGAGGCGACCGTCGTGCTCTCGACCGGCACCGACCAATCGAGCTCGCTGAGTTCCGCCTCGATCTCGTTTTCGAGATTCTTCTTCAGAGCCGTCACGCCCGCGCCCGCCTGAGCCGCGCCTTGCACCAGCATCAGCTTGTCCGCCTTGGCGCGCACGAAGCCTTTCGACACAAACTTTGCTGTGGCCGAAGGCACGGCGCTTTGCGGCGGCCGGCTCTGATCCTCGCCCTTGCCCAGCACGTCCGGGCCGATGTCGCTCTGGTCGATATGGGCGAGATCGTTGCGGCCGAGATAAGAGATGGCAAGTTCGCGGAACACATAGTCGATGATCGAGGTCGCGTTCTTGATCGCATCATTGCCTTGCACGAGGCCAGCCGGCTCGAAGCGAACGAAGGTGAAGGCATCGACATATTCCTCGAGTGGCACGCCATACTGAAGACCGACGGAAATGGCGATCGCGAAATTGTTCATCAGCGAGCGGAAGGCGGCGCCTTCCTTATGCATGTCGATAAAAATCTCGCCGAGGCGGCCGTCCTGATATTCGCCGGTGCGCAGATAGACCTTGTGGCCGCCGACCACGGCCTTCTGCGTATAGCCCTTGCGCCGATCAGGCAGGCGCTCGCGCTCGCGCGTGCGTTCGATCCGCTCGACGATGCGTTCCACGATCTTTTCGGCGACCACCGTGGCGCGGGCCGGCGCGTTCGAGGCGATGAGCGCTTCGACCGCTTCCTCTTCCTCCTCCTCGTCGGCGATCAACTGACTGTTCAAGGGCTGCGAGAGTTTCGAGCCGTCGCGATAGAGTGCATTGGCTTTCAACGCCAGCCGCCAGGAGAGCATATAGGCCTCCTTGCAATCTTCGACGCTCGCGTCATTCGGCATGTTGATCGTCTTCGAGATCGCGCCCGAGATAAACGGCTGCGCCGCTGCCATCATGCGGATATGGCTGTCGACCGAGAGGTAGCGCTTGCCGGTGCGGCCGCAGGGATTGGCGCAATCAAAGACGGAATAATGTTCGAGTTTTAGATGCTGGGCGCCTTCGACCGTCATCGCGCCGCAAACATGGATGTTGGCGGCATCAATGTCCGCCTTGGAGAAGCCGAGGAAGGTGAGCAAATCGAAGTTTGGATCGTCGAGCTTTTCTTCCGGCACTTTGAGCGCATTGACGAGAAAATCGGCACCGAGCGTCCATTTGTTGAAGACGAACTTGATGTCGAAGGCGGTCGCCAGCGTCTTTTCGAGCTCTTCGAGCTTCGCCTCGGTAAACCCTTTCGCGCGCAGGCTCGCATGGTTGATCGCCGGCGCCTGGCGCAGTGAGGCGTGGCCGACCGCATAGACCTCGATCTCGGCGATCTCGGATTCGCGATAGCCGAGCGCCCGCAGCCCTTCCGGCACCGCGCGGTTGATGATCTTGAAATAACCGCCGCCGGCGAGTTTCTTGAACTTGACGAGGGCGAAGTCCGGCTCGATGCCGGTCGTGTCGCAATCCATGACGAGACCGATCGTGCCGGTCGGCGCCACCACGGTGGTCTGCGCATTGCGGTAGCCGTGCTGCTCGCCGAGCGCGACGGCCTTGTCCCAGGCGGCAATCGCATGCCGGCCGAGGGCAGGGTCGGGGAGCGCCACATGATCGAGCGGCACCGGCAACGTTGCGAGCTGCTCATAGCCTGCCGCCTCGCCGCGCGCGGCGCGGCGATGGTTGCGCATCACGCGCAGCATCGCCTCTCTGTTCTGCGCGAAATCTGCAAAGGCGCCATGCTCGCGCGCCATTTCGGCCGAGGTCGCATAGGCGATGCCTGTCATGATCGCCGAAAGGGCGCCACAGATGGCGCGGCCCTCGTCCGAATCATAGGCGATGCCGGAGGACATCAAGAGGCCGCCGATATTGGCGTAGCCGAGGCCGAGCGTGCGATAGGCATAGGAGAGTCTGGCGATCTCCTTCGACGGGAATTGCGCCATCAGCACCGAGATCTCGAGCACAACGGTCCATAGCCGCACCGCGTGCTCATAAGACTCGACGTCGAAGGCCTTGGTTTCTGGATTGCGGAACGGCAGTAGGTTCAGCGAGGCGAGATTGCACGCCGTGTCATCGAGGAACATATATTCCGAGCACGGGTTCGAGGCGACGATCGGCCCGGCCGCGGGGCAGGTGTGCCAATCATTGATCGTCGTGTGATATTGCAGGCCCGGATCGGCCGAGGCCCAGGCCGCATAGCCGATCTTCTCCCAGAGATCGCGCGCCCTCATCACCTTGTGCGCGTTGCCGTCGAGCCGGCGGGTCAAGGTCCAGTCCGCGTCCTCCTCGACAGCACGCAAAAATGCGTCGGTGACGCGCACCGAATTGTTCGAGTTCTGGCCGGAGACGGTGAGATAGGCTTCCGAATCCCAATCGGTGGTGAATGTCTCGAAGGCGATGTCCTTATAGCCCTGACGCGCGAACTGGATGATTTTTTTGACCATGCCATCCGGCACGGAGGCGCGGCGGGCGAGCTTGATCTCCTTCTTCAAGGCCGGATTCATTTCCGGGTTGAAGCAATCATCGCCCGGGCCTTCGCAATTGACGCAGGCGCGCAGGATCGCCTTCAGCGCCTTTTTCACGATCTTCGAGCCGGCGACGAGGGCGGCGACCTTTTCCTCCTCCTTCACCTTCCAATCGATATAGGCCTCGATATCCGGGTGATCGACGTCGACCACGACCATTTTCGCGGCGCGCCGCGTCGTACCGCCGGATTTGATCGCGCCAGCGGCGCGATCGCCGATTTTTAGGAAGGACATGAGGCCGGAGGATTTGCCGCCGCCCGAGAGTTTTTCGTTCTCGCCGCGCAGCTTGGAAAAATTCGAGCCGGTGCCGGAGCCATATTTGAAGAGCCGCGCCTCACGCACCCAGAGATCCATGATGCCGCCGTCGTTGACGAGATCGTCGGCGACCGACTGGATGAAACAGGCGTGCGGCTGCGGGTGCTCGTAGGCCGATTTCGATTTGACGAGCTTGCCGGATTCGAAATCGATGTAATAATGACCCTGGCTGGGGCCGTTGATGCCATTGGCCCAATGCAGGCCGGTGTTGAACCATTGCGGCGAGTTCGGCGCCGCGATCTGCTTGGCCAGCATGAAGCGCAATTCGTCGTAGAATGCGCGGGCATCCTCGACAGCGTCGAAATATTTGCCCTTCCAGCCCCAATAGGTCCAGGCGCCGGCGAGGCGGTCGAAAACCTGGCGCGCCGAGATCTCGGAGCCGTATCGCTCCGCCTTCGGCAATTCCTCCAGCGCCTCCTCGTCGGCGACTCGGCGCCAGAGGAAGGCCGGAACATCCGGCTCCTCGACGGGCTTAAGCTTTGCCGGCACACCGGCCTTGCGGAAATATTTCTGCGCGAGCACATCGGCCGCGACCTGGCTCCAGGCGGCCGGAACCTCGATCCCGTCGAGCGCAAAGACGGTCGACCCGTCCGGATTGCGAATCTCGCTCCGGGTCGTCCGGAATTCGATCGCCTCATAGGGCGAAATCTCTGCTTTGGTATAGCGCCGCTCGATCCGCATGAGTTCGATCCTGGGGTGTCGCGAGAAGGAAACTGGAGCCTAGCGCGATAATCCAGCGCGTCAAGAACTGGTAGCTCTCACGTCCATAAACACAAAATATTGTGGAAAGCCTAAGATTCCAGCCCTCCGGGCGGAATTGTTGAACGCAGCAGCGGGGCGGCGCAAGTCCGAGCAGGGGCGGCCATCCGAGTCTTGCTCCATATCCCCAGGTGCCCCAATTGAGGCCTTGCTTTGCGCAACGGCATGGGCCGCGAACAGGCAAGAGTTGAGTCGGAGCGGGGCGCCGCCGCACCGCCTGGACAAGACAGGCAGCCCTCGCCATAGTGCGCTCACCCCTTGCGGCAGGCAGAAAAAATGCGATGGCTCCTTCGACTCTTCATTTGGTGGGACGGCGCGACGCTCAACACGCTCTTTTACACATGGATGAAAGGTGAACTGGTCGGCACCGATCAATTCGGCAACCGTTATTACCGCACCCGCGGCGGGGCGAAGGACCCGGTGCTCCTATTCGAACGACGCTGGGTCATCTATGCCGGGATCGCCGAGGGTTCGATGACACCTCCCGGCTGGTATGGCTGGCTGCATCACACGCTCGACGTGCCGCCGCCGGACGAAAACTACGAGCCGCGGGCCTGGCAATTGCCGCATCTGCCCAATCTGACCGGGACGCCGGAAGCCTGGCGCCCGCCGGGTTCGACTTTGGCGGCCGGCGTACGGCCGCCAGCCACCGGCGATTATGAGGCCTGGACGCCGGAGGGTTGAGCCGCCGCGCCGCGGTTCGTGCCCGATCTAAAAGGGCGCGACCACGAGCGGGTCTGGCTCCGGTCCGGCCAAATCGTACAGGACGCGATTGCCCGAGATCCGAATCCGGCCGCTCGCCACCGCGGCGAGCGCCGCCGGATAGATCCTATGCTCCTGCTCCAGGACGCGGCGGGCAAGCGTTTCCGGTGTATCCGAATCGAGAACGGCAACGGCGACCTGCGCGATGATCGGTCCTTCGTCCATGGCCGGGGCGAGGAAATGCACGGTGCAGCCGTGGATTTTCACGCCGTCGGCGAGCGCCCGTTCGTGCGTGTGCAAGCCGCGATAGGCCGGCAGCAGGGCAGGGTGAATGTTGATCAGCCGACCTTCCCAGGCCCGCACGAATGACGGCGTGAACAGCCGCATGAAGCCGGCGAGGCAGATGAATTCGACGCGATGCAGTTCGAGGAGCACCTGAAGGCTCGCCTCAAAACTCTCGCGTCCGGCGTGGATCTTATGATCGACGGCGGCGGTCGCGACGCCATGCTCCTTGGCGAAGCCGAGCCCTTCGGCCTCCGGCCGGTTGGCGAGGACCATGACGATTTCGGCGGGATAGCGCGGATCGGCCGCCGCTTCGATGAGGCTGCGCATATTGGAGCCACGGCCGGAAATCAAAATCGCGGTGCGCTTACGCGGGGTCACAACACGAGCCGGCCGGCAAAAGTGACGCGGGATCCTTCGACCACTTCGCCAAAAATGATCGGCTCTTCGCCTACGGCGCACAGGTCGGCTTCGAGCGCTGCGGCGGTGGCCGGCGCAGTAATGACCACCATGCCGACCCCGCAATTGAAAGTCCGCAGCATTTCAGGCTCGCTGACAGGGCCTGCATTGGCGAGCCAACGAAAAACCGGCGGCACCGGGATTGCGTCAAGATCGACGCGAATGCCAAGGCCTTTCGGTAGAACGCGCGGCAGGTTGTCGGGAAAGCCGCCGCCGGTGATATGCGCCAAGGCGTTGATCGCATCGCTCGCTCGCAAAACGCGAAGGATCTGGCGCACGTAAATCCTCGTGGGCGTGAGCAAGGCTTCGGCCAGCGTCGTCTGCTGCGCGAAGGGTGCCGGATCGGAAAGTTTGAGCCCCATCTCGGCGACAATCTGCCGGACCAGCGAAAAGCCGTTGGAATGCAGACCCGAGGAGCGAAGCCCGAGGACGACATCGCCCGGCGCGACATTCTTCGGCAACAGCCGGTCGCGTTCGACCGCGCCGACCGCAAAGCCGGCAAGATCATAATCGCCTTCGCCATAGAGGCCCGGCATTTCCGCGGTCTCGCCGCCGATCAGCGCGGCGCCGGCTTCGATACAGCCTTGCGCGATCCCCTCGATGATCTTCGCGCCGGCATCGGGGTCGAGCTTACCCGTCGCATAATAGTCGAGGAAGAAGAGAGGCTCAGCGCCTTGGACGATAAGATCGTTGACGCACATGGCGACGAGATCGATGCCGATCGTCGCATGAATGCCGCTCGCGACGGCGAGCATCAGCTTGGAGCCGACGCCGTCGTTGGCGGCAACCAGGATCGGGTCCTTAAAGCCTGCCGCCTTCAGATCGAAGAGGCCGCCGAAGCCGCCGATTTCGGCCTCGGCGCCGCGTCGCCGCGTCGCCCGGACGATCGGCTTGATCTTTTCGACCATGGCATTGCCGGCGTCGATATCGACGCCGGCTTCGGCATAAGTGAGGCCTTTCTTCGCCGCCATGTCCGCCCTCAATTTCGGGGGCAGGCCTAGCCCCTCGTCCGGCGCAAGGCAAGCGCCGCAAACCCACGTCTCGATTTCTGCAATTGGCCCAATTGGCGCTATTGTACGGGCGGCGGCGGTCGCCTCCTCATGGACTCATGTCTGTCTACGCCAGTCTGCCCAATCTCATCACTCTTATCCGGCTCGGGCTCGTGCCGGTCGTGATCGCGATGATCTCGGCGGGGCGTTGGGAGGGGGCCTGCATTCTTTTCATCCTTGCAGGCGTTTCCGACGCGGTCGACGGCTGGCTTGCCAAAAGCTTCAATCTTCGCACCGAGCTCGGCGCCTATCTCGATCCGCTGGCCGACAAGGCTCTGCTGGTATCGATCTACGTGGCCCTTGCCGTGGTCGGCGCGCTGCCGAGCACGCTTGCGATCGTCGTCGTCGCGCGCGATGTGATGATAATCGGCGCCTTCATGATCTCCTGGGTCATGGCGAAGCCGATCAAGATCAGGCCGTTGTTGATTTCGAAGATCAACACTGTGGCGCAGATTACTTTCGCGGCGGCGGTTCTCGGTGCCAAGGCCTTCCAATTCGCGCTTGGGTCCTGGTTCGATCTTGCCGCCTATTGCGTCGCGGCATTGACGCTCGCGTCGCTGGCGGCCTATTTGGCGAGCTGGTCGCGGCACATGAGCCTCTGATTGCGGCCAGCCGCCCAAAGGGACGGCGGGGATCATGTCAATGCGGATTGAGCGGCAAATCGGCTTTTGGATCGGCGCCCTCGCTCTTCTGATCCTGTTTCTCTGGCTCTTCAGCGGCGTTCTCTTGCCCTTCGCGGCCGCCTTCGTGATCGCTTATCTGCTCGACCCGCTCGCCGATCGTCTCCAGCGCCTGGGCATGAACCGGCTCGCGGCAACGCTTCTGATCCTCGCCGGCTGCGTGACCATTCTCGCTTTCATTTTGACCTTGATTGTGCCCGTGCTCAGCCATCAGTTCGCGGATTTCATCCGCGCGCTGCCGGATCTGCTCAATAAGCTGCAAGGCCTGATCGCCACAGCCGGCGGAAAGCTTGCCAAGGACTATGCCGGCCCTTTGCTGCAAAGATTCGGGTTGAGCGGGGACGTTTCCGAGATCCACGCGAGCGTAGGCGACCTCGCGGCCCAGGCGGCGACATGGATGGGCGCCTTCCTGAATTCGCTCGTTACGCACGGCTTTGCCTTGATCAGCCTCGCTTCCCTGATCGTCGTCACACCAGTCGTCGCATTCTATATGCTGCTGGATTATCATCGGGTGATCGCGGCGGTCGATGATCTTGTTCCGCCACGTTATCGCGGCGTGGTGCGCCAGCTCGCCAGCGAAGTCGACGGCACCCTGGCCGGCTTTTTGCGCGGCCAGTCGCTCGTTTGTTTGGTCGACGGTATTTGGTATGGCTTGGGCCTATCGCTGATCGGCTTGAATTTCGGCTTGCTGATCGGCATTACCGGCGGTTTCCTGAGCTTTATCCCCTATGTCGGTTCGCTAACCGCCCTCGTGGTCGCCGCGATCGTCGCGATCGTTCAAGGTTGGCCGCATTGGAATTTGCTCGCCATGACCTTGGGAGTCATGGTCGCAGGCCAACTTTTCGAAGCCAATATTCTCTCGCCCAAGGTGGTCGGCGACAGGGTCGGCCTGCATCCGGTCTGGCTCATTTTTGCACTTCTCGCCTTCGGCAGCTTCTTGGGGTTCACCGGTCTTATCATCGCCGTGCCGGTCGCTGCCATGACCGGTGTCATCCTGCGCTATGCGATCAACAGGTACCGCGCGAGCGACCTCTATACCAACCTGCCGGAGCTGCGCGCCGCAGCGGAGACGCAGATCATTGCAAAAGCGGCCGAAGATCAAAAGAAAGCCATCGAGAAAGCCATCGAAGGTCGATAGATGTCTGCCAACATGCCAAGCAGTTGGCGCCAGCTCGGCCTCGATCTGACGCCGGCGCCGCATTTTCGCCGCGAGGATTTCCTCGTCTCGGAGGCGAACGCAACGGCCTTGCGGATGGTCGAGGCGTGGCCGGCGTGGCCGGATGATGTGCTGCTTCTGGTCGGCCCGCCAGGTGCCGGCAAGAGCCACCTCGCGGCGATCTGGGCGGCGCGTGCAGGGGCCGACATTTGCTTCGGCCGCATGCTCGAGGGCGCCGATCTTGCCGCTCTCGCGGGCAAGCCGGCCCTCGTCATCGAGGCCGCCGATGAGATCGGCACGGAGGAAACAACTCTGTTCCATCTTCTCAACCTTGCCCGGCAACAAAAGACGAGCCTGTTGTTGACAGCGCGGCGCAAGCCGGACGTTTGGGGCCTTGCAACGGCCGATCTCCTCTCACGGCTGCGGCTCGCGCCATTGGTCGAGCTCGGCGCGCCGGACGACGAACTGCTCAAAGCCGTGCTCGAAAAGCTCTTTCGCGATCGTCAGCTCGTCGTCGATGCGGCGGTCTTGGAATTCATCGCTTTGCACATCGATCGCTCGCTCGACATGGCCCGCTGTTTCGTCGATCTTCTCGATCGCGCGGCCCTGGCGCGCGGCCGACCGGTTACTCGGGCCTTGGCGCGCGAGTTTTTGCAGGAGTTCGGCGGCGATGACGAGCAGGCATGACGAGCTTCGGCTGCGGCGACCATATGGGTCCAGGACGGGAAAATTTCACCATTTCGGTCCATGAGGTTGACCGGTTTGCGCGACCCGCATAAACGCTTGGCGTTTCTTGGAGCTGCCGCCGTGATCCGAACATTGTTGATCGCCGTCGCTCTCACGGCCGTCGCGGCCGGCCAATCCTTTGCTCAAACGAACCCGGCCGCTGAACCGCAGCCGGTAAGTTCGGAGCCGGAGACGACAACCGCAAGCTATGGCGCCTGGACCTTGCGCTGCACGCACCGGCCAGAGGGCGACACCGCGCAACGCTTTTGCGAGGTCGATCAGAGCGTCGTTCCGCAAGGTCAACAAAACCCGATCGCGCAGATCGGCATCGGCCGGCTGTCGCCCAAGGATGACATGCATATCACGGTCGTCCTGCCGACGAACATTACGTTTCAGAACGGGCCGAGAGTGACGGCCGACGACAAGGATCCGGGCGTCGACCTGACGTGGCGTCGCTGCCTGCCCGGCGGCTGCATCGCCGATGCCGTACTGAAGGATGACGTTCTGCGCGCCTGGCACGCGGTGGAGGCCGACACGGGACGTCTGTTCTTCACCAAGGCGTCCGGACAGAACGTCGCGATTGAATTTTCTTTCCGCGGTTTTGGCCAGGCGATGGACGCCTTCGCCAAGGAGCGTTCATAAGGGCGCACCGCAGCTCGACCGGGGTTAGCCGTCGGGCTGGAGCTTGCGAACTGGAGCGTCACTCGGCTTGCTTCGCATCGAGCGGCTGAAAAATCCCCGGAAGAAGCACGACACCTCGCGATGAGGATTTGCTGACGCGGTGCGCTTTTCGCGCACGCACCGGCACGATGCGATTTAGTCCTGAGGAGAGCATGGCTACGTCACCCTAGCGCGGATTGACATCGTGATGTGATGTAATAACATAACGCATCCCTCGTTCGGGGGCCGGGTGCATCTTTGCGCTTTAATTCTTCTCGGGCAGCGCGCAGAGCCGGAGCCCCCTGATCTGGGTCGTCACCGCAAGACCTCTCAGATGGGGGTTGGGTATGTCCAGCCGTATCGGCCGCGTGCTCCTTCTGAGCAGTTCGGCTCTCGCATCGCTCGGCGGAATGGGCTTCGCGCAAACGTCTGTCACGTTGCCGACCGTCCATGTAATAGGCGGCAGAGAGAAACCTGCGCACAAACAAGCGATGGGTCGGCCAACGCGGGCATCTGTCCAACCAACAAGCCAGACGCCCGAAGCCATCGCGGCACGGCAGCTGGCGGCAAAAGCCAAGATATTCGATACCGCGCGCAGCAATCTGTACACGACCATAGGCACTACTTCCTACAAGATTGGCCACGACGACATCCAGAAGATGCCCCAAGGCACCAATCAGCCAGTCGAGAAAGTGCTTCTGGAGGCGCCAGGGGTCTCGCAGGATTCCGCGGCGAGCGGCCTGCTCCATGTCCGCAACGATCACGCCAACGTGCAATTCAGGATCGACGGCATCATGTTGCCCGACGGCGTCACCGGCTTTGGGAGTATTTTGGATACCAGCCTGATCGGCAATCTCTCCCTCGTCACCGGCGCGCTGCCAGCCGAGTTCGGACTACGAACGGTCGGCCTCGTCGACATCACGACCCGTACCGACGTCTTCAACAACAGCGGCAGCATCAGCGCTTATGGCGGGAGCCTTGGAACCTTGGAGCCGTCCTTCGAATACGGTGGCACGTTCGGGGGCAATTGCGGATCCACCGCGCCCGCTCCCGGGACATCGACCGCGAACTGCTTCCCGGGCGTCCAATATTACTTCACCGGCCGCTATCTGCAGACCTTGGAAGGGATCGAAAATCCGACGCCCCGCGTGAACCCCATACACGATTTCTCCCAGCAGGAAAAAGGGTTCGGCTATATGTCGGCCTTCATCGATCCCACCACGCGTTTGAGCTTGATCGCGGGAACCGCTACCAGCGCATTCCAGATTCCCAACGTTCCTGGCCAGCCGGTTGGGCAGATGGGGAATCCGCCGGTCACCAACGCATTCGGAATCACCAATTTCAATTCAGCGCTCCTCAACGAGAACCAGATTGAGAACACGCAATACGGCGTGCTGGCGCTACAGAAATCGGTGAACGGTTTCGACGGGCAATTGTCCTATTTCACCCGGTACAACGAGCTTCACTTTATACCGGACCCGGTCGGTGACTTGCTGCTCAACGGCATTGCCTCGAACATAAGCCGGGAATCATATACCAACGGCGTTCAGGGCGACGCCTCGTATGTGATCAACCCGGCCAATACGGTTCGCGCCGGCTTCACCGTCAGCGGCGAACAGACCAACGTCGACAATTCATCGCTGGTCGAGGCCGCCCCGCTCATGGGCGTTCCTCCTACACCGACACCCACGGGCGTCCCTGAATCCATAACCGACAACGTCTCCAAGCTCGGCTGGCTCGCCGGCGTATACGCCCAGGACGAGTGGAAGATCACCAACCAGTTCACGATCAATGGCGGGCTGCGCTTCGACCAGATGTGGCAATATGTCGATGCCAACCAATTTAGCCCGCGCTTAAGCTTCACCTACAAGCCGTTCGAGGACACGACGTTTCACGCCGGCTATGCGCGCTACTTCACGCCGCCGGTGCTGGTCGAAGCGGCGCCGGCCAATATCGCTTTGTTCGACCACACGACGGGAGCGCCGCCCGCCGGCCAGGGCAATAGCCCGGTGTTGCCGGAGCGGTCGCATTATTTCGATGCCGGCATTGACCAGAAGATACCGTTCGGATGCTACTCGTCGGCAGAGCCAGACTGCTCCACGCTCGAGCTCGGGGCCGACGCCTATTACAAGATCGCAACTGACCTGATTGACAACGGAAATTTCGGCCAGGCGCTGGTGCTCAGCGCCTTCAATTACGCGCAGGGAATCACCGAAGGCATCGAGTTCAGCGCGAAATACAACAGCGGCAATTTCCAGGCTTACGGCAATCTCGCCGTGGGCCAAGAGAAGGCTACCGACGTGGTGTCGAACCAGTATCTGTTCGACAACACAACGCCGCTCGCCGATCTCGGCGGTTTGACCGAGTATCAATACATCCAGACGCACTGGATCTACACCGATCACACCCAGATCGTGACCGGCTCGGCGGGCGTGTCCTATCTTTGGAACGGCACGCGGTTCTCAGCCGACATGATCTACGGCTCGGGGCTCCGCACCGGCGACGCCAATATCAGCAGCGAAGCGCCTTACGCCCAGTTCAATGCCGGAGTCACACACGAGTTCTCAGGCTGGGACATGAAGCCTCTCACGCTGCGCTTCGACGTGGTGAACGTCTTCGACACGATCTATCAGATCAGGAGCGGAACCGGCGTCGGCGTGTTCGCGCCGCAATACGGACCGCGGCGGGGATTTTTCGCGGGCCTCACGCAGAAGTTTTAAGGTCCAGTCTTTTGTTATGCTGCCGTAGGACTTGACCGAAACCTAAAGAGCAGCCAAAGCCAATCTCACATTCGAGAACCGCGCATGCCGCTTTACTTCGCCTATGGGTCGAACATGGATCGGCAGGCCATGCGGCTTCGCTGCCCAAGCTCGCGCGCGCTGGGCCGGGCACGGCTCGTCCGCCACAAGCTCTTCATCATGGGATCGGGCTATGCTTCGGTGAAATGCGACCCGCGTATGGATGTCCATGGCGTGCTCTACGAGCTCGCGCTGTCGGACGTTCCCGGCCTCGATCGTTATGAGGATGTCGGCCGCGGGCTTTATAAAAAGGTCACTCAGCCCGTCCTGCGCGACACAGGCAGCCCGGTACGCGCTCTCGTCTACGTCGGTTCCAGCCAGATTGAAGGCAAGCCTTCGGCCGTCTATCTCAGCGGCGTCATCGCCGCCGCGAAAAACTGGTCATTGCCGGACGCCTATGTTTCTTATCTCGCTTCTCTCGGCGAGAGCGAGGAGTCGGATCAGACAAGGCCGGGCCGCTGGCGGGCCATCCAACTGAAAGGCGTTTAAGCTTGACTGGCGCGCCGGATCGCATCGAAGAGAACGTAACGATTGCTCGCGACGTTACGACATTGCGGGCAATCGTCGGGCGATGGCGGGCGGGCGGCGAGCGCATCGCGCTCGTTCCCAGCATGGGCGCGCTGCACGCCGGGCATCTCGCGCTCGTTACGGAAGCGAAGAGACGGGCCGAGCGCACCCTCTTGTCGATCTTCGTCAATCCGACCCAATTCGCACCCGGCGAGGATTTTCAATCCTATCCGCGGCCGTTCGCGCTCGATGTCGAGCAATTCGCCGCCGCTGGCGGCGATCTCGTCTTCGCGCCGGAGATCGCAGAGGTCTATCCCGAGGGCTTCGCCACGAGCGTATCTGTCGGCGGGCCGGCCAGGGCAGGGCTCGAGGACAAGTTCCGTCCCGATCATTTCGCCGGCGTCGCGACGGTGGTCGCAAAGCTCCTCAGCCAATGCCGGCCTGATCTCGCGATCTTCGGCGAGAAGGATTATCAGCAGCTGAAGGTCATTGCCAAGATGGTGCGCGATCTCGATCTTGGCGTCGAGATCGTCGCCGCGCCGACCGTGCGCGCCAAGGACGGCCTCGCTCTGTCCTCGCGCAATCAATATCTGTCGCCGCAGGAGCGGGCGCGGGCGCCGCTTCTCTATGCGGCGCTCGTTCGTTGCCGGGACGCTCTATGCCGAGGCGCCGCGATCGAAACAGCGCTCGCCGCGGCGCGCGAGACACTCGCGGTTGCGGGCTTTGTCGTCGATTATGTCGAAGCACGGCATGCGGAGACGCTCGCGCCCGTCGCCGCGATGGACGAAGGCCCGATCAGGCTGCTCGCCGCCGCACGGCTCGGCGCGACGCGGCTCATCGACAATATCGCCGTTTAGCAGAGGTGGAACGTGCCGCTCCTCTCCCCGTTTGCAGGGGAGAGGAGCGCGTATTTGGGCAGGAGACAGGGATGCGGATCGGCGTCGATCTCGGCGGCACGAAAATCGAGGCGATCGCGCTGACGCAAGAGGGCCACATACGCGGCCGGCGGCGGCTTCCGACTCCGTGCGGCGACTATGACGCCATCCTCAACACGATCGGCGAACTCATTCTCGGCCTTGAAGCAGAGTTTGGCGAAAAGGGGAGTGTCGGCGTGGCGATGCCCGGCTCGCTGTCGCCGAAGACCGGGGTAATGCGCAATGCCAATACGGTCGTTCTGAACGGCAAGCCCTTCGATCGCGATCTCGAAAAATTTCTCGGCCGGCCAATCCGTATGGAAAATGACGCCAATTGCCTGACCTTGTCGGAGGCAATCGACGGCGCAGCGGCGGGCGAGCACTGCATCTTCGGCGTCATTCTCGGCACGGGGGTCGGCGGCGGTCTCGTGATCGACCGCAAGCTTGTCTCAGGCCGCAACAGGATCGCCGGTGAATGGGGGCATAATCCGATGCCCTTGAGCGCGCGGCATGGGCCGCCGCGGCTTTGTTTCTGTGGCAAGACGGATTGTATTGAGACCTATCTCTCGGGCGGCGCGCTCGCGGAGGACCATCGGCAGCGAACAGGCGAGGTCGCGAGTGGCGAGGCCATTGCCGAAGCCGCGGCGCGCGGCGAACTGGAGGCGCGCCACTCGCTCGATGTCTATGTCGACAGGCTGGCGCGGGCACTGGCTCTCGTCATCAATATCGTCGATCCCGACGCCATCGTGTTCGGCGGTGGCGTCTCCAACATTACGCAGCTTTACGACATGCTGCCGCCCTTGCTCGGCCATTACGCTTTTTCCGATATCGTGACGACGCGGGTTCTGAAAGCGATGCACGGCGATTCGAGCGGCGTGCGCGGCGCCGCCTGGCTGTGGCCGGAGGGGGCAGTGTGAAGGATCCCGGAGTGCCGAGTGCGGCGAATTCTAAAGTGCCGCCCGCTTCCTCACTTCGAACCGAATGGATAGACTGACAAGGTTCACAGCGAGAGCCGGGCGAGAATGATCACCACGATCCAAATTCTTGTATTGCTGCTGATCGTCATCGCCGCGGTGGCCGTCCTTGCGGCGCGGCTAAAGGTTCCACCTGCTATTCTCCTGGTGCTCACGGGCGTGGTTTTGGCGCTCGTCCCCGGCCTGCCGGCGGTGGAGCTTGAGCCGAAATTCGTCTTGCTGCTCGTGTTGCCGCCCGTCATCTATGCGTCGGCAGTGGCCATGAGCTGGCGCGAGTTCCGCTTCAATCTGCGCCCGATTTCGCTGCTGGCTATTGGTTGCGTTCTCTTCACGACGATGGCCGTCGCAGCGGCAAGCCATTGGCTGTTGGGCCTCTCCTGGCCCGTAGGCTTCGTGTTGGGCGCCATCGTCTCGCCCCCGGACGCCGTGGCGCCGCTCTCGATCGCCCGCAGAATGCAGCTTCCGAGGCGCATCCTTGTCATTCTCGAAGGCGAGGGGCTGGCGAATGATGCCACGGCCCTCATTCTCTATCGCTTCGCTGTCGCGGCCGTGAGCGCCGGCATATTTTCGATGAGCCATGCCCTCGCGGCATTCGGTGCGATCCTCGTCGGCGAGGTGTTCTGGGGAATAGGCGTCGGCTGGCTGATGCTGCGCCTGCGGCGCTGGGTTCATGATCCGCGTATCGAGATCATGCTTTCCATCCTGACGCCGTTCATCGCCTATTGGCCGCCTGAGGAATTGGGCGGCTCCGGCGTGCTCGCCACCGTGACGGCAGGGCTCTACATCAGTTGGAACGGGCTTCGGCTGATCAGCGCCGCGACACGGTTGCAAGGCGTCTTCTTCTGGGATTTTTTCATCTACCTGATCGAAGGCATGGTGTTCCTAATCACCGGTCTGCAAGCGCGTAGGCTGTTGGGCGGGATCAATCATTATTCGATTGAGGACCTGATCATCGCCGCCACGGTCGTCACTGCCGTTGTGATCGTGACCCGATTCGTCTGGATGTATCCCGCGACCTATCTTCCGCGCTGGCTCGTTCCTCCAATCGCACGCAAGGATCCGGCGCCGCCCTGGCAGTGGCCGTTTGTGCTGGCATTCACCGGAGTGCGCGGCATCGTTTCGCTTGCGGCGGCGCTGGCAATTCCATTTGTGACGGAAAGCGGCCAGGCGTTTCCCCAGCGTGATCTGATTCTCTTCCTCACATTCTTCGTCATTCTGGTCACGCTGGTGGGGCAGGGACTCCTGTTGCCCTTGGTCATCCGCATTCTCGGCTTGGCCAATGCAGGTCGGCGCGAGCGTCATTCCGACAGGGCCGAGGAATTCAAGGCCCGGCGTCAGGCGATCGAAGCGGCGAGCGAACAGTTCGAACGTCTTGCTGCCGACCGCAAGCTTCCGGAGGAAATCGTCAGTCCGATTCGGGCCTATCATCAGGAGCGCCTTAAGCGCGTCGCGCATAGAAGCGACGGCGATGACGGTCATAAAAAGCTCATGGAGCTTCGCGACGATGTCGAACTCCAGCTCATCGCCGCCGAGCGGAAGGTGATAAACGATCTCTACCGGAGCGGCAAGCTGAAGGACGAGGCGCGGCGCCGGATCGAGCGGGAACTCGATCTGCGCGAGGCGCATCTGGCCAGCGTGCGAGCTGAGGAATGACTGTCAGCATTTGGATGCGCTTGGCTTGCGCTGCATTCCAGAACCCTTTTGCTGAGCGCGCTCTAGCGCGCCACTCCTTCGCTCAGCAACCTGTCATACTCGGCCCGGACGATCTCCGGCCCATAGAGGCGTTCGAGCCGCCGTACGGTGAAATGGCCCTGCGCGATCGTCTGGAAATGATCGATGAAGGCGTAGTTCACGGCGCCGCCACCGGCCGCGCCGATGAGCGGCACTGCTTGGGCAGCGATCTTTTGCGAGACGACGATGCCGAAGCGCGTCGCAATCTGCGAAACGAGCCGCAAGATCACGGGCGCGCTTTCCTCGGCAAGGCCGCGTTCGACCACGAAACGGGCCGCCTCGCTCACCGATTTTGCGAGGATGCTGCGTATGGCGAAATAGCCGCTCTCGAGGAATTGCTCGTTCTGCCGACCCGTACCCAGGGCGAAGACCTGGAGACAGGCGAAAGCGGTCTCGGGCGCAGCGAGGTTCTCGCCCTCGGCCTGGGCAATAGCCGCGATCGATCGGAACATGACCACGGTCGAAAAGGGCAGTTCGACCGGGAGGCTCGCAAGGCCAAAAGCCCCGCCGACCGCGCCCGAAAGCGTGGCCACGGCCTTGTGCAGCAGACGCCGCTCGCCGGCAGAGCGCGTCCCAAGCGTGCGCAGCGCCGCATAGAGCGCCGCCTTGATCGCCGCTTCTGCCGCTCTGTCGATCACGTCGCCAACCTTGGCCGGCACCAATTTCCCCAAACGACCGATCTGTTGCCCAAGTGCTTGCGACAGCCGTGCCGCGAAGCTCGTGTGCTCGAGCTTGAAGACGGCCTCGCGCAGCAAGGCGTGATCCGCCGGCGAGAGGCCAGCGGCTTCGGCTTCATTCATCCCAATCGAAACAGCCAATGAATTCATAATGTTCATCTCGTAAGTTAAGATAATAGTTTAATACTGGCCCGCGGTGCCTTTGGGAAACGTCAAGTCATGCAAAGGTCCCTGTCGAAATAGGAATGCCAAAGCCACAGAGTAACCCCCGATGCAACAAAGGCCTGGGTCCAGATCCGTCGCTCGCACGCACGGCTTGGCCGCTTCCGCTCTCAAATATAGGCGAAAGCCGTACCGATGATGCCGGCAAAGCCGAGCGCGAGCGCAGCATACCACGGCCATCGGGCTCCGCGCCGCACGATCGAAATCGTCGCGATCGCAATCGAGATCTGCAGCAGAGTCACGGCGATCGTCAGCACGCCATGGCGATGTTCGTGCCGCTCGCTTGCCTCGAGCTTGGCGTCCCTCTGGACCTCCAGGGCCTTGCCCTGAGCTTGAAGCGCTTGCTGGTCATCGCCATTGCGTTTGGCCTCCTGTTTGAAATCCGCCGCGTCGGCGCTGCCCGCCGCCGCGGCAATCTGATACATGTTCTTCTTGATGCTTTTCGCCTGGAAGAAATTCCAGGTGTCCGTCGCCTTGTCCTGCAGCAGGACGGCATCGTTCTTGGCGCCGATCATCGCCGCCGTTTCGATCGTCTCGAGGCTGCCGACGCCGGCCGCGATCACTGCGAGGATTGCGATCGTGACCGCCACGATGGCGAGGAAGGGGTCGCCGGAATGGCCGGCGTGTTGGGCATGCTCGACGTGTTCGAAAGGCTCGGTCGGAGGGGCGTCGGTCATGCGGGTTCCTTGCTTCGGCTCAGCGATCCGCCTATTTCGCATCTTGACCTTTGCCATGCAATCCTGATTGGGATTGGCGGGCTGAGCTTGCCTTTGCAGCCGATGGACAGGCGAGAGGCCTCGACCTATAAGCCGGCGCGATGCCGGCTTTGCATCGGCGAATAGGAATGAAACATGCGTGCTTCGCCGAGTGCCGAGCCGAAGCCGGACTTCGCCCAGCTGCGCCGTACAATGGTCGATTGTCAGATCCGGACCTTCGGCGTGACCGAGCATGCCGTGATCGCCCGCTTTCTCGAAGTTCCGCGCGAAGACTTTGTGCCGCCCCAACTGAAAGCGCTCGCCTATTCCGATCTCGCCCTCAAGATCGGAACGGCTGAGCCTGGCGGCGGATCGCGCCGGCTTCTGGCGCCGATGGTGCTGGCGCGCCTCGCGCAGGAAGCGGAGGTGAAGGTTGCGGACAAGGTCCTCGATATCGCTTGCGGGACCGGCTATTCGACGGCGATCCTCGCCGGGCTTGCCAAAGAGGTCACGGCGCTCGAAGCCGATTCCAAGCTTCAGGCGATGATCAAGTCCAATCTCGCTGCGATCGGGCTCGACAACGTGTCCGTCTTCGCCGGCGCGCTGCCCGATGGCGTTGCCGAGAGGGCCCCTTTCGATCTCATCTTCGTGAATGGCGCGGTCGAAAGCCATCTCGAACGGCTGTTCGCGCAGTTGCGCGAGGGCGGCCGGCTCATCACGCTTTCGCGAGCCGCGAATGATCCGGACCGATGGGCCTGCCACGCGATCCTCTTCGAAAAAATTGCCGGCCAGATGAGCTCGCGTGTCTTGTTTGATGCCACGGCACCGCTCTTGAGCGCGTTCCGCGAGGAGCCCCATTTCGTCTTCTGATCGCGGCTCTATTCAGAGGCGCCCTTCTGAATAGCAGATGAGCCGCCTCCGGGTGTGTCGCATTTTTGCGGCACTTTCTCGAATTCGCGCTCATGGGTTGGCGCTTGCCGCGCAACAGGAATATGAGCAGGATATATAAGGAGCGGATGGCCGGTGGCATTCAAGCTGTTCTGAAGCCGACGGAAAAGGCCGTTTCGCAGCCCCTTGCCAGGTCTTGACCCCGGTGCGTTTTGGAGCTTCGAGGATTGACCACACGCTGGGTTCGAGCCGGTGCTCCCCCTTCAGGAGACCGGACTCTTGCGTATGCCCCTTATCTCCTCGCGCTGGCGGCAGTTGGCGCGTTCGCTTCGGCTGAACTTACTTGTATCGCGCCGGCGGGGGCGGAGTCGATGTCGGGCGCGCTCGCCCGCGCCTATCAGGCCAATCCTGATCTCGATCAGGAACGCGCGGGGGTCCGCGCTCAGGACGAGAACATTCCCCGCACCAGCGCGGCCTATCGCCCGACGGTGAGCGCGACCGCGCAATTTGGGTACAATGATGTTTCGGAGGTGGGCCCCGGCGTGGCGTTTGGAGTCTCGGGTACGAAGTTTAGCGCTATGACCGATCCGGGCGCGCTCGGCCTCACCGTTACGGAAACGATTTTCAACGGCAATCGCAATTATAACGGCGTTAGGCAGGCCGAAAGCAATGTCCTGGGTGCGCGCGAGACTCTGCGCAACACCGAGCAGAATGTGCTCCAGAACGGCGCTACGGCCTATATGAATGTGTTGCGCGACACTGCAATTCTGGACCTGCGCAAGAACAACATCATCGTTCTCGAAGAGCAATTGCGGCAGACGCGGGATCGCTTCAACGTCGGCGAAGTGACGCGCACCGATGTTGCGCAAGCAGCTTCGAGCCTTGCATCGGCGCGCGCCGATTATTTCACCGCGCAAGCCAATCTTGACACGAGTATCGCAAATTACCACCAGGTGATCGGAGTCGATCCGAGCCAACTCGAGCCGGCGCGCTCGGTCGAAGCCCTGTTGCCGCATACGTTGGATGAGGCGATCAATGTCGGGCTCGCCGAACATCCCAGCATCGTCGCCGCCTTGCATGCGGTCGATGCCGCCGCCTTGCAGGTCAAGCTCGTCGAAGGCGAACTCTACCCGACGGTCTCGGTCGTCGGCGCGGTTTCACAGAACTATAATGATGAAGGCCTCCCCGGATTCCGCTTATTCAACGGCTCGCTCATGGGCCAATTGTCGGTGCCGATCTATACCGGCGGGGAAGTCGATGCGCGCGCCAGGCAGGCCAAGGAGTTGCTCTCCCAGGCGGAGCTCCAGGCCGATCTCCAGCGCGAGACGGTGCGCGCCAACGTCGTCTCGGACTGGGGATTGCTCGATACTGCGAAGGCGGTGATCAAGTCCGACGAAGCGGCCGTGAAGGCGGCTGAGATCGCGCTCGAGGGTGTGCGTGAAGAAGCCAAGGTCGGCCAGCGCACGACGCTCGACATCCTCAACGCCCAACAGACGCTTCTGAATGCGCGGGTCAGCCTCGTTTCGGCGCAGCGCGATCGCGTCGTCGCATCCTATGCGACATTGGCGTCTATCGGGGAGCTTTCCGCAGCCAATATCAATCTTGACGTCCAGCAATATGATCCGACCGTCCATTTCGATCAGGTTAAGGACAAGTGGTTCGGCTTGCGTACACCGGACGGCCGCTGATCCTCGCGCGTTTTTGGGGCGCGAAAGCTCATGAGCGAGTCGTTCTGGGCTTGCCGGATGCGATGGGCCGGGATTAGATTCACAACTCGCGCAGCTGCAGCGCTAGCAGACCTGAAAGGTTGAGACGGGCCCTATCGAAAAACCGAGGGACTTGCTCTAATGAGTTGGGGCACCTTGCGAATCAGCGCAGCGCTCGCGTGATGCTGGGGACCCATTTCTGGCGCGATGCGCCTTTGAGTAGAAAGCGCCAAAGGCGATGAACGCGCCGAACTCCCTTTCACAGGACGAGCGGGCAGCCGAACGCGAGGCCTACGAGCCCTCGATGGAAGAAATTCTGGCCTCGATTCGGCGGATCATCGCCGACGACCAGGCTGTTGCGCCGCTGCAACCGGCGGCGCCGGAGGCGACGCCCCGGGCGGCGGCATTTGGGGCGGCTCCCGCCGGCATGACAGGGAAGGCCTGGGATCTGCAAATTGAGGCGCTGCGCGGCGAAGCCGTGGCAAAGTCGATGGTCGCCGCCCGGGTCGAGGCTGCCGCTCCGCACTTTGGCAAGGAGAGGGGCAGTCCGGCGGCGGATCGCGAAGCTGCGGCACCGCAAACGCCGCCGCGCGAGATCAAATCAAAGGTCGAGACCCAGCAGGCTGGCCAAGGCGCAGCGGCCCGATCAGAAAACCTTGTTTCCCAGGCTGTCGGGCGCGATAGAGGGCCGGATCGCTGGGGCGCCAGCCCGGTCATGCAGCCGGCCGTGAGCGAAGACCCGCTTGTCTCGCCGGCGACCGATGCAGCGGTATCCGCCGCCTTCGACGCTCTCGTCGCCAGCCGCTTTCTGCATTCGAACGAGCTCCTCAGCGACATAGTGCGTGAGATGCTCCGGCCGATGCTGAAGGCCTGGCTCGACGACAATCTGCCGATCCTGGTCGAGCGGCTCGTACGCGCCGAGATCGAACGGGTCGCCCGCGGCGGGCGCTGAGCTCAAGGCCGGTCATCATGGCTGGATCTGCCGGCTTGCCGCGTTGACTTTGCGGCGGTGCTTGGCTTTCTAAGCGGCAATCCTGGTGCGGCCGTACCGGAAGCCGCGGTTACTCTCCCAATGATGGAAAAAACCTTCGATCCCGCAACGGTGGAAAGCCGGATTTCCGCGCTTTGGGAAGAGGCGCAAGCCTTTCGCGCCGGGCGGCCGGAGCGAAAAACGGCGCCGCCGTTCGCGATCGCCATTCCACCGCCGAACGTCACCGGCGCGCTGCACATGGGCCATGCGCTCAACAATACGCTGCAGGACATTCTCTGCCGCTTCGAGCGCATGCGCGGCAAGGACGTGCTCTGGCAGCCGGGCACGGATCATGCCGGCATCGCCACGCAAATGGTCGTCGAACGGCAATTGATGGAGCATCAGGAGCCGGACCGGCGCAGCTTGGGGCGCGAGGAATTCGTCAAGCGCGTCTGGGCCTGGAAGGCGGAATCGGGTGGGGCCATCATCAATCAGCTGAAGCGGCTCGGTGCCTCCTGCGATTGGTCGCGCGAACGTTTCACCATGGACGAGGGCCTATCGCGCGCGGTCGTCAAGGTGTTCGTGCAGCTCTATCGGGAAGGCCTGATCTACAAGGACAAACGGCTCGTCAATTGGGACCCTGCGCTTCAGACCGCGATCTCCGATCTTGAAGTCGTGCAGGTCGAGACCAAGGGCCATCTCTGGTATTTCAAATATCCGGTGGTCGACGACGAAGGCGTGGAG
Organism: uncultured Alphaproteobacteria bacterium; assembly: GCA_963720425.1. GTDB lineage: Bacteria > Pseudomonadota > Alphaproteobacteria > Rhizobiales > Beijerinckiaceae > Methylovirgula. The sequence goes on from OY970391.1 coordinate 2,193,493, forward strand.
ACCGGCGAGTACATCGTCGTCGCCACGACGCGGCCCGAGACCATGCTTGGCGACACCGCCGTCGCCGTGCATCCGGACGACGAACGCTACAGGCATCTTCAGGGCAAGCGCGTGCGCCTACCGCTCGTCGGTCGGCTGATCCCGATCATCGCCGATTCCTACTCGGATCCCGAGAAGGGGACCGGCGCGGTGAAGATCACGCCGGCGCATGACTTCAACGATTTCGAGGTGGGCAAAAGGCATGGCTTGCCGCTCATTAATGTGCTCCATGCGGAGGGCCACATCGCGCTTCAAGGCAACCTCGCATTTCTCGGTTCAATGTGGCCGGCCTCGGCTCTGACCTTAGGCTCGCAGGCGAGCCAGGACACCTTCGACGTCCTCGCTCTAGATGGCATCGACCGCTTTGAAGCGCGCAAGCGAGTCATCGAACTGATGGAAGCGAGGGGGCTTGTCGACAAGATCGCGCCCTACGCGCACACGGTTCCACACGGCGACCGCTCCGGCGCTGTGCTCGAACCACGGCTCACCGATCAATGGTACGTCGATGCAAAGGTTCTAGCCGGCCCGGCGCTCGCCGCCGTGAGCGGAAGTAAGACGAAGATCATCCCGGAGAGCTGGGCTAAGACTTATTTCCATTGGCTTGAGAATATCCAGCCCTGGTGTATCTCACGACAGCTCTGGTGGGGTCATCAGATTCCGGCGTGGTACGGACGGAAAAGCGTTGGCCCACAGCAATGGGCAGGCTTGGATGATCCCGAAATCTTCGTTGCAGCGAACGAGGTCGAAGCAATTAAATTTGCTCAGGCAAAGTACGGCTGTGACATTCGGGTTCTACCATCTCCGTCTTCAGGTGATCTCGACCACATTTTCCAAGAAATCATCGATGATGCGTCGAGCGGTAAGCCTCGTTGGGAACCAATATGGCGCGACCCTGACGTCCTCGACACATGGTTCTCTTCCGCCCTCTGGCCCTTCTCCACGCTCGGCTGGCCGGAGGAGACGCCGGAGCTGAAGCGCTATTATCCGACGAGCACGCTCGTCACCGGCTTCGACATCATCTTCTTTTGGGTCGCGCGGATGATGATGATGGGTCTTCATTTCATGCACGAGGTGCCGTTCCACGACGTCTATATCCACGCGCTCGTGCGCGACGCGACGGGCGCCAAAATGTCGAAGTCGAAGGGGAATGTCATCGACCCCCTTTACCTGATCGACCAATATGGTGCGGATTCGCTGCGCTTCACGCTCGCCGCCATGGCGGCGCAGGGGCGCGACATCAAGCTCTCGACGCAGCGCGTCGAAGGCTATCGCAATTTCGCGACAAAACTCTGGAACGCGGCGCGCTTCGCCGAGATCAACGAATGTTCGCGCAACGCCGCCTTCGATCCATGCAAGCTTTCGATCACGCTGAACAAATGGATCAGCGGGGAGGCAGGCAAGGCCATTGCTGAGGTGACGAGCGCGATTACTGGCTATCGCTTCAACGATGCGTCGAACGCGGCCTATCGTTTCGTCTGGAACATTTTCTGCGATTGGTATCTCGAACTCGCAAAGCCCTTGTTGCAAGGAACGGATGAAGCTGCGAAGTCCGAAACGCAGGCGACCACCGCCTTCGTGCTCGATGAGATCCTGAAACTGCTGCATCCCTTCATGCCCTTCATCACCGAAGAATTGTGGAGCATCGAGAATCTGGGCGGGGCAGGGCGCAACACGTGTCTCGCGCTCGCGGCCTGGCCGGAGTTTTCAGGCTACGAGAATGTGGCCGCCGAGGCCGAAATTGGCTTCATCGTCGAACTGATCTCGGAAGTGCGCTCGGTGCGTTCCGAAATGAACGTACCGGCGGGCGCGCAAATTCCACTGGTGCTCGTCGGCGCCGACCACGAGACTCTTGCGCGCGCAAAAACCTGGGAAGAGACGATCAAACGCCTCGCGCGCCTCTCGAAAATCTCCTTCGCCACCGAGCCGCCGCCGCACGCGGCGCAGATGATCGTGCGCGGCACGCTCGCCGCGCTGCCGCTCGAAGGCATCATTGACTTTGCCGCCGAGAAAAGCCGGCTGCACAAGGAAGTCGAGAGATTGTCAAGCGATGCCAAGAAGATCGAAGCCAAGCTCGGCAACCCGGATTTCGTGAGCCGCGCGCCCGAAGAGGTGGTCGAAGAGAACCGCGAGCGGCTTGCCGAGACGGAGGAACGGCGCGGCAAGCTCGCTGCGGCGCTGAAGCGGATCGGTTGAACATAGGCCGTCCGAAACTTAGATTGCTGGCAGGTCGCAGGAGCCGCGAAACATGGTCACCGAGCAGGACGTGCTGAAGGCACTCCAGTCGGTCGTCGGGCCGGATGGGAAGACGCCTTTGCCGCAGACCGGATCGATCGCCGGCCTCTCGATCAGGGACGGCAAAGTCTATCTGTCGCTCTCTGTCGAGCCGCAGCAGGCCGCCGCGCTCGAAGGTATGCGGCTCGCCGCGGAAAAGGCTTTGCGCGGCATGGCCGGCGTCAGCACCGCGCTCGTCAGCCTTACGGCTCAGAAAGCTGCGGCAGGCGAGACGCGTCTTTCAGCGCAGCGGCGGCCAACGACGGCGCGCAACATCGGCATTCCCGGCATCGCGCGGATCATCGCGGTCGCCTCGGGAAAAGGCGGGGTCGGCAAGTCGACGACGGCGGTCAATCTTGCGCTCGCTCTTTCATCGCTCGGTTGGCGCATCGGCATCCTCGATTGCGATATCTTCGGACCCTCTTTACCGCGTCTCCTCGACTTAAAGACCAAGCCGCAGGTGGAGAACCGCGCAATTCAGCCGCTTGTGGCCTATGACGTGAAAGCCATGTCGATCGGTTTCATGATCGACGAAGAGGAGCCGGTGGTCTGGCGCGGGCCGATGGTGATGGCCGCGGTCCAGCAGATGCTGCGCGAGGTTGCTTGGGGCGAGCTCGATTGTCTCGTCGTCGACATGCCGCCAGGCACGGGCGACGCGCAATTGACGCTTGCACAGAACGTCGCCCTTGCCGGCGCGGTCATCGTCTCGACGCCGCAGGATCTCGCGCTCGTCGATGCGCGGCGCGGCATTGCGATGTTCAACAAGGTCGACGTGCCGGTGCTCGGCATCGTCGAGAACATGAGTTATTTTCTTTGCCCGCATTGCGGCGGTCGGTCGGATATTTTCGGCCACGGCGGCGCGCGTCACGAGGCGGAAAGATGGGGCGTTCCCTTCCTTGGCGAAATTCCGCTGGCGCTCGGCATTCGCGAAACGTCTGATACCGGCAAACCGATCGTCGTGGCGGAGCCGGAGAGCCCCTATGCGGCCGCCTATCGCGACATCGCCGCGCAGATCAGGGCGACGCTCGAAAAAGGCAGCGCGCGGGAGGCGCCCAAGATTTTGATCGAGTAGCAACCCTTCTCCCGCTTGCGGGAGAAAGTCACCCGCCCGTCACGCTCATGTGGCGCTTGAGCGCCGGTTTGGCATGGGCGCGGTCGATGATGAAATCGTGTCCCTTGGGCTTGCGGGCGATCGCCGCTTCGATCGCCGCATCCAAGAGATCGTCGTTGGCCGCGGCGCGCAGCGGCGCGCGCAGATCGGCCGAGTCTTCCTGGCCGAGGCACATATAGAGCGTGCCTGTACAAGTGATCCGCACGCGGTTGCAGCTCTCGCAGAAATTATGGGTGAGCGGGGTGATGAAGCCAAGCCGGCCGCCGGTCTCTTCGACTTCGACATAGCGCGCGGGTCCGCCCGACCTATAGTCGAGATCGCGCAAGCGGAAGTGCCGGGCGATATCGGCGCGCACCTTGTCAAGCGGCAGATATTGGTCGATGCGCGCTGCCTCGACCGAGCCGAGCGGCATGACTTCGATCAAGGTGAGATCCATGCCGCGCGCATGCGCCCAGGCGATCATCGGGATGATCTCGGCCTCATTGACGCCCTTCAGCGCGACCATGTTAATTTTCACCTTGAGCCCGGCCCTTTGCGCGGCATCAATTCCCGCCATCACCCTGTCGAGATCGCCGCGCCGGGTGATCGCCCTGAATTTTTCCCGCTCGCGGGTGTCGAGAGAGACATTGATACGGCGCACGCCACAGCGGGCGAGCTCTTCGGCATGCGCATCGAGCTGCGAGCCATTGGTCGTCAGCGTCAGTTCATCGAGATCGCCCGACGTAAGGTGGCGCGACAGGGCCTTGAACAGGCTCATGATGTTGCGGCGGACCAGGGGCTCGCCGCCGGTGATCCTGAGCTTGCGGGTGCCGCGCGCGACGAAGGTGCTGCAGAGACGATCGAGCTCCTCCAGCGTCAGGAGATCGCGCTTGGGCAGGAAAGTCATATCCTCCGTCATGCAATAGATACAGCGGAAGTCGCAGCGGTCCGTCACTGAGGCGCGGATATAGCTGATCCGGCGGCCAAAAGGATCAATCAGCGGAGACTTTGTGCCCGGAGTGGGCGCTGCCGGCCTAAGCTCGGTGCAAGGGCTGTTCATTGGCGTAATATAAGGTGGATCCGGCGGGCAGGGAATGGCTAAGGTGGCGATGCAAGACAGGCAATGGCCGAAGGAGTTGCGGCTCTCGGATGCCGGCAGGGTTCTCAAGGTGACGTTCGAGAACGGCCAGGCCTTCGATCTTTCCGCGGAATATCTGCGGGTCATGAGCCCCAGCGCCGAGGTGAAAGGCCATACCGTGGCGGAGCGCAAAACCGTGGGCGGCAAACGCGCTGTCACGATCACCGAGATCGTGCCGGTCGGCACCTACGCCGTGCGGCTCACGTTCGACGATCGCCATTCGACCGGCATTTACACGTGGGATTATCTTTACGAGCTGGGCGCGGGCCATGCCGAGACATGGTCGGCTTACCTTGCGGAATTGAAGGCCAAGGCTCTCAGTCGCGATCGGCCCGGCGAGAAATAGTTCTCAACGCCCAGGCTCAAGCCGTCTCGCGCGAAAAAAAAGGCCCGGACTGACCGGGCCAAGGAGAGCCGCCGAGGTTTCCTGGGAGGAGGGCGGCTAGGTAGTTAGCGCAACGCGACAACTTCGATTCTGATCCTCCCCTCATCATTTGATCGCGCTCACTGATCATCGAATGGCGCTGCAAGCTAAGCCGTTACGGTACAGACCAATATACCGGCGAGGTGGGCGCAGAAGGCTGGAGACAGCCAAGCGAATCAAAAAAGCCAATTGCCCGATGACACTGATGTCATAATCCGACCACCATTGTGGCTTGGCAATGGCGCGTCGTATAAAGGTTGTGACAGACTCGGAATTTGAGCGGCGATGTGACCATGCTGCAACAGAACCAGCAGCATGACCATATAGAGTGGATCGTCTAGACCGGCGCGAAAAAAACATGCCCGTACCGATACCCCTTGCCGTGGCCCTCTTTCTCACGATCTGGTTCGTGGTTTTATTCGCGGTCTTGCCGTTCGGCGTTCGCTCGCAGCATGAGGCTGGCGATTATGTTCCCGGCACCGATCCCGGAGCGCCGGTCGAGCCGCGGCTCTTCATCAAGGCCCTGTGGACCACCTTGCTTTCGCTGGTCGTCTTCGGCCTCCTAATTGGTTTGATGCTGCTCATGAAATGAGCAGACGTTCGGCCGCCGGCCCAACGGGTTCCCGGCTCTATTGACCGGTTCGGCTCATACGGTTAGGTGCAGGCTCCTCCTCGACGAGCGCGTAGCTCAGCCGGTAGAGCATCTGACTTTTAATCAGGAGGTCCCGGGTTCGAGTCCCGGCGCGCTCACCAACAAAATCAAATAGCGGTGTGTTAGCACGCGACGGCGTTCAGCTTCGCCGCGCTCGGCCTCGCTGAAGATGTGCGGTTCCCATCGATCTCGCAATGCCGGCGCTTCGTCTGGACGCGATACAATGTGACAAAGCCAACCATCATGGCTCACGCGATTCCTGCGCCGCGCGGCATTTTCCTTGATCTCTCGGGACTTCATTAAATGCTCCAAATGCTGCTCGCTTCTGGCGCGCCCGACGAACCGGATACCGGAGATTGGGACGCGATCTGCGCGACGCCCGGACCAAGGTGGCTGTTTGCGGCTCTATTCCGCGAGCTCGCCGCTGGCTTGCCCGAACCCTCGCCCGCCGAAGTCAGCGAGGATGAAACTCACCGCGTCCACACTTTCTGGTTCGGCAGCGCCGCGTACGGGATTCAAGTGAAGGAAACCGAATCTCCCGAAACCACGGTATTCCCGATGTACTGTACATGGGAGACATTTGGGTTGCCGGGAATGAAAGTGATTTGGAACTACTCGCTTGAGTATGCTGGCCAACTTGGCTATGTGGCCTTCCGCCATGGAAAGCTCGTTTGCAACTTCGACTCGGCGGCTGACCAGCGGCGTTTCGCCGAAATTTGGCAACGCGTCGTCGGCAAGACACCCAAATTTGATCCCGTGGCATGAAGCATGGGCGAGTTGATGAGAAGAAGGCGCATTGATACGTTGACAAGCGGGCCACAAGAAGCCTGACCGCTGAGGCCTCAGTTTACGCGACCGCAGCTGTCGCATCGCTCCATGAATTATGCGCTTCGGCCCGACCGAGACACCGGACTTAGTGACAGGAGGTATCCCGTGATAATCTCCGCCAGCGCCCTGCTCTTGACCGCGATCTCCACCCCGGCTCCGACGGACATCATGCCCTCGTCATTGGCGGTGCATCCCCGTGTCGTCGAACTCGGTGACGCGCCCTACGACTGGACGCTCCAGCAGGGCCGCGGCGCGGCGGGACTGAAGCTAGTGGACAACACTGCCAACTGTAATACTGGCCCCACCCAAACGAACGTCGCCGGGCAGGCGGACCAAGTCCCCGACTGCACCTTCGATTGAGCGGCCCACGCATTGCCTGATCCGCGCGTACCCGTCGAAGCCGTCATGCTCCTCCTGCTTTCTAACAGTCTCGACGGATCGGCTGACGTGCTGGTCGGGCTGTGCGCGGAGCGCCTCCAGCCAGTCTTCCGGTTCAACATCGACCTCTGGCAAAACTACCGGTTCGCGTGGACGCCGGGCGGGTTCGCCATCCGTGACCCGTCCGGACGCGCGGCGACCTCGCATGAGATCTCCGCATGCCTTTGGCGCCGGCCGTCGCTTCGGGACACGCCCGCGTGGCAGGGCGGAACTGCCGACGACCGGGCAGCTACCGAAGCGGAGCTCCATACTCTCGTCCGGGAGCTCGCGGAGTGGGCGAGGGCGAGGGGACGCCTGCGTCTAATCGAGCCGTCCGCGCCGCGCCGCGTCGGTCGGCTCGCGCAGATGCGCGTCGCCCGGGCGTTCTTCATGGTCCCCGAATGGGCCGTCGGGTGGGGGTTCCGATGGCCGGCAGGACGGCGCATGGTGAAGCGCTTCGCGACCGAGGCACTGGGGTCCGCCCGCGACCGCTACATCTTCGTGCAGTCAGTGGACACTGAGCGCCTCTCGCCGGACTGGCCGTGGCTCACCCAGGAGGTCGCGCGCGGCGCTCGCGACGCGACCGTGCTCTATGTGCACGGGAGATGCTTTGGGTTCGAGATGGAGTGCACGCGGGCCGAGCTTGGCGTAGAAGACTGGCGCACGCGGATCGGTGTCGACACGGATCATTGGCAGCCGTGGGCCTTGCCTGAGGGGCTCCCGGAGCGCATCGCCGCCTACATGGAACGGCTGGGCCTCCACTTTGGGCGGCTCGACTTTCTCACGGGCGACGGCGAGCCGTCCTTCCTCGAAGTGAACTCAAACGGCCAGTTCGGCTGGCTCGACGACCCGAACGGCTGGCCGCTCCACCGCGCCGTCCTTGAGGCTGTGCTCGACCCGGCGTCAGTTGTCCGTGGTGACGAGACCGTCCGCGAGATTGAGCCGTAGCGGTCGCGGCGGCGCAGGGCAATAAAAGTGCAGCAAAAGTGCGAGACGCAATCGCGCAGCGCATGACCCCCGAGCAGATAGCCGAGGCGCAGAAGCTCGCAAGAGAGTGGAAGCCGACTACGTAGCCGACGAAATAGATGACATGACGCGCGAAACCACCGACCATCGCGCATCTCAAAGGGCCTCGAAGGCCTGTTCGTCACCGGCACAACGCATTAACCTTCACGGCGCTCCGGCAGAGGATCGGCATTGACCGTGCGGGGGAGGCTAGCATTTAATAAAAGTGGGCCGCTCTGGACCGGTCGTATGATTGTCGCGCTCCTAATTATTATCCTGATCGCCATGCTGTTTCCGCAATTCATTCGGGCAGTCGTCCTGCTCGTTCTCGCGCTCTTTTTCTGGCATCTCGCGCAGGACACCGGCAACGACGATAATCGTGCAAAGACTTCCAATATTCAGCCCGCAACAACAACCAGCTTTGTGAGCCGACCCGAACTCAGGAATGAGCGACGCAGCACAAAAGGTGACAGATCGTATTCACAATGAAACCTTGGCGGTGCGACAATGGTGGGAGATTCATCCAACATGGTCGCGTGCGGCGTCTGCGCCCGCACTGGCGAGCGCGTCACCTTTCGCCGCTTCCTCACGATCGGCGTGCCGATATCGCCTTGCCCAGCTCGTGGTGGCGGGGCTCTATGTCCTGGCCTTCGCGTGGCTGGGCTGATGCCGACGAGCTCCGCAGGTTGTGCAGTGGATGCGCGTGCACATCTTGGCCGTGGCGGCGGCTTCAAGAAATGCGGCAATCCAGTTCATCTCGGTCAGGGGGATACCTCCGCGCAGGAGCTTGTCGAAACTGAACCTCTCCTCTTTGTCTCTATCTAACCAGGTGCCTCGCGCCGCAGCCAGAGTTCCGGCGGCGGCTGGACAATTCCGACAGTCGGCAAATTCGTCGGGCGCAACTTGTCGTGAGGGGCCCCCACTAGGTTGAGCACGAAGTTCCTCTGCCGGCTGGTCAAGCTCTTTTGGCCAACTGCAATCCATACCGATTCATCGAGGGCAATGGCGCTAGTGCCGTTGGCATTGCTCGAGGGTCGGATACTCAGCTTCGAGCCGGCGCACGAGCCTAAGTTGATCGGGGGCCCCGAGTATCCAGGGCTCAGCACCATAAGCCGCTCGCTCGACTACGCCTGCGCGGGCCGTCCGGCGCACGGGACGAGTTCCGCCTCGCAGCAATCGCCCAGAACCTCCGGAAGATGGCCAAAATGATCAAAGGGCCGCCGAACAGCGACGCGGTTCTGGTGCCTGCTTAGCCGAAAGAAAGCCTCAAACAGAATCCACAACAGCCAACAGCGACAAAAACCAGGTAGACAGCCGCGCAATCGGTGTCGCGATCGGCGCCCAAGAAACGACCCTGCACGAGGTCGTTCGCCACCGACTTCTTCAACAAAATCCGCCAATTTCAGACTTTTCCGCCGTCTATGGAGCGGACAATTTCGAGTTGAGCCGGCCCGAAATGCCGCAATCAACTGCCATCCATTGCCCGCTTTGGGGCTAAACCCCGGCGCAGCGTTTATAGCTCCTTAGCACGCCATTAACCGGCGCGAGCAGAGCAAGAAGTCCCTTGAAAAGCTGTTCAGGTTGCGGTGTGGGCAGCCTCGGATATGGAGATCGACCGGAATAACCGAGTCGACTCCGCCGACGTAGCCGTAGCTATCCACGAAGACCTCGCGGTCAAACGCGCAGTCACTCGTTGAACGTGGCTTGAAGATGCTGGAGCTCGTTGTCGTCGATGGCGCACCCGGCCTGTAGAAAGGTTGGCCGCGCTTTGGCTGGATGTTTTCGGTTCAGCGCTGCACGGGGGCTGTTGAAATACCCTTCCAAAATTGATTCACTTTGAAGTGATGATTCGGGCTAGGGGCGGCGGCGTGCTCAGGCGGAAGAATCGCGATCAACTAGAGCTGTTCATCACCGGCATCGCAGCTTTTGCTTGCGCGGTTTCGCTGATCGCAGTGTCGTGGTACGGCGTTGAGAAGTTCAATGCGGGGAACAAATCTGCTGCGCCAGCGCCGCCCCCAGGAACGGCCGTGATGCATAGAGCGCTCTCCACTGTGGAAGAAGCCTTTGGCGAGGCCAAGAAGACTGGTACCTTGCAGGCGTGGGACGCCTTTCTCGCGGAAGTAGACGCTGGCGAATATCAGGCCGGCCTGCTCGCCGATCAGGCGCGCCAGGAGCGGGCGAAGCTCGCGGCAACGCAGAACACTCAGGCAGCATTCGAGCAAGCAATGAAGGCTGGCACCTTGCAGGGGTGGGATGATTTTTTGGCCAAGGCGGAGGCCGGCACCTATCAGGCCGGCCTGCTCGTTGATCAGACGGCATTCGACCGGGCCAAGAAAGCCGGCACCATGCAGGCCTGGGACGATTTCCTCGCCAAGGTGGAGGCCGGCACCTATCAGGCCGGCTCGCTTGTCGATCAGGCGCGCCGGGAGCGGGCGAAACTCGTCATCGCTCAGAATACTCAGACGGCATTCGACCGGGCCAAGAAAGCCGGCACCATGCAGGCCTGGGACGATTTCCTCGCCAAGGTGGAGGCCGGCACCTATCAGGCCGGCTCGCTTGTCGATCAGGCGCGCCGGGAGCGGGCGAAACTCGTCATCGCTCAGAATACTCAGACGGCATTCGACCGGGCCAAGAAAGCCGGCACCATGCAGGCCTGGGACGATTTCCTCGCCAAGGTGGAGGCCGGCGAATATCAGGCCGGCTCGCTTGTCGATCAGGCGCGCCGGGAGCGGGCGAAACTCGTCATCGCTCAGAATACTCAGACGGCATTCGACCGGGCCAAGAAAGCCGGCACCATGCAGGCCTGGGACGATTTCCTCGCCAAGGTGGAGGCCGGCACCTATCAGGCCGGCTCGCTTGTCGATCAGGCGCGCCGGGAGCGGGCGAAACTCGTCATCGCTCAGAATACTCAGACGGCATTCGACCGGGCCAAGAAAGCCGGCACCATGCAGGCCTGGGACGATTTCCTCGCCAAGGTGGAGGCCGGCGAATATCAGGCCGGCTCGCTTGTCGATCAGGCGCGCCGGGAGCGGGCGAAACTCGTCATCGCTCAGAATACTCAGACGGCATTCGACCGGGCCAAGAAGGCTGGCACGGTTCAGGCCTGGGATGATTTTCTCGCCAAGGCGGAGGCTGGCGAATATCAGGCCGGCTCGCTTGTCGATCAGGCGCGCCGGGAGCGGGCGAAACTCGTCATCGCTCAGAATACTCAGACGGCATTCGACCGGGCCAAGAAGGCTGGCACGGTTCAGGCCTGGGATGATTTTCTCGCCAAGGCGGAGGCTGGCGAATATCAGGCCGGCTCGCTTGTCGATCAGGCGCGCCGGGAGCGGGCGAAACTCGTCATCGCTCAGAATACTCAGACGGCATTCGACCAGGCCAAGAAGGCTGGCACGGTTCAGGCCTGGGATGATTTTCTCGCCAAGGCGGAGGCCGGCGAGTATCAGGCCGGCTCGCTTGTCGGTCAGGCGCGCCAGGAGCGGGCGAAACTCGTCATCGCTCAGAATACTCAGACGGCATTCGACCAGGCCAAGAAGGCTGGCACGGTTCAGGCCTGGGATGATTTTCTCGCCAAGGCGGAGGCCGGCGAGTATCAGGCCGGCTCGCTTGTCGGTCAGGCGCGCCGGGAGCGGGCGAAACTCGTCATCGCTCAGAATACTCAGACGGCATTCGACCAGGCCAAGAAGGCTGGCACGGTTCAGGCCTGGGATGATTTTCTCGCCAAGGCGGAGGCTGGCGAATATCAGGCCGGCTCGCTTGTCGATCAGGCGCGCCAGGAGCGGGCGAAACTCGTCATCGCTCAGAATACTCAGACGGCATTCGACCAGGCCAAGAAGGCTGGCACGGTTCAGGCCTGGGATGATTTTCTCGCCAAGGCGGAGGCCGGCGAATATCAGGCCGGCTCGCTTGTCGATCAGGCGCGCCAGGAGCGGGCCAGGATCATGCTCGCACTTGTTGACCAGCTGCAGGTCGAACTTGAACGGGTCGGCTGCTATCCCGGCTGGGTCACCCATGAATGGAACGAAGGCTTGCGTCATGCGCTGGAAGCATTCAACGCGAACGCCGGCACCAGATTCGATGTGACAGCCCCAAGTCTTGATGCTCTCCAGGCCGTGCAGTCGAAAACTGATCGAGTGTGTCCATTGATCTGCGGTCGCGTCGAGAGGCCGGAAGGCCAGACGTGCGTCGCTGTTACTTGCGGCTCAAGGTATGTGATGGATCGCCACGGCAGGTGCGAGAAGCGGCGTCTGCGCAGACGGGGAGAGTTTGAGGCGGCCAGGCTGGCCACGGCTCAGAGGGCCCAACCCCTTCCTTGCCTGAGCTGGCCCTGCCGCACGAGGCCGGCCACGGCTCAGAGCCCGAGCGGCTTCTATCCTGAATGTTGGAGTAATAATCCCATGACTTGCAATTATCCTCATTAGAGCTAACCGCAGTGGCGGCCGGAACATCGAGAATACGATGCGAAGCGGACGACCTACGGAAGCATGCGCAGGATATATGACCATTCCAAGAGCTCTCGGCGACATCATCTATAACCTGCAAGGGATGCGTCGAGGCGCGATATTGACCGCTGAAGAGGTCAAGCTCAGAAGCGCGTCGTAAGATGCGTCAACCATTGCGGTGAGGCATCGACGAGATAGGTCTCGATGCGCTTGTCGATGCCGGTGACGATAGAAAGGCCGATCAGGATCAACAATACGCCAAGGGCTGCCTTCGCTCCCTTGCTGGTTAGCAAAAGCCGATCTCGAATCCGTAGCAAAACTTCGCGAGACAGCGTGCCCAGAACGAGGAGCGGCGCCGCTGCACCGAGGCCGAACGAAAGCATCGTGAGTGCGACCTCGGGTAAATTCTTGCCTTGCGCTGCAAGCAGTGAAGCCGCTCCCAGCGTCGGCCCGACGCATGGACTCCAAACCACGCCAAGCAGCAAGCCGACCGCGAATTGGCCCTGTAGGCCGGCCGGCGAGAATCCGCCGAAGCGGCGCTCAGCCCAATTGGCCACAGGACCGCCGGCCAAAGCCAGTCGGGCTTGAAAACTTGGCATGACCAGAACCACGCCTATGCCGATCATCACTATGGCCGCCGCGGTTCTTAAAACTCCACCGTCGATACCGATCGAAAAACCGATCGTCGCCACGAAGAGACCGATCGCGACGAATGAAATCGCAAGACCGGCCGCCAGCGCCAATGGCCCAAGGCGATGCTGCGACACAGCCGCCGCGAGGACCACCGGCAGAAGCGGCAGCACGCACGGCGACAAAATTGAAAGGATGCCCGCAAGGAAGGCGATGCCGAGGACTGCCACCTGAGTCAGAGCCCTTTGTCGAGCAACGCGGCAATGGAGGCAGGGTCCGTGTCACCGACCGACCGACCGACTTCCTTGTCACCCTTATAGACGACGAGCGTCGATTGAATCCGCGCGCCGAATTCGCTCACGGCATCCTTTTGACTATCAAAGTCTACGCGCAGGACGACCATATCTTTGAACTTCGGCTCAGGGAGCAAGTCGCTCAGGATCGCCTTCTGCGCTTTGCAGGTCGGGCACCATGACGCGTGAATTTCGACCAGGATCGGCTTGCCCGCCTTCTGAGCGTCCTGAAAGGCTTGGGTCGTGAACGGCGTCGCGTCGGCAAATGCCGGAACGACCGCGGCGAAAGCAACCGCGGCGGCAATGGCACAAAGGCCAACAACAAACCGACGAGAAATCGCGGACAACTCTTCAATTCACCTCTTCAGCATCCTTCGACGCTTGGGCTCAAGCTAGAGACCCAAGCGGATCGGACTGGCTCGACACTCAAGGTGTCGCTCAAGTTTCTCGCTCGACCGCGCTTATAGCTGCGGTGTTCATACCCTAAGTACGCCGCGCGCTCCTCAAATGTTACGCGCCCGTGTCAAGCCCGACCCTACCGCGGCCTGCTGCAACAGCGTTAGGCCGAACTATAGCCGCCTCGGCGACGCTGCGTCGGGTTCTTTCATCAAATTACGGATGTAAGAATAGTCGGAAGAATGTCCAGTGAAAAATGCATTTTCGATTACGGGCAACCAACTGGCGATTTTTCGGAGAAGCTCTGAATTGTTCTGCATTAAGTGCTCTTATTCCAGGATGTTTTTGGACAATGGTACTTTCCAGCTCGCCTGCATGGATTGGATGCTCCGCCATAGGACGCCCTGCGTGGCCGCTTTGTGGACGGTGCAACGAAGTTCGTATAACGTGCGAAATCAATCAAAGAATGGCCGCGGCGGCCTCCGCAGGTCCGGCAAAGTCGGGAATTTACCCGACCTGCCACGACCCAAGTTTCGGCGCCCGCAACCGGGTTCGATCGGACGCGGAGGTTAATCATGCGCCAGACACTCACACCGAAAGCCGACCTACATTTCATGAGACTGCCGCCGCGTAACAAGCGCGGATGGCTCTTGCCTTTCCTCCTCCTGTTGGCGCTCATTCTTCCGGGTTATGCGTTAGCGGCGGAGCCGGAGTTCGGCGGTTACTGCGCCGAGGGGCTCGTCAATCACCATCTGATAAAGACCGATTGCAAGGTCAATTGGACCAGCAAGGCAGGCAAGCTTTACTGTTTCGCGAATGACAATTCTAAGGCCGAGTTCTTGAAAGCGCCCGAAGAGAACATTCAAAAGGCTACCGACAATTACGCGGCCAATAACATCGAACAAATTGCCGGCGGAATGGACAAATTCACGTCCGACGATGCGCAGAACTATGTCGATCAATTAATCAAGGATCAATCCGCCAAGAATGGCGGTGTCTTCGTCTTCAATGACCCGGTGACCAACACGTCGGTCCCTCTCATCTATGAAAAGGTCGACTTTACCCGCACGCTTGAAGGCTATGGCTTTTTCCCCGACGTGATTTTCCACGCCAAGGGCGACGAGGCGGAGAAATATCTCGTCGACTTCTGGATAGCGCCGAAGGACGGCAAGCTCGCGGTCTACGAAACCCGCATCTACGAGGCGCCGGTCAAGGAAGGCGACACCTGGACCATGGAGCAGCGTCAGCCCAAGCCCTGGTGGTGGATTCCAGCCTCAGAACATCCCGGCCAGACCGAACAGAAGCGCAGTTGGGAGATCATGTCGGCGATCGACGGCTATATCCAGACCAATGCTCAGAATGGGGTCCTCACCCTCAAGGATGACAAGACCGGGGAGATGCTTCCGTTGCAATTCGTCGACGTTCATCAACCGGTTCGCCGTCTGAAGGACAACGGGCAATATTTCGCCTGTACCGATTTTCGCAAAGCCGGCACCAAGGACCAGTTCTACGACATAGATTTCTGGCTCGACACCAAGAGCGGGAAAATGTCGGTTACCAACGTCAAAGTGCACAAGGTTCCGGTCTTCATGAACGGCAGCTACGTTCAGATCCCGCGGTATAACTACGACAGCAAGACCTTCGAGATCGTGCCGTGACGTGGAGTGAGGCCGCTGGGCGACGAGCAGCGGCTCGCCGCCCTGGCAGCTCATGGCCGCACAGCTCGACGCGTTGCGCGCGATGAACTAGGCGCTGAAGCCCCTATACGCGGCTAAAGCGACACCCAAAGGCAAGCCGATCAGCTCTTCTGGGGGCCTATGGGCATGATGTGATCGAAGAATAGCGGCCTGAGACGGAGCCAACCGGAAGTCGGAGCCATGCAGCTACAGAACGTCTATTTCCTAGTCTGGGCAGGGCTGTTCTTCGTCATGATACGCTTTGGCTGGGGCCCGCATATTGCCGGGCATGGTCATCACCGAGGCAGGACGCGCTCCGACCATCAGGCTCGCGAAGGCGCCCTCCGGTGGATGCCGCCGAGGCGACCGGCCTCAGTCCCGAGCTGATCTTATGACGCAGCGGGTGCACGTGCTCATTGACGTGCTGCTGGTCGGCATCATCGCCGGTCTCCTCGGCTGGATCAGTCAGTCGTACGTCAAGGAGCAGTGGAATTGGTTCGCGACCATACGGCCCTACATGCTCGCGAACTTTCGGCCCTACCTGCTAACAGCGGAGGCCGAGCGTACGCTGAAGCCGCAGGCGAGCTTCCGTGAATGCGCCAAGGACTGTCCCGAGATGATCGTCATTCCGGCGGGTGAATTCATGATGGGCTCGCCCGTGACTGAAGAGGGCCGTTATTCCAACGAAGGTCCGCAGCACAAGGTCACGATCGCCAGGCCCTTCGCCGTGTCTAAGTTCGATGTGACGTTCGCCGACTGGGACGCCTGCGTCTCGGTTGGCGGGTGCCCTCGTGTCGGCGATAGTAATTTCGGGCGAGGCACAAGGCCGGTCATCAATGTCAATTGGAACGACGCCGAGCAATATGTGGCGTGGTTCTCCAAGATGACCGGCCAGCCCTACCGTCTGCTCACGGAGGCCGAATGGGAATACGCGGCTCGCGCTGGCGCCACGACGGCCTATTACTGGGGCGACGAGACCGGCGTGGGGAACGCCAATTGTAACGGGTGTGGAAGCCAGTGGGATGGGCGCGAGACCGCACCAGTCGGATCGTTCAAGCCCAATGCGTTCGGCCTCTGCGACATGGCGGGCAACGTGGTGCAATGGGTGCAGGATTGCTATCATAGTCGCTACTACGGAGCGCCGACAGACGGTTCAGCGTGGACCAGCGGAGATTGCACCGCCCGTGTCGTCCGCGGCGGGTCCTGGAACGACGATCCGCGGATCCTCCGCTCGGCCAACCGCTACAGGTACCTCTCCGGCTTCGGGGACGACACCCTGGGCTTTCGCGTTGAGAGGACGCTTACCCCTTGAATCTTTCCTCTTTGCCTCTTGGGTCCGGGGCGAAGCCATGGTCGTAAATTTTTAAAGCCATGCCGACCGGAGCTAAAATATGAAAAGCAACTTTTTAATCGCGTTAGGTTTAGCCCTTTTGTCGCTGGCGGTGGGAGCGGACCAGATGCGCGCGGCCTCACCGGACTTCACCGCGCGCATTTGGGACGCCACGACGGGCAGGGAACTCACCGTCTTGCGCGGGCACATGGACGCGGTGCGGTCAGCCGCCTTCAGCCCCGACGGAAAGCGGATCGTCACGGCGTCGTATGACCGAACCGCGCGCATCTGGGACGCCGCCACGGGCAAGGAACTCACGGTCCTACGCGGACACGAGTATCCCGTGTCGTCAGCCGCCTTCAGCCCCGGCGGGACGCGCATTGTCACGGCATCAGACGACAGCACCGCGGGCGTCTGGGACGCCGCAACGGGCACGGAACTCACGGTCCTGCGCGGCCACGAGGGTGACGTGGAGTCCGCCGCCTTCAGCCCCGACGGCGCGCGGATCGTCACGGCATCAGTAGACGGGACCGCGCGCATCTGGGACGCCGAGACGGGCAAGGAACTCACGGTCCTGCGCGAGCACAAGGGCGACGTCGAGTCCGCCGCGTTCAGCCCCGACGGGAAGCAAATCGTCACGGCGGCGGATGACTCGACCGCGCGCATCTGGGACGCCGCGACGGGCAAGGAACTCACGGTCCTGCGCGGACACGACGGCGATGTGTTGTCCGCCTCCTTCAGCCTCGATGGAAAGCGGATCGTCACGGCGTCAAACCTGACCGCGCGCATCTGGGATGCCGCGACGGGGAGGGAACTCACGGTCCTGCGCGGACACGAGGACCCCGTATTATCCGCCGCCTTCAGCCCCGACGGGACGCGCGTTGTCACGGCGTCATAGCACAAGACCGCGCATCTGACGTGGCAGAAGTCCGGTTATGGCAGCTGCGTTCAGATCCCGCGCTACAATTTCGACAGCAAGACCTTCGATATCGTGCCGCGAGGGCGCGCTGGGAACGGCAGCCGTAGAGCTTGCCGACTACGCGTCCTGTCTCCCAAATCGCAGTCTATCTGTTGCGATGATTATCTCTAAGGCAAAACCAAAAGGCCCGCGAGTTGTTTGGCCAGTGAATCAATGACCGCAAAGGGTCTTGGTCGTGTGAAAACACTTTGGCTGACGCCATAAAGCTTGCAGCCTCCTCCATTGCGGGCTCTACCCGGTCGCTTTGCCGGTTCTGGCTATTTTGTCGTCTCGGAGCGGCCCTAGCGCGCAGTCGTGCCATTTTCGGCGTCATGGTGACGGCGGAGATAGTTTCAGCTTCGACGACCTATGTCCGCATCGCCGCGATCAGCCGTCCAGGCCCCATGATGTTCATGACACGCGTGAGATTATAGGCGAGCACATGCAGCGCCAGAACGGCGTCTCGCCGCCCTCGAAAGTGCGGCCGCCCGCGAGATGCATCTCACCGCCGGCCGAAGACCGATCCGAAATCGCAATGTCGAAAAGACCGATGCCGCCAGCCATTTCTCACCTTGACAATTGAGAGGCCACGGATTTGAAGACCGTCTTCAGCTTCGGGGTTCCCCGGAGCCGCCGGCGTAACGCCCGGCTCAAATTCAGCCTCAAGCTTCGCCCAGCCACGATCGGAAATCCAATAAACGCCATGCTTGATGGCTGCGGCGCTCGCGTAGATCATGGCGTCAAGCATCTCATGGCTTGCCTAGAAACCGACCCCGATTGCTGGTATTATATCATTCGACATAATCGGGGGGCGATTATGGCCGTTGTGCTGATCGTCGAAGACAAGGAGCCAGTCCGCGTGGTAGCGGAATGGTGTTTTCTGGAGCAAGGGCATCAGACACTCTCTGCAAGCACCGTTGACGAGGCCCTGGCCGTTCTGGATGGCGCGCAGCATATCGACGTTTTGGTCACTGACATCGGCCTCAAGGCCGACATTTGCGCTGGTCTCGATTTGGCGAAACAGGCGGTGGAACGCCGGCCTGGTCTCAAGGTGCTGTATACGACCGGCCAAGGCGTCACACACGCAATGAGAGCCTTGTTTGTTGAGAACTCGGCCTTGCTGCCCAAACCTTATACCTTTGAGCAGGTGCAAACGAGCTTGTCCGTGAACTTTGGCATCACGCCAAAGTCACAGTAGATCAACCGCTATCTAAGGCACCTCTCGCAATCTAGGCACTTGCCTCACCCGGCGGCCCGGAGCCTTCAGGCCGGCGCCATCTCGCTGACGAGCTTCGCCGGCACGCGCAGCCGCAGACCGTTCGGAAGTTCCACGTCCGCGAACTGCTCGTTCGCGCTGACCATCCACCCGTTCTCTTTCTTGGTCAATTTGGCGCCCTTAAATCGGGCGATCTTGGCTTGCAGGTGTTGCAGGCGCGATCGGCAAAATGCCGCTCCGCCCGGCGCGGAGCGCGGCCGGCGATCAGGCTTATTGCTGTCGCGGCGATCCGGCACTCGATCCGGCGTCTGGTTCAGAATGCCGAGCACCCCATGTTCGACGCCTTCTATCTCGCGTGGCTCATCGAGCACCAACTCGACGCCATCATGCGGCGTCAACAGGTTGTCGAGGGCTTCGATCAATGCGATTGACCGCCGTTCTTTTGGATCTTGCCGAAGCCAAAGCATCGTCACGATAACCCAACGATCCGGGTCATCGTAAATTAGCCGCCTGGTTCCTTCGGGCCTGCCGCCCATGCCTTTGTGCGGGCCGCTGTTCCTGGGCTTGATGATCGGCTTCTTCATGTGGCGCGCCTCCGCTGCCGTCCGGCGCCGCCGTCGGCTTTACAATTCATTGCCGTCTGAATCGTCGCGCCGATGGTCTCTGCCGCGGCGCGCATTGGGTCGTCACCGAGATGCGCATAGCGTTGCGTGGTCGCCGGTTGCGAGTGGCCAAGCAATCCGCCGATGATTGGCAGGCTGAGCGACCCGGCGGCGCCGATGCTGGCGAAGCTGTGACGCAGATCATGAAGCCGCAACCCATCGAGCCCAGCGGCGCGCGTCACCGCCTCCCAAGGCTTCTTGAGATCGGCGCGAGGCTGACCGTCTTTTTTGCCTGGAAGAATATATGGACTGCCGGCGAGACGCGGCAGAACATCGAGGATGGCGATCCCGCCGCGTTCAAATAAATGGGCTTCTTGCCGGTCTTGCTGTCCGACAGAAAGATAATGCCGCGCTCACGATCGAGATGCTGCCATCGCGCATGAAGAACTTCGCGTAAGCGCGTGCCGGTAAAGATCAACAGATAGATGGCCGTGATAGCGAAGGGATCGACCCGTATGCGGCAGTTCCCGGGCTTCGCGGCATGCTTTGCCTTCGGCTTCGTGTCATCGACCAGATAAGGCAAGCCATCGGTCTCGGCCGCGCGGAGTGCATCGCCAAGCCGGTCAAGCTCGTCGGCGGTCAAAAAGCGTCCCCGGCTTTGTTCCTTGTAGCGGCCGATGCCGGGACGCCGGGTTGACATGCCCGTCCGGCAGAAGTCCGCGATCAAAGGCCCACGAAAAGAGCTTCGTTGGCGAGGAAACGATTGGCGGAGTAAGGGCCGCTGGTCATTCGTGCGTGCATGGTCGCAATGTGCGAGCGTGTGAGCTACGCTGCCTTCATGCTGCCATGCGCAGCGCGAAGCTTTTCGAGAGCAATGTTATAGTTTTCCGCAGTCTTTGCTTTTAGCTTCGCGACCTGTTCCGCGACGAACAGGCCGATCACGTCGGCAACCGTGAGGGACGCCCGCTGGCGGGCTTTGTCGTCCATCGGATCCGATCTCCTAACCGGATGCGCGCCAAGGCCGTCAGGGCCGCCTGCCGGCTGTTCAACGGTCATTTCGCCATAGTGGCCGATGGTTAGCCGCCGCTTGGCGACGCCCCGTCCGCCAGCACCGGGTCGATACTCAAGGATGAAGGTTTTGGCGCCGGTCGGCATGACTTTGACGCCGAAACCTCTAATATGACCGTCGAACTTGCTGAACGGCTTGTCGCGCGGCGCCAGCGCATCAACCGTCCGTTTTCGTGAGTCTTTCCGTATTTGTCGCCACCGAGTCGCCCCCGTGAAGGAAATGAAAGGAACTGTTTGGAAACAATATAGGCGGCGGCTATAGGCAATTTCAATGGCTTAGGAGCTGACGGAATTGACAGGAAATGTCCGACGCGGCAAAAAATCTGACTTTTAATCAGGAGGTCCCGGGTTCGAGTCCCGGCGCGCTCACCATATACGCTCACCATATAAATGAAGAACTTACGCCACATACTCCGCCAACGATGGCAAGCCAACCGGCTCCGGTAAGTGCTCGGTAAGCAGGCATCGGGAAGTCGGGGAACGGTAGTGTCCTAGGACACTACCAACGATCGCGACCATGACGCCAGAACCGCCGACGATCGCGCACTTGAAGGGCCACGGGCTCGAAGCCTTCGTGGTCTGCGGCAATGCCGCGTGCATGCACGCGACAGCGTTCAGCTTCGACGCGCTCGAGCTCGTCGATGAGCTGCGGTTCCGGAGCATCGCGCGACGTCGGCGATTCGTCTGCACGCAATGTAGCGCTAGAACCATGAACGCTGGCGCACCATCACGAGCCAAATGTCGTTCGCGCTGACGTTCCTTCGCCTCTTCTATGTCGCCTATTTGCGCTTCCTGAAGGATGACGGATGGGCGATTGCGAGCCATGTCGCGCTGACAATCTTGATGTCGATGTTTCCCTTTCTCATCTTCATCACCGCCCTCGCCGGCTTTTTCGGCACTCAGGAGCTCGCCGACCAGGCGACCCACATGCTGCTGCAGACCTGGCCCGAGCAAGTGGCGCTGCCGCTGGGGCGTACGATCAATGATGTGCTGACCCAAAGCCACGGCAACCTCTTGACGCTCGGCGGCGCGCTTTCGATCTATTTCTCCTCGAGCGGCGTCGAGGCCTTGCGGGTGGGCCTTGATCGCGCCTATGAGGCGAAGGACAAGCGGCCCTGGTGGCTCGCGCGGCTCTTGTCGATCATCTATGTGCTCGTCGGCGCCGCAGCGCTTCTGGCGCTCGGTTTTCTCATTGTTCTCGCGCCGCTGATCTGGGCGACGGTGGTCCATTTCGCGCCGGGCGTGCAATCGCTCGAACGGCAGGTAACCTATGCGCGCTTTGCCATAGCGGCGGCGCTGCTGCTTCTGGCCCTCATCATCATCCATAAATTCCTGCCGGCCGGTCGGCGTTCGCTGACCGAAATAGCGCCGGGCATCGTGCTGACCCTCGCGCTGTGGATCGAGGCCGGCTATGGCTTCGGCGTCTATTTATCAGAATTCGCGCGCAATTATGTGAACGTCTATGCGGGGCTCGCCTCGGTGATGATCGTTCTCATCTTCCTTTATTTGCTGGCAGCGATCTTCATTTATGGCGCCGAGCTCAATTCGGCGATCATTCTGGCGCGGCGGAAGAAGCGGGAGAGCAAAGCTGCGAAGCTGCATGCTTTATCGAGCGATGAGCGCTTTAACCGCAAAATCGACATGCCGAATTGGAAGAATAAAGAAAACCAAAGCTAGACGTGCAATCAAAGACTGCGGCTTCGCGGTTTACGATGCTAACATTCTCGAGGGCGTTATGGCGACGGCCAAGGCCTAATTATCCATTCGCAGCTGGTTTGACTGAAATTGCCTCTAAACAGAGACGGGGAGATTCTTGATGGCCATTCATAAGCAAATTCTCGAATGGCAGGCGGCTCACCCTGCCATCACATGGATCGGCTGGGGTATTGTTTGGGCGATTGTTTTGATGCTTCTGTTTTGGCCTCGAGTTTTGAGGTGACGTGAATGAGGACTAGGCTTCCCGTATCGGCAGCCAGAGATGCCTGCTCTCCTTCCCGCGCGGATTGTGGAATGGTAATTTTTCACCGTTCGCGCTTCTCGGTGCTCCTGGTTGAGCTGGCTGTGTGGTTCGTGATCGCGGGTCCAGTCTTGGTGTCTCGGGCTGCAGCCGATGATGCGACAACGTGCGTTCGTGGAAGCGGCGATGAAGCAATCGTCGCCTGCACGCAGTTTATTCAAGACCGTGGGACATCAACCAAAAATCGCGCTATCGCCTACAACAATCGGCGTTGCGTATTATGACAAGGGGAACTTCGACCGAGCCATCGCCGACTTCAATGACGCGATCCGGGTCGATCCCGAATGTGCCCCCGCCTACAATAATCGGGGCGTTGCGTTTTATGATAAGGGCGATTTCGACCGTGCCATCGCCGACTGCAGCGACGCGATTCAGCTCGATCCAAAATACGCCCTTGCTTATCGCACCCGTGGCCTCGCATACTTTTATGGCGGCAAACTTTCCAAGGCTTTGGCCGACGTAAGCCAAGCAAGCGCGCTCGATCCGAAGGAGGCGTATAGCGCGCTGTGGGTCGACATCGTCGGGAAGCGCAACAATGTCGCGAGTTGCCTGCCGCAAGCGATCTCGCAAATCGACATGACGGCATGGCCCGCGCCGGTCATCCGCATGTACCTCGGTCAGATGACGCCGGCGGCCGTGCTCGACGCCGCCAATGATCCGGACGCCGCGAAGAAGAAGGGCCAGGTCTGCGAGGCCAACTTCTACAGCGGCGAATTGGCGTTGCGGAATGGCACCAAGGACAAGGCAACCCGTCTGTTCCGGCTCGCGGCGAGCGATTGCCCGAAAGACTTCGACGAATGGGCCGACGCCAACCAGGAACTCAAGGCGCTCGGTGTGGCGCCTTGAACGGCCGGCCGGTCGTCACCTTGGCCGTGGCGAGATCGGATTCGGAGAGCGGCTTGTTCCTGGTTCGCTCCTTTAGCCCTTCGCGACGTAGCCGAAATAGCAGAGCACGAGGCCGAGAATGATGAGGACGATGCCCGACACCAGATAGAATTGCTTGTTGCGGACGAGCTTCGCCGCGTAGCCCATGATCGTGTCGGGTATCAGAATTCGTGCTGCACCGCGCAGCAGCATCAGCCAGCCGATGAGGGTGATGAGCACGCGCCAGTTCGCCGTCCACACGTTATGGGTCAGGACGATCGCGAGGCCAGTGGCGAAATCCATGACGCCGAACAGATAGACCAGCGTCAAGCTGCCCAGCACTTCCGCCGCTATCGTCCGGAAGCCGCGCGGATTAAATAGGAGGCCGAGGCCAGGGACCAGGAGAATCGGCCCGAGTAACCGGGCAAGAAAAATTGATGTCGGCATGTCACGCTCCCGTTGTTTGATCGTCAGTCGCCGGCCTACTGGCGGTAGCCCTCGAAACTGAGATAGCCGCCCAGTACGAGAACGATGACGCCAACGATCGCCATGGCGGCCGATCCGGAATAAATCGTGGTTGCGATGGATGCGGTCACCCGCGGTAGCACGATGCGAATGATTCCGGCGATCACCAACACCCAGCCCAGCACGGTGATGATGACGCGCCAGTCCGAGATCCACGCCCGGTGCACGTTGAGAATGGCGAGGCCGGCGGTGAGCGCGAGTAGTCCGGAAAGATAGATCAGGGTGGGAATGTGCACGGCCTCCACGATCATGGCGGCATAGAGCGTTTGGTTCAGCAATATGCCGACGCCGAGCGCGACGAACAGCGGACCGACAAGTCTGGCGATGAAAACAGCTGCTTCCATGACACGGCGCTCCCACGATGCATTATCGCGATGGCGCGTTGGAAAAAACATCCCCGGCGCGACAAGGGTATAAGGCTTCGGCAGGTCGGCTGACCAAGAGGCAAGTTCGCCTGCGACAATTATCCCGACGCCTCAATCAGCAGCCTCGCGCTGCGTTGCAGCTTGGATGCCATCGTCTCGGCGTGATCGCCTATGGACTCTAGCGTCGTTCCTCGCGCTTGCGCGTCGCAGCGCCTTTCGCGGCAGCCTCTTTCAGTTCCCCGCTCTCTCGCTTGGTCTCAACGGCTTTCGCGGCAGCCTCTTTCCGGTGGAGTTGCGGATGAACGCCGAGCTTGTGCCATGACGTCTCCGAAAGGTTGACGTCATAGTACTTTGCAGCCTTCTCGATGTTCGCGAAGGCCAAAGCACGATCGGCATCGGAGACGCCGATGACTTGATCGAACCGGGCGACGGAATTACGCACGTGCTGTGCATCGGTCAGCGGCTCTTTACGTTGTTTCGGAAAAGCAAAAACGGTATCCGGCAAGTCGCTTTGCTCCGTAAGCCGCCCATGTTTTTCGTGAGGCATCCAGGTCGCTTCCATTGTGGCATTCCTTCTCTATTTTGTGGGGACTCCTTCTCTATTTTTTCAAAATAGCGGCTGCAGCGCCTATTGTTTTGATATGGATCAATCTTGCTGTCTCCCGCCGTTCCGGACAGACGCCTAGAGTGCCTGTTACGGCCGCGATTGAATGTGTGAAGCCTTCCGTGAAAGATCCGTCAATCAAATGGCGATCAGTTCCGCTGTCCTGACGCCGGCAGCGAAGAACAAGCCGAGCGTCGATTTTTGCTGAGATTGGCAGAGAGCGAAAGCGGCGCAATAGTGCTGTGGCGGCGTCTGCTTTAGGGAGGCTGGAGGCATCAAGCATGGCAGAGACAGATATTGACACGCGGGGCGCTGCAATCGTCGGCATGTCAATTGGTTTAGGGCTACTCTCGGCTCTTACCAAAAAGGGCATTTTCACAGATCATGATGTTGAAACGTTTTTGGAAGGTATCCTTGAAAGCTTGGAGACTTTCGAGGAGGTCAACGATCCGGGTGTGCAAGGAGCTCACAAAATCGTTGAGGGAATGGCATATGCTATCCTAGAGGCGCGTCGCCAACTGTAGCCATTCTTGCCGCCATCATTCCTGCGAAGGCGCCGGGGCTAAGACCTCGGCGCAGTGGACCAGGTTCAAGCATGAACCGGGAGGGATTTCGGCCGGTTCGAGAAGCGGCTGCCTGAGCTCAGCGATAGGCGTCTCCGAGGCCTCACCATGGTGCGCGAGACGAGTTGCACATCGCCGCCATGCACAGCACCTCAGGATGCTCGCGACCCAGGCGTCGCGAGCCCAGCGTACGTGCTCTGACAGGAACTTAAGTTGCCTTCTTGGCACGCCGTTTCGGCCTTTTGGCCGCGGCTTGTCTCGGAGCGCGTGCTTTCTTTTTCGCGGCGCTCTTTTTTACCGCATGTTTGACCCGCGCCGTTTGCTTGGACGTTTTTGTCGTTCTCGCGTGTTTGACATGAATCCGTTCAATACTGCGCGTAGGCGCATGCTCCTGTGCCCATTTGAGGGCCGTCTCAAATGGAACCGGCTCCATAAACAGCAGCTCATGATGAACGATTCCGGTGCTTTTTTCCTGCCAGAAGAAACTAACTGTGCTTTCCGGCTCATCATCAGCGTAAGATGTGTAGACAACCAGGCATGGTGGGGAGGGGATGAAAACGTCTAGATCACCAATCTCAACGTTCGTCCACGGAAGCAATGTCGGCATGTGAAGCTCTCCCTTCGAAATATAGGCGATTTTGCATGGTAGCTTGAATCGGGCGCGGCAGACCGGGCTTGCGAAACGGCCTCGAGACCTTGCCAGAAGTTGGCGCCTTTGATCGCTTTTGGCAACTGATTTTGGCTTTTCAATTACCGCCAGGTTTTGACGCAGCCATCACCAGCTTGACCCGCATCGCCGGATGACGCGATAATTGACCCTAAATTGGGTTTTGTTCTAGTGGCCCGCAATTCGGGGATCGGTTCGACTGAACTCGCATCACTTCGTCACGGCGATGGCAGCACGACGCGAATTATCCTACCTACCAGCCGCTATCCGGGTCGGGGGCTCGAGGTGAGTTTGATCCCATGTGTCGATTCCTTTGCTTCGCCCTCGCTATGTTGTTTGCCACCATCGCGGGCTTGCCTTGGGTGGCGCCGGCCTGCGCGGACGCGAGGCTCATCGCACGCGGACATGTAATCGCGAAGGAATACTGCGGTCGTTGCCACGCCATCGGCAAGACCGGTGAAAGTGCCAATCCCAAGTCGCCGCCTTTCCGCACACTCTCGCACAAATATCCGCTCACTGATCTCGAAGAGGCGCTGAGCGAGGGCATTATGGTTGGCCACCAAGGGCTGGAGATGCCGCACTTTCAGTTCGATCCGGAGCAGATAGATGCGCTGCTGGCCTATCTGGCGTCCGTGCAGAGCAAGTGAGCGCTCGCAAACGTTATGCGCGCCAGTCCGGCAATACGCTCAGTGTTCTGGCGGCCCGCATTGCGAGCAAACGAATCTTCGGCAAGATGCAATCGAGGCGAATTGCAGTTCGTCCGCCAGGCCCGAGCGCCTCGATCGCCGAACGAGGGGACGGACCTGCCATGACTTGCATCAGTTCGGGGAGAAGCCGCCGGCCATCATGGGGCTTTCTCCGCGTCGAGAGGCGCGCAGCATGCCAGCGGGCATGGACCGATCCGGCGATCATGCGGCAGGACGCGGAGCTTTCACGAGTTCGCCGAGGTCCGGCTCGCCGCAATGAGCCAAAATGACCTGGCGCACGCTGTCGCGCAGGCGCACCACTGAAGCGAAGTCCGTACCCGTCGGACTTACAGCCGCTTCGATCCGCAGGCTGATCGGCGTCCACCTCGGAAACCATTGATCGGCGCGCAACATCGTGCGTGTTCCATGTAAGATGCCGGGCATTACCGGAAAGTCGGCTTCGGCTGCGACTTTGAAGGCGCCGAGGTAGAACCCGGAAAGGCCGGCTCTGCGGGTGAAAGTGCCCTCCGGGAAAAACACGAGATTACGGCCCTGCCGCGCCGCATCAATGACGGCCTCGGTATCGGCGAGGCTGCTCGCTACGTCGAAACGTTCGACGAATAGCGCGCCCATGCGGCGCAGGAATGGACCAACGAAAATCTGCCGGGCAAATTCCTTTTTTGCGACGAAAGCCGGTTCGCCGGGCAGAACCGCGACGAGGACGACTGCATCCATATAGCTCGAATGGTTGAACACCAGCATGGCATTGCCGCGCGGCACCCGGCCGATGCCGCTTACTGAGACGGGGACGCGCAAGGCGGCGAGACCGACGCCGGCAATGAGCCTCACGATGCTCCAGCGCCAGGCCAGTTGCGGCAGGATCATTGCGGCGATCCACGCCAGGAAGTAACCGAACGCTATGACGATCCACCACCACAGGGCATAGAGCGCATCCTTCGTAAGCGCGGCGAAGCGAGACAATTGCGGGCCAAAGCCGGCGAGTGACAGACGCAGGATCTGCCACCATAAGGCGCGCTGCGGCGCACCGATGCGGCCGCTCTCATAGAGTTCCCGGGCGGCGCTTCGGCGAATCTTGCCGCTCGATGTCTTGGGCACTGTTCCCGGCGGCGCAAGGATGATCTCGTCAGGCGGCGTGCCGCCGATATCGAATGCCGCCTGTTGCGCTTGAGACTCCAGCTTGGCACGGACCGCGGTATCGATTTCGTCCGTCTCCGCCACGACGATCACCCGTTCCGTGCCCGTGGCCGGATCGGGGACTCCGAAAACAGCCACGCCGCCTCTGCGGATGCCCGGAATGTCGGCAATGATTTCCTCGATCTCTTGCGGATAGAGGTGGCGGCCGGCGCGGATGATGATGTCCTTGATCCGTCCGGTGATATAGACATCCCCGCTCGCCATATAGGCCCGGTCGCCGCTGTCGAGCCAGCCGTTGTGGATGAGTTCACGCGTCTTCGCCTCGTTGCGGAAATAGCCCGATGTCGCCGAAGGGCCCCTAAATTCCAGCCGCCCCTCATGCCGCTCCGCGACTTCATGTCTCGCCTCGTCGACGATCCTTATGTCATGCAGGGGTAAGGGCTGCCCGCAGGCAACCAACTCGAGCGGCTTCGGGTCGTCGGGTTTCGCCGGTTCGGCCACGCCGCGGCTCATGAGCGCAACGCGGTCGACTCGATCGATGAGGGGCGCGCGGCCCGGCGGAGGAAGGGCAAGTCCGACTGCGTTTTCCGCAAGACCATAAGCGGGAGCCATGGCTTCGCGGTGGAAGCCATAGGGCGCGAATTTGTCAAAGAACCGGCGCAATGTGTGCACGCTGACCGGTTCCGCGCCATTCGCCACCATGCGCAGCGAGCTGAGATCCAGACCTTCGAGATTGGCCTCGTCGATTTTGTCGAGGCAGAGTTCGAAGCCGAAATTCGGGGCCGCGCTCAAGCTCGCGCGGAACCTGTGAATCGCCCAAAGCCAGCTTTCCGGGCGGACGAGAAAGGTGAGCGGAGACATGACGTAAATTGGGGCGGCGAAATAAAGGCACCCAAGCCAAGCGCCGATCAAGCCCATGTCGTGATAAACTGGCAACCAACTGACGAATATATCCGCGGAAGTCGCCGCCATGGCAAGGCCCAGGGCTCTCACGTTGGCAAGCAGGTTTGCATGGCTCAGCACCACGCCTTTCGGGTCGCCCGTGCTTCCCGATGTATATTGGATCAGAGCGGTCGAATTCTTGTCGCTCGCTGGCAGAGTTGTATCGACAACACCGGCGGTCACACCAGCGACGCTCTCGACGACACCGAGGGTCTCAACCTGCGCCCGCAGGAGAGCCGCGAGGCGCAGGCCTTCTGGAACGGTCAGCAGAATGCGGGCACCGGCATTATTCAGGATGCCGGCCTGACGGCGCAGATGTTCTTCGAGCTGCGCCAGCCGCAGGGGCGGATAGATCGGCACCGGCACGGCGCCGGCATAAAGGATGCCATAGAAGGCGACGAAAAATTCGATGCTGGTCGGCAGCATGAGCGCGATCCGATCGCCGGGGGCGATGTCGCGGGCGATCAGTCCTGCAGCAACCTGGCGCGCTTGCGCCGCAAGTTGGCCATAACTCAGCGTCCCGAGGATCGTCACGTCATCTTGCAACAGGGTCAGGTGAAGCCGGTCTGGATGCTGCGCCACGTGCCAATCAAGGACATCGACCAAGGTCAAAGCTTCGCTCGCGGCCGACACGAAGGGTAAGGACGGCGCTGCGGGCGCCTCGACGCGCTTGAGCGCCAAGCCAGCCTCTTCAAGCGCCTGAAGAAGGTCCGCCACCGTCTCCGCCTCACCCACGATGCCGATAGGGAGGCGCAGATGAAAAGCGCGCTCGACCCGCAAAACGAGCTCCGTCCGGGCAAGACTATCGATCCCGAGATCTTGTTCGAGGCGGCTCGATAATAAAATTTGGGATATTTTCGTCCGCTGTGGGTGAAGTTCGCGCGCCAGAGCTTCGACGACCGCCATGAGATCCTGCTCATGCGATCCGCGATTGGGCGGCGGCTCTTTCGAGCTGTGGTTTTCGACACTCGGTTCCACGTGGCGAAACCTAATCAGTCAAATCGGCTAAAAGGCACGCAGTTCTTTTGGCGTGACGGCTTTCACATCTTCGAGTTCTGATGCCGGCAAATGCGGCGCAAGCAGGGCGAAAACTGCATGCGCCACTTGCTCGGCATGGATACCTGGATCGCGATGCACGCCTTCCCGAATACGCTCGAGGAATGCATCGCGACTCTTGAACGTATGGGTCTGCTTCGCCAAATGCCAGTCCTCATAATAGAGGCCGCGCAGCAAAGTCGTCAGATATTCCCCCAGGAAAACTGCTTCGGGCGGCGGTAAGCTGTCGCGCAGCGCGTGCAAGGTCGCGACAAGAGCCAAACAGATCAGGATCATGCCACCCCAGGCCCCGTGCGAGATCGTCGATCCACTCTTCGGCAGGTTGCGCGGCGACATGGAAACGTTGAAAGGCGATCATTGATGAAGGCTCACGATTTGGTCCGCAGTCCTATTTGCTTCGATTCGAATTCGTCACCTGCGCAGGGACGCCGGGAATTCGCTCCTCTTAGAGCATGTCCCGAAAAAGTTACGCGACTTTTTCAATTCCGAGATGTGGAGAATGATCGATAACTTACAAATGCGCGTTGCGGCAGATCAATGCGCGCGCGAACGGCGGGACAGTCGCGCGCCGGGGGCGGCGTTCGGGTGCCTTCATGTGTTGGCATCCGGCAGGTGGGTTGAGGGGCGCGTGGGCCCGGAATTGTTCGATCTCGACCGAAGTCGTTTGAGGAGAGGCCAGGGCACAAGCACCAAAACAAAGGCCAGCGCCGCCAAGCCCACCACGATGAGCGCGCGGCGCGGCCAAGCACCAAAGGCTTCCACGAGGGGAGGGATTCGACTCCCCGGCGCCGGGTTGCCAACGAAGCCGTAATTCGATCCCAGCCACAGATCGACCGGCACTATTAAGGCGATGTAGATCGCGCTTGCGAGATAGGCGCGCCCAAGGTCGCTCCAGTTCGGCCGAAAGCCAAGTACCACCACGTCATAGACCGCGCAGATCATGACGATCGTATGTGCCGCCCAAAAGGCCCAAAAACCAGGAAAGGCTGGCCCGACGGTCAAAAGCGGCTGAACGAAAGCTTGGACCGTGAGGGCGAAGGCCCAGAAATAGAGCGTTGCTCTAGCCCAACGGTTGCGCGTCAGGAGGGCAAAGGGCGCAACTATGCCGTTGAGGTCACAGATCTGCAGCGGCCAGCCGTTGAAAGGATCTACGCCGTTCCAGTTCCACCAAACATTGTAGGCGACCCAATAGCAGAGTGCCAGGATTGCAATTGACCGGCGCAGCTTCGCTTCCGCCTCTGTCGAGCGAAGCGCGCGACCGAGCATGGCCGTGGCTGCGATCACCGATATGCAGACGGTAACCGACAGCAAATGCAATCCGCTATAAGGAACGAAGACATCCCACGGATCGAGACTTGGGAGCGGACCCGTTGTCGGATCGACCATAGGCTTCTCCGATACCGTTTTGGCAATTCGCTCATCAAATCAAAAGGAGCGTTTCTGGACCGCCTTCCCTGCTGGGACCGGCGCCCGGTCGCGGTCTATGAAAATCGCCTATTCTTGGCCAATGTGATAACGCCAATTGTTCTGAAGATTCTGCGATGATTCATGGCCAGAAGCCAGTTCCCTATTGCGGCTTGCCGCCGGTATTCGGCCATATGCGCATCGGTCGCCTGTTTACGTATCGATGCCCTATGCGCTGCACTCGCCTGCGAGTGAGTCGCTGGTTGAGCCTTTGCCCAAATCGAAGGACGCAATGATCGGCGCATGCAGCGAGCCGAGGATTGGCTCTTTCGCCTTGACCTCGTCCTGCAAGCCATCGTTCAAGATCGTGACATTCGTGCAGCAGGCGGCGAGCGTCTGCGACGCCAAAATATGATCGAGAAGAACACGGCGTCCGGCGTGTACGACGCTGAAGCGACGCGCTTCCTCGACGCGGGCCGCTAGCGGAGTGAGCTTCCGACGGGACGTCTCTGTTATGTCCTCGTTCGGAACTCCGAGCAGAAGCCGCGCCGGCGCGTCATGCACTTCCGAATTAAGATCGCCGCATATGGCGATGAGCGCGTTTGGCTCGCTATCAAACAGTCGCTCGATGAACAGCCGAGTTTCTAACGCTTGTCCCTCCTGCTTCTGGGCGGCGATAAACTGTCCCTCGGCCCAGGCTCGGCTCGAGACGCAGCCGGTCCTTTCACTCTCGTTGGGGATGCGCACGGCACGTGGAGCGCGAAGATGAAGGTTGACGATGTGAAGATCAGCGCCGTTGGGCATTGCAATTCTTGCGTAGATGAGAGGACGCTCCCACATGACCTCGATGGGTGGCGGAGGGGAGGAGCCTTCGCCTGGAGGCGTCCAGCTCCATTTCGCGACGATGTCGTGGTACAGCTGCTGCTGCTCGCGGATGGGCCAGCGGCTCAGGATCGCCAGATTATGGACATCCGCTGGCGCATTCGTTCCAGGCCGAACGCTCGTCATACGATAGTAACTTTGGTAAGCAGTATCGCAGAGGAGACGATCAAGAGCGAGAAACCGGCGTCCTCCGTGAGGCGGCGACTTCTGAGCGTCGACCTCCTGAAGACAAATGACGTCGGCCGCAAGATCATTCAAGATCGGCCTGAGAACGGCCATCCGACGTACGAATTCCATTTCATGCGCTCGGGACCAATCAAAATTTTCGACATTGAATGTCGCAAGACGAAAAGAAACGGCCATCATCAAATCATAGCTATCCTCTCGGTGAACGCCAACGGCGCTAACACCATATTCTTATTCCAAGATATCTGCTGACATTTGCCCAGAACCACGCAATCGTCGCCACTTGTGCCGTCCGCACCAGAGCCAGTGCAATTGTCGCCGAATGGTTCATGGTGAGACTGGCGACACCCGCATCACATTGAATCCTGCGTCCTTGGGCGCTTGGGCGCTCGTTGGTTTACGCCGATCGTTTCCGTCTGGTCGATAACGCTCGCCCGCCCCAGCGATTTGACGAACTCAGCAAGATGCGGCCCGTAGGCGCCCGATTTGACGGCCTCCGCCTTAACCGCACAGCAGGTGCGAGGCGCTTTGCCGACGATGTTCTGCATCTCCGCGAAGGCGCTTTCGCCGCCTCGATGGCGGAAGGTGCAGAAGAACGCCACTTCGGGAAGGCGCGCCCTAGTGGTCATAAGATATGCTCGAACGGGTGAGGATACAGACCATGCCCAAACAGGCGTTCCGACGATGACCAGATCATAAGATGCGGGGTCCTTTTTCGGGGAGATAATTGATGAAGGAAGCTTTCGCCCCGCTTCGATCACTGACAGCACGAACCCGAGAATGCCGGATCGGTCCTTGGCCTCGGCAATCTCCTCGATTTCGCATTGGAGCAATGCTGACAGAGATTCGGCAACTTTGCGTGTCGTCCCCGATCTGGAATAATAGATGACGAGAACTCTTGAGTCCGCCATTGCCATCTTCCTTCGGAACGTAGTGCGCGGCACCCCACCGCCGCAGGAGTGGGCTCAGTCAATCGCAAGTATGGAAATCGGGCACAAGATACGGCTTGGTCCCGTGCCTTCTTTGATCTGGATCAACTGGTTGACACAACGCGGCTGCACGGATGACCTGTCGTCGCGCGCGATCGCTTTCGGATCGACGTTTTCGTCCAATGCTTTCGGCCGCTCGATGGACATCAGCTGGCGCTGCCAAAATCCTGTGTCCTCGCCCTGCGATAGGTCAATCCTGGTCAGGGAACTGGTGGATCGCATTCCGTCTCGGCCGATCGCATCGGCAATCACGGATTGATAAAAGTCAATCTAAGCTTCCGAGTTTTGTGCAATTTTATCTATAAGGTTTGGGAGGCACACCATGAACGGGACTCAATTGCCCGTCCTCGATCACACAATTCAGCAGACGAATGTCTGGCTCAAGAAGCTTGGCGAGGAGCACCATCTCGGCGAACGGCATCACGCATATAGTGCGTTGCGTGCCGTCCTGCATACGCTGCGCGATCGGCTGACGCCGGAGCAGGCGGTACATTTCGGCGCCCAACTGCCGCTTTTGGTTCGCGGCATTTATTATGAGGGTTGGCATCTTGCCGAAAAGCCGGCCAACGACCGGCAAGTCGACGAATTTCTGGCGCGCGTGAAGGCCGAGCTGCCGCCCACGTTTCCACGGGATGCGCTCGGCGTCACCAAAGCCGTGTTCGATCTTTTGTGGGAAGAGCTCGATCCCGGCGAAATCGCGAAGGTCATTGATACGTTGCCGGTTCCGCTGCGCGGTTTGTGGCCACGAGCGGCGCAGCGTTGAAAGAGGCTCCGTCCGGATTGCCCGCGTTCATTTTTCGCAATGGGACGCCAGCCAAATATTTGGAGAGAGCAAATGCGGATCGAAGGAATAGAATTCGGAAGAATCACGATCGATGGGAGGACTTACGATCATGATGTGGTCATACGCCTCTCCGGCAAAGTCGCGAAGCGCGAGAAGAAGCTATCGAGGGAAAGATACGGGACATCGCACATAATCTCCAAAGCGGAAGCCAAAGATGTCTTCGAAGATGGCTGCGATCAGCTGGTCATCGGCACGGGTCAGGCCGACAATGTGCGTCTGTCCCCCGAGGCAAAAGAATTTTTTGAGAAGAGGGGCTGCCAAGTCGTCTTGCAGCCAACCCCCGATGCCATCCAAACGTTCAACCAGTCGCGTGAGAAGAAGATCGGACTCATGCATGTGACGTGCTGAACCGCCCCGGCAGCTGCAATCTGACACTCGCGTCTGGCGGAGGGACCTGATTGGGCAGGCCCTAAGCTTCCCATCAACGCGGGACGACCCGATGGCGAACCGGGGCATTTCGCGCGGCAGATAAAACCGGCTTCTATCGGGTTCGCCGAAATGCCCGGAATTCAGCAGGCCGCGGCCGAGCCGGCCTGAGGATCAGGCCTTGCCCGACCATTGGGCGCCCTGCGCGGTCAACGTCTCACAGCTTCCTGATGAAGCCCGTGAACGTATCGGCGACGAAGGTGAACGGCTTCAGAAGCGTGTGCGGCGACGGCAAGCTGAGACCCGCGAAGTCGCTCCGATGGGGCGGCGGCGCGGCCTCGGTAGCGGCAGCGGGCGCAGCCGGGACTGACGTAGCTGCATCTGGCGGCCGCCGCGGCGGTACGACATTGGCCGTTCTGAATGAACAGTTCATACCGTCAGGGCAGGCGCGCGGATCGCGTGTCTGCTGGGATTTGGCCGGCAGAACCGACTCAGGCGCCACACGCGCCGCAGCCTTGTCGAAGCCCGAGGTATAAGAGGCTGAGGTCAAGGGTTTGGTCGCGGCGGACGGCTCGGCCACGGCCGGATTCTCGAGATGACCTGCCCATGGCTGCACTTTTGTCGCAGGCGAGGTCGGCGGCGGGGCCATGAAGTGCCAGAGAGCTGCCTGCGGTATGACCGGTCCAAAGGCCAGCAGCGCAATGACGGTGATCATTGCGGTAAGGGGCAGGGCCGCCTGCGGCAGGCGCTCCCTGATCTCGCGAAGCTGCTCAATCTTCGACGGCGCTGACATGGCTCACTCGCGCAATTCTTTGGAAGAGTGGCGGCATCCAATCGAAGCTTTGCGTCAAGACCTTGGCAGCAGGCGTTCCAAATTGCGCCCGTGCGAAAAACTCCTTGAGTGTTGCAGCAAGCCCACGCTGGCGCGCAAGGCGTGGGTTCAGGCCGGCTTGAATTCGCCGATGCCGCCATGCGCCGCCGACCAGGCGGCCGGGTGGCGAAGGAACTTTTCCACCTCGTCGAGAGTCGTGGCGGCGAAAGTGTCGTCGTTTCGCGTAACTTCCAGCACGTCCCCCATGGGCAGGGCGCATTGACCTAATGCAATTTTAAACGAACCATATGTGCGGTTCGCACAAGAGTGAGTCTGCCGGGAATAATCGGACACTCAGTTCGATCATTGTCGAAGTCATCAGAAAAGCTGTTAAAAAAAGCGCCGCGATGAAACTTGCATTCCTGTAATCCGTGAATGGCTTCGGTGGTTGCAGCAGCCACAGAGTCCTCCCTTCGCAAAGCGGCGCTCGTGCAACGCAAGAGTTTCGTCAAAAGCCATATTTGGTTCATCTCCGCCGCACAATATTTGACGAAAGTTCGACGCGCGCCTGCTCAGATGTTTTCGCCTCAATAAGGCTAAGACTTGCTCCACGATACTCCATGGCTGTTTAACACACCAATGTAAGCACCTGAAAAGGCCTCCATCTCACTCCGCGCAAGCTTCGCCGCCGGCGCCGCCGGGAGGTCCATCCGAACACCAATCGGATGCGGTCAACACGGTGGCTCGCCAATGACCCGCGATAGCCTCAAGATCCGCCGAAAAGCCGCGTCGCCGGCACATGTAACGATGGTGTCAGAACCTGCCTTCTGGCGCAACCCGGAAAGACCCCTAGCATTTGCATCTGGCCGGGTTCGAAGCCGGCCCACGCTTGCCGCGCCATCGATTGCTTGGCGGCTCCGTGCCCTACACAGGCCACGGCTGGCATCAGTCCAGCTTCATTCCGTCGGCGCCCACGCCGCAACCGATCCCGGTCACCTTCATTCCGCCGGCGCGCACAACAACGCTAACGATTCCCATCAGCACGGCAGTCGTCGTCGATGGGTCGTCCGCCTTTCTATCTGTTCGCGATGATTATGAACTGAATTGCGAAGGCGACAATGACGCCTGTGGCCGCCACGAGCCCGAGCAGCACGATCCCGGTGATCGCGCGCAGCGCTGACAGATTGAGCTTATGGATAAGCGGGAGATCGCTCGCCCAGATCCGCCGGTAGCCTTTCAGCGGCGGCGGTGCGGCGCCCGCGCTGGTTGATCCGTCGTCGCAGCGCATGATCTGAAGGCCGACGTCGACCGCGGCTTGCTCGACCGCGGCTATGGCCAAGGCGGCCGTGGCGTCAAACCATTCGCCTTTCAGGCGCCGGCCAGCGAGCAGGGCGTGCGCCTGGCGCTCGATCGCACCGCCGTCGCCATTCGTCGCCCCGACATAGTAGGTCACCAGCGGAGTGTGCGAGGCCGTGTCGAGCTCGCCGATGCGTGTTTCAGGTCGGCATGACTTGCCAATCTTAACCGCGCGCCCGTTGCCGACGACATAGACGTAGCTGAGCGAGAGCATGGCGATCCTCTTTCAATCTGACGCCGGGCGCCGCTTAGGCATCAAGAGAACATCGACGTCGGCCGCCGACAGCTCTTCTCTCACCAACAGTTCCGCGGCAACCTTCTCGACCATCGGCCATCGGGAATTGATCAGGTCTTTTGCGACTATTCCGAGCCATCGCAAATATGCTGTAGTCGACGGTCCCGACCCGCAGACCCTCAGAGCGAGATCCACGGCGGCATCATAATCGCTGGAGGCGTGCCAGCGGCGCACGGAGCGAGGGTTGTGACGACGCTGCGCTTCGGGCCCCGCAAGGCAGATAATGATCGCATCCTTAGCTTTCCCGTCGGCTCGAGGTGAGCCGTCGATATCGAGTCGGATGCCCTTCAGAGGCGAGACATGACGAACCTTCCCGCTCAACTCATCATCAGGGATGATCGATATTTTCAGGATCTTGAGCCTGCAGCTCCAAGCGGCGACGGCATGGCCAGCTTCGTGGTAGGCGATCGCCTTGCGAGTGGTTTCTCTCATCTCCGCCCTTTCCTCAACCTCACCCCCGGTCCTTCGCCGTTCTCGGCGACGAAAATGACGCCGGGCCATTCACGGCTGCCAGACTTGCGCGCGAACCAGCCACACCTGTCGGATCAAGCCTGGCGTGCCGAGAGGGGCCAACGCCTCCTCTTCTTCGCTCGCGGGAGACAACGCCCACCGCAATTCCGTAGCCTGATCGACAAGCAGCAGCCTGTTTTCAGAAGTTATCCCGATGACAAATGCCGCCTCGATGACAAAGGGTGCTGGTGCTGCGGAGATATATTGCAGATTGCCGGCATCGCCCACGCGGAAATTTGGTGGGACGTCGTGAACCTGGGGCTGTTCGACAAAGATTACCAGCGCCCCAACTAGCAGGTCGTCCGCTTGGACAAACGCGTCCCACGTCGTCATCGGCTTTGCCCCTCACTTCATTTTCTGACCTTTTTCCTCAACCTCACCCCCGGCTGTCCGCCATTGGTGAACTCGACGCCTGCGCGCTCGAGGGCGGCGCCCACCGCGGCCACGTTGTTCGCAAGGCCGACCGCCGCACCCTCACTGCCCTCCATCCTCTTTAGTGTCGGCACGGAGATATTTGATCGGGAGGCTAGATCGGCTTGGCTCATTCCGAGCAAGGTGCGGGCCGCAGCTATCTGACGTCCTGTGAGGTGAGCCATTGGTATTAAATTTATCCAATAGGGTTGACGAATAGGTCATTGCGATCTATAGGTATCATATTGATGCCTTTGGAGCAACCCCCCATGCCGAACAGCACCGTGGAGGAAAATCAGATCATGGATGACGAGCCCGATACCCTTCTCAAAATCGAGGATGATCTCGACGAAACCAAGGAGCTCGTGACGGCCGCCTATATGGCCGCCGGCGACGTCTCGGCCGAACAGGCGGGGCCGCTTCGCACACTGCTCACGCTCGTCGAGGAGCGGCTTAAAGATTTAAGCGACCGGCTGAACGTCATTCGCGGTGCGCCAGTCGAGCAAGCCGAGCAATGAGCCGTTTCGAATTCAAATTTCGGACGAATCTGGCGCGCGTGCTAGTGAGGCTGGCGCGGCTGTCGCTCGATGCTGCGGCCCGACTTGCACCGTCGCTATTCGAAGGGCTCTAGGATCGAAAGCCGCGCCAAGATGCGGCTCGCCCGTTTGCGTGCGCGCGAAAAGCCGCGACGCGGCATCCTACGGGTTCAGTGCAAGCAACTCTCGGATCGCGTCAGCGGATACGCTTCCACGAACGCCCGAGCAGCGAACCAAAAACTGTCATCCGATAACTGCTCAGGATGCTCCTTCCC
This sequence comes from uncultured Alphaproteobacteria bacterium, assembly GCA_963720425.1. Taxonomy (GTDB): domain Bacteria; phylum Pseudomonadota; class Alphaproteobacteria; order Rhizobiales; family Beijerinckiaceae; genus Methylovirgula. Next base: position 2,232,277 of record OY970391.1, read on the forward strand.
ATATTTCGATATAATCATTGCCAATATTTTCGGTTTTATGGTCTCTGGGAAGCATACATCGGGTGCAAGCAATGCCTGCGACGCAATCCATCCTTTGACAAACACTTCGTCTTTAAAATTGCCATAGTCTCTCAACGTACCTTTGAGATATGCGTGAATTCTGTACAAGGCTGCATGCACAGCGTCTACATACGCCCCACACAACACCGCATTTATCAATTCCTGTCCATTTAGATCGGACAAGTCTTCTGGCGCTTCCGCCAGTGCGTTGCATGTCTCGTACAGATTCGAAGCGCTGTTGCTACCTTGCGCCTGCGCCAGCGTTGCCACGAGCATCATCATCGCGGCAGCTATTGCAGATCGGGCCGCGAAAGCCGTTTCGCTAATCATCTTCTCGTCGTCCATTGCCAACCGCACGGTGCGCCCGCCAGTCCGGCATGATGTTCGCCGGACTGGCGCCGCGCTCGGCGAGCTATAACATCAGCCTGAAGTGAAGTGAGGCGGCTTGAACATGGCGAGATCTTCATTGCTCGCGTCGGCGGGCGGGTACACGATGACTTTTTCGGAAGGCTTTTTGTTAGCGTGAAGTTCCTTCGCGACATCGTGAGCGCGCTGAGCCTTTTGACAGCCTTTGGTCCGGACCGTTCTTGGTGCGGCGGTGTCTTTCAGCTCAACATTCCATCTCGACCGCTGCTCGTCGCTCGTGACGTCGACGACGTCGTCTGAGAAGTTTTCCTTGGAAAGGTTGGACATAGAATTTCCTTTTTAATGAATGACTTCGAATCAACAACGCCGCCGATGTTAGCACGGAACGCCTCGCCTTGCCGCTCGGCGCCGAGGGGGCTTCGCGCTGCGGCGCCCCCGTTACCCGCAGAGTTACCACGAAACCACTCCACCCGAATCCACCCTGCTATATTGGCCAGATATTGGACACGATCAGGCTGAAACAACGTAACGTATTGATCTAATTGGTGCTACCTATGGGAACCGAGCCAATGTTTTCGCCTCAATAAGGTGCGATCACCGGATAGGGCGGAACGTTGTAATAGGGCTGCTCCTGCGGAATGAAATAGACGCGCACCGGCAGGAGAGCGTAATCCGCCTCTGGGACATAAGCCAGTCCCCGCACCGAGGGAACCATCGGCAGGCCAAAGGGAATGAAAGCGGTATAGTTGGGATAGGGATGCCAATGCGGCCGGAAATAGCCGCGATATTGATCCACGTAACTGCCGGCCATTGCCGACGTCGCTGTGATCATGGCCGCGATGGCCGCGAAGGCGATCTTCTTCAACATCATGAAATCCTCGCCGAACCTATTTGAGTGCTGCCGCGCCGCCTGAACATGTGCTGGGCCGGGCCGGCCGACAACATCTCGCGGCGAAATTGTCACGAACGTGGTTAGCGCCCAAGCTGTCTCGCATTGTCGGGCTCGAACCCTTCGAAGATGACTTGGTCGGCCCATCGCATCGCGGTGGCGCAGGACTGCGCATCGTGCAAAATCCAGGCGAGGACCGGCATGTTAAGGCCGCGGCAGATGAGCGGCACTGCATGCGGCAGATCGGCGGCGCGCCAGGCGAGGAAATCCGCCGCGATCGCCGGAAAGTCGATGAGATTGGCGAGCCTCCGGCGCTGCTTTTCGGTGAGCCCTTGCCAAGCCGCCGCGTCATAGGTCGCTTGCGCAACGAGGCCGAGCGGATGGCCGATGCCGCGTGCCCTGCATTCGGCCAGGACCTGCGGGTCGAAGCTTTGTAGAGCCACAGGCCCCGAATAGGCCGCCGCAAGACTCGCCACCCGCGCCGCAAGCCGTATGTCGGCGTCGAACCGGCTCTTGATCTCGATGATGAGCGGCACGCGTCCGCCGATCGCGGCGAGGAAGTCGGGCAGAGCAGCGATTGTGCCGGCGCCGTCGCGATAGGCAAGACGCGTCACTTCGGCCGCGGTGAAAGCGCCGATGTCGCCTTTCACCGATGTAAGCCGGTCGAGCGTGAAATCGTGGAAGACGACGGCATCGCCGTCCTTCGTGCATTGGACGTCGCATTCGATCGCGTAATTCTTGGCGATTGCCGCCTCGGCGGCGGCGATGCTGTTTTCAACGATGCCCAAGCCGTCGTGCAGTCCGCGATGCGCGATCGGACGGGATGTGAGCCAGGCCGGTGCGTTCAAGGCTCTCAAACGGCGATCTCAAACAAAGCTTCGATCTCGACCGCGCAATCGAGCGGCAATTCGGCAACTCCGATGGTCGAGCGCGCATGCCGTCCCCTCTCGCCCAGAACCTCGACCATCAGGTCCGAGGCGCCATTCATGGCCGCGGCGACCCGCGAAAAGCCCGGCGCGGCATTGATGAATCCGCCGAGCCGGAGGCAACGGCGGATACGGTCGAGGTCGCCGAGCGCCGCCTTGGCTTGCGCGAGGATGTTGATGGCGCAGCGGCGCGCGGCGCCGCGTCCGGCCTCAATCGACAGGCTGCCGCCGACCTTGCCGATATGACCAGGGTCGAGCTTGCCGTCATCGCCGAGGGAGAGCTGGCCAGAGACGATGAGCCATGACCCGGAGATCACAAAGGGCACGTAATTGGCGACGGGCGCCGCCGCGACCGGCAGAACGATGCCAAGAGCCTGGAGACGATCTTCTATGGCACCCATGGAAAACTCCGGATTGAGGGGACGGATATCCGCCAATGTGTCGATTGGCGCCACTGGCGCAAGATGGGGAGCGAAAGGCCACGCCGCCGCGGCCGTTTTCGCCATTTTCGAACCAAGCCGCTATAATCGATTGCAAGGCGAGCAGCAGCGTTTTAACACTGCGGCTGGGGGCAGGCAGCGCAGGAGCGGCAAATCTTATGGTCGAGTGTCCTGTCGGATTGCGTGCCGCGTCGCGCTTTTCCCTTATGACCGGGGGCGCCATGGCGTTTGCGGCCCTTATCTCGTCACCTCTTCTTGCCACCGATGTGAACCCGGATGTGATGCCGGCGGCCATTCAGGCTTCGATTGATGCCATTCCGCTCGCCTCGCATCGTGCGGTCTACGACTTGACGCTGTTCAAGGCCGTGGGGTCGAAGAGCCCAACGGAAGCGCGCGGCCGCATTGCCTTCGACTTTACCGGCTCACCTTGCGAGGGCTATGTCCAGAATTTCCGGCAATTGACCGAATTGCAGCCGGCCGAAGGCCCGACGCGCATATCCGACATGCGCTCCGCGACCTTCGAGGACGGCAGCGGCAAGAGTTTCGCGTTCAAAACGGAGACCAAGATCGACGACGAACAATCCGATGAAGTGGACGGCCGGGCGCAGCGCGTACCGGAGGGAGCTGTCTCGGTCGATCTCGTAAAGCCGAAACAGACGAAGCTCGCGCTCGATCGCGACGTGATCTTCCCGACCGAACATCTGAAATATATCCTTGCCGCCGCCAAAGCCGGCGAAAATTCGCTCGAAGTCAAGGTCTATGACGGCTCCGATCCGGGCGATAAGATTTACGAGACGACCACATTCATCGGTCATCCGATCGATGCGCCGGCCGAGGAACCTGCGGCGCAGATCCCCGCGCTCGAACACATGCGCCGCTGGCCGATTGCCATCAGCTATTTCGATATTGGCAAGAAGGACGAATCGCCGAACTACACATTGTCTTTCCAGCTTTACGAGAACGGCATCTCGCGCGCCTTGCGTCTCGACTATGGCGATTTCGTTCTTGCCGGCGAAATGAAGAGCCTTGAGCTTTTGCCAACTCCGCCCTGTCCAAAATAGGCTGGATTTTTAACCTGCAGTCCTAGGAAGCTCTGTCCGGCCCGAAGTGAGCCCGGACGGGCGGCGAAGCGGGCGAGAACGGGTCAGACCAAATAGGTTGAGAATCCGAGCTCGGCCCGGGTCCAGGCCACGAGGGATCGCTTCGAGCGGTCTATTTCACCGCTTGCGCTGCGCCGATCGCTGCCCCTCGGCCCCCTTTCGTCAACGGGATTTCCCTTTCGTAAATTTCTATCTGTTAGCGGTTACGTCTATGCTGGACCGCGCGGCTGCGGATGGTCCGCCGCTCCGAAGGGCGGAACAGGTTCACACCATGCAAAAAAGCGTTCTGATCGTCGAAGACAACGAGCTGAACATGAAGCTTTTCAATGACCTTCTCGAAGCGCACGGTTACAAGACGGTGCAGACAAGGAGCGGCGTCGAGGCGGTCGAATTGGCGCGTACGCATAGGCCACATCTCATCCTCATGGATATTCAGCTTCCAGAAGTTTCCGGCCTGCAGGTCACGCAATGGATCAAGGATGACGAGGATCTGCGTCACATTCCGGTCATCGCCATCACGGCCTTCGCGATGAAGGGCGACGAGGAAAAGATCCGGCAAGGCGGTTGCGAGGCCTATCTGTCAAAGCCGATATCGGTCGTCAAATTTCTCGAAACGGTGCGCAATTATATAGCCGACCAATAACGCGTTGGGTGCAAGCGTGAGGATGAGTTCGAAATGACCGCTCGAATATTGGTTGTCGACGACGTCGTGCCCAATTTGAAATTGCTCGAGGCACGACTCACGGCGGAATATTTCGACGTTACCACGGCGACGAACGGCATCGAGGCGCTTGCGGTCTGTGGGCGCGACGATTGCGACATCGTGCTTCTTGACGTGATGATGCCGGGCATGGACGGTTTCGAGGCGTGCCGCAGGCTCAAGAAAGATCCTATGACGGCGCATATACCCGTCGTCATGGTGACCGCGCTCGACCAGCCGGCCGACCGGGTGAAGGGACTCGAGGCCGGCGCCGACGATTTTCTGACGAAACCCATCGACGAGGTCGCCCTCATCGCGCGCCTGCGTTCGCTGGCGCGGCTCAAAATGGTGCTCGACGAACTCAGGACGCGCGCCTCGACTTCGGTCAGCCTCGGGATGCCGGATCCGCTCGCCCATGCGCTTGCCGAGGATGGGATTGGCGGCCGCGTTCTTCTCGTCGAGGATCGAGCCGCCTCAGCCGATCAGCTCATGTTCGCATTGCGCGACAAATACCTCGTCGAGGTTGAGAAGGATCCGCAGGAGGCGCTCGTCCAGGCCATAAGCGGCCAATATGATCTGGTCATCGTGAGCCTCGGGCTGCAAGGCTTCGACGCTCTGCGTCTTTGCAGTCAGATCCGGTCTTTCGAACGCAGCCGGCAATTGCCGATCTTGTGCGTGGCCGAGATCGAAGACCGGCCGCGAGTCCTGCGCGCCCTCGATATAGGGATCAATGATTTCCTGAGCCGGCCGATCGACGGCAACGAACTCACTGCGCGCATCCGCATCCAATTGCGCCGCAAGCGCTATGCCGACAAGCTGCGCGACAATGTTCAGGCCTCGATCGAACTTGCGGTGGTGGACCCGCTGACAGGGCTGAACAATCGCCGCTATTTCGAGAGTCACCTTGCGGCGCTCGTAGGCCAAGCGGCTGATCGCGGCAGGCTGCTGTCCCTGATGATCCTCGACATCGATCATTTCAAGGACGTCAACGACACTTATGGGCATGAAGCCGGCGACAGGGTCTTGAAGGGCTTTGCCGAGCGGGTGCGAAAGGTGATCCGCGTCCCCGACCTCGTCTGCCGGCTGGGCGGCGAGGAATTCGTCATCGTGATGCCGGACACGAATCTCGATGTCGCCGCGAAAATCGCCGAGCGGGTCCGTGTCGAGGTCGAAAGGGATCGGTTCGCGGTCACCGACGACGGGTCGCGGATCGCGGTCACCGTCTCAATCGGCCTCGCCGAGCGCGGCCATGACGGCGAGCCAGAGAGGCTTTTCCGGCGGGCCGACCGAGCGCTCTATCGGTCGAAAAGCAGCGGCCGCAACCGCGTTTCCGCCGATGCCGCGTGAGGGGTGCAGCGGGATTTTTCCGGCCGTTTAGGTAAATAAAAGATCGCCGGCGGCGGCAGGAATTAAGCAGTTTTCTTTTCAAGTCCATCGCGCTAACGTTCTTGAGCGGCGGCGAGGCGGCCAATCGGCCGATCCAGGCTCGGGCGTCGGGACGAGATTTGTTTCATCAGCAATTTCAATGAGATACCCTGCGGAGTGCTCAGGTCCGCCGCATCTCCTGGGTCCGTAGGGTCGGCCGGCGCGCAAGTGGTTAGGAGTGGCCTCCTCGAGACACCACTTGCCGCCGGCCACCTTCGCAAATTTCAGTCTCGAAGCGGGGATTGTGCCGCTGTCCCAGGCGGCGGCAGCACATAGCTAATAAATTGCTTTAAACTGCTTATCTAAGATCTTGGGAAAAAGAGCTAATCTGCACCGCTTACTTGATCTTGGTTTCCTTGAATTCCACGTGCTTGCGGGCGACCGGGTCATATTTCTTGAACGACAGTTTGTCGGTCTTGGTCCGCGCATTCTTCTTCGTCACGTAGAAATAGCCCGTGTCCGCCGAGGACAGGAGCTTGATCTTGATCATCGCGGTTTTGGCCATCCCATTCGTCCCTTTGAATTGAGCGCGTGCCCAATTGCGCTGGCGCGGGCCACAAAAACAAACCCGCCTTCCGTGTGGAAAGCGGAGCGGGCCGAGCCGAAAGTTTGCGCACCATAAGGTCCGCGTCGAGCTTGTCAAGAAGCCGTCGCCCGCCAGCCGGTAAGTCCGAAATAGGCGGCGAGCATGATGGCGAGCGCAATGAACAGGCCGGCCGGCGCAAGGTCGAGGCCGAGCCCCATGAGCGGCGGACCGACGAGCATTCCGGCCGAATAGAGCAGGATATAGGCGGCATTGCCGCTCGCGAGTTCGGCGCCTTGATAGCGCGATCCGAGATGCGCCAGCCCGATCGCATAGAGACTGCCGACCACGCCGCCCCAGATGAAGAGAAGGGAGGCGAAGTCGGCAAATCCCGCTTCGCGTGCGAATGGCAGCAGGAGCGCGCCGATCGTGCCAAACCCCGCGACGAGCGCCAGCAAGCGGCGCCGGTCGAACCGGTCCGAGACGATTCCGATTGGCGTCTGAAAGACGCCGTTGCCGAGCGCGAAGACCGTCACCAAAACAGCGCCCGTCGCCGCACCCAGGCCGCTGCGCAGCGCATAGACCGGCAGAAGTCCCATGGCCGCCGTCTCGATTGCGCCATAGACGAGGGCGGCCAGCGTCACCGCCGGCATGGCCACGATGAAGGCGAAAACCGAGATCCGCGCCGGGCGCTCGAGCACGGGCGCGCGGTCGCCGAGGAGGCCGATCGGCAAGACCGCGAGCAGGAAAAGTGCGATTGCCGCAAGGAAAGACGCGTTGCCTTGCGTACCGGTGAGCGCGAGGATCGATGGTCCCGCGGCCACCCCGAGCGCGAAGCTCGTCGTGTAGACTCCCATGATCATGCCGCGCCTTCGCGGCGGCGCCGCAGAACTAATCCAGAACTCGCTCACCGCGAAAAGGATCGTGAGCGCCGCGCCAAACAGGCTCCTGATGGCAAACCATGCCCAATAGCCTTCAGTCAGGGCGAATGCGGCGAGACTAGAAGCGCCCGCAAGAAGGGAGAGAATCAAGATCTGCCTGACGCCGAGCCGTCGCGCCAGCGCCGGCACGAAGGGCGCAATGGCGAGCGTCGCGAGGCCGCCGGCTGCCGAGTTCAACCCGATCGCTCGGCCGGAATATCCCTCTTCGGCGAGCCGCACGGCGAGCAAGGTGGTGGAGAGCGAAAGCCCGATCCCGACGATCGTGACCGTTGTGATCGCGGCGCCGATGGCGAGCGATCTGCGGCCTTCCGCGAGTCCTGCCTTATGCGCCGCTTCGAAAGACGCGACCGCGTCCTCAGGCATCGCCTGGCGCTTCGGCGGCGGTTTCGAATCCATGCATGCGCAGCGCCCATTGATAGCCGATGAGAGCGCCTTTGAAGGCGGGCAGAAGGGCGAGGGAAAGAGCCAGCGTCAATGTCGGCCAGATCAGAACATGATAGAGGATGGGCAGGTTGGGCGCGAACTCTTCGACCGCGAGCATGAGCGCACCGACGATATGGCCGACGACGAGGATCGTGATATAGGGCGGCGCGTCGTCGGCGCGTTGATGGAACAGTTCGGTACCGCAGACAGAGCAGCGATCATTGACCTTGAGATAGGCGCGGAACGTTGCGCCTTTGCCGCAGCAGGGGCAGCGCCCCGCAAGGCCGCGCCGCAAGGCCTGCCAGACATTGCGCTTCGGCTGGGCTGGCGCCTCAGCACAGAATGCACCGCTATGCGTAGGGAGCGGCGTGTCGGCAATCTCGATGGTCATGATCTGCGTTATCTGCGTTGGGTTTCGATTATCATCTGCGACCAATATTTAGTCGCGATGGGTGGGTTTTGCTAGCCGGCCTCTTGTCGCGCCGGCTCGCCCGTTTGCCTCTGCCGAGGCTTGAGAGCGGCACGCTCTTTCCTTCGCTCAAGAGCTTGAAACGGAGCGCGCCGGCGAAGGGAGCCGCTTCGACGAGCTTGACGCTGACCTCGTCGCCCAGCCGGTGCATCTCGCCGGTCCTGTTGCCAATGAGCGCATGCAGGCCTTCGTCATAGCGGAAGTAATCGTCTCCAAGCGTCGCCGCGGGTATAAAGCCGTCGGCGCCGGTTTCCGTCAATCTGACGAACAGGCCGACCTGCGTAACGCCGGAAATCCGGCCGGCGAAAATCGCTCCCACGCGATCGCTCAAATAGAGGGCGATGAGGCGCTCGACCGTGTCGCGCTCCGCCGCCATGGCGCGCCGTTCGGCGGCCGAAATCTGCGCTGCGACCTCGGCCAGATCTTCGCGGCCGACGTCGGGCAGGCCATCGCTTCCGAGCCGCAAGGCCCGGATCAAGGCCCGATGAACGACGAGATCGGCATAGCGGCGGATCGGCGAGGTGAAATGCGCATAGCGGCGCAGATTGAGGCCAAAATGGCCGTAGTTCTCGCTGACATATTCGGCTTGCGCCTGGGTGCGCAGAACGACCTCGTTGACGATGTTCTCGTGCTCGCTGCCTTTCACACGGGTGAGAATGCCGTTGAACTGACGCGCCGTCAGAACTTGGCCCTCGGCGAGCTTGATGTCGATCGAGGCGAGGAATTCCGAGAGCGCATTGAGTTTCTCGAGCGTCGGCTCGCCATGCGCGCGGTAGATGAAAAGCTGGTGTTGCGCCTCAAGCGTCTCGGCCGCTGCGACATTGGCGAGGATCATGAATTCTTCGATGAGCCGATGTGCCTCGAGGCGCGGCGGTACGATCACCCGATCGACCGTGCCGTCCTCCTTCAACAGGATCTTGCGTTCCGGCAGGTCGAGATCGAGCGGCGTGCGTTTCTCCCGCGCGATCTTCAATGCCGCATAGGCATCAAACAGCGGCTTAAAAACGGGGTCGAGCAGGGCCTGCGTTTCGGGGCCGGGCAGGCCATCCCAGGCCGCCTGCACTTGCGCGTAGGTGAGCTTCGCCGCCGAGCGCATCATCACGCGATGGACTTGGTGCGTGAGCATGCGGCCGTTCTTGTCGATGATGAGCCGCATCGCGAGCGCCGGCCGGTCTTCGCCGGGTTTTAGCGAACAGAGGTCGTTCGAGATTAGCTCCGGCAGCATGGGCACGACGCGGTCGGGGAAATAGACCGAATTGCCGCGCTCCAAAGCGTCGCGGTCGAGCGCGGAGCCCGGCCGCACATAGGTCGCGACATCGGCGATGGCGACGAAGATGACATGTCCGCTCGGATTGTCTGGGCTCGGATCGGGTTGCGCGAAAACCGCGTCGTCGTGATCTTTGGCATCGGCCGGATCGATGGTGACGAGCGGGACATCCCGCCAATCCTCGCGCGATGTCGGGGCCGGCGCTCCGGCGCGCGCCGCCTCGGCGAGCGCCTCGGGGCGGAAGATATTGGGAATGCCGTGCGCATGAATGGCGATGAGGCTCATCGCCCGCTCGCTGGCAATGCTGCCGAGCCGCTCGCGGATCTTGACCGCGGGCAGGCCTAGGCGGCCGGAAACCAGAACATCGACGGCGACGAGATCGCCGTCGCGCGCCTCGCATCCCTCCGCGACGATGAATTCGCCGCGATTGATGTTGCGCTTATCGACCGGGACCACGCGCCCGCCGCCGCGCGAATCCGTGCGGTAGATGCCGAGAAGCTGAGAAGATTTGGCGCGCTCAAGAAGCTTAACGATGCGGCCGCTGTAAGCGGGTTCGCCGGGGCCGGCGTCGCGGCGGATTTCGGTGCGGATCAGAGCGCGGTCCCCGACACCAGGCACGGCTGTGCCCGGACGCCGGCGGCCATGGTGAAGAATGATTTTTGGGGTCGGTCCTTGCGCCGCGTCCCATTCGACCGGGGTGGCGATGAGCTCGCCGTCGCTGTCGCGGCTCGCTATGTCCGCGAGCACGACTGAGGGCAACTGGCCGGGCTTATGCAGCTGTTTGCGGCGCCGCTCGATCGCGCCTTCGTCTTCGAGCTCTTTCAACATCCGCTTCAGCGCGATGCGATCGGCGCCCTTGACCCTGAAAGCCCGGGCGATCTCGCGTTTGCCGATCTTGGCCGGTCCTTGTTCGCGGCCGAGAAAGGCGATGATTTCCTCGCGTGACGGTAATCGCGACGCTGGTCGGGAAGGGGTCGCGAACTTCTGTTGCATGTCGGGGCTGACGATGGGATCGGCTTTGCGCGGCGCTTTCGTCTTCACGCGCGCTTGGCCCTTGTGCCTGCGGCGGATCTCTTTGCGGCGGGTTTTGCCGCTGGCTTCCCGGCTGCTTTGCCCGCCGCGCGCTGCGCCGATTGTGCCGGTTTCGCGCCAGAGGCCCGCTTGGCGGATTTTGCCGCTGGCTTGCTGGCTGCTTTGCCTGCTACGCGCTGCGCCGGCTGTGCCTTTTTCGCGCCAGAGGCCCGCTTGGCGGATTTTGCCGCTGGCTTGCTGGCTGCTTTGCCTGCTACGCGCTGCGCCGGCTGTGCCGTTTTCGCGCCAGAGGCCGGCCTGGATTTCGTCGATGCGGCTTTGCCATGCGCCCGCTTTGGTGCCGAGCCCTGTTTCTCGTCGATGAGGCGGATCGCATCGTCGAGCGTAACCGTCTCCAGCGAGAGGCCGTTCCTCAACGTTGCGTTGATCTTGCCGTGGCTGACATAGGGTCCGAACTTTCCATTGCGCAGCAGGATATCGCCGCCCGCAGGATGTTTTCCGAGCATGCGCGCCTGTCCCGCGCCGGCCTCGCCCTTCGCCGCGAGCAAAGCCACAGCCTCATCGAGGCTGAAGCTCGTCGGGTCGGCGTCGCGCGGCAAAGTCGCGTTGATCTTGCCCCAATTGACATAGGGTCCGTAACGGCCGGATTTGACCGTCACGCTGCCGCCTTCGGGATGTTCGCCGAGGCTGCGGCTCGCGCCCACGCCTTCCTTGCCGAAACGCCGACCCGATAGACCGCTTTCCTTGGCGATGACGAGATCGATCGCGCGGTTGGCGCCAATCTCGAGGATGTTCTCGTCCTTGCCGATATTGGCGTAGGACTTGCCGTGCTGAACGTAGGGCCCGAAGCGCCCGATGCCGGCGAGGATGGGCTGTTTCGTCTCCGGATGAATGGCGACTTCACGTGGCAGGCTCAAGAGCGCGAGCGCCTGTTCGAGCGTGATCTCCTCCGGCATGAGCGGCTTCGACACGGAGGAACGCTTCGGCTTCTCGCCTTCGCCCTGCTGCACGTAGGCGCCGAAACGGCCGTTGCGCAACGTAATCTCGTCGCCGGTCGCGGGATCGGTGCCGAGGACTTTGACGCCGGCACCTTCGCCATTGGCGCCTCCGCCGTTCGCCAAGGTCCGCGTAAATGTGCAGTTGGGATAATTGGAACAGCCGATGAAGGCGCCGAACTTGCCAAGTTTCAATGAGAGTTGGCCGCCACAGGAAGGGCAAGCGCGCGGATTCGAGCCGTCCTCCTTCGGCGGGAAAATATGCGGGCCGAGAAGTTCGTTCAGACTGTCGAGCACCTGCGTCGTGCGCAAGTCCTTGGTTGCGGCAAGCGCGCTTGAAAAATCGATCCAGAAATCGCGGAGCACCTCTCTCCAATCGATGTCGTGGTTCGACACCTGGTCGAGCTTTTCCTCGAGGCCGGCGGTAAAATCGTAGCCGACATAGCGGGTGAAGAAGCTTTCGAGAAAAGCGGTGACGATGCGGCCCTTGTCTTCCGGATAGAGCCGTTTGTTCTCGAGCCGGACATAGTTCCGGTCCCTGAGGACGGCCAGCGTCGAAGCATAGGTGGAGGGCCGGCCGATGCCGAGTTCCTCCATCCGTTTGACCAGAGTCGCCTCGGAGAAGCGCGGTGGCGGCTCGGTGAAATGCTGCGCCGCCTCGATCTTTTCTTTGTTCAGCGCATCGCCCACCTGCATCGGCGGCAGCCTGCCTGAGTCTTCATCCTCCTCGTCGTCCTTGCCTTCCTGATAGAGCTTGAGGAAGCCGTCGAAACGAATGACTTGCCCGCTGGCGCGAAGATCGATTCGGCGCGCACCAGCCTCGGCGGTGATCTCGACCGTGGTGCGTTCGAAGTCGGCCGATTCCATCTGACTGGCGATCGCCCGCGTCCAAATAAGCTCATAGAGGCGGGCTTCGTCGCGGCTGAGGAAACGCTCCACATTGGCCGGCAGCAAGCTCATGTCGGTCGGCCGGATCGCTTCATGCGCTTCCTGCGCGTTCTTGGCCTTCACCGAATATTTGCGCGGTGTCTGCGGGACGTAACGATCGCCGAAACGCTGGCCAATGACGCGGCGCGCGGCAGCAATCGCCTCGGGCGCCACATCGACGCCGTCGGTGCGCATATAGGTGATGAGCCCGAGCGTCTCGCCGCCGACATCGGCGCCTTCATAGAGACGCTGGGCGATGCGCATGGTGTGCGCCGGCGCGAAGCCCAATTTGCGCGAGGCCTCCTGCTGCAAGGTGGAGGTGGTGAAGGGCGCGGCAGGATTGCGCTTGGCGGGCCTCGCCTCGAGGCTCGCAACGTTGAACTTCGCCCTCTCCAAAGCCTGTTTGAAGGCTTCGGCTTCGGCACCCGAGCCGATGTCGAGGCGGGCGATCTTTTTGCCGTTGGCGCCAACGAGCCGTGCGACGAATGGCGCGCCCGCCTTTGTCTTCAGATGCGCGACGAGCGACCAATATTCATGCGGGACGAAACTCTCGATCTCGAGCTCGCGGTCGCAGACGAGGCGCAAGGCGACCGATTGGACGCGTCCGGCCGAACGCGCGCCTGGCAATTTCCGCCACAGAACCGGCGAGAGATTGAAGCCAACGAGATAATCAAGCGCCCGGCGGGCGAGATAGGAATCGACCAGCGCCGCATCGATCTGGCGCGGATGTTTCATTGCGTCGAGCACCGCCGTCTTGGTGATCGCATTGAAGACGACGCGCTCGACCGTCTTGCCTTTGAGGACGCGCTTGGCTTTCAAAACTTCGAGGATATGCCAGGAAATCGCTTCGCCTTCGCGGTCCGGGTCGGTCGCGAGGATCACCTTATCGGCGTCTTTGGTGGCATTGGCTATGTCGGCGAGCCGCTTGGCCGACTTCGCGTCGACTTCCCAGAGCATGGCGAAATCGGCGTTCGGATCGACCGAACCGTCTTTGGCCGGCAAATCGCGGACGTGGCCGAAGGAAGCCAAGACTTCATAGTTGCGGCCGAGATATTTGTTGATCGTCTTGGCCTTGGCAGGCGATTCGACGATGACGAGATTCATCAATTTCAGTCCTAGGGAGTGTATTTCTCGGAATTTCCGAGCGCTTCCTTCGCGCAATCACCCATTTCGACGAGGGTTCCGCAAGCGACGCCGCAACCACAGAGGCTCAAGATTGGCAAAGACAAGACCAAGTGGCTTCCCGGTTGCATGCGGCAAACCGGAGCGGCTCTTCGGCGAAGATGGGGGAGGCAAAGCCTTATCAATTGCGCCATATGGGCCAAGTTGCCTGGCCTTGCAAGGGTATGGCCGGACGGCGGCCCGGCCGAGACGGTCTCGAAAAGCGGCCCCAAGAAGTTAAAACAAGCATGTAGCCGCTGTGGGAATAACACCCGGACGAGCCGGCACGCGCCGCCGGACGGCGTCACAGCCGACAGAACAATCCCGGCGAATCAACCGCGCCGCACTTGCGGAACAGGCAAATTCGATCCTATAGAACGGCTTTAATGTCCGATCTACGGCCCATCCAAAAGTTCCGGCACCGGCATTTGCTCGGGATTGAGGGGCTTTCGGGGGAGGACATCTTAACCTTACTCGATATGGCCGAGGACGCGGTCGAGGTGTCGCGGCAGATCGAGAAGAAGCGCGCGACCTTGCGCGGCCGCACTCTCATCAATCTCTTTTTCGAAGCCTCGACCCGCACGCAATCCTCGTTCGAATTGGCGGGCAAGAGACTTGGCGCCGACGTGATGAACATGTTGGTGAATACGTCGAGCGTAAAAAAGGGTGAGACGCTCATCGACACCGCCGTGACGCTCAACGCGATGCGGCCCGACATCATCGTCGTGCGCCACGCGCAGGCGGGCGCCGTGCATCTGCTCGCGAAAAAGGTCGATTGCGCGGTGGTCAATGCCGGCGATGGCGCGCACGAACATCCGACCCAGGCGCTGCTTGACGCCTTGACCATCCGTCGCAACAAGGGCCGCATCCAAGGCCTCACGGTCGCGATCTGCGGCGACATCCTGCATTCGCGCGTCGCACGCTCGAACATTCTCCTGCTCTCGACGCTCGGCGCCCGGGTGCGCGTCGTCGGCCCTTCGACTCTGTTGCCGACCGGGATCGAACGCATGGGCGTCGAGGTTTGCCGCGACATGAAGAGCGGGCTTGTCGACGCCGACATCGTGATGATGCTGCGTCTACAGCGGGAGCGCATGAACGGCGGCTTCGTGCCCTCGGCGCGCGAATATTTCCGCTTCTTCGGTCTCGATGCTGAAAAGCTCCTCTATGCGAAGAAGGATGTGCTGGTCATGCATCCTGGCCCGATGAACCGCGGAGTCGAGATCGATTCGAGCATCGCCGATGGGCCGCAGAGCCTCATCCGCGAACAAGTCGAAATGGGCGTGGCGGTGCGCATGGCCGTGCTCGCCGCGCTCGCCGAACATCTGCCGAATGATTGAGGCGCGATGAAAGCTTTATCCTCGCCGTCGATCGCGCATCAGCCGCTGGCGCTCGTCAACGGCCGCGTCCTCGATCCGCTCACGGGCAAGGAGACGCGGGGCGGCGTTCTCGTCATCGATGGCGTCATTCGCGATCTCGGTTCTTCCGTCATTCCGGCTGCGCTGCCTCCGCATGCGCATGTGATCGATTGCGCCGGCGACGTCATAGCGCCGGGCCTCATCGACATGTGCGCCTTCGTCGGCGAGCCGGGAGCGGAGCATCGCGAGACGATCGCGACCGCGACGGCGGCCGCGGCAGCAGGCGGCGTGACGACGATCCTCGCGCGACCCGACACCAATCCGCCGGTCGACGAGCCTGCCGTGGTCGATTTCCTTTTGCGCCGGGCGCGCGATACGGGCCAGGTGCGCGTGCTTCCCGTGGCGGCTTTGACCAAGGGCCTCAGCGGCGTCGAGATCGCCGAGATCGGCCTCTTGCAAGAGGCCGGCGCCATCGCCTTCAGCGATGCGACCAGATCCTTGCGCGATGCGCAGGTTATGCGCCGCGTCATGGCCTACGCGCGTGACTTTGGCGCCCTCGTTATTCATCACACCGAAGATCCAGATCTTGCCGGGGAAGGGGTGATGAACGAGGGCGAGTTCGCCACGCGCTTGGGGCTCACCGGCATTCCGCGCGAGGCTGAGGCGATCATGCTCGACCGTGATATCAGGCTCGTCGCGCTGACTGGCGCGCGCTATCATGCCGCGTTGATTTCGACGAGCCTGTCGCTTGATGCCATTCGCGCTGCCAAGGCTGCCGGCCTGCCGATTACCTGCGCGACCTCGATCAATCATCTCACCTTGAACGAGAACGACATCGGCGATTATCGGACCTTCCTCAAGCTTACGCCGCCGTTGCGCCATGAGGATGAGCGCCGCGCGCTTGTCGAAGCTTTGGCCGAAGGCCTCATCGACGTGATCGTCTCGGACCACAATCCGCAGGACGTCGAGACGAAGCGATTGCCATTCGCCGAAGCCGAATATGGCGCGATCGGCCTCGAGACGATGCTCTCGGCGGGCTTACGCCTGGTCCATGCCGGCGAAGTCTCGCTCGCGCGGTTGCTCGCCGCCATGTCGTCGCGCCCGGCCGAGATTCTGGGCTTACCGCAAGGCCGGCTCGCAATCGGCGCGCCGGCCGATCTCATCCGCTTCGATCCCGACGAACCCTATGTGCTCGATCCCATGAAACTGCATTCGCGCTGCAAGAACACACCCTTCGATGAAGCGCGCCTGCAGGGAAGGGTGAAGCTCACCGCGGTCGCGGGGCAGGTGGCGTGGGAGGGGGAGTGAGGGGCAGCGGTCTGGCTTCTGCACTTACCCCATCTCCCCGTATCCCCGCGCCATGGCTGCGGCGAAGACGGGGAGCAGGGCAAAGAGCACGACTTCAAACCACAGGTATCGCCGCGCGACGTGGACCTGCGCCTCGCTCGGTGCAATATTCGCCCGACGCCAGCGTATGTAATCAATGGTCGGCGGCACAGAAAGCACACCGACTACCGCGAATGTTCCGAGCTTCGCCCAGAAGAAGGCGTTGTGAGAATAATAGTACCAGCCTTTGGCGGCGAAGATTGCCCGCGAAAAGCCGACGACGATGATCAGGCCGGCGAGTACCCCGTACCAGATGTCTATCGCGGCGACGCGAGCCAGGGCCTCTCTATCCATGCCAGGACGCACGGATAGGAGTTCGGCGAAGAGGATCCCGAACAGACCGAAGATCAGGAGATGGTGGCCAACCGCGAGCACAAGGTCGAGCATCGCACGATTTCCTTTTGGTTGCCGGCTTTCAAAGAGCGACCGCTGCCACATGCGTACTTAGGGGCGGCAACGCGTGAAAAGCCGCCCTCAAGTTACCATTGGATCGCTTAGCGCCTGCTTCACGGCTGCTTCTGCACCGGCCGCGGGGCCCACATCCCTTCCAGAACCTGCGGTTTCGGCGCATAGAGCCGCATCGTCATGCCGAGCACGCCGCTCGCCGGCGCGGGCAGCCAGTTGGTTTGCTTATTGGCGCCGGGATCGTCGTGCTGCATATAGAGATCCAGCGAACCGTCAGCATTGTATTTCAACGCGTCGCGGTCGCCGATGGCAAAACGGTTCAGCGGATTAACCACCTGAAAGCCTTCCGCGTCATACATCGTCAGCGACCAGAACCCGTAGACCGGCGGCAACTGGTCCTTGGCGAAATGCATGACGTAGTTGCTGCCGCCCATCGCCGGCTTGCCCTGGGCATCCGCCACGTTGAACGGATAGACCGCGTCTTCGGGCTGATTGGCGCCGAGCAGGGCCTGCGCGATGATGGCGCGCTTCAGGTAATAATTGCCGTAGACGCCCATCGTATCGGTGTTTATCTGCCAGCCGTTGACGACGCGGGCGAGCGTCGGCGATTTTTCCTTCATCGCTTGCGCGCCATCGGCGGCGCCTTGCTCGACCGCTGCCTGCACGGCCGGATCAAGCGAGGCAAGATTGAAACTCTCGCTGGGCACGATGCCGATGCGGGCAAGCCGCGCGATCGTCGACCAGTCAGTCAGATGCGGTGGATTCATCTTCATCAGCTCCGCCGCATAGTGGAAGAATTCGGCGGGCTTCATCCGATCGACTTGCACCTTCGGCGGCGTCTTCATATCGACGCTGGGGTCGACCACGAATTTTGTCTTCGCCCCACTGCGCCAGCGGCGTGATCTGGTAGCTGTCCTGAATCTTATGCACCGCCGGACAATCGGCAGGCCCGTTGGTCTGTGTGCGGCCGATCACCCAGACATAGGACGTCGGCGACTGAATGCGTCCGACGCCGTCGGGCAGGGTGCCGGTCCAGCCCAGCGGCACGACCGCTAAATTCGCCGCTTCGGTGCCCGACGCGCTTGCCTGGCGCGGCGAAAACATCGGTCCACATGTCAAGCATCGGCAGCAGATAATAGCGGCCGTGCGTGTCGGGCGCCGAGACGATCACCGGCCCTTTCGTCAGGTCGAGCCAGGCCACGGAATAGAGCGTGTCGAAATTCGACCGCACAACTTCCCTGAACTTGGCGTCTGGAAAGGAGCGCAGATGTGCGAATTCATTCATGCCCGATCCGGTGTTGGCCATCTGCCGGCGCGTCACATCCATCGAAACGAGCGGATAAAAATAGATGTAAGCTTCGGCCGCGATGTCGCGCGCGTCCTGCGGCGTCACCGCCGGCGCGGCTCGCGCCGAGAGGGCGATAGTGCCGGTAAAAGCGATGCCGGCAGCCGCCAGCAAGATCAGGGTGCGGTTGGATGCGCGCATGCTGCTTCCCCGCTCTCGCGTCGGCTGGTCCGGTCTAAGCCAGCACCGCGGCGTTGGTTCCGGCAAAGTGCACCTCATGATGTGTGGTCGGCGCCGGATTGACTTGTGCGGCCGGCTCATCGAACCGGACGAGAAGCCCGAGCGCAAAGGCCGCCAGCGCCAAAATCAGGATGAGAACCAGCGAAATCTGAAATTGACGCCGTGCGGCCTGTGAATCATAGGACCGGACAAATCCTGCATCCGGCGCAGCATCGAAATGATCGGCAATCGACATGGCAATATCCTCCAGCACTTATCTACGCGTTGACTGTTGATGATCTCTCCAGGTGCGCCGGGCTGGCGTTGGTCGAGAGTTCGGCAAGAACAAGCGGTACTTCGCACGGATGATCTTCGACGTTACCGGTTGGCACGCTGCTCCGCCCTGATCGCCTCGACCAGGGGCGTCGCGGTCTCGGAATCCGACCAATCCTTCGAGAGGCCTCCTCGGACGACGCCATCGATAAGGATGTTGCGAAAGATTTCGTCGCCGGAATGCTGCGTAAACTCGACGCTGATCAGCAACGGGTCGAGCCCGAGCGCATCAACGCAGGCATCGATCAGCCCTTTGGCCAGACGCTCGCGTTGCTCCGGCGGCCGGCCGCGCCTTATGTCGCAGATCAAGGTGGCGGCGGGAACGGGGCCGCTCTTGCCGCAGCGCCAAAGGCCGCCCTCGTCGAGTTCGCGAAACGTGACATCGACGAGGTCGGGCGTGGTCTGCATGATCGCGGCATAAAGGTCGCCGAAGCGCCGTGCGAGATTGCGCTTCACCGCCACGGGATATTTGCCGGGCACATCGAGCTGCAAGTTAGGCATGGTGAGCTCCTGTGATTCTGGACGGCGCGGCCTCTCCGCGCTAAGTTGACAGTGCCCATATAAAGTCCGATATAGGCAGTGTCAACATCCTTTTGGAGCCGCTATGTCAGAAACCGGATCGACCGACACGCGCCCCTATCACCACGGCGATCTGCGCCGTGCGCTCATCGAAGCGGCGCTGGCGCTGGTGACAGAGGAGCAGGATTGGGCCTTCTCGCTGCGCGAGGTGGCGCGGCGCGCGGGCGTCAGCCACAACGCGCCTTACAACCACTTTCCCGAGAAGCGCGATTTGCTGGGCGCCGTGGCGGCGGCGGGTTTTGAGGCGCTGCGCGAGCGTATGCGCACGGCGGTCGCGGGCGTCACCAGTCCGCCTGCGGCGCTTTTGGCTAGCGCGAAGGCTTACGTAAACGCCGGAGTTGAAAATCCCGCGCTCTACCGGCTCATGTTCGGCCCCGCGCTTGCGGCGACGAACGGTAGCCCGCTCGGCGCGGCCAAACTTGGCGAGCGCCTGACAAAAGCAGACGGCGGCCGGCCGGCCGAAGCACGCGCGGCAGGCCTCAGCGCCAAAGCGGTCTTGGAAGAGATCATCCTGCGTGGTGCCGAGTTCGGGGGATTTTGCCGTTTCTGCGAAGAGCAAGAGTGAGCTCGCAATGGCGGCGCTGTCGCACTGGTCAGCGTTCCACGGGCTTACGTTGCTGGTCATTGACGGGCTCACCGGTTTGGAACTGCCGATCGATGTTCTTGTGGCGCGGCTTAACTGCATGCTCTGCGATGGACTTCGGCCGCGCTAAACCCCGGCCACGCAGAACGGGTGTTTGATGCCTACGCCTGCGACGCCTCGATCTCCGCATTCTTCGCGTTGACCCGGGCGACGGCCGGTCGCGCATTGTGGCGCGCGATGTATGCGCTGATGACCGGCAGCTCGGGGAGGAGCTTCCAGCCGATCATGTAGGTCAGCGCCGAACCCCACAGCAGATCGGCCGCTGAGAAGCGCTTGCCCAGAAAATAAGGAGCGGCCGCAAGCTGTTTGGTCAGCGTGCCGAACATCGTGTCGAAATCGCCGTAGGGCATGGCCTGCGGACGCCCCGGCTCGCGTTTCATCGCGCGATCCATCATCGCGGGCTCGAAGCAGGTTCCGTAAAAGACGAGCCAGCGCAGATAGGGGCCACGTTGCGGATCGCCGATCGGCGGCGCGAGCCCCGCTTGCGGAAAAAGATCGGCGAGATAGACGTAGATCGCTACCTGTTCCGTGATCAGCGCATCGCCATGGGTGATCGCCGGCACTTTCCCCATCGGATTAACGGCGAGATAGGCGGGCTGGCGCTGCTCGCCCTTTTTCAAATTGAGGACCTTAACTTCGTAGGGCACGCCCAATTCCTCGAGGAGGAGCATGGTGGCGCCGGCGCGCGAATTGGGCGCGTAATAGAGGGTAACCTTGCCAGGCGACATGTGTTGCTCCCCGTTCAATTCAGCCTATTCCTCTCACTGCGAGACGAAGGAGGAGGTGGCCGGCCGGACCTTACGAAACTTTCATCTCTCCGAAATGGCGGCGTAAGCCGCGCTTCGCCATGTTAGCGAAGAAGGATGTGCGCCCGCATCATTCTTGAGATTTCCGCATTGTCCTGCCGCGGGTGCTCCTGCGAGGACCGATCCAATTGGAGATGCATAAAATGAATCAACGGCTTCCCTCCCATTGCGAGCAGACGCCAGAGTCCTCGCCAAAGGTTAAGCTCAAGGCGCGCTCGTCTGTGCGCATCGCTCTTCTTAGCTCGGTTGCGGCCGTGGCGCTGGTCGGGGCGCTTGCCGGCAATGGCGGCTTGCCGCATGAGACGTTCACGGCGCCGGCTCAGGCCGAGACGGCTCAGAGCCTGCCTGCAAATGCCTTTTCCTTTGCCGATGTCGTCGACAAGGTTCGCGGCGCCGTCGTTTCGATCAAAGTGAAAATGGCCGAGGTGGCCAATTCCGATGATGATTCTTCCGATATGCCCGGCCTTCAGCCTGGCGATCCGCTGGAGCGCTTCTTCAAGAAATTCGGTGGCCAAGACGGAGAAACACCCTTCGAATTCCGTCATGGTCGGCCGCATACGACGCTTGCGCAAGGCTCGGGTTTCATCATCTCGTCCGACGGCTATGTCGTGACCAACGATCACGTCGTTGACAGCGCGACCGAAGTCACGGTTACCATGGATGACGGCACGACCTATCAGGCGAAGGTCGTCGGCACCGACAAGAAGACCGATCTCGCGCTTTTGAAAATCGAGAACGGCTCGAATTTCCCCTATGTCGAGTTCTCCAAGACGACTCCGCGCGTCGGCGACTGGGTCATTGCGGTCGGCAATCCCTTCGGTCTTGGCGGGACGGTCACCGCCGGCATCGTTTCGGCGCGCGGCCGCGACATCGGCTCCGGGCCCTACGACGACTATCTGCAGATCGATGCGCCAGTCAACCGCGGCAATTCCGGCGGCCCGACCTTCAACACGCAAGGGCAGGTCGTGGGCGTCAACACGGCGATCTATTCGCCTTCGGGTGGCAGCGTCGGCATCGGTTTCGACATCCCCTCCGACGAGGCGCAGAGTGTCATTGCCTCGCTGAAGGACAAGGGAATTGTGACGCGCGGTTGGATCGGCGTTGAAATTCAGCCGGTCACGTCAGACATCGCCGACAGTCTCGGACTGAAGACGGACAAGGGAGCGCTCGTCGCCGACACCCAGCCCAATTCGCCGGCTGCCGCGGCGGGCGTCAAGACCGGCGACGTCATCCTCGGCGTCAATGGCGAGCCCGTCGAAGGGCCGCGTGAACTGGCCCGCAAGATCGCCGCGCTGGGACCGAACGCCCAGGCCAGCTTGCTGGTCTGGCATGATGGTTCGCAGAAGACGTTTTCGGTGAAACTCGGTACGCTGCCGAACGAACGGGAAGCCAAGGCCGACACCAGTTCGCAGTCGAGCGACAATGGGTTTGACAACTTCGGCCTCGCCCTTTCGCCGGCAGACTCGGTTCCCGGCGCCGGCAAGCAGGGAGTAGTCATCACCGATGTGGATCCAGACGGCGCTGGTGCGCAAAAGGGCCTGAAGGTCGGCGACGTGATCCTTGAGGCGGGCGGCAAGCCCGTGGCGAAGCCGAGCGATGTTGCGGATGTCATCGCCGATGCCAAGAAGGAGGGCCATAAGGCCGTGCTTCTGCGGGTCAAGAGCGGTGACGACACCCATTTCGTGGCTCTGGTGGTCAACCCGGCGTCCTGACGCCGGAGCATTCCTCTCCGCCTGGCGTCGCATTTGCCCCCCGTCTGCGATGCCGGTCTAAGGAGACGGCAGGTCGGAAGCTCAAGCTCCGGCCTGCCGTTTTTTTGACGGACGGCTTATATGTCTTCCATGCGCATTCTGATCATAGAAGACGATACCGAAGCTGCCCTTTACCTCGTCAAGGCGTTGCGCGAGGCGGGCCATGTCGCCGACCACGCCCCGGACGGACTCGAAGGCTACGAAAAGGCGCGCGACGGGGCCTATGATGTTCTGGTCGTCGATCGGATGCTGCCGAAGCTCGACGGCCTCTCCTTGATCGGCGGCTTGCGCGTCCAGAAGATTGAAACCCCGGTGCTGATCCTGTCCGCCCTCGGCCAAGTCGATGATCGGGTGAAGGGTCTGCGCGCCGGCGGCGACGACTACCTGACCAAGCCTTACGCCTTTTCGGAATTGCTGGCGCGCGTCGAGGTTCTCGCCAGACGCAAATCTTCCGGCACCGGCGATGAAACGGTTTATCGTGTCGGAGGTCTCGAACTCGACCGGCTGTCACATAAGCTCACCCGCAACGGCAAGGAGATCATTCTCCAGCCGCGGGAATTCCGGCTCCTCGAATATTTGATGAGACATGCCGGCCAGGTCGTCACCCGCACCATGCTGCTCGAGAATGTCTGGGATTATCACTTCGATCCGCAGACCAATGTGATCGACGTGCATATCTCGCGGCTTCGGGCGAAGATTGACAAAGGCTTCGATCCGCAGCTGTTACAAACGATCCGCGGTGCTGGATACATGATCCGTGACGGCAATCGCTAAACTGTTCCGCTCGACGGCGTTCAAGATCTCGCTCGCCTATCTCGTCGTCGCCGCGATCGGCGCCGGATTGGTGCTTGTCCGCGCCGGCTGGAACGTCGAGAAATTGATTGATGCGCAGTTTGCCCAGACGATCGACACCGATATCACCGGATTGGCCGAGCAATATTCGGAGGGCGGCATAAGCCAGCTCGTTCGGGCGGTCGAGCGACGTGCTGAGCAGCCGGGCGCCGGCCTTTATCTGGTGACGACCCATGCCGGTGAGCCGATCGTCGGCAATATCGTGAGCCTTCCGTTCGGCGTCCTCGCCCACCCGGGACTCGTGGAAACCGACTATCTGCGCTCCGGCGACATCAATACGCGCCATCGCGCCTTGGCCCGCGTTTTCGTCGTGTCGGGTGGCTTCCGCCTCCTCGTCGGACATGACATCGAAGAGGGATTGCGAATGCGCCGCATTTTCACAGGCGCGCTCGTCACCTCTCTCATCTGGCTCGTCATCATCGGCGCGATCGGCAGCCTCTTCGTCGCCCGCCATGTTCTGCGCCGGGTCGACACGATCACCGCCAAAGCCAAGACCATCGTCGCCGGTGACCTCTCCGGTCGTCTGCCTCTCGCTGGCACCGGCGACGAGCTCGACCGTCTCGTGCAAAATCTAAATTCCATGTTGGACCGGATTTCGGTCCTGGTGACGGGGTTGCACGAGGTCTCAGACAATATCGCGCATGATCTGAAAACTCCGCTGACGCGGCTGCGCAGCCGCGCCGAACAGGCGCTGCAATTCGCAAAGACCCCCGAAGATTACCGGCTCACGCTCGAAAAAGTCATCGATGAGTCGGACGCGCTGATCCGCGTCTTCGATGCGCTTTTGATGATCGCGCGCGCCGAGGCAGGCGCGGGCCCCGAAGGCATGGTTGATTTCGATGCCGCCGGCGTCGCGCGTGATGTCGGCGAACTCTACGAGCCTCTCGCGGAGGATCGCGGCATCAATCTCTCGCTCGACATCGAGCCGGGACTCGTTCTGAATGGCAGCCGCGAACTTATCGGCCAGGCGCTCGCGAACCTCGTTGACAACGCCTTGAAATACGGCGCTCCTCCGAGCCAGGCCGAAAAACCGGCGCGAGCCGACGTGGTCGTCGCCGCCAAGCGGCAAGGCAAGCTCATCGAGATCAGCGTCGCTGACCGCGGTCCCGGCATCGCGGCGGGCGACCGCGACCGCGTGCAAGAGCGCTTCGTGCGGCTCGAAAATTCCCGTTCGCGACCGGGCTCGGGCCTGGGCCTCGCGCTCGCCGCCGCGGTTGCGCGCCTCCACAATGGCACATTGCGGTTCGAGGACAATTCACCAGGTCTCAAAGCGGTGCTCGCTTTACCGGCCGCTGCAGCTAGGCTGACGAAGCTTGCTCAGCCTGTAAAACCGCAGACCGGTGCGGCGGCCTGAAGCGCCGGGGGCGGCAGGATGGCGCAGGCAAGGCTCTACCAGAGGTTTTCCAAAGCGCCGCGGCTCGCCGACCGCGCCGCGGCAGAGGCTCGTCTCGCGGATCTGATCGCCGATTCAGGCTCCGAGATTTCGGCCGTTGCGGCCGAACCCGACACCAGGGCGCTGCTTCTCGCCGTTGCCGACCATTCGCCTTATCTCTGGAATCTGATCGAGTCCGATCGTAGCCGATTGGTTCGTCTCCTCACTACGCCGCCGGAACTGAGGCTGAACGAACTTCTTCAGGATCTCGTCTCGGCCACGGCGAAGGCAAACTCAGAGGCCGAACTGATGCGCATCCTGCGGCGCGCCAAGCAAGAGGTTGCGCTGCTCGTGGCTCTCGTCGATCTCGGCGGTGTTTGGAGGACCGAGACTGTGATGCAGGCGCTGACTGCCAGCGCCGACGTCTTCGTCTCGACCGCCCTGAACTTCATCCTTCGCGAAACAGGAGCGAGCGGCAAACTCCAACTGCCGGACGCATCGGCGCCGGATCAGGGTTGCGGTGTCGTGGTTCTTGCGCTCGGCAAGCATGGCGGCGGCGAGTTGAACTATTCGAGCGACACGGATCTCATCGTTCTGTTCGATCCCTCGAGTTCGGCTGTCGCGCAAATGGACGAGCCGGCGATGCTCTTCGTGCGGATGACGCGACGCCTCGTGAAAATTCTGCAAGAGCGCACCGCCGACGGCTATGTTCTGCGCGTCGATCTGAGACTGCGGCCGGATCCCGGCTCGACCGCGATCGCGATCTCCTTGCCGGCCGCTTTCTTCTATTATGAATCCGTCGGGCAGAATTGGGAACGCGCCGCCTTGATCAAGGCGCGTCCGATCGCCGGCGACCGCGGGCTCGGCGAGGCTTTTCTCGCGCAACTTACGCCCTTCATCTGGCGCCGCTATTTCGATTATGCGGCAATCGCCGACATTCACGCAATGAAACGCCAGATCCATGCCGTGCGCGGCCATGCCGAGATCGCCATTGCCGGCCACGATCTCAAACTGGGCCGCGGCGGCATTCGCGAGATCGAGTTTTTCGTGCAGACGCAGCAATTGATCTTCGGCGGCAAACGGCCGCGTCTGCGCGGTGCGGGCACGCTTGCGATGCTTGCGGAACTGGAAAAGGAAGAATTGATAAGCAGCGAGGCGCGTGAGGCTCTCGAAGCCGCCTATTTGTTTTTGCGGGAGACGGAGCATCGCCTGCAAATGATCGCCGACGAGCAGACGCAGCGCCTGCCCGTCGAAGGCAACGAGCTGCAACGCTTTGCCAGGTTTTGCGGCTACGCGGACCTTGAACTTTTCGCCGACGAGCTCGGGCGCCACCTCGGTCGCGTCGCTGAACATTACGCGCGGCTCTTCGAGACTTCGCCGAGGCTTTCGTCCGCGACCGGCAGTCTCGTCTTCACCGGCGTCACCGATGATCCTGAGACGCTCGAAACCTTGGCTCGGCTCGGTTTCAACCGTCCCGAGCTTGTGGCCGAGACGATCCGCGGCTGGCATTTCGGACGGCGTGCCGCGATCCGCTCCGAGCGGGCCCGCGAGGTCCTGACCGAGCTCGTACCGGCGCTGCTCGAAGCCTTTGCCCAGTCCGGCGATCCCGATGCGGCGGTTGCCGCCTTCGATCAGGCGCTCGGCCGGATGAAGGCCGCCGTCGAGCTCTTGTCGATCCTGAAATCCAATCCGCAACTGCGTAGCCTTTTCGCCGACATATTGGGCAGCGCGCCCCGGCTGGCGGAGATCGTCATCCGCCGTCCGCATGTTCTCGACGCCGCGTTCGATCGCAACCTACTCGCCGCACCTCTCGGCGAAGCTGATTTCGACACGCGCCTTAAGCCTGTGCTCGCGCCGTATTCGGCGCTCGAAGATGTGCTCGATTCGCTGCGCGATTTCACCCAGGAGGGATCCTTTCTGATCAGCCTGCGTCTCTTGACCGGGTTGATTGCACCTATGGCGGCGAGCGAAGCCTATTCGGCACTGGCAGCCAGCATCGTGCGCGCCTGCCTCGATCATGTCATGCAGGACTTTCAAACGCGCTTCGGCCGGGTTCGGCGAGGCCGATGCGTGGTCCTCGCGCTGGGCAAGCTCGGCTCGCGGGAAATGACCGCGGCCTCGGATCTCGACCTCATCCTGATCTACGATTTCGATGCGGCTCACCCGGAGTCCGACGCGCCGCAACCGCTGCATGCCACGCGCTATTACACGCGGCTGGCGCAGCGGCTCATATCGGCGCTGACTGTCGCGACGCGGCGTGGGCTGCTCTACGAGGTCGACATGCGGCTGCGCCCGTCCGGGCGCCAAGGTCCGCTTGCGACACAGTTCGAGAGCTTTGCCGAATATCAGGCCAAAGAGGCGGAAGCCTGGGAACATCTGGCCTTGACACGAGCCCGCGTGATCGCCGGCGACGCTTCTTTGCGCGTCAAGGTCGAAGCAGCGCGGGCCGCGGTCCTTGCGGCGGCGCGTCCTCCTTCGCTGCGCTCCGATATTGCCGGGATGCGCAGGCTTATTGCAAAGGAGAAGGGCGAGGACGATCCGTTCGATCTGAAATACACGGTGGGTGGCCTGATCGACATCGATTTTCTGGGGCAATATCTCTGCCTGCGCTACGCGCATGAAAGATCGGAGATGATCGATGTCTCGCCGATAGCCGTGATCTCCAAGGCGGCCACATTCGGCTATCTGCCGCAGGATCAGGCCGATTTCCTCATCGGCGCGCATCGGCTCTATTCAAATGTCACGCAGGTGCTGCACACGATTCTCACGCCAACCCAGTCGCTTTCTGATGCGAGCGAGACGGTGAAGCGCCGGCTCGCGGCAGCGGCTGATTTGCCGGGCTTCGCCCAGCTTACGGCTGAACTCGCGGAGACGGGCGCGAGGGTGAGGGCAATTTTCAAGGATGTGGTTGGCTAAGGAGTCGCATCGACGTGCGGGCGCTCCGGTCAGCGTGCGAGCGAGGCGTGTTGCAGCGCTCGTCCCTGCGGCTTTCGCGGCATGGCGGCGCGCAGAAGCTGCTGTTGCGCTGCTGCCTCCTTAACCGGGAGATGGACGAGCACAATCGTGCCGCCGCCGAGCTTCGAACGGATGCGCATCGTGCCGCCGTGCAGATCCACGAGCGAGCGGGCGATCGCAAGACCGAGGCCCGAGCCTTTCATGCCGTTGTCGAGCATGTCGTTCCATTGTTCGAAAGGGCGGCAGAGACGGGGGAGCGCCTCCGGCGCAATGCCGATGCCGGTGTCCTCGACGTAGATATTCATCGCACCGTGAATGCGGCGGAGGCGCACGTTGATGCGGCCCTTTTCCGGCGTGAATTTCACGGCGTTGCGAAGCAGCGTTGAGACAATCCGCTGGAGTGCGGCACGGTCGGCATGCAGCTTGGCATCCGGCGCCGCCTGGGCTGCGACCACGATCTCTTTCTCGCGCGCCGCAACCGCGACGGTTTCGACGGCGGCGGCAATGACGGAATCGACGCCAACATCGGCCTTCTCCAGCCGCACGCGGCCGGCTTCGAGCCGTGCCATGTCGAGCACATCGCAGATCACGCCGAGGAGATACTGGCCGCTGGCACGAATGTCCCTGCTGTAATCGACGTAGCGGGGCGAGCCGAGGGCGCCGAAAGTTTCCTCGATCATCATCTCGGAAAAGCCGATGATCGCATTGAGAGGCGTGCGCAGCTCGTGGCTCATATTGGCGAGGAATTCAGATTTCGCCAGATTGGCGCTTACCGCCTCCGCCTTCTGCTCGAGATATTTTTCCGCGAGTTCGGCGAGCTGCTGCGCCTGCTGCTCCAGCGTCTGGCGCGATTTGCGCAGATCCGCCACGGTCGCCATCAGACGGCGTTCCGAATCCATCAATTGCTCTTGGTGCCGTTTCAGCGCGGTGATGTCGGTGCCGACCGAAACATAACCGCCGTCCTTGGTGCGCCTCTCGTTGATCTGCAGCCAACGCCCGTCTGCGAGACGCGCCTCATAGGTCTTGGCGCCGGCGAGCGTGCGCTCGCCCAAAGTGACCTGCGATTGGATGAGCGGCGGCGTGCCGTTTGCCATGACTTCCCGATAGGTGAGCCCGGCGACAACAGCCTCGTTGCGCAGATTGTGAAAGCGCAGGAACTTGGAATTGCACATGACGAGGCGGTTGTCCTTGTCCCACAGGACAAATGCTTCCGATATGGCCTCGAGCGCATCGTGCAGGCGCATGTCGGCCGTGGCCGTTCGTTTGGCGAGAATCATCTGTTCGGAAATATCGACGGCTATGCCGACGAGATGAGGTGTCTGGCTGGTGCTTTCGCGCACTAGCTCGGCCCGGGCGCGCAGCCAGATCCATTCGCCTTCGGAATTGCGGATTCGGAAGATGTGATCGATCGCGTTGGTCTTCGACGCGGCGACCATTTCGGCCATTTGCGCGAGATCACTGTCATGCGGATGGACGAGAGCATTGATCTCGCCGAAGGACAGGAAATGTCCCTCCGGGCGCATGCCGAGGATCTCATACATCGAATCTGACCAATAAATACGGCCGCGAGAAAGGTCCCAATCCCAAAGCCCGCAGCGGCCGCGGCTCAGCGCCGTGTCGATGCGCTCGCCGATCCGCCTGCAGGCATAATCGGCTCTGCGTGCGCGCGCCGCCTGCCAGAGATAAGCAAGGCCTAAGGAACAAAGGACGAGGATGGTCGCGATCAACGCGACCGCGGTGCGGAAGGCGAGGCTGCGCCATTCCGCCAGAACCGAGTGCATGGGATGAATGAAGGCGATTTGCCCCAAGGGCGGTTTCAATGTCCTGACCGTTGCCAGCGCGTCGGTTCCGTCGGCGAGACTGATGCGCAGGACGCCAGCCTTTTCAGCGAAGACGGTGAGCGGCTGGGCCAGGCCGAGACGGTCGATGAGCGCGCCGCCGATCCCGAGCTCGGGCGGATAAGAGGCGACGATCGCACCCTTATCGTTGCTCACAAGCACGCGCTGGCCGCGCGACAGAGCGCGATCGGGCAGGGATTGGACGAGGGCCTTGGTCGGATCCTCGGCGGCGGCCTTTTCGACCGCGGTCGCGAAATCGTTCGTCGTCGCGGCGGCGATGAGCTCGAGATCAAGCATCGCGTCATTGATCGCGTGGTCATGAGCTTCGAGCACAAGGAGGCTCGCAAATGCGGTCAACGCGGCGATGAAGACGGCAATCATCGCCGGGATGGCCGGGCGGAGCCAGGGCTCGACATTAAGATTGGGCTGTTGGAGTGCTTGCCGGTTCGGCGCAGAGGCTTGGCCTTGCAATAAACCTGCGCGCGCAAACGTCTCCGCCGCATCCGCACGGATCATGCCAAAGCCCCCCGAGACAGACCCGGATCGATGTGCCGCATCTCTCCGAATCACGTCCATCTGAATCCGAGCTAGGCGATTTGTCCAGGGCTTAATGAATCTCTGAATGAAATGTGATCGGCCGTCGATTTCCTACGGTCTAGCAAAAGCTTAGGCGAGCGAGCGCTCGGCGATGTCCTTCACGTCTGGAGAAAGATGGCCGGTGCTCGCTACGCGCCGCAAGGCTGCCTCGGCGTAGGCGCGCCGACCGTCCTCCAAAGCTCGCCAGCTTTTGAAGGCACCGAGAAGCCGTGCGGCAACCTGCGGATTCTTGGCGTCGAGCACCAGCACGATTGTGGCGATGAACTCATAGCCGCTGCCGTCCGCCGCATTGAATTGCGTCTGATTGCCTGCCGCAAAGGCGCCGATCAGGGCGCGGACCCGATTGGGATTGGCGAGCGAGAAGGCCGGGTGATCCATCAATCTCTTCACGCGCGGCAAAGTATCGGGTTCAGGGATCATTGCTTGCAAAGCAAACCACTTGTCGATCACCAACGGCTCGCTGGCAGAGAGGCGATAGAAGGCATCGAGCGCCTCTTCTCGCGCCGCGCCGGGCTGTGTGGCGATGACGCCGAGCGCTGCGATCTTGTTGGTCATAAAGCGCGCGCTTTCGAATTGCCGCAATGCCAGCGCCAACCCTTCGGCCGGATTGGCGGCGGCATAAAGATCGAGCGCGGTGTTGCGCAGAGAACGGCGCCCTGTCGCCGCCGCGTCGGGGGAATAGGGGTCCGTCTCGGTGAGCTTCTCATAGGTTGCAAGAAGCTGTCGCGCCAGACCGCCGCCGATTGCTTCGCGCAAAGCTTTGCGCGCGGCAAAGATCGCGTCCGGATCGACATTGGCGCCGATCTCGCGAGCAATGTCGGCTTCGCCGGGCAGGGCGATCACCTGCGCGGCAAAGGCCGGGTCGGCCGCGCTGCCGTCGAGGACGTGGCGCAGTGCCGCGACAAACCGCGGGTCGGACTGGGGCGCTTGAGCTGCGCGAATGAGATCGACCGAACGCAAGAGCAGGCGCGTTGCATAAGTCTGCGAGGCCTGCCAGCGGTTGAAGCAATCGCTGTCATAGGCGGTCAGGGCAATGAGGTCTCCTTCACTCGCTGCATGGGCGAGGCGCACCGGCGCCGAGAAGCCGCGCAGCAGCGAAGCCGCCGGACGAACAGGCAAATCATGGAAGGTCAGCCGGCGGTGCGGGGTCGAGAACTCGATCACGCCGGTCGCGAGTTCCGCGGCACTTGCGCCGTTCTCCGATTTCGTGATGAGATTGAAATTCTCGCCATGCTCGCCGACAAGCCCGAGTTCGATTGGGATGACGAGCGGCTTTTTTTCGTCCTGTCCCGGCGTCTTGTTGCAGCTCTGCCTGAAATCGAGCGTGAGGCTTTGCGTAGGCTCGTCATAAGCCGCTTCGACTTCAACGAGCGGCGTTCCTGCCTGAGCATACCAGAGAAAGAACTGACTGAGATCGCGGTTGGACGTTTCGGCGAAACAGGCGAGAAAATCTTCGACCGTTGCCGCGCTGCCGTCATGGCGTTCGAAATAGAGGTCCATGCCCTTGCGGAACGCATCGGCGCCGATCAGGACTTTCAGCATCCGGATGATCTCGGCGCCTTTCTCGTAGACGGTCGCGGTATAGAAATTGTTGATCTCGAAGTAGGAGTCGGGCCGTACATTATGCGCAAGCGGCCCCGCGTCTTCGGGGAATTGTTGCGCCCGCAAGGTCCGGACGTCGGCGATGCGGCGCACTGCCCGCGAACGCTGGTCAGCGGAGAATTCATGATCGCGGAAGACGGTCAGGCCTTCCTTGAGACAGAGCTGGAACCAGTCGCGACAGGTGATCCTGTTGCCTGTCCAGTTATGAAAATATTCATGCGCGATCACCGCCTCGATCTGCGCATAATCGGTGTCGGTCGCGGTCTGCGGGGACGCCAGAACATATTTGTCGTTGAAGACATTGAGACCCTTGTTCTCCATCGCGCCCATGTTGAAATCGGAGACGGCGACGATGTTGAACACGTCGAGATCATATTCGCGGCCGAAGGCCAGTTCGTCCCAGCGCATGGCGCGTTTCAGTGCGTCCATTGCGTAAAGCGCGCTTTCCTCCTTGCCGTGCTCGACATAGATGCCGAGTGCAACCGTGCGGCCAGAGGCGGTGACGAAGGAGTTGTGGATCGCGCCGAGATCGCCGCCGACGACTGCGAAGAGATAGCAGGGCTTGGGAAATGGATCGTGCCAGATCACGAAGTGGCGCGTGTTCGCGATCTTTCCCGCCTCGATCAGATTGCCGTTCGAGAGCAGCACCGGCGTTTCCGTGATTTCCGCTTCGATCCGCGTCGTATAGACGCTGAGCACGTCGGGACGATCGAGGAAATAGGTGATGCGCCGAAAGCCTTCCGCCTCGCATTGCGTGCAATAGGCGGAGCCCGAACGATAGAGGCCCATGAGATAGGTATTCGCCGAGGGATCGATCTCGGTCTCGGTCTCCAAAGTGAAGGCGCGCTGTGGAGGGTTGGCGATGGTCAAGGCGTCGGGAGTGACGAAATTTGCCTTCACGTCGAGTTCGGTGCCGTCAAGCACGATGCGCTTGGCAACAAGGCCATCGCCGTCGAGCGTCAGATCAGCGCCGCTGCGCCCCTTTGGATTGGGGCGGATCGACAGTCGGGCCAGGACGCGCGTCGCATGGGCGTTGAGCCTGACGTCGAGCTCGACCGTGTCGATCAGGTAATCCGGCGGGCGATAATCGGCGAGACGAATCGGCTTGGCGAGTTCAGTACGCATGAAGGCCTCGCATCGGGATGCCCGGGATCAACGAACACGGGGCCGCCCGGGTTCAGCCTAACCATAGGGCCTCAGCCGCGCCGCGCAAAGCCCGCCGAATTTATGCACTGGCGCTCAGCGACAACGGCAGGATCGTCTTTTGGACATAGGCCGCCGCGCCAAAATTGCAGACGCCGAGAGCGGCGAGGAGCAGGGGTTCCGACAACCCAAAGAAACGGCTTTGCAGCAGGGCGGTGACCAGCGTTCCAGCGACGATGTAGATGGCGTTCAAAATATTTACCGCGGCAATGGTACGGGCGCGCCGCTCAGGCGGCGACACCGCTTGCACCGCGGCAAAGAGCGGAACCGTGAACAGTCCGCCCGCGGCGGCGAGACCCCAGACATCAAAGCCGATGAACATTCCTCTCGGGCTTCTCAGAAAATCGATCAGCGTCACATCGGCGGCTTTTGCGCCGAGCGCCGCAAACCCGCTTGTCCCGAAACCGAGCGCGACGAGAAAAAAGCCCATGCCAAGAGCTGCGAGCGGCACCGGCTTTAGCTGGATGCGGCCGCCGGCGATCTGCGCCGCGACGAGCGAACCCGTGCCGATCCCGATCGCGAAAAGTCCACTGATCGCCGCTTCGACCTCGATGCCACCGGCTGTGGCATGGCGCACTGCGACGGGCACCAACGAAATTGAGACGGCACCCGTCAGCCAGAACCAGGAAAGGGCAAGGGCGCTGCGCCACAAAAAGGCAGCGCCATGCAACTCGCGCAGGAGCACGAAGGTCGAGGCGAGGACGTTGGCGCGAATGCGCAGGTTGGGCGAGGCAACGCCGGTCGGCGGAATGAAGTAGCTCATGAGATAGCAGGCGAGTGCAATTGCCATAAGCTGAAGAGTGACAACTTGCGGCGCGATATTCTGCTTGGCCACAAGCGCGCCGGCGATAAGACCGAAGAGGATGGCGAGAAAGGTCGCGGTTTCGACCAGCGCATTGCCGGCGACAAGTTCATCGCGCTTCAGATGGTCGGGCAGGAGCCCATATTTGACCGGGCCGAAGAGGGTCGCGATCACGCCGAGCCCGAAGAGCGCGGTGTAGAGCAGAGGCAGAGAGACAAGCCAAAGCCCTGACGCAGCGACCATCTGGACGAAGATCTCCGCGAACTTCAAAGAGCGGGCAACGGCTGCCTTGTCGTTCGCATCGGCGATTTCGCCGGCGAGAGAGGACAGGACCATCGAGGGTAGAATGAAAACCCCGATCGCCAGCGTGATTAGCACGCCCGTGTCTTTCCCGCCGAGCCGGAACAGGACGAGCATCGCGAGCATGTTGCGGACGAAATTGTCGTTGAACGCGGAGAGAGCCTGGCACCAGAACAGCGGCGCGAAACGGCGGGTGCGCAAAAGCTCGATGAACATCGCCTAGCGCAATGGTTCGGCATGGCCGATGATCCGCAGAATGGCGGGAAAATCGACCTTGACTTGGCGTTCAAGCCCATCGACGGCTTGGTGGACATCGTCAACGCTGAGTTTCGGATCAGCGCGGCAATGATAATTGACGATAAGACCGGCCGGCGTTTCTCGCACCCTGACGTTATGAACCTCGACAATCCCGCCGGCGGCGGATTTGGTGAGTGCCGCGGCGATCGCGGTGCGTATGTCTTCGGACGCATCCCGGCCTGGCAACTCGCGCGGTTCAAGCGGCTCGATATGGGTCTCGACCTCGATGTCCGGCCCGAGTTCCTTGCGGGCGTCTGATTCGAGCGCGGAGACGATCGCGTGGGCCTGGCCGAGCGGCAGGCGCCCATCGATCTCGACATCGAAGCTGAGCGAAGTTCGGCCGCTAACCTGCTGCACGATGACGTTGTGGACAGCCGCGTGTCGCTTGGCGGCAATCAGCAGGACACGTTCAACGATGGTCTCGTCATTGAGGGCAACTGGCGTGGTCGCGACGGTCAGCGTCACGCCCGGATGCGCGGCCGCGATGGCCGCGCTGACATCGTCTTTGATCGCCGCCACTTTCTCCAGCGGAAAGGTGCGCGGTACGGAAATCCCGATGTCGCCGAACACATTGGCTCCGGCTGGACGCAGTCTCAAACTTTCGACCGCGATGACGCCGGGTACGCTCGCGGCGATCGCGCGCAGATTTGCCGCCAATCCTTTCGGCGCCGCATCGATCAAAGTATCGACGGTGCGCCGCCCGAGCCTATAGCCGGCGACGGTGATGAAGAGCGCGACGCAGAGCGCCGCCAGCGCATCGCCCTGCGGATAGCCGAAGCGGGCGGCAATGAGGCCGAGAAGGGCGACGGAAGAACCGGCGATGTCGGATCCGAAATGCAGGACGTCGGCAGCGAGCGCGTCGCTCCTCGTCTCTCGCGCGATTCGCGACAACAGGGTCGAGCGAAAGATGTCGACGAAGATGGAGACGATGAGGACGCCAAAGGCGAGCGCGTTGGCGTCTATCTCAACTCTCTCTCGCAATCGTCGCATGGCTTCGATGAGAATGAAGATCGCGAGGGCGAAGAGAAAGGCCGTTTCGATCAACGCGGCGAGCGTCTCGACCTTGGCGTGGCCGTAGTTATGCTCTTCGTCGGCCGGTTTGCCGGCGACGCGGATCGCGTAATAGGTGATGATCGTGATGCCTGTATCGGCGAGATTGTGACCAGCCTCGGAAAGCAAAGCGAGCGATCCGGACGAAAGACCGGCGACGAATTTGCCGAGGGTTAAGAGCGCGCTGGCGGCGGCGGAGCTGAGCGCGGCCCGTTCCTTGATGCTTTGGGCCCTGTCCATGGCCGTCCCGATCTGTCTCTGACGAATGCCTTGCTGAGCCCGCGGGGATACGGTTTATGAGTACTCTAAATTCACTTGTTGTCGCATGATCCGCAAAACCTGTTACCAGTTTTGCGGATCGTGCTCCAGCCGGCAAGCAGCATGCTCAAAACCTTGGCCGGCGCGATTTACGGCCGGAGCGCATGCCGGCACCTCGGCAAGGAGGCAACATGGAATATCTGCATACGATGGTTCGCGTGACGGATCTCGACAAGGCGCTCGATTTCTATTGCGGAAAATTGGGCCTCGTCGAAATCAGCCGGATCGAGAACGAAAAAGGCCGCTACACGCTCGTCTACCTCGCGGCACCGCGCGATGCCGATCGCGCCAGAGAGACAAAACGGCCGCTCATCGAACTCACCTATAATTGGGATCCTGAAGTCTATACGGGCGGTCGCAATTTCGGCCATCTGGCCTTTGCGGTCGACGATATTTACGCCACATGCGACAAGCTCATGAAGGCGGGCGTGACGATCAATCGGCCGCCGCGCGACGGCTCTATGGCCTTCATCCGTTCGCCGGACCAAATCTCGATCGAACTTCTCCAGAAGGGCGGTGCAAAATCCCCGCAGGAGCCTTGGGCCTCTATGCCCAACACCGGGACTTGGTGAGGTCGGCTCAAGATGAAATCCGGCGCGGCTCTATTTTCGGCCTGGCTTCGCCTTCCGCTTGCGTTTTCGCGCCATTTTTGGGGTCTTGCCGGCCAATGATTTTCTGGCTGCGATCTTAGCCTGCGGCCGCACAGGAGCCGCCGCCGTTTTCGGCTGATACCCATAGAACTTGAATCGTTCGACGGTCCGCATGACCTCGGCGTCCGGCAGGACATAGGGACGCCCGACGCCGAGCGCCAAAACATACATTTTGGCGAGCGTCTCAAGCTCGACCGCCCGCCAGATCGCCTCATCGAGATCGCCGCCGGTCGTCAGCATGCCATGCTGACCGAGGAGCACGCCGTGACGTTCGGCGAGGCCTTCTATGGCGAGATCCGACAGTTCCTTGGTTCCGAAGGGCGCGTATTTGGTGCAGCGTATCGTCGGCCCTCCGAAGGCCGCGATCATGTAATGCACGGCCGGAATGGGCCTATGCAAAAGCGAGAGGCTCGTCGCGTAGATGGCGTGCGTATGGATGATCGCGCCGACGTCTGGGCGCGCGCGCATGATGTCGAGATGCATGCGCCACTCGCTTGAGGGGGCAAGCGGCCCGGACCAGGCGCCGTAATCCGTTTCGACCGGCATGCGCGCGATCATCGCCCCGATCATCTTGTCATAGGCGACGCCGGTCGGGGTGATCAGCATCGATTGGCCGCTGCGCACCGAAAGGTTGCCAGCCATGCCCTGGTTGATGTTTAATCGTTCGAGTTCGAGACATCTTTCAACCAAGGCCTGGCGAAGCTCTTTTTCACTCATGGCGAGTCCTCGATAACGAAAGATCTACTGCGAAATTTGGCCATCACGCCGGCCGCGAAAAGCGCAAAAAAAGCACAAGCGGCTGGAACTATCAGCCGCGCTGAGAGTTCCATCAACAATTTTCACATCCGAGCCCGTCGGCTGGCGGCCCGTTGGCTCGCGCCTCTTGCGCTGAGATCGCATCTGCGATCCCCGCGAGCTCGCATCAGGTGTCGTTCTTCGCGTTCATTGCCGTTTGCGGCGCAGTTGTGCGTTGTTTGCGACGCAAAAAACTCAAAACGAGAAAATAGAATTTCGAAATCGGGGCACTTCGGCCGTTGCTGATTGCAGCGGGCGCTGCGGTGCGGTCGTCCGCAGGGTCAGCGCTGTGCTTCGGTCACGATTGCGTGTGGTCGCGCTGTATGTTGCGATTGCATGACAGCAT
Source organism: uncultured Alphaproteobacteria bacterium (assembly GCA_963720425.1). Classification (GTDB taxonomy): domain Bacteria; phylum Pseudomonadota; class Alphaproteobacteria; order Rhizobiales; family Beijerinckiaceae; genus Methylovirgula. The sequence continues at coordinate 2,269,660 of OY970391.1, forward strand.
CGCGCAGAGCAACACGAAAGAATCGTGTTGCCGTCATCAGAAAGCCGACTTCGGCTGGCATTCATTGCGGGTGTCGGAAATGACCGTGAAACCTTGAAGGGCGGCAGCCGACACGCTTCCTAAGCGCATTTGCGGATTGGGTCGCAGGATCAAGATTCGATCTCGCGCCACGGCGTATTCGGACATCGGTCTTGCCGAAGTGAAAGGAGGCTTCCCGTGTTGATCGATGAGATCATCCACACGTGTTCGAACGAGGAGGTCGCGCGAGCGGCCGTGGCTTCGCTCGGATTCGCTTTCGTGTCGCGCGTCAAAAGCGCGGCGGATCTCCACGGTGTGTCAATCGGCGCCTTCACCGCAAGGGTGGTCAGGGAGTTCGGCGAGGACACGCAATCTCTCAAGCGCCGCGCCGTCGACCGTGCGATGCATAAAGCCGATCAACCGATCCTGCGCGGCTTGCAGGTTATCCTCGAGAGGCAGCTCGAAGAGCCGACATTGCCGGGTCGATGGCGTGACATGAAGCATGCCGCGCGTCACGGCAGCTGCAGCGCGTGAAGGCTCGGCAGTTTACGATGTCGGCCGGCGTCTCCAAGGGCTCGTGCCGACCTTCTGCTCGGATCCGCGGCCCGACTGATAGAAATGTCGCATGGTGTCGGGGCTGCGTTGTTCTTCGAGGCGCCGAATCGTCGCGGGATCGCTGATCTCGAAAGCGTCGAACCCGCAGCGCGCCATGAATTGAAGCTGATCGAAGAGGACGTCGCCGGTCGCGCGCAGCTCGCCCATAAAGTTGTAGCGGTCGCGGATCTCTCGTGCCAGCGAATAGCCGCGGCCATCGGTGAACTTGGGAAACTGGATCGCGACTAAACCCAGATAGGAAAGATCGTCCTCGATTGCCTCGACGCGGTGGCCAGGCTCGAGCAGCAGGCCGAAAGCCATGTTCGTGCGCTGCTTCGGCGACGCGAGGCGGCGCCAATTGTCCAAACTCAGGATGATGTAGCCTTCCGCCGGCAGCTCTTCGATGGCATCGACACGCCGCCATGGATCCGGCGCGAAACGACCGTCCTTGAAAAAAGCCATTTCAAATGTCCGCGCCTGCGTCGACCGTGGCGACATGGACGCCGCACTCGGTCTTGACGCGGTCGCGCCAACGCCCGGCGCGTATATCCTCACCGGGCCTGACCGGCGATGTGCAGGGCACGCAGCCGATCGAAAGATAGTTCTTCGCGACAAGATCGTGGCGGGGCAAGCCATGCGTCGCGAAGTAATCGTCGATCTTGCCCTGCGTCCATCCGGCCAGCGGATTAATCTTGATCCGGTCGCCGTCCGCCTCAAAGAGGGGCAGCGCGGCGCGGGTGACGGCTTGGAAACGCTTGCGGCCGGTGATCCAGGCATCATAGCCTTTCAAGGCCTTCGCCAAAGGCAGCACCTTGCGAATCTCGCAGCACCGGTCTGGCGCGCGCGCCCAGAGGAATTTGTCAGGGTCTTCCTCGGCGAGGAGTTTGTCGTCCGGCTTCAGCGTGGTGACATTCTGCAGATGGAGGTCGGCGACCAGCCGGTCACGATAGACGAGCGTTTCGGGAAAGAGCTGCAACGTATCGATGAAGATTACGGGCGTCGCCGGCTCGATCTCCGAGACCATGTGCAGCAGCACGGCTGAATCCGCGCCGAAGCTCGAGACAAGCGCGATCCGCCCGGCAAACAGGTCCTTGATGGCGAGGCGCAGCAGCTTTTCCGCATCGAGGGCGAAGAATTTCTCCGCAAGCCGCGAGGCGGCGATCTGATCGCCGAAAAGGAGGCCCTCATGCGCGCTCATAAAGCGCTTCCTTGAACGGGGCCATGCCGACGCGCCGGTAGGCGGCGAGAAAATCTTCGTTCTTGCTCGTGCGAATTTTCAAATAGGTCTCGACAAGCGTCTCGACCGCGTCGACGATCTCGTCGCTCGAAAATCCCGGTCCCGTGACGTCGCCGAGAGCGCTATTTTCATCGGCCGAGCCGCCCAGCGTGATCTGATAGGATTCAACTCCCTTCTTCTCGAGGCCCAGGATCCCGATATGGCCGACGTGATGATGGCCGCAGGCATTGATGCAGCCCGAGATGTTGATCTTGAGATCGCCGATCTCGCGGGCACGTGGGCCATTGCCGAAGCGCTCGGAAATGCGCTGCGCGACCGGAATCGAGCGCGCCGTGGCAAGCGCGCAATAGTCGAGGCCGGGGCAGGCGATGATGTCGGTCACGAGACCGACGTTGGCGGTTGCGAGCTGCTGCTCCACGAGCCGGTCGAAGACGGCCGGCAGATCGTCCAGCGCGACATGCGGCAGAACGAGGTTCTGTTCATGCGCGACGCGGACCTCGTCCTGCGAATACCGCTCGGCGAGATCGACCACGGAGTCCATCTGCTCGGCGGTCGCGTCGCCCGGAATGCCGCCGATCGGCTTCAGCGAAATCGTCACGATGCCATAGCCTTTGACTTTATGCGCGACCACGTTCTGCTCGACGAAACGCGCGAAGCCGGGGTCCTTCGCCCGGCGGGCATCGAAGGTGCTGGAGCGGGCCGGCGGTTCCGGCAAGGCCGGCAGCGCGAAATAGGCGCTCATGCGGTCGATCTCGGCCTGCGGCAGGACGGCCGACACCTCGCGGTTCCTGGCGAACTCCTCCTCGACCTCGGCGCGGATCACATCGGCCCCTTTTTCATGCACGAGGATCTTGATGCGGGCCTTGAACTTGTTGTCGCGGCGGCCTTCGAGATTGTAGATGCGCAGAATCGCGTCGGTGTAGGCGAGCAGATCCGCCTTGGGCACGAAATCTCGGATCTTATGACCGATCATGGGCGTGCGGCCGAGGCCGCCGCCAACATAGCAGGCAAAGCCGATCTCGCCCTCCGCGTTGCGGACGATCTGATAGCCGATGTCGTGAACCTGGATCGCGGCGCGATCGCGCGCCGCGCCGGTGACCGCGATCTTGAACTTGCGCGGTAGGAAGGAAAATTCCGGATGCAGCGACGACCATTGCCGAAGGATCTCGCAATAGGGGCGGGGATCTTCGATCTCGTCCGCCGCGACGCCGGCGAATTGGTCGGTCGTGATGTTGCGGATATTGTTGCCGGAGGTCTGGATCGCGTGCATCTCGACGCTCGCGAGTTCGCTCAAGATGGCCGGGCAATCGGCAAGCGCCGGCCAATTGAACTGGATGTTCTGCCGAGTCGTGAAATGCCCGTAGCCCCTGTCGTAGCGTCGGGCGATATGGGCGAGCATGCGCATCTGCCGCGACGACAGCGTACCATAGGGAACGGCGATGCGCAGCATATAGGCGTGCAATTGCAGATAGACGCCGTTCTGCAGCCGCAGCGGGCGGAACTGCTCCTCGGTCAATTCGCCGCTGAGCCGGCGCGCGACCTGGTCCTTGAACTGCGCGACCCGCTCGGCCACGAAGGCGGCATCGAATTCGTCGTAGCGGTACATGTCACCTCCGGTCGGCCGTCCCGTACTGGATGGTCGGGCCCAAGGCACGGATCGCGTCGCGTAAGCTCGCGGCGCGGCGTCCGTTGGTTTCCTCGACTATGGCGACCGCGAATGGATCAACGACCAAATTGGCGGCAACCGCCGCACGCGCCTTTTCGAGACCCGCCTCACACTCGGCATCGCTGGCGAAAACCGCCGCCGCTTCAAGGCCCTCGACCCAAGTGCCATACGGAGCGAGATAGACGACGGTCCCGTCCGTGAGACGGTTGGCCGAAATAACCTGCGGCATGCTGCGTTGAATTCCGAAACAAGCTCTTAAGTTACACCCATCGATATAGAACAGAGCGGCAAATTTTGCCAGATCAATCGCGAGATATGAATTATATTACATGATATTCATGTAAATATATTTTAAGCTGTGAATCGAGAAGCGGACGGCGGAACAAGAACATCTCGTTATAATGGGCGCGGGGAAACGCAAGGAGGCATATTGCTCGGGATCGATGTCCAAGCCTTGATCGTGCGGCATGGCTATGCCGCGGTCTTCCTTGTCGTGATGCTGGAGGGTGCTGGATCGCCGCTGCCGGGCGAAAGCGCGCTTGTTCTCACCGCCGCCTATGCCGGCGCGACGGGTCATCTCAGCATCGCCATCGTGATTGCCGTCGCCACGGCCGGGGCTATCATCGGCGGGGGATGCGGTTATTGGTTCGGACGAATCCTAGGCGCCAGATTTGTCGAGCGCTATGGCGCATATTTCGGCCTCAGCCCGAACCGTTTCGCGCTCGGCCGCTATCTATTCGAACATCACGGCGGCAAGATTGTCTTCTTCGGCCGCTTCGTCGCCATTCTGCGCGTCCTGGCGGCGCTGCTTGCGGGCGTGAACAAATATGATTGGCGTTCCTTCCTCGTCTTCAACACGGCAGGCGCCATGGCCTGGGCGCTGATTATGGGCCTTGGCGGCTATCTCTTCGGCGACGCGATGCGTCGCCTCAGCGGTCTCATCGGGATTATCGGACTAGCTGTGGCGATCGGTGCCGTAGTCGTCTTCTGGCTGTGGTTTCGGCGCCAGGAGAAGCAAATGGAAGAGAAGCTGACGGCAGTCGCGCTTCATCAGAAGGAACGCGAGCTCGATCGGGCATCCTGAAGCTCGACCGGGGCTTTGCGAGCAACGCCAGGCTGGAACAGACGGCTGGCCAATGCGTTCGCCCGGAATAAACTGGGAGAAGAGCGATGACGTGCGAAACTCGAAATTCGGCGCGACAGGTTCCAGGGATGCTCGCGGGTCTGCTTGTGCTCGTCTCTGCGGCGGCAGGGCTCGCTCAAAGCCCGGGCTCGGCAGACAAGCCCAATTCCACCATTCCAGAAAAGCAGCATATGGGGCCGGTAAATCCCGGCGAGGCAGACGTAACCGGAGGCGTGATCGCCCCGAGGGGGCACGCCGGGCGGCCCGCCCGGTTCGGAGGTGAAGTGATCACTGCCGCCCTTCAGGCCGCAGTCCCGAAGAGATCGTAGGAATCGGAGCCTTCGATCTTCACATTGACGATGTCGCCGGGGCGTAGCGGGCGCCGGCTCATGATGTTCACCTTGCCGTCGATATCGGGAGCATCGCCTTTGGTGCGCCCCTCAACTTCAAGACCACTACGATCGATGATGACGGGAAGGTGTCGGCCGACCTTGTTCTTGAGCAGCCGCGCGCTGATCGCCTGCTGATGCTGCATGAAGCGGCGGTAGCGGTGCTCGCTCACTTCGGGCGGGACGGGTGCCAGGCCCAAGTCATTGGCGGCGGCGCCCGCGACCGGCTCATATCGGAAGGCGCCGACGCGCTCGATGCGCGCTTCATCGAGCCAGGCGAGGAGGAATTGGAAATCCTCATCAGTCTCGCCGGGGAAGCCGACAATGAAGGTCGAGCGCAAGCTGAGATCGGGACAGGCTTCGCGCCAGGCCTTGATGCGTTCCAGCGTCTGTTCCTGATCGCCCGGCCGCCGCATCGCCCGCAGCACTTTTGGGCTCGCATGCTGAAAGGGAACGTCGAGATAGGGCAGGATCTTGCCCTCCGCCATCAAGGGCAGAACCTCATCGATGTGCGGATAGGGGTAGACGTAATGCAGCCGCACCCATAGGCCGAGCGAGCCAAGCTCGCGCATCAGGTCGATGAACTTGGCGCGCACCTGGCGGCCGCCGAACGAGCTCTCGGCATAGGAAAGATCACGCCCATAGGCGCCGGTATCTTGCGAGATGACGAGGATTTCTTTCACGCCGGCGGCGGCGAGTTTTTCGGCCTCGCGCAGCACCTCGCCGGCGGGGCGCGAAACAAGGGCGCCGCGCAAACGCGGGATGATGCAGAAAGAACAGCGGTTGTTGCAGCCCTCCGAGATCTTCAGATAGGCGTAATGGCGCGACGTGAGCTTGATGCCCTGCGCCGGCACAAGATCAACGAAAGGATCATGCGGCGGCGCGACCGCTTCATGCACCGCGGCGACGGTGCTTTCATAGGCCTGCGGGCCGGTGATCGAAAGGACGTCGGGAAAGGCCGCGCGGATCGTGCCGGCTTCCGCGCCCATGCAGCCGGTGACGATGACCTTACCATTCGCCTCGAGCGCGGCGCCGATCGCGGCAAGGGATTCGGCCTTGGCACTGTCGAGGAAGCCGCAGGTGTTGACGATGACGGCATCTGCTCCCGCATGGGTTTTGGCGAGCTCATAGCCCTCGGCGCGCAGGCGGGTGATGATGCGCTCGCTGTCGACGAGCGCCTTGGGGCAGCCGAGCGAAACGAAAGAAATTTTCGGCGCGGTTTTACGCGGCGGCGCGGCGGCGGGCGTGTCATTCATGCGCGCTGGATGCCATGCCGGGCGCCGGCATGCAACCGAAGCCGTGGGATGCTCGCTCAGGAGCCCTTCGACGCTGGCGCGGTAATGAAAACCCGGCCGCGCTTTGAGCGTCGGCCGTCAGTATTTTGCGACGACCGGAGTGGTGCCGAGATCGAATATGTAGCTGAATCCGAGTCGCACCGCGTTGTCATAGACATGCAGGCGGACGAAGGTGCCCCAATAAGTGTTGACGAGAGCCTCGTCGAAAAGGCCGAAGTCGGTATAACGGTATTCGGCGCGGATTATCCAATGCGGATCGATGGCATATTCGATGCCGCCGCCGACCATCCAGCCGACGCGGCCACTGGCCAACGAATCGAATTCCGCAGGTACCGCAGGCGCAACCGCGGAACAACTAAGCAATGAGGTGCTCCTGCCGGAGAGCCGGGCGACGCATAGGTGTTCTCTATGTCTGTGAGCGCCGCACCGCCCGTCGCGTAGAACAGCACACGGTCCCAGGCAGGCGATACCAACCCGGCCACGGATCGAACCTTGGCAGGAATGCGCGTCGTATACGAGGTGAAGGGCAGTGTCCCTCCAGGATCAACGCCCCCGCCGGAACAGCTCGATCCTTCCACACGTCGCCTTCGAGACCGAAGACGAACTGGCTAACCTGGTAATTATACCCAAGGTGGGCGCCACCCACGACACCGGATGCATTTAGCTTGGAAGGCCCTCAATAAAAACGCCTGGATCGGTGAAGAGGGGGCGCAGCAATCAAATTTCCGGCCAAGTGGGGACAAGGGTCATTTTTTCGGCCGCTGCAACGGGCTTTGCGTCAAATCGAAATTGGTGAAATGAATCAGGGAGAAAACGAAAAGACCCGGCCGCAAGGCCGGGTCAGTTCATGCGCTCTCAAACGCGAGCCTCAATACTTTGCGATGACGGAGCCGGGCGGCGCGAACATGTCGAACTTATAGCTGAAGCCGACCTGAACCCGATTGTCGGTGACATGCGTGCCCACGGTATCGCCGGCGATGGAAGCCGTCAGCGGATCGCTGATGCGGCCGAAATCGGTGTAGCGGTATTCAGCGCGGACCGACCAATTGTTGGTGACGGCATATTCGATGCCGCCGCCCGCCGTCCAACCGACGCGGGCATCCCATAAGCTGTCAACGCCACCGGGGCCCGTGTAGGTATTGTTGAAATCGCCGAATGCGGCGCCGCCAGTTCCATAGAACAGGACCCTATCCCAAGCGAAACCGACCCGACCGCGGATCGAAGCCTCGATAGGTTCGCGCGTCGTATAGGCGAGCAGCGCACTGCTGGCGTTCCCGCCGTTATAGCTCGAGCCGTCGACGTCGCCTTCGAGGCCGAACACCAACTGGCTGATCTGCAAATTATAGCCGATATGCGCGCCACCGACGACGCCGCTGTTGCTGCTGCCCGGCAGGGTCCCGACAAAGGCGCCGCCCGCGGAGACGTCGGGCGTCGACGTGCCCCACTGATAGCCGACCTGGCCGCCGATATAGACGCCGGTCCAGGTGAAGGCCGGCGGCGGTGGCGTATAGATCGGCTCCGACTTTCTGTTAGGCAGATCGGCCGCGAGCGCCGAGCCGCTGGCGACGCAAACGAGTGCCGATGTCATGAGAAGCTTACGCAACATCAGTTATCCCTTCCACGAGTTTTCGAGCCTAAGGGCAGCTAATTCCGTTCCCGTCTCAGATCAATAGAATTACGGGCAAAATACAAACAAAAGATTTTTATTCGAAGGTCCTGTCGCCCATATGCAACAGTTTCTTGATCAATCTCTGGCTATTGTTATAGTAAAGGTTCTTATAAAAGCTCACCGCGCAATTGTGGCAGACTTAAGATTTAACTGTGACGCTCACGGGAGCTTCAAAAGTCGGAAATTTGGCGTAGATCAACTTTCCGTTAACGATGGTTACTGTCTGTGTTTGTCTCCCCATTGCAGCGCGGCGATCACCCAAAACCCCGCAAAAATGCCGCTCTCGGCTGCGTTTCGGCTCGTAAACTCACTGGCAACGGCAAAGTTTCATTCTCCGTCCGACTGGATCCTTGCGGGAAGATCAGCGATGTTCGCGAGGCCAAGAGCGAAGAATGACTCGGGATGGACCGATCCGAATTGGCGGCTCTTGATGTGGGAATTGCGGAAGGGTGGCCGAGTGGTTTAAGGCAGCGGTCTTGAAAACCGCCGCGGGTCATAAGCCTGCCGTGGGTTCGAATCCCACCCCTTCCGCCAAGCGCCGTTGATTTGATTGAACTTTGTATATTTTTCGGCTGTGCTCCCGCGTCTGTACCCATCAGGCGAGGGCCAGTGCAATGACGCCCGCACCGCCGACGATCGCGCATCTCAAAGGCCACGGCCTCGAAGGCCTGTTCGTGACTTGCGCGAATGCCGCCTGCATGCACGCGACAGCCTTCACCTTCGATGCGCTTAGCCTCGCCGATGACGTGCAGTTTCCTCCGTATCGCGAGCCGTCCCAACGTCGTGACAATTCAAAGGCGCGGACCGGCCTCGATCATCACGATGAGCGGTGGATTCCGGCAGCTACCTGCGAACCAAACCGCAGTGTCGGGAACGCGAGAAATGCTGATGATGTGCGCGCGAACCCCGCGAGTAAGAGGGTCGGTCAGTGTTCCAATCTGAATCAACCGGCCTCTGTTACGGAGGAACATACCATGGCGACCTTTGTCACTCTTTACAAGTTTACTGAGCAAGGACTTCGCAACATCAAGGATACGCCATCCTCGCGCGGCTTGGCATGGCTGCGCTGTCATCGCAAGGATTGAGCCTAATCTCTCAGCGGGGTCGCTCTTTGCGCCCGGTGCGACGACGCTTAGCGCCTCCGCAGTTACCGTAGTTCTAACCGCGCCCCAGCGCCAAACGGATCGCGCAGCCGCAGCTAAGTGGAGATGATTCGATGCGAAGGCAGGCGGGATTTTTATCCCGGCAACCAATTCAGGCTGACAATCAATCGCTTTTGCCAACGCGACGGATCCGCGCCCGACGGCGTGAGGAAGCGCTCCTCGCTCTCAATGGCGAAGATCCGGACTTCGTGCTGCCGGACTTCGGTGCCGTTTTCAAAGATGATCCTGAGGTCTTGGCTGCGTTCTGCGCCGCCTTTGAGGATGATCTGGAAGCCGTGCTGGCTGAGTTTGAAGGTCGGACGCCTGGGGAAGCCATCGGAACCAACCCAGCCCGCGACATGGCCGTTTCGCAGATGTTCCGGTCAGCATCCGTATAGGCCAGGAAGTAGATACGGTCGATCAACGTCGCTTTCACCGTGTCGAAATGCTCCTTAGCGGCATTGACGAAGGCATCGGCGACGTCTTGCATATCGAGACCCGCGCTCCGGCTGCCGAAGAGCGGAAACAGGATCGAGTGAAGTTTATGGCGGTAATTGAGGCTCTCATTCAGTCGATCCGCGTACTTTAGGGCGGAACTGACGCAGCGCGGATGGTTTCGGATCGGCAGAAAACCCTTTCCGGGCTCGCCGTGCATCGCTGCGACATGCAATAGGACCTTTACGCGGTTGGTCAATCCCAGCGTGCCGGGACCGGTATGCATGACTGTGCCGGCTTCCGCCATTGGCACGTGGCGCATGCATCTCTCCAATTGATTGACGATCGTGTCGTCTACGACCTTCCCGGTCATATCCCTCTTTGATCCAAAAAAACGAATAATGGCCGACACGGAGTCGTCGTGCGCGCGGGCCATTTGCATCTTGGTGTTCTCGGGATTAACCCAAACGTCCACAAAATCCACATTGATGATGTCGCCGGTGATGAAGCCGATCGCCTTGCCGTCCTTTGCGGCATAATCCACCGTTTCGCGCTTCGTGAGCGGTACCTGGCGGCGGGTCACGCTGAGACCCGGTATGAGCGTGTGGACCAGGCTGTCGATGTGCCGATCGAGCAGGCTGTTCTTGATGCTCGTTTCCAGCACATTGCGCGAAAAATCAGTCGTCTCTTGTGAAGACAGGTCGTAATCCAGCACAAGCATCCCGCCGATGTTGAATGGGATCTGAGAGCCCTTTTTTCGCACGAGGATCGTCCCGCTGCGGCGTGCGGTATGCCGAACCCCCAACTCGTAAAAGACGTTGGCGTTGAGCGTCGTGATGTCGACGATGACTACATCGGATGTGATGATCCGCTCGATCATGTCCTTGTGAATGAGCCCGGCCTTGCTCACCTCGTCCGAGCGTACGCCATTCAGCTCAAGGTTTTTGATCGCCTTGCTGAAAATGGCGGCATAGACCTGGTCGAAATCGATGTCCTGCTTCAGCCCAAACGGCATGATCACGAAGCATGTTTTGCCGGCCGTTTGATGATTGGCCGGAGATTGCTCGCTCGCCGAACCTGTAGAGTCGCTCATGGACGCCCCCAGTCTCGATGTTATCATGGTAGTCGAGCGAGCAGTCTTGCTCAAGGGCACTGTTACAGTTTGCCCTTGGCTTCATAGGTCTGGACCAGCCGAATGGGACACTGACGATGTGCTGGCCCATGGGCGCGGGTCGATAACTCGAATTAGTTTGGTTGCTCGACGGCCGCGAAATCATCGCGATCGACCTAACGCGGCCTCGACCGACCACATAGCTAACAACATGATTGTTCTCTTCACGGATTTTCGGGCCCCGCGAACACCAGAGTAATCGGTCGCCGCAATGGCTTTGCTTCGCAAAAATATCTCATCTCTACGCTCGTCCGCACTGCCAGTGGGAGTCGCGTCGATTGTCAGCAAACGGCGAGTGGCTTTGCGGGTGGCACTGTGGGTAAACAGGCGACGGCCGCGGAAATGCGAAGGGAATGAAAGGATCTCGGCGGACGACCGCTCCGCCAACAAGTCGGTCTGCTCGGTCGGCGGCGCTGCACACATCCGCGCGGCGACCGTGCGCTTCCGTTCTAGAACCTGGTCGCCACAGCAGGACAACGCGCTGGTCGCTATTTTGAGATCAAATGATTCTGATGTTGTTCTCGACGTCAGTCACGCCGGGCGCAGCCCAGGCGATCCTCGCTGCCACCTGCCGATCGTGCGGCGAGTGAACAGTTCCGCTGAGCCAGACCTTTCCGCCCTGCGCACTCACACGGATTTTATTCGGATCGAATAACCATGAGCGGTGCAGAGCAAGGATGATATCACTCATGATATTCGATGTGTTCACTCTTGGCTTGATCGTAATCTGGTTGGTCACGCCGACGACGCCAAACAGCCGACGCATATTCTGGTCGGCCGCATTTTTCTGGTAATACCAGTCGACTTCTCCCGTTAAGGTAAGCCACCCTTTCTCGACCTTCACCTTGACAGCGTCACGGGGAACGGAAACGTCCCATGCGAGGCGCCCTATTGCCGCTGCAGCTATTTCATCGTCGCCCCGCTTTATCTCGAAGGGGAGTTGGACCTCGATTTCCTCGGCCACTGCCTTGACAGCTTTTACTCGGTGCGTTGCCGCCTCGGCCGCTCTTTTCTCCGCGAAGCTTTCGACGTGACCTGTGAGAGTCACGACGCCATCCTTCGCAGCGACGCCGATATGAGCGGCATTCACACTCGGCTCCCAGCTTAATTCTTCGAGAACGGCTTTCTGCAGCTGACTGTCCTCAGACATAGCACCCTCCAAACCATCAGGAGTGTCGGTATGACATTACAGAGGTGAACACTGCCATCTCAGGCGCCAATTGTATTGACACGAGTTCAAACCGATGGGGGACCCCTTGATGTCCCGACAAAGGATCCTCTTTGTGGGCATATTGACCGAGATAGTCACCTGAGCTCTGCTTCGGAGACGACGATCATGCCTTATGCGAGCAATGACGAGCTACCGCCCCGCCGGAATCGAGATGCCCACCCGCGGGACGGTCGCGCGTCCCGATCACGTCAGCATGGTCTTCCAGTCGTGCGCCTGCTTCTTAGGCTGAGCGTGGAGGCCAACGTCGCCTTCACGGCCCGGATGCAGGGATTTGATGGCGAGACGGTCGAGGCATCCTTCCGCTTTTTGCAATGGTCATGACACAGGATGCCCGCTCTTGGCGCATTGTTGTCATTGGTTCTTGGCGCGAAATACCGGCAGGAGCCCGGTGCCGGGTTACCTGAATTGCTGCAGCGCAGTTTTTCGCATTATGTCGGCCTTGGCGCAGCCTTTATGAGCTTGCCTTCGAGAAATCTCTTCCCAAGCAAGCAAGCATAAGCTTTGCATGGGCGCCGCACCGTAGCGAAAAGAAGACCCCGCGAAAGCGGGGTCAGTAACTTTCCAAATGAATTATTGGTGTCAGGCAGGCTTTGCGTATTTTGCCACGCCGGTAAAGTCGATCAACACGCAGCGCTTATCGCCTACTATCCAGGCATCGTGGCCGGGCGGCATGTAGAAAGCATCGCCCGGGCCATACTCGACCTGGGCGCCGTCGTCCATCTTTACCGCCATGTGCCCTTCCAGGACAAAGCCGGTGTGCGCAGCTTGGCAAGATGGTGTTCCGGCGATCGGCTTAACGTGTTGCGACCAACGCCAGCCGGGCTCGAATACACCCCGGGCAAAGGTGTGGTTGCCGACTGTGACGACATCAAGCTTTCCCTTTCCATCCTTGAACGCGCGCGTTTCATCGGGCTTGTCGAGGTGTTTGCGCTCCAGCTTTCCAGCCATTTCATTTCCTCCATGACTCGTTGTTCCGCATTAGCCGACATCCCCCAGATGATCGGCTTCCTCAATTGGTAATGCCCCCTCTGACCTTTGCCAACACTGAGGATCCGCCATAATGCCGGAACCACCCACCATCGCCCACCTGAAAGGCCACGGCCTCGAAGGCGATGGCTTTGCGCTCAAGGCGCTGGTCAATTATTCACTTGGAAGCGACGTGACCCGGCGGCTATGTGCAGATGAGCCCGGCAAGGCTGCGCGAGCCGATGCAGAAGGTCCCGACGAATGAAACGGCTGTGCCAGATTGGCGGCGATGGCGGCGAGAAGGTCGTGGCGCTGCCGCAGAGGCGATCATGAAAATTGGTTGAAGGTAGGAACGAAGTTGAGAGAGGGGGCGGGCATTATGCAAATTTCGGAAAAGCACATCGAATGGGCTGTCGTGGATCGCCTCCAACAAATGCTGGAAGCGGCCGAGCTTTCAGAGTTCCGTGTCACTCAGAGCTTTGGCCTATTCACGGCGATCCCTTGCTGGACGATGCAAAGGATACAGACGGACGGCAATGGCCCTGCGGATAGATCAGCAAGAACCGTTCTTGAGCTCCTGAAAAAGCAAAAGATAAAGAAGCTTCCATGGTCGTATGTGGATCGAACTGATCCTGGGGTTGGCGAATTGACCGCCGATCGCTTCTTCGTCGCGCTGCGTGATGCCTGTGCGCACGGAGACGGTCGAAGTGTAAGGCCGAACAATCGTCAGCACGGTGCCAAGCGAGTACTCGTAGGGTTTACTTTTGAATGCAGGGTAGCAGGGCGCGGGCGCGTAACGGCGATCACGCTCGCGCAGGGCGATTTTCGCCGATTAGGAGTTGGCCTTGCCGAAATGTTCTGCGATGCACTCCAGCGCGGTGATGAGAACTTTCGGCGCGATGCGAAAGAAGGGGTGCTTGAGGCGGCGGACATGGGTCGCGATGCGGTGGTAAGACAGTGAACGTCATGCCGGATTGGCGGACGCATAAGGCGAGCGGGCTGGGGCGGTGGTGGTGGGCGTGGCCGAGGACGACGCCATGCGAGTACCAGCGTTTAATACCGAATATCTAAAGCCCAGTGTGCGCAGTCGGCTACGAGTTTGCTGGGGGAGGGACGCACCTGGTGAATAGCGGGGATGACGCCGTGGTCCAGGTGGCGCCGAGGACGGGTGCCGTCTACAACATCCTGATGTTTGAAGTCGAATATTTCCGACGCACTAAGTTCAATCGTTCAGGCATTCTGATCGGCCGATACAAGTTGGGCTTGTTCCACCTCGATAACGCTATGCGGGAGGCCTTAAACTCTCGGCCTGCCGAAGCAGACGGTTTCCATCTGTATTTTCTTGGCAGACTAAAAAGGACCGTGACAGTTCGGCCCGAGGTTCACGACGTCTAAGGCTGTGCAACAATGATGGGCAAGTCTAGGAAATTATTGACTTTTATCCAACAATGGCAAGCGAAGGCAAATTATTGCAAAGGCATTTGCGGCCGACACCCCTTCCGCCAACAAGTCGGTCTGCGCAGTGGGCGGGGACGCCGAGCCCGTGCTTTATCTATGGTCCCTCTCCGACAGCTGCGATCTCCTCGCCGCTGCGCGCCTATGCGCTTCCTGACAGGATGTCTGGAATGCAGGTCGGGTCGGTTCCGCCGCAATGCCGCAATACGTCCGGAGTTGAAAGCGAAGCGGACTCGAAATCGCTGGCCTCATTCAGTCGCGATTGGATCCAAAGCGGACCTCCCTCGACCGCAAGATCGATGCCGCGCTTCAAGTCCATTGGGTTGAGCCCGGCCGCCACCGCCTTCGCGCCTTCGCGGGCGATTGCGGCCGCGAGCATGATCGCGGTGGTCGTGCCGTCCCGGCGGCGGCGTGCTGCTTCGAGGCTACTTCACGCACAAGCTGAGCGCCAAGGTTCTCGAATTTGTCGGCAAGCTCGACTTCCTTGGCGCCGAAACACACTCTGGACATAGCGAGGGCATTGCCTGAAGAAGGGAAAGTTCGTTGGTCGATCACTCTGGGGCAGTTGGGCCCAAGACGTGGCGACGAGTGGCCAGTCAAGTTTGCTGCCAAGACGTTGACGGGATTCTTCGTTGCGAATGCACTTGGCGGGTCGTCCCGTAGCGCGAAAATTCGACGAGGCGGCATCATCGGGCGGAGAAATATCCTCAGCGGGTGCTTTCGGGCGAAGCCGCGGACCTTCACACGGGAGTGAAAAGAGGCATCATCATGTACTTGCGCACGTAAAGGGACAGGCATCATGCAGAACTTTGGCGTTCCGCGCTACCCGGTTGGCGCGAAAGAGAACGAAAAGCCCATCAATTGGCGTCGCGGACTGTTTCGGATCTGGCTTCTCATTTCTGCCGGCTGGATAATGGCCTGGATCATATATTTTATCCTGAACGGCATTCAGGGCGGCTTCAGAACTGCGGGCGATTTCCTTGTGGTACCGGTTCTGCTGTTTGGGCCGCCGATTGCCGTTTTTGTCCTTGCGATAGCCGCCGGGTGGGCATTTCGCGGTTTCAAGATGGATGATGCTTCGTCAGGCAATTGACCGTCGTGATGGGGTCGGACCTAAACGGGCGTGCCGATGATGACGAGATCGTAGGACTTGCGCGAATTGATTCACGTCAAGGCGTCGCTGATCGAATGAGCATCTTTGACCCATCTCAGACATCGCGCGCTGCGAGATCCACGTTCCCTTGGCTGTTTTGCGGCCTCAGGTTTCAAACTGAGACGCCGGGCTCGCCGCAACTATGTCCTATTCTCAACGACGCTGGGCTATCAGCAGTATTTATGCGGGATCTATTTTGGCTTCACACGACTTTATTTTTTGGAACCAATTACGATTTCAGTAATTGCTATTGCGTGCAGCAAGCCCGACCTTTCCTCCTTGGAAGGACGTCTTGCCTTTCGCGAGAGCCGCCTTCAGGCGCGGCTCGCGGCTGTAAAGGCGGAAGATCCCGAAGCTGCTCGCTTTTTATAACACCCTCGATGAGGGGCAGAAGGCGAAGTTCGATAAGATCTATGGCAGTCGCGAACATCATCATCACGATGAATAAGGTGCCGGCAAAGCGGGGCAACTCGCGTTCAGTGTAATCGGCGCGGCGAGTCGAGGACTGAAAAAATTCGGGCTTTTGGTGCTTATTGCGGCCCGTTACGCAATCGTCACCGAACTGTCACCGCGCTCATGTGGATCCGGGCACGCTCGAGCGCAGAGATAATCGCCGAGTTAGGAGACTACGCATGATGAATTCATCGGCGGCCAAATTGGCTCGCGCATATCGATCTAACGGATGTTCATGGGCCAAAATCGCCAAGAAATTCGGCGTGTCTCGTCAGACAATTCAGCAATTGCTTGAGCCCGACATGCCAACTTCCTGGACGCCGGGTATACGAGCTGCGCTTTCATCCTTAGGGTCGTCATCCAGATCCCGGATCGGTATCAAAAAAGCGCTACAGTAGTCTTTCGTGTCTTCCTTATCGGCGTCTCCGACGAAGGCGCGTTGGCGAACACGCAAAGGCGATGTCAACAAGGTGTTGAGTAGGAGACTTCATATGATCTTCGGTGGCGGCATCCTAGGACTTATCATTCTTATTGTTATCATCGTGTTTGTTGTTAGAAGTTTATGAATGATGCGATGAGCATCCGCTTCGCAGCCTAGCCAACCGCCACTAAGTTTACGGTAGGGAGGCTTGACGGCGCCCTGCAAAGGGCGAATCTCTGCCTTGCTAAGCGCAAGGCATGGGGTAGACATCTGAGGAATCCCGAGTCACCGAGGATGAGTTGCAGCAACATCGTCTACCTCTTCATCGGCGCGCTTGTGGTCGCAGTCGCCGTGCTCGGCTATCAACTCTACAAGGATCGACAGCAGCCTGAGGGCGTGCAGATCAACGTCGGCCCGGGTGGAGTGTCGATCGAAAAGAAGTAGCGGCTGGTCGTGTGTTACCTCGAGGGCTGAAGCTGCCTTACGATCGAGGTTCGGAATCCATTCGACTTAGAGATTCAGATCGTCGCTCGGCAATGGCCGCTTTGGGTCAGCAAGGTCATAAGGCTTTTTGCATCGAACGACCGCCACGCGCCAATTCCAGACGTTGCCGTTTTTTGCTTGGAAATGGACAATCGACTAGGTGGGCCTCGATCCCTTGGCAGACGCACTGAACCATCGGCGTTCGCGCATCCCCGCCGGGTGGTCTTACTTCTGGAATAGGGTTACTGATGATACGGTTGCTAAAGCGGATTGCGAGGCCCACAGCGCAGCGGCAATCTTTGGTGACCCTTGCGCGTATCCAGAGAGGTCGGGAACTGGCCGCGCCGTGTACACCTTCACCTGTAGATGTTTCCTCATCGCTGCGCTTTCGGCGCTCGAATTGATCTGCCAGTCGCCCGCATCGCCCGAGGAACTGGTGAAATTCGACAGCGCCACTCCCCGATTCCGTCAGGCTGAGGAGCATCTCGATCGCGACGGCCCCGGCCTTCCCCGTATAAGGCCCGAGATTCAAGGTTACTTCACCAAGCCGAATGGAGACGGTCCTTTTCCCGCGGTCGTTCTGCTTCACTCTTGCCTTGGCCTGCCCGCGAACAGACGATCGATCGCCAACACGATCGCGCGTTGGGGCTACGTGGCGCTTTTCGTCGATGATTTCACGACTCGGGGCATCAAGGAAACCTGCGCCGTGGACTTCCCCGAGGGCGTGTCCGACGCTTTCGGGGCTCTGCTTTACCTTTCGAAGCTGCCTTACGTCGATTCGACGAGGATTGCCGCTGTCGGCTACTCGCAAGGCGCCGATGTCGCTCTCGATATCGCCTCGTCACGCTTCGCTTCCGCTTTCGCGATTCCGCAAGATCTGAAGTTCAAGGCCGCGGCGGCGTTTTATCCCCCTTGCGCAAACCAAGCCACCGCCACGTTGAAGATCCCGACTCTCATTCTCATCGGCGCATTGGATGATGTGACGCCTGCGGCGGATTGCGAGCGGCTGACAAGGAGCCAACCAAGCGATTGGTCCGATGTGAAGCTGGTGGTCTATCCGGGCGCCTACCACCTGTTCGACGATCCAAGCCTCGCGGATGGAATGCGGCTCTTGGGAATGTGGCTCAAATTCGATCCAAAGGCCGCGCAAGAGTCCAAGTCCGAGCTGCGCGATTTCCTCGCGACAAAGCTCGCTCACTAGCGGCTTTTTTGGCGCGACGAATTTCGGCGTATGGGACGCCTGCGAGCTCCCGAGGCTGAGCGATCTTCGTCGCGCCACAGATCCGCCAAGCCATCGTGTTTGACTCACATCTTATGGATTTCCGCGTGATGCAGGACGACCACATGCGGAGACGCGATTTTCTGTTTGGCGCGACGGCCAGCATCGCCGCTGTCCTTCCCGCCGGCGCCGACGTGCCGAGGCCTTTCTCGCCAGACCTCTGGCCGCCGATGGCGCAGCGCGCCACCTTCATTGCCTGGATGGCGGCGAACCGCGGCGAGGATCCGACATTCCTTGGCCGGCGCTTCGACCGTTTTCAGCAACTCCTTGCTTTCAACGATCTCTGGACCCGCGCCGACAAGCGCGCCTTTCTCATGGCGCCGCGCGAAGAATTCGTGTTGCCCCAGGATCGCGAGCAAGCCTACGTCGGGCATTATCTCGACATCGGCTTCGGCGTCAGCATCACTCCGCCGGGAACCATGGGCCGCATGACGAGCGCGATCGCCGTTCGTCCCGACGACAAAGTGCTCGAAGTGGGGACGGGCTCCGGCTACCAATCGGCCTTGCTGAGCTACCTGACCGATAAACTCTGGTCGATCGAAATCATTCCCGCCCTCGCGGCGCGCACGCGCGGCGTCTACGACAGGCTCATCGGCAAGGGCTATCGCGAATATGCGGCGATCGCGACGCGAAGTGGAGACGGTTATTACGGCTGGGAGGAGGCGGCACCCTTCGACAAGATTATCGTCACCTGCGGCATCGACCATATTCCGCCGCCGCTGCTGCAACAATTGAAGGCCGGAGGAATCATGGTCATTCCCATCGGACCGCCGGGCGCCCAGCATATTCTGAAAGTGATCAAGACCACCAGCGCGGATGGCGCCGTCACTGTCGCGCGGTCAGACATTTTCGGCGGCAAGACCATTCCCTTCGTTCCGCTGACAGGCGGCCATCAGAGCTTGGGGCGGTGAGGCTCGGTCGGCAACCGCAGGGGACTCCGAAAAGATCAATAAGCGTCAATTCCACATAATGGCCGCATCGCGCCAAAAGCGGTCAATGGACTTTGAAATGTCGAAAAATGAGGACTTTCAACTGATCGAGAATGAACAAATATATGGCGACCGCCGCGAGCAGCTCGCCAATCAGGAGCGGGCTCACCGCGGTCATCAGGATGCCGCTCGGCATACGCGGCTTAAAAAGACAGCCTGGGACGGCCAACGGGAACGGTCGATGCGAGTCGTTTACCTCGCACCGGGAGAACTCAAACCCGACCCCGACAACCCACGAAAACATGGTCGTCAGCAGATTCGGGCACTGGCGCGAAGCATCGAAGCGTTCGACTTCAGGCGACGCGCTACACTGACCCTCCGGCGGTGCCCGCCGCCTGCGACATCCCGCGTGCCTCCACTCCGAGTCTCGCTTCCGGCCCCGGCCGCCCGCGCGCCGGCCGATGGATCGGGTCGGCGCCGATAGTGCCGACGAGCGCCGTCAGATACTCCGGCGCGCTCACCCGGTCCAGCTCGGCGCGTGCGTGCTCCAGCCGGCCGGCGATGCCGAGCCGCTTGGCCTCCTCACGGTGGCCGGCGCGCGTCAGGAACTCCGTCAGGCTCCGAGCATGGCGCCCCCAGAGCGCCACATCCCGCTGCTGCTTCATCGCGAGGCGCTCGCGATACCAGTCGCTCGCGAGCAGCGCCTCGCGGGTGAAGAGCGCCCGTATCTCGGGATCGCTCGCGGTGTTCCCCTCGTAGCTTCCCCGCGCCATGATGTGGAGCAGCGCCTTGAGCGGCGGGCAGGCGTCGTCGATCGTGCCGTCTGCGAAGTATGCCTCCGCGACGCGCTGTTGCGCCTCCACGATGTTGTTGACGCCGTCGGCAAACACCGCGGGATCCTGGAGCTCGGGTTTGAGGATCTCGTCGGTGAATACCGCGGTAGGATTGTCGAAGACACGCCCGAAGTAGGTGTGCACGAACTTGGCCGTGATGCGGTAGCCCAGCCGGCTGGCCAGCACCTGCCTTCCGGCTTCGCTATAGTCTTCGAGCTTCTCCAGATGCCCCGCCTCGACCAGTCGCCTGGGGTCCCGCTCGTGAGGGAACAGCCGGCACCAGATCTCGGGGATCAGCAGGCTGATGTCGTGGTCCACACGGAGGTGCGGGCCGATGAAGCCGGCGGCTGAGCTGAAGCCCGCGTACCCAGTGAGCAGCATCGAGACGAGCGCATTGTTGAGATCGGCCGTCGTCTGGATGGCGTTGAACGGTCCCTTGGTGAGTGCGCCCTCGGATCCGGCGCCCGTGGTGCTGGGCGACGTGCCTGTCAGCGAGCACACGTAGTCCATGAACAGCTCCGGCAGCTCTTGGTAGTGGATGGGCCCGTATACGCAGAGCGGCCGGACGCCTTCCTCCGGTCGGTTGTTCCGCCGGCCCGACAGCACGCTGATCACCGGAAACAGCACCGGCGCGTGGAGCGGGAGGCGGCGGTACAGCCGCGCGCCCATCTCCGCGACGTAGCGGTCGCGCGGCCGTGCCAGGTCGGGCCGGAGCTGCAGGTAGCGCGGGTTCTTGGTGGGCTTGCCACCGACGAGCCGAGGCTGGGCCGAGCAGATCGAATAGCCGTCGCCGGCGCGGGCGGCGTTCCGGGCCACGTGTTCGCGCATCGGGAGCGTGAAGGCGTCTTGCACCGCAACCTCCTCGACGATGCGCTGGGTGTCCTCGCGCGTGAGCGGCTGAAAGTTGGAGCAGAAGAGCCCGGGGGCCGCCATGTCTTCCTCGGTCTGCCGGTCGAGCCCCGGATGAATGGCGTCGTCGGGCCGCTGGAAGAGCCTGAACTCGCAGTTCTGCGCCAACTTGAGGCTCAGGTGCCCGTCATATTCGCCCGGCAGTCCGACCAGGCGCCGCGCGGGAACCACCACCGAGGCGGTGATGTCGTCCTCCATCTGCACCTTGTCGGCCGCGACGAAGTCCTGCCTCAGCTTGTAGGTCCGCCAGGCACCGTTCTCTTGGCGGCCGATCCGGAGGTAGTTGGCAACGAGCCGCCGCCCCTCGTACTTGAGTTCGTGCCCGGAGGCACCGTTGATGATGTCCACGCTGAAGTGTTGACGCCAATCCTCGCCCCACTCGGGCCAGTAGAAGCGCTTGATCACGAACACGAGCGCTCGCGCGTGGTTCGGAATGCTCTCGAGCCAGGCGTTGTACTTGGGCGTGAACTCGGTGGGGTTGGGTGTGAGTAGCTTGATCACCGAGCCGAGCGAACGCTCGGGCGACAGGATCGGCCGCGAAGGACCGCCGCCGTTGCCGCCGCGCAGGTCGGGCAGGCGTGCGTCATCGTAGTCCCGGCCGAAGATCTCCTCGACCAGCGCCATGTCCTCCTCGAAGCTGCGCACGTAGAACGACCCGGGCAGCACGGCGTCCACCAGGCTTTTGCTGATCTCCGACTTGCCGCCGCCGGAGACGGTGCAGGGTTTGTGGCAGAACGCGCCCTCGGGCACCGTGCCAATCAGCCGCCAGCTCGGCGCCCCTCCATACTTGGCCATGCGGACCTTGTAGCCGCTCGGATGGATGTAGATCCGGCCAGGCAGCAGCTTCAGGTGCTGCGCCTGGCCGTGCCTGGTCCAGGTGATGTCCTGGCGGCGGATGTCGATCTCCATGTCCTCCGGCATGTAGTGGATTTCAGGATAAATCCCATCGGTGGCGTAGCCTGACGGGTGGAACTTCGCGCGCTCCCCCACGAGCGCGAGCACCTCCGCGAACCGGTGCTGCTTGGCGCTCACGATCCGCACGAGATCCGGGACGAACCGGTCGCCCAGGCTGAAGGTCGCGAACGCCAGCGCCCCCCCGGCGTGCTCCTCTTCGGCTCCGCCGAACAGGTTCGCGCTGTACCCGATCTGGGTCTTCACTTCCTTCTTGCAGTAGCCGAAGTAGTTGTCGGCCAGGATGGTCACCATCACGCCGTCCATGTCACGCGAGGTGATCTTGAACGGCCGACCCTCGTTGTACAGCTCGTTCTCGTCGGTCCAGCACATGCCCGCGGCGCGCTCAGCCTGGGTGGCGTCGCTCGCCTGCGGGAGGCCGACGTCCTTCTTCTTCAATCGCGTGAGATGCGGCGCCAGAATCACGCAGCCGCTGTGGCCGGTCCAGCCGTCCACGTCGAGCGCGGCATCGTTGGCTGGGAGATAGGGATCTCCGGCGTTGCCGAAGATGCTCTCCACAAAGTCGAGGTTCGAGACCAGTCCGCCGGGGACGAAGTACCGGACCTCCATGCGCTTTTCGGGCGAGATCTCCGGCACCGCAGGACAGACGAGCGGCCGCAGCAGCAGCGAGACCATGGTCTCTACCGGCTCGGGCCAGCTCGCGGTGAACGGCAGGCGCAGGAGCTCGGCCGGCGGCCGGAGCGCCTCCTCGAGCAGGCGGACATAGGTGGCGAGTGGCACGCGGGTTTTATCCGCCGGAATCGGAAGCCCGCCCTCGGCCACGTGAAAGACCCCCTGCGTGGTGCGGCGGTCGTTGACCGGGTTGTGCAGGACTCCATTGTCGAGCCGGTAACTCGACACTAGCTCGCTGTGCCAGGTGTCCGCGTCTACTGGGAGCGACAGCTCCCGAGCCAGCCCGTAGTGGTCGAGAATGAAGGTCTCCGCGGGCAGGCGCACGGGCTCGGCGGCCGCGGCGTCCGTGAGGAGCCTGTCGATGTAATGCTGGATTCGCCCGTCGGCGGGGCAGAGATGGTGGGAGAGCAGCCGGGTCTGCTCGCGGTAGCGCGCGAAGAGATCGCCCGCCAGGTGGAGCACCTCCTCGTCGCCGTTGTCCGCCGGGATCCGGACGCCCATGGCCGCGAGCTGGAGCAGGATCGAACTGACGGCAGCGGGTCGCTCCGGCAGCCGGACCGACCCATCCGCCTTCAGTCCCACAGCGCGTTCCAGCTCCATGCCTGCCTCCACGCCCAGTCCATTCAGAGTCCGATACCAACATCTTCCCGCGAACCGCCCCAAGCGTACTGAGTTTTCTTTACCGAAACCCTAGAATTTCTGAGAATGGCCTTCGACACGAATGCTGAGCGATAGTCTTCTTCAAGTGTCGAAGTTTTCCGCCGTCGCGCACTCCTTAGAAACTCTGCCAAATTTTTCGCACTGCGCTTGGTTTTCGCAGAGCCCTTTGTTTCTTTGGATCGCGGCGAGCCTTGCTTGATGTTCTGCTTTTGGGAGAAAAGAACCCGATGATACTAGAATGCCTAGGCATGCAAAAAACATGCGAATAGAAATATGCGCAGGATGCGGCTGAACACGGCATCCCCACGCGATTGATTTGATTGGACTTCGTCGATTTGTTCGGCTGTGCTTCCAACGCGGGCTGCACCCGGGGCTACCACCACATCAGACAGAGTCCGCCGAGACACGGTTCCGGCGGTGGCGGCACGTATACAGCGGCCGGCGATACAGGCGCCGGTGCCGGCGGCATTGTTGCGGTCTTCCGATGGTGGCTGTGGTGCGGGACTTGGGTAGAGGCGCCGGCCTGACCTGGGGAAAGCATGGCCACGGCGAATGCGATGCACGCGGCAAACATGATTGAAATGCGCATCATGACATAGCTCCGTTCTTCGCGGTGTCTTCGTTTTAGTCCCGATTGGGATTGGAGAGAATGGGTATTACCGATCCACTCGCCCTTAAGGATGGCATCGCCTTTCCGCCGCGGGCTCTTCACCCCGTACCTAGTGCGGCGGCAGGACCGTGAACGTCATGCCGGGCTGGCGCACCCCTCGGGCGGTTGGCCGCCCGCCGTGCAGCTTGATCTCCTGCCGCTTGACTGTGGGCATCAAGGCTCGCAAGCTGTGCTGGATATCTGATTAAGAAAGGCGGGGGAATTCATGATCAAGGCTGCAAAAGCGGTCGCACTTCTCATTGTTGGAGCGATGGCTCTCACGATAATTTCCTCAGGCGACGCCTCGGCAACTATCGGCCAAGGCCTGCCCTCTGCGCACTACGCCCGTAGCAGCGAAGTCACGCCTGTTTTGTGGTGCGATCCAGCGGGGTGCCATGGCGGATGGGGCTGGTGGTGGAGTTCGGGCCCCGGCCCCGAATGGGCCTGGGGCCCGGGATGGGCTTATGGCCCCGGATGGGATTGGGGCCCAGGATGGCGCTGGAATCATCGCCGGTGGTGCCATGGGCACCCGCGTGCTTGCCGCTAGTAACCGAAAGCGCGCGGAGTTGCGCGAGAGTTCGCCGATGACTCCCCGCCGCTGGCGCTCTTAATCAGCGGGTCCAAGGTTCGAGCCCTTGTGCGCCCACCAAATAAATCAAACTAGTTATATTTTTTCCCCAATTGAAAAGCCAAAACTGGTTCCCGGGCAACAGTCTGGGGCAAGCCAGCGCATTTCGCGGATCGACAACATGACGCGCGAACCGCCGACGATCGCGCATCTCAAAGGTCACGGCCTCGAAGGTTTGTTCGTCACATGCGCGAACGCGGCTTACCTTCACTCGACACCCTTCACGTTCGCAGAGCTCTGCCTCGCCGATGATGTGCGGTTCCCGTCGATCGCGCGACGGCGCCACTTCGTTTGCATGCAATGTGGCAGCAAGGCCGTGAACGTGTCGCCAGATTGGCGGACGCATCGGGCGGTGGGCATGGGACGATGAGGTCGCGGGCGGCCTGTGGAGAGCGAAGGTATAGCCGTTTATCGGCCGGGCTGTCCTCGGCTGGAGCTTCGGTCACTCCGGCTGATCCTTGGCGAGCGATCATTTGGCTTCGCCGGCTGAATGACAGGGGCGTTGAGTTCCTCGGCCGTAAGTCTCAGGTTCATGTACGCAAAAGGCCGGGGTGTGCCGCAGGACGGCATGCCTGCACTCTGCGTCGTTCACCTTCGCCGCGCTCGAGCTCGATGATGACGTCGCGTTCCCCTCGATCGCGCGGCGTCGGCGCTTCGTGTGCACACAATGCGGCGCCACCTTGCCCGATTGGCTTCTTTAGCCCGATCGAGGAGCGGCCGAGGCTCCGCGTCGAGATCGCCTATCGCGGATGGAAATGTAGGCGCGCCTAGGCGTCGAGCAAAGCGCCTTGGTGCATGCCAGGCACCGGATGGGCTTCTCTAACCGGTTCGTCGAACCGGAGCAGAAACCCGAGCGTAAAGGCCGCTAGCGACAAAACCAGAATGAGAGCCAGCGAAATCTGGAATTGGCGGCGCGCAACCTGGGAATCATAAGACCGAACGAATCCCGCGTCCGGAGCATGATCGAAATGATCGGCGATAGACATTGAAATACTCCCCTCACCCATCGGTCCTTTAGGCCGGGTGGCAAAGTTATTCGGTTGCGGTCAGAAAATTTCCGCGCGCCAGTGACACTCCGCGCGCCAGATGGCAATGTGGCGAGGCGTCGCAGCGAGGGGCAGTTCGCTTCTCGGCCTTTCGTCTCAGAATAGAGATTGCATATTCACTTCGAGGCGGCGCTGCTTTCCATGATCCGTGCGCCTTGATTCAATTGTATTTTGGTTCCAGCGTTGACGTTGCAGTTATGCGGAACAACTCGCGGGCGCGCAAAAGAGTCGCAGCGCGAGTACTAGTCCGCCGGCCTTCGGCGGCGGCTGTGCACGAATATCCGCAACACGTCGAGCCCGCATTGGCGCCGTGCGGGCGTTGCATGAAAAAGCTATGCTGCCATCTGAGAACCGCTGAGGAGATCGACCTTTGGATGACCGGCCCGGCGAGGCGCTGGCGCTGCAAAGGCCACTGCCCGATGATAAGCTGATAATCGTAGGGACGGTCCGCCAGGAAGATCCGTGAGATCGCCAGGTGAACTGGCCGAGTTCTACTCGGGCGATCGTGGGAGATTGTCATGCCGTCGCTTGCTCAGATCATTGTCTGGATCATTGTCGGCCTGCTGGGAGGAAGTCTCGCCGGGCTAATGATTACGCGACAGCGGAAGGGATTCGGCTTTCTTCGGAATCTCGGGCTGGGCCTAGTCGGCGCTATCATCGGAGGCATGATATTTCGCGTTCTTGGGCTTTTGCCGGAACTAGACAAAGTGTCGATCTCGTTGCGTGATGTGGTGGCTGCCGTCGTCGGCTCGTTGATTGTCCTGACTGCGCTTTGGCTCTGGCAACGTTCTGAAGACTCGCAATAATTTCTGACAGGAACGATCGGTAAATGGCTTTGCGCCATCAAGCGCCTACGATCGCGCACCTCGATTGCCACGGCCTCGAAGCTTTGTTCGTCACGTGCATGCACGAACGCGGCATGTCAGCACTCGACATCGTTCACCTTCGCAGCGCTCGGCCTGCCCGATGCGGCGCCAGGGCGGTTAGCGTCATGCCAGATTGGCGCAAGCTCAACGCGAGCGGGATGGGGCGGTGATGCCTGGCGCCCGCGCTGGGCGTGAGCGCGCGCCGAGGCGTTGTCGGATTGCGACATCGATCCTGAATCTCGCCCCATTGGCGCGCCGAGTGTGGACCGCGCGAAACGAAACTCTAGGCTGATAATTTGGGATTCGAGTCCAGTCTAACTTCGGGGGAAGTTATGATTGCAAGACTGCTCGTCGCTTCGGCGATGTTTGCGGCGTTGTCTGCGACCGCTCTGGCTGTCGACCTTCCGAACATCAAGGGGGCGCCGCCAGTCTATACGCCACCGCCGGCTTTCTCTTGGAGCGGCGCCTATGTCGGCATCGAGGGCGGTGGCGCTTGGGGGAGCGCCGAGCAAACTGATTTGACTGGAGCAGCGGCAGTTACCGCGTCTCAGGCGGCCTGGTTGGCGGTAGCATAGGCTACAATTGGCAAGTCAATAATTTTGTGTTCGGCCTCGAGGGTGATGGTTCCGCCGCGTGGATTAGCGGCTCAACATTCGGTATCTATCCAACATACCCTGCATGTTACCTCCCGAATTGCGCCGCGAATCTTGAGGCGCTGGGAACCGCTCGCGGGCGCGTTGGCATCGCATTCGACCGGTTTTTGCCTTACGTGACGGGCGGCGTCGCCGTCGGCTCTCTGCACGGCCAAGAGGGCTATCTCGCTGAAGGCGAAGGCGGCTCGGGGTACGACGACGGTGCCGGATTGGACAATCGGGGCAGGAATTGAGGCGCAGCTCTCGCCGAACTGGTCAGCAAAGCTCGAATATCTTCACGTCGACCTCGGAGATCATGCAATATTTGACGCAACGATTCCTCCAGTCGGCGTGTTCGCCCAGCACATCAGGTTCACCAGCGAAATCGTGCGCGCCGGGCGAAACTATAAGTTCGACCTGTTCGCGCCGTCGGCTCCGGTCGTTGCGAGATATTGATTCCTCCCGAGGAACTCCGAGACTTTTGAGCGAAGGGTCTAGGAAAACTTTATGCCGGCAGTTCGCGCTGCCGGCTTTTTCGTTGCTTACTCCGCCAGCCAGGGCGCGAGGCGTGTGGCCACGTTCAACGCTCGCGACAGCCACGCCAGCAAGCGCGCCAACAGCGTCCAGAGCCATCTGAGCATCGCGGAGTGCTGCATGACGTCCAAACCGCCGACGATCGCGTCGTCCTAGTCACTGTTGCCGCAATTGCTTCAGCTCCGGTTCATGCAGCCAGATCTAGCATAGGACTTGTGCGAAGCGATCAGGGCGCAAGAGCGCTGGCGCTGTGCCGCTGGCCGACCTTGACGGCGCTTCATCGCCGCACGTCACACTGGTCTACGGACAGGAGGAGACGCAATGCTCAGCAGGTTATCTCTGATTGCGGCGGTGGTCGCGGCATTGGCCTATTCATCCCCAACACTCGCGCAGAGCACGATGACTCCCATGGGGCATCACGCGTGCAAGGAGGGTGGCAAGAAGGGAGGTTGTATGCCTCATCACTATATGGGCCACCATGCGTGCAAAACGGGCGGGAAAAAGGGGAACTGCGTACACCATTATACTGGCCACAACGCGAGCCCGACGGGCAATAAAAAGTAGGACAGCCTCTCGGGTGATCACGCGAAGCCGGCAGTTCACGCTGCCGGCTTTTTTGACGAAATACTAATGACACCCGCACCGCTGATCATCGCGCACCTGAAAAGCGACGGCCTCGAAGGTCTGTTCGTCCCATCACCTGCGCGAATAGCTCGTATGATCCGTGAAGACCGTCTAGAAACGATTGCTCGTCGCCAACAAAGAACGTGAGCGAGAGGAGGGCATTATGTTCAAACGTTTTCCGGTCTATTGGCTGCTTCTTGGGACGACTCTCGCCACGAGGCTTGGCGTTGGTTATGCCGTCGGTCAACAGCCGCACATGCAAGCGGCGATCGGATTTTTTGCAGGGCGCGCGCGCCGAACTTCAGGCGGCTACCTCTAACAAAGGCAGTCACCGCGCGACCGCAATAGGCTTGATCGACCAGGCGATCGTCGAGGTTCGCCTAGGCATGGCCGCTGCAGAGTAAGCGCTCGCGCCGAGGCGTTGTCGGATTGCAACATCGATCCTGAATCTCGCCCCATTGGCGCGCCTCGTACGAAATCACGAAACGCCAACCGGCTGAGAACGAAGGCCTGTTCGAGACCCGCGCGAACGCGGCATGCCTGCACTCAACGTTTTCAGCTTCGCCGTCTCGTAGCGCCACGTCTAATTGCGACAAATGCTGTTGCCAAAAATCCGACGCACAACAAAAAAACGACTATTTCGAGCCAACCTATCCGGTTCCATTCAGCGCTATGCCCATCCGGCGTCACAATATGCAGGGCGTGAAAAAGAATGTGACGCACCACATTTACGATATGCGGAAGGATTAGAAAAATCGCATTCATGGGTCGGTTCCCGCTGCGCGCGCTGATGATCCTGACCGCGGTTAACGTTTTATGAGCCGACTCGCCCTTGATATTAGGTTGACCTTAAAGCGCTCGCAACTGGCGGTAGCTTACCTACGCGCATTTCGGCCAAGTTCAACGCGATTGATCTGAGCTGATACGGCGTCCGCTCGGCGATGTTGCGATGCCGTCGATCGCCTGGCGCGGCTGTGAACATCATGCCGGACTGGCGAACGCATCGAGCGGTTGAGAGGTCGATTTCCTCAAGCTGATGATTCGGGCTCCGCGCGGCTTTTGAGAAAGCTTTAGCGAGGACCGATGATTGCCCGGCAACCGGGGCTGAGCTGCTCGACGTGCCGCACCAGGCACGCGTGGATTTTGACGTGATTGGGAATGTCTTGTACGCAAAAGCGGAAGGCGTCATCGTGACATGCGTGTTTCTCGGCTCGCGACGGCGGGGCAACGGCGCTTGCAGTCCCTACCACCGAGAACAAAAATACAGCGGATGTGCATTTCAAAATGATCTTCATTGTCTCTTTGTCCTAAGCAGCGAGGAATAGCACGAAATCTTTCGCGAGAGCGGTGAATGTTATGCGGGACCGGCGCGGGCGGTTGGCAATGGGGCCGCGAAGTAGCTGGAAATCCATCGAAGTAAACTCCTTATCAAAAGGTGGTACCGGGACTCGAGAGCTGCGGCAGATGGGATCGCGCGGAGCCATCAGCCGATTTCCAAGACGGCTAGGATTGCGGAAAGAGCAATTGCGGCGCCGAAAAAAGCTAGCAGACAAACTCCGATAAAGGCGGCGCTACTGCATGCAGTTGCTTTGGCAATAGCTCGCGGTGGCGGCTCTCTACGAGCGGCATTGAGGCATCGAGCTGTTCACGGGCCGATGAAGCAGACGCTGAAAATCAACGTTTTCTGGCCGCTTCAAGAACGCCGTGGCACACGTGTACTAGTCGGTAGCTCAGCTCAGAACTGAATGAGACCGGAGTTCTTAACGGACGACTGCGGAGGGGGCGGAGATCGAAGAACTTTTCAGTCGCCGGCCTTCCTGGGCCGGGTCGGATGTCCGTGGTTCGAGGCTAACAACAACTTTGCTTGACGCTATGCGCGTGCTAGCAGAGCCATCGGTCCCCGCGGCCACGATCTCCATAAGACCGATGCGGTCGTATTCTGCCCAAACTCTTCCTAGCCATTGGCGGACATAACCTCGCAGCACGGGCGAGTAGGAAGCCGGTTCTCCGTTCTGCTTTTTGTTAGCGATGAAGGTGAGATACGGCACAGCGCCCAAGTCCACCTGCTCGTTCGCCATTGCGTTGAGCTTGGGAATCACGATTTCGACCGCATCCTTGACCTGCTTGAAGTAGGACGAGTATGTCGCCTCGTCCCACTCGAAGAAATACGTATTGCTGATGAAATTCTTCACCATGAAATACCGTGCATTGTCGAGATATCTGGCCGCTCCGCTGATCTCCTCGAGGGAGGCGATCGAGGGCCCGAGAATATGAAACAATGCGAGCGTGATCTGCCCTTTTTTCGCCGCCTCAAGTAAACCGATGTCGCGCAGGACCTTGAGAGTCGGCGACAACAATCCGGCACGAACGTCGATTACGGTGACGGCGGGATTGGACGAATTGAGAGTGTCGAAAATCTTCATCTGGTCGACGACCAGGGTCAAGTCTACGACGTATGTCCCCTCGGGGTGGAAGCGCTTGAGCGTGCCGCGCAGCGTCTCGCTGTCGAATGCGCGGGTAGCAACTTGGTGGGCGAGGAAATAATCGAGGAGGGTGCGCGTGACCGTCGTCTTCCCGACCCCGCCTTTGTCCGCCCCGACGATGATGACTGCTGGCTTTACCATCGAACTAATCCTCACGGATTCTCAGGGTCCTCACTGAACGTTGCGCCAAAGCATGCCGGAATCGCGCAAATTCACTCCTAGAAAGATGCAGCGGGGGGAAACACCGGTTCGAAAATCGATAGGTCGGGTAGGCCCGGTTGCTTCGAATGCCAAGCCCCATTGCCTTTGGCATGTTCCGGTTTGCCTTTAGCAGGTTTCTGTTCCGGTCGGTAATCGGTGGAAGTGACTTCGCCTGCGATGCAAGCGCCCCGCTCAATCTGCAGCATACCGTAACTTACATTTCCATCGACGCGGCCAGTCGAGTGCAGAATCAATAGATGCTTGACATCAAGACTCTCAAAAACCTTCCCAAAAACCTCGGCGTTCTGTGCGACAGTAATTCTGCCTCTGACCACGCCCGTTTCACCAACCACCAAAGTGCCAACCGACGCGTCACCTTCGAGCATGCCATAAACCACTAAGGTATCAGGCACCCCGATTACCCCCTTAATGGTAACCCCTTCTCCGATATAGAGCCTGTTAGTGTCTGGCACAGAATCTGCGTTTGGCGACATTTCCGCAACCTTCCACAAACTAATCCGACTTCTCGCGGAAATTGCGCTAGCTTTTACACTCACGCAAGCACTCCGTTGGTTTATCCCCGCAAATCGCTCTATTCACTGCATGCCCGGCACTTTTCTTCTTGGCAAGCGTGAAGCGTCGCCGCGCGGTGGATGCGTTTCGGGGAGGGCTGCCCTCTCCGAGCGCCAAAAAATGCCGAATTTTCTGTCATCGAAACAACGCCTCTCCCCATGGATTACGCGTGATAACCGAACGCCCTACGC
This sequence comes from uncultured Alphaproteobacteria bacterium, assembly GCA_963720425.1. Taxonomy (GTDB): domain Bacteria; phylum Pseudomonadota; class Alphaproteobacteria; order Rhizobiales; family Beijerinckiaceae; genus Methylovirgula. Next base: position 2,301,182 of record OY970391.1, read on the forward strand.
AAAGTCTTCGCGCGCCATCACCGGCGCAGGTCTGCAACCCCGACTTTGCCATAGCCAGCGAAGTCGTAATTGGCCGATCTCGAGCTGGAGCAGCGGCATGCCTACTTCATCAATCGATCTTGGATGAGTGCTGTTGTTGAAGCTAAAGTAGCGCACGGTGCTCGCTCCAGAGTCCGTGCTATGTCACTTCGGTTCTCAAGTCTGAGCTATGCGCCGGCCGAGACGCGAGCCCGCTTGCGCGATCGGCTAAGCAAATTCCTGCCGGCATGTGGGTCCGCTCCGCTCGTCAGGCGCGCGGGCACCGTGACGCTTCCTGACGAGGCTTTACTTGATCTGTTGCGGCGTGGAGCTTCTGCAAGCGATTTACGATGGCCTTGAGCGGCGTTTGCCCTTCACGCCGCTCTCTCTGCTAGTTTTTGTCACCACTTAACTTCTGAGTTTTTTCAACAAAATCAGTCAGCAAGAGTCAAAAGGCATCTTGAGCTCGGGGCCCGCGGTGTCGCCCGCAAATTGCATGACCGCGACCGAAACAGGCTTGAACTGCCCGCCGGGCGTCACGTCGAAATACCGGTCTTGCGCAAAGGCAAGCCTGGTCGACGCGAGACTCGATGCGCCGAGAATAAGCCCAGAGGCCGATCGCCGGGTGATGGATGGAAGCATGGTTTCAGTCCGCTCGGTTCGAAGGCCGTCAGGCGGGCATCAGCTCTTCGTCCTCGGTCGGCTCCCGCAGGACGTAGCCGCGGCCCCAGACGGTCTCGATGTAATTGCGGCCACGGCTCGCGTTGGCGAGCTTCTTGCGCAGCTTGCAGATGAAAACATCGATGATCTTCAACTCCGGCTCGTCCATGCCGCCGTAAAGATGGTTGAGGAAGATTTCCTTCATCAGGGTCGTGCCCTTGCGCAGCGAAAGCAACTCGAGCATCTGATATTCCTTGCCCGTCAGGTAAACGCGGTTGCCGGCCACTTCAACGGTCTTGTGATCGAGATTGAGGACGAGGTCGCCGGTCGTGATCACCGACTGCGCATGACCTTTCGAACGGCGAACGATCGCGTGGATGCGGGCGACGAGCTCGTTCTTGTGGAAAGGCTTGGTCAAATAGTCGTCGGCGCCGAAGCCGAGACCCTTCACCTTGTCCTCTATGCCGGCGAGGCCCGAAAGGATGAGGATGGGCGTCTTGACTTTCGCTACGCGCAGGGTCCGCAGCACTTCATAGCCCGACATGTCCGGCAGATTGATGTCGAGAAGGATGATGTCGTAGTCATAGAGCCTGCCGAGATCGATGCCCTCCTCGCCAAGATCGGTCGTGTAGACGTTGAATCTTTCGAACTTGAGCATCAGCCCGATGCTTTGCGCGGTCGCGCTGTCGTCTTCAATCAGTAACACGCGCATATGAGGCCCCCCAGCCTTGCCAGGCGAAGCTGCGTCTGCTGCATACGTTTTCTTAAAGTTAACGATCATTGGTTAACAAAATCATTCCAGGCAGCACTCGTGCGGCGTGACAAAGCTAGACTTCTCTCTTCGGCTCGGATCGCGACCTTGCCGTCTGCGATATAGAGCGAGGCGCGATAGCCGTCCCATTTGATCTCATGCGCCCACTGCGGTCCCGACGGGATATGGCCGACCAGCGAGGGCACGCAGGGCTCGATCCAATCGGCCTTTGCTCGTGCCCGCCGACGGCGGAGCGCAAACCGGTGTCTTTATCCCCGCCGGCCGCCCGCCGAGTATCAGCAGATGGCGGCAGATGGCGGCAAGGCGGTTGGCTTACCCAAGACAGGCCGTTGCACCTGGTGCGAAAACTGAGACACTGGCGTTGTTCTGGGCAAGCGAAGGAGGGTGTCGTGCTTGCTAGCATTTCGGAAGCCCGCCGGCGCCGGTCCATCCTCGAAAGGCGATCGCGACGCGAAGCTGAGGGCGCGACCGAAAGGGTGATTTTCGCGGATTCATAAAAAAGCCGGCAGCGCGAACTGCCGGCATAAAGTTTTCCGAGACCCTTCGCTCACGAAGTCTCGGTTACACGTGCGAGGAGTCAGTATTTGGCGACCACTGGCGCCGGCGGCGCAAACATGTCAAACTTGTAATTGAGCCCGGCGCGGACGATTTCGCTGGTGAACCTGATGTGCTGGGCGAGCACGCCAAATCCAGGAATCGTTTCGTTAAATATTGCATAATCTCCGAGGTCGACGTGAAGATATTCGAGCTTTGCCGACCAGTTCGGAGAGAGCTTTGCCTCAATTCCTGCCCCGATTGTCCAACCTGACACCGTCGTTGTATCAGAGCCGCCTTCACCAGGAGCGTTAACATAGCCTTCTTGGCCGTGCAGGGAGCCGACGGCAACGCCGCCCGTTACGTAGGGCAAAAACCGGTCGAATGCGATGCCAACGCGCCCACGAGCAGTGCCCAGCGCCTCGAGATCCGCAGCGCAATGCGCGGGGTTACCGTAACATGATATGGAATTGGTACCGAAAGTTGAGCCACTAACCCACGCGGCGGAACCATCACCCTCGAGTCCAAACACGAAATTATTGACTTGCCAATTGTAGCCTAGGTTACCGCCAACCAAGCCGCCTGAGACGCGATATCTGCCGCTGCTGAAGGGCGATGAATCAGTTTGCTCAGCGCTCCCCCAAGCGCCACCGCCCGCGATGCCGATGTAGAAGCCGGTCCACGAGAAGGCCGGTGGCGGCGTATAAACTGGCGGCCCCTTGATGCTCGGCAGGTCGGCGGCCAGAGCGGTCGCACATAACGCCCCCAAGACCGCCGAAGCGGCGAGCAATCTTGCAATCAAAACTTCCTCCAGAAATTAGATGAGACCCAATTCCGTCACGCTATATTTTTCTTTTCTCGCGGTCCACACTCGACGGCCCAATGAGGCGGGATTCAGGATCGATGTGGTAATTCGACAACGCTCTTGACGCGCGCGCTGGGTCCATCGATAGCTGCAGACCCTTGTCGACGCCTTGTTCGGCCAGTGTCGTTACTGGGTCGGACACAAAGGCGAGGAAATCTATCGCGGCAATTGTCTTGTAGAAATTCAGAGGCCTCCCGTAATCCGCATCGGTATAGGCCCCGTGCGTGATGCCGTGCCGATTGGTTTTATCGACAAGCGGATAGAGGCTTGAGTTGACGTACATGTAATTTTTCATGAAGAACACGAACGAATCCATCATTGATTCTATTTCGTCTAGCGCCCGCATATTTCGGCTCACAAACTCTTGCTTGCAGTCTTCGGCGAGCGCGGCGAAAATGGCTTGACCGTCCCCGGCGGTAAGGCCTCGCTGGGTTGCAAGTTGCTTTCCGGCTCCCTCGATCACGGGGACGAGCCCTCCGATCGCCACATGATTGAGCCCAAAGAAATGGGCCTCGATCGCTTCGGTAAAATGCCGTTTGTTTTGAATTTCTTAGAGGTCTGAATTGCGAAGACGCATCGTCACGGGGTGGCGCAGCATGGTCCGCGCGAACTTTTGCGCCGTCATAGGCTTCGCGAACAGAAAGCCCTGTACCAGATCAAAACCCATCTCACGCACCCGGAAAAAGTCGGCTCTGGTCTCCACGCCATCGGCTACGGTGCGAGCGCCAAAGCCATCGGCAAGATCGAGGATTTGGCGGCATACCGACTGTTTCAACCCGTCGTCGGCGCAGCCAGCGATGAATTGTCGATCGACCTTGATTTCGACGAAAGGAAAGTCGTGAAGCCCAACCAGCGACGGCCATTCCGACCCAAGATCGTCAATCGAAATGGCGATGTTGTTGAACCGAAGCTGTCCGGCGAGAGCTTTCACCAAGTCTAGGTTACGGATGGCATCAGTGGCATCAATCTCAATGATAAGCCCTTCGAACGCCGGGTGATCTGGCATCTGACGGCATAAACTTACGACCAATTCCGGGTCCTGAAAATAGGTGATTGGCAGGTTGATGGCGATCTCGACACCCCGTTTTTGCGTAGTGAAGTAGCGCCAATCGTCAATCGCCCGGCCAATCACGAAGTCCGATAAAATGCGCATGTGGGGATCGCCCTCATCGGGTATGAAATATGCTGGCGGAACGACCCCCCAGCTAGGATGACGGAGGCGTATGAGTGCCTCGGCGCCGCACAGTAGGAGCCTGCGTGTGTTGATTTTTGGCTGGTACCACAGTTCAAGCCAGCCCATGTGAAGCGCTTCAGCCACATCGACTGGAGGGCTCGGCGCTGCTTTGACGGGCCGGAGCGTGGCGACGCTATTGCGCAAGCCCTCGCTGCCAAAAGGCGTGGCGAGCGTGGGCAGCATCGCAATGCCGAGCTGCTCGCCGAGTTCTTGGACAGCCGCCACCACCGGCGAGTCGCGGGGGCCGAGCAGGAGGACCTTGCCGTCGAAGACTCTTGCCGCGAGCGCCTTCAGCATCGTGGCAGCTTCGATTCCACCTGCCGACAACCCCACGACAACGAGGTCGGGAAGCTGTACATCGAGCACCGCGCTCAAATCGCCGACTTGCGTGCACTCGCAGGTGATGAAGCCGAGTCCTTCCAAGATCTCTCTGAGGAAAGTTCGAATGTGGTGCTTGCCGGCGGCGATGCAAACGCGAGGCGTGATTTTTCGCCGTCCGAACGTAGCCAACTTGATTGCTTCTTCGGGTCCCTGATTTGCCATAGAGCGCTCCGAATTAAAAACGGTGCATCATTTTCGTTTTCAATGATGCAAAAAATGTGGGGTGTGCAGACGAGCGGGCTGAGATTTTAGAATAAGTATTAACGCGCCAACATTTATAATTAATTTGAGCAACCAACCCTCGGACTCCGCGTCGATGCTCGTGTGATGCTTCACCGATCAAATGACGGCGGTCATATCCGCTTCGGGTCGATTCTGTTGAAAAACTTTGAAGTTGTGGCGCAGTCCTCTAGCTGATTCACTCAGTCCTGCAGGCGGAGGGCTGAGTCGATGACTGGACCGAGGCAAGTCGAGCAAGGCGTGCTATTTTACAACTTCTCGCTCGATGCGCATGTTCCGTCGGACCATTTGCTGAGGTCGATCGACCGCTTTCTCGATCTGAGCGGTCTGCGAGGTGGTGCGCCGTCCCTCCATGCGCTTCGTGCCGGTCAAGACCGCGGCGCAGCAGGTGGCGCTCGCCGCCCACAGTGTCCGTAATCTCCCGATGAGATTGCTCGCTTCCGAAAAATGGACGTTGGAAGAAGCCCAGTTAGCGATGCAAATTTTCTTAAAGACGGGCCAAGTGAGGAGGAATTTCGGCATTGGATGTTGCTGGCCGTCCAGGCGCACAACCAAACGGATACCAGACGCGAACTTATGTTCGTGTTTCATGTGATGGAGTTCCTATTCGTACGTTGGCCGAATACGGGCCGGAGACCCGGGAAGCCCGCGATCTACTTCGCCAGATTGTTGCGATGAGGATCCACCCGATTCACCCGCCCGGTTCGCCATGACAGCCTCATTTGGATGTATAACTGCTGATTATCGTATCTGAAACCGCGGAACAGATGCGTCGAATTATTGTGTCATCCGGCGAATGCGGGCCTACAGACTTAGAGAGAGAGAGCAGCAGCATGGGCGGCGTAGCCCGACCGAGAACGAAAATCATCGCCCCTCTCGGATGGATTTCTGTCTGGGGACCCGGCCTGCTGGTGATGCTGGCCGATACCGATGCTGGCAATGTGGTGACAGGCGCGCAGGCAGGCGCCCAATGGGGCTATCGGCTGCTGCCGCTGCTACTGCTGCTGATTCCGATGCTCTACATGGTGCAGGAATTAACGGTGCGGCTAGGCCTCTACACCGGGCGCGGCCACGGTGAACTGATCCGCGAACGGTTTGGTGTCGGATGGGCGTGGCTGTCGACGGCAGGCTTGGCGGCGGCGACCATGGGTTCGCTGGTTACCGAATTCACCGGAGTGGCGGGGATCGGAGAACTCTATGGCCTGTCGCGCAGTCTCACCTTGCCCGTCGCCGCAGCGGCCCTGCTCACCGTCGTCGCCACCGGCTCCTATCGGCGAGTAGAGCGGACAGCGATCGTCATCGGCCTATTCGAACTCGCCTTTTTTGCCGTCGCCTGGGCCGCGCACCCGAACCCCGAAACCATGGCGAAGGATGCGGTCGACCTGCCCCTCGGCAACCGTGAATTCATGTATCTGGTGGCGGCGGTCATCGGAGCGACCTTCAATCCATGGATGATCTTCTACCAACAATCCGCCATTGCCGACAAGAAGCTTCGGCCCGATCACCTCAAGGCTGCCCGCTGGGATACGGCGGTCGGCGCGGTGCTTACCCAGTGCTTGACGGGAGCCGTGCTGGTCGCCGCGGCGGCGACGCTGGCCTCCAGCGGCGCCTCGGCGGGCATAAGCAGCGTCGGCGAGATCAGCAACGAACTGTCGCCGCTTCTTGGGCAGAACGTGGGACGCCTGGTCTTCAGCGCAGGCGTCCTCGGCGCCTCTCTGGTGGCCGCCATCGTGTGCTCGTTGGCGCTGGCCTGGGGGGTGGGTGAGGTCGCCGGCTACCGGCGTTCCCTGGAATATCATCCGTTCGAGGCGAAATGGTTCTATGGCGTCTATACGGCCTGCGTTGTCGGTGCCGCCGCCCTTGTTTGGTTCGTCCCGGATCTTGTGTGGCTCAGTATCGCGGCGCAGGTTCTGAATGCTTTCCTGCTGCCGCTGGTGATCGGCTTCCTCGTGGCGTTGGCGGTGAAAGCGTTGCCGGAGCCGCTGCGTCCGCGTGGGTTCTATCTTTGGGTCTTGATTGGCATCTCGGCCATCGTCATCGCCGTGGGCCTATATGGTGGCGTCTCGGGACTGCTGTAGCTGCTCTGGTGGTGGCCGGTCTCCACCGGCAGGGCGCTGGATTGCCGGCATAGAGGCACTGCTCGTTTTGACGCGCCGAGTGGAAGAACTCTTATGATGAGATATGAACATATCCGAGATTTAGACCGTCACTCAAGCGTTGGGCTCTCTTACTGAAAATTCATTCAGTAAACTCGCCGGTGCACAACCACGGTCCGGTGATAAGCACCGTGCACACCAACAGCGCCGTGCCGCCCGACGCAGCCGGCCCGATAGACGCCACGCGCACAAACGACTGCGTTGGCGCTATCCGTAATAAAAGTGGTGAAAACGAATCCGACCAGCAAAGCAGAAATGAGAAGCTTCATTGAAATCTCCTGATGTTTGGCGTTCTTTTCTTGGATGTCGTAACCCAACTGGCGAGAGCCAAGAAAGTTCCACGGTTCCCAGCCGCGCTCAGCGGTTAGCGTCACGGTAGTATTTCAGTTTGAAAGTTGATTGGGGTTCAAACCTGTTGACGCGGCTATCGCTCTGACCTTCCTCTTCCTATATGCTTGGCGGAAAGCGAGGGGCCCATCCCAATTCCGGCGATGAAGGATTTGATCGAAGATCGGATTGAAATTCGAGCGACGCTTAAGCATCAGCTCGAAATGCTCGAATCCGATGAAATCCGTACCGGACTCGACATTCCGAGCAATGGCGAGAGCACTACAACACCATCAGACCGCACTCGTCGCTTGGATATCGACCGCCTGCGCCGCAAGCGCTCCACCCATTCCCGCAACCGACGGACCGGGCGGCTCCGATGCAGTAATCTCTCCAAAGTGCCTGGATGGCTATTGCGGCCAGATATCCGCATTCCTTTCGGCGGAGGGCCGCTAAGTAACGATAGACGGGAGAGTCGGCTAGATGCGTGCTGCACTGCGTCACACCAAAAGTTGAGGGCAAGTGTCCTAAGTTGCCGGTGGGAGTGTCTAATTATTAACTATATCTTGCAACGGTCAAGAATTAGGTCCAGACTTAAAAATCATCGAAGCCTTGCATGGCGTTCGATGACTGAGAGACGTAGCGCTTCCGCCTGTTGCGTGCTGGGAGTAACAGTCATGCGGACCTTTCACCATTTAGAAAACTTGCCGCTCGGGCCTGAGGACATCAAGCAAATGACGGCGGCTTATGAGCAAGCATTGCACAAAATCGGCTTGATCGACCGAACCGATCCAAGATCCGAAATTATCGCGAAGAAAATTATCGAAGTCGTTCAAACTGGCGAGCGCAATCCGGCCCGCATATCAAGGCGCGCGCTTTTGGAATTGGGCATTCCAACGGCCCCGATAAGGAGGCCGTCCCGGCCTCGAAAGTCTGCCGCATAGCGGAGCCCTCAGGCCGCCTCTGCTCGGTATCGAGCTCCGCGAGCCGGTCGACGAGCGCCTGGCGCACCGCGAGCCGGTCGGCCTTCTCGGCTTCCGTTGCGGGTTTCCTTATCGCGTCGCGAGTGTCATTAGGATTGGCCATCCGCATTTCTCTCGCTTCCCTTTTGCCTGAGTCAAATCCAAGACGCGCCCCGGCCCGCGTGAAAAGGCAACGGGGGCGCGCCCCGGATGTGGGCAGGCCGGCCGCCGGACTAGACGAGTCAGTTCAATCAGAAATAGGCTCTCCAAAGCAAGTGCGAGGCGGGACGCGGGAGCAGCAATTGGCAAGCGGGTTTTCGCCAGGGTCGTTGGTTCGCGTGCGTGGCCGCGACTGGATTGTTCTGCCCGATCAGCAGGAGAACGTCCTTCGGTTATGGCCCCTTACGACTTATTAACTTCATTAGAATAGGGTGGTACTCAATTGATTTTCTTCATGTCATCGAAGAACCTGACCTGTGAACGAGATCGAAGCAGGAATTGGCATGCGCGATCTTCGAGAGGACTTGAAAGAGCGGCGCGACGAAATCGAAGCTCGTCGCGCTGAGGCAATTCGACGGTACACTGAGGAAACAAAGCAGCGAGACCGGGACTTTAGCGAGACTGTGACCGTTCTAGAGCGCCAAAAAGCGACCGTAAACGCTTTGCTTGCGATAGTGGACCAATTTGAGAATCTTTCCTTTCATAAAGCGCCGGCGGCGGGCGATCCCAATGAAAATCATTTCGTCGAGGAATTCGAGCGCTTCAAAAATCAGCGGCGTTGAATGCTGACACGCGGCATTAGCTAGCGCATGTCACGAACAGACCTTCGAGCCCGTGGTCTTTGAGATGCGCGACCGTGGGCGGTTGGAGCGTCATACGCGGGATGAGATTTCGAGACGAACGGGCCCCAGATAGCCACTCAACTGGGGAATGACCTGATAGTACCAGGCGAGCTTGCCCGCCTTGACGTGATTGTCGCCGGACGTCCCGATCATGCCGTCGACTGCAGAATTTGGCGAATGGTGTCGATCGATGTTCCCGAATATGACGCCGCGGAGAAACCACCTGATCCTCTGATCTCCGCCGCAACATCTGAAGGGCGGCTGGCAATTGTAGCGGCTCTTTTTCGAAATAGTTGACGCAGAGGCTGGTGTCGCTCAGCCAATGGCATTTGGAATGCTCTTCCATCGTCGCGACAAAATTGCCATAGAGCGTGTATTCCGACAAATGATATCGCACTCGGCAAAGCGCTGTCTCCCACGAGGAGGCGCTGACCGCTGCGATGTGGTCGACAATTGCCCGGACCGTTCGCTGATCCCATAGGACGACGTTTGTGACGAAATTATCGGCCGGAAATGAAGCGGCGCCTATGCCGAGCAAACGGCGACTGGACCGGACCCAATGTGCACCTGGCGCAGACGATTCATCGAGCGCAAGCCGGTCGCAGTAGAGACGCAGCGGCGCGGGACGCGCATGGACCGTGAGGTCAAACGGCCGAAGGAACACGATATCTGAGTCCAATATGCAATATCGTTCTTCCGACAAGTTACAAGCTGCCGATATCTTCAGGATCTGCTGCGCCTGCCAGCCGTCGACGGGCAAGGCGCCGAAGGACCACCAATAATGACGGTTCTTTCGCTTGATGAAACGAGGCAGGTTTCTCAGCCATCGCGGCAAGAATTGCGACGCGGGAAGAACAACGCGGTGCGACCCGGCGAAATGTGCAAAGAGTTGCAAGCAGTCGTCGTCAACGATTACGTAATGTTTGCTGAATCCAGAGACATGGGCGTCCACGCTCTCGCACAGGAGCGCGCATCTGTCGAGATCGCCTCGATAGCTGGGGGTGACGAGTGCAAAGCGATTCATTTCAACCGACATTCTCCAGATGGCCACCGGTTCAAGCCCAACTTGCGACTTTTGGGGTTCGCAAGCCCGGACCGCCGCCGACACGTTCGCGAACAGTGTCGGGACGTACCGAAGTTAAGCACGTCTCCCGTGGTTGTTCATGGGACGCGTGACAAATCGAACTGGTTACGCTGTTGACCGGCGGTGGCCGCAGTTCCGCGATCAGCCGCAGGATGTCGGCGAAGAGGGTTTCTCGGAATCGCGATCGCCAGCGTGCGCAGGAAATTGCCGAGATTGTAGGCGAGCGCATGAAGTTGAAGGCGAACCGCCATCGCACTGAGGCCGAGCGCGTCGTCAAGTTCACGGTAGGCGAGCAAACCGGCGTCCGAGGTGACGACCGAACCGCGAAATTGGAGCATCAACCGGCGGTCAATCGAGCCTGAGAACGCTCTCACTCGATTCACCCGCCGGGTTCGCCATGATAGCTGCCTTTCAAATCAGCCCAACATGCTGATTACAATGGCTGAATTGTCGGCCTCTTGCTTCAAATTATTGCGTCATCCGACGAAATGCGGGTCAATGGGTGTTGTATATGACCTAGAAAGCTTTTTGCTGCGACGCAAAGTCTTCTTGACGACAATTGTGCGATGCAACTACAGCTGTGGGCCTAGACCCCGCCGCGCGGCCTCTCTGGCTAACCAATGCGCGTCCCCGTCCTCTTAAGGAGTAGACTGATGACTTCGAACTTTGATGAATTCCAGAAATTAGGCAAGGAACAGCTTGCGGCTGCGAGTTCGGTTGCTTCCTCGCTTGCCAAGGGCTTCCAGACGATTGCCGCTGAGACGACCGACTATTCGAAGAAGTCGATGGAGAGCAACTCCGCCTATGTGGAGAAATTGCTCGGCGCGAAGTCGCTCGACAACGCGATCCAGATCCAGTCCGAATATGCCAAGTCCGCTTATGAGGGCTTCGTAGCGCAAGCGACCAAGATCGGCGAGATCTATACCAATCTCGCCAAGGAAGCCTTCAAGCCGGTCGAGATCGTTTTCGCCAAGGTTCAGGCCGTCGCAAGCCCCAATCCAAGTGTCGCCAGCCCCAAGCCAAGTAAGGTGGCCTGATCCGCAATTAGTTGCGGTTCAAGTTTCGGTGTTGCGCCTCTCGGGGCGAGAAGGCTCGACCGAAAGTCGAGCCTTTGTTATTTGGAAACCTTCCTCGCTGCCCGTTTTGACGTCCGCCGGATTGCCCGAGCTGCGCAACTGCTGAAAATTGCCCGAATCCTGGCTCTGGCCGACCGGCACCGCGCGCGAACCATCTCGGCGAATTTTTCGTCGCCTTCCGCCCACCGAAAGGCTGCTGGCCATTCGACATGCGCCTGATTACCTCGACTTTCGCCAGTCGAAAAGAAAGCGGATCGGTGACGCTCGACGCTATCTCGCGGACAAAGGCGGGGAGCCGTTTGCTAATGGCTCTCCGCGGCGGAGGCCATCGCAGGTCTGGGTTATCAATGAAACGGCAGCGTGGGTGGCATGGGACCGCGTGCACTCCGCCAAGATGGGACGGTGCAAGATGTTTTCATTTGAGCGGACCTTGCCGGACGGATCGCGCTCCCGAGGGGATTTTTCGGCCGACCCTGTTCCCACCATCTCACAACGGCGGCTATGAACGTAGAGTTTCTACGAACGCCTTTAGCGGTGATGCGGCTTCGGGGTAGGGGGTTTATTTCCCCCGCGCTGAGCCCCGCTGTAACGCGCCCCCCGGTGCTGTCCTAAGTCGGGGCCTGCTGTCCCCTAAGGCCGCGTACTCATTAATTGAGGCGGCTGGCAACCCCTCACCGATGTCCTTCATGCGACGCATTGCGGACTCAAGTCGGACATGCCGCCACTTCCGCGGCGGGCCAATCTCTGCCATACCCGATGCAGCAAATGGCATTCATTGATGTAACGGCTGCGGAAGGTGGTTAGTTTGCTGATGGTTCGCCGGTCCAGCGGTGGCGAAAACCACTGAGGTGCACGTCCAGATCACGTTCCGAAAAAGTAACAAGGTCGCTGTGACCGAAGCCTTTCGAGTAATCCAGTACTGAGATTACCTCCGGAGCGATCCGTAGCAACGCAGTGCTCGCCGGCGACGGCCGCGGCGCAATACGTCCCGGCGCGCCCTCAAGCAGGGTCGATTGCGGCAGAGCTGAATATTCTGGATACCTTTTCAGCCGCAGCTTGGCGGCGTCGTCAAATTCAGATTGATCGACGACCTCGGTGGCTCGTCCAGCAAGGGAGAGACCCGTGATGTCAAGAGGATTGGGCGCATCACTGCCAATTGCGGCGGAAACTCTCGGATCGCGCAGAACGTTGGCATATTTTTGTGTGTTGCGGCCAACCGCCCTTCGGCGAATGGGGCAAGATTTTCTCCGACCAGGCCATGACGCTGGCAACCATCGATCGGCTCGTGCACCACGCCACGATCCTGGAGATGAACGTCGAGCGTTATCGCAAGCGCGGCCCCGGTGATCGAGCGGTAAAACCGCGCAACCATCACAACGCGCCACAAAGCAGTAAAGCAGATAGCCGTCATTTACGTAGCCGACCATCGTCGCTTGCGGCCAGCCATCGGGCCGGTTGGTGGCCAGCGTCACGCGATGCTCATCGAGAACGCGAAGGATAAGCGCTTTTATATGGCGCATCACGGGGGCGAGAGCAGGGATCGGCGTTCATAGCGGGTGGCGATCAGCTCGAACAGCACACTGGTCTCGGCCTGATCCTTGGTGACGTAGGCGATATCGTCGAGGATCAGCAGCTGGTACTTGTCGAGCTTGGTGATCGCGGCCTCGAGCCCCAACTCCCGGCGCGCCACCTGCAGCCTCTGGACGAGGTCTGTGGTGCGCATGAACAGCACGCGCCGCCCGTTCTGAACGAGAGCCAGACCGAGCGCCGCGGCAAGATGGCTCTTGCCGCCAGAGATGCTTGCAGGTTGTCGGTGTGCTAAGCGGGCACTGTTCAAAACCGGCGTCGTGGCGTGTCCCTGACGATGGCTAGAGCGGCTGTTGATGGTGCCCAACAAAAAGCCCCGCATGAATGGCGGGGCAATTCGAGTTTTGAGTTCTTCGCTACGCCTTTTTAATTGCGCTCTTCACTTTTGCTAAAGTGGCAGCATCTATGGTCGTCATACCATGCTTGTCCTTAGCGTGTTGAGCCACTTTTTTTAGGAGTTCCTCTTCCGTTGATGCTTCAGCTTTGAAATCGCAATTCTGACCGACATCCTTGCACGCAACACTGTATTTCATGATCGCCTCCCTATTTAGCCGGCATTTTCCAGATAGCCGCCGGTTCCATCGTCATTCTGCCTCGGCTTGGCGCTCCTCGGCAATCCTGAACCTTGTCGCAGTTTTCGACGGTGGCCGTGACTCACGACCTTCGCGCCGATCTTGATCAGCTTTTGAGTCCGATGATGTCTAGCACAACCTTCTGATAAGACCACTTTAGACCCTTTCCGGAGCCGTTGGCGTACCACTCGCTGGGCGCGCGGCATACGTTTTACCCCTCTTTGGCTCTGATCATGTCGGATCGTGTCTACAGCTGACTCGTGCATGCCAGGTCTGCCTTGCTGATCAAGTTCGGAGTCGCTACTGTAACCCGTTTAGTCGGCTGCGTAGTTGCTTGCATTCGCGTGAGAACTTCTGCGTACTGTGCAAGTTCGCTCGCTCTTTGCTGCATCTTTATGCCATGACCCCCGATTACATCGCCGAGGGCGCGAAAGGGCTGCCACCTTGGCTAACATCGAGACGCCCCAGCGACGTGCCGCCTGGGTTGTGGAGGAACACGTTGCCGGGGTCGTATTTTACTTTTAGACTGCGAAGCCGAGGCATGTTTTCCAACCCATGCGCCGCGCCCACGCGGTCAGCCTCGTCAATGGCAAGGAAATTGGCATAAGCCCCGCCCGTCGCATAGGGTGCAAGGGCGTCACGCAGCTGCTTTGCCCAGGCGATCTGCTCCGCGCTGTCCTCCGCGCGCTCCCAACGGGCTTGGATGACGAGGCCAAAACGCGCGCGCCGGTTTCCGTAGGCGGTTGCGGTGTCAGCAACCCTTGCCACGGCTCCCTCGAGATGCGGGATCTTGATATTGGTCCATGGCGACGTAAGCCGTTCGACGTGCTGGGCAAGGATGCAAATGGCCTCAGGGCTAAGGTCGTCGAGATAATGGCCACGCCAGTCATTGAAGAAGCCGTTGCCCCAGCGAGCATCTAGCGCGCGTTGCCACAGCCGGTACTCGATCTCGTCGACCGTGCTGGCGATCGGCGGTGCCATATCAGTAAATCTCTTCACCCAAGCTCGGCCCTCCTCAGTCGCGCCGCAGTGACACGAGGCCAGCGCAACGACCGGGCGTCCGACCCAGTCCTTAGGAATCGCTGGATGCGGTGGCGCGAGCTGCAGGAAGAACCAGGTTGTCAGTTCGGCCGGCAATTCGGCTATGAGCGCGCGATGGCGGTCTATCAGCTCGGAAAGGCGGTCGAGCGGCCAGTAGATAAGACCCGCAACGACGGTTGGACCCACGGCGTGCAAGCCGAGTTCCATCGTCGTCACAACTCCGAAGTTCCAGCCTGCCCCCCTCAACCCCCACAACAGATCGGCGTTCTCGGTCTCGCTCGCCCGGATGACCTCACCGTTTGCGGCCACGATCTCGGCGGCCAGCAGGTTGTCGCAGGCAAGGCCAATTTTGCGGTGCAGCCAGCCAAAACCGCCGCCGAGCGTGAAGCCGGCGATGCCGGTCATCGATACGATGGGCCCCGTGCAGGCGAGCCCGAAAGCCTGCGTCACCTGATCGAAATGCGCCCAGGTCAGGCCTGCTGCGACGACGGCTCTCCGTCGGTCGGGTTCAACCATGATGCGGCGCATGCTCCTCATGTCCAGCATCAGCCCGCCCTCACAGGCCGAATGCCCAGCGACGTGATGGCCTCCACTCTTGATCGCAATGGGCAGATCGTGCTTGCGGGCAAGAGTGACCGATGCGGCCACATCGCCTGTGGTCATCGGGCGCACGATGATAGCAGGTCGCCGATCGAACACCCGGTTCCAGACCTCGCGGGCCTCGTCGTAGCCCGGATCGGATGGCGCGATCACCGCTCCTTCGACACGCTGGCGAAGCTCATTGGCTACCACCAGGTACGGCATGATGCTTCTCTCCTATCGCTAGAAAACGATGCCGCGCGCCGCGATGGATCGCGGTTCAATGCCGTCTGAATTCGTCTGCGGCAGCCTCCCTCTGGCTCACAGCCCTGCAAAATTGTGATCGTTGGGGAAGAGGGTGTTTTTTCGACAGTATCGACCCACAAGAGACATTAGGCCGAGCGGAGGCCCTATGTCGACGATTCGCATTGCCAAGCGCTGCACAAAGATGCAAAAATTGTGTAGGGCATTCATCCGACGAATGTCGGTTAAATGCGCTGATTTTATCAACCCTCCCCCGGCTAGGACGAGAGCGGGAGAATCTGGAGGCTTGTGATGGCACTCTCGCTCAACGACATCGCTCCTGACTTCGAAGCCGAGACCACCGAGGGCAAAATTCGCTTCCACGATTGGATTGGGAACAACTGGGCCGTGCTGTTCTCGCACCCGAAGGATTTCACGCCGGTGTGCACCACCGAGCTAGGCTACATGGCCAAGATTAAACCCGAGTTCGATAAGCGTGGCGTCAAGATCATCGGCCTATCGGTCGATCCACTTGACCGCCATTCCGGCTGGGCGAGCGACATCAAAGAGACGCAAGGCTTCGCGCCAAACTATCCGTTGATTGCCGACGTCGATTACAACGTGTCGAAGCTCTACGGCATGCTGCCGGCGCCGGTGTCGGGCGATCCGACCAAGCGCACTGCGGCCGACAATCAGACCGTGCGGAACGTCTTCGTCATCGGCCCCGACAAGAAGATCAAGCTGATCCTGATCTATCCGATGACCACCGGCCGCAACTTCGATGAGGTGCTACGCGTCATCGACTCGCTGCAGCTCACCGCCAAGCACAAGGTGGCAACCCCGGTGAACTGGGAGAACGGCGAGGACGTGATCATCGTACCCTCGGTGTCGGACGACGACGCCAAAAAGCAGTACCCACAAGGCTGGAAGGCACCCAAGCCTTACATCCGGATCGTGCCACAGCCGCGATAGAACATTAACCTATTGATCTTGTGCGCATTGGTGAGATTTGGGCGCCGTATCACAGCGGGAGGCAACCATGATCTTCCGCCAACTATTCGATCAGACCTCTGGCACCTACTCCTATCTGCTTGCGAGCCGCGGCGGCGGCGAGGCGCTGATCATCGATCCCGTTTTGGAAAAGGTCGATCGCTACCTGCAGCTTGTGAGAGAGCTCGATCTGAAGCTCGTCAAAGCGGTGGACACGCACCTGCACGCCGACCACATCACCGGCCTTGGCGCGCTACGCGACAAGACCCATTGCATTACCGTGATGGGCGAGCAGACAAAGGCTGACGTAGTGTCGATGCGGCTTGCCGACGGCGAAAAGCTCACCATCGAAGGGCTCGCGCTCGACGCGATCTATACGCCCGGCCACACCGACGATTCTTACAGCTTCATTATGTCGGACCGGGTGTTCACCGGCGACACACTGCTCATTCGCGGCACCGGCCGGACTGATTTCCAGAATGGCGATCCCCGGGCGGAGTATGAGTCAATCTTCGGGCGGCTCCTGAGACTGCCCGACGATACGCTGGTCTATCCCGCGCACGACTATAAAGGAGACACTGTCTCAACGATCGGAGAGGAGAAGGGCTACAACCCGCGCCTGCAGGTGAAATCGGTGGATGAGTATGTCGAGCTTATGAACAATCTGAAGCTCCCTAACCCGAAGATGATGGATGTGGCGGTACCGGCAAACATGCGCATCGGCCTGGCCCAGGATGCGGTTGCCCAAAAGGGCCTGGCGGTTCTCGCCGCCGATGCCATGGCGATGCTCGGCCAGCCAGAGATCCTGTTCGTTGATTTGCGGGAAAAAGCCGAACGTGAGCGGCATGGAGCAATCCCGGGGGCGCTGCACGAGGCCTATGCGAAACTGGCCGAGAATCTCGGGGCGGGTGGTCTCATCAAGGTGCTCGGCGCGAGCAAAAGGATCGTCTTCTATTGCGCCTATGGCGAGCGCTCAGCCATGGCGGTTCAGGCCGCGCAAGATGCCGGCATTGACTCCGTTCGTCACCTTCAGGGCGGCCTCGCCGCTTGGAAGGCGGCTGGCGGTCCCGTCGCCCTTGATGTCGTGCAGTCCCGAGGATCAGGTGGCCGTCGTCCTATCTAATTCCCGTATTGCTTAACGGTCGTGGCAAACGATGGGCCGGCCTTGGCAAGATCCTGCGGATTCATAATAGGGCGAAAAGAGAGTTTCGCATTGAACGCGAGAAACCAAGGCTCAGCGACCGCCGGAATCTCTGATGTGTCCTTCATGTCGAACACGATGGACCCTGAACGTTGGCCGTCGTCGTCCGCAAAGAAATAGGCCGCTTCTGGTTTGAGATTGGCCAGAATTCCCTCGATAGTAGAACCCAGGGTTCCAGCTTTGACGGCGGCATTTCCGGCTTCCACGGGAATCGACACTCTCAGCAACATTCGCATAGGGTCTTTCTCCTGTATGTCGGGCTGGTTGAATTGCGCGTTTCACGCATGATCACGTGACTGTCCGCGATAGTTAGCCCGTCGTTTCGGACAGTGAGGCAAGCGTACGCCCTAGTTCCCGAGAAAGCGATTCCGCTAAAAACTGACGTTCTTTGTCGCTGATGGGTCATTTGGTCGATTTTGCCGTGTCCGTGGCATGTCCGTTTCGCGGGTAATCTCGGAAATGCCAATTCGGTGTTGAGGGGATCGGGATTGGCGTGATTCAAGCTCCCAGACTGGAGCCTCGAATCATGCGGTATGAACTCACGGACTATGAATGGACTGCCATCAGGCCGTTCCTCCCGAATAAGGTACGTGGCGTGCCGCGTGTGAACGACCGGCGCGTCCTCAACGGTATCTTTTGGATCTTACGATCAGGCGCGCCATGGCGTGATCTGCCGGAGAACTTTGGTCCCTACACGACCTGTTATAATCGCTTCGTTCGCTGGCGAAGGGCCGGCGTCTGGGACCAGATTATGGACGCATTGGCCGAAGCACATGATGCGGCGGTGCAGATGATCGATACGTCTGTCGTGCGTGTGCATCAGCACGGAGCCTGCATCGCGGGCAATAGTGAGCAACATATGGGCCGGTCGCGAGGTGGGCTGACCACCAAGATTCACGCCGTCGTGGACACAAATGGTCTGCCAGTGCAACTCGGCCTCACGCCCGGTGAGGTGCACGACAACCGGCGTTGCTCGGTTCTCCTGAGCGAATTAAGTCCCCGAACAATGTTGCTGGCAGATCGGGGATATGATGCAGACTGGATCAGGGCGCTCGCCAATGAGCAAGGCGCGTGGGCAAACATCCCGCCGAAACGAAATCGTAAGGAGGCAATCTGCTTCAGCCCGTATCTCTACCGTGCGCGAAATTTGGTTGAGCGGTTTTTCAACAAGATCAGGCAATGTCGTCGTATCGCCACCCGCTACGACAGGCTCGCGGCCAACTATCTTGCCTTCATCAAGCTTGCATCTATACGGATTTGGCTACGCGCTTATGAGTCCGCGCCCTAATTTGGGCGTCAAGTACGGCATAATCGCCCTAATTTGCATAGTCTGTTGTCCTAATTCAGTTTGCGGCTTGGAATCCCAGCTCGTTCAAATTTGAACAACTGCTGCTCAACTCTAATATTCCCGGCATCTGCGTAATCATTGCCTAATGGGGAGCTGTCCTATCAAGCGGACCGCGGAACCAGATGGGGGATATCCATTGAAACGACTAGATACGAGAGACTAAAATCCAAATGTGCATTAGATCCCGGTTCGTTCGCATTCGGCTCATCGATTTACCGTCTTGGATTAAGAACACTAGGCCCTTGAAGTGACCTCGCAATCATTTTCGGTCCGCCTCTCAGCGGACCTTCGGGATCGCATTGGTCGGGGCAGGGGGGATCGGCATTACAGTGGGGAGCATAAACCAAATGTTGGAGCCTTCGAGTGACAGACGCTTTGCCACGCGCAATTTCACCGCCTCGGGTGAGTGCGATCTCCAACGCGGCGCCCGCTGGTACGCAATTCATACTTTGCCACGCCGTGAATTTGGCGCGCGCGCGCAGCTTGAGGCCCAATCCTATACGATCTTTTTGCCGCGCCACTTGAAGACCGTGCGCCATGCCCGCAAACTGAAGACCATCGACGCTCCCTTTTTCCCGCGCTATCTGTTCGTCCGTCTGGACCTGGCTCGTGATCGCTGGCGCAGTATCAACGGTACTTTTGGGGTGGCCCGGATCATCATGAACCGCGATCGGCCCATGCCTGTGCCGGGGGGCATCGTCGAGTCGCTTCAGGCCCGTCTGGAACCGGACGCGGTGACCGCCGCCGATGATGGTCTTCGGATCGGTCAGCGCGTCGAAGTGATGGTCGGTCCCTTAGCCAATCTCGTGGGCGAGCTCGAGCGCTTCGATGGAAGGGCGCGCGTGCGGGTCCTGCTTCAACTCATGGGCTCTTTGGCGTCTGTGTCGCTCGATCGTGATGCCATCGTGCCGACGCTGGGTTGAGCATTTAGGATTAGTGGTGCTTGGTTGCGCGGCTGATCCTGAACTTAAGCCTCGGATTGCTTTGGGGGAGCAATTCACCCAAAGTGCGTTAGCGCGGCAATTTTGCAATTCGATGCCCCGGATTTGTCCTCGTGTGTCTCGTGCGATGAGATGCGTTATCAGCCAAGGAGCACTCACGCACGAGTTCTCCGATCTTAAGAAAATCCGAGTCCCGCCGGCATTTCGTGGTCGAAGTCAGGCTGCCGCAACCTACCGGAGTTAAATTGACCTCGTCGCAAGGCTACGGGTGAGCGCCAGATTACCTACGCTCCGAAAATTGGGAGCGATGTGAAGCGACAAAGATTGTCGCCGCGCATGGATGTTGGCCCCGCCTTCGAATCGTCTTAAAAGAGTGGCAGATTTCATCATCGGCCCACAGATTGCTTCGCACGAAGCTACATACAATTCGCGATTGACCGCTTCTGCACGCTGGCAGCGCTATCGCAGGCGTTGCCGACTTATTAGGGGAGCGGAGGCGCTTATCGCGGAGGAGGCGGAGCCTCGGTCGCCGAACTTGGGGCAGATTCTTGATTGATCTGCATTGCCATATGCTCCCGGGGATCGACGATGGAGCGGCCGATTTAGCCGTTTCATTGGAGATGGCGAGAATAGCTGTCGCCGACGGCATTTCGACCGTGGTCTGCACGCCGCACATTTTACCGACTGTCTATGATAACACCGGTCCCGCTATTCGCGCCGCCGTGAACAGGCTGCAGGTGGCGCTTATGCAAGCGGAGATCCCCTTGCGCGTCTTGCCTGGCGCTGATGTCCATATTGCGCCCGATCTTGTCGACGGTCTGCGCAGCGGGCGCGTGCTATGCGTTGCTGACTCCCGTTATCTCCTGCTCGAACCGCTTCATCATGTGTTGCCTCCTCGTCTTCAGGATTGCGTTTTCGGTTTGATGACCGCTGGCTACCTTCCCATACTCACGCACCCGGAGCGGCTGACCTGGATTGAGCAGCATTATGATGTGATTCAGCAGCTCGCGAGGGTGGGAATGCTGATGCAGATCACTGGCGGCTCGCTTACGGGGCGATTTGGCAAGCGCGCTCGGCATTGGTCGCATCGGATGCTCGATGACGGACTTGTCGACATTCTTGCAACGGATGCCCATGATGCGCAGGCTCGCCCGCCACGGCTGAGCGAAGCCCGCGAGGTGGTTGTAGAACGCTGCGGCGATGAGGAGGCTAGGAAGATGGTCTTGGCGCGCCCCCAGGCTATTCTTGACAATTTGGACCCATCAGATTTACTGACGCGAGCACATCGAGGAGAGCGTCCGGCCTCTCGTCAAGGGCTCTGGGGGCGAACTCTGGATCTCATGAGGAACCGTTGAGGCTTTCAGAGCAGATGTCAGCACTACGCTTTCTCACTGTCGTGGCGCTTCTTATTCTACTGGATGGTTGCTCCGGTCCGTCTGACTCCACGGGCTTCGTAGCAACAGCCCCCGCTAACGTTTCGGCGCCGGCGCCGGCGCCGGGTTCAGCAGAATATCATCTTTCGCCAGGCGATCTTCTCGACATCTCCGTGTTTCAGGTGCCCGATCTGACTAAGGAAGTGCAAATCGATGCGGCTGGCCAGATCACTTTGCCTCTGATCGGCGAGATGAACGCGGCCGGAGATACGGCGGAGGCGCTCGAAACGGAAATTGCTGCAAAGCTTCGGGCGAAATACCTGCAATCGCCCCAGGTCAGCGTTTTCGTCAAGAACGCCGCTGGCGAGCAAGTGACCGTCACTGGGGCCGTCAACAAGCCGGGCATGTACCCGATTGTGGGGCAGCTGACGCTTGTCCAGGTTTTGGCGCAGTCGGGCGACCTTAATGAGGTCGGCGATCCCAACTCCGTTCGCGTGTTTCGTCAGGCGAATGGGAGCCGCACGGTGGCTAAATTCAATATAGACGATATTCGATCCGGCAAAGCCGCGGACCCCAATCTCTACGCGGGCGACATGGTCGTCGTTGATAGTTCAGCCTCTCGCACCGCCTGGAAGAACGCCAAAGATATCATTT
Organism: uncultured Alphaproteobacteria bacterium; assembly: GCA_963720425.1. Classification (GTDB taxonomy): domain Bacteria; phylum Pseudomonadota; class Alphaproteobacteria; order Rhizobiales; family Beijerinckiaceae; genus Methylovirgula. The sequence continues at coordinate 2,322,862 of OY970391.1, forward strand.
CGCCTGTCGTCGGACCTGCTGCGCTAGCTACTACTTTTGTAAGATGAGAGCGCCAAACGATGTTATACACTGCCTTTGGCTTCGCTCTGAGAGACGTCTGATGAATCTCCGCGCTTCCAACTTCGATGAGACGCCGGACCCGCGGCCGCCCGGAATTCCGGTTCCTGCCGCTGATCCGAGCCGGCAAGTCGAGGCCGCGCGATACAATGCTCCGGCGGCGCTCGCCTATGGCTCCTACTCCGAGGAGCCCCAATCCTCTTTCGAGCTCCTGAAATATTGGGGGCTTTTTCTCAAGCACCGCTGGGTGTTCTTGGCCGGTACGATGATCGCTCTGTGTTTGGGTTGGGCCATCACATTCTTGACCCCTTCGATCTATCGCGCCTCGACGACAATCCAGATCGACCGAGAGGCGTCGAAAATCGTCGATCTCCACGACGACGATGCTCGCGTGGCGACGATTAGCGATATTCAGTTCTACCAAACCGAATATGAGCTTTTGAAGAGTCGGTCTCTGGCCGAAAGCGTCGTCGCCGATCTTGATTTGGCTGATCAACCGGCGTTCCTTGGCACTAGCGCCATCTCACCATGGACCAAACTTCGCCAGATCATTTTCGGCGGCCGGACGGAGGACACGGATCTGGAGGCGCGCAAGAACAGTGCCATTGGTCGCGTGCAGGGTGGCCTCTCCGTCAAGCCCATTCCCAATTCGGCTTTGGTGCGTCTTAGCTTTGACGATCCAAGCCCGTCGTGGGCTCAGAAGATCGTCGACGCCTTTAGCGAAGCCTTCATCAAAACAAATCTCGAGCGCCGCTATGACGCGACCGCCTACGCCCGAAATTTTCTGCAAGATCAGTTGGCGCAAATTAAGCTGAAGTTGGAGCAATCCGAGAGGGAGCTTCTAGCCTATGCCCAGAAGGAGCAGATCGTCAATTTGGACGACAAGCAGCCTCCCTTGGCCGCTGCAGACTTGCTCGCAATAAATTCCGAGCTCGCTAGGGTGCGGGCCGAGCGGATCCAAAATGAACAGCTCTGGCAGCAGGCGGAGGCTACCACCGGATTGGGCCTGCCGCAGATCCTAGCTGACCAGTCGATCCAGATGCTGCGCGATAAGCGCATCGGCCTGGAGACCGACTACCAGGATAAGCTCAAAACGTTCAAACCCGATTTCCCTGACATGCAGCGACTGCGCGCTCAAATCAACGAGATCGATCGCCAGATCGCGGCCGCGGTGGCGGTTATCAAAAAATCGATCGAGGCGAGATACGACGGCTCCAAGCAACAGGAAGCCTTACTCGTCAAGCAGCTCGCTGAAAACACGGGCCAGGTTTTGGACGTACAGAGCCGCAACATCAAATACACGATTCTGCAGCGTGAGGTCGACACCAACCGCACGCTCTACGCTGCCCTTCTACAGCGCTACAAAGACGTCGGAGTCGACGGCGGCGTCGGCACCAACAATATCTCTGTCGTGGACGCCGCCCAGCTGCCCGGAGGGCGGTTTTCGCCCAGCCTCAGCAAGAACCTAGGCCTGGCTCTGGCGCTCGGTCTTATAGGCTCAGCGCTGGCGGTTTATGTCCTGGAACTCCTGGACGATACTTTCAAAACGCCGGAAGAGGTGGAAGAGGCTCTGCGGGTTGCGGTCCTCGGCCTGACGCCCCTGCTCGCAAAGAGCATGACCGTCGAGGAGGCCATCGGCGACCCCCATTCCGCTCTTTCCGAATCCTTCCGGTCAGTACGCACTGCACTGCAATTTTCGACCGAGAGCGGCGTCCCGAAAAGCCTGCTGGTGACGAGTTCGCGTCCAGAGGAGGGCAAATCTACGGCGTCGCTCGCCTTGGCTCGGAATTTCGCGCAATTATCCCTTAAAGTTCTGCTGATCGACGCGGATCTTCGCAAACCGACGCTGCACAAGGCTTTGGGCTGCGACAATCGTGTCGGCCTTTCGAATTATCTGGTGGGCGACAGGACCAGCAATGTATTCCGCAAAACTTCGACGCCTGGCTTGATATTCGTGGCCTCCGGACCGCTCCCGCCCAATCCGTCCGAGCTTCTGTCCGGGCCCAAATTGTTGTCCCTTTTGACTTTTGCCCATCAGCAGTTTGATCTGATCATTCTTGACGGGCCGCCGGTCGTTGGTCTTGCAGACGCTCTTTTGCTCGCGAGCGTGGCGGCCGGGACCTTGATGATCGTGGGCGCCTGCGACACGCCCAAAAACGTCGTCAAGCGCGCCATGAATCGGCTTCATTTCGCTCGCGCTCGCTTGATCGGCACTATGCTCAGCAAGTTCGACGCCCGGAAAGTTGGTTTCGAATATGGTTATGGCTACGGCTATGGCTATTCCGCTGAGCATTACGGCTACGGCAAGGATATGCCGAAATTGGCTCCTACTGCCGGAGAATAAGGATGGCGGGGCAGCGGGCCATCAACCTTGCTCTCGATCTCGCACGAATGCCCGCTTTGGCCGCGGTCATGCGGAAGCAGACACTTCCGTCCGACCTTCTAGAGGTGATTCGCATTGCGGCTGGATGCCCTGAGGCTTCGAAAGCTGCGCTTGCAGCGACACAAGAGCCCCTGCGCGTGATCCGAGCCGCGGCTATTTTCTATCTTGAGGAAATGTTGTTTTTCTCCGACGCGGGTCTTCATCGCAATCTCGGCGTTGCGGCCGATGCGTCGAAGGCTCAAATGCGCCTTCATATGCGCTGGCTCTTGCAATGGCTGCACCCCGATCACAATTCAGATGAGACGGCGGCTTTGCTGGCCGCCCGCGTCATCAATGCCTGGCATGAGCTCGGGCGCCGGGATAGGCCCGAAGGCAGTGCTAGCAGCGCTCGGCAACAGCGCATCTCCCCACAGCCTAGCCCAAACAATCTAAGACGCCATGCGACCATGCGAGTCCGCTGGATCGCTGTGCCCCTCCCGTCCGTTCCGTCCGCGCGAAGGCGCGGCCAACGCGCCATCATTCTTTTCTTAGCAGTCGCAGCCGTGCTCGCCTTAATTTTCCTCCCTGGTGCTGCCTTATTCGGCTGGCCATCTTTTTTCGTCAGGGCCGACATCCCATTGGGCTCCGCAACGGCACAAGCCGGGCGTGGCGCATCCACCGTTGACGTCACACACAAATAATTTGCAGCCGAGTAGCAGGCGCCGTTTCGCGGGTCTGCCGCAAATATCTGGTTCGTGTGCTTTGCGCGCCCTTTTTTGTCTGAGGCGGCCTTAGATGATCGCTTGACAAGGCGCTCGGCTTGCACTGGCCAGGGTTCACGCATTCAACCAACCGCTTGGTTAGTTCAACCAGCAGGGAGAAATCCGCTTGCGGAAGGGTTTTGGAGAGCAGCCCAGCCGAGTGGCGGCGCTTGGGCTGATGATTGGCGTTCTTCTCTTTTTAGCTTGGGAGATCGTCACGAAGACGATGGCGGTTGTCTATGAGACAGCTGATCCGGAGCGCGCCCTCAAATGGGATCCCCGTCACGCCACTGCTTTACTTGAGCTTGCCCAACGCCTCGGTATCCTTGAGCTGGCTGGCAAAATCCCCGCGCAGGCGCATCTTGAGCAGGCGCGCGACCTGGCGGAGCGGGCCTTGCGCCTTGATCCGCTCGCGCCTCGCGCTTTGACATATTTGGGGTGGATCGCTGAGAGGGAGGGTAATGCTCCGCAGGCGGTTGCCTTGATGGAGCTGGCGGGGGAACGGGCTTTGCGCGACGCGATCGCCCAGGGCTGGCTTGTCAACCACGCGATCAGTCGAGGCGACTTTGCTGGCGCGCTGCCCCACCTTGACGCAATCTTGCGGACGCAACCCGAGGCGCTCGACCTGGCTGTGCCTTTGCTTGCTGCTTTTATCACCGATCCGCGGGGCGCCGCGCCCCTCGTGCGTCTGATTGGGACAGATCCACCCTGGCGCGCCTCGTTCCTGAACGCGGTGGCCTCCCGCATAGTCGATCGAGCCGCCTTGGGGCGGTTTTACGCCGATTTGCAAGCCGGACCACATCCACCGAGCCAACAGGAGCTTCAGCCTTATCTCGATCGGCTGGTCAAGGATGGCTTGTTCAAAGAGGCTTACGCGGCCTGGGTCGAGACACTGCCTCCAGGCCGTCGGGCTGATCCGAGAACACTTTATAATAGCGCATTTCAATATCCGCTGAGCGGATCGGAATTCGATTGGAAGATTGTGCAAAGTCTGGGGGCCGACGTGGAGATCGTCGACGCGGTGGCCGGGGCTCGAACTCTGCGCGTGGAATTTTCCGGCGCAAGGGTCGATTTCCACAACGTCAGCCATCTGTTGGCGCTGCCGCCAGGGACCTATCGGTTGACCGGGGAAGTCGCAGCCGAAGAACTTCGTACCGAACGCGGACTATGGTGGCGGGTGTTTTGCGCAGGGCATCCCGACCCGAGCCTGGGACAGACCGAGCTGGTGGCGGACAGCATGCCGTGGCGCGCTTTCACGCTTTCCTTCGCTGTTCCGGCCAGTGCCTGCCAGGCTCAGGTCTTGCAGCTCGAACTTCCGGCGCGGGTCGCCCTCGAGCAGGCGATCGACGGGGTCGTCTCGTATCGGAATCTGGCGATCGCCTCTCTGCAAACCGGCGTCGAAAGCAGCGGGTCTGGGGAGCGACCCTGAGCATCATAAGCGGCGTCAAGCTCGCGCCGGATACCGTTTTTTCGCCACAATCGTTTTTCCTCGGCCCGCGCCCGCGTGCGGCCATTGAAGCGAGGGAGAACCTCTTCGTCGCCCTCCATCGAGTCTCCTTTGGCCGAATGGGACCTGGTTTAGGATCCTTTGCAGGTGTTGTCCGTGCGCCACACTGGCCAGGGAACGACCAAACGCGCCGTTTTCCTTTGCACTTTGTCCACGTTCGGCTAAAAATAATTGATTCATAGGGCTCCAAGCGAAAGAGGTTCAAGGGTGCATAAGGCTTGCTCCATCGCATTAGCCACCATGATGGGTGTTGCGGCCCCGGCCTTCGTTGCCCAGAGTACGAGCGCCGCTGATCTGCCGGTTTATAAAGAACCGTACGTGCCGCCGCAGGCAGTCAACCAATGCCCAGATGGCACCCCGTACCAGAACGGGTGCTGCCCTGAAGTATCCCCGCCTGGCGTAAACGAGCCTGGCGTAAACTATTGCGTTCCCTGGTGGGGCATCGCGCTTGGGGGGGCACTTGTGGCCGGTGCGATTACAGTGGCGGTCATCGAAACCGAGCATCACGCCCAGGTCAGCCCCTGAGACTTAGGACCCTCGTCAGGTTCTCTATTTTGGCGTTCGACGCTTGAGACTTGGCAGCACAGCGACGATTGCCGCGCTTGGGAGCCCATCTTTTTGGGTGGCGAGCGTTGCGATCGCAGACTTCGGTTTGGCGCTCCTGCTGGGCGGCGGCACCCGTCAGGGTCTCTGATCGGACGCGCTTGTCCAGCTGTGCTGTCTTCCGCTACTCGGGCTGCCGTCAGCACGCTTTGGCTCAATCCTTTGCCTGCGCACACCAAGTGGACGCTGGCGCTGATTGGCGGCATTTCTCTTTTGCCGCTTCTAAATCTCGCTTGACCGAAGGGGACGCGGTTTAGGACCTTTTGCAGGTTGTTGTCGGTGCCATTACGTGGTGGCAAACGACGCGTCGTTTTCCTTTGCACTTTGTGGAGGTTTGGCTTAACTTTTAGCGGCGCTAAGAGCGAGATAAAGATTCAACATGCGCAAGGTTTGCTCCGTCGCATTGGCTGCCATGATGGGTGTTGCAACCCCGGCCTTCATGGGCCAAAGCGCCAACGCTCAGGAAGCTCAGCCCTACGGGAGCCTTCTGAATCCTGCCAGCGCGCCCTCAGGGAGCCTTCCGAATCCTGCCAGCACGCCCCCCTCAGAGAGCCTTCAGAATGTTGCCAGCGCGCCCTACGGGAGCCTTCCGAATCCTGCGAGCGTGCGGTACGGGAGCGTTCCGGATTCTGCCACGACGGGTGTTGCGGCCCCCGCCTTCAAGGCCCAGAGCGCGAGCGCTCAGAAAGCTAAGAAGCAGCATCAAGCCCAGGCGCGCCGAAGCCAAGACAGCGCGACGAACGGGAGCCTTCCGGATTATGCCACGACGGGTGCTACGGCCCCCGCCTCCCCGAGCGCGAGCGCTCAGGAAGCTCAGAACCAGCAGCAAGACGATGCAGGCCAAAGCCAAGGCAGCGCGACGTACGGGAGCGTTCCGGATTCTGCCACGACGGGTGCTACGGCCCCCGATGCGAGTGCGGATCTCCCTACTCAAAAGTCCGCGGCTACTCAACCGCAATGCGACCCAAGCCAAAGCAATGGGTGTTGCCCAAACGGGACGAACGGCCAAAACAACTGGACGAACGGGTGCCCGCCCCCTGTTTGGGTTTACGGGGCAGGGGCGGGAGGGGCGGGACTTCTGGCCGGTTTGATTTTCCTCGTCTCCGAAAGCCATCCCACGTCACCTCCGCCGGTGACTCCGGCGGTCCCAACGGTGACTCCGCCGGTCTCTGTCACCCCCCCCACCCAAGTCAGCCCCTGAGACTTAGGACCCTCGTCAGGTTCTCTAATTTGGCGTTCGACGCTTGAGATTTAACATCACAGCGACGATTGCCGCGCCCAGAAGCGCATCTTTTTGGCTGGCGAGCGTTGCGATTGCAGACGTCGGTTTGGCGCTCGTGCTGGGCGGCGGCACCCGCCAAGGTCTCTGGTCGGACGCCCTTGTCCAGCTGTGCTGTCTTCCGCTTCTCGGGCTTGCCGTCAGCAGGCTTTGGCTCAAGCCTTTACCTGCGCACGCCAAGTGGTCGCTGGCGCTGATTGGGGGCATTGCTGTTTTGCCGCTTCTACAGCTCGTGCGGCTCCCCCCATCGGTTTGGAGTTTTTTGCCGGGCCGTGCGCCCTTCGTTGCGGCCTATCAAGCGGAGGGAATGGCGCTGCCTTGGGCGCCTTTGAGCCTCGATCCGGGCGCCACGTGGCTTAGCTTTTTATCCGTTCTGCCCGCCATCTCGGTATTCTTAGCGCTCCTCTTCCTTGATCTGAAAACGCGCCGCATTTTGAGTCTTGTAATTCTCGGCTTCGCCTTTGGCAGCGTTTTGTTGGGCCTCGCGCAACTCGCCGACGGTCCGGCGAGCCCGTTGCGCTTTTACGACCCGACGAACCTTGGGGACTCCGTCGGATTCTTCGCCAACCGCAACCATTATGCAGCTCTTCTTACCGCCGTCATTCCGATCGCTGCGGCCTGGTCCGTCGGTTTGGCTCGCGGGCGCAACTCAAAGCGCGGCCTCGGTCTCGCCTTGCTGCTTGTCGCCTATGTGGTACTTTTGCTCGGCCTCGGCATGGCCCATTCCCGTGCCGGCCTGATTCTGGCTTTTGTCGCCGGGTTCGCCTCGACTGCGCTTGCTTTTGGATCAGAAGCCACCGGCGCTGGCCCTCAGGGCCGCATGAAGCTTCCTCTCTTTTTCATTTGCGCCAACCTTTGCGGCCTCGTTTTAGCTTTTCAATTCGGCTTTGTCGGGCTCGCAAACCGGCTGGAGAATGAAAGCGTTCTGAAAGATCTCCGCTGGCCGATCGCCGAGGCCACCACTCACGCGATTGAGGCCAATCTTCCCATGGGCGTCGGGTTCGGCGCTTTCGAGCCGGTCTACCAGATGTTCGAAGCCCCAACAGTGACAATCCCCGAATATGTCAATCACGCGCATGACGATTGGCTAGAACTCGTTTTGGACGGCGGTCTGCCCGCGCTCGCCCTCATACTCGCGTTTCTGCTCTGGTATGTCCGCGCAAGCATCCGAACCTGGCGCGAGCCACTGCGCACCGGTAGCGCAGTCGATCGCGCGTTGGCGCGCGCCGGCTCAATCCTTGTCGGCCTTTTGCTTCTTCATTCCACTGTGGATTATCCGCTGCGGACCACGAGCCTGATGGTGGTGTTCGCTTTCGCGGCCGCGCTGATGATTTCGCCCGCCGACACAACTCAGTTAGCGAGCAATCCGCCACGAAAATCGCAGTGGCTCGATCGAAGATCAGCTTCGGCTTCGGCCACGAGGTTGGCCTGAGCTCTGTCCTTGCTGGAGCGTGATGTTTCTTGGCGGGTCAACCTGTCGATCGCCAGAACTCGTTCCGAGATTCCCTCGATCGGCGGCCACTCCTCGGCAGCAGCAATGCGCGCCTCGGTGCCGGCCGGGATAGTCGAGCCCTTAATGGGGCTCGCCGACGCCTCCCGTGTCTATTCACTTTGACAAGGGTCTCAGGCTGGGCCACAGGTGAAAATCTTGTCCGGGCCGTTCGAGAGAATCAACAGCGCGGGACGCGTCAGCTTCTTTTGGATGCGATGGGTGGCAAGATCCCCATTATGACGAAGGCGGCTTTGCTCGCCTTCGCGACTTAGCATCGGGCGCGGGGAGGGGACCACGGGTATGATTTTGCCTCGGGGGCTTTTCACCGGGACTGCGGTAGCTTGGGCGAACCGGCCGGAGGAGCCTCGGCATTGTGACGAGCGCGTGAGCCAGCCGGGTCGCGAATGTGCGGCAGGCAAATTTATCACACATTTCCAAAATCGTGCGCGGGCGCGCCGATTCAACTGACAGCGCTACGCGGGGCGTGATTACAATGCATTGCCTGATTTGAGCTAGTTGAGATTAAGGGGGCTCGAGGCATGAACATGCTGGCCTCGGGAATTGCCGCTGGTTCCGCCGCCGATTTGCGGATCGACAGAGCTTCGCCCGTAGCGCTGCTCGGCAGACGACGCTGGCAGATCTTGGTCGGCCTCGTCGTAGCCGTCCTCTTGCCTGCCTTGATCCGCTGGCCCGACAGCGCCTTCGGATTTACTGCAGCGAGCCTCAATAACGCGATGTTGGGGACCGCGGCGGCCCTCCTTTCCGGCTATTATTTAACCCGAAAGCTCGCGGCATTTCCCGGCCTCCAAAGATTCTCATTCATCCTGCCGAGCTTTTCGAGCACCTATGGATTGATGGCGGCCGCACTGCTGCTCACGCGGCACGATTATTCGCGCTTTCAACTCCTGGCGAGTTTTTTCATCGCGATCGCCTTCTACCACTACACCTTTCTCATCGAGCGGCGGACGAGGCGGCTCAGACTTGCGGTGGTGCCGCACGGAAACGTCGACGAGGTCATGCAATCGACGCGAGTCGATTGGTCGCTTTGGCGCTCGCCGGACCGGCTTCCGGACCGGCATGATGGGCTCGTCGTCGACCTTCGCGCCGACCTGGGGGAGGCTTGGGAAGCGTTTCTGGCCCGCTGTGCGCTCGCCGGCATTCCCGTCTATCATTCCAAACAGGTGCATGAATCCCTGACGGGCCGGGTCGACATCGAGCGTCTTTCGGAAAACACTCTCGGCTCCTTGATTCCCTTGTCGGTCTATGCCCACCTGAAACGCGGCCTGGATATTTTGATTGCTGTTCTTGTTCTGCCGCTGATTGTGCTCGTCTGCGCGGCGGCGGGTGTGCTGATCAAGCTCGATAGCCGCGGCCCCGTCCTCTTCATGCAGGATCGGGTTGGCTATCGCGGCCGAACTTTCCGAATCTACAAATTGCGGACTATGAGCGTGTCGGCGAAAGGCACGCATTACACCGAGAGCCAGGATATCCGCGTTACGCGGGTCGGCGCATTCCTGCGCAAATACCGCCTCGATGAGCTGCCACAGATCATCAACATCCTCAAAGGCGAGATGAGCTGGATCGGGCCGCGCCCGGAATCGCAGCCCTTGGCGGAGTGGTACCAGCGCGAGATCGCTTTCTACAGCTACCGGCATATCGTCCGCCCCGGCATTAGCGGCTGGGCGCAAGTCAACCAGGGCTATGTCGCTCGCCCGGAAATGGCGAAATTCAAGCTGCACTTCGACTTCTATTACATCAAGAATTTTTCCCCCTGGCTCGATCTCGTCATCGCCGCTCAGACAATCCGAACCGTGTTGACCGGTTTCGGTTCGCGCTAGACATCATTAGGGAAGAAAGATGACGAAGGCAGTCCTTGTCTGCGGGGCAGGGGGATTCATCGGACATCATCTGGTGAAGCGCTTAAGGTCCGAAGGCTGCTGGGCTCGGGGTGTCGACCTGAAGTACCCGCGGTTTAGCGAGACCGAGGCGAACGACTTTGTCATTGGAGATCTTCGCGATCAGGCGTTCGTACGCTCGATTTTCGACAAGGAATTCGACGAGATTTATCAGCTCGCCGCCGATATGGGAGGCGCCGGCTACATTTTCACCGGAGAGCACGACGCAGATGTCATGCACAACTCCGCAACGATCAACCTCAACATTCTTGATGCGGCCCGGAAGCGAAATGCGAAGCGGATCTTTTACTCCTCCTCCGCCTGCATTTACCCGGAGTACAATCAACGTGATCCTTTAAATCCGCAGTGTGCTGAAGATAGCGCTTATCCAGCGGCTCCAGACAGCGAGTATGGTTGGGAAAAGCTCTTCAGTGAGCGGCTTTATCTAGCCTATGCGCGCAATTACGGAATGGAAGTTCGGATTGCCCGTTATCATAACATCTTCGGCCCTGAAGGCAGCTGGAATGATGGGAAAGAGAAGGCGCCGGCCGCGCTCTGTCGAAAAGTTGCGATGGCTCGCCCAGGTGAAAATATCGAAATTTGGGGCGGAGGGGATCAAACTCGATCGTTTCTTTACGTCGATGAATGCGTTGAGGGTACAATCCGGCTTGTCCGGTCCGGTTGGACAGGCCCAGTAAACATCGGCTCAGAGGAAATGGTTAGCATAGATCAACTTGTGGATGTGATTAGTGATATCGCAGGTAAGTCTATTGGAAAGCGCCATATCCCTGGTCCGCTTGGCGTTCGGGGGCGCAATTCCGACAACCGGCTTATTCAACGGACACTAGGCTGGGCTCCGAGGAAACCATTGCGCACGGGATTAGAGCGGACCTACCGCTGGATTGACGCGCAGGTACGTGCGCGCTCTGTCGTGCGGGCTTAAGATCGACATGGATATGAATATGGATGTCGACAGGTTGCCCTCGATCGAGGTTCTAGGCGCGCGGGTTCACGGTCCGACGCTATCGCAAGCGGTCGATATCCTTGAGGGATGGATCCAAAAACCGCTCGGGCGAGCACGCAGCGTGATCGCCACCGGGTTTCATGGTCTTTGGTGTGCGCATCAGGATGCAGGTTTCCGCGAGATCTTGAACCAGGCCGACTTGTTCTGCCCGGATGGCATCGCGCCGGTCTGGCTATCCCGCGTGCAGAAGCGCCCGCTTCCGGCGCGCGTGTCTGGAGCGGATTTGCTAGAAGCCTTCCTCGAACGAGCAAACGACCACGGCTACCGCAGTTATTTTTATGGAGACACTCACCATGTGCTGGTGGCAGTCAAAGAACGCATCACTCATCGCTTCCCCGGCGCCGGCGTGGCGGGGGTTTTCTCGCCGCCGTTTCGCGACCTGAGCGATCGCGAGCAGGCCGAGGATCTCGAACGTATCAACGAAGCAAAGCCGGATGTATTGTGGGTCGGGCTTGGTTGCCCCAAGCAGGAGCGCTGGATTGCTGAAAATCGGGAACGCCTGCGAGTCCCGGTCGTGATCGGCGTCGGCGCAGCGTTTCGGTTTCAAGCCGGACTCACTTCCAGAGCGCCCCAATGGCTAGGGGAGGCGGGTTTCGAATGGGTGTGGCGATTGGCAGCCGAGCCGCGCAAACTCTGGCGGCGAGATCTCCTCGACGGCCCGCGTTTTCTAGCTGTGGCGTTGGCGGATGCGTTGAAAGAGCGGCGGTCTCGCCGCGAGACATTGGAGGAAATTTGAGTGCCCCGATCGTCAAACTATTACCGACGCCTCTTCAGATTGCCTATCCGCTGGTTTGTGACGGTACCCGTTGTGTATCGGGTTAGCGCATCATAAACATTCCGCTGTCGCAAGCGCTTACATCCACGGCGGAGGTTGTCATCACGTGGCTTCGGGCGGACTATGAGCGAGTATTTGCGACGGCCTATCTACGGGTGGGAAATTACAATTCGACAATCACGCAGCTCTGTGTGGACGCCCTTCACCCTGGAGATTGTATGTTCGACATCGGAGCTAGTTATGGGGAAGTCGCGCTTGCAGCTGCGTGCTGAGTGGGACCCAGGGTGCCGTTCGTACTTTTGAACCCAATCGCGAATAGCAAAATTTCTTTGCGTTTCAGCTGAGTTGAACGGGTTCACCAACCTTCGCGTACACAATATCCGATCTGGGAAATTCTGATGGAGTCGACGAACTTTTAGTGCCGGAAGGTAACACCGGCGCTGCTTCATTGGCCCGTCGCCATCAAGCTTCTGCCATGGCGCATTACTGGGCGCGCGACTAGAGCATTGACGGATTGTTCGTACCGAGGATTTCCATACGATTGAACCATCTGCCGCGTTTTTGAGAGTGCCTATAATATGAGCGTCCCTCGCAACACGGTCTACAATCTTGGCGGCTCGCTGCTGAGCCTCGCCGTTGCGCTCGTCACTGTACCGCTCTACATCCATCACATTGGCGCGGCCCGCTATGGGGCATTGGCGCTCGTCTGGATATTGTTAGATTATTTTGGGCTGTTTGATCTCGGGCTGGGCAGAGCCACCGCTCAAGCGGTTGCCGCCGATGGTCAAGACCGCGAAAATCTAGCCGCAATTGTTTGGAGCGCGCTGGGGATAAATGCGTGTCTCGGGATCGTCGGGGGTGCAGCATTATGGGGACTAGGTTCGCTGGTCCTGGAGCGCATCATGCATTTCTCTCCGGAGATGCGTCCCGAGGTGCTTGCGGCTCTGCCTTGGGTGGCGGCAGCGGTTCCCGTGGCCACTCTCTCCTCCGTCATGCAAGGCGCATTGGCGGGAAGGCAGCTTTTTTTCGGCCTTAACGTATTGTCCGTGATCGGAGGCGCGGCGTTCCAGCTCGGGCCGTTGCTGGTCGCCTATTTCGTCAGCGTTTCGCTTGCCTGGCTCATCCCTGCGGCTGTGCTCGTACGGATGGCCGGGGCGCTTTTGCTCTGGAGTTGGGGAGCGAGGCGACTTCAAATCGGCCTGCCATCCCTCCCGCGAGCGGCAGTCACGCGGCGCCTGTTTCGCTACGGGGCATGGATCACTCTGACCAACATCGTTGGGCCGCTGCTGGATGGGCTCGATCGCTTCGTGATTGGCGCCCAGGCTGGCGTGCAGGCCGTATCCTACTACGTGGTCCCATTTGGCATTGCCATCCGTTCGGCGGTTTTTGCCGCGAGCTTGGCCGGGGCATTGTTTCCGCGTTTCGCGCACGCGGACGAGAAGGAGAGAGAACGGCTAAGCGCCGAAGGCATCACCACTCTTGCCGTCATCGCCACTCCGACCGTCTCCGTCGGCATTGCATTGATGGGCCCATTTCTCTCAGTGTGGATCGGCCCAGATTTCGCAAAACATGCGACCCCCGTGGGGGAGGTGCTGCTCGTGGGCGTCTGGATGAATCTTCTGGCCTATATTCCTCTCGCACGGTTGCAGGCGGCGGGGCGCCCGGACCTGCCGGCAATATTTCACGTAGCTGAACTGCCTCTTTATTTGGTGGGGCTGTGGTTTGCAGTGAGGGCCAGCGGCGCACTCGGTGCGGCGGCCGTCTGGAGCGTCAGGGTAGCCATAGACGCTGCCCTATTGAGCTGGGCGAGCCATACGCCGCGCCGAGTCTGGGTACATTGCTTGCCCGGCGGTTGTCTGGTCGGTATCATGCTGCTCACAACGTGGCTCACGTCACATGCGACAAATATTTCCGTTGCGGCTCGCGCCCTCATAATCGTCGTATCGTTGATCTGGAGCATTCGGGCTGCCCCATTGGCGATCCGGTCGGCCTTGCGTGATATTACGCATGCTTGCTGTCGTCGATTGAACCTAAAGTGGGCGGAGCGTTGATTGATGGTGGTCGACGAGGCGATTGACGGCATTTGGCCGGTTGAGGATCTCGATGTTCTCGGCGCCTGCCCAGCTTGCAATTCCGAGGAACGAAAAGTTCTTTTTGAGAGGTTGACCGATCGTGTTTTCCGGGCCGCTCCAGGACGTTGGACGCTGTGGCGATGCGGCGGGTGCGGTGTGGCCTATCTTGACCCGCGGCCCTCGGAAGAGAGCATCGGACGCGCCTATGCCAACTATTATACGCACATCGACGAGCCGGTGGGGAAAAATAGCCTTTTGGACTCCGTCAAGGGCCGTGTCAAGCAGGGGCTGAGAAACAGCTATTTGAACTTCTATTTGAACTTCGCCCTGGGGCACAGGCCGCCGCACGCATTCCCCGCACGCATCGGCGCATTGGCGGCAAAGCTCTTCCCTGACCGCTTTCGAGGCGTCGAATATTGGGCTCGTCACTTGCCGCCGGCCGCATCCGGCGACGCGCGTCTTCTCGATATCGGTTGTGGAAACGGAGCGTTCCTGAGAATCGCTTCAGCACTCGGTTACGAGACTTTTGGACTTGAGCCAGACGAAGAAGCTGCAGCAATAGCCCGGCGATATGCCACAGAGGTAAGAGTGGCAACCCTCCCGGGGAGCGGCTTTCCGGAAGCTGCCTTCTCGCAGATTACGCTCAACCATGTGATCGAACATCTCCATCGTCCCTGCGAGGCGCTCGCCGAAATCCTCCGACTACTCGCGCCGGGAGGGCGTGTCTGGTTGACGCAGCCCAATCTTAGCGCTCTCGGACTCATCGAGTTCGGCCCTGACTGGCGAGGATTGGAGCCGCCGAGGCATCTTGTTCTCTTCTCACCCGGATCGCTGGCAGATTTACTTGGTCGATTGGGGTTCACGAGAATACGAGTGCTGCCGTGCCCGACCGCCATGTTCTACTATCCACAAAGCGTCAGCATCCGCGACGGAGAGAATCCTTATGCGGCTGGCGCTCCGACTGGTTGGAATTCTAAGCTGCATGCCCAAGCCGCTGCCGCTGATAGGGCAGCGGCGAGAAATCCGTGTCTCGGCGAATCGTTTACCGTCATTGGGTTCCGCCCCTGATGAGCTACAGTTCAGAAAGCCAAAACTCGGTCTCCGAAAATCCGCATCCGCGGCCTTTGCGGATCTCGATCGCAATGGCAACATATAATGGCGCAAAATACTTGGAGGAACAACTCGCGAGTTTTGTTGTCCAGAGCCAATTGCCATATGAGCTAGTGGTCTGCGACGACGGCTCTGCCGACGCGACGCTCGAAATACTGCATCGATTTGCGCATAGTGCGCCCTTCCCTGTTCGTATCGTCTGCAACGAAAAGCGCCTGGGCTATGATGATAATTTCCTGAAGGCAGCCAGTTTCTGCGAAGGGGATTGGATTGCCTTCTCCGATCAAGATGACGTGTGGTTGCCAGACAAACTGCGGCAGATAGGTAAGACGATTTCTAGTTTTCAAGACGTCGCGCTGGTTATTCATGCTGCTGATATCGTAGATGCAGATCTTCGCCCCCTTAGAGCCGATCCAGTTCTTGGGTCGGCTCTTAGAAAAATCCTGCAGTCCCGGCGAAGAGCTAAGACGTTTGGACACAGGCAGGCCGCAATGCTGCGAGGATTAGGAGCGTCTCCTGGGTTCACGATGTGTTTTCGGAATGAACTGATTAGACAATCGAAAGGCATCGAGCGGCCACTGTCATTTCTTTCACCCGGGCCGATCGATCGTGACCTCCGTTGGGCCATCGGCACCCACGACAGGTGGATCTGTATGATTTCAAGCGTTTTTGGCAACGTAGTGGCGATTCCTGAGGTTCTTGCGCTTCATCGGCGTCATGTGGACGCTGCAACCTTTGATTCCAGACCAAAAGTCGATGCCTTGAACCTTGGTTGTCGCCTTTTGAAAGTTTACGGGCACTCGCCGGAAGGATACCTACGGAATGCCGAAGCAGCCGCTGCTGTGGCGGATTGTTTGGAGAAATTCTCGACGAAGCTGTCGCCCCCGGCGAAGGCGCGATGCGCACATCTCGCGCGGCGCATGCGCCGCCATGCCGAAGCTCGTCGCTCGCGTGCAAACTTCTACAGTCGGCCGCAGAGTTGGGGCGCCCGTTTCGTAACACTGGCGCACGCCGTCGTCCTGGGTGATTATTGGGATCGACTGCATGCCGGGCTCGGATCGAAAGTATTCGCAAAGGATTTGGTATACTTGATCGCCGGTCGGCTCATCGATCAACTCGTTCGTCAGGGCCGGTCACCGAGCGAAAACGGCAGCGACGATTTGGCCGCCCCTGAGTAGACACCCAATCCTCAGCGCCTCGTCGAATCGTCGGAGCAGGGCGTATTTCGCGAGCGACGCTTTACCGTCGTGGGTTCCACCCCTGATGAGCTGCAGTTCAGAAAGCCAAAACTCGGTCTCCGAAAATCCGCATCCGCGGCCTTTGCGGATCTCGATCGCAATGGCAACATATAATGGCGCAAAATACTTGGAGGAGCAGCTCGCGAGTTTTGTTGTCCAGAGCCAATTGCCACTAGTGGTCTGCGACGACGGCTCTGCCGACGCGACGCTCGAAATACTGCATCGATTTGCGCATAGTGCGCCCTTCCCTGTTCGTATCGTCTGCAACGACGAGCGCCTGGGCTACGGCGACAATTTCTTGAAGGCGGCCAGTCTCTGCGAAGGGGATTGGATTGCTTTCTCCGATCAGGATGATGTGTGGTTGCCGGACAAATTGCGGCAGATAGGTAAGCCTGCATTCCCCGGATGACGCACTAATTTGCGCAACGCTCACGCCGATTCAGATATAGGCATCAGCACCTTATTCTGGATCGAGCGAGGCGGCGATGACGAACCCGGCGGGTGAATCGGATGGCGAAGGCGCTCAGGCTCGATTTCGACCGCAGACTGACGCTCTAATTCCGCGGTTCGGTGGTCACTTCGGACGCCGGTTTGCTTGCATACCGTAAACTTGACGACGCACTCGGCCTTAGCGCGATGGCCGGCGAGACGCTCGCCGACGCCCGCGCCGGCAAGAACGGCCGCCATGCTCTGGTCGGTATGTTGCGTCAGGCCGTGTTTGGGCGGCTTGCCGGATACGAGGATGTCAACGACGCCGAACGGCTTCGGCATGATCCGGCGATACGATGGATCGTCGGCGGCAGGGCCGCCTCTGGATGCGCGGCGTCAGCAAGCCAGATGGAGCGTTTCGAGACGCGCTGGCTCGCGGACCCTGAGAACCTCTCTGCTCTTGCCGACTTGTGCGGCCAGTGGATCGACCTTGTGCATGGCGCCGCCCGCCAAGAGGCATCGTGCTCGATATGGATTCGAGCGTGAGCCCGACGCATGGCGAACAAGAGATGAGCCTCTGGAATGGCCATTACGCCTGTACCTGCTATCATCCGCTGTTCGTGTTCAATCAGTTCGGTGATCTGGAACGCAGCGCGCTGCGCCCTGGCAACGTGCACAGTGCCCATGGCTGGGACGGCATCCTCAAGCCTGTCGTGACGCGCTATCAGGGCAAGGTCTCGCGCATCTATTTCCGCGCCGACGCGGGTTTCGTCAATCCCGAGGTCTATGAGTACCTCGAAGGCGAAGGGATCAAATACGCCATTCGGCTTCCCGCCAACCGGGTGTTGCAGGAACGGATCGGCTATCTCGTCAAGCGTCCTCGCCGCCAACGCCGTCCGGCTTCAGCTTCATGCGCTCGCCTATAATCTTGGTAATTTCCTGCGCACGCTGGCGACGCCCCGAGCCGATCAAAGATTGGTCGCTGACGAGCCTCAAGGAAAAGCTGATCAAGAGCGGCGCGAAGGTCGTGAGCCACGGGCGCCATGTCGCTTTCCAGATGGCCGAAGTCGCCATTCCCAGAAACCTATTCGCCGAAATCTTGCGGCTGATCGCGGAACTTCGGCCGCCGCCCGTTGCCTCGACAGCGTAATGCGTTCGGTTGCCGCTCATTTGTTCAAAAACCGAGGGAGAGATGCGTCTTGACCAAAATCAACATTCTCATTATCCGCGCTCGCCGTGCCTTTGCAGGGGCGTGGGAGCCCAGAAGCCGCCACGCCGACCAATTGCCCTTGCAAAAAGCCAATGGACAGCGGCAATCTCGCCCTGGGTTTGGACTTTATCCGGTGGATGCCGGATCATCTCTCGCGGGATCCTGAGCCACCAGCCCTGTTGGAGAGACGCGTGACTACTTTTCGCGCTTTCGGTGCCTGGGGTAGGGCAGAGTCGGGTCCCAGCACGGCAATCGTCGCAGCACTGTCCCTGGTTGCGCTGCTCTATCTCACGCTTTGTATGAAACGGGATGTCAACTACTACGATGAAGGGCTGATCCTGTTCGGCGCAGCGCGTGTGCTTGACGGCGCCATCCCGCACCGGGATTTCTATACAGCTTACGGACCAGGCCAGTTCTATGTGCTCGCTGCCTTGTACAAGGTTTTCGGAACATCCATCCTGGTTGAGCGAGCCTGGGACACTGTCGTGCGCTGCTGCATCGTGGTGCCGGTTTTCATCATCGTTGGCCAGGTGGCGCCGCGGCGGCTTGCCGTCCTGACCGCCGCCGCAAGTCTCGTTTGGCTCGCATCCTTCGGGTTTTACGGCTACCCCGTGTTTCCCGCCCTTGCGGCGGCGTTGGCGGGCCTAGCATTCCTGGCGCCGGCCCTCGGCGGTGTGCGGCTTTCTTCGCGGCTGGCGGCAGCCGGCGTATTCGCGGGCGTGACCCTTCTATTTCGATACGACGTCGGTTTCTTCACCTTCGGGGCGGAGTGCGCGATCCTTGCCCTCAGCGTTTGGTTCCAAACCAGAGGCAGGGCAGAGTGTCTGCCGGCCACAATGCGGGCCCTGATTTTGTTCGGCCTGGGTTTCGCCGTCGTCGTGGCGCCAATTACCGTGGCTTTTGCTTTCTCCGGCGCGATTCCGGACCTGGTATTCGACGTCCTCATCTTTCAGACCCAGTTCTATGTAAAGATGCGGTCGTTGCCGTTCCCCGACCTGTCGTCGCTGTGGGCCCACCCAATGGGGTTCGCCGTCTACCTTCCGCTTGTCCTGTGCGCCGCAGCCGTGCCGACCATGGTCGCCGTCGCACGGTACCCCGGGGAAGATGAGATTGTCGGGTCGCGGCCGACCGCTCGGCCGGCGTTGCTCTGGACGCTGGTGGCGTTGGTCGTCCTGACGCTCATACTTTTCGGGAAGGGCGTGGTGCGCGTCAGTACGATTCACATGGCCATGGCCGTGATCGCCTCGCTGGCGGTGGCTGGCGTGATGTCGCAATCTATACCCGGGCGCGGCCCGCTCGGCCGCAGCCTCGTCGTTTTGGGTCTATTGGCGAGTTCAGTGCTCACTCTCGGCTGCTTGTATATCGGGCTTCGCGAGGCCGCGCAGAACGTCGCTTGGGCAAGGGATCCAGCATCATGGGAGCTGTCAGCCTCTGACGCGCCGCCTGTATCGGGAAGCTGTAGCATGCCTCGGGGGTTGGAGCGCCTAGCCTGCTTCCGGACGAATGAGGCGATCATGGAGACCATCCTCTATGTCCAACAGCGGACCAGCCCCGACGACCAAGTGTTCGTCGGCCTCTCTCGGCACGACAAGATTTCTATCAACGACGTGCTGCTCTACTTCGCCATGAACCGGAAATCCGCCACAAAGTGGCACGAATTCAATCCCGGGTTGCAGACATCGGCGCCAATCCAGCACGAAATGGTTGGCGAGCTGGAGCGCGCGAAGCCCAAGTTGATCGTGATCGAGGCGATCGGGGCCGATGTCCAGGAGCCGAACGACAGCGCGTTCAGCAGTGGCGTCACGGTGCTTGACGACTACCTCAGGCAAGCATTCGAGCCGATAGCGACGTTCGGCTCGAACATTGTCCTGCGGGCCCGATCGCCTGGGCAGCCGTGATGACATCGGGCACCATTACCGACGGCTGTCTGGCGGACTGGCGTTTAAGTGAGCATTGCCATGATGCATCATTGTCGCGTGCGTGTCCTTCGTCGTCAAAGTCGGATCGGCGCCGCCCTTCGGGCGGCCCCTGCCTCGATCAATACTCGCTCGGCAACAGGATGGTTTTGTTGGTGCAATAGAGCGCGATTTCCTCAAGCGGAAAATCCGTGATAATCAGGGGTCTCCTGCCATTTGGGATTCGCAGCGGCGCGCATGCGTTAAGGCCCATTTCGACACTTACTTCTGTCTCTCACTTAGCGATGCGGCATTGCCGATCAAACAAATCGATGAACTAGTTGAACGCGCGGACGAAAGCACTTTTGTTCAAAGCGAATTTCGGCGCGCGGCTAGGACTGAAAGGCAGGGTCGCGGCACATTGGTGCCGATTTTCCTCGACGAACTGACGGTGCATGCAAGCTAAGACGTTTGGACACAGGCAGGCCGCAATGCTGCGAGGATTAGGAGCGTCTCCTGGGTTCACGATGTGTTTTCGGAATGAACTGATTAGACAATCGAAAGGCATCGAGCGGCCACTGTCATTTCTTTCACCCGGGCCGATCGATCGTGACCTCCGTTGGACCATCGGCACCCACGACAGGTGGATCTGTATGATTTCAAGCGTTTTTGGCAACGTAGTGGCGATTCCTGAGGTCCTTGCGCTTCATCGGCGACATGTGGACGCTGCAACCTTTGATTCCAGACCGGAAGCCAATGCGCTGAACCTTGGTCGTCGCTTTTTGAAAGTTTACGGGCATTCGGCCGAAGGATACCTACGGAATGCCGAAGCAGCCGCTGCTGTGGCGGATTGTTTGGAGAAATTCTCGACGAAGCTGTCGCCCCCGGCGAAGGCGCGATGCGTACATCTCGCGCGGCGCATGCGCCGCCATGCCGAAGCTCGTCGCTCGCGTGCAAACTTCTACAGTGGAGGGCCACGGAATTGCGGCGCCCGTTTCGTAACACTGGCGCACGCCGTCGTCCTGGGTGATTATTGGGATCGACTGCATGCCGGGCTCGGATCGAAAGTATTCGCAAAGGATTTGGTATACTTGATCGCCGGTCGGCTCATCGATCAACTCGTTCGTCAGGGCCGGTCACCGAGCGAAAACGGCAGCGACGATTTGGCCGCCCCTGAGTAGACACCCAATCCTCAGCGCCTCGTCGAATTGTCGGAGCAGGGCGTATTTCGCGAGCGACGCTTTACCGTCGTGGGTTCCACCCCTGATGAGCTGCAGTTCAGAAAGCCAAAACTCGGTCTCCGAAAATCCGCATCCGCGGTCTTTGCGTGTCTCGATCGCAATGGCAACATATAATGGCGCAAAATACTTGGAGGAACAGCTCGCGAGTTTTGTTGTCCAGAGCCAATTGCCATATGAGCTAGTGGTCTGCGACGACGGCTCTGCCGACGCGACGCTCGAAATACTGCATCGATTTGCACGCAAAGCGCCCTTCCCTGTTCGTATTGTCTGCAACGACGAGCGCCTCGGCTACGGCGACAATTTCTTGAAGGCAGCCAGTCTCTGCGAAGGGGATTGGATTGCCTTCTCCGATCAAGATGACGTGTGGTTGCCAGACAAACTGCGACAGATCGGTATGACGATTTCTCGATTTGAAGGCGTCGCGCTAGTTATTCATGCCGCTGATATCGTAGATGCAGATCTTCGCCCCCTTAGGAAAGTCTTCCAGCGTCGGCAAAGGGCTAAGATGTTTGGATACCGGCACGCCGTAATGTTGGGAGAAGTGCCTTATGGTTTCACGATGTGTTTTCGGAATGAACTGGTTAGACAATCGAAAGACATTGAGCGGCCTCTGTCATTCCTCTCCCCTGGGCCGATCCATCCCGACCTCCGTTGGGCCGTCGGCGGCCACGATACGTGGATCTGTATGATTTCAAGCGTGTTTGGCAACGTAGTGGCGACGCCTGAGGTTCTTGCACTCTACCGGCGACATTCGGACGCTCTGTCCTTTGATTCCAGACCGGAAGCCGATGCGACGAATCTTGGTCATCGGCTTTTGAAGTTTTACGGGGATCCGCCCGAACGATACGCACGCGATGCCGGAGCAGCCGCTGCCGTGGCGGATTGCTTTGAGAAATTCTCGACAAAGCTGTCGCCCCCGGCGAAGGCCCGATGCGCACATCTCGCGCGGCGGATGCGCCGCCATGCCGAAGCTCGTCACTCGCGTGCAAACTTCTACAGTCGGCCGCAGAGTTGGGGCGGCCGTTTTGTGACTCTGGCGCGCGCCGTGGTCACGGGTGATTACTGGAATCGACTGCATGCCGGGCTCGGATCGAAAGCATTCGCAAAGGATTGTGTCTATTTGATCGCTGGTCGGTTCATCGATCGACTCATTCGTCAGACGAGATCAGTCTCTTGATGGCACTCCGGCGCAAAGGGCCCGATTGAATGAGATATACGGCACGGATGTAGATCCCGCACGGATCCACGAGCTCGAGGCAAAATGCCGCCACGACGGCAACGAAGCCGGGCCGAGGACACTCTGCGGGGAGCTTTTTTGGGACCTATATACGTGCTTGACCCAACATTAAATTTGGTGTAGGCTCATTTCCAGACTGGAGATGAATCCATGCTTACGCATTTCGATAGCCTCTTTGACCTGATGGCAGCGTTCCCAGACGAACAAACCTGCATCGACCATTTGAGGGCGATCCGCTGGCGCGATGGAGAGTTTTGCCCCTATTGCGTTGCAAATGGCGCGCAACCAGGCCAGAAAATCTATCACTTTTCCGACCGTAAGACGTTCAAGTGCGGGGACTGCCGGCAGCGTTTCTCGATCAAAGTTCGAACGATCTTCGAAGATACCAAACTGCCACTTCGCAAGTGGTTCATGGCCGTTTGGATGATCGCCAATCATCCGAAGGGCATCGCTTCGACCACGCTTTCGAAGGACCTTAAAATCACGCAAAAGACCGCATGGTTTGTCCTGCATCGCCTTCGTCATGCAGCGCGCACTAAATCCTTTAATGCCCCGCTCAAGGGTGATATTGAAGCGGATACAACGTTCGTCGGCGGCAAAGAAAAGAACAAACACGCGCACAAGCGAACGGCGGGTTCGCAGGGCGGCGCGAACAAGGCCGTCGTGATCGGCGCGATTGAGCGCGAAGGCGAACTCCGCACCGCTCACATCGAAGATACCAAGGCAAAGACGGTTCATGGTTTCGTCAAGGCGAACGTCGCACAAGGCTCGAACCTTATGACCGACGAAGATCGCGCATTCCTTGGACTGGACGGCGAATACAACGTGCATTCGGTAAATCACAGCCATGGCGAATATGTTCGCAATTTCATCCATCATACGAATAGCATTGAAGCCGTTTGGGCGCTTCTCAAACGACAGATTTACGGCGTTCACCATTGGGTGAGCGACAAGCATTTGCAGCGGTACGTTGCCGAAATGACTTGGCGCTTCAACCGCCGCGATATGAGAGCCCCCGGTCGCATGAATGATATGTTCGGTTGTGTCGAAGGCAGATTGACCTACAAGGCGCTGATCGCATGAACCCGCGCGGAAAGAAGCTAGAACCAAAGCTCGGCCTCGATATGCCGTTCGGCGAAGCGCTAGCTCGGTTCGTCCAGACCAAGCCTTCCGAGGTTGAAAAGAGCGTCGAGAAAGCAAAGCAGAAAAAGACCGCGACCGATCAAAAGAAGAAGCGACCTCGGAAACCACCCCGATGATTTGGCCAGACCGCGCCGCCCTTGGCTTATGGGCAATCCTCTCGTTAGGATTGGTGATGCTGTATGCAAACGGCATGATCGGTCCCGTGCCGCCGAATGAGAATTTGAGTAGCGTTTTGTCTTGGGTGCATCCGTCGCCGCCTTCAAAAGAACCAGCGACGCCAGCGAAGGCCGTAGGTGCATCTCCCGCCGCGCCAAACGACATGTCGGATATAGACGCTGCTTCTTTGAGTGACGAGCAGGTCGGCATTGCGCCCGCAAGAAAAGCAGACCTTGGCGATCTAGCGTCCCTAATAATTCTCAAGGCTGGCGTATATTGCGCGTTGCCAATTTGGCTTGTGCTCAGGGTCATTGATTTTGTCATCGGTGGGCCAATGCGCCGACAAGCAAGTAGGAACTAGCTCTCATGGTCAAGGCACCCCAGACACATGTTTACGAGGCGACACAACCGAAGGTGCTGATCGACCCCGACGATGCTTCAAAAGGACAGGTGACGTTCTTGACGGACACGGCTTGGTATCATTTTCGCCTTCCTCGGGCTGATCTACAGAGACTTGCGCGCGAAATTGAGCAAGCGCTGCGAGCTTCATCACCTGAATCTCGTAAGGGGTAAAAGGCCACTTTGCTGAGCAAATAATGCAAGAGCATTTTGGCGAAGGATTTCCTATTGTCATGGGGCCGACTCCCACCTAGAATTGATTTCAGCGTGATTCGAAGGCCGCGCCGGCCATACCCCACGCAAGTCTATCCCGTCCCGCAAAGCGCGCCGCAGAGCAACGGTTTCATCAACCTGCAACCCCGCAGGCTTGATCGATCCCCGTTGCTCGTTTTGCCGCGCGCCTTGGTTATCGGTCAGAGCCCACGAGGTTGCTTTTCCCAAGAAAGGGAAACCTCGATGGTTTTCATCGAAGCTTACTACCGTATTCGCCACGGCCGCATTGAATTGGTCTCGGCACATTGGCGTAGTTTGCCCCGTCTCTAGACGGAGCGTTGTCGCTCGCGAGAGCAGCCCTCTTGCGGGCGACAATTCCTGAGGGATTAGGGAAATGACAATCATCATAGAAGGCTATCCGCCGCATGATCTACCCAAAGCCGAAACCGCTGAAGCACAAGCCATAGGTTCCAGCGTATGGCTGGTATTTCACGTATGCGCCGGCGAATGGCAGCGTGGTCTGACTCCAGTTCGGATTCAGTTGGACCACGAAGTCGCACTAAGCCTAGCGCAGCAAATAGTTCCTTGCGCGACAGTGGCCCGAGTGAGGTCCAGACAAGATCGGTAGAGGGATCTTGCGGTAGGTCACAATTGTATATAGGTCCCCTTTTTTTGCAATGGTAGTGTGGGCCAGCTGCGGACTCGATTCGATCTCTGTATTAGCACCTAGAACTTCGCGGCCAGTACGGCAATTCACAGCGTTCTGCATCGCGGCAATCGTAAGTCCTGTCCCTAATTCAATTCAACGTATCAGACGGCTTTGTCGTAACCGCGCGCAAAGCCGCCCCGAGTTTACAGAGGAACGTGACTTTGACGACTGCCAGATCAAACTTCACAGTGACGATGGTGGCTCACCGCAACTACGCCTCGCCGGTCCGTTGCTTTCACGGTTTGAGAGTGCCAGAGAAACGGGCCTAGTACAACCATGATTAGCATGAACTACCCGGACATCAGAATTTCTGTGGCGATGGCTACATATAATGGAGAGCGATACTTACTTGAGCAGCTACTAAGCATCGCGGCTCAGTCCCATACTCCACATGAGTTGGTGGTTACCGATGACGGTTCAACGGACCGGACCGTAGAAATCGCCGAGAATTTTGCGCGAACAGCGCGTTTTCCCGTCCACGTTTGTAAGAATGAGGTCAACCTCGGCTTCGGAGCAAATTTTCTAAAAGCCGCCTTTCTTGCCCAAGGAGATTGGATTGCGTTCTGCGATCAGGATGATGTTTGGTTGCCTGATAAGTTGAGGATAATCGCCGCAAGAATCGTAGCGAATCGCCGATTGAACGTGATAATCCATGAGGCGTTGGCTTGTAACAAGCAGTTGCGACCGAGCGGAGCGCGGGTCGGCGGCATTTGGGTAAGTCGTATGACCCGACCGTTGCGATCTCCGTTCAGGACATTCTTGGGCTGCTGCATATGCGTGCGGGGGGACCTGTTGCGGAATATACCCGCCGAAAATCGTCCCCGGTTTCCCGATGGCGCATTATGGCCGCATGACTCGTGGTTTAGCCTACTAGGATTTGTACTCGGCGGGCGGTATCTCCTGGCCAAACCGCTTCTGCTGTATCGCCGCCACGACGAAGCCGTCTTTGCCAATTATACGTATGGCTTGCGCGCTAAACTGGATAGAATAAAAAGCACCCCGTTCGAGCACTTCTTGCAAGCGGCTGATCATCGCAACGCTGAGGCAGACGCGTTGACAGCATTGAGTTATAAGTGCACCATTGAATATCGGGATCGATTAATTCGAGGCGCATCGCACCTTAAGTCACTATCGGTTTGGACAAGAGAGCGAGGAACTCTCTATTATGAGAAATCGTTGTGGCTTCGCCAGCGCATTTTTATGAGATTGCTATTGTCCGGATGTTACCGCGGAACCCTGGGAGGGGCTGGCTTCGGCCTGTTTGCAATGTTGAAAGATTTTGCGCGTTCGTGGCTCGGTGCAATTTGATATGGCTCCCACAGCATCGTCCTCAATCGAGAAGGAGTATTGATGCGTCTCGCCGTCGTTGTCCCGACCCGAAACCGGCCCCGGGAGATAGATACTGTACTCACCTCCCTTTCGCGCCAATCCAGACTACCTGATGTGGTGGTCATCGTCGACGGATCTGACCCCCTATTGCGTTGTGAAGCTATTGCCGCGTCCCACGGTAGCGTCCTGAATATCGAATATCTGCAACACTGGCCCCCATCGGCTGCCGCTCAACGTAATGCTGGCATAGAGTCGATAGTTAGAAAATCAGATCTGGTCGCATTAGTAGATGATGACATAGAACTGCCACCAATCGCTCTTTCTACAGCGTGCGACGCCATTGGCTCTATGCCCGCCGAGTTTGTCGGGTTTGGCTTTAATACGACGGACTTGGCGCCGGAGCACGGCTACGGCGCGTTGAAATCCTCCGCGCTGGCGGAAAGGTTGGGCCTTTATTCGAAGCGGATCGGCGCGGTCTCATCTTCCGGATGGCATACGCGTATCTTGCGCGTTGACGAATTCATGGAGGTGGAATGGTTGCTGAGCACCGCGGTGATCTGGCGGGCGAACATGCTAAAGACGATCCGATTTGACGAATATTTTGAGCGATACAGCTATCTGGAGGACCTCGATCTGAGTTTGCAAGCGCGCTACCAGGGAGGCCGGCTTGCAATCCTGCCGCGCGCGGAATTCACCCATAGGCCAGCAGAGGGAGGACGCGGATCTCGCTTTTGGTTCGGTCACGTGGAAGTCCGCAATCGACGATATATCGTACGCAAACACGGTCTCTCCATGTCTCGATTTTGGCTCGGAGTGACGATTCGGGCGGCAGCGACATTCGGATCCATAGCAAAGGGAAATTGGCGAGAGGCTGGCCGATTGGCTGGAAATTTCCATGAGATCGTACGGATCGTCACAGCAATGGCAACGACGCGCAACCGGGCGGCGAAATAGACGAGATCCGCAATCATGCGTTCCGCGAGTAGGTGAATGACGCCAATACCATACGCGCCAAGAGGGATAGCCGGCCGGACCCGGCGCATGTCATTTCGTGGCGGCCGATGGTCCCGGCGCGAGCTATTTGGCGGACGCCTCTGGGGTCAGCTCCGTGGCACAATCAGGCTGCCGTTTATCCTCTGGGCGGCGCTCTGGCTTGCCATCGGCACGGGTCCGTGGAACTTGTCATTCGACGGCGATATCACGGACCGGATCAATGCCGTGCGCGCCTCATTTCCATTGCTCGCGCTCGGAATTGCAGCGGTGGGACTTGCGCTGAGCAAAAGACAGCATGGCCCGACCACTGTCGAGATGGGTTTTTTGCTATACGGGCTTGTGATGTTCGTATCGACTTTGCCGGTCGATCCATGGTTCGATTATGCTTACTGGGCTTTTGCGTTCTGCGGCGCTATGGCCGTCACACAATTCGCGCTCACAGGCAATGATCCGGTGCAGGCTGCCCGTCAGCTTAACTGGATTTCATGGCTGATTGCTACGATCTTACTGGTCGTCCTGACGATATTCGCGCGCGACGCTCTATTCAACGAAAGTGTATCTTCTGGCTACGGCATTATTAACCAGGTAACCACGTTTTATGGGGTGGCCATGTCGCGCTCCTCGGGCCTGTCGCGCTTGGCTGCCGTTCCGGCAATCATCGCGCTCGTTTACATCTTTCGCGGCCGAGGGCTCGGCCGCTTGATCGCCGGTGTGGTATTTGCGTGTGCTTGTTATATCGTCTGGTTCATGCAGTCGCGGGGCACCCTGTTTGCGTTACTGGGGACGTTTCTTTTCACGCTGTTTCTTGGCGGGACGATCGCACGTCGCGTTGGGTTCACTTTAGGCATCGCGGTTCTGCTCTTCTGGTTGGCGGGTTCTCTGTCGGGAGGCTTGCTCGAGGACCTTTGGCAACACGCCACGCGCGGGACAGGCGGGGAGGGTTTTCAAACGATGAGCGGCCGGCCGGACATTTGGCAGAACGCCTTCGACGCGATTCAACAGGCGCCGTTCATCGGCTATGGCGCCCAAGGAGATCGACGTATACTTGGACAAATGGGTGGAGAAAGTAATTCCCAAAACGCTCTCATATACGCGCTTCTCAACACGGGTGTGATTGGAGCGGGCTTCTTCCTATTGGCAATGCTCGCGGCTTGGTGGAATCTGCTCTGGCTGCTTTTTATTCGGCGGGGCTTGCAACAAACAGAACAGCTGTTTGTGACGATAGCTGGCGCAATGTTGGTATTTAATACGCTTCGTAGCATTCCCGAGAACAATGCCGCGGTCTTCAGTATCGACCTCTTATTGCAGTATCCTGCTATGGTTTACCTCGCGGTGCTGGCACGGAAAGTTAAGTTGGATCTTCCACATTCTAAACGCCCCCCAATTCGACATCTGGCTCCTGTAATTCGTCGATTCTCTTACTCCGGTCCTGACCATTGGCCGCGGTGACGGCTTGTTGGTCGTTAAAGCAGACGCAAGCGCCTGCGCGACACGATGGCCAGTTTTCAAACCGATAGCAGAGGAAAGTCTATGGCTAAGTTCGCGGTTGCGGGGTTTGCGCGAGAGAGTGTCCCAAAACTCTTGAAAAAAGCGATCCTCGGTGTCACCAGGCCGACAAAAGTCAAGCTCACCACTGTGGACTATTTTGGCGCTAAATTCTCTGTCTTCGAGAACGAGGACATCGGTTGGCGTCTGCGGTGGCGCCTCGGTTTCGAGAAGAACGAGATTAGGTGGTTACTTTCCTTCCTCAATCCAGACGATGTTTTCGTTGACGTAGGAGCAAACCTTGGCCTTTACACGATTTTGGCAGCAAGGGCCCTGTCGCAAGGGCGGGTCATTGCTTTTGAGCCCGCGCCGCTCGTTGGTAGTCTGCTGCGTTTGAATGTGTTGCTCAATAACCTCCGGAACGTCACGTTAAGAACCGAAGCGCTCTCAGATGAAGTAGGACAAACAAGTTTTTCCGTCGCAGTGGATAGCGGGTTTTCGTCGTTGCGAGGGACTGAGCGCAAGGAGACCTCCGACGTCTTGACGGTAGATGTGTCAAGCTTGGACGTTGAGCTTGCGCACATCGGCCGTGCGGCGGCTGTCATCAAAATCGACGCAGAAGGTGCCGAGTCTCTGATAATACGCGGAGCAACCCCCCTTTTGGCAGACGAAGAAAAGCGGCCGAGAGCGCTTCTCGTCGAATGCAACGACGATAATCTAAGCAGGTACGGCTCCTCGCGAGCTCAGCTGGTGCAGTTGCTCGCCAGTTATGGATACTCTCCATATTCGATTGTTGCGGGCGGCCAATTGCGGGGTGGCCTGACCACTGAAAATCTGGCTTTTATTCGGAGATAATGAATTTGGCGCTCCCCGAGAAACGATTGAAAGTTTTGCTCGCCGCTTATGCTTGTAATCCACGCCATGGTTCTGAAGAGGGTGTTGGTTGGGAATGGGCCAATCTAATTGCAAAAGATCATGACGTCACGGTCATCACAGCTGAGTTTCATAGAAACGCCATAGAGCAGATAACTCAGAGAGAGGAACATTTACACTTCGTATATGTTCCTCATCGTAAATGGCATTATTCTCCAACACCAGCGTGGAAAGCGATTACAAGCTCCATTTTTAAGCCAGTCATGAATCTCGCCTATGCTCAATGGCAACATGATGGGTTTCGATTAGCAAGAAGCCTTACCCGCGAAGGGAAGTTCGATCTTGTCCATCAAGCTACTTACGTCGGCTACCGCTTTCCTGGCCGACTTTGGAGGTTGGGTATTCCATTTGTCTGGGGTCCCATTGGAGGCCTGGAAAACACTCAGTGGAACCTTCTCCCAGCAATGGGACTCTATGGGGCGATCTATCACGGTGGGCGCAATCTCATCAACTCGGCCCAGCGACGCTGGCTGCGGTCACCACAACGTGCGGCACTTGCTGCCGGCGCTGGCTTAATAGTAGCCACCGGCGGGATTGCTAGAGATCTGAAAAGCCTATACGGCACCGACAGCACAGTTTTGTCGGAGGTCACCGCGCCAATAGGGCTCAGCCCCGCAAGGCCGCGGCGCCGGGTGCCGGAAGATCCTCTGCAACTTGTCTGGAGTGGAATACATCATCCGAGAAAGGCTCTTAACGTAGTTTTACAAGCGCTAGCGCGCGTTCGTCCGGAAGTAAACTGGCGCCTGGACGTGCTCGGTGATGGGCCATTACGCGGACGTTGGCAGGTTTTGGCAGAGTCTCTCGGGCTTCGCGCCCGTTGTCATTGGCACGGCAATTTACCTCGTGCACAAGCGATGCTCGTTATGGGCAGAGCACACCTTCTAGTGATCTCAAGTCTCCAGGATTTAACTTCTACCGTATTGGTTGAGGGCCTCGCCTTGGGGCTACCGGTGATCTGCCCGGACCATTGTGGGTTTTCGGACGCCGTGACGGAAGAGTGTGGGATAAAAATTCCACCACGGACGATCGAAGGTCTCATAATTGGATTTGCAGCGGCAATTGAGAGCATGGCTGTAGACGAGCCGCGACGGTATCGCATGGCGGAAGCGGCCTTGCGCCGGGCGCGAGATTACAGCTCGGAGCGCAAACGAGAGCAGTTGAACAGGATATATGAGCGCGTCATCTGCGAGTTTGATGGTGCGAAGGTGGTTGGCTAAGGCCTCTTGTTTTGACCCCGCAGCCACCCCTTTTGCATCTCACCTGTTTCGAGGGAGGTCCCCACAAACAACAGAGCACAGCGTGGGCTGCTTTTAAAATAATTTAAATTGGCCGGCAGACCAACCAGACGTGGATAGCTAGCAGATCATCCTTAGAGTAGGACGCAAATTGCGTCGCCAAAGGGAGAGTCTCAAGCTCATCGGAACTCGCTCTCACAACATAATCATTAACGACTTCCCATCCGGCCTGCTCCAGGAGCTTTCTGTAATCACTAAGCCGAAGACGATTTTGGTACTGAAGTCCGCTATTGAGCCACCTCCAGCGATTCTCCGAAAACCGATAGAAGTTGCACGGACCGATTGAGGAATCAGCGGCTGCATAATGATCACCCATGTTGATGAAATGACTCATGATACCATCGCGCTTGATGAGTCGACGAAACTCCTCGAATAAATCACGCAGTACGGGGCGAGAAACGTGCTCAAGGACGTCATTAGAGGCAATCGCATCTATAGAAGCTGACGAAAGATCCGAGCGGCTCGCATCGCGGACCCGATAGAATATGCCAATTTTGGCTAAGCCCTCCTGAACGGATAATATGCCATCTTCAACCTTTTGGCGGAGCTCTCCAAGACGCGCAAGTCGGTCGGGCCTCCCAACGCTTATATTTGCAGTCAGCCATTCCCTCTTATCGGCGATAGCAGCAAACGTTTGCGCGACATCACGTCTAGTAGCCAGTTGCGTAATATCGTACGTGTAGACTTCGTTGGCTCCGCGAAGAGCGAGTAACACAGGAAAAAGTGGAAACACGCCAGTTCCAAGCTCCAGAAAATTGGCATTTTGGACATCAGAGCCGCAAAAAGCATCGAACCTATTTAGGTGGCCGGCAACGCGTTCTGCCATTGCATCGACTCTGGATCGGGGATCGAGTGATCCGTTTAATTTCTGGAGTATTCGATTTGCACGATGTGAGTAGGGTAGTAATGAAACGCCGCCCTGGAGCAGCGCTTTAATTTGCCAGCGCGAGAACATAAGGCAATACTCGCTAACTCTGAAATTTCGCTGTTCAACGGGAAACACCGCTGACACGTGACTTATTGGCAGTGTCTGGTACGGATGCGGACAACAGCGAAACCACACTGTCTTCACAAATACTTGAGATCGGGCTTACGTCAAGTTGATTAGAGGGGGCGACCATGAATCGCGGGAGGCGGGCGTGGCTTGCATTCCCGGTCATGCGAGCGTTGCGGCGTGGGGGGAGCGGTACGAAGGGTGCTAGTGGATCAAATCTGACATTTGAATCCTGCGAAGGATTCCCTGCGGACTCGCGATGTGCGAGTGTGGCGATACGCAAAGGAATATCGCTTGCCGTTTCGGCGGAAGATCGCTCCGGCTTTTGGCTCTGATCAAGTAAGACTGCTCAGGTCGTGTCTTAGCTTGAAATTTCGGGGTCTCCATAGCCTCTTGACTACTCATCTGGCTCGGCAGACTTTTTCACCGGGTCCGTCTTCGGGCGCGCATTGGCAGAGCAAGGCATGGCTCGCTTCGGCGAGGTCAGGTGGGCTTAGCGAGATGAGGCCGGCTAGGCCCCGGTCAAAGTGACCGGAGCCTTGCATTTCGAGGGCGCATTGCGCCGATGACTCGCTCCCCGCCGCCTTCTGCTTCCGGTATGCTTGGCGGAAAGCAGGGAGGTACCTTGCATGGTCACAATCAAGGATTTGATCGAAGATTGGATCGAGATGCGATCGACGCTCACACGGCAATTAGGGCTGCTAGTGGTACCGACCTAACGAACGAGTCCGTTTGAGGATTCCCGAGGGCTTGCAGGCGTGCGAGTTTGGGGGATGCGCAAAGGGATCGTGGTGAACGTCAAGGCTGCTGATCGCGGGCGACTTGCAGCGATCGTAGCCAGCAGTTTGGGAGTCATCTGGCGAATCCCGGTTTAACTGCCGGCGAGCAATGCGCTTATGCGGTCCAGAATTGCGCTCAGCCATGACGCTCGACCTGCCAACGATCGCGCGTTCGGTTGAGCGCCATTTTTGATTGCCTCGGCTTTTTCTAGATGCTGTGTTTCGGCGGATGTCGTCTACAGCACTCAAGGGCTTCGCTGCCGATTGGAAACGGGTGATGCAGGATTTTCCGAAACCCGATGTCGCGGCCGGTAGGACAGGACTTGTTGGCATGGCGCCCGACCTCACCATCGTGGTGCCTACGCTCAACGAGCGCGACAATCTCGAACCGTTGCTAGCGCTTGTACGGGTGGCTCTTGGAGATATGTCGTGGGAGGTGATCTTCGTTGACGACGATTCGAGCGACGAAACCGCCGATCATGCCCGCGGGCTGGCGCGGTGCGATGCCCGTGTGCGATGCTTGCAACGGATCGGGCGCCGCGGTCTTTCGACGGCCTGTATCGAGGGCGTGCTAGCTTCGGCCTCGCCCTATATTGCGGTCATGGATGGGGATCTCCAGCATGACGAGCGGCTGCTACCGCACATGCTGGACGTGCTTAGGCGTGAGCCCGTCGATCTCGTGGTTGGCAGCCGCTATGTGGCAGGGGGTGAGATCGGCGAAGGCTGGAGCAGTAGCCGCGCGCGCATGAGCAGTTTCGCGACGCGCGTGGCCCGGTTTCTCTGCAAGGCTGAGATTGCTGATCCGATGAGCGGCTTCTTCATGTTCCGCCGCGAGGTCTTCGATAACGCTATGCACAGCCTTTCGGGTCAAGGGTTCAAGATTCTACTCGATCTGATGGCCTCCTCGCCGCGACCCCTTCGGGTGCGAGAGTTACCCTACGAGTTCCGTAAGCGCCTCTACGGTGAGAGTAAGCTCGATGTGTTGGTAGCGTGGGAATATGGGATGTTGCTGGCCGACAAGCTTATCGGTCACATTGTCCCCGTGCGCTTCGCTCTGTTCGCGCTGATCGGCGGGCTCGGGCTGTTCGCGCACCTGGCGGTGCTTTGGAGCGGCCTGACGCTAGGGGCGCGATTTGTGGCGGCGCAGACAACCGCCACGATGGTAGCGATGACCTCCAATTTTTTTCTGAACAACCTCTTCACCTATCGCGACCAAAGGTTGCGCAGATGGCAGCTTATTCGCGGGCTCCTATCGTTCTACCTGATCTGCGGAATGGGCGCC
The DNA here is from genome assembly GCA_963720425.1 of uncultured Alphaproteobacteria bacterium. Taxonomy (GTDB): domain Bacteria; phylum Pseudomonadota; class Alphaproteobacteria; order Rhizobiales; family Beijerinckiaceae; genus Methylovirgula. The sequence goes on from OY970391.1 coordinate 2,356,759, forward strand.
GTCGCCAATGTCGGGATCGCGACTTACGTTTTCCGTGCCGACCAAACTTGGTGGGTCGCGGGCATCGCCGGTGTGATCGTCGGCTCGGTATGGAACTACGCCGTCTCCTCCATCTTCACCTGGAGGAAACGCTAAAGCAGGCTCGGAGATGCTCCCAGAATTGAATTACCAGATTTAGGTAAAGCACGTAAGCAGCGGCAGCCGCAAAGGGGGCGGCAATGAGTTAGTATCTCGAACGTGATTCCTTGTTTGCTGTCTGTGATGGTCTTAGGGTCCGGACCCATAAAGAGGATTCCATTGGTGTGGGATTTGTGATTCACGGTCTCCGAGAGGAGAGCCCTGATGAATCGCGATTTTTTCTGGCTGACGAAGGATCAGTTTGCGCGGCTTAAGCCGCTTCTGCCGGCCGATACGCGAGGCAAGCCTCGGGTCGATGATCGGCGCGTCATCAGCGGCATCGTGCAGGTGCTGAAGTCCGGCGGTCGGTGGATCGACGCTCAAAGGCCTCTTCCACAGGCTTCTTCCCCGGCAGACCAGATGATTCACTCACTTCGATAAAGCTGCGCGACCCCGGACTTGGTGACGTCGATCTGTTGCGTATATCGGACCACCATCTCTGCGGACCTCCACCCGCCAGCATGCAGCACCGGAACAAGCGCAATTCCATGCTCGATCATGTCGAGCGCGGCGCCGATCCTGAAGGAGTGCCCGGAGATACGGGCGATCGTCTCGTGGCTCAGTCCGGCGTTCTGAGCGAGTTCTTTGACGATGCGTGTGATCGTGTACGAATTCAGTTTTCCGGCCTGCACGCATTTGCCGTAAACCGCTCGAAACAGCGCCCCGTTCTTGATGCGGCTGAGCTCGAGCCAATGCTTCACTGCTGCCATCGTTCGCGGCGAAAGATAGGCTTGGCGTCCCGAGCCGAGCGGATCAGACTTCGACCGCCGAACCAAGATCGACCCGGCGCCGCCGGGCAGCGAGGCGAGATCCTCTACCAAAAGCGTCACCAGTTCGGAACGGCGACACAACGTATCGTAGCCGACTGCGAGTACCGCGCGGTTGCGTGCGCCGCGCAGATCGCTTGGGGCCGCCGCGGCGAGAACGTCGCGTAGGCTGGCGCGCATGCCAAGGGCCTGGCGCTGACGCTGACCGTTCTTACGGTGCATGCGCCGCAGCGCCAACCGCACTTCGTCCGCCGCAACCGGGTTGCCGAGTTCAAACAGCCGGTGCATGCGCGTGATCGCACAGAGCCTGTGCCGGATCGTTGCAGGCGCATAACGCTCCATCTGCTCGCCGATATAACGCACGAGTGTCGCCGGGCTCGCAGGCAGCGCCTTAAGTCGTCTCGCTTTGCACCATGATGAGAATTGTCGAAACGCCGAGCGATAGCCTCGAATTGAATCGTCCGAATAGGCGCCCTGCAGAGCATGCAGCCGTTCCTCCCAGGACTGCCTCGGCATAAGTTCAATCTCCTCGATCCGACAGAGAGCAATGCGGGTACTGACGCAGCGTGTGCCGCATTTGATCGCAAAAAGCGATTTCAACGCGCTCGACATATCGGCCGATCACATTGATCGATTTCCAGCCGCTTGCGTGCATGATGGGGAGAGGAGACCGGCGCCGTCGCCACGAGATCTTACGTTGATCCGACCCGCACGGGTGGCCATAAAGGCTTTGGTCGATATGTGTTGGCGAGCCCCGTGGCCTCTGCTGCGCTTTTGATGACCCGACTGACCGTATAGGGGATGCAGCCGCGACAATCTCTGGGGAAGCGGGCAGGGGAGCGCGACGGGCCTGCTTGCACCAGTCGTCGAAAAGAGCAAAGTCGGGTGGTAGGCGTGGGAGTATTCTCTGAATAGGCGCCTTCAAGGCGATCGATGGCTTCGATAAGTGTGTGACGGGTGCATTGTTGCTCGCGGTAACGGTTGAAAAGGCGGACACCCGTCTGCCTTAGCATAAAAAATGCCTATATAGTCATATATACTGCCATTTTGGGTTCAGTCAATGATCACAGGGGCCCAAATCCGTGCAGGCAGGGCAGCACTCGGATGGTCCGCCGAAGACCTTGCGACGCAAGCTCGAGTGGCACTACGAACAGTCCTGCGTTTAGAGGCCGTTGACGGGGTGCCGCCTGGCCGATCAACAACTCTCGGGGAAGTTCAGGCCGCCCTCGAATCCGCCGGCGTCGAATTCATTGGCTCTCCAAACGACCGCCCCGGCATCCGCTTTTCGCTGCCGCCCGCAAAGCGACGGGAATGATCTTGAACAAGACTGCTCAGGTCGTGTTCTCAGCTTCAAATTTTCGGCGTCTCCATACCCTCCTGACTACTCATCTGGCTTCAGCAGACTTTTTCACACATCCGCCTTCGGGCGCACATTGGCAGAGCAAGGCATGGCTCGCTTTGGCAAATGGGCTTGGCAAGGCGAGGCCGGCTAGGCCCCGGTCAAAGTGACCGGAGCCTTGCATTTCGAGGGCGCATTGCGCCGATGACTCGCTCCCCGCCGCCTTCTGCTTCCGGTATGCTTGGCGGAAAGCAGGGAGGTACCTTGCATGGTCACGATCAAGGATTTGGTGGAAGATTGGATCGAGATGGGATCGACGCTTACACGCCAATTAGAGCTGCTAGAATCCGGGGAGATGCATATCGGAGCCAAGGTCTCCGATACGACTGCGCGAGCGACAATCGCCCAAATTGAGAAATGGATTGGTGAGTTGAACGCTCTCCTAAAGGAATATGCTCGCGTCTGGCCCTAAAGGCGAGAAACGCGATGTGATCGCTGCCGCCCTTGAGGGTTGAACGAGTTCACCCATTTTTGCCGCTTTCGCGCCATCCGAGCGCGACCGAAACTGCGATCCCGCCGAGCACGATGCCCCAAAGGCTACCAAGTCCGCTAACGAAAGCATCGCTGATCTGCGCGTCACGCCCTGGGATCCATAGTTGCAGGATTTCCATCAAAGAAGCAAGAAAGGTGAGGCCCACGGCGATCGCAAACCGCGTTGACCATGACCGAAAGCCCAGTGCCAGGATTGCCGCGGTCAGGCAATAAGCCAGAAAATGCTCCGCCCCGCCCGGCAGACCCGTATGCGGCCGTTCGCTCCCAGGGACCAACGAGAGAATGAGAATCAGAATAATGCCGCAAAGGCCGGCAACCCGGAAGAGGCGCCGGGAAAATATCGCAAGCAGAAAATCTTGCATCGGGCCAGATCGCGGTAGAGGGGTTGTTTGTGACGCCCCATCCAACAATGCGGCGTCTGTCCGGATAAGGGCGCCACGGCGATTCTGTGTCGCGTTTGATTTGAATGCGACAGCCGTCAACGACGTTTGGCAACGCGACCACGACAAATGCATTGATAATTCCGACGGCGTCAAGGAGGTCGAAACGCGGGTAGTGCGTTCGCTTGAAATTCAATCGTCATCTCCAGGAACCCATAGATGCACTTCGCGTCCCTCGCTGTCTATGATCCTGACAGCGTAAGCTCCCGGCTTATGGATCGTCGCAAATAAGTGCCTGGCATGCTGCTTGATAGCATTATCGTCGGGCGCACTATCGGTGACCCGATCAATAATCTCCGCACCTCCCGCGCGGGAAGGGCCGATCCATTGAATTTCGTATAACCTCATCAATCCGCTCCATCAATCCGCTCCGGCCCTCCACTAAGCATACAAGAGCCGATGGTGAAGCGCGAGCGGTAGTAAAGAGCGGCAAATTTCAAATTGACCCACTACCGGAACGCGAGGGCGATTATGCAAGTTGTGGGGGCGATCATTCGATTTCTTAAATCAGCATGCGCGATTGCCGCAGCAAGGCCCGCAGTTGCCGGCGTTCCTCGATGGCTTCGCGCGTGTACTCCCCAGTCTTCAGCGCGTTTTTGTTGCCGCGTGGAGCGCCTGATCCCGGCGCGCCGCCATGCATTCGACAGCGCTTTTTTCCAGCCACCGCCGGAGACATGCAGGGCTTGCCTGAGCGCGTTTTGGCCCCGCAGCGTTGGCTCGATCGCATTGGCCCAGTATTACGCGGATGATTGCCCGTCATTTTCTTTCCCGCGCCCGCAACGCAACCGGCGCACGCTCCGCTTCGCCGAGGATCGAAGGTTTCGGCGCATGGGTAAGAGCAGGAGTCTTCTCCGGCGCGGTCACGCGTGCGGCCTGAGTCACATTGCCGACGATTGCCTGTCCGCCCTCGCTCACCGAAACGTGCTGCACCGTGACCTTCTGTTCGCCGCCGGTCCGGTAGCGCTTCAGCGCTTCCAACTGAGTTGTAAAGGTCCGCGTGAGTTTGTTCAGCGCGCGCTCGGCGCTGTCTTGCTGGACGATGGCTTCGACATTTGCAAGTCGCCGCGCAAATGTCATGCTCGCTACATGAACGACGGCCATCTGCGCCGCCAGCATCGCTTCGAGCTGATCCCTCGGTTTGATACCCTTGATCACCGAGAGCAGGAAATTGAGCGCTTTCTCGTCGACGGCGCGACCTTGCGAACCGGCATTGGCCAGTTGGCTGAGCAAGCCAGTGATAAAGTCATGGTCCAACGTCCCGAGCGCCTCCGCGAGGAGCAAGTGACCGACAAGCCGGTCCGGATGATTGATCGAGATTGCTGATTCCTTTGCGCCGTTTGACACTTTGACGCTTGGCGCCGGCGGCTCAGCAGCCCTTCGGGCGAGATGCTTCTCGAGCACGCTTTGCTCTCGTGAAGTCGGCTCATATTTTTGTTTCACCGCAACTGAATTGGATTTCTTGCGTGGCATCGAGGTTTGCTCCGCCGCTCTTGCGCCGCGCGGCCGCCAGGACCGCCTGCCGAGGTTTAGTCCGGATATATCACAAGAGCCACAGAACTTTGACAAAAAGGCTTACTTTGCTTGGGGTTGTTATTCAAAAAATTTGAGCACATCCTCCCCCCGGGAAGGGGAGGGAGGTGCGGAAACAGCGGTTGTCACACATTCGCGACGGGGTGGGCTACAACGATAGACCAAGCGACGAGAGACCAGGGTTTCCCAAAAGGGCGGTTTGGCTTGATAGAGATTTTAAGGAAACATACGCCATCGGACCCTTTCGGGAACTTGTTTGTCACCATAGATGACAATTTAGCGATGACCGGGTATGACGGCCGGAGCGAATTTCATGCGCGCTATGAACGCGACGCAGGTTGATCGCCGCGCCGCTGAACGCTCCCTCCTCGTCGTCCTCTGTCTTTTTTTATGCCTGGGGAAAACGGCGAGATGCATTACCCACAAGAGGGAGGTTTTTGCGTTCCCACTTCGATCGCGCAACCGTGCTCAAAGCGGTATCTCGCAGTGCCTACCGTCTTGTTGAGCCGACGGTCAAATACGGCGACCTCCACTGGAATTTTTGGCAGCACATGGCCGAGGGCCAGGTTCCCGGCTGATCAGCATGATCGTGCTGGCGCTCGCAGCGATTATCGCCTTTTTGTTTCATCGTTGGAGGACCGAGCAGGATCCAGCCGCGTTCTTCTCGTCGAGAGGGACCGTGAGTTTGCCTACTTTCCGAGCGCTGCGATCTGCTGATCGAACCAGCCGAGATGCTGTTTCCACTGCGCTTCGTCCGGATGTTGTGCCAGCAAGCTCGCGATAACGGCGCGGCCCTTAGCGAGGGCCTGTTGCGCGGCTGCTCTGTCGCTCATCTTTTCATAGACCATCGCAAGCTTCGCATAGGATACCGCGAGATCGCGCTGCCATGAAGCGTTGTGGGGATCGTATTCCGCCAGACGCTCGGCAATGGCGAGGCTCGCCTGATAGGACTTTAGCGAGTCCGCGAGATCGCCCTGCGCTTTCTGCACGTCGCCGACCTTGGTGTACGACAGAAACAAATCGCGTTGCCATGGAGCGTTGCCGGGATCGGATTTCACCAGCCGGTCCATGATGGCGAGGCCCGTCTGATAGGACTTCAGCGCGTCCGCCAGATCGCCCTGTGCTTCCTGCACGTCGCCGACCTTGTTGTAGGACACCGAGAGATCGCGCTGCCAGCCGGCGTTGCTGGGATCGGATTTCGCCAGACGCTCGGCAATGGCGAGGGCCGCCTGATAGGATTTGAGAGCGTCCGCCAGATTGCCCTGCGCGACCTGCACGTCGCCGGCTTTCTCATCGGAGACCGACAGGTCGCGCTGCCATTGGGCATTGCCGGGATCGGATTTCGCCAGACGCTCGGCAATAGCGAGGGCCGCCTGATAGGATTTGAGCGCGTCTGCCAGATCGCCCTGCGCCTCCTGCACGTCGCCGACTCTGTCATAGGAAAGCGACAGATCGCGCTGCCACTGGTCATTGCCGGGATCGGATTTCGTCAGCCGCTCGTCAATGGCGAGGCCCGCCTGATAGGATTTGAGGGCGTCTGCCAGATCGCCCTGCGCCACCTGCACGTCGCCGACGCTCTCATACGATACCGACAGATCGCGCTGCCATGGAGCGTTGCCTGGATCGGATTTCGTTAGACGCTCGGCAATGGCGAGGCCCGCCTGGTAGGACTTCAGCGCGTCCGCGAGATTGCCCCGCGCTTCCTGGACGTCGCCGACCTTAGTGTAGGATACCCAGAGATCGCGCTGCCAACCGGCGTTGCCGGGATCTGATTTCACCAGCCGGTCCATGATGGCGAGGCCCGCCTGATAGGACTTCAGCGCGTCCACCAGATTGCCCTGCGCCTCCTGCGCGTCGCCGACCTTGTTGTAGGATGCCGAGAGATCGCGCTGCCAGCCGGCGTTGCCGGGATCGGATTTCGCCAACCGCTCTCTGATGGTGAGGCTCGCCTGATAGGACTTCAGCGCGTCCGCCAGATTGCCCTGAGCGACCTGCGCGTCGCCGACCTCGATGTAGGACATCGAGAGATCCTCCTGCCATTTGGCATTACCGGGATCGGAATGCGCCAGCCGCTCCATGATGGCGAGGTCCGCCTGATAGGATTTGAACGCGTCTGCCAGATTGCCCTGCGCGACCTGCACGTCGCCGGCTTTCTCATAGGACACCGAAAGATCGCGCTGCCAGCCGGCGTTGCCGGGATCGGATTTCACCAGCCGTTCTCTGATGGCGAGGCTCGCCTGATAGGACTTCAGCGCGTCCGCGAGATCGCCCTGCGCCACCTGCACGTCGCCAACTCCGTCATAGGACACCGAGAGATCGTGCTGCCATAGGGCGTTGCCGGGACCGGATTTCGCCAGCCGCTCATCAATGGCGAGGGCCGCCTGATAGGACTTCAGTGCCTCGGAGAGATCGCCCTGCGCCTTCTGCACGTCCCCGACGCCACTGTACGACACCGACAGTTTGCGCTGCCATTGGGCATTGCCCGGATCGGATTGCGCCAGATGCTCCACGATAGCGAGCTCGGCTTGGTACGATTTCAGCGCCTCGGATAGATTGCCCCGCGCGACCTCGATATCGCCAATTCTCTCGTATGCCGCTGAAAGGTCGTCTTGCCAAAGGGTGTTGTCCGGCTGCTGCTTGAGGAGCGCCTGGTCTATATCGCGTGCTTTTTCCGCATCGGCCAAAGCGCTCCCTGTCTTTCCGATGTCGAGAAGCGTGATGGCTGTTTCGTCCAGAGCAGCCCCCTCGCTCCTTAAGAGATCCTGGCTCGATTGGCCGGATTGGAGCAATTGCTCCTGCAATTTGAGCGCGCGGCCGAGAATGTCCTCGATTGTTGCGGCCGGCACGCCGACCACGTCGCGGAATTTCTGTGCCAGGTCGAAGACGAGCCCGTTCGCCGTTTGCGTCGCCAGCGCCAGGGTCGTCTCGGCCCGCTTGCGCTGCTGGTCGGCGATCTGCTGCTCGTGGACCGCAATGCCCCGCTGCCAATAAGGCAAGCCCGGCAAGCCCCAGCGCGAGGACAAAGCCCGCAGCGAGGCTGCCGGTCAGGATATTGCGCCGCCGGCTCGCTCCACGGCGGCTCTCGGTCACGAAAGCCTGGGTCGCCTCGGTCGGTAGCGGCGCGCCGGGCGGGCGCGAAGCTATCCAGCGCTCTGCCTCCTCCAGCACCGGCGAGCGCAGCAGCAGGCCTCCAGGTCTTCCCTCGGTCTCCCAGCGGCGCGCCGCCTCGCCATAATCCGTGTGCTTCCTGATCCAGTCGATATTGGTGCGCAGCGCCTCGCAGAGGCGGTCGAAGCTCTCCGCGAACTTCGCCTCCTCGTCGAAGAAGATGAAATTGAGCCGGGCCAGCGCCTCCGGCACCAGCTTGTCGTCCACCCGCTGAACCACCACCGGGGCGAAGCGCTTGTTGAGGGAGGCGGCGAAAGCCACTTCCTTGGCGCAGACGGGAGAAGCGACCGAATCCGGGCTCACCACGAAGATGATCGTATCGGTCTGCGCGATGAGGGACTGGATGCGCGCCCACCAGTCCTCGAAGGCGTAGATCTCGCTGCGATCGATCAGCGGCTCGAACCCACGCTCCTTGAGTGCCGCGTCGAGCCGGTCGGCAAAGGCCATATCCTTGCGCGAATAGGAGAGGAAGACCTTGATTTTGGGCGCTTGGCCCTCGCCCGCAGCTTCCTTCGTCATCGGGGCACGTCTGGCAACCAATTAAAGACGCAGCGCCAACGGGCTAACGCCGCAATCGCCGCTCAACCATGATCCTGGCACAGGGACTTGATCCCGGCAATTCGCGCGCCTATCAGATTAAGACAGACCGCCTTGTCACAGTGGTTCGGAGCTACACGAGCACCGAGTTCGGCTTCGCATCCCTTTCGTTCGGCGAGCGACTATCACCAATGAAGCCGCCCACGCGAGATCGCCCTGCGCCACCTGCACGGACAGCCTCGCGTGTTCGGGCTCCGTTGACAAGTCGCAACGCCGGCCGTCTGCCTTCGTGTCCGTTATCGGGGGAGTTGCTGCCGCGCGGCTCTATGGTCGGCGGGGCAGCTCGTGGCACATCGCGGAAGTGGCGGCATGTCCGACTTGAGTCCGCAATGCGTCGCATGAAGGACATCGGTGAGGGGTTGCCAGCCGCCTCAATTAATGAGTACGCGGCCTGATCTTTCTCGTGACCACTCCGCAAGAAACAGTGTCCCTCTGATCCAATTGGTTCCGAACGAGAGTGGCCTCCGTCGAATTGGGCTCGCCGCTGAAAAACAGTTCTGCAACCCCGTCCGAATAGGAAGGGCGCTTGAACGGCATCTATGTCTTCGCCATTGAGATATATATTCTGAGTCAATAACTGGAACGCGCTAGGTAATGGTTCGAATGCTAGAACCCGAGAGTGTTTGTTCGCACAGCGCTTTAGCAGTCAGCGCGTAGCCTTCACAGGCACCAATATCTAGAATTATGGGCGTATTCCCCAAGCGTCCTGAGCGGCAAAGATTGATCCATATTGCGATACCGGTGGCTTCCCACCCAATAATGCCTTTCCAAAACCATTCAGTGTGCAAGCCATATTCGTCGGAACTCAGCACTTTGATGGATGTTCCGCCGGGCAGACGGAGGCACACCACTCCGTTAAACCTTCGGGAACGATAAAAAGGCGGCGTTCCAAAGACGCGGACCGCGCGGAAAAGTGTTGGTTTGCATGGAAGCCGCCGTATCAGCTTCGCAACACTTCGTAGGGGCGCCCTCACTCTTTCAACCCACATTCCCCTGATAACCAGGAACCCGCGTGAACGATAGCATTCTGCTCGGGCGACCGGAAGCCGAGAGACAGCGTCCGCAAGGCCTTCGGCGTCGAGGGCGGCCCGCACCTTTCCAGAGGGTGGATTCCAAACTGTACCCACTACCCTCGATGACTCGCTCGCCGCCGCCCTCAGCTTCCGGTATGCTTGGCGGAAAGCAGGGAGGTACCTTGCATGGTCACAATCAAGGATTTGGTCGAAGATTGGATCGAGATGCGATCGACGCTCACACGCCAATTAGAGCTGCTAAAATCCGGGGAGATGCATACCGGAGCCAAGGTCTCCGATACGACTGCGCAAGCGACAATCGCCCAAATTGAGAAATGGATTGGTGAGTTGAACGCTCTCCTGAAGGAATATGCTCGCGCCTGGCCCTAAAGGCGAGAAACGCGACGTGATCGCTGCCGCCCTTAAGGGTTGAACGAGTTCACCCATTTTTGCCGCTTTCGCGCCATCCGAGCGCGACCGAAACTGCGATCCCGCCGAGCACGATGCCCCAAAGGCTGCCAAGTCCACTAACGAAAACATCGCTGATCTGCGCGTCACGCGCTGGGATCCATAGTTGCAGGATTTCCATCAAAGAAGCGAGAAAGGTGAGGCCCACGGCGATCGCAAACCGCGTTGACCACGACCAAAAGCCCAGTGCCAGGATTGCCGCGGTCAGGCAATAAGCCAGAAAATGCTCAGCCCCGCCCGGCAGACCCGTATGCGGCCGTTCGCTCCCAGGGACCAACGAGAGAATGAGAATCAGAATAATGCCGCAAAGGCCGGCAACGCGGAAGAGGCGCCGGGAAAATATCGTAAGCAGAAAATCTTTCATCGGACCAGATCGCGATAGAGGGCTGCTTGTGATGCCGCATCCAACAATGCGGGTCTGTCCGGATAAAGGCGCCACGGCGGTTCTGTGTCGCGTCTGATTTGAATGCGACAGCCGTCAACGACGTTTGGCAACGCGACCACGACAAACGCATTGATAATTCCGACGACGTCAAGGAGGTCGGAACGCGGGTAGTGGCCTAATTTGAGGCTAAGCGAAGCGAGAACTGCAATATTCCTTAATGGCTTCGAACTCGATAACCCTCGTGCCTTCGTTGTTTTCGATCCAGCCGCCCTTGGCCCAGCCATCTGCTATCTCGTCGCAAAAATAGTCCTTAGCCGAGGACTCAAATTCGAAAGGAGTCACGTTGCGCTCTACAGTTCCGTTAGGGGTGATGATCATTGCATAATAGAACATCGCGAGCCTCCTACTTAGAAGTCTGTTCAACTAGTTCCTCCAGCGACCATAGCCGATTATCCACACCCGCAGCCATAGCCGGCGTCATCCGCAGCGTCTTATGAAGGCGCATGAACCCCCTGCAGCACTCAACACCGCTCGAATGGCTCCCACCTTTCATGCCTTCCGGCATGCCGTTTTTAAATCGCCAATTTCATCGGTCATTCACGTTCACCCCGCTTCCCCGAGCACAGTTGGAGGGCCTCGCCATTATCTGACCAGCAGAAAGAGCAAGAAGGTCTGGCACTGCAGAAAGCTGCCCCTCGATGAGCCGTATGTCCGGCGCTAATAATATGCAAGTTAGGCGCAATGACGGAGGTCGTATGGGAGGATAAAATGAAGCGCATTGTAATCCTAATTGATGGAACCTGGGACCAAGAAGGTTCCGGGAATCCCACTAACGTAGCGAAGCTAGATCCATCCAATGCCGCCGCTGGCTCTCCTCTCATCAAAGCTGCTGGAAATGATGGGGTAAAGCAGCGCGTTGTCTATCATAAAGGCGTTGGCGCAGACCCGGACTTTCTCAAGCACTGGCTGGGTGGTTCCATCGGTTTGGGACTTAAGCAGATCGTGCTCGATGCCTATGCGTCGGTGGTCGATTTATATAATCAAGGCGATGACATTTTCGTACTTGGATTTTCAAGAGGCGCCTACGCAGCGCGTGCGCTCGTGGGAATGATTGGGGCGTCCGGCATTGTACGCCATTCCGCGCCGAGTAACTTGGAAACCGCCTGGCTAAACTATCGGGTAGATCCATCAATACGCGCTGCGCCGACTACAGCGAGCGGCGGCGATCAGAAGGCAATAAGCAATTTGAAAGCCCTGCATGACGCGGGCGAGATTCAACCCGACAACCGAGTTAAGTGTGTCGGCGTTTGGGATACGGTTGGTTCTTATGGCGTGCCCGCCGGGTTCGGGCTGACGGCTCTGGCTCGCTATATTTCCCTCGTAACGCTTGGCTTTCACGACACCAGTTTCGGCGACCATGTTGAAGTCGGTCTGCATGCCGTCGCCATCGATGAGCGACGACGGCCATTTGTGCCAACCTTTTGGACAATCAAAAAAGGGCTGGAGCCGAAAGGACACGTCGAGCAGACATGGTTTGCAGGCGAACACGGCAATATCGGCGGTGGTGAGCCCGATCCCAGGCTGTCAAACGAAACTCTTATATGGATGATTGCTCGGATGCAGGCCCTAGCGGGTTTAGAGTTTGACGCAGAGGCCGTTAAAGCAGTTGCGAGCGATGCAAATTTAGACGGTGAAGTCTACAATTCCACAAAAGGTTGGGTAATTGATGAACTATGGCCGCATCTCCGGAAGGTCCTTTCGCCAGATGCAATAATGCATGGAGCCTTCACGAGTACCGCGGACAGTTCACGGGAGCATATCAACGAAAGGGTCCACTGGAACGCAATAAAGAAACGTGGAAGGCGATGCACTGTTTTCGGTGTGACGGACGTGCCCTATGAACCTGCTAATCTTCCGCAGAGCATTCCGACCGACAAAATTTCGGATATCACGCCGGAAGAACAAATCTATTTATTTCAATAAATTCGCGGCCGTTGCAGTGAGAAGGGGAAATCATAAGCTTTGGGCGGTCCGAATCTTCGGCCTAACGGACTCAACGCGCACTGGGAGGCTTTAGGACGAAGTTTCGCTCACGTCACTTGGGAGGGAACAATGAAGGCATCCGCACTGAGTTTCAAAGCTGCGGTGGTCTTTGCCGTCGTCGGCATGATCTGGGGTATCATCATGGCGATCTCGGAAGATCATTCCGCCATGCCGGCTCACGCCCATCTCAATTTATTGGGATGGGTCTCGCTCTTTCTGTTTGGCATCTACTACCGCCTACGTCCGTCGCTGGAAGGCGCCAAGATCGCGAGTGTGCAGGTCTGGGTGTGGATCATCGGTACCATTATCCTCGCGATTGGGGTCGGCCTCGTCCACACCGGACACGCTATCGGCGATCCAATTGCGGCGACCGGATCCTTCGTCGTCCTTCTCGGCATGCTTCTGTTCGGCTGGCTGGTATTTCAGGGCGAACGTGCCGCCGTGGGTATGGCGTAGCCGGATTTCGCATCAGGAAGGTGAAAACGCATGAAGCTTTACACCTATCCCGGTTTGCCGGTTTGCCGCCCGATCGCGATGTTCATCGCCGACCACGTGATGGAAGTGGAACAGCAAGTCGTCGATCTCCTGGCGGGGGAGCAGTACCAGCCCGCGTTCGCCGCCATTAATCCGAACAATGCCGTTCCGGTTCTGGAGGATGGCGCGTTCCGCCTGACGGAATGCTCGGCGATCCTGAAATACTTGGCCGATGTCGTAGACTCGCCCACCTATCCGAAGCCGTTGCAGGCGCGGGCGCGGGTAGACAGCGCGATGGACTGGGTCAATACCGGGTTCTACCGGGCGTTTGGTTACAATCTCTGTTACCCACAGGTGCTTCCACACGTGAAATGGCCGGACCCGACGGCCCAGTCGCTCGACCGCCGTTCGGGCTGCCTGAGATGCTGGTAGCCGTCCACACCTCGCGTCTGTCTTGCGGGGAAACTGGGAAAGCGCCAATATTCACGCCGGTTGGGGAGTCATCTGGGGAATTCCGGTTAATTAGATTTTCTTAGATTTATCTCGGCATTTCCATGTCTGTACCTACGGCTGATGAACCGGAGGAGGGCTGAAAAGCAATGAGCAGCGCCGCACCATCTGTAACGCCCGAGCGGATCATGCAGTTCCTCTGGGCCTTTGCGCTGCCGCTCGCGGTCGAGGCGGCAATCCACCACCGTGTTTTCGACGTTCTGGCCAAGCGGCCACTAACTCTCGACGAGTTAGCGCAGGCGACCGGTGCCTCCAAGCGTGGGCTGGCGGCGATTGCCAATCTTCTGGTGGGGCTCGCGCTCCTGACCCGAGACGATGATGGGCGTTACGCCCTCACGCCTGAAAGCGATGCCTTTCTCGTCAGCCACAATCCGAGCTTCCTGGGCGGGATCTTCCGCCATGTGAGCGCCCAGTTGTTGCCGAACTGGTTGGACCTCTCCGACATTGTCGGCACCGGCAAGCCGGCAATGGCGGTCAACGCGGCCGCAGAGGGCGCGCCGTTCTTTGCCGAGTTGGTCGAGGACATTCTTCCCATGAGCTTCCCGTCGGCGCGTATGCTGGCGGATGCGCTCCATCTTGCCCAGACGACCGGGCCGATCTCCGTGCTCGATCTGGCCTCGGGTTCCGGCGTCTGGGGCATTGCCCTCGCGCAGGCCTCGCCGCATGTCACCGTGCGTGCGATCGACTGGCCCGATGTGCTGCCCGTCACGCGGCGGCTTGCCGAGAGATTCGGGGTCGGCGAGCGGTTCACCACCGTGGCAGGCGATCTGCTAAAAGCAGATTTCGGCAGCTCACATCAGGTTGCGACGCTGGGCCACATCCTGCACAGCGAGGGTGTCGAACGCTCCCGAGCACTACTGCGACGCACTCACGCCGCGCTGGTGCCTGGTGGCACGATCGCGATCGCCGAGTTCCTGGTGGATGCGGATCGGCGCGGGCCAATGAGCGGGCTGATCTTCGCGGTGAACATGCTGGTAAACACCGAGTCTGGAAACACGTATTCGTTCGACGAGATTGCTGGCTGGCTGACCGAGGCCGGGTTCATCAACCCGCGTCAGTTCTCTGTCCCCGGCCCGTCGCCGCTGGTCCTCGCGACGCGCGGCTGATACTTGCAAATCTCGGTTAAACTAAGTTAAGGGGGGCAACGATGAGCGGCGCGCCGCCCAATCCGTCGCACATTCTGCAAATCGGCATGGGGTTCTTCGCCTCGAAAACCTTGTTGAGCGCGGTGGAGCTAGGCGTTTTCAATACGCTCGGCGGCGGCCCGATGAGCGGCGAAAGCTTGCGTCAGCGGTTGGGGCTTCATCCGCGGTCGGCGGCCGATTTTCTCGACGCGCTGGTGGCGCTGGGCTTCCTCGCGCGCGAGGGTGACGGTGCGGCGGCCTCCTATGCCAATTCGCCCGATGCGGCCGCCTTTCTCGATCCCGCCAGCCCCTCTTATCTGGGCGGCATCCTGCTGATGGCGAATCGGCGCCTCTATCCCTTCTGGGCCAAGCTCACCGAGGCGCTGCGCACGGGCGAGCCGCAGAACGAGAATAAGGACGGCGCCGTAGGCGACATGTTCGCCAAGCTCTATGCCGACCCGATGGCGCTGGAAGAATTCATGGACGCCATGGCCGGCGTCCAACTCGGCAATTTCACGGCTCTCGCCGAACGGTTCGACTTTTCGCGCTATCGGACTTCCTGCGATGTCGGCGGCGCGAGCGGCGCGCTCAGCATTGCCATCGCCCGCCGCCACAAGCACCTCCGCTGCATCTCCTTCGATCTGCCCCAGGTCGGCCCGGTCGCGCAGCGCAAGATCGCCGCGTCCGGCCTCGACCGCGTCGAGTTCCGGCGCGGTGACTTCATGACCGACGAATTGCCGCGCGCCGACATCATCACCATGGGCAATATTCTCCATGACTGGGGCACCGCGACCAAGGAGATGCTGATCGCCAAGGCCTATGCGGCCTTGCCCACCGGCGGCGCCTTCATCGCCATCGAGAACATCATTGACGATGCGCGCCGCGAGAACGCCTTCGGTCTTTTGATGTCGCTCAACATGCTGATCGAAACGGCGGAAGGCTATGACTATACCTTCGCCCAATTCGAGGGCTGGTGCCGCAAGGCCGGCTTCCGCAGCACCGAGCGCATCCCGCTGGCCGGACCTGCAAGCGCGGCGGTGGCGTACAAGTAACGCCGATTCGGACAACACACCAGCGGCGCCGGATTGATGCCGTCGTAGATGAATTGGCTGCGCCAGCTCGAGGAAGAGAACATTAGAGGACACCGCCACTCCCAACGTGAATTGTTACTTAGGGCACAAGGTTTGAGACATGCGCCAATGCAATGCCGAAAACGAGCGCGTTAAGCGCGACTACCTGATCTATCTCAAAGCCGCCAAGGGCCTGAGCGATGCCAGCCTCGACTCAGCGGCCAAGGCGATTCATCGCTTCGAGGTCTCGACCAAGTTCTGCCCATTTCGCAAATTCCGCATCGAGCAGGCTGCCGCGTTCCGGCGGCAACTGAGCGAGACGGAAAGCACCGAGACCGGCAAGCCGTTGAGTAAAGCGACTGTCCTGCAAACCCTCAACGTCTTGCGCGCATTCTCTCTGTGGCTCGCCGGGCAGCCGGGTTACCGATCGCGGATCAGTTATTCAGACGCCCGTTATTTCCGCCTTTCCGAGAAGGACGCGCGGATCGCCAAAGCCGTGCGCGAGCAGCCGGTGCCGAGCCTGGAGCAAATCCGGGGTGTGCTAGGCGTCAAGCCACACGCGACCGAGATCGAACGGCGAAACCGAGCCCTGATCGCCTTTACGCTCCTGACCGGCGTCCGGGATGGCGCGCTTGCCTCGCTGAAACTCAAGCGTGTCGACGTTGCCGCCGCAAAAGTGGTGCAGGATGCGCGGGAGGTGAACACCAACTACTCCAAGACCGTCACGACATGGTTTTTTCCGGTCGGCGATGGCATTCGTGACATGGTTGAGGAGTGGGTGGTCTATCTGCGGGAGCAGAAGCTCTGGGGCGGTGATGATCCGCTGTTCCCTGCGACCAAGGGTGGTCAACGGCAGGAGCCTGAAGTTTGAGGTCGGGGGTCTCGCGCGGCGTCATTGGTCCAATGCTGGGCCCATCAGAGCGGCGAGGCCGCGTGTCCTTCGTCCGCCCCGCCTGCTCGGACGACTCGAAACGCCATTGGGGTTGAGGGAATAACCATGGACAAGCTAAGCCTGCAAAACCCCGTTTTCGCCACCTATGTCATCGCCGCCACGCTGATGATCCTCAAGGCCGTGAGCATGTCTTGGCTGACTGTCGTTCGCATGATGCAAGTGAAGGGTGGTTTCCGCTCGCCGGAGGACATCAAGAAGACACCCCTCAACCCCGAGCCCAATCCGAAGCAGCTCGAGCCAAACGAGCGCGTCGAGCGCATCCGGCGAATCCAGATGAATCACCTAGAGAACCTGCCGTACTTCCTCGTCGCCGGTTTTCTCTTCGTCTTCACCGAGCCGTCGCTGCTGCTCGCGCGTGGGCTGTTCTACGGTTACGTGGTGTCGCGGCTTCTGCACTTTGCCGCCTATTTCACCGCACGGACCTATGACACGCGCGCCACCCTATGGACCGTGGGCTCAGTCATTCTCATCTTTATGACTTGCCGGACGTTGTTCGCCGCGTTCGGCTACTGAGGGTGTGGACGAGCTAACACGCTTGGGCCGAATTTCCCCTTTCCCACCCGTCAGGCAGGCGGCTGCAATTGACCCAGATCACCCATGATTAGTAGCAGATGACCCAAAATTGCGAGAGCTTGGGTAATAGGGTAATAATTGACTTTGTGAGCCGCTAGGCCATGAACTCATAAATGCCGTGGCGGATTGCTTGCCAGAGTCCGCTCTGCCCCCGATAGCCGACGAATCATTGCATCGCAGCGAAACGACGCGATGGGCCATGAGCGGACATCCGCCAAAGCCATTAAAAAATGTCCGCGAATACAGGAACCTTGCGCTCGGTAAGGTAGTTTTCTTTGTTTGTCGGCGCCATTCCGCGCCGCATAATCAACGTTTCAGTTCCTGTCAGACGCTTATCAGCAAGAAGCCGGCAGCGGCGCAGGGCAGCAAAGGGATTAGCGCAAAGGCAGCAAACAAGGATATCCGGCCCCGACCCGAACAGAAAAAGTGCAACCATGATGCGCGCTTTTCAAACCATGCTGCTGGTCGGCATAGCGATTCTTGAAATCGGAGGAGGCACGCTCGGACAAACCGCTCCCGGCCCTTCCATGGAAAGCCTCCTGAACGCGGACAACGATAGCGCAAATCGGATTCTGCCGGCACACAACTACAGCGCCAATCGCCAAGTCGAGAAAAGCGAAATCGGTCCGCAAAACGTCACGTCGATCAGATGAAGGTCGCGCGGACATTTAACCTTCCGGGCAACGATCCGGTGGAGACCGCCCCGATCGTTTGGGATGAGACAGTTTACGTCACCTCGGGACACGATGACGTCTTTGCACTCGATTACCAAGAGCGGCGAGCTCAAATGGCAGTACCGGCCGAACGCAACAAGTGGGGTTTCCGCGCAATCGAGGGGTCGCGATCTATGAAGGTATGGTGTTCATCGGCATGATCGATGGCCATATTGCGGCCCTCGATGCCAGGGGCGCATCCACAAGCTGAAAAGGAGACGGTTATGACCCAACAAGTCCGGCAGACCGAGACGGCGAAGGCGGTCAGCGTCGCCGATTACATCGTCGAGCGACTCGCCGCAGAGGGCATCAATCACTGCTTTGGCGTTGCTGGCGACTATCTGTTTCCAATCTGCGACGCGGTGGACAGCAGTGCGAAGGTGAAGTGGATGGGATGCGCCAACGAACTGGATGCGTCTTACGCCGCGGACGGCTATGCGCGCATTCGCGGCGAAGCGATGCTGGCAACCGACCTATGGCGTCGGCGAGCTATCGGCGATCAACGGGGTGATGGGTGCCAAGGCTGAGCGATCACTGGTCTTTCACGTCGTCGGCATGCCGTCCTATCAGCACCAGCGCGTGCACAAGATCACCCATCACACCCTCGGCGACGGTGTGTTCGGCAATTTCGTCTACTTATCCGGCGCCGCTGCGTGCTGTCATGCCGTCATCACCCCTGACAACTGCGTGGTCGAAATGGAGCGCGTCATCGCCGAGGCGCGCCGCGAGAATCGGCCAGCCTATATCGCGGTGCCTTCGGACTATGCGCTGTCGCCAGTGGCGGCGGCTGACGTCAAACCGATCGAGCTTCGGTCGAACGAGGCGGCGCTGCAGAAGGCGATGGCGGTCATCGCCGAACGTATCAGCGGGGCGAAGTCCGTCGTCGCGCTTCCGGCCTTCACAGTTCTGAGGCTTGGCTTGCAGAAACAGGTGCAAAAAGCGATCGAAGCGATCGGTTGTCCGTTCGCCACCACGCTCATGGAAAAGTGCATGATCGACGAGAGTCATCCGCAGTTTGCCGGCATGTACGCCGGCGCGGCGTCGGATCCAAAAACGCGGCAAATCGTCGAAGGCGCCGATCTCGTTCTCGATCTGGGCGGCGTCAATTTGAACGACATCACCACCGCGGCCTATTCCGCCAAGCTCGACCTCTCCCGCTTTATTACCGTCGGTCTCAACGACGTCAGGATCGGAGACGATGTCATTGCCGGTGTACGGCTTGCGGACGTGCTCGCGGAACTGGCCAAGCTCAAGCCACCATCGGCGCCCTATCGGGGAACACCGCAAGGTCTTGCGCCGGTGAACGGCAAGCCATCGGACAGGATCAACATGGATGCGCTTTATCCGCGCTACGCGGCATTCCTGCGTGCGGGAGACACCGTCGTCCTCGAAACCGGCAGCACAAGTCCGGGCATTACGCCGATGATCCTTCCCGACGGCGTGCGCGTCGAGGCGCAGGTTCTGTGGGGATCGATCGGTTGGGCGACGCCCGCGGCGTTCGGCGTTGCGATGGCCGATCCCGAGAGACGGACCGTGCTAATCACCGGCGACGGCTCTCATCAGCTGACGGCGAACGACATCGGCGCCATGGGACGGTTCGGCGCCAAAGTCATTGTCTTCGTCCTCAACAACAGCGGCTATCTCATCGAGCGGTCGCTGGAAGAAAACCCGAACTGGACCTACAACGATCTCGCGCCTTGGAACTATGCCCAACTGCCGAAGGCGCTCGGATGCGCAGATTGGTACACCGCACGCGTGACCACCCTTGGTGAGCTCGACGAGGCGATGAAGGCTGCGCGTGCCAGCAAAACCGGAGCATATATCGAAATCATCGGCGGCAAAATGGATATGCCGCCGGTTCTTGCCTACGCGCACGGCCGGCTGAAGGCCATGTACGGCGACGCGCCATAATACGCCTCGACGGAAACAACAGATGGCGGGAGCAGGTGTGCTCTCGCCATCTGTGAGCAAGATGCAAATGTCTGCTTTGGGTCAAACGCGTCGCTTTCGTGGTATCCGCGGTTCGTCCGGTTCACCCTCAACATCAGACGTTCGTTTGATAGTTCGGCGTGGCAGCGATGGGCCATTGGCGGACATTGGGATGCGACCAGCTGACCAGGTCTTAGGTCTCGCCTAATCGTTTCGCCCGCTCGCGAGATTATCGCTGCGCGTTGAACTTTGGGCGTTATTCTGCAGCCTTCGCCGCCAACATCTCGACTACTGCAATGTTTGGCAGCAGGTCCGGTGGAAGATCGTGCCGCTCCTCCAGATACACGGGGCTGTTGTAAGTAACCCAGACCTTGCCCTGAGCGTCTTCCCAAACCAGAATCTTAAGAGGAAGATCAAGTGCAATGCTTGGGGCCGCTAACATCAAAGGTGTGCCGGCTTTGGGGCTGCCGAAGATCAGCAGCTTCGTGGGCTGCATCTTAAATCCCACCTTTTCTGCTTCTCCGCTGTGGTCGATCAGTGCAAACAGCGTGACCCCCTTCGATTGCAAGATTTCCTTCAACCGTTCCACGGTCTGCTCGACCGAGTGATTGCTGGGTTTGTTCATCATCCCTTTGTCGGTTGCCGTTGCCATGTAACTCTCCTCTGCGCTTCCGAAACGAACGCGTGACGAACCTCCGACGGAAACTAGATAGATAGCCATGGCGATTCCGACGCACGCCAGCAGCAAAGCTATCGTAACGCTTTGAGCCAAGGAACTACCGCGCGGAGTCTCGCCTTTGTCGAGCTTCCGAACCAAACGAACATGTTGCCATACGGCTATAAGAGTGACGACCACTCCAATGGTGATGAGGGCCGTGCCGAACCACAGCGAAAGGTCGGACGAGCGCGTTGTCGCAATCTGCTGTAGAACTCTGAGTTGCTGCAGGAAAAGGCCGAACCGGGCCACAACAAATCCAAATCCCATCAGGGCTATGCCGGTGCGAATCCATGCCAGAAAGGTTCGCTCTGCAGCCAGATAATCGCGGGCGTCCGCCTCGCGCCTAATTCCAGACGACGGATCCATTTTCGGCGGTTCCCACTGGGCTTCGATCAGCTACATTCAAAACGGCGCGCGGCTGCGCGCATCACCGCGCCGCATGGCGCCAGTTATCTAGTTCCTTCATGTTCACAAGCGGATGACAGGACCAAACAGTGAAATGTAGAGCTGTTATTTGGCGCCTGCTGCCACGACTTCAAAGTCACGTCTTCAAGAAGGCCAGTAGGTCGGCGCCTCCGTGGTGGGCATTCCATGCGGATCGGCGCTGTCGAGCTGGTGCAGATAGCGGGCGACGCCCTGGCGTGGGGACTTCTTTACCCCGCGTGGCCGGTTGCGATGACATGGCCCGAGATGTGTAGAGGACCTAGTCTTCGACCTGTAATGGATGGGATGCTAGCCCACCAGCCTTTAGTACCATCGCGCGCACGCGCCGCCGTACCATCGCGCGCACCGACGAACGTGTCGGATCGTGGTTCTGGCCACGCAGATACCTCCCACCCGAGTCCTGCCAAGGCCGCAGCCAAAGGCGACTTGCGTGATCATGCCGCCCGGCTGAGGAATCGGTGCCGGCGTCATAGCTTCTGCCGATGTTGCAGCTAGTAAGGCAACGCTGACAATAGCAATCATCCTCATCATTTCTTCTCCTCCTGATGTTGCAATTCGCGAGTTTAGACTCTCGCTATTGCACTCTCTCATTCTTAGGCCACTAATGATTTGATCGATATCAATGCTTCTTCGTACGTCCCCTTGGATTGCGTAAGCCCGCGGAACTGCCGGTCGTGCAGGCGACCAAATTCACGTTTGCCATCAACCTGCAAATGGCGCGAGCGCTCGGCATCGAGGTGCCGTCAGGCGTCGCCGACGAGGTGATCGAATAAACCCTTCGCAATGCGGCAAATTGGCGGTCGCGAAGCGCCGGTTTGGGTCAAACGCGTCGCTTTCGTGGTATCCCGCGGTCCGTCCGGTTCACCCTCAACATCAGACGTTCGTTTGACAGTTCGGCGTGGCAGCGATGGGCCAAATTGCGGACTCATGCATTGCAACAGACAGAGTTGTCATTGGACACATCATCGTCCATGAAGATCGGAGACTTACGCCATCTGTCGCGGCCGAATTCACGAAACGATCGGTGAGCTTTACCCGCACGGTCGTGCTATCCGCGCTGACCTGTTCGCATGGCTAAAATGCGCGGCGTGCGAAGCGGCGCACAGTTTCGAGATGCATTTCACCGGCCGTGCGGCTCATCATGGGATCAATTCCGCCAAGGTAAAGTTGCTCCACCAACTCGATCCCGCAGTATTCCATAAACCCCTTATGATGCATCTTAAGCGCACGCAAAGTACCGCTGCTCTTGAGTTCATCCACGCTCGCTT
This sequence comes from uncultured Alphaproteobacteria bacterium, assembly GCA_963720425.1. Lineage (GTDB taxonomy): Bacteria > Pseudomonadota > Alphaproteobacteria > Rhizobiales > Beijerinckiaceae > Methylovirgula. Next base: position 2,379,013 of record OY970391.1, read on the forward strand.
CCGATGTCGTAATAATGGCGCCCCTCTTGCCAGAAAGGCTTGGCCGATAATCTTTGTCCTTGGTCAAATAGGCGGAGCCTGCAGTGAAAACGCGATCGACATAGCCCTTAAGCATAGCTGGAAAGCCGCTCCACCATAGAGGCGAAACCAGGGTGATGACTTCGGCGGCCCGAATTGCGTTCAGTTCGCTGCGAATGTCCCTTGTCGGCTTGCCGCAAGCAATGGCAGTTATGTCTCGCGCCGATAAGATCGGATTGAAGCCCATAGCATAGAGATCGCGACATGCGACGCGATCTCCGCGTTCCGTAAGCGTCGTCGTATAGGCTTCGACGACGGAGTGATTAAAACTTTTGATGCGAGGATGAGCGGCGATGATGAGGTGACGCAAATTGACCTCCGCTGTTTTAGCCTAGTACTGGTCACTCCCCGGGCGGGAAGTCTGTGGAAGCGGCGAGCTCTTCCGCCGCGCCGAACAGACCGTAGCCGGCGTTGCTGATGATCACGTCGATGCGTTTGAGCTGAGCGAACGAGCGTTCGACAACATCGCGGATCGCCGCTACGTCGGTCACGTCGAGCACTTCGGTGCGAAAGGTTTCGGGATAACGCTCGAGCAGATTGGCCCCCAAAGGTTGCACACAATTGTAGTGGAGCTTTAGGCTACCTGGCCAGGGGCTAGAGATATCAAGAGAAGTAGCGGGGCCGAAACGGTCGCCTGGCGGAAGTCCGCTTTGGGGTCAAAACCAGCCGATCGCAATGGCGGGATTGCGCCATGAACGGACGCATGCATTGCAGCGTACTTAAAAGGAAAGACCGCCTCGCGGCGGTCTCTCCGAAATTCGATCAACTGTTTGATTGACCCAAAGCGGACGGAGGCGGGGACCATCGTGCAGATCGCCTAGTTCACAGGACAGCCGTTTGCAGGCGGCCTGCCGGCAACTCGCTCCCTCACCCAGGGCACATAAAGCGGTGCCGCAGCGCCCGGCGTTGAAAAATGCGTCTGCTCTCCCGCCAGCTGTACCCGTTCCACATTGCCGCCTAGCTTGCACATCTGGTCCTGATACATCTTCCCCATCACGGGCGGCAGCACCGTGTCCTTGGTCCCCCAGTAGATTATGACAGGCGCGACCGGCTTCACAGGGGCAACGCTGCCTCGAACAAGCGCCAGCGTCCATGACAGGGTGTTTTTCGGCTTCGGGTTCAGCAACGTTTTGTATTCCGACGCATAGGCATAGTTGAGAGTGTCGGCCGCCGAATGCATGCACTTGTTCGAGAACACCCTGTCCACAACCTTCGTTCCATCATCCGTGAAAATGTCATTCAAATGCAGCTCCGGAAAGGCAGCCTGCGTCCCCCACATGTTCATTGCAAAATGGGTGAAATTGAACACGTTGTCGGAAAACCTCGCCGTCAGTTCAGCCATCACCTTCTCCGAACCCGACTGGTCCGGGGTCATTCCGGCAGCCAACACGGCCGTGTCGAACGGCGCCAGGGCAACAAATCCCAGAAGCTGAATATTGTCCGATGCCGTGCCTTGCCGGGCGATGTAATCCGGCAGGCTTGCAGCAGCGATGGTCGCGCCGCCTCCTTGCGACCAGCCATAGACAATCGCTTTCTTGCCCGCCCCGCTGGCCTTCATGGAACTGGCTGCGCGAATCGAGTCGATAACGTCCCGGGCCTGCGATGCAGCGACAGCGTATTGATGCCGGCCCCCGCCGCCCAGCCCCTGACAGTCGGTGCCGACAACGACGTAGCCTTCCTTGATAAAGGCCTCAACGCTCGGCAGTCCATAATCCGTCCAGGAGTCGCCATTCATAAGGAAGTACTCGTTGAGCCCCTGCGCCGGGTTCTGTACCTGGGACGGCCCGCAGTTCTCCGCGGTTCCCGTCGTGCCGTGCGCCCACGCCATGATGGGGCGGCCATCCGCCGGCGGCGGTCCCACGGGGGCCACGACCAGTCCGGTGACGATGGTCTTCCGCCCCGCTACGTCAGAGGAGATATAGGCGATGCGCCAGGCTTGCGCCCCGGCGACAGGGGTCGTTATCAACTCCTGGCCGACAATCTGCCCCAGCACGCCTTCCAGAAGTATCTTGCTGGCGGCCTCGTAGAAGGCCGGAGTCTGTGGCTGAGCCTGAGCAAAGCCGCCACCCGGTCCAATCGAAAACCAGACTGTCATCATAAAAATCAGGATTTTCTTCAAGGTCGCGTCCCCCGTTGCAGATTCCGGCGCAGCCGCCAAAGTATGACATGTCTCTTCTGGGTCAAAAGCGGATGAGACGGCTCCAATTTGTGATGTCTGCTCCTCCCCGAAAGCAGCCATTGCGTGCCCCGTTTTATGAGTACACGCCCTAATTGGCGCCCCCGTAGGAAAGAAGGGAATTACCGACGCCAACCGAAAGGTACCTCAAAGAATCAATCACAGAAGTGATATGCGAAAACTCGTCTTTCCTGCCGGGCACAAAAGGGGCATCACTCAGATGACACTCGAAGAGCTATCCCGTCGCGAATTGCTTGCTGGCTCAGCAGTTGTCGGCGCGACGCTCCTCTTGCATGGAGGTCTATCGGCGGCAGCGGGCGGGAAGAAGACCTTCACGATCCTACACACCAACGACCTCCACTCCAATTTGATCGGAATGGCGCCGGCATCGGACTACTCTCCTTTCACGCTGAGCAACGATGAAACCCGAGGGGGATTTGCGCGCCTGTCTGCATTGATCGCGAAGCGAAGTGCGGCGCGAAAAGATCAGGGTCCCGTGTTGGTTCTCGACGCAGGCGACTACAGCATGGGGACCGCCTTCGCCGCCGCCACCCGCGAAACAGGCGCCGAACTGCAACTGCTGTCTCGGATGGGTTGCGACGCGACCACCTTCGGCAACCATGATTTCGACCTTGGGCCTGACGGGACAGCTCAAGCGATCACGGTGGCCGCCAAGGCCGGCCTTGTACCGGCGGTGGTCGCATCAAATACCGACTTCTCGGCGAATGACCCGACATTGGCCGGTCTCCAGCGTCTCGCCAAAGACGGCGCGGTCCACCGCTATATCGTCATCGAGCGCGGCGGCATGCGCTTCGGCATCTTCGGACTGCTCGGCAAGGAGGCGCAGCTTTATACCGATGGCGCCGGAGCGGTTAAGTTCTCCGACTCCTTCGAGGCAGCCCGGGAGATGGTGAAGGTCCTCCGCGAGACGGAGAAGGTGGAGGTGGTCATCGCGCTCAGCCACGGCGGCATGGAGAAGGGAAAGGACGGACGCTTCACTGACGGCGAGGACGTGCGCCTACCCGTGGCCGTGCCCGGCATCGACGTGGTAATCGGCGGCCATAGCCACACCGAACTGCACGACGCAATCATCGTCAATGGCCGCACGCCTGTCGTTCAGACCGGAAAATATGGACAGAACCTGGGAGAACTGGTGATCACGCTGGACGGCGATAAATTGGTTGTCGAGTCCTACCAGCTTCTCCCGGTTGATGACACGATTGCCGGCGACCGGACCATCGAAGACGAGATCGATAAGTTCAAGAAGACCGTCACCGAGGTCGTGTTCGCCTCGCGCGGGTACAGCATTGATCAACCGCTGGCCGTAGCGCCGCAGGACATTCCCAATACATTCACCGACATTGCGGCCAGCACCATCCTGGCCAACTTCTGCACCGACGCCTTCCGAAGCGCCACGAAGGCGGACATAAGTTTCACCGCCAACGGCATGATGCGTTCCGGCTTTACTCGGGGGAAATCCGGTGTTCAGACCGTTTACGACGTGTTCGCCGTGGCGCCCCTTGGCGCTGGCGTGCTGGACACTACTGCCGGCAGCACTCTCGTGACGGGCTACTTTACCGGCCAGGAATTGAAGCATCTGCTCGAGTTTTTTCTCGTGGATAATCCCGCCCATCCCGGCGAGTTTTTCCCCCGCGCTTCCGGCATGAGGTTCGGTTTCGACCCGTCGCGCGCCCAGTTTGACGTCGTGACGGCCATTGAGCTGGGAGACCTTGACCGCGGCTACCGTGAGATCGACACCAGCGGGAACGACGGGCGCTTGTATAGCCTTACATGCCCTCTGATGATCGCGATGTTTCTCGTGGCCATACCCAAATACACCAAAGGCAAGCTGCCTCTTGTGCCCAAGAACAAGGAGGGTCAGCCGCTCAAATCGAAGGCCGAAGCACTCGATGACCCTCGCGACGACACGCCCGACCTGCTACCCCCAGTGGGTACTTTGGTGGATAAGGGCAGTGTTGACACCGTGACGGCCAATGGCGCTTTCCGGGAGATCAAGGAGTGGCAAGCGATCATGGATCACCTGCGCGCGCTTCCCGCGAAAGGCCCGGGCGAACTTCCCACGATCCCGGTCGATGAGCGCGCCGCGGAGGTCCGGGCGATCAAAGCGGGCTGATCGGGTCCGATCACGTAATCTGCACGAGAGGCGGCATCCGCGCTACTACGCGCACCTCCTGAATGTCCGCTTTGGGTCGATTTTGCTGAAAAACTCAGAAGTTAAGTGGTGACAAAAACTAGCATGCAGAGCGGTGTGAAAGGCAAACGCCGCTCAAGGCCATCACAAATCACTTGCAGAAGCTCCACGCTATCCCGGATCATCCACTGGCCGAAATGGCGGTACGCACCGCTTTCGGCTACAATCTGCTAGACGACCCCGTTCGCAACGTCGGGACTGAAGTCGATGCACGGCGACGATGGGAGAAATTGTCATGGACAGACAAATCGCTTCCATCAGTGGAATTGTCGCAATGCTGTCGTGGGTACCTGCTTCGAACACATATGCCGCCGCTGGACCGACGCAGAACGATCTCGACGGCTCGGCCCAGGATGCTAAGAACTGGCTTTACGTTGACCATGATTATTATGGGCAGAGATATTCGGCGCTCAATGAAATCAACACGGGGAATGCCGCGCAACTCGCCCAGGTCTGCCAATACACCTTCCCCGAAAAGGAGCCCGCGCAGACAGCGCCGATCGTCTATGACGGTGTGCTCTACGCGACCACAGCCCATCACACTGTCGCGCTCGACGGCGCGACGTGCAAGGTCATCTGGCAATCGGAGTGGAAGCCAAAAGGCAACGAGCCCTTCAACACGCAGCGCGGCGCCGCTATCAAAGACGGTGAAGTCGTCCGTGGTACGGCCGACGGCTATCTGCTCGCGCTCGATGCGAAGACAGGTAAGCTTCTCTGGTGGCGCCAGATCACGGACCCGGCGGAGGGTCATTTCATCAGCATGCCCCCGCTGATCGCCGGTGATCTTGTGATTGTCGGACCGGCGGGCTCAGAATGGGCGGCCAAAGGCTGGGTCGGCGCATTCAAGCTTTCGGATGGCTCGCCGGTCTGGTCGTTCGATATCATTCCAAAGCCCGGCACGCCGGCTGCCCAAACATGGGGCCCCGATCCCAGCGTGCTGGCGACCGCCGGCGGCAATCTCTGGACTCCTCTATCCTACGATCCTGAGAGGAAATGGGTCTATGTGCACGGCGGCAATCCGGCGCCGGACTTCTACGGTAAAGACCGGCCCGGCGACAATCTCTACACCGAATCGCTGATCGCGCTCGACGTCAAGACGGGCAAGCTTGCTTGGTACTATCAGGTCATTCCGCACGACACGCATGATTACGACGAGACCCATACTGCGCCGATATTCGAGACGACGATCGATGGCAAGAAGAAAACACTCATTGCACTCACGGGTAAGGATGGAATGCTTCGCCTATTCGACCGTGACGATCGCAAGCTCGTCTATGCCGTGCCGTTCACCACGAGGACCAATGCCGACGCGCCATTGACATCCCAAGAGACTCACGTCTGCCCGGGCGTCCTCGGCGGACTTGAATGGAACGGCGGTGCTTACAGCCCGCAACTCAATACCCTCTTCGTGCCGACGACGGATTGGTGCGCGACGATGGCGGCGGCGACCGAAAAGCCATCCGCCGAGGGGCAGCATGCCAAAGGCGCGTTCTTCGGCGGTGACTTGAAAATGGACCCTTGGGAAAAAGCCCACGGCTGGCTGACGGCGTTTGACGCGACGACAGGCAAGGAAAGATGGAAGGATGCGATGCCGAAACCCATGATTGGTGGGGTCGTGGCGACCGGCGGTGGTCTCCTCTTCGCGGGCGAGCTTACAGGCGCCTTCGACGCGTTCGACGCGCAGAACGGCAAGGTGCTCTTCACGCATGATGTCGGCGGCCCGATCGGCGGCGGTCTCGTCAGTTATGAGGCAGCGGGCCATCAGCATCTCGCAGTCGTCTCGGGGTATGTCGGCTACTACAACATCCTCGCGCCGGCGCTTGGAGGTTCCAACCCAACCGTGAGTGTCTTCGCGCTGAAGAAGTAGCTCGCCGCATTAAATTCCATGGCCGCTTTGGGTCATTCTCGACTGAGATGGTCAGTCTTGACTAACCCAATTCGCACGCAAGACTTTTCATGACCGTAACCCTCTGAAAGCCGACATGGTTTCGCGTCCTCCGAGGCCGGAGCGCATGCTCGTCATCCTCTGTAACAGAGGAGTACGACCATGTCAGACCATGAAAATTGCGCAACGGCTAATAGACGCATGCCTTGGAACAAAGGTAAGCTGATCGGGGCGAGACCTCCATTGCGGCCAAAGCACGTTTGGGCGATCAGGACCCGATTGCTGCTGGAGGGGCGAATACGTGACCTTGCGATGTTTAATTTGGCCATCGATAGCAAGCTTCGCGGCTGCGATGTCGTGGCTCTCAAAGTCGAGGACGTAGCCCCAAACGGCTATACGACGGACCGTGCCACGGTCCGGCAGAAGAAGACGGGGCGACCAGTCAAGTTCGAGCTGACCGATCAGACCCGTCAGACGGTCGACGACTACCTGAAGGCTGCCGGTAAGAAGCCGGGTGAATTTCTATTCACGGGTCGAGGCGGCTTCGGCCAATGCATGACCACACGGCAGTACGCGCGGCTTGTTTCAGAATGGATTGCCGGCATTGGGCTGGACCCAAAGCTCTTTGGCACACATTCGCTGCGGCGAACAAAGGCTACGCTGATCTACCGTCGAACCGGCAATCTACGAGCCGTGCAGCTCTTGCTCGGCCACACGAAAATCGAAAGCACCGTCAGGTATCTCGGGATCGAGGTCGATGATGCCCTCGCGATAGCGGAACAAATTGACGTCTGAAATACCCGGGCAGAGCCGACACGCGCTGCCCGACCATTCACAGCAGAGTTGGGCCAGAAGCGGACATTTTGCACCAGACTTTGCAACGTCTAAAAGCCTGATTTGGCGCCGCTGAAACGGCGGTGCGAAATTCTTGATATTTGCACACCACGGAACCGCTGCGCGGCGATGCCACTCCTATTTCTTCTTGGCCGCGCCTGCTAGGGTGAAGGGCATGCTCGGCATTTTCAGAAAGAAAAAATCCTCGTTCCCACTGACCGATCTTTGTTCAAAAGTTGGGATGGCGGCCATTGAGGACTTGGTTCAAAGGCTCGATCCGTCAGACGACCTAAAACGGGCGAAAATTCTCTGTTACTTCATAATGTATGGCGCAGCAGACTTTGTGAACGGTTCTCTCGATCCGGGAAAAGGCGGGCTTTGGGAAGGATCGCGAGCATTGCTTGCCGATACCAACAAAGATGTTCTGACAGCGGAGACGATCGTTTGGCTAAGCTTTCTAATGGGACGGTTGTGGTCCGCAGAGCGTGATTACGAGATGCGGGAGCGAGTAGGGTACCTGACTTTGACTCAAACAAATCAACTTTGCCTGTCTTTTATCAACGAGACGACAGGAGTTGATTTTCGAAATCGTTTTGGCGAGAGCCGCAGTCTGTATTTGGCGGCCCAAAAGGAAAGAGGCGATCTCCACGAAGCTTTTATTGGTCGTCTTTTGGCTTGCTTGGGCAGCAGATCGCTCGCGGAGCCTCTTTCGACACCACACTCACTGATGCCAGAAGGAACGCCTTTGGCTCTTGCTGTCATGACATTTTTTTCGACAATTCCTCACGGCATCTACAAGAGCTTCACGAATCTGCTTCGTGAACGCTCCGCAGATTTTCCGTGGGATTGAGGACGTGTGTTTTGGATCTGGCCAAGCGCAGCCAGGACAATCAAAACCCTCCGGCTGATTCATGCGCAGAAGCGATGCGCTGCCTTTGACGACGATGCCCTGTTCGTCCAGCGCCTCGGCGACCGCCTTGAGCGCTCCCCATCCGCCGGCGGGCTGATGATATGTGGTGATCGCTTTGCGGATCGCCATCGATATTGAACTTTCTCAATCTAGCTGGCCATTGGCGACGAACCCGCGATTGAGCTTGATCATCAGCGAGAGGTCGACCAATAGGACCCTTCGAGGTGTCTTGTGTAACACAGCATCTGATCTTCGTCGCCATAATTGCTGGGCTCACAGGGGAGAGTCGATTACGCGCGTCGCCAGGAGGGCAGATGCGGGTCCGCTAGCTGAATATCGACTGGGCCGAGGCCAAACACCGCGATCACCACTGATTGCTTGATACCACGAGGTACCCCGTCGTAGTGGAAGGTCCGCGCGGTTCGCTTGACATAGCCGCCGGCCGGCACCGGCACCGCCATGTTCGGCGTGAAGTCCGCGCCGCTGTTCACCCACCACGTGCCGGACATGACCATCTGGATACGGTCAGTCGCATAGCTGTGCGGGGCACTGAACCATCCTGGATTCCATTTCATGAGAACGAGATACGGTCCCGGGTTGTTGAAGTCTCCATAGAGCTTGGCCATCTCGCCGCTCCCGGGCGGCAACTCCTCCATGGCACAAACTTGATTTCGCCATGCTGCAGAACGAAGGTCTGCTTCGGATCGATCTGTGAAGCTTCGGCCGCGCTCGCAAGCAATACCTGCGACAATGACGCCAGAAGGAATGTCCGACGTTCCATGAATCTCTCCCTTTCTCCACCAAATAAGCGACCATCGTAATGCCTTGCTTTGGCTCGCGCATCGCGGAGATAGCTGTGAAGTGGCGCCACGCCTTCAACAGGTAACTCCGCTGCGCGTCGTCGCGATCGCTCAACGCTTTTGGGGCTTATCATTGCTGGCCCCTACTTTCTTTCAGGTGTGAAGCCCTTGATGCTTGGCAGACCAGCCTCCGAAGCTGCGAGCAGTCCGAGAGCCGACCAGTCCAGCTCCGCCCATCCCAATGCAATCATGGCGACGAAGCGGTCGTGGACGAGACTTGCCGCAGGCATCGGCACAGCTTCATGTTCGGCTTCCGCAAGCGCCAGCCGGACATCCTTAAGCGCGAGCGGCGCCGTCATGCCCGGCGGGCTGTAGTCCTCGTCGACGATCTTGCCGCCGTAAGTCTTGTGCACCTTGCCGTCGAACAGTGATCCTGTGAGCACGTCGAATGCGACATGCGCGTCAACGCCGCCTTTGCGCAGCAGAGCGATGATTTCACCCATGCCTTGCAGCGTGAGGGCGGTGAGGACATTCCCCGCGAGCTTCATCAGACTAGCCGCACCAGCATCCTCGCCCAGCACGAAAAGACGCTGGCCGAGGCGTTCGAGTAGCGGCGAAACGGTCGTCACCGCTTGTACCGCGCCGGCAGCCATCACGAAGAGCTTCCGTGCATGCGCGAGATCGGGATTGCCGAGCACCGGTGCCGCCACATAGTATTGTCCGGCGGGCCAGGTGCCGTGACAAGGGCGGGCTGACGGTGCTCATCGAGACATGGATCGCGCCGGGCGCGAGGACGTGGATTAATCCGCCCGCCTCCAATGCGACTTCGGTGACCGCCGCGTCATCGGGCAACGCCGTTAGAACGACCTCACAGGGAGCGAGATCGCGAAGATCGGACGCCACCTCGGCCTCGGCGCTCGCAAGCGTAGCCGTCCGCCCCGGACCCCGATTGTAGACTGTCACTTGGTAACCGTCGGCGATAAGATTTTGGGCGTAAGCTTCGCCCATGCGTCCGATGCCGACAACGCCGACCCGCCGGATCCCCGACGTCGAAGCCCTCTGCTCAGAAGCCGCAAATCCCGATGAGGGCGAAGGCGGAACACTGGCAGGGGCGGCAATAGCGAGCGAATTCATTAGAATCCTCCGCAACTGCATGAGCGATGCGGGCGCTCGCGTTACAACAATAACGGCTAACGAGAGCAATTACATTCGTCTTCCCTTCGCCGCGGTCTGGGTTGCGGGCGGCGAGGCGAGCTATCTGGAACGGACTCGAACTGAGCATCTGTGAGGAGAAACAGCCATGACCAATCTTTCACGACGGGCAATTCTAGCCGTAGGCGCCGCTGGAGGCGTGATGTCGGCGGCAATGGCGCAGGCGGCTGGTGTGTTCGGCAATCCCGACCTCCCGCCCGAAGGCGCTGTAAACGTCACCAACCCGAAGGCGCTCACCGACCCCGGGCCGCAAGATCCGGGGCTCGCCGACAACATGCCCTCCTTCCTTAGTCCACCGGCGACCGACGTCAACGGGATGCCGCAGTTCTGGGCCTCCTTCAACCTCGCTCCCAAGCGCATTCAGGATGGGGGTTGGGCTCGGCAGGTGACTCAGGGTGACTTCGCGATCTCGACCACGATCGCGGGCGTGGACATGCGCCTCGGGCCAGGCGGCATTCGCGAACTCCATTGGCATCAGCAAGCGGAATGGGCGATAATGACTTACGGTAATTGCCGGATCACGATCCTCGATCTAGAAGGGCGTCCTTCGATTGCGGACGTCAAGGAGGGCGATCTGTGGTACTTTCCGGCGGGCCTACCGCATTCGCTGCAAGGGCTCGGTCCGGATGGCGCTGAATTCGTCCTCGCCTTCGACAACGGCCAATCCTCCGAATTCAACACGTTATTGCCTACCGACTGGATGGCGCACACCCCGCCCGAGGTGTTGGCCAAGAACTTTGGCGTGCCCGCCGATGCGTTTAAAGGCATTCCGCTCCAGAACCGCTGGATATTCCAGAGCAAGGAGCCGGCTCCGCTTTCCGACGTGGAGACCGCGATCGCAGCGGTCGCCGGCACACCGCCTTTCCCGTTTGTCTTTAGTCTCGCCAGCATGCAGCCGAACCGAGTCACTGCCGGCGGTACTGTACAGATCGCCGACAGCACGAACTTCCACGTTGCGAAAACGGTGGCGGCGGCTCTCCTCACAATCAAGCCCGGCGGGATGCGAGAAATGCACTGGCACCCGAACGCGGACGAGTGGCAATATTATCTTAAGGGCACGGGGCGGATGACGGTGTTCAATACGGGGCCGGCCGCGATGACTGCTGATTTCCACGCCGGCGATATTGGCTACGTGCAGAAGGCACTCGGCCACTATATCGAGAATACCGGCAATACGGATCTCGTCGTCATCGAGGTCTTCAAGGCAGACCGGTTCGAGGAAGTTTCATTTTCCGATTGGCTTGCTCATAGCCCACCGGAGATGGTCGCAGAAACGTTCAATCTCGATCCCTCTGTGATCGCGAAATTCCCGAAGAACCGTCCCGAAATCATGCCAATCTAGAACAAAAACGCTGACGGCTCTCTAAGGCAGATCGCGGCTGTCTTAGCGGAAGCACAGCCGGCGCAGCATGGCCGGCGGGATCGGGGATGGTCTGCTGTTCCGCCAGTTCCAAGACCTCTGGGCCGCGTCGATCCCGCCGAAGCGGTGTGCATCCCGCTCGCCTATCTCACCGCCTTCCAGATGCTCACCCGCTGCTGCCACCTGACGCGGGGTGCCACGATCCTCGTCATTGGCGCCTCGGGCACGGTCGGCACTGCGCTGCTCGATCTGGCGCGCTACTTCGGCCTCAAGGCAATTGGCACCTGCTCGGCCGCAAATCTCCCTGTGGTTGAACGCTTCGGCGCAACCGCGATCGACTATCGCGCTGGCGACTTCGTTGCGGCTGTGCGCCGGCTCACCGCCGGCCGCAAGGGTAGCGCAGGCGTTGATGCCGCCTTCGATGCGATCGGTGGCGCCCACTTCAAACAGTCGTTCGCCTGCCTCGCTCCCGGCGGGCTGCTGGTTGGCTATGGGTCGCAGACCATGGCGGTCGGCCGCGAAGGCTTGGCTTCCGCAGCACTCGGCTTGGCCCGGATCAAGCTTTGGGGCGCGCTGGGCGGCCTGTTCGGCAACCGTCGCGCGGTGTTCTACAGCATTACTGTCCGTCGATTGGCGCACCCCGAGGAGTTCAAGGCCGACACATGGCCAAATTGTTTGAATTGCTGCGCGATGGCATCATCACCCCGTGGTCATCGACCGCCTGCCGCTCGCGGCTGCGCGTGAAGTCCATGCTCGGATCGATGCCGGCGGTCTCGGCGGCAAGATAGTGCTGCTGCCCTGGCCCGGGTCGTCGTGATGGACCGCGAGGTTCGCGTTTAAATTAAGCAGGCCATCAACAGAGACGCCGCAGATAGCGGCACGCTGCACGTCCTGCGTTGCACCGAGGATTCGCGGCCGATGTCGCAGTTGGGTCAGGATCAACCGATTCGGCTCGATGACTGCACGTCGGCTGTACCCCCAATAGCATCGATTAGGACCGTCATCCGTCGCGTCGCGAAGGGCCACAACCGGACCAAGCGTACAGCAGCAATCAACACGGAGAATGCGACCGACGTGTTCGGCGCGGCTCGGCGCATGCTTACTTGGATTGGCTTTTCGGCTTGGCTGGTACTAAGGTCCTGTGGCCGTTCGCATCAATGATGATTTTGGAGCCGTCGGGATTGTCCTGCTCCGACGATCCGTCGGCGTTTTTGACGATTTCAGTGCCGTCCGGGAGGTCAGTAATGGAGGACTTATCGGCGTTAGTGATGATTTTGGTGCCGTCTTTGCGGGTTTCCACCGACGATCCATTGGCATTGGTGATGATTACGGTGCCGTTCGGATCATTTTCGACACTAGAGCCGTCTTTATTTTTGATGATCTTGGTGCCATCCGATTTTGTCGTTACCGAGGAACCATCAGCATTCCTTACAACCGTATCTGCCGAGACGAGAGTCGAGCCGGCGACCAGAATGATCGCCGTAAGTACTAGCGATCGACTGACTTCCGAACCGCGTTGTTGAACGGTCATCCAAGTTTCTCCTGTCTTGCATGCGGGCCGTCAATTTCCGCTTTCCCCTCAATAGTGGCTTTAACAGCGCGAGGTTTAATGCCCCGGCGATCAGACCGAGGGCGATTACGGCATAAGCTAGGGCTCGGTGTTCGACGTTCTGCAAATTGTATGGGCGCTCACTCTTAGGATGCCCCGCGATGATCGCCAAACATCGCCTTCCCTCATTTTTTCATCTCAGGCTGCGGGACGGGTATATCCTAGCAGGTCAAACCGGAAGGCTGGAACCGTTAAATTGAGGGTGGCCATCTCTGCTGTGGGTCAACCGCGTCGCCGCCGGCTGCGGGCTTCAGTATGCCCACTTCCGCTGCCCCCCAAAAGCGACGGCCGGCCGTCAAAATGTGGGCTGTCGTGAAGGACCACAAGCGGACTCTCTGAAAGTGGCGGCCGCGATGAGCTTCGAGCGCGTCGAGGGCAGTAGTCTCGATGATCGCCGACCGTGAACTTTGGCTCCCAAACCCCCAAGAGACAAAGAAACAAAGGTTCAACGGTCAAGCGTCCGTCCGACCCGGATGCCGAGGTTGAGGTACCGGTCGACGGTGGGGAGCCCGAAGCGGGTCGCCGAGCGGAGCTTCCGAGGATCGTCGACCCAGGAACCGCCGCGGAAGATTCGCTGTTTGCAACTCCCTGAGCTCCACGCCGAACCGCCGGTCGGCGCGTCATCGTAGTTTCTGTGATGGCAGTCCTCGATCCATTGCCAGACATTGCCGGCCATATCGTAGAGACCAAACGTGTTTGGATTGAACGAGCCGACGGGGGCGGGTTGTTTATTGTCCCATTGGCTGCCGCAGCCGTTGCAGTCGGCATTGTTCTTGCCGATCGTGTCGCCCCAGTAATAGGCCGTCGTCGTGCCGGCGCGCGCCGCATATTCCCACTCCGACTCGGAGAGCAACCGGTAGTTTTTCCCGGTCATCTTGGAGAGCCAGGCCACGTAGTGTTGCGCCTCGTCCCAAGAGACATTGATGACTGGCTGCCGGCCATGTCCCCATCCGCTGTCAGACACTTCAGGGCAGTCGCCAAGTTTAACGCAGGCGTCCCAGTCGTCGAAGCTCACAGTGAACTTGCCGACCGCGAAGGGCTTGCCAATCGTCACCTGATGCTGTGGTTCTTCGTTGGTGTAGCGGCCCGGTTCATTGGGCGGCGATCCCATCATGAACGTTCCGGCCGGGACGACGATCATCTCGGGACAGTCCTTGGCGCACTCACGGAAGCTTGCCAGCGACTTCAGCGCCCGCTCGGCCTCTGCCGTGAGGGGTCGAAACTCCTTGAGCATGTAGGGCCGCTCGGTGAACCACCAATGCCACTGCTCGACAAGATAGGACTGATTGATCACCCCGATGAGCCCGAGGATGATGCCAACCAACAGCGCGTAAATCAGCGCCTGGACGCGCCGCTTCCTGCCTTTTGCGACCGCCTCAGCCTTCCGGCATTGGGCGAGATAGGATCGGTCGGTCGCATCGAGCCGCGCGACAATGTCGGGACGCTCGTCGAGGCTTTGCGCCTCGGCGAGCCGCTGACCTTGATGCACGAGCCAGGCCTCGGCCCGTCCATTGGCGTCCCAGTCGCGCGCCGCACGCTTCACCCCTTCGAGCGTCGCGAGAAGCCCGAAATCTTCCGCAAGCCAGCCTTCGAGCAGGCCCCATTGGCGCAGCAGCGCCTCATGCGTCGGCTCGATCGTCGGGGTGCGGACCTCTTTGCCTGCCTGGTCCTTCTCCACCACCGTGTCGGTCGAAAGCAGGCGCTCCTCGATCAGAAGATCGATCAGCGGGATGGCTTCGGCCGGAATGTCGCTGCGCCGCGCTATGTTGCGCCTGGGGCTCTTGCTGTCGGGATCGATACCGGCGAGCCAGGGAATGAGACCACGCCGGAGCAGAGCCTCACGGGCGGCGCGCTCTTGGGGAATGCGCGGGTCCTTGTCGGCGCGCGCGAAGGCGCGTTTCACCGCCGCGTCGATCGTGCCCTTGAGGCCGCCGAAAGCTTCGTAGTCTTGCAGTCGCA
This sequence comes from uncultured Alphaproteobacteria bacterium, assembly GCA_963720425.1. Lineage (GTDB taxonomy): Bacteria > Pseudomonadota > Alphaproteobacteria > Rhizobiales > Beijerinckiaceae > Methylovirgula. Next base: position 2,394,048 of record OY970391.1, read on the forward strand.
ACAGGCCGGCGCGGCCATATTCCAGATAGAGCTGTTCGAGGGTGAAGGCGAGCAAGGGCAGAGCGTCCTTGCCGCCGCCTGTCTCGATGTCGTCGAGCAGGCGATCGATCAGCTGCGGCTCGATTGCAAGCTTGCCGCCCGCCTCGACGACGCGCTTGGCCGGCCCTTCGATCACCTCCCGATAGGCATTGTGCGGCATGGGCGGGAGGGACAGCGGCTTTTGCGCCAGGTCTTCGAGCGGCTTGGCATTTTGCAGCGAATCGTAGGAATCCGAGCGGATGGCGAAGATCGCGATCACCGCCGGAGCATCGGTCGCGGTCAGATCGCGGACGAGTTCGAGAAGGGCCGTCCCCTCTTCCGCGCCCTCCGCGCGGAACAATTCTTCTGCCTGGTCGATGGCGATGACGAGGGTCGGCGGCTTGGCGCTTTGGTCCTCGGCAAGCGTCTGCCGAAATGCCTTTTCGGCAAGCTCGGCCAGGATCGGCCGCACGCCGGCTGCGCCGGCCTTGATTGCGGCGCGAAGATCCGCGCGGGTGCGATCGGGAAAGGCCGCGTCGAGCGCTGCGAGCAATCCGTTCTCGCCTGTGAGCGCCGCACGCTCCGGACGGATCGCCGGCAAGGGCAGGAAATACCTGTCGTCACGGGCAAGCCGCGGCAGAAGACCGGCGCGCAGGAATGAGGATTTGCCGGCCCCCGAAGCGCCAAGGATCACGAGAAGGCGGGACGGCGTGCCGGCCCGCAGGCCGCGCAGCGCGTCGCCAAACTCGATCATCGGCCCGTCGCGGCCGAAGAAGATCCCGGCGTCCGCCGCTTCCAGCGGCTGGAGGCCGCGATAGGGGGCGCGATCCGGCTCCTTCTTCGGTGGCCAGGCGAAGAACTTGGCATCGAGCCCGGCCTTTTCCAGGCCGTTTTTCAGCCGCTGCAGCCCCTCGCGCGAGAAGGCGACATGCTGTTCTTCGTGCGAGTTCGGATCGGGAACGGAAAAAATCTCCATATCTTGGCGATGGGCGAGGTCGTCCACCTGCCAGGTTCCGGTCAATGTCGCCGGCAAGTCGGCAATGGTCTTGTCGGGATCGATGAGAACGGCGAAGAGCTTCTTGTTGAGGCCGCGGGCGAGCGCATATTCCTTCATGCACCAGCGCGATTCGAGCCAATGGCCAGAGACGAGGAAGATGACCGCCTCGCAGCGGCCCGCCGCCTCATGCAGAGCCCGCTCCCAGCGCTCGCCCGCGGCAATGCCGCGCTCGGGATCGAGGTCGAGAAAGACATCGTCCCAGCCTTCCGCCTTCAGCCAGTCGTGCAGCGCCATCGCCGCGAAATCATCTTGGCTCGAATGGCTCAGAAAAATACGCGACACGGACCCCTCCCCCGAGGGAACTCCGTCCCGAGTCGAGCTTACGGATGCAGATGGGGATTGTCACCATCAAGACGGGCCGCAATCGGCCACTTGCTGGCGAAGCGCGGTCAGTCACTCATGGCCATCATGCAACATGGCCCCTGCGGGTCAGCTCATAAGCGCTCGGCAACGAATGTCCGGTTCGGGCCCAATAGGCGACAGAGTTGACGCCTAGCTATCATGCGGCAACCGACTGTAGAAAGGACTGGACCACCGCCGCAAAGCAATCCGGTTGGTCATATGGAAGTCCGTGGCCAACGTCCGGTATTCGTTCGTACCGAAGGTGCTGATTAAGCTTCTGCAGTTCTCGTGCCGTTTCGATGGAAACAACGCCATTGTCGCCAATGACTAGGAGGACTGGGACACAAATGGCGCTCACTAACTCGCGATACTTAGGGTTGGGCGGCGTGAGAACATCAAAAGCACTTATTTGGGTCTGCAGCCTCGCATCGGTTATGAGTTCGACGAACTCGGACGAACGATGCGGGTGTCGAAGCCGCGCCTGAGCTAGCACATCACCCTTATTTAAGCTAAGAAGTCGGCGATGTTGCTCGATGACATCGCTCTCGTGAACCTCGCGCTGGCGCTGGGGGCTTAAAAAAGTCGGCTCGGCTAGGATGACGCCGCGAATGGCTGTACCGACTTGACTCGCCACCATAGCCGCAGTCATGCCTCCCATCGAGTGGCCTAGCAGAACCGGAGCGGCAAGTCCAAGCGCTTCGATGAGACCAATGACGTCGCTTGCGTGATCGCGGTACAGATACCCATGAAGCGGTGCGCTCGACTTTCCGTGACCTCTGGCGTCGGGCATTACTACGTCGTAATCACCTTCGAGAGCGCGCGCTAAAGGAATCCAGCAAGCTCCGCTTCCGGTCAATCCATGGAGTGGAATAAACGGGGGCTTGTATCCGCCTGTTCTCAGATAGTGGATGTTGATGCCGTTTGCTTTGCAGACTCCGCGAATCCAATTTGTCATTGAGGCGACCGTTAAAGAGAGAGCAAAGGTTCGCCCTTAGGCGGCCCTTTTTCGGACAACGGCTATCCTACCGATGATGCGTCTCCTTTGGTGCGAATTTCTCGATTTCCACATCTAAGCCAAAGCAGCGCGAAGTCCGTTCAGGGTCAAACGCGTCGCTTTCGTGGTATCCGCGGTTCGTCCGGTTCACCCTCAACATCAGACGTTCGTTTGACAGTTCGGCGTGGCAGCTTTGGGTCAAATTGCGGACTCATGGATTGCAACAGACAGAGTTGTCAGTCAACGCGACGTATCTGCAACCCTTCGCGTCCTACACTTTTCCCACCCAGACCACCCTAAACCTGAGCTCAGAGTCGACTTACAATTGGACGGCGGGAAACTGGACCGTGCCGATTATCGCCGGCGTCACGCAGATTCTCAAAGTCGGGGGTCAGCCGATCAGCGTCGGCGTAATGGGGAAATATTATGCCATCCGGCCTGAGGGCGCGCCCGCCTGGGGAGCGCGCTTCGTACTAACGTTTCTGTTTCCGAAGTAGCCGCAATCGTACGACGCGAATCTTCAACCGCCTCGATCCTGACCATGCTGCCGCAACAGACCACCGGCAATACCAGCACCCAGCCTCGGTATCGAAAGCGGCTACCCCGCAAGCTGTCCTCGACAAAGCAGGAATTCGAGACCAACTGGAAGCTTCCGGCAACCTGCGAGCCGTGCAGCTCTTGCTCGGTCACACGAAAATAGAAAGCACTGTCAGATATCTCGGCATCGAGGTAGATGATGCCCTCGCGATAGCGGAACAGGTTGACGTCTGAAATACCTGGGCAGAGCGGACATGCTCTGCCCACCCGTTAGCGGAAGAAACGGGCCAAAAGCGGTCATTCCTGTTTAGTCGGCCGAATTGACAGCGATGCGCCAACAATGGACTCCCGCCAAGCAGGCCGTGTAGCGCAGAACTCGCCCTTCCGGCAAACTGCCTGGACAAATCGTGATTCTTGATCTGGATCAACGATGCGCAGATGGTTGGTTGATTTGGGCGATCTCCGGAAAGCGGCTTTTCGCAGCCAGGAGGATTGACGGAACATGAGCGATAATCCTCGCGAGGCATCCAAGCAAAACCCGTCGCACTCCGGTGCCGGACTGAAGCGGCGCGATCTTTTGCTGAGCGGCGCCTCGCTGGTGGCGGCATCGGCACTAAGCGCAGCCGGCGACGTGAAGACCGCCGAAGCCCAGCAAGCGGCGCCGGCGTCCGTTCCTGCCTCTAACGCGGCGCCAGCGGGCGAGCCCGACCGGACGGTGTTGCCGCTCGCCGAGCCGACCTACCCGCCGATCACTGAGCTCGATGCTCGCAAGGCGACGCCGCCGCCACGGTTCGAGGTCAAGGCGCCGCAGGGCGCGCCCAACGTGCTGTTGATCCTGCTCGACAATCTCGGATATGGCGCGACGAAGACCTTCGGCGGCGTGATCAACATGCCGACGCTGGAACGGCTCGACAAGGACGGACTGATCTACAATAATTTTCACACGGCGCCGCTCTGTTCGCCCGCCCAGCCGCATGGCGCTTCTCACCGGCCGCAATCCGCACAGCGCCAACATGGGGTCTGTCGCCGAGATCGCTACCGCGTTTCCCGGTCAAACCGCCGAACGTCCCCTTAGCGTGGCGCCGCTGGCCGAAGTCCTGAAGCTCAATGGCTACAGCACCGCCATGTTTGGCAAGACACACGAATTCACGCCTTGGGAATTGGGTGTTTCAGGGCCGTTCAGGTCCTGGCCTACCGGTTCCGGATTCGAAAGATTTTACGGCACGCTGTCGGCCGAGACCGATCTCTTCGCGCCGGTCCTCACCGACGATACAACCCTGGTCAATCTTCCGGATGACCCGAACTACTACTACCCGACCGACCTCGCCGACCATGCCATCTCCTGGATGCGCGCCCAGAAAACCATGACCCCCAACAAGCCGTTCTTCATCTACTATGCTTCGCCGGGCACGCACGCGCCGAGCCAAGTGCCCGAGGAATGGCGCGACAAATACAAGGGCAAGTTCGACGAGGGCTGGGACAAGGCGCGCGAGCAGACGCTCGCAAGGCAAAAGGCGCTCGGCATCGTGCCGCCCAACACGCAGCTCACGCCCAAGCCGCCGCCGGAGACCATGCCCGATTGGGACACGTTGAGCGACGCGGAGAAGAAGGTCTTCACCCGGCACCAAGAGATATTCGCGGCCTATGCCGAACAGGCCGATCATGAGATCGGCCGAGTGGTGCAGGCGGTCGAAGACATAGGAGTAATGGACAATACACTGATCATTTACATTACCGGGGACAACGGCGCGTGCGCCAATGGCGGTCCGACCGGCCGATTCAACTCATTAACTGCCTACAACCAGATACCGGAAACGATTGAAGACCAACTGAAGCACCTCGATGAATTCGGCGGCCCGGAATCCGACATGACGCCGCCGCTCGGTTGGGCGATCGCGGACGGAACGCCGTTCGCCTACTGCCAGGGGACCGCCTCTTATGGCGGCAACACCAATGGCGTCGTCATCCGTTGGCCAAAAGGCTTCAAAGCGAACGGCGAGATTCGTCCGCAATACCATCACCTTATCGATATCGCGCCGACAATCCTGGAAGCCGCCAGCCTGCCGCAACCCAAGGTCGTCAATGGCACGCCGCAGAAGCCCATCGAAGGCGTGAGCATGGTTTATACTTTCAAGGACGCTCAGGCGAAGTCGCCTCACACCGTGCAATATACCGAGTTCATCGGCAATCGCGGCATCTACAAGGACGGCTGGTATGCTCTGACCATGCACGCGGTGCCGTGGGAAAAGGGGCCACGGGCTCCTTCCTTCGACCGGGACAAATGGGAACTCTACAACACCGCGGAAGACTTCAGCTGCGCGATTGATCTTGCGGCGAAATACCCCGACAAGCTGAAGGAGATGCAAGCGACCTTCCTGGAAGAGGCGATCAAGCACAATGTGCTGCCGCTCGACGGCCGCAGCTATGAGCGCTTCAACCCCGCCCTCGCCGGGCGCCCCGATTTAATGGCCGGTCGCACGTCGCTAACGGTTTATCCCGGCATGATCGGGATGAAGGAGGACACCTTCATCAATGTGAAAAATCGGTCTCACTCCATCACCGCGGACGTCGAAATACCGGCAACGGGGGCCACGGGCGTGATGATCGCTCAGGGCGGCACTCATGCTGGCTGGAGCTTCTACGTCAAAGATGACAAGCCCAAGTTCGCCTACAATTATCTTGGTATTGTCACGACCATAGCCTCAGCGGAAAATCTGCCTGTCGGGCGCGTGACCATTAGGTATGACTTCGTTTACGATGGCGGCAAGCCTGGCTCAGGCGGTACAGGCGCCATTTTCATAAACGGAAAAAAGGTCGCGTCGGGCCGGATGGAACAAACAATTCCGTTCCTGTTCGGCATGGAGACAGCGAGCGTGGGTGTGGACCTTTATACGCGCGTGACTTCAGACTACCCTAAGAGCAAGAACGGGTTCACTGGGAAAATTAACAAGATAACAATAGACCTAGAGAAAATGACTCCTGCCGAAGAAGGGGCCGCGAAGAAAGCCGACGCCGAAACTGATGAAGTCGAGGAGAATCAAGACTGATCTGCTCGATGTGAGGCACTGAATGCCCGCTTTGGGTCATTTTGGTCGATTTTGGCATGTCCGCAGCATGTCCGGTTAGGGTGTAGCCCCGGAAATGCCGGTTGTCCGGTTTTGCCGTTGATGGCGTCGGTTTGGACGTGATTCAAGCTCCCAAACCGGAGCCTCGAATCATGCGGTATGAACTCAGCGACTATGAGTGGGATGTCATCAACCCGATGCTCCCGAACAAGCCTCGCGGTATTCCCCGCGTTGACGACTGGCGAGTGTTAAACGGCATCTTTTGGGCCTGCGTTCGGGTGTGCCGTGGCGCGATCTGCCGGAGACCTATGGTCCTCGCACCACTTGCTAATCGCTTCGTTCGTTGGCGGCGGCCTGGCGTCTAGGACCGGATCATCGACGCGTCTGAGTCAGGAATACCGCGGCCCATCTCGAAACGTGCGCCCAATTCGCCGACGCCTCTCGAATTCCTGCGAGAAAGAGTTCCCCGGAATTGGAGGACCTGTGTGATTCGGTCACCGATTATTTTCGCGTCATCAACCCAGAGGATTTTCGGGTTATGGCCGGAGTATGTCGAACGGAGAAGACATGACGGAAAGCATCGGCGCGTATCTCGTTAGACGACTCGGCGAGGAAGGGGTCAACCACGTATTTGGCGTCCCCGGCGACTATTGCCTCACATTCTTTTCTCTGCTCGAGAAAAGCCCGATTAGGGTAATCAATACCTGTGACGAGCAGGGTGCCGGCTTTGCGGCCGATGCCTATGCCCGCATTAAAGGCATAGGGGTATGTGTAATCACCTATTGCGTCGGCGGACTGAAGGTCACCAATGCTGTGGCGCAGGCCTATGCCGAGCGCTCGCCGGTGGTCGTTATCAGCGGTGCTCCCGGCGTACGCGAGCAGCAGCGAAACCCACTTCTCCATCACAGGGTCCGCAATTTCGACACCCAGCTCCGAGTCTTTGCCGAGCTCACCGTCGGCACCGCGGTGCTCGATGACCCACTCACTGCCGCGAGCGAGATCGAGCGCATGTTCGCACTGGCCAAACGCCACAGCCGTCCGGTTTATATCGAGCTGCCGCGCGACATGGCTCTGGCTGAAATCAGGTCCGCAACCTCCTGCGCCCTGCCGGCCGAGGCAAGCGACGCCGAAGCCCTCGCTATTGCTGTGGCGGAAGCGGTAGAGCGCATTTCGGCTTCGAGGCATCCGGTCATTCTCGCGGGCGAAGAACTGCACCGGTTCCGCCTGCAGCGGCCGCTCACAGAGCTTGTCGAGCGCACGGGAATTCCCGTTGCTACCACCATCATGGGCAAGTCCGTTTTTCCCGAGTCCCACGCCGCCTACATCGGCGTCTATGAGGGCGCGATGGGTCGCGAGGGAGTGCGCGAATATGTCGAAAAAAGCGACTGTGTGATTTTGCTCGGCGCGATGATGACCGATATTAACCTCGGCGTTTACACCGCTCATATCAAGCGTCGCTATGCCATCTACGCCGCCAAGGACCGCGTAGCTGTCGGGCTGCACGCCTATGACGACGTGCGCATGGAGGACTTTATCACTGCGCTCTCGGCGCATCGGTGGGAGATTCGCACGGTTGAGCCGTATCAGCATCCCCAGCATCCTGGTCCCTTCAAGGCAACCGACGACAAGATGACCGTCGAGGCATTATTCCGCCAGATCAACGCCTTCATTGAGGACGACATGATCGTGATCGCTGATCCGGGCGACGCGCTCTTCGGCGCCTCCGACCTCTTTATCAAAGATGGGGCCCATTTCCTCGCGCCAGCCTACTATTGTTCGCTCGGCTTCGCCGTGCCGGCGGCGCTCGGTGTCAAGGCGGCGGCGCCGAAACTCTGGCCGCTGGTGCTGGTCGGCGATGGAGCATTCCAGATGACAGGGATGGAGATCGCGACAGCGGCCCGCTATGGCATGAACCCGATTATCATCGTCTTGGATAATGACGGTTACGGCACCGAGCGGCCCATACTTGATGGTGCCTTCAACGATGTTCTTCGCTGGGAGTATACCGAGATCCCGCGCGTAATCGGAAGCGGACTGGGCATCAAAGTGACGACGGAGCGGGAGATGGAGGCAGCGCTAGTCAAGGCCCGAGCCAATAATTCCAGCTGGTCGATTATCCAGGTCATGCTCGACCGCGACGACCACTCCCCGGCACTGAAACGCCTCACCACCAAACTTAGTGAGCGAGTTCGCGGAAATAGCTGATATTCACTTTCTATCCGTCGTCTGGACGCTCATCGGATCGTCACCGAGGTCCTGAGCGATGCTGACAAGACGAACGCCTTGCGCGAAGGGCGCACGTGATATTCCGGCGCGAAATGATCGCGCGCGCGGCGGCTAAACCGCGTCCGCTCCGAGATAAGATCGGCGCTCAAACTCGGAGAGCGATGCAAAGATCCCGAAGACGAGTTTGCCGGATGGGGTAGTGATATCGATCGACGCCTCCTGCCCGTCAAGACGTGGAAGCCAATGTTCCGCGATGCGAGATCATGCACGACGTTGACCAAGTAACCGAGGTTGCGGCCATCCGACATCGTCGACGTGGCCATCCGCGGAGTTGGCCGAGGAAGGTGTGCACTGCGGACACGGCGAACCCGTTACCAGCCACCGTGGAAAGCCGAAGGCCCGTCCATGGTGGGTGGCCTCCCAGTCTTTCGTCTATTTGGCCGCGGCCTTCAGCGTCCAGTCCTTTTTATCCTCGCAGGGCAGCTTGGCCGGCGTGGCCCGCTTCTCGCGCGGATAGTTGTCATAGTTGGCGGCCTTGAGGAACTCGATGATGGCGTAGAGGTCCTTTGACGGAAAACGTCTTATGACCGCTGCTGACCCATCTGAGACACAGTGTACCTCTTACCGGCATCCACTGCGCGGATGATGGCGCAAAAGATTAGCTACGCTCATTGAGAGGGGTGCGAAAGGTTCAATCTATCAGCGCCGCTGTCCTGTCGATAGACGCGCCGCCCGCCGGTTTTCGGTTGCGGCCTCATGGGCGACTATCGTGGCTGGCTCGCTTGCCAGCTCCCGTCCGGATCGTACTGCGTAATCGCAGCGGCGATGCGTGTCGTGTTAGGTCCGAGATTTTTCTGGTAGACGATACCGTGCTGGTTGACGATGAAGGTCATGATGCCGGAATCGCCATAGGTGGCCGGATAGGCGATCAGCGCAAAGCCGTCCGTCATGCGATTGTTGACGACATAATCTTTAGCGCCGCCGGGCGCGTTCGGGCCTTGTTGCGTCAGAATCCGGAAATAGTAGCCGTAGTAGGGCCGCGGCTTTAGATGCGGCGTACCAGGCCTATAGCCGGCCGCCCGGGCGCGCGCGATGAGCGGCCCCAGTGGGCTTTCTGCTTCGCCCGCTTTGATGGGCCAATAGAGTCCATCGCGCTGGCCGACTTTGCTCATGAAGTGCTGCGCGTATTCGGCAGAGCCGCCGGGCCCCGGTTTCTTGGCGGCATATTCGCGCTGGGCCGCGACGTAGGCGCGGCACACTTCGATGACACTGAGTTCGTTGCGGCCAATGCGCCGATTGAGAATCTCATCTTCACCGGCCCCGGTATCGAAGCGCCAGCGGGCGTGCTCGCGGACGAGCGGGATTGGAAGGGGCCACTCCTCTGCACCGACGATCAGGGTTGCTTTGCTATCACCGTCGCGCTCGAATTTGTGGGCCTTGTCATACGCGGCGACGAACAGCCTCCGGCCGCGCCGATCGGCAACGAGATCGCCAGAGTAGATCAGCTTCGCGCCCTGCGGCCCGAGGATGGCGAGAAGTCTGTCGATGTGATTACCGCGGTTTGCCGCCATCAGTGCATCAACCGCCGCTGCGGGCGTGGCGAAGGTTTTCTGCGGCGCGGCAGCTGCCAGAGTCGAGACTGCGGCGATCGCAAGAAGCCCCATCGCTGCAGCGCCAAGCCGCAGCGCGACAAGAAGCCTGTTGGCCGAAGTTCTCGGCATCGCTCTATCTAACCTCATCGGCGCCCACCTCCCCAGCCTCCGCGAAAGCCCCCGCCCCCGCCACCACCGTGAAAGCTCGGCATTGGGGCGGCATGAAAGCTTGGTGCGAGGGCAGCGGGAGGCGTCATACGGCTGGAAAATCCGCGCGCCGATTCACCGCGCACTTGCGAACCCGGGCCGAGGGACTTGAAGGCAGGTGGCGCCGAACGCAGCGGCGCGGCTAGACCCGCAGCCGGATGACTAACCGAGGGCGTAACTGCCGGCGCGGGAGCGAAGCCGCGGAAGCCGCGCGCTGCGCCGGCTGGGCCGAGGAACCGTGCGGCCGTCGCCGGATCGCGATAGGGCACGCCATGGCGATGCGCGGGATCGTGTTGCCAAATTCCGCCGGGCGGTTCATGGCCGGTATTGAATCGCTGGAAGCGATCGTGGTCGATCCGAATGGTGTGCTGACGCCAGTCGAAATAGCCCCAGCCCCAGAAACCGAATGGGTAAAAGCCGGTGCCGAACGCAATAAGGTAATCCGCCGGCACGCAATATCCAGCCCAGGGATCGAAATAGAAGGGCGGATAATCGGGATAGGGCCAAGCACCGTAAACGCACCATGGATTATAGGCCGGCACATAGACGATCTCGGGATTTGCCGGTTCGATCATGATCTCTTGATCCTCGGTCAAGACCGTCTGCTGCGGTGTCGAGCCGAGCGAGTTCGCGGCCTGCGCACGCTGGCGCAGTCGCTGGATCGCATCCATGACGTCTGCCTGCTGCGCGAGAAAGGCGTCGCCGAGCTGCTCGGTCCAGTCGAGATTGCTGTCCATCATGTGCAGGACTTGCGGAAATGGAACGAGCGACTTGATGCTCGGGTCCCAAGACTGCTGCTGCAACGCCGCCGTCAATGCGTCTCCCTTCAGTGCCGCATTGGCGGGAATTTGCCGCCAGCGGTCCGCCTCAACGATCTCGAGCGGGTAGGTCGCGGCCATCAGGATCTGCGCGACCAGCGGATCGGGATAGAGCGCAATCGGCGCGACCAGCCGTTCGAGCTGCTCGGCGGTGAGCGGCGATGCGGCAGACGCCGGAGCAGGAGCAAGTTGCGCCGTCGCTGACAATGAACAGAGGCTGAACAAGACGACGATGCCTGCGACGACGCCAGTCCTGAAAGCTCGGCCGGTAGAGCAACTCATCCGCGCAAGATGCAGGCTGTTAGTTGTCGTGTGATTGATCCGAATCAAGACGTCGCACGATTTCCGGGGGCGGCACGCGTTGAGATCATCCGTCCCAGGTCCGTCCGCGTAACGAATGGCGCATCGCGGAAGTGGCGGCATGTCCGACTTGAGTCCGCAATGCGTCGCATAGAGGTCCTTCGACGGAAAACGTCTTATGACCGCTGCTGACCGATTTTGTTGAAAAAGTCCGCTCTCTCCTCTGACCTAGATTTTTCAAGGCCGCGCGCGCTTCTCTCGGAAGAGCACGTGAGGGGACACATTGTCGACTGTTTATGCAGCGTGGAGCTTTTGCAAGCGATTTATGATGGCCTTGAGCGGCGTTTGCCTTTCACGCCGCTCTGCATGCTAGTTTTTGTCACCACTTAACTTCCGAGTTTTTCAACAAAATCGACCCAAAGCAGTCATTGGGCGAATCGCTATTTTGCGCTTATCGTGCGTTCGTCAATTCGGGGCACCCGGACCCGAATGGCCTGAGGTCCGATAGAAGCGTCGTCAAGGGAGGTTGATCATGAAATACGTCATCACCTGGCATGAGCGTCCGGCAGCATCTTTTAGGGACTACGAAGCCGCACAGGAGCGGGTATTGCGGATATTTAAAGACTGGCAAATGCCCGCGAGTTTTAAGATCCACCAGTTCGTGGTTCGGGTCGGCGAATACGGCGGCTACGTGATTCTAGAGACAGACAAGCCAATAGACATGCATTATGTCGCGAGCGTCTTTGCGGTTTTCGAATTCAAGGTGGAGCCGGTCGTCGATGTAATGGACGCGGTGACGGTCGAGGTCCAAGCTATCGAATACCGCAAGAAAAATGCTCCCTAAGCAGCACGCACATTCCTTGCTCCATAATTGCTTCCGGAGAATTTCATTGTAGCTAGGCCGCCGAGCAGCACACTAAGTTTGTAGGTCTGTCTGGCGTCTGTCGCGAGACAACCGATTTCAGGCCTCAACTGGATATTTAACGCTTTTGCCGTTTTGAATGAGAAAGCAGCAGTCTACTGCGGGATGCGGCGCCCTCGAAGGGGAGCCTGCCATGTCCTTAGACCAACTGCATCAAAATGTGCGACAGCCGTGGAATTGCAAAGCCACCATTGAAACCAAAACGCATCTGGGCCATCCGAACGCGCCTTCAGCTGGAAAGGCGCGTTCGCGATCTGGCTATGTTCAATCTAGCCATAGATAGCAAACTTAGAGGCTGTGACCTCGTAAAGCTGCGAGTCAGCGACGTGATGACAGCCACCGGGGGGGCGAGAGCGTTCAACCATCGTTCAGCAGAAGACAGGACGGCCGGTGCCCTTCGAATTGACCGAGCCAACGAAGGACGCGTTGGTCGGATGGCTGGTGCGGCGAGCGAAGGGAAACGAGTGGCTGTTTCCAAGCCGCAGTCAGACAGGCGGCCACATCACAACGCGTCAATATTGGCGTCTCGTTGATCGGTGGGTCGCCTTGGTAGGGCTCGATCCCGCCGGCTACGGTACATACAGCCTTCGACGGACGAAAGTGTCGCTGGTCTATAAGCGCACCGGCAATCTCCGAGCCTGCCAACTGCTTCTCGGCCACACGAAGCTTGAAAGCACCGTTCGGTACCTCGGGATCGAGGTAGACGACGCTCTTATCTTGTGAGCAAACGGACCTCTAGTAACTTCGTGCCGGCGACAACCTTGAAGCCGCCGGCGCTTCTGACCCATCTGCGACATTGGCGGAAATGGAAAGCTAACCTTGGGGGGCGGGCTCCTCACGTTGCGGATGTTGGTGATCGGCGCCCCGCCATATTGCGGAGGGCCAGGCATGCCCCAACGCATTATTTGGTTATTTGCGCGCGAGATTCACATTGCCGTCGCGCGAGAAATGCTAATGATGTGCGCGCGAGCGCAGCGAGTACGAGGGTCGGTCGGTGTTCCAATCTGAATCAGCCGGCCTCAGTAACGCCATGGCGACCTATGTCACCCTTTACAACTTTACTGAGCAAGGACTTCGCAACATCAAGGATACGGTCAAGCGAGCGGAAGCGGCCTCATCGCGATCTCAGAAGCCCCGGACGAGGCAACCGCAATTGCGTTCTTGTTGAGTATGCTCAAGGCGGGCAACCTCCGCGCTCAAACACTGCGCGCCTTCACGGCGGCAGAAATGGAAAAGATTCTGGAGAAGGTCGCTTAAGGCCCAAGCGAAAGTCGACAAATCATCGCGTCGTCTCGTAATACTGCCTCGATCGTATCTGTCGAAGGTCGAGCCGGGCGACCATGGCTCAAAGCTCCGATGATTTGCGGGCTTGCCGCCAAGGATCATATTCGGCACCGACGCGGACGTGAAATGAGATCGCCTTTTTATCCTCTTCGGAATCGTCATCCCGTTCATAGCGGGACGGCACCCTGATGCCAATATGAGCGAGAGCCGCAGTCAGGCCGTTCTCGCTTGGCGGATAATTATATGGCGAATAACCATCATGTCTTCCGCCGCGAAGCACGCGCCGGGCTAGCCCACCGATCTTTTGGACACCTCGCCGCCGACTGCCGCAATTGGCTCTGCGCCATCCTGACCTACCTCGTTGCGGCACTTAACTGGAAGATTTGACCCGAAGGAGACTCTCCAGGTTGCCAATTGTTGCATTGCGAGAGGCTCGCCACTCGCGACTGACTTCGAAGGGGCCCTCCTTCATCTCTCGTACAGTTGCGCGCCGCGGACACTCACACGGCGCTCGTGACACACGACCCGGAACGGAAGTTGCGCAACGATCTAGCGGAGCGGATCAAGTGGGCTTTCTTCCAGATGGTCGGATCGACCGACCACTGGGGTGTGTCGAATTAAGTATTGCGGACAGCCCGCGTTCTCTGCCATCAACTGCTTTGTCGGATGGAACCCATGGCGTGGATGCTTCTTACAAACGGCGCACCCGACGAGCCTGACACCAGAGATTGGAACGCAATTTGTTCCACGCCAGGACCTAGACAGATTTTTGCAGCTTTGTTTGAGGATCTGGCGCCGGAGGGTATGCCCGAAAGGACCACGACGGAAGTCAGCGAGGACGAAACTCATCGTCTTCACACGATATGGCTCGGCACAAACGTCCTAGGAGTGAAAGTCACCGAAGTCGAATCTCCTGAGACGACTGCCTTTCCAATGTACTGCACATGGGAGACTTTTGGATTAAAGGGCACAAAAGTGATTTGGAAATATTCACTCGAAAAGGCTGGTCAGCTGGGCTATTCGGCATTCCGGAACGGGAATCTAAAATGCAGTTTCGATATCCGGCCGATCGGCAACGCTTCAGTGAGATTTGGCAGCGGACTATCGGCAAGGTTCCGGTCTTCAAACTCATGCAGCAATCGGCAGAGAGTGGGACAGACTAGGCCCAGCTGTCCCATTGATATTCAATTCCTTCTTTTTCGCAGAACGCGCACAATTCATCGACCGCACCGCTTCGGCCAGAGTATCTTTCGCGAATCAGAGCGAACACGAGTTTAGGAAGTGCTGTAGCGGGAACATCAACCCAGAACTCGTAATCATCATCGCCCCATATCTCCTTCGTCAACTTGCCCATGTCTTGGGCATCTAAACGAATCGAGCCATCAGACCGCACAGACAGCCGCACCGAGCGAAATTCAGCGCCTTCTTGACGATATATTTCAGCTGAATAAGTTTCGTTCATTTCTCGCCCTTCTCGCTCATCGATCTCTCGTTGAAGCTACTCCCCAATCATCGGGCCTTGTCTGCTAATGGCGCAAACCGGCCATCTTGATCGGCCGGAAATGACTCCAAAGCGGGCATGCGGAAAGCCGTGTCTGCCGCCATTACTTTAACTTCGCGCGCACTGGTCCAACCGATGCTGTCAAACAAAGAGGTCGCCATTCTCAAGGGTTTTAACAGCGCGTAGGCCATTTCAGGGATTGTGCTGCCCAAAGATGGTCCGGTCACGCATTCAATTCCTTTCGCTTTCGCTGTTGCCTCGTTCTTGGCGAAATAGAAGGCGGCGCTTGTCCATCCTTGCACTTTCTTGGCCTCGCCGTTATTTAGGGGACTTGGCTTCTCAATGCTTCGGAAAATAAGCTAGGTCGGCTCAATGCGGGCGCCACGACTTCTCTGCGGACTCAAATGGGAGAAACAGGCATAGTCAATTCTCATGGCTGTTTCGTCTGGTACGAGCTGATAACGACCGACATAGAACCCGCGAAGGCCTTCTACGTCAATGTCGTGGGCTGGGGCACGCGAGATGCCTCGATGCACGGTTTGGCCTATAGCCTATTTACTGTCGCAGGCGTCCCCGTCACCGGGCTGATGAACCTGCCGGAGGACGCGAGGCGAGCGCGCGCGACGCCGCACTGGATGGGATACGTCGGCGTCGACGACTTGGACGCTGCCGTCGACCGCATCAAGCAGCTTGGTGGAGCGGTACGCGTCCCACCGACGAACATCCCCAACATCAGCCGTTTTTCGGTCGTTGCCGACCCGCAAAAGGCGACGCTTGCTTTGGTCAAGGGGCTGAAACCGAGCCAAGCGCAGTCCACCGAGCCGGGCACACTGGGGCGTGTGGGCTGGCATGAGTTGTTTGCCGCAGACTGGGAGAAGGCGTTTGCTTTCTACAGCGAGCTGTTCGGCTGGCAAAAAAAGGACACCAACGTCAGCCCGACCGGCACGTATCAGCAGTTCTCCGCCGGAGGGGAGACGATCGGCGGCATGTCCACCAAGCCTGCGACGTTGCCGCTTCCCTTCTGGCTTTACTATTTCAACATCGGCGACACCGAGGCGGCAGCGAAGCGCGTGGAGGCCGGCGGCGGCAAAATCCTCTATGGCCCGACTACCGTGCCAGGCGGCGCTCGGATCGTCCATTGCGCGGATCCGCAAGGCGCCATATTCGGGCTGCTAGATCGGCCTAGCCGCAAAGTTGTCGGATATTTTATTTCGAGCGCGTCGCCTCTCGCGATCCCCCCGACGCGCGGAGCCGCCGGTGGTCTTGGTAAACTCGGAACCGCAGATTAATCGCTGTTGCCCCGCCGGCTTTAACCGCGCCATCGCCATTTGGGTGGCCAATGCCAGCCGCACCGAGCCCGTGTGATTGTCAGTCGGAAGCCACGGATTTCGCGCCGCGACCAATCGCAAATTGACCGACAGGCCCTTCCACGTGGAATTCGATGCCCGTCATCTTCGCGAACAGATCGATATTCGTGATCCCTATCGCACATCCGCCGAGCTCCATGTCGGTCGCCATGAGGTAGAGCGTTTGCATGAATACGCCGACGTCCTTGAGAATGAGCGAATATGCGATCGAGCTATACTTCCACGAAATCCGGCCAAAGCGCGCAGCGATTGTGATCAAGATCTGGGGCGCGGTGGGCGCACCCATTGCATATGCGGCTCCCGTCAACTGCGCTTCGAGCTCATGCGCGGGAACGCCGATCGGTACCAACGCGTGAGCGCCAGCGTCGTAATGATAGAAGCCTCGTGCAAGTCCTTGGCATTTGTCGACCGCCAGATAGAGCTCGAGCTCATAGCTGGCGCCCGCCGACGGATACGGCCTGACGGTGAGACCGCCGTCATCGAGGTCGAGCTTGCTGTTCGATCTCGACAGAACACGCGCGCCGCTGTCGAGAAATTGGGAAAGCTCGGCAAGCGTGATCGGTCGCCGGTCATCAAAGCTGCGCGTCGAACGACGCTCCCGCAGAAGCTTTGCGAGCGGCGAGATCGCCTCCGGATGTGCGGCCGAGAACTTGCGCAGATCGATTTTCCTCCCGGGCCAGCGGGGCCGCACCGCCGGCAGCGGAGAAATGACGCCGGCATACGGATAAACTCCGCCCAGCGGGTTGGCGTGCCGGCCTCCTGTGCTGCGCGTGTGGAACAGAAGATCGTGAAAGTCCCAAAGGACGAGGTTGTGGTCACCCTCGGCCGGTCGAAGGCCACTTTCGCCGGCAACGTCGATCTTGAAAACGATTTGGCAATCCACCAGCAGAGCAAGGAATGCGACCCCCGGAAAGCCGTCTTGTCGCCGCAGCTGTTTGACCTGCTGTGGGGTGGAGAGCGTGGCGATGAGGGTCGCCAGCTGCGGATCGCAGATCTTGAACAACGCGCCGGCGCGCGGCGATTCAAGCACCATCGCGTGGCCGCGCCGTCGCATGTACGCGAACCGCGACAGAACGAGTTGGTCGGCATTGCCGAGTTGCGGCGTTTGCGGCCAATAATCGGAAACCTGTGGTTCGACGACGACCAGGTCCTCGCCGTGGCGCGAGCGCGCGAGGCGGTACTCCAACAGACCGTGTCCGGCCAATCGCCGCACCAGGAGGCCGGTCTCGGTGACGATGTTAGTGCCGTCGGACGCCAGCGAGCTGAGCGGCAGGCCTGTGCGCAGTTCTCGCAGGCAATCCGCCGCGCCGGCGCCGAAGACGCCCACGCCTACCGTGTAGCCGTCGAACCGAGCGACGATTTCTCCGTTCGCGCGCGCCTCGATCGCGGAGCGATCGACGAGCCGGGCGGAAACTTTTGCCGGTGCGGCTCGTCGCACCCTCTTTGGTTCGGGAGAGCGCAAGCCGGAATGATTCTCAGGTATGGGGGTGAATCGGATTGAGCTCGTCTTCCTCGAGCGGCCGATCGGCCAATCTAAGCTTTACCGGAACATCGTAGAGCCGGCCGGGAGCGAAACGGCGATAGAAATGCCGCAATCCCGGAACGATGACCCGAACGACTGGGGTCTCGATGTCAGGTCGTGTCTGATCGAGAACGAGGAAATCGAGGCCCTGGCGCTCGGCAAGGCGCACGCAGGCGGTCACCTGCTCGTCGGTGCCGAGATGGCCGAATTTCGTATCGAAATCCGGTTGGACCGCCGGAGCGTCCTTCGGTGTCAGAAACGGATGGTCCGCCAGACGTAATGGCGTCATCCCGTCGAGGCTCGATTTCTCGCCGGTCCCGCCGCCTATCAGGCCCAGCGAGAGGAACTGGTTCAGCTCCGTGAGCGTCCGCAACAAGGCGATCCGGGCATCGAAATGCGAGCCGGAGCCGAACTCGATGTTTTCCTTCTCGTTTTGCATCCAGTGCGTAACCGCCACAAAGCTCGGGATGCCGAGATCGCTGGTGATGTCGAGCACCCATAGACGGCGTCCGGCGTCGGTCAGGCGGCTGTGCAGCTCACGAACGTAAGAGTCGTCGAACCGGCCGAGGTCCACGGCAGGGCGCTGCAGCCGGTTGTACCACCAGATCGCGTAGGCATCCCGTTCCACCAGCTCGAGGAAGCCCTGCACGATTGCTTCTTCGCGCGTATTGCCGGCCGCGCAACCGTTGGAGTCCGCCAGGAAGGCGACGGAGCCCTGGTAGAAGAAATACAGGACGCTGGTCGGCAGATATCTGAAACGTTTGTCGCGCAGCGACCAGACCGGCGACCATTCGATTTCAGCCGATCGGTCGAACAGGGTCGGGGTCAGCGGTGTATCGCCCGCGCCAACCACCGGCGCCAGGCCTCGCTGGTATTGCGCGTCGCTATACAGCAGGACGTCGTTGGGATGGATGGCATCGCCGGGCGGGAAATCCGTGAACCGCCTTGTCGTTCTGATCTCGTCGCCCTGGAAAATCCCGGAATAGCGCTCGATTGCTTCCATGAGCGCGCTGGCTTCCCCCTGCTCGGCAGTGCTGCCTTTACCGAAGCTGCAACCGCTCAGTCCTCCTCTCAGCTCATACACCGATTTGGCGGGCGCCGAAAAATTGTGTCTGGCAATGTAATTGGTGTTCAACGGCAGAGCCGCTTCGATGCGCTCGAGGCGCGAGACGACGCCGGTGAGAGGGCTAACGTGTTTGCGGAAGCGTGCAACCGTGGCCCGCGACGAAATGGTCCGGTACCCGCCGCTCGTCATGACCGGCCTCCCGCCGGCGGCCAAGGCGATGGGCACCGGCGCACGGCGCGGGTCGCGCGACTTCTTGCGGCCACAGGCCGGACATTGCGGGCGCGCCGCCACGTGATGCCTCACGATGGTCGAACCCAAAAGATCGAGGCTGACGACGTTGTTGCTCAGGTCCGTGCGAAAGTCGCTCGCGAACGCCTTCGCGATTTCGACGGCCGTCAGCTGGATGGCGCTCTGTCCAAGCGTATGCCGGGCCAGAGGCGACACGGTGAGCCGCCGCGCCTCGCTGCGGTCGAGCAGCGCCTTGACCTCCCGGTTCCTGATCATCCGGTCGGCAAGACACCTCCAGCAGGCGCTCTTGCCTGGGCTGAACACCGGCCCCACCAGGGGAAAGATGCCGGAAGGCTGCGCCAGCACCCACCGCGTGCCGTTCGCCAAATGCTCCTGATTCAATTTCGCCAGTCGTTCCTCGAGGTAGTCGCTCACGAGCGTGACCGTGATGTCGGGGGAACGCTTGACGACGCGTACGCCCAATTCGCTCAGCGCGGCGGCGAGTTCCGATTCCCCGTCCACATCGATTGCCTGTATGCGCGTACGATACTTCTGGAGATTTCTCTCCGCGGCCTCCGGCTGCAGGCCCAAGCTCGCCCAGTAGGCGGCGACGATGCCGTGCGAACAGGGTGTTGCCGCGATCACATAGCCGCGGTCAACGAGCCGCTGCAGGGCTTCGTGGATCTGGGCGGAGGCAAAATCATGTTCCAGCCCGCGAACGAGCTCCCGGACGGTTCTTCCGCCCTCCGTTATCGCGGCGGCGAGCGCACAATAGAGCTCACCGTGGAGCAGGAACTTTCGGTCCTCGGAATACAGGCACACGGTGTTGGATGGCATCAAATAGATAGAGAAATGCGGCGCGAATTGCGGAACCGCCTTGTCTCGCAGCGCAAAGCTGCTTTCGTCACCGCTGGTCATGGGTCAGTACGCGCACCGTAGGCGCAACTCGCAACGCCGCAGCAAGCAGTGTTCTCCCATCGTTAGAGGGCGTGAGCCGACGGTTCCATGTCTGGCGCTGTTCGAAGACGTTGGCTACCTGAGCGGCCGTTTTGCGCACCATCGCATCTGCATGTTCCGCAAGCATAGCAACGGCCGGATCCAACGTCATCGGATCCGGCCCTGACGATCAGGCGTCCGTCAACCCGGTTGGAGACTGCTGCAGTCTAACAGGTCGGCCAGCAACCACCCCACGACAAACAGCAGCCGCCGCCGCCGGCGCAGCCGCAGCCGCCGAAGCCGCAGCCGCAGCCGCCACAGCCGCCAACGCCGCAACCTCTGCCAACGCCACAACCTCTGACACCGACGTGTGCGCAACCTCTGACACCGACGTGTCCGCAGCCGTGTCCGCAGCCGTGTCCGCAGCCGCACCCCCGGGCAGCAAGTTGTATGAACGGCGGCGCTCTCAGGTTTTCCCCGTCGAAGACATGGAACGTCGCCAAGCTGACGTCAGAGATTTCCTCGTCACCGAGAGTCATGGCCTGAAACGGTGCCATATTCTGCCACGGTATAGCCGCTGCCGATCCGCCGGCCGATGCGGCTAAAGAGACCCCGGCGATTCCCAGGGCGGATACAACTTTACTTGGGGGCTTCCCCTTCGAGGCGGGCATCGTTTGCGACATAGCAGAGTACTCCTCCCTACTTTTCTTCGAACAAATAGGCGACAAATGCATTGGATCTGTAGCACTTTTCCTGCGCTTTGCATAGCACTATGCAAGGCATTACATCTCGGAGCCCGAGCGCTTTGCGCGCAACCGCCAAACGTCAACTAAGCCATCTCCGCGGTGCCTTCATTCGTTGATCAAATCGCAAGCCAGTTGACCTTTCACTAAATGCGCTCATTGCCGTGAGGTTCGAGTTCCAAATTTAGCTAACTCGACGATCGCGAGAAGAAGCGGCGGAAGCCATGATAAACACTTCTAAAGCGCTTTAGCTTCAGCTCGTCTTGCCGGCAGCTGATAGCTAAATTGTGCTTTAAGTACGTAATGACCAGCGAAGCTGAATGTCCGCTCCTGGGGGTGGCAAGCGGCCATTCGCCTTCGCCGGCCCAATGGCCAGGATGCGCCCCATTTACGGTCATTCGTACAATGGCGCGCAGTGGGCCCGGAGCCGAAGGCCGAGCCATTGGAAGCGCCGAGCCGCTCGAAGTTTGCCGGGTGCCAAGCATCTCAAAATATCAATGCCTTCTCCTAATTTGTCTACAGGGCATGTTTAATTACCGAAACAGCCTGTACTTAAGAAAGTCGCTCTTTCTGAGTATTGGGCGCATGTTGAAACATCACCGGCAGATCCTTTCGCCAGGCACCGGTGGCTGAGAGTTCGCTAGCGCTCCCGCCTGCAAAAGGAGGAGGAGTGCATGCCAAGAATCGAATACTCACCCTCAGATCCTCGTCCAATCGAACGCTTGCTGTGTCCAAGATGCGGCACGCCAATGGATTTATCGCGTGTTGAGCCGGATGAGCCGGGATTCGATCTGCGAATCTTCGAGTGCCCGAAGTGCCAGCACTCAGAAAGTTTCGTTGTCAAGAGTGCAGGGGCGCCACACGGCGCCGGCGAGCTCCGGCACGCGAGCTCTGGGCGACTAATGGAAGATTGAGGGATCGAGCGGGTAGGACACGTCCAGGAAGTCAGCGAAGCCCAATTTTAGCATCTTGAGCAATTTCGCGTCCTTGCGCGGACCACGCTTCGCGAAGGAGTATGAGAAGGCTGCAAAACTCTTGTAGGCGACAGCGCGATCTTGAGCAGACGCGGCATCTCGATCTGGCGCTGCGGCACACAGCTTCCAAAATATCCGAACAATGGCCGAGTAAGTAAACGGAAGCTTTGCGATATGAGAGACAATATTTATTTTATAATGCACGCTAGTTTTCTCAGGATTGTGGTTTATGTGCTCCATGCCCGCACTTGGTGGAGTTCAGATGACGTGAAGGCGGAGCTGCAAAAGAGCGGCGTAATAGGCTCACCCAACATCCGCTTCACGGCTTAGTAGAAGCAAAAGCAGACTGTAAATCGCGACGGTTCGCGACGTAAGTGCTTTGTTGTGTCGCTGTTCCGAAGTTGGAAGCCCCGGCATGGTCGCCGTCCCCTCGATGCGATGGCTGAGGCGTTTCATTGCGTTCAAGCTCAGAAGTTCCGGTGCCAGTTTGAATAAGCCGGCCGAACGCGCACTGGAAAACTTTCACCGACATACATGAGACAAGATGGCGGAAAACCATCCCTTCACGATCAAGATTGAACCCGACCTCTTAGGCCGAGGGCGTTCCCGCTGGAGGCTTTGTGAAGGGGGATGTACTCGCGATCGATCGATAGTGTCTTACGCGACAAAACGCGAAGCCGAGGCCGATGCAACGAAGAAATTGCATAAGCGTATTGCAATCTGGCGGATCGGAAAACGACCAGACTTCCCAAACGCCCACGCGACCTAAACGGGACCGTCGATTATCTGAGTGAGATGGCGATTGCTCTGCCAGACTAGTTCGCGCCCTATTGCGGACGGCCAGCGGCGAGCGCGTATGACGCGACTGCCCCTTAGCCGACATGCCCGGCTGTCTCCACCCGAAGCAGACGTTCGAAGAGAGCGCAGGTCCTACGTAGAATCAGTGGTTCGGACGGGCAGCTCTAGATGAGACCATGCCTTTCACTTCAAATGGCAAGTTTCATTGATTCTCTGGACGCGAATATTCATGTTGACAATGTCGATCTCGTTGAGCGCGCAAAGCGCTTGCGCAAGCCGCCAGTAAGCGGTCAGCGGCTGATCGAGGAGTTGCAGGAGCAACGCGCGGTTAACGCTTTCATGGCCGACGAGCACCACCGTCTCTGACCTGTGGTGGGAGATAGCGAATCGCAACGCGTTGGCAGTGCGAGCAACCAAATCCTGGAGGGAATCGCCGTCGGGAAATCTGACAAGATGAGGGGTGGATTGCCAGGCGGCGAACTGATCCGGCCAAGCGCGGGAAACAGAGTCATACGTCTGTCCCTGCCATAAACCGTAGTCGAGATCGTTAAGGTCATCGAGCACATGCGGTTTGACGTGGCATGCTTCAGCAATCGCGTCTGCCGTCGCCACACAGCGATCCATCGGGCTGGTATAGATTGCAACAGGTGCCCACGATGCCGCGATGCGAGACGCAACGGCCTTCGCCTGAGTGCGGCCAAGCTCGGTCAAAGGCAAATCGGTGCGGCCGCGAAACTGCTCAGGCTCGATCCCCTCTACGTGGCCGTGGCGCGTGAAAATCAGCTTCGTCATCTGCCCAACTCAGCCCGGGAATTCGGGCTCATTCTCCTCCACAATTTTCAAATTGCGGTCGAGAGAAACGCATCAAGGCTCGGACGGATGCGGCTCGGTGGCTCTGTCACCCTTCATCGAGCGACTGTGTCGCATCCATGCGGTAACATCAGACGCCTTGTCACGTCCTCTTCCCTCTTGAAGTGGGTGAAAACGAAGTCGCAAAGCTCAGAACAGAGGGATTCGGCCGGCGCAAACATGCCTGCCTGCATAAGCCGCATTCATTTCCCCTCGATTAGCCGCTGCGCATCCGCGCGCAGCGCCGCGCGAGATTGGTCGAGCGCATAGACCATGTGGCCGCCGCCATAGACGCTAAGACGCAGGCGGCCCGGATCGCCCATAGACGGGATCTGATCGATCAGCAGTTGGGAGGCGAAATAGGGCGTCACCTCGTCGGTCAGGCCGTGCGCGATGAGCACGCGAAAATGCGGATCGAGCGCAAGGTCCTGTTTGAGATCGCCGACAACCTCGGCGTGTCCATCGCCCCAATCCCATTTTCGGCTGACATCTTCGTTGAGGATTTCATAGCGCGCATCGACGAACCAGTTGAGCCGGTTCGCGTAGATATCCACCATCGCGCTCGCGAGCGGCGCTTTGAGCGCATCGAGAACCGGATCGGCGTAATGGCTCGTGGCGGAATGCGGGTTGGGGTCATAGCCCGTGATGAGCGAGTCATAGGCGCTGGCGACTCGGCCGGCGGCGCGATTGCGCTCGCGTTCGAAGGTCGGCGCATCGACTCGGCCGGCCAGCCGGCGCACGAAGGCTGTGTCTAGCCCGATGAAGCCCGCGACCTTTGCGCTGACGCGATTGAGCACCTCGGGGTCACTTTCGCCGCTCAGCAGATCGACGATGTAGGGACCCGCGGCATAGGCCTCGACATCGGCGAGGTCCTTGCGTCCGTCGAGGCCGGAGAGTCCGCGCGCCGTCGCGGTAAGCGAGGGCAGGCGGGTCGCATAGATCAACGGATTGTTGGCGCTTTCGAACCAGTCGAAGTCAAGCAGCGGCGAGATCAGCACCAGGCCATTGACGCCGATGCCCTCCGCATCCGCCAAGCGGCGCGCCAATTTCGGCCCGCGAAATCCCCCATAACTCTCGCCGACGATGAATTTGGGGCTCTCCAATCTCTTGTTCTGCGCGAGCCATTTGCGGATCACGACGGCGAGCGCGTTAATATCGCCGGAGACGGAGAAGAAGCTTTTCTCGGCTAACTCGTCGTTCGAAAGGATGCGGCTATAGCCGGTCTGCGGCGGATCGATGAAGACGAGATCCGTGAAATCGAGCCAAGTCTCGGCATTCGGCACAGTCACCGGCGCGGCCGAAGGCGCCAGCGCCGCGCCGACGATTGGCAGGCGCCAGGGGCCGAGCGCGCCGAGATCGAGCCAGGCAGAGCCAGCGCCCGGTCCGCCGTTGATCACGAAAGTCAGCGGCCGTTTGGCCGGATCTTCTCCATCCTTCAAGAAAGCCACATAGGCGACATCGGCGACCGGACTGCCGCTCTTTGCATCGCTCAACCGGATGGCGCCGGCCTTGGCCGTGAAGTGAATGGCTCGGTCAGTCAATTCCAGCACATGGCTCGTCACCGCCTCGGGCGGCAGCGGGTTCGGCGGCGTGGTCGAAGCGGCTGGCGTCTTCTCCGGGGATGATTTCGGCCCCTGTGCGGCGAGCGGCGCTGCGGCGAAAGCAAATATGAACGCTAGCAGCAGCCATTTCGATGCAAAGGTCATCCCGTCCTCCGGCCGTTCTCTTCGCAGATTCAATTGCTGGGGCGCCGCGCCGCCGTGGCGAAGACCGCAGCCGGCTTTAGGAGACCGAGGCGATGAGCGCAAGCCCCCAACGGTTGCGCTGAAACGTGGTCGAGGGCGCGGAGCTCGTCTTTACGCGGCGGAGCGCGTCTGACGCTGCGGCTTGGTCTCGGGCGGCTCTTTGGGGTCGAGCCGCGGCAAGGCGTTCATGACCCGCTCGGGCGGAAAGACCACGACGACCTCGGTGCCTTCGCGAACTTTCGACTTGAGCGTAAAAGTTCCGCCATGCAGCTCGACAAGGCCCTTTACGATCGGCAGGCCAAGGCCTGAGCCTTCCTCGGCGTTCTTTTGAGCGAGCGAGCCGCGCCCGAATGAGGACATCACGATCGGGATTTCCTCTTCCGGGATTCCTGGCCCGGTGTCCTTCACCGAAAAATATTGGCCGCCCGCCGAGGTCCAGCCGACTTTGATCGTCACTGTCCCTCCGGGCGGGGTGAATTTGATCGCGTTCGACAACAGGTTCAAGGCGACCTGGCGGACGGCGCGTTCATCGGCCCAGATGCGCGGAAGCTCGGGTTCCAAGGATTCGCTTACGGTAATGTCGCGCTTCTTGGCCCGCAGCGCCATCAGATGGTGGCAGTCGTCCATGATGTGATTGAGCGCCACCGGCTCGGCTTTGAGTTCATAGCGGCCGGCCTCGACGCGCGACAAATCGAGGATCTCGTTGATCAGCGTCAGAAGGTGCTGGCCGCTGATATGGATATCATTCGAATATTCCTTGTACGAAGCGACCTTGTGTGCGCCAAAAAGCTCGGCCTTCATCACTTCCGAGAAGCCCAGGATGGCGTTGAGCGGGGTTCGGAGTTCATGGCTCATCGTCGCGAGGAAGCGGGACTTGGCGAGATTGGCTTCCTCGGCGCGCCGCCGCGCGAGATCGCTGTTGGCTTTGGCTTGCTCGAGCTCGGCGATCAGTTCGTCCTTTTCCGACTGGAAGGACAGAGTGTCGAGCGATCGCGCATAGAGTTTCTTGGCGAGGATGGCGGAATAGAGCAGGGTGCCGCAGGCAAGAATGGCGAGCGGCATGGACTTGTCGGTCAGGCTCGAGGGCCACAGAAAGCCGACGATCGCCACCGTCATCGGCGCAAGCCCGGCGTAGACGGCGATCGGAATGGAGGCGGTGATCGTCGCATTCATGGCGGCGACGAGCAGAAGGGCGACGAGAATAAAGGTGCGCCCGTTCGGTTCTTCGGTTTCGCCGACGAGTCCAACGAGCTGCGCCCAGACGATGCCCTGGATCACTTCCGCTATGATGAAATTGCTGCGCCAGCGTCCGACGTTGACGCTAGCCGGTTCGAGCGAGGAAAACTTTGCCGCCAGCGCATAGGAGATCAAGAGCGTCGCGAGCTCGACGCCGAGCCAGATGAGCAGCGGCTCAAGCGGCACCCAGGCGGTTGCGATCGCCGCGGCGACGAGTGCGAAAACTGCGAGCCCGAATGTCGAAGATTGCCGGCCCTTGGCGAAGAGTTGAAGAAGTTCGACGTCGAATGTCCGGTGGCCCGAGCCGGCCGAGGTCAGCTTTTCGCGTGCCTCGCGTACCTTGGCGTTGAGACGCCGCCGCTCCGCAGCGGTCTTCGGATCGACGCCGCGGCCGCGCTCGATCATCTCGGCGGTGACTTCTGTCATCCTTTGCTTGTTCCGTCGATTTCTATGTCGAAGCACAAGGTTTCGTTAGACCATGGCCGAGAAACATTAACGCCAGGCTCACAGGATCGCTAATTGGAGGTAAGGCGCGGTCCGAAACAGAGGGATGGGCCTGCGCGCCGACGCTTATCTTGGTTACAAACTTTGGTTAAAAATGACTTGTTCTGAGCCAAGTCTCCCGTCTCCGCGGGACCTTGAAACCTACGCGGCGCGGATCAGATCCTGCCGCCTCTGCCGCGATGCGGCAGGTCGGGCGCCGCTGCCGCACGAGCCGCGCCCGGTTCTGCGTGTCTCGACGACGGCGCGGCTCCTAGTTGCGAGCCAGGCGCCAGGCGTGCGTGTTCATGCCACCGGGCTGCCGTTCAACGACCCTTCGGGCGATCGGCTGCGTGCCTGGATGAATGTCTCGCGCGAGACTTTCTATGACCAGTCCTTGATCGCAATCGTGCCCATGGGCTTTTGCTTTCCGGGCCACAGCGCCACCAAGGCCGATCTGCCGCCGCGTCCGGAATGTCGGCAGACCTGGCACCATGGTCTCTTTGCGCTGATGCCGCAGATCGAATGCATCCTCGCCATTGGGCGCTACGCGCAGGACTATCATTTCGCGCGGCTCGGTCGGCCGTTGCGCAGCGGCCTTTCGCTCACCGATGTCGTCGGCGCCTGGCAGAGCCACGCCAATGATCGTCCGCGGCTCATCGCCTTGCCGCATCCCTCCTGGCGCAACAACGCCTGGATCAAGCACAATTCGTGGTTCGAGGCCAATGTCCTGCCGATGCTGCGCGAGGAAGTAGCGCGCGCGATCCGCTAGCGAGAGCGCTCAGCCGCTTTTCAGGTGCTCCTTGGCTGCGGCAGCAATCGCGCGAGGATTAAGACCAGAACAGCGCCGCAAAGACCGCAGACGGCGGTGAAATAAGTCTGCTGCACGAAGGCCAAATGGCCGATCGGCGCCGGCGCGGCGATGGCTTCGCGGCCGATCAGCTCGCCGCCGATGAAGCCGAGCAAAGCCGCTCCCGCCCGGACGACGAGCGGAAAACGCGCGAAGAGCCCGATCAGCAATGTCGATCCAAAGATGATCAGCGGCACCGAGAGCGCGAGCCCGAAAATGACCAGAAGGACCGATCCCTTCGCCGCCGCGGCAATCGCCACGATATTGTCGAGCGACATGACCGTGTCGGCGACGACGATCACCCGCACCGCGGCCGAGACTGAGGCCGCTGGCGACATCGACGTTGGCCGGCGCTCGTTGCGGGCGAGTTTTGTGGCGATCCAAAGAAGCAACAGGCCGCCGATCAACTTGACGAAGGGCAGGGCGAGCAGCTGCACGAAGACGAGGGTGAAGAACACACGCAGTCCGATCGCAGCGGTGGTGCCGAGGATTATGCCGCGTGAGCGCTGCTGCGGGGGCAGGCTGGCGCAGGCGAACGCGATGACGATTGCATTGTCGCCCGACAGAACGACGTCGATCCAGATGATCTCCAGGATCGGAACGACGAACCTCGCAAGATCGAGGCTCATCGCGACATCGCTTCCGCGCGCCCTTGCAAGGGATGCCGCATAACCGAGGTTGTAAGCATCCCGGGGTGGGTCGATCGTCTACACATATCGAATTTCATGCAGATCGTTGACCCGTCGCATTCAATGGATGTCGGGATGGCACCTTTCAATTGTTAGCCTCATTGCACGCGATCAGGATCATTGTACGCCTGCGTAAATATGGAGAAAAATTCCAGTAGTGATTATGCTCAGTTCTGGTCGGCCTGGTCGCACGATCAAAGCGACGTTATGGATGTAATCGCCCAGATTGAAACCTGAGGAACGTGGAGCATGAGCCTTTGGGCTGATTCCTCGGTAATCGCCACCGCATAATTCACAAATGGAAGCATTATTTCCATGCCTACGAGGCCCATTTTGGTAGATTTGTAAACCGACCGAGTTCATAGAGATCGGTTGCGGCCAGGGCGGATCGCTTCAGATGTGGAAGCGATATTTCGGTCCCCACGCATTAATTGTTGGGATCGATATCGTTCCGTCCTGCAAGGAGTTTGAGGGAGACCAAATCCAGGTAGCTATCCACGTACCGCTGCGGATGGCGTCTATGTGCTCGAGGACTTGCACACCGCGTATTGGGATGATTATGGCGGCGGTCTCCGGCATACCGGTTCCTTTATCGAAATCTGCAAAGGTCTCATCGATGAATTGAACGCCGATTGGACCGGAGACAAGCTTCAGCCTTCGGAATTCACCCGTTCCACACTGTCGATGCACTTCTCTGACAGCATGGTGGTGTTTGAACGCGGCCGACATCTAACAAAAGGTGCGCCGCGGATTGGCAGGAAGTTCTCGCGTGGCATCTTCCGCTGAACCATAATCGACGATAGGCTCCGCGTCATTTATCGCGTGACCTACGGAAGTTGAGCCAAGCGCTCGCGCCGGGCGGCTGTGGCGACTTCAAGAATGGCGATTTCGGCGGCTTTGACGATCTCGGCGAACGTTGGACGGGAAGAAGAATAGGTTGAGCTTCGCCGATCGCGCCGCGCCGCCGCCGGCCAGGGGATGTGGATGAAGCCGACGCTCGCCGGGTGGCGCGCGACGAGCGAATGATAGAAGGCTGCGTTGCAGAGATAGGT
Organism: uncultured Alphaproteobacteria bacterium; assembly: GCA_963720425.1. Classification (GTDB taxonomy): domain Bacteria; phylum Pseudomonadota; class Alphaproteobacteria; order Rhizobiales; family Beijerinckiaceae; genus Methylovirgula. Next base: position 2,423,446 of record OY970391.1, read on the forward strand.
GCCGGCGTCCTGCGAGAGACGGCTTGCTATGCCGGCACGGCGCAGGGCCGCGACGATCTGCGCCACCGGGACGCCAGCGCTCACGATTGCAGCGCCGCCGGGCACGAGGCTGAACCCATCGGCGCAAGTCCCGCCGGCATCGGGATGGAGACGGCTCACCCGATTGCGCGCCCTTGTCTCGACCGAAATGGACTTGCGCCGGCCGGCGAGGCCGAAATGCAGAATGGCATCAGGCTTAATTTCGGCGGAGAGGTTGGCGAGGCGCGGACCAATCTCGGCATGAAGCACCGGCAGAACGCGCAGTTCGAGTTTTATGCCAAAGCTGGCGAAGCGTGCCTTTCGGTGCTGCAAGGCGGCGATGAGGTCAACCGTCGGGTTGCGCCTCGCGCCCGGGAATGCGCTGAAGCCGGTGACGAGGAACGTGAACGTCAAGGCATGGTGTCCGATCGGTTGCGGCGGCGGGAAGGAATTGGAAAGAATGAATGAAAAAAACTGCCAAGCTTGCCCCGCATAGGCCTCGTCCCGCGTCGCGGCAGGACGCAGCGAAAGCGGCCGGTAACTTTCACAGAGCTAGTTGAGCTATGCCTGGCATGCCGGGCTGGCGCCTTGGCCGAGATTGGAGGTGTCGCGTGGGCGATGTTTCGTTCGATGCAAATCCGAAGACCCTCGTGCTGCCCGAGGTGCTCCACATCAAGGCGGCGATCTCGCTTGCCGAAGACATTCTTTCGCTGCGCGGCACGGAGGTCATCATCGACGCCCCGCATGTCGCGCGCCTCGGCGGCCAATCCTTGCAGATCCTTCTGTCCGCGGTCACCACCTGGCACGCCGATGGCCTCACGATCGAATTTGCTCACCCTTCAGAATCCTTCGTCGAAAGCTTTCAGCTTTTCGGCATCGCGCCGCAGACGCTTTTCGGCGGCGCTCACGCGCCCTATGCTGCGGGGTTGCATTGACACGACGCGTGAGTTTCAGGCGTCCGCGGCCGCCTTGGTGATGAGGATCGCGCGGAAGTCGTTCACATTGGTCAAGGTCGGGCCGGTCACGATCGAATCGCCAAGCGCCTCGAAGAAGCCGTGACCGTCATTGGCGGCAAGGCTTTCCTGAGGCTTGATCCCTTTCTTCCATGCGCGGGCCAGCGAGTCGGGCGCAAGGTAAGCGCCGGCAATTTCTTCCAGACCATCGACCCCATCGGTATCGCCGGCCAAGGCATGAATGCCGGGATGGCCGTCGAGTGAAAGACCGAGAGCCAGGAGGAATTCGACATTGCGGCCGCCGCGGCCCTTGCCGCGTACCGTCACCGTCGTCTCGCCACCGGAGAGCAGCACGCAGGGCGGAGCGAAAGGCTCATTATGGCGCGCCACCTGCCGAGCGACCGCCGCCAGCACCTTGCCGACGTCGCGCGCTTCGCCCTCGATCCTGTCGCTGAGGATATGCGCGGGAATCCCTGTCTTCCGCGCGGCCTCGGCCGCCGCTTCGAGGGCCATCTGCGGCGTGGCGATTACCCGCACTTCGCTGTTGGCAAGCCGTGGGTCGCCGGGCTTGACGCTCTCGCCGCGGCCGCTCACCAAAACCTCGCGGATCTTGTCGCTCATCGCGATGCCGTAACGCGCGAGGATCGCCAAGGCGTCGGCGCAGGTGGTCGGATCGGCGATGGTCGGGCCGGAGCCGATATCGGTCGGCGCATCGCCGGGCACGTCCGAAATCAACAGGGTGACGAGACGGGCCGGATGGCAGGCCAGCCCGAGCCGGCCGCCTTTGATTGCGGAAAGGTGGCGGCGCACGCAGTTCATTTCGCTGATCGTGGCCCCGCTTCTGAGCAGCGCCTTGTTGAGGGCCTGTTCGTCTTCGAGGCCGAGGCCTTCGAGCGGCAGCGGCAGCAGCGCCGAAGCGCCGCCCGAGATGAGGCACAGAACGAGGTCGTCCGCGCTCAGGGCTTTGAGGCTCGCCAGGATTCGGCTGGAACCGGCGAGCCCCGCCGCGTCCGGCACGGGATGGCTCGCCTCGATCACCTCGATCTTGCGGGTCGGCAGACGATGGCCATAGCGGGTGACAACCAAGCCGGAGAGCTCGGCCGGCCAGGCAGCTTCCACCGCGCGCGCCATTGAAGCGGCCGCCTTGCCCGCGCCGATGACCAGCGTGCGACCTTTGGGGGGAGGCGGCAAATGGCGGGCGAGAACGCGGGCCGGATCGGCGGCGGAGACTGCCGCCTCGAAGAGCGATCGCAACAGGGATTTCTCAGCCAGCATCTTAAGAAGATCGCTTAACTTTCAGAGATGACGACTACAAGATTTAATTTACATCCCGCTCCGGAGCGATCGGGCCGCTGAGAGCGATGCGAACATTCACGCCTGGATGCTTATGCCTTTATCGCGGCGGCAAGAAAAGCTGCGAACGATCATATGCAATAGGTGATGCAATAGGTGAGTTCCGCCTCGCCTCGCATCGCGAAGGCGCGCATGTCAGCGAGAGTGCGGTTGTCGAGAACCGCCGCGATCGCCTCGCGGACTTCGAGCATGACCAGTCTGACGCCGCAGCACTTCTCATCCTTGCAATCCTCGCAGCGCCGATAAGACGTTTTGCTCGCGCATTGGATCGGCGCGAGCGGTCCGTCGAGTATGCGGATGATGTGGCCGACGCGGATGTCCTGAGCGGAACGGGCGAGCGTATAGCCGCCTCCCTTGCCCTTTTTGGAATTAACCAGGCCGGCGTTGCGCAATTCGCCGAGGATCGTGTCGAGAAATTTCTTGGGGATCGCGTTGGTCGTCGCAATCTCAGTGACGAGCGATGGCTCGCCCGGCCGGCGGCCGGCCAAATGCATCATGGCCTTGAGCCCGTATTTCCCCTTCTTCGTCAACATGGTGGCGCGTCGGCCAATCTTGCATAGTTGCAGATGCGAGTCCCATTAGGGACTTGGCCGAGGTATGTCCATTAATTTTATCGTCAGAATAGACAAGATGGCGCGCAAAGCAGCGTCGCAAACGCATTTACGACCGGGCCATCAACTCCACGGCCAAGCCATAGATGCGCAGCCGCTCCGGCTCGGGCAGGGTGGCGAGCGTTTTCAGATAAATCTGTCCGACCGTGCACATTCTTTCGTCGGCGATTGGCGGGTCCGGGGTTTTGCCGTCGAGGATCGCCGCAATTTCAGGTGGGTTGAGGCCCTGCGCCTTCATGGCGGTCTCGAGCTCACTGAAATCGGCGTCGCTCGGCGGCGGGCGCTCGATCTGATTGGCGCGGCCGCTGCCGATTGCATCGACCCCGGCAATTGCCATGTCGGAAACGAGCCGGCGATTTTGCGCGGAGAACTGGAAGAAGGCCTGACTCGCCCCGCCATAGAGAAAATCGACGCAAAGCCGCGGATCCTTCGCTGCCAAGGCCTGCATCATCTTAAGCTGCATGTCGAAAATACGCGCGAGCGCGGGCCCGTCGGCCTTGGCCGCCAAAACGCCGTTCGACAGGCGCACGTCGCGCACCGCCTCCGAGACGAGCGAATCGACATTGCTGATGTCGGTGCCTGCGAGGGACTGCTTGGCGAACTGGTCGAGGACCGCATCATATTCGGTCGGCAGGACTGTTTTCAGCCGGTCGAAGAAGCGTGCGTAATCGGGCGCCTCGCTATCAATCTGCGCCTCGATCTTCTGCCGCGTGGCAAGCAAGGGTTCGTCAGATGCCAAACTCGCGACTGCCGAAGACGGCGCATTGGCCTCATTCGGCACGTTCGCCTCGAAAAGAAAGCTTATCCCCAAGGCGATGGCAATCACGGCGGCGAGGCCCAGAAGCACGAGCCGCAGAATGTCCATGCCCGGCAATCCTCGAAACAGGGGAGCGCTAGCTTGCCTCTGGAACACGTTTAGCAAAGAGGACTCCGCTTTCGAACCCAATCAAGCTTGAGAAGATTGCGTCGTTCTGATTGCGATACGCCATCTGGTCCGTCGATTTACCCCATTTTCGGGTGAATGGACAATGGTTTGACGGGTGGGCAGCCGTGCGCATCGCACCCGAGACCTGCCGGGTCGCCTCGGATCTAAGCTTGCGATGGAGCCGTTCAGGCCAGAGCGCGCAGTCTGACAAAGCCTGCCTCGAGATCTGCCTTGAGATCCTCGGGGTCTTCGAAGCCGATCGAGAAGCGTAGCGCGGGGCCTGGCGGGTTGAACATTGTTGCCGTGCGATAGGCGCTGCAATCGAAAGGGACGACGAGACTTTCATAGCCACCCCAAGAATAGCCCATGCCGAAGAGTTCGAGGCCATCGAGAAACGCCGCAAGCGCTTCCTGAGAGCATGGCTTGAGGAACACCGAAAAGAGGCCCGAGGCGCCGCGAAAATCGCGCTTCCAGATCGCATGGCCAGGGCAGGCGGGCAGGGCGGGATGGAGGACCTTCGCCACTTCCGGGCGGCTCGCCAGCCATTCGGCCATCGCCAGGCCCTGCCGCTCGGCCTCCTTCAGCCGCAATTCCAGGGTGCGCAAGCCGCGCAGCGCCAGAAACACGTCTTCCGGGCCGGGGCACATGGCAAAGGCATCGAACGTCGCGCGCAGCTTCTTGAACCAGCGTTCGTTGGCGGAGACGAGACCGAGGAGCAGGTCGGAATGGCCCGAGAGATATTTCGTCCCGGCTTCGACCGCCATGTCGATGCCAAAAGCATGCGGCGGGAAGAACAAGGGCGTCGCCCATGTATTGTCGAGGATCGTCGCCAGTCCTTTCGCCGCAGCGACGGCGGTGATCGCCGGGACGTCCTGAATCTCGAAACTCTGTGAGCCCGGCGTCTCGAGAAAGATCGCGCGCGTATTGGGCTTCACGAGTGCCTCGATCGCGGCGCCGATCAAGGGATCGTAATAGGTCGTCTCGACGCCCATGCGCTTCAAAACGCTGTCGCAGAAATTCCGCGTCGGCCGATAGACCGAGTCGGTGACGAGCACATGGTCTCCGGATTTGAGCGCGGTGAGCAGAGCAAGGCTGATCGCGGCAAGCCCGGAAGGCGCGAGCACCGTGCCGGCCGCGCCGGCAATCTCGCTCCAGGCGGACTCGAGCGCCTCTGTCGTTGGAGTGCCAATCGTCCCATAGGTGAAACGCGTCTTGCGGGCGATAAGATCGGTATAGGTCGGGTAAAGGACCGTCGAGCCGCGATAGATTGGCGTATTGATGAAACCATGCTGCTCGAAAGGATGCCGGCCAGCATGGACCAATTTCGTCCGGACTTTCAGCTCTTTTCGTCCCTCCGGCGTGGTCTTCGTCATGCGCTGTCCGTGCTAAGGAAATGCCGTGCTGCTTGACCGCGACGGCCGAAACTCCCGATAGTCGCAGCGGCCCGCCTTCAGGACAAGCGGTCGAATCGCCCCCCAAATCCAACAAATCCATCTGCTCGAAGGACATAAGAGCAAAGCTTTGTCGGGACCCCTGCAGCCTGGATCTGTCATGTTCAGCGCAATCTTGCCGAAAAGTCTTCCATTTTCCGTCTTTTTCAGCTTAGCGCTCGCAATCTCAAGCGGCGCTGCGCACGCGACAACCCTCGATCAGGTCAAACAGCGCGGCTATCTCAACTGCGGCTCGAACCCGGGCCTGCCCGGCTTCGGCCTGCCGGACGACAACGGCAATTGGACCGGATTCGACGTCGATTTCTGCCGGGCGGTGGCGGCGGCGATTTTCGACGATCCAAGCAAGGTGAAGTTCTTGCCCTTGACGGCCAAGGATCGGTTCACGGCTCTGCAATCGGGCGAGATCGATCTCTTGGCGCATAACACGACCTGGACTCTCTCGCGCGAAGCTGGGCAAGGCCTGCTCTTCACCGGAGTGAATTTTTACGACGGCCAGGGCTTCATGGTCCGGCAGAAATTGAACATCTCCTCGGCGCTCGAACTCTCGAGCGCATCGATCTGCGTGCAGCAGGGGACCACGAGCGAATTGAACCTCGCCGATTTCTTCCATGCGCATCAGATGCAATATGAGCCCGTCGCCTTCGCGACTTCGGATGAAGCCGTCAAAGCCTATGAGAGCGGCCGCTGCGACGCGTTTACCACCAATTCCTCGGCGCTCTATGTCGAACGCGCCAAGCTCAGCGACCCGGATGCCCATGTGATCTTGCCGGAGATCATTTCGAAAGAGCCTTTCAGTCCCGCCGTGCGCCAAGGTGACGATCAATGGTTCAATCTCGTGAAATGGGTCAATTTCGTCATGCTCGACGCCGAGGAGGCAGGCATCACCTCGACGAACGTCGATGACAAGATGACGTCCGATGATCCCGAGGCGAGGCGCCTTCTCGGCGTGGAAGGCAATTTCGGCGAAGGATTGGGCCTCACTAAGGATTGGGCCTATCGGATCATCAAGCGCGTCGGCAATTATGCCGAGGTCTTCGACCGCAATCTCGGCGACGGCTCACAATTGAAGATCAAACGCGGCCTGAACGCGCTCTGGTCGCATGGCGGCATCCAATATGCTCCGCCGGTCCGCTGAAATCCCGGCCCACGCCATTCGGCTTGGCCAGGATGGGCAAGGTCACCACGCCCGATGTTAGCACGCGTGCCTCTCATGCGCGACACGGCCCTGCGCGGCCTCGCAGTCCAAGTCCTCTTTCTCGGCGTTCTGGCGCTCTTCATCTACGCCGCCGTTGCGACCGGCCTCGCCAATATGCGCGCGCATCGCATTCCGGTTGATTTTTCCTTCTGGAATGAGCCCGCAGGTTTCGACATCGATCAGCATCTGATCGCCTATTCGGCCGCCTCGACCTATGGCCGGGCCTTTCTCGTCGGCTTGCTCAACACGCTTCTCGTCGCGGCAATCGGGATTGTGCTGGCGAGCCTGCTCGGCTTCGCGATAGGAGCCGCTCGACTGTCGCGCAATTTCGTCATCGGTGGGCTCAGTGCCGTCTATGTCGAGGCCACGCGCAATGTGCCGCTGCTGTTGCAATTGCTCTTCTGGTACAACGTCGTACTGGAAGCCCTGCCGAGGCCGCAGAAATCCTTGGCACTCCCCGCCCATATTTATCTCAACGACCGCGGCCTTTTCCTGCCGGCACCTTTGCTTGCGCCGGCGGCGATATGGGTTCTTGTCGCCTTCCTTGTCGGCTTTATGGTCGGCATCGTCTTTTGGCTCTGGGCAAAGCGGACAGGCAACGGCTTGCGGTGGCTTGCAGTCTTCCCGGTCATTGCCTTTCCGCTCGCGACTTATTTTGCCGTTGGGCAGCCGATCGGGCTCATTGCGCCGGTGCTCAAAGGCTTCAACTTCTCCGGCGGCACCAAGCTTCTGCCCGAGTTCGTCGCGCTCCTTTTCGGCCTCGTTCTCTATACCGCCGCCTTCATTGCCGAGATCGTCCGCGCCGGCATTGAGGGCGTGCCGAAGGGGCAGAGCGAGGCGGCGGCCGCGCTGGGGCTTCGCGAAGCGCAGGCGCGCAAATATGTGATCTTGCCGCAGGCCATGCGGCTCATCGTGCCGCCGCTCACCAGCCAATATCTGAACCTCTTCAAGAATTCCTCGCTCGCAGTGGTGATCGGCTATCCGGATCTCATTCAGGTCTTTGCCGGCACCGTGCTCAACCAGACCGGCGCGGCCGTGCCGGTCATCGCCACGACCATGGCCGTCTATCTTGCCGTTTCGCTCATGACCTCGCTCGTCATGAATCTCTACAACCAGCGCATCGCCGAGGTGCAATGCTGATGCAGGGACTAGAGGCGACCAATGTGCGCAATGAACCGAGCCGCGCGACGCCGCCGCCGCGCGCGACGGCGCGTGGATATACCGATATGCTACGCACGGCTTTTGCGACACCCACGTCAATCGTCTTGACGATAGGCTCCATCGCGCTCGTCGCCTGGGCGCTTCCCCGCTTGCTGGGCTTTTTCATCTTCGATGCCGTGTGGAACGCGGCTGATGGGGGGCCGTGCCGCGCGCCCGGCGCCGGCGCCTGCTGGGCCTTCATCGCTCACAAGCTTCCCTATTTCACCTACGGTTCTTACCCGCTGCATGAGCGCTGGCGGGTCGACCTCGTCTTCGGAATCGGCGCCATGCTCGTCGCCTGGCTTTTGAACCCGAAAGCGCCGGGGCGCCGGCTCGGCGGCGCTTTGTCTCTGATCTATGTGTTCCTTGCCCCCATCCTGCTGGCAGGCGCGCCAAATGTTGGCCTCCCCTCTGTCCCGACCGATCTTTGGGGCGGCATTTTGGTGACCTTGATCGTCGCGGGTTTCGGCATCGTCGTCTCGCTGCCATTCGGGATCGTTCTGGCGCTCGGGCGCCGCTCCAATCTGCCGGCGGTGCGGCTCGTCAGCATCGGCTTTATCGAGTTCATGCGCGGCGTGCCGATGATCGCGGTTCTGTTCATGGCCACGACGATGCTCCCCCTGTTTCTCCCGGAGAGGCTCGCCCCGGACAGGCTGGTCCCGCCGCTCGTCGGCGTGGCGCTCTTTGCTTCGGCCTATCTGGCGGAAGTGGTGCGCGGCGGTCTTCAGGCCCTGCCGCGGGGACAGAGCGAAGCGGCAGAGGCGCTCGGCCTGCGCTTCTGGCCGATGCAGCGTCTCGTAATTCTGCCGCAAGCGCTGCGCCTTGTCATCCCGGCCATTACCAACACGTTCATCGGCCTCTTCAAGGATACGACGCTCGTCGCCACGGTCGGCATTTTCGATTTTTTGCGCAGCGTCGATTCGGCACGGCTCGATCCTAAGTGGGCCAGCCCGACGATCACCACGACCGCCTATTCCTTCGCCGCGCTCTTCTATTTCCTCTGTTGTTTCGGCATGTCGCGTTATTCGTTCCTGCTCGAACGACGGCTCGCCCTGCGCCGCATCCGATAGGCAAGATGCATGTCTGTCAATTTACCACCGCGATCTACGGAGACCAGCGCCGCCGTCGAGATCGCCGGGCTCAACAAATGGTATGGCGATTTTCACGTCCTGCGACATCGATCTCGTTGTGGCCAAGGGCGAGCGGATCGTCATCTGCGGTCCTTCCGGCTCCGGAAAATCCACCCTGATCCGCTGTATCAATGCGCTCGAAGAGCATCAGCAGGGTCGGATCGTCGTCGACGGCATCGAGCTGACGCGCGATCTTGCCGCGATCGAAAACGTGCGGCGCGGCGTCGGCATGGTGTTCCAGCACTTCAATCTTTTTTCGCATCTCACCGTGCTGGAGAACTGCACCTTGGCGCCGATCCATGTGCACAAGATGCCGAAAGACGAGGCTGAAGATATCGCAAGGCGATATCTTGAGCGGGTCAGGATCGCCGACCAGGCGCACAAATATCCCGCTCAATTGTCGGGCGGCGAGCAGCAGCGCGTCGCGATCGCCCGCGCTCTCTGCATGAGTCCAAACATCATGCTCTTCGACGAGCCGACCTCGGCGCTTGACCCCGAGATGGTGAAGGAAGTGCTCGACACGATCATCGGCCTTGCCGAGGAAGGCATGACCATGATTTGCGTCACGCATGAAATGGGCTTCGCCCGGGAAGTCGCAGATCGGGTGGTCTTTATGGATGACGGCGAGATCGTCGAAATCAATCGGCCAGATGCCTTCTTCTCGGCGCCACAACAGGAACGCACCAAGCTCTTCTTGAGCCGAGTCCTGCGCTAGAACCCTCACTCGGATGCTGCGTTGACACGGAGTGATCGGCATAGAGCCGCGGAACTCCGATCGTGAATGTTGGATGAACCGGTCTTTCAGCCGTGGTTCACGCGCCGCGTCCGATGCTGGTTGACGGGGCTTGATGGGTGGAAGGAGGAGAGCATGAACACCAAGCTCAAGTTTGTTCTTGCTGGCGCCGTCGCGCTTGGTAGCCTTGGAGCCTGGGCCAATTCAGCCTCGGCTATGCCGAAAGGACTCGATCCCGGTGTAGCGACAGCAGCTGATCTGCAACATGGCGTCCAGGACGCGCGTTGGGTCTGCGGTCCTTGGGGCTGCCATTGGGCGCCGTATTGGGGCCCATATTGGGGTTGGGGCTGGCATCGTGGTGATCTTTCCACGTCCGTGCAAGCGGCTAAAGATGGCTGGGAACAAGCGCTCTCGGCCATTTCGTTGGACGTCTTGTCTGCGCCTCGCGCATGACAAGGAAGGGATGCATGATGACTGAAGAAAGAAATGATCTGCTGCGAGCGCGGGGGCGGTGATGATCGACGCGTGGCTGACGCTGCCTTTGCCGGCCCAGCTCGCCAGCCTCGCTCTCTTTTTCGGCGCAACCGCCGCCCTCCTCATTTGGCTTTCATTCGGTCGCAGGACTGGCGCGGCGGTGCAAAGCTTCAGAGGCGTCGTCGCCCCTTTCGTGAGCCCCGTGGCGGCTATTCTCGCCATAATCGTCGGCTTTCTCGCCAGTGATATCTGGGACCGCGACCGGCGCGCCGCTGAGGTGGTACGGACGGAGGCCAATCAACTCTTGGCTCTCAACACGCTCGCGGCGACTTTCGATCTCCCGCGCGACTCGCTTGGGGCGGCGATCCGCGCCTATGCCTCGACCGTTGTCCAAAAGGAATGGCCGAGCATGGCGCGGCAGGAAACATCACCCGAGGCGGAGGTCGCGCTCGATCAAATCTTTAAGGCGATCGATGGACTGCATCTCGCCGCCGCGGGGAAGGGTGACATCGATCGGCTGATGTACAGCACCGCCCTTGCGGTCCGCACTGCGCGAAATACGCGTCTGGCGCTGTCCGAGGACCAATCCGAAGGTGTCAAATGGCTATCGGTATTGGCGCTCGCGGTGATGAGCCAAGTCAGCGTCGCCCTCGTCCATCTCGAACGGGCGCGGCCGCAGATCGCGGCCCTCGCAGTGCTGACGGTGAGCCTTATCGTAGTCATCGGGCTATTGGCGGCGCATGAGCTGCCGTTCGGATCGCAGCTCGCGGTCTCGCCCGCGCCGATCGCCCATATCCTCGATGCCGTTCCTGGCGGCTAGCCATGAACCGCGAAGGGGGAACCGATTTTCCGAATCGATGCGGCGGACATAGAGGAGGCTAGCCCGACACAAGCTTCCCTCGCCAATAAATGAAGAGCCGGGAATGTCCCCACTCGGTGGAAAATGAATGTCTGCCCCGGCGTGTGCAGTGCGTCGGGGCAGATTTTCGAATCGACGACGCCGTGCAGCCCATTAAGGTTCGAGACGCGCCCAGAGCATCCAGTCAATGTGAGCCCCGTTTGTTATCAATTCTTGAAAGTTCCTTAACAGTTTGATGTTTTCCCCAGTATTAACAATGGGATGGAACAGGAACATTTGGCTCGCATGCGTAATCCTATGATCCTTCGCGGCTATTTTCGCTGAAAATATTTTCATTGCGGAAGTTAAGCTTGACACGGAACATAATGGGAATATAAAGGGAACGTTCCGGCTACAGGGGCCAGCGGATGTTGCCTTTTATTGAAGATGCGGCGGAGCTTGCCTCGCTCACCGCCTTTCTTGCTCTGATCGCGCTTCTCGCCAGAAGTATGGGGGCAAGCTGAGATCTCTGTTGAGAGCCCACCGGCGTCACTTCTGAGCGGAGGTTTGCGCCGCTAGGATAGTGCGGCGGCAGCGCCGCACGTCCTCACGGAAAGCCTGTGGAACCCAATTTCGCCGAGAGCAATTTCGCGAGCCCTGCCGTCTCGGCATCTCCAGCGCCGTCGCTCGGCGGCGTTTTCGCGGCCGTGGGCTTTGTCCACCTCCATGTCCATAGCTGCTTCTCCTTGCGGGAAGGGGCGCTGTCGATTGCCAAATTGGCCAAGCTCGCTGCGGCCGACGGCATGCCGGCCCTGGCGATCACCGACACGAATAATCTCTTCGGTGCGCTCGAATTTTCGGAAAAGCTCGCGAAAGACGGTATTCAGCCGATCATTGGGGTCGAACTTGCGGTCGATTTCGGCGACGGCGCCGAGGTGGCCCCGCGTGCCACCGAACCCGGTCCATGCCGGGCTTCGGTCGTGCTGCTGGCCAAGGATGAAGCCGGCTACCGCAATCTCATGCATCTCGCCTCCTGCGCCTGGCTCGACCCGGCGCCGGGGGATTTGCCGCATGTGCCGCTCGCCAGGCTCGAGACCCGCAGCGATGGGCTGATCGCTTTCTCCGGCGGTCCCAAGGGACCGCTCGACCGCTCTCTCGCGCTCGGCCGGTCGGAGATCGCAGAGCGTCGACTTCGCGTGCTCCAAAGGCTCTTCCCCGATCGCTTCTACATCGAGCTTCAACGTCACGGCCTGCAACGCGAGCGCGAGATCGAGCCTGAGCTCGTCGCTCTTGGCTTTCGTCGAGGACTGCCGCTCGTTGCGACGAACGAGGCCTATTTCGCCAGTGCGCAGGATTATGAAGCGCATGATGCGCTTCTCTGCATCGCCGACGGCACGGTAATCGGCGACGACACGCGGCGGCAGGTCTCCCCCGAGCACAGGTTCAAGACGCGCTCGGAAATGATCGCTTCTTTCGCCGATCTTCCCGAGGCGCTTGCCAATACGGTCGAGATTGCCTTGCGCTGCGCCTATCGCCCTTTGACGCGCAAGCCGATCCTGCCGCGTTTTGCCAGCGCAACTGGCGCCGCCGACGAGGCGGCCGAACTCGTCAGGCAAGCCCAATCGGGGCTCCAGGCACGCTTGGCCAAGCACGGCCCGGCGCCGGGCCTCACCGAAGCCGTCTATCGCGAACGGCTCGCCTTCGAGCTCGACGTCATCATCAAGATGGAGTTTCCCGGCTATTTCCTCATCGTCGCCGATTTCATCCAATATGCGAAAGCCGAGGGCATTCCGGTCGGGCCTGGGCGCGGCTCGGGCGCGGGCTCGCTCGTTGCCTATGCGCTCACCATCACCGATCTCGATCCGCTACGTTTCGGCCTACTCTTCGAGCGCTTCCTCAATCCCGAACGCGTTTCGATGCCGGATTTCGACATCGATTTCTGCCAGGACCGGCGCGACGAAGTGATCCGCTACGTGCGCCGCCGCTATGGCGAAGACAGGGTCGCGCAGATCATCACCTTCGGTTCCTTTTTGGCGCGCGGCGTGATGCGCAACGTCGGCCGCGTGCTCGAAATGCCGCTCGGCCAGGTCGACAAGCTCGCCAAGCTCGTGCCGCAGAATCCGACCGCTCCCGTCAACATCAAACAGGCGATTGCGAGCGAGCCGCGATTGAAAGAAGCAGCGGTTGCTGAGCCGCGCGTCGCCCGCATGCTGAAGATCGCTGAGACGCTCGAAGGCCTTTACTCGAATGCCTCGACGCATGCCGCCGGCATCGTCATCGCGGATCGGCCGCTCGAGGAACTGGTGCCGCTCTATCGCGATCCGAAGTCCGACATGCCGGCGACCCAGTTCAACATGAAATGGGTGGAGTCGGCGGGGCTGGTCAAATTCGATTTTTTGGGGCTGAAGACGCTCACGGTCCTGTCGACCTCAATCAAGCTTCTGGCGCGGCGCGGCATAGCGATCGATCTTGCCGAAATTCCGCTCGATGATACCAAGACCTATGAAATGCTTCGGCGCGGCGAGGCGGTAGGCGTGTTTCAGCTTGAAAGCGGCGGGATGCGCAAGGCGCTCGTTGAGATGCGGGCCGACCGGTTCGAGGATATCATCGCGCTTGTCGCGCTCTATCGGCCGGGGCCCATGGCGAATATCCCGACCTATTGCGCGGTGAAGACGAAGCAGCAGGAGCCGGACTATATCGATGCGAGTATCGAGCCGATCCTGAAGGAGACCTTTGGCGTCATCATCTATCAGGAACAGGTGATGCAGATCGCGCAAGTGCTCTCCGGCTATTCGCTCGGCGAAGCTGATCTTCTGCGCCGCGCCATGGGCAAGAAGATCAAGGCGGAGATGGACGCGCAGCGCGACCGTTTCGTGTCAGGCGCAGCAGCGCGCGGTCTAAGCAAATCGCGGGCTCACGAAATCTTCGATCTTCTCGCCAAATTCGCCGATTACGGCTTCAACAAAAGCCATGCCGCGGCCTATGCGCTGATCGCCTATCAGACCGCCTGGTTCAAGGCGAATTATCCTGTTGAGTTTCTCGCCGCCTCGATGACGCTCGACAAAAGTTCGACCGACAAGCTCGCCGAATTCTGCAACGAGGCGCGCCGGCTCGGCATCAAAGTCGAGCCGCCCTCGGTCAACCGTTCCGGCGTCGATTTCGAGGTCGCCGCCGACAAGGGCGGGGCGCAGTCGATCATCTATGCGCTGTCGGCGATCAAGGGCGTGGGCGAGGGTCAGGCCGAAGCGCTCGTTGCAGCGCGCGGCGCCGGATTTGCCGGCCTCGGCGATGTCGCAGCGCGCATCAATCCGCGCGATCTCAACAAGCGCATACTCGAAAGCCTCGCCGCGGCCGGCGCATTCGATGCGCTCGAAGGGAACCGCGCCCGCGTCTTCGCAGCGATCGAACCCATGCTCGCTCTCGCGCATCGGCGCGACGAGGAGCGCCGCGCCGGCCAGTCGGCACTGTTCGACGCGGACCGGCTGGATCCGCTCGCTGGCGTCAAAGTCGAGAGCTGGCCGCTTGCCGAGCGGCTGCGCCGCGAATTCGACGCGGTCGGCTTCTTTCTCTCCGGCCATCCGCTTGATGCCTATGCCGCGATTCTGGGCCGCCTTTGGGTCACGCGCTTTGCCGATTTTTCCCGCGCGGTGAAGCAAGGCGCGTCGGCCGGCCGGCTCGCGGCGATCGTGCTTGACCGCCAAGAGCGGCGCACGCGCTCCGGCACCAAGATGGGCATCGTGCAATTGTCCGATCAGTCCGGCCAATATGAAGCGATCCTGTTCCAGGAAGGCCTCAATCAATATCGCGATCTGTTGGAAAAGGGCGCCGCCGTTCTCGTCTCGCTTCAGGCCAATGTCGACGGCGAGGACGTGCGCGCCCGCATCATTTCTGTGGAGCCGCTGGACAAGGCGGCAAGCCGTATGCAGAGGGGGCTGCGCGTCTTCCTGCGCGACGAAGGTTCGCTCGACTCGATTGCAAGACGCCTCTCGGCCAAAGGCGAGGACGAAATCTTTTTGGTACTGCCGACTGGCGCCGGCGAGGTCGAAATCAAACTGCCCGGCAAATATCGGGCGAGCTCGCAAGTCGCCACGGCGCTGAAATCTATTCCCGGCGTGGCGAATGTCGAGCATGTGTGAGCATCCCCCTTCTCCCGCTCGCGGGAGAAGGTGTCATGCGAAGCATGACGGACGAGGGTTCCTTGCGAGCCGCACCGCCCCTCATCCGACCCTCGCTAACGCGAGGGCCACCTTCTCCCGCAAGCGGGAAAAGGAGCGCGCTGACCTCGCGAAAAAGGTCGCTGAAAGGGATCTCCGGCATCGTCAGTGTCGAACATGTATGAGACGCCAGGTGCGAACCCAGCAGCCCATGTTCATTGATCGCCGGGTAGGGGATTTCCCTTGGCGTCGTAATGCGACTTGATCCAGGCGATGATCTTCAGAATGTCGTCCGGCTTGGGAATGATGGAGCCGAACGACGGCATCGGCGCCACGACATTCTCGATCGCCATGCGGCTATAGCCCTGTTTCTGCAAATCGACAGAGCCAAGGCTTATCAGACGAAACAAAGTGTCGGGGTCGCCGCCATAGATCCAAACGCCGTCGATCAACGGCGGACATATGCCGCCACCGCCACCACCACCATGGCATCCGGGGCAGCCTGCTCCGCTAAAAAGCTTGCCGCCGTCCGCGATCGCCTGCGCGTTTCCGAGGTAGGGGTCTTTGATACTTCCCTTCGGCGCTGATGCGGCGAGTTGGAGCGAGGTTTGGCTCGCCGCGCCGGTGGCGGGCGAGGCAGCGGCAGTCGATGGTGCGGCGGGTGCCGCAGCGCTCGGCGTGGTGGCTTGCGCAGCATTTTCGGCAGACGCGGCGACCGCAAAAATCGCGCTGGCGGCAAGCCCGAGGCTCAAAGCAAGTCCGAGCGTCCTGTTGATCATTGCGTCTTCCTTCATTGGGCGCTGCGGACCCTGCCGGTGGCAGGCGCGTCACCGGCGGCGGCTTTCCGACGCTGACGCAAGATCAATCCATCGCATTAAGCTTCTGGCGAAGCAAATGGATCGCCCGGAAGACACAAAGAAATCACTATCTCTTTTCCAGTACCGATTTGCGAACGTGCCGTCGAGCTTAAGGATGAAAACGCAGCTTGCGTATTCGAAACCTCAAGTTCGAGCAATTTTTGAATCTTCCGACGGGATATGCCGAATTTCATGCCGATTTTGGCCCATGAACAGCCGATAGATCGATAGGCGTGAGCCAATTGGACGGCGGATGAGTTCATCATGCGTATTCTCCTAATTAATTAATCTGCGTTCGAGCGTGCTCAGGTCCGTGATCGCCGCAGTCGCAGATGAGCAATTCTTGTCTTGCCTCTGCAGTTTCACGCGTCCACGAGGCCGATGGAGAGTCTCGTTGGGAAGCGCGGAATTATTGTACGCGGCGCTGTCCCAGCGCCGCGCGCTGACCAGGCTCAGCCAACGCACTCGTTTGGTTCCCCTGTGCCTGCTGCCCCACTTGCTGGGAGACTGCACGAGAGGCCGCTGCATGAACGTTGTCGACAGGCGCGGGCGGCTGACGGCTCGCTACGATCCACTGAGCCGCCACCATGAAGGCCAGAAAAGTCGCGTTGACGAGGATCAGCCATCTGACGGTTTGGAAATTGGTCGCCGCACCGACGCCGCGCAATGTCTCACGCGACGGCGTGTTGGATTCGGCTCGCCGCGGCAAGAGCGCGATCAAACGGGCAGCGATCGTTCCGGGATCTCGATGCACTGATGGTCCGTCAGGGAGTGCCGCAATTAACGCGGCCAATCTCTGCGTCGCAGTTTCCCCCGGCAACAGAGCTAATTTGGCGGCCTCCTGCCAGGGGTCAACATCCAGTCGCGCCAGCGCCGAAAGGACGCTGAGCAGCATTCCGTTTCTCTCCTCACCGATTGGTGAGAATAGAAAGGCGTCGAACTCGGATCCAAGCTGCGAATACGAAGCAGAACGCGCCATGTGAGCCACCGAGTTTCCTCGCTCCTATTGCAGACTTAGAACCAGGCCCTGGGCACTCGGAGGCCATCCCCAAGTCCCAGATAGCAACGGAGGCATGTTCAGATGGCCGCCAGCGAAGTTCGCGCTATGTCCGCCATGTCCAACGCCGGGGTGGGCGTCAGCAACGGACGGAAGCACGATGGTGCTCGCAGCCAAGGCTAGTGCGGCCGAACCCACGATGAGCATATGTTTTATTTGTTTCATAAGAGTGAGACAAAATACATAACGGCCGAGATGGTCATTCGTTCCAAAAAATAGAATGGTCAAAAAACATACAGCCCTTAATATAAGCAGCATTAGGTGAAATACGAGAGGAAGACGGATCGGAATTTTGGTAAACCAATTTTTGATTGAGCGTAGTGTTTCGATGGGTGATATTCCGACTCCTGCGCCGCGTCCGTGTTTGTGACGCGAGAAAAGTCGTTGGAAGGAGCCTGCTCTTCGAGAGGGGCGCCACGCAGGTTCTTCAGGCTGAGCGATTCGTTGCGATGCTAGCCTTCACGTTCGCCGCAAGCCTTCATGCTTCGCGATGCGACGCCACATCCAGAACCTCAGCGACACTTTCCCGGATGAGCTTGGTCAAGGCATCGAGTGCCGAGCGCCGCGGATGGCTCGGGCGCGAGATGAGCCGCACGCGGCGGCGCGCCTTCGTGCCGCTGAGTCGCCGCGCGACGAGTTTGCCGGGCAGGGGCTGTTCCTGTTTCAGCGCCAAGGTCGGGATCAGCGTCATCCCATAGCCCGCCGCCGCCATATGCAGCAGGGTTCTTAGACTCGTGGCACGCATGTCAGCGATGGCATCGTCGGCTGCGGGATGCCCGCAAAGGTCGAGCGCCTGATCGCGCAGGCAATGACCGTCGGTCAAGAGCAGCAGTTCTTGCGGGTCGATATCGCCGACGTCGATCCTGTTCTTCCTGCTGAGCGCGTGGCCATGGGCGAATACAAGCCAGAAATCTTCATCGAAGAGCGGATCGACGCTGAGAATGGGCGTCTCGGGATCCGAGGCGATGATCGCCGCATCGAGCTTTCCGGCGTCGACTAGCTCGATGAGGCGCACGGTGAGGTCCTCGACGAGCACGAGCCGCATCGCGGCGAGCGCTTCTTTCGCGCTGGGCAGAACATAGGGCATGAGATAGGGCCCGAGCGTCGGGATGACGCCCAAGTGAAACGGCCCGGCCAAGGGATCGCGGCCTCTTTGTGCGACCGCCGCGATATCCTCGGCGGCGGCGAGCGCATTGCGCGCATAGACGAGGATCTGCGCCCCGGCGAGCGTGGGGCGAACCGAGCGGCCGACGCGCTCAAAGACGGGCAATCCGAGTTCCTCTTCGAGCTTGCGGATCTGGCCGCTGAGCGTCGGCTGGCTCACGTTGCAGGCTGCGGCGGCGCGGCCGAAATGGCTGAGATCGGCGACGGCGACGATATAGCGAAGGTCTCGCAGATTCATTTCGTTCGACCGGCCGGGGGTAGGCAAGCAATCGGTGCTGCCTATCATTTTGGATGAGATAATCGATTGGATCAATGTTTTGAAGACGCCTATCCTTCCTGCAGCCCCGAGGAGGAAATCATGGCTTCAGAAAAACTAACGACGACGGCCGGCGCGCCAGTTCCCGACAATCAGAATTCTGTCACGGCCGGCCCGCGCGGACCGGTGCTCATGCAGGATTATCAGCTTCTCGAAAAGCTCGCGCACCAGAACCGCGAGCGCATCCCCGAACGCGTCGTCCATGCCAAGGGCTGGGGCGCATTCGGCACGCTCACCGTCACGCATGACATTACCAAATATACGCGCGCCGACATTTTCTCGAAGATGGGCAAGAAGACCGATCTTTTGATCCGTTTCTCGACGGTCGCTGGCGAGCTCGGCGCGGCGGACGCCGAGCGCGACGTGCGCGGCTTCGCGATGAAATACTACACGGACGAAGGCAATTGGGACCTCGTCGGCAACAACACGCCGGTCTTCTTCGTGCGCGATCCGCTAAAATTCCCGGATTTCATCCACACCCAGAAGCGCCATCCGCGCACCAACATGCGCTCGCCGGCCGCGATGTGGGATTTCTGGTCGCTCTCGCCCGAGAGCCTGCATCAAGTGACGATCCTCTTTTCGGATCGCGGCCTGCCGGTCGCGCCGATGTTTATGAACGGCTACGGCTCGCACACCTATTCCTTCTGGAACAAGGCCGGCGAGAGATATTGGGTCAAGTTCCACTTCAAGACCATGCAAGGCCATCGCCATTACACCAATGCCGAGGCCGCCAAGCTCGTCGGCAAGACCCGCGAGTCCTATCAGGAGGAGTTGTTCGGGGGGATTGAGCTCGGCGAGTTCCCGAAATGGCGGATGCAGGTCCAGATCATGCCGGAGACGGACGCCGAGAAGACTCCCTATAATCCTTTCGACCTGACAAAAGTCTGGCCGCACAAGGACTATCCGCCGATCGATGTCGGCATTGTTGAGCTCAACCGCAACGCCGACAATTATTTCACGCAGATCGAACAGGCGGCCTTTTCGCCCTCGAACGTCGTGCCGGGCATCAGCTTCTCGCCTGACAAGATGCTGCAGGCGCGGGTCTTCTCCTATGCCGACGCGCATCGGCATAGGATCGGCACGCATTACGAAGCGCTGCCGGTGAATGCGCCGAAATGTCCGGTGCATAATTATCACAAGGACGGCGCGATGCGCTTCTTCCCGAACAATCCCAACGCCGACGCATTCTACGAGCCGAATAGCTTCAATGGTCCGGTACAGGATCCCTCGGTGCTCGAACCGCCGCTTAGGATCTCGGGCGATGCCGCGCGCTACAATCACCGCGACGGCAATGACGACTATGGTCAGGTGCGGGCCCTCTTCGGCCTCTTCGACGAAGGCCAGAGGCAGCGCCTCTTCCTCAACATCGCCGAGGCCATGTTCGGCATTCCGCAGGAGATCATCGAGCGCCAGATCGGCCATTTCCAAAAAGTTCATCCGGATTATGCGGCGGGCGTGCGCGACGCGCTCGCCCATATGACCAAGGAAAAGGCGGCCGAGACCGCGCAGCAGCAGGGCCTCGCGGCCGAGTAGGCAGGCGCAGTGCGCGCGCCGAGGCCCTGGCGGACAGCCCGCCTCGGACATGAAAAGGCAGCCGCTCGCGGCTGCCTTGCCTTCCCTCATCGCTCGCCCTATAAGCGCGCCATCCCACACGCGGATTTCGCGGTCCTGCTTCAAGGTCCGCACCCGGTGGCTTGCCGATGCCAGCATCGGTCGGCCTGATCTTCCGCGGCGGCTTCAACCGGAGAAAATGCTATGGCTTTGCCAGACTTCACCATGCGTGGCCTTCTCGAGGCCGGCGCTCATTTCGGCCACCAGTCGCATCGCTGGAATCCGAAAATGGCGCCTTTCATTTTCGGCACCCGCAACAATATCCACATCATCGATCTCGCCCAGACCGTGCCTTTGCTGCACCAGGCGCTGAAGGCGGTCTCCGACACCGTGGCGCGCGGCGGCCGGATTCTGTTCGTCGGCACCAAAAGGCAGGCGCAGGAGGCGATTGCCGCGGCGGCGAAACGCTCAGCGCAATATTACATAAACTCCCGCTGGCTCGGCGGCATGCTGACCAATTGGAAGACGATTTCGGGCTCCATCCAGCGGCTGCGCA
This sequence comes from uncultured Alphaproteobacteria bacterium, assembly GCA_963720425.1. Classification (GTDB taxonomy): domain Bacteria; phylum Pseudomonadota; class Alphaproteobacteria; order Rhizobiales; family Beijerinckiaceae; genus Methylovirgula. The sequence goes on from OY970391.1 coordinate 2,443,982, forward strand.
AGGTTCAGGAGTTGCTCGAAGCTGGTGCCCAGGGCCTCACCAAGAAAGAGCGCCTGATGCTCTCGCGCGAGCGCGATAAGCTCGAGAAGGCGCTCGGCGGCATCAAGGAGATGGGTGGCACGCCGGACTTGATCTTCGTCATCGACACCAACAAGGAGCAATTGGCGGTCAAGGAGGCGGCGCGTCTTCACATTCCGGTCGCCGCGATCCTCGACACCAATTCGGATCCGGACGGGATCACCTATCCGATCCCGGCAAACGACGATGCCGGGCGCGCTGTCAGCCTCTATTGCGATCTCTTCGCGCGCGCCGCGCTCGACGGCATCTCGCGCGGCCGCGGCGAAGCGGGCGTCGATGTCGGAGAGATGGAAGCGCCGATGCCGGAAATTCTGCCGGACCTTACGCAAACGTCCGGCGAGCAGCCGGGGCATTTCGAGCTTCTGACCGCGCCGCGCGGCGCTCCCGACGATCTTGCCAAGCTGCATGGCGTCGGCCCGCAGATCGTCAAGAAGCTCAACGATGCCGGCGTCTTCCACTATTGGCAGATCGCCGCCTTGACGCCGGAAGAGGCGGCGAAGCTCGATCAGGATTTGAAACTGGGCGGGCGGCTCGAGCGCGACGACTGGATTTCGCATGCGCGCAATCTGATGGCCGCCTGAAGGGCGGACTATATATTGGGAGCGAGCCGGGCATGCATCGCGAAACAGCGAGGCTTGCGGCCCGGTGGCGCGGCCAACCATTTATCTTGTGAGGGAAGAGCCCAATGGCGAACGTCACGGCGGCAATGGTGAAGGATCTTCGCGAAAAGACCGGCGCCGGCATGATGGATTGCAAGACGGCGCTGGCCGAGTCCAACGCCGACATCGAAGCGGCGATCGACTGGCTGCGCAAGAAGGGTCTCTCGAAGGCAGCCAAGAAATCCGGCCGTATCGCTGCTGAAGGTCTCATCGCGGTCGCGGTCTCGGGCGGCGATGGCGTGCTCGTTGAGGTCAATTCGGAGACCGATTTCGTCGCCCGCAACGAAGAATTTCAGAAGCTCGTGCGCGGCATCGCGGAGGTCGCCCTCAAAAAGCGGTTGACCGATGTCGAGGCTCTGAAGACCGCCGCACATCCCGGCGGCGGCAGCGTCGCCGAGGCGCTTGCCAATGCGATCGCGACGATCGGCGAGAACATGAACCTGCGCCACGTCGCGCGCGTGCATGTCGCTCAAGGCGTTGTCGGCCACTACGTCCATAATGCGCTTGGCGGGGGGCTGGGCAAGATCGGCGTGCTCGTCGGTCTCGAATCCGCCGGCAAGAGAGAGGTGCTGGCGCCGCTCGCGCGGCTGATCGCGTTGCATGTCGCTGCGGCCGCCCCGCTCGCCATCGATTCCAACGGGCTCGACCCAAATCTCATCGCGCGGGAAAAATCGGTGCTTGCCGAAAAGAACGCCGGCAAGCCTCCTCAGGTCCTGGAGAAGATCGTCCAGTCGGGCCTCAAGACCTATTACAAGGAAGTTTGTCTCCTCGATCAGCCCTCGATCCATGCCGAACATGCGGGAAAGACCATCGCCCAGGTCGTGAAAGAGGCCGAGAAATCGGCCGGCGCGCCGATCGTGCTCAAGGCTTTCGCGCGCTACGCGCTCGGCGAAGGCATCGAGAAGCAGGAAAGCGACGCCTGAGCGGCAGCGGCGATCGGTGGGGCGAAATTGATCTAAACTTAAGTCACTTGTGCCGCTAGGCTTCGTCTGATTTCTTTCTCGGATGCCGGCCGCGGCTCGCCAGAATCGCCGCGAGCGTCACCGGCCGAAAATCGAAGACATCCACGCCGACATCATATTGCCGCGTCTCCTCTTTGAGCCTGCCATGCGAATGGCCGTGGAGATCGATCGCGCCCTTGCCCATGTTGTGCCAGGTGCGGAACGGGTAGTGGCAAAGGATCAGAAGTTTTCCATCGACTTCGCGTTCGTCATAATAGCCGACGCTCGCCCAGCCCTTATTCTCGATCGTCGCCGGGGGATCGTTGTTGCCGATGATGAGATGCTTGCGACCGTTGAGCGTGGCGAGAAGCTCGGAGACGCGCTTGGAGTCCTTGGCGGCGGTGAAATCGCCGAGATGATAGATCTCGTCGTCCGCCCCGACAACGGCGTTCCAACGGGCGATCAGCGCGGCGTCGTGCTCGGTGATCGAAGCGAAAGGGCGGTGATCGACCCGAATCCGCTGCGCGTCGCCGAAATGTGTGTCGCTGGTGAAGAAGATCGGCATAGGCTTTCGGTTCACGACCGCCGCAGGCGCCGGCGATCGCTTACCTTAACACCCTGATGCTGAACTTGGTTTAGCCGAACAGCCGTTCGCAAACTTACAACGTAATTTTTAGGCCGATATAGGCTTCGAATGGCGGTGCGAGGCTGACGGAGCGCGGATCGGTCGACGAGAAAAGACCTGGGACAGGTGAACCGGTGACCTGGTTCACGGTGGAACCAATATCGTAAAGAGCGCCGTACGTAGCATAGCGGTAATCGAGGGCGTTGTTGATCATGCCGTAGATCTGGACGGTATTGCTGAACTGATAAGAGGTCCGCAGATTGAGCGTGGCGAAGCCGGGAACCTGGGGCAGTGAATTGATCTCGTCGCCGAAGTAATAGCGACTGGACTCATAAACGACGTCGGCGCCGACTTTCCATTTCGGAAGCACTGTATAGTCGAAACCGATCTTGACTTTGTGCCGCGGCATGCCGGGGATATTGTCGCCCTCCACGACGCACTCAATACCCGCGACGCCACCGCAATTGGCATTAGGGTTGTAGGGTGAAGCGAGTTGGACTGGCGTCAGGAAAATCGCCTCGAGATAGGAATAGTTGGCATAGACCGACCATTTGTCGGTAGTAAACGTTCCGCCAAGATCGACGCCTTGGCGCAACGTATCCCCGGCGTTGACAAAATAGCCGAAGCCAGTGACCGTGCTGGGCACGCTCATGATGTCATTCTGGTTCTCCGTCCGGTACAGGTCTACGCTCCATGTGAGCCTGCCGGGAATGGGACCAGTGATGTTGTTATCGCCCTTGACGCCGCCTTCCACGGTGCGCGCCACGACCTGTCGCAGCGGCGGATCGGCGACGAGGAAATTATCGATCTGGCATGGCTGAGTCGGGCTCGAGCAGCCAAGTTCAAGCGGAGTGGGCGCGCGGTTCGCTTCCGAATAGCTGGCATAGAGCGAAATATCGGGCGTTATCTTATAGGTGGCGCCCACGACAGGGTTGATGCGATTAAAATTATTGCTGCTCGTCAGGCTTGTGCCGAGTTCATCATTGATGTCGATCTGCGCGTCGTTGAAGCGCGCGCCGGCATTGACGGTGAGCTTGTCGGTGACATCGAAGGCGTCGAGCACGTAGATGCCGAGATAGTTGTTCTGCGTCAAAAGCGCCACCGGCGAGACGTCATACATAGGCTGGTCGATGAGGATGCCGTAGCTGCTCACGATGCGATCCGGTGGCAAGTCACCGATCACGCTCTGGCCACTGAAATGAGTCCAGCCGTGGTCGAGGCTGACTCCCGCAGTGAAATTGTTCTTATGACCGAAGATTTGATCCGTGTCGTTCAGCTGCAAAGTCGTTCCAGCGCCGTAAGTATGCGTCCAATTATCGTCGATTTCGCCGGCCGGCGTGCCGTCCGGCAGACCCGTCGTCGGATCGGGAAGGGTCGTTAGCGCCCCGCTGTTGCAGAAAAATGCTGCCGCGCAGTGATAGAAGTCGCTGACATTTCCGTCCTCACGCATTGCGGCGTAATCACGAAAATAGACGTTGCCATTGAACTGCAGAGTGCTGGTGATGCTCGACTGGTCGGAGAGCGTGACCATCCCAAGAGAATTCGTCGACTCGCCAGGGAGGTTAAAGGTGGCCGCGGGATTTTCTTCGGCAAGGATGATCGGAGTCGTTCCGGCGGCGCCGAGCGCGTCTTTCCCTACGTTGACGTTCAGGTGCACCTCGTTGCCTTCGGCACGGTAGCCGATGTCGCCATAGGCGCGACCCACCGATGATTCCCCGTCCTCGCGAAAGCCCTCATCGCCGAGGCCCTCGATGGCGAAATAGTACGCCCAATTGCCTTTGGTGAAGCCGTATTCGAGCGAAGCTTGACGCCGGAAGTCCGTGCCGAACTCGGTGTCAAACATTGTGCCCTGCCAGGTGAAGCCATTCTTCATGTTAATCACGACGGCGCCGGCAAGGGCATTAAGGCCGAAGACCGGATTGCCGGTCACGATCTGCGTCTGACCAATTGCCACCGTGGGGATCAAGTCCCAATTGACGATATCGCCGTAGGCTTCGTTGATGCGAACGCCATTTTGATAGACGGCGAGACCCTCTGGAGTGCCGGGTACCGGCGTGGCGGTCTGGCCATGGAATTCGATAGATTGCATCAGCGGATTGCCGAGCTCGTCCGTCGTGGAAACGCCCGGCATGCGACGCGACAGATCTTCGGTAATCACATCCTGGTTGAGATTTTCAATTTCAGCGCCGCTGATGGATTGAACTTCAGTGGGGACATTCAACGTGCTCGTCTCCGCACCGAGAGGCGAGGTTGCCACGACTTCGACCGTTGGAAGCGCCTCCTGCGCCATGCTCCGGTGCGCCGGCAGAACCATAAGGAAAGCCCCTGCCAGCACGACGGACGCGCGGCGAAGGCCACATCCCTCCCGAATCAACATAACTCCCCCAACTCAACGGATCGCGAACTGCGGCTACTCGAGGCCCTCCCATTCGGGATTTTGGTCGGTGCGATGACAAAGGCTAGGATATCGATTGCCGGGAAACTAGTGCAGTTATGCAACATGGATTCTAAAACGTTGGAGTTACAGGAAAAATCCGCTTGCACGCAGAAAAATTCCCGAGCCTGTCGGGCTATTCGTCACTGCGTGATGCCGGCATGAGAGCCGTTCACGCATGCCGGTCCCTGGCATTCACCTCGACCGCGAATTTGATGAGCGCCACGCTGGTTGCGATCCCGAGCTTCTGTTTGATCGTGGCGACGATGTTGGCGACGGTTTTGTAGCCGATATCGAGGCCAGCTGCGATTTCCGTGAGGCTTTTGCCTTCGCCGAGAAGGGCAACGACCTGCTTTTCACGGCCGCTCAAGTCGCGCAGCGGATCGCTTTTCGGTTCGAGATTGGCGAGCGCCAAAGCTTGCGCCACTGATTGTCCGAGATAGACGGCACCGCTTCGCACCTTGTCGATGGCCGCAAGGATCGTATTCGGGTCGTCGTTCTTCGTAATGTAGCCGCGGGCGCCCATGTCGAGGGCGCGGATCACGAAACGGGCCGTCTCGTTCATGCTGAAGATGACGATCCGCGCTGCTTCGTTGTCGGCAAGCAGAATGGGGATCATGTCGAAGCCGTTGCCGTCTCTGAGCCCGAGGTCGAGGACGATGACGTCGGGCCGAGACTCCCGGTTGGCGGCAATGCCTCCCTCGGCCGTGCTCGCTTCGGTGAGCTCGAAGTCGGAGCGACGGTTGAAGATCAGCCGGCAGCCGTCGCGCACGATCGGATGGTCTTCGATCATCAGCACCTTCACGCGCTCGCTCATGCGATCGATCTCTCAATGACGTTCGTTAAGACCTTGCGGGCCCTTGACCCGATGCGGCCGATTGTCCCGGGCGTTTTCTGTCGAAGCCTTCGCGCCGTCTTTTTTGGCGCGCCTGGAGGATGAGCGCAACAGATCTTGTCGGCGACCCGCTGAGATCGTGCGAAACTCTGGTGAAATCGCCGAATTCCGGCTTCGGAACGCCGCTTTGATCGGATAGAACTGAGCAGGCGGGCGGATTTGCCGGAGAACGGGCGACGGATGGCTGAAATCGAACCAAGATGGCGCCGGGTCGTCGTCAAGCTCTCTGGCGAAGCCTTGATGGGGTCCGCAGGCCACGGGCTCGATGCCGGGACGCTCGAGCGGATTGCCGCAGATCTTGCCAGCGCCGCGAGGCTCGGGGTGGAAACCGCCGTCGTGGTCGGTGGCGGCAATTTCTTCCGCGGCATAGCCGGCGCCGAAAAGGGCATCGAACGGGCCCGCGCCGATTCAATCGGCATGCTCGCCACCGTCATGAACGCGCTGGCGATGGAACATGCCATCGAAAAGCAGGGCCAGTCAGCGCGCGCCCTCTCCGCAGTGGCGATGCCCTCGCTTTGCGAGCCCTATTCGCGCCAGGCCGCTCTGCATCATCTCAGTAAGGGCAGGGTGGTCGTTCTTGCCGGGGGCACCGGCAATCCATTCTTTACGACGGATACGGGCGCGGCTCTGCGCGCCGCCGAACTTTCCTGCGACGTGATCATGAAAGCGACACAGGTCGATGGCGTTTATTCGGCCGATCCCAAACGTGATCCGAGCGCCCGGCGTTTCGATCTCCTGACCCATGACGAGGCGATCGCCAAGAACCTTGCCGTCATGGACACGGCGGCATTCGCCTTGGCTCGCGAGACCAAGATTCCGATCATCGTTTTTTCGATCCGAGAACCGGGAGCGATTTGCGCGGCACTGCTCGGAAAGGGAAAGTCGACCCTCGTCGTGCCATAATAACGCGCCGCCGGCTGCCCGGCAGACGGACGCGACAACAGTAGAATGATTTGGGCAGAGACCGGAAATCACGTAGCAAATCGCACGATTCTATGGTGAAATCGCTGCAGTCTCCCGTGAATTCCCTTGCGGCTTCAATAAAGCGGAATTGCGGGTTTCGGTCGCGCTCAAGTCTCTGAAACGCACCTGTCAGCGCTTGCGCTCAGGGCGCGCTCCGCAATGGTCCGAGCGGCGGCGCCCCGAAGACGAAGCAAGGTTTAAGGATGAGCGAAGGTTTTGACATTTCCGATTTGAAGCGGCGCATGCAAGGCGCGATCGCGCTCTTGAGGCACGAGCTCGGAGGCCTGCGCACCGGACGGGCTTCGGTGGGCCTGATCGAGCCCGTGCATGTCGAAGCCTATGGCCAGTCGATGCCCTTAAACCAGCTCGCGACGATCAGCGTGCCGGAGCCGCGCACGCTGTCGGTTCAGGTCTGGGATAAGGCCATGGTCGGAGCCGTCGAGCGGGCGATCCGCGATTCCAATCTCGGCCTGTCGCCGGTTGCGGAGGGCCAGGTGCTGCGGATTCGAATTCCCGAGCTCAACGAACAACGGCGCAAGGAAATGGTGAAAGTCGCGCATAAATATGCGGAAGAGGCGCGCGTCGCCGTTCGCCATGTTCGTCGCGACGGGCTCGACGCCCTTAAGAAATTGCTGAAGGACAAGCGTATCAGCGAAGATGACGAAAAGCATCACGAATCCGAGGTCCAGAAGGTGACCGACCAACATATTGCCGAGATCGACCTCGCTTTGGCAACGAAGGAAACGGAAATCATGCAGGTGTAAGCACGCGGGCGACCGATGTGCCTGCGAAACATCATGCGTCAAACGAAGACGACGTGAATGCGATTGCGGTTTGATCTTGTGTCATCGCGCCCCAGAGCGCGTTCATCAAAAGTGGACTTCGGTCGCGCGATGGTCCACCTCGCCAAAGCCTGCTCTGTGGACTGCGGCTAAGGAAGATGCGGAGCATGATCGAGGCGAACACGGCAATAAAGGCCAGGGCGTGGCCCGGGCGGGTGCCGATCCACGTCGGCGTCATCATGGACGGTAACGGCCGTTGGGCCTTAAGCCGCGGCCTGCCGCGCATCGAAGGCCATCGGCGCGGCGTCGAAGCCTTGCGCGTCACCGTACGCGCGGCAATCGAATTCGGGCTCCACTATCTCACCGTCTTTAGTTTCTCCGCGGAGAATTGGAGCCGGCCCGTCGAGGAGGTCAGCGACCTCATGGGTCTGCTCAAAAGATTCATTCGCAATGATCTTGCCGAGCTGCAAAGGACCGGCGTCAAGATAAAGGTGATTGGCACGCGCGAAAATCTCAATCCGGAGATCCTTGCACTTCTTCAGGAAGCCGAGGCTGCGACCTCCGGCAATACTGGCCTCAACCTCGTCGTTGCCTTCAACTATGGCAGCCGCCAGGAGATCGCCGCCGCGGCGCGAATGATGGCGGCCAAAGTGGCAGCAGGCCTCATCGATGCTGCGGAGATCGACGAAGATTTGCTAGCCCAACATCTCGACACCGCCGGAATTCCCGATCCCGATCTCATCATCCGCACCTCGGGCGAGCAACGGCTCTCGAATTTCCTGATGTGGCAGGCGGCCTATAGCGAATTCGTATTCCTGCCGATTCATTGGCCGGACTTCGATCGTCAGGCTCTGGCTGACGCGCTTACGCAATTCTCGGCGCGCGAGCGTCGGTTCGGCGGCGTGACCTTGTCTCCTCAGAGTGCTAAGGTCGGCGGATGATGGAACCCGCCGAGGCGCCGAAGCTGAGGCCCGATGACGGCCAAGACGTGACGGGGCTCGACGGATCGCCGGCCTCGCCGAGCCTTGCCGCGCGCCTTGCCGATCTGGGACCGCGTGTGGGTTCCTCAGCAGTCTTGGTCGCGGTCGCGATCTTGAGCTTGCGGGTCGACGGGCTGATGTTTGTCCTTGCCTGGCTCGCGGCGGCGCTCGTCGTCCATTTCGAATGGCAGCGGATCATCGGCGGCGCGCGGCAGGCGACGCGGCTCGCAATCGGCTCGGCGGCCCTCATCACGGCAGCGATTCTGGTGAACACGGGGCATGCCGGTCTTGCCCCGCTCATCGTCTGCCTCGCGGCGCTTGCGACGGGCAGCGCCGCAAATCCTGGTCGGCGCGGCTGGTCCGGTGTCGGCGTCCTCTATGCCGGCAGTCTCATCATCTCTGTGGTCACGCTGCGGAAATCATTTCCCTTCGGCGAGCTCGCCATTTGGTGGCTTTTTGCGGTGGTCTGGGGGACGGATGTCGTCGCCTATTTCGCCGGGAGGCTGATCGGCGGACCGAAATTCCTGCCGCAGATCTCTCCGTCAAAGACCTGGGCCGGAACTGCATTGGGCGTGATCGGCGGCGCCTTTTTCGGTTCCCTAATCCTGGCGCTTGCGGCCCGCATTACACGGCTCGAGACCCCGGCGCCGAGCTTCGCTCCCTTCCTCCTAGGCCTGGCGACGGCGGCTGTGGCACAAGGCGGCGACCTCTTCGAGTCCTGGATGAAACGGCGCTTCGGCGCCAAGGACTCGAGCAATTTCATCCCTGGCCACGGCGGCCTCATGGATCGCCTCGACGGGTTCATCGCCGCCGCCGTCTGGGCTGCGGTTCTGGGCGCCTTGCGAGGATTTCCAACGACGGCCGAAGGCCTGTTCCACTGGATGTAAGGACCAGGCATGGCACGCGCCGAACTTAAGCCCGATCCGGCATGCGAAGACGTGACGGCTGCCGCGCCGCGATCGGTCGTCATCTTGGGTGCAACCGGATCGATCGGAAAATCCACCGCCGATATCATCGCAGGCTCAAAGGGCGCCTTGTGTGTTACGGCCGTTGCGGGGGGTCGCGATCCGATCGCGCTGGCGCGGGTCGCCCGCGATCTCGGGGCGAAATTCGCCGCGCTCGCCGACCCCGCCGGCTACGCCGAGTTGAAGCAGGCCTTGGCCGGCACCGGGATCAAGCCGGCGGCGGGCCGCGCCGCGGTCATCGAGGCGGCTCTTCACCCCGCCGAGATTGTCATGGCGGCGATCGCCGGGACCGCGGGCGTCGAGCCGACGTTCGCCGCGCTTTCGGCCGGGCGCACCGTGGCTCTGGCCAACAAGGAGTGCCTCGTTTGCGCAGGCCCGGCATTCATCCGCCAGGCGGCCTTGCTCGGCACGCGGCTCCTGCCGGTCGACAGCGAGCATAATGCGATCTTCCAGGCGCTCGGCGCGGCCGACCCCGACACGGTCGAGAAAATTACGCTCACCGCCTCCGGGGGCCCGTTTCGGACCTGGAGTGCCGAAGCAATCGCCAAGGCAACGCCGGAACAGGCTCTTCAGCACCCGAACTGGTCGATGGGACCGAAGGTTACGATCAATTCGGCCAGCTTGATGAACAAAGGCCTGGAACTTATTGAGGCACATCACATTTTTGGCATTGATGGGGAACGCCTGGAGGTCCTTGTCCATGCCCAGTCGATTGTGCATGGCTTGGTTTCGTTCCGAGACGGATCAGTGATAGCGGGATTGGCGGCGCCGGACATGCGGGTGCCGATTGCTCATTGCCTCTTCTATCCGAAACGGGTCAAGACCGCCGCGCGCCGGCTTGATCTCGCCAGCATCGGTCAGTTGACCTTCGAACGGCCGGATTTCCAGCGTTTTCCGGCTCTGCGGCTGGCGCTCGACTGCCTGCGGCTTGGCCGCGGCCTGCCGACCGTGCTGAATGCGGCCAACGAGATCGCGGTCGAGGCTTTTCTCACTCGGCGGATTTCCTTTGGCGATATCGCCCGGCTGGTGGAACTCTGCTGCGAAGCCGCGCTGGGGGATGGCACGGCGCGCGAGCCGCTATCGGTTGATGATGCTCTGGCCATTGACCATATGGCCAGAGAAAAGGCGCGCGCCCTCTTGGCGCAGCCGTTTGCTTCCGGCATGTTAACAATTCGCTAACCAACCGGCCGCCAAGCGCGATTTTCCCGAACCGCGCGTGACGGCTCGGCGCGGTCAGCCGGGGACCAAAGCCGCCAAAGGGCGCGCCTGTAGAGGAAGCTCAATGTTATTTGCCAGCCAATTTGGGTCCATTTTCGGAACGATCGTGCCCTTCCTCTTCGTCCTCAGCATCGTGATCTTCTTTCATGAGCTGGGGCACTTCCTCGTTGGCCGCCTGTGCGGCGTCAAGATCGATGCATTTTCGCTGGGCTTTGGGCCGGAGATCGCCGCCTTCACCGACCCCAAGGGTACGCGCTGGCGCCTCGGCATGCTGCCGCTTGGCGGCTACGTGAAATTTCACGGTGATGCGAACGGTGCTTCGATGAGCAATGAAGCGGCCGTCGCCGCCATGCCCGAGGCAGAAAAATCGACGACCTTCTTCGCTCAGAAAGTGTGGAAACGGGCCGCCATCGTCGTCGCCGGCCCGATCGCCAATTTCATTCTCGCGATCGTGATTTTCACCGGGATCTACTTCGTTCACGGCCGAGGGATCCTGATCCCCGAGATCGACAAGATCATGCCCGGAAGCGCCGCCGAAGCCGCAGGTTTTGTGCCGGGCGACATCGTCGTCTCGATCGACGGCACCAAGATCGACAGTTTCGAGGACATGCAGCGGATCGTGCAGACCTCGAGCGACACGCCCTTGTCTTTCGTCGTCGAGCGGCATGGAAAATGGATCACCCTCGTCGCCACCCCGCGGCGCCGCGACCTCTCGACGCCGCTCGGCACCTCGCGTGTTGGGGTCCTCGGCGTCGAGGCGAACGCCACCGCCGCCAACTGGTATGTTCGGCATTACGGCCTTGCAGAATCGGCGAAGCTCGCCACCGTCCAGACCTGGTCCATCATCGAGCAGACGGGGTCCTATTGCGGCCGCTTGATCACCGGGCGAGAGTCGACCGATCAACTGTCGGGGCCGATCCGCATCGCCGAAGTTTCCGGTCAGATGGCCAAGATCGGGCTTGCGGCGCTCCTCAATCTTGCCGCTGTTTTGTCAATATCGATTGGGATCTTAAACCTTCTGCCGATCCCGCTGCTCGATGGCGGTCACCTGTTCTATTACGCAATCGAAGCGGTACGGGGAAAGGCGCTCAACGAGAGGATTCAGCAGGTCGGTTTCAGGATTGGCCTGACCTTGGTGGTGGGACTGATGATTCTGGCCACCTACAACGACATTTTGCGTCTTGCTAAGTGAGGGAATTCCTCGATCATCTTGGGCGAGGCCGGCAGAAGGGGGAATCATGGCGATTTTGGTGCACTCAGGCGCGCTAGGCCCGCGGTTCAATTCGCCCCGCGCCCGAAGAAGCGTGTCTTACTCGTCACGCAGCTTCGAAAACGACGCCCTGGCGGGAAAGTCCATTTGCAGCGTCAGTTAAACCTTGTAGAAGCGGAGCCTGGGGTGTGAGGGGTCGGCGACGGAAAACGCCGATGAAACAGGGTGCGGCTGCCAAGCCCGTCCGATTCCCGGGCCGATCGCAAGTCCGGTGCGGCAAGCGCCAGGGTTTTGACCGGAGCATGATCATGGGTGCTGCGAGCTGGCAAGCTTCCTTGCGCCTCGCGGTGAATGCCAGGGCAATAGATTCGGGGACCGGGCGTAGATGCAATTGAAACGGGGTCATTTGTTCCGGTGGCTTCTCGCCGTCCTGCTTGTGGCGCCGTTTCTTGCAACGGTGCCGGCTCTGGCCGCAGGCGTCATCGTCGAAGGAAATCAGCGGGTCGACAGCGAAACAATCGAATCTTACTTCACCGGGTCCGATCCCGCAGCCGTCAACCAAGGCGTCAAGAACCTTTATGCGACGGGCCAATTCTCGGACATACAGGTCCTCCATGAAGGCGGCAGCGTCATCATCCGCGTCAAGGAAAACACTCTAATCAACCGTGTTGCCTTCGAGGGCAACAGCAAGGTCAAGAGCGACCAGCTAGCCTCCGAAATCCAATCGAAAACACACGGTCCGTTCAATACGACGATTGTCGATGCCGACGTCGAGCGCATTAAGGACCTCTACCGCCGCGCCGGTGAAGCCGCCGCCAACGTCACCTATCGAATCGTCAATCTTCGCAATGGCCGCGTTGATGTCGTCTTCCATATCGATGAAGGTCCCAAGACCGGCGTGAAGTCGATCGTGTTCGTCGGCAACCACGTCTTTTCCTCCGGCAAGCTGCGTGATCTCATGCAGACGACGGAGATGGACTGGCTTTCCTTCTTCAAGTCATCCGACGTCTACGATCCGGACAAACTTGGCTCCGACCTCGATCTCATTCGCCGATTCTATCTGAAGAATGGCTATGCCGATTTCCATGTCATTGGTTCGGACGCGCACTACGATCCGCAACAGAAGGGTTATATCATCACGATCACGGTCGAGGAGGGCGTCCAATATACGATCGCCAACGCCGACATCGAATCCCACATTTCCGGCATCGACGGCGCCTCGCTGCACTCGGCGCTACGCGTATCTCCGGGGCAGATCTACAATGGCGACTTGGTGCAGAAGACGACCGACGCCATCACTCTAGAACTCGGCCGGCGCGGCTATGCCTTCTCGGAAGTGCATCCGCGCGGCGACCGCGATCCGGCGACACGGACCGTCAAGATCGTCTTCGTCGTCGACGAAGGTCCGCGGGTCTATATCGAGCGGATCGACATCCGCGGCAACACGCGGACACGCGATTACGTCATTCGCCGCGAATTCGACATCAGCGAGGGTGACGCCTACAACAAGGTGCTGATCGATCGAGCCGAGCGGCGGCTCAACAATCTCGGCTTCTTCAAGAAGGTGAAAATCACCAACGAGCAGGGTTCGGCTCCCGACCGCGTGATCGTGGTCGTCACCGTCGAAGATCAGCCGACCGGCTCGTTCTCCGTCTCGGGCGGCTATTCGACCGCTGATGGAATCATCGGTGAAGTGGCGGTACAAGAGACCAATTTCATGGGTCGCGGCCAATTCGCCCGACTGTCAGTCATGCTTGGCCAATACGCCGAAGGGGTTACCTTTTCATTCACCGAGCCCTACTTCCTCGGCCATCGCCTCGCGGCCGGGTTCGATGTCTTCGCAAAAAACAGCGAAGTCTCGCAATACGCGTTTTACAATGACTTCATGGTAGGTGGCACGTTACGCCTTGGCGTGCCGGTGACCGACGAGATTACCTTCTCGCCACGCTATTCGGTCTATTCGTCCTATATTTCGATCCCGGACAGTGCCAGCTTTCCCTATAACGATTGCACGAATCCGATCCCTGGCATAACGCCTTTGAACAATAGTACAGGCGCCGCAGTTCCCGGCTTTCCCCAAGCAAGTTCCACTTCCAACTGCTTGACGAACGGCGAAGCCTCGCTTGCGCTGAAACAGGCGCAAGGCACGACCGTGACCTCGATGCCGGGCTATGTCCTGTCCTACAACTCGCTCGACAACAATAAAAATCCGACCAGCGGTATACATGCGGAATTGCATCAGGATCTCGCCGGCGCCGGCGGCGACGAACACTATATCCGCACGACCGGCGATTTCCGGTATTATCAAGATCTTTACTCGGACCTTGACATCGTCGGCGTCGCGCATTTGCAAGGCGGCTTGCTTCAGTCCTATGGCGGCTATCCGATCCGCATCGTCGATAATTTCGACATGGGCCCCAGTCTGGTACGCGGCTTTGCGCCGTTCGGGCTGGGCCCGCGCGACATCTCTCCGGGGGTCGACCCGGCCGGCAATCCGCTCGGCGGCACAAAATATTGGGGCGCTTCGCTCGAGTTTGATTTTCCGATCTGGGGCCTGCCGAAGGAAGTCGGCCTGAAGGGTGCCGTTTTTGCCGATGCGGGTGCCGTCTGGGGCTACCAAGGACAGACCAATTTCACCGGCCCCAATGGCACTGCCTGTTCCACTTGCACTGTGCTTCCTTACAATACCGCCCCCTTCTTCACGCAGGGCAATACGATCACAGTCGGCGGCGACTCGACGGAGATACGCACTTCGGTCGGCGTCTCGTTGATTTGGGCCTCGCCGCTCGGCCCGATCCGGTTTGATTTCGCCAAGGCGATAACCAAGAACCAGTGGGATCAGACGCAGATCTTCAATTTCACTGGCGGGGCGACTTTCTAACCCAGCCGAAATGCCTGCCATAGCGCCGCCTGAGCGAGCGCAGCCGTTGCACGAAGACAACGAAAGCAGGCTACGGCGCATTCCATTCTTGCGAATGGCCGGCTTGGCTCGGTCCGAATCTGGCGAAAAGGCCGCCGAGGCTCTCTGATATTGCCTTTCCGGCGGGCGTTGCCGCGGAGTATAAGCCTTCCTTTCCCTCATCCCGCAAAACGGGATAGATGGATCGAGTATGGTCCTGGCAATCCCTTTGCATGAGCGATCCGATCTTCTTCCGTCCCGCCCTGCATCCGAGCCTAGCCGACATTGTCGCCTGGACGGGCTCCACGGTGCCTTTTTCAGCCGATCTCGCGGCACTGATCGTGGAGAAGGTCGCCCCCCTTGATGAAGCGGGACCCGCGAGCCTTACCTTCTTCGACAATCCCAAATATCTCGACGCCTTGCGCGCGACCTCGGCCATGGCTTGCTTTGTCGCACCGCGCTTTGCGGCACGCTTGCCCAAGGCGACTTTGGCGCTGCTGACCGATTGGCCTTATCGCGACTTCGCGCTCGTTGTCGCGCGGCTCTATCCCGACGCTCTGCGGATCGGTACTCTGTTCGAATCGAACGGGATCAGCCCCGGCGCTTCGGTTCATCCCGAGGCGCGGCTTGAGCCGGAGGTGATTGTCGATCCGGGCGCCGTCATCGGGCCCAAGGCCGAGATCGGCTCGGGTTCAGTCATCGGGCCCAACGTCGTCATCGCGCCCAACGTCAAGATCGGGCGCGGCTGCGCGATCGGGCCAGGCGTGCGCATCGCCAATGCCTTGATCGGAAATCGGGTCATGATCCATGCCGGCGCGGCGATCGGCCAGGATGGTTTTGGCTTCGTCGTCGGCTCCTTAGGCCATGCAAAAGTTCCGCAGATCGGCCGCGTCATCATTCAGGATGATGTCGAAATCGGCGCGAATACGACGATCGACCGCGGCGCGATGCGCGATACCGTGATCGGCGAGGGCACGAAGATCGACAATCTGGTGCAGATCGCCCACAACGTGCGGATTGGCCGGCACTGCCTCATCGTGGCGCAGGCCGGCATTTCAGGCTCCACGGAACTCGGTGATTTCGTGGGCGTCGGCGGGCAGGCCGGTTTTGCCGGTCATCTTCATGTCGGCGCGGGCGCGCAGATTGCCGCGCAGGCGGGGGTCATCAAGGATGTGCCCGGTCAGGCGCGTCTCGGCGGAACGCCGGCGCGCTCCTTCCGGACCTGGCTGCGCGGTCAGGCAGCGCTCGACAAACTCGCCAAGGCCGAGCCACGGGCGCGCAAGGGCCACGTCAGGAAAAAGGTTCGCTGATGGACGAACAGTTATGAACGTCAGACACGACCAGACACATCAGGACACTTGTCCAGTGCAAAAGCAAAAATTGCACTCGTAAGAGACCACATTGTCCGCTATCGTCTAGGACACAGGGTAACACGTTAAGACAGGCCGTTTTGGTTACCCCTGTTACCCCCGCTGTTATTTCCTGATTTGGCGGACGACATGGCAAGGGCACTCACGGTCAAGGCGATCGAAACGATGAAGCCGGGCGAGACTCGGCGCGAGATCCCGGATGGTTACGTCGCCGGGCTGTTCTTTATACTGCAGCCGAGCGGCAGAGCGAGTTGGGCAGTGCGCTACCGCGTCGCTCGACACACGCGCAAGCTCACACTTGGCACCTATCCCGGCATCGATTTAAAGTCGGCGCGCGAACTCGCCCGCACCGCTTTGGTAAAAGTCGCCGGAGGTGAGGACCCTGCTGCGGATAAGAAAGTCGCGAGGGCAGCGGCACGATTACCAGCTGATCGGGGTCTTGTCGAGAAGGTCGTCGCCGTCTTCATCGAGCGCCACGCCAAGGCCAATACGCGGGAGCGGTCATGGCGCGAGACTCAACGGATCCTTGAGAAGGAAGTAGTCGGCGCATGGAAAGGACGGCATCTTTCTGACATCAAGCGCGCCGACATCCATGAATTGCTCGACGGCATTGTCGATCGCGGCGCTCCAATCATGGCGAACCGTGTCCTCGCGGCGTTGCGGGGACTGTGCGCCTGGGCAGTGGGGCGCGACATCATCTCGGCTTCGCCATGCGAGGGCGTGAAGCCGCCATCGGTCCAGCGCAGTCGCGATCGTGTCTTGAGCAATGACGAGCTTCGGTCTGTCTGGAAGGCTTGCGACGCGATTGCGTGGCCGTTCGGTCCGCTTATTCAGCTTTTGGCTCTCACTGGTCAGCGGCGCGATGAAGTCGCGGGCATGCGCTGGAGTGAGGTAAACCTTGAAGCAAAGACATGGACGTTGCCAAAGGAGCGCTGCAAAAACAATGTTGAGCATTACGTCCCGCTTTCGGATGCCGTCGTTGCGATTCTTACGTCGCTCCCACGGATCAAAGGGAGAGGCGATTGTGAGTTCGTTTTCACGAGCCGAGGAGACACGCCGGTTGCGGGCTTCGCTAGGGCCAAACGGCTTGTCGACGCGCGCATGCCTAGCGAACTTGGAGAAGAACCCAACAAATGGGTTTTCCATGACCTCCGGCGAACTTTCGCGAGCGGGTGCGCCAGCCTCGGCATCAACTTGCCCGTCATCGAGAAGATTTTGAATCACACCGGGGGCAGCTTTCGCGGAGTCGTCGGCATATATCAGCGGCACAGCTTCGCGGACGAGAAGCGCGCTGCGCTCGAGGCCTGGGCGCGCCATGTCCAAGCGGTCGTCAGCGGCGAGTCGGTCGGCAATGTTGTCGAGTTGGCGACGGCGCGAGCGTGAACTCGCTTTAGCCTCTTTCTCGGTCTTCGCCTCTTGTTCACTGCAGGCATCGCCGCTGGCCTTGCGGGCGCGGTCGGCGAGGTTCTTGTCGATGCCTTGCTTGGCAAGGGTAGCGGGCGCATTAGCTGGGTTTTTTCGCAACCCAGCTTTCTGCTTGCGGCCACCAGTATCGCCGCCCTTCACCAGTTGGTCGGCCTTGCGCTTTTCCTCTTCTCATCGAGCTTGATCTCGGCACGTTTTGTAGGCAAGCGGCCGCTCTTCCTTGCGCGCTGCGGCAGTCACCTTGTCCAGCTCGGCTTTTGGCAATGCCGCGATGCGTTGGGCTTCGATAGCGGTGGGTTTCGCGCGCGACAATTTTGCCGCCGTTGAGGTATTCGGCCTGCACGGTGATGGCCGCCGCTTGGCGGTCTTTCTCTCGCCTCTCGAGCAGGTGCAAAGTGGTGCAGATTTCCACCTTTATGCCTTGACTGGCCAAACTCTCGAATCAATAAGAACATAACGGGAACCTGCCTGACGTTTCCAGGCATGGAAAACAGGAGTTTAAGTCATGAGTTACAGCGACGTCTCCAGCCGCAAGTTCGTCACCCACAGCGAAGCGGCTCGTATTCGCGGTGTCATCGGCCGCACAATCGACAGGTGGGCGCGCCAAGGGATTATCCCGCCGCCCGTGAAGATCAACGATCGGAAATATCACGATATCGAAGGGCTCCTGGGTGCCCAAGATCCAGCGCACCCCAAAGAGTCCGAAGAAGCGGCGTGAGCCCAAGCGGGGCCGGGCCACCGATTGTCATTGACCCCCACCGACAATAGCCTTTCGGAGATTTCTCATGACCTTCACGACCATTAGTCGGGGAGCCGCTTATCGGCCATTTGCCGATCGGCAAGAAGTTCTGCTCTTCGCTAAAGCCGTAAAGACGAGCGCCGTCCCTCGCCGTGACGAATGCGGCGACTACCGCTTGCTGGGCAAGGTCGGCCAAGTGTATGCGACCGGCATCGGTGGGAAACGCGAGTTCCAACTCATCGTGGGTACCGCCTTCGGCTGTGAAATCAGCGCACGTCAATGGGGGTTGATCAAGGAAGAGCTTCATTTCTGTAGGCTCACCAAGGACGGGCACTCGGAGGGCTCTCTGATCCTCGATCGCCTTCCAGCGACAGATGAGGCCGCCACGATCCGCAAATGTCTGGGCCTCCGCAAACTCCGGGAGCTAAGCGAGGAGGAGCGGCAGAGGCTCCGCGCGCTATCAGAAAAATGGGGATTTCGCCCCAAATTTCCGGCCGGAGCGACAATGCCGGTATCCCGGCATCTGCGGTTCTCGCCGGAGGAAAAATCGGCGCAAAGTCGCCTCTTAAGGATGCCCGTCTCGATGGCAGTGTCCAAATGACGCGCGCGCATGATGATACCGGCCGCTCCACCGGGCGGCGGCGGAGTAATCGGCGAACGAGAATCGGTGGCCAGTTCGCTCCGCGATTGATCGAAATGCTCGAAAGCTCCGCATACAGGGCTTTGAGCCTATCGGCTCACCGCGTGCTGGCGCGTTTGGAGATAGAACTAGGGCACCATGGCGGCGCTGATAATGGCGCGTTACCAGTTACGCATGACGACTTCGAGCGTTACGGCATCCATCGTCACGCAATTGGCCCGGCGCTGCGCGAGGTAGCGGCGCTAGGATTCATCGAAGTTACGCGGCCGGGTCGCGCAGGAAATGCGGAATTTCGCTACCCGAACCTCTTCAGGATCACCTATTTGCCAACTGACAATGCCGGCCCGACCGATGAATGGAGACGGATCCAGACCATGCAACAGGCTGAAGAGTTAGCCACTGCTGCGAGACAGTCGCCCCCCTCGTCATGGCGGCCAAGGAGAAGTCCAGGGGCGGAAAACGCCATGTTTCACCCCGGAAACCGGCACCAAAACCTCAGTTTGCCCAGGGGCTGAAACCGCCACTACTGTTCATAGTGCGCAAACCACCACTACTTCTATATCTCGGGATGGGGACGCCGGAGACAGGAGCATTTTCATAGCTTGTGCCTTTAGCCCGGCCGCCAGTCTTTCGTCCTGCTTTGTCCATTGGTCTATCCGTGGTCTATTTTTAGACCCTTATCCATCGCAGCGGAGTTGGCGAGTTGGAATTTAGCCGTCCTTATGGACAAGCAATCTCCCATGCATACACAGCGCCCTTGACATGTACAGGATGGATAAGCCCCTCGAAGGTGGCACCGGAGCAGAAAGAGATACATATTTGCGCGCGAGGCATTCAAATGCCGACATCGTCGGAGCAAGTGGCCAGCCGGGATATTCGTAGCCAAAAATAAGGATCGCATACCGGCCCGGAAACCCTGATCTCGATAACTTTTCGCAGTCAGTCAGTGCGCTGCGGTGTTGCGGATAAGGTGAAAGAATATGCGTCAGAATGTTATCGTTAGCCTTCCCATTATCTCCCATCAATCGCATCATTTTCGCTTCGACATACCATGTGCCATCTGCACAATTGAGCACAAGGTCGCATCGCTGCCGGCTAACGTTCGGATATGGAACGTTCGTTTTTGCCGAGCCATAAACTGAGGGTTTCCACTGGCGAAGCTCAGTTAGTACTAGATTGATCGTGTTGGACTCGGTGTGCGGACCTAGGCCCGCTTTATAGGACGCGCCGCCCGCCCGCTGGCTGATCGCAACAGGTCTCTTAGCGTCGGCGGCATGAATACCCCATGCAAAGTCCGTAGCGAGTGCCTCAATAAAGCTGTCAGACATCTCAACACTGCCGCCGCGTAGAATTTTTCCCACTAGCAATCTAGCCGAGAGGGGAAGGCGGACCAACTGCCAGTCGCGCGCGTCGTGAAGCCGAAAATGCTATCGTAGCTAAGGTGCCGGGCCGGGTGGCCGCCCGTCGCACCTCACGCCGCCATCGCCTACAAGCGGACTGCTATGCCCTTGTCCGTGCAACTTGCCACCGACCTCGCTCGCGGCGTGGCTTATTTGTTCAGCGATTGGCCCAATCCCGCCGTCCCTTCTTTCGGTGTCGGGGTCTATACGATCTGGCATAATGATGGCCGCTTCATTTACGTCGGCATGTCCGGGCGCGGGGTAACTGCCGACACGGTTCATCGGAACACGCCCCAAGGCATCTACACGCGCCTGCAAAGCCACGCCAGTGGGCGGCGTAGCGGCGATCAGTTTTGCGTTTATGTGGCTGACCGTCTTGTCTTGCCGACCTTGTCGCAAGATGACATCACGGCCATTGCATCAGGCCGCCACCAAATGGATGCTTTCGTACGTCGATATATCCACGACAACCTTTCCTACCGCTTTGTAATACTGCCTGACGGGGCAACGGCATTGAAGGTTGAAGCGGCGATGAAGCGTGGCGAATGGGAGCATGGCCGTCCGCTCCTAAACCCTTGAGGGTGACAGTGCCGTCCTCCTTTAAACATCTGCGCGATTTCATCCAAAACCAAATGCGGATGTCGCACATCTATCAGCCCGTCATGATTCGGGAGCTTCTCGAACACGGGGGCAAGGCCAGCATCCGCAAGATCGCTGCGGCATTTCTGGTGCGCGACGAAAGCCAGCTTGAGTACTATGAGCAGATCACCAAAAACATGCCGGGTAAGGTGCTCGCAAAGCACGGCGTTGTAGTGCGTGACGGGGATCAGTATCGCCTCACTGTCGATCCGTCGGCGCTGTCCTCGCGGGAGCGGAATGAGTTAGTTCGGCTGTGTGATACGGCAATAAACACTTATCTGCAAAAGCGTGGCACGGCTGTCTACGATCATCGTAGGGCGGCGCTCCGTCATGAAGTGTTGAAGCGCGCGGGATTTCGCTGCGAACTATGCGGCGTCTCGGCAGATGAACGAGCTATTGAGGTTGACCATATCGTGCCGCGAAAGCACGGGGGCGAGGATGACCTAACCAACCTTCAAGCTCTGTGTTTCAAATGCAATGCGAACAAGGGTGCGCGTGACGATGCTGATTTCAGAGTAATCCGCGAAGGAATCAATGCCCGCCAGCCCGATTGCATCTTCTGCAATATTCCAGACAAGCGCATCATTGCCTCTAACCCCCTCGCGTTTGCGATCCGCGACAAGCATCCAGTAGCTGAACTGCACACGCTTGTAATACCCAAACGGCACGCTGCGCGACGTTCTTCGACCTGTTCGAGCCGGAACGGCGAGCAATCAACCAATTATTGGACAAACTCCGTAGCGAGATAATTAGTGAGGACACTTCGGTGAGCGGTTTCAACGTTGGGATTCAACGTCGGCGGCCATGGCCGCTTTTCGCGGCATAAGGGCCTTTGGGTACTGTCCGAACTTGAGAGCGAGTGTCTCTAAATTGCAGGATGAGGTGTCCTAATTCAAACGACTAACAGATAGCGACACACAAACGTACGGGCCGAGCTGAAGAACAGCTCGCCCGGCGGAAGCAGCCGAGAATATCGGTCCAGCGTCTATTAATGCATCATCACTTTTGTGACCTGCTGATGCAGATAGTCAGGGAGATTATCCACTGGGATCATCACATACATGTGGCCGTGCATCTTGACGATGTCGGCGTGCATCTTCGTGCCGTCTTGCATCACCAGATCCGTGTGAGTGATCATCTGGACAACTTCGGAGACGTTGACGGCATAGGCACTCGAAGCCATCAAAAGTCCAATCGACACGGCGATAATTTTTGCCTTGGCTCTCATATTGGCGCTCCCACTAAGGATTTCCTTCTCGAGCTCAAGCTTTATCAGCCGCCCAAGGAAGAACTCCCTTCTAGGAGCTGTGGTTCCACCGCCTCAGACGGTTCGCGCTCGGCTTATACGCTCATTATCCTAATTTCAGATTGAGTGTCCTAGTTCGGGGCAGTACGGGCCTTTCGCGTTCAGCCGGAGCCGAGGCGGCGGCGCGAAGCCTAATGCGCCGGTTTCCTCCACAAGCTCACTGAGCCGTCCGTCAACCACCGCCTCCATCTTCTCTTCCAGCGCGACGCTCAGGTGCAGCGCCACCCTTATGCGGCTCGGCAGCGACGGGAATGCCGACCTCCATAACTGCGCGAACTGCCGCAACAGGGCCTCAGCCTCGCTCATCGGGATGAACTCACCCGACAAGCGCCGGAGCTTGATCTCGTTCAACCGAGCGGCGCTCTCTTTGAGATGGGTGCCCGCCCTGGCGGCCGGGCTATCGGATTTATTGCTCGCGACGTTGCGCAAATGACCAACGTACTTCTTGGCCGACTTCGCCTACGCGGAACTTTGCAAAGGTGCCGGAGTAGCCGAAAACAACGGGGACACAGCCGGGCAAACTATCCACCACACCCATGTTCACTTGATCCCTCGCCGTCAGGGTGATCTCCAAGACCCGAGAGGCGGCGTAAGAGGTATAATTCCCGGCAAGGCCACCCACTGAGCTGTAATTAAGGGGTGTTTCAGCCGACCGCGCAGCCTGCCAGGCAGCACGACGATCGGCGCGCTGCGGTGGTGAGCCGACTTAGGTCGCTCGTTGCGGGCGAGTCCGTGCCCGCGTGATGTAACGCATTACGACGTGACGCAGCGGGGGAGGGTATGGATGGACGTGCGCGGATTCGGCATCGACGCTGCGAAGTTCAACTCCGCGCCGCTCAGTGATCGGCGCGAGATGCTGGTCGCCGCTAAGGGTCAGACTCGCAAATCAGCGAGATGAAAGTCCGCGTTGCCGAGTCTCGCGGCCGCTTCGCGCGCGGCGATCCACGCGCGCTTGGTCGGGCCGCTTATCTCGCGCTGATCGCCGACCTTGAAGCAGGGAAGGCGAAGGCCACGTGCCTTCACGCGGCACTAGCACCGATCTGTCGAGAGCTGAAGCGCGCCAACAGCGAGCATGGCGCGCTGGGATATGAGCGGACATTTGTCGTTCTCGAATGATATGGGTCTTGACGTCTGGGTGGCAAAAAATGATCGAAATCGAAATTTCAAGGGTCAGGCGTTTTCCGCGATACCGCACATAAAGCAAAAATTACCGCTTCAATTTGACGAAGCAACGAATTGAACAATCGAACTGATCGATGTGCTGTGGTTGAAGGGAAACTCAATTCAAGCTGCATTTGAAATTGAGAGTACAACGTCGATTTTTTCAGGGCTCCTGCGCATGCCTGATCTTATAACGACGCAGCCTAATAACAACATTCCACTTTATATTGTGGCTCCTAGTGAGCGCAGGAATAAAGTTATCGTAGAGGTCAATCGACCAACGTTTGCCAAACTCTTGCCCCCGATGTCGGAAATGTGCCGCTTTATTTCCTTTGAAGAACTACGCAAGCAGGTGGAAGCAACAAAGGAGCTATTGCCGTTTTTGAAGCCTGAATTTCTCGATTGTTTTCTGAAAGTTGTGAGATTGAAGATGCTTGACAGGCCATAATGTTCACCGCTTTCGTGCCCTTGACGACCCTTCAAGGCAACGGGGTGAAACATGGTTACCTGGTGCGGATGGGACGGTACTCCAAATCAACCTCTGAGACAAAGCGATAGGCACATGGTTCGATATGTGTTCAGGAAGGGCAGCTATCCCTCGGCGATGGGCGCGCGCCTCTGATGTCCATCAGATGCGCAGTCCTTTAAATCGGATGATAATCAATACTTTATGACGCACTCCGCGCGCTCTCATCGCGCCGGGTAACACCGAGGTAACGTAATGCAGGGAATATCGAACGCCGGTGCTTCGCAGCCGGGTCGTGCGGGCAGCGCCGCTTTACCTCGTAGCCAGCGCGCGAAGCGAACGAATGATCCATGCGCCGGCCTCGATCGGAACACGGCTCGCGGGAAGCGGCGGCCATGAGCGAGCGCGACCTCCAGATCAAGCACTGCGAAAGTGAACCGCGTCGAGTGAAGGCACGCCGCGTTCGCCCAGGTCACACATCGTCACGCAGCACGCCCCAGCCGACTGGGTACATGGACCCGAGATTATACTGAGCCTTAGCGTTGCCTTGGTCGGCCAGCGGACGAAAAAGCCGCAGCGCGGTCGCATAGTCGCCTTTGGCATACGCGGCCTCGGCATCCTCAAGCTGCCTGGCCGCGACAGGCGCAGCAAAGCTCAACACCAGCATGACGCGATGACGGGGTTGAAGGCGCGTTTCATGTTGGTCGCCATTCGGCGGTTTTCGGACCTAACCTAGCCTCAAACACGCCCTCTTCGGCAGCACGCAGTTCTCATCGCCGTGCTGCATTGCGGCCGTCCTTGACCCCTTTCCGGGCTCTCAATCTGTCAAGTTTCCACTCTGACCGAAGAGAGATTGACCGAGGGATGACTATAGGCGGCGCGTGATATACTTCGCGAGCGAAGCAATTGATTCGCGCTATTTTCTTTTGGAGAAATTTTCAAATGAATGCACTTGCAACAAGTGGAACTTTTCTGACTAGCAAAACTAACGATCAGCGGTTCCGGTACACGACATGCTGCAGCGACTTAAACACTGCGGAAACAAAGTATGCTGTTGGGTATGACGATGCTCGACTCGCGGCCGAAGAGGCGAAACGTTTTCATCGCTTGAAAAAGTTTTCCGAGGTGATCCGGGTTCGCGGGCCTTGCGACGCCACGCCCGCCGAACGGGCCGAGTTCGCCCATCGGGACTCCGATGGAGTTGGCTTCACAGCGGACCCTTGGCTGCAATGAAATGATCGGCGGCGCTGGTTCATCCGCAGACGCCAGGTACATTACGGTCACGACCCCAAGACAAACAGCAGCCTCCCCAACCGCCATGGCCTCAGCTTGTGTCGAAGCTCTCACGTTACGGGCAGGGATGGTACCGCTTATCATTGCCCAGATACATTCCGGTCGCCGGATTGTAGGAGCGGAAATGCGCCTCGCAATAGGCGACACCCCCACCGCCCGGCACATTCGGGTAACCACCATAGCCATAGCCGCCATAGCCATAGCCGAAAAGTCTGGCGCGCGCTCACGCAACCACGCCTGATCGAGGAGTGGCTCATGAAGAGCGACTTCAAGCCTGTCGTGGACCACCGTTTCAATCTTCGCGCAGACTGGGGCGCTGTCGACTGTCAGGTCCTTGCAGTCGAGCCGAACAAAACGCTGTCTTACACGTGGGCGGCCTATGGTCTCGAGAGTGTTGTCACCTGGACTCTTACCCCTACGAGCACGGGGACCCACCTACGCATGGAGCAGTCAGGCTTCCGGCCGGATCAGCAGCAGGCTTACCAAGGCGCCAAGGCCGGGTGGCAACGGTTTTTTGGGGAACTGGAACGCGTGCTCAGTGGCCTAACGTAGGTCTCCGCGTTCAACCTTCTCTCATGGCACTGATAGGCAACGCTGACGCCCAGACCGCTCTTGGGACCATGTACGCCCAAGGCCAGGGCGCTCCGCAGAACTATACCGAAGCGGCGAAGTGGTTTCGCCTCGCTGCGGATCAAAAAGAGGCCACGGCCTCGAAGGCCTATTCGTGATCTGCACGAACGTGGCTTGCTTGCACGCTCCCCGCGCCATCCTCTCTAGTCGCGATCGTGAGCAAGGCCGCGGCTAAGCCCACGACACAGAGCATCAAAGCGAACGGAATTAGAAGGCGTCGAGCCATTTTGACCTTGATGGCGAGAACAGCAGAAAAAGCATGACGCTGCAACCACCGACCATCGCGCATCTCAAAGGCCACAGCCTCGAAGGCCTGTTCGTCACTTGCGCCAATGCGGCTTGCCTTCACTCTGCGCCCTTTACCTTCCCGGCGCTCGGGCTTACCGATGATGTGCGGTTTCCGACGATCGCGCGATGCCGCCGCTTCGTCTGCACGCAATGCGGCTGCCGAACCGTGAACGTGTCGGCCGGATTGGCGAGCGCATCGCGCGGTTGGGATAGGGCGATAGGTTCGTTCGCACCGTCGCCGCCTAACGATCCGCAATCACAAGGGCGACGCGGCGTTGATCGCATCGGCACCATTGGACGGAACATCGCCGGCGGTTGCCGCCGCGCCGCAACAGTGCTGCCTGTGCAAAAGCGATAGGCTCCCTTACGGAAACTCCTTCAGTAAACTCGCCGGTGCACCACAACGCCCCCGTGATAGTAGTGGTGATAGTAAGGTGCGCGGACGCCAACAGCGCCATAACGCCCGACGCAGCCGGCCCGATAGACGCCACGCGCACAAACGATTGCGTTGGCGTTATCCGTAGCAAAAGTAGTCAAGACGAATCCGACCAGCAAAGTTGAAATGAGAAGCTTCATTGAGAGTCTCCCCGATGTTTTGTCGACAGAATCGGTAGTCTACAAGTTTCGCCTGACTTTTGCGATTCTGCTCAGTGGGCTAAAATTGGAACGATATTCGCTCAATCGCCGAGTCGCCAAAATGTTCCGAAGATCGCGGCTTTGTGATAATCGTGCGCTCCTGTTGAGCTAAGGGCTCGCACCTCAACTAGAATTTACTTTTCCGTTCATAAAAATGACTCCCGGCGCGCGTCTGGTGCGACCAGAGCTACGGGGCAGTCTGCTGCGCGAATAAGGAGATCACTATGGCGCGACTTGACGAGCCAAGTGCGTGGGAATTTTCGACTGTTGAACGCCTCATAATGGCGCTGGACGATGCGACGCAGCGCGCTTTCGCAGAAGGTATCCGCACTGATATGGACGGTGAGCCTCTTCGCAACGTTTTGGCGAGGCATATCCTCGAATTGGCGAAACAAGGCCAAGCCCAGGAGTATCTGGTCGAAGGCGCGTTGCGGCGACTTATGACAGTGAAGGCGCCGTAGCGCCTGGCACTGCCGGAAGATATAATGAGCGTATGGCTGAATTTGTGAAGGTGGCGAACACGAACGAGGTCGCGCCCGGTCAGGCCCGGCTCGTGAACATCAAGGGCAAAGAGATAGCGCTTTTCAACATCGAGGGGACTTTCTTTGCCCTCGAAAATGCCTGCACGCACGAGGAAGGGCCATTAGCCGAGGGAGAAATCGAGGGTCACGAGGTGACCTGCCCGTGGCACGGCGCAAAGTTCGACGTGCGCACGGGAGAGGTCCTCTGTCCGCCAGCCTATGAAGACCTCCAAGCGCTACAGCGTGCGCGTGATCGGAAACGACATAGAAGTCGAAAATTGACGCCCCGCGCTGACCGCCCGATGCGGGTATTCGGTCGAGCTGATAGCGTTTCTAGCTGTCGCGCCACCCGCTTTGATGGCGATCTTAACGGCACCTTCCATCGGATCTTTGAAGGGCACCTCAATTCGGAGCAGCCCGTGCTCGTAGGTCGCTTCGGCTTTGTCAGGTTGTAACCTCTAGAGCGGAGCGCGACCATAAATCATCATCGTTCTTTCCGACAGACGGGTATCTTCTCTCTCTTCCGTCTTGCGTTTCTTGTCTTCGCCTGCGTGGAAACATATGAGAGCGGCGCGTCGGCCGCTGCCACATGGTCCACGACGGATCTCGAATCGCATGTGGCGCTACCTTCAGGCACGACCATCGTAAATTCCGTGACCGTAACCTGGCAGGTCGGGAACTACCTCTCCGATGGCCTCCAGATTTATGGGCTTCTCTGCACCCCGACTTCGCTCCCGGGGCCGTATCCGGTGGCGATTTTGAACCATGGGCTCACGGACGCGCCACCGCTTTATCCGGCGATCGAATCGATGGGGTGGACTGGCTGCACAAACATGGCTGGAAACGGTTGGCTTACCGCCATCAGCACGTACCGTGGCGAGACAATCGAGGACCTCCCCGCGCCGTACACGAGCTTCGTTAAGACCTCGGGCGGACGAGTCGAGCTCTGCCTCGGCGAAGTGGACGACGTCCTCAACCTACTTTTCGCCGTGACGGCGATGCCCGACGCCAATGCAAACCAAGTCCTTATGTGGGGCCATTCGCACGGCGCGTGCATCACCGAGCGCGCGGTCGAGCGTGGCGCTGCAGTGAAGATCGCAGTCTCGCTCGACGGTCCGACCGATTTCACGACCTGGAAACAAAACCCTTTTCCGACCACGGCCGGTCAGGACGCGCGTTCGTCCGCATGGGCGGGGAATGACCCGATCGCGCTCACCAAGGTGAGGTTTCTCCGCGTGCAGGCTGAAGGGGACACAACGGTGACCCTCGATCAGGCCTGTGAGCTCATGTCGAAGCTCCCCGGGAGCGCGAACTACTATCTCTATTCGGCCATTAGCCCCCCCGGCGTCTATTACGTGCCACCCAAAGAGTGCTCCCCCTTTTTCGATGCCATTGAAGAAGGGACAGCTCCTACCCGACGAGGTCGCGGGTGGAACATGGACGTCGCCGACCCTGCTCATGTATAGCGGGCTCAATCATTCGCTGATTCGTGGAAAGGCTTGGCCGGAGTTTGCTAGCTTCGTCAACGTCATCGCAAAGAGCGGCGGCTGGCACGCGTCGATTCCGTTGCAGTACTCGCCGTTCGAGAACTAGCAATTCCTATCCAGAGCAGCCAAGCCTTCATTACTCGAACCATCATTCTAAATTTTGACTTGATGCAGAGTGAACTGAGCGCTTCCATCCCATCGTTCATGCCGTAGCCGCGGTCAATCGCAAAGCGGCAAATGCAGTCGCGGATCAAGAGAGACGCGAAGCGGCGGTCGAGAACCGAAAGGCTGGGCCGTTCACTCACTGATTTATTGCCCCAGTACAATCTCGGGGTCGCGTACTCCAACGGCAACGGCGTGCTGCAGAGCTACGCCGAGGCGATCAAATGGTATCGCCTCGCCGCCGATCAAAGCCTCGCTGTCGCCCAGACCAATCTCGGCGACATGGAAAGAGCTATTAGGCGGCAACGATCCATTCGTGTGCCTGCCGTGCTTCGCTCGTCGAAAATACCTTCAGCTCTCCAGGCATGACGAAGCCGAACATCTTTGTCGTCAATCTGATCCACTCCACATCCGTCACGACGGCGACCCGCTCCCAACGTCGCCAATGTTCGATGCCGACCTTTGTGTCTGCCCACACTGCGCCGGGCTCGATGCCGGCGAAGTCGCTGGCGGTCTCGTAGTAGAGCCGGACCTTGTCGTGCTGCGCGAGCATTTTCTCTACAGCAGGGACCAGTACGGTCGCATAGTCGCGCTGAGTTACCTGCCCGTGACAGACGAAGGCAGCGACATTGTCGGGGAAGTCTTTCAGGGTTTCGATCATCGCGGTCCTCCAGATCAAGGCCGGTAGATGCTCAATCGCGGTTTGAGTTTCCAAAGATGTTCAGCTTGACCTTTCTGGCATTGGGAAACGCTGCGTCGAATGCGTCGCGTGTCATTGTCACGCCGTCCTTATTTCGCAGGTATCCATCGCCCGCGTACGACCCAACATGCAAACTTGAGCGGGCCGACATGGTGCCGAGCTTCAAGGGCGGCATGGTGCAGAAGCAGGTCGGGCACACCATGGTGCAATTGCCGCAGGTCAGGCAGCGCTGGGCGACGTCGTCCCACCGGGGATGGTTCACATTCTCCTGGAGAAGCTCTTTGATGCCGTCGGTCTCCAAGGCGCGTCCCATCTGGCTCGCCGTATGCGCGACGACCGCTTCGGCGGCCGCAAGTTCCGCGTCCGAAGCCGGGCGATGACGCACTTGCTCAAATACTGCGGCGCCCGCTTCGCTGCCAATCTCGACCAGAAAGTCGTGTCTATTTTCGTCGATGAGTTCGGTCAGCGCCAGATCGAAGCCCGAGTCGACCTTTGGGCCGGTCTTCATTGAAACGCAGAAGCATGTGCCGCCGGCCTGTCCGCAGTTGACAGCGATGATGAAGGCGTCGCGTCGCCGTAATTCATAGGCCACGTCCGGATAGGGGCCTTTGCAGAAGACCTGATCCTGGATGCTGATGGCGTTGATTTCACGGGCGCGGACGCCGATGAACGCGAATTTGGGCGGTCTTTTGTATTCAGCTGTGATCGTGACGTCGTCATCATTCTTGCGCGCGCTCCACAGGGTCTTGACTGGCGGATGCAGAAATCGCTTCCACGATTGCGGCCCGACGGCAAAGCCAAACAGCGCGCCGTCGTCGCGACGTTCCAAATGATAGCGACCGGGCTCCTGCCGATCCGTCCAACCCGCCGGCAGATCGAGAAGATTCGCAATCGCGTCGTAGACGATGGCGGCGTCGCGGACAGTTGGCCCCAGGACTCGATAGCCGCGGCTGGCAAGTTCATGGATGAGCGCCTGCAGACCCTCGCAGGTGATCACCATTCTTGTCTGTTCCACCGGAGGGCCTTCCATTTATACCAGCTCCGTTGCGTTACAATGTTAAATCAAATTAGCGAAGCGGCAACGCGCGATGCGTTTGATTTAGGCCGAGCCGAAGAATTATGGCAGCGCAATACCGAATTGCACTCGGAATACCAATTGTTCCAAAAGATGACACCGCACGCGATGGTTCCTTGATCGGCGTCAACGTGAACTGGCCGAGGTACCCGTTATTTGTTCCAAGAGGCGAAGCACCGACAGCCTGGGGGCGGCTTCCCGGCTGCACTCTTTGGAATCGAACATGATCACGCCGCTGAGCGGTTTTCCGGGGAACGTCGTCGCCGTCGCCTGCAGCGGCCGGGTGACGCGGGGCGACTATAAGACGGTCCTAATTCCGGCCGTGCAAGCGGCCCTGAAGGCGAATGCGAAGGTCCGCCTCTACTACGAGATCGACCCCGATTTCAGCGGTCTCGAACCGGCCGCCATGTTGGAGGACTTCTCGATCGGCATGGAGCATCTCTCGCGTTGGGAGCGGATCGCTGTCGTCACTGACGTCGAGTGGATTCGGCTAGCGGTGCACGCGTTCGGCTTCCTGATGCCGGGCAAGGTGCGGATCTTCCCACTCAAAGAGGCGATAAGTGCTCGCACCTGGATCGCCGCCAACTGAACGCGGACGACATCGTTCGCGGGACGGGCTCCGCGGGAGTATGTTCAATGAACATCGCGAATGCTTTGGGTAAGCCCATGACGGCTGAATCTTAACTCCTGTCGGCGTCCTCACAAATGCCAACGCGCGAGCGGGCGCGAGGCCCGCATCGATGGGTGCTGACACTCGCCTAGTCCTTGGCCCCAGTGGCAGCCTTTTACTCCGCCGTTGACAGCTTGGCGAGCGCAGCTAGCAGATACTGATGATGCACTGAGAACCGGCGGTTTTGGAGCGAACACATGAGCGATGAGGTCTCCGTCACCGTCACGCGCCAAGACAAATATCGATCTCTAGTTGATTTCGGACCCGGCATTGCGCAGCCGTAGCGGACGAGCCCACCCCGCTTGGTGACGGCGACGGTCCTTCGCCCTCGCAATTGCTGGCGGCGGCGATTGCAAACTGTCTCTCTGCAAGCCTTGTCTTCGCTCTCGGCAAGTTCAAAGAGGATCCCGGGCGTTTGATGACGACGGCCGTCTGCGAGATCGGGCGGACCGAGAAGAACAGGCTACGTGTTAACCGAATTAAGGTCACTATGACTCTGGGCGTTGTGCCGAATCGCTTAGCCATCTCGACCGGGCTTTGGCGCAGTTCGAGGATTTCTGCACGGTTTCCCAAAGCGTTCGAACCGGCATTCCCTTCACCGTGACCGTCAAGGGCCCGGACGGCCGCATTCTCAAATGAAGGCAAACACGCGGGCCCGTGCAGAGGGACTTTGGATCTAGCGGGCACCTTGGGCTCGCAGCGTCGTCTCTAGCCGACGCGCTACGCCGCGTTCGCGGTGAAGATGCTGGTCGTCTCCATATGCCTATGCCATGTACTTTCCACCATTGATCGAGAGCGTTGCGCCGGTGATAAAGCCGGCATCGTCGCTGGCAAGAAAGACCACGCCGCGGGCAATCTCCTCCGGCTTGGCGAGCCGGCCGATCGGCACCGACGCCACGATCTGCTTCAGCACATCAGCACGAACAGCGGCCACCATGGCGGTGTCGGTGTAGCCCGGGGCAATCGCGTTTGCGGTGATGTTGCGCGCGGCTCCCTCCCGCGCCAGCGACTTGGTGAAGCCGATGATCCCGGCCTTGGCCGCGGCGTAGTTGGTCTGGCCGAATTGTCCGGCCAGGCCGTTGATCGAGCTGACGCTGATGATCCGACCGTAGCGCCGCTCGCGCATCCCTTCGACGACCGCGCGGCACATGTTGAAGCAGCCGCCGAGATCCACATCGATGACCGCGCGCCATTGTTCCTTCGTCATCTTGTGGAGGGTACTGTCGCGTGTGATTCCGGCATTGTTCACAAGGATGTCGATTGGGCCAATCTCGCCCACAACCTTCGGAACGCCGCGCTGGCAGGCGTCAAAATCGGCGACGTCCCATTCAAAGACGGCGATACCGGTCTCCTTTCGAAACTGTTCGGCCGCTGCCGCATTACCAAAGTAATTTGCAACGACGGTATGCCCGGCCTTCTTTAGAGCCTTACATGTTGCGGCGCCAATACCCGTGACACCGCCGGTAACGAGTGCAATACGTGCCATGATCATTCTCCGAGCTTGAATAGACCCTTGCGGTTCAAGATCATCAAGTGCGGACTCCATAGTGTAGGCTTTGATGTGAACCACTTGCCGGTATTTGGAAATCGCTGAACCCTGGCGTAAGCCGCGCGCGCACCAATAGCTTTCCCCGGGCCTCAGTGAGAGAGCGTCATTAGTCACGCGGCGCAGGAGGTTGACGCGTGACCCTACCGCAACCGTCTGATCGAGCTCATCCAATACGCACCGATGACGCAGGAAGTCCAAGCCGAGCCGATTCTTATCGTCCCTGCCTGGATCATGAAGTACTACATTCTCGATCTGTCGCCGAAGAATTCGCTCGTTCGTTACCTCGTCGAGAATGGGTACACCGTCTTCCTCATTTCGTGGAAGAATCCGACCGAGAAAGAGCGCGACCTCGGCATGGAGGACTATCGCCGACTGGGCGTCATGGCCGCACTCGATGCCGTTGCGGCGATACTGCCAAATCAGCAAGTCCATGCGGGACGAACCCCGTGCGGAGTATTTCCTCGACGGCTGACACGCCACTTCCATCGCCCAACCCCGCATCGACGATCATAAGGTCTAGTTTGCATCGAACAGCGGCGGCAACCGCATCAGCCTGGGTGGCTTCGATTGCGCAAACGTCGTGTCGCCTCGCCTATCAATGTCGGGTCAATCGAAGTCGATGAACGCCTTCAATTGGTCGAGCTTGAGTTTGAGGTCTCGCGGCGTAACCCGGTGAAGCATGCCCTCCCCTTCAAGACGGACCAGCGCGCGGGTCACCGTTTCCGCCGATGTGCCGAGATAGTCCGCGATATCGTACCGGCTCATCGGAAGGGTCAGAATTTGTTTGCTCTGATCGAAGTAATGCTCATGGGCCGAACAATCGACCAGGAAGACGGCAAGGCGTCGCTGAATGTTAAACCGCCCCATCACAATGAGTTGGCGTTGCGTGTTGCGCAGGTCGTACACCGCCTTGATGAGGAATGCATCCTGAATGTTCGGATTCTTCAGAAGGAAGCGCTCAAGCTTTCTGACCGGGAACCGGTAGACCCTGGACGAGGCGATGGTCTCCGCTGAATTGACGTACTTTCCATGATCCGCGAGCCCGAACAGGTCGCCAGGCCAATGAAATGCCAGGATCTGACGTTCGCCATTGCGCAGCGTGTGATAGATCCGAACCACTCCGTCGGTTAGGAGATAAGTGAAAGCAGCGTCATCGCCTTGCGAAAATGTTTCCGAACCGGTCCGGAAGTCAATAATCTGCGCCACCCGCCTGAGGTCGGCCTTGTCGGAGGCGGTGAGTGCAAGATACGGGGCTTCCTCGCCGTGTTCGCGCGGCCAGCTGCGGGCCGCGCGTATCCGGATGTCGGCACGGCTTGGGTTGCTGGAGCGTAGCATCAGGGGGGCAGCCGCCGCGCCACCGGAAGGGTTGGGTGGACTTTGTTGTCCGCGGACGGTGCTGGCGTGAGCAGGCTCCTAGCAGGAATCGGCGCTGGTCGGCAAAGGCTTCTTACGACCGGGTTTTGCAGCGCGGTGGAGCAGCGTGTCCGTTTCGACACCCAGTACGGCTGCGAGCTTGTCGACCATGTCGATGCTGGCGCTGTAGACGTAGCGCTCGAGCGCGCTGACATAGGTTCGGTCGACGCCGGCCTCGAGTGCGAGAGGCTGAGAGTAGCCTTTTTCGTGTCGGGCCCGACGTAGGTTCCGAAAACCTCCCGTATGTCCATACAGGAGTAGAGCATCGTTGCGATGTGTATTTCCCCACGGAGTATGCTCGAAATTCGGTTATTTCTCCCGTCTAGGGTCCGAAATTTGGGCCCATCATTCCTGACTTTCGTCAGGGCAGCAAGGGCTATCCACCCCTAGTTTTGCAGACGGCGGCGTCTATGCCAATGATCCGATCGCCTTTCATTTGCGGGCGATGAACATGCTCTATGAAGGATTGAAGAGCAACAACACCAAGATCGTCATCGTGCCGAGCACGGCGGTCGAAACGATGCAGCTCGGCGGCTTGGCCGGTTTAACGGCATTGACTACGACGTTGCGTCAGGAGCGCGCGCCGGGCGCGCCGCCGCCGGGGCCTTGGTCTGGCTCCGCGCCCGAGGCCGAGTGAATAGTTTCGCTTATTGTCATCAACGCCGCTACTGGCGAGTTAGGTTTTAGGCAAGACGGCGACAATCGTGAGGAGAGAGCCATGAAAGATGACGTTACATCACCGGACAAGTCAAAGCGAGCGAGCGAAGGAAATGGCGCGGACTTCAGCGCTTGGATGGGCAGCAGCATTCATGTCTGGGAAAGCTGGGCACATTCCAGCTCTTCCATGATGAAAGACTCCTACGAACTCGCACAGGAGATGCTGAAATTCTGGCAGACGCGCTTTCAGGCTGACATCGATGCCTTGAAGGCTCTTACAGCCTGCGGGAGCCCCAGCGCTCTGTTCGAGTGTCACAAAGCGTTCGTGGAGAAGGCCACTGCTCAGTACGTCGAGGAAGCGAGCAAGCTCAGCAACCGGATGATCAGCATCATGAGCAATGTCGCCGTTCCCTTCCGGGATCAGGGGACAAAATCATGATGAGGTCCCCTCGGTGCCTCGCAAACTAAACAGGAGTCCCGACACTGGTTCTGGGCCGAGCCCTGACCTAGAGGCGCCCTCCGTACAACCCTGCTCCGCGATCCTGCACGCGAAAAGCGCATTAGGCGGAAAAAGCAATGGCGGAAGTTTCTCCGTATTTTCCGAGTCTCCCGCTCGCGTCCTCGGATGCCTATCCTCTTTTTTGCCGTTGCCGGTCTGCAAGTCGTCATAGAGAAAGTCGTGCCGACCTTTCGGCCCGGTACTGATTTGCGTCAAGGCGACGAGAGTCCGAATGCGCCAAATGTGTGAGTGTCTTGCGAGCGAGATCTGAGTGTCTTGCGAGCGAGATTTGGGTGTCTTGCGAGCGAGATCTGAGTGTCTTGCGAGTGAGATCAACGCGGAAGAGGGGAATCGAGATGAGGAAACCTAGCTCTCTGCCAGGATTGATCTTCGTCGTCATCTTCGCCGCCGGCTTGATCTTCGCCTATCCAATCTTTTCCTTTGCCGGCTACGAGGAGAGCCTCCTGATTGCCGTCTGTTCTTTTATCATCGCTTCTATTGTCTCCTATTCCATCAAGGTCGCGGATCAGTGGGAACGGGTTGTCGTTCTGCGGCTCGGTCGCTTCCGTTCGCTTGAAGGACCGGGCCTGTTTTTCATTATTCCGATCATCGAGACCGTGGCCTATTGGATCGACACGCGCGTGATTACGAGCACGTTCAAGGCGGAAAAGACCCTCACCAAAGACACAGTGCCTGTGGACGTCGATGCCGTGCTGTTCTGGAAGGTTATCGATCCGAAAAAGGCGGCGCTCGACGTTGCCGATTACGTCAGCGCCATTAATTGGGCAGCGCAGACCGCGCTTCGCGACGTCATCGGCAAGACCATGCTTTCGGACATGCTGGAAGGCCGGGATAAGATCAGCAGCGAGCTGCAGAAGATCATCGACGTGCGGACTGAGCCATGGGGCATCAACGTAATTTCGGTAGAGGTCAAGGACGTGCTGATTCCGCCGGCGCTGGAAGACGCGATGTCGATGCAGGCGCAGGCGGAGCGCGAACGCCAGGCGCGCGTCATTCTCGGCGATTCAGAGCGCCAAGTCGCCGAGAAATTTGCCGAGGCAGCAAAGACTTACGCCAATGATCCGATCGCCTTTCATTTGCGGGCGATGAACATGCTCTACGAAGGATTGAAGAGCAATAATGCCAAGATCGTCATCGTGCCGAGCACGGCGGTCGAAACGATGCAACTCGGCGGCCTGGCGGGACTGACGGCTTTGACCACGACCTTGGGTCAAGAACCGGCGCCGCCGGCCAGCGTCCCGGGTCCAT
This sequence comes from uncultured Alphaproteobacteria bacterium, assembly GCA_963720425.1. Lineage (GTDB taxonomy): Bacteria > Pseudomonadota > Alphaproteobacteria > Rhizobiales > Beijerinckiaceae > Methylovirgula. The sequence goes on from OY970391.1 coordinate 2,480,626, forward strand.
GGTCCGGCGCCACCCCGTGAAACCGTAATCGCGTCGCGGCCTGTAGATGGCAATGAGAGTGCGTGCGGCTGCGTCCCTGCTTTGCAAACAAAGGAAACGGATGCGGAGCGCAGTGAGAGGAGAGAGTGATGACCAACAATTTCGATGAAATCCAGAAGGTGGGCGAGGAACAGCTTGAGACGGCCAGTTCGGTTGCCGCTTCACTTGCGAAGGGTCTCCAGACGATCGCGGCCGAGACTGCCGATTTCTCAAAAGGGTCGATCGAAGCAAATTCGGCCTATGTTGAGAAATTATTGGCTGCAGAGTCACTCGAAGAGCTGATTCAGATCCACTCCGAATATGCCAAGTGTAATTATGACAGGCTCACTGCTCAGGTAACGAAGATCGGCCAGCTCTACACCAACCTTGCCAAGGATGTTTTCAAGCCGGCTGAAGCCGCTTTTGCGAAGCTTCAGGCTTCCACGGCGGATCATTTTTGCGAAAGAGCCATGGCTGCGGCGGATCCAATGCCGTAGCGGCCTGAGAGTGCGGCGTACGCATCGCCGAAAGTTGCAGAAGGAGCGAACCATGGCTCGCACAGCAATTGTCACAGGCGGGGTGACCGGCATCGGTGCATCGACATGCCGGGCCTTCAAGAAGGCTGGATATCAGGTCGTGGCGACATATTTTGGGAATGGAGCCGACGCCAAGAAATTTCATGAAGAGACCGGAATTCAAACATTCGAGTGGAATGTTGCCGACTTCGATGGTTGCCAACGCGGAGTTGCAGATGTCGTAAAGGCGATCGGGCCGATCGATATATTGGTCAATAACGCCGGTATTACGCGGGATGCAACCTTGCACAAGATGACATACGAGCAATGGCGTTCAGTGATCGACGTCGATCTCGGAGGCTGTTTCAATATGTGCCGTTCGGTGATCGAGTCGATGCGCGAGCGACGCTTCGGCAGAATCGTGAACATAAGCTCAATCAACGCTCTGGCGGGGCAATTCGGCCAGACTAATTACGCTGCCGCGAAGGCCGGGATTATCGGCTTCACCAAGGCCCTTGCGCTCGAAGGGGCTGCTCGCGGCATTACTGTCAATGCCATCGCACCCGGATATACGGACACTGCGATGGTTGCAACGGTGCGCCGAGACATCTTGGACAAAATCGTCGCGACCGTGCCTGTCCGACGTTTGGCAAAACCGGAAGAGATCGCGCGCGGCGTTATGTTTCTTATCGATGATGATGCGGCTTTCATCACAGGTACCACCTTGTCGATCAACGGCGGCAAGTACATGCAGTAAGCGAAGCGCAAATTCGAGGAGAAGTCGTCATGGGTGAACCTGCTGTCGTTCTCTGCGCACCGGTTCGCACAGCCATCGGCGCCTACAAGGGTACGCTGAAGGATATCCCTGCACCCGACCTCGGCGCGGACGTCGTCAAAGCGACCTTGGCACGAGCAAGGCTCGACGCGGGGAAAGTCGAGACGACTGTCATGGGCCAGGTCATACAGGCGGGCGCCAAGATGAACCCGGCGCGACAAGCTTCGGTTAAAGGGGGCGTTCCGGTGACGGTGCCCGCCATGACAGTCAACCGGGTGTGCGGTTCCGGCGCGCAAGCCATCGTGAGCGTTGCGCAAGAGATCATGCTCGGTCTCGCTCGATGCGGCATCGCGGGGGGCATGGAGAATATGGATCAAGCACCTTACCTCATGTCCGGCGGGCGCTGGGGCTATCGCATGGGCGATGCCGAAATCTATGACAGCATGTTACGCGATGGCCTGAACGACGCGTTCTGCGATCAACATTCGGGTTGGGTTACGGAGGACCTCGTAGCGAAATTTCAAATCACGCGCGAGGCTCAGGACCGTTGGGCCTGCCGTTCGCAGACGAGGTTCAGCGCCGCGCAGGCTGCGGGAAAATTCAAGGAAGAGATCGTCGCGGTCGAGGTGCCAACCCACAAAGGCCCTGTCGCATTCGACCGCGACGAAAATAACCGGCCGGACACGACCGTCGAAACGCTGGCCAAGCTAAGACCCGCGTTTCGTAAGGACGGGACCATAACTGCGGGAAACTCCCCCGGACTCAACAGCGGCGCTGCTGCGATGGTTGTCGCCGACGCAGCCTGGGCCGAAAAGCAAGGCATCGAACCAATGGCGCGGCTCGTATCATTCGGCGTTGGAGCCGTCGAGCCCGGGATGTTCGGCTTGGGACCCGTGCCTGCCGTGCATCAGGCCCTGGAACAAGCCGGTTGGAAGATTGGCGATGTCGAACGCGTTGAAATCAATGAAGCATTTGCAGCCATCGCTTTGGCCTTGATTCAGGAACTAGGACTTCCTGAAGACATCGTGAACGTCGAAGGCGGGGCCGTGGCTCATGGCCACCCGATCGGCGCGACGGGCGCCGTGCTGGCGACACGGTTGATCCACGCGATGCGGCGCGATCACCTTCGGCGGGGTTTGGTGACGATCTGCATCGGCGGTGGCCAAGGCATAGCTCTGACACTCGAGGCGGTGCACTGATAGGCAAAGAACAGGCAATCTGACCTGCCGGTGGCCCAAGTCAAATCGCGTTGGTGCATCGATGCAAGTGGAATAAAGACGTGCAACACAAGCCTGAGGAGGACGGGAGAATGAAACCGAAGTACGATGCTCTCACGGCAGGCGCAGACCGGTTGAACGCATTGCTTGGCTGGTGGGGAGCCCCAATTGCCAGCGGCAATGGCAAGATGGACGGGCAGATGAAGTTGCTCCAACAACTCGCGTCGGACCTGCAGAAGACATGCAGGGATGCCGATAGCGGCCAGATGGAAGGTTTGTTCAGCAGCAACGATCGGCTCATCCACTCGTGTCAGGAGCTGTTGCACAGCCGGCAGCCGCAAGAGGTGATGGCCGCAGAATTGGATATTTTGGCGACTTTTCTCGATAGCGCGTCGCTGCGCGCGAGGCGATGGGCCGAGTTGACGCAGAAGCTGGAGGAATACTGTGCCACACTGGCGCGCGATGCGGCCGAGGAGCTTTGTCAACAAGCTCAGGAGACAGTTCTACGACGGGATCGGAGGAGTCCAAACAGGGCTCCTTCGAGCAGATGCGCAAATAGTCGGCGCACGCATAAATAGTGACGCCGGCGTAGGAGCAAAACCGATGGAGCATCGCTATGACTGAGTCCAGGAACAAGCAAGCGACCGACCGACCGGAGACGCTGCTTCTTGGCGCGAGTGACGCGAAGCCTCCGCAACGAAATCTCACACCGTCGAAGGCCTCGTCTTCCGCCAGCAGAGCGATAATACCTGTCGCACGAAGTGTTTCGGCCGAAGCGCCGCGCGAAACCAGTTACGCACCCGGAATGCCGCCGACCGGCTTCGACCAGCCGTTTAACGAGGCGATCGCGCGCCTGACCGGCGGTTTGTCGCCGCTCGCACTGAGCCTGGCCGGCGCGGACTGGGCGCAGCATCTATTGCTATCGCCTGACAAGCAACTCGCACTCATCCATAAGGCGGCACGAAAGTGGCAGCGGTTCCTATCCTATTGCGGACGCGCATGCGCCGACAGCGAATGTCCCGTCTGCATCGAACCGCTGCCTCAGGATAGGCGCTTTGTCGATCCTGCATGGCAGCGTTGGCCTTTCAATGCGATGTATCAAGGCTTCCTGCTCAACCAGCAATGGTGGTACAATGCGATGAAGGGGGTACCGGGCGTCTCCAAACATCACGAGGACGTTGTATCCTTCGTTGCCCGTCAGTTCCTCGATATTGCCTCTCCGTCCAATTTTGCGCTGACGAACCCGGTGGTGCTCGATCAGACTGTCAAGCAAGGCGGAGCAAACTTTCTCAGGGGCGTTCAGAACTTTTGGGAAGACTGGAGCCGGATCGCCAATAATGACAAGCTTGTAGGGGCGGAGGCTTTTCGCGTCGGCCACGAGGTTGCCGCGACACCAGGCAAGGTTATCTTCCGCAACCGTCTGATCGAGCTCATCCAATACGCGCCGATGACGCAGGAAGTCCAAGCCGAGCCGATTCTTATCGTCCCGGCCTGGATCATGAGGTACTACATTCTCGATCTGTCGCCGAAGAATTCGCTCGTTCGTTACCTCGTCGAGAATGGCTACACCGTTTTCGTCATTTCGTGGAAGAATCCGACCGAGAAAGAGCGCGACCTCGGCATGGAGGACTATCGCCGGCTGGGCGTCATGGCCGCACTCGATGCCGTTGCGGCGATACTGCCAAATCAGCAAGTCCATGCGGTCGGTTATTGTCTGGGCGGGACGCTCCTTGCTATCGCAGCGGCCGCGATGGCGCGCGACGGTGACGAGCGGATTAAGAGCGTCACGCTGTTTGCGGCCCAAACGGACTTCACCGAGGCGGGCGAGCTTATGCTCTTCATCGACGAGGATCAGGTCAGGTTCCTCGAGGACATGATGCAGGATAAGGGCTATCTCGACGCCAAACAAATGGCTGGAGCATTCCAGCTTTTACACTCGAACGACCTCATCTGGTCGACCATGGTGCATGAATACCTGATGGGCGAACGCAGGCCGATGATCGACCTCATGGCCTGGAACGCCGATGCCACTCGCCTGCCCGCCCGCATGCATTCGGAGTACCTGCGGCACTTGTTCCTCGACAACGATCTGGCCGAGGGACGCTACGAGGTCGACGGCAAGCCCGTCTCCTTGCGGGATATCCATGTACCGCTCTTTGCCGTCAGCACCATCAGGGACCACGTCGCACCGTGGCGCTCCGTCTACAAGATCCAGATGCTAACTGACGCCGATGTGACTTTCGTTCTGTGCAATGGCGGCCACAACGCCGGTATCGTCAATCCGCCCACCCATCCGCACAGCCGCCTGCAGATCGCGACCCACAAGGAACGCGAGGCCTATCTAGATCCAGACGCCTGGCAGGCGGAGGCTGTTCATCACGAAGGGTCGTGGTGGCCGTGGTGGATGGAATGGCTCCATCGTTACTCCTTCGGGAAGATGGCACCACCGGCCATGGGCGCGCCCGACAAAGGCTACGTGCCGATCGGAGACGCGCCAGGCACCTACGTCAGAGAACCTTAAGGACGAATCCCGGTGCTCATTGGGAGACGAAGATGGAGGCCACGCTGTCGCTTCGGGGCAAGAGAGGATTGGTCGCCGGCATCGCCAATGAGCACAGCATCGCCTTCGGCTGCGCCAAGTCGTTCCGCGACGCCGGTGCGGAGCTCGCCGTCACCTATCTCAACGCGAAGGCCGAGCCCTATGTACGTCCCCTGGCCGAGCAGCTCGCAAGCCCGATCATTGTTCCTTGCGACGTGCGCGAGCCGGGCCAGCTTGAGGCCGTTTTCTCGCGCATAAAGCAACAATGGGGCCGGCTCGACTTCCTGCTCCATTCGATCGCCTATGCGCCGGAAGAAGATCTGCATGCCCGCATCACCGACTGTTCGCAGGCCGGGTTCGCAATGGCGATGGAGGTCTCCTGCCATTCCTTCATCCGCATGGCGCATCTGGCCGAGCCGTTGATGACGCAGGGCGGATGTCTGCTGACTGTCACCTTCTACGGCTCAGAAAAAGTCGTCGAGGAATATAATCTCATGGGCCCTGTCAAGGCGGCGCTCGAAAGTTCGGTTCGCTACATGGCGGCCGAGCTTGGAGAAAAACGCATCCGCGTGCACGCACTTTCGCCGGGACCGCTCAAGACGCGCGCCGCGTCCGGCATCGAGCGATTCGACGAGCTTCTCGAGCGGGCGCGCTCGCGCGCGCCCGAGCATCGGCTGGTGAGCATCGAGGACGTGGGCAATGTCGCGGCCTTCCTCGTCAGCGACGGTGCAACGGCGCTCACGGGGAACATCGAATATATCGACGCCGGTTACCACATCGTCGCCTGACGCGCCTGCGGAGGACGCAATGGAGCGGATCGAAAACCGAACGTTCGACGAACTGAAACCGGGAGACGCGGCAAAGACCTTGTCCGAACGCTCACCCACAAGGACATCGAGCTGTTCGCGATCATGTCCGATGACGCCAATCCCGCCCATGCGGACGAGGCCATTGCCAAGAGCGACATGTTCCACAAGGTGGTGGCACTTCGTCTACCGCATCGGCCGCGAGTTGGGCTCCCTGGCCGCCAGCCTCGGCGGAATGGACGCATTGGTATTCACCGCGGGAATTGGCGAGAATGCAGCCGAGATCCGGCGCCGGGTTTGTGAGGATGCCGCCTGGCTTGGTGTCGATCTCGACGAAGGCGCCAACGCGACCGGCGGTCCCCGGATCACGCGCGCGAACAGCCGGGCGTCGGCCTGGGTCATCCCGACGGACGAAGATCTGATGATCGCGCGGCACGCTTGGACATTAATGAACGCACAGGCGGTCAGTAGTTGAGGAACATCGTGCCCATAAGATCGCGGAGACTGACATGCGCGTACAGCGCCCACCAAGCCCGCATTCGCATTGGCTAGGACATAGCGAGCGCCGGGGACTCGTGGTGCCTATTGCGCATCGGCTGTTATCCGACGATCCATTGCAGCGCTTCGTGTTCGTGGCCCTTGTCGTAGGCTTTTACCTCCGGATGCAGAAACATTCTCACCGCGCCAATAAGATAATGCTGCCAATCATGCCCGACGATGACTGCGATTCGCTCTACTTTTTGCTGATGACTTCTTACGAACTCCGCATGATGTTCAAACGCCGCAATATTTTCCCATCCACTGAGTTTGGATGCATCAACCAGCAATCGGATCTTCCCGTACTGACTGATAAGGGAATCGACCTGCGGCGTAATTTGGCGGAAGTCGTCGGCTTTCAATTTCTCCGGCGCCACGATCTTCAATACATTGGCGGAAATAATTTCTGTCTTGATCATGGTGAAACGTCCCTCAGCTTGAAAGAACGCCGCATTTAGCGGCGACGCGTTGTGCAGTCTTCTGGAACCAGAATAAAGGCGAGGTCGCAAGAGCAATGGAGGACAGCAATGTTCAAATTCACCGAGGGCCTGCCGCAGGACGTGATGGCGCCGGTCCCTCGCCCTCGCAGTTGCTGGCGGCGGCGATTGCAAACTGTCTCTCTGCAAGCCTTCTCTTCGCTCACGGCAAGTTCAAGGAGGATCCAGGGCGTTTGGCGACGACGGCCGTCTGCGAGATCGGGCGGAACGAAAAGAGCAGGCTACGGGTCACCGGAATCAAGGTCACCATGACTCTCGGCGTTGCGCCCGAATCGCTTAGCCATCTCGACCGGGCTTTGGCGCAGTTCGAGGATTTCTGCACGGTTTCGCAAAGCGTTCGAACCGGCAGGCCCTCACGGATGGAACATGAGCCTGACAACGCGCCGCATGCAACTCATGAAACCTGTCGCCTGCGCAAAGACAGAAGGAATACCCATCATGGCCCCCAATGCCGCCCAGCCCAGACTCTCCTTGAGGAGATTGCGCCAGCTTCAGCTACACCAACAATCGACTATGGTCGGGACTGACACGTCTTTGATCTGACCGCTGCCTCCATGTTCACTGCCTTACCGGTGAAACCCAATGCCCTGCAAGGGGGATTTAGCTTCTGAAGGAGCGCGCCGCCAAAGCTAACCCACTCATCGTCGCTCCAAACGGGGTTCTCGGGGAGGATTGATCCGTCTCAATGAGCCATTCGGCGATCCCATCGATACTGAACTAGAGGAGCGCCTCGACCAATCGAATGTGAAGGGACAAATCCATGAAGATAATGCACGAATCAATGGCAAGGGCGGTGTCGGCAATGAGCCCGTTTGGCCTCGCGCTGCCCACTTTTCCGAATCCCTTCGCGGCGGCTCGCGGCAACATTATGACGGCTTGGCCAGAATACATGGTTGATGCGCTCCAGCGCAGCGTGCTCTTCCTCGACCTGCTGCGGGAACGTGGCAACGAGGAGATCGAGATCACGTCGCGGCCGATGGCGACCGTGCTGCGCTTCGGCCATGAGGTGCTGATGAGCGGCCGATCGCTGCCACGGCCGATTAACTATGCGCTGTCGCGCATCGTGCCGCCGTCAGGGGTCCCGACAGACACGCGCAAGCGGCCGGTCGTAGTGGTGGATCCGCGCGCCGGCCAGGGGCCGGGCATCGGTGGCTTCAAGGCTGAGAGCGAGATCGGCGATGCCCTGAATGCGGGCCATCCGGTTTATTTCATCGGCTTCGGTGCTGAGCCCGCGCCCGGCCAGCAATTCCTCGACGTTGTCGAGGGACAGGTGAAGTTCTTCGAGCGTGTGGTCGAGCTCCATCCCGACGCACCGCGTCCGTTTGCCATCGGCAATTGCCAGGCGGGCTATCAGACGCTGATGGTGGCCATGCTCCGGCCGGATCTGTTTGGGCCCTGCTTGGTCGCTGGCTCGCCAATGTCATACTGGCAAGGCGTGCACGGGAAAAACCCGATGCGCTATTCCGGCGGGCTGCTCGGCGGCAGTTGGCTCACCACAATGACCGGCGACCTCGGTAAGGGGAAGTTCGATGGGACTTGGCTGATCCTGAACTTCGACAGCCTTAATCCGGCAAACTCTCTGTGGGGCAAGCAGTACGAGGTCTATACCAACATCGACACCGGAGCAGAGCGCTTCCTCAAGTTCGAGAAATGGTGGGGCGACTTCATCGATCTGAATGACGACGAGCTGCAGTTTCTGGCGGATAAACTGTTCATTGGCGACAAGCTGACTCGCAACCAGCTGCAGTCGCGCGATGGCACGACCTTCGATGTCCGCAACGTCACCTCGCCGATCATCGTGTTCACCTCGTCGGATGACAATATAAGTCCACCGCCGCAGACGCTCGGCTTTATCCTCGATCTGTATCGGGATGTCGACGACATCCGCGCCACCGGCCGGACGATCGTGTACTGCTTGAACCACAAGATCGGGCATCTTGCCCTCTTCGTATCCTCCAAGGTGGGTGCGAAGCAGGATGAGGAGTTCGTGCAGCTGATGGACGTCATCGACTGCCTGCCGCCTGGTCTCTATGAGATGGTCATCTCGCCGCGGCCGGCGGACGAGCCCCCGGGCGGCTTCGCCACCGGCGACTGGACGGCCCGCTTCGAAACCCGCTCGCTCGACGACATCCGCGCGCTCGGGCGCAACAGCCCTGAGGACGACCGCGCCTTCGCCGCTGTGGCGCGGCTGTCGGAACTGAACCTCTCGATCTATCGTACCTTCATGCAGCCTCTGGTGCGCGCGCTCGCCAACCAGCCGGCGGCGGACATGGCCCATGCCCTGAACCCATTGAGGCTCAGCTACACGATCTTCGCCGACAGCAACCCCTGGATGAAGGGCGTACAACAGCTGGCAGCGGGCGTGGCGACGGTCCGCAAACCGGTGGCGCCCGACAATCCGTTTCTCGCGCTGCAGACGCAGGTCTCGGACAAGATCGTTGCCAGCTTGGATTCCTATCGCGTGGCGCGTGACAAATTGGCCGAGCAGATGTTTTTCGGCTTCTATGGATCGCCATTCGTGCAGGCGCTTCTCGGCCTCAACGCTCAAAGCGAGGTGCGGCCGTTGCCCGGCATCTCGCCTGAAAAACTGTCGGCACGAGAAGCTCTGGAAAATGCCGATGCGGCGAAGCTGCAGACCGGGGGCTTCGACGAAGCGCTGACCCGAGCGGTGCTGTACGTCAACGCGGCCGACCGGGCGTTCGACCAGCGCTGCGCCTTCGCATTGAACGTCGCTCGCCAGCAGCTCATGCATCTCACGCTCGCCGAGTTCAAGGCGCTGGTGCGAGACCAAGCATTCATGCTGCAGCTCGACCGCGACCGTGCGGTGGAGGCGCTTGCGTCTCTGGTGCCGGCGGCGGACGCGCGGAAGGAACTCTTGAAACAGGTTCGCGCGATCATTGGTGCCGGCGTTCCCCCGGTCGCCGCGCAGCGCGAGCGCCTGGACCGACTGGCACAAGTGCTGGCAGTGCCGATTGAGAAGCCAGTGGCTCTTGCGGCGCCTAGCCGAACCTCTGCCGCTAGCGCGACCGCACAGCCCGCCACGGTGTTGCACTGAGCGGGCCTGTTTTGCCGCACGCCTGACCCTACGGAATTGCAGCAATGAAGACCATCGTAAACAAGACGTTCGAAGAGATCGCTCCCGGCGACTCTGCATCAATCCAGCGCAGCTTGCAGGCTGGTGACGTGCGGGCCTGGGATGCAGCCTTCGGCGATCCGGAGCTGCCCGCCGGTCCCGGCGAAAGCCAGTCCGCGACCGGAATCGTCACTTCTATCCTGGCGGCGCTGGTCGGTTCGGCTCTCCCAGGACCCGGGAGCGCGATCCGCACGACTTCGGTGCAGATCAAGGGTGCCCTGCCGATCGGCGTGGTGATGACGGCGCGCCTCGTCGTGCGGGAGAAGCGGTCGGATCGGGGGATCGTCGTGCTGGACGGCCAGTGCACCGACCCGGCGGGTCAGGTCGTCGCGACCGCGATCCTGGAAGTTGTAGCACCGACGACGCGGCTGCAACGCCAAGTGCCGGAGCACCGGCTCGAGGAGCTGGTCGAGCGCTGTCACGGTCTCAAGCCGCTGCTGACCGGCGTGGTGCACCCTTGCAGCGCCGATGCGCTCACCGGCGCCGTGGAGGCCGCCGAGGTCGGGCTGATCGTGCCCGTGCTTTTCGGCCCCGAGGCCGAGATCCGGCAGATTGCTGATCAGGAGCATCTGGACATCACTAAATGCCGGATCGTGGCCACGCAGAGTGCCGAGGATTCGGCGCAGAGGGCGGCCATGGCCGCGGGCGCCGGTGACGTCGCGGCGCTGATGAAGGGCAGCTTGCATACGGACGTGCTTCTGCACGCGGTCATGGAGAAGGAAGCGAAACTGCGCGGCGGGCGGCTGATTAGCCACTGTGTCATGATGTCGGTACCGACCTATGCGCGCCGCATGGTCATCAGCGACGTGGCGCTGAATATCGCACCGGACACCGACCAGAAGCGCGACATTTGCCAGAACGCGATCGGCTTCGCGCGCGCGCTGGGCATCGAGCTGCCCAAGGTGGCCGTGCTGGCGGCGGTGGAAATGGTGCGGACCAAGATGTCGGCTACCCTGGATGGCGCGATCCTCGCGAAGATGGCCGACCGTGGCCAGATCGTCGGCGGCATCGTCGACGGGCCGCTCGACCTCGATGCCGCGGTGGATGCCGAAGCGGCGCGGATCAAGCATATCTCGTCACCGATCGCGGGCCTCGCCGACGTGCTGATCGTGCCGAACATCGAAGCCGGCAATATGGTCTATAAGAACCTTGCCTTCATGGCCGATGCGCAGGTCGCGGGCCTTGTGGTGGGCGCGCGCGTGCCGGTGATTTTGACCAGCCGGGCCGACACCGCCGCAGCGCGCCGCTTCTCGGCCGCCGCCGCCGCGCTCTACGCCGCCGCGCTGGCGCGCGATCCCACGATCCTCTCGCCCGAAACTGCGGAGTGATCGGCATGAGCGAGGCCATCCTCGTCATCAATGCAGGCTCCACCAGCGTGAAGTTCGCTGCCTATGCGATAGACGGACAGCGGGCTCTGACCTTGATCAGTCAGGGCGAGGTGAGCGACATGGAGACCGACCCGCAGTTCATTGCGAAAAGCTCGGCAGGCAAACAGCTGGAGGGGCATAAATTTGGCAATGGTCACGCGATCGACCACAAGACAGCGCTGCACTTCGTCATCACTTGGCTCGAGAAAAACATCGGGGGCATGAAGGTGGTTGCGGCCGGCCACCGCGTGGTGCTCGGCGGCACCAGGTTCGAGGCGCCCGTGTTGATCGACGCCGATGTCCTGGCCTATCTCGACTCGCTGGTGGTGATGGAGCCGTCGCACCAGCCCTACAATGTGCGCGGCGCCCGCGCGCTGGCTACGGCCTTCCCCGGCCTGCCGCAAGTGGCTTGTTTCGACACTTCGTTCCACCGGACGATGCCGGAGGTGGCGCAGATCTACGCCTTGCCGAAGGACGTCCTGGACGACGGCGCGCGGCACTGGGGCTATCATGGCATCTCTTACGACTATATCAGCCGGCAGGTCCCGAAATACGCGCCCGAAGCGCGGCGGGTGATCGCCGCGCATCTCGGTGGCGGCGCCAGCATGTGCGCCATGCTGGAGGGAAAGAGCGTCGAAACGACGATGGGCTTCGGCGCACTGACCGGTCTGCCGATGGCGACGCGCTCGGGCGACGTGCCGCAAGATCTCCTCTTCTATCTGCTGCGCCGCAAGCTCTTCGACGACGTGACGTTGGAAAAGATGTTGTACCAGCGTTCGGGCTTGCTCGGCCTGTCGGGCATCAGCGACGACATGCGCGAGCTGCAGGCGAGCGATGATCCGCGCGCCGCCGCAGCGATCGCCTTCTTCATCTACGCGATGACGAAATACGCTGGCGCCTACGCATCTGTGCTGGGCGGCCTCGATGCGTTCGTCTTCACAGCCGGCATCGGCGAGAATTCGGCCCCGGTGCGGGCGGGGCTGTGCCGCGCCCTCGGCTGGCTCGGCGTGGTGCTTGACGAGGCGGCGAACGAGCGCGACGGACCGCGCATTTCCACCGAGGACAGCCACGTCTCGGTGTGGGTCATTCCGACGAATGAGGAACTGATGATCGCGCAGCACACGCTGGCGCTCGTTCGCCCTTAGAGAAGGCCCACGTGTTGGCGGCGAAAGCTAGAAGGAATACCCACATGGCCCCCAATGCCACCCAGCCCAAGACTCCCGAATCCAAGCCGGAATCGAAGCCTAATGCGAAAGACGATTTGAGATCTCTGCCCCTGGCGGAGGTGGAGAAAAAGCTGGGTTCGTCACCAAATGGCCTCACGCAAGCCGCGGCGCAAAAGCGGCTGATCCAATATGGGCCCAACGAGATTGAAGAAAAGAAGACCAATCCGTTCCTGAAATTCCTCTCCTATTTTTGGGGTCCGATTCCGTGGATGATCGAAGCGGCGGTGATCCTTTCGGCGATAGCCCGGCATTGGCCGGGATTTGCCATTATCCTGCTTCTGCTTTTGACCAACGCCGTGGTCGGCTTCTGGGAAGAACGCCAAGCGGGAAACGCCATAGCCGCGTTGAAGGCGCAGCTCGCGATCAAGGCCCGCGTGAAACGTGATGGGAAGTGGATCAATCCGCCGGCATGTGAGCTGGTGCCGGGCGACATCATCCGGTTGCGCTTGGGCGACATTGTGCCGGCGGATGCCCGCTTGTTGGACGGCGACCCGGTGGAGGTGGATCAGTCGGCGCTGACGGGAGAGTCCTTGCCCGTGACTCACATGCCGGGCGACGCGGTGTTTTCCGGCTCGATCATTCGCCAGGGCGAAATCGGCGCCCTGGTCTATGCCACGGGTACGAACACGTATTTCGGCGAGACGGCGCAGCTGGTGCAGCAGGCGCATACCGTCAGCCATTTTCAACGCGCGGTGCTGAAGATCGGCAATTACCTGATCGTCCTCGCGGTGGCTTTGGTGACAGTGATCATCGCCGTCGCGATCTTCCGCGGCGACCCGATCCTTACGACGTTGCAGTTCGCCCTGGTGCTGACCGTCGCCGCAATTCCCGTCGCGATGCCGACGGTGCTGTCGGTGACGATGGCCGTCGGCGCGCGCCTGCTCGCGAAGAAACAGGCGATCGTGAGCAAACTAGTGGCGATCGAGGAACTGGCGGGCGTGGACGTGCTCTGCGCGGACAAGACCGGCACCCTGACCCAGAACAAGTTGACCCTGGGCGATCCGTTCAGCGTGAACAATATTTCCGCCCACCAAGTGATCCTGAATGCCGCGCTGGCGTCGCGCGCGGACGATAATGACACGATCGATCTTGCCGTTCTGGGCGGCCTGAAAAATGATCAGGCCTTGAAAAGCTACCAGGTGACCCATTTCCAGCCGTTCGATCCGGTGCATAAGCGCACCGAAGCCACCGTCAAGGGCCCGGACGGAAAGGCGTTCAAGGTGACGAAGGGCGCGCCGCAGGTGATCCTGGCGCTGTCGGCCAATGCCGCGCAGGTGAAGGCCGCCGTCGACAAGGCGGTCAATGATTTTGCGGCGCGCGGGTTTCGTTCGTTGGGCGTTGCGCGGGCCGATGGCGATGGACAATGGCAGTTTCAGGGTGTGCTGCCCCTGTTCGATCCGCCACGCGACGATGCCGAGGCGACCGTGGCGACCGCGCGAAAGATGGGGGTGAAGATCAAGATGGTGACCGGCGATGCGCTGGCCATCGCCGTGGAAACCGCCAAGAAACTCGGGATGGGCACGGACATCCTCGATGCCAGCGGCCTGGGCGACGCAAAACATAAGGAGACCGCATCGGAAACTGCGTCCATCGAGAAAGCCGACGGTTTCGCTCAGGTGTTCCCCGAACAAAAGTTTCACATTGTGGATGTCCTGCAAAAGCATGGCCATATCGTCGGCATGACGGGCGATGGGGTGAACGACGCCCCCGCGCTGAAGCAAGCCGACTGCGGCATCGCTGTTTCGGGCGCGACGGACGCGGCGCGCGCGGCGGCGGCCATCGTGCTGCTGACGCCCGGCCTGTCGGTGATCATCGACGCGGTCAAGGAGAGCCGCCGCATCTTCCAGCGGATGAACAGCTACGCGATGTATCGCATCGCCGAGACGCTGCGTGTGCTGTTCTTCATGACGTTGGCGATCCTGATCTTCAACTTTTATCCATTGACGGCGGTGATGATCGTCATGTTGGCGTTGCTCAACGACGGCGCCATCCTGTCGATTGCTTATGACAATGTTCATTACAAGGATCAGCCCGAGGCCTGGAATATGCGCCTGGTGCTGGGGATCGCCACGGTGTTGGGCGTTATCGGCGTCGTGGCCGCGTTTGGCCTGTTTTATCTTGGCGAGCGCGTCTTTCACCTCGACCACGCGCACATCCAGACGCTGATGTATCTGAAGCTGTCCGTGGCCGGGCATCTGACGATCTTCTTGACGCGGACGCGCGGCCCGTTCTGGTCCATACGCCCCGCGCGGATTCTATTGATAGCGGTGTTCGGCACGCAGACATTGGCGACTCTGATCGCAGTCTATGGGCTGTTTATGACACCGCTGGGCTGGGGTTGGGCAGCGTTCGTTTGGTTCTATGCCGTGGCTTGGTTTCTCGTGAATGACCGCGTGAAGCTGCTCGCCTATCGGATCTTCGATCCAGTGAAAGCCGAGCCCAAACCGGAGGCCAAGGCCGAGCCTGAGCCTGACGCCAAGGCCGCCCCTCAGCCCGACGCCAAAGCCGGGGCCAAGCCCAAACCGGAAGCCAAGGCCGAGCCCAGGCCGGAAGCCAAGGCCGAGCCTGAGCCTGACGCCAAGGCCGCCCCTCAGCCCGACGCCAAAGCCGGGGCCAAGCCCAAACCGGAAGCCAAGGCCGAGCCTGAGCCTGACGCCAAGGCCGCACCTCAGCCGGAAGCCAACGCCGAGCCTAAACCTGAAGCCAAGGCCGGGGCCAAGCCCAAACCGGAGGCCAAGGCCGAGCCTGAGCCTGACGCCAAGGCCGCCCCTCAGCCCGACGCCAAAGCCGGGGCCAAGCCCAAACCGGAAGCCAAGGCCGAGCCCAAACCGAAAGCCAAGGCCGAGCCTGAGCCTGACGCCAAGGCCGCGCCTCAGCCGGAAGCCAACGCCGAGCCTAAACCTGAAGCCAAAGCCGGCGTCGCGACACCGCTCAACACGTCGCTCGGTGACCTCCTCCTGGCTGGCCTCGTCAAAGACCCGGAGGATGCGGGGCGTATCATCGCCGCGGCTATCACCCAGGCTGAGGCGCCCATCGCGGCCGCAAAGGCGCCTGAAACCAAAGCCGAGCCTCAGCCTGAGGCCAAAGCCCAGCCGGAAACCAAAGCCGCGCCCAAACCAGATGTCGTAGCCAAGACGCCGTCCGATTCGACGCCGCGGACCGCCAAGTAAGCCGATGAACCCTATGAGCGGCGAACGCGCTGGAAGGAAGACGATGAAAATACATACGAGGGACTTCCGCGTGCGCGAAGGAGACGAGGTCGATCTCGAGAAGTGGCCGACGAAGGTCGATCCCGTGTACAAGTCGAAGGATCAATACGAGAAAATTTTGCAGGAGCACGTTGAGCAACTGAGCTCGCTGCAGCACCTGCACTACGCATCCAACCGCTATGCGATCCTGTTGATCTTTCAGGCGACCGATGCGGCGGGAAAGGACGGCGCCATCAGGCATGTGATGTCCGGCGTCAATCCCCAAGGCTGCCAGGTGTTCAGCTTCAAACATCCCAGTCCCGCCGAATTGGAACACGATTTTCTTTGGCGCACGACACGCGATCTGCCGGCACGCGGGAAGATCGGCATTTTCAACCGATCCTATTACGAGGAAGTGCTGATCGTCCGCGTGCACCCCGAGATTCTTCGCAGCGAAGGGCTCGTGGATCCGCCGAGCGATGACAAAACGCTTTGGCAAGACCGGTATCGTTCAATCGTGGATTTGGAGAGACATCTCCATGACAATGGAACCCGCATCATCAAGTTCTTCCTCCACCTCTCGAAGGAGGAGCAGCGAAAGCGCTTCCTCGCACGCATCGATGAACCGCAGAAGAATTGGAAATTCAGCATGGCGGATATCGAAGAGCGGAAATTCTGGAAGGATTATGTGAAGGCCTATGAGGAATGCCTCGGTGCGACAAGCACGAGCGACGCACCCTGGTATATCGTTCCTGCTGACGACAAAGAGAATGCGCGGCTGATTGTATCTCAGATCGTCCTCGATACGTTCGAGGAACTCAAGATGACTTATCCTAAAACGACCGAAGAGCGTCGGCAGGAATTGCTGTCTATCCGTAAGGAACTGGAGAAATGAGAATCGAGTTCGCAGACGCAAGCAGATTATGATGAAAGAGAGTGCGAGGGAATCAGATGCCTCTAATCGACGACAACGTTGGAGCGGAAGGTGTCGAACCTGGACCGCCAGCTGTCGCGTCGATCCCCTCAGCCACAGGAAGCGGTTCTGAAGGCGGTATGAGAGGCCAGCGAGCCGAGCCGCATATGCTGGCTGATGAACGCCTATCGGCTACTCGGTCATCGCGCTGGCCACCAATCCCGTCATCTCCGCCGTATCGAACGGCGCATCGCGGCACGAGCCCGGAAGCCGCCTAAGGTTGTTGCAGGAATTGTGGCGGCCGATTGTCCGCCGCAACCTTTGGGGCATGTCGATGTGAAAGGAACAATGATGCCGAAGACGCCATCCGTCAAATCCTCCGAATTATCGCTGATGAGCGTGCCGGCGTTCTGGCCAATGGCAATGGCGACGGCGCTGCTCGAGGAAGGAACCGAGCTTTATGCGAAGAACCTCAAATTCGTCGATGAAGAGATCAAGATTCACGACGAGCTGAGGCCGAAGCTCGCAACGCCAAACCAAGCCCGGCTCGATCTGCGGATCATGGTCCTACGCGACTATGGAAAGCCCGGCGGGATCCCTACGCTCGTCGACGCGCCGCATGCGGGCCACACGGCTATGATCGCAGACTACCACAAGGGCCAGAGCCTGATCGAGACGCTTCTCGCCAATGGCATCGCGCATGTCGCCTTGACCGATTGGAAGTCGGCGACCGACGACATGAAGGATCTTGAGATCGACAATTACCTCGCCGAGATCGTTGTGGCGATCGACGATCTCGGCGGCCGCGTCAATCTCGTAGGGCTGTGCCAGGGCGGCTGGGTCTCGGCGATGGTCGCAGCGCGTTTCCCTAACAAGGTAAATTCGCTCGTGCTCGCTGGTGCGCCTATCGACACGGATGCCGGCAACGGGCCGATCAAGCGCATGGCCCATGACTCCCCAATGTCCTTCTACGAGGAACTCGTTGAAATGGGCGGCGGCCTCATGAAGGGCAAATTCATGCTGCAGGGTTGGAAAAATATGCACCCTGAGCAGCATTACATTCAGGACCAGATCGATCTCTACGAGAACATCGATGACCCCGCCTATCTGAAAAAGGAGGAGACGTTCAACAGCTGGTACGAAAACCCGATCGACCTGCCGGGGCGTTGGTATCTTCAGGTGATCAAACAGCTCTTCAAGGAGAACAGGCTCGCCAAGGGTAAGTTCATTGGGCTTGGTCGTACCCTCAATCTCCGCAACATCACGTGTCCGACCTATTTACTGGCCGGCGCATCCGACGATATTACGACGCCGGAGCAAGTCCTCGACGCCGCTAAATACCTCGGCACGCCCAAAGCCAAGATCGTTCAGAAGACCGTGCCTGGCGGCCATATCGGCCTGTTCATGGGAGCCCGCACGCTCAAGGAGCACTGGCCGGAAATTGCTCAGTGGATAGCCGCCCAGTAGGGCTGTCATCCCGGCAAGGCTCTGCTCGTGCGCCGCACTGTTCACTGCGGCCCGCAAAGCGGCTAAGCCGCAAAGGCATCATCGCGTTAGGGTTTGCTGACCTTGAAGTCTGGCCCTTATTGTCAACCATGACCAAGATAGGTCGGTTACCGCCTTCGCGCAATTTTCGCTCAGCTCGCCGTCGGATACATTCGGATGCTGCTGGCGACGGAGTCGGCGACGTGCTCTTTGGTTATCACGCCGGTGATGTTCTCCGGACGCGGCACGCCGCGGCCGCGCACAACGAGCGCCATCACAGCCTTTTTGTTCCAGATGCGCCGGATGACGTCGAAGACGATGTCGTCCTCACGCACGATGGTGAAGTTGTGGCTGACGATCTCGCGCAGGGCGACGCTCGAGTGCGCTCCCTCTGAAGCATGCCTTAGCGCTGTATTGATGCGCAGCACGCCCAGGATGTGATTGTTCTCGGTGACGGCGACATAACGTATCTGGCCGTCGTTGTCCGGTTGGGAGAGCAAGGCATTGAAACTCATCTCGGCCGGCGCGAGCACCACGTCCGTATCCATTACCTCCTTGGCGCGGCGGACCAGGAACATGTTCGCATGCAATGCCTTGGGTATGACGTGCCCGCGGCGGAAAAGTTTCAGCGTATAGATATTCTCGGCCGACAAAAGGCGACGGACCCCGACGCTCAGCGCGACCGCCACAATCATCGGCATGACGATCTCGTATTGACGCGTCATCTCGAAGATCATCGTAACGGCGGTCATCACCGCCCCCGTGCTGCCGCCCACCATTGCTCCCATGCCGACCATGGCAAAGGACGGGATATTGATGTCGAGCGGCAGATGCAGCGCGGAGAAGAGGGCGGCAAAGGTGCCCCCGATCGTCGCGCCCATGAACAGGGAGGGCGAAAATATCCCGCCCGATGCGCCCGAGCCGAGACTAACGGAGGTCGCCAGTATCTTACAGAGAAAGAGCAAGAGCAACAAACCCACTGCGGACAATTGGCCGAGCAGAATCGCCTGTACCGTGGCGTAGCCGACGCCTGAGACGTAGTAGCGCCCGAAGCGCCAGTGCAGAACGTAGATCAAGACCCCCACCAGCAGCATGCCCAGCACATGCCGCGTGTATGGTTCTTTGATCCTGGCGAAAATATCTTCTGCGGCATGCAGGCCGCGGACGAATCCCGCGGCTGCGATCCCGGTGAGGACGCCGAGCAACGCATAGAGACAGAGCGTGATTGCCGAGGTGGCATCGACGCTCATGGGGGATAGCGGTGGGACCGCGAAAGCGGGCTGCGGGCCGAAGAAGAAGCGACCGATGAAGGTCGCCGCTCCGGTCGAGATCGCTACTGGCAAGAAAGTCAGCACGCTGACCTCGGGCATCATCAGCTCGATGGCGAACATGACCCCACCGATCGGCGTATTGAAGGTTGCCGCAATGCCGGCTCCGGCTCCGGCAGCAACGAGAACGATCCGCTGTCCGGCAGGCATTCGCACGATCTGACCCAAGGTAGAGCCGAGACCCGATCCGATCTGGATGATCGGCCCCTCGCGTCCCACCGCAGCGCCGCTGCCGATCGAGATTGCTGAGGCCAGAGATTTCACGACCGCGACGACGGGCCGGATCACGCCTCCCTTATAATAGATTGCATCCATGACCTCTGGCACGCCGTGACCCCGGGCCTCCGGCGCGAAGTTCTTGACGAGAAAGGTCACGGCAATCGCGCCGAGCACCGGCACAAAGATCACCAATGCTCCCCAGGGACTAGGCGGCGTGAAGATGTTGGCGTCGTAATGCACCGCGAATTTACCGAGGAATAGAGCGTTGTGGATGAGGCCAATGAGGTCGCGGAAGCCCACCGCGCCGAAGCCGGTCACGATGCCGACGATGAATGCCAGAATCGCTAGATAGACCTGCAGAATGGGTCGGATATCGTCGTCGACCATATCGGCAGGTGGAGTGCTCGCTTTCTGTGACGCTGCAAGACTTTGAATAGCCGAGGGGGGCAGCAAAGTCGGGCTTGGGTCACGCGCCATCGCGTTTTCTTTCGTAAGATCGCGAGATTGATCATTTGGCCGGGGAGTGCCGTTCATACAATAACGGCTAAGTTATTTCATCCAATGCATATTAAAGCATGTCGCGACTGTCAAAAACAAAGCCGTGCTCGCCGCGAACGCATTGGCGAGGAAATCAAAGCGATTCCGAAGGCGAGCGGTGGGCAAGCTCGTGCCGTCGAGAAATTCGAGATCGAGCACGGCGTCGTCGCGCATCGCATCGTGGATGAATTGCTCGGCGACGTCGAGGCGGCGCACGGGCTGCCGCGGCTTTGGCGTTTCGGTGCCGACGTTGGCCGCCGATGCTCCACCAACGTGCGGCTTTGTCGCGTGTATATCAAGCAGTTCCCATTGGCTTGATCAATGTCAAGGCAGTTAACGCGTGAGATGGCCATTGTTAATAGTATCGTATAGACGCTCCCGATACTTTGGAGGGTCCTATGTCTCAGGACAGTCAGCTGCAAAAAGCCGTTCTCGAAGAATTAAGCTGGGAGCCTAGTGTGAACGCCGCTCATATCGGCGTCGCTGCGAAGGACGGCGTCGTGACTCTCACAGGTCACGTCGAAAGCTTCGCGGAGAAAAGAGCGGCCGAGGCGGCAACGCGCCGAGTAAAAGCTGTCAAGGCAGTGGCCGAGGAAATCGAAGTACGGCTGCCGTTCGAGACCAAGCGCGGCGACGATGAAATAGCCCGCGCTGCCGTCGAGCGTCTCGCCTGGGACGTCTCCATTCCGCGCGACGCGATCAAGATCAAAGTCGAGAACGGCTGGGTCACTTTGACCGGCGAGGTCGACTGGTATTACCAGAAAAATGCGGCCGACCAGGATATGCGTCGGCTGTTTGGCGTCGTCGGCGTGACCAACCAGATTACGATCAAGCCAAGAGTGAACGTATCGAATATCATGAGTGATATCATACTTGCTCTGCACCGCTCATGGTTATTCGATCCGAAGACAATCAGGGTGAGTGCGCAGGGCGGAAAAGTCTGGCTCACCGGAACTGTTCACTCGCCGCATGATCGGCAAGTGGCAGCGAGGACCGCCTGGGCTGCGCCCGGTGTAACTGACGTCGAGAACGACATCAATATCATTTGACCTCAAAGGGGTGTGTCCGCCGGGCTGATGATGAGCAATGAGGCTCGATCGGCGCATCCATATTGCAATTGGGGGTCGGCGAACTGGCCTTTGTTGAAAGTGTCCTTACAAGTTCCGCGCGTTGCGCTTCGGGACAAATTTCAATCTCACTTTTTCTTGACCGACGATTTCGGTAACGTGGCCTCTCTGGCCACCGAAGAGCTTGGCAGGACTGGCACCGTCAGTCTGTCGCGCCGGCCGTATTCGAACGGTCCCGCCGCGTGTCGCAATGCCCCTCCTTCGAAAGGAATAATCGCTATGAACATTAGGACCAAGATCAGCGCCGCCTCGATGGCTGCCGCGTTTGCGCTCATCCTCGCATCCGGCGCCGACGCCGCCACCCATCATATGAAGTCGGCTCATCAGACCATCACCGCTATGGGCCGTACGACGGCCACCCTGAACGACGGCACCAAGCGCGGCGTCGAATCTGACCCTCTCCGCCAGCAGATTTTCAGGGTGATGTGACCCTCAGCGTGCTTCGTCGTGCACGCATGATTAACGGTACTCGAAAAACGCGCGGACGCTCCCGTCCTTGACGGTGCAAAGCGTTCGCGCGTTTTTCTGCCTGGGCAGATCATGAGTAGGGCAAACATAAGGAGGATTTTTATGAGCAAATTTATTAAAGCCGCAGCCTTATCTGCAGAGGCGGGCGCCCAATACCCCGGATAGCTATCAACTGACAGAATCACCCAGCCAAACTAGGGATCGCCGCGCGGCTTGTTGACCACGAGGATCGCTAGCGCTTAGCCCTCGTTGTCGCGTCCGATAAGCGGTACGCCCTACGACAAACGTCCGCTTCGGGTCAACTCGCGTCATAAGACGCTCGCTGGCGGAACAAGCAAGAGAAGACGATCGACACCAGGAGCGGCGTTTTGAGTACGCGCCCTAGTAATCCGAATTATCGACCCGCGCCCATGGGCCAGCACATCTTCGGTGTCCCAGCGCGTTTTCGCGGCCTCGCGAGCTGCCGAGACCTCATTGCGGTTTCTTCCTTGTCTTGCTGCCCAACCTATCCATGGGTCTATTTTGGTCTATTATAGACCGGCCTTCAAAACGACCGGGGCGCGAATTCCTAGTTGCCTGATTCGCAAAAAGCTGGCCGTTTTCGAAGCTGATGTGCGTCAACCCTCTTCCCCTGACAGGAACATCGAGTTCGCCTATTTGCACTCGGATTGGTAGGCCGATACGGCCGACTTGAAATCGGTTTGTGCCGATTGCACTGACAAAAACTCCGAGGAGCAGTCGCCGTTGCCGTTACTATGCGAAACACAAAGCTTATACCACCACCTCAGTGGTTCGATGACGTCGGCGTGCCGTCCACCCCATCACCGTAACGCCGTAACGCCGTCAACTCTGATGTCCGCCCGGCAGCGGCACGAAGGGAATGACCGCGCCGCCGAAAATGTCTGACCGCGTCACCCTGAAGGCGCCGTTGGCGCCGATTGTCTTGACCGCTTTCAGGATATGCTGCGCGTCCGCAGCGAGCGAGAATGTGGTCCCCTCCTCATCACCCCTTGCCAAGGCTTTCATGGCGCGCAACAGCGTCGCAATCTCGCGGTTGGCAATCGCTTCGGCCGTGTAGCGGCCGCCGCTTAAGCCCTATCTATTTCTTATCTATTTTAGATATTCGTTGGGCTCCCTGATTGCGAGGTGCGGCGCCCGGGTGAGCCTTTCCGCGCTCATCTGCACATAGCCGCCGTTCACGTCACTGCCAAGTGAATGATTGACCAGCTTCTGATCGGTATTGTCGGAGTCACTAAAGAATGGGAACGGCGTCGTAAGGTAGGGCGGAGATTCATGAGTTTCGCAGGCGATAGGCGATAATGGAGGCGCACACCATGATTAGCCGTTAAAGCGGAGTCGATGCCGACCGCAATCGGATTTCCTAAAGGCTCGGCATCTATCGGTTACCAAGCGCGACATCAAAAGGAGCCGTCCCGTTTAGGTCCGAATTCCAACTGATCGGAGCATGACGGCATCGTCCTCCGGGATTGATGGGTTAATCGCTGTCCCCGCACCAAGTTCAAACCCGCCCCACGTCGCCAAATCAGGCGCGATCCTTAGTCGCCAATGCAGATATGGGGACTGAAGCTGCATCCGATCGGCGGAATCAATAACAAAATTGTAAGGAGGATCGCCCCGCGCACATTTCAGTCGGCCTAACGTCCGGCGTAAGAGCCAAGCAAACTCGGCAAGTTGGGAGTCGTGCATGTAAAGGAATGAGGCCTGATGCTCTTTCGGAACGATCCAAATTTCATATGGATGCTCGGCGGCGAACGGGACTAACACCAAGAAACATTGTGTGTCTTCGACGATACGCGAATTGAGTTCTCGTTCGATCGCAATTTCGTGGCAGGTCGGGCAGCAACCGTAATCGTGGTAATAGCGATCGCCGTGCTGCGCCAAAAGGCTAAGCATAGGTGGGACGAACCCGAGTGCGAGAACCTGGGCGTGTGGATGTGCCAGCGAGGCGCCCCCCTTTCCGGCCGTATTGCGAAACAACACGACCGCCTCTATTCCGTGCTGCTCCATAAGATGCCTAATTCGATCGTGATACGTGGAAACGACCGCTTCGATCTCGGCGTCGGTCATGGAGATCAGATCGGCGTCATGCCGCGGACTCTCGATTATCACTTCATGAAAGCCATATCCCGCAGCCACGCAGTGCCGGTTGGCATTCTTGATCTTGTGATCCGGCTGCAAAGCAGGAAACTTGTTTGGGACCACGCGCACAATCCAACCTGGCGGGGAATCGAACGGAACCTCTGCAATGATTCCAGGCAGAGAAACCTCGTGACCCGGGCAGAATGGGCAATCAGCAGCAAATTGCCGCGTCCGTACGCTTGCCGTAGATGATTGCTTGACGAGTCGCGATGCGCCAAGGCGATATCCTCGCTCCGGCGCGATTATGACCCAGCGCCCCGAAGTCCGATCCTGCCGCAGCTCACTCACAAGCCGCCTCGGCAACAATGATCCACACAGATGCTGCGGCTTCGATCGAAAGCGCTTTGACGAAATCCAGCATCGGAAACCACAGATCGGAAACTCTTTGTTCCTCCAACTGATTCCCGCACGGCCAAGATCTTTGAACCGAAGAACCTGCGGTAATTACATTTCTCACATCGGTTTGTCCTATGTTCCCTTCGCGCCCCTTAGCTTGAAATTCGCCTCGAACGAGCCGATGAGATCGAGCCAATCCTCCATCAGGCGCGTCATCAGGAACCGACGACGTACCGCCTCTTTGGCCTTTTCTCCCAGTCGTAACGCAAGCGAGCGGTCCCTGAGCAATGTCACGATCCGCTCGGCTGCCTCTTCAACACTGTTAACAAGGAAACCGCTTACGCCGTCTTCGATTTGATGCGCTATTCCGCCGGCCCTGCCGCCAACGACGGCCGCTCCTTTCCACATCGCTTCGGTTACGGTGAGGCCGAAGCCTTCTCTGATCGACTTTTGCACCACGACGGCGGCCTTGCGCTGCAGCGCATTGACCAGCGCGGAATCCTGCACCGAAAGGATTCGAATCCGCCCCTCGGCGCGGTGGCACAGCGCGGCAAAAACGTCTTGACCCTCGGGGTCGTCGGTGGCGACGTTGCCGACCAGCACCAGCGTGCAGTCGATTTCTTTGCGTGCAATTTGGAAGGCGTCGATCACCCCCTGGGGATCCTTCCATTTGTCGAAGCGCGAAATCTGCACCACCAGCGGAAGATCGGTCGGGATGTTGTAATGGGTGAGCCGCTCGGTGATCTCGGCGTCGCCAAGATCTTTGTTGGTCGTTGAGAACGGATTGATCGCGGGAGCTATGAATCGCTGCGGCACGCTCAGCTTTTGCGCATAAGCGGGCAGCGACAACACTACCGCGTCGTATCTTTCGATCAGTGGCGTGAGGTATGACCACAAAGCGGAATTCGGATGCGACAGGTCGACGTGGCAACGCCAGACCCATGGCGCCTTCCTGCGATAATGGCAGATCAAGGGAAGCGGCTGCGGGTCATGCACAATAATCACATCATGATCGATGTGATTGCGCGCCGCGTTCTCGAAGGCCACCTCCTCGTAAATCTGCATTTTGAGATCGGTCAGGTTGATCTCGTCGCCTTGTAGAGCGTTATGCATTTTCTTGGTGATGCTGAAAAAGTCGGGTCGCCCCTGGACAATGCGCCAGCCAGTCTTGATGCCGGCGGAATTCATCAACAGTATCATCGACGAAAGAATCTCTGCTACGCCGCCGCCGTAATAGGTTGAGCTTATGTTGACGACATGCAGATCACTGAGTTGCCGCGCCTTTGACAATATTCTGTCGACGGTGCGAGCGCCGGCCAGCGATTCGTAATCAGAAATCGAACTCAATTTGAATCGAGCATCGTCTTCGCCGTACTCGGGCAAGGGCATCGACTCTCTCCAAGCCTTAGCGACTTCAATCGCTGGCAGCCGCTCGACGATAATCTATATGGTACCCGCTCACAAGAATGGCACCTTGACGTCGCATGGATCAAGCGTGGTGTCTGTCTGGGGCGGCATCGCCGCGTCATGCCGTGCATGCGGCGCCGTTCCCTTGCCTTCTCGGCCGGTCGATGTCTGTTTCGCCCCGAAAGCGGACTTGCGGCCGGGCCGGAGCAAGACCAGACCGTATTGAGATTGGTCATAGCCCCGCGAGATTGTAGACACTGAATCTCATACATAGCGGACTTAAGGGGGCTGCCACTCTCTCGATTATGCAGCTGTCTGCTTTGGCTTTGTCGCTGGTACCGAACGAGCCGCGCTTCCTGTTCTCGCCGCTTAAGCCCTATCTATTTCTTATCTATTTTAGATATTCGTTGGGCTCCCTGATTGCGAGGTGCCGCGCCCGGGCGATTCTTCTGCAGCTCAGCCGGCAGTTGATGTTCATCTTCCGGCGTCCACGGATCTGGCACGTCGTTGCCCCAGTTCATTGCGATCCAGTTCTCGCGAGTCACTTCGGTGGCGTGACCGGTCTTGACCGCCTGGCCGTCGCCGCTCGCCGCATGATTCGGCAGATGCAACGTCGCACGCGGCGCAAAGCCGGAGCGGTTAGCTCAGATCTTAGAACCAATCGCCATTTGTCGAGAGACCAACAATGTCGCCTGTGGACATTTTTTGCCGCAACGCATTGGCCGTCGCATGCGGCAGATCGAAAATCGGGCATGACGTTCACGGCCCGGCCGCCGCAGCGCGTGCAGACGAAGCGCCGCTGCGCAATCGACGGGAACTGCACATCATCGGCGAGCCTGAGCGCCGCGAACGTGAAGGGCTTCGAATGCTAGGCAAGCCGCGTTCGTGCATGTGACGAACAGGCCTTCGAGGGCTTCAGTAATCACCTCAGCCGCCCACGGGCGTCATAAAGCCGACTTTGTTCTCATGTATCGATTCTGTGGCCAAAACATCGGGAGGATGATCACAATGGCAGCAGCGACAACGCCGCGATGGAGCACAACAGTTTCGCCGACAAGCTACCACACATAACCCGTACGCCCCCAATATTCGCTTACACTGAAGGCAAACTACTCTGTATGCGGCGGCGTGACATCTTGTTTCCCCCAATTTCGAGGTAGCCTCGCGCCCGCAATCCGCGGCAGAGCGCGTGAACCACGAGGGTTGGCAATGGCGACGCGACGAAGGTTTCTGCAGGCCGCCGGCGGGTTGGTCGGGGTGCTCTCCACCGAGCAGGTCGCGCGTGCCGAGCGGACGTTTGACGGTCCACCGAGCTTGCCGCAGACGCCCAACATCATTGTCCTGTTGACGGACCAAGAGCGCTACCACATGCATTGGCCCGCGGGTTGGGTGGAGGCCAACCTGCCGGCGTTCGTGCGCCTGCAGCGTCACGGGCTAACGTTCCATCGCGCCTTATACCGCCGCCAGCGAGTGTTCGCCCAGCCGCGCCGTGATGCTGACTAGCCAGTTCGCGCCGGTGAACCGAGTGGCGCGAACTTTCCTGTGGCCAGGCCTGCCGAGCGCGCGGCAGCGCGTGAATATCGGTTCCCTACTACGGGATCGTGCTGGCTACCACGTGGTGTGGAAGGGCAAGTGGCACTTGGGCTTCGCACAGAATGCCAAGCCGGGGTCGGGCGGCGAGGAGTGGACGGCCGCCGATATCGCGTACCTGGAGCGCCAATACGGCTTGGCGGAGTGGAACCCGCCAGATGCCGGGAACGCCATCCAGGAGCGCCAGCCGGGCATGTTCGGCTATTTCAACGGACTGGCCACGCTCGGTGGCGGTACGCCGAATAATGACGGACGTTATGTCAGCGGCGTCACGCCGGGCGCCTCTGGGCAGACGCCGAACTGCTGTCGCACAAGCGTTTGTCGTGGCCGCGAAGATTGGGAAGATTGGGTTGACAGCGCGCTTCATGTGGATCGCCTTTCGCAGGGGGTAACTCTATCCTAATCGTCCCATCCGATGCACCCGCCAATCCGGCGACACGTTCACTGCTCTCGCTCCGCATTGTGAGCACACGAAGCGCCGGCACCGCGTGATCGACGGGAAGTGCAATTCGTCGGCAGGCTCAGCCCCGTGAAGGAGAACGGCGTCGAGTTTGGCGCTACTAGTTGACGGCGCGACCAAAAAGGAAACGGGTGCAAATACAAGGAACCGAGAATGGTAGATACCCTCATCAAAAATGTCTCCGACACCGCATTCATGGTCGCCAGCTTCCGTGCCGTCGAAAGCGAGCGCGCGGATGCCCTCTTTCATGATCCGTTTGCTAGAAGGCTAGCGGGTGAACATGGGCGGAAGATCGTCGAGGGCATGTCGGGAGGGATTCTAGGTGGCTGGGCGCCTGCGATACGCACAGGCATGGTGGCATGGACGGTGGCGATCCGCACCTGCATTATCGCCACGTTGTCCCAAGAACCGTTGTCGCCGGAAGCCACGGCGACCGTAATGCCGAGCGCAGCCGCCTCTAACAACCTTAAATGCATCTCATTAACGGAATCCTGAGGGAACACGTCTTCGGCCGCCCCCCAACTGATCGAGACCACCGAAGTTTGTGGATTAGAAATTGCCTCCAGGACCGCATATTTTACCTGGACGTCCTCGTCAGCCATGGCTCTTATCTACTTTAGGGGGAGGCAATGTGGCTCACGCTCAACCTATTCATCCTGCCGCCGCTGCGCGCCCACGCGCAAGCAGCTGGCGCTTAGGAGCTTATTGAAGCGAACGCAGATGCGTCAAACCCACGTAGCCCTGGCATAGAGCCGACAGTGGAGGGGGAGCATGCCGTTACCAGAAAGCACACCATCCGGTGCCGACGCCGCTGGCATTATGAGCACGCCATCTGCGCCCGACACGACTGCGGCATCGCTCGACCAAGCATTCCACGACCTCGACGCCAACGTAAAGCCCGAGGAGATTGTCCGGCGCCTGTGCGAGCTCGAAGCTTCGTGCCAGGGCGGTACGCGCGACCAGGCGAGGCTTTTGCACGCGCGCGGATTGGCACTCAACCGTCTCGGCTTCGACTCGCTTGACGACCTGCAGACCGCGGCCAGTATATTCCAGGAGCTCGGCGACCGCCCGGCTACGGCTGAGGTGTGGCGCGCGATCGCCCTCGTTCACAATTGGCGCGCCAATGCTCGCGAGGCTTCGCTGGCGCTGTTGCGGACCATCGCCGAGGCCGGCGAGGACCATCTCAATCTGGCGCGCGCGGTTTTAGAGACCGGTCGATTGGGCATTGAGGTCGGCCGCGCCGACGAGGCGCATCGTTTTCTCGTGCGCGGGCTCGAGATCGGCGGCGCCGATCTCGAAGCTCTGGAGATGTGCAAGGCGCGCGTCAATGCGCTGCAAGCGCTGGTTGTTGGGGGCGATGTCAATGCGGCCGAAGCGATGTTGGCCAGCATCGATCTTGATGGTGCGACGACCCGCCTGCGACATCTCACCATGCTCGAACGCGCGCGCATCGCTTTGTTGAAGGGTAAGATCGACGAGGCGGAGAAGATCCTTGACGAGAGTTGCGGGCTCCTTTTACCGGACGATCCCGAAAACTTTAGCGACATCGAACAATCGCATGTCGAGGCCGAGACCCTTTTCGCCAAGAAGAATTATCAGCAGGCGTTGGACCGCATCGGCAAGGTGATCGCTCGCTATTTTGCCGATGATCTCCCCGGCCGCGAAATCGGCGCGCGGATCTTGGAAAGCAAGATCCTCGATCAATTAGGCCGCCGCGATGACGCCGACCGGACGCTCGCGGCGGCTTTGCAGCAGGCGGTTCAGCGTCAGCTCTCGTCCCACAGAAGAAATGTTCTCGAACAGCTCGCGGCAAGTGAGCGGACGGCCGGAGCCTGGCTGCCTGGAACGGCGCTGGCTATCACGACCGCCAATTCCAAAGATCTTTTCTATGGGCGCGAGCCGCTCGGCACAGGGGGTTTCGGGTCGGTGGAGAGCGCTTACGATTGCGAGACCGGCCGCAAGGTCGCGCTCAAGCATTTGCAGCTCCAAAGTATCTATGATCTTTCGGTACAGGCGGATCGCCTCCACGCCGCCGAAATGGAAGTCGCGGCGGCGTCGCGGGTCAAACACCCCGGCGTCGGGCAAGTTTTCGGGCTCATACGCGAGCCGGATGGCGAAGCTCTTCTCGTGCGCGAATTCATAGAAGGAGAGGCCCTTCGCGACGCCATGATGCAGGGCAAGTTGGAATTTTCCGAGAAATTCGGGCTCCTCGCCAACATGGCTTACGCGCTCGCGGCGATTTACGCCGCGTCAGTCGTCCATCGCGATATGAAACCGGAGAACGTCGTCCTACGCAATAACAGCGCTCAAGCACCGGTCATCATTGACTTCGGCATCAGCGTGATAGGACGCGTCCGCGAAGCAAAGGATGCGCCCAAAACTCTAGTTTATGCCGCGCCCGAACAGATGAAGGCGGGATGGTGCGACGCGCGCAGCGACCTTTATTCGCTGGGCTTGATCGGCTACGAACTCTTCGTGGGACGATTGCCCGAGCCGCCGGAATCGGGACTGCTGGGAATTGTCGAAGATGCGGGCCGCAGCAAGGCGATTGCGCATGAACTTAGCGGCGCCGGTCTCCGCGACCCTCTAGTGGCGCTGTTGACGCGGCTTTTGTCGGTATCGCCGCAACATCGGCCTTCCTCGGCGCAGGACGTCGGAGCGATGATCAACGCGGCGAAGGGTGAAGGGGGATAAGAATCGCGTTCGCCTTGAGGACGTCGAAGCCCGAGACTTGCGTCTTTTTCGGCGCTGCCGCCAACACAGGTGCGGCCCGGCGCCGCAAGTTCATCTGCACGCGCTGCGGCGCCCGAACGGTGAGCTTGATGCCGGATTGGCGGATGCATAAGGCTAGCGGAATGGGCAGTCACACGCGGTCCCCGGTACACTGCCGAGAACTACGACTTTATGCGCCAGTATCGCGGCCAAGATGACGAAGAAGACATGCAGCGCCACCGCACCCTGCTGAAGCAGCATACACGAAAGCGACGATGACCTAATTTTTGGCTACCTGCCTGGATGCGATTGAAGAAAAAGCAGCTGCCGTTCAAACAATTCGCACTCTAGGCCATCACCTGATATTTTAGGTGCGATGGTGGTTTCGGCGATTTGGGTTCCAGATTGCGTATTTTCCTGTCCTTCAATTCCAAGGATACGGCGCTGGCCGAGGCCATCCGTTTCGGCCTTTGCAGGTTTGAGCCCGATGCGAGTATCTATTTCTCTCCAGTGTCTCTTGGCAGCGGCTTTTGGCTGCCGAAACTGGCGACCGAGATCGGCGAGGCCGACGCGTTCCTGCTGCTGATCGGGCCCAAAGGGATCGGTTCCTGGCAGGAAGTCGAATACTTCGCCGCGCTGGACCGGCATGTGAACGAAAAAGCGTTTGCGCTTGTGCCGGTTATGGCATCCGGCGCGCAGGCGCCAGGATTGCTGTTCCTGCGCAGCCTTAACTGGGCGAGGCTCCGTCCGTCACTGAGGATACAACGCTGCACGAAGTGCTTGCGGCGCTCAAGGGCGGCGCGGCGGAGAACGCGACGCCGCTGTGGAAGCTGGTCAATCCCTATCGCGGCCTCGAAGCGATGACCGAGGCCAATGCCGATTATTTTTACGGCCGCGGCGGCGAAACCGCCGGCGTGCTGAACGCGCTCGCCGCAAAACCGGATCGGCTGCCGATCCTGATCGGCGCTTCGGGGGTAGGCAAATCCTCGGTGGCGCAGGCCGGAGTACTGGCGGCGCTGAAGGCCATGCGCTGGCCCAGCATTGACGGGGCGGCATCAAATGCATGGCCGCCGGGGCTTTCGAACAGCCGCAGCTTTCTCACCCTGATGATGCGCCCCGGCGATGCGCCGCTCGAAGCGCTCGCCGGCGTGTTCATCGGCCTGTGGGGGCTCGACTCCACGGACCCCGAACAGGCCACTTTGCCGCGCAAATGGGCTAAGGGCCTGTCCGCCGGCGACAACAAGCTCGCCGACCTGATCGGCACGACCCAGGAGCGACTTAAAAAGCGGCAGGGCGAAGCACCGGAGCGTGTGCTCCTCTACCTCGATCAGGGCGAGGAGCTTTACACCCGCGCTGCACAACAGGAAGCGCATCGTTTTTCGGAGGTGTTGAACGAAGGACTGCACGATCCGCGCATGTTCGCCTTTGCCAGCCTGCGCGCCGACTACTACGATCGCTTCCAGGCCGACGAGCCGCTATTTAACCGCCGCGAGCACGTCGACGTGCCGCCGCTCGATCGCGCCCAGCTTCAGCGGGTCGTCACCGCGCCGGCCGCCGCGCTTGGGGTCTCCTTCGAGGACGACAAGATCGCCGACCGCATCACGGCCGCCGCGGCGGCTGAACCCGGCGCGCTGCCGCTGCTCTCCTATCTTCTCACCGACATGTGGGCCGAGATGGTCCAGCGCGACAAGCCGGTCTTGGGATTGTCGGCGCATGCCATTGACATCGGCGGCGTGCTCGCAAGCCGTGCCGAAAATTTCCTCAAGGAAAATCCAGAAGAGCAAAAGGCGCTGCGCCGCCTGCTGACGCTGCGGTTTGCGATCGTCCCGCCGGAAGGCGAACCGGTGCGCCGCCAGACATTCCGCGAGGAATGCAGTGAGGCGGAATGGGCGCTCGCCGCCCGGTTGGCCGATTATCCGTACCGGCTCGTGGTGATGAGCGAGCGCGAGATTGACGGCCATGTCGTCGCCGAGGTCGCGCACGAAGCCTTTTTGCGCGCTTGGCCGCAGCTAGCGCAATGGCTACGCGAGGAACGCGATTTTCTGGTGTTCAAGGGCGAAGTCGAGCGCTCCGAGCGGCGCTGGCACGAGATGACGCAGGCCGATCGTGCCTTACTCACCGGGCTCGATCTCGCCCGCGCCGAAGAATGGCTGCCGAAGCGGTCCGGCGATCTGTCTCCTGAAGTTACCGCCTACATACAGCGCAGTATCGCTTGCGACCGCGCCGCAAAGGAGCGGCAACTTCGCTTCCAACGGCGCGTGACCCTGGGTTCAGTGGCTGCAATGCTCGTTATATTGATTATCGGCGCTTTTGCCTGGATCAAATGGGGTGATGCGGATCAAGCTAGGTCGTTGGTCGTGAGCGAGCGCAATCAAATGATCAAGATTGAAGCGAACTTTCTTGCTGGTCTGGCGCGCCAGGCTCACGACAGGGGTGACAACCGAACGGCGATCGCGTTGGCACTCCAAGCACTTCCGGACCCAACTTTGATGGGCAGGATACCAAATACGGTTGAAGCCTTATTGCATGCGGCACTAGCCGACTATCGGGCCGCCAAAAGTCGAGGCATCACAGTTTTTTTCTCGCCTGACGGTGGTCGCATCGCAACAGTGATGCCCGACTTTAGCATTCAAATTTCGGACGCTGCTACGCGCAAAGTAATCATTGTACTAAGGGGACCTGAAGATGAAATTACCAGCGGAGCTTTCTCGCCCGACGGCAGCCGCATTGCGGCTGCTTCTTTCGATAAGACCGTGAGGGTCTGGGATGCAGTGTCCGGTAAGTTACTGATCACGGACATCGGTCATTCGGACTTCGTCAGTGGAGTTGTATTCTCGCCGGATAGTCGTCTCCTTGCGACCTTTTCGGCGGACCATACAGCAAGGGTGTGGGATGCAGCTGTGGGAAGGGAAATTACCGTACTATTGAATAATAGTGCGGTAGAAAGTGGCGCATTTTCGCCAGATGGAAGGCATCTTGCTGTTGCCTTGGATAGCGGCGCAGTTGTGGTGTTTGATATTAGAAGCGGTGAGGGACAATACAGTTTCAATTACGGGGACCGCCTTTTCGAAGTAGCTTACTCCCTCGACGGCAATCGTATTGCGGCTGCTTCTTCCGTTGGAGATGTGCCAATCTGGGATGTTGCTACGAGGCGTCTAATTTCAGTGCTCCGTGCAACACGGCAATAGCTTCCTGCGCAAAGTGGCATGTCTGAAGAGGGTCATTTTCGACCGACCCAGCCGGTTTTGCCTGCCGGTCGATGTCTGTTTCGCCCCGAAAGCGGACTTGCGGCCGGGCCGGAGCAAGACTAGACCGTATTGAGATTGGTCATAGCCCCGCGAGATTGTAGACGCTGAATCTCATACATAGCGGACTTAAGGGGGCTGCCACTCTCTCGATTACGATCCAGTTCTCGCGAGTCACGTCGGGGCGTGACGGTCTTGACCGCCTGGCCGTCGCCGCTCGCCGCATGATTCGGCAGATGCAACGTCGCACGCGGCGCAAGGCCGGAGCGGTTAGCTCAGATCTTAGAACCAATCGCCATTTGTCGAGAGATCAACAATGTCGCCTGTGGACATTTTTTGCCGCGGCCATAGCACCGGGTGAGAAATGCGAGTTTCCGTCTCGGCTTACTGCTAATCCTAATTGTGAATTTCAAAGAGCAAGCAATTGTGTTTCCATCTGATCTAGGCTCCTCCGGCGTGGGTTCCTCGGAGGAGTTAGGGCCGCCTGGGAAATGCCCGCCCTCTTAATCAGCGCGCCCAGGCGGCTCGCCATCACCCCTACCACTGATCCTTGGCTGATCGCCGTTGGCCACTGCGCCGCGCGAGTGTCAGTTTTCCGGCGGAAGCCGCTCACCAACCACGGTGCCGTCCGGTTGCGAGATCTGATATCCCGTGATCACACCGCCGGCTCGAACTCTTTCTTCGGCCAATGCGCGAATCTCCGCAAGAGTTTGGCCTGGCATGGACTGCGATTCCTCGATCAACTCGACCGCCCCGGTCGTGGCCGAACGTCCGAGCCATGCAATCCCGAAGACGGTCTCATTCATCGCTGCGGTTCTCCGGCTGGCCTCACCGTCTTGCCTCCGACCCGGCGCTTTTTGCGATTCAGCTCTCGATCGGCTGCGTTCCGTTCCCGCGCGCCCGATAGTCGGCCCAGCACGCATGAACCCTTGCGCGCCGCGACCCGCACCTTGCGCAACGGAACGTCCGGTGCCTGCCGATGTCTAGCATCGTCGGTTTCATCCGGCAGATCGAGCACTTCGAACGGCAGCCGCCCTTCATGATGGCAATAGAGCGCCGCGCATTCGATGACGACGGCGCTGAGGCCGATCCGCGCGCATGTCGGCGATCGTCGCGCAAGGGCCAGAATAGGTGGACCGGGGCATGGACAGGATGGTGCCGCCCGAAGGTCACTTCGTCAACTGGACGGTCCTGAGCAGATTTCGTGCCCGTCGCGACGACGCGGAGCGCGGGTCGTTCGTAGGCGTATTGGCAGGTGTAGGCACATGGCCAGCCTGCGGTTCATTCGGTGACTTCAGTGGCTCGGCTGGCGGCATAGCTGATGGTGTAGGCGGAGGGTGGCCTGCGATGGCCATAGCCTTCGAGAGGACTCTCGGGAGGACGAAGAAAATTACCGTGTAAAAGGCGCTCAGCGGCCGTAAGTCGATCGATTAGTTTTTTGTCCTCGGCCATGTGTCGTCCAGCAGATTAGGAAACGCTATAGCAGGCACCGGGCGAACAGTACCGAGGCCGGTGACGTTTGACGTGAGGGATCTCGTCGGGTAGCTGTGGCGTCACATCGTAATCAGGGTCGGCGAAACGCCGCCGCACGGTTACCCGTGGCGTTACCCCGCCGCCATATTCGGTCAGCTAAGTACTTGAGAGAAGATCATTATCAGATTGATAATAATTGATTATTTGCTGTGCATTGACGGTGGTGACGCTGATGGACGAAAAGGTGGCGCATACGCTCGAGGCCTATGACATCCAGCGGCTCTTAAAATCGCTGCCGCATCGCTATCCGTTTCTGATGGTCGACCGGATCATCGAGGCAAAGGGCGATGAGTTTTGCATCGGTATCAAGAACGTCAGCGTGAACGAACCGCAGTTCCAGGGGCATTTTCCGGACCGGCCGGTCATGCCGGGGGTGCTGCTCATTGAGGGCATGGCGCAGACAGCAGGCGCGCTCTGCATCAATGCGGTCGGCCGGGTGAAGCCGCCGCTCGTCTATTTCATGACGATCGAAAAGGCGAAATTCCGCAAACCCGTCGTGCCCGGCGACAGGGTCGAGTTCCACATGACGAAACTCAATCGCCGTCGCACGATCTGGTGGTACAGCGGGCGTGCGCTCGTCGACGGCCAGCTCGTCTGCGAGGCGGAAATCTCGGCCATGCTTGTCGTCGACGACGCTGACGCCGGAGCCGCGGCAAAGGCTCCATGAGCGGCACGCATCCTTCCGCGGTGGTGGAGCCGGGTGCCCGTTTGGGACGGGGCGTCACAATCGGACCCTTCTGCCACGTCGGGCCTGATGTCGAGCTTGAGGATGGAGTCGAGCTCGTCTCTCACGTCGCGCTGGCCGGCCGCACCAAGATCGGCGCGAGGAGCCGCATCTTTCCCTTCGCCTCAATCGGTCATCAGCCGCAAGACCTCAAATATCGTGGCGAACCTTCGAGATTAGAGATCGGCGCGGATTGCTTGATCCGCGAGAGCGTGACCATCAATCCAGGCACCGAGGGCGGCGGCATGCTGACGAGGGTCGGCGATCGCTGCGCCATTCTCGCCAACGCGCATGTCGGTCATGATTGCCGAATCGGCAACGACGTTATTTTATCGAACAATGTGATGATTGCCGGGCATGTGACGATCGGCGACTTTGCGAGTCTCGGCGGCGGGGCGGCGGTGATCCAATTCACCCGGATCGGCGCGCATGCGTTCCTGGGCGGTTTGAGCGGCCTCGAACATGATCTCATTCCTTATGGGCTGGCGTTCGGCAACCGCGCTGCGCTCGCCGGCGTCAATCTCGTCGGCCTCAAGCGCCGCGGTTTTCCGCGCGAGACGATCAATGATTTGCGCCGCGCCTATCGCCTGCTCTTCGCGCCGGAAGGCACGCTCGCCGAGCGGATCGCCGACGTGGCGCAACAATTTTCCGCTCAGCCGCAGGTTGACGAGATCCTCGCTTTCCTCAAAGAGGGCGGCGATCGCGCCATCTGCGTGCCGGCTCGCGACAGGGGAACGGGATGAAGGGCGCGGCTTCTTGCCGGCTCACTGCAAGCTGGAGACAACCGCCCTCGGTTGACGAATGGCAACCCAGACGTTTGGGTTTTCCTGCGACTGACGCTTGAGGAAATGATAGCCGGTTGCGTCCCAGGGGCGGATCTCGTCCGTCAGATTGTCGAGCGTGAATTCGCCCTTGTTTGTCTTCACCGTAAGGATCGTATGACCTTCGCCGTTCAGATCGCGGACGATCGTCATGAGCAACGCTTGCCGCGGCAGCCCCACCTGCATCAGCAATTTGCGCTTATAGAGCGCGTAGATCTTGCAATCGCCCTTGCCGTCGGTCGGATAGTCCCAATGGTCAAGCATCGTGCCCCAATGCGCGAAGTTCGAAAGCGGCTCGATCGTATGGTTCACGTGCTTGTTGATCTTATCAAGGATCTGCCAAGTTTCGGAGGTAAGGTTCACGTCAACGGCCTCAAGGACCGGCTGGTTGCATTCCTGCGGTTGGCGGCCACAAAAATCGACCCAGCCATAAGGCACGGAGGTGTCGCCGCCGAGCGTCGCATAGCTCGCAAGCGGCAGTTGGGTACCGGCTGCCGCGGCGCTGCCCATCAAAGCCACCGTCACTACGGATGACGCGAGCATTGCGCGAAAGATCGTCCCCTGGCCCATAGAAAGCTTCCCGTGTCCCTGCACGGGACCTTCCCGCCGCCCCGCGCGTCAACGGGGGCGAATGTGCCTGAGGGCGTTTGTCGAGTTCGGAAGCCAAAAGCTAAACTTTTATCGATCTGGGCTTGATGT
Source organism: uncultured Alphaproteobacteria bacterium (assembly GCA_963720425.1). Classification (GTDB taxonomy): domain Bacteria; phylum Pseudomonadota; class Alphaproteobacteria; order Rhizobiales; family Beijerinckiaceae; genus Methylovirgula. The sequence continues at coordinate 2,518,208 of OY970391.1, forward strand.
GTTTGCGCGCATGATCTCGGTGAATCATGTGTTGCGCGTAACGGTTTCGGATGTGTCGCTCGGTGAATAATGCGTTGCGCGCATAGTTTAGGTGAATGATATGTTGACCGCGTCGATCTCGGTGAATGATGCATGAATATGCGGGTATTTATGATAGCCGGCGAAGCTTCGGGCGATCAGCTCGGCGCCGGATTGATGCGAGGACTACGCCGACTGAGCCCCGACATCGAATTTCTCGGCATCGGCGGAACGGCCATGCAGACCGAGGGTCTCGACAGCCTCATTCCGCTCGAGGATCTCGCGGTAATGGGCTTTCTGCCGGTCATCCGGCATTTGCCGCGCCTGCTCGCGCGCATGAACGAGGCGGTCGCCGCGGTGCTTGCTTCAAAGCCCGACGTGCTCGTCATCATCGACAGTCCGGATTTCACCCACCGTGTAGCGCGGCGGGTACGCAAGGTCATGCCGGACTTGCCCATCGTCGATTATGTGAGCCCGACGGTCTGGGCCTGGCGCAGCGGACGCGCCGGAAAAATGCGCGCCTATGTCGATCACGTGCTGGCCTTGCTGCCGTTCGAGCCTGCGGCGCATGGTCGCCTCGGTGGGCCGGCTTGCACCTATGTCGGTCATCCGCTGCTTGAAAGGATCGGCGATCTCGTGCCTGATGCCGAAGACCTGCGCCGACGCGAGGTCAGGCCGCCCTTGATGCTCGTTCTGCCTGGATCGCGGCGAAGCGAGATCGAGCGGCTGATGCCAGTCTTCGCCGCGACGCTGGAACGGCTCGCCGACAAGATCGGCGCCTTCGACGCCGTGCTGCCCGCCGTTCCCCATCTCGAAGCCGAGATCCGCAAGAGAGTCGAGACCTGGCGCCTGCACCCGCGTATCATCAGCACCGAGGCTGAGAAATTTGCCGCCTTCCGTGCGGCGCGCGCGGCGCTTGCGGCGTCCGGGACTGTGACGCTCGAACTTGCGCTGGCGCGCGTGCCGATGGTCGTCGCCTATAAGCTATCCTGGGTCGAAGCCCAGGCGCGGCATTTCATCAGCGTTTCTTCGATCGTCTTGCCAAATCTCATTCTCGGCGAGAATGTCATCCCCGAGTTTTTGCAGGAGAGGTGCGAGCCCAACGCGCTCGCGGATGCGCTTGCGAAGCTCATCGTAGGCGGCCTCGAGCGAGAGAGCCAAAGCCTCGGATTTCTGCGGCTCGGCGAAATGCTGCGGCTTCAACCCGGCGAAACGCCGAGCGCGCGCGCCGCCGACATCGTCCTCTCCGTCGCCGCAATGAAGGGTGAGGGGCGAAAGACAGGAAGTCGAGTGAGATGATCAAAGCCGTCCGCGTGCACGAGGTCGGTCCGCCGGAAGTTATGCGGATCGAAGAGATCGAATTGCCCGCGCCGAAGCCGGGCGAGGTTCTTGTCGGCAATCATGCCATCGGGCTGAATTATATCGACGTTTATTTCCGCACCGGCACCTATCCTGCACCACTGCCTTTCATTCCCGGCAACGAAGCCGCCGGCAAAATCGTCGAAATCGGCAAAGGGGTGAAGGGCTTCAAAGTCGGCGACCGGGTCGCCTATGTGGCGAGCCTCGGCTGCTATGCGCAGGCGCGGATCGTCGATGCCGGGCGGCTCGTCGCCTTGCCGAAAGCCATTTCTTATGAGACCGGCGCGGCCATTCTGCTGAAAGGCCTCACCGCCCAATTTCTGCTACGCCGGACTTTCAAGGTGAAAAAGGGCGACAGGATTCTCGTTCACGCCGCGGCCGGCGGAGTCGGACTCATTCTTTGCCAATGGGGGAGCGCGCTCGGCGCGCATGTGATCGGCACCGTCGGCTCGCCGGAGAAAGCCAAACTCGCCAAGAAGGCCGGCGCCAAAGATCTCATCCTTTATCGCGAGGAGGATTTTGTCGCGCGCGTGAGAGAGATCACCAAAGGCGAGCTCTGCGACGCCGTTTATGACGGTGTCGGGAAGGCAACCTTCCCCGCTTCGCTCGACTGCCTGCGCCCGCGCGGCATGTTCGTGAGCTTTGGTTCGGCCTCGGGGCCGATCGAGGCCTTCAACATCGGCATGCTTGCGCAGAAAGGCTCGCTCTTCGCGACGCGCCCGACGCTGAACACCTATGCCGCCAACTCCGAAGATCTGCGGAAAATGGCCCGCGATCTCTTCCGCGTGATTACGAACGGAACCGTGAAGATCCCGATCTCAACGCGTCCGCTTAGTGATGTCGTGGCGGCGCACCGCGCGCTCGAAGCGCGAGAGACGACGGGGGCAACCGTCCTGCTGCCGTGAGCGGGAAAGAAATGGCCGGGATGAGCCCGGCCATTTCAAATGCGCCTAAGGAACCGCTTCTGTCACGTGCCGCCCTTCAGCTTCTTGTTGCATTCGCTGTAGTAGCCATCGCCTTTCTCGATCCACGTCAAGCCGCCATTCGAGTTCGTGGTCTTGTTGGTGTGATATTGGTCGAGGCAGGTATGGAAGCGCTGTTTGGCCGGTGTTTCACTTGCGTATTTCGGCGAGACCGCGGTCGGGAAAACGATTGGTCCGGTTGGCACGGGCGCTGGCGCGGCGGTCTCCTCCTTCTTCTTGTGCTTTTCCCGCGCCGGCGCGGCGGGCGCCGCCTGCGTCGTGGTGGCCGGCGGTGGGGATGCGGGAGCGGCGGTGCTCGCCGGGGCCGCCCCCTTCAGCTCGGCAGCGCATTGCTTATAAAACTCGTTCCAAGTCTGACCGTTCAGCGAATTCGCTGCCTTCGCCGCCTGATATTTCACGCTGCATTGCTTCTCGACGGATTCGGCCCGCGCCGGCGTCATTGCGAGCCCGGCAATCAAGGCCGTGCCGGCACATACCAATCCCGGCCGCCAAACAAAATCAAACATGAAAACCCTCCTCGTCATCGGCGCATTGGCCGCCCCTCAGCGGTCATCCGCCACAGGCCGCCTCCCAGAGTGTGTTGGCTCGCCATTCATTCGCGCGGCCTTTGGGTCAGGATCTAAGCAGCGATCTGGCGCCCGGTCAATTGCGCGCCGACTCGATCTGAGCCGGGAAGCGTATAGATTGCTGCGCGAGGCCGATCTTGCGCATCGCTATTTGGCGTCGAGCCTGGCAATGAGGCTGGACGTGTCCCAGCGCGCGCCGCCCATGTTTTTCACCTCGGAATAGAATTGATCGACAAGCGCGGCGACCGGCAGGTTGGCACCGTTGCGACGCGCCTCGTCGAGGGAGATCGCAAGGTCCTTGCGCATCCAATCCACGGCGAAACCGAAGTCGAATTTGCCTTCAATCATGGTTTTGTAGCGGTTGTCCATCTGCCAGGATTGGGCGGCGCCTTTGGAAATCACGTCAACGACGGCCTCGACGTCGAGACCGGCGCGTCGGGCGAAATGCAGTCCCTCGGCAAGGGCTTCGACAAGCCCGGCGATGCAGATCTGATTGACCATTTTGGTGAGCTGGCCGGCGCCTGCCGGCCCGATAAGCCGACACGCCCGCGCGTAAGCTTTTATGACGGGTTCAACCACCGCGTAATCTTCCGGATCGCCGCCGCACATGACGCTGAGCACGCCTTTTTCGGCGCCGGCCTGGCCGCCCGAGACTGGTGCATCGACGAAGCCGAACCCGCGGCTCTTGGCGATGGCATGGAGCTCACGCGCGATCACTGCCGAGGCGGTGGTATGATCGACGAAGACCGCGCCGCGCTCCATGCCGTTGAATGCTCCGTCTTGCGCCAGAGTCACCGCGCGCAGATCGGCATCGTTGCCGACGCAGGTGAAGACGATCTCTTGGCCCGCGGCAGCCGCGCGCGGCGTCTTCGCTAGGGTGCCGCCGAATTCGCCGACCCATGTCTCGGCCCTTGCTAGGGTCCGATTATAGACGGTGACGGCGTGGCCCTTGGCTTTGAGATGGCCGGCCATGGGATAGCCCATGACGCCGAGCCCGATGAATGCGACCTTGGTCATAGCGTCCTTCCACTGGAACAGGCAGCCGCCGCCGTGCTGCGCCCGAATGTTACAGGAGGCTAGACCGCGGACGGATGTAAAACGAGTTTGCTTGCGGCCGCCGCGTAGCTTACTGCAATGGCAAAGTATCCGCGGCCTTCGCACCTTCGCCGGAATGTCCGCCGTGGCGAATGCGGGAGATGGCGCGTTTCCAGCGGCGCAATGTTGCAAAGACCTGCGGCTTTTGCTTGATCGCTCGTTTGAGCCGCGAGCTGAGCGCATGATAGGCCGCGAAAAGTTGGCCTTTGACGCCAAAAGCCATCACGACATCGAAGAGCGGTATGGATGTGTCGCAATAGGTCTCCTTGTAGCGCGCCTCGCCTATGCCGAGGTCGAAGCTCGCTAACCCCCTTTCGCACTGCCGGGCCAAGAGCTTCATGAGCAGGAGATCGCCGGGACCCGACTTGGCGATCTCCGGATCGGAATAGAAGGAATTGACCATGGCGCTGAAGCGCCTGCGATGCAACGCGCCCGCATAGGTGGCGATGATGCGCCCGTTCAGCGTCAATCCATAGAATTCGAGCCAGGGCTTGCGGGCACCGACGGGGTGGCTCAGCCGATCGAAAAAGGCGCGCATGGCAGGACTGGAGAAATCGGCGTCGATCGTCTGCTCTTCAAAGCGGGCGATCTTCTCGGCGAAAAAAGTATCGAGGATTTTGCGCGCATCGCTTTCGCGCTCATTGTCGATCAGCGCGACCTGACCCATGGCCGAGAGCCTCGTCTCCTTCTTGCGCAGTTTTTTGCGCGTGTCCTTGGAGAGTTTGCTGGCGAAGAAGGCTTCCGCGTCATGTGTAAGCTCGGTCCCATAGGCAAAGCTCGGGCTCGATCGATGCGGCAGAAGGGCAAACGGATTTCGCGCCTTCTCCCATTCGAAGGGTTGGTTCTTCAACAGAAACACATCCGGAGCCTCTGCCCCGAGCGCCTCGACTGCCTCGTGCAACAAAGCAACGAGATCGACCGCCGCAAATCCGGCATTCGGCCGGATGAGACCAAAGTTGAAATTCGATTCCTTGCCGCCGAGAAAGACGGCGCTGCGAAAGATTCCATGCCGCTCGATGCCGAGGCACAAGAGGGCGAGAACCTGTTCCCGTCGGTCCTTCGCGATGACGAACAGGGGCTCGATCTTGCGGGCAACGCCGAGGGTTTCGAGCCAAGGGAGAAGAAAGGCGCGGGTCTGATAGGCCGAGGCCGGCGCGATCGCCTCAAGCTCCGCCCAAGCGGCGAGCACGGGCCCAGCATCGCGGTGGATTTCGACCTTGGCGAAGGCGAGCGTCTGCCGCAGGTCCTGAGCCGCGCGCGCCGCCGACGGATAGTCCATGACTGTCATGCCGCCATCCTGGATCGAGGCCACCCCCGGAAGATCTAGCAACGAAAGGTCAACGACATCTTGCCATGATGCCAACTTTCCGGCGGAGCAGATCGTGATCGAAACCAAGAAATGGCTGATTTCCTCGGGCTTTTCCTTCTTCAGGATGACGGGCCTGCATCATCTTGCAGCGCCGCTGACGCGCGGGGCAGGGGCGATCCTGATGTTCCATCAGGTACGGCCCTGGGAAAATCGCGATTTCGCGCCGAACCGGCTTCTGGAAATCACGCCCGAATTCCTCGACGCGGTGCTTTCGCGCTTGACCGCGCTCGGCTTCGCGATCGTCAGCCTGGATAAAGCGCTGACGATGCTGGCGGGCGGCGCCGGCGCCGAACGGCCCTTCGCCGTCCTCACCTTCGACGACGGCTATAAGGATACGCGCGACATCGCGCTGCCGATCCTTAAAAGGCATCAGGCACCCTTCATCATGTACGTAACGACCGGCTTTGCCGATCGCAGCGCGCGCCTCTGGTGGGTCGAGCTCGAAGAGGCGATCCGCAGGCTGCCGCAGATCTTGGTTGAGATCGATGGCGCCGAAGTCACACTGCCAAACGCCACGACGGAAGAAAAATATGCGGCTTTCGCTTCTCTTTACCGGCGTCTGATGGATGGTCCGGAGGAGGTTCTGCTCGAGGTGACGGAAAAACTCGCGGCAAGCGCCGGAATCAATTCGGCCGCGCTTGCCGACAAACTCTGTCTCGATTGGGCGGGGATCGAAGACATCGTCCGAAATGAGCTCTGCACGATCGGCGTCCACACGCTCACCCATCCGCGGCTCGCCAAGTTGGACGAAGCGTCAATGCGCCACGAACTTTTTGTGAGCCGGCGCTTGATTGAATCCCATATCGGCCGGCCAGCGAAACATCTCGCCTATCCGGTCGGCAATCGCGCTGCGGCGGGGGAGCGTGAGGCAGCCGCGGCAACGGATCTCGGATTTGCGAGCGCCGTGACTACCAGGCCCGGCATGATTTTTTTCGAACACGAAAACCATCTGACGGAACTGCCGCGGCTCTCGCTCAACGGCAATTGGCAATCGCTTGATGCCGTCGAGATTTTACTGTCCGGCGTCCCCTTCGCGCTGTGGAACCGCGGCAAGCGGGTGGCATGAGGCAAACTCAAGCCGGCCGTTTCATGCATGCCCGGCCTGCGCCTACGCAATAACCAGAGTCGGAATGTCGCGCACATCCACGTCGTGCTCAGCGTGCCACGTATCATAGGCGGCCTGCATCCGCGTCCAAATTCCAGCGCCGTCGCCAAAGAGCTTGCCGAGCCGAACCGCGACATTCGGAGAGACTGGCTTGCGCTCGGCCAAGATGTCGTAGAGGTGCTGACGCGAGATGCCTAACAGTGCGGCAATCTCGGCCACAGACTTGTGAGTGGCAGGGATCATATCTTCGCGTAGCAATGCACCGGGATGCGTGGGGCAGCGATTGGGGTAGTGCTTGGCTGCATAAGTCATGGTACTCTCCATTTTAGTGGTACTGTTCGTAATCAACTTGATAGGCATCGCAATCCACAAACTCGAATGTGATGCACCACGGACCGTTCACATGCACGGAATAGCGTGTCGGCCTGAAACCACGCAGGACATGAAATTTAAAGCCGGCGATATTCATTTCCTTTGGCGTCACGGCAACATCGAGACGGTCCAGCCTGCGCAAAATGCGTTCCTGCATCTTGGCGTCGATCCCCTTTGTCGTGCCCTTCTCCCAAAGCTGCGCCAAAGCCTTGCTTTTGAAGGTTCGGATCATGGTCGGAATGTAAGCAAGTAGCTGACAAGTGTCAACTGGGCCGACGTCGTCGGCATCCTGCCGACTGACGCGCTTTCCGCACTTTGAAACCGTGGTCGGCAGCTGGCGGAAGCCAGCCTGGCACGATCCCGTTAGTCCGGCCTTTCCATCCATTTGATGAGCGGCATCATCGGCAGGATCCAGGCCATTCCGAGGATCGCATAATAAACGGCCTGCAGCGCGCCTGGCGCCTGCTGCACGAACCTAGCCTGGGCAAGCGCCATGGCGATCAGCGCATAGACGATGACGAAGGAGAGCATCAAGACCGCGCCGACGAACTTGCGCTGGCTCTTGCGCATCATGCCTCCGAATGCTGCGACAGGGCGCGCCTGGACTCGGCGCCCGTGCCGCCCCTATCTAGATCCAATTCGATCCGACTCCAGCCCCACGCGGCATATGACCGAAAGCGCGCTCATCTCCGCCAACCCGAAGGCCAGGGCAGGCGGTCTCGCGACCTATCGCGCCGGCCTGCGGATCTGGCTTTTTGGCGTCGCCGCACTGGTTTTCGCCATGGTCGTCGTGGGCGGGGCGACGCGGCTCACCGAATCCGGCCTGTCGATCACCGAATGGCAGCCGATCACCGGCGTCCTGCCGCCGCTGAGCCACGAGGCCTGGGTTGTCGAGTTCAATAAATTCAAGGAAATTCCGCAATATAGAGAGCTTTTCTCGAATCTCGACCTCGATGGCTTCGAATACATCTTCTTTTGGGAATGGAGCCATCGCCTGCTTGGCCGGCTGATCGGGCTGGCCTTCGCCCTGCCGCTCGTCTTCTTTTGGGCACGCGGCGCGCTCACACCCATGCTGAAGGTGAAGCTCGTCGGCGTTCTGGCGCTCGGCGGTTTTCAAGGCGCGGTCGGTTGGTGGATGGTGAAATCCGGCCTCGTCGACCGGGTCGAGGTGGCGCAGCAGCGCCTTGCCATCCATCTTCTGCTTGCCTCGCTCACCTTCGCCGCGCTCGTTTGGATCGCGGCATCGCTCGCGCCGCGTGACAGGGAGCAGTCTGCTCCCTGGCAGCGCGGCTTGGCGCTTGCGATCCTGGCCTTCACCTTCATACAGATCTTTCTTGGCGGGCTCGTGGCCGGCCTGCGCGCGGGGAGGGCCTATAACACCTGGCCGCTGATGGACGGGCATTTCGTGCCGCCCCACGAGGTGCTGATGGCGCTGAGCCCGATCTGGCGCAATTTCACCGACAATATCGCTATGGTGCAGTTCCAGCATCGGATGGTCGCCTATACGCTCCTCGCGCTGGCGCTCGTTCAAGCCGTTTGCACGGCCGCTTTCGCCCCGCGCAGCGGCGCGGCGCGCCGAGCCATCGCATTCGCCGCCGTGGTTGCTCTGCAAGCGGGGCTCGGGATCATCACGCTTCTGCTCGCCGTGCCGCTCTGGGCCGGACTTCTCCATCAGGCCTTTGCCATGGCTGTGCTCGGCTTTGCGACGGTGCGTGCGCAGGCGCTCGTGTCGAGGCCCCATCCGGCAGCGCCGCTCCGCGCCGCTGCCACCTTCCCCTGAAGGGAAGGATTGGCGCGGTGCGGTACTATGATACCTCATAGCGGAATTACCTGTTTCTCTGGCCTTTTTGGTCCATCTCTGTTGACGAAATCGCCGTCTGCGCCTAGAAGCTGCAGCTCGGCACGCGGCCCCCGATCGCTTCCTCCAAGAGCAAAGCATGTTTGGCAAGACCCATTCGACCAAGACGGCCGATATCGAAAAGACGTGGATCGTGATCGACGCCACGGGCCTCGTCGTCGGCCGGCTCGCCTCGCTGATCGCGCTGCGGCTGCGCGGCAAGCACAAGCCCTCCTTCACGCCGCATGTCGACGATGGCGACAATATCGTTGTGGTCAATGCGGAGAAGGTCGTCCTCACTGGCCGCAAACGCGACGACAAGGTCTACCGTCACTACAGCGGCTTTCAGGGCGGCATCAAAGAGCGGACGGCGAAATTCATCCTCGAAGGCCGGTTTCCCGAGCGCATCATCGAGAAGGCGGTCGAACGCATGCTGCCGCGCGGGCCGCTCGGCCGCAAGCAACTCGGCAATCTGCGCGTTTATAAGGGCGCCGAACATCCGCATGCCGCACAGAATCCCACGCCCTTCGATGTGGCTGGTTTGAACCGCAAGAATGCGAGAAGCAGCTGACATGGCCGATACGCTTTCATCGCTCCAGGATCTGAAGAGCACCACGGCGCCGCCACAGCCTGCGCCGCAGGTCCATGTGCAAAAACTTGACAAGCAGGGCCGCGCCTATGCCACCGGCAAGCGCAAGGACGCCGTCGCGCGCGTCTGGATCAAGCCGGGCACCGGCAAGGTGGTTGTGAACGGCCGGCCCTTCGAGGTCTATTTCGCCCGCCCGGTCCTGCGGATGATCCTGCAGCAGCCGCTGGGGGTTGCAAAAAGGGTCGACCAATATGACGTGACAGTCAGCGTCGCTGGCGGCGGCCTCTCCGGCCAAGCCGGCGCCGTGCGTCACGGGCTTTCCAAGGCGCTGGCCCAATATGAGCCGGATTTGCGAACGATCCTCAAGCACGAGGGATTTTTGACCCGCAACTCGCGCGTCGTCGAACGCAAGAAATACGGCAAGAAGAAAGCCCGACGCAGCTTCCAGTTCTCGAAGCGCTGATTACTTGACTCGGCGCAGCCGCAGTGCGGCTGCTGGATGTAGGAGCCCTTCGCGGGGCCGATCATGGGCGCACGCATTTTCATCGATGGGGAATCCGGCACGACCGGGCTCGGGATTGCGGCGAGGCTCGCCGCGATCCCTGAGATCGCGCTCGCGAGCCTGCCTGCGGACGAGCGCAAAGATCCCGCGGCCAAGGCGGCACTGCTGCGCGATGTCGATCTCGTCATCCTTTGTCTGCCCGACGCGGCAGCGAAAGAGACGGCGGCACTTGTCGCCGATTTGGGCAAAGCCTCGCCGCGTATCCTCGATGCCTCCACCGCGCATCGCGTCGCGCCGGGATGGGTCTATGGTTTCCCCGAACTGGCCGAAGGGCAGGCGGAAAAGATCAAGGCCGCCGCACGCGTGTCCAATCCCGGCTGCTACGCTACGGGAGCCATTGCGCTGTTGCGTCCGCTCGTTGATGCTGGCCTCGTGCCTGCCGATTTTCCGATCGCGATCAATGCGGTCTCCGGCTATTCCGGCCGCGGCCGCGCGTTCATCCCATATTACGAATCCGAGGCGGCGCCTCCTTTCGAACTCTATGGCCTCGATCTCGAGCATAAGCATGTTCCGGAAATCATGGCCTATGCCCGGCTCACGCGCCGGCCGATCTTCCTGCCGAGCGTCGGCAAGTTTGCGCAAGGCATACTGATCTCGATCTCGCTGTTCCTCGATGATCTGCCCGGTCGGCCGAAGGCGGTTGAGCTTGGCGCCGCGCTTGCCGCGCGCTATGCGCACAGCCCGTTCATTCGCGTCATGGTGACCGATCCTCAAGACCGGATCGAGCCGCAATCCTTGAACGGCAGCAATGATCTCGAATTGCGCGTCTTTGGCAACGAGGCGCGGCGCCAGGCCCTGCTCGTCGCCAAGCTCGACAATCTCGGCAAAGGCGCCTCCGGCGCCGCGGTTCAAAATCTCGGGCTCATGCTCGGCCTCGACGTGACGCCGTGACGCCTCAGAAGCCCGCTTTCCAGGCGACGATCTCCTGGCGCTGTTCGCCCAGCCGATCGGCGCCGAGGGTTACAACATCGCCGGGCTTTAAGAAGCGCGGCGGCTTGCGGGCCATGCCGACGCCGGGTGGCGTGCCGGTAACGATGACGTCGCCCGGCTCCAACTCGATGAAATGCGAGACATAGGAGACGAGCTGCTTCACGTCGAAGACCATCGTCTTTGTGTTGCCTGTCTGCATTCTTTCGCCGTTCACGTCGAGCCAGAGATTCAATCCCTGAACGTCGGGAATTTCATCGCCCGTCACCAGCCAGGGACCAAGCGGCCCGAAGGTCGGAGCGCTCTTGCCCTTCATCCATTGGCCGCTGCGCTCCAATTGAAAAGCGCGTTCGGAGACATCGTTAGCGAGACAGAAGCCGGCGACGTGATCAAGCGCGGCGTGGTCCGCCACATAGGACACGCGTGCGCCGATGACGATGGCGAGCTCGACTTCGAAGTCGAGCTTTTCGCTGCCTTTTGGCCTGATGATCGGATCGTGGGGGCCGCTGAGGCAATTCGGCGCCTTGCTGAACAGGATCGGCTCTTTCGGAATTGGCGCACCGGTCTCCTTGGCGTGATCGCTGTAGTTGAGCCCGATGCCGATGAAACTGCTGGGCTTGGCGACCGGCGGCCCGAGCCGCGGCTGGCCGCGCACGAGCGGCAGGCTCGCCGGTTTCAGCTTGGCGAGCTTGCCCAGATATTTCCGCCCAAGATATTCGCTGCCGAAGTCGGGGACGATGGCGCTCACGTCGCGGATTCTGCCTTCGGCATCGATCAGGCCCGGTTTCTCCTTGCCCTTTTGTCCGTAGCGAACGAGTTTCATATGCTTCCCCCCAGAAATCCGCTGCGGAACGAGCCGCACTCTACGTTGCTTTTCTTAGCCTTTCAGGCGCTTGCCGTCGAGCGCCGGCTTAATCCAGCGTCTCGCGATAGAACCAAAGACCGATCATCGTGACGACGAGGGTGAAGACGGCGATCGGCCAGAGTTGCGGGAGAATGTCGGAAATATCATTGCCCTTGAGCAGCACGCCGCGCACGATCCGCAACATATGGGTAACGGGAAAGATTTCACCGGCGAATTGCGCCCATATCGGCATACCTTTGAAGGGAAACATGAAGCCGGAAAGAAGGATGGACGGCAGCAAGGTGAATTGCGCCAGTTGCAGCGCCTGCATCTGATTATTGGCGAGCGTCGAGATGGTAAGCCCGAGGACCAGGTTGCTGGCGATAAAGAGGAAGAGCGCTAGCATCAGCAGCAAAACCGAGCCACGGATCGGCAGATGAAAGACAAAGGCCGAGGTCGCAATGATCAACAGGACCTGGATATAGCCGATGACGATATAGGGAACGATTTTCGCCATCATGACTTCCATCGGCCGTAGCGGCATGGCCAAGAGATTCTCCATCGTGCCGCGCTCGCGCTCGCGGGTGATCGAGAGAGTCGTGAGAAACAGAGTCGAGAACATCAGGACGATGCAGATCAATCCCGGCACCGTGTTCAGGACCGTCAATTGCTCGGGGTTATAGCGGGCATGGACTTCGAAGCGGAAGGCCGGGTTCGCAGGATTTGTCTTGAGCGAAGGCGGCAAATCCCTTTCGAGCACGTCGTTCAGCCCGGCGAGCGCCGCCGTGGCATTGCCGATCGCGATCGGATCGGTTGCGTCGGCGTCCATCAGCAGATTGGGGCTCTCGCCGCGATCGACGTCGCGGGCAAAATTTTGCGGCAAGTTGAGGACGAAGAGCACGTCACCTTGCGCGAGTGCGCGTTCCGAATCGGCTTCCGAACTCATTTCGCGGATGTCGTAATAACCGGAATTTCGCAGCGCCGCGACGATGCTGCGCTCGTAATTCGAATGATCGGCGGAAATCACGCCGGTCGGCAGATGTTTCGGATCCGAATTGATCGCATAGGCGAAGAGAAAGAGCTGCATGAGCGGCAGCACGATGATGAAGCGCAAGGTCAAGGGATCGCGCCGCACTTGAATCCATTCCTTGCGCAGCACGGCGAGGAAACGGCGGAATGAGAACCCGGTCACGAGGCCTCCTCCGTTTCGGTGAGCAGATGGATGAACACGTCTTCGAGCCGCGGCTCGACCTCGTGCCAGGCGAATTCGCCATGCGCCGAGACCGTCCGCTCTAGCGCCGCGCGGTCGGTGCCGGCCACGCGGAGCGACCCGCCGAATATCGCGGCTGCCTCGACGCCCGGCGCATGGCGCAGTTCGCGCGCCGCCTCATCGATCCCATGTCCCGAGGCTTCGAAGGTGACGAGCTGGGCGCCACGGCGCACGTCCTCTGGCGCACCTTGGGTGATGATATGGCCGTTCGACAGATAGACGATGCGTTTGCAGCGCTCGGCCTCGTCCATGTAATGGGTCGAGACCAGAACGGTCAGGCCTTCCGCGGCCATGTCGTGGATCAGGTCCCAGAACTCGCGGCGCGCGGCGGCATCGACGCCGGCGGTCGGCTCATCGAGCAGCAGCAATTTGGGCTCGTGCAAGACGCAGGCGGCAAGCGCCAGCCTCTGTTTCCAGCCGCCCGAAAGCTGGCCGGCAAGACGGTCCGCGAAGGGCCGGAGTTCCATGCGCGCGATGATGTTCGCGACGGCCCGTCGGCGATCATCGAGCTGATAGACCGCCGCGACGAAATCGAGCGTTTCAGTGACGGTGAGGTCATCGTAGAAGCTGAAGCGCTGGGTCATGTAGCCCACTTCGGGGCGGATGCACTGCGCCTCGTGAAGAAGATCGAAGCCGAGACAGGTTCCGCTGCCGGCGTCGGGGACGAGAAGACCGCAGAGCATGCGGATCGTCGTCGTCTTGCCGCTGCCATTGGCCCCGAGGAAGCCGCAGATCTCGCCCACGCCGACTTGCAGCGTCAGCCCGTCCACCACTACATTCGGGCCGAAGCTTTTGCGCAGGCCGTGGACGTCGATGACAAAGTCGCTCATCGCCGCGCATCCGAGATGGGCCGAACTTGAATAGGCTGACCCGGATTCAAGAGAACGGCCTCATCCGGCGGCGGCCGCGCCTCGATGAGGAAGACGAGCTTGGCGCGCGTGTCCTCACTGTAGATGAGGGGAGGGGTATATTCAGCCGTCGGTGAGATAAAAGAAATTGTGCCGGAGAGGTTCGACGCGCAGCCGTCGCAGCGGAAGCTCACCTTGTCGCCATGATGAATCGAAGCAAGCTGCGCCTCGGGAACGAAGAAGCGCACGAATATGTTTTCGGGCGGCAGAAGCGAGACGACCGGCGCGCCTGCGGCAACTGTCTCGCCGGCGAAGGCGATGACGTCAACGATATGGCCATGGCTTGGCGCCACGACTCTGCGCTGGGAAAGCCGCCATTCCGCCATTTCGAGCGCGGCCTGCGCCGCCGCGACTGCGGCGCGCTGTGCCTTGATCTCGCCCTCGCGGCCCATGGGCGTGTGCTGCTGTTCCAAGGCAGCTTCGGTGACTTTCACCCTGGCTTGCGCCGAGAGATAGGCGGCATTCAGTTGATCGACGTTCTGTTGGGTCTCAAAGCCCGAGCCGAGAAGTTTTTGCCCGCGTTCAAAGTCGAGCTTGGCGCGCGTCAATGTCGCCTGGGCATCGGCAAGATTGCCTTCGGCCTGGAGGATCTCGGTCGCCTTTCCGCCAGCCAGCAAATTCGCCAATTGCTCCTGCGACTGGGCGAGCTGCCGCGCCGCCTGATCGCGCGCCGCGCGATCGTTGATTTCGTCCTGGGTGAAAACTGGCGCGCCTTCGTTCACTTCGTCGCCGCGCGCGACCGAAACTGAGGTCAAGAGCCCTTCCAATACGGGGGCGACCTTGACGTAATCGGCTTCGGCATAGCCCTGCCACACGACCTCCGCCGGCCGGCCATGCAGCACCACCCACCAGGCCACGCCGCCCACTGCGAGGAGCCCGAAGATGAAAATGACGCCAGCCCGGCGCATTCGCAAAACCTATTGCAACGAAACGGTTTCGTTGCATAATATTCGGACTAAGGCTTGGCAAGCGCTATTGCAGAGGGCCACGAATGGCGGAGGTGGCGACAGGCGAGCAGGCTGCGTTTCGGCGCGGTCCCGGGGGTCGGCCGACTTTGGCGGAAGCCGAACGCCGGCACGACGCTCTGCTACGGGCGGCGAGCGAGCTGTTCCTCGCGCATGGGCTTAACGGGGTGTCGATCGACGCGATCGCGCGCGCCGCGCGCGTCGCGAAGAGATTCATCTATGCCCGCTATGCCGACAAGGGCGAATTGTTCGTCGCCGCGATCCAGAGCTTGATCGAGGATCGAACAACATCGCTCTACGCCTTCGAGGTGCCGAATGAACCCGCCGAACAGGGCCTCTTAAAATTCGCGCGCCAACTCGTCGATCTCGCACTCAATCCGCAAAATCTCGCATTCTTCCGAATGCTCGTCGTTGAGGCGCCGCGCTATCCGAGCCTCGCCAAGCTGGATAGCGAGCGCAACCGCCACAGAGCGCTCGGTGCCATCATCAGGGTGTTCGCAGCCTATGCGGAACGCGGCGAGATCGTGCTTTATGATGCGCAAATGCAGGCGGAGCTCTTCTGGATCCTGGTCGTGCGCGGTGTGCAGCACCGTGCCCTGATTCTTGGTCCGGAAGAACCGGCGCAAGTCGAACGCCGGCTGAAAGCCGCCATCCGTCTCTTTCTGGATGGCTGCCGGCCACGCTGATGCGCTCCTTCTCCCCGCAGGGAGAGGGAATCGTCAGCTCCTCACCCGCACATATTCGCCGGGCGCGTCGCAGAGCGGCTCAACTTTGCCGCCGCCTGGTTCGCGGGCCGGCACTATTTCGGGGGCTTGCCGCGTGATCCAATCGATCCAATCGAGCCACCAGCTGCCCTTGTTTTCGCTCGCTTCTTTCAGCCAGTCCTCGAAAGTCCCCGCCGCAGCCGGTCCCGTCCAATATTGATATTTTGGCTTCCAAGCTGGATTGATGACCCCGGCGATATGGCCCGATCCGGCGAGCACGTAGCGGACATCGCCGCCGAATAATTTCATGCCGGTGAACACCGATTGTGCCGGCGCGATATGATCCTCGCGCGTCGCCAGACTATAGATCGGTATTTTGACTTCGGAGAGATCGAGCTTCTCGCCTTCGATCACCATCTCGCCCGTGCTGAGTTTATTCTCAAGATAGCAATTGCGCAGATAGAAGGAGTGATTGGCGGCCGGCAGCCGCGTCGAATCCGAATTCCAGGTCAGAAGATCGAAGGGAAGGGGAGTCTGACCGCGCATATAATTATTGACGACGAAGGACCAGATGAGGTCGTTCGGCCGCAGCATATTGAACACCATCGCCATTTTCGCTCCGTCGAGATAGCCTTTGTCGGCCATGCTTTCCTCGACGGCGCGGATTTGCGCCTCGTCGACGAAGACCTTGAGATCGCCGGCATCCGCAAAATCCGTCTGAGTCGTGAAGAAGGTCGCACTTTCGATGCGCGAATCCCGTTTGCGCGCCATCAAGGCGAGCGCGATCGCGAGCAGAGTGCCGCCGACGCAATAGCCGAGCGCATGCACGCGCATTTCTCCCGTCACCTCCGCGATCACGCCGAGAGCCGTGAAGATGGCCTCCTCGAGATAGGCTTCGAAGCCCTTGTCGCGATGGCGCGCGTCGGGATTGACCCAGGAGATCAGGAAGACGGTGAGGCCCTTTTCCACCGCGAAGCGGACGAAGCTCTTATCCGGGTTGAGATCGAGGATGTAATATTTGTTGATCCAAGGCGGAATGATGAGCAAGGGGCGCTTGAAGACCTGCTCCGTCGCCGGCGCGTATTGGATGAGCTCCATGAGCTCGTTGCGGAAGATCACCTTGCCGGGCGTCGCCGCCATGTTGACGCCGAGCTCGAATTTGGAGGAATCGCTCTGCCTGATCCTGAGCGTTCCGCTGCCGGCTTTGATGTCCTCGGTCAGGAGGGAGACGCCGCGCACGAGATTCTCGCCGCTCGAATTCAAAGTCTCGCGCAGCAGTTCCGGGTTGGTGCCGATGAAGTTCGAAGGCGAGAGAGCGCTGGCGATCTGGCGCACGTAGAATTGCGCCTTTTGCTTTGTGTGCGGGTCGGTAATCTCGGCGCGGGCGACGAGAGTCTCGGCCCAATTCGTCGAAATCGCATGCGCCTGGCGGAGGAAATCGAAGATCGGGCTCTCCCGCCATTGCGGCGCGGCAAAGCGCTTGTCGGTGGGATCGAGCGGGACGATCGGCTCGTCGGCTTCGCCGGAAAGCCGCCGCAATGTATGCGCCCAGAGGCTGAGAAAATTGCTCGAAAGTGCGGTCTGCGCCTCGACGGTACGCTGTGGATCGGCAAGCCAATATTCCGCCACGCGTCCGAAGCTCTTGACCGCATCGAGCACGGTGTCGGCCAATCGGCTCGTGGCTCCGCCCGCCTCGGCAGGTTCGAGAAGAGCGGCGAGCGCCTTGCCCCCCTGTCCGACCAACAAGGCGAGATTTTGCGAGAGCCGATCGAAATCCGGAGTGGCGGTCGTGTCCGATCCCTTCGGCTTTACTTTGAGCGGCGGCGAGCCGTGCGGCGGCAAATCATCGCGCTGTACAGGTGGCATGTCATCGGCGCCGCTCCCGTCGTGCCCCTTGCTCTCAGTTGCCATGTAATCGTCCGCCTTCGCCGCCTCGCGCGCCATGATAGGGCTATATTCCAAGCCTAGGAAAGCGCTTCGAATCGCGTGCGCCACCCAATGATCTTGGGACTGATCAAGATGTGGTCTTCCGGGCAGATAATTCAATTTTTATGGCGCACGGCCATTTTGGTCTGTGTTTGCACCATGCCGGCCTTCGCCCAGGAAAGCCAGCAGCCGGCGGCGCAACAGGACACGCAGACTCCCCAACAGCCGCAAAAACCGCCGCAGCCCTATGGCGGAGGCACGCCGATCGACGTGATCCTGAACACAAGGCTTTGGACGGACATTCCCGAAGCAAAGGAGTTCGTGAAGGCAACGCGGCCTCCCGATGACACGCTCGAATATCAGCCGACGGCGGGCAAAGATGCGCTGCGGCCGAAACCGAGGACCCCCGCGGAACTCAAGACGATGGAGGACGATCTCGAACGGGCCGGCGCGGCTGCCGAGCGCGCCGCTGGCCTGAAGAAGAGAAATTTTCACGTCGAAGCCAAGAAGACGAAGCTGAGCGCCGCGACGAAGCCAATGGAGTTGAACCCGTTGTTGTTGCGCCGAGAGCGTTCTCAAAATTGATCCGATCGCTGCCGAAGCGCGCGGCAAACCCCATCTGCATTTACGGTGCGCGGAAGTTCAAGATCGCGTCCCTCGGAAAGTCGTAGAGTTTTCCGGTTTGCGTCCAGGCAGGGCTGACGAGCGTGACGATTTTCAGGGCAAGCTCTTCCGGCGGCTTAAGGCTCGAGGGATCTTCGCCCGGCATGGCAGCGGCGCGCATTCGAGTGCGCATCGGCCCGGGATTGACCAGCATGACCCTGACGTTCGAAATCGCCTCGGTCTCGGCCGCGTAAGTCCGCCCGAGCGCGTCGAGCGCGGCCTTCGAGATGGCGTAAGGACCCCAATACGGCCGCATCTGCGCCATGTGGCCGGCTCCCGAGGTGACGAGCACGACCCGGCCGGCGTCGCTGGCGCGCAGCGGCACATCGAGCGAGCGGATGAGCCGCCAGTTGGCGGTGATATTCACCGCGAGAACTTCGTCCCATTGCGCGGGATCGACATGGGCGAGCGGCGTGAGAGGGCCAAGAATCCCGCCATTGCCGATGAAGATGTCGAGCTTCTTCCAGCGCTCGTAGATCGTCGCGCCAAGCCGATCGAGCCCCGCGAAATCCTTCAGATCGCAGGGGACAAGAGTCGCGTCACCGGATTCGGCGCGGATCGCGTCGTCGAGCTCTTCGAGCCCGCCCTGGGTTCGCGCAAGAGCGATGACATGCGCGCCGGCGCGGGCGAGCTCAAGCGCGACCGCGCGGCCGATCCCGCGTGAAGCGCCGGTGACGAGGGCGAGACGGCCGAGGAGAGGTCGCGACATATTCGGTCGGGGATCGGCCTTCTGCGTCGGAATAAGACGCGTGAGACGCGCGTCTTCAGCCCGTCTCGGCGAGCAGCGAGAGCTGCGACTTCGTTTCGCCGCTCACATCGGTGAGATTGGTCGGATAATCGCCAGTAAAGCAATGGTCGGTGAATTGCGGCCGCGCCGCGTCGCGGCCCGTTTCGCCCATCGCCCGATAAAGCCCATCGATGGAAAGGAAGACGAGCGTATCGCAGCCGATATAGCGGCGCATCTCCTCGATCGAATGGGTCGCGGCAAGGAGCTTGTCGCGCTCGGGCGTATCGATCCCGTAATAATCGGGATGGGTGATCGGCGGCGAGGAAATCCGGAAATGAACCTCGCGGGCGCCGGCCTCGCGCATCATGCGCACGATCTTCACCGAGGTCGTGCCGCGCACGATCGAATCGTCGATAAGGACGATTCGCTTGCCGGCCACTGCGGCGCGATTGGCGTTGTGTTTCAGGCGCACGCCGAGCTCACGTACGGACTGGGTCGGCTGGATGAAGGTGCGGCCGATGTAATGATTGCGGATGATGCCGAGCTCGAAAGGAATGCCCGATTCTTGGGCAAAGCCGAGCGCCGCCGGAACCCCGGAATCGGGAACGGGCACGACCACATCAGCATCGATTCGCGTTTCGCGCGCGAGTTCGCTGCCCATCGCCTTGCGCACGTCATAGATGGAGTGGCCGTGGACGATCGAATCCGGCCGCGCGAAGTAGATATATTCGAAGATACAGGGCCGCATCGGCCGTTTTGGGAAGGGCCGCAGGCTTTCGATCCCAGTTTCCGAGATCACCACGATCTCGCCGTTCTCAATATCGCGAATGAATCGGGCGCCGATGATGTCGAGCGCACAGGTTTCGGAGGCGAGAATATAATGGCCGTCGAGCTCGCCAAGTACGAGCGGCCTGATGCCGAGAGGATCGCGCGCGCCGATGAGCTTCTTGTGCGACAGGGCGACGAGCGAATAGGCGCCTTCGATCTGGCGGAGCGCCTCGATGAAGCGCTCGATCAAGCGGGTGCGGCGGCTCTTCGCCACAAGGTGAAGAATGACTTCCGTATCCGTGGTCGATTGAAAGATCGCGCCGTCATGCACGAGATCGCGGCGGAGCGTCAAGCCGTTGGTGAGATTGCCGTTGTGCGCGATGGCGAAACCGCCGGAGCTCAGCTCCGCAAATAGCGGCTGGACATTGCGCAAAACCGTCTCGCCGGTGGTCGAATAGCGGACGTGGCCGATCGCCGAGCGGCCGGGCAGGCGCCCGATCGTCGAGGCGCGGGAGAAATGCTCGCTGACGAGACCGAGACGGCGTTCGGAATTGAACCTATGGCCGTCGAAGGTGACGATGCCGGCCGCCTCCTGGCCGCGATGCTGCAAGGCGTGGAGTCCCAGGGCCGTGATCGGCGCCGCAGAGGGATGATCGAAGATGCCGAAGACGCCGCATTCTTCGCGCAACCGATCGGCGTCCAGATCGAAGGTGTCCTCACTCTCCGGAGCAGCCTGCTCCGAGGCACCCGTCGATTCGCGAGGATCGCAATTCAAAGGAATTCCACCTTCCATTGCTCATCGCCCAGCGCCGAACGGCCGAGGCAACCACCTTCACCCATTTCAAATAATATCACATGGGTCAAATGCCAGGAATTTGTGCTTCAACCGAAAGTTAAGCCCAGGAATCGGCGACGGGCGCCCGGTTCTTTCCGATCGCCTGGAAATTAAACAAAATCAGCATGTTAAATTGCCGAAAGGCGAGACGTGCTCAGTTCGGTGGAGGAGCAGCGGGCGTAGCCGGCGGAGGCGCAGAGGGCGTAGCCGGTGGCGGAGCAGCGGGCGCGTTCACCGGAGGCGTCGCCGCTGGTATAGTATCGCTGTCCGGCACGGCTTCCTCTGTGGCGGTCTTCGACTTCCTAAATTTGTTGAGGTAACCCTCGGGATCATCCGGCAACAGGGCGATGAGTTCGTCGCCGGTCGATTGCAGCAACGGTTTCATATGTGCGTCCTTCACCCAGTCCGGCTGGGCCTTCTCCGGGACGAGCCAATTGAAGAACACGAAGGCGATCACGCAGAGTAAAATCCCCCGCACGGCCCCGAAAACGAAACCGAGCGAGCGGTCGAGCGGGCCGACTTTCGAATCGAGAATGGCGTCGGATATTTTGATCGTGATCACCGATACCAGAATCAAGGTCACGAAAAAGACGATGGCTACGGAAACCACAAGTGCAACCGCATCCTTGCTGATATAGGACTTCACGAAAGGCAGCACATAAGGGTGGAAATAGATGGCCGCCACGGCGGCTGCACCCCAGGACGCGATGGCCAGAACCTCGCGCGTGAACCCCCGGAACATGGCGAGAAGCGCCGAAATCAGGATGATGGCGATCACGCCGAGATCGAGATAAGATGGCATAAATGGCCTCACGCGTCAGATTAGACCGCCTTATAGCGAAGCAATCGGGCGGCGTCACCCCAAAGGACCGACATCGCCGCTTCGACGCGATCAGCGCCGCTCGGGACTCGCAATCAAGGCGACGAGATCGGCAACTTCGGGGCAGGTTTTGAGCCTCATATTCTCGGGCCTCGCTGCCTCTTTGGGCTCCTGCGTCGAGGGGGGGGCGATGGCCCGCGTGAAACCGAGCTTCGCGGCTTCCTTCAACCGTGTCACGGAATGCGCGACGGGGCGGATCGCACCCGAAAGCCCGATCTCGCCGAAGAACACGCAGTGTGGCGGCAGACTCCGCCCGCTGAACGACGAGACCAGGGCCGCAGCGACGGCAAGATCGGCGGCGGGTTCGTTGATTCTCAGCCCCCCCGCGACATTGAGATAGACGTCATGTTGGCCGAGCCGCAGGCCGGCGCGGGCTTCGAGCACGGCGAGAATCATGGCGAGGCGGTTCTGGTCCCAGCCGACGACGGCGCGGCGCGGCATCCCGAGCGGGCTTGGCGCGACGAGCGCCTCGATCTCCGTGAGCAGCGGCCGCGTGCCTTCCATTCCGGCGAAGACAGCGGTGCCGGGCGTCGCCTCGGCATGCCCTGACAGAAACAGGGCCGAAGGATTGCCGATCTCAACAAGTCCGCGGCCAGTCATTTCGAAAACGCCGATTTCGTTGCTCGGGCCGAACCGGTTCTTCAGGGCACGCAGGATGCGGAAGTCGCGGCCGCCCTCGCCATCGAACGAGGTCACCGCATCGACCATGTGCTCGACGACGCGCGGGCCGGCAATCTGACCGTCCTTGGTCACGTGGCCGACGAGAATGACGCCCGCGCCAGTGGTCTTCGCGTAACGGATGAGCGCTTGCGCGGCGCCGCGCACCTGCGTCACCGTGCCCGGCGCCGCCTCGATCACTTCGGTCCACATGGTCTGAATGGAATCGATGATGAGCAGCGCCGGAGTGCTGCTGTCGCGCAGGGTCGCGACGATGTCTTCGACTTTGGTCTCGGCGGCGAATTCGATCGCCGCCTGCGTGAGACTGAGACGTTCGGCTCTGAGCCGCACCTGATCGATCGCCTCTTCGCCCGAAATATAGACGATGCGATGGTCTTGCCGCGCTAAGGCACCGCAAACCTGGATAAGGAGCGTGGACTTACCGATGCCCGGCTCGCCGCCGAGAAGCAGAACCGAACCCGGCACGAAGCCGCCGCCGATTACCCGGTCGAATTCGCCGATACCAGTTGTGATGCGGGGCGGCGGGATGGTCGCGGTGCCGAGGTCCGAGAGCGCAAAGACGCGGCCCTTGCCGGCGCCTTGAGCCGGCGCGCTGATCGTCTCCTCGGTGAGCGAGTTCCACGCGCCGCAGGCGTCGCAGCGGCCTTGCCAGCGCGGCGCGACCGCGCCGCAGCTTTGGCAGATAAATGAGGTCCGTGCTCTTGCCATAGGCTATCGGGCTCAGATTCGCGCCGGCAGATGATCCTCGCGCGCCAGATTGGCGAAACGGGTCACTTCCGCCTCGAAAGCGAGTTCGATCGTGCCGGTCGGCCCATGACGCTGCTTGCCGATGATGATCTCGGCCTTGCCATGAACCTGTTCCATCGCCGCCTGCCACTCAAGGAATTCTTCCGTCCCCTCATGCGGCTGCTTATTCTTCAAGTAATATTCCTCTCTGAACACGAACATGACTACGTCGGCATCCTGCTCGATCGAGCCGGATTCGCGCAAGTCCGAGAGCAGCGGGCGCTTGTCATCGCGGCCCTCGACCTGGCGGGAGAGCTGCGAGAGCGCGAGAATGGGGACGTTCAATTCCTTGGCGAGCGCCTTCAGCCCCGTCGTGATCTCGGTCAATTCCTGCACGCGGCTCTCGCTGCGTTTCTTGGTGGCCGAGAGCAACTGAATATAATCGACGACGAGGAGGTCGAGGCCGCGCTGGCGTCTGAGACGGCGGGCGCGGGCGGCGAGCTGCGCGATCGAAATGCCGCCGGTCTGGTCGATGTAGAAAGGGATGGTCTGCATCTCTCGCGCGGCCTGCGCGACTCGGTGGAACTCGGCTTCCGAAATATCGCCGCGGCGGATCTTGTAGGAGGGGACGGCCGCCTGTTCGGAAATGATGCGCGTCGCCAATTGCTCCGCCGACATTTCGAGAGAGAAGAAGCCGAGCACGCCGCCGTTCACGGTCGCATGCGTGCCGTCCCCCCGCGCCTCGAATTCATAGGCCTTGGCGACATTGAAGGCGATATTGGTGGCAAGTGCCGTCTTGCCCATGCCTGGCCGGCCGGCAATGATGATGAGATCGGAAGGCTGAAGGCCGCCTAGCATCTTGTCGAGGTCAGTGAGACCTGACGCGAGGCCGGAAAGTCGCCCATCGCGCTCCCAGGCCTTTGCTGCCATGTCGACGGCGATGGCCAGTGCGTCAGAGAAGCGCTGGAAGCCGCCGTCGTAACGGCCGGTCTCGGCGATCGAATAGAGCTTGCGCTCCGCCTCTTCGATTTGCTCGCGCGGCGAGGCCGCGATCGGCGCGTCATAGGCGCCGTTGACGATGTCTTCTCCAATCACGATCAGATTGCGCCGGACGGCAAGATTATGAATCATGTGGCCGTAATCGGCGGCATTTATGATGGTCGTCGCCTCCGCCGCGAGGCGGGCGAGATATTGGGCGATCGTCACGCCGCCGAGATCATGTTCGCCGAGAAAGGTTTTGAGCGTGATCGGTGTGGCGAGCTTGCCGGCGCGGATCAATTGGGCCGCGACATCATAGATGCGGCGGTGCAATTCATCGGAAAAATCCTCAGATTTCAGAAAATCTGATACGCGGTCGAAGGCGTCGTTGTTGATTAAAATTGCGCCGAGCAGGGCCTGTTCCGCCTCGATATTATGCGGCGGCACACGGAAGCTCGGATCGCCGGCGCTGGCCTGCGCGGGAACGAGGGCTGTCGACTGGCCGAGCCGATCGGCAAAACGTTCCATTGCTGGCATGATCAGGTCTTAAGAATTGCGGGAGATTTCCGATCCGCCCTTCTTACATGGGGTGAGGGTGAAGGGGAGGAAAATATCGACGTGGTCCGAGGCGTTCACTGAATCCACAAAGAGCAAAAATTTTTCGGACACATCGCATTGATTTCTAGACTCCGCGATCTCCTTGATACTTCGCCTGGTTCAGCCGTACGCCTGCACTGCGGCCGCGAATCAGGTGCGGAGCGCGGCTAGCCTTCCTCGCCGCTTGCTTCGGCGAGCGCCGCGCCGACGTCGAGACCGAG
Organism: uncultured Alphaproteobacteria bacterium; assembly: GCA_963720425.1. Lineage (GTDB taxonomy): Bacteria > Pseudomonadota > Alphaproteobacteria > Rhizobiales > Beijerinckiaceae > Methylovirgula. The sequence continues at coordinate 2,542,680 of OY970391.1, forward strand.
ATCTTGCATCGAGGCTTCCTGGACGATGGTGATCTTTTCGCCCTTGCCTTGGCGTTCCGCTTCCTCGGGGGAGCGGGCGACATTGACGGTGATCGTGCATTCCACCTCAGGATGGAGATTGACGGGGACTGGGTGTAGACCGATCGTCTTGATCGGCACCCTGAGCACAATCTGCTCGCGGCTGGTGTTGAAGTCCCCGGCGGTGACGGCGTCGGCGATGTCGCGCGCCGACACCGAACCATAGAGGTGCCCGGCCTCGCCGGCCTGGCGGATGATCGTGAAGCTCTGGCCGCCGAGTTTCTCGGCGACGGCCAAGGCCTCGCTCTTGCGCTCCAAGTTGCGAGCCTCAAGCTCGACCTTTTGCTCTTCGAAGCGCTTCTTGTTGGCTTCGGTCGCCCGCAGCGCCTTGCCGGTGGGGAGAAGAAAATTGCGGGCATAGCCGTTCTTCACGCGCACCGTATCGCCCATCTGGCCAAGCTTGGCGATACGTTGGAGCAGGATGACGTCCATGGGTTTGTTCCTTTGGTTCAGCTATGCGGGGCCGCGGCCGTGGCCTTGCGGTCGCGCAGGCAGAAGCCGGCCTCGACGAGGCCGACCAGGGTGAGGATAACCAGTGGCCAGGGCATCAGCAGAGCAAGCGCGACGTAGAGGCCGCAGAGGAGGGCGCTGCGGAACCTGGTGCCGCGCGAGAGGTCGTGGATGACGCAGAGGCCTTGCAAGGCGAAGAGGATCGCGAGGACCGCGGTCGCGATGCTGGCGATCAGGCCCGCCACGCCGCGCAGCAAACAAAGCGCGGATGCCGCCGCAAAAGCGAGCCCCAGCAGACGCGGCACCCTAAGCTCATGGGCTATATCGGGCCAAGGCCGCGTCAGCAGGTTCGACAGTTGGACAATGCGGCCCGCGAGCCAAAGATTGATCAGGAGCAAGACAAAAATCATTGACGCGGCGACCGGCGGTATCGCCCTTATGACGAGGCGCGAGAGCTGGATGAGGTCGATGCCGTTTGGCAGCTCGTAGGAACCGAGCGCCTGGACGATGAATGGCGCGATCTTTGCCGCAGCCCTATCGAGACTCGCCTCGAAATTCGTCTGGCCAAGGCTCGCCGTGAGCGTCGCGAATGCCACGATCGCGAAGCCGATCAGGGCCGCGTGGAGAATGATGCGGCCGAGCGGATAATAATCACACGCCCTTCCTTTCTCGTTGCGCCGCGCGGACCAGGGCAACGCAGCATAGCTCCGACTCAAACCGGCGAGATGGGCAAGCCACCAAACCGGAAGAGCCTGGCAGGCGGCGAAGATCAATCCGCCGAGCCCGGCTGTCAGAATCGCATCGAGCCATCCATTCTGTGGTGCAGCCGCAGCCGCTATCAGGGCGACGAATGTGAGAATGGCGATGGCGACTGCACCGAGACCTGTCGCATGTCCGAAACCGAGCGTCGCAATCATCAGCGGCAAAGGCGAAAGAGAGGCAAGAAGCAGGGCCGGAAACGTGCCTTGCCGCAGGCTCATAAGGAGAAGCGTCGCCGCGAGCCCGCTGCCGAGCGCGACCGGAACCCTGATGTCGGATGCTTGTTTCTTCACCATCGCCCGAGCTGTCCCGCCAACGCGGTTAGGGATGCTGCGCTTCATCCCAGCCGAACCGCCGCAAGCCGGCGGTCTTTTCGCATGCGAATTTCAGCCGGCGCCGTGGCGCCGGACGTATCAGCGGATCACATAGGGTAGGAGCCCGAGAAATCTCGCCCGTTTGATCGCCTTGGCCAATTCCCGTTGCTTCTTAGCAGAGACGGCAGTGATGCGCGAGGGCACGATCTTGCCGCGTTCCGAAATATAGCGAGAGAGAAGCCGCGTGTCCTTGTAATCGATCTTCGGCGCGTTGGCGCCAGAAAATGGGCAGGTCTTGCGGCGTCGGAAGAACGGCCGGCGGGCCGGAGCTGCGAGGGGCGGCATCAGAGCGCTCCTTCTTCGCTGGGGCTCGCATCGTCGCGACCGCGCCGCGGACCCCCGCGATCAGGCCGGCTGCGGCCTCGGTCGCCGCGCTCCCGGTCGCCCCGGTCGCCACGGTCGCCCCGATCGCCCCGCTCACCGCGCTCGCGATCATCATCGTCGCGCTTGCGCATCATGGCCGAGGGGCCTTGTTCCAATTCCTCAACCCGCACGGTCAAGAAGCGGATCACATCTTCGTTGATGCCCATCTGCCGCTCCATCTCGGCGACCGCGTTGGCGGGCGCGTCGAGGTTGAGCAAAGTGAAATGTGCCTTGCGGTTTTTCTTGATCCGATAGGCGACGGATTTGACGCCCCAATATTCGATCTTTTCGATCTTGCCGCCGTGCGACTCGATCACTCCTTTGAATTGCTCGCTCAGAGCCTCCACCTGCTGGGCGGAAACGTCCTGGCGGGCAAGATAGACGTGCTCGTAGAGAGCCATGATCTTGCCTTTCCTTTCTCAGCGGCCCGGCGCAAAGCCCCTCGAGCCCGGGAAAGGCTCGAACGAACGAAGGCGGAGACACGGGAAGATGGGAGACCCTGCGCGCGATTATTTCCGCGCGGCTTCCGTTCAGCCCCCGGCCGAGGCCGCATGGCAAGCCGACGGCCTGCCCAACGAAGCGCGCTTTATACTTGGAATGGGAGCGAAATCAAGAAGGCGCGATCGCCCTTTTCACGCCGCGGTTCGTCGTCCAAGATAAAAAACGCCAATTAGCTTCAAAGACGGCAATGCCCATGCTCATCAGGCCGGTTCTTGCTCTCCTCGCCTCTTTCGGCCTTGCTTGCTTGGCGCAGGCGAGCGAGATGGACCCTCAACTGCCGAGCTTGGCGCTCAATCCGCCGCCGCCATCCTCGCCTTGGAGCGAACTCTATGACATGGGGCAATTCACGTCCTATGCGGCGCCTGGCGTCGGCTTGGCGAAGCCGAACGCAAGCCCCGGCGATGTCAAAGCGAGCCAGCCCGCCAACAATCTCGTCAATTCTTCGGGAACACCAAGGGCGGCTCCGCCGCCCGGCGCGGGCCTCGACTATGATTTAGGCAACAATCTGCACATGCATCTGAGCATCGCCGGCGGTGCCATGGTCGGAGGAAGTATCCGACACTAGAGCAGGATCGTCGATCCTGCTCCAGATTGCTTTGGTGTCAGATCGGCGGCGCATATCTCGGCGCCGGAGCGAACTTCAATCGACGTCCTACTTACTCATTCCGCCCTTGCCCTTCATGCACTCGTGGCGGAACTTCTTGCGGTCCGCGCCATGCAGGCCCTTGGCGTCGGCCTCCTTGGAACATTCGATGGATTGCGGAGAGCGTTCCTTCGTCATGGCCGGCGCAGCCGGCGTTGCGGATGTGGACGGCGCGTTTTGCGCAAGCGCGGAGCTCAAGCAAAAACCGCCGATGACCGTGAGCAGAGCAATTTTGCAGACATTTTTCATCGATGATCGTCTCCTCCATTATCGACCGGGCCTATTAGCCTCAATTCCGCGGGCCGACAATTCTGCCGCGTTCGTATCACATTCCTTTGACCTGATGCCATTCTTCTGCGGCTCAGACGCAGGGGTCCCATTCGCCGCTGGCGCGAATGCGCCAGGACCTCAGACCGGCCTTGGCGACGACGGTGCGCCCTTTCTTGGCCATCGCGACGAGATGCTGGAAAATCAGCGGCGTGCGCCAAGCGAAGGGCGTAGCCGGATCGCAGACGGCGCGATATTCGTCGGTATCCTCGTCTTCCATCAGGATCGTTCCGACGCGATCGGGTCGCATCTGCGGGCTCATGCCGCGATCGTTCTTCCACAGACATTCGAAGTCGCGGCAGACATCGGGCCGCGTCTCGTAGATCTGGCAACCGCCGCCGAGGAGGCAATTCTTGCAAGAGGGTCCGGCCGGCTTTTCCAATTCCTCGATCTCGAGCACTTTGCAGCACATGCTGCACGCGCCACAGGCTTTTCCTGGAATGTCCATGACGGCTTGCCCCGCATCACGTCCCGTCGATTCTTGGATTCGGTGATCGTGCATGATGACCTGCCACTGAGGCAACCGAAATCGACACGACCTTGCGGCCACGCCTCGGCCGCTTGACAGCTGACCTTCGGCAGTGCCACTCGCACATCATTCGACGCGTCGGATGATGAAGGGCGAAGCATGATGAAGGCTTTTGTTTTTCCAGGCCAAGGATCGCAAGCCGTCGGCATGGGCAAGCGCTTGGCGGAGGCTTTTGCGTCGGCGAGGGCCGTGTTCGACGAAGTTGATGAGGCTTTGCAACAAAGGCTTTCGTCTCTGATGTTCGAAGGACCGGAGCCCGAGCTCACCTTGACTGCCAATGCGCAGCCGGCCCTGATGGCCGCAAGCCTCGCCGCGCTGCGGGTGCTTGAGGCCGAAGCGGGCCTCGACCTTGCGAAAGACGCAGCCTTCGTCGCCGGCCATTCGCTCGGCGAATATTCGGCACTTGCGGCAGCCGGATCTTTCTCGATTGCGGATGCCGCACGACTCTTGCGGCGGCGGGGTGAAGCGATGCAGCAGGCAGTTCCGGTCGGCAAAGGCGCCATGGCAGCCTTGATCGGCGTCGATTGCGAGGCGGCCACAGCGATTGCCGCGCAGGCGCAACGGGAAGCCGGCGCGGATATGGTCTGCGCGGTCGCCAACGACAATGGCGGCGGGCAGGTGGTGATCTCAGGCTCCAAAGCTGCGGTCGACCGCGCCATCGACATCGCTAAAGCGAAAGGGGCGCGGCGTGCGATTCCGCTGCCGGTTTCGGCGCCGTTTCATTGCGCGCTGATGCAACCGGCGGCGCAGGTCATGGCCGCGGCCTTGGCGAAGATCGAAATCAAGCCGCCAAAAGTGCCCGTCGTCGCCAACGTCTTGGCCATCCCGGTCGAAGATCCGCACGAGATCTGCAAGCGGCTCGTCGAACAGATAACCGGGACTGTCCGCTGGCGCGAAAGTGTTGCTTTCATGGCTGGGCGCGGCGTCGGCGAATTCATCGAGGTCGGATCCGGTAAAGTTTTAACTGGGCTCTTGAAGCGCATCGTCGAGAACGCCATCGGTATTTCGGTCGGAACTCCGGGCGAAGTCGAGGCCTATAAAGCTCTTCGCTAAACGAACGAGGCAATCATCATGTTCGATCTCTCCGGCAGGACGGCTCTGATCACCGGCGCCAGCGGCAGTATCGGCCAGGCGATCGCGCGTGCCTTGCACTGCCGCGGAGCGAGTGTCGCTCTTTCCGGCACGCGCAAAGAGGCGCTCGGCTCGCTTGCCGCCGAATTGCACGACAGGGTGCACATTCTGCCCTGCGACCTCGCCGATCCGAAAGCGGTCGAGCAATTGGTGCCCGCGGCGGAAGCCGCGATGGGCTCGCTCGACATCCTCGTCAACAATGCCGGGCTGACGCGCGACAATCTTTCCTTGCGGATGAAAGACGAGGAATGGGATCTCGTCCTCGCCGTCAATCTGACGGCCGGCTTTCGCCTCGCGCGCGCCGCGCTTAAGGGGATGCTCCGACGCAGGTTCGGTCGGGTCATCGGGATCACCTCGATCGTGGGCGTGGTCGGCAATCCGGGGCAGAGCAATTACGCGGCATCGAAGGCGGGGATGATCGGCATGTCCAAGAGCCTCGCGGCGGAAGTCGCGCCGCGCAATGTGACCGTAAATTGCGTGGCGCCCGGCTTGATCGAAAGCCCGATGACCGCCGGACTCGACGAAAAGCAGCGATCAGCGCTTCTCGCCGACGTGCCTATGGGGCGACTCGGCAGGCCCGAGGATGTCGCCGCGGCGGTTGTTTATCTGGCCAGTCAGGAGGCCTGTTACGTGACCGGCCAGACCCTCCATGTAAATGGTGGAATGGTAATGATTTGAACAGCATAGGGCTATGGAAGCGGTTTGCCCGGGGGCACTCGCCAACCCGTTTGAAGTATGTTACCAACCGAACGTCAGCTGGCGGACGGGTCATCCTCAGGGAGGTCGCAATGCGGCTTTGCATGCCTCGCCGCGAAGGGGTTCATTCTGATCATCGGGATGCCGCTTAGGGTCCCCTATCGTGCGCCTCGGAAGTGTTCGCTTTCGAGGGCGGTGATTTCGGATGCGCTCTGGATATAGGTTGGCGCCAGCAATGATAAGGACGAGGATCAAACGACCATGAGCGATGTCGCCGAGCGGGTGAAGAAAATTGTCATTGAGCATCTCGGCGTCGACGCCGACAAGGTCACCGATGACGCCAATTTTATTGAGGATCTGGGGGCCGATTCGCTCGACACGGTCGAACTCGTCATGGCTTTCGAGGAAGAGTTTGGCGTCGAGATCCCGGACGATGCGGCGGAATCGATTGTCACTGTCGGCGATGCGATCCGCTTTCTCGATAAGGCCACGGCAAGCTGAGCCAGCTTCAGCTTTGTTAGGGGTAGCCCATGCTGATCGATCAGCTCTCAGCCTGACCATCCCGTTTTCTTCCTTCCCACGAAATCGCGTCTCGCGGATTGCAAAGCCCGCGCGAGGATGGAATAGAATTCCATGACGCCTCCCCGAGGCGGCACAAGCCAGAAGTGAAACAGGTCGTTTGATGCGCAGGGTGGTGATCACCGGTCTTGGCATGGTCTCGCCGCTGGCCTGTGGCGTCGAAGCGACCTGGGAGCGGCTGCTCGCCAGCCGCAGCGGGGCAGGCCCCATCCACGGGTTCAAAACGTCGGATCTCGCCTGCAGGATCGCCATGCAAGTGCCGCGCGGCGACGGCTCGAACGCCACCTTCAATCCCGATCAATGGATGGAACCGAAGGATCAGCGCAAGGTCGATGATTACATCATCTATGCCGCGGCCGCGGCGACGCAGGCGCTCGCCGATGCGAAGTGGAATCCGCGCACCCATGAGGAGCGGATCAAGACCGGCGTGCTCATCGGGTCGGGTGTCGGCGGTCTCGGCGGCATCTCCGAGACCGCCGTGGTCTTGCACGAGAAAGGGCCACGCCGCGTTTCGCCCTTCTTCATTTCCGGGCGCCTCATCAATCTTGCAAGCGGATATGTCTCGATCATGCATGGCCTTAAAGGCCCGAACCATGCCGTTTCGACGGCGTGCTCCACCGGCACCCATGCGATCGGCGACGCGGCGCGTCTCGTCGCGCTGGAAGATGCCGACGTGATGGTGGCGGGCGGCGCCGAATTGGCGGTCAATCGCATTGGCATCGCCGGGTTTGCCGCGTGTCGCGCCTTGTCGACGGGCTTCAACGACCGTCCGAAACAGGCTTCGCGTCCCTACGACAAGGACCGCGACGGTTTCGTCATGGGCGACGGCGCCGGCTGCGTCGTCCTCGAATCCTATGAGGGCGCCAAGGCGCGCGGCGCCAAGATCTATGCCGAGGTCACAGGCTACGGCATGTCCGGCGACGCTTTCCATATCACTGCGCCGGAAGCAAGCGGCGACGGCGCCTTGCGCGCCATGCAAGCGGCCGTGAAAAGAGCCGGCATCGAACCGCAGGACATCGACTACATCAATGCACACGGCACCTCGACGCCGCTGGGCGACGAGATCGAACTCGCCGCGGTTCATAGACTCCTCGGCGATAAGGACACCAATTTACTTTCCATGTCGTCGACGAAATCGGCGATCGGCCATCTGCTCGGAGCGGCCGGCGCGGTCGAAGCCATTTTCTGCACTCTGGCGATCCGCGATCAAATCGTGCCGCCGACCCTCAATCTCGATCATCCCTCCGTTGAAACGTCGATCGATCTCGTTCCGCACAAAGCGCGTAAGCGGCAGGTCGAATTGGCACTTTCGAATTCCTTCGGATTCGGAGGGACCAATGCCTGCCTCATCTTACGGGCGGTCGAGTAGCCAGGCCATGCTCGAGCCAGAATTCTTCCGCAAATTGATGATTGTGAGATTGCGAGCTGACCCGAAAGCGGCTTTTGCGCGGCGTGCTGCGATCGCGATTTTGCCGCGAGCGGGTTTCGTGTAGAAGGATCGCTCTTGCCTTTTTGAGCGCCGGCAGGACGGATGTGAGTTCATGGGAGGCTTATTTCGGAACGAGGAAAAAACTGCGGCGCCCGAACCTGAGGGCGAAGCGCCGCAAGTTGCGCGTTTTTTTGGTCGCCGGCTGAAGTTGCAAAGTCCGAACGAAGCCTTGCAGCCTGAGACCGCACCGCCGCCGCCCACGCCGCGTCGGCGCCGCCCGACGGTTTCGGCGCTTTCCGGCCTGTTGTCCTTTCTCCTGATTGTCGCTGTTGGGGGCCTGTTCGGCGTCGTATGGGGCGAGCATCGCCTGCAGGAGCCGGGGCCGCTGACCGCCGATAAGGTGCTTTACATCGCGCCAGGCACGGATCTTCCGGACATCATTGGCATGCTCGACCAGGAAAGCGTGATCGACAGCCCGTTGATCTTCAATCTCGCGCTGCTGGTCGAGGGCAACCGCTCGCGCGTCAGGGCGGGCGAATATTTGTTCACGCACAACGCCAGCATGCGCGAGGTCATCGACACGCTCGTCAGGGGCAAGCAGCTTCTCCATCCGATCACAATTCCCGAAGGCTTGACGAGCGAGCGGATCGTCGACCGGTTGCGCGGCAATGATTTGCTCTTGGGCGACATTCGCGAGATCCCGCAGGAGGGCAGCCTTCTGCCGGAGACCTATGAGGTTCCGCGCGGCATGTCGCGCGCCGATCTCGTCAGGCGCATGCAGGAGGATGACAAAAAGCTGGTCGCGCAGATTTGGGCACGGCGGGCGAGCGATCTCGTGCTGCATTCGCCCTATGAACTCGTGACCTTGGCATCGATCGTCGAAAAGGAAACCGGCAAGGCCGATGAGCGGCCGCATGTCGCCGCCGTTTTCCTTAACAGACTGCAGAAGCGAATGCGGCTGCAATCCGATCCGACCATCGTCTATGGCCTGGTTGGCGGGAAGGGAACGCTGGGCCACGCGATCCAGCGGTCCGAATTGGAGAAGCCCTCTTCCTACAATACCTACCTAATCGATGGCCTGCCGCCGGGGCCGATCGCCAATCCCGGCCGCGCGGCGCTCGAGGCCGTTGCCAATCCTTCGCGCACGCAGGATCTCTATTTCGTCGCCGACGGCACTGGCGGTCACGTCTTCGCCGAGACCCTCGAACAGCATCAGCGCAACGTGGCGCGTTGGCGCCAGATCGAGAAGGACAAAGGCGGAGCCGACGTCGACAAATATGTTCCACAGCAGCCTGGACGCCCAGACCAACGTGGGGAAATCGACGGCGGGTCGGTTTATGGCGCCTTGCCGGCTTTATTCGGCGCCGCTGATGCTCAACCGCCTCTGCTCGGGATGGGCTCGGGCGCCGCTGCGATCGCCACGGTCTTGCCGACCATGCTGAGTACTGCCGCGACTGCACCCTCGGCGCCACAATCACTCGCCAGCGCCGCGCCTGCCGCAAGGCCGTCATCGGGGTCGGCCATCGCGATGGGGCCGGGGCTCGACGACCTCGGCATTTCTGTACGCGGCGTCGGATCGCCACGGGCCGCTGCCAACCTCCTCGATGGACCCGTCGATCAGAGCGATGCGACGGCTCCGCAGGCGGATCCGACCGCCATCGCGGCGGCGACTGGCGAGCAACAACCTGCGGATTCCGCCGCCGCCGAGGGTCCGTCGCAGGACGCGACGGGGAACGCCGCAAAGAAGATGCCGCCGCAATCCAAGAGGCCGAGCGTCATCGATGTTTCCGAAGGAACCCCGCTCGATCCTCTCCTCAACAAGACCTATGATCTCAATTATGCGAAGAGCGTGCCCTCTAGCGCTGACGTGAAGTGATGTTTTGAAGATATTGGGTTCGTCCCGCATAGATCAGGCGGCGATGAATTGCCACGGCACTCTGTTCAAGGCTCAGATGACGATCGCCAGCATGACCGGCTTTGCGCGCGTCCCGGGTGTCACCGCGGGATTTCGCTGGGCCTGGGAGCTCAAATCCGTCAACGCAAAAGGGCTTGATCTGCGATTGCGCCTGCCGTCGGGGTTCGATGCCGTTGAGGTTGAGGCGCGCGGCCGCCTCGGCAAGACACTCAGCCGCGGCACATGTTATGCCACGCTGTCGATGCAGCGCGAGGTTGTCGTCCCCGAAGTTCGGATCAACGAGGCGCTATTGCGTCGCCTTGCCGGGGCGCTTGCCGGGATGGAAATCTCGCCGACATTGCGGCCGGCCTCGCTCGACGGGCTTCTTTCGGTGCGCGGTGTCGTCGAGATCCGCGACGCGGACGACGAGATGGAATTGGCGCGGGTTCAGGAAGAAGCGCTTGCCGGCCTCGATCAAGCGATTGCGGCGCTCATCGCCATGCGGCAAAGCGAGGGCGCCGCGCTCGCGCAGATCGTTGCCGCGCGGCTCACGAAAATCTCAGCCTTGCGGCAAGCCGCCGACGAATGTCCGGGCCGCCAGCCTGACGCTGTCCGCGCCAAGCTCGCGGAATCGATTGCGCTCATCGCCGGCAATCCGAAATTCGACGAGGCACGGCTCTACCAAGAGGCTCTGTTGCTCGCCGCCAAGGCCGACGTGCGCGAGGAGCTTGACAGGCTCGCAACCCATATCGACGCGATTGGCGATCTTCTCGCGCGCGGCGGACCGATCGGGCGGCGGCTCGATTTTCTTGCCCAGGAGCTTGGCCGCGAGGCCAACACGCTTTGCGCCAAATCCAATGATGCGTCCCTAACCGCGATCGGGCTCGATTTGCGCGTCGAGATCGAGCAATTGCGCGAGCAGGTCCAAAACATCGAATGAAGGCCACGGAACGCGAGGAATTTAAGGACGAGGCGGGGCCGGGTCTCACGCGGCGCGGCCTCATGCTGATCCTCTCGTCGCCCTCCGGAGCCGGCAAGACGAGCTTGACGCGCATGCTCCTGCAAAAGAGGGAGCTTGATCTCACCTTGTCGATCTCGGTGACGACGCGGCCGCGCCGGTCGAGCGAGGTCGACGGTATCCATTATTCGTTCATCTCCAAGAAGCGCTTCGAAGCCATGCGCGATGGCGGCGAATTGCTGGAATGGGCGGAGGTGCACGGCAATTTATACGGCACGCCGCGCGAACCGGTGGAGCGAAGCCTCGCGCAAGGCCGCGACGTGCTCTTCGACATCGATTATCAGGGCACCCAGCAGCTGAAGGCCAAGGCGGGTGACGACGTGGTGACGATCTTCATCCTGCCGCCCTCGATGCAGGAACTGAAGGCTCGTCTCGAACGCCGCGCCGAGGACGCAGGCGAGGCGATCGCCAACCGGCTCGCCAATGCGCGCAACGAAATTGCCCGCTGGACGCTCTATGATTACGTGCTCCTCAATGACGATATTCAGCGCACGTTCGAAGACCTCGTCGCGATCCTGACCGCCGAGCGCCTGCGCGCGCCGCGGCAGAAACAAGGGATCGAGGATCTCGTGGAGAAGCTCATGAAGGAGGAGTGAGGCGCGAAGCGCCGCTCCTCTTGGAGGGATCGTGGTCCGTGCCATTCTTATCGCCTGAATTTTCAGGCCGGCCCCGGTCATTCGAATGCGTTGGTTTCTCAGTTACCACTCGCCGGATGAGGCGCTCGCCGAACGGCTCGGGGCCGCAATCGAGCGCAAGGACTCCGACGCCCACGTATTTTTTGCGCCGGCGCATCTGCGTGCCGGCGGCTTCTCGCAGCGGGCGCTCAAATGTGAGTGCTACTGACGATTAGCTACACGTCACATCCCTTTGAGCACGTTAGCCATTGCGACGAAGCCTGCGACCTCGATCTCTTCCGCCCGCTTCGTCGGATCGATATGCGCGCGTTTGAGCAGCGCCAAAGGGTCGACGCCGAGGCTTTTCAAACTCTGCCGCAGCATCTTGCGGCGCTGGCCGAAGGCGGCTTGCGTCACCTCCGAGAGAAGCTTCACCTCGCAGGGCAGGGGCATTGCGCGGGGTACCAGTTCGACGACCGACGACGTGACTTTCGGTGGCGGCGTAAAGGCGGCGGCTGGTACGTCGAAGAGGATGCGGGTGGCGCAGCGCCAATTGGCGAGCACCGCGAGCCGCCCATAATCGGCGCGTGCCGCGGGCGTTGCGACGATGCGCTCTGCGACCTCCTTTTGAAACATCAGAACGATCCGATCGAAGAACGGCGGCCAGGGCTCGACCTCGAGCCACATGGTCAGAAGCGCTGTGGCGATATTATAAGGCAGGTTGGCGCAGATCCGCGCCGGTCGCCTATCCCCAACCAGGCGGGCGAGATCAATTCCGAGCGCGTCGCCTTCGATGATCTCGAGCCGGCCAGGATAATTCGCCGCGATTTCCGCGAGCGCCGCGAGGCAGCGCTGATCGCGTTCGATCGCGATCACATGCCCCGCGCCTTCGGCGAGAAGTGCCCGCGTCAAGCCGCCGGGCCCGGAGCCGATCTCGACGATGGTCACCTTTTCGAGCGGGCCGGCGGCGCGTGCGATGCGCGCGGTCAGATTGAGATCGAAGAGAAAATTCTGGCCAAGCGATTTCTTCGCGGCGAGCCCATGCGCGGCAACGACTTCGCGGAGCGGCGGCAGAGCGTCTTTCACGCCGCCGCGCCGACTTGCGCGCCGGCGCGCGCCAGTCTGCCGGCCAGACGCAGCGCCGCGATCAGGCTCGAAGGATCGGCCCTACCAGCGGCGGCGATGTCGAAGGCCGTGCCATGATCGGGCGAGGTGCGCACGAATGGCAAGCCCAAGGTGACGTTCACGGCCGTGTCGAAGGCGAGCGTCTTGATCGGGATCAGCGCCTGGTCGTGGTACATGCAGATCGCGACGTCGTAACGCGTGCGGGCTGCCTTATGAAACAGAGTGTCGGCCGGATAAGGGCCGCGCGCATCGATGCCGGCGCGACAGAGTTCCGCAATCGCCGGGGCGATGATCTCGATCTCCTCGCGGCCCATATGGCCTTCTTCTCCGGCATGCGGATTGAGACCGGCGAAGGCAAGCCGCGGCGCTTCTATGCCGAAACAATTCTTGAGATCGGCCGCAACGATCCGCCCTGTCTCGACAAGAAGATCGAAGCTCAAGAGCTGCGCCACTTTCGCGAGCGGCACGTGGATTGTTGCCGGAACGACGGCGAGCTCGGGCGACCATAAGAGCATGACCGGACGAACCTCTTGGCCGAACAGGCGCAGTACCAATTCGCCAAGGAACTCGGTGTGGCCTTGATTGCGAAATCCGGCCTGTTTCAGGACTTGCTTGGCGATCGGATTGGTCACGAGGGCGTCCGCTGCGCCGGCGCGAACGAGCCCGGCACCGATTTCGATGGACTCGATCGTTCCTGTTGCATCGGCCGCATCCGGTCGGCCCAGGGCGCCTCTGACGGAATGGCGCAAGGGAACGACCGGCAAAGCGCGCTGAAAAATCGCCGTCGCTTGGCTCGCCTCGGCGACTTCGATCGGAACCGGCAAACCGAATCGGCGCGCAAGCGCCGCGAGATCAGCGGGGTCGGCGATGATGAAGAAAGCCGGGGCGGCTTCGTCCGCATGCAAAGCAAGCCACGACTTCAAGGCGAGCTCAGGACCTATACCGGAAGGATCGCCACGCGTGAGCGCGAGCACCACGCGCGGCCCACGATCAGGAAATCGTTGCACCATTATTTCTTCACGACGACAACCGCATAGGACCGCAATTCCTTTAGCCGCTTGGCGGCATCCGCGTCTATTTCGGCGGCAAGCAGCTTCTGCGAGATCGCATTGCGTAGCGCGGTGTCGTCATCCGATGCGTCCTTGCCGCACACGGCGATCATTTCAACGCCGTCGGTCGTCCTCTGCGGCGGCGTCAAGTGCCCAACCGGCGTCTTGTCGAGCAATTGCTTCAGGCCTTCGCTGAGCTGCAAAGAGTTGCGCGTAATCAGCTCCTTGACGGCTACATCCTCCATGCTGCGCGCCAGGTCGAGACCGCTGTCGCAGTCGGTGAAGCGCGTGCGCAGTTGTTCAGCTGCCTTCATCTTCGCCTCGGTGGCGGCCAAATTCGTGGAATCGAGGATCGTGAAGATGACCTGACGGACCTTGTAGTCGATTCCCTCGGCAGCCTTGCCGCCATCCTTGGCGAGTTCCGCCCGAACTTGGCTCTCGCTCGCCTCAACGCCCTTATTATAGGCCTGGACGAGGACATTGAACTGGTAATCGGCGGCAAAGTGATCCTTGAAATGGAACTCGGAGATACCAGCGCTTTGAATCGCCGCGAACAAAGCGTCGGGGGCCATTTTCAGCTCGCCCGCAACTTTGGATATCTGCTTGCCTATCTCGCTGTTGGAGGCCTTGATTTTGAATTTGCCCGTTTCATCGAGTTTCAGCTGATCGTCAATCATGCTCTCCAAGGCAGCATCGTGAGTAGCCGGTTGGTGTAATACACGCAGGAGCTTCATCCTCTGCTGAAGGTCGATGTCGGTAATTGGATCGCCGTTCACCGTCGCAATGATCGCCTGCGCGCGCGCTTGCGACACCGGCAAAAGGGCCGATGCCGCAGCCACAAGAAACCCGAGGGACAGGATCATCGAAAACCGTGCCGAGAAGCTTTGCCGGCGCGACGGGTTGCAGCGAATCATCGGGCCTTTCTCCTTGACGACTTTATCTGCCGCCGGGATGGCTTTTTAGCGACCCAGCCCGGCGAGGTCCATTTACTTGATGCCATCCAAAGCAGCATTATTCCCGGCCGTCTGCTTCACTGTAGCATCGCCTAGCGTGCGCAATTGAAGTTCGACCATCAAGGTCTGGTTATGCACGAAGGCACCGGTTCCATTATCCTCATAGACGTCTGAGTAGTTCACTGTGAATGTTGTGCAATCGTCCTTGTAGCCCGCTCCGGCGCCGAGCCCCGCAAGCGCAAATGGGCCGGGATAGCTGTAGCCGATCAGGCTCTCCGGATAATATTGCCTGCTCATGTCGAAAGTGACGTTGCCCTGCACGAAATAACTGGGGGTGATCTGGTACTTAGAACTCAGGTTCAGGCCTTCGCGCGTCACATCATAGCCGATGACGGGTTGGGCCTGATAATCGGCGAACTGTACGCTGCCGGTCCAGGCTCCGAGATTGATGTTCGAGACGAGGTCAACGCGGCGCGGTTCCAGCGTCGCCTCGTCGAAGCGTCCCTTGGCGATGAAGGAGAGAATCGGACCCGGCACCAGCGTGAAGGCCGCGACATAATCCGAAGCGGGGGTATCCAATCCCGAACTTAAGCCGACATTGGCCGCATCAGGCGTTGCGTAGCTGTTCGTGCCGGCAACCTGGTAGGACTGGCCGGCGACGAAATTGACATAGCTGCCGTTCTTGAAGTTCAACGTGGCCTCGCCGCCGTAATTGGCGCGCGTGCCGGTTTCGAAACGGTCGTAGCCTGAGTATTTGTCCCAGGCGAATAGGGTCGTATCGTCGAAGACGAGGCTTTGAGCGTCAAGATTGACGAGCGTATCTCCGCCGAGCAGCTGATTGGGCCGGGCGATGATTTGGCCGATCGGCTCGACGACCATTGAACCGATGGGCGTGTTGGCGAGGATCGGATAGCGGTACTCGAATCCGACGCCCGGCATGACATAGCCGTTCGCTCCGCTGGAGATGAAATTGGTTTGCGACGCATTGCTGATGGTCGAGGTCCCGGAGGGCGACGAGAACGTGTAGGTGTCCGTCGTGTTGAGATCGAGCCACTGGCCGTTGACGCGGGCAAAGGCGAAAGGTGTCCAGACCTCGCCGATCGGATCGACATATTTGCGCTGCCATGACAAGTCCGCTGTCGTGCGCGTATAATCGCCGCCGATGCCGCGCAGGAGGCAATTGCTGGCTGTAGTGCCGGGCGTGTAGTTGGTGCAAACGTCGTAAAGCCCAAAGGCCTGATCGAACTGAGGGGCCCCGGTCGCCTGGTAGCTCGCCGCGACCGCCGATAGATTGGTGAAATTGAAATCCAATTGGACTTCGCCGCCGACGCCCGCCGTCTTGGCCGGATCGACTTTGAAGGTCCTGTTATAGTCTAGGACCGGAAGCACGTTGGGCTGCTGCGGCTGCAGATCATGGGCCGTCAGCCCTTCAAAATGATAGCCGCGGAGATCGAAATAGCCGCTATCGCCTTGCCCGGTCAGGTAAAAGGTCGAGATTGCTTCGCTATAGTAATTCGATGACACGCTCTGGTTCGCGACGCTGTAATCGCTGAGGAACCATTTGTCGGTCAGCAGCGTGAGATCCCAGCCGTACTTCCAAAAATCGTTGATCTTAAATTCGCCGGCTGTTTCGAGCGAGCCGCGCAGCTCCTGGCCGCCGGCACCAAAGGGCGCTGCCGGGAAGGCCCCGGGGTCTTGCTGGAAAATGCCGTCAGCGCGCACGAAATAACCGCCGTTTGCGAACCTTTGCCGCCACTGGACCTCGCCAAAGAAGCCCTGTTGGGAGAAATAGGTCGGCGTGAAGGTCAAATCATAATTCGGGGCCATCGCCCAGAAGATCGGGACAGCGACTCCCCATCCGGCAGTCGAGAGGTCGAGCAGCTGCGGCATCAGGATGCCGGACTTGCGCGTGACGCTAGGGTCGGGCGCCGAAAAGACCGGCACGTAAGCTACCGGAATGCCGAGGAATTCGAGCCAGGCATCGGTATAATAGACCATCTTCTCGTCGCTCTTGTGGACGATGCGCTTGGCGCGCACACGCCATAGGGGCGGCTTCAAAGGATTGTCGGCGCAGACCGAGCAAGCCGTGTAGGTGCCTTTCTCATAGACTTCCGTATTGCCGCCGATGAGCTCAGTGCGAGGCGCGCTGAAATACGTCTTGTCGGCCGTATCGGCGCGCAGACTCTCGACGAAACCGTTAGCAAAATCCTTGGTGAGATCGAACCGGTCGCCGTGCAGGACGGTGCCGTCCCGCTCGGTCAGTTTGGCATGACCTTCGGCATAGACCCGGCCGCTGTTGCGATCATACACGATGCGGTCGGCCTCGAGCACGCGGCCCTCGTAATAGATCCGCGCGTTGCCTTCGGCCGAGACGGTATTCTTGTCTTTGTTGTAGACGAGCTGGTCCGCCTCGACGAACATTTTATCCGGCTGTTCGCCGGGCTTCGGGGTTTTGATGATCCGTTCGCCCACCGTCTGCGCTCCGGCAGGCCCTACCACGCCCGCGCAGAACCAAGCGCAGAACATCGCGCAGCCGCAAAGGCGTGCGAGACGGGCGAGCATAGCTGCTTGCGGGTTGCGCCGCGATTCGCGCCGCAGCCCGAAGGCTGCCGCACGAAGCTCGGAGCGGGCACAGCAACCTTCATCAGTGGGGCAAGAACGCCGCCCCATCAACCGTCCTCCTGATGCAGGAGAGCCAAGGCTCCGAGCAAGCTGCCGACCACCGCCGGCGACCAAGCGGCAACCGGCGTACTCAAAAGGCCGGACCCGCCGAGATCGGCAACCATTTTCGTCAAAAGATAAAGCACGAAGCCGGCAACGATGCCACCGCTAACCGTCTGCACTATTCCGCCAAATCGGAAAACTCTTAAAGAAAACGCGGCGGCTATCAGAACCATTGCGACGAGCAGCAGCGGTCTGGCCAAGAGCGTTTGATATTGAAGCCGGAAACCGGTGGAATCGAGGCCAGCCTGCTCGCTCTCCTGACGCAGCCTCGGCAGGGACCAAAATGGCACGGAATCCGGCGTGAGGAAGTTTTCCGAAAGCTGGTCGGGAGAAAGATCGGTGGCGAGAAGATAAGTGCCGACCTCGCGTGCCTCTTCGCCCGGTGCCGAAATTTCGGCATTCTGGAGCTTCCAGACGCCGGGCAGCAGCGTGGCACGCTCGGCTTGCACCCGCTCTTCAAAGCGGCCATCGGGTTCGTAAACATAGGCAGTGACCGAGGTCAGCAGAGTTCCGGATTTGAGCGATTCCGCGGCACGCAGAATTGCTTCCCCGTCGACGCTCTTTTGCCGGATCCACAGGGTCGTATCGCCTTGCCGGCCGCCGCGGCCGAAGAGTTGCGTCTCGATCGCGTCAGCGCGTTGCTTCATTTCCGCCGAGATGGGGTTGAAAAGCGCCACCGACAAAACGCCGATCAGCAAGGCGATCGCCACCGGCGGAACGAGGAATTGCCAGACCGAGAGACCCGCCGCTCGCGCCACGATGAGCTCGAACTTGCGGCTCAGATCGAGGAAGGCGGTCATGGTGCCAAACAACACGCAGAACGGCAGGATTTGTTCGGCGACCGACGGGGTGCGCAGCAATGACAAGACCGCGATGAAACCCGCTGTTACACCTGGCATTCCATTGGAACGGCGCAGCATCTCGACAAAATCGAAGACATAGACCATGCCAATGATGGCGAGGAAAACGCCCATAATCGTTTTGCAGAAACGCAGCGACAAATATCGGCCGAGCGTCGATCCGATGATCATGGCGCCTCTCGTATGGGATGAGACCTGATTGCCAAGAAGCCGATGGCTGCCGCCGTGCCTGAGGCAGCGGTTGCGGGGTCACCTAGGCTCGCATGAGTCTCGACGAACGGCATGACGCGGGCGCTTCCGTAAACAGTGGGCCGACAGATCACTCAAGCAGGTCCGGAGAGGGCACAACCATACGGCTCGCGGATTTGCATCCGCGATCCCTCGTAAATATCTCCTGTTTCGCGAACGGAATCCCCCCTTCGAAAGGCAGCAAGGTTCGAGGCGCCCGGAATCGACGGGCAGTCTTGGTATCCTAGCCCGGTTTGGCCACATAGTCATAGCGTTAGGTGCAAGCCGCTCCCGGCTTTTTAAGGGCAAGCAGCCGGAATGCGAAGCCACGTTGCGGGCGCGCCACGCCTTTTCGCCAGAGCCGCGAGGCGAGGGCCAAACACTTCATTTCGCGTTCCCGGCCTGTGATTTAGGGCCGGCGCCGGCGCGCGGGGCGCCGCGCCGGAGCATTCTGCGCGATTGCGAGGCAGGCTCCCGCTCCACATCAAGGCATGAGCCGAGGCAGTGGGTTCGGTGTGGCGAATTTGCTGGCAGATGCGCTCGCACAGGTGCTATCCGGCAGCGCATGTCAAGGCGCCTTCGATCTTGCAGGCTGCCGCATCCAAGCGCCTAGGGTACCAACGGTCAGGGCATCAGGAAGAGAACAATGTCACAATCCATAAAAATTGATTTTGTTGCTTTGACATCGCTCGCCCCGCAGACGGCGTCTGCGGTATCGAAGCGAACCGCAAAAACCAAGACTGCCCAAACGCTCGTGCTTTTCGTGGGTCAGGATTTGGCGTTCGGCACGGCGACGCGCAATTTGGTCGGAGCCGAGGGCGAGGCACTGATCAAAAGGGCGGCCGGCGCCGCCAAGTTCAAAGGCAAGGGATCGACGGCCCTGGACATCATTGCGCCCTCGGGCTTCGCCGCCGACCGGCTGATCGTCATCGGAACCGGCCCCGTGAGCGAGGAAGCGGCGAAATCAGGCAAGGGCAGGGAACGCGACCACGAGACGAAGCCTGACGATTATCTGACCCTTGGGGGCTTTGTCTTGAGCAAGCTCGGCGCCGGCGCCGCCGGCACCGTGGTCTTCGACCTGCCGCGCCCGCCGAAGGACCCGGCCGCCGCGGCCGCCCAATTTGCCGAGGGAGTGAGGCTGCGCGACTATAAGTTCAATACCTACAAGACCAAAAAGAAGGATGATGAGGAAGCCGGCCCAACCGAGATCGCCATCGCCGTCGAGGATCCTGCGGCGGCGCGGCGCGAGGCGAAGTCGCGCGAGGCCGTAGCCGAGGGCGTTCTGATCGCCCGCTCGCTCGTCAACGAGCCCGCCAATGTTCTCTATCCGGAGGAATTCGCCAAACGCGCCCAGGAACTCGAGAAGCTCGGCGTCGAAGTGAAAATCCTCGACGAGGCGGCGATGACCGAACTCGGCATGGGGTCGCTGCTTGCGGTGGGCCAAGGCTCGGATCGCGAAAGCCGTCTCGTCGTCATGCGCTGGCGTGGCGACAAGAAAGAGGGCAAGACGAAACCGATCGCCTTCATCGGCAAGGGCGTCTGTTTCGACACGGGCGGCATTTCGATCAAACCCGCCGCCGGTATGGAGGACATGAAGGGCGACATGGCCGGGGCCGCCTGCGTCGTTGGTCTGATGCATGCGCTTGCCGCGCGCAAGGCAAAGGTCGACGCCATAGGCGCCATCGGCCTCGTCGAGAACATGCCGGGACCGAATGCGCAGCGGCCGGGCGACATCATCAAATCCATGTCGGGTCAGACCATCGAAGTCATCAATACAGACGCCGAGGGCCGGCTCGTTCTCGCCGACGTGCTCTGGTATGTGCAGGACAAGTTCAAGCCGCAGTTCATGATCGATCTCGCCACGCTGACCGGCGCCGTCATGGTGGCGCTCGGTCAGGAACATGCGGGGCTGTTTTCGAACGACGATGAATTGAGCAAGAGGATCGCGACAGCCGGCAAGGAGACGAACGAGAAAGTTTGGCGTCTGCCTTTGGGGCCGGCCTATGACAAACTCATCGATTCCAAATTCGCCGACATGAAGAACACCGGCGGGCGTCACGGCGGTTCGATCACCGCCGCGCAATTCCTTCAGCGCTTCGTCAATGGCACGCCGTGGGCGCATCTCGACATTGCCGGCACCGGCATGAACGCGCCGGCGAGCGACGTCAATCAGAGCTGGGGATCGGGCTTCGGCGTGCGCCTTCTAGACCGCCTCGTCGCCGATTATTACGAGGGGTAAGTTTTTGTTTTGACGCATGATCTTTGGGATCATGCGACCGAGCCGCCGATGCCGGAGATCTGGTTCTACCATCTGCAAAATCAGCGGCTCGAACAGGCGCTTCCTGCGCTCATCGAAGCCTCGCTTGCGCGCGGCTGGCGCGTGGTCGTGCAGGCGGCAAGCGAGGAGCGGCTCGATGCGCTCGACGAGGCGCTCTGGACCTATTCCGACGCGAGCTTCCTCGCGCATGGGCGTGCGCGCGATGGCAACGCCGAAATGCAGCCCGTCTACCTCACGACGCAAGGCGAGAATCCAAATGGAGCAAAGCTGCGCCTCTTCGTCGATTCCGCCAATGTCGACGGCATACTCAGCAGTTCGGATTACGAACGCGTCATCCTTATGTTCGATGGCAATGACGCGGATCAATTGGACGCCGCGCGGCTGCAATGGAAGCGCCTGAAGGAAGCCGGCCTCGGGCTGACCTATTGGCAGCAGAACGTGCGCGGTGGCTGGGAGAAAAAGGCGTGAGAGGATTCAACCCGCCTGCGCCTCATGCTCGCTCGTCAGCTGCAGCCATTCATCTTCGCTGGCCGCGAGCACCTGTTCGAGTTCGCCGCGCTGTCTGGCCAATTGCGCGGCCGTCGCCGGCTCGGTGACGAAGATATTGGGCTCGGCGAGCGCTTCATCGACGCGGGCGATGAGAGCCTGAAATTTTTCGATCCGCTCTTCGAGCGCGGCGATGCGTTTTTTCAGCGGCGCGGCGGATTTGGCAGGACGGAGCAGGGCTTTCGGATCTTCGGCCCGCGCCTTCGGTTCGTCGGCCGCCGCCTTGCCGAGAACCAACGCGTTGTAATCCTCCAAGTCTCCGTCGAAGGCTACGACGCTGCCCCCATCGACGAGCCAGAGCCGATCGGCGCAGGCATCAAGCAGATAGCGATCATGTGAGACGAGAATGACCGCGCCTTCATACTCGTTGATCGCTTCGATCAGCGCTGCGCGGCTGTCGATGTCGAGATGATTGGTTGGCTCGTCGAGAATGAGAAGATGCGGCCCGTTGAAGCTCGCAAGCCCCATGAGGAGCCGCGCCTTCTCGCCGCCGGAGAGATGCGCGACTTTCGTGTCCGCCTTGACGTTGGGAAAGCCGATCTTCGCGCAACGGGCGCGGATCTTCGCCTCCAGCTCGCCCCGCATGAGGTCCGCGACGCACTGATAGGGCGTGGTACTTTCGTTGAGTTCATCGACCTGGTGCTGCGCGAAGAAGCCGACATCGAGGCGCGCCGCGCGGGTGAGGCGGCCGCTCATCGGCGCCAATCGCCCCGCGACGAGTTTGGCGAAAGTCGATTTGCCGTTGCCATTGGCGCCGAGAAGCCCGATGCGGTCGTCGTCGGAAATCGTCAGCGACAGGCGTTGTAGGATTGGCGCATCGCCATAACCGACAGCGGCATTTTCCATCGCCAGGATCGGCGGGCGCAACGGCTTTTGCGGCGATGGCAGTTTGAAGGGCAGAACGTGGCCATCGACGACGGCTGCGATCGGCTCCATTTTGGCGAGCATTTTGATGCGCGCCTGCGCCTGCGCCGCCTTGGTCGCCTTGGCGCGGAAGCGATCGACGAAAGCTTGAAGATGCTTGCGCTGCTCGTCCTGCTTCTTCTTCTGTTTCGACAGGATCGCCTGCTGCTCGCGGCGCTGGCGCTCGAAACTCGTATAATTACCGCGCCATAGGCTCAATTTGGCTTGGTCGAGATGGAGGATGTGATCGCCGACGGCATCGAGCAGATCGCGATCATGGCTAATGACGATAATGGTGGCGGGATAGCGACCGAGATAGTCGACGAGCCAGAGTGTGCCTTCGAGATCGAGATAATTCGTCGGTTCGTCGAGCAGCAGAAGGTCAGGCGCGGCGAACAAGACGGCGGCCAGCGCGACCCGCATGCGCCAGCCCCCGGAGAACTCAGAGAGCGGTTTCTGCTGCGCTTCATGATCGAAGCCGAGGCCGGCGAGAATATGCGCCGCGCGGGCAGGGGCAGCATGTGCCGAAATATCGGCGAGCCGGGTCTGGATTTCGGCGATGCAATGCGCATCCGTCGCGGTTTCGGCTTCGCGCAGTAGTGCGTGGCGTTCGCGATCGGCGGCGAGAACGAAGTCGAGCAAAGACGCGGGTCCATCCGGCGCTTCCTGCTCGACCCGGCCGAGCCGCGTCTGCCGCGGCAGTGAGATCGCGCCCGAATCCGGCGCCAAATCGCCTGCGATCATGCGA
This sequence comes from uncultured Alphaproteobacteria bacterium, assembly GCA_963720425.1. Taxonomy (GTDB): domain Bacteria; phylum Pseudomonadota; class Alphaproteobacteria; order Rhizobiales; family Beijerinckiaceae; genus Methylovirgula. The sequence goes on from OY970391.1 coordinate 2,565,479, forward strand.
AACAAGGTTGTCTTGCCGGCACCGTTGCGGCCGACGAAACCCACGCGTGCACGTTCGGGCAGGGCGGCGCTCGCTTTGTCGAACAGGAGGCGCGGACCAAGCCGCAAGGTCAGCTCATTGAGGTGAAGCATGCGTGCTTGTGGCGCGTCGCGTCGGCAATGGCAAGGCCGGGCAGCAGCGGTCGCTTAGCTTCGCCGGTCCAATTTCAGTCTGGCGTCACCACAAAGGCGATGGCATGCGCCGGCGTTCCGCCGAGTTCGATGACGAATGGCGCGGCGGCGAGCTCGAACTTCACGCTCTTGGCAATGCCGTCGCATCCGGTGGCTCCGCCGAACGCGCCGGGCTTCAACTCACGTCCGTCCTGAACCACGTCGATCCAGGCGCCGCGCGACAAGGTGATGCGAGGTGCCCGCTCACGCACGAATCCGGCGTAAGAGTCGGGAGATTTCGGCGCGCGCGACGGTGCTGCCGGCAATTTCGCGTCGGCGAAGGGCACCAACGCCGGCATCACCGCCGCCGCCAAAGGTTGCAGCATTTCGCCGCCCGAGGCCGTCCGAGAAGGGTTCGCGAGCAAGGCGCGCTCATGGTCGAGCGGCCATTTGAACTTGTCGCAGCCGACGGGCTCCTGCGCGAACGCCGGCGCGGCCATCAGTAGCGCGATGAGACCAAGAGAACTGCGAACCATGGCATTCTCCTACGCGACGGCGATGATGACGTCCATGCCTCGATCACGACGATCGCCGCGCTGCCGACCTTGGGTCATGCGCGGAAATTCAAATTGAAACGCTCCGAAATCCGACTGGCCTGGACTTGATCGCTGCAATCGCTCTAAGCATTTCAATGAACCTGTCGGAGGAAATCAAATGATGCCGGACGTGCGGGCCGTCGTCGCCATCGGCCAAAGTGGCCAGTTCGGCCTCAACGGCCGGCTGCCCTGGGAAGGCTGCAAGGACCCCGAATTCGTCGCCGATGTTGAGCGCTTTTTCGAGCTGACGCGCGGGCACGTGCTCATCATGGGCCATCGCACGTTCATTTCCGTGCCGAAATTCGCCTTCGCCGATCGCGACATGGTCGAAATTCATTCCTCCGAGGCGCCGGAGGAGGTTTTGGCCCGATTTCCTGACCGGGTGGTCTTCATTGGCGGCGGTCCGCCGGTCTATGCGGCCTATGCCCCGTTCATCCGGCTCTGGGACATCAACCGGCTGCCCTATGACGGCGAGGCGGACCGCTGGTTCGATCCCGCCTGGCTCGTCGCGGCGCGCTAGGCATTTCGGGGGCTAGCTTTGTTGCCCGCCCCCCTGAAATGGGGCAAAAGGCGCCATCAGCCGTGCGGCCGAGCCGCCGCTCCACCGGACTTGGTATTCATGCAGCTCCCTTTGCGCGTTGGCGTCGCCGGCCTCGGCACGGTGGGCCTCGCCGTCCTCGAGCTTCTCGATCGGCAGGCTGCGGATTTGGCGGCGCGCTGCGGGCGCAAGATCACGGTTACGGCCGTCTCGGCGAAAGAGGCGCGCAAGAAACGCGGCGTCGATCTCTCGCGTTTCGCCTGGTTCGACGACCCAGTGAAGCTTGCGGCATCGCCCGACATCGATCTCTTCGTCGAATTGATTGGCGGCTCGGGGGGCGCGGCGCTTGCCTCGGTCGAGGCGGCGCTCGCCGCCGGAAAATCCGTCGTCACCGCCAACAAAGCTTTGCTCGCAAAACATGGTATGCGGCTTGCCGAGCTCGCCGAGGCGAAGGGCGTCGCACTCGGTTTCGAGGCATCGGTCGCCGGCGGCATTCCGATCGTGAAAACCTTGCGCGAAGGGCTCGCCGGCAACGCGATCGCCCGCGTCTACGGGATTCTGAATGGCACATGCAATTACATCCTGTCGCGAATGGAGATGGAGCATTTGTCCTTCGCCGAATGTCTCGTCGAGGCGCAGAAGCTGGGCTACGCCGAAGCCGATCCGAGTTTCGACATTGGTGGATTGGATACGGCGCATAAGCTTGCCATCCTGACCGCGCTCGCCTTCGGCACGCGGATCGATCCCAAGGCGATCGCTATCGAAGGCATCAAGGATATCAGCCTCGCCGATATCGAGGCGGCGACGGAACTCGGCTATCGTATCAAGCTGCTCGGCGTTGCCCAGCGCACCGCGGCGGGGATCGAGCAACGCGTCCATCCAAGCATGGTGCCGCGCTCCTCGGCGATTGCCCAAGTCATGGGCGTCGCCAATGCGGTGACGATCGATGCCGATGCCGTGCATGAGCTGACGCTGGTCGGGCCGGGCGCGGGAGGCGAGGCGACAGCTTCCGCCGTCGTCGCTGATATCGCGGATATCGCGAAGGGTTTGATTTCACCGCCCTTCGGCCTGCCGGTGGCGGCGCTCGCGCCGCTGCCGCGGGCACCGATGCAGATGCATGAGGGCGGCTATTACATCAGGCTCTCCGTCTACGACCGGCCGGGCGCCGCGGCGGCGATCGCCGCGCGCATGGCGGAACGCTCGATTTCGCTCGAGAGCATCGTGCAGCGCCGGCGCCCCGGCGAGCATGGCAAGCCTGCCGCGGTGCCCGTGGTTCTCATCACGCATGCGACCTATGAGAAGCTGATTCGCGAGGCGCTCGCGGCCGTGGTCGGCGACGGCTTCGTCGCCGAGCCGCCGCAGCTCATCCGTATCGAACGGGAATGAGCGGCGCGGGTTCGACCGCGATTTGATGGAGGAACGCATTGGTCGATCTCGTCGTCACGAGCCACGACATTATCAATCGTATCCTGACGCTCGAACTGGTGCGGGTGACCGAACGCGCCGCCGTGGCCGCCGCGCGGCTGCGCGGTCGCGGCGATGAAAAGGCCGCGGATCAGGCGGCGGTCGACGCGATGCGGCGCGAGTTGCAGCGGTTGCCGATCGACGGAACGATCGTCATCGGCGAGGGCGAGCGCGACGAGGCGCCGATGCTTTATATCGGCGAAAAGCTCGGCACGTCGTCTGGCCCCAAAGTCGATATCGCCGTCGATCCGCTCGAAGGGACCACGCTTTGCGCGCGCGACATGCCGGGCTCGATCGCGGTGATGGCCATGGCGACGAGCGGCTCGCTGCTCCATGCGCCCGATGTTTACATGGAAAAGATCGCGATCGGCCCCTTCTATCCACAAGGCACAGTCGATCTCGACATGACGCCGGAAGAGAATATCCGCTCGCTGGCGAAAGCGAAGGGCGTGAAGCCCAGCGAAATTTCGGTCCTCGTTCTCGACCGGCCGCGGCATAAGGCGATCATGGACGATTGCCGGCGGATCGGCGCTGCGCTGCGCATCATTCCGGACGGCGATGTCGCGGGCGTCATTTTCACCACGCGGCCCGAGGACACCGGCATCGATCTTTATCTCGGCGTCGGCGGCGCGCCCGAGGGCGTGCTCGCCGCAGGCGCGCTGCGTTGCGTCGGCGGTCAGATGCAGGGGCGGCTGATCCTTGACACGGAAGAAAAGGTCGAACGCGCCGCCAAGATGGGCGTGAGCGATCCGCGCCGCAAATACGACATGAAGGAACTCGCCTCGGGCGACGTGATCGTCTCGCTGACCGGCGTCACCGACGGACCGCTGCTTGCCGGCGTCAAGTTGGGCAAGGGGGTCATCCGCACGGAAACTCTCATTTATCGCTCGGTGACCGGAACGGTGCGCAAGATTTCTGCCGAGCACCGCGAGATGGGCAAGTTCAAACTAGAGTGAATGCACTCTCCTTTTCCCCTTGCGGGAGAGGGTGTCGTGCGAAGCATGATGGATGAGGGTTCTTGAAGCGGCACCGCCCCTTCCGACCCTCGCTGACGCGAGGGTCACCTTCTCCCGCTTGCGGGAGAGGGATTCGCCTGTGAGCGGCGGTCGTTTCGCGCCTGATTTTTCGCGCGCGACCCGCTAAGCTCGGGCGTGGACGAATCTCTCATCCTTTCGGCGAACCGCAACTTTCTCGGCGTGGAGCGCTCGGCGCTGGGCCGGCCCTGGCGCGACCGACTCGACGCGGCGGGGCAGGCAAAGGCGCTTGCGATCGCGCAGATCCATGGCCATTCCGATCTCGTGGCACGGGTTCTGGCCGGGCGCGGCGTTGCTCCGCAAGAGGCCGAACTCTATCTCGATCCGACGCTGCGACGGCTGATGCCGGATCCCTATGCGCTAAACGACATGGAAGCGGCAGCCGAACGTCTTGTCGCGGCGATCGAGACCGGCGCGACGATCGCGATCTTCGGCGATTATGATGTTGACGGCGCCGCGTCCTCGGCGCTGCTTGCCGAATTCCTCACCGCCGCCGGTACGCCCCACATCGTCCACATCCCCGACCGCATCTTCGAAGGCTATGGGCCGAATGTGAACGCGATCGGCGAATTGGCGCAAGCCGGCGCAAAACTCCTCGTCTGCGTCGATTGCGGGACGACGAGCCATGCGGCGCTTGCCGGGGGGGCCAAACTCGGCCTCGACGCGATCGTTCTCGACCATCACCAGGCGCCAGAAGTCCTGCCCGAGGCGATCGTGGTCAATCCGAACCGCCAGGACGACCTTTCGGGCCTCGGCCAGCTCTGTGCCGCCGGCGTCGTCTTCATGACGCTGATCGCCACGAACCGACTCTTACGCGCGCGCAATTTCTGGAACGATACGCGGCCGGAGCCGGATCTTCTCCTGGGTCTCGATCTCGTGGCGCTCGCGACCGTCGCCGACGTCGCGCCTTTGACGGGCTTGAACCGCGCCTTCGTGATCAAGGGCCTCGCTTTGATGCGGGCGCGTGGCCGGCCAGGTCTCACCGCCTTGTTCGATGTCGCAGGCGCCGGCGGCCCGCCCAATCCCTATCACCTTGGCTTTTTGATAGGACCGCGGATCAATGCCGGGGGAAGGATCGGCGATGCGGCGCTTGGCGCGAAGCTTCTCGTGATGCGCGACGAACTCGAGGCGCGGCGTATCGCCGAAGATCTCGACCGGCTCAACCGCGAACGGCAAACCGTCGAGGCGGCGATGCTGGAGGCGGCTTCGGCCGAAGCGGACGGAGAGGGCGCGGCGATCATCGTATCCGGCGAGAATTGGCATCAAGGCGTCGTCGGCCTCGTCGCGGCGCGTCTGAAGGAAGAATTTCGCCGGCCTGCCTTTGCGATTGCATTCGACGGATCGATCGGAACTGGCTCAGGCCGTTCGATCGCTGGCATCGACCTCGGTAGGGTGGTTCGCCTCGCCGTCGAAGCCGGGCTCCTGGTCAAGGGCGGTGGACATGCCGTGGCCGCGGGCATCACGATTGCGCGGGAAAGGCTCGCGGATTTTCGCAGCTTTCTCGAGATAAGCCTCGCCGAAAAGGTTGCGGCCGCGCGCGCGCAGGAGGCGCTCTATGTCGATGCCGCGCTGACGGCGGCAAGCGCAAACCTCGCGCTTCACGCGGCGCTCGAGCGGGCAGGGCCCTTCGGTGCCGGCAATCCGGAGCCCATCTTCGTTTTCCCGGCGCATCGTCTCATCGATGTGATGCCGGTCGGTGAAGGCCATTTGCGCTGGCGCGCCGAGGCGGGCGACGGCACTGGGCTCGAAGGGATCGTCTTTCGCGCGGTGGGCAAGCCGCTCGGCGAAGCTTTGCGTTCGGCGCGCGGTGGATGCGTGCATCTTGCCGGCAGCTTGACCCTCGATCGCTGGAACGGCCGCGAAAAGATCAAGCTGCGGCTTCTCGATTTCGCGCTCGCCGAGCGCCGCACATCCGGCGTGTGAATCACGTACCGCCGCAGAGCCCCGCCTTGCCAGGGCCTGCGCCGGTCACTATACCTCGCGCAGTCTCCGCCTTTTGCCGCGCGCGCCCATCGTCTAGCGGTCCAGGACGTTGCCCTTTCACGGCAAAAACAGGGGTTCGAGTCCCCTTGGGCGCGCCAGATGAATCAATGGCTTATATGTTTGGTGACAGGTCTGTCCAATATCTGGCCAATATAGCGGTATAGAGCGTAGTGGATAAATAATTGGCTCAGACCTTGTGCCGCTCATGCGCTGGGCGGCGATCTTCACAGCAAGCGAAGGGGCGCGCCGCCATGCTGTGGCCAATCTCTCTCAAAATCAGAGTCAAAATCATCATCAAGCGCTGACCTATGGGGGCGCGCCGCAAGATTCGACGCCGCCCTCAAACAGCCCCGGCGCTAGCCGCTCCGCGGCGTCCAGCGATAGCCGCGCCAAGCGTACAAGACGACGCGCAAGCCAGTAGCGGAGCTGGAGTGCCGCTAAGAGGCGCGGGTTAAAAAGGGAAAGGGCTATGATTTTCAGAGTTTTTGTAGCTGCAGCTTTTGCATTCCTGAGCCTTGCTATTTTATCGGCTGCAAACGCTCAGTATTCAGACGGAGCATGCGGGGGCGTGATTACGGGCTACGATCGCCGAGCATATCCCTGCCATCCGGACCGCAAACCAGTTTGTGAGCAGAGCACTGGACGATGTGTGTGCCTTCTGAGAAGGGAGTGCGGCGCCAAGCAGAATGAAGGGTGGTATGATTAGTTACGGGGTAGACGGCGCGTCAAAGTTCACGAATGGTGGACAGCCGGGCGTGAAGCTGAGGAAGAAGCGGAGATGAAGGAACGAAAGACGGAAGCGGAACTCAAGAGCATCGTTCTTGAGGAGCTTCGCAACCGCGGCCTTCCCGGGGTGCGGGATATCAGTCTGTACCACGTAATCGATTCGAGCAGCCCGTTTACATGGGAGGTCAGCGTGATATCGCTGGGGGACGAAGATGAACACCGAGTGAACTCCGCGCTGAGTAGCTTCCAGCGGAGCTTGCAGGAACGCTACGATCTCTCGGATTGGACCTAGGGGGACTCCTCGCCTAATGAAATCTATGTCAGCGCTGATCGGCCTCGTGATCGTAAAGCAGGCTATCGCAAAAGCGGTCAGCGTCGTTGCTCCGAAGCGATGATGAGCTTGTTATCGATGTCATGTCCCCGCAGCCACCGACCATCGCGCAAGCCCTGAGGCGAGGGTCCGGAGAGAAGAAATCGCGGACGGGCGGCGTGGGTCAAGCGTATGATCTTGCCATGACTCCCGAATCACCCACGATCGCGCATTTCAAGGGCCACGGCCTCGAGGGTCTATTCGTCACCTGCACGAACGCGGCTTGCCTGCAACGTCTTGCGGCGCCGGACAATAACGAGCATTGTGAGCGAACAACCGGTTTAGGAAAGAATAAATTGTCTCGAGATAAACGGGAAAAAACCAGTCCGCAGACCAATTGCCTGCCGGCGCCTGACCTTGTCTGCTATCGGATCCGGGACGATGCACCCGAGATCGTACCGGCGCACGCTGATCGCGCCTGGATGGATCTTACGCACCAACGATATGCGTATCGCTGTATTCCGCTCTCCATCGCCAATGCTAGTGGCTGGGAGATTTTGTTGCCCTGTTCGATCGAGGTGACCTATTTCGGGGGCAATGCCATCGAAGATTTGCAGGTGCGTTCTGCGGATAGCGATGACCGGTACAAGCTCGTGGCATCATCGCATTTCGGGCACGGCATTCTGACGTTTCATACGGGCTGGCTCTTTCGCACACCTCCGGGATGGGCCATCTGGGCGCGCGGCGCCCCCAACACGCATCGCGACAGAATTGTACCTCTGGAAGGCCTCATAGAAACCGATTGGCTCGCCATGACCTTCACGATGAACTGGCGGTTTACGCGGCCTGGCACAGTCCGTTTCACAAAAGGCGAGCCATTTTGTTTCATAACGCTTGTGGCTCACGCCGTCCTCGATGCCGTCCAACCTCGCCTAGCGAACCTGAGCGATGAGCCAGCGCTGAAGGCAGAGCATGATGCATGGACGCAGAGCCGTACGGAATTCAATGTCGGCTTGAAGAAACTCGAACCCGAAATCGTGGCTCAGGGCTGGCAGAAAACTTACGTTCGTGGTGAGACGATTTCCGGCGGCACTCAGCCGACATTCCACATCTCAAAACGCAGGCTCAAAACACCAAAGTAAGTCTTTACCGCAGCAATCCGCAGCTCGCGATGGAGCTGCGGATATCATGACGTAGGCGATTCGATCGTCGCGCTAATATTTAGCAATCACAGGCGTGGGCGGAGGCGCCGTCTCGAAATTCCATACGACACCGGCCCTGATGATATTTACGTCGGTGCGAACCTCCTCAGGCACACCAGGGACAATGTCAAAGAACGTCGAGCGCCCAAAGTCCTGGTATAGATATTCGAGACGTAGCGAAATCTGAGGCGTGATCATGTAGTCGATGCCGGCGCCAATCGTCCAACCGGCTTCCCACTGCGTCCCCGAAACTCCAAACAAGCTATCGTAGGCGTGGATATCATCCAACGCGAGTCCGCCCGCGATAAACGGCATGAACTGCCCGAGAGACGGCATGAACTGCCCAAGAGGAAGGCCGACAAGGCCGCGGATGTCAGACATCACATAGATGTTGCCGCCGCACACGTGCGGGATGGTACCGCAGGAGTTCGAATTTCCCGAGAGCGTGGAGCCGGCGATGTCCGCTTCGGGACCCACGATAAACTGGTTGAATGCAAAACCGTAGCCGACCAAGCCGCCTCCGAGCGCTCCGTTTACGTCGTAGTGCCCGTCGCTAGGTGGCGGTGGCGGAAGGGGCGGAGGTGGCGGAGGGGGCGGAGGTGGCGAAGGAGGAGGAGATGGGGGCGGCGAGGGAGGAGGAGATGGGGGTGGCGAAACAAGGACAGGAATGCCGTTATCATGCAGACCTTGGGTTCCTGTTCCATAGCCTCCGAACGCACCAACGTAGGGGCCGGTCCAACTCTGAGCGAAGCTGTTGCCTGTTCCGATGACTGTGGTGGAAAGGAAACTTACGCTGACGAGGCACCATTTGCGCGCGTGCATGATTGACCCCCCGGCCATTCACCAATTGCTAGCAGATTCGCCAACACACCTCTCCGAATAACACACTGTTCATCAGAAGTTGATCGTTAAGGAGGGCCGTTTTCCATAAATTGGAAGCCAGTGATATTTCAGCAACTGACTACGCCGCCGCCAACAAAGCGGCAGGCCGCCTTTTGATAGCAAACTAGTTCAGTTGCCCGCAAAAGGTATGATGAAAGGCCTGACAGGAGACAATCATCCGGAATTTCATGCAAAATAGCGCCCTTATTTCAACCTCTGCAGCATGGCGCGCAACGGCCATCCGCCGCCTGTTCGCGCTCACGCCTGACCTTACCGGCAACGTGCCGCCGCTGCCCGCAATCTTCCCCCACATGAATGGCGCGCCTGTGGGGGTTAATCGGGCTCGAAAGCAGTTGTGTCAGAATGGCGTGTGCCTTGCAGCACCGGATTGGCGAGGAATGCCGAGGGGCGACCGAGCAAAACTGCGCAAATTTGCGCAGTTCCGAGGCAATCTGCGAAGTCAAGCGGCCGTCGATGCGCTTCGTGCCGATGAAGACAGCCGAGCAACAATCGGCGCTGATGCACCGCGGGCGAGAGCTTCTGGTTCGACAGCGCACCATGCTGGCCAATGCGCTGCGCGGGCACATGGCTGAGTTCGGTCTCATCGCGGCGCAGGGTCTGCACAAGGTGGCGGGGCTGATCGCGATCGTCAGGGATGACAAAGACGAGCGGTATGGCTCGTTAGGCGGTCCTGATCAATGAGAATTGGTATTAAGCCTCATCGTTGCGTGAGGTGCAATTCTCGCGTCGGATTCCTGGCCGGGGAATGGCACGATTCGCGCGCCAGGCCTCTGCGAGGCCGCCATCTAAGTAGTTTTCCTGAGGGCTCACAGTTTCGTGAACCGGATCCGCCCGTCGCGACGCTACGAAGTCTAGGGTCGGTAATGTCGCGCTTAAGTCGGCAGCTCTATGCACCTGAAGACTCAATGACTTACTGGTCGGGCGGCTCGATGTGTCAATCAGGGCACAGGTGCATACAATTCGTGCTCAGGTCTGGCGGGAAAGACCTTTTGAGATAGATTTCTTCATCGAGGCATGTATTCTTTGAATTATGTACCAATAAGGGGGCACCCATGAAGATTCATAAATTTCTCGTTTCGGCTGCCGCGCTCGCCGCAATGATGGGCGGCGCCTTGGCGGCAGACCTGCCGAACACGAAGGGGCCACCGGTTTTCGCGCCTCCTCCTCCTCCTCCTGTCTTTACCTGGACCGGCCTCTATATCGGCGGCCAGATCGGCTATCAGTGGGGCACAAGCAACCCGACCCTTGTCACTGAACCTGGCGATGTGTTTGTCTCGACCGAACCCTCCTACAATAACAGTGGCGTCGTCGGCGGCGGCCATCTCGGCTATAATTTACAGTTGGGTCAGTTCGGTTTCAGTCAGTTCGTAGTCGGTGTCGAAGGCGATGTCGAAGGAACGAGCTATTCCGGCTCTGGTGTGGATACCACCGGCCTCCTTTCCAGCACGACCGGCATTGACATCGAAGCCTCAATTCGCGGCCGTGTCGGCTGGGCCTGGGATCGCGTGCTGTTCTATGGCACCGGTGGCGGTGCCTATGCTTCGATCAACAATACATTAGGCCCTGTGGGGCTCCCGTCGACCTTCTCGCAAACGACGGGGCGATTCGGCTGGACGGCCGGCGGCGGCGTCGAATATGCCATCGATCCGAATTGGTCGGTCCGCGTCGAATATCGCTACACGGACTACGGCAGCTATGACTTCCCGATAGGCACCTTCAAGGGCGTTCCAATCGACCTCCGCGAATGCGAAACCGACAATCGGGTTGAGGCTGGCTTCAGCTATAAGTTCGATTGGGGTGGTCCGCCGGTCGTCGCTAAATATTGAGTTGGCGCACCTCCTACGTCTAACGTGGTCGCGAAAGGGTTAGCCTTTTCGCGACCTTTCTTTTTGCGCAGGATCGTTTCCGATGCAATCGATCCTGCTCGATAGGGCGTCATGGCGGGGGCTGTCCCAGCCATGACGCTATAGATCATTTCGCCGCGGCTTCCTCGCCGTGATCCTCGCCGCTTCCGACGTGTTCGTTGCTGTCAGCGGCGCTGACTCGCATCCCCTCCGCTATGTTCACGGGCGGATTGAGAATGACCTGATCGTTGGGATTGAGCCCGGCGCGCACTTCGACCTCCGCGCCATTGTCGGCTAGCACATCGAGATGCCGCATCTCGACCCTTCCGTTCTCGTAGACGGCGGCACTGAGCCCGTTCTTGTTGAAGATCACCGCCTGTGAGGGAATGGAGATCACCGGCTGGAGACGCTGGATGAAGAGCCTGACAGCGCAGTAAAGACCGGGGAACAGCGCGCCGTCGGAATTTTCGACATCGACTTCGGTCAATCTGGTTCTGGTTCCAGGCTGCAAGGCATTGGCGTTGCGCGCCACTGTGCCGTGAAACACGCGTCCCGGCATTTCCGGCACGCGCACCTCCGCCATCGCCCCGTCCTTCAGGCCGAACACCGCGTCCTGCGGAACATAGATCTGGATGCGCAAGACATCGCTATGGGCGATGTCGAACAGCTGGGTGCCGCTTGACACGTCCGCGGTCACCAGGCTGCCGACGTCGATATGGCGTTGGGTGATGATGCCGTCAAAAGGCGCCACCACCTTTTCGAAGCCGGTCAGTTCTTCGAGGCGCGATACTTGCGCCTGCCCAGCTTTTAGATTGGCTTCCGCCACCTGCACCGCGGCGCCTTGGGCCTGGTAGGTCAGCCGATCGGTATCGCCTTGCTGTTTGGTTTGCCAGCCTTGCACGACGAGGACCTGGGTACGTTGATTCGTCACTTGCGCGAGCTGCATGTTTGCCTGTGCCTGGGCTACCGAGGCCTCGAGCTGCGTGACCTGCGCGCGCGCCTGACTAAGCTGCTGATCGAGATCCGGCGCGGCGATGATGGCGAGGGTTTCGCCGGCGCGCACTTTGCTTCCGATATCTACGTTGCGGGTCGAAATATAGCCGGTGGCGCGAGCATAGACCGTGGCCCAATCGAAGGCTTCCATGCTGCCGGGCAGATCAAGCGTGGCCGGCGCATCGGTTGATCCGACCCGGCGGACGCGCACCGTCGGAACCTCATTCTCCTGTAGCCTCGAAGTCTCGAGTGCCGCCATCCGGCGCTGCGCATGGCCCCAAGCCCCAAATGCGAGCATGGCGGCCACGACGATCAAGGCACCGAATCCGACGAGACGGACGTTGCGCCTGAGCCTGTCGTTGACAGCCGGCTTGCCTGTGTCGTTCTGTTCTGGGCGTCGGGTCTCATCTCGCATCGGACAATATCCTTGGTTGCGGAAATGAAAAGTTGCTGTTGGCTAACATGACTTTATAGCCCTTCCTGCGGGCTGGGTTCAGCCTCGCCTTCATGCTCGGGTTCGGGTCGTTCAAAGCGGCCGATGATCGAATAGAGATAAGGTACGAACAAAAGAGTGGTGACCGTGCCGACCAAAACGCCGCCGATGACGGCGCGCGCCAGCACCGCATTCTGCTCTTCGCCGGCCGCGCCAATCGCCATGGGGATCATGCCGACGATCATTGCGGCCGCGGTCATCAGCACTGGCCGAATTCGCGTGCGTCCGGCCGCGTTGGCCGCTTCCCGCGCGCTTGCGCCCGCCCGGCGCTGCTCGCGCGCGAAGGTGACGAGCAGGATCGAATTGGCCGAGGCGACGCCGACCGACATGATCGCGCCCATCAGCGAGGGCACGCTGATCGTCGTGCCGGTGACGAACAGCATCAGAAGGATTCCGGCCCCGGCTCCGGGCAGCGCAAGGATGACGGCGAGCGGATCGAGGAAGCTCTGGTAGTTCACGACCATCAGCAGATAGACGAAGACGGCCGCGAAAATCAGGCCGATGCCGAGTTCCGTGAACGCCGAATTCATGCTTTCGATCTGACCGCGGACGCGGAATTCGTTCCCGGGTTTCAGCTTCGGCTGCAGGTCTTTGACGATCGACTGAATCGATTTAGCGACCGTGCCGAGGTCGCTGTCCTGCGCGCTGGCATAGATGTCGTAGAGCGGCTGAATGTTGGAATGGTTGTAGACCGACTGCACGGGGACGCGCTGCATGGTCGCGACATTGCCCAAGACGTTGGGCACGGGCGTTTGCGCCGAAGCCTGGCTCACGATCGGCGTGTTGTTGAGGTCGTTGACGCTCGCAACCCGATATTCCGGAGTTTGCACGGCAAAATAATAGGGAATGCCGCTCGTGGGATCGGTCCAGAAATTGGGCGACACCTGTTCGGATGAACTCAAGCTGATGTTGAGGTTGTTTGCTATGCTGTTGACCGTGAGACCAAGCTGCTGGGCGCGAATCCTGTCGATCTCGTAATAGAGTTCCGGCGCATCAAGCTCCTGCTGGATGTGAACGTCGACCAGGCCGGCAACCTTCGCCAATCTCTCTTGCAGAGTCTTGGCAAGTTCGCGATTGCCAGCGCGGTCGGGCCCCTGCACTTCGACATCGATCTGCGCAGGGATGCCGAAGTTTAGAATCTGGGTGACCATGTCAGCCGGCTGGAAATAAAACAAAACGTCGGGAAAAGCTTGCCTCAGCTGATTGCGTATCTTTTTGATGCAGTCGGCCGTCGGCGGATGGCCCTCGTTGAGTGAGATGAGGATCAGGCCGTCGTTCACGCCGATCGTCGAGCCGTCGCTGAAGGCGAGATTGTAGGATCTTTGCGGCAGGCCGATGTTGTCGATGATGAGACCGAGGTTTTTCGGCGGAATGGTTCGGCGGATGCGATCCTCGATGTCTTGAAAGATTCTCTCCGTCACTTCGATGCGGGTGCGCGGCGGCGCTCGGACATGGATCTGCATCAGACCCGCGTCGATTTGCGGAAAGAAATCGGTGCCATCGAACATCATCAGGGCGGCCGCGGCGCCAAGCACGCAGAGCGCTACGCCTATGACGATGACGTGGCTGCTGAGGACTCCGTTGAGCACGTAGAGATAGGCGTTGCGGAAGCGTTCGAAGCCGCGGTTGAACGCATCGTGAAAACGGTCGAGCCAACCCGTCGAGCGACCTTCCGCGTGCCTTTCCTGCTCACCGCGCAGCAGGTAGCGGATGATGATCGGCGTGAGCGTCCGCGACAGCACGTAAGACGTGAGCATAGCGAAGGCCACCGCCATGCCGAGCGGTGTGAACAGAAAGCGCGCCGGCCCTTGCAGGAAGAAGACCGAGACGAAGACGCTGGAGATCGCCAACGTCGAAACCAGGGTGGGCAGCGCGATGTCGGCCGAGCCGTGCAGCACGGCATCCAAAAAGGGCCGGCGTTCTTCGAACAGGCGGTGCGTATTCTCGATCGCAACAGTCGAATCGTCGACAAGGATGCCGACAGCCAGCGCCAGGCCGCCGAGGGTCATCGTGTTGATCGTCTGGCCGAGCGCGGAGAACATCGCAATCGAGCTCAAGATCGACAGCGGGATCGAGACCATGACGATCAGTGTCGATCGCCACGAGCCGAGAAAGATCAGGATCATCAGCGCGGTCAGTCCGGCGGCGATGGCGCCCTCCCGCAGCACGCCGGCGATGGCTTGCTTCACGAAGACGGACTGATCGAACAGGAGATTCATTTCCATGCCGGGCGGCGCCGCTTTCCGCAGCTCCGGCATGGCCGCTCTCACCGCGTTGACGACGTCGAGCGTCGAGGCGTCGCCGTTTTTGATGATCGTCAGCAGAACCGAACGCCGGCCGTTCGCGCGCACAATGTTCTGCTGCACCGCCCAGCCGTCGCGGACATGCGCGACGTCGCTGAGACGCACGGTCGTCGCGCCGACCTGGCGGACCGGAATCTGATTGAGCGCCTCGATCGAACGCGCCATCGCGTTGATGCTCACGATAAATTGGGTATTGCCGATCTTCGCGTCGCCGGACGGCAGCGTCAGGCTCTCGGCATTGACGGCGTTGACGACGTCGTTTGGGGTAAGACCATTGGCACGCAATGCGTCCAGGTCGAGATCGACCATGATCTGTCGGTACTTGCCCCCGTAAGGAGTCGGCAAAGTAATGCCCTGGATGGGCGCCAGCGCCTGACGCAGACGATAGATGCCATAGTCGTAGAGTTGCTGCTCGTTCATCCGGTCCGAACTGAGGCTGATTTGCAGGACCGGAACGCTGGAGGCGTTGTATTGGACGATGACCGGCGGCTGAATGCCTGGCGGCATAAGGGCGCGGATCGAATTGGTCGCAGAGACGATCTGAGCGATCGCCAGATCGATGTTTACGTTGGGCTGAAAGAAAATCTTCTGAACCGTCAGCCCGGACAGGGTCTGCGACTCCATATTGCGAACGTTGTTGACGTTGGAGCTGATGGAATATTCGCTGTAGGTCGTGACCCGCGCTTCCATCTCCCGGGGCGTAAGGCCGGTATACTGCCAAATGACGGTGACCACCGGGATGTTGATAACCGGGAAAATGTCCTTCGGCGCGGAGACGATCGCGCTGACCCCGAGAAACAGGATCGCCAAGGCCATCACGAAGAACGTGTGCGGAAACCGCAAGGCAAAGCGGACGATACCCATACCTCAGCTCCGGCCGATGATGCGGCGATTGGGAAATATGACGCCGCCGCACCGCGTGACGACCCCCGCATGCAGGCGAAGGGGCATCGCCCGGCCATTCGCGGCCAGGTCCGCCTTAAAGTCTAGCAACGCCGCGCCAGCCTTGCTTGTTCAGCCTTGCGGAATCCTGATCCGGCTTGCTGTTGCGTTTGGACCAGGCACATGGCTAGAGCGGGACAGTTCGGCGGGAGATCGGTGAGAATTACCACTCACCTCGCCGTGAACATCATTGAACCGCAAGGACATTAGGGCCATATGGCCAAAAACAAGCTTGGCAGGAAGCGAATCGGGAGGCATGCCTAGGGTCTCATTGCATTGGGGAAGGAATCCCGCCATGAGCGTCCCGCGCCCGATCGCCGGGTCTTCACCGAGGATCGATTTTGCGCCGGCCCATATCGTGAAGCGCCGACCGGCCAATTGGCTCGGTGTGGAAGCGGAAACCGTCGAGCTGACTGAGCCGCAAACCTACGAATATGATTTCCAGGCGCCCTACCATCTGCTGATTGCGCCCGAATTGTCGCATCGCTACGACGGCGAGACGGTGCTTGAGGGTCTGCCCAAGTCAAACCTTCGTGATCTCACCCGAAAATTGACCTTCGTTCCGGCCGGCAGCCGGTTCCGCGGTTGGCAGAAGCCGCGCGTGTTGAGCCGGGTGAATTTCTTCTACATCGATCCGCGCGGCCCGCTGCTCGACCCCGAGCTGCATTTTGGCGAAACCGAATTTAAGCCGCGGCTCTTCTTCTTCGATACCGATCTATGGGGAACGGCGCTGAAGCTGAAGGCGCAGATCGCGACCGAAGACGCGAGTTCCGGCCTCTACGCGGAGGCGCTCGGCGCGGTGCTCTGCCACGAGCTGATCCGATTCAACGGCGCGGCAATCGAGAGGCCGCGCCGCGGCGGACTCGCCCCTTGGCAGCAGAAGCGTATTGCCGATTATGTCGAGGTGCAGCTCGACGCGCCTATCTCCATCGCTCAGATGGCCGAGATGGTGCACTTGAGCCCGTACCATTTTTCGCGCGCATTCAAGCGGTCCTTCGGCGTGCCGCCGCATCGCTATCATATGACGCGCCGCATAGAGGCGGCGAAGAACCTGCTGGGCGGGACAGAAGCGCCGGTGACGGAGATCGCGCTGCAGCTCGGCTTCAGCGAAGCGAGTTCCTTGAGCGCGGGTTTCCGGCGGCTCATAGGGGTGAGCCCGAGCGAGTACCGCCGCGCCTTGGCATAGGCCGCATCCGACATCGACGAACTAGTTTGAAACGCCTGCGCCCTGTTGCTTGTGCGCCAGCGTTTCGATCGCTTCCTTCACGAAGGGATCGAGACCTTCGCCGCCATGTTCGACATGGGCGAAGATCTGCGCCCGCATGCGCGGCTCCCAGAATCTCGCGATGTGGTCGGCGATCCCGGCAACGGCCTTGTCATGCCCTTGCGCGGCGAAGAACGCGCCGATCTGGTTTGCCATATAGACGAGCTTGTTCTGCGTACTATGCGACATTTCGAGAGGCTTCGGTGATCAGTCTTTCGGGATGGGTGAAGATCTCGAAATCTTGCCGCCGGGCGACGGCAACAAGAGTCATACCGCAGTCCTCCGCAAGCCGGATCGCGGCGGCGGTCGGCGCAGAGACTGCGACGAGAACCGGCGCGTCGAGCCGCGCCGCCTTCTGGATCAATTCGATCGACACACGGCTGGTGGTCAGAACGAAACCCGCTGCGGCCGTGCGTCCGCTGCGGACAAGCGCGCCGATCAGCTTGTCCAACGCATTGTGGCGGCCGACGTCTTCGCGCAGAGCGACGAGCCCCTCGGCCTCGGTGAAGAAGCCGGCCGCATGCACCGCGTGCGTCGCGTCGTTCAATTTCTGGCCGGGTTCGAGGGCCGCCATGGCGGTGGTGATGGCTTGCGGCGTGAACCGGATTTGTGCCGAAGCAACCGACGGGGTCTCACGCATCGCGGCTTCAAGACTTTCGATTCCGCAAAGCCCGCAGCCGGTCGGCCCGGCCATGCTGCGCCGACGCTGCGCATAGGTTTTGGCGCGCTCATCCTTCAGCCAGACGCGAATTTCGATCCCGAGCGGCAGGGTCACGACATCGAGGCTTTCGATCTCGTCGCGACCCTCGATCAAGCCCTCGGTCAAGGCGAAACCGACGGCGAAATCCTCGAGATCGGCTGGCGTCGCCATCATCACCGCGTGGGTCGAGCCATTGAAGGTAAAGGCGACGGCCTGTTCGTCCGGCACGAGCCGCGTCGTCGCGAAAGAGACGCCGTCGCGCTGAGCGAGACAGGGCACACTCACCGCGGGGCTCGGCAGATCTTCGCGTTCCGTGTCGTTCATTCCGCCGCGTCGAGCGTCTGCGCGATCCGGCTGTTGTGCTCGGACATCTCGCGATACTTCTCTTGCCACTCGCTTGGCCCGTTGGATGTCGAGACCTGCACGGCCGTGACCTTGTATTCCGGGCAATTCGTCGCCCAATCCGAGAACTCGGTGGTCACGACATTGGCCTGGGTCAGCGGGTGGTGGAAGGTCGTATAGACGACGCCTGGCGCGACGCGGTCGGTGAGCTTGGCGCGCAAGGTGGTCTCGCCGGAGCGGCTCTGAACCTTGACCCAGTCGAGATCGCGAATGCCGCGTTGCTCGGCGTCATGCGGATGGATCTCGAGCAAGTCCTCCTCATGCCAAACGACATTGGCGGTGCGGCGCGTCTGAGCGCCGACATTGTACTGGCTGAGAATACGCCCCGTTGTGAGCAGGAGCGGGAAGCGCGGACCGGTCCGTTCGTCGGTCGGTACATATTCCGTGAGGACGAATTTGCCCTTGCCGCGGGTGAAGGTGCCGATATGCATGATCGGCGTGCCGTTCGGCGCCTTGTCGTTGCAGGGCCATTGGATCGAGCCGACCTCGTCGAGATGGGCATAGGAAACGCCGGCGAAGGTCGGCGTCACCCGGGCGATCTCGTCCATGATTTCGCTCGGATGTTTGTAGTGCATCGGATAGCCCAAAGCCTCCGAGAGCAGCATGGTGATTTCCCAGTCTTCGTAGCCATTCTTTGGCGCCATCACCTTGCGCACGCGCTGGATGCGCCGCTCCGCATTGGTGAAGGTTCCGTTCTTTTCCAGGAAGGTCGAGCCGGGCAGGAAGACATGCGCGTAATTGGCCGTCTCGTTCAAGAATAGGTCTTGCACGACGACGCATTCCATCGCGCCCAACCCTGCGGCCATATGTTTAGTGTCCGGGTCGGACTGCAGAATATCCTCGCCCTGGATGTAGATCCCCTTGAACGTGCCGTCGATGGCGGCATCGATCATATTGGGGATGCGCAGGCCCGGCTCCTTCTCGAGTGTCACGCCCCAGATCGTCTCGAAGATCGAGCGCACCGCATCGTCGGAAACGTGCCGGTAGCCGGAGAACTCGTGAGGGAAGGATCCCATGTCGCAGGACCCCTGAACATTGTTCTGGCCGCGCAGCGGATTGACCCCGACGCCGGACCGGCCGAGATTGCCGGTCGCCATGGCGAGATTGGCGATGGCGATGACGGTCGTCGAACCCTGGCTGTGCTCGGTGACGCCGAGACCATAATAGAACGCGCCATTGCCGCCCGTCGCATAGAGTCGCGCCGCAGCGCGGATCGTCTCGGCCGGGACGCCGGTGACTTTTTCGACTTCCTCGGGGCTGTTGCGGGGCTCCGAGACGAAGCTCGCCCAAGCCGCGAACTCGGCCGGCTCGCAGCGCTCGCGCACGAAAGCTTCGTTGACCAGACCCTCGGTTACGATCACATGCGCGAAGGCGTCGAGAATGGCGACATTCGTGCCCGGCTTGAGCGGCAGATGATAATCGGCTTCGACATGCGGGCTACGCACGAGATCGATGCGGCGCGGATCGATGATGATGAGCTTGGCGCCCTCGCGCAGCCGCTTCTTCATGCGCGAGGCGAAGACCGGATGGCCGTCGGTCGGATTGGCGCCGATGATGACGATCACATCGGCATCATCGACGGAATCGAACTCCTGCGTGCCGGCGGACGTGCCGAACGTGGTCTTCAGACCATAGCCGGTCGGGGAATGGCAGACGCGCGCGCAGGTATCGACATTGTTGTTGCCGAATCCGGCGCGGATCATTTCCTGAACGAGATAGGTTTCCTCGTTGGTGCAGCGCGAGGACGTGATTCCTCCCACCGCATATTTGCCATGGGTCGCCTGGATGCGCTTGAATTCCGAGGCGGCATAGGAGATCGCCTCCTCCCAGGAGACTTCGCGCCAGGGATCGGAGATCTTGGCCCTGATCATCGGCTTCAGGATGCGCTCCTTGTGGGTCGCATAGCCCCAGGCGAAGCGGCCTTTCACGCAGGAATGGCCATGATTGGCCTTGCCGTCCTTGTAAGGCACCATGCGCACCAGCTCGTCGCCGCGCATCTCGGCCTTAAACGAACAGCCGACGCCGCAATAGGCGCAGGTGGTGACGACCGAATGTTCCGGTTGGCCGATCTCATACAGGGATTTTTCCGCGAGCGTCGCAGTCGGACAGGCCTGCACGCAGGCCCCGCAAGAGACGCATTCGGACTCGAAGAAGCTTTCGGACTGGCCCGCCGCGATGCGGCTGTCGAAGCCGCGTCCATCGATCGTCAGCGCAAAGGTGCCTTGCACCTCTTCGCAGGCGCGCACACAGCGGTTGCAGACGATGCATTTCGACGGATCGTAGGCGAAATAGGGATTGGAGACGTCCTTCTTGTCATCGAGGTGATTCTCGCCCGCGTAGCCGTAGCGCACCTCGCGCAGCCCGACGATGCCGGCCTCGGTCTGCAATTCGCAATTGCCGTTGGCGGCGCAGGTCAGGCAATCGAGCGGATGATCGGAGATATAGAGCTCCATCACGCCGTTGCGCAGAGCTTTGAGCCGCGGGGTCTGGGTCTTGACGATCATGCCGGGGGCAACCGGCGTCGTGCAGGACGCCGGCGTTCCGGCACGGCCTTCGATTTCGACGAGACAGAGGCGGCAGGAGCCGAAGGCTTCGAGCGAGTCCATTGCGCAAAGCTTCGGGATGTGATTGCCGATTTCCATCGCCGCGCGCATGATCGAGGTGCCGGCCGGCACGCTGACTGTGGCGCCATCGATCGTGAGCTCGACGAGCTTGTCCGACTTCACGGCGGGGGTGCCGTAGTCGATCTCGCTGATGAGAGCCATGTTGTTCTCCTATTCGGCCGCAGCCGCCGCTGCGCGCGGCCTGAAATCTTCCGGGTAATGGCGAAGCGCGCTCATGACGGGGTAGGGCACGAATCCGCCGAGCGCGCAAAGCGAACCAAACTTCATTGTCTGACAGAGATCTTCCAAAAGAATTATGTTGGCCTCGACATTGGTGCCGAGCATGATGCGCTCGATCACTTCTTTGCCGCGCACCGCGCCGATGCGGCAGGGCGTGCACTTGCCGCAGCTTTCGACGGCGCAGAACTCCATCGCGAAACGGGCCATTTCGGCCATATCCACGCTGTCGTCGAAAACCACCACGCCGCCATGGCCGATCAATCCATCGCGCGCCGTGAACGCCTCATAGTCAAAGGGCGTGTCGAAAAGGCTCGGCGGGAAGTAGGCGCCGAGCGGGCCGCCGCATTGCACAGCCCGGATCGGCCGACCCGAGGCCGTTCCGCCGCCGATCGTCTCGACGATCTCGCCGAGCGTGAGGCCGAAGCCGGTCTCGAAAAGGCCACCATAGCGCACATTTCCGGCGATCTGGATGGGCATGGTTCCGCGCGACCGGCCCATGCCGAAATTGGCGTAAGCCGCCGCGCCCTCAGTCAGAACGAAGGGCACGGCCGCAAACGAGAGGACGTTGTTGACGACCGTCGGGCGCTGGAACAAGCCCTTGTGGGCCGGCAGCGGAGGTTTGGCGCGCACCACGCCGCGCTTGCCTTCCAGACTGTCGAGCAGCGCCGTCTCCTCGCCGCAGACATAGGAGCCCGCCCCGACGCGCAGCTCGATGTCGAAACGATGTTCGGATCCGCCGACCGCGTTGCCGAGCCAGCCGGCGTGCCTCGCAAGCCGCAAGGCCTCGTTGAAGGTCCGGATCGCATGCGGATATTCGGAGCGGCAATAGACATAGCCCTTGGTCGCGCCGACGGCGATGGCGCAGATCGTCATGCCTTCGATGAGCATGAAGGGATCGCCTTCCATCACCATGCGGTCGGCGAAAGTTCCGCTGTCGCCTTCGTCGGCATTGCAGACGATGTATTTGGGGTCGGCTTGCGTGTCGGCGACCGTCTTCCATTTGATGCCGGTCGGGAAACCGGCGCCGCCGCGCCCGCGCAGGCCGGATTGCGTGACTTCCGTCACGATCGCCGCAGGCCCGATCTCAAGGGCGCGCTTGAACCCGCGCCAGCCGCCATGCGCGGCATAGTCGTCGAGCGACAGCGGATCGGTGATGCCGCAGCGGGCGAAAGTCAGCCGCGTCTGGCGCGCAAGGAAAGGATGGTCTTCAGGCCGGCCGATGCGCAAAGTATGCGGGGCGCCGCTGAGGAAATCGGCATCGAAGAGCGAAACAACGTCGCTGGCCATCACCGGGCCGTAGGCGATCCGTCCAGCATCGGTTTCGACCTCGACCAGCGGCTCGAGGAAGAGCATGCCGCGCGAACCAGTCCGGACAATGCTGACAGGCTTACCGCGCGCCGCTGCAATGTCGCCGATGGCTTTCGCGACCTTGTTTGCGCCGACGGCCAGCGCCGCGACATCCTTGGGGACGAAGACACGCGTCATCTTCCGCACACCTCCGCGACCGCGTCGACAAGCTTATGCGCATCAAGCAGCCCGAGCGGCTCCTCATCCAGGAGCGCGGCGGGGCCGCTGGCGCAAAGTCCGAGGCAATAGACAGGCTCGACCGTGAGCTCGCCGTCTCGCGTCGTCTCGTGCCAGTCGAGGCCGAGTTCGGCGAGAGAGCGCCGTGCGACGGCCTCGCTGCCACGGCTTTGACAGGCCTCGGCGCGGCAGATCCTCAGCAAATGTCGGCCGGCCGGCGCGCGGCGAAAATCGTGGTAGAAAGTCAGAACGCCATGCACTTCGGCGCGCGATAGATTGAGCGCCGCGGCGATGTGCGGAACGGCCGCATCATCGACGAAGCCGAATTCCTCGTTGAATGCATGCAGGATCGGGAGCAACGGCCCTTCGAGGCCGATATGCTCGGCGATAATTTCTTGCGCGCGGCCCTCGTCGAAAATGGGCGTCTTGGGCATGTTTCCACCAGAACCTATTGGTCCCGGTTTCTCTATCGAGGAGAACCCGGAACTTAAGGTCGCGTTGCGATGCGGCGGGGAGACAGGCGCCGGCACGGCGACCCATTCCTAAAATGCGCCAAAAAATAGGTGGGCCTTTCGGCCGTGCCGATCAAGGGAGCCGTTCCGTAAGCCTATAGGACTTTTCTATTGTCCGGGGTTTTGTGGCGACGCAATAAGGAACTTCGCTTCTGCGAAAAGGGCGCTGGCGAGCGGGGTCATCGGCTCTCGGCGCGGCACGATGAGACCGATCTGATGCACCGCTTGGGGTTCGACGATCGGGATTGACCGAATCGGTTCGACGATGCCCAGCGTATCCACGAGTTTCTCGGCCATGATGCTTGCCCAGCGCCCGGTGCGCACGTGCGCGTAAAGCGCGATCACGGAATTCGATTCGAGCGTCGGCGCCGGCTGATTGCCGGCGCTGGTCAAGAGCTGATCGATGATCCGGCGGTTCTGCATGTCGGGCGTCAGGAGGCAGAGCGGGATCCGCCCCACCTCTGCCCAGGTCACGCTGTCCCGCTCGGCGAAAGGACTGCCGGCGAAGGTCAGCAGCCGATATTGTTCGATATAGAGCGGCAGGCTGCGCACCGTTCCGAGCGGCTCGTTGTCGAGATAGGTGATGCCGGCGTCGATCTCGAGATTATCGAGCGCTTCAAGGATCTGAAGCGAAGTCATGGACATGACGCTGAATTTGACGCCCGGATGCTTGGCCCGGAACGGCGTCGTCAGAGCCGCAATCATGCTGAGCGCCGTCGGCACGGCGGCGATCTTGAGATGGCCGACGAGGCCGCTCTTCAAGCTACGCACGTCCTGGCGCATGGCGCGCGCATCGCCGACGATCCGCTTCGCCCATTCGAGCACCCGGTCGCCTTCCGCCGTCAGTCCGTGGAACCTCGAACTGCGGTTGACGAGGAGCACGCCAAGCGTGTCCTCTAATTGCTTGATTCCCGCCGACAAGGTCGGCTGGGTGACGCCGCAGGTCTCGGCGGCCCGGCTGAAGCTCTGTTCACGGGCGACGGCAATGAAGAATTCGAGTTTGTCGATCACGGTGGTTCACTACACCAATTCAATCCTGACCGGAACGTGATCTGAGGGTTTCTCCTCGCCGCGCCTCTCCTTGTCGATCGTGACCCTGACAAGCCTGTCGGCGACGCGCGGCGAGAGCAACAGATGATCGATGCGGATTCCCTTGTTGCGTTGCCAGGCGCCGGCCTGATAATCCCAGAAGGTGTAGAGTCCGGCGGCATCAGTGGTTGCGCGCAAAGCGTCCGTGTAGCCGAGATTGATGAGAGCCTGGAATTTTTGCCGCGTCTGCGGAAGGAACAGCGCGTCGCCGGCCCAGACTTTTGGATCGAAGCAATCGCGCGGCTCTGGAATGACATTATAATCGCCGGCGAGGATGACTGGCTCTTCCAGAGCGAGCAGATGCCGCGCCCGGACATTGAGCCGATCCATCCAGGCAAGCTTATAGGCATATTTGTCGCTGTCCGGCGGATTGCCATTGGGCAGGTAGAGCGAAGCGACGCGGATGATGCCGGCGCCGTGCGGAATGACCGCCTCGATATAGCGGGCGTGCTCGTCGCTCGCGTCGCCCGCCAGCCCGCGCGTCACTTCGAGCGGCATCTTCGAGAGGATAGCGACGCCATTGAGCGCCTTTTGTCCATGGACGGCGACATTATAGCCGAAGGCTTCGACCTCGATCAGCGGAAAGGCCTCATCGACGCATTTCAGCTCTTGCAAACAGAGCACGTCCGGATTGATCTCCTTGAGATAGCGCAGGAGGTGCTCCGTTCTCTGCCGCACCGAATTGACGTTCCAAGTGACGATTTGCACGTCTCGATCCTTCAAAATTCAAGAGCCTCAGCCCCAGCGTCGGTGCGACCACATCCATTGGTCCGGGTTTAGCCTAATCGTGCGCTCGAACTCCGCTTGAAGCGCCGCTGTCGCGGCGACAATATCGGCCTCGCGATCCTCTGTCTGCGGCAGTGCGATCTCAACGAGATTGATGACGAACCGCACATGCGGCTTGCGGATGATCTCGCCGGCATAGAGTTTAACCCCGAGGCTGCGCGCCACCATGGCCGGAAATGGCGTCGAGGGCGCCGGCGCACCGAAGAAGGCGACGCGGGGCCCGCGAAAATCGCGTTGGTCCGCAAGCACGGCAAGCGTACCGCCTTCGCGCGCATGGCGGATCAGGTGGCGCAGCGCCGCCGGGGTTTTCGGATAGAGCCCGCCGGGATAGAGGGATCTGCGCATCTTCAGCACGCGCGCATCGACCAAGGGGTTCTTGATCCGCTGGTAGACGCCAGCTGGCCGCGCTTTGGCCGAGACGCCGAGCATCGCGACTTCCCAATTGGCCTGATGCGCCGCGCATACGACGTGCGCCTCATCGCGCTCGAATCCTGCCAGGGCTGCGACCTTCACTCTGCCGCTAGCCGCGATCTCGGCAAGACGAAAAGTCTCGGCGAATGTGCGGCCGAGATTCTCCCACATGGCGGCGGCGAGCGCGGCGCGCTCAGCTGTTGACTTCTCTGGGAAGGCGATCGCCAGGTTTTGGAGCGCCCTTTTATGCCGCTCGCTGCCGATGCCCGGACCGAGCCGTCTCCAGACCTGGCCGGAAAGCCAGGAGGCGGCCTCGATCGGCAAAACCCCGAGGCAGGCAACGGCAAGGCCCAAGCCAAGGTCTTCAAACCTATGGCGCAAGGAGACTCCGCCGATACGCGTCGCAAAAATGCATCCTGCCGCGGCGCTTCGCATCAATTGGTCGAATCCAGGCCGATAATTGCTCCGCGCCGAGCGGTGAGGGACCGCCAATTTCCCGCGATGATCAAGATGCGGGGGGCACGCCAGCTCTATCTCATTTCGGTGACCATGAAAACGGCACGCGGACCGGCCCTGAGACCCGTTGTGCTTGCATCAGCGGTGGCAGACGCTCATGCGGCAAGATGCCTTCCATGATAACCGCCCGGCGCAACGGCCCGATCGTCGCAAAGGCGAAGAAGCCGAGGCCGCGCGCGATTTCGACGGGGAGAAAATCGGACAGCAAAGACCTGTTCAAAATGTCGATCCCGCTGGTCCGCAAGACGATATCCGAGCGCCGCGCTTCGGCATAGGGCCGCAGCGCCGGCGCGCCGCCGATGTCCTCGCCACGAGCGCGCGCCGCCTCAACACATTCTACGAGCACCGCAATGTCGCGCAGGCTCAGATTGAGGCCTTGCGCGGCAAGCGGCGGAAAGGCATGCGCGGCCTCGCCAAGCAGCGCTATTCGATGTGCGATGAGCCGCGACACTTTCATGCCCATCATCGGGAAAAAGCCGCAGGCGCCATCGAGCCGCATGCCCCCGAAGATGGCGTCGACTTCGCGCTCGATCTCGGCCGCGAGTGCGTCGGGGCCGAGGCCGCGACGGCGCTCGGCCTCGCGTACCGACATCAGCCAGACGAGGCTCGATCGATGCTCCGCGCTGTCGCGCGGCGGGAGGGGTACAAGCGTGCAAGGCCCGTTGCGCGTGTGAAACTCGACCGATCTGTTGTGATGCGGCTTCTCATGCGCGGTCAGCGCGGTCAAAGCGACCTGCGGATAGGACCATCGCCGCGTGCCGATGCGCGCCTTGCTGCGCACCGTCGATCTTTGCCCGTCGGCGGCGACGATGAGCTTCGCGTCGATGCTGCGACCCGAGGTGAAGATCGCGCTTATATGATCGCCGGCATCGACGATTTCCGCGAGCCAGTCCGTTTCGAGATGCAGGTTCTCCGTCTCGCGGGCGGTCTCGGCGAGACGGGCGACGAGCAGGTCCGTCTCGATATTGGCGCCGAGAGCCGGAAGTCCGACCTCATCCGCCGAGAAAGCAATGCGTGGGATCGGCACGCGCGAGCCAGTGGCGTCGATCATTTCGATCGACACGATTTTGGCCGCCTGATCGGCAAGCCTCGGCCAAAGGTTCAAGGCGCGGAAAAAGCGCAATGAGCCTTCGAACAAGGCGACGGTGCGGCCATTGCTGACCGTGTCCAGGGGGCCGCTGGCAATGACGACGAACCCAGATTGGGCGAGCGCGATGGCGGTCGAAAGACCTGCCGCGCCAGTTCCGATCACGAGAATGTCCGCTTTGGCAACCGGCTCAACTGGCGGCACTGGCGACTCCTATCCGCCTAACGCGCGATTTTGTTATCGTCCGGCAGGCTGGTTTCTGATTAGCATGAAGAACTAGGGCTGCAATTGCTTGACGATTTTCGGGGTGACGACGCGCGGAGAGAGGCGCACCGAAAAGGCCATGATCTTGTTGAGAATGCCAGGAACGATGAGCGTCTTGCCGGCCAGCATGGCGGCAATGCCCTGACGCGCCACGACGCGCGCATCGCTCGGCGCGAGCCGGAAGAGAAGCGATCCCTCCATCTCCGCCGTTGCGGCAAATTCGGTCTTTGTCGGCCCAGGGCAGAGACAGGTCACGCTCACTCCGCTGCCCGCAAGCTCTTCGGCGAGCGCCTCGGAGAACGAAAGAACATAGCTCTTGCTGGCATAATAGACGGCCATGTTGGGGCCGGGCTGAAAGGCGGCCGTGGACCCGAGGTTCAGGATTCTTCCTTGTCGACGCTCCAGCATGTCAGGCAAAAAGAGGCGCGTTAACGCCGTCAAGGTGGTGATATTGACGGCGATCATGTCGAGCTGGCGTTGAAGAGGCAGCGCGGCGAAGACACCATGCGCGCCGAAACCGGCATTATTGACGAGCACGTCAATGCGCGTCCCTTGCGACGTGAGCTTGTCATAAATCTGCTGCGCGGCGCTGGCCTCAGTGAGGTCGGCGGCGAGCGCCTTGGCGGTGATCGCATGCTGGAGACCAAGTTCTTGCGCGAGTTCAGCGAGCGTGGCCTCGTTGCGCGCCACGAGGATGAGATCGAAACGGTGTTCTGCGAGGGCGCGGCACAGTTCGAGACCTATTCCCGAGGAGGCGCCGGTCACCAGCGCTGTTTGACGAGTCTCGGCCATCTCCGTCCCTGGTGCTCACGCCAATTCGTCGGCCCCGCGCATGCAGGCGCGTATTTCGCCGGCCTATCACTATCTATTGCCAGCCGCCTTCGAGTTCAACGCTGCTCGATCGGCACGTAATCGCGCTGTGCCGCGCCGGTATAGAGTTGGCGCGGCCGGCCGATCTTCTGGCTGGGATCCTCGATCATCTCCTTCCACTGGGCAACCCAGCCGGTGGTGCGCGCGACGGCGAACAGCACGGTGAACATCGAGGTTGGGAAGCCCATGGCCTTGAGCGTGATGCCGGAATAGAAATCGATGTTGGGATAAAGCTTCTTCTCGATGAAATATTCGTCGTTGAGCGCGATCTGCTCGAGCTCCATCGCGACCTCGAGCAGGGGGTCATCCTTGCGGCCGGTCTCCTCCAAAACTTCATGACATCTCTTCTGCATGATCTTGGCGCGCGGATCATAATTCTTGTAGACGCGGTGGCCGAAGCCCATGAGGCGGAAGGAATCGTTCTTATCCTTTGCCCGGGCGATATATTTCGGAATGTTTTTGACGGTGCCGATTTCCTCGAGCATTTTAAGCGCCGCCTCATTGGCGCCGCCATGGGCCGGCCCCCAAAGGCACGCGACTCCCGCCGCGATACAGGCGAAGGGATTGGCGCCGGAAGAGCCGGCGAGCCGTACCGTCGAGGTCGAAGCGTTTTGTTCGTGGTCGGCATGCAGGATGAAAATCTGGTCAAGCGCGCGCGCCATCACCGGGTTGACCTGATAGTCCTCGCAAGGCACGGCGTAACACATGCGCAGGAAATTCGACGCGTAGTCGAGGTCGTTCTTCGGATAGATGAAAGGCTGGCCGATCGCATATTTATAGGCCATCGCGGCGAGCGTTGGAATTTTGCCGATGAGCCGCATCGAGGCGAGCATCCGCTGCTTCTGCTCCGATACGTCGGTTGAGTCGTGATAGAAGGCCGAGAGCGCGCCGACGCTTGCGACCAGCACCGCCATCGGATGGGCATCGCGGCGGAAGCCTTGAAAGAAGCGCGCCAGCTGCTCATGCACCATCGTGTGGCGCCTGATCCGATAGTCAAAATCGGCTCTTTGCGAAGCAGTCGGCAGTTCGCCGTAGAGCAGGAGATAGCAGGTCTCCAGAAAATCGCCTTGCTCGGCGAGCTGTTCGATCGGATAGCCGCGATAAAGCAGAACTCCATTGTCGCCGTCGATATAGGTGATCTGCGATTCGCAGCTCGCGGTCGAGGTGAAGCCGGGATCGTACGTGAAAAATCCGGTCTGCGCGTAAAGCTTGCCGATATCGATGACCGAAGGGCCGATCGTGCCGGTCTTGACAGGCACGGGGATGGATTTTTCGCCGAGGGTGAGCATTCCCGTCGTCGTGGTCGCGGGAGCCTGCTTCGTTGCGTCCAACATGGGAGCCTGCCTTCCTGGTGTGGCACGCCTCGCGACCCATTGTACCGCTATCGAAACGCGTGCTGCGACGGCGGCCATGGACCCCGAGTGGTGCACTGCAATATCACCTAACGCATAGTTGGGTAAGGTTCAAGCTGGCATCAATGCGGCTTTGCGGATGGCGCGTCCTGGGGGCGAGACGGGGACCTGCGTCAAAGAACCTGGTCCTGCAGCCGGGCCAGGCTTTCCTCGCGCCCGAGCACGTCCAGCACGTCGAATATCCCCGGCGAAGTCGCGCGGCCGGTCAGCGCCGCGCGCAGGGGTTGCGCGACCTGGCCGAGTTTCAGATTCATGTCCTCGGCATAATCGCGCACCACCGCTTCGGTTGCAGTGGGGGTCCATTGCTGCAGCGCGGTAAGGCGCGGCAGAAGGGGGCCGAGATGCGCCCGGCCGCCGGACTCGAGAATGCCAGCCGCCTGGTCATCGAGAGCGAGCGGCCGCTTGGCAAAGAGAAATGCCGCTCCATCGCGTAATTTGACGAGGGTTTTCGCGCGTTCCTTGAGGCCCGGCATGGCCGCGAGCAGCTTTTTTTGCATCTCGGCATCGAGAATTTTCGGCAGGTCCTCACGGTCCGGCAGATGCGGCCAGGCCTCGACGAGGGCCGCGACGAGGTCTGCGTCGCCGCTCGCGCGCATATAGTGCCCGTTCATGTTTTCGAGCTTGGCAAAATCGAACCGTGCCGGCGCGCGCCCGACGTGGGCAAGGTCGAAGGCCTCGATCATCTCTTTGGTCGTGAAAAATTCCTTATCGCCATGGCTCCAGCCGAGCCGAACCAGGTAATTGCGCAGCGCAGCCGGCAGGTAGCCCATGGCACGATAGGCATCGATGCCGAGTGCGCCGTGGCGCTTCGACAATTTGGCGCCGTCCGTGCCGTGGATCAGCGGAATATGCGCCATGATCGGCACCTTCCAGTCGAGCGCCTGATAGATCTGCATCTGCCGCGCCGCATTGGTGAGATGATCGTCGCCGCGAATGATGTGAGTGACGCCCATGTCGTGATCGTCGACGACGACGGCGAGCATATAGGTCGGCGTGCCGTCGGAGCGCAGGAGCACGAGATCGTCGAGATTCTCGTTGGCCCAGGCGACGCGGCCCTGGACCTGGTCCTTGAGCACCGTCTCGCCCGTCTGCGGCGCCTTGAGACGGATGACGGGCTTGATGCCGGCCGGCGCCTCTGCGGGCGAGCGGTCGCGCCAGCGCCCGTCGTAGCGGGGCGGCCTGCCTTCGGCGCGCGCCTTGGCGCGCATGTCGTCGAGTTCTTCCGGGCTCGCGTAGCAATAATAGGCCTTGCCCGCGGCGAGCAATTGTTCGGCGATCTCGCGGTGCCGCCCGGCGCGGCGAAACTGGTGGATAACCTCGCCATCCCAGTGAAGACCGAGCCAGGGGAGCCCGTCGAGAATGGCGGCGATCGCCGCATCCGTCGATCGCTCGCGATCCGTGTCCTCGATGCGCAGCAGCATCTTGCCGCCGGTATGCCGGGCGAAGAGCCAATTGAACAACGCGGTCCGCGCTCCGCCAATATGAAGGAATCCGGTCGGCGAAGGCGCAAAGCGGGTGATCACCTGATCTGCCATGAGCGGTTGTTCCAACCTTTGCTCGGGCTCGTCAACTGCGGGCTTGCAAGGCGCAGCTTCCGGTCCGATCATGCGCGGGCAGGGGGCTCTCGATGACGGACCTTGCAGGGTCGGCCGTCCCTCGGGCGGCATAGCGCATCCGCATTTTGCTGCGCGCGTCAGACGCGCGCTGGGCGATCCGCGCCGCTTGCTGTTTCAAGCGCTCGAACTCGAGATCGCCGAGCGGCGGCTTTTCCTCTGGCTACCAGTCGCGGCCAGGTCGGGCGCGGTCTGGTATCTGCTCGCCGACCGCGAACCATCGCTGTGGCAGGCCGGCGCGGCGGCGGCGGTCTTCGTAGGTCTCGCCTTTGTCCTGCGCGGCAAATATCTCACCGAATTGGGCAAGCATAGCACGGTCGGAATGGGGCAGTGAGCCTAGCGGCAGGATAGAGTGCGAAACCCTGCCACAATGGATCAGTGCTTTTAGCGATCATTGCCGCTGCTGTAGCCGTCGTCTCGTACTTCAAGGTTGTCCGGCCCGAGCTGATCTTAGGATTGTCTGCAGTCCGCGGTTCTTGGAAATAGAAGGCCTGCGGAGCTAATTTGCGTGAAGCTTGAAAAGCCGGCGTCAAGCTGCGGGTAAGCCGAGCCTTTAATCGCACAGACAAGGGAGCTGTGTATGGCAGTTTCATGGCAAGAGATACCCGCGCTTAAAGTCTCTATTGCCGCGCCGTGGATACAGCTGTATCAATTCTAACCTGAAGTAATTCGCGTACGCCCAGTTTTTGAGTTCGGAGATGAATAAGGACAAAGCGCAAATCCACCGATGGGTCCGAGAATTTCTCTTCAACAAGCCGCTCTACGCCCAAACTGAAATTTCATTAGCAGCAGCGAACGCTCTGCTGGCCGATCACCTCGTCGTTGACGGATACTGCCCTTACTGCAGGAAAACATCGACGTTTCATCGAAACCTCGGCAGCAAAGACACTGCAGACGTCGAGCCTTTGCTCGATGGCAACGAATCCCACTTTTTCAATCTAAATTGTACGCACGACGTAACACACAATATCATCTTCCTTTTCCGTTTCGGCGAAAAACGCATTGAGAAAATAGGGCAATACCCACCGCCTGCCAGAATTGCCGACTATACATGCCGAACAAAGCGTTCAAGCGTATCGGAGAGATTCCAGTTGACGTGGGGTAAAGGGTTTCGATCCGTAGGGCTGCACGTTGGCGTTGTGGTGGCTGTTATTGGCATCTTCGAGCTCTATGAAAGTGCAAAAGGACACGCAGATCTGAGGCAACAGATCGAGCAAATCGTTCAGCGCGCTGATGCGAACGCCGCAAGGATATCAGAATCGCGAATCCCGATCGTCGCGCAACGATTTGATGACCGATTCGCCACCTTTGGCAAGGACTTGAAGGTCCCCGATTATTCTATCTCCCGTGACAATAGTTTGATCGCTGCCATAGACACGCGACTAGATAAGCAAGAATCAGACGCTTCAAAACCTACGGCGCTCGTCAAGGCGGGCGGCGAGACGCGAAAAGACGACACGCCACCGAATCCAAGTGTTCCGCATCTCGGCATTCAGGTTGCTCTCGCCACGCCCGAGGTTGCTAAAGTGATGGGATTGGCGAAAAAGGACGGACTCTTCGTAGCCGTGGTCGATCCTGGAAGCCCTGCAGAGAGGGCAGGAGTACAGAAGCTCGATTTGATATTGAAGGTCGATGGCACGGTGGTGAGTAGCCCCGGTCAGATGCGCGAAGCGCTATTTTCTCTTAAGGGAAGGCATGCCGTCGTCTTGACGCTCAAGCGTGAGGGCGAGACGCAGGATATCAAACTGAACCTCGGGCGAGATGAGTCGCCATTCAATGCACGAGCTTCCCTCCTTGATGGTCGGCTCTTCGCTACCGTTGGAGCATCTGTTTGCCGATTGCTCCAAAATCAATCTTCTTCAGGTCTACTTATCGAACCGTCCAATCATACTCTGTGTGGTAATATATTACGAGGTGATTGGGATCGACGATTGTCCACTGCGTCGCTCTAAAAGGCAGAGCTTGTAAATTATTCGAAGATCCTTGCGACCGGGCAGACGAGCTTTCCGCGCGAGGTCGCCGAAGCCGCGCTCGCGCAACCCTCCCGCGCGTCGCGTTTATACGACGGCGGCGAGCCCGGCGCGATCGCCGCCGCCATGGTGACCGGCAAGCGCGATCTTCTCTCGGACGATACGAAGGAGATCATCCCCGAAGCCGGCATCTTCCACATCATCACGATTTCCGGCGTGCAAATGACGCTCGTCGCTGGCATTTTCTTCGTCGGTCTGCGGTGGCTCTTGGCGCCGAGCCCGACGCTCGCCTTGCGCTCCGATCAAAAAATGGGCTGCCGCGGCCGCGATCCTTGGCGCGGTCTGCTATGATATTCTGACCGGCTCGCGCGTTGGCACCGAGCGCGCTCTTATCATGACGACGATCATGCTGGCCACGGTGCTCGTGGACCGCCAGTCGCTCAGCATGCGCAATCTCGCCATCGCCGGTGGCCTCGTGATCGCAATCGAGCCTGAGGCGCTCTTGGACGCGAGCTTCCAGCTTTCCTTTGCCGCGGTCGCGGCACTTGTCGCGGTCTTCGAGGCGGCGCGCCGCCTTCGCCGCGCGCCGCCGCGAGGAGATTTTGGCCGCGCGCCTTCTGCCATCACCTCGGCCTGGAAAGAGCGGCTGGCTCTGCTCCGCGAAAGGCTGGCGCATGGGCCGGCAACGCTCATCTTCGCGACCTTCTGCGCGACGACCGCCACTGCCTCATTCATGGCCTATGATTTCCACGAGCCCAGTCCCTATGTGCTGATCGGCAGTCCGCTCACTCTGATGATCATCGAAGTTTTCGCCGTGCCGGGAGCGCTGATCGGAACCTTGCTCTATCCGCTCGGGCTCGACGGCTTCGCATTATGTCGGCTTAGGGATTGGCTTCGTGCTCTGGGCCGCGCGGCTGATCGGCGGCTTGCCGGGCGCGACGCTCCATTTCACCGCCTTCGCGCCATGGGCGATCGTTTTTCTGACCTTCGCCGTGCTCTCGGCGGTGCCGACGTCGTCGTCACGCCGCTTCATGCGCCGCCGGGCTGCGCCGCAGCGCTCGTCCTCGACGGCGACAGGCTGAAAGAGACCGGCGCAGTCTTGCTCACCGCGCGGGGCAGGGAATGGGCTATGACAACCGCACGCGCCGCCGACGAAGACAGGCCCTGGTCTCCGGCGCCGAAGCACCATTGAGGCAAGAGCCCAGTACGCAGCACTGACGCGGTGGGCGAGGATCCGTCCGCGCCGCTGGAATGAGGGCGATCCCTTCTCCCGCTTACGGGAGAAGGTGGCCCTCAATATTTCCGGATGAGGCTCACGAGCTTGCCCTGGATGCGCACCCGATCTGGCCCAAAAATCCGTGTCTCATAGGCGGGATTGGCGGCTTCGAGCGCGATCGAGGCGCCGCGCCTGCGCAGCCGTTTCAATGTGGCTTCCTCCTCGTCGATGAGGGCTACCACGATATCGCCGGTCTCAGCCGTGTCCTGCTTGCGGATGACGACGGTGTCGCCATCAAATATGCCGGCCTCGATCATCGAATCGCCGCGCACTTCGAGACCATAATGTTCGCCGGGCGGCAGCATGTCGGGCGGCATGCTGATCGTATGGCTGCGCGTCTGCAGCGCGGTGATCGGCGTGCCGGCGGCGATCCGGCCCATGATGGGAATGGCGATCATCGCGCGCTCGACCTCGTCCTCGGCCGCTTGGCCGGCAGGGCGGACGCGGCCGAGATTGCCCTCGATGACGGAAGGCGAGAATTTCTTGCCGCGCCCGGTCGAAGGGGGCGTGGTCGATTCCGGCAGGCGCAAAACTTCGAGCGCGCGGGCGCGGTTCGGCAGCCGCCGGATGAAGCCGCGCTCCTCGAGCGCCAGGATCAGCCGGTGGATGCCAGACTTTGAGCGCAGGTCGAGTGCTTCCTTCATTTCGTCGAAGGAGGGCGGCACGCCGGTCTCCTTCAGACGCTCATGGATGAAGCGCAACAATTCGATCTGTTTGCGGGTCAGCATCGGGTCTCACTCGCTGGCGGCTTCGGCAAAGCCGAATCAGGGGGATAGGAGGACGCTGCGCAGTTAAGGATTGGGCACTAAACAAAGAGTGAACGGACTGTATCCGTTCTTGCTGTGTTCCGCAAGGGGGGAGGGGGTAGTGTCTCAGTTTGCCAAACTGACCGTTTTGCATAGCTGAAATAGCGCAGTTGAAGCTCCCCTGTGGAAACGAGTTTCGAGAAGCTATGAATAAGCCGAAGTATGATCCGGTTCGCCCCCTAGATTTGCAGCATACGGCAGCTGCGGTCGCGCGGAACTATGGCGACAAGGGCGCAATCATCATTACCAGTGGTGAAGATGGCATCCGCGTAGGAGTGCATGGTCTGGACCTACGCGAAGC
This sequence comes from uncultured Alphaproteobacteria bacterium, assembly GCA_963720425.1. Classification (GTDB taxonomy): domain Bacteria; phylum Pseudomonadota; class Alphaproteobacteria; order Rhizobiales; family Beijerinckiaceae; genus Methylovirgula. Next base: position 2,600,605 of record OY970391.1, read on the forward strand.
CCAAGATGCCTTATGTACGGCTATTTACGATGTTGTGTCTAAGGCTTTGGCTTGAATGGATATTTGTCGCCTTTTTCACGGTTTGCTGCGGTTTGCAAAGGCTGCAAATTTCGCAGATCGTCGGTACCGCCTTTGTTGATCGGCTTCTTGTGATCTATCTCCCAGCTTTTGTCGCCCTCTTTTCCGAAAGCTGGCTTGTAGATCGGATTGCCAAGGACGTCTTTCCGATGCACGTCAGGATTCTTGCCCCTGATAGGCGTTCCTTTGTTCCAGACCTTATCGATCAAGTCATTCGAGGGCGGTCCCGGTTTCTTGGCCATATTAGGGCATTAACATACTTGACTCAGGAGCGCCCTAAAGAGGGTCGTTACAATTGCCTTCAGCCACGCCAGCAGGGCGATGGCCCGCGAATAAAGTCCGGCTGGGAAAAACGGCAGCGAACGCTTTAGGTAGCAAACGGGTTGTCCATAAATGGCGCTGGCGAGGGATTGCGGCGTCTCGTGAATTATATCTTCAGCGTCCCCCAGTTTGCTCAGCCATCTTCCGTCATAAACTTGGCGAGCAGCGTGTTGCACAATTCCAAAGCTATTCGCGTAAATCACAATTTTTTCATAGGCGCGTTCCTGCACACCATCTCCACAAACGTCATAACGGCGAGTTTGATAAGCCTGAATGAAAGCAGGAATGGTGTATTCCCGAGGAACACTAGGGGGCCAATAATATTGCCCCGCCGGGTCGGGTTCCCAGCGCTGCGTGTTGTCCCCGGCCGCGAATGCATAGCAATTGTAACGTCGGATCGATCCGAGCGGCGGCGTCGGGGGGCTATGTTCTTCCCATTGGCCCAGATGCGGGAATGCGGGCTCCCAACTCTTCGCCATCCAAGTACCCTTCGCGGAAGCCCCATTCGAGCCACGCCTTGGCCATTTCTTTGACTTTGCCTCGACTTTCTACCGGGACCGGATTTTCGCCGGTAATGGCCCAAAGTGCCAGGAACCAATCATACGGCTCTCCCTTTTCCAACTCATATCGCAATTCCTGTAGGATGAATGGCACAGCGTCAGTCCCCATACCGATAATTCTTTGATACGCGGGAATGAGAACGTTGTCCCATGCATTGGAGGATAACGGATTCTGTTCGTTGCGCCACTGTTTCATAAGATGATCGAAAAGGCTTCGAAGACGCATCCTTTCTGGCAAGAACGGATCAGAAGGATAGAGTTCGGCCGAACCGCTCCAAAATAATCCCATTTCCGCTGAGGGGCCAATTGGAATCTGCCATTCATCGCTGATTGTGATCCCATATCGCAACAATTCGATCGCGCGCAACACGAGCACAGCCACGACAGCCTGCCCTCTGAATGGGCTAATAGGGTATCTCATTGAGTCGCCTTTTTGCGAAGATGCTGCGGTGCTTCGACAACCGTCATGACGGGGCTCACGTTCACCAAATAGAACGGATTCCCCTGAGGATCCCACATATTAGGGATTCAATTCACGCTGAGCACGTTCATCTTCATACGCAACGCGGAACCATCCTCCAGCTTATAGTCGCTCCACCGCTCCGTCGATTCCTCTACTGGAACCTCGAAGGCGTCGACTGTTTGGCCAGTGGGCAACTTAGCCTTTGTCTTTCGTTCAACCACGATAGCCTCGTTTGTTAGGCCTGCACATCTATAGAGCGGGTTAAGGCCATCATAACTCTATGGTAGCGATCGAGGTCACTTTGTGACCTTCTGGTCCCGGGCCTTTCGCCTATCATACCGTTTTTGCTCTTCTTTGAGCTGCTTATTTGACACTGTAAGAAGCGCTCGCGTGAGCGAAATAAATCGCTCCATCGGCGCTTCATTTTCCACCTTCGGGGTTGGCCTTTCGGCGCTTGCCCCGGCCTTGTCGCCGCTGCGACTACGATGGGATTGCTGCGGGCTCATTCCCAGTCAGCTCGCTATAAGTCAGTCTCTTGCCAAAAACCGACGATAGCACGGCTAGAAAACGTCCGCTGTCATTATTTTCACGGGCATTGAACCGGAATGACTGTTCATCAAGATAGCGACCAAGATGGAACGGCTCGACGCTCACGTAAGTGCCTTTGATGGTCCGCTTCAACAAACTCCAAAAGTTTTCGACACCATTCGTGTGAACGTTGTTTCGAACGTACTCCACTGCGTGATCGATCACCTCATGCTCGTACTCCTGCCCAAGCCCTCTATAAGACACCCATGCATCTGTATAAAGCCGAGACCTCGGTTCAACAGCCGCGCGGATTTCGGGCTGTAATGTCTCAGCGCGAATATTCGGGATGGCTTTGGCTCGGACCTTGCTACTAGTCTTGTTGTTCTTCCGTCGCAGAATGCCAAGGACAGCCGTTTTGCCGGCTCCGCCGGTTCCAATGTGCTTCCTCTTCTTCTCATGCATATTCTTTGCGAGGCCGCCAATGAACAATTCATCCACCTCGACTTCTCCAGCCATCTTTTCAAAAGAGCCAACTTTCATTGCGAGACGAATTCGATGATCTAGAAACCATGCTGACTTTTGCGTTATTCCTAGATCTCGCGCCATCTCGTAGGAGCTAATACCGTTCTTGCAATTGGCGACCATCCAAATGGCCGCAAACCATTTGTCCAAACCGAGCGGACTGTCCTCGAAGATCGTCCCAACTTTGGACGAGAATTGCCGCCGAGGATGCTTTTCTTTACATTCCCACATTCGGCGCGTGCTGATGCAACGAACATCTGCGCGGCCACAAGTCGGACAATGCACGCCGTTCGGCCAACGCAAACCGACCATGATATTATGCGTCACCTCGGGGTCGGCAAAATACTTGATGGCTTCGAGAAGGGTTTTGGGTTCGCTTTTCATAATGCAAACTTAGCATGAATGGCGTACTGAGTCAAGTATATTATTGCCCATATTAGGAATTCCTTTCGCGATTTTCAGGCGCGCTTGCGCTTTTCGTAATCTTCGACGAGCTGCGCCAAATCTTCGACCGACCATAGCCGATTCGATACGCCTGCTGCCATTGCTGGAGTAACCTTGAGCGACTTATGGATGCGGACGAAATTGTAGAACATGAAGTAGATTGCCAGTGCATGACAGTGATTGTCGATCTTTTTCGAGAAGGCGTTGGTCAGCCTTGTGAAGCGCCGCATTCCCATGCGCATGTTTAGGTTCATGCGCTCGACATGCGAAGTCGAGATATGCTTGGGGTCGGGCGAGCCCGTGACAGGCTTCTTAATCGTGCCATTGCAGATCGGAGGGCTATAGCGGCGCTCCTCGATACTGCCGGACGTGCCGCCGTAGAGCTTCACAAGCTGCGCAAAATCGATTTCATCGAAGGCCGCTGGTACGGCGTTCAAATAAACCAAATGGCCGTCAGTGGTCATCTGTACGCGATTGGAAAGGCGGCTCGCCACGTCATCCATAAATGCGCGCGCTACGTCCGCGGTGCGATCGCCGATGCCCCAAGAAACGATCAGCTTCGTGTCACTGTCGAGCGCTGTCCAAGTCCAGAGATCGCCCGCGCCATCAGGAGCGGTTTTGGCCGATGCTACGTTGCGTTCCTTGGAATAACAGAATGACCAAATTTCATCGCACTGGATGCGCTTGGATTTGAGGTTGCGGACGTATTGATCGTGATAGGCCGCGCAAACGGTCCCGGCGTCGATCAAGAGCTTTGTCACGGTGTTGATCGAAACGTCCGCCACGCGCGAGATCGACCGCATCGAAACGCCTTCGCAGAGTAGGGCGAGGATTTGGGCGCGCTTGGCGAGCGGGAGTTTGTTCATAACTCCCTTATATGAACTTTTATGCTTAGCGTCAAGTATTTATTTCATATATCCCCTTGATCTGAGTTCTCGCCCTTCTGGTTATCCACAGACGCTTCCACGTTGAATCGCTTGGACTTGCGCTTCAGTTCGGCTCGCTTCAGCCCGATAAGGGTCTCCACCATCTCAAGGGCCTCTTCGGTTCCCAAGGTGTTGGAAGCTGAGATTTTGACGAATGTTCCATCGTCAAATTCATAGTGACCAAGCAATCGTTCTTTCCTTGAAAGATCAACTTGATAATACGGTGCAGCTGGCGCTTGATGAGCGCTACCAGGCATTGGATGGTGATCGGGCATAGTAGCATCCTCTTGTGGGGTGATGCCCGAATCATATGGCACTCCCAAACCACTTACCATTTCTGATGTTTCGCGATAGGCTTGGACCACAGCAGATAACGCCCCTGGAGCAAACCCTTTCCGAGAAAGGTAGTTCTTTAAGAGGTCCTCATTAGGTACTCGCCCAGGGAACTTCTCATTAAGTTCGGCGAACAAAGGAGGCGCGACGGCCGCTTCCCGCAGCGCCTGCACCTCCTCCTCTTGTGAAAGAGGCGCAAGGATGCGCCGAGCGCGATCGCTAAGCCGATGCTCCTCGCCCTCCCGTTCGAGAAGTCCGTATTTGTTCAGAGCAGAAATAGCACTCGCCGATGCCCCATTTAAGCCGGCATATCCGATCGCTTTGGCGATAACCTCGCGGGGAGCACTGTGATTATGTAGTTTTTGGTACAACTCCCGGACCTTACCCAATGCCTCCGGGAGGCTTAACGAGGGGTAGTTCGGAGACCTAAGGCGCTTATCCATGACTTTATCTCTCAAGTTATCTCTGGTCTCACGATATATACTCCTGCATGGGAGTTAGTCAATAAGTACGTGACGACGAGGACGGCGAGCGGAATTTATCTTGCAATCAGCGCGAACAGGCGCTACTTAGCCGTTAACTATGGGAGATGGTCGCATGAGACACTTAGCCTTGCGCTTCCCTTTGCTCACCGATGCGCGAGGCCAAAACAGGAAGGCCCACATCTGACCAAAGCTTCGAGGCCGGACAGATGTGGGCCATGGTGAGCGCTCCTTTTGGGAGCGTGGCAGAGTGGTCGATTGCAGCGGTCTTTAAAACCGCAGGGGGTCTTTAACCGGGTCCTCCGTGGGTTCGAATCCCACCGCTCCCGCACTCTGGATGCCGTATCAAGGGCGACGCGCCTATTATAAAGGGCGCGTCGTACTTTTCCTACTCCTTGCCCCATCTAGCTTTGGCGGCCTTCCTCGCTATCTCGGCTCGCTGCTCTGCTGTCGTCGCCGCCGCCCGCGCCGCGGCGCCCTTCTTACCGAGCGCCCTTGCAGCCGGGTCTTTGCCGTCGTCGGGTATGGTCTCAGTTATTTCGCCTGTTGCGATCCTGGCGACGAGGATAGCGTTGCCGATCACATCGGCGGGACGCTTTTGGCCTTTAGGTCCGGTGGGCATTTCTAAATTCGTTCCTCTCGTCTTTCGATAAGTGGCATGCGGTAGACCGTCTGATAGCCACCGCCGCCGTGAACCGATGTTAGGTGACCGGCTTTGTCCAGGCGATTCAGGACTGCTCTAATATCGTCTTGCAGATAATCGGCGACCTTCTGGGCCACCTGCTCAACTGTCAGTGATCTGCCCACTGATTGGAACATGACATCCCAAACGACTTGTTCCAGATCGACGTTCATGGCGCTCTCCTGCTTTGCGCCAAGCATACAGGAAAACGGCGTCGCTCGCGAGCGAGTCAACCTATTGATTTTTGTGATTTATCGAAAGTGAGACACTACCGGGGAGGGGGGTCGGGGCACTGTCCTAATTCGAGGGCAAGTGTCCTAAGTTGCGCGATGAGGTGTCCTAATTCAGAATTTTCGGTTAGGCAGCGCCGTTGCCGAATGTTCATCCAGGGCGTGTATGATGCGGGCTAATATCCAAAAGGGAGGATTCCAAAATGCTGAAAGCAATATCTGCCCTGTCCGCTGCCGCTGCGCTGGCATTAGCCGCGTCGGCCGGGCAAGCGATGCCACTATCCGCTGATATTGATGGTATTTCGTCGCCGCACTTTACCCTTGTCGCTGGCGGCTGTGGATTAGGCTGGCATCGCGGACCATACGGTGCTTGTCGGCCGAACGTCGGTCCTGTGTACGTCGGTCCTCTGCCTTATTGGCGTGGGCCCGGATGGCGTTTCTACGGCGGATGCTGGCGCGGCCCCTATGGCGCGGTGCACTGCGGCTGAACGGCTTCAGAAACCCCGAGCGCGAGAGGCCGCCTCAGTTGGCGGCCTCGTCGTCCTTCGGAAAAGTCGTCCTGTGCCATGGCATCTCGGGCACGGCGTAGGATTCGGCTTTGGCGTCCCGAGAGGTGGTTTAGGTCGCATGATTGCGCGCGCCTTGGGTGGAAAGCCATTGAAGTGGGTAGTGGTCTCCTCCGGCAACAGAGTAATTTATCGCCGATCCAGAGCGGATTGACGCAATTCACGCTGGCCAATCCGAACCGGTTGGCTTCCCGAAGGAAGATGTTTTTGTGTTCGACGCCGACGCTTTTTCGGCGCTCTCGACGGCTTGGCGGCTAACCAAGACGGAGCCGTCGTCAGCTCTGTGGGGTCGGCTTAATCGATACCACCAACTGAGGCGGCCTCATATCGACACGACAGGAAGTCTAGTTCTATTATTTGCAGTTAGTGCTAACCACCGCCAGAATATCTATTCCTCCGATATTGACGGGTTGGCCGCTGGCGAAATGGGCGCCGGGAGTGAGAATCATTGTTCCCCATGGACCTTTGACCATGGTTCGAGATACCACTTCCCAAGAGCCATCAGCGTTGTGTTTGTAGGCTGAACAATCAATAACGACGCCCTCAGCCCCGAAGAGATATTCCTTCGAGCGAGCGTCCACATATCCAAAAGAGGATATCAGCATGGCTAAGGCTATGATGAGCTTGCCCATAATTTAATTTCCTCCCTAGGTTGGTGTGAGCTAGAGCAAGTTAGGCGGACTGCGCGGAAGGCGCTTTGGCCTGGATCAAAATAACCACGCAACTTAGGACGAGCCGCACGACAAGCCGACTTGGCGCGCTAGATGCGACGCCGCCAGCGCCTGCACCGTTACGTGTGATCATGAACGGCAATCGGCTGGATATTCAGGCATCGGTCGATCTGGAGGAGCTAAAGAAGCTTCAAGCGATGCTCGAAAAGTATCAGGGTAAATAAATGCACCGTCAAGAATGCGCTTTGGCCTAGATCAAGTCCGCGCCAGAAATTAGGACACTCCCTCCCACAACTTAGGGCGATTGACTTGTAGATGAGAGGAGGCCGCCAACTGAGGCGGCCTCGATGGTTGTTCTTATTGTTGCGGAGCGCTTCCCCCTGCAGGACCGGGTGGACCTGCGGGTCCAGCGGGGCCAACGGGCCCAGCAGGTCCTGGAGGGCCTTGAGGCCCAGCCGGACCTTGGGCGCCTGGATCACCCTTCGGTCCAGGCGGCCCCGGAGGCCCTGCACGGCCTTCAAAACATCCAGCCAGCGCGAGTGAAAGCATCCCCACGATTATCGCCGTAGCTACGCGCATAATCCGCTCCTCTTGGATCTAACTAAAGCAGTCTCCGATTTCATTTGGCCATCCTCTTCAGTGGTGGTCTGCGAAGAAATCAATGCGGACTTTGTGGTCCCTGAAATCGGAATGGTCGATCCTGTTTGTCAAATAGACCGTATCGATCTCCAATTCGATGTACGACGGATTGTATTGTTTATATTCAACGACGTCGGCAGGAATGAGGTTGTATTTGTTATCGACCCGCACGCTGAAGGTATACGGCCCAGGGTTAATGGCAAGCACGCAGATGATCTTGAACGCTTTCGTGATGTTCAGGTCAGGATATTCGGCTGGCGCGAACGTCACTTGGACATTGTTTTCATCCAACAGCACCACAGAATTCGTTGCGTCGTTGACGCGAAGGGTCGCGCTGGCGATGGGCGTTGCCGCCGGCGAATAGGCTGCCAGATTTGTGGCCGGCGTGACCACGGCTGCCACCAGCAAGTAGAGCAGAGTCTTTGAACCCGTCCTCATGTTCCCTTTTCCACAATTGCCGCGATGTCATTGCGAGCGAAGCGAAGCAATCCGGTCTTGTCAGGGATTGCTTCGTCGCTTCGCTCTTCATGATGACGTTTTCTTGGCCCGCTACAGCCACCGCCTTGGCCCGGGGGCCGCATCCGGGCCGATGCCCTCGCCGCTGCCGACGACCGCGCGCCAGATCAGAAGAACGATGATGGCGCCGATCGTCGCGCCGATCAGGCGCGCGCCCTGATCGGCGTGATACCAGCCGACCATATGGCCGATGGCGGTGGCGAGGAAGGCGCCGGCGATGCCGAGCAGGCAGGTCATGACAAAGCCGCTCGGATTGTTCGGCGCCGGCGAGAACCACCGTGCCAACAATCCGGCAAAAAAGCCGATAAGAATGATCCAGATGATATGCATTGGTAACCTCCCGCGGGCCGATTTTATCGTGCGAAAGGTGGGACAGGCGGTCGCAACTGTCAATCGAGGCGCGATATGGCGTCTGGCGATGCGGTGAAGCGAATATCCCCGGTTTTCGAGATCATGCACCGCGAAAATGGCCCCTAGCGGCACGGTAGGCGCAGACGGCGGAAACCACATCGCTTTCCCGCTCCCTCACGCCAAGTTAGGATGCCTGTGCCTGAATATCTAAGGGGGGGAAGCAATGATCGCGAATTGGCTCTTACGGTTTGCGGTGATTCTAGGAATCATCGGCATGGTGTTCGGCATCGTGATGGGCATCCGCAAGGACTTCACGCTGGCTCCGGCACACGCCCATTTGAACCTGCTCGGTTGGGTCGGGCTGTTTCTCGCCGGCCTCTATTATCAGGCTGTTCCCGGTGCCGCAGCCAGCAAACTTGCTTACGTGCACGCTTGGACCGCGATAGCGGCGGCGATCATACTCCCCATAGGAATCGCCGCGATTACCTTGGGGGGCGACACCTATCTGCCCATTACCGTCTTTGGTTCTTTGCTGGCGCTCGCGGCCATGGTGCTCTTTGCGGTCGTCATCTTCAGGTTCGGGACGCAGCAGGCCATTCGCGGTAAGGTGTGACTCGTTTCACATCCCGGCTTCTGGCAAGCGGATCACCCGGCAGAGGTCGCTCTCACGCGCCGCGGGCGCATGCGGCGGCCGGATGAGGAGGCATTGCGCCTTGGCGAAGACGCTGAGCAGCGAGGAATCCTGCTCAGCGAAAGGTGTCGCGATCGGCAGGCCATCATGCGTCCGCATCAGCCTTGCGCGCATATAGTCTTCGCGCGGCCCATTGGCGGGCAGGGCGGCACCGAGCCGCGCCGGCTCGCCCCTGTCCTCGCCGGCCGCGGGATCGCCGCAGAGCGCCCGCACCAGCGGCACCAGGAAGAGCAGGGCGCAGACGATCGAGGCGGCGGGGTTGCCGGGCAGGCCGAGGATCAGCATGTCGCCGAGCCGCCCATGGATCAGCGGCTTACCGGGGCGCATGGCGATGCGCCAGAAGCCGAGCTCCATGCCCTCCTGGGCCAGCGCCGATTTCACCAGATCATGGTCACCGACCGAGGCGCCGCCGAGGGTGACCAGCACGTCTGCCTCGGCTTGGCACGCCGCCTTGATCGCCACCTCTAGCGCGGCGAAATCATCGCTCGCGATTCCGAGATCGATCGGTGTGCCGCCCGCAAGCCGCGCATAGGCGGCAATCGCCGGCGCATTCGAAGCAACGATCTGATCCGAGCCGATCGCGCCGCCAGGCGGCACCAATTCGTCGCCGGTCGCGAGGATCGCAACGCGGGGGGGTCGCGCAACGGGAAGATCCGCATAGCTCATCGCCGCGGCGAGCGCGATCTCGATCGCGCCAAGCCGCGTGCCGGCGGCGAGCAGTGCTTCGCCCTCTCTGAAATCCACGCCGGCGGCGCGAATGTGACTTCCGGCCGCGACGCTCGTTGACGGCGCGATAAATTCACCCTCGAGCCTTGCCTCTTCCTGAATGAGGATCGCATCGGCGCCTCGCGGTACCGGCGCGCCGGTAAAAATCCGCACCGTCTCGCCGGGGCCGACAGCGCCCGCAAATCCATGCCCGGCGGCGCTCATGCCGATGAGCTTCAAGCGCGCCGGCAGGGCCGCCACATCGGCGGCGCGCAGCGCAAACCCATCCATGGCCGAGACGGCGACGGGCGGGTGCGTGCGCTTTGCCGCAAGTGGGGCCACGAGCGTCCGTCCCAGCGCTTCGGCGAGCGGCACGCTTTCCCGGCCGCGCGGGCGGGCCGCAGCCAGGATTTTTGCACGCGCTTCCGCGACGGAGAGCATCATCCGCGGGTTTCACGCTTAAAGGTGCCGGATTTGCCGCCGGTCTTCTCGACGAGCTCGATCAATTCGATGCGCATCGATCGATCCGCCGCCTTCAGCATGTCGTAGATCGTAAGACAAGCCACTGCGACCGCCGTCAGGGCTTCCATTTCGACCCCGGTCTGGCCGGCGACTTTTGCGCGCGCGAAAACCTTGATGCCGGGCAAAGCCGGATCGGGCTCGATCTCGACGCTGATGTTAGTGAGCGCCAGCGCATGACAGAGCGGAATGAGATCGGCCGTCTTCTTCGCCGCCATGATGCCGGCGATCCGCGCCGCGGCGAAGACATCGCCCTTCTTGGCGTTGCCGGAGAGCGTGACCTGCAGCGTCTCTGCGCGCATCCTGACGAGGCCTTTCGCGAGCGCGCTGCGTTCGCTGACGGGTTTTTCCGACACATCGACCATGTGGGCTTCGCCACCGGAAGCGAGATGGGTGAGCTTGGTCATGGGCGGCATCTACATTCCTTGGCGCGCCCCTCTCCCCGCTTGCGGGGAGAGGGCAGGGTGAGGGGCTGGGTGATTTGCTTCAACGTCGTAGCTAATCCCCTCGCCCCTCACCCCAACCCTCTCCCCATTCGCTGCGCTCATGGAGAGAGGGGTAATTCAGCCACCTCATCCATGCGCCTTGCCCAGATGGTTGCGCTCGAAGATCGCGCCGCAGAGCAGGCTTCGCGTGGCTGCGGCAACGTCCTTCTGCCGCATGAGGCTCTCGCCGACCAAAAAGGCTCTGATCCCGGCGCGCTTCAGCCGAAGACAGTCCTCATGCGTCGAGACCCCGCTTTCGGCGACGATGATCCGGTCGGTCGGAATTTTGCCGGCGAGGCGTTCGCTGGTCTCGAGCTTCGTCTCGAAGCTGCGAAGATCGCGGTTGTTGATCCCGACGAGCCGAGTTTCGAGTTCGAGGGCGCGGTCAAGTTCCTCCTCGTCATGGGCTTCGACGAGAACATCGAGCGCCAGATCATGGGCGGTCTTGTTGAGGCCCTTGGCCTCCTCATCGCTGACGCAGGCCATGATGATGAGAATGCAATCGGCGCCATAGGCGCGGGCCTCATAGACCTGGTAGGGATCGAAGAGGAAATCCTTGCGCAGCGCCGGCAAGTGGCTTGCCTTGCGCGCCGCCTCGAGATGGTCGAGCTTGCCCTGAAAGGAGGGCGTATCGGTCAGCACTGAAAGACAGGCAGCGCCGCCGTTCTGATAGGCCTTGGCGAGGCTGGGCGGATCGAAATCAGCGCGGATCAGGCCCTTCGAGGGGCTCGCCTTCTTGATTTCGGCGATGAGCGCCGGCCGGCCTTCGGCGAGCTTTGCGTCGATGGCCCGGACGAAGCCGCGCGGCGCGTGCTCATGCGCCCGACGCTCCAGCGTCGACAAGGGCATGCGCAACTTCGCTTCGCTGATTTCCTTGCGCTTATAGGCTTCGATCTGCCTCAGAATATCGGCCATGGAGCGTCACCTCGGGAATTCGCGTCGGGTGTCAAAGCGAATGCCCACTGACGACACGAAAGATGTGGTGCAAAAAGTCAAGTCTCTTTCCCAGCGCCCTGTGAAGCCTTGACCAGTTTGGCGAGCACGCCCGCGGCGCGGCCGGCATCGATGGCCTCGGCGGCAAGCTGAGCGCCCTCCCTGAGATCGGCTGCCTTTTCGGCAACGACCAGCGCCGCCGCGGCGTTGAGGATCGCGATGTCGCGATAGGGGTTTCGGGCGCCGTTCAAAACCGCATTAAGCGCGGCGGCGTTATGGGCCGCATCGCCCCCCTTGAGATCGTCGAGCCTGGCGCGCTTGAGACCCGCATCCTCCGGTACGATCTCGAAAGAGCGGATCGCGCCCGCTTCGAGCGCGCAGACGAAGGTCGGGCCGGTGGTCGTCAGTTCGTCGAGCCCGTCCGATCCATGCACCAGCCAGACGCGCTCGGAACCGAGATTGCGCAGAACTTCGGCGAGCGGCAGGAGCCATTGGGCGGAAAAGACGCCGAGCAATTGGCGCTTGACCCCGGCCGGGTTGGCGAGCGGGCCGAGCAGGTTGAACAAAGTCCGCGTGCCGAGTTCGGCGCGGATCTCCGCGACGAAGCGCATGGCCGCGTGATGCACCGGCGCCATCATGAATCCGATGCCGGATTGCGCAATCGAGGCCGCGACTTCCTCCGGCGTGAGCCCGATCCTGACGCCGAGCGCGGTCAAGACGTCGCTCGCCCCCGCTTTCGACGAGGCGGCGCGGTTGCCATGCTTGGCGACCGGCACTCCGCAGGCCGCGACGATCAGCGCTGCGAGCGTCGAGACGTTGTAGGTTCCGTGTCCATCGCCGCCGGTTCCGACGATGTCGATTGCGCCGGGCGGCGCCGCGACGGTGAGCATCTTCCTGCGCATGGCTGAAACCGCGCCGGTGATCTCGTCGATGCTTTCGCCGCGGACGCGCAGCCCCAAGAGAAAGCCGCCCATCTGGGCCGGCGTGACTTCGCCGGAAAGCAGCATGTCGAAGGCGCGCTCAGCCTCCGCACGGGTGAGGCTCGCGCCGCTGGCGACTTTGGCAATCAGTGGTTTGAAGGCGTCCATGGGCTCTCATTGCCCTCCTCGCCGTGTGAGCGCAAGCGAAACACCCCTCTCCCCGCTTGCGGGGAGAGGGCAGGGTGAGGGGCCGGGGGATTTGCTTCAGGGTTGCGGCCAATCACCTTGCCCCCCACCCTAACCCTCTCCCCATTCGCTGATGCTCATGGGGAGAGGGGAGAAGGCGTCAACTGCTCCGCCTCTTCGCGTTCCATTCCGCAGCGAGATCGAGAAAATTCGCTAGAATCCGATGGCCGTGTTCCGACGCGATGCTCTCGGGATGGAACTGCACGCCATGCGTCGGACGGGCGCGGTGCGACAGCGCCATGACGAGTCCGTCCGTCTCGGCGGTCACATGAAGATCGTTCGGCAGGCTGTCGCGTTTGACCACCAGCGAATGATAGCGCGTGGCGCGAAACGGCCCATTGATTCCGGCAAACACAGTTTCGCTGGCGTGGCTGATCTCGGAAATCTTACCGTGCACGGGCACTGGCGCACGCACCACTTCGCCGCCGAACGCCTCGCCGATCGCCTGATGCCCGAGGCAGACGCCGAAAATCGGGATTTCGGTGCTCGCGGCTGCGATGAGATCGAGGCAGATCCCGGCCTCGCGCGGCGTGCAGGGGCCGGGGGAGAGCACGATGGCGTCGGGCCGCGCGGCAAGAATATTCGCGACGCTCACCTGGTCGTTGCGATGCACGGTCACATCGGCGCCGAGGCTGCATAGGTAATGCACCAGGTTGAAGGTGAAAGAGTCGTAATTGTCGATGAGCGTGACGGCGGGCATGGAATGCAATCCTATGCCGCCTTTTGAGCTTTGCGGCAAAAGACGTCAAGGAAGTCGTGGCCGGGACACCCCGGACTTTGATCCCGGGCCGGCCATGAGGGCATGGCTCGAATTCAGGCCGCACGCTTCGCTGGCGGCGCCATGAATTCCGGCCCGACCGGATCATGGATACACTCGGCCAGGATGCGATCGATCTCCGCTAAGGCGGCGGCATCGAGCTTCCAGCCCATGACCTCGGCGACAGGATCGAGCTGACCGGGATGGCGGGCGCCCCAGAGCGCGATGCTGAGCGGTTGCTTGTCGAGCACCCAGCGAACGGCGAGATGAAGGACGCGCTTGCCATAGTTCTTGCGGGCGAATTCATCAAGCCGTGCGACCGCAGCGAGATATTCCTGGAAGCGCGGGGCTTGAAATTTTGGATCATTGCGGCGCAGATCATCGCCCGTGAACTTGGTGTCGGGCTTCATCTTCCCGCTGAGCAGGCCACGGCAGAGAGAACCATAGGCGAGCGTCGCGATCTTGTGATCACGACAATAGGGCAGGACATCCTCTTCGGCTTCGCGTTCGAAGAGATTGTGGGGAGGCTGCGCGGTGTGCAGCGGCGCGACGGCGCGGAACGCTTCCATCTGAGCGCTATTGAAATTGCTGACTCCGATCGCGCGGATTTTACCGGCCTTGTAGAGCGCGCCAAGCGCCTCGGCGGTCTCGGCGATCGGCGTGTTCGGGTCCGGCCAGTGGACTTGATAGATGTCGATGACGTCGGTGCGCAGGCGGCGCAGCGAATCCTCGATCTCTTTCGCGATCCGCGCCTTGCTGGCATTGCGAAACGGCTTGCCGTCTTTCCAGTCGAGCCCAACCTTCGTGGCGATGACGACGTTCTGGCGCTGCCCGCTTTCGGCGAGAGCGCGGCCGACGATCTCTTCTGAATGGCCGAAGCCATAGACGGGGGCGGTATCGATGATGTTGATGCCGCGATCGAGCGCGCTCTTGATCGTGCGGATGGAATCCTCGTCATCGCTACCGCCCCACATCCACCCACCGATCGCCCAAGTTCCGAGCGCGACGCGAGTGGGCCTGAGCTTCGTTCCGGGAATCGCGATTATTTCGAGTGTCGACATCGTTCAATCCTTTTCTCATTGCGATTGCGGGCTGCGCCCCAACGCAATACGCTGCTGTTCCGTTCGACGATCCCCCTCAGAATGAAATATTGATTGTTGGGCCTCATCTTAAGGGCGCAAAGTCACCGAGCCAAGGCATTCTGCCGACTATGCCGTATGCAAAAGCTATTTTTAAGGTGCTTCAGGAGAATTAATGCAGATCAAAATGCCGCGACCTCCAATAGGATTTACTAATAGGCCGACTTGGAATGCATCGTTGCGCATAAATTAGACCGTGGGCATGGCAATTCCGGCTCAGTTTCCTGTTCCCGAGTTCTGGAAGGCCTTTGCGTCGAGCGTCCAATTAGCCAATCAGATCAGACCTGAATCGTCGTGGTTTGTTACCGTGGCATGGACTGAAGTTTGAATATTTTGCTTCCCCTCTTAAAAATGAGATTCCAAAGTTCATCCTCCCCGATGACCCGCCCGATTTCTCGAAACGCAAAGAACGGGATGAGCGAGACAAACAGGATCGCGACCACACACAAAAAGCCTTTCCATGTCCCGCCGCCTATCTGTGGAAAGCTTTCGACAGCGCGCTTGCCCCGCCAAAGCTCCACTAACACGCTTTCGCAAATATGAAAGACGACGAACAGGATCGAGAATGCAAGCGCCTTGTACAAAATGGGGTAGATCAGTGGCCGGTCCTTGAGCCGATTGACAAAACTCATGTCCTCGGCGACCAGAAGGACTTTGGCCAGGACAAGCGCATTGATAATCGCGAAACCCTGAGCCGAGAAGCTGATGTGTTGCTTTCCCAGGATGATGGTTTCATCAAGCACGTACAATCCGAATATCACCCAGAGATACAGGACGATCACGAGGAGGTGCTTGAACTCTCGAATGGCCCCAGCGATCAGATTGTGCGGGCGTTCGCTCGGTGCGATTTGCGCGGCCATATAACAGGCTCCATGTATCCGTGCTGGCGCGTGGCGGTCGTTCGACGCAAAAGGCTTAAGATCCTGACTGACCCCAAAGCAGACTTCAACGATGTTGTTGATGGTACAAGTCGACGTGCGCCCCGGCGCGCGCAATCCAAACGTAGCTCTAGCCGGGATATCGAAGCGTCGGCGAGCATTGCATCAGGGACAGTTGTCCCAAAAACCATTCCTTTGAGTGGGGTCGGTGTAATACCAGCACAGGCCAGGCTGAGGAGGGGCAGAAGCCCAAGCCGCCGCAGTCGCGGCGGAAACAAAACCGATCGCCGCTCCCGCGGCAATCGCTCCTCCCGGCGCCCAGCGATAGCGCCGGACCCAGGCACCGCCATAGCCACGCCGCACCACCGCACCGCCGTAATGGCCGCGTCCCACCACCGCTGCGCCGCCACGAGGTCCACGAACGACCGCGCCTCCCCTATGCATACGGACTTGCGTTGGCGTAAACCCCTGCGCCGGCTCAGCCCAGCGTTGGAGAGGCGCAATCGTGAAGGCTTGCGCCGGAGCTTCGGCGATCAGAATTGCGCCGAACATACCCGCCAGCATGATGCAAGATTTGACATTCTCGTGCATGATGATTTCTCCTTTCACCGGAGCTCCAACAGCTAGAAGGACGAAATGCTGTAATAGACAAAGGAAGATGGAGGCCATCAGCGATCAGTCGCTTATTGTATTTTACGGGTTTTAATCCGATATCACCGGCAGACGCGCACGCCGTTGACCCAGACGCGATGTCGGACTGGCGCAACGACGACCGGATGGCGAACAACTACAGCGCCACGACGTCCGACACATCCGGAACGAACGACACCATGCGCGCAGACTACGGCATTCGCATCGGCTGCGAAGATCGTCATCGCCAGGCAAAAGAGACCGCATATTTCATACCACATCTCCCAAATCCAAAGGCACGCCCAGATACGCGCCGAAAGCACTCGCGTTGATAGGCTGAATCTCCCTGCGCTATTTTGATCTGAGTCAATCGGGTGATGGTATTCCTGCAGCGGCGAACCCGGCGCGGAAGAGTCGAGCTATACGGAGCTGCTCGTATGCCTCCAGATGGCCGCGATTGTGGGAAACTGAACGAATAGGCGCAGAAAACATCGGTTCATAGCGGTGGCTGCGTCGATGGCAGCGGATTCCAATTGGTGCAAATGCTGGGCGTCGTTTAACATTGGCGCGGGGCCGCAAAAGTGCGGTCGGCGAAAGTGAAAGCTGGATTGACTTCACCTTTTTAAGTGAGAAGTGACGCATGAACGCCTTGGTCATTGGGGGATTGGTTTTTGTGTTTGTTTTTGGCGGTGGATTGCTTGGTATGTATCTCGGCACCGTTCCACCCAAGCATCATTTAAGCGCCAATTCGAAGGACATCATCAGGATCTCTATGGCCATGATCGCCACGCTTGCGGCGCTGGTGGTCGTTTGCTGATTGCCTCGGCCAAGAGCTCCTTCGATAGCAAGGATAGTGAGCTGACACGCGCCGCTACCCGCTATGTCATGCTCGATCGCACGCTGGCCGAATATGGGCCGGAGACGCGCGAGGCCCGCGATCTGCTTCGCCAGATCGTCATGATGAGGCTCCGCCAGATCTGGCCGGAGGAAGGTGCGGCAAAACTCAACCCGGAGGCTGTCAGCCATGGTTCCGGCGTCGAAGTGATTCAACGTAAGCTTCTGGATCTTTCACCACAGAACGACGCCCAACGTTGGCTTAAATCGAGCGCACTGCAGCTAAGTAGCGACATCGCGGAAGTGCGCTGGGCGGCCGTGGAGGAGATCGGCAGCAGTATCCAGTGGCCGTTGCTGACCATAATGGTTTTTTGGTTCGCCGCCATTTTCGTAAGCTTCGGCCTCTTCGCGCCACCAAATGCCAGTGTGGTCGTTGCGCTGTTCGTCTGCGCGCTGTCGTTGGCCGGTTCTGTCTATTTGATTGTCGAGATGGACCAGCCCTATGGCGGATTAATGAAACTCTCCAGCGCCCCGCTCGTCACCGCCTTGGACCAGATCGACCGATATGGGGAAATCTGACCTGACTTGTCGTGCCCGGCGAAAGCGGAGCATCCAGTAGCCACCACCATTGGCGCGCTACACGCATCTTTCTGCTGGCTTCTTCGATAATGCGCCTTTTGCGCAACTACCAACGACATTCGATGGAATTGGCCTGATTTGCATAGAGCCACCAACTTGTTCGGATAAAATGGGCCCCAGCGTGGGGATCCGTTGCATGTGCCGAGCACCTCGATTTGGGCGCATCGCAATTCTTGACCAAGCAGATACAGGTAAAGATATCGGATGCGATAGCGGCTTCGGCGATCGCGTGGGTTGTTTCCAGTCTCAGGTTTTGGGCGCTGGTCCGCAGGTCGGTTTCCTTTTTCCGGTCGGTGGACTGCACGGTTATCTCAATTTCAAGGCTTGTGCGGAATTCGACGGGGCTGCACGGCCTTCGGGTTGGAATGCGTGGGCCACGTTCGTGATCTCGCCGGCCGCGCCCACTCCGCCGACCACGCCGCCGCCACCGATGGTCACGAAGTAGCCTCGGGCGTTGGAAGAAAATCGTTCGCCCAAGAGCCCTCGACTGCGCTCTACGCGTGAGCTTGGTCCGGAAATCAATTCACGCGTCGTGCTGCGCACCACGAATAGGGGTCTGCTTGCCCACTCTGGCGAACGACGCAGCAGACCGGAGATCGGTTTTAGGGTACGATCGCCCGGTTTTGTCGCAGCATCGCTTCGAGCAACTCCGGAGCGCTATGGCTGCAGCGCCGCCCCTTTAGGTGGGACCCGCGACGGTGAATGTGACGCTGCGAGATTGCAACCTGCCTTCAGCCATTGCGTTTTTCATCGCATGGGCGGCCGTCATCTGCTGCTCTCTTCCGGCTATCGGCGAGACGCCGGCGCCGTCCTACAGTCAGGGGCCCGAGGCACAACAGTCCAATCCAGAACAGGAAGACTCTGAATATAATGGTGAAGATTTTACACGCCCGCAGCGGAGCATTGAGACTCGATTCTTGTTCCAAACATCCTCCGGAACGACCAGCCAAACGGACCGAGGGAGCTCGCTGCTCAGGGCCAATTGGAAGGCCGAACTTGATGCAGGCTGGAAGCTCGGCCTTCTGGGTCAGATTCCGATGGTCGACAAGACGACGTTCAATCCCACAGGTACCGACCGAGAATTCGGCATCGGAGATACGACCTTCCAGGCCGCTCTCAGCCACGCTATCGATCGATACTGGGCTTTCGGCTTCGGTGCCCGTCTGGTCGCCCCCACCGCCGAAGACTCATTAGGGAGCGGCAAGTGGCAGATCATGCCAGGGTTCGGGGTGCGCTATTCCTTCCTTGAAATTGGGCCCGACACCTATTTCGTTCCTGTTATTCGATACGCGACCAGCTTTGCCGGTGATCCTTCGAGACGGAATATCAGCGAACCACAGATCGCGCCGACGTTGAACATTGGTCTGCCGGATCGCTGGTTTGTGACATTCTATCCAAGCAACGACATCCGTATCAACTTCGGCGACCCAATTTCCGGCCAAACCGGCCGGCTCTTCCTGCCGTTCGATGCCTTGATCGGCTGCAAAGTGACCGACAGATTCGTGATCTCGCTGGAGGGCTCGGTCCCGATAGTCAAGGATTATCCGGTCTACAACTTCAAGACTGAACTGCGGGCGGCAATCCAGTTCTGATTTTGGACATGACGATCAGCGCTGTGGGAGAGAAGCTCGCGATTTAGGCGATCGTAGTCCAAGCGTTGATTCTTTAGCGAAGTCCACGAAAACCTGCACGAAGACATGTGCACTCAAAGGGGGTAGAGTGCGTCCGTGCTACCCCAACAAGAAGCGATCGACGGCAAATGATGGGGACGACCGCGGAACGACTCCTGGCGTAGCGGTTTCATGGGAGGCTCAGGAAATGCAACCCAGAACGCCCCAAGCTGACGCGTCCTCGATCGAGACGCACGAACAATTGCCGACGTCGCTAGTGGCCTTTATCCGCGGCGGAACATTCCGCATGGGCTCGGACCGGCATTACCCCGAGGAAGCGCCGGTTCATCGCGTGACGGTCGACTCGTTCTGGATGGACCGGACTCCCGTCACCAACAGCCAGTTCCGCAAATTCGTTGAGGCAACCGGCTACGTCACCTTCGCCGAGATTCCGCCCGACCCAAAAGACTATCCGGGCGCCCTGCCACACATGCTTTACGCAGGTTCCCTCGTTTTCACGCCGCCGGCGCGCCAAGTCGATCTCCGCGACTGGAGTCAGTGGTGGACCTTCCTCAAGGGCGCGGACTGGCGCCACCCTTACGGCCCGAAGAGCAATATCAATGGTCTCGACGATCATCCAGTCGTACACGTGGCATTCGCGGATGCGCTGGCCTTCGCCACATGGGCCGGCAAGGATCTGCCGACCGAGGCGGAATGGGAGTTCGCCGCGCGCGGCGGGCTCGACGGCGCCGAGTTTGCCTGGGGCGATGAGTTGACGCCCGGCGGCAAGCAAATGGCGAACACTTGGCAGGGTGAATTTCCGCGACAGAACCTTTGTTTGGACGGATTCGAGCGCACATCGCCGGTCGGCGCATTCCCGCCGAACGGCTACGGCCTCTATGACATGATCGGCAATGTCTGGGAGTGGACGACTGATTGGTTCTCACAAGGACACACCGCCGACGCACCAAAGGCCTGCTGCATCCCGGAAAATCCGCGTGGAGGCCCTGAGTTCGGAAGCTACGACCCCTGTCAACCGAAGATCAAAATTCCTCGCAAAGTAATCAAGGGCGGCTCGCATCTGTGCGCGCCGAATTATTGCCGGCGCTACCGCCCCGCTGCGCGCCACGCCGAGCCGGTCGACACGTCTACGAGCCATGTCGGGTTTCGATGCGTCGTGCGTGACAAGAAGCCTGTGTAATGACTGAGACTGCATCAAAATATCAAATCTTTCTGGCTAGATTAGCTGTCATACTTGTGATCGCTTTCATCGTCGTTGGCGCGATCTGGTATGGCTTTTCGGCAGAAGTTCGCCAGCGCGTCTGGCAGGATTTGCTCAACCGTCCAGGCGGGCCGATGACCTTCCGTTTCATTCTCCAGCCCATTATGGCGGCTATTGCCGCGCTGCACGACGGCATCAAGGATGCGAAACTAGGACGCTCGCCCTATTTCTGGTCGCTACTCACCGATCCGTCGGAGCGCGTTGGCCGCCTGAGCGAAGGGCTGATCGCTACCGCCCGGGTTATTCTCTTGGGTCTGTGCATGGACGTGATCTATCAGCTGATCGTTCTCAAGGCATTCTATCCCGTAGAAGCAGTCATCGTAGCGATAGCGCTCGCCTTTGTCCCGTACCTGCTGTTGCGCGGCCCAGTCGCGCGCATCGCGCGCTGGTGGCGCGGCGACATCCGTAGGGACGAAATCCGGTGAGGGTGCCGATGTGCAAATGGCATCTGATTAAGCCGCGTTGTCGTGCCGCCGCATTGCGGGGACGCCGACCTGAACAAGGGCTGAATAAATTTCCTTACTAAGCGTGTGGAAAATCGTCGGCAAAGAAAGCAACTGGCATGGCAGATCCAAGCACTGATGCAATGACGCACAGGTTCGAAGTGAAGGCAACGGCAGAGAGTCATTTCTCCTGGCTGCGGACGCGGCTGAGCGTCGAACGCACCTTGATGTCGGTGGTACGCACAGCCGTCTCGCTGATTGGATTCGGCTTCGCGATCGTCCAGTTTTTTGAGCACTTGCAACAGAGACCCGGGGCAGCGCCCGCACGTTTTCCAGACGCGCCGTTGTATCTCGGGCTTGCGTTGATCTTCTGCGGTATCCTGGCGCTTGTTGTTTCGCTTTGGGAGTACCGCTGGACACTTCGTTACCTGTGGGGGAAAGATTTTGCGGCAATCGCGGGAGTGACGAAGGAGGGGAAGCAAACGCCGATGATCGCCGTTACAATCGCGCTCATCTTCGTCGGCGTGTTCGCGTTCTTCGCCGTGTTGCTGCGTCTCACCTAGCGGCACCCGCAGAGCGGGTGACGAGCCTCGCATGGCTGCGCGGCCAAGGAGAAATCCGGAAAACCGAAAAGCCACAGCAAAGCCACAGCAGAGATTCGATCAAGGGAGTCATTCCATGAGTGAGAAAGTCAAAATTCAACGTTCGGTGCTTCCGATTCCGTATCAGGGGTATAAGGGTTTGATCACGTACGACGCGAAAGACCCGAACGCGAAGTATCCGAAAATCGAGCAACTGCGCCCGCCCAAGGAGGCGCCCAATGTTCTGATCGTCCTCATCGACGACGCGGGGTTCGGTTCCTCCAGCGCCTTCGGCGGACCCTGCCAGACACCGAACGCGGAGAAGCTGGCGGCGGTCGGCCTTAAGTACAACCGCTTCCACACCACCGCCCTCTGCTCGCCGACGCGGCAGGCGATGCTGACCGGGCGCAACCACCATTCCGCCGGCATGGGCGGAATCACGGAAATTGCTTCCGGCTATCCAGGCTACAACTCGGTGCTGCCCAACACCATGTCGCCGCTGGCGCGGACTTTGAAGCTCAACGGTTATTCCACGGCGCAGTTCGGCAAGTGCCACGAGGTGCCGGTATGGGAGACCAGCCCGGTCGGACCGTTCGATGCGTGGCCTACAGGCGGCGGCGGCTTCGAGTATTTCTACGGCTTCATCGGCGGCGAAGCGAACCAGTGGTATCCGACGCTCTACGAGGGCACCACGCCGGTTGAGCCGAAGAAGACGCCCGAAGAGGGCTACCACCTCATGGAGGACATGACCGACAAGACGGTAGCTTGGATCGGACAGCAGAAGGCTCTCGCGCCCGACAAGCCCTTCTTCGTCTACTTTGCGCCCGGCGCCACCCACGCGCCTCACCATGTGCCCAAGGAATGGGCCGACAAATACAAGGGCAAGTTCGACCAGGGCTGGGACAGGCTGCGCGAAGAGACCATTGACCGACAGAAGAAGCTGGGAGTCATCCCGGCCGACTGCCAGCTCACCGCTCGCCACAAGGAGATCCCGGCGTGGGACTCCATGCCGGAGGCGCTCAAGCCCGTGCTGCGCCGGCAGATGGAGGTGTACGCGGGTTTCATGGAGTACACCGACCACCACGTGGGCCGGTTGTTCGACACGCTGAGCAAACTGAACATCCTCGACGACACCCTCGTCTACTACATCATCGGTGACAACGGCGCTTCCGCCGAGGGCACGCTGAACGGCACGTTCAACGAGATGCTCAACTTCAACGGCATGTCCGCTATCGAGACGCCGGAGTTCCTCATCTCCCGGATCGATAAGCTCGGCGGGCCAGAGTCCTACAACCACTTCGCCGTGGGCTGGGCGCACGCCATGAACACGCCCTACCAGTGGACCAAGCAGGTCGCTTCTCATTGGGGAGGAACGCGCAACGGCACCATCGTGCACTGGCCAAAGGGAATCCAGGCGAAGGGTGAGATACGCTCGCAGTTCCACCACGTCATCGACGTCGCGCCGACGGTCCTCGAAGCGGCGGGGCTGCCCGAGCCAGTCTCGGTGAATGGCATCCAGCAGCATCCCATCGAGGGCGTCAGCATGCTCTACTCCTTCAACGACCCCAAGGCGACGGAGCGGCGCGAGACGCAGTATTTCGAAATGTTCGGCAACCGCGGCATCTACCACAAAGGATGGACCGCGGTGACGAAGCACAAGACTCCCTGGGTGCTCATCGGCGAGAAGACCGTGCCGCTCGATGACGACATCTGGGAGCTCTACGACACCAGCAAGGACTGGAGCCAGGCGCACGACCTCGCCAAGCAGATGCCGGAAAAGCTCCGCGAGCTGCAACGCCTGTGGCTCATCGAGGCGACGCGCTACAACGTGTTGCCGATTGATGACGATCCTGCCAAGCGATTCAATCCGGATACCGCCGGTCGCCCGGTACTCATCAAGGGGAATACCCAGATCCTCTTCGGCGGCATGGGGCGCCTATCGGAGAACTGCGTCCTCAACATCAAGAACAAGTCGCACTCAGTCACCGCCGAGATCGTGGTGCCGGAGTCGGGCGCGGAGGGAGTAATCATCGCTCAGGGCGGGAACATCGGAGGCTGGAGCCTCTACGCCAAGGCCGGCGAGCTCAAGTACTGCTACAACCTCGGGGGCGTGGAGCACTTCTACGTCAAGGCCGCGAGCCCGGTCCCGTCGGGCACTCATCAGGTGCGGATGGAGTTCGCCTACGCCGGCGGCGGACTCGGCAAGGGCGGCAAGGTTACACTTTACACCGACGGCAAGAAGGTCGGCGAAGGGGCCGTCCCCATGACGCTGGCGATGGTCTTCTCCGCCGACGATGGCTGCGACGTCGGCGAGGACTCCGGCGCCCCAGTCTCCCCCGACTATGGCCCGCGAGGCAACGCCTTCAGCGGTATCGTTAAAGGCGTGCAGCTCGCCATCGCCGACGCGGCCGAGAACTCGGATCACCTGGTCTCGCCGCAGGAAGCAATCCGGATAGCGATGGCGCGTCAGTAAGCTAGGCGAGATCGGTGATGGCATCCGTGCACGGCGCGTGCCGTCATAAAACTCTATTTGTGCTGCCGCGTCTCGTGAAGTGGCACACACTAAGGAAATACCGACTGCACACCCGATCTGAAACTACAATGCCACAGTAGGAGTATTGAAATGGCTAAGACAGGAAAACCGAACATCCTCATCCTCTGGGGAGACGACATCGGCATATGGAACATCAGCCACTTCAGTCGCGGCATGATGGGCTACCGGACCCCTAACATCGACCGCATCGCGGAAGAAGGGGTGACCTTCACCGACTTCTACGGCCAGCAGAGCTGCACCGCCGGCCGCGCGAGCTTCATCACCGGCCAGAATCCGATCCGCACTGGCCTGACCAAGGTCGGCATGCCGGGCGCCACTGTCGGACTTCAAGCGGAAGACCCCACCATCGCTGAACTGCTGAAGCCGCTCGGCTATGCCACCGGTCAGTTCGGCAAGAACCATCTCGGCGACCGGGATGAATACCTGCCGACCATGCATGGTTTCGACGAATTTTTCGGCAATCTCTATCACCTGAACGCCGAGGAAGAACCGGAACTGCCCGACTATCCGAAGGACCCGGAATTCAAGAAGAAGTTCGGACCCCGCGGCGTGCTCCACTGCTTGAGTGACGGCAAGGGCGGGCAGACCATTACGGATACCGGCCCGTTAACGAAAAAGCGCATGGAAACCATCGACGAGGAGATCACCGACCGTGCTCTCGCGTGGATGGAGAAGCAGGCCAAGGCGGAGAAGCCCTTCTTCCTTTGGTACAATTCGACCGCCATGCACTTCCGGACCCACGTCGCCGAAAAGAATATCGGCAAGAGCGGGCAGGATCCCTATAGCGATCGGATGGTCGTCCACGACGAGCAGATCGGCATGATGCTCGACAAGCTCGATGAACTCGGCATCGCCGACAATACCATCGTCATGTATTCCACCGACAACGGCCCCGAGAACGACACCTGGCCGGATGGCGCCAACACGCCGTTCCGCGCCCAAAAGGACACCAATTGGGAAGGAGGCTGGCGCGTTCCGGCGTTTCTGCGCTGGCCGGGCGAGGTCAAGGCCGGTTCGGTCCTGAACGGCATCGTCTCTCACATCGACATGTTCCCGACTTTGCTGGCTGCCGCCGGTGATCCGGACGTGACCCAGAAGCTCCTCAACGGCTGCACGGTCGGAGGCAAGACCTACAAGGTCCATCTCGACGGTTACAACATGGTTCCTTACCTGACCGGCGCGGTGAAGGAGAGCCCGAGAAACGCCATCATGTACTTCAGCGACGACGGCGAAGTCATGGCGGTCCGGGTCGGCGACTATAAGTTCAACTTGGGGATACAACGTGCGGAGAGGATGATGGCATGGGCGGAGCCTGTGGTGAAGCTACGAGTCCCGCTGATATACAACCTGCGCCGCGATCCGTTCGAGCGCGCGGATTTCAACTCCAACACTTACTGGGATTGGATGGTTGATCACGTCCCCCAGCTTTACCTTATGCAAGCGGTGGTAGCGGCACAAATCGATAACTTCGTCAAGTTCCCGCCGCGCCAGAAGCCGGCTTCGTTCAATCTGGACGCGGTTATGGCGATGGTGTCGAAACATGGCCATGAGTGACCTCGGCGGCCTCTTGCGAGGCTAGCCGCGGGCAGACGCCCGGCGCTGGCCAGAAGGCCAGCGCGCAGCCTCTCGTCTTGGCTCGCTGATTTGAGCGGATTACCCTGGCCGGACAACGCATCCGTCGGGGATGTCCCTGTACAAACCGACAGGCCGAACAATGAAAAAACTGCGCACGAAGCACTGACATCAGCAAACGGAAAGGACACAAGATTACCTCCGCGGCCTGCCGGTCCACAGCCAAGATTGGAATGCCTGATCCCGGTCGATGAGCGCGCCGCGGAGGTTCGGGCCATCAAGTGGGCTGATCGGTTCGGACGAAAGAGCTGGCGCCTGCGACGCGACATCCGAGGGGAGAGAAATGAGCCGGAGCGAGGAGGTCCGCGACTTCTACGAAAGAATGCCATATCCGGGGCCAGTCGCCAGTCTGGACCGGAATCTCCATGCCAATCCCGAGCGTCGCCGCGCGCATTTCCATCTGACGTGGCCAACCGAGTGGCCCCGCGCAAGCCTGGAAATCCTCGTGGCCGGTTGCGGCACGTCGCAGGCGGCGAGGTACGCGCTTCGTGAACCGCATGCTCGAGTCACCGCGATCGATATCAGCGAGACGAGCCTGCGCCACACGCGCGATCTTCAGCGCAAGTACAATCTGGACAACCTCGAACTCCATCGGCTCCCGATCGAGAGCGTTGGGGAGCTCGGGCGTTCCTTCGACCTCGTCGTTTGCACCGGCGTGCTCCATCACCTGCCTGATCCGGACGCCGGGCTGCGGTCGCTTCGCGATATCCTCAATTCCAATGGCGCCATGCGCCTCATGGTTTATGCGCCATACGGCCGCGCTGGGATCTACATGATGCAGGAGTATTGTCGGCTGCTTCAAATCCGCGCCTCCATGGACGATCTGCAAAGTCTTGGCGCAACTCTCGATGCGCTGCCAGCAGATCATCCAATCTCGGGTCCGCTACGCCGGGCGAAGGATTTTCGGAATCCTGAGGCCATGGCTGACGCACTTCTTCATCCGCTGGATCGCGCCTACACAGTCCCGGAGCTGTATGCTTGGCTCGATCGGTGCGGTATGTCCTTCGGTCGCTGGATTGAGCAAGCTCCTTATCTGCCCCAATGTGGCGCGATAGCGAGGAGCCCGCACGCCGCGCGTCTCGCCGCGCTACCCTCACGGTTGCAGCACGCCGCCGTCGAGCTCTTCCGCGGAACAATGGTCTCGCACAGCTTCATCGCATACCGCGACGATCGCTCCGATGAGCGTAACGTGATCACCTTTGCCGGCGATAGCTGGCGCGACTACATTCCCATTGCACTGCCATGGACGGTGTGTATCCGGGAACGTCTACCCCGTGGTAGCGTCGCGGTGCTGATCAACCGCGCGCATACTTTTACCGATCTCATTCTTACCGTCGATGCTTTCGAGGACCGGCTGCTCAGCGCCATCGACGGGAAACGAACGCTGGCCCAAATTCTGCAATTGGCTGCGCAGGACAGTGACAGCGAGCGCCCAGCCCTGAGTTTCTTCGAGCGCCTTTGGCAATACGACCAAGTCGTCTTTGACGCATCGCTTTCCCGCCCTAGGCCTTCAGGACAATGAGGCGATTGGGACTCAGGCAAGCCGTGCGGCTTACGTCACGAGCCTGATAAGAAATAAATTTCATGAGAGGATTTCATGAAGGAATGGCTGAAATTCATCATCGAAAGCGTGATCTGGTTGAGATGGAGCAGGGCGAGGGGCCTGCGATGCGGGCGGCGGATAGTGTGGCAAAATCTCTGGCGTCCGACAGGTGATCTCGATGTCCGACGAACCCACTCGGGCCGCCTTGGCTCGGCTGCTGCCAAAACCTGGTCTCGCCGCTCCGCCCTGGCGCGCAAGATCGCCTGGGTGATAGGTCCGGGCATCGTCGTGATGCTTGCCGATACCGACGCCGGCAATGTCGTGACCGCGGCGCAAGCAGGGGTCCAATGACGCTACCGGTTACTGCCGCTAGTGCTCTTCCTCATCCCGATGCTGTACATGCTGCAAGAGCTGACGGTCCGGTTGGGCATATTCACCGGCCGCCGCCATGGCGAATTAATCCGCGAGCGCTTCGGTCGCGGATGGGCCTGGCTTTCGGTTACGGGACTAGCCATCGCAACCGTCGGCTCGCTGGTCAACGAGTTCTCAGCCGTCGCGGGCATCGGCGAGCTTTATGGCCTGTCGCGCGGTCTCACCTTGGCGGCCGCTACGGCGGTCCGCCAACGTGCTCACCGGCTCCTATCGCCGGGTTGAACGGGTAGCAATCGTCATCGGCCTGTTCGAATGCGCCTTCTTCACCGTCGCTTGGACTGGCCGCCCCGACCTGCAAACCTTGGTGGGGATGCGATCCACCTGCCGCTTGGCAATTCCGCTTTCCTCTATCTCGTCGCGGCGGTCATCGGTGCGACCTTCAACCCCTGGATGGTTTTCTACCAGCAGTCCGCCATCGCCGATAAGGGGCTACAGCCTGAGGACTACAAAGTGGCTCGGTGGGATACCGCGGTGGGCGCCGTTCTAACCCAGCTTCTGACGGCCGCAGTGCTGGTAGCGGCCGCAGCGGCCCTTGGCGCCCAGATGCACGAGTGAGTCTCGGCAGTGTCGGCGAAATCAGCAAAGTCCTATCTCCTGTTCTTGGCGAACAAGTGGGGCGTCTGGTGTTCAGCATGGGAGTGCTGGGTGCCGTTATGATAGCCGCAATCGTCTCTTCGCTGGCGCTGGCCGGCCCCTGGGGAGCTGGCGAGATTGCCGCCTACCGCCGTTCGTTGGAGCGCCGGCCACTTGACGCCGGATGCTTCTATGGCGGCTATGCGGCCTGCTCGATCGGCGCCGCTGCGATGGTCTGGTCGGTGCGGGACCTCGTGTGGCTCAATATCAGTGCGCAGGTATTGAATGTCTTTCTGCTGCCGCTGGTGATCGGCATTCTGGTGGCGCTGTCTGCAAAGGCCTTGCCGGAGCCGCTTCGCCCGCGACGCTGGTATCTTTCAGGTCTAATCGCCATATCGGCCGCCGTCTCCGTGCTTGGCCTTGTCGGAGCTATTTCGGCGCTGTCGTAGCCCGATGCCACCAGCCTCCTGTTCGGCTTCGACGCGGCGGGGAAGATCAAGGGAACAAAGCCGTCTCACGCCCCACTCCCCCGCAGGGCTCGCCGTACTCCCCGTCCGGCTGCCCCAAGGGCTCAGCTGGGATTTATCGGAGTAGTTTGGCATTGGGTACCTATTTCACGGCTGCAGCGACCTGGTGGCGACCCGTGTTTGGCGTCAATCAGGCACTTGAAGATATGCGGAATCCAACGAGCGATTGAAACAGGCGCGTCGAGAGGAAGGTTGGCGCAGGCCCGGGTGGCAACCATAGTAGACAGCTATTGCCCTCGCTTCGCCCTTGTCGCGAAGCGCACCGCCTCGTCCGCCGCGCGGAACAAAGCCTGCGCCTTGTTCACGCATTCGCGCTGTTCATAGGCGGGATCTGAATCGTAGACGACGCCGGCGCCCGCCTGGACATGCATGAATCCGTCCTTCACCACCGAAGTACGCAGGATGATGCACGTGTCCATGTCGCCATGCGCGCCGAAATAGCCGATGCAGCCGGCATAGATGCCGCGTTTATCGGTCTCAAGCTCGTCGATGATTTCCATCGCCCGCACTTTCGGCGCCCCGGACACTGTGCCGGCCGGAAATCCGGCGCAGAGCGCATCGATCACGTCATGCTCTTTGCCGAGCTCGCCTTCGACGTTCGAGACGATGTGCATGACATGGCTGTAGCGCTCGATGACGAATTGCTCGGTGACAGCGACCGTGCCGATCTTCGCCACGCGGCCGACGTCGTTGCGCCCGAGATCGAGCAGCATCAGATGTTCGGCGCATTCCTTCTCGTCGGCCAAAAGCTCGGCGGCGAGCCGCACATCCTCGGCTTGCGTCTTGCCGCGCCAGCGCGTGCCGGCGATCGGCCGGATCGTCACCTTGCCGCCGCGCACGCGCACTAAAATTTCGGGGCTCGAACAGACGATCTGAAAGGTACCGAAATCGAGATAGCAGAGGAACGGGGCCGGATTGACTCTGCGCAGCGCGCGATAGAGCGCGAAGGCCGGCAGCGCGAAAGGGGCAGTGAAGCGCTGCGACAGGACGACCTGAAAAATGTCGCCGGCGCGAATATATTCCTTTGCGCGCTCGACCATCTCGAGAAACCGCGCTTCCGACGTGTTCGATTTCGGCGCGGCCTGGGGCGCGGCGAGACGCTCTTCGTCGTGGACACGCGGTCCTTCGAGACAGGCGACGACGGCCTCGATCCGCTCGCGGCCGGTTTCATAGGCCGCCTTGGCCGTTCCGTTCTGCGTCGGGCGCACGGGGGTCACGACCCAAATCTCGTCTTTTACGCTATCGAAGACCACCATCACGGTCGGGCGCAGCATGATCGCGTCGGGCACGCCGATAGGATCGGGCTTTGCGGGAGGCAAGCGCTCCATCAGCCGGACCGTGTCATAACCAAGATAGCCGAAGACGCCGGCCGCCATGGGTGGCAGCTCCTCCGGCGCATCGATCCGTGACTCGCCGATAAGCACGCGCAAGGCGTCGAGCGGCGGATCGGGGCAGGGGACGAAGGCGTCAGGATCGCTCAGCGCCTGCCGATTGATTTCTGCTCTGTCGCCGAAACAGCGCCAGATGATATCTGGATCGAGACCGATCATGGAATAGCGGCCGCGGGCGCCGCCGCCTTCGACCGACTCAAGCAGAAACAGTCGACCGCGCCGGCCGGCGGAAATTTTGAGAAAGGCCGAGACTGGCGTTTCGAGATCGCCGACCAATTGGGTGGAGAGAAGCGCGCCAGCCTGCGCCTCATAGATCTGCGCGAAAGCCTCGAATGAGGGCTCGATCATGCCTTCCGTCCGTCAATCGGATTCAGGCGGCGCGCCGAGGATAGAGGCCAGGGCTTGCTGATTAATCTCAACGCCGATCTCGCCTTCGAGTTGGCCGACATATTGGGCGATTATGTCCTCGTTGAGCGCGGTCTTCATTTGATCGACGATATTGGCGAAATCCGGCCTGTTGACATCGAGCGGCGGAACTTTCGCATCGACGACCTTGAAGAGGACGCGATCGCCGTTCTCGGCGGCTGCTGATCCGGCTGTGCTCACTGGGCGATCAAAGACCTGGTTAAGCACTGTTTGCGGCATATCCTGGGGCTCTGTACGCTTGATGCCGGCGACGTGCTTGATCCCGAGATTGCCTTGCGACGCGGCGACCGCGGCGAGTGTTTCGCCGGAGTTGAGCTTCTTTATGAGGTCGGCGGCCTTGGCGGCAAGGCGCTTGGCCGTTTCATCTTCCGTCCAAGCCTGGGCAATCTTTTGCTTGACCTCATCGAAGCTCTGCGCGCGCGCCGGCTCGATACCCAAGACATCGAACCAGATCGTCCCGCCGTCGCGCGTGCCGATCGGTTCATTGTCGACGCCGACATCGGAGGCGAACACGGCTTTGACGAGCGCCGCCGCATCGCCAAGATCGGCGACGGGCTTGCCGCTCTTATCGTGGCCTTGCGCATCGATCGCGTCAACGGTGTGCGCCTCGAGGCCGACGCTCTGCGCCGCCTCGGCGACGGATTTGCCGTTGGCGCGCTGATCTTCGATCTGATCATGGATCTTGCTGATTTCTTCGCTCGCACGGGCAAGTGCCAGCTCCTCGACGATTGCGGCCTTGACCGCAATGAGCGGCTCGACGATCCGCGGAATGATTTTCTCGACCCGCAAGATCGCCCAGCCGAATTGCGTCTTCACCGGCTTCGAGATGCCGCCTGACGGCAGAGCAAAAGCGGTATCGGCGATGGCTTTGTCGGCGAGGTCCGTTTTCGTCACGATGCCGAGGTCAATGTCCTTCGGCGTCAATTTCCGCTCGCCGACGAGCGCATCGAAGCTTTCGCCGCCGGCGAGTTTGGCTGAGGCCGCCGTCGCCGAGGCCTCGTCGGGGAAGACGATCTGCTGGATCTGACGATGTTCCGGCTGCGTATAATGTTCGGCTTTCATTTCATTGTAGCGCTTCAATATATCCGCGTCGCTAATCGGATGAGCCTTCACAAGCTGATCGGCGAGGCTCGCGGGCGTCACCACCAAAACGCTGATTTTACGATATTCAGGCGTGCGGTAAGTCTCTCGGCGCGCGTCGTAATAGGCCTTGAGCTGCACATCGCTCGGGGGCGGGATGGTGCCTGCTGCGCTCTTTGGAAGGACGAAATAGTCTATGCTGCGCGTCTCGTTGTAATAGCGGTTGATGAGGTCGAGCAGGGCCTTGGGCGCGTTGAGATTATTGTCCAGTGCGGTAATCATTTCCTGTCGCAGATAGGTGGCGCGCTGTCCGGCGGCGAAATGGCTTTCTGTGAGGCCCGCCTCCCGCAGCCGTTCCTCAAAGAGGAGACGGTCGAACTGGCCATTTGCTCCTTTGAAGGCGTCGTCCATGACGATGCGCTGGGCGAGGTCCCGGTCGGACATGGCGAGGCCGAGGCGGCGCGCCTCCTGATCGAGCACGGCATCGCTGATGAGCCGCCCCAAGACTTCTCGGTCGAGGCCCATTTGGTGGGCTTCATCGCCGCTGATCGCCTTGCGTTCCCGTTGCTGCAGGTTCAGCAATTCGTTTTGATAGGCGTTGCGATAAGCTTCGACCGTGATTTCAGCCGAACCGACGCGGGCAAGCCTGTTCGCGCCGAAGCCGCGGAAAATATCGGCGATCCCCCAAAAGCCGAAAGCAATGATGAGCAAACCCATCACCACAGCCATGATTATGCGGCCGAACCAGGTTTGGCTGGAGGCACGCAACGCATCGAGCATATTGAGGACTCTCCGGTACGGTACGGGAAGCTTGGCGCAGCGGACTATAGGGAGCAGATCTTGAGCTTGCAACGCCTTGGCCGGATTTGCGATTGGTCCTGCATCGGGGGTCTTCGCCAGGGCGCGGCTTCGACCTTGCCGGAGGATCAATGATCTTGGGCGCGCTGATCAAGAGCAGGATTTTTCATGCCGGATAGATTGAGGCCACTTGTCGCCGGAAATTGGAAGATGAACGGCCGCGCGGCGGACCTCGCCGAAATCGTCGCGATCCGCGCCGCGGTCATGGCCGGCGGGGCCGGGGGGGCTGAGATTCTCGTCTGTCCGCCCGCCACCCTGCTCATGGATGCGGCGCGACTTTGCGCGGGCTCGCCGGTCGCCCTCGGCGCCCAGGACTGCCATCCTGCCGAAAGCGGGCCGCATACCGGCGATATTTCCGCCGAGATGCTAAAGGACGCAGGCGCTTCCTATGTCATCGTCGGCCATTCCGAGCGGCGCGCCGAGCATGCCGAGAGCGACGCTCTCGTGCGCGCCAAGGCAATGGCGGGATTGCGCGCCGGCCTCAACGTGATCCTCTGCGTCGGCGAGAGCGAAGCCGAGCGCGCCGCTGGCGCGGCCTTGGAACGCATGGCCGCCCAGCTTGCAGGATCGCTGCCGGATGAGGCCGAGCATCTCATCATCGCTTACGAACCGGTCTGGGCGATCGGCACCGGAGTTACGCCGACTGTGCGGGACGTGGCGGAGATGCATGCCTTCTTGCGCCGCCGTCTGGCGCAACATTGGCCCAGCTCGGGCAGCAAGGTCCGGATCCTCTACGGCGGTTCGGTGAAGCCCGCCAACGCGGTGGAATTGCTGACGATCGACGACGTCGACGGTACGCTGGTCGGCGGCGCCAGCCTAACGGCGTCCGAATTCATGGCGATCGCTGGATTCTATCGAGGCGGGGCAGGACAGAAGGGGGGGCTGGCTTGAACGCGCCCTAGCCAGAATGGCTTTCGAGGTGTAAGAGGCGGGCCGGTAACCGGGGCAGGGAGTCCCGCCGGCGCGAGAGAGGCCGAATGGCACTCACGCGCTGATTTCATTGATGCATGAGCGCGAAAGATTGGCGGCTTTCGGAGCATGCGCCAGAGGTTTTGATGCAGACGGTTCTGATCGTCATCCACATCATGGTCGTGATCGCGCTCGTCGCGACGGTGCTGCTGCAGCGTTCCGAAGGCGGCGCCTTCTTGGGGACCGGTGGTGGCGGTTTCATGACGGGCCGCGGCCAGGCCAATGTGCTCACCCGCGCCACGGCAATTCTCGCGGCCATGTTCTTCGCGACGAGCCTTGCCTTGACCATTGTGGCCAATGTGACGCGGGCGCCAAGATCGATTCTGGAAGGGGTGACGCCGCCGGCCGGGACGAGCGCGCCGGCCGCGCCGAGTGGCCAGGGCAGCCTGATGGAACAGCTCAAGAAGCTGCAGCAAGAGCGCCAGCAACAGCAGCAGTCGCAAGCACCGAACGGCGAATCAAGCACTCCGGCAGAGCCGCAAGCGCCGCGTTCGCAATAGGCTGCGTTCTCAACAATTAAGGACGATGCCGCGGCGCTCGGCTTACTATGCCGGCGCTGGCTCGGTCACCCGCTTATGTGGAATGATCGGCAAAAGCCGATAAAAACGCTCCCCAAAATGCCGGAAACAGGATAAACGCCGAGGTCCATGGCGCGGTTTATCTTCATCACCGGCGGCGTGGTCTCCTCTTTGGGTAAGGGGCTCGCTTCGGCGGCCCTTGGCGCTTTGCTCCAAGCGCGCGGCTATACGGTCCGGCTGCGCAAGCTCGACCCTTATCTCAACGTCGATCCGGGGACGATGAGTCCCTATCAGCACGGCGAGGTCTTCGTCACCGACGACGGCGCGGAAACCGATCTCGACCTTGGTCATTACGAGCGTTTCACCGGCCGCGCCGCGGTGCGCGACGATAATATTACGACCGGCCGCATCTACCAGGAGATCATCCTCAAAGAGCGACGCGGCGATTATCTCGGTGCCACAGTTCAGGTCATCCCGCATGTCACCAACGAGATCAAAGAATTCATCCTGCGCGGCAACGAAGGCTTCGATTTCGTACTGGTCGAGATCGGCGGCACGGTCGGCGACATCGAGGGCCTGCCTTTCCTCGAGGCGATCCGGCAGCTTGGCAATGAGCTGCCACGCGGCCACGCCATCTATGTCCACCTGACGCTCTTGCCCTATATCCCGAGCGCCGGCGAGTTGAAGACCAAGCCGACCCAGCATTCGGTCAAGGAACTGAGGTCGATCGGCATTCAACCCAACATCCTCCTCTGCCGGACCGACCGTGAGATCGCCCGCGAGGAGCGCCGCAAGATCGGCCTCTTCTGCAATGTACGGGAAAGTGCGGTGATCGAGGCGCGCGATGTCGCCTCCGTCTATGATGTGCCGCGCGCCTATCACGCCGCCGGGCTCGATCAGGAGGTTCTCGCAGCATTCGGAATCGAGCCTGCACCGAAGCCGGATATGAGCCGTTGGAACACCATCACCGAGCAAATCCGCAATCCCGAAGGCGAAGTGACGATTGCCATTGTCGGCAAATATACGGGAATGAAGGACGCCTATAAGTCCTTGATCGAGGCCCTGGCGCATGGCGGCATGGCCAATCGCGTTAAGGTGCGACTCGACTGGATCGAGTTCGGAAGTCTTCGAGGACAGCGATCCAGCGCCGCGGCTCGAGTATGTCGACGGCATTCTTGTACCCGGCGGCTTCGGCCAGCGCGGCGCCGAAGGCAAGATTCTCGCGGCGCGTTTCGCCCGCGAGCGCAAAGTGCCCTATTTCGGCATTTGCTTCGGTATGCAGATGGCGGTCGTCGAGGCGGCGCGTTCGCTCAGCGGCATCGCCGACGCCAATTCGAGCGAGTTCGGGCCGACCAGGAATCCGGTCGTGGGTCTCATGACCGAATGGATGCGCGACAATGAACTTCAAATCCGCGCCGCCGAAGGCGATCTCGGCGGCACGATGCGGCTTGGCGCCTATCCCGCGCATCTTCACCCGGGGTCGAAAATCGCCGGCATCTATGGGGCCACCGAGATCTCCGAGCGCCACCGGCATCGCTACGAGGTCAACATGACCTATCGCGAACAGCTCGAAGACAAGGGGCTCATCTTCGCCGGCCTATCGCCGGACGGGCTATTGCCGGAGACGATCGAGCTTGCGAACCATCCCTGGTTCATCGGCGTGCAGTATCATCCCGAGCTGAAATCGCGGCCGTTCGCGCCGCATCCGCTGTTCTCCTCGTTCATCGCCGCGGCGGTCGAGCAGAGCCGGCTGGTCTAAGTGAACTTAATAAGCCTCGACTATTAGCGCGCAGACCCTGAAGGGGCTGATTCATTCGTAGCGCAGCGCCTCGATAGGATCGAGGCTGGCGGCTTTGCGCGCCGGGTAATAGCCGAAGAAGACGCCGACCGCAGCGGAGAACAGGAAGCCTCCGGCCACGGCCGTCAGCGAAAGCGGCGCGGGCCAACCGAAGATGATCGAAACGCCCACGGAAAACACGATACCCATGACGATTCCCGCGACGCCGCCGCTCACGCTCAGGAATATGGCTTCAGCGAGGAACTGCAGGAGGACGTGCAGCCGCCGCGCGCCGATCGCCATCCGCAGGCCGATCTCGCGCGTACGCTCCGTGACCGAGACGAGCAGAATGTTCATAATGCCGATGCCACCGACCAGGAGCGATATTGATGCGACAGCGGCGAGCAGCAGCGCCATGATGCGGCTGCTGCTCTCGGCCGTCTCGGCGAACTGGCTCAGATTGCGCACGTCGAAATCGTTGAGCTGGCCCGGCTTGATGCGATGGCGGCGGATGAGCGTGTTGGTCACCTGCTGGATCGCGGTGTGCACCTGGGACTGGCTTACCGCCTGCACATAGACCTGGTTCGCGAAGCCCGTGATACTTGGCGCGAGATTGTAGGGATTGGGCGGCGGGAGATAGGGCCAGTTGAGCGGCGTCTGCTGCTGGCTCGGCGCGGCGACGCCAAGCACTTTCCGCTCGGCCGTCGTGAACGGGGTCATGACGAGATCGTCCTGGTCCTGGCCGAAGGCCGATTGGCCCTTGGCCGCCAGAACGCCAATCACCCGCAGCGGCACACTCTTGACCTGGATGGAAGCGCCGACCGGATTCTCGTTGGGACCGAATAGCTGACGGTAAACCGTCTGCCCGATGACAACGACAAGGTCCGCGTTGTTCGCGTCGTTGGCAATGATCGCCCGCCCGGCGGCGATGCGCCAGTTGGTGATCGGCGGATAATTGGTGCTGACGCCTTGAATGGTCGTCGTCCAGTTCTGGTTTCCATACTGGACCTGACCTTGCTGGCGGATGAGGTAGCCCACTTGCATAACCGCGGGATCCTCGCGGCGGATCGCTCGCGCGTCATCGACCGTGAGCGTGCTGGCGCTGCCGAAGCCCGCGCGGATGCCGCCCGTGCTGATGGCGCCCGGCAGGATCACGACGACGTTGGTGCCAAGACTTTCGATCTGCCTGCGCACCGCCTCGCTCGCGCCGTCGCCAACGGCCACCATGACGATGAGCGCCGCAACACCGATGAAGACTCCAAGCATCGTAAGGCCCGATCGCATCTTGTTGCGTCCGATCGCTTGTGCCGCGGCGGCGAGAATCATCAGTCCGAAGGCGAAGAAGCCTCCGGTAGGGATGACGGCGCTCGCGCGCGCCTCCGGCGGCGGCAACAGCGGGAAGCGCTCGGCGCCTGCCGGAAGCGGCGCAGCGGCTCGGGACCGCTTTCCCTTATCCACCCGTTCGTCGGAGACGATCTCGCCGTCGCGCACGGTGACGACGCGATCCGCATAAGCGGCGATGTCGGATTCGTGCGTGACGACGATGATGGTGACGCCCTTGTCCCGGTTGAGCGAGACGAGCGTCTCCATGATTTCATGGGACGTCCGCGTATCGAGATTGCCTGTAGGCTCATCGGCAAGAAGGAGACGCGGCGCGTTGATGAGCGCTCGCGCGATGGCGACGCGTTGCTGCTGGCCGCCGGAGAGCTGGCCTGGCGTATTGCGCTCGCGGTCGCCGAGGCCGAGCAATTTCAGTGCCGCCCGCGCCCTCTGGAGGCGCGACTTGCGATCCACCGGCCCGGAAGCCGCATAGTAAAGCGGCAGGCTGACATTCTCGAGGGCGCTCGTGCGTGAGAGCAGGTTGAAGCTCTGGAATACGAAACCAAGGCGCTCGCTCCGGATACGCGCGAGATCCGGCTCGCGCAGCGTGGCCACGTCGACGCCCTCGAAAAAGTAATGACCGCTCGTGGGCCGATCGAGGCAGCCGAGGATGGACATGAGCGTCGATTTCCCAGATCCCGATGAACCCACGATAGCGACGAACTCGCCGGGCTCGACAACGAGGCTGACGCCGCGTAGCGCTTTCACCTGCATGTCGCCGACCACGAAGGTCCGCGTGATATTTTCGATCTTGAGAACTGGTTCGGGCATTTCGAATCCTTGCCGAGCCTCAGAGCCGCGGCACGGGCAGTCCCGACCGACTGCTGGCGGCGCCGCCCTCCTCGGCGACGATGACCCGATCACCGGGATGAAGATCGCCTTTGACGATCTCGGAGAAATTCCCGTCATCGAGGCCTAGCGCGACCGGCACCGCAACGGGCGCGCCGCCGCGCAGCACAAAGACGCGCGCGGCACCGTTCGCCGGTGCGCCAGCGCCCGGTCCGCCCGGCGCATAGCGCAGCGCCTGGTCCGGCGCGCGCAGCACGTCCGGCCGCTGATCGACGATGATCTGCGTCGAGGCCGTCATGCCCGGCATCAGCGCCAGATCGGGATTGTTGACCCCGACCACGGCGTCGTAGGTCACGACGTTCTGAACCGTCTGCGGCGACTGGCGGACCTGGGTCACCGTGCCTTCGAACACCCGCTGCGGATAGGCGTCGACCGTGAAGGTAGCCTTGTCGCCCTCCTTGACGCCGCCGATGTCGCTCTCGCTGGTGTTGGTGTCGACCTGCATCTTCTTGAGGTCCGTCGCAATGAGGAACAGCGTCGGCGTCTGGAAGCTGGAGGCGACGGTCTGGCCCTGCGTTACGTTGCGCGACACGACCGTGCCGTCGACGGGCGAGATGATGTCGGTATATTCGAGATTGAGTTTGGCGCCTTCGACGAGCCCTTCGTCGAGCTTCACGGTCCCCTCGTCCTGATTCACGACATAGACCTGGTCCTCGGCCTGCTGACGCGCGATCGAATTCTGCACCACGAGCGTCTGATAACGCGCGAGATCGGCCCGATCCTTGTCGAGGATGGCCTGGTCGCGCACGAGCTGGCCCGAATATTGGTCGAGCGTCGCCTGGTAGGGCCGCGGATCGATCTTCGCGCAGACCTGGCCGGCCTTGACCCCGGTGTTGTAATCGCACATGAGCTGTTGAATGACGCCGGAGACATAGCTCCCGACGATGATCGTTAGCTCGGGATTCACTGTGCCGGTCGCGGTCACGGTGCGCGTCACCGCGCCGCGGTCCACGGTCTTGGTCGTGTAAGTTACGGTAGGCTTTTGGCTGAGAAGCCACCAGGCAAGCAAGCCGGCTGCGGCGGCTGCGGCCGCGACGAGCGCGCCGACACGCCAATAGGATCGCCGCCGCGCTGGCCGCGAAGCGGGCAGCACCGGCGGCGGCGCCACGTGTTGGGTCATCATCTCAGCGTGATCGTTCATTGACCGCATATCCAGCGACATTCCAGATAAACCGGGGATCAGCGTAAATGATAGTATTGTGCTGGGGAGTCCGGAAGCCGAAAGGCAGCGTCCGAGACGCCTCCAGGGTGCTGAGCCCCGTGAACCATTGCAGAGTGGCCGATTTGGTCCCTTTTCCTCGTCAGACACCACGCATGCGACGCTCCGACATCTTAGTGAGTGAGGCCCTTCATTGAAGCTAACGTTGTCGTTTTCGGCAGATTTTGGCAATACCGGTGTTATCAACGGAAAGTCACGCATGGCAGCCACGGTCGGAGTAGCGACGGTGGCTGATGCGCAACCTCGTACAGTGAGGGACGCGTGAGATCTTGACCGAGCATAGTGAAGGCGTCGTTGTGGGGCAGGGCGCGGCCGCGGTCGCCTTCGGCAAAGCGCTGCCTTTCGCGCTCATCGCCGGCCCTTGCGCCATCGAAAGCCGCGCGCATGCGCTCGAAATGGCGGCGGCGCTGAAGGACATCGTCGGCGAGCTCGGGATCGGCCTCGTCTTCAAGGCCTCCTTCGACAAGGCGAACCGCACGGCTGCGTCGAGCGGGCGTGGGCTCGGGATGAAGGATGCATTGCCTGTCTTCGCCGAAATCCGCGAAACACTCAGTCTCCCGGTCACGACCGACGTCCACGAGTCGCATCAGTGCAGGCTCGTCGCCGAAGTCGTCGATCTCATCCAGATTCCCGCCTTTCTGAGCCGGCAGACCGACCTTTTGGTTGCCGCCGCCCAGACCGCCAAGCCGGTCAACATCAAAAAGGGGCAATTCCTGGCGCCCTGGGATATGCGCCATGCGGTCGATAAGGTTCGCGGCGCCGGCAATCCTGCCGTGCTCATCACCGAGCGTGGCGCGAGCTTCGGATACAATGCTCTCGTCGCCGACATGCGGGCTCTGCCGATCCTGGCGGAAACAGGCGCGCCAGTGATCTTCGATGCGACCCATAGTGTGCAGGAGCCGGGCGGGCGGGGCGTGGCCTCCGGTGGGGAGCGGCGTTTCGTACCGGTTCTGGCGCGTGCCGCGGTCGCAGTCGGGATCGCGGGCCTGTTCATCGAGACGCATGGTAATCCCGACCAGGCGGTCTCAGATGGCGCCAATATGCTGCCGCTCGGCGAATTGGCAGAGTTGCTGACGGAATTGAAGGCTTTCGACCAAATCGCCAAGGCGTGGCGAGCTTGTCGTTAAGCACCAGCGAAGCCTTATCGCCGGGTGGCGGAAACATGCTAGACTGTCAAGAACGTTTAGGGCCATCCGTCATTTCCGAATGAAACGAAAGGTGATTTTAATGAAACTTCTGATCTCTGCCCTCGCGCTCGGGTTTGTCGCGGCCTCCGCCCCGGCGGCTGAAGCCGCGGTCTGTGGGCATGGCAAGGCGCGTTGTGCCGGTGCGCCGCACATGGCCTATGCGCACCATCATCACCATTACGCCTACGGTTATCCCTATGGTTACCCGCCGCCGCCTTACGGACCTTACGTGTATCCGCCAGCCTATGTTTACGCAAATCCGCCGGTCTATAATTCTGGACCAACCTATGGGCCGTATCCCTGGTCGTGGGGTGATCGGAACACGCTGAACCTCCTGCTCAATGCGGAAGGCGATAGGCCGTTTGCGGACCCCTATTGAGAGCCGAACAGCCGGAGGTGCAGCGCTAGACCCGCCCGCGATAGGGCGGT
The DNA here is from genome assembly GCA_963720425.1 of uncultured Alphaproteobacteria bacterium. Classification (GTDB taxonomy): domain Bacteria; phylum Pseudomonadota; class Alphaproteobacteria; order Rhizobiales; family Beijerinckiaceae; genus Methylovirgula. The sequence goes on from OY970391.1 coordinate 2,641,553, forward strand.
ACGCCTTGGTCCGGTACCCAACACCCTTTGGGCAATTCACCGGTCTGCCAGAAGACATCGATCGGAATGCCGCCGCGCGGGAAGAAATAGCCACCGATCCGAAACCAGCGCGGCTTCAGCAGCCCGACGAGGTCCTTGCCGATCCGCAAGGTGCAGTCCTCATGGAAGGCGCCGTGATTGCGGAAAGAAGCAAGGTAGAGTTTCAATGATTTCGATTCGACGAGCCATTCATCAGGCACGTAGTCGATCACGAGATGGGCGAAATCCGGTTGCCCGGTCACCGGGCAGAGCGTCGTGAATTCGGGCGCCGTGAAACGCGCGACATAGTTGGCATCAATGTGCGGATTGGGGACCCGATCGAGCCGTGCCTCATCGGGGGAGGCCGGAAGTGCGACGTTTCGGCCAAGGCTGGTTTCGTGAATCTTGTCCATTGCCGTTTATACCATGGCGGACGAACCTGTCGGCAAGCTGCGTCGACCCTTCTTTCGCCGCCCTCTTCGGCGTAGAAACCCGTAGCCCAAGCCGAGCCCGAAAGGACATGCAATGACCGCGATCGTTGACATCGCCGCCCGCGAAATTCTGGATAGCCGCGGCAACCCGACCATAGAAGTCGACGTGACGCTCGAGGACGGTTCGCTGGGCCGGGCCGCCGTTCCCTCCGGCGCCTCGACCGGCACGCTCGAAGCCGTCGAATTGCGCGACGGCGACAAGGGCAGGTTCGGCGGCAAGGGCGTGCTGAAGGCCGTCGAGGCGGTCAATCGCGACATTTTCGACGCGCTCGGCGGGATGGAGGCCGAAGACCAGGTTGGCATCGACGACGCCTTGATCACGCTCGACGGCACGCCGAACAAGGCAAGGCTCGGCGCCAACGCCATCCTCGGTGTGTCATTGGCGGTCGCCAAGGCCGCGGCCGATGTCAGCGGCTTGCCGCTCTATCGCTACGTCGGCGGCGTCATGGCGCGCGTGCTGCCCGTTCCGCAGATGAACATTCTGAACGGGGGCGTTCATGCCGACAATCCGATCGACTTCCAGGAATTCATGATCCTGCCCATCGGCGCATCGTCGTTGAAAGAGGCGGTGCGCTGGGGCTCGGAGGTGTTCCACTTCCTCAAGGGCGCGCTCAAAAAGGCCGGCCTCAACACCAATGTCGGCGACGAGGGCGGCTTTGCTCCCAATCTACCTTCCGCCGAGGCGGCGCTCGACTTCTGCCTCAAGGCGATCGAAGGGGCAGGTTTCAAGCCCGGCAAGGACATCGCGCTTGGGCTCGACCCCGCCGCGAGCGAGTTCTTCAAAGACGGCAAATATGTCTACAAGGGGGAAGGCAAGACACGCTCGATCGATGAACAGGCGCATTATCTCGCCAAGCTCGCGGGGAGCTATCCGATCGTGAGCATCGAAGACGGAATGGCCGAAGACGATTGGCAGGGCTGGAAGATCCTTACCGATCTCATCGGCGACAAATACCAGCTCGTCGGCGACGATATCTTCGTCACCAATGTTGCACGGCTCTCGGAAGGCATCGCCAAGGGCGTCGCCAATTCGATCCTCATCAAAGTCAACCAGATCGGTACGTTGACCGAAACACTCGCCGCCGTCGATATGGCGCAGCGCGCCGCCTATACGGCAGTGATGTCGCATCGCTCCGGCGAGACGGAGGATTCGACCATCGCCGACCTCGCGGTTGCGACCAATTGTGGGCAGATCAAGACCGGCTCGCTCGCTCGCTCTGACCGGCTCGCGAAATACAATCAGCTCATTCGGATCGAGGAGGAGTTGGGCAAGGAGGCGCGCTATGCCGGTCGCGCCGCCTTCAAGCAGCTCGGGCCTTAATCGATCGCTAACCGCAATCGGTGAGGCTCGCCTGATGGCCATCCGCAGGCGTGTTCGCGCCATTCTCTTTCCGCTGCTGCTCTATTCTCTGTCGGGAGCGGCCGATGCCTATTTCATTTGGCACGCGGTCAACGACGAGCGCGGGCTGAAGACCAACGAAGACTACGAGCGCCAGATCGCAAGTCTGCGTCGGGACCTCCAGAATTTGCAGGACGAGGGTGAGAGTTGGGGAAGAAAGATCGCGCTCTTGCGCGGTGAAACGATCGACCGTGATCTTCTCGAAGAAGAAGCCCGCGCCCGTCTCGGCAGGGTCGACAAGAATGATCTCATCGTGATCCTCGACCAGGATGCTCGCTAGGCTGACGCCACGTAGGCGCGACACATTTCTTCCCGCTCTTGCCGCAATCGAACGGTAACGAACATGTCAAGACAATTGGTCTCAATTCCCCTATCTGACTAGACGTCTTATTGGCTGAAATCGGCAAATGATTTTCGTGCCGCGGCTCGCCTTGGCGCGCCGACCGCGGTATTTTTAGGCCCACGGAATAAAAGGGTTCGCGATGACAGCGGCGACAAATAGACATCTCGAGACGGCAACGGCAGAGGCACGTTCCGCCACGCTGGTGGAATTCAGCGTAGACGATGAATTGTCCGCCTACCGCGACATGTTGCTCATCCGCCGCTTCGAGGAGAAAGCTGGGCAGATGTATGGCATGGGGCTCATCGGCGGTTTCTGCCATCTCTACATCGGCCAGGAGGCGGTGGTCGTAGGCTGTATGCGGGCGGCCAAGCCCGGCGACCAGACGATCACCGGCTACCGCGACCACGGCCATATCCTCACCTGTGGCGTCGATCCGAAGAAGGTGATGTCCGAGTTGACCGGCCGCCGCAGCGGCATCTCGAAGGGCAAGGGCGGTTCGATGCACATGTTCTCGAGGCCGCATAATTTCTTTGGCGGCCATGGCATCGTCGCCGCGCAGGTGCCGGTCGGCACAGGTCTCGCCTTCGCCAACAATTATCGCGGCAATGACAATGTCTCATTTACCTATTTCGGAGATGGCGCCGCCAACCAGGGCCAGGTTTATGAGAGCTTCAACATGGCCGAGCTATGGAAACTGCCGGTCGTCTACATCATCGAGAACAATCTTTATGCGATGGGCACGGCCGTTTCGCGCGCCTCGGCGATGAAGGATTTCTCCAAGCGCGGCATCTCCTTCAACATACCCGGCGAACAAGTGGACGGCATGGATGTGCGCGCCGTCAAGGCCGCGGCGCTCAAGGCCGCCGAATGGTGCCGCGCCGACAATGGCCCCTACATTCTCGAAATGCTGACCTATCGCTATCGCGGCCATTCGATGTCGGACCCGGCCAAATATCGTTCGAAGGAAGAAGTTCAAATGATGCGCACCGAACATGATCCGATCGAACAAATTCGCGCCCGGCTTCTCGCCAAACATGCCGTCAGCGAGGAGCAGCTGAAGGAGATCGACGCCGAGATCCGCGCGAGAGTGGCCGATGCCGCCGAATACGCGACCAATGATCTCGAGCCCGATCCGGCCGAGCTCTTCACGGATGTCTTGATCTAGGGTGCGCCTCCATGCCGACCGATATTTTGATGCCCGCCCTTTCGCCGACCATGGAACAGGGCAAGCTCGCCAAATGGCTGAAGAAGGAGGGCGACAAGATTAAGTCCGGCGATGTGCTCGCCGAGATCGAGACCGACAAGGCAACGATGGAAGTCGAAGCCGTTGACGAAGGAACGCTCGCCAAGATCGTCGTGCCGGGGGGGACGGAAAATGTCGCCGTCAATTCGCTGATCGGCATTATCGCGAACGATGCTGAACCCGCGCGCCCGATTCCCTCTGGAGCGGCCCAGCCCGGTGGCGCAAGCAACGCCGCCCAGTCCATCAAACCGGTCGAGCCGGCTAAGCCCGACATTGCTGCCGGGCCGCTACCCGGAACAGCCGTTGCAAAATCGGAAACTGAAGCCCCGGTCAGCGCGGGAAGCGTCGTGATGACGGTGCGCGAGGCCTTGCGCGACGCCATGGCGGAGGAAATGCGCCGCGACGAGAGCGTCTTCGTCATGGGCGAAGAAGTTGCCGAATACGAAGGCGCCTACAAGGTCACCCAAGGCCTTTTGCAGGAGTTCGGAGCGCGCCGCGTTGTCGATACGCCGATCACCGAACATGCTTTCGCCGGCATCGGAATCGGCGCGGCTATGGCCGGCCTCAGGCCGATCGTCGAATTCATGACGTTCAACTTCGCGATGCAGGCGATGGACCAGATCATCAATTCCGCCGCCAAGGCGCATTATATGTCGGGCGGCCAGATGCATTGTCCGATCGTCTTTCGCGGGCCGAACGGCGCCGCGGCGCGCGTTGCCGCCCAGCACAGCCATGATTATTCTGCTTGGTATGCGCATGTGCCAGGCTTGAAAGTTGTCGTGCCATTCACGGCCGCCGACGCCAAGGGGCTCTTGAAGAGCGCCATCCGCGATCCGAACCCTGTCATCTTTCTCGAAAATGAGATCCTTTACGGGCACAGTTCCGAAGTCCCGCAGGGCGAAGATATTATTGTCCCGATCGGCAAGGCGCGCATCGCGCGGGCAGGCTCCGACGTCACCCTCGTCTCTTTCGGCATTGGCATGACCTACGCGCTGAAAGCGGCCGAGGAGCTCGCCAAGGAAGAAATCGAGGCTGAAGTCCTCGACCTGCGCACGCTGCGGCCGCTCGATGAGGAGGCGGTCATTGCCTCGGTGAAAAAGACTGGCCGCTGCGTCACCATCGAGGAAGGCTGGCCGCATTGCGGCATCGGTGCCGAGATTTCGGCCCTGCTCATGCAATCGGCGTTCGACTATCTCGATGCGCCCGTCATCAGGATCAGCGGCCGCGACGTGCCAATGCCCTATGCCGCCAATCTCGAGAAGCTGGCCTTGCCGAATGGGGACGAGATTGTCGCGGCGGCCAAAGCTGTTTGCTATCGATAGGAACTGCCTTCGCCCCGGCGAATTCACGCGCAAAGAGTGAGCCCTCATGTCGATCAAAATTCTCATGCCCGCGCTCTCGCCGACCATGGAGAAAGGCAATCTCAAGCGCTGGCTCAAGAAAGAAGGCGATAACGTCAAGTCCGGTGACGTGCTCGCCGAGATCGAGACCGACAAGGCGACGATGGAGATCGAGGTGGTCGATGACGGCGTGCTTGCCAAGATCCTCGTCCCGGCGGGAAGCGACGATGTCCCGGTCAACAAAGAGATCGCGCTCATTGCCGAAGAAGGTGAAGATCCCGAGGCGCTCGCGTCGAATGCGCCAGCCGCTGTGCATTCGGCGTCTGCCGTCACTCAAGTTGCACCTGCCGTTATGGCCTCCGCATCGCATGGGGTTGGCGCACCGGCGCGACCTGCCGCTAACCCGGAACCGGAGGGCGAGACGCGCCTCTTCGCCTCGCCATTGGCGCGCCGCATCGCCAATGAGTCCGGGCTCGATCTCGCCAAAGTGATGGGCTCCGGCCCGCATGGCCGGATCGTCGAACGCGACGCGAAGGCGGCGCTCGCGAGGCAAGTGCCAGTGCTGGCCTTCGCTCCGCCACGTGGTCAATCCGCGCCGGTGGCTCTGTCCGACGCCGCGATCAAGCAATATTTCGCACCGGATTCCTATGTCGAAATCCCGCATGATATGATGCGCAAGACGATCGCCCGCCGCCTCGTCGAGGCGGTGAACACGATCCCGCATTTCTATCTGACCGTCGATTGCGAGATCGACGCGCTCTTGAAGCTGCGCGGCGAGATCAACAAGGCGGCGCTCAAGGCCAGTAACGGGACACCTGCCTACAAGATCTCAGTCAATGACATGATCATCAAGGCCTTGGCGCTGGCGCTCGTCGCCGTGCCCAAGGCCAACGTCACCTTTACCGAGAACGCCATGTTGCAGCACCGCCATGCCGATGTCGCGGTGGCGGTCGCGCTCCCCGATGGTCTCATCACGCCGGTGGTGCGGCAGGCGGACATTCTGCCGCTCTCGGCGATTGCCAATGCAATGAGGGATTTCGCCGCCCGCGCCAAGGAGCGCAAGCTGACGCCTGAAGAATATCAGGGCGGGGTCAGCGCCGTTTCCAATCTCGGCATGTACGGCATCAAAGAATTCGCCGCAGTGATCAATCCGCCACAATCCTCCATCCTGGCGATCGGCATGGGCGAGGAACGGGCGATCGTGAAGAAGGGGGCGATCGTCGTCGCCACTATGATGAGCGCGACCATGTCCTTCGATCACCGCGCAATCGACGGCGCGACTGGCGCCGAATTCGTCGCCGCGTTCAAACGCGCGATTGAAAATCCATTGACGATTCTGGTTATGTAGCCATGGCCGAGCCCTATGACGTCCTCGTCATCGGCAGCGGCCCCGGCGGCTATGTCGCGGCGATCCGTGCCGCCCAGCTCGGCCTGAAGACGGCGGTGGTCGAGCGCGAACATCTGGGCGGCATCTGCCTCAACTGGGGCTGCATCCCGACCAAAGCCTTGCTGCGTTCGGCGGAGATCTTCCATTACGCCCAGCATGCCGCGGACTACGGTCTCGTCATAGAGGGCAAGGTGGGATTCGATTCCGCCGCGCTGACGACGCGCTCGCGGAAAATCTCGGCGCAATTGAACAGCGGCGTTGGCTTCCTGCTCAAGAAGAACAAGGTTGACGTGATTTTCGGCGAGGCGACGATTGCCAAAGCCGGGGAAGTCAGCGTTGCCAAGCCAAAGAAGGCGCCAATGGAGCCGCAGAATCCGGTTCCCAAGGGCGTTTTTGGCGAAGGCATCTATCAGGCGAAGAATATCATCATCGCGACCGGAGCGCGGCCGCGCATCTTGCCCGGTCTCGAACCCGACGGCACATTCATCTGGACCTATTTCGAGGCCATGCTGCCCAATGTCTTTCCGAAAAGCCTGATCGTCGTGGGCTCCGGCGCGATCGGCGTTGAATTTGCGTCCTTCTACAGAAGCTTCGGCGCCGAGGTGACCCTCGTCGAGGTTTTGCCCCGGATCCTGCCGGCCGAAGATGCTGAGATCGCCGCCCATGCGCATAAGAGGTTCGAGAAACAAGGGATCAGGATTCTCACCGGCACCAAGGTGGTAGATGTCGAAAAAACGGCGGCCGGCGTCGTCGCCACGGCCGAGGACGCGCAAGGCACGAGCCGGACGCTCGAAGCCGAGCGGCTGATTTCCGCCGTCGGCGTCGTCGGCAATATCGAAAACCTCGGGCTTGAAAGTCTCGGCGCGCAGACAGAGCACGGGATCATCGCGACCGACAGCCATGGCCGCACCAATGTCGCCGGGATTTATGCGATCGGCGATGTCGCCGGCCCGCCGATGCTGGCGCACAAGGCCGAACATGAGGGCGTCATCTGCGTCGAGGCGATCGCGGGGTTGGTTCCTCATCTGCTGGAGAGAGCGATGATCCCGAGTTGCACCTATTGCAATCCGCAGATCGCCTCGGTCGGCCTCACCGAAGAGGCGGCGAGGGCGGCGGGATATGAGATGAAAATCGGCCGCTTTCCCTTCATCGGTAATGGCAAGGCGATCGCGCTCGGCGAACCCGACGGGCTCACGAAGACGATCTTCGACGCCAAGACCGGCCGGCTTCTCGGCGCCCATATGGTCGGCGCCGAGGTTACGGAACTGATCCAAGGCTTCGTCATCGCGATGAATTGCGAGACGACCGAATCCGAATTGATCGCTACGATCTTCCCACATCCGACTTTGTCGGAGACGATGCACGAGAGCGTGCTCGACGCCTATGGCCGGGCAATCCATATCTGACGTATGCGCCTTCGCCGGAGATGAAGATGGTTTTGGATGTGCATGCCGACGAGGGCAGGGGACTGCGCCACCCCGAAAAGGCGCATCGGCCGGATCAGCCGGGCGTGCCGAAGCCCGATTGGATCCGCGTTAAGGCGCCTGGGTCGGCGCAATGGGCGGCGACGCGAAAAATCGTCCGCGACCACAAGCTCGTCACCGTCTGCGAAGAGGCAGGTTGCCCCAACATCGGCGAATGCTGGGAGAAGAAGCACGCCACCTTCATGATCATGGGCGATACATGCACGCGCGCCTGCAGCTTCTGCAATGTGAGAACCGGCGTGCCGGGCGCGCTCGACCCGCATGAGCCGGCGCATGTTGCCGAGGCCGTCGCCGAACTCGGCCTCGCGCATGTAGTGATCACATCCGTCGATCGCGACGATCTCGAGGACGGCGGCGCCGGCCATTTTGCCTGCGTGATCGCGGCCGTTCGGACGCGCAGCCCGCAAACGACGATCGAAGTCTTGACGCCCGACTTCCTGCGCAAGACCGGCGCGCTCGACAAGGTCGTCGCAGCCAAGCCGGATGTCTTCAACCATAATCTCGAGACCGTCGCCTCGCATTATCCGAGCGTGCGGCCGGGAGCCCGCTATTTCCATTCGATCCGGTTGTTGCAGCGGGTCAAAGAGCTCGATCCATCCATGTTCACCAAATCGGGGATCATGCTCGGGCTCGGCGAGGCGCATCACGAAGTGCTGCAGCTGATGGATGATCTGCGCAGCGCCGATGTCGATTTTCTGACCATCGGCCAATATCTTCAGCCGACGAAGAAACATCATCCCGTGGTGTCGTTCCCGTCGCCAGCAGACTTCAAGGCGCTGGAAACGATCGCGCTGGCCAAGGGATTTCTGCTCGTCTCGGCCTCGCCTCTGACGCGCTCGTCCTATCACGCGGCGGAGGACTTCGCGAAGTTGAAGGCCAATCGGGCGGCCCAGCGCCTTCCCTGAGGATGCTGCGCTGCGACATGGTTTCGCAAGCGGCCGAATTAATTCTGCATCCCGTTTTAACCAATGCCGGGCTATTCTATCTACGACATGCCCAGATTTCATACGAGCCGCATCATTCCGCATCCCGCCACGGCGATGTTCAATCTCGTGGCGGACGTGGAATCCTATCCGAAATTCCTGCCGCTCTGCCGCGACCTGAAGGTGCGCCGCCGCAGCCTCATGCAAGACGGACGCGAGGTCCTCGTGGCCGACATGGAAGTCGGCTACAAGGCGCTACGCGAGACCTTCACGAGTTCGCGTGACCTTGGACCGGGCCAATTTCGAGATCCTCGTCGAATATATCAATGGGCCGTTCCGTCATCTCGAAAATCGCTGGCATTTCAGCGAGGTGGGACCAGATTCCTGCAAAATCGAGTTCGACATCGCCTATGAATTCCGCAACCGGGCCCTGGCGCTGCTGGTCGGCGGCGTGTTCGAAGCGGCCTTCCGAAAGTTCGCCGAAGCCTTCGAAAGCCGCGCCGATCTCGTCTACGGCCACGCCGCCTAGAGCATGATCCCGAAAAGTTGCGGACTTTTCGGATGAGATCATGCGTTGAAGTCAAGACTCTGCCGCAGCGAAGAGAAGGTCGAGGGCGGCGGCGACCGCGGCGAGGCGTATTCCACGCCGGCCCAAGTCTCCGAAATGCTTCTCCAGCGTGGTCATCGCTCCGGCGCGCCCGCAGGCGAAATAAACGAGGCCGACCGGCTTATCGACCGAGCCGCCGCTCGGCCCTGCGATTCCGGTCACAGCCAGGGCGATCGGGGCAGCGGAATGAGCCAAGGCTCCTTCCGCCATGGCCTGCGCGACCTCTCGGCTCACCGCGCCAAATTCTTCGAGAAGGGCGGGCGCGACCCCAAGATTCTCCTCCTTGGCGCGGTTCGAATAGGTGACATAGCCGCGCTCAAGGACGTTGGAAGATCCGGGAATTTCGGTGATGAGCCCGGCGAGGAGACCGCCGGTGCAGGATTCGGCCGTAACCAGCATGAGCCCGCGGGCGCGATAGAGCGCGACGAGGTTTTCCGCGCGTTGAAGGAACTCGGGTGCGAACATGGGAGGTGCCGGTTCCGTTCTTCAACTTGACGCCCCGAGCTTACCATCGCCGCAGGAATCACCCGCGGAGGTGGCACGCCAGAAACCGCGTGCACCGGGCTCTGATGAAGGCTGCGGCGCATGCCTCAAGCAATGCCCGGCGTGGCGCCACCAGTCTTCGGTTTTCTCACCCATGGGGCGTTCAGGACTCAATCCGCCGCTCGGCTGGCTCCAATAGATGCATGCTGCGCATTTGACCGGCCCCCGGTCCGGCGCGCGCATGCCCTCTGCGCAACCGTTCTCAGTACGTGTCTCCGGCCAACGCGCCACTTCGCCGGCCCTCTGAGTTGCCGAAGGCGCATGCCGGCGGCAGAGACCTTCATCATCGCAAATGTGATCCCAGAAGACGCAATCGCCGCATGTGCAGTATCCCTCTTGCATTTTGACCTCCCTTCCGATCATGCGCGCAGAGCGTGCTGTCGGCTTGCGGCGAATGATCACGGATCGACGGCGTTGACCGCGGCCAGTTCCGCCGCCGACCAGCCGCCGCCAAGCGCCAGGATCAAGCCAACGCTCGTCTGCAGCCGGCGCGTGGCGATACCGATCGAGGCGCGCTCGGCATCGAGCGCGGCGGACTGCGCCGTAACCACGTCGAGATAATTTACCGCGCCCTCGCGGTAGGAGGTCAGCGCCAAGTCCGAAGCTCTCTCGGCCGAAACGGCGGCCGCGTCGACATCGCGCCCTTCAATCTTCAGCGACCGCAGATTGGCCAGATCATCCTCGACTTCCTGTATCGCATGCAGCACGACGCTGCGATATTGCGCGACGGTTTGCAGATATGCCGCTTCCGCTGCGGCAAGCTCGGCGCGCCGCAGGCCGGCGTCGAACAGGGGCAGGTAGACCGACGGCCCGACCGACCACAGGCTGTTCGAGAGGCTCAACAGGTTGAGGCCCGTGTCCTGTTCGCCGGCGAGAAGGTTGATCGTGAAGGTAGGGAAGAAAGCGGCACGCGCGATGCCGATCAATTCGTTGGCGGCGGCGGTTTCTCTTTCCGCCGCGGCAACGTCGGGCCGGCGTTCCAGCAAATTGGAAGGAACGCCGGACGGAAATGTTGGGATTGCGGTAGGTTTGGTGACGGGCGCGATCGAAAAGGTCGAGGCAGGCTGGCCGATAAGGGTCGCGATCGCATGTTCGAAAGCCGCGCGCGGCCCAATGGTGTCGGCGAGCAGCGCCTCGGCATCCTTGAGCTGCACTTCGGCGCGTGCGACATCGATCGGCGCGGCAATCTTGCCGGCCAGGCGCTCCTGCGTGAGTTGAAGCGCTTCCTGGTAAGCCTTTACTGTATCCCGGAGAAGCTTGGCCTCAAGATCGACTCCGCGCAAGCTCACGTAGTCGCGCGCCAATTCAGCCTGCAGGCTGATCCGCACGGATTCGAGATCGGCTTTGCTCGCCTGCGCCTGCGCCTGGGCTGCTTTGACCCGATCTCTGATGCGGCCCCACAAGTCGACTTCATAGCTTGCAGTGGCCTGGATCGTGTTGGCGCCGTAATAGGTGGGTTCGCCGGCCCCGCGCAGCGGACGATGCGCCGATTGCTTGTTGCCCGAAAGAATATTCTGGTTGTCGATCTCAGGGTAAAAAGCCGACTGCGCTTCGAGAACGTAATCGCGCGCCTGCAGATAGTTGGCCAGTGCCGCGGCGAGATCAGGATTGGCGGCTTCGACTTGCGGCTCAAGCTCGTCCAAGGTGCGATCGTTGAAGCTGCGCCACCAGTCGCCGCGCGGCTCGCCGTCGCTCGGATGTGCTAACTGCCAGTTCCCGGCCTCCTTGAATTTCGCCGGGATTTCGACCACGGGGGGATGATAGGCGGGGGCGAGATCGCAGGCAGCGAGCAAGAGCGCCGGCGTCACCGCCAGCCCAATCGGAACTCTCATGACACTTCCCCCGGTCCCGAAGCCTACCGCGCGCTGACTTCGGGTGCGACCTTATCCTGACCTGCAATCATCACTTCGTCGCCGTCGGCAATCGAATCCGACGGACTTCTGATGACGCGATCGCTCGTTGAAAGTCCTGATAGGACCTCAATCACTGTGCCGAGATCACGTCCGACCTCGATGGGTTTCAGCGTGACTCTGTCGTCAGGGCCGACAATCGCGACTTCCGGCTGATCCCTTCGGAAGATGAGAGCGCTCGCCGGCAGCCGTAATACCTCCTTATTCGCGGGTAGCTCAAAATGCACCTCGGCGAAAGAGCCCGGCTGCAACACTCCGTCTTTATTATCACGGTGCAGCTCCACCAGCAGGGAACGTGCCTTCTGCGAGATCGCATTGGATGTGGTCGCCAACGTCGCTTTGAAACTGCGATCGGGGTATTGGGGTAACTGGAGCTCGGCGGTCATCCCGACATGAAGCTCGGCGCTGAAGGATTGCGGCACGGAGACGTAAATGCGCATCTCGTGGATATCGGCGACTTCGAACAGAGGGAGAGGGCTTGTCGGCCTCGAGTTGACCAGCGCGCCGACGTCGATGTTGCGCGCCGTGACTACCCCGTCGAATGGCGCAATGATTTTCTTGAATCCCTCGAGCGCCTCAAGCTTTGCCACATCGGCTTGCGCCGCCGCGACTTCGGCCTTGCTGGCATCATACTCTCCGGCCTTCTCGTCCGCCTCCTGCTGGGACACAGCAGCCGTGTTTCGCATCGCCTCCCAGCGTTTCGCGGTCAGCTCGGCGAGCGCCTCATTCGCCTGCGCCTTGGCAAGCTCACCTTTTGCTTGTTCGTATTGCTGGTCGAGATCCGGCGTATCGATCTCGGCCAGTAGGTCGCCGGCCTTCACTTTCGCGCCGATGTCCTTGTACCACATCTTCACATAGCCATTGACACGGGCATAGATCGGGGCGTGATACCAGGCTTCAACATCACCGGGCAGGACCAGCTCCTGGCGGTCCACGCCACGTTCCGGGCTGACAACGTCAACCGTTGGAACGGCCTGACTATGCGTCCATTGCGTTAGGTTCGTCTCGTTTTTTTCGCGGTTGGCAACGCCGAGCATAGCAACACCGATTGCGACGAGCCCGAAAAGCGCCAAGCGCCACATTACCTTTCGGCCGAGCTTTTTGGAGTCGCTCGGGGGGATTTTCCCATTCTTTTCCATTACTGGGCCTTGGGTCACTGCGGCGCCGGCGCCTCAAGATTGGTTTGCCGGCCGCGCGAATGCACGAGCGCGAACAATGCCGGCACAAACAACAGGGTTGCACAGGTGGCACAGAGAAGACCGCCAATGACGGCGCGGCCGAGCGGCGCGTTTTGGTCGGCGCTGAGCGCCATCGGCAGCATGCCGATGATCATGGCGAGCGCCGTCATTAGCACCGGACGGAACCGCGTGACACCCGCATCGAGCGCCGCCGCCGTGGCATCAGCACCTTCTGCCAATTTCTCGCGCGCGAAGCTGACGACGAGAATGCTGTTGGCGGTGGCAACACCCATGCACATGATTGCTCCGGTAAGCGCCGGGACCGACAATGTCGTAAAACTCGAAAACAGCATCCAGACAATGCCGGCCAAGGCCGTCGGCAAGGCGCTGACAATCACAAAAGGATCCATCCACGACTGGAAATTGACGACGATCAGCAGATATATAAGCACGACTGCCAAAGCCAGCCCCGCGAAGAGCTGGTCATAGGCGCTCTGCATCGTGCTCACCTGGCCGCGCAGCCCTACGGTCGATCCAGGCGGCGCCTCGGCCTTGGTTTGATCGAGTATCTTTTGAATGTCCGTGGCAATGCCACCAAGGTCACGGCCGTGCGCCGAGGCATAGATGTCGACGACTGGCTGCACATCGTAGTGTGAAACGACACCATTGCTCCAGCCACGCCTGATCCTCGCGATGCCGCCCAGCAGCTGCGTCGTGTCGGTTGCGGTGACCGGAACGTTCTTAAGGTCGCCAAGCGAGTCGACCCAATATTGCGGCATCTGAACCACAATCGGATAGGAGACGCCGTTCTTCGGGTTAAGCCAAAAGGTCGGCGCGGTCTGGAAACTGCCGGCGAGCGTATCCTGTACGGAGTCCGCCACGTCCTTTTCGGTCAATCCGACCGAGCCAGCGAGCGAGCGGTCCACGTCAACATAGAGGGTGGGCACGTTGAAGGCCTGTTGGATGCGTGGGTCGGCGATCCCCGTGACATTGGCGATCTTGGTGAAGATCTTATCAGCATAAGCACGATCCGCTTCTAAATCATGGCCGATCACCTGCACGTCGATCGGCGCCGGGAGACCAAAATTCAGAATCTGACTGACCATATCCGCCGGCAGAAACGCAAATGTCGTTCCCGGAAACAAGCGCGGCAGCTTTTGACGCAAAGCTTCGAGATAACTATCCGTCTCCTTGGACATTCCTTGTTTCACCGTTATCAATATGTCCGCGTCGGATTCTCCGATGCTGCCCGAATTGGCGTAAGCCATGTTGATGCCGCTGATCGGCAGACCGATGTTATCAACGATGCTATCGAGAGCGTTGTGTGGAATGATCTTCCGGATCGCCGCCTCGATATTGTCGCAGAGGCTTGCCGTCTCCTCGATTCTAGTTCCCACCTGCGCCCTGACATGCATCCTGATTTGATCGGATTCGATGGAAGGAAAGAAGTTCTGACCGAGAAAGGGCAGGAGACTGAAAGACGCGACGACGACGAGCAGGAAGCCGACGATGAACGTCCAGCCACGGCGCAAGCCAAGCTGTAGCAGATTGCGGTAGCCGGCGCGAATTCTCTCGAAGCGATGTTCGAATCCGCGTTGAAAGCGGACGAGCGGATTACGGCTCGCAGGAGGCTCGCCATGCTCATGCGCATGGGCTTGAGCGGCGAGCAAATGGCGAGCAAGGGTGTTAACCAGCGTGCGTGACAGGATGTAGGAGAAGACAAGCGCGAACACCACCGCCTTGGCCATCGGTCTGAACAGATAGCCGGAGACGCCGCCGAGACTGAACATCGGCACGAAGACGATACAGATGCAGAGCAACGAGACCGTAGCGGGAATGACGATCTGGCGGGCGCCGTCCATGATGGCGAGCTCGATCTCCTTGCCCTGTTCGAGATGATAATTGAGGTTCTCGATGGTCACGGTCGCGTCGTCGACCAGAATGCCGACCGCCAGCGCCAGGCCGCCGAGCGTCATCACGTTGATCGTCTCGCCGGTGGCGGAGAGCGCCGCGATCGAGCCGAGCACAGCAAGCGGAATCGAGATCAGGATGATCGTCGTCGAGCGCCAACTGCCGAGAAAGAGCAGGATCATCAGCCCGGTCAGCGCTGCAGCGATCGCGCCTTCCCGCAAAACGCTGTCAACCGAGGCTTGGACGAAGGCCGACTGATCGCCGACGGCCTTGATGTCGAGTCCCGGCGGGAGCGAGGCACGGATCTTCGGCAACAGCGCCTTGACGCCGTTGATCACATCGAGAGTTGAGACCGACCCAGCCTTCTGGATCGTCATCAGCACCGCATGCGCGCCATCGACACGGACCATGTTGATCTGCGGTGGAGCGCTATCATGCACGTAGGCCACGTCGCCGATGTAGACCATGGCGTTGTCCACCCACTTGATCGGCAGCCCGTTCAGGTCGGCGATGTCCTTCGGCGCGTCGTTCAGGTCGACGACATATTCGAACCGGCCGATCTTCTCGGTCCCCATCGGAATGATGAGATTTTGCGCGGCGAGCGCATCGACCACATCCTGAGCCGAGAGGCCGTAGGATTGGAGTTTGTGCTGATTGATGTCGACTTGGACCTGCCGCACCTTGCCGCCATAGGGGGAGGGTATGGCGGCGCCGGCCACCGTCGCGAGCTGCGGCCGGATGAAGTTTTGCCCATAGTCGAAGAGTTCCGCCTGCGGGATCGTCTTGCTCGAAAGAGCGAGTTGAAGCACAGGCACGCTCGAGGCGTTGAACATCAGCACATAGGGCGGCGTGATTCCCGGCGGCAAGAATTTGAGAACCGTCTGCGAGGCGGCGGTCACTTGCGCGAGCGCGGTGTTGATGTTGACGCTGGGCTGGAAGAAGACTTTGACGATCCCGTATCCGGTCAGCGACTGCGATTCCATATGCTGGATATCGTTGACCTGCGAACTCAGCGTCCGCTCGTAGTAATAGATGATGCGCCCGGACATGTCGTCCGGCGGCAGGCCGTTATAGGTCCACACCACGCTCACGACCGGAATATTGATGTCGGGAAAGACGTCGATTGGGGTCTTCACCCAAGCCATCACGCCGAAGATCAGGATCAGCATCGCCATCACCACGAAGGTGTAGGGACGCTGAAGCGCTATTCTGACGATCCCGATCATGGGGCTTGTAAAACTCCTTGCACCTCAGCCGCGGATCAGCGCGGGCTACAGGCCCCGGCACATTTCACTCTGATTTAGGGGGCTCGAACCGAGCGTCGAGAACGCATGCGCGAGACGCGGCGAGAATCCGTATCTTCTAGCATACGCGCATTTATTGCCGCGACCAGAGGTCAGCCGAGACAATAAACTGTGGATTACGGTGATGGTACTAAATTAAAATTTCGATTTCCAAGCCGAGGCACTTCGATCCACCTCAGAGCAAAGGTTTGCTCGATTTCCAACATAAAGTTAATGTTGTGGAATACCTGGCAAAACTGAGAGCCTTATTTGTGGCGGACATGGATCTTCTTTGCCACAGACCGTCTAAACAGGCGTCATGGTCCGCGAGGCAGAGCTTTGCCCAGAAGGACTGGCGTCTGGGCGCGGCTCTGAGCTTGGCTTCGCAGGCGGCGCCATTTCGAAAGCGGCGCCCGGCACATTGTCCTTAAGCCGCAAGGCAAAGCCGTGCAGCTCGGCGATCGTCGCGGCCATGCTGAGGCCCAGGCCATGCCCAGGGATCCCCTCATGGTTGGCGGATCTATAGAAGCGCTTGAAAATCTTGGCGCGCTCGCCGGGTGCGACGCCCGGCCCGTTGTCCGCCACGCGGACCGAAGGTCCGTCCGCCTTCGCGATGATCTCGACCGTGCCGCCCCGCGGTGTGAACTTGATAGCATTGTCGACGAGGTTGGCGAGCGCCTCTCTCAAGAGATCGGCGTCGCCGGTCACCGGAACCGGCTGCGGAGTGGCGAGGCTCATCGTGATCGACTTGGCCTCGGCCACGGGTTCATAGAATTCGAACACCTCGCGGCAGACTTCGGCCAAATCCACGTTTTCGAATGCGCTCCGCCGCAGCCCGCTTTCGATCTCCGAAATGCGCAAGAGCGCGGTGACCGTCGTGAGCGCTCGGTCTAGGTCGGCAAGCGCCTGCTGCGTCGTCACCCGCAACTCCGCTTCCGACGGACTCGCAAGCCCTCGCTCAAGCCGAGCCCGCATGACCGAAAGCGGGGTGCGCAGATCATGCGCAATATCGTCGCCAACGGTTTTCACGCGATTCATGAGGCGAACGATTTCATCGAGCATGAGATTGACGGCGCGGACCACTTCGTCGATATCGTCGGGGGTCCGATGAACCGGAAGCCGCTCATGCAAATCGCCGCGGATGACGCGATTGATCGCATGCCGGATCGCTTGCAATCGGCGCGAGGAGCGCAGGCTCAGCAGGGCGCCGGCGAGCAAAGCCAAGAGGATGGTCGGCACGACGCCGATGGCGAGCGCCTGGAGCACCGAACGGCGCAGCGCGTAGATCTCGTAGAGGCTGCGGCCGAGCAGCAGAACGCCGCCGTCAGGACGCCGCTCGGCGACGAATATGACCGGCTCGGTTTCCGTGCCGTTGAGCCTGTGCACTTCGGTCAGATGCGCCATGCCGTCCACCGGGACCGGCGGCATCTTGATGGCATTGCCGTAGAGGTGCTTGCCGGCGCGATCGAAGAGACCGACATATTCGAGCTGCCGCAGATCGCCCGTCAGGCGACGCGCGAGCTCGCGCTCGACCTGATCCGTCGGCTCGCCTGCGGCCTTCGTCGCCGCGTCGACCAGGATCATGCGCAATCGTGTCGTGTCCGAGGTGGCGACCTGCCAATAGACGAAGCCGAAGACGGCGGAAGTCGACGCGGTGACGACCAGAGCGAAGACGACGGCTACGCGGAAGGCCGCGGACCGGAAAATGTCACTTGTCGCCATGCAGCATAAATCCGGCGGCGCGAACCGTTTCGATGAGCGGCGGTTGCCCTGGGGTGTCCACTTTGCGCCGCAACTTGCCGATGTGCACGTCAACAACATTGGTCTGCGGCAGGGTGCGGTAATGCCAAACGTCTTCCAGCAGCATCGCGCGGGTGATGACCTGGTTCGGATGCCGCATGAAATATTCCAAGAGATTGAACTCGCGCGGCAGGAGATTGAGAAGCCTGTCGCCCCGCCGCACACTGCGGTCGATGAGATCCATTGTGAGCGGGCCGACCTTGAGGCTCGTCACCCTGGCGTCGCTGGCGCGGCGCCGCAAGGCTTCGACCCGGGCGACGAGCTCGTCCATGACGAAAGGCTTGACGAGATAATCGTCGCCGCCCGCCTTCAACCCATGGATCCGGTCATCGACCGAGGAGAGCGCACTGATGACCAACATCGGAACTTTGTTGCCTTCGCCGCGCAGCTTCTCGATCATCGACAGACTGTCCGTGCCGCGCAGCAGCCGATCGACGATCATCACCGCCGGCGGATGGGCGCAGGCCGCGGCGAGGACTTCGTCTTCGGTCTCGGCGATCCGCACGGCATAGCCCTGCCGCTCCAGAGCGAGCGAAATCTCCTGCGCCATGTCGAATTCATCCTCGACCAGGAGAATCGGCGTGCGTTCGGAGGATTTGTCGGTATCAGCCACGACGGTTCCCAGTTTTTCGGCCGATAGGCTACGCAGCGCTGTTCTGGCTTGAACCGCGCGTCAGCCAACGGGCTTGGCCTTCGCCTATCAGCACCGGAATGAAGGGGATCGATGCGATCCCCTCGGCACGGCGCCTTATATCAAAAGCCGGTAGAAAAGATCAGCAAGAAAGCGGCTCTATCGTTAGCGAATGGACTTGGAGAGACCACATCAGCGAAAGAGCGGGGGCTAAAAAACAAGCGGGCCTGAAGGCCCGCTTGCTTATCTTGAACCTCAACCTTCGGTTCAATATTTCGCAACCAGCGGCGGCGCCGCCGGCGGCGCATCAAACGGATAATAGCGGAAGCTGGCATAGACCGCATTCTCGTTGAATGTGGGCGAGCCGACGATGGCAGGCAGGCCATCCGAATGGCCCGTGCCGGCGAACAGCTCACGCTGGATATATTCATACTCGAGGCCAACTCGGACAGAACCGAAGGCGCCTTCGTAGACCTTGTCCCAAAAACCGCCGGTGACCTCCCAAACGTCCTGGGTAGCTCCCTTACAGGTGCCGCCAACGAAGAAGCAGCCCGAGTTGTCCGCGGTCGGGGAGCTGTAACCCACGCTGTTGCCACCACCGAGGTTGACGAAGTCCGTTGAAAGGATTCGTTCCTGGCCACCATAAGCATAGAGGTCGAGCTGCGGCGTGGCATGGACAGTCACGCCGCCGAGGAACATGATTTCCGGCAGCGCATCCAAGGAACCATTGGGACTGAGCGTCGAGTCGGCAAGCTGGCCCGATCCGTAGCGGCCTACGCCGCGGCCGATCATCCCCGTACCCTGCACATCGATGAATTTCGGCATGACCGGTACGAGAATGCTACCGCCGCCGCCCCAACCCGAGGTGTCGTTATTCGTATTCACGAAGGAGAGACCTGCCGCATTCGGAAATGACACCTGGTCATAAAGATCGGTGTATATGCCGAAGCCTTCAATATGGATTCTGCGGTCGGCAATGGTCGGCTCCCAGACCCCTTTCGCGATGACATCCGGAATGTGGTTGATCGAGTAGGTCGTAAACGAGTTCAAAAGGCCGCCGCCCGCGGCCTCTTGGCTGCAGGTCACCGAGCCGACGCCCCCAACCACGACCGGCGGGCTGCCCGATGGCGGGTAGCTGGCGGCAGAACCGGGAAGCGCCGGACAGCCCGTCGTCTGCGGCATTTCCGCCGAGGCAGCGAACCAGATATCGTCGCCGAAATTCTTGGTCAGGCGTATGCCGGGCTGACGGGCCCACCCGAAGCCCACAACGTATTGTGCGTCAATCGTCGCCGGAATGATTTCATTGCGCGGCGTAATGCCTTTGCCCTGTAAGGTGAGGAGCGACCAGCTCTGGCCGGCGAGTACGTGCCAGCCCTCATCCTGCCAATCGATCGTCCCATAGAGATTGCGGATGCGCAGATTGTAGGAATTGCTCTCGTTCGAGTTCGCCGTATTGGCCGCGCCCAAGAAGTCGAGTTCGCCGTAACCGGAAATGTGCACGTCGGGATTGTAATCGCCTTCGACCAAAGCCGAGACTCGGCTTTGACCGGCGGTGAAGCGCAGCTCTTGCATGTGAGCGAGCGGGCTGTTGTATTCCGGGTCGCCGCCGAAGCCCTCATTGAAGTTGGCGCCTTCGTCACGCGTGCGGAACACACCTTCGGCCGCGAAGAAGCCGCCGGGCGTGATCGTGATTCCATTCAGGTGGAATTTCTTGTCCCAGGGCTCCGGCGGAGCGTAAGCGACGGGCGGGCCCTTAAGGACCGGCCCCTGTTGCTGCACAGCCCTGATCCGCACGCTCTGAGAATTGACCCGACTCTCGAGCTGCTTCAGCTGAGCTTTCAAGGCATGGATCTCCGCGGCCAATTCAGCCGTCGAAGTATCGTCGGCCTTTGCTGCCATCGTTCCCATCGCGAGCAGAGCCGCGAGTGCGACGCCACTCATGAGAGGCCTGGATACGCAACCGCCGAGACGCTGAGCGGACGTCCGGCTGCTGTTGCCAGCCAGCGCCGCAGACGTGCTGCGGCTGATTTTGGATATTACTTTCACTTGAGCCCCCTGAGATTGAATTGTGCGTCCGAGCCTTTCCGCCCGGCCTTAGTTCATCCCAGGTGAGGTCATAAATCGGCCACCACGGAGTTTTGTGACGGTCTGTTATTGCCTTTATAAAAATTAATTTATGAATCTGGGTCTGACGAGCTCAAGCTTATGGCCGATAAGGGTTTTCATCGGGCAGCTCGTAGCCCCCACAGGCGTAGATTTGCGGCGACTGTTGCAATCATATCAGCATTGTTCAGGTCGGGACAAAGCCGGAAGGCGGGGAGGCGCAGCGCGGGAGCCCCGCAAAGCGATCGCTGTGCGCATGCTGGGATCTCAAGCCTTAATGCATTCGCGAACGAATCTAACCGGAGTCTATATAGTATAAATATGCTCGTGGTTCCTACATAAGTACGCATTTATACGCACAAATACCGCAATAGCTGGTATAACACATAAATACACGGTCGATATACCCTGGCGAATGTCGCCATGCATCGGAATATCTGGTTGAATCTTAGCGGAAACTTCCTGTTCTTTGGCGCGACCCTCGGGCGTGTCGGCGAGATAGTAGTAGGGATATCTGGCGCCCATGATGCGAGCGCGGGCAAGCGCGAGGGCCACTCGTGAAGTGTCGATGGTGATCCAGCGGCGGCCCCATTGCTCAGCAGCAAACGCTGTAGTGCC
Organism: uncultured Alphaproteobacteria bacterium; assembly: GCA_963720425.1. GTDB lineage: Bacteria > Pseudomonadota > Alphaproteobacteria > Rhizobiales > Beijerinckiaceae > Methylovirgula. The sequence goes on from OY970391.1 coordinate 2,662,765, forward strand.
CGACCCACAGGTTGGATCGAGCACAAGATCGCCGGGGTCGGTAGCCATGAGTATGCACCGCTCGATTAGCGGTGCTGATGATCGAACCACGTAAACCTTATCTTCTTTTCGGCTAGAGAACTGAACGTCGGTCCGCTGCGCACTCACCGCGGCCGCGGAAGAGCTAGGCGTTACCGAGTTCACCGCACGCTTCCTCTTCTCGGAGAGGACCTTGCGCCAGATCCTCAGCATCGAGGCGGATCGGGTCATCGGCTTTGAGGAACCGCGCATGCTCTTCCGGCACGCGCAGGCGCAGCACGAAGTCATGCTCGGCGATGCTGGCAACGGTCTCGCCGCTCAGCACCACGGTACCGACGGTAACCGGCACTTTGAGTACGCGCCCTGCAGTTGGCGCGAGCACTTGCCCTTCGGCCAATTGCTGCTCGAGCACCTCACGCTCTGCGGTGCGCGCCTTTAGTTGGTTTGCGGCGACATCAGCAGCCGTGGTCAATTCGTCGAGCTGCGCCTTTGTCGTCACTCCCCTCTCATAAAGGGTTTGCGCGCGGGCAAGATCGCTTTGGGCCTGCTCGAGCTGCGCTTTCAGGGCCACGATCTGCGCGTCGAGCGACCCTCGCTGAAGGATCAGCTTCTGATCGCCGACTGCGGCTATGACCTGATCGCGTTTGACCTCGTCGCCCTCTTTGACCGATAGGGTGACGATCGTACCGCCAGTGCGAACTCTGGCCGGCACGATGTCGCGGCTTTCGACTGTGGCGAAGACCGCCTTTTCATCAGGGGCGACGATTCGCTCGACAGTGTACGTACTTGCTGCTCTACCGGAATGCGAAAGCAGAAGAAGGATCACTGCGGCAAGAACTGTCGTGCGCATAACAGGACATCTCTTCAGCTTAAATTGTCTTCAGCTTAAATTGAACATCGACCGCGAGAGAACGGACCAGACCTGTCGGCAGCATCAGGCCATGCAGTGGAAGTCACGACCTTCTGCCTTTCCCGCCGGTCTTCTCGTCCGATCTGCGGTGCGAGCCAGGCTCGCACAGCGACTGGGGTTTGCAGTAGAACCGGTAGAGCGCTTCCAACACTTGGCGAGCGGGCGCGCTAGAGCTAAGCATACGTCAAGCACCTCCGACCGTCCAGTTTGCCAAACCATTTGAACAATTCGCTGCTCTTATGGCGGGAGGCCTTGACATGGGTCAACGCGCCCGGCGCGCTGAGTCATTTATTGGAGACGGAAGGAGTAATTCACATGCAAAAGGACTGGCGGGAAATGGCCCGCGAACTGTCGCAAGCGCTGCGAGAAGTCAGGGCGGGAGCGCCCGAGACGATGAAGGCATTCTCGGCCCTTGCTCGCGCCGCGCTCGAACCGAAAGCGCTCGACACCAAGACCAAAGAACTACTCGCGCTCGGTATTGCTGTGGCGATTCGCTGTGACGCTTGCATCGGCTTTCACACGGAGGCAGCCCTGAAGCAGGGTGCCACCCGCGACGAGATCATGGAGACCATGGGACTGGCGATCTATATGGGCGCCGGCCCCAGCGTGATGTATGCGGCGCAGGCGGTCGAAGCGTTTGACCAGTTCGGCGCGAGAAAGGCTGCGGCCGAGTGATCGCGCCCCATTCGGTGGCTGGGAACGTGGGACCGTTAAGCAACCTGATTGCCCGGCCTGCCGTTCCCGCTGATCAGCTTGACCCCCCGCAAGCGGCGGCCCCCTCCGTTGGTATCAGGATGCTGGTGTACATCATCCACCCTTTGGTCCTGACCTTCTAGCGTTCGCGAATTCAAGATTTCATTTCTCGAGCCGCTTGCGGATCGACTGCAGTTCTTGCCGACGCTCTTCGGTCGTTTCGGGATAGGTCATTTTGAGTCCTTCGAACGTATCGAGGACAATTTGGGATACAATCAGCCGAGCGTTCTCCTTGTCGTCGGCAGGAACGATATACCAGGGCGCCTCCCCTGTGCTTGTCGCACTCAGGCATTCCTCATAGGCCTTAATATAATCCTTCCAGAATTTCCGCTCTTGGATGTCCGCCATGCTGAATTTCCAATTGTTCTCCGGTTCATCGATGCGTGCGAGAAAGCGCTTTCGCTGCTCCTCTTTCGAGAGGTGGAGGAAGAACTTGATGATGCGGGTTCCATTGTCATGGAGATGTCTCTCCAAATCCACGATTGAACGATACCGGTCTTGCCAAAGCGTTTTGTCATCGCTCGGCGGATCCACGAGCCCTTCGCTGCGAAGAATCTCGGGGTGCACGCGGACGATCAGCACTTCCTCGTAATAGGATCGGTTGAAAATGCCGATCTTCCCGCGTGCCGGTAGATCGCGTGTCGTGCGCCAGAGAAAATCGTGTTCCAATTCAGCGGGGCTGGGATGTTTGAAACTGAACACCTGGCAGCCTTGAGGATTGACGCCGCACATCACATGCCTGATGGCGCCGTCCTTTCCCGCCGCATCGGTCGCCTGAAAGATCAACAGGATCGCATAGCGGTTGGATGCGTAGTGCAGGTGCTGCAGCGAGCTCAGTTGCTCAACGTGCTCCTGCAAAATTTTCTCGTATTGATCCTTCGACTTGTACACGGGATCGACTTTCGTCGGCCACTTGTTGAGGTCGACCTCATCTCCTTCGCGTACGCGAAAATCCTTTGAATTGATCTTCATTCGTACCCTTTCGTGGGCGAGTCGGCCCTAGGTGATCCCGAGACGGGCGAATACGGGAAGCTTTACCAAATCCAAGACAACGGCGAGGGCAATTGCCGCGGCAAGCGTCCCAACCACGATCAAGGCCGACAGGGCCGTCATTGCGATTCCTCCGACGGCCAACGTCGATGCAATCAGAACATCGGCTACGGACGACGCGGCAAGCCACAGGCTTGGGCGAGAGCCCCACAGATGCCGGCGTTGACGAATGGCATAGAGGGTCGCCTGGCTCCCGAACACTAAGGCTATAAAGGCGAGGGTTCTGAGTGCCTCAATCTCGAGGCCCACCTCAAATTTACCGACGGCCAGAACCCCGCTGCAGAAGGCCAGCAGGCAGATACCCAAGACAACTCCTGCTATCGTCAATCTCCCAATGCGCCAAGTATTCGGCATGGGTGACGCCCGGACATTGTCGGTCGTCAATGACATCGCGAGAAAATCCCCGGCGATCATCACAATAACCATCAGCAGCGGGGTCAGAATCGCATGCCCAGTCATGATCAGGCCGGAAATCAGGAAAAGAACCGTCACGATCTTTTTGATCACGGAGTTCAGCGTATAAGTCAGGATGCGCTGGAACGTTACGCGCCCTTCCTTGACCGCGGCGACAATGCCGGCGAGGCCGGGCTCGGTTAGCACCATGCCGGCGGCCGATTTGGCGACGTCGGTTGCCGTCGAGACCGCAATTCCCATCTGCGCTTGGCGCAGCGCCGGTGCATCGTTGGCGCCGTCGCCGCACATGCCGACGGTGTGTCCGCCCTTCTGAAACGCCTTGACGAGCTTGTACTTGTCCTCCGGCAAGACACCTGCAAAGACCGCGAATTGTTCGGGGTGGACGGCCTCGGGGATCGGGCCCGGGGGGCAGATGGCGCCATCGAGCCCCACCGCCTTGGCTACGATAGCTGCGGTTGCCGGCGCGTCGCCCGTCACCATCGCGGTGCGTACGCCCAATCCGTGCAATTCGGTGACGAGTGCCGCCGAGTCCGTGCGCGGCGGGTCGCTAAGCGCGATCAGCCCTGCGAGCTTCATCGCGTTCGGCGGACCGGCCGCGACCGCCAATACTCTGAACCCCTTTCCTTCGAGTTCGTTCGCCGTCGCCGTTGCGCTCGGCGATGGCTGGGCGAGTCCGATGACGACAGCGAAGGCGCCTTTCACGATATGTTGCGGGCTTCCCATCGAATCTGTTGCGCTTGCCTCAGACATTTTCTTCGCCGGATCGAAGGCCGCAAATTTGATCAATTTCGGCGCGTCTGAGACGGCGTTGCGCGCCGCGGCGGCACGAATGGCTCCATCGACTGGATCCTGCCCGCCATCCGAGCTGGCCAGTGCGGCCAGCGCCAGAACATGCGCCTCGTCGAAACCAGGCATAGGACGGACCGTCGTCACGGTCAGCGCGTTTTGGGTCAGCGTTCCGGTCTTGTCGGCGCACAAGACATCCATCGATGCCGCTTCATCCACCGCGGCGAGGCGGGTTGGAAGGACGCCCAGCTTTGCCAAGGCGCGCGCGCCGAGCGCTGCCGCAAGGGTAAAGGTCGCCGGCAGCGCGACCGGGATCGATGCGAGGACTGCCGTCAGGACGAGGGGGATGATTTCGGCGAGCTGCATCTTGAGAAAGGTGGCATAGGCGACCAGCATCACAATGACGATGCCGTTGAACGCGGCGAGATTGCGCACCACGCGCAGCACCGCCTTCTGCTGAGAACTTACGACATGGGCGGTGCGCACGAGCTCGGCTGTGCGGCCGAACTTGGTGCGCGCTCCGGTCGCCGTGACCTCCGCAACCGCCTCGCCACGCCTTACCAACGCTCCCGCGTAGGTCTGCACACCTGCGCCGGCTTCGATCGGTACCGATTCGCCGGTGAGCATTGATTGGTCGAGCAGGACTTCTCCCCCGGTGAGGCGCACATCGGCAGCAACCACGCCGCCGAGTGAAAGCTTCACCACGTCGCCCGGCACCAGCTCGGCCACGGGCACGGTTTTCCACGCACCGTCGCGCCGGACCGACGCATTCAGCGCAAGCCGCGACTTCAGTGCGGCAAGGGTCGCCTGAGCGCGGCTTTCTTGAAGGAGCCCGAGAGCGGCATTGAACACCAGGAGAGCGGCGATGATCGCGGCTTCGACATATTTGCCAAGCACCAGTTCGAGCACGATTGCGGCCTCAAGCATCCACGGAACCGGCGCCCAGAATTTTTCGAGCGCCACGCGCGACGGATTCAGGCTCGTATCCGGCATCGCATTCGGGCCGGCCTTCTGCAGTCGGCAGCGAGCCTCGTCGCTCGTCAGGCCGGTTGGCAGTTCGACCTTGGCGGCAGCTGTCGATTTGGTGAGCGAAGCGCTCGCAGAGACCGACGAAGCAGTTGTGGCCATGATCCACCCTACGCTCGTTTTGGCTCACCACCAGCAGATAAGGCGGTGGGTAGGCGTTCAGAGGCTGTCGACGACCTGTTTCAACAGGTCCCTCACTTCGCCAGCGATAGAGACCAGCTTCGGATTATCGACGGCCGCCATCGAGGCTACAGGATCGACGGCAGAGACTTCTACTTCGCCCCCGCCCACTTCCTGAACGACGACGTTACAGGGAAGAATCGTTCCGATCTTGTCCTCGCTTTCCAGCGCCTTATGCGCGAATTGGGGATTGCACGCCCCAAGGATCGTGTAGGACCGAAAATCGATGCCGAGTTTGTTTTTCATCGTTGCGCGCACATCGATCGTCGTCAGAACGCCAAATCCCTTCTGGCAAGGCACTCCGTTACGTGCTGGATCGCCTGAGCGAAAGGCATCTTAAGTGTCTTGCTGAAATAATAGGGCATGATCGTTTCCATTGCCTGCGGTTAAGGTAGCGACGGGAGCAGCGCGACTAGTCGGAAAGATCCAACAATCGGTCGCATTGCTCGACAGGGTCATTAAACGCCATTCGCCGATCGAAGGCCCCCGTCGCCAACAGCTCACGAACAAACGGCCTTCCCGTATTTTCTGACATTGTCGAGCTTGGCCTTCAACTCGTCATAACCGATGGCGCCGACGGCGACTTCGTCGCCGAGGTGTCGCCTTCCTTGATCGGCGCCTCGTAGATGCGGGTTTCGTAGACCGCGAGCTTGCCGTCCTTCGGCGCTATCCAGAAGTCGACGAGATATTTCTCCGCTTCGTCGCCTTTGACGTGGAAAATCACGTCCGGGAAAAAGCCATAGCCGTCGAGCGTCCGGGTAAAGTCGACCTTTTCATAGATGAGGGGGATTGACGTGTCGGTCACCGGGTCATCGAAGACGAAGACACCACCGTTCTTGGCGGATTGGTCCTTGATCAATCCATCGACATAGATCTGCGCATCGTCGGAGGTGAATTTGTCCATTCCGCCGCCAATTTGTTCGATGTTATTCGCCGCGTAATTGTCGGTCGCCTTTTGGCCGTGGCCTTTCAAGTGCGCGATCGTCGGCGGCGCGGGGGTCATCCGAATTTAGGATGCTACTCGAAATTGGCCAGCGTCCGTTCCGAAAGCCCGGCGACTTTTTCAACGGAATCCCCCAAAAGCGGTCATGGGCTCATTGTAGATGTGACGTGCTACAGACCCGAGCCCTAGCAGGGGCGAATCGGCCCAGCGTCAACCTGACATCTTCTGTTTATGGTCGGCGGGTTCTGTCCATCATTTGTCGTCTGTCGTCTGCTTTCGGCGCGTGTCATCCAATACTTGTCTCACTCATTTCATTCTGACGCACTCAACTGAAGCTAAAACAACAGAGTCCCTACAATGAGTACAACCAGCAAAGTAAGAAGTATGTAGGCGGCATAGGCGTTTACATGCCCAACATGCATCTTGCGGACGACATCGGCGACCCGGCGCAAAGTGCGCACCGGCGGTCCTAGCAACAGACGATCGACAATATGTACCTCGGCATATTCGCGCCTGATCGCGGTGCGCAAGTGCTGGGCCACAGCCTCTGTGCTATCCTCGACAGCACCCGGGTGGAGCACAGCCTGAAAGACGACCCGAACAGGGTTGGAAAATCCGGTCGCGGTATAGGTGAACCCGGGCCAGAGCTGACGCAGACCACCGGCCCAATCAACGCCCCGGTGAAGTGCACGGCCTCGCGTCAGCAGTCGAAAGGCGAGGAAGCTCAACGCAACAATGATCGCGAGCACGACAACCATATAGGATGTCGACATCGCAAAGACGACCGGATTGTGCTCCGCGCCGCGATGCAGAATGATCAAACCTCGCCCTGGTAACAGGCCGTTGCCGACTTGGCTGCCGAGGTCGTGAAACTCGGCGAGGAAGGCGGGTGGAACGTTCTCTTGCCGTTGTGCCGTCTGATTGAAGAATGGCGGCACGAGCGCCGCTGTTGCGCTTGCATGGGCGAGCGGCGCCGCGACGCGGTCGAGCACAGGGATCACGAAAGTCGGCAAAATTCCAAGGCCGATGCATGAAGCAGCAAGCAAAGCCAGTGGCACCCGCGTAGCGGGATCTGCCTCTATCGCGTGAGCCGCACCCTCCGAACGGAGCATGCCGAGGAAGCCCATGGCGAAGACCTTGGCGAAGCATGTGAAGGTCAGCCCAGCCTCAATGCGAGCAGAGCACCGCAGACGGCGAAGATGATCTTGACCAGTGTCGAAGAGAGCAAAGCAGAACGCAGGATGGTCTGAAGCGTCAGCCATTCGCTAACGAAACCGTTCAGCGGCGGCAACGCCGAGATCGACAGCACCCACACGAGAAAGAAGCCGCTCGTCCACGGCATGCGCCGCGCAATGCCGCCGAGGCGATCGATGTCCCGCGTCCCGGTTCCGGCCTCCGCGGCGCCGGTGCCGATGAAAAGGAGCGCCTTGTAGACCGAGTGGTTCGCGAGGTGATAGAGCGCGGCGATAAGCGCAATGCTTGCGACGATTTGATGGCCGGTTGCAAGGAACACCATGGCCGCGCCGATGCCGGCCGCAACAATGCCCATGTTCTCAATGGTACTGTGGGCCAGAAGACGTTTCATCTCGGCCTGGATCGTCGCATAGAGAATGCCGACGAGCGCGGAAGTGCTGCCGATTGCGAGCACGAGGAGGCCGGGGCCTGGGCCCGCCACCGGCACGAGGTCGAGGTCGAAGCGAATAATCCCGTAGATCCCGAGATTGACGATCACCGCGGACAGGAGGGCGGAAACATTGGTCGGGGCGACGGGATGGGCGAGCGGCAGCCAGCTGTTGACGGGCACGAGCCCCGCCTTCACCGCGAATCCGAAAAAGGAAAGCAGAAGAACGGCCCATCTGGTCCCTTCGCCGAGCCCCGGCGACATCGCCCGCAGCCCGGTGAATTCGAGGCTTCCTGGCTGACCTGCAACGAGGAGGAAAGCAATGACCACCGCGATAGTGCCGGCCTCGCTCATCGCCAGCATGACGAAGCCGGCATGCGAGCTTTCTTCGCGCTCGTACTCGTAAGTGACCAAGAGATAGCTCGCTATCGACATCGCCTCCCATGCGATCACAAAGGCGACCGCATCGTCGGCAATCAACACCAGCACGACCGACGCAAACAAGGCGTGATAAAGAACGCTGAAATACTTGAGCCCGTAATGTCCGAGATATTTTCGAAGATAGACGGCCGAAAACAGCGACACCGGGAGGAAAACCAACCCCGAGACGAAGAGAAAGATCGCCGACAGCCGATCCGCGCCGAGCGTCAACGTCCCCAACGAAAGGATCGGCCAGAGTTCAATATGCAATGAACCGCCAAGGAGCAGGGCTGCGCTAGCCACGAGAATGACGAGCGCGGCCAACGAGAAGATCGTCGCCAGCAACATTGGGTTCCAACAGGCAAGCGGGCGCAGGTATCTTCGTGGTGGTCCTTTCAAGCTTCAATGCCTGGCCGATCTCTTCCAGCTTGAGCGTGCGGTAGTCATCGGCAGATCAATGTCGACGATCGGCACGATATGGGAGAGATTGATCGCAACTGCGGTTGCGGCGTGAGAAAGCGCGCCATTTGCGATGTTTGAAGCGGACGATCTTGGGCGAGCTGAAGAACAGCTCGCCCGGCGGAAGCAGCCGAGAATATCGGTCCAGCGTCTATTAATGCATCATCACTTTCGTGACCTGCTGATGCAGATAGTCAGGGAGATCATCCACTGGGATCATCACATACATGTGGCCGTGCATCTTGACGATGTCGGCGTGCATCTTCGTGCCGTCTTGCATCACCAGATCCGTGTGAGTGATCATCCGGACAACTTCGGAGACGTTGACGGCAGAGGCACTCGAAGCAACGGCTATGCTAAGTGCAGCGGCGCCCGCAACGGTAGCGATCCTTGATCTCATGTTCATAACGATGACCTTTCTTCTCAAGAATGGACCTAGCAACAGGCAGAAAAGACCCTGTTGTCCCTCCCGGAGCAAACCGACGAGCCGGTCTGCACTGGACTTCTTCGAATTTTCGCGGACACGTGTTACTGTCAATCAAGGAAAAAAGAGATCAAATTTTTCCTTTGTTAGTAACGTGAGAGGCCTATTTGCACCGCTGAAGAGGTCAAGCTCAGAAGCGCGTCGTAAGATGCGTCAACCATTGCGGTGAGGCATCGACGAGATAGGTCTCGATGCGCTTGTCGATGCCGGTGACGATAGAAAGGCCGATCAGGATCAACAATACGCCAAGGGCTGCCTTCGCTCCCTTGCTGGTTAGCAAAAGCCGATCTCGAATCCGTAGCAAAACTTCGCGAGACAGCGTGCCCAGAACGAGGAGCGGCGCCGCTGCACCGAGGCCGAACGAAAGCATCGTGAGTGCGACCTCGGGTAAATTCTTGCCTTGCGCTGCAAGCAGTGAAGCCGCTCCCAGCGTCGGCCCGACGCATGGACTCCAAACCACGCCAAGCAGCAAGCCGACCGCGAATTGGCCCTGTAGGCCGGCCGGCGAGAATCCGCCGAAGCGGCGCTCAGCCCAATTGGCCACAGGACCGCCGGCCAAAGCCAGTCGGGCTTGAAAACTTGGCATGACCAGAACCACGCCTATGCCGATCATCACTATGGCCGCCGCGGTTCTTAAAACTCCACCGTCGATACCGATCGAAAAACCGATCGTCGCCACGAAGAGACCGATCGCGACGAATGAAATCGCAAGACCGGCCGCCAGCGCCAATGGCCCAAGGCGATGCTGCGACACAGCCGCCGCGAGGACCACCGGCAGAAGCGGCAGCACGCACGGCGACAAAATTGAAAGGATGCCCGCAAGGAAGGCGATGCCGAGGACTGCCACCTGAGTCAGAGCCCTTTGTCGAGCAACGCGGCAATGGAGGCAGGGTCCGTGTCACCGACCGACCGACCGACTTCCTTGTCACCCTTATAGACGACGAGCGTCGATTAAATCCGCGCGCCGAATTCGCTCACGGCATCCTTTTGACTATCAAAGTCTACGCGCAGGACGACCATATCTTTGAACTTCGGCTCAGGGAGCAAGTCGCTCAGGATCGCCTTCTGCGCTTTGCAGGTCGGGCACCATGACGCGTGAATTTCGACCAGGATCGGCTTGCCCGCCTTCTGAGCGTCCTGAAATGCTTGGGTTGTGAAGGGCATCTCTCCGGCAATGGCCGGAACAATGGTGGTGAAGCCAGCCACGGCAGCGACCGCGCAGCAAACAAGAACAAACCGGCGAGAAATCATGGATAAGCCTTCAATTTTCGCCATGCAGCATCTTTTGGACGACGCTTGGGCGCAGCGAGGATGGTTATCAGGTGCTGCAATCGTGTCAGTAACCGAAGTCACCGATCGAGGTCAAAGGCGGAGGAATATCGACCGGCCACGCAGAATATGGGTCGCCCTGACCATGATCAGAAGAGGCCGAGGAAATTAGGATGGCTACCGCGTCGCGGCGACCGCTGGGTAGCAGCCCGAAGGGCGCCGGCCGCTTGTTGACCATCAGCTGAACCGCCAATTTCGGGATGCGTCCCGCAGACGATCAGTGTGCCTGTCTGGAGGCTAACGCGGGCCTATCCACGATCTGGATTTGACCGCGGTTGCTTTTGATCCAGCCTTTGCGTTCCCAATCGCCGAGATGGCGGCTGACAATTTCCCGCACGGTTCCAATGTCGGAAGCAAGTTGCTGGTGGGTCTTGTCGACCACGGGCGTCTCAGCCGCCTCCACGAGCAGCCGCCGCGCCAGACGCTGCTCGATCGTCGCGAAAGCGATTGTGTCTATCAGTGAGAACATCGTCCCGAGGAGCCTAGCGTAATCGCCAATGACAAAGTCCCGGAACGCGGGGATCTCCGCCATGAATTTGTGGAAGCTGCTTTTTGGAAGGGTCGCTAATTCGGTTCGCGCCTCGGCGACACTTTCTGCCGGAAAATTGGTGTTGGACAGGAGACATTGGGTCGTAAGCACGCAAGTGCCGCCGCCTTCGACCTTATAGATAAGCACCTCGCGCCCGGCGCTATTCGTCTTGAAAACTCGCGTGCGGCCGTCAATACACATAATGTAGTTGGGGCACTCCCATTCCTGCTGGTAGGCAATCTGCCCGGCTTCGAGCACGGGGAATTGGACGACCTCGGCAAACTTCGCGAACTCGTCGGCGGTGAGCTCGCCGATAAAAGGAAATCGACCTACCCACCGGTCGATCCTGCGGCTCTCAACCATGTTCCCATCCCATTCTCTATGACTGCGCGATATTTGTCCGCGTTTTGACTTCGATCGGTGACTTCGGTCACCGACACAGATAGGAGCGCCTGCTAACCGTTCCTAGAGATGGGAGCCAAAACTGACAGATTCGTGGCTTGAGCTGAACCATTATCTGTCATCGACCTATCCAGACCTGCCGGTCGATGGACGGTGTAACGTGGCTCCTATAACGTGCGAAATCAATCAAAGAATGGCCGCGGCGGCCTCCGCAGGTCCGGCAAAGTCGGGAATTTACCCGACCTGCCACGACCCAAGTTTCGGCGCCCGCAACCGGGTTCGATCGGACGCGGAGGTTAATCATGCGCCAGACACTCACACCGAAAGCCGACCTACATTTCATGAGACTGCCGCCGCGTAACAAGCGCGGATGGCTCTTGCCTTTCCTCCTCCTGTTGGCGCTCATTCTTCCGGGTTATGCGTTAGCGGCGGAGCCGGAGTTCGGCGGTTACTGCGCCGAGGGGCTCGTCAATCACCATCTGATAAAGACCGATTGCAAGGTCAATTGGACCAGCAAGGCAGGCAAGCTTTACTGTTTCGCGAATGACGATTCTAAGGCCGAGTTCTTGAAAGCGCCCGAAGAGAACATTCAAAAGGCTACCGACAATTACGCGGCCAATAACATCGAACAAATTGCCGGCGGAATGGACAAATTCACGTCCGACGATGCGCAGAACTATGTCGATCAATTAATCAAGGATCAATCCGCCAAGAATGGCGGTGTCTTCGTCTTCAATGACCCGGTGACCAACACGTCGGTCCCTCTCATCTATGAAAAGGTCGACTTTACCCGCACGCTTGAAGGCTATGGCTTTTTCCCCGACGTGATTTTCCACGCCAAGGGCGACGAGGCGGAGAAATATCTCGTCGACTTCTGGATAGCGCCGAAGGACGGCAAGCTCGCGGTCTACGAAACCCGCATCTACGAGGCGCCGGTCAAGGAAGGCGACACCTGGACCATGGAGCAGCGTCAGCCCAAGCCCTGGTGGTGGATTCCAGCCTCAGAACATCCCGGCCAGACCGAACAGAAGCGCAGTTGGGAGATCATGTCGGCGATCGACGGCTATATCCAGACCAATGCTCAGAATGGGGTCCTCACCCTCAAGGATGACAAGACCGGGGAGATGCTTCCGTTGCAATTCGTCGACGTTCATCAACCGGTTCGCCGTCTGAAGGACAACGGGCAATATTTCGCCTGTACCGATTTTCGCAAAGCCGGCACCAAGGACCAGTTCTACGACATAGATTTCTGGCTCGACACCAAGAGCGGGAAAATGTCGGTTACCAACGTCAAAGTGCACAAGGTTCCGGTCTTCATGAACGGCAGCTACGTTCAGATCCCGCGGTATAACTACGACAGCAAGACCTTCGAGATCGTGCCGTGACGTGGAGTGAGGCCGCTGGGCGACGAGCAGCGGCTCGCCGCCCTGGCAGCTCATGGCCGCACAGCTCGACGCGTTGCGCGCGATGAACTAGGCGCTGAAGCCCCTATACGCGGCTAAAGCGACACCCAAAGGCAAGCCGATCAGCTCTTCTGGGGGCCTATGGGCATGATGTGATCGAAGAATAGCGGCCTGAGACGGAGCCAACCGGAAGTCGGAGCCATGCAGCTACAGAACGTCTATTTCCTAGTCTGGGCAGGGCTGTTCTTCGTCATGATACGCTTTGGCTGGGGCCCGCATATTGCCGGGCATGGTCATCACCGAGGCAGGACGCGCTCCGACCATCAGGCTCGCGAAGGCGCCCTCCGGTGGATGCCGCCGAGGCGACCGGCCTCAGTCCCGAGCTGATCTTATGACGCAGCGGGTGCACGTGCTCATTGACGTGCTGCTGGTCGGCATCATCGCCGGTCTCCTCGGCTGGATCAGTCAGTCGTACGTCAAGGAGCAGTGGAATTGGTTCGCGACCATACGGCCCTACATGCTCGCGAACTTTCGGCCCTACCTGCTAACAGCGGAGGCCGAGCGTACGCTGAAGCCGCAGGCGAGCTTCCGTGAATGCGCCAAGGACTGTCCCGAGATGATCGTCATTCCGGCGGGTGAATTCATGATGGGCTCGCCCGTGACTGAAGAGGGCCGTTATTCCAACGAAGGTCCGCAGCACAAGGTCACGATCGCCAGGCCCTTCGCCGTGTCTAAGTTCGATGTGACGTTCGCCGACTGGGACGCCTGCGTCTCGGTTGGCGGGTGCCCTCGTGTCGGCGATAGTAATTTCGGGCGAGGCACAAGGCCGGTCATCAATGTCAATTGGAACGACGCCGAGCAATATGTGGCGTGGTTCTCCAAGATGACCGGCCAGCCCTACCGTCTGCTCACGGAGGCCGAATGGGAATACGCGGCTCGCGCTGGCGCCACGACGGCCTATTACTGGGGCGACGAGACCGGCGTGGGGAACGCCAATTGTAACGGGTGTGGAAGCCAGTGGGATGGGCGCGAGACCGCACCAGTCGGATCGTTCAAGCCCAATGCGTTCGGCCTCTGCGACATGGCGGGCAACGTGGTGCAATGGGTGCAGGATTGCTATCATAGTCGCTACTACGGAGCGCCGACAGACGGTTCAGCGTGGACCAGCGGAGATTGCACCGCCCGTGTCGTCCGCGGCGGGTCCTGGAACGACGATCCGCGGATCCTCCGCTCGGCCAACCGCTACAGGTACCTCTCCGGCTTCGGGGACGACACCCTGGGCTTTCGCGTTGAGAGGACGCTTACCCCTTGAATCTTTCCTCTTTGCCTCTTGGGTCCGGGGCGAAGCCATGGTCGTAAATTTTTAAAGCCATGCCGACCGGAGCTAAAATATGAAAAGCAACTTTTTAATCGCGTTAGGTTTAGCCCTTTTGTCGCTGGCGGTGGGAGCGGACCAGATGCGCGCGGCCTCACCGGACTTCACCGCGCGCATTTGGGACGCCACGACGGGCAGGGAACTCACCGTCTTGCGCGGGCACATGGACGCGGTGCGGTCAGCCGCCTTCAGCCCCGACGGAAAGCGGATCGTCACGGCGTCGTATGACCGAACCGCGCGCATCTGGGACGCCGCCACGGGCAAGGAACTCACGGTCCTACGCGGACACGAGTATCCCGTGTCGTCAGCCGCCTTCAGCCCCGACGGGAAGCGGATCGTCACGGCGTCATATGACCGGACCGCACGCATCTGGGACGCCGCCACGGGCAAGGAACTCATGGTCCTACGCGGACGCGAGGACCCCGTGTTGTCTGCCGCCTTCAGCCCCGGCGGGACGCGCATTGTCACGGCATCAGACGACAGCACCGCGGGCGTCTGGGACGCCGCAACGGGCACGGAACTCACGGTCCTGCGCGGCCACGAGGGTGACGTGGAGTCCGCCGCCTTCAGCCCCGACGGCGCGCGGATCGTCACGGCATCAGTAGACGGGACCGCGCGCATCTGGGACGCCGAGACGGGCAAGGAACTCACGGTCCTGCGCGAGCACAAGGGCGACGTCGAGTCCGCCGCGTTCAGCCCCGACGGGAAGCAAATCGTCACGGCGGCGGATGACTCGACCGCGCGCATCTGGGACGCCGCGACGGGCAAGGAACTCACGGTCCTGCGCGGACACGACGGCGATGTGTTGTCCGCCTCCTTCAGCCTCGATGGAAAGCGGATCGTCACGGCGTCAAACCTGACCGCGCGCATCTGGGATGCCGCGACGGGGAGGGAACTCACGGTCCTGCGCGGACACGAGGACCCCGTATTATCCGCCGCCTTCAGCCCCGACGGGACGCGCGTTGTCACGGCGTCATAGCACAAGACCGCGCATATTGCCCCCGCAACCGCGTTCGCTAGGTCATCGTGCAGGGCTGGTTTTGCGAAAACTTCGACAGGTTCCGCGTCGGCGATGATGCGCCAAAGACCGGCGTCCGCCCCGCCTCGATGCTCTGTGCGATCGATACGCGGATATCAGCTACGCGGTTCGCAAAATAGTGCGATCAACGGTCGGCCCCACCGCCCCAATCACGCGCCCGATGTAAGGCCGCTTCTTCTCGATGCCGGCCACGCTACGAACCTGTGTATCGGTGAGCGAGCCTTCGAGAAGCTAGGCATCAGCGACGGCCTTAATGCGAGGAGCGTGGCGTCTGCACAGCGTTCGCGTCCAACAGCGCAGACGGGCCTCAACCCAGTCTGGCGCGCCAGTCTTCAGCAACCGATTGCGCCGACAGGCATTGGCGTCGTCTATGGCAAGCCCGCCGTTCTTGCCCATATGCCTCCATGGCAGGGCGGCGGCAATATGATCGCCGACGTGACCTTCGAGAGGACGCCCTATCAACCGCCGCCCGGGCGTTTCGAAGCCGCACGGGTAGTATCGCCGACGCCGTGGGCCTCGGCGCCGCGCTCGATTATATCGATTCGATCGGCCGAGAGGTCATCCAGCGCTACGAGCACGAGCTGCTCGTCTATGCAACGGAACGCATGTTGACCGTACCGGGACTCACCTTGATCGGTACGGCCAAAGAAAAGGCGAGCGTGCTCTCCTTCGTTCTCGACGGCTGCAGGAGCGAGGACGTTGGAAGGGCTCTCAATCAGGAGGGCATCGCGGTGCGCGCCGGGCATCACTGCGCGCAGCCGATTCTGCGTCGCTTCGGGCTCGAATCGACGGTGCGACCCTCGCTCGCCTTTTACAACACGCGCGACGATGTCGACGCTCTCACCGCCGCATTGCTTCGCATCCAAGCCGGCCGCAGCTACGCGGCCGTCTCGTAGATCATTCAAGCGCGGATGGGGAGGGCGGTCTCGGCTTTGATGCTTTCGAGGGCGAAGCGCGACGTTACGCTTTTCAAAGGGATCGTTTCGATCAGCCGCTTGTAGAAAGCATCGAAGCTCTTGGTGTCCGGCACGATGACACGCAGCAGATAATCGACGTCGCCGGCCATCCGATAGACGTCCATCACCTCTTCCATGGCGGAAATCGTTTGCGCGAACTGGTTCAATCTGTCGCGCGAATGATCGCCGACCTCTATCGTCACGAACGCGGTGATCGCAAGACCGAGCTTCTGCGGATCGAGCAAAGCGATGCGCCGGCGAATGACGCCCTCAAGCTCCAAGCGCTGAATGCGTTTCCAACAAGGCGTTTGCGAGAGCCCGACTTTGGCCGCGATCGCGGCGATCGACAAGCTCGAGTCGGCCTGCACGATTTGCAGAATCTTGCGGTCCGTCGTGTCCATAACTTTCCCCAACCCTGGCCTGACGGAGAATCTTATTCCAGAGTTGACATACTACATAAAGGAACTAGAAATATAGTCCCTGATTGGAAAATCTGTCAAAACGCGACCAACGGCGTTCGCATTCGCCGCTCGCTTTTCTAAGGGGCTAGGCCGAATGCTTGTGTGGCACGGGGTAAATTTTCTCTATTCGATCTCGGGCTTCCTGATCGGCGGGTTGGTTGGCTTTACCGGTGTTGGGGGCGGCGCGCTCATGACGCCGCTTTTGGTCTTGCTGTTTGGCATCGTGCCCTCGACCGCCGTCGGGACCGATCTGATTTACGCCTCGATCACCAAGACGAGCGGCACGCTGGTGCATGGTCTCCACGGCACCGTCGAATGGGGCATCGTGCGTCGCCTTGCGACAGGCAGTATCCCTGCGACCATTCTCACGATCCTGGCCCTCAAATATCTTGGCGCCAAGGAGCATGGGGTCAGCGGATTGATCACGACCGTCCTCGGCTTCGCTCTCATTTTGACGGCGGTGACGCTCATTTTCCGCAAATGGCTGCTGGCCCATCTCGCCCGTTTCGTCGAAGGCCTATCCGAGCGTCGGAGGCTGTATATGACGATCGCGCTGGGGGCTTTTCTCGGTGTTCTCGTTTCGATTTCATCGGTCGGCGCCGGAGCGATCGGGGTCACGATTCTCGTCCTGCTTTATCCACAGCTTCCTGCCGCCCGGATCGTCGGCTCCGATATAGCCCATGCCGTGCCTTTGACCTTCTTCGCGGGGATCGGGCATTTGTTCCTCGGCTCGATCGACTGGAACCTGCTGGTTTCGCTGCTGATCGGCTCATTGCCGGGAATCGCAATCGGCAGCCACCTTGCCGCCCGCGTTCCCGATCGCGTGCTGCGGCCAATTCTCGCATCGACGCTCGCCTTCACCGGCGCGCGGCTCATCGTCTGAACCGATCGGCGCAACGATCGCTGCGATGTCACGACGCTCGGCGGTAGAGCGCAAGCCGGAGGCCGGAGAGCGGCGCCGGCTGCATCGCCATGTCAAGATTGAAGGATGTGGCGCATTGCGGCGGCCCGAAGGAGCGGCGCACAGCCTCGCCGGCCGGATCGTCCGACAGGATGAACCAATCGGGCGGTCTTTGGCACCAGTCTGCTGCGGCGACCGGTGTCAGCCCAAAGCGCCGATCATAGAAGCGCATGGTGCGGCCGAGTTCGGCCGGCATGTTCGACCCATAGGTCGTCGGACCCGCGCTTTCCATCCTCGAGAGGATCTTTTGATAATCGCCGCGCCCGAGCGCGAGCAGCTGCGCGACGTGCAGTCCATTGCCGATGGCGAGAGCAAGGCCGATCACCACCACGACGGCGATATGCCGGCTGCCCCACAGTCTGCCCATCAGGTCGGCGAACAGGATGACGAGTCCGACCGCGCCGATGAGGTGAAAGCGCGCGATATGAACATTCGGCAGGCCCACGAGTATGGCGAAAGCCGGCGGCAGGATGAGGCAGGCGAGCGGCAAAATCCGCCGCTCCGGGGGAACAAGGAAAACGGCCACGCCGGTGAAGAAAACCGCCGCGGCCGCGGCGAACCAAATCGGCAAATCATAGAGTAGGCCGAGCGTCGCCTCATAGAGCGTGGCTAGTCCGCGCGCCAGCCTTGCGAAGGTGAAGGGCACCTGATCGCCGAGTTGGATCTTATGCGTATTCAGCACGCCGGCAACGAGGAAGCCAAGCGCCGGCAATGCGCCCAAAGCAGCAGGTATTGCAAGATCGAGCACCGCAGAGGCAAGGCGCTGCGGCGAGCGGGTGGCGAAATAAATCCGTGCGAGCGTCGCGACGATGAGCGTGAAGGCCGCCGTCAGCATTGTCAGATGAAACAGCGCGCCGAAGGCCACGGCGAGACCGAACACCAGCCGGCTGCGATGATCGCTCGGATCCTCGAGAAAATTCTCGAGAGCCTCGGCGGCGATGAAGATCATCAGGATCAATCCGGCATAGCCGCGCGCCTCTGAGCCATAGTGCACGAAGATTCCCGACCCCGCGACGAGCGCCGCCCCGGCAAACGCCGCGGCGGGTCCGCTGCGCGCGCAAAGTTTTGCCGCGGCGGGAATCGTCAAAGTGCCGAGAACGATGGCTTCGAGACGGATCACAACCGGCGTGGCGGCGGGACCGACGAACCACAGCCAGAGCGAATTGAGGATATGATTATTGTCCTGCGAAATGCCCCAGAAGACGCCGCCGACATTAGGGATGTGTTGGAGATTTTGGATCGACCAGATCTCGTCGAGCCAGAGATCGCCGCGCGCACAGAGAAGCCGCAAGACGAAGCCCGCGATTGTCAAGGCGACCACGCCGAAGAGAAGGGCGCGGTTTGCGTGCAGATCGGTAGAGCATTTCTGCGCACAGGACATGTCGGGCGGCTCGGTCGGCGATGGTGAGGACGTTAGGCGATTCGCAGGTCGCGCAAAACGCATCGCGCCGGCTTTCAGGGACGCATCTTAGAATACGCCGGAACGCATTAGGCACGTGCAACTTCGGATGCTAATCACTCATGGGCGCTGCAGATACTGAGCTGGCGCGACCTCCCCCCTCCCTTGCGGGGAGGGTTAGGGAGGGGTGCTTACGATGCGTTGGTGCTCGTGCTGCACCCCCCTCCCTAACCCTCCCCGCAAGGGGGGAGGGAACAATGCGTTAAGCCGAAGTCCGCACCTTAAGAACACGAACGTCTATGTCTTCGACCCTTGCTCCACCTCAATCTTTCGCCGATCTCCGCGCCTTGCTGAGCAATCTCCCGCCGCCATCAGAGGATTGCGCCGCAGCGGTGCGCGCCCGCCAGGCGGAACTGACGAAGCCGGCTGGATCGCTCGGCCGGCTCGAAGAGATCGTCGAATTTCTGGCCGCCTGGCAGGGCAGGGCGATGCCCTCTCTGGAGCGCGCGCGTGTGCTTGTTTTTGCCGGCAATCACGGCGTCGTAGAGCGCGGCATCTCGGCCTATCCGGCCTCGGTGACTGAGGCGATGGTGGCGAATTTCGCCGCTAGCGGCGCCGCCATCAATCAGATCTGCACGACCTTCAACGTCGATTTGAATGTCATCGCCATCGATCTCGACCGACCGACGCAAGATTTCATGGAAGGCGCGGCGATGAGCGAGGCTGCGGCAATCGCATCATTCGCGCGCGGCATGGCCGCGGTTCCTGACGGCACCGATCTCGTCGCCATCGGCGAGATGGGGATCGGCAATACCACAAGCGCAGCGGCGATCTATTGCGCGCTCTACGGCGGCAAGGCGGGATTTTGGGCCGGCCGCGGCACAGGCCTCGACGATCCTGGCCTCGCGCGCAAGATCGCTGCAATCGAAGCAGCGATCGCCTGGCATAGAGGCGAACTTACCGATCCGCTCGAAGTGCTGCGCCGGCTCGGCGGCTATGAAATCGCCGCCATGGAGGGAGCGATTGTCGCGGCGCGGCTGAAGCGTGCGCCCGTCCTGCTCGATGGCTATGTCGCAGGCGCTGCCGCGGCGATCTTGCATGCGCAAGATGAAAGCGCGATCGCGCATTGCCTCGCCGCGCACGTTGCAGCCGAAGGCGCGCATGCCGATGTCTTGGCGCGGCTCGGCAAACGGCCGCTCCTCGATCTCGGCATGCGGCTTGGCGAGGCAAGCGGCGCGGCGCTCGCAGTCGGGCTCGTCAAGGCGGCGCTCGCCTGCCATCGCGACATGGCGACCTTTGCCGAGGCGAGCGTCGCGCGGAAGCTTAAATCCTAGCGGAAAGCTCTTCGCGACCTCTGACCGTCATTGCGAGGAGCGCAGCGACGAAGCAATCCAGAAGCTGACTGGATTGCTTAACTTCGCTCGCAATTACGCGCCGCTACAACGGCAAGCGCACGGTTGCGACCGCCATGGCCGCGATTCCTTCCTCGCGGCCGGTGAAGCCGAGACGTTCCGACGTCGTCGCCTTGATCGCCACCCGATTGACCGAGATACCAGCGATCTCCGCGATCCTGGTGCGGATCGCCTCGCGATGCGGACCGATCTTCGGCCGTTCGCAAATCAATGTCGCATCGATATGGGCGAGCATGCCGCCGCGGTCGCGCAGCTTATTCACCGCGGCGGTGAGAAAGATCGACGAGGCGGCGCCGCGCCATTGCGGATCGGATGGGGGGAAATGGCTGCCGATGTCGCCGTCGCCGATTGCGCCGAGGATCGCGTCGGTGATCGCATGGCTCAAGACGTCGGCGTCCGAATGACCGAGCAGGGCATGATCATGCGCAAGCTTGACTCCGCCGAGCCAGATATGATCGCCAGGACCGAAGGCGTGGACGTCGAAGCCCTGGCCGATGCGCACATCTGGCAATTCGCGCATGAGTTTTGCCTCGGCGCGCGAAAAATCTTCGGCACTGGTGATCTTCATATTCTCTCGCTCGCCCTCGAACACGTGAACATGGTGGCCGGCCCATTCCGCGATCGCCGCGTCGTCGGTCAGACCGTTTTGGCCCGCTTGCGCGGCCTTGCGGTGCGCCGCGAGGATGAGATCGAAGGCAAACGCCTGCGGTGTCTGCACCGTGCGGAACGCTTCGCGCGGCGGAGTCGCGACGATGCGGCCGCTGCTGTCTATTTGCTTGATCGTATCGGTCAGCTCAAGTCCAGGCACTGCCGCGCCATGCGCGCGCGCCGCCGTGCGGGCGCGGACGATCAGATCCGCGCTCGAAAAGGGCCGGGCGCCGTCGTGGATGAGCACGATCTCCGGCCGAGCCTGCTGCGCCAGCGCCTCAAGACCAAGTCTGACGCTGTCTTGCCGCATCTCGCCGCCATGCGACGGCGGCAAAAGACGGGCGAGATCCGCCTTGTCGAGATAGGCCATGGCTTTCCGATAGGCGCCGAGATCGTCGGGGTGGATGACCGGGAGGACGCGCGCCTCAGGCGCCGCTTTCAAGAGTGTGGATAAAGTGTGCGCCAGCAGAGGTTTGCCCGCGAGCGGCCTATACTGCTTGGGAACGCCTGGGCCGGCGCGCGAGCCGCGCCCGGCGGCGACCACCAGGATTGCGAGTTCGAATGTTTCGCCCATGCCCTCTTGCCGAATCCGGGTCCATTTAGGGCGGTCTCTCGTTTTTTGTGACCCGCGTCAAATTTTAGCTGAAACGCTGCCATGGAACGAGATGTCGCTGTTGTGGCGATGCACAAAATGACTATGATGTGAGCATGAGCCATTCTGATGAATTTCTAGGCAATGAAGGACTATTCGTGGGTCCTTTGCGGCTCAAAGGGCGAGCTTTCCTGGCACCCATGGCGGGCGTGACCGACCTTGGGATGCGCCGCTTGGCACAGAGTTTTGGGGCGGCGATGACGGTTACGGAGATGCTCGACTCGGAATTTTATGCGGGCGGCGATCGAAAGACAGCACTTCGCGCCGAAGGTGCCGGCCTTTCACCTCACGTCGTTCAGATCGCCGGCTGCCGCACTGAGCCGCTGGCGGAGGCGGGCCGCCGCGCCGAGGCCGCAGGCGCCGCGATGATCGACATCAACATGGGCTGTCCGGCAAAGCGCGTCACAGGGGGCGCTGCGGGCTCTGCTCTGATGCGCGACCTCGACCTTGCGATCTGCCTCATTCGCGCGGTCATCGCCGCCGTCGAGATCCCCGTGTCGTTGAAGATGCGGCTTGGTTGGGACGAGTCGGCACTGAATGCACCGGAGCTCGCGCGTCGTGCGCAAGCCGAGGGAATTGCGATGCTGACTGTGCACGGCCGCACGCGCTGTCAATTCTATCAGGGTCGGGCCGATTGGGCCGCGATCCGCAAGGTGAGAGAGGCCACGTCGATCCCGCTTGTCGCCAATGGAGACTGCACCAGTCTCGCGGACGCGAGCGCGATGCTTGCAACCTCGGGAGCCGATGCGGTCATGATCGGCCGCGCCGCCGTAGGGCGCCCCTGGTTTGTGGGCCAAGTGGCGCGCCATCTCGCGAAAACTCCGCGCCCGGCGCCAAGCAAGGGAGCGCGCTGCGCCGCGGCCCTCGAACATTATCGGACTTTGCTCTCACTCTTCGGCAAGGAGCAAGGGTTGCGGCATGCGCGCAAGCACCTTTCCGCCTATGCCGCGTGGTCGCAAAACCCAGATGCGGCGGAGCTTCGCCCAAGGCTTGTCAGGAGCGAAAACCCGGTCGAGGTCGAATCGCTTCTTTCAATTCTATTCGAGGCCGAACCGGCGGCGGTGGCAGCATGAGCACGATCAATTCAACGCCTTCATCCAACCGTTCTGTGCACGTCGAGCCGCGCAAATCCGGTGCTTCGGATGCGGATTTTACCGGCGATGCGACAAAGATCCTCAACGCCCTGCCGCATCCGGTGTTGGCGGTGGCCGCCGATGGCTTTGTGATCGAAGCCAATGTGGCGGCCGAGATCTTCTTTGGCATCAGCCGCTCGATCCTGCTGCAGCAAACGCTCTCCAATTTGCTGCCTTTCGACTCAGTTTTGCTGTCGCTCGTCGAACAGGTGAAGGCGACCGGCGCCGCGATCACCGAATATCGCGTCGATCTCGGCGTGCCGCGGCTTGGCACCGAAAAAATGGTGGATCTTTTCGTGACGCCGTTCTCCGATACGGGCGAAGGCGTCGTCGTCATGCTTCAAGAGCGGGCGATGGCCGAAAAGATGGATCGCCAACTCAACCATCGCGGCGCGGCGCGTTCGGTCTCCGCCATGGCCGCCATGCTCGGTCATGAGATCAAGAACCCGCTCTCCGGCATTCGCGGCGCCGCACAATTGTTGGAGGCGGAAGTCAACGACGGCGATCGCGCCTTGACCCGCCTGATCTGCGAGGAGACCGACCGGATCGTCAAGCTCGTCGACCGGATGGACGCCTTCTCCGACAATCGCCCGCTGGAACGCGAGAGCGTCAACATTCACACGGTGCTCGACCACGTCAGACGCATTGCCCAGGCGGGGTTTGCGCGCAACATTCGCTTTAGCGAAAACTACGATCCGTCGCTGCCGCCGGTTCTCGGCAATCGCGATCAGCTCATTCAGATCTTCTTGAACCTGGTCAAGAACGCGGCGGAGGCGATCGGAGACTCGCGCAGCGACGGCGAGATTGAGCTTTCGACGGCCTTCCGTCCCGGCGTTCGCCTCAAACTTTCGACCTCTGACGCTGCGGTGAGCCTGCCATTGCAGTTTTGCGTCCGCGACAACGGTCCGGGCGTTCCACCCGAAATCCGGCAGCATCTTTTCGAGCCTTTCGTCACGACCAAAACCTCCGGAAATGGCCTCGGACTTGCACTGGTGGCAAAGATCATCGGCGATCACGGCGGGACAATAGAATGTGAATCACAGCCGCGCCGGACGATGTTCAGGGTACTGATGCCGATGTACGCGCTGCGCGATGGCCGCAGTGTCAAGCTGAAATAGACGAGGATCGCCCTCGGGGGGCGCTTGGGAGGTAGTTGGCGATGGGAGGAAACATCCTCGTAGCCGATGATGACGCCGCCATACGGACGGTGCTCAGCCAGGCCCTTTCACGTGTCGGCTATGAGGTGCGTACAACCGGGACCGCCGCCACGCTTTGGCGCTGGGTGCAGGCCGGCGAAGGCGACCTCGTCATCACCGATGTCGTCATGCCCGACGACAACGCCTTCGAACTTCTCCCGCGCATGAAGAAACTGCGGCCGGAACTGCCGATTATCGTCATGAGCGCGCAAAACACGTTCATGACCGCAATCAAAGCCTCCGAGCGCGGCGCTTACGACTATCTGCCGAAGCCTTTCGATCTCCGCGAACTCGTCGCCATCGTCGGGCGCGCAATGAGCGAGCCCAAGGGCCGCGCCAAGCCGTCTCCTCCGGCAGACCTCGAAGGCATGCCGCTCGTCGGCCGTTCGGCCGCGATGCAGGAAATCTATCGGGTGCTCGCCCGCCTCATGCAGACCGATCTCACCGTGATGATCACCGGCGAGTCGGGAACCGGCAAGGAGCTCGTCGCCCGCGCTCTTCACGATTACGGCAAGCGCAAGAACGGTCCGTTCGTCGCGATCAACATGGCGGCGATCCCGCGCGACCTCATCGAGAGCGAATTGTTCGGCCATGAGAAGGGAGCGTTCACGGGCGCCAACCAAAGGTCCGCCGGGCGCTTCGAGCAGGCCGAGGGCGGCACGCTTTTCCTCGACGAGATCGGCGACATGCCGATGGAAGCCCAAACCCGGCTTCTGCGCGTGCTGCAGGAGGGCGAATATACCACGGTCGGCGGACGCACCCCCCTCAAGACCAACGTCAGGATCATTGCGGCGAGCAACAAAGATCTGCGCAATCTGATCCATCAGGGCCTGTTCCGCGAGGACCTTTTCTTCCGCTTGAACGTCGTTCCGCTGCGGCTGCCGCCGCTGCGCGAACGCGCCGAGGACATTCCGGACCTCGTTCATCACTTCTTCGCGCTTGCCGCGGCGGAGGGCTTGCCGCTCAAACATATCGAGCCGGCAGCGCTCGAGCGATTGAAGCGCCACCGCTGGCCCGGCAATATCCGCGAGCTCGAAAATCTCGTCCGCCGATTGGCGGCTCTCTATCCCCAGGAAACGATCGCTGAGCCATTGGTGGACAGCGAGCTTTCGGCCGATTCCTCGCAGTTCTTCTCGACCTATGCGCAAAGGCCGCAAGCCGAGGATTGCGGCAAGGATCCCGAGCGCGCCGAGACTCTGGCGCTCGCGGTCGAACGCCATCTCTCCGAACTGTTCAGGGCTTATGGCGAGAGCCTTCCGCCGCCAGGCATCTATCATCGTGTCTTGCGCGAGCTGGAATATCCGCTGATTTCGGCCGTGCTTGCCGCCACGCGCGGCAATCAAATCAAGGCAGCGGAGCTGCTCGGCCTCAACCGCAATACGTTGCGCAAGAAGGTCAAAGACCTCGACATCAGGCTTATGCGCCTGCCGCGCTAACCCGCCCCGGAAATGTCGCAATTCTGCAACAGCGTGGTTTTCGCGCAACTCTCGGCGGCCCCGCGAGCCTCGAGCGAGAAAGTTCTTACGGGCGGCGCTTGGTACATGCCGGTCTGGGCACGCTCTCTAAGACGAATGAACCAAAAGATATTCGCGCGGGACCACTACGTAGCGACGCGCTCCACATCAGATTCCAGGTGCCGAGCCGGATGAGCGAAACGGGAACTGCTCCGTATCCGACCACCGCGCGCAAAGGTCCACGGCTCTTGACCAAGCTGGGTCTTGCTGCGGTCGTCCTTGCCATCGCCGCGGCGATGACGAGTTTCCTGATCTTCGCCGGCTATACGCCGATCGCGCCGACGGACATGGTCGTCCTCAGCCTGTTCCTCGTCAATGTGCTCTGCATTTTGCTGCTGGTCGGCTTTGTCGTCGCCGAAGCCTGGAGCCTCATTGCCGCCCGGCGAGCGCAGCTCGCAGGTGCGCGGCTGCATATCAGGATCGTCGGCCTATTCTCGGTTATCGCCATCGTCCCGGCAATTCTCATGGCGCTTGTCGGGTCGGCGATCCTGGAGCGCAGTCTCAATCCCGTCTTCCTACAAGACGTGCGCAGCTACCTGCTGCACACCGTCGATGCCGCTCGGCTCTTCCGAGAAGACCAGTGCCGCACGCTTCTGCAAGAGGCGCAACTCACCGCTTCCGATCTCGATCGCGGCCAAGCGTTGTTCACCACGGATCGGCAATTGTTCCACGAATTCTTCACATCGCGCGTGAAGGCGCTAAACTTCACCGCGGCGGCGATCATGCATCCGGACGGCGCGATCGAAGAAAAGGTCGATACCGGCGCGACGGTCGGGACAATTGTGGTGCGCCCCGAACCAAACGATTTTCAGGATGCCCGAAGCAGCGAGCCGCTGTGCATGATCCTGGAGGAAGGCCGTACCTTCGTCGCCTTGCGCAAGCTCAATGCCTTCAACAATATGTTTTTGTACGTCGCGCGGCCCATTGAACCGTTCAGCGTCGAGTTTCCGCACCAGGCATCGCGCTTCGTCGCGCTCTTCGATGCCTTCGATAGCCACAGGCAGAACATCCAAATCGCTTTTGCGACCATGTATGTTCTGGTCGCCCTCATCATGCTGCTTTCGGCGACTTGGGTCGGACTTTCCTTCGCCAATGGATTGGTCGCACCGATCCGGCGGCTCATCACCGCGGCCGATGAAGTGGGTTCCGGCAATCTTCAAGTCCGGGTCGCGGTAAATCATTCGGAGGGCGATCTCGCCCATCTTGGCGAAACCTTCAACAAGATGACCTCGGAACTGCGCCTGCAGCAAAGTCGGCTGATCGCGGCAAGCAACCTCATTGACGAGCGGCGCCTGTTTACCGAGGCGGTTCTCTCCGGCGTTCCGGTCGCGGTCATCGGCGTCGGTCCAAAGGGCCAGATCACCGTCGTCAATCCCTCGGCGGAAAGGCTGATACCGCACGGCGAGCAAGCGAGCGCGGTCGGGCAGTTGATCGAGGCCGTCCTCCCTGAAGTCGCGCCCGTCCTTGCCGAAGCCCGCTCCAGCAACGCCCGCCTGGTGCGCGGGCAGATCGCGGTGAACCGGGCAGGGCGCGACCGCATCTTCAATATGTTTGTGACCACCGAGCCGGGAGAACGGGCCGAGAAGAGCTATGTCGTGACGCTTGATGACATCACCGATCTCGTCGCGGCGCAGAGGACCGCAGCCTGGGCCGACGTTGCCCGCCGCATCGCCCATGAAATCAAGAACCCGCTGACGCCGATCCAGCTTTCGGCCGAGCGGCTGAAACGCAAATATGGCCGCCTCATTGCCGATGACCGTGAGGTCTTCGATCAATGCATCGACACGATCGTTCGCCAAGTCGACGACATAAAGCGCATGGTCGACGAGTTCTCCGCTTTCGCGCGCATGCCGAGAGCAAGGTTGACACGCGACGACCTGACGGATTGCGTGCGGCGCGTCATCTTCCTCATGCGCGTCGGCCATCCGGATATCGAATTCGAAGACCGCCTGCCGGAAACCTCGGTCATGGCGAATTTTGACCGCCGGCTTCTATCGCAAGCTGTCACCAACATCATCAAGAACGCGACAGAAGGTATCATCGCCGCGCAAGCGGTCGAGCCGGTGCGAGGCAAGATCAGGATCTCGCTCGAGGTGACGCGGGACGGGCTCGTCGAGATCTTCGTCACCGACAACGGCAAAGGATTTCCGAGCGAAAATCGGCATCGTTTGCTCGAGCCTTACATGACCACGCGCGCCGAGGGCACGGGCCTCGGCCTCGCCATCGTCGCCAAGATCCTCGAGGACCATGGCGGAGGGCTCGAACTCCTCAATTCACCGAACGGGCAGGGCGCGTGCGTCCGGCTTTATTTCCCCAAGGGTGAGAATGCGCAGCGCGCAGTCGATGTCTTCGACGAGGAGCTGTCGGCTTCCGCCAGCGAGAGCGCCAAGTGAAAGAGCGTGAACCATAAATGCCAAGCGACATCTTGATCGTCGATGACGAAGCCGACATCCGCGATATCGTCTCGGGCATATTGTCCGACGAAGGTCATGGCACCCGGACCGCCAAGAACGCGGATGAAGCGCTCGCTGCCATCGAGGCGCGGCGACCGCATCTCGCTTTTCTCGATATTTGGCTGCAAGGCTCACACCTCGACGGATTGCAACTTCTTCAGGTGGTCAAGAGCGCCCATCCGAGCCTGCCGGTGGTCATGATCTCCGGCCACGGTAACATCGAGACGGCCGTCTCCGCGATCAAGATGGGCGCTTATGACTTCATCGAGAAGCCGTTCAAGGCCGATCGCCTGGTCCTCGTCGCCGAGCGGGCGCTGGAAGCCTCACGTCTCAAGCGTGAGGTCAGCGAATTGCGGGCGCGCGCCGGGGCAGCCAATCTCATCGTCGGCAAATCGAGCGTGATCAATCAGTTGCATCAGGTCATCGAGCGTGTCGCGCCGGCCAATTCCCGGATTCTCATCACCGGCGCGCCGGGAGTCGGCAAGGAACTCGTGGCGCGATGCATCCATGAGGCGTCAAGCCGCGCATCCGGGCCCTTCGTCGTCATCAACTCGGCGACTATCACTCCGGAGATGATGGAAATCGAGCTCTTCGGCATCGAAGGCAAGGACGGACGCAGCCGCAAGGTCGGCGCGCTCGAAGAGGCGCATGGCGGCACGCTCTATTTCGACGAAATCGCCGACATGCCGAAAGAAACCCAGGGCAAGATCTTGCGTGTCCTAGTGGATCAGAACTTCCAGCGGGTCAACGGCACGATGCGCGTCCATGTCGATGTGCGGATTTTCTCATCGAGTTCCCGAGATCTTCCGCGCCTGATCAACGAGAACGTGGTCAGGGAGGATCTCTTCCACCGCCTCTCGGTCGTGCCAATCCGGGTGCCGTCACTCTCCGAGCATCGCGAAGACATTCCCGATCTCATCGATTTCTTCATGGAGCAGATCTCGACGACGACCGGCTTGCCGCGCCGAAAGATCGCCGCGGAAGCCATGGCCGTGCTCCAGTCGCATGATTGGCCCGGCAATATCCGCCAATTGCGCAATAATGTCGAACGCCTGATGATCCTCGCCTCCGGGGATCCGGAGGCCGAGCTCACCTCCGACATGTTGCCTTCGGAGATCGGCGCATTGGTGCCCTCGACGCCCAATGGAGCAGGTGGTGAGAAGCTGATGAGCTTACCCTTGCGGGATGCACGGGAAGTCTTCGAACGCGAATATCTGGTCGCCCAGATCAACCGCTTCGGCGGCAATATCTCGCGAACCGCCGAATTCATCGGAATGGAACGCTCGGCGCTGCATCGCAAGTTGAAATCGCTCGGCATCGACTGATCGCTATTTGACGCATGGTCCTGTCAGAAAAGTTTCCATCTCTTCAGGATCGTGCTCCAAGGGAGCTTGCTGCGTGGGTCGGATCGCTTACGTGAATGGTCGCTACCTGCCGCAGGCACGGGCGATGGTGCATATCGAGGATCGCGGCTATCAGTTCGGCGATGGCGTCTATGAAGTCTGCGAGATCAAGGGCGGCGCACTGATCGACGAAGCGCGGCACATGGAGCGGCTGGCGCGGTCGCTTAATGAACTCAGCATTACCGCGCCCTTGGCGCCCGGCGCCCTTGCTCTCGTCACGCGACAGATCATTGCCCGCAACAAGATCAGCGACGGCTATCTCTATATCCAGGTGACGCGCGGCGTGGCGCCGCGCGATCACTGTTTTCCGGCCAAGCCCATTCGGCCGAGCCTGATCATCACCGTCCGGGCCATCGACCCGGCCAAGGGGGAGGCGCTCGCGGCAAAGGGGATCGCCGTCGTCTCGATGCCGGATCTTCGCTGGAAGCGGCCGGACATCAAGACGATCGGGCTCTTGCCGAATGTTCTCGCCCGGCAGGCGGCGAAGGAGAAGGGCGCCTATGAGGCTTGGCTGATCGATGCCGAGGGCATGGTCACGGAAGGCGCCGCCTCCAATGCCTGGATTGTCAGTCATGACGGCGTAATCATCACCCGGCATATCGACCGTGCAATCCTGCGCGGCGTCACGCGCACCACTTTGCTTGACCTTATCGCCGCCGACGGGCTCCGGCTCGAGGAGAGAGGATTCAGCCTTGCCGAGGCGAAAAGCGCGCGCGAAGCCTTCATAACCGGCGCGACGACGCTGGTCATGCCGGTCGTTTGCATCGATGGGCAGGCGATTGGCGACGGCAGGCCGGGCCCGCTCACGCGAAGCCTGCGCGAGCGCTTTCATAGCGTCGCGGCGGCTACGCTCTAAAATGGAGCAGCGGCGGCAGAGCGGGGCCTGAGATTTAGGAACCTCATCTTCGGGATAAAGTCCCGCTTGCAGCCGGGTCGCGCCAAAGATCTAATGGGGGCGATCGGCCATCCATAAGCAAAGCTGCCGGCCGGTCTAACTTGGGCATTTCTGTAACGATCCGGGTCGCGCTCAGCCGATGTGGCGGGCTCACGACCTCAAGAAAAGAACGGACAAGAAAATGGCGGCAGAACGCACTCAGAATCTTCAAGACACCTTTCTGAATTTCGTCAGGAAGAACAAGGTTCCGCTCACGATCTTTCTGGTCAACGGCGTAAAGTTGCAGGGCGTCGTCACCTGGTTCGACAATTTCTGTGTTCTCCTGCGCCGCGATGGACATTCGCAGCTCGTCTACAAACATGCGATTTCGACGATAATGCCGGGGCAACCGATTCAGATGTTCGAACCCGGCGATGAGGCGCAGGCGGGATCGTGAGGCCATGACACTGGCGGGTTTGAGGTTGATTTGAAGGATCGGAGTTCAGGTCCTGGCTACGGCGAGAGAACGCGGGCGCTCGTCATCGGTCCCTATCTCGCCGAGCGAGAGCGCCGCGACGCCGACAGGACTACCCGCAGGCGCGTGTCTCATGAGCGTTCGCAGGAGGCGCGGATCGAAGAGGCACGCGGCCTCGCCGAGGCGATCGATGTCGAGGTCGTCGCGGCCAAGTTCGCATCTCTGTCGCAAATTCGGCCGGCAACCTTTCTCGGCGTGGGCAAAGTCGAGGAGATTGCCGCGCTCGCGGGCGATCACTCGATCGATCTCATCGTCATGGATTGCGCGCTTTCGCCGGTGCAGCAGCGCAATCTCGAAAAGGCCTTCGCCGCGAAAGTGATCGACCGGACGGGGCTCATTCTCGAAATTTTCGGGCGGCGGGCGCGAACGCGCGAAGGCGCGCTGCAGGTCGAGCTGGCCCATCTCACCTATCAAAAGTCGCGCCTCGTGCGCTCCTGGACCCATCTCGAACGCCAACGCGGCGGCTTCGGCTTTCTTGGCGGTCCGGGCGAGACGCAGATCGAGACTGACCGGCGTTTGATCCAGGAGCGGATCACCCGCATCGAACGCGATCTCACGGGCGTCAAAAAGACTCGCGGCCTGCACCGCAAGAAACGGCGTACCGTGCCTTATCCGATCGTCGCGCTCGTCGGCTACACGAACGCCGGCAAATCGACCCTGTTCAACCGCTTGACCAAAGCCCAAGTGGTCGCCGAAGACATCCTGTTTGCAACGCTCGATCCGACTCTGCGCGCCTTGCGCCTGCCGCGCGGGAGCGAGATCATCCTCTCCGACACGGTCGGGTTCATTTCCGATCTGCCGACCATGCTGGTGGCGGCGTTCAAGGCGACGCTGGAGGAAGTCGTCGAAGCCGACATTATCCTGCATGTGCGCGACATCGCGCATCACGACAGCGAGGCGCAACGCGCCGACGTGGAGCAGGTTCTCGCGGAACTCGGGATCGCCGCGGAGCGGCCGGGTCGCGTGCTCGAAATTTGGAACAAGATCGATCTGCTCGATGCCGAAAAGATGCTGGCGCTTCTCAACGCGGCGCGGCGGCAACCGGTAAAGATGCGGCCGATCATCATCTCGGCGCTGACGGGGCAGGGGATCGACGGGCTCATCACCCGTCTCGAAACGCGCTTGGCAGCCGAGCGCATCACCCTCGACCTCACGCTCGATCCGAGCGACGGGCGTGGCCGCAACTGGCTCTATGAGCATACCGAGGTTTTAAGCCGTAGCGATGCGGCCGACGGTAGCCTCAGTCTCACCGTGAGGGCGGCGCCGGCGCTCGTCGAGACCGTCCGGGGAAGGTTTGGCGAAACCGCGCCGGCTGCGATCAAGAGCCAACCGCGCCGCTGAACAAGAGCTTCGATACCGCTGCCGTCTTCACCGAGCGAGGCTATTTCTAAAGCTCCTTGGCTTCGTTCCAAAGCGCATCCATCTCGGCAAGGCTTGCAGGCTTGCCGCCGCGGCGCGCAATTTCCCGCTCGATATGGCCGAAGCGCCGCATGAATTTGAGATTGGTCCGGCGTATTGCGGCTTCCGGATCCGCTCCGACATGGCGGGCAAGATTGGCGACTGCGAACAGAAGATCGCCGATCTCGTCCTCGACCGCGGCCGCATCCTTGCGTTCGAGCGCCGCTTTGATCTCGTCGGTTTCTTCGCGGATCTTGGCGAGGACGAGCCGGGCGTCGTCCCAATCGAAGCCGACGCTCGCGGCTTTGCTTTGCAGCTTCACGGCGCGAGTCAGGCCGGGCAGGGCGAGAGGAACATCGGAAAGCAGCTCGGCCACTTGGGCTTGCCCCGGCCCGGTCGCTGCGTTTCGCTCGGCTTTCTCCTCGACCTTGATCTTGACCCAGAGCGCTTTCACCTCTTCGGCGGAAAGACCGCTGCGCGCGCCGAAGACATGCGGATGGCGGCGGATCAACTTGTCGGTGATCTGCTCCACGACGTCACCGAAATCGAAGGCGCACATCTCTTCTGCCATCCGCGCGTGGAACACGACTTGGAGGAGGAGATCGCCCAATTCTTCCTTGAGATCGGCGAGATTGCCACGCGCGATGGCATCGGCGACTTCGTAGGCCTCCTCGATCGTGTAAGGCACAATCGTCGCAAAACTCTGTTCGAGGTCCCAGGGACAACCCGACCCCGGCGTGCGCAAGGCCGCCATGATCTCGAGGAGCTGCGTGATGTCGCGCGACTTTTCCATGCAATTTTCACCGGGTGCTTGGGCCCGCAAAGCTTCGCGAGAGATGGAATTGAAAACGGCGCGAGGCCATGTCGCCTCGCGCCGTTCGCTGGATGCTAAGCCTGCGCGTCGTGTCAGGCGAGGGCGATTGAAAGCGCTTCGCGGCCCTTCGGCGTGTCGACCACGCGCATCGTCACTGGTTGGCCTTCAGCAAGGTGCTGAACGCCGGATGGCCCGAGGATCGAGATATGCACGAAGACGTCCTTGCCTCCATCGTTCGACTGAACGAAGCCGAAGCCCTTGTTGTCGTCGAACCATTTGACCGTTCCGCTGACTTGCACGGCGGTGGAAGGATCGGGATGACGGCGGGGAGGGCGCGCCTCATTGAAACGGGGCGGCGCCCGCTCGGCGGCGCCGGCCGTATCCACTTCCAGCACCCGCGTCACCTGCGTGCCCTTGGCGCCGGTTCCAACATAGACCTTCAACTTGGCGCCCGGCGGGACGGTCTCAAAGCCGGCGGCCTGAAGAGCGCCAATATGGAGGAATGCATCGCCCGCTCCATCGCTCAGTTCAACGAAGCCGAAGCCCTTGTCGCTCTTGAACCATTTGACGATGGCATCGACCGGAGTGCCAGACGCGGGCGGGGCCATCTCGGGACCTCCAAAACTGCCGCCGAAAGCGGGCCGGGGATGCCGGCTCTGATGCGGCGGCTCATAGCCCGCAGGACCCTCGTCATCGAAGCCGCGCTTCTTCGGGCCCCGAAATTCCTTACCTTTGCTCATGTTCTACCTATTTCGTATCCCACCCAACCGAGACGCGCGCACCGTTTCCTTCCAACGGCGGGGCCACAGAGCGGTCGCCCCAATGCCAGGCATGCGTTTAGGCGGCCGCCCGGAAGCGCCCGTGCCGATCCTCTCGCAATGGTATTTTCCAGGAATTGCCGAAGTCCCACCTGTCCATGATTGATAGCAGAAGTACCAGCCCCTTGGCTACCGCTTTTGCGAGAGCTCACGACGGCGCTGTCCCGGCCTCACCGCGTGCAGCCGCCGACCGCGTCCGAAGGGGATTCGAAGGCTTCGGCAAATCAACCGATTGGCTCAGAGACGATTCGCATAATCAATATTATGGAACGGATTGCGGCGATGTTACACTTGACATACCAGCCCCCTTAATGTAGTATTCTGGCCATAGGAGTTTTCGCTACGGCTAAGTCCGTTCTTTCCGCCCCGCATTTCCAAACCGAAGCAGCCGCTTTCGCTTATGTCGAAGCCGCGCTTTGGCCAAATGGTCCGGTTTGCCCTCACTGTGGCGAAACCGCGAAGATTGGCCGTTTGAACGGCGAAACCACGCGTGCCGGCCTCTGCAAGTGCTACGCCTGCAAAAAACCTTTCACGGTACGCATGGGAACTCTTTTCGAGGACTCGCACCTGCCGCTGCATCTTTGGCTGCAAATCATCCATCTCATGTGCGCCAGCAAGAAAGGCATTGCGACCCGGCAAATTCAGCGGATGCTCAAATGCAGCATGAAAACCGCATGGTTCCTTGGCCACAGGATCAGGCTGGCGATGGACCCCGGATCTACGGCTGGCCAGTTGGGCGGCTCTGGAAAGACCGTAGAGGCCGACGAAACGTTCATTTCGAAATCGCCTAAGACTAGATGGACGGCGGATGAACAAGAGCGCCCAGGCCCGCGCCGCCCAAAGGCACAAGTCCTTAGTCTTGTCGAGCGCGGCGGAAATATCCGTTCCATATCTCTCGATCACAGGATGGTCGGCCCCTTCCTTTATGAGCACGTCCACAAGGATAGCCGTCTCGTGAGCGATGGCGCGCAGCACTATAAATTTCCGCCCGTCGCATCGCATGAAAGTGTCGATCATTCGAAATATGAATGGGCGCGCGGCGACGTTCACACCAATACTCTTGAAGGCTTCTTTTCGATCTTCAAACGCGGTTTGATCGGCGTTTATCAGCATATGGATCAAAAGCACCTTGACCGCTATTTGGCCGAATTTGATTTCCGCCAAAATAATCGCGCCAAGCTCGGCATTGATGATACCCAACGCGCTAAAATCGCTCTGCAAGGCGTCAAGGGCAAGAGGCTCACTTATCAAACAACTCATTGAGAAACGTCCTCGAAAACGGAGGGAACGCAATGGTTGGTGAGGTATTTGCTGGCTTGGGCGCCATCAAGACCGCGTTTGATATGGCGAAGGGATTGGAGAACATCCATGACGCGGCCATTCGCGACCGGGCGGTTATAGAATTGCAAAAAGAAATCCTCGCTGCACAGGCGGCGCAGTTTGCGTTGGTTCAGCGCATAAACGAGCTTGAAAAAGAAGTGGCTAGCTTTGAAACATGGGAAGCTGACAAGCAAAAATATGAACTTAAGACATTGGGATTCGGAGCGTTCGCTTATATGCTGAGACCAGAGGCACGCGGCTCCGAACCACCCCATTGGGTATGTGCAAACTGCTTTACCGAACGCAAAATAAAGGTCATCCAATATTCGGGCCCGAGAGGAGGAGGCCCATCTGGTCACAGATGTCCTACATGCCACTCCGCAGTTAGCCCATATTCGGAGGCGTTTGAGAACGGTAAGATAAAATGGCTCGATTGAGGTGTACCGTGTCATGCCAATAAAGCGACAACACAAACCAAAACTCACAGACGCAGAGCGCCACAAACGCTTTCTGGAAACAGCGCGCGAAGTAGGCGCGTCAGATGATCCGAAGGATTTTGATAAAGCGTTCAAGAAAGTCGTCACTCCGAAAGATGGGTGCCAAAAATCGCGTTCAAGTCAGCGGTAGACGCTATCTGCTGATGGAATGGAATATTTCGCTTTTGGCAGCCTTCTTGTAGGCGCTTGAGCGACGGCGTTTCGACGCCTCCCCATGCTCTATTCAGCGAACTCAGAACAAAGTCGGCGGCCTGCAAAGGCAAAACATCGTCAGGCCGAAATATACCGCAGCCCGCCAACTTGTCTTCCCAGTCGATTTTCTCGAACCATTTCAGGATTGACCACGGGCTTAGCTCGGGGTGACGCGCAAGCACGATGTAAAGAGAGTCCTTGCCTCGCATTCTAAATTTCGTGGCATCGTACAGGGCGCGCAGAGCGGCATCCGCATAGGCTCTACGCGTTCCTCTGTCCCTGATTGGAACCATGGAAGTGAACGCGATAAGCTCATCCGCGTGGTCAAGGATAATGTCGGTTAGTTCGTCGCGAAACTCGCCGTGGCGTTTCCGGTCCGGCTGATTATCGCGGCCAAACCACTTAAATTCACCTCGGAAGGCGTAGAAGTGTTTGGAGTGGAACGCACTCACACCGGCGCGATCCAGCGCTCCCCGCCATTGCGGGGTGAATCGTTCCCAGCGCTGCGCAGTCGCGACGCAACCCCCGACAAACATCTCAATGGGGCGACGCTTCTTGTCCTTGCCGTCAACCTCATTGACGACGGTTTCATCAAAGTAGGCCCAGAGCATCGCCAAACTCACCCGATTGAGCCGCCCGTAAGTCGCGATCATACGAGCCAAATGGGCGCAAGGATCGGTCCGGGCACTCACGAAGCGCGCCCATCATACCTATTGCAGCAGGTATGGCAAGTGTAACATCGCCCGGATTGCCATGATTGATTCCCATTTTTGGAGGCACGCGTCGCGTCCAGAATTTCGCGCCCGGATTGCCGGGTCGCCGGCGGCTAGCGCCGCCTTTCAGCGAGGTATCGTGACCCGCATACCGTCATATGCCGGCTCAATATGCGCCGGCAGCTCGCTTTTCAGCCGCTTGAAATCGAGATCGGTGTGCAGATTGGTCAGGATCGCATGCTTAGGCCGAAATCTGGCGATCCATTCGAGCGTTTCGGGCAAGGAGAAATGACTCGGATGCGCCGTATAGCGCAACGCGTCGACGATCCACAGGTCCAGGCCCTCAAGACAGCCTCGGCTCTCGGGCGGAATGGCATTGAGATCGGGCGAATAGGCGATGTTCCCGAAGCGAAATCCGAGCGCGTCGATTTCGCCGTGTTCGAGCCCGAACGGCAGGAAATCGATGCTGCCGCCGGGGCCGCCGATGCTGCAGATCTCGCCGGGAACGAGGCGTTTTTCGGTGAGAAGCGCCGGATACTGGCTGCCTTCCGGGGTCACGAAAACATAATCGAAATGCCGGCGCACCACGGCCGCCGTAGCCTCGTCCATGTAGAGATCGATGCGCCTCTTGGCCATGATGACGAGCGGCCGCACCTCGTCGATACCGTGCGTGTGATCGGCATGCGAATGGGTGAGCAGGATCGCGTCGAGCCGGTTTACGCCGCAGTCGAGCAATTGGCTGCGCAGATCGGGTGACATATCGACGAGGACCCCTGTCCTGCCGCCGTCCTCGGCGCTGCGTTCGACGAAGATCGAGCAGCGGCGCCGCCGGTTCTTGGGGTTTTTGGGGTCGCAGGAGCCCCAGCCCTGACCGACGCGCGGAACACCACCGGACGAGCCGCAGCCGAGAATCGTTACCGTCAAACTCATTGCGCGGCCGCCACGCGCGGCGCCGACATTTTGGAGAAGAGCCGCAAGACATTGGCACTCGTCGTCGCGGCCAGAGCCGCCGGAGAGAGACCTTTGACCTCGGCGAGGATTTTTGCGGTCTCGGCGACAAAAGCCGGCTCGTTGCGCTTGCCGCGATAGGGCACGGGAGCCAGAAAGGGCGCGTCGGTCTCGACGAGCAGACGATCGTTCGGCACATCGCGCGCGATCGCCCGCAAATCATCCGATTTCTTGAAGGTCAGGACGCCGGAAAAGGACACATAAAAGCCGAGCGACAGGCCGACTTCGGCGAGCCGGCGCGACGAGGTGAAACAATGCAGCACGGCCTTGAAGGCCCCCTTCCCCATCTCGTCTTCGATGATTCCGGCAACATCGGCATCGGCGTCGCGGGCATGGATGACGAGCGGCAGGCCGCTCGCGCGCGCCGCGGCGATATGGGTGCGGAAAACCCGCGCGGCGACGTCGCGCGGTGCGTAATCGTAATGATAGTCGAGCCCTGCTTCGCCAATCCCGACGCATTTCGGATGTTGCGCGAGCTCGACGAGCTCGGCAGCCGCAACCTCCTCTTCCTGCGCATTGTGCGGATGCGTTCCAACCGTGCAATAAACATGCTCATAGGCCTCGGCGAGGCCACGTATCATCGCGAACTGCTTGACGCGCGTCGAGATCGTGATCATCCGCTCGAGCCCCGCGGAGCGGGCGCGCGCGATCACCGCGTCACGATCCGCAGCGAAATCCTCGAAATCCAAATGGCAGTGCGAATCGATCAGCATAAAATCCTCAGACGGCTGCTTCCGCTTCGACGTAACGCGGGAAGATCGGGGCAGGCGGCGGCAACATCCGGCCGGCAGCGCCATCCCCCTGCCCTGCATGGGCAAAATCGCGCTCATCCGGCGCCACAGCCAAGAGGTCGAGCAGCTTGCCCATTGCGCCAGGCATGAACGGTTGCGAAAGGATCGCGACCATCCGCAGGACTTGCGTGGTGACATAGAGGATTGTCTGCATCCGCAGCGGGTCGGTTTTCCGTTTCGCCCAGGGCTCTTCACCCGCGAAATAGCGGTTGGCATTGCCGACGATGCGCCAGATGTCCGCAAGGATCACATGCAGCGCGAAACTCTGCATGGCAATCCGCGCCCTGCCGAGGAGCGCATCCGCCTCGGCGAGGATCGCCCGATCGGCGTCGCTCAGCTCTCCCGGCTCAGGCATCCTGCCGTCGCAATTCTTGACGATCATCGTGAGCGAGCGCTGCGCGAGATTGCCGAGATCATTGGCAAGATCGGCGTTCATGCGCGTCACGATCGCCTCGTGCGAATAATTGCCGTCCTGCCCGAACGGCACTTCGCGCAAAAAGAAATAGCGCAAGGGATCGATGCCATAATGCGCGACGAGTGCGAATGGATCGATGACGTTGCCGACCGATTTCGACATCTTCTCACCACGGTTGAACAAAAATCCGTGCACGACGATCTGCTTAGGCAAGGCCAAGTCCGCCGACATCAGGAAAGCGGGCCAATAGATCGCGTGAAAGCGCGTGATGTCCTTGCCGATCACATGCGCGTCGGCTGGCCAGAATTTTGCGCGCGGATTTGCAGGATCGGGAAATCCGGTCGCGGTGATGTAATTGGTCAGCGCATCGACCCAGACATACATCACATGTTTCGGATCGCCCGGAACCGGAATGCCCCAATCGAACGTCGAGCGGCTGATCGAGAGATCGGTCAAGCCACGTTCGACGAAAGAGATGATCTCCTTCCGATAGGCTTCCGGCACGATGAACTCGGGATGGGCATGGTAATGGGCGAGAAGCCGCTCCCGATAGGCGGAGAGCTTGAAATAATAGCTCTCCTCTTCGACCCATTCGACGGGGGCGCCGCTCGGCGCGAAATGCCGGCCATCGGGACCCTTGGTGAGTTCCTGTTCGTCGAAAAAGGCCTCGTCGCGAACCGAATACCAGCCCGGATATTTCGAGAGATAGATGTCGCCCGCCTCCGCCATGCGGCGCCAGATTTCTTGCACGGCGGCACGATGCCGCGGCTCGGTCGTGCGCACGATGTCATCGGCCGGCGCCTCGAGAGCAAGCCCCATGGCGGCAAATTGCTCGGCGGTGCGGTCGGCGAGTTCCTGAGGCGTAATGCCTTCTCGCGCGGCCGTCTGCTGCATCTTCTGGCCATGCTCGTCCATTCCGGTGACGAAGAGGACGTCATAGCCGTCGAGGCGCTTGAAGCGGGCGATCGCGTCGGTCGCGATCCGCTCATAGGCATGGCCGATATGCGGCGCGCCGTTGGCATAGGGAATCGCCGTCGTGATATAGAATTTCGGTCGGCCGGCCATGATCAAGCTCTTAGAGCATGATCCGCAAAACTGGGAACCGGCTTTGCGAAAAGATCATGCGGTAACAGGCGCGGCCATCAGGCGGCGAATGCCTTGGCCGCCGCGAGATCGGCGAAAATGGACAGAATGAGGGGCCGTTTGTCGAGGTTCATGACCCCGGCTTCCCGCGCCGCTTCGGCGGCCTTTTCCCATACCTCCGCCAAGGGTGCAAGGCGCCTTGCTCCGCGTCCCGCTTCGCTGTGCAGCCGGGCGTCGATCCAAGCAATGATCGACGCCATCAGCCGATCGAATTCCGCCTCGTTGTCGCGCCCTGCGACCTGATCGGCGAGCGCGTGGACGGCGCGCCAATCGAGGGCCGGCAGATTATCGAGCAGCCGGCTGACGAGCCTATCGCGTTCGAGCCCGTCCTCCGCGAGTAGGCGCAGGACTGCCGAAACCGAACCTTGCGACTGTTCGGCAGCGGCGCCGCGCGTGGCGAGGTCAGCCTGCGTCCAAGGCTCGCCGAGCTTGTCGATCACAGCGAGGATCTCGTCGGTCGAAAGCGGCCGCAAAAGCAGCGTGCGGCAGCGAGAGCGCAAGGTCGGCAGGACGAGCCCCAGCCGATGCGCGACGATGAGGAACAACGAGCGCGGCGGCGGCTCCTCGACGAGCTTGAGGAGAGCATTGGCGGCGGACCAATTCAATTCGTCTGCGCTATCGACAATACAGATGCGATAGCCTTCCGCTCCGGCGGAACGTTGGAACATATGAATGGCTTGGCGCACGTCATCGACGCGGATCTCGGTGAAATGGCGTTTCGTCTTCTCGTTCCATTCCCGCCGCAGCAGAAAGACATTGCTGTGGGAGAGAGCCGCGATCTTGCGCGCCGCGGGATGGTTTGGCTCGACTGCAAGATCTCGCGCCGCGTTCACCGCGGCAGGATCGGGATGGGCGAGGACAAAGCGCGCCAGCCGCCAGGCGAGCGTCGCTTTGCCAATTCCCGGCTCTCCGCCGATGATGAAAGCATGCGGCAGGCGGTTCGTCTTTAAGGCGTCGAGCAGCGCGCGCTCGGCCTCAGCATGGCCGACGAGTGCGTAGGTCTCGCGCGGATGCGGCGCATCTTCGAACCGGTCTGCCTCCAGCAGGGTCTCGCTCACTTTAAGCGCCATGCGCTTCCTTGCTCCACGCGCGAAGCAAACGACAGGAGACCGTGTCCCAGATCGCTTGCGCAACCTCGTCTTCACTCTGCGCGGCATCGACGAGGACGCAGCGTTGCGGCTCGGCTGCGGCGATCTCAAGATAGGCCTTTCGCAAGGCCTCGTGGAAAGCGATGGCCTCGCCCTCGAAACGATCCGATGCGATACCCGGGCCGCGCCTTTCGGCGGCACGCGCGAGGCCGATCTCTGCCGGCAGATCGAGGATCAAAGTGAGATCCGGGCGGATCTCGCCCAAAGTGACGCGCTCGAGCGCAAGCAGAAATCCGGGGTCGAGGCCGCCGAGCGCGCCTTGGTAGGCGTGCGTCGAATCCGCAAAACGATCGCTGACGACCCATGTGCCGGCAGCAAGTGCCGGCGCGATCTTATGGTCGATATGATCGATCCGCGCCGCCGCGAACAGGATCGCCTCGGCCTTGGCGCCGAGATCCTTGATCTTGCCGGACAGAAGCAGATCGCGCAGCATTTCGGCTCCCGGCGAGCCGCCCGGCTCGCGGGTCGCGATCGCCTCGATGCCGGCTCGGCCAAGTCTCTCGACGAGACGAAGCGCCTGGGTCGATTTGCCCACGCCCTCGCCGCCCTCCAGTGTAATGAAGGATCCTCGGCGCGGAATATCTGACGGGATCGCGGCGCTCATTCTTTCAGGACATATTTGCGGAAAAGCTCTTCGGTGTATTCCAGGACCGCGTCCATGGCGCGGCGTGAGAACGAGCCGGTTTCGACATCGGCTGCGGTCTGCAAAGGCGTTTCGAGGACCTCATTGCCGCCGCGAAAGATCTTCAGCCGGGCAACATCCTTTCCTGCGGTCACCGGAGCGATGAGCGGCCCCATGTAGACGATCTGTCCGGTGAGCCTTTCGGTTGCTTCGCGTGGGACGAACAGTTTCACCGGCCGGACGGAGACGAGTGGCACCGAGCCCTCGCTCCCGCCATAAACTCTCGCCCACCCCACGACCTCGCCACCAGAAAACAGAGTTTTCGGTTGGAACGAACGGAATCCCCATTGCAGGATGCGGACCGCTTCTTCCTCACGTTCCTTGGCTGTCTTTGCGCCATAGAGCGCCAGGATGAGGCGCTGGCCGTTCTGAACCGCCGAGGCGACGATGCCATAGCCGTTCACATCGATATTGCCAGTCTTGAGCCCATCCGCGCCGATGTCCATGCTCAGCAGCGGATTGCGGTTCGGCTGCTTGATCTTGTCCCAGGTGAAGTCCTTCTCGCCGAAGTACTGGTAGAGATCGGGATAGGTATGGATCACATGCGCGGCAAGCAAGGCCATGTCGCGTGCCGTGACCTTCTGATCGGGGTCAGCATTGCCCCAGGAATTAGTGAAGCTCAGATGGGTTAGCCCGAGTTCGCGCGCCCTCTCGTTCATGCGGGTTGCAAACGCTCCTTCCGAGCCTGCCAGGCCCTCGGCGAGCGCAATCGCCGCGTCATTGCCGGAAACAATGACGAGTCCGCGGATCAGGTCCTCGACCCTGATGCGGCTGTTCAAGGCGGCGAACATGGTCGAGCCATGCGCCGGGGCGCCGCCGTTGCGCCAGGCATTCTCACTGATCGGAAGCGTGTCATCGAGTTTCAGACGGCCTTGGGCGATGGCTTGGAAGACGAGCTCCGCTGTCATGATTTTCACCGTCGAGGCGGGCGTCGCTAGCTGGTCGGCATTTTTTTCGAAGAGGACCGTCTGCGTGTCCGCATCGATGAGGATCGCTTGCGGAATGCTCGTCTGAAAGACTTGCTCAGCGGCCGCGCAGGGTCCGGCGAGAAGCGAGAAAATCAGCAAGAGCCCGAGGCCTGCGTTCGGCAGACCTGAGCCGGCCGAGCTTGCGCCCTGCCCTGCACCCCCTGCCCCGAGAGTTTGGACGCTTCTCGGGAAAAGACGCGAGACGCGAGACGATGTCGAGAAATTCACGCCGACCCAATCCGTGATCCTGGCCCTGTAGCCGGGCGGGAGATTGCGACTCCGGCGCGAGGAAATCAACGGATCACGCCGCGATCATGATAAGGAAGGCAAATTGCGTCGCGCGCATTTCAACGCGGCGCGGATCGGGCGGATTATTGGGTCGCGGTCTGGCCAATCGGCACGTCGGCTCCCGGAATTGTCTCGAGGTCGAACGGCCGTGCCGGCGGCAAAGGCGTCGGCCCCGCGAAGACATGCACCGGCGGCAGAGGCGCGGCGGTTGGATCCGCCGCATCGTCCTGCGCCTCGCCATCGGGAGTTTCGGCCGAGGCCGTTTGCACCATTCCGTTCTCCGCAACCATGGTCGGCACGCCGAACTGGGCCGGCAGGCCGTCATAACGCAGCGTCGCCATCAACTTCTGGTCATCGGAGCCGTCGAGGCCAGCCGGCCCGATATATTCGACCTTAACTTTGGTCGTGCCGTTCCTGCGGAAATCGAGCATTTCGGCCACCCGCAGCGACACGTCCATGATCCTGCCTGGCTCGAAAGGACCGCGGTCGTTGACGCGGACGATCATCGAATAATTGTTGCGCAAATTGATGACCCGCGCGTAGCTCGGCAAAGGCATGGTCGGATGCGCGGCGGAGATCGAGTTACGGTCAAAGATTTCCCCGTTGGCCGTGCGGCGCCCATGGAAGGCGTCGCCATACCAGGAGGCGAGCCCGACCGCGACATAGCGCCTTTCGCTGGGATAATAGGTCCGCCCCGCGACCGTATAGGGGCGGCCGACGAGATAAGTGCCGCCGCCGTGCGGGACAAGCTCGTTATCGGCGACGACTTGCGGACTGGCCGCGCCGTAGACGGAGGCGGGAAAATATTCCGATGGATGCGGCTGCTGCGCACAACCGAAGAGCGCCAAAGCTGCCGCGACGGTCGCAAACCGAAGCTTCGCAAGGGAAACGTTGAGCGTGGCGCGGGATGACGCCCCGGTCGTCACGAAAAGCGACCCAAACTCCAGCCGTGTCACCAACTTCCCCCGACGTTTCGTTCGCAGCTCTGCGCCGCGCCAGGCAGGCGAAGGCTTGCATGGCGCGGCTTGCTAAAACTTTAAGGGTTTTGCCGCCGCTATATGGCCTTCCTGCGAACGAAGCTGTGACAAGGCCTCGAAAATCGGACGAAATTGCGGCGACCGCTTTTCAAAGCCAGCGACCGCGGCGGGCAAATCTTTGGAATCGCTGTGGGTTATGGCGCTCGCCGCATGGCGTCAATCGGATAAACCGAACCGCTGGCGCCACAAATCTTTTCGCGGGCAATGTTAACAAACAGGTTCTGCGCGAGATGAAGTGACTTTCTTCGATGAGCCGTAGATCGTCAGCGGCGTGAGGATCGCCGGCCGTGTCGACTGAGCGCGCTCGCGCGCGCCGCTCTCAGACCTTACAAGGCCAGCAAGCGGCCAATAATTCAAGCGCCGACGGTCCAGCCCATGCCCATGAACAGGCCCTACAAAAACCAAACGAGAATGGCGTTAGGCGAGATCTTTTCAAACATGCCGGTTCCTCCCGCACAACTCTTCATGCCCGCGCTCAAAACTTGTGCCATTGTTCGCCGACCTTGAGAGGCGACCGAAGTGGGCGGGCGCGCAATACTCCCGTCCCAATCGACGATGCGTGCGCCAATCGGGCTGCTCGCCCCATGGTTCCCTCAGCTGCG
This sequence comes from uncultured Alphaproteobacteria bacterium, assembly GCA_963720425.1. Taxonomy (GTDB): domain Bacteria; phylum Pseudomonadota; class Alphaproteobacteria; order Rhizobiales; family Beijerinckiaceae; genus Methylovirgula. The sequence continues at coordinate 2,707,337 of OY970391.1, forward strand.
CGATCGTTGGCGGGTCGAATGCCCCGAGGGCGCGGAATCGTCACCGGTGCTCGACGCGCGGTCGCCACGATAGGTCATCGGACAAAACATAAATCGTAATGGCCGCCAAAAACATCAAAGCGCCGACCCAGAACAGCGGCGAATGATGAATGCGCCTCCAGTCGCGTTGACGAGCTGCGGGTCCTGGCGCGCCTCTGTGTTGATCTTTATTCACTTCCACGTGCCCGCATATTCTTTTAGCACTGCATTCAACTCGCTGCCCCGTTTCTCAATTCGGGCGATTGTCTCTTGCGTCATCGCATCGCGGGCGTTGGTTCCGGTATGCATCTCCCCGGATTTGAGCAGCTCTAATTGCCGCCTGAGCATCGATCGCATCTCGATCCAATCTTCGACCAGATCCTTGATCGCCATGCAACATGCCGCCCTGCTTGCCACCCCATATAATGGCCACGGCAAGCCATGAGCCATTCCGTATTGGCTTACAGGAACAGCGGAAGGTTAGCGGAACGGCTAGGCTTTCCCCTCACACTTTTTCAGGAAACTCGCCTTCGCGGCACCGGCCAGCGGCTTGCCATTCTTATCGACCGCGTTGCCTTCGCAGGCGTCCGCTTTGCATTTCTTCAGGAAGCTAGTCCTCGCGGCGCCGGACAGCGGCTTGCCGTCTTTGCCCACTGCTTTGCTTTCGCAAGTTGTCTGGGCCATCGCCGATCCGACTGCAAACGCTGATATCAAGGCAGCAAGCACGATACGTTTCATCTCTCTCTCCACCATTAAACGGTTTTCACCGGCCAACACCCTCTTACGTGATTGCCGATGTCGCCCTTCGGGATTATTCTATGTCAGGTCTCCGATCACGCCAATGGCTTGTCGTCCTCACTTATCCCAGAACAAAAGATCAGCTCGCAGAGTGGTGCGGTGAGCCCAGACCAAATGACGCCGCACCGCCGACCATCGCGCACTTGAAGGACCACGGTCTCGAAGGCCTCTTCGTCACATGCGCCAACGCCGCCACGCTCGGCGTGGGGCTAGGGAAGAGTGTATGCGCGCAGCACCAAGCAAACTATTTAAGAAGGAATTTTGCCGATGGCAACTCACGCCGAGCGGCTCGCTGAATTTACGACGGATGAGGAACCTCGGCCAGGTTCCGAAGTCGAGCTGTTGTGCGAGGATCACAACGGCACTTACGTGCTTCCCTTCCCCTGCCACCGTGCAGAGGGCGCATGGATCAACACGAAGACCGACGAGGACGTGCAGGTCGAGGTTATCGGGTGGCGAGCATGGAAGAAGTCCCAGGTGTGCGGCTGAGAAAGGGCGGCAAGAAGGATAGGCGGCCACAGCATCCGGCAGACGAGGCCCGGCGCGATGCGGCCCCAAAGCCGGGAATGTCATGCCCGACTGGCGCACGCATCGAGCGGTCGGCATGGGGCCGATAGGATAGAGTTACCCCTGCGAAGGGCGACCCACATGAATCGCGCTTTTAACCCAATCGTCGCGGCCATCATGCTGGTGTTCAGCTTTGCTGCACCCCTTTCAGCCGGCTCCCGACGCCGCGATCGCAAACAGCCGTAGGGTCAAGGGCCGGCTACGCAGCGAAAGGCTCAGTAGTAGGGGTACGGATACCCACAGCCGTAATACGGATAGCCATAACCGTACGGATAGCCATAACCGTAGCAAGGATACCCCCAGCCCCAGCCACCCACCATATCCTCTGCCCCAACGGCCCCAGCCGTAGCCTCCACGGCCCCAGCCGTAGCCTCACGGCCCCAGCCGTAGCCTCCACGGCCCCCAGCCTCCACCGCCGCCCCAGCCTCCTCCATGGCCGCCCCAGCCTCCACCGCCGCCCGAGCCTCCGCGGGCATCCGCGGGGATGGTAGTGGCGGCGAGCGTGCCGCCCAATGTCGCAGACCTTCGCAAGTGGCGACCAGAGGAACGCGGCGGTGGAGGACGACCTGATTCTAAACATCGGGGCCTCCAGAACCGAACCGGCGCTGCACTTCCTTTCCGGCCCCTTTCCCCCGAAGCGCCTGTCAAACTCCGTTTCTAGCCTTAGCTTGAACTCGTCAAATAGCCATTCGTGGAAGTGATAAAGCGAGGTTGCTAAATTGAGAGCGGTTGCGAAGGTACTCGGTGAATTAAAAAACGAGTCCTTATTCGGTGTGAGGACATAAGTCTGAGGCGCTCCTCAGATTGGAAGTGGTCAATTCCGCAATGGTCGACATTTCAATCCCTTTGCAACTAAACTGCCGCATCTGAACGATCGCCGCGACGATTGCAAAAGCGCACTTCATCGTCCCATGCCGACCGCCCTATGCGTGCGCCAATCTGGCGACACGTTCACCGCCCGTCAGCCGCATTGCGTGCACACGAAACGCCGGGAACGTGCAATGGCCTTTGAGCTCGGAGTAGAGGTTGCACATCGCAATTGCCCAACCGCGCCGGCAGTTCGATACCGGCGCGGCCTGGAGCGCTCTAGCGCCTAATGATGATGATAATTTTGATCGAGACCGGCCAGATAATCACGGGCGCGCTCCTTCGCTTGATGCGAAGACCGCTGCCCGGCGCGGGCTGCTTCTTTGAGTTACCCAGGCCGTTAGCCCGGGCGCGTTCGATGGCTCCATCCACTTCAAATGTCTTAGCTAAGTATTTGATTTTCCTTGGCGACCCCGGCAGGGCTCGAACCTGCGACCTGCCGCTTAGAAGGCGGCTGCTCTCTCCAGCTGAGCTACGGGGCCGTAACGGCCAACCGCCTGCCCAAGTCTCTTAGGGCATCAATGCGTCCATTGGCCAAGCCGAGTCGATTTGAAATTATCAGAATAGGAAATCAATTTCCGTCTGGTTTCATTCGGCGGCTCGACCGCGTAGGGGATGCAATTTTTTTCGGCATAGGCGACCGCCTCCTCCTTGTTGCCGAAACTGAGCCTGATCTCGCGCCGCATGTCGCGCGAGCCGGTCCAGCCCATCAAGGGATCGATCTCGGGCGGCAGTTCCGGCACGAACTCCAGAACCCAAAGCTTGCTGCGCGCCTCCCCCGACTGCGTCGTGCTTCGGCTCGGGCGGTAAATACGGGCCGTCATATCCTGCAATCCTCCAAAGGCCGAGCCAGAATGGTCGGGGCAGCAGGATTCGAACCTGCGACCTGAAGTACCCAAAACTTCCGCGCTACCAGGCTGCGCTATACCCCGCAAACCCAAACTGCCTGCCCGCTCAGCGGTTTTGGCTAGCATGCACACCCTGCCCGAACAAGGCTCGATTGGGGGGGCTCAAGGACTGAAGATCGGGTAGCGGACCATGTCGCCGACCTTCAGGCCGATTTTGGCGGCAATTCCACCATTCAGCTCGAGCACCGCATCGGTGGGAGCAAGCACCGTCAGGATCTGCTCCGACATGGGCCTGGCGTTGGCGACGATGCCGACCACGCGGCCGGCCTTGGCGATGAAGATCATATCAAGCGGGATGAACGTGTTCTTCATCCACATCATCACCGACTGCTCGCGCTGGAAATCGAACAGCATGCCGTGGTCCGCAGGCATGGACTTGCGAAACATCAGCCCCTTTTCAAGCTCGGGCGGGGTGCGCATCACCTCGACCGAGAAGCTATGCGTGCCGGTTGCCGTCACGATCGACAGCGGTTCGCTCGTCCCCTCCTCCGCAATGCCTGGCGCGGCGCGCAGCAGGATCGCGACGGCGAAGAGCCCGATAAGGCAAAGGCGCAGGAGAGCGTAGCGAATGCGATGATCGCGCGCGTGGCCATCGCGCCCGGGGGGGCGTGAAAACTCGCCGGCGCCGGGCTGCCTCTCGGATGAAACTTTGAGATCCGTCACGCCGACGTCCTGATGCGGCCACGACCCTGGTTAAAGCCGTGCTCTCATGCCGGATCAATGCGATGATGGCAAGGCCGCTTCGAGGGGGCGCACTTCTGCCGCCATCAGGCCCTTGGGACCATCGCCGAAGCGGACGAGCAAGCCGTCGCCTGGTTGCAATTCGGCAATTCCGTAGCGCCGCAGAGTTTCCATATGGACGAAAATATCTTCGGTGCCGTCGCCACGCGAGAGAAAGCCGAAACCGCGCACGCGGTTGAACCATTTGACGATGCAGATTTCGAAGCCGCTGCTCGGCACTACCTGGACATGGGTGCGGGCCGGCTGCAATTGGGACGGATGAACGGCGGTCGACTCGTCCATCGAAATCACCCGGAAGACTTGAAGACCCTTGGCGCGCATGACCGCCTCGCAGACGATGCGCGTGCCCTCATGCGCGGTTTGGAATCCGTCTCTGCGCAACGTCGTCACATGCAGCAGAACGTCCCCCATTCCATTGTCGGGAACGATGAAACCATAGCCCTTCGAGACATCAAACCACTTAATCTGCCCGGCGATCTCGACCAGCTCAAGGCTTGTCGCTCCGGTTTGTTCGGCGTTGGTATCGACGTCGGCGCGCAGGTCGCCTTGCGCCGATTGAAGGTCGTTGTTGCTCAACGGACCAGCTCCCAAGAACGCTGAAGAACGCTCAATCCGATCGGCTTGCAACTCCATCGCAGTCCCGCCGCAGGCACGAATTGTTTGACTCTCCTGTTTTCAGGATAGCATTCGCTGATCCGCGCAAAAGGAGGAATTTACGCGAAACTGTGGATGACTGAGTCGTGGGCGCCTTTGTTTTGCCGAGAAGGTCAGCGCTCAAATTTGATTCGCAAGCGGTTTTTCATCGCTGCGAAAAAAGTGGACGGCATGACTATCGCGCCGCGGCAGCCGATGACGTTGCGCGACACGAAGTGATGCGCCACTCGAGAACCTACGCGCAGGTCTGCCTTATTCCTCGCCCTTTCTGCGCCTCGCCTGAGAACCTGGCCGCCTGATGACGTGGCCGGCTGCGCGACAGAGTTCAGCCCGAAAGGAACCGCCGAAGAAAACCGGCGCTGAGACATATGACCGTGAGTTCGGCGCGTTGCTTTATGCAAGAGCATTCGAAAGGTGGAGGCCTCGCCCGGAATCGAACCGGGGTGCAAGGATTTGCAGTCCTCTGCGTAGCCACTCCGCCACGAGGCCAAAGCAGCCGGACCGCAAGTCCGGCGCGCCGCCGCTATAGCAAAGGACACGCATAGACCGCAACACATGCTTCGCGGGCGCCACACGGCGGCCCACGCATGACCTTTGCAAAGCAAAGCTGCGCTTGCTATATCCGCTCCACCCCTGATCCCTGATAGCTCAGCTGGTAGAGCAATCGACTGTTAATCGATCGGTCGCAGGTTCGAGTCCTGCTCAGGGAGCCATCCGCCCGTTTGCGGTCGTTTGCATTCGTCCTTTTCATCATTCAAAATCAAGGTGATCGGCGAATTCACTGTTTATGGCTGTCCATAATTGTTTGCGCCAATCCTAGTCTGCGCCTAGGGTATAGCCTAGGATGTGAATGTTTGGATCCCGCAAAAACAGTGGTTAAAAAAATCAATCGTTTGACGGCTCGGAAGGTGGCGACGATCACCGAACCGGGCCGTTACGCCGACGGTGGTAATCTCTAGCTCACCGTCGCCGCGAGCGGCGCGAAGCGGTGGACGTTCATGTTTGAGCGTCGCGGCCGACAGCGCGAAGCCGGGCTTGGTTCGATCAATACTGTTACGCTCGTCAAAGCGCGTGGCATCGCGGCTTCGTTTCGTGAAATTCTTTTCGACGGCCGCGATCCGATTGACATGCGCCGCGCCGAGCGCCGAGCGCGTGCGGAGCGCAAGACGTTCGGCGAAGTCGCCGATGAATTTCTCGTCCTCAAAGAACCCGGCCTGCGCAACACCAAGCATCGCGGGCATTGGCGCATGACGCTCGAACACTATGCGGCGCCTTTGCGCAATGTCGCGGTCGCCGACATCGACACCCAAGCGGTTCTCGGTGTGCTCCAACCGATCTGGCAGATGAAGCCCGAGACGGCCTCGCGATTGCGCGCCCGGATCGAAGCGGTGCTCGATGCCGCGCGCGTGTCAGGCCACATCGACAAAAACGAAGCGAATCCCGCACGCTGGAAGGGCCATCTCAAAAAGCTGCTGCAGATCGGCCCCTCAACCAGCGTTCGGGTTGCCCGAGGTGCTGGTAGCCGTCCACACCTCGCGTCTGTCTTGCAGGAAGGCCGGAAAAGCGCAAATATTCGCGCCAGTTTCGGAGTCATCTGGAGAATCCCGGGTTAGGCATCTTGGTCGCGATCTCTGTGTCTATTTTTCCCCACACGATCCTGATGAGATCAAGGGAGCAATCCCTCGCCTCCTCGATCCCGAAATCCGCCGATCCTTTGAGGCCAAGGTCGAAGCCCCCCGGTTGCGGACCTGGGCCGAGGTCGCGCGCGACATCGAACGCGTGATTACCCGGCGTCAGCCGAATAAGACCTGTTCCTCTATTCGTACGAGTAGCCTCTCGAGTTTCCGCCCGTATATCGTTGTACGGGGAGAGACGATGCGCTACTTCTTCGACATGTCCGCAACGAGACGATCTATCAGGGTGAAGACGCCTGAGATCGCACTTCTCGGGGCATTTTATGCGGTCGTTTCGGCTCCACATTATGCCGCTCTCCGTCGCGGTAGAGAAAGGTGCTCAACCGATTGCAAGCGCGACCGCGATCTCTCGTTTCGCCCTGCATGATGACGCGGCGGAAACGCCAAGGCGCAAGTCACTTGCGCAGCGTCCGGCATGTCGAGCGCGTCAGTCATCGCGACCGTCACCGCTGGCGCCGACCACATCGAAGGCGTCGCGCTTTCCTGATCACGCGACTGTGCGCCCAAACATGGAACTCTTCCGGTCACCCGCGGTTAAGCTTGGTTGTGACAAACAAAAGCGATCTGCATTTGGGGCCGGCGCAATGGCCGCAGCTCCCGGTTGCGGTTGGTTGACTTGGCCGGTGATCGGCCAAAGGAGGAACTCGTATGCACTTGACACGCAGATTAGCCCTCACGCTGTGTGCTGTCTCTGCCTTGGCGATCGGCGGGGCAAACTTTGCTCAGGCCGCGCCCGGGGCCGGCCTTGGCCAAGCGGCACCTTCGATAGTGGGCGCGGAAATATCGCGCGGCGACGCGCCGCTCATCGAAAAAGCCTGGTGGTATCATCATCACTGGTGGCACCATCATTATTGGCATCATTGGCATTATTGGCATCATTGGTGAGAGAAGAAAGGCCGGTCCCCTCGACCGGCCTTTTGTTTCCGAATAGTCCTCAATGGCCGTCGCGTCTTTCGTCGCCCTCACCGCAAACGCCGCGCCTTCCTGATCGTGCGACCGGCGTTCCCGGGATATTTCTTCATCCAACAGCACGCGGATCTGCCGGCGCCGCGCGATGTCTATCGCGGCAAGCTGGACGCTTCTAACAACCTCGCCAATTCGCGGCTTTTCTGATTCCATTCGGGAGAATGGATGGGAGATGATTCGATGCGAAGGCAGCCTGGATAACCGCAAACTCCATTCCGCGCTCGGCTATCTGAGCCCGGCCCAGTTCGAGGACGAGCACGCCCGGCAGACGGTCAAAACTGCCGCCTAATCTTGTCCAGGTCTAGGGGCGCACTCCAGAGCTGGTAAGACCAGACAGAATCTTTAAAGCATCGGGGCTGCCAAGACCGGTGCAAGCATTCCATCCGGGACCCGCGGAATACGCATGGAGGTTGGCGACATCATTGTTGCCATGCACGATGGCGTGGAAGCCCTGCGAGCCCATCGCATAAAGTTTGTCGTTTACGAATCCGAGCCGGTAACCCAGTTTCTGGTTCAGGATCGCAATCAGCCCAGCCCACAACGGTGCGACGGCGCTGGTACCTCCGATGGTATGATCCCCGCCGTGCACGCGAACTATGTATCCTGTGTCACCATCGCCATCGCCGGCCACATCCGGGACGCCACGACCGATACCGCCGTTACGGTTCGGGGGCACCTTAGCTGAAGCCTGATAGTTAGGCCGCCCCCACCATTGGACGCTCACCCCGCCTCCAGTCGCCCAAATGGTCGAAGTGTTGTGCCAAACGGTTTCCGAGATCGCGTTGCCCGTCGACATCAGACTCGTGCCTCCACAGGCGAGGGCAAATGAGCTCGACGCCGGAAAATCGACGTGCAGTTTTTTGTCAGGCACGCCCTTCTCGTCAACCACGCCGCCCCAAGAACCGTTGTCGCCGGAAGCCACGGCGACCGTAATGCCGAGCGCAGCCGCCTCTAACAACCTTGAATGCATCTCATTAACGAAATCCTGAGGGAACACGTCTTCGGCCGCCCCCCAACTGATCGAGACCACCGAAGTTTGTGGATTAGAAATTGCCTCCAGGACCGCATCGATGAACATGGTGTTAGGGGCAAAATAGACCGCGATGTTGGCGCCATTGGCGACCGCCCCGGCAACCTCGATGTCCAGTGCGACCTCCCCGTCTGGGTTGTTCTTCCCCTTCTGAGAGTCTGCCTCATAGTCTGCGTCCGAGCTGGGCGAGTTTTTCCCGCCATCCACCGAGATCGCGGTTACCTTCGGCGAGCGAAGGCCGAGGCTCCCAAAATAGTCATCGAGATCCTTCTGAATGAAGCCGCCACCCAACTCAATAAGGGCGATGGTTTGACCGGCGCCGTTGGCGTCACGGGGAAAGTCATAGAGAGACGCTATTTGCGGCGGAGAGAAGGACCGGGATGTAGCAGCATGACTGACGACGTAATGTGGTGACGCGACAGGACGCGTGTCCAGGCCGAGAACGGCCTCTAGGTCAGGCGCCAGATCCACAGGCACGCTCGGCGGCGCGACGGTTGTGTGAAAGGTCTGGCCTGTCGGCAAAGTAAAGGAACGCAGCTGGGTGCCGAACGCGTTCGCAATCGCCGAAGCAGTCCCCGACAGGATGACCCTGCGCTTGACCGGATCGCTCTCGACGACCCTCAGATGATTTGCTTCGGCAAACGCGCTGACCTTTGCCAGGGAGGCAGGATCGGCGCCGAACTGTTCCGCATATTGAGCCCTACTCAGGCGCTGAACCTCGGCGCCCTCCAACGCTTCGGGGCTCGGCGGAGAGGCGGGCTTGAGAAACACGGTCACCTGGACCTCTTCGCCGCTCGGCACCGCGCCCACGGCCCTGGCCTCGGCAATCGGCTTCGACTCGGTACCCTGCAAGAGTACTCTCCGATGCGTTTGCGTATCGGATTGCGCCGGTGGGATTAGCTGACCCGTTGGCCCATTGGATTGAGCCGATGCGGCCATGGGCATCACGACTATCGCCCCAAAGACGGCACTGAATTTCAGTGCACGAAACCAGTGTAGCATCCTTGCTCTCCCTCCCCCTCCGGTCCTTGCTTGGATCATCCAATTCGCGAGATTGAAAATGAGGAAAACCAGCACACTGCCCGGATCGGTCTTTGTTGTGATTGTTGGCACTGGCTTGGCATTTGCGTACTTCGAATATACCAATTCAGCTTATGGCGAAAGCCTGCCGATTGCCATTGGCACAAATAACAATCCTCCAAACGCGACGGTTGCTGTTAATCTTACACAGGATGTTAATCTTACATGGGAATTGAACAACTCTGCAAATGCAGGATTCAACGTTACGCAAAGCATGTTTTATGCCAATTCAGCATCGGAATGCTCAAAGCAGTTGATAAGCTTCTGCAACAACAACGTGCCGAGTCAATTCAGTTGCATAAACCAGCAATACTCAAACACTGTTTCCGGCCAATACCAACGGATATATTCAACAACAAACGAACTCTGTCCTCAGTTCGTCCTTGGCGGCAATATATCTTGCGGGATTGAAAACAACTACTGTGTTGTATTGTATCAAAAGCCTAATTAGTCTAGTTCAACACGTGGTAAGTTCGGTCTACTTACGACGGTGGTCCTGTGGTAGATTTTTTGGTCGGTGCGGGCGAACAGCATGGCCGATTTTGATGCCAAGCCCGAAGTGAGCCTTTCCACGATGGTGTTGTTCATCATCGGCATTGGTCATTTTCATCAATGCGCAGCACTACATTCTTATCACCACTACGGTCGAGATTTCGCCTCTGAAGCCGAGCCGGTTTGTGGCGATGCCCGTGGCGACGAGCCACTGCGCATAGAGCGCGCGGTCCGAACGTGCTTGCGCCTCGATTTCGCGGAGCTGTTTCAAAACGATTTCCGCGGGAAGAGCTTTGGCCCTAAGATCGTCGCGATGAGCCTTGATGAAGGCCTCGGTCGAGAGTGCGGCCTCGCTTGTTTCCGACACATTGTCGGTAATCATCCTGATGTCCCCTTCTCAACCGTAAAGCGCGGCGATGCCAATTTGCGGGACAAGAAAAATGGCCGCTTCGCAGCGACATCGCGGGCCCCTTCGATCGAGCCGCTTCAATCCAAGCCGATAAATCATCACAGATTGGCGCGCCGGTCGAGGCCATTTTCCGCGAACCGAAGGAGCTTCCGGGTCGGACTTGGTTGACCGGGCTCCAGTCGCCCGCCCGTTTTCTTGGCGCTCCGAGTCTTGTAGCGCAAGCTCGCGCAGCCTGGCCGGGTCCCGGTACGCCCGATGATGCTCTTGGCGATCATAAGCTCGCGGCTTTGCAGGCCGTGGTCCAGCGGCGTCGCGAGCTGACCAGGGCTGACCTGAAGGCACTACGGGCAGAGCTTGACCGCCAGGGCTTTTCAGAGGCAGCGCTTCGCCACGCCTGGAGACAGGCCAAAAATGAGGACATCGCCGCCACGATTGTCGGGTTCATACGCCAGGCTGCAGTCGGTGCCCCTTGTAGCCGTGGCAGCGCCGGCCTCCGAATTGGCCGATGCAGAGGCCAGGTGCCGAATCCTCGCTGATTTCGGGACGACGCGCGGGAACCCCTACGACAATGCTAAGGCAGAGAGCTTCATGAAGACACTGAAGGCCGATGCCGTCTATCTGATGGACTACGAAACCTTCGAGGATGTGACAGCCGATCTTCCCCGCTTCATCGATGAGGTTTACAACACTCGCAGGCTCCATTCCGCGCTCGGCTATCTGAGCCCGGCCCAGTTCGAGGACGAGACCACGCCCGGCAGACGGTCAAAACTGCCGCCTAATCTTGTCCAGGTCTAGGGGCGCACTCCAGAGCTGGTAAGACCAGACAGAATCTTTAAAGCATCGGGGCTGCCAAGACCGGTGCAAGCATTCCATCCGGGACCCGCGGAATACGCATGGAGGTTGGCGACATCATTGTTGCCATGCACGATGCCGCGGAAGCCCTGCGAGCCCATCGCATAAAGTTTGTCGTTTACGAATCCGAGCCGGTGACCCAGCTTCTGGTTCAGGATCGCAATCAGCCCAGCCCACAACGGTGCGACGGCGCTGGTACCTCCGTAGGAAATATCCTCGCCGCGCAAGTGAATTATGTATCCTGTGTCAAAATCGCCATCGCCGGCCACATCCGGGACGCCACGACCGATACCGCCGTCCCGGTTCAAGGGTACCCTGGCTGAAGCCTGCCAGAGAGGCCGCCCCCATTCGACACTCACCCCGCCTCCAGTCGCACTACCGGCGTTTCGTCCCGAAGTGGTGTGCCAAACGGTTTCCGAGGCGATCGCGTTGGCCGTCGACATCAGCGTCGTGCCTCCACAGGCGAGGGCCCATGGGTCCGACGCCGGAAAATCGGCGTGCAGGTTTTTGTCAGGCTCGCCCTTCGCGTCAGGCACGCCGCCGTCCCAAGAACCTTTGTCGCCGGAAGCCGCGACGACCGTAATGCCAAGCCTAGCCGCGTCGAACAACGCCAAATTCACAGCATTTAGGTACAGCCCATTCGACGGATCCGACGTGTTGTCTTCGGGGCCGCCCCAACTGATCGAGATCACCGAAGGCGTTTGTGGATCATAAACTGCGTCCGCGAGCGCATTGAAGATCTCCTGGTCGGTGGGGTTAGGGGCAAAATAGACCTTGATGTTGGTACCATTAGCGACCGCCCCAGCAACCTCGATGTCCAGTGTGACCTCCCCATCTGCGTCCACGCCGGGCGAGTTGCTCCCGCCATCCACCGAGATCGCGGTTACCTTCGGCGAGCGAAGGCCGAGGCTCTTGAAATAGTCATCGAGATCCTTCTGAATGAAGCCGCCACCGAACTCAAGAATGGCGATGGTTTGACCGGCGCCGTTGGCGTCACGGGGAAAGTCATAGAGAGACGCTATTTGCGGCGGAGAGAAGGACCGGGATGTAGCAGCATGACTGACGATGAAATGTGGTGACGCGAAAGCACGCGTGTCCAGGCCGAGAACGGCGTCTAGGTCAGGCGCCAGATTCGCAGGCACGCTCGGGGGCGCGACGGTTGTGTGGAAGGTCCGGCCTGTCGGCAAAGTAAAGGAACGCAGCTGGGTGCCGAACGCGTTCGCAATCGCCGAAGCAGTCCCCGACAGGATGACCCTGCGCTTGACCGGATCGCTCTCGACGACCCTCAGATGATTTGCTTCGGCAAACGCGCTGACCTTTGCCAGGGAGGCAGGATCGGCGCCGAACTGGTTTGCATATTGAGCGCTACTCAGGCGCTGAACCTCGGCGCCCTCCAACGCTTCGCGGCTCGGCGGAGAGGCGGATTTGAGAACCACGGTCACCTGGACCTCTTCGCCGCTCGGCACGGGGCCCACGGGTAAGGCCCCGGCAATCGGGTTCAACTCAGTACCCTGCAAGGGTACTCTCTGATGCGTTTGCGTATCGGATTGCGCCGGTGGGATTACCTGATCCGTTAGCCCATTGGATTGAGCCGATGCGGCCATGGGCATCACGACTGTCGCCCCAAAGACGGCACTGAATTTCAGTGCACGAAACCAGCGCAGCATCCTTGGTCCTTGCTTGCGCCAGCATATACTTGACCCGTTTGCGGTCAAGAACGGAGCACCGCCGGTATTGTCCCCACCGGCGCCTAGGAAGCCGATGAAATAGCCGATGACGATTCCGAGCGGCAAAACCAGGAAAGGATTATGCCAAATCGCGTCCATGTGACGCCCCAGGTTCTGAAGACGCCGCTCGTCCAATTCATGGCGCACCACCGAGGGATCTCCTTATGGGCACCACTCTACCAATTCGTATAACGATAGTCAGTGCCGCAATTGCCGGTCAATTCGAGGCCGGTCTTTCCCTTCGCGAATCCGCCAAATTCCAGCGCGATCTCCTACTCCGTTCCATGTTTCATCTTGGCGATGAAGGCCACGAGGGCGTGGGCGCGATTCATGTCGCTCGCATCCGTGGTTTCGATGGGGCCGGCGTTAGGGCCGGAATGCTCAAGAGCCTGCAATGATTTGCCGTAAGCGCGATCTAGAATTTCCTTGCACTTCGCCTCAGGCGGCTCCCGCTACGGCTGACGATCGCGGATAGCGCGGAAATTGCGAATAGGGTAGATCCAGACAAATGCACTAACGCAATTTTGAGCTTCAGAGCGGAAACGCCGGCCCCTTTATGAGGTTGCCTTCTCGATCGCGACAACATCACCCACATTCTTGGCTTCAGCGCCCCAATAAGACTTCTCAAGCTGACCTTGGCGTGAAGCCCTGGCTTCACCCATGCGACTGCAATCCCAAAAATCAAAATCAGCAAGGGTGGACCGATTGCAAGCGCAATCCACTGCGCAATCTTCGATGCGTAGCGGTACCACCTCTCCTTCCAGAAAAGATTGCCCGCACCCTAGTCGATTTGGCAGACTATTTCCTTCGGTTCCGGGCTTTCGCTGGGGGGAAGCATTTCAATAATTAGGGAGACCTGTCTCACATCTGCGTCTTCCCCAAGTTCTTCCTCTGCCTGCTCCGCAGCCACATTCGGATCATCGGCAACAACAAATGCGCCGGATTCATCCCATTACGATATAAATGTTGATGGTGCGCCGCTCAGTGGTCACTGCTCTGGCTCCGATTTGCGCTTGTGTGGCTGAGGGTCTTTCTCCGCTAGCCGCCCCAATAGCCGATCAGCCGCCGATTTCTCCTCGTCCGCGCCGATCTCGCGCGCCTTTTCGATGAATAGCTTCGATTGTCCCCTGTCATCCACTTTGTGGGCCGTTTTCGGCGTCGCGCGCTTCTTCGATTTCCTCAAGAGATGGCTCCTCAGTTGCTTCCGGTGGCAACTGCAGCGGCAGGACGCCCTGAGCCGTTTCCGGCGGCAATTCCATATCCAATGACCGGCATATCTAATTGGGTTGCGATATTGCGAAGGCCTACGTCGTCCGTATAGATCGCAGTTGCTTGCCTGACCCGCGCTATCGCAAGAATTTGCCGATCATACTTGATTTTGTTCCATACATCGACAGAACCAGATTTTTTGTTGCCGGAGTCAATGGCGTTCCTTGTCATTATGGCGAGTTCGATGGCGCTCAGTTCATCAAACGGGAGAATTTCGAAGATTGAAAATTCCTTGATTTTTTCGATGACTCTGACTGCCACCGCTCCAGAGCGGACGACACTTCAAGTATATAATTCCCCTAATTTGGGCGATTATGCTGAAGTTGATGGATCATTTGATAACAACGCCAGCTCTGCTATCCGCCATGCAGGAGTGTTCCAGAAGATTTTGCCCTGGCATGATGATGTCGGAGTTCGTCACAGCTATCGAGATGAGCCGCGGGTTCGGACAAGAAAATGTTCCGCGAAGCCGAATCGTGTTTTGGTTCATATACCGAACATCGCACCCGCGTCCGACGAAACTCCTATCAAGTATTCAGTGCCATCTTTGCCAACGGCAAACTCAACGACGATGTACGAGACCCGTTATCCAGCCCATGAGCCAGGTACCGAGCACCCATCCCATAGACATGAAGAAGCCCCACACGAACCATTCGAAGATCTGTTCGAGACTCATCGACTTGTTCCCTCAAAAAAGTGAGTGGTGGTATCGGCTTAGCCCCCACCAAGCTAGTCCATCTTGGGCCGACTCTGCAGGCTGGTCTGTGTCGTCTAATATCTGGGGTGATTATCTGACGGCATTCATTTTTGGGATGCTGTTCGGAATTTTCCTTTCCATCTTGGGCCGCTCATAGTTAGTCCCCATTGCTTCGGTCCCAGTTCGCCGCCTCGTCTCCGTCTAGCCGAGACGGATACCAGTGACCACGCCTCAGCAGCCTGCTATCGCCTTCCCAAAAATATCGGCTTCATGGCGATTGTTGTATCGGAGCTGAAATTCGGCAACGTAGGAGCGGCAAATATTTGCTGCTGACCTTGTGGAACGTGCCGACGACGCCGCGCTTCACGAGCGACCAGACGCGCCTTCGCGGCTCTTTCATTCCTGACGGGCGGGTTACACTGATCGCGACCGCGATGGCCCCCCAACAGCCGGCCGCGCGTCCATGACTAGGCTGTCGCCTAGGATGGAATTGGAATCGACGCGATCGTTAGCATGTCTTTCAATGCTTATGTGTTGCTCCTGCTCAGGGAGCCATCCGCCCGTTTGCGGTCGTTTGCATCTGTCCTCCTTTCACGCCCCATCTCGCCGAGAAATACATCATGGGCGCGATCCGCGACAACGCCATCCCCGCGGTCGAATCTCTCACGGCACGAGCTTGCGCGGCACGCGGGCTGCGATCAGCACATATGCGCTGCGCCTACGATGACGATGGATCCGAGAGGTGCTCAGGTCCTCAGGCGGCAGCGGAAACTTTGGTGGGGACGGCGGCAGGCTGAACTTTCGTTGGGTCGGCGGCAGCCTGAGCTTTCGTTGGGCCAGCGGCAGCCTGAACTTTGGCGATCATGCTCTCGACCGGCCTAAACGCTTCCTTGGCGAGGTTGGTATAGAGTTCGCCGATTTTCGTCGCCTGAGTGACAAAGCCTTCGTAAGCCGACTTGGCATATTCGGATTGCGTCTGAATGGCATCATCGAGCGACTTGGCCCCCAGTAATTTCTCCACATAGGCAGAGTTTGCTTCGAGCGACTTTTTCGAATAATCGGTCGTCTCGGCGGCGATGGTTTGGAAACCCTTGGCGAGCGAGGCGGCAGCCGTGCTCGCAGCTTCAAGCTGTTCCTTACCGAATTTTTGAAACTCGCCAAAATTATCGATCATGATCCCTACTCCTTTGAGGGGACGCGCGTGGGTCTGCCAGGGGGGCAGCGCGTCGGTAGAGCCCCGAAGCCCACTACGTCAAAAGATAATGCATCGACAATCGGCATCGGGCGCGCGGAGACCACGCGCACAATCCCCAAAATGCGGGAGCCTCTGGCACCCGCGCCGAACGCAACTCTCTATCTGGAGCGTTAGCTTCTGCCTGGCATCAGAGCTACCAGTACATAAGACTTCGGTACATCGTCGCTTTTTGGGCAACTCTCAGACACGCGACGGCATGCCTGCGCGCATCAAATGAGGATGCTAGACGTAAAGCGCAATAGCGGATCAAAAATAAAGTCTGAGCGAGATTGCTCGGGCTCCACCATACGACGTCTTAGCTCTCCGATCGGGCTGGATGCTGTGCTTCGGTATGTTGCCGCGGACGACATGGGCACCGACCTGGCACGCGTACAAAAACATGCAGATGGCATTGTTGAGATAATCCAATCGGCGGATGATGTCGCGCTGGTCTCGGACACAACAAATGTGTCAAGCGGGCCAAGGCCATTGCCCCGCTAACCATCCTCGATTCTGACATCAAGCTCGAGTTTCGATTCAAATATTCGACAGAACCGCCGCAGGCGAGCGAAGCTTGAAAATGGGCGACGCAGCGCGGCTAGCCTACAAGGCCCAGCAACCGCGAAGCTGTGCAAATTGGCCCCACAGTGAGATTCGTGCGAAAACAGCCCCGCGCTTGCGGGAGAAGGAGTGCGTCCTCACGTCCCCCTTGGCTTTGCCCGCGTCGTTGGGAGCGCTTTCGTCGGATCGTCCGGCCAGAGATGGCGCGGATAGCAGCCCTTCATCTCGAACCTCACCGCCGCCCGGGAGCCGCGCCAGAATCCCGGCAGATCGCGGGTAATCTGGATCGGTCTTTGCGCCGGCGACAGAAGCTCTAAGGTCAGCGGTACCTTGCCCTTGGCCAGCGCTCGACGGGTCGCGAGCCCATAAAGCTCCTACACGCGCACCGAGAAGAGCAGCGGACAATAATGAGCGTAATTCGGTGGTATCAGCTCGAATTTCAGCTCATGACCGATTGTGTTGAAAAAGTCTGCTCGCGCCTCCGACCTAGATTTTTCAAGGCCGTGCGCGCTTCTCTCGGAAGAACACGCGAAGGGGACACATCGTCGAATGTTTATGCAGCGTGGAGCTTCTGCAAGCGATTTATGATGGCCTTGAGCGGCGTTTGCCTTTCACGCCGCTCTGCATGCTAGTTTTTGTCACCACTTAACTTCTGAGTTTTTCAACACAATCGGTCAATAGGCGACATTCACGTCGGTCACTGCGATGACGCCGCCGCGTCGCCACGATGATCCAATGAAAGCCCGGCGCTGCCGCTAGCTCTTCAAGCAACGCGGGCGATAAGCTCGCCTTCCTCGGTCAGGCCCGCGTCGCCGGTGTTGCGTCCGGCAATTCGAGTCGTTCGGTTGGGGCCGAACGAGTTGCGGCGCAAGGCCATCTTTTCATGTTCCATAATATTGGCCAAGCTGACGCCTGTTTATGGAGGCAAAATCGCTATACAATTTCCCTGTCCACCTGACGAAATTCCAGACAGTCGCGAAGAGCGCCTTCGGTGGCGCCGACGTGCCACGACATTCGATCGAGAAATCGAAAAGCCTGTAGCTAGCCTGTCAAAACCCTCGAAAAAAATTCATCCCTAGCTCGCCAGAGCGCGCTGCGCCAATTGTCGCCGAAATAGTGAAAAAAAATTTCGTGACTGGCTCATAGGAGCGATCGGGCGCGACCCAACCGCAAGGCCAAAGCTTGGCCAGGACCCTGAAGCCTTAAGATGCTAAGGCCCTCCAGCATTTGCATTTCCTGCTTCACCTTCGGATTGGGCAATGGTAATATTAATTGGGTGAGAGCAGTCTGATAATGCGGCCTGAAGGTGCGGGACATTTTTCAGGATGTCAGCCGCTGATCGGGGGCTGTCCTGGCAATTCGGAGCTTTCCAGAGCGCGTGCTACGCGACGCGACGACCGCAGCATTTATCGCGGCTGCGGCTGGACTGTTCATCGCGGTTCCGGCCGCCGTGCAAACGCACCAAGAAGTGAGTTGGTGCAATGCCGCCACGCCAGACCTAGACCTGCAGATCAAAGGCTGCACCGCCTTAATTCAGTCAGGCCGGTGGTCGGAAAAGTACCTCGCCTTCGCCTATAACAACCGAGGCAACGCGTACCAAGCCAAGAGCGACTTCGACCGCGCCATCGCCGACTACATCGAGGCGATCCGGCTCGATCCCAAATACGTATTCGCTCACAACAACCCCGGCAACGAGTACCGTAGTGTGGAACTCAAGGCGCTCGGCGTGGCGCCTTGAACGAGGCGGCGTGCGCGGAAGGTCCGATTCGATTTTAAATCGAAACTCGTTCATGGCCTCGCCTTCTCGTCGGCCGTAGCCCGGCTTCGCCGAGATTGATCTTGCCGTCGCGCCGCACCGGCAGCCCTTGCTTCGCCAGATTGGTCACGCGCCCCCGAGACAGGCCAAGGCGGCGCGCAAGATCCGACTTGCGGATGATCGTCAACTTCGTCTCTGCCATCTCTGCGGCCTACCACCGGACGCCGTCGGCGCAGGCAGCCGAGCGCTTCATTGACGACGATGCGCGCGAGCCAGGTGCTGGCCGCGTTTCGCCGCGAAAGGACGCGAGATTGGCGAAGGCGCGAAAATAGGCTTCTTGCAGCACGTCTTCCGCGTCGTCGTCGTTGCGCACGATGCTGCGGGCGATCCGGTAAAGCCGCTGATTGTGCTGTTGGATGATGAGCCTGATGGCAGGATCTCTGACTCGCGCCCGCTCCAGCAGTTCGAAGTCATGATTTTGAGCAAGTTCAGCCATGGCCCACCTGGTCTATTGTTACTTAGATGACCGGTGCCCCCGAAAGGTTCCCGGCGATCGCTTCGTCCGTTCCCCAACCATCCTTTGGGCCGATCAGCCATTTACCATGGGCTTGATCCCCGATCTCCGATAGCTCGGCCCGAAGACCCGGGAGCCATCTCAGGCCGCGGTCATTCTCCCACCCAGGCGTGAGAGCGCCAGCGACGGCTGGAGCCTCCCGTGCTAATTTTGCCGCACTTTCCTTGGCCATTAGGAGGCGATAGTGAGCGCGACAAACCTCAAGGGCAGTCACCCGGTTTCGTTCGGTTGCGATTGTTGCATTGGTGGAATCCATCGGGCGGCTCCGAACTCTTGGCTGTCTCGCCGCAATCTTCTACAGGCCGGCATCGCTGTTTCCGCAGCAACATTATTCTCGACATCCTTAGAACGCGCCTCCGCGCTGAGCGCGCTCTCGCCGGAGGCTGCGTTGCAAGCCTTGCTTGATGGCAACAAGCGCTTTGTCGAAAAGCGGCTGAACTCGTGCAGCGAGGATCTCGCGATCCTGAAAGAGAACACGGTCGCCAAACAGGAGCCATTCGCGGCGATCCTGTCCTGCGCCGATTCACGCGTGCCGGTCGAACTGATCTTCGATCAGAGCATTGGCCATCTCTTTGTCACGCGCGTTGCAGGGAACGTGGCGACGTCCGAGATCATTGCCAGTTTGGAATATGGCGCGGCGGTGCTGGGCACCAAAGCGATCCTCGTCCTGGGGCACGCCAATTGCGGTGCTGTCAAAGCGACAATAGAGGGCAAAGCCGTGCCTGGCCAGATCAGCCAGCTCTATGCCTTGCTTCGTCCGGCAGTCGATGCCGCGAGCGGCGACCTTGATGCCGCAATCAAGGCCAATGCCAAAATCCAAGCACATCTGCTCGCCACCGCTTCACCTTTGCTCGCCGGCCTGATTAAGGAAGCAAAAATGAAAATTGCCGCCGGCTACTATGCTCTCGACAGCGGCGTGGTGACCTTGCTTGGCTAATATCTTTCGGTTCGCCGCGTCCCCTTAATTCGATCTGACCAGATCTTCGGGCCAGCGCCTATGCTTGAAGCGCAGCACCGTATTCGCGCCGTTCGGCTCAAGTTCGAAGAAAAGTTCTGTGCCGACCCACTCGTGCTTGTGGTCCGCGCTATGTGCGACACGACGCTAATGCACGCGCTTTTCTTGCTCAAGCTCCAGGACTTGCATGTCAGACCCGATATCGTCGTCGAACCGAAACCGGCAGATTGCCCCAACTCTTGGCTCAGCGCGGACATGCTCCGTCCACTAGCCAGCAAGCCCGTTTTTGCTCGGTGAGTGCGGCATAAAGCTTGGATGGCGGCGCTGAAATTGTAATTTTGTGAAAGATCTCGGCCATCGTTCACTCCTTCATCAGTCGGCGCGAAGAAATTCGTGATAGCTCGGCGCGTATCCCCGACATCGCAATAACAGTGAGATCAGACTTACTCGCCACTTTTCGCCAAATGACTGTCCGGGGCAGCAGGTGTGATGAATGCCACGGCAGCTAATAGGATGGAAGCTAATGACGAGTTTGGGCGCATCGGTGATTCCTCATTCGCTGCCGGTTCTGCCTGAAGGTGTGTTAGGCTGGCTCTTTCGCCTCGCCTTGCGCAGCGACCAGGCGAGCAGGCGAAACCGCAGCGGGTAAGGCAAAGCGCGGACGAATTTCGTCAGCGCCGCGAGCCTGAAAGGAAAGGTGATTTCGAATCCACCTTTCTCCAATCCGTTGCAGATGCGCCGCGCCGCGTCTTCTGGCTCCATGAGGAAGGGCATCTTGAACTCTTTCTCCTGATCGGTCATCGGCGTCCGCACGAAGCCGGGGCAGACGACCTGAATCGTGATCCCCCTGCCCTCGCATTCGAGCTTCAACGCCTCGGCTATATAGATCAGGGCCGCCTTGGAAGAGCCGTAAGCAAGCGAACCAGGAAGCCCGTTGTAAGCAGCCAGCGAGGCATTGAGCGCGATCTGGCCGCGGCCCCTCGCCTTCATCGCCGCAAGGATCGGCTCGAGGCAATTCACCGTCCCGCCGACATTGACGGCGTGCGTCTCGGCGATGACCGCCGGATCGAAGCCTTGCCGCTCGGCGGGGAGAAATACGCCGGCATTGAGAAAGGCGAGCGCGATCGGGCCCAAGTCGGCCTCGACGATGGCGACAATCGCCGCAATTTCGGCGCGATGCGTCACATCGCCAGGATAGGCGAAGATCTGCTGAGGCGCGGCCGCGGCGAGGCGCTTGAGCTCGTCGGCACGTCGCGCTGTAACTGCGACGCGATAGCCCAGCCGCACCAGTTCGAGCGCTGTTGCGCGGCCGATTCCGGAACTGGCGCCGGTCACGAAGGCGATACCGTCCTTGGGCGTTGCGCGATACATTAGGCCCGGCCTCTTTGCGTCAAAGCCGCATGCGGCGCGGCTCGACAGGCCGCGCATGCCGCCTCTATATAGCGGACGAATTTTGTCGGAAATCCACAATGCCGTCTCCGCAGACCGTCGTCGAGGCCATAGGCAAGACCCCACTCATCAAATTGCGGCGGGCCTCGCAGGCGACCGGCTGCGCCATCTACGGCAAGGCGGAATTCATGAATCCGGGCGGTTCCATCAAGGATCGCGCCGCTCTCGCCATCGTCGCCGACGCGGTCGCGCGCGGCGCGCTAAAACCTGGCGGACTCATTGTCGAAGGCACGGCAGGCAATACCGGCATCGGCCTCGCCCTCGTCGCCAATGCGCTGGGATATCGGACCATGATCGTCATTCCGGACACCCAAAGCCAGGAAAAGAAGGACATGCTGCGTCTTCAGGGCGCCGAGCTCATCGAAGTTCCGGCCGTCGGCTATTCCGATCCCAACAATTATGTGAAGCTCTCCGGGCGCCTCGCGGAACGGCTTGCGAAGGAACATCCGCACGGCGCGATTTGGGCCAACCAATTCGACAATGTCGCCAATCGGCGCGGACATATCGAAACGACCGGACCAGAAATCTGGGCCGAGACCGAGGGCAAAATCGATGGCTTCGTGTGCTCGGTCGGCACCGGCGGCACGCTCGCCGGCGTCGGCATGGCTTTGAAGGCGAAAAACCCGAAGGTGAAGATCGCGCTGGCCGACCCAATGGGCGCCGCGCTCTATTCTTATTACACGCGCGGCGAATTGAAGTCCGAAGGGTCTTCGATCACCGAAGGCATTGGCCAGAGCCGGATCACCGCCAATCTCGAAGGCGCGCCGATCGATCTCGCCTTTCAGGTCACGGATGAAGAGGCTTTGCCCATTCTCTTCGATCTCGCCGAACATGAAGGCCTGCTGCTCGGCGGCTCATCGGGCATTAATGTCGTGGGCGCAATCCGGCTCGCCAAAACATTGGGCCCGGGCCATACGATCGTGACGATCCTCGCCGATTCCGGCGCCCGCTATCAATCAAAGCTCTACGACCCCGAATTCCTCCGCTCGAAGAACCTGCCGATGCCTTCCTGGCTCGGCCGCCCCGTCTCGATTGCGCCGGACTTTGTCTGACTGGCAACAAAGGCCTTCGCGATGAGCCCCTCTCCTTTCTTTGTTTCGACACAATGGCTGGCCGACAACCTCGGGCGTCCTGATCTCGCGGTGATTGACGGCACGTTTTTCGTGCCTGACGAGGGCCGCGATGCGCATCCCGAATATCTCGCCGGACATATTCCCGGCGCCGTCTTCTTCGACATCGACGCCATCGCCGACCACGCCACGGATCTGCCGCACATGCTGCCGTCGCCCGAAGCTTTTGCTGCGGCGATGCGCGATCTCGGCATCGGCAGTTCCATGCGTCTTGTCGTCTATGACAACGCCGGCTTTCAAGGTGGGGCGCGCGTCTGGTGGACGCTGCGGCTCTACGGCGCCAAGGATGTAAAAATCCTCGCAGGCGGCTTGCAAAAGTGGAGAGATGAGGGACGCGCGCTCGAACGGGGCGAAGTCAAGCGCGCGGTGGAAAATTTCATCGTCAATTTCGATCGCGCCGGCCTCGCCAGCCTCGAAATGGTTAAGCGCGCGGCGGCGGAAGGCTCACCACAAGTCGTCGATGCCCGCTCGGCTGCGCGCTTTCGCGGCGACGCGCCGGAGCCGCGCCCAGGCGTGCGCAGCGGACATATTCCCCACAGCTTCAATCTGCCTTGGCGCGAGATTGCCGAGAACGGCGAGATGCGACCGCCGCAGGAGATCGCCGCGGCCTTTGCCAAGGCCGGCGTCGATCTTGATAAGCCGATCATTACAACCTGCGGGTCCGGAGTGACGGCTGCAATTCTTCTTCTGGCGCTTGAAACCGCCGGAAAAAAAGATGTCGCCCTTTATGACGGATCTTGGGCCGAATGGGGCGCAAGGAAGGATTTGCCGGTCGCAAAGGGCTAATGCCAACGAGGCGCGAGCTTTGCATCCGCCCCCCTCTGGTGAAATTTTAGAAACCCTTCCGATACGGATCACGGTCTTTTCGCGATCCGAGTGTTGCCGCGCTGCCCGCAGGCACAGAAAAAACCCTCGCCATCCGCAAAGAGCTTGACGGGCCGGACTCCCGCGCTACCATATATCAACAGTGTCGATTCACTTGAAACGACTGATGGTTTTGGGTGTTTCGCTCTGGGGAACGTCCGGCGACCGCCGAACGTTGTTCGGTTTCCTCGCGCGGCGCAATGCTGCCCTGATCTCCTGGAGGAATCGAACCGGCCGGCTCCTTGCGCCGTCCCCGATGCTCCCTGCTTAAGGGAGTCGCCGATCTGCTCATTCCGAATTCAGCACTGCGCCGTCAGCGCGGCCAATAGTTCGGAAAAGGATCAACCATCGAGAGCTCAGGAGTGACTGCCATGTGTGACTATTCCCTGGAAATGTACGCCTCGAGGCCGGCGCGCGAGTCCGAAAAATATGTGACGACCCGCTTCCCGTCGGGAAGCATCGGCCTCGCCTCCCCCGGCGATTGCACGACCGCTGTCTGCGTTCAGTATGACACCCGTCTCAAGCTCGAAAACATCTCGAGCGACCTACAGAGCCGGCTTGGCGTAAAGCCCGAAGAAGACGTGGTCTTCGCGCGGCTCGAGCACGGCGCCTATCGCGACGGCATCCGGTTCGGCAATGGCAAGGAAGTCTCCTTGCAGTTGCTCGGCTCCGGCGTCGCGGTGACCCTCATCGAGGTGGCCAAGAAGGCCGCCGTCGCCCGCAAGGAAATCTTGGAACACATCGACTGACCTGCGGCGGACTGCATTTCTTCGTCACGCCTGCGCTTTGTTCGCGGCGCGTAACAAATTGGTCGCATTGACAACCGGCATCGGCGTTCATCAAAGCCGGTGCCGGTTTTTGTTTAGAAGCGACTTTAGGAGAGCTCGACGCGTCAACCGCGCCGGTGGCATTGGCATTGCGAAGCAATCGCGCCAAGCCTCTCAAGCAAATTTCGCGCCGCAGTGCCGCCGATTAGAACGCGGCCCCGTCACCCGGCAAAATCCACCCTTTTTGCGTGGCGATTTAGCTTGACAGGTGCTAAGGAGGCCGGCGCGTGTCCGCGCAGCGCAATTTTAGCAGATTTGTACGATAAGGCGCCAATGAAGAAGATCGAGGCAATCATCAAGCCTTTCAAACTCGACGATGTGAAGGAAGCTCTGCACGAGGCTGGCGTATCGGGGATGACGGTGACTGAAGCCAAAGGGTTCGGTCGGCAGAAGGGCCATACGGAACTTTATCGCGGCGCGGAGTATTTCGTCGATTTTCTTCCCAAGGTGAAGGTCGAAGTTGTGCTTGCCGATGCTATCGTCGATCTCGCGGTCGAGACAATCCGCAAGGCGGCACTCACCGGCCGAATTGGCGATGGCAAAATTTTTGTATCGAATATCGAGAGTGCAGTCCGCATCCGCACAGGAGAGAAGGGGTTGGATGCGATTTGAGTTCGCTGTTCTCTCTTCCCCCGATCCCATGATCCGGAAAGTTGCAGACTTTCGGACAAGACCATGCGCCAACACCATGACCCCGAAAGCCAGCAGAATTTTCGGGTGGATCATGCGCATAGCCAAGAATGGAGCAGGATTTAGTTCAATGGCGTCCTGCTCCTGCAACCTGTGTTTTCCATATGAGTCGAGGGCAAGACATGAAGACTGCCGATGAAGTACTGAAGGCAATCAAAGACAAGGACGTCAAATACGTCGACTGTCGGTTCACCGACCCGCGCGGCAAGTGGCAGCACGTGACGTTCGACGTGGCGATCATTGGTCCCGACACGTTTTCCGAAGGGCTGATGTTCGACGGCTCGTCGATTGCCGGATGGAAGGCGATCAACGAGTTGGACATGTGTTTGATGCCGGATCCGACGACCGCAGTGATGGATCCCTTCTTTGCGGCGGCGACGCTGTCGATCGTCTGCGACATTCTCGAGCCCTTGACCGGCGAGCCCTATGGGCGCGATCCGCGCGGCATCGCCAAGCGGGCCGAGGCCTATGCCGCCTCGTCGGGGGTTGGAGACACGGTCTATTTCGGCCCGGAGGCCGAGTTCTTCGTCTTCGACGACGTGCGCTTTGCCACCGATCCCTACAACACCGGCTTCGTGGTCAATTCGATCGAGTTTCCGAGCAATACGGACACGGCCTATGAGGGCGGCAATCTCGGCCACAGGATCCGCACCAAGGCCGGCTATTTCCCGGTGCCACCGCAGGACTCGGCGCAGGACATGCGCAGCGAGATGCTCTCGGCCATGGCGTCGATGGGGGCGCAAACCGAAAAGCACCATCACGAGGTCGGCGCGGCGCAGCACGAGCTGGGGCTCAAGTTCGGGCCGCTCACCATCATGGCCGACCGTCTGCAAATCTACAAATACTGCATCCACCAGGTGGCGCAGAGCTATGGCAAGACGGCGACCTTCATGCCCAAGCCCATCTATGGCGACAATGGCTCGGGCATGCACGTGCACCAGTCGATCTGGAAGGGCGACAAGCCGCTATTTGCCGGCAACAAATATTCGGATCTCTCCGACGAATGCCTCTATTATATCGGCGGGATCATAAGGCACGCGCGCGCGCTCAACGCCTTCACCAATCCCTCGACGAACTCGTACAAGCGCCTGGTGCCCGGCTTCGAGGCGCCGGTTCTGCTCGCCTATTCGGCGCGCAACCGTTCCGCCTCCTGCCGCATCCCCACGACGACGAACCCGAAGGCCAAGCGGGTCGAGGTGCGCTTCCCCGATCCCGCCGCCAATCCCTATCTCGCCTTCGCGGCGATGCTGATGGCGGGGCTCGACGGGATCATGAACAAGATCGATCCGGGCAGCGCCATGGACAAGGATCTTTACGATCTGCCGCCGGAGGAACTGAAGAAGATCCCGACGGTCTGCGGCTCGCTGCGCGAGGCGCTGACCAATCTCGACAAGGATCGCACCTTCCTCAAGGCCGGCGGGGTCTTCGACGACGATTTCATCGACAGCTATATCGATCTCAAGATGACCGAGGTCGTGCGCCTCGAAATGACCCCGCACCCCGTCGAATACGACATGTATTATTCCGTGTGAGGCGAAAGCCACACTCACACGCCCCAACCTGCCGCGCTCCCGGTGTAGAGCGCGGCGGAGTTCCCTCAGCAGGCGGATTGTTGCCGGCAATGATGGCGTATCTGTCAATCGCGAGCGTTCATCTCTCCTGATTTTATGCGCGGCGCGGCTAACGGCTGCTGCCCCGAGCCAGCCAAGCGCCGCGTTATGAAGCTCCCTATATGTTCGATACGCCCTTGGGCTAAACTGACGGCGGCGAATCAGATCGAAAACGAGAGCTTGGGATGGCCAATCACGGCGACCTCTTCGGCAATGCGGCGCGCAAACAGGTACCCGGCCGGACCAATGGCGCGCGAGGCACCGGCACGCCGGGAGAAGCCGGTTATACTGCCGCCTCGATCGAGGTCCTCGAAGGGCTGGAGCCGGTCCGCCGCCGCCCCGGGATGTATATCGGTGGCACCGACGAGGCGGCGCTGCATCACCTCTTCGCCGAAGTCCTCGACAATGCGATGGACGAGGCCGTCGCGGGGCATGCGACGTTCATCGACGTCACGCTTGAGGCCAACGGCTTTCTCAGCGTCACCGACAACGGCCGCGGCATTCCGATTGATCCGCACCCAAAATTTCCGAAGAAATCCGCGCTCGAAGTGATCATGACGACGCTGCACTCCGGCGGGAAATTCGATTCCGGCGCATACCAGACGTCGGGCGGCTTGCATGGCGTCGGCGTATCCGTGGTCAATGCGCTCTCCGAGCGGCTCGAAGTTGAGGTCGCGCGTGGCCAGATGCTCTATCGCCAGCACTTCGAGCGCGGCGCGCCAAAGAGCAAGCTCGCTGAGGCCGGCCACGTGACGAACCGGCGCGGCACCAAGGTGCGGTTCAAGCCGGATGAGCAGATTTTCGGCAAGGCCGCGAAGTTCAAGCCGGCCCGGCTGTTCAGAATGGCGCGGGCCAAAGCCTATCTCTTCGGCGGCGTCGAGATCCGCTGGCATTGCGCACCGTCTTTGCTCGACCCGGCAGCCGAGATCCCGGCCGAGGCCGTGTTCCACTTTCCTGGCGGGCTCAAGGACTATCTCACCCAGGATATCGAAGGCAAAGACCTCGTCATCGAGCAGAGCTTTACTGGCAGGATCGAAAAGCCGGGCGGCCACGGCTCGCTCGAATGGGCGATCGCCTGGCTGACCGAGGACGACGGCTTCGTCCATTCCTATTGCAACACGATCCCGACCGCCGACGGCGGCACGCATGAGTCAGGCTTGCGCACCGCCCTTTTGCGCGGTCTCAAGGACCATGCCGAGCGCATCGGCCAGGCCAAACGCGCCGCGGTTCTGACCAGCGAAGACATCATGGGCTCCTGCGCAGCCCTGATTTCGGTCTTCCTCCGCGATCCGGAGTTTCAGGGCCAGAACAAGGGCAGGCTGATGAGCCAGGAGGCGGCGCGGATCGTCGAGACGACCTTGCGCGACGGCTTCGATCACTGGCTCGCCGCCTCACCTTCCGCGGCGCTCAAACTGCTCGATTTCACGGTCGAGCGAGCCGAAGAGCGGCTGCGGCGCCGGGCCGAAAAGGATGTTGCGCGCAAGAATGCCGGCCGCAAGCTGCGGCTTCCCGGCAAGCTCGCAGATTGTTCGAACACAAGCGCTCAAGGCTCCGAACTATTTATCGTTGAGGGCGATTCAGCGGGCGGTTCGGCCAAGCAGGCGCGGGACCGGATTAACCAGGCCATTCTGCCCCTGCGCGGCAAGATCCTCAACGTCGCCAGCGCAACCCGCGACAAGCTCGCCGGCAACCAGCAGCTCGGCGACTTGATCCAGGCGCTCGGCTGCGGCACCGGCGCGCATTACAGGGAAGACGACCTCCGCTACGAGAAGATCATCATCATGACCGATGCGGATGTCGATGGCGCGCATATCGCCTCGCTGCTGATCACCTTCTTCTATCGGCAGATGCCGAAGCTCATCGAAGGCGGACATCTTTATCTCGCCGTGCCGCCGCTCTATCGGCTGACGCAGGGGGCCACGCATGTCTACGCGCGGGACGACGCGCATCGCGATGAATTGGTGCGCACCGTCCTGACGAGCAAAGCCAAGGTTGAGGTGAGCCGGTTCAAAGGTCTCGGCGAGATGCAGGTGGCGCAACTCAAGGAAACGACGATGGACCCACGCGGGCGCTCGCTCTTGCGCGTCGTGGTCCTCGCTGAAGACATGGAGGAAACGGCGGAATCGGTCGAGCGCCTGATGGGCAACAAGCCCGAAGCCCGCTTCGCCTTTATCCAGGAGCGCGCCGCCTTTGCCACCGAGCTCGTCGTGGTCTGACGGCAACTGTTCCGGTCGTTTTTCGCAAATTCATCAACCTTCTCTTAACCCTGCCATCGCATCCTTGGAGCGGATGCGGCGGGAGGATAGAGAATCATGAATCTGCGCGGTTTCCTGCGGAACGAGCGTGGAACGAGCTTTGAAAGCATGGCGCTCGCCATGTCTGTCATCGCCGTGCTCTTCGTCGCGGCCGCCGATGTTCTTCACTATGCATCGAAGAAGAACGGCATGCTGGCGCGGATGTTCGAGGGCACCCAAGTCGCGCGCTCAACCGAGGGCGGGTTGCGCGGCGAGGTCGATTATACGCCAACCGGCACGATCATCGGCCTGCGGCATCCGCCAAGCATCGATCCTTGCACGGGCGCTGTAAAATAGCGCCGAACAGCTGCTCATCTTCAGACGGAAAGATCGGCGCTGGCCCGAGCCCGCGATCAATCCCGGGTTGAGGCCGCTCCAAATCGAACCTGAGCGTCAGTCAAGGGCGGCAGCGAGACGGTCGCCTTGCGATCGAGCTTGCCCCATCCGACGAAAGGCCCGAGCAAGGCCATGCTCGCAGATTTGATCACCACGTAATAGAGGATCTGGCGGTAGCAAAAGCGCTGCAAGCCAAGCCAGAGCATCAGTCTCCAGTTCTCGTTGCGCTCGATGATGAACGCGAGCGCGACAGCAGCGAAGTCGGTGGCCATGAACGCGACAAAATAGGCGAGCGTGATCACCAGACTGTCCGGATTGAATTGATCCTTGTGCTGCAGGTAATCGAGGCCTGTGCGCAGGATCTGCCAGATCAGCATGAAATCGACGAGCGGCGCGATGATCGCCAGCAGGACCTGGAACAGCCAGACTTGCGGCAGGGCGATCATTCCAAGCGTCCCATAACGCAGCCGGAATGTGACGTCACGGTGCTTCCAGAGGCATTGCAGCGTCCCATAGGCCCATCTGAAACGCTGTCTGATGAGACCCTGAATCGTGTCCGGCGCTTCCGTCCAAGCGACAGCCTCGCTGTCGAAGACGACGCGATAACGGGCCTTCTGAACCGCGATCGTAAGATCCTGGTCTTCAGCCAGCGTGTTGACCGGAAAGCGGCCGACGCGCTCCAGCGCCTCGCGTCGCCAGGCGCCGACGGCGCCGGGCACGACCGTGATACACCCTAGGGCGACGAGCGCGCGGCGCTCGAGATTTTGGGCGCTGACATATTCGAGCGCCTGCCAGCGGGTCACTGTGTTGATCCGGTTGCCGACCTTGGCATTGCCGGCGACCGCACCGACAGCCGGATCCTCGAACCAGCGCGCCAGATTTGATATCGTATTCGCCTCGAAGAGCGTGTCGGCGTCGAGCGCGACAATGATGCTGCCCTTGGCCTCGGCGAGCCCGAGATTGATGGCATTGGCCTTGCCGGCGTTCGTCGTCGTGATCAGCTTCACGTTGGGGATATTGCCGAAACGGCCGGCCACGACGGCCGACGTTCCGTCGGTTGACCCGTCGTCAATGACGATCACTTCGAGGTCCGGATAATCGCTCGCAAGAATCCGTTCGATCGACTTTGCGATCACCTTCGCTTCGTTATGGGCGGGAATGATGACGCTGACCTCGGAATAGGTGCCGACGATGACCGGCTTCGGCCGGCGCCACTCTTGCCAACGATGCAGGAGGCCCAGCCCGCTGAGGAAGACGACGCGCGCAAAGCCGAGCCAGATCGCGCCGATGAACATCGCCTGCAGCAGATGACCCGAATAGCCGAGCGTGAAGAACACCGACCGATTGACGAGCGACGCGAACATGGCGGGCGGCAACGTCGGCATCGCCTGCTCGCGCGTGAGCCCGGCAAGCTCCGACACCGGTACGAGCTCGTAGCCCCTAGCGCGCAATTCATCGATCAGCCGCGCCAGAGCCTTCACCGTCTCTGACCGGTCGCCGCCAGCGTCATGTAGCAGAATGACATTGCCGGCGTTGTCCGGGTCCTGGTCGGCCACTTGTTTGAGAATGCGGTCGATGATCGTTTGCGCCGGCGGTCGCAGCCAATCATTGGGATCGATTCTAAGCCCGACCGTCACGAATCCCATCTTCTGCGCCACCGACACCGGCTCGAGTTCGTCGATCGTGGTCGGATCAGAATCGCCGAGGAAGGGCGCCCGGAAAAGCCGCATGGAATGGCCGGTGATCGCTTCGAACAGCCGCCGCGTCGCGTTGATCTCCAGCTTCGCCATGCCGAGCGGCAACTCGACCACGTTCGGATGCGTGAACGTGTGGTTGCCAATGTCGTGGCCTTCGTCGTATTCGCGCTGAACGATATCGGGGCTCGCACCGGCGTTCTCGCCGACGATGAAGAAGGTCGCGCGGACATTCTTCTCTTTGAGAATGTCGAGAATCTGCGGCGTGAATGTCGGATCAGGGCCGTCGTCGAAGGTGAGTGCCAACTTTTTTGGTTGCAGGCCGAACCTCTGGATGATGAAGGAAGTTGGCAGAACCTTATAATTCTCATCGACGATATCGCCGGTCTCCGGGTCGAGTTCGGTGGTGCGTTGGCCGTCCGAAGGCTCCGCGGCGACGTGAAGAATCTCGCCCTGGTTCTCGAAATAGACTTCCTGGCTCGAGGGGATCATCTTTAACGCGTCCGGCGCAGCGGCATCATAGGGCCGCCCCATGACTGACCAGACCGACGGATCTTCCGCACCGAGGCGCCACAGCGCATAGCCGGCCGGTTTGTAAATGTCGGAGGCGTGAATCTCGTTGAACGCGGTGACCGCATCGAGAAACCAGACGTCGTGCAGCATGCCGTCTGCGCTTTGGTAGGTGAAATGCGGGTTCTCTGCGTCCGGATCGAAGTCGATCTCGGCGTCGATTGTCCGGGCGAGCCGCGCGGTGTCCTGGAAAGTCAGGTCTTCCGCCGACTTGCCTAGAGTCCAATCATAGCCGTAATTGCCGAGCGCGATGATCGTATGGTTGGGGTCGAGATCCTTCATCCGAAGGTCGAGCAGTTTCTCGAACCAGCCTTGGCTCGCGATGCTCCCGGGCGTTCCCGTGTCCCAATGCTCGTCGTAAGCCATGAGAATCGTAAAATCGACGATGTGCGAATAGGCGACATAGTCCCAAGAATCGTCGTCGAAGGGGACGGCCAGAAGGATCAGCCAGCCGCGCGGCTTGAACGCCGCCGCCATTTCTTTCAGGAACGTCTTAAGATCCGCCTGGGCGCTGTCCGGTACCAACTCGAAGTCGACCGTCAGGCCCTGCAATTTGTTGAAGTCGAGGAATTCGATGATTTCCTTGAGACGCGCGGCGCGTTTGGCGGGATCGGCAAGCCATCGGGCGAGCCCTGCCCCGTCCCATTTTCCGTCGACGGAATTCTGCAGCAGTGGAAAGATCGGTTTCGACGGATCGGCGGCCCTGATGGCCGCGAGCCCGCGATAATCAAGGTCGTTACGAATGCCGACATCGCTTCCTTGCACGCTGAGCCAAGTCGGAATGACCGAATCGAGGTGTGGCAGATCCTTCTTCAGTGCCGAGAAGGCGCTCTGGTCCCAATTGGCGTAGAAGCCGATGCTCAGCGCACGTCCCGGGATGGCGCCCAGGACGCCTGATGAATCATCCGACCGGCCCTGGGTTCCAGGCTTGATATGTGCGATGCGCCAAAGGTCGCGTTCCTGGCCGCGCAGTTCGGCGGCGACCCATTCCGCCGACTTGCTCAGAAAGTGTCGGGAAACGGAAGCGGTTGCCGGCGGCTGAAAGAGCGCTTCGGCGGAGCCCTCGAGATCGGTGCCGAGCGGCGCGTCATTACCCATCAAAAGGATGACAAAGATCACGCAGACGACGGCCACCGCCGCGGTGCCGATCCGCATAATCCAGGAGATCCACGAGGCGCGCCGGCCGGTCGGATCGAAAAAGATGGGCTTTGTTCGCATCGCCGCAGAAATTGCTCTGATTCGGGGCTGACTGGAACTTAGGGGTGTGCCGCATGAACGGATGCTGAACGCGAAATTTCCGCCATTCGCGTCGCGAACCCGTTCCGCGAGCGCCCGCCCCGGCCTAATTCACGCGGCAACACCGCCAATTGAAAGGGAGCGCCAGTTAGGCGATAAGGAGCGATTGGGCGCAGATCCCCGAGCGCCAAGACCGCCCCATCGAGTTTCGATTGGGCCGCCTGAATTCAAAAAACCAAGGAGAGAAAGAGGATGGCCCGTATTAGCGCCCTCTTAGCAAGCCTCGCCATCGGCCTCACGGCTTTCATCTTCAGCACACCGCTTGCCGCTGACGAATTCTCGGCGTCGCAGAAAAGCGAGATCGAAACGATCATCAAGAACTACATCATGAAGAACCCGGAAATCTTGCGCGACGCCATCACCGAACTCGAGACGCGCGCGAAGGCCGCGGAGGCCGAGGCGCGCAACAAGCTTGTCAGCGATGTGCAAGGCCCGCTCTACACCTCGCCCTATCAGGCGATCGTCGGCAACCAAGACGGCAAGCTGACGCTCATCGAATTCTTCGACTATAATTGCGGCTATTGCAAAAAGATGCTGCCGGATATGGCCCGGCTCATGAAGGACGAGCCGGATCTGCGCCTCATTCTGCGTGACTATCCCATTCTTTCCGACGCTTCTGTGGAAGCCGCGGAGGTCGCCGCGGCCGTCCGCAATCAGTTCAAGGGCGAGAAGTTCTGGGAATTTCATCAGAAGCTTCTCGGTTCGCGTGGCCCGGTCGGCAAGGCTCAGGCGCTCGCCGTCGCGCAAGCTCTCGGAGCCGACATGGACAAGATCGGCAAGGACATGGAGGCGCCAAGCGTCAAGGAAGGCCTCGACGAATCGGATCGGCTTGGCCGCGACCTCGCGCTCAACGGCACCCCCGCCTATGTGGTCGGCGACGAAATCGTGGTCGGTGCGGTGGGTTACGACGCCTTGAAAGCCAAGCTCGACAACGTGAGGAAATGCGGAAAGGTCGTTTGTTCCTGACCTGTTCGCAACTCGGCGGCGGACCAGCTGAGCATCTCGCATCGAGACTGGGCGCTTCTGCCGATCCTGCGCTTTCTTTGCCGCATGAAGCCGGCTAAGGAAGCGGAAAGAATCTGCCGCCGGTCCATAATCTGATGATCAAGGCCATCCACGTTCTCAACGGGCCAAATCTCAATCTTCTCGGCACGCGAGAACCGGCGGTTTACGGGCATGAAACGCTTGCCATGATCGAGGCGCGTTTGGCCGAAACCTGCAAAGCGCACGGCGTGACTTTGCATTTCCGCCAAACGAACCACGAGGGCGATCTCGTCACCTGGGTTCAGGACGCCGGGCGCGCCGGCGAACCGATCATTCTCAACGCCGGCGCCTATAGTCATACGTCGATTGCTCTTGCCGATGCGATCAAAGGCGCCAATGCGCGCGTCATCGAGGTCCATCTGTCAAATATTCACGCGCGCGAACAATTCCGCCATGTCTCGCGCATATCCTGCGTGGCCCAAGGCGTAATTCTTGGATTCGGTGCGGCCTCTTACGATCTTGCGCTTCAAGCTCTATTGTCGGCTGCAGTGGAGCCCGAAAGTTGAGGGAATGACAGAAAAAAAGGCGGTGCCGGCGGCGGCTACGATCGACCCGCACCTCGTGGAAACGCTTGGGGAAATTGCGACGCGCCTCGATCTCAGCGAGATCGAGGTGACGCAAGGTGAGCTCCGGATTAAGGTCACGCGCAAGGGAGGCGCGTTGATGGTCACGCCGGCTGCCGGCGCGTCCGTCGTGTCGGTGCAGCCGGCCTCTGCGGCGGCAGCGAGCATCGCGTGGCCGACGCCGCTTGTCGCAGCTCATCCGGGAGCGGTGAAATCCCCCATGGTCGGCACGGTCTATCTGCGGCCCGCGCCGGACACGCCGCCCTTTGTGGCGATCGGCTCGCAAGTGAAAACCGGCGACAAGATCTTGCTGATCGAAGCCATGAAGACCTTCAATGACATTGTCGCACCGCGAGCCGGAACCGTGACCGCTATTCTGGTGGAAGATGCGCAACCGGTGGAATTCGATCAACCGCTTGTCGTCATCGAGTAAGACGGCTTGATCGATGCACAGCCGCGCCGATGCCTCGACCCGTCTGCCGGACGGCGAACAAGCGCGTGATGCGCGGGCCCGCCAGCGCTGATCACTGATGGATAATTATGTTCGACAAGATTCTTATCGCCAACCGCGGCGAAATAGCCTTGCGAATCCTGCGTGCCGCCAAGGAATTGGGCATCGCGACGGTCGCCGTTCATTCGACCGCGGATTCGGAAGCGATGCATGTCAAGCTCGCCGATGAATCCGTCTGCATAGGTCCGCCGCCGGCGCGCGAATCCTATCTCAACATTCCTGCCTTGCTTTCGGCTTGCGAGATCACCGGGGCCGAAGCCGTGCATCCTGGCTATGGATTTCTGGCGGAGAACGCGCGCTTCGCGGAAATTCTTGCCGAACATCAGATCGGCTTCATCGGTCCCACTCCCGAACATATCCGCCTCATGGGCGACAAGATCGAGGCCAAGCGCACCGCCAAACGGCTCAATATCCCCTGCGTTCCGGGTTCCGACGGCCCGGTTACACCCGATGATGCCTTGCGGATCGCTGAGGACATAGGCTTTCCGGTGCTCATCAAAGCCGCGGCCGGTGGCGGCGGTCGCGGCATGAAAGTCGCCCGCAGCGCCAAGGACCTCTCGGTCGCGCTCGCCACCGCCCGCAGCGAGGCCAAGGCCGCCTTCGGGGACGATTGCGTCTATCTCGAAAAATTCCTCGATCGCCCGCGCCATATCGAAATTCAGATCATCGGCGACGGCCAAGGCCATGCCATCCATCTCGGCGAACGCGATTGCTCGCTGCAGCGGCGCCATCAGAAGCTTTTCGAAGAGAGCCCCTCCCCTGCCCTCAATAATTCGCAGCGCCACCAAATCGGCGAGATTTGCGCCGCCGCCATGCGTGAGCTTAAATACAAGAGCGTCGGCACAATCGAATTCCTCTATGACGACGGCCGCTTTTATTTCATTGAGATGAACACCCGTATCCAGGTCGAGCATCCAGTCACGGAAATGGTCACAGGTTTTGATCTTCTCAACGAGCAGATCAAGATCGCCGCGGGCTCGCCCTTGAGCATCACGCAATCCGAAGTTGTCCTTTCAGGCCACGCAATCGAGTGTCGGATCAACGCTGAGGATCCGGTGACATTTCATCCGTCACCCGGCCGGATCGACTATTATCATCCGCCTGGCGGCCTGGGCGTGCGCGTCGACAGCGCCGCCTATGCCGGATACTCGATCCCGCCCTATTATGATTCCCTGGTCGGAAAGCTGATCGTACATGGCCGCTCGCGCAACGAAGCGCTACTGCGGCTGCGCCGTGCGCTGGACGAATTCATCATCGACGGGATCGACACGACGCTTCCCCTGTTCCGGACGCTCATCCGCAACCCCGACATCCAGAACGGCCTCTATGACATCCACTGGCTGGAAAAATTCCTGGCGAGTGGCGGAATGGAAGCGACAAGCTAGTTTTTCGCTCAAGACCACCCTGTCGAATTTGTGGGGAAGACTTCAGCGGAGCAAATCGAACATTCGGTCGCGTTCTTGACGAGGGCGTGGGCGAGAACCCATCTTCATCACATGACACGACCCCGCGACGACTTTGAGATCACCCCGGATATCCTGCTGCGGGCCTATTCGATCGGCCTCTTTCCCATGGCGGAGAGCGCCGAGGACCAGAACCTATTTTGGATTGATCCCGAAGCGCGCGGCATCTTCCCGCTCGACGGCATGATCGTCTCGAAGAGGCTGGCGAAAACCATCCGGTCGGACCGTTTCGAAATTCGCGTGGATTGCGATTTCGAAGCGGTGATCGAGGCCTGTGCAAGCGTTGGGACCGGGCGCGAGAAAACCTGGATCAATCAGCGCATCAAGCGCCTCTACAGCCAGCTCTTCGGGCAGGGTAAAGTCCACACGGTGGAGGCATGGCGCGACGGTGTACTCGTCGGCGGCCTCTATGGCGTCGTCCTCGGCGCCGCCTTCTTCGGCGAGAGCATGTTCCATAGCGAGACCGACGCCTCCAAGGTTTCGCTCATCCATCTTGCTGGCCGACTTGCGGCCGGCGGTTTCCGCCTGCTCGACACCCAATTTGTCACGCCGCATCTCGAGACCTTGGGCGCGATCGAAGTCTCGAAAGAACAGTACCGGGAGATGCTCGCCGAAGCCGTCGCGCAAAGGGCAGATTTTTGGGTCTGGCCGAAGGACCGAAGGGTTTCGGGCCAGGAGGTCCTTGCCGCCCTCGCCCGCCCGGCCGAACCGGGCCGATAGATAGGCTGAAAGTAAATCGCAAGCACGGCCAGCCTCGGCAAGCGTGTTCAGAATCTGCCATTGTCGCCTGGCCCAGGTGCGGTCGGGGT
Organism: uncultured Alphaproteobacteria bacterium; assembly: GCA_963720425.1. Classification (GTDB taxonomy): domain Bacteria; phylum Pseudomonadota; class Alphaproteobacteria; order Rhizobiales; family Beijerinckiaceae; genus Methylovirgula. The sequence continues at coordinate 2,744,336 of OY970391.1, forward strand.
GAACTGCTGACTTGAGGGTGCCGGCTGCGCGCCCGGGGGAATGAAGCCCGGCGGCGGCCCAACCTCGATCGGCCCACTTGGCTGCTGCGAGCCTTGCGCTTGCGCATTCGCCGGTCGGCTCGGATTTGCCTGCGGCGCGCTCGCCGGCTCCTGCGGTTTTGCTACCTCAGCCGGCGGCGTCTCCGTCTCAGCGGTCGAGGGCGGCGATGCGATCACTTGCGTATTGCCTTTGCAGTCGGTGAGCCAGATGTCATAGACGGGATGATCGAGCGCATGCAGGCCCGGACTTGCGGCAAACATCCAGCCCGTGAAAATTCGTTTGGTGTTGTTGTCCGCATCGATTTCGTCGACCTCGACGAATGTGTCGGTCTGCGGCGCCTCGGTGGGCGGGCGTGTGTAGCAGACGCGCTCGGTGATCTGCAGCGAGCCGAATTGCACCGTTTCGTTCGTCGCGACTTCGAAGGAAATGATCCGGCCCGTGATCTTGTCGAGGCCGGAAAAGACGGCGATCGAATGTTTGATCTTGTCGGCCGCGGCTTGGTCGATGGTGGCAGCCGAAGCGGTGAGGAGCCCGGCGACGCCAAAGAGAGAGAGAAGGCAGCGTTTTTGGTTTTTTCGCATTTCCGCTATGGCTCAAACTGCGGCCGGAAACAATCCGGCGTCGAAATCATTGCGATCACGCATCATGAAAGTCCGGCCGGAATAGGGCCATGCGCATTCGTCGCGACTTGGGTCGCGTTCAGCTGACGATCTCATTGCCGGAGAAGAACTGCGCGATCTCGACGGCCGCGGTCTGTGGCGCGTCCGATCCATGCGCCGAGTTTTCGCGGAGCGAAACGGCGAATTTCTTGCGCACCGAGCCTTCGGCGGCCTTGGCCGGATCGGTCGCGCCAAGGACATCGCGATATTTTCTGATCGCATCTTCGCCCTCGAGCACCTGGACGACCACGGGCCCGGCGGTCATCGTCTCGACAAGTTCGCGAAAAAATGGCCGTTCCTTATGAACCGCATAAAAGGTCTCGGCTTGCGCGCGAGTCATGAGGAGCCGCTTCTGGGCGATGATCCGCAGTCCCGCGGCCTCGATCATGGCGTTGATCGCACCGGTGAGATTGCGGCGGGTCGCGTCGGGCTTGAGAATGGAAAAGGTACGCTCTACCGCCATGTGTCTTCGCGATCCTTCGAGCAGGGTGCGGCGCTTATAGCTGTGGCTGCCAGGCTCGGCAAGAAAGGCACTGAACGCCGCCCTGCTGGACAAGGCGGACCGCGCTTTCTATAAAGCCGGCCCGCGCCGCGGCGGCCTGCCCAGGTAGCTCAGTTGGTAGAGCAGCGGACTGAAAATCCGCGTGTCGGTGGTTCGATTCCGCCCCTGGGCACCAAACTATTCAGTAGCTTAATGCCCGTTTTTATGTCGCGCTTGTTGCGATGGAGTATCATTGATTACCAACGACCTTCGAAAATTGTCGGCAGCTCCACGCGACATGAATTGCTGATTTGTTCCTTTGCTGAATGCGGCTTAGGGAGACAGGTTTTCGATGCCTAGAGAATTGAGCAAAGAGAACGCCGAGGCCCTCGGACAGACACTTCTCAAAAGCGAAATGATGAACGCGGGCGATCATTCGCTAATGCCGTCTGATGACCAGCTGAGAAGCGAATAGGTCAAGGCTTGCAAACTTTGGCTGGTTTCTCGCGAGCCCTCGCTTGCACGAGAGATGGATGATCTAGCGGCGGAGCTGCGTTTGCGCAGTCTCAAATCGCCTTACGAGGAGATCGTAGCGGAGCTAGATGCCCAATGAGAACCGGCCGGACGATTCCCTTGAGGGCTACCGCAGCATCCCGCATATCACTGCGCGGATGCATCCAACAAAAATTATAGCCCGTCGTTCCCATTGCAATATGATGGCGATTATAGGTGAGCCTTGGCTCAACTCCACTCACACGGAGCGCCGAAGTGACCTTGTCGTCTATATCCCCGCTCCGGTCACGGCAATCACTTGACCCGTGATTCCCTTTCCGGCATCGGAGGCAAGAAAGCAAACGGTCTTGGCGATGTCCTCGCGCTTTGCCCAATGCGCGGTGTCCTTAGGCTTCATCATTGCGATGTTGGACGCCGTGTCGGTGAGGCCGGGGCCGATTGCATTGACGCGGATGCCCGCATCGCGCCCTTCGAGTGCGAGCGTGCGGGTGAGCGCCTCGATGCCGGCCTTGGCACAATTATAGGCGACCATATTGGCCTGCGGCAGGCCGGCGCGGGCAAAGTTGACGATCACGCCGCCGCCCCCGTCGCGCATATGCGGAAAGAGCGCGCGCGACATCAAAAAGGCGCTCAGGAGGTTGTTGTTCAATTCCTCGGTCCAATCCTCAAGACTGTGCTCGACTGCCGGCTTGTAGCGCGTAAGGCCGCCGGCAAGATTGACCAGAATGTCGATCCTGCCATATTCGCCCAAGGCGCGCTGGACGAGCTGATCGACCTGCGTTTCATCGGTCAGAGATGCGGCGAGGCCGAGAACACGCACGCTGGCATTGCTCAGCTCTTGTGCCCGCGCTTCCACATTGCTCTGCGTGCGCGCACAAATGACGAGCGCGGCACCCGAGTCCGCAAGCCCTCTGGCGACCGCCTCGCCGATCTGCCCGGCATGGCTTACGCCCGTCACCAAAGCGGTTTTTCCTTCAAGAGCCGGCATGGCGTGCGCCTCCATATCGTGTCATCGCCTGCGAAGCTCATGAACCTCCGCTTGCGAGCATCCTAAGACCTATAGCATCTTCCGCCGCCGCACACAGATGTCGCGGCACCCAACAAATCCAATTCATCGGTTCAGGAGCCAGAAAATGAGAAAAAGCACCAGGCTGACAAGAATGCTCGTCGTGATCGGGGCATAAAAGGTGAAATTGCTGCGCTGGATCCAAATGTCGCCGGGAAGCCGCCCAAGCCCAAGCCGCGCGAGCCATGGCCAGAGGAGGCCGATTGCCGCAATCGCCAGCCCGATGATGATCAAGATGCGAGACATCGCCTTAGGCCATGTTGCGATCTCGAGGCACGAACTCGATCAGCAGGTATAGGTCGGCACGGCCGCCGACAATGCGAGCCTCTCGTTCACTTCCTTCAGGATTTCTCCCATGCGTCCGCGTCGTCTTCAACGGCTGCTTCGGGTCCGATTTTGTTGAAAAAGTCCGCTCTCTCCTCTGACCCAAATTTTTCAAGGCCGTGCGCGCTTCTCTCGGAAGAGCACGTGAGGGGACACATCGTCGACTGTTTATGCAGCGTGGAGCTTCTGCAAGCGATTTATGATGGCATTGTGCGGCGTTTGCCTTTCACGCCGCTCTGCATGCTAGTTTTTGTCACCACTTAACTTCCGAGTTTTTCAACAAAATCCGCCAAATGCAGATGAACGCGGAAGTGAACAGGATTGGTATTCTGTGCCGCGGATGAAGCGCGACGCCTCCTCCTTGCTTCAGTGAAACGGGCGATCTAGCGCGTCAGCGTCCCGGTGGCCGATAGTCGACGTCCTTCTTGCCCGCCTTGTCCATGTCCTCCAGCGGGATCAGCACAACTGTCTTCACGATCGCGCCGCCGCCCTGGTTGATGGCGAGCGCGGCAGCGGCGGCGGTTGCGCTGTTGGGCACATCGAATGATGTATGCGTCGACGTCGCCGAATGCGTAGTAGAAGGTCTCCAGCTTACCGCCAAGGCCCCTGTCATCTTCGCGATGGCCGAACGACGGCCAGTGCCGCCTTCGCGGGCCAAGCCCTTGGCACCCTCCGCGGTGTAACGTGCTTTGAAGAGATATTTGGCCATGTTGGTCGAGCCGGCCTTTGGAAATGAGCTCACCCAAGGAGGGCCATGCAGCACGCGGCCTAAGCGTCGACATTATCTGCCAAAAGCAGCCATAGCCAACTTTATTCGATCACCTCGCCGGCGAGCTGTTGGAGATGCGGGGTCATTGAGCCAGCCGGCCGGAGGCCTTTTTCAAGGCGACCTCTTGAAAAGATAGCTCGCGAGTCCGCGCGGGAGCGAGGCGGCGCCGGCAACGGCTCTTCACATTTGCTCAAGCCTGCAGCGATGCGCAATGGCGCGAGTAAAGCGCCTTAGGCCCCGCACTTTTGAATGAAATCTGCGTCTCAGTTTCCTGTGGCATCAGACACGCGACATCGGTCCTGGCAATTCGTTCCAATCGAGACCGAGCTCGTCGACGATTTGGCGCACGACCCTCGGATCGAGCGCCTTCTTCGTGCCGATGTCGGGAAGAACAGCCTTCCGGTCTCCCCGATGAACGGTCACATAGGCATGTCCATGGGGTTCGACAGTGTCCTTGCCGGCTTCAAAGCGGCAGCCGTGCTCGGCCAGCCATTTGCGAAAGGTTGCACTTTCCACGATTGCCTCCATTGAATGGTTCTATAGGGCTCCAAAAGTAGGACACCGTCATGACTTGCATCAATCCGGAGGCCGAGATCAGGCGAAGGCAGATGAAGCTAAGCCGACTCGCCGACGTCGGGTTCGCCGCAATGTGCAAAGATGACGTTTCGCACCTGCTTCTGCAGGCGCAGGACCACGCTGAAATCCATTTCCGAGCGTCTTATAGCTTCGTGGCGAGATTACCGGTGATGTCGATGCGTTCCACGAAGAGGGCGCTGGGCCATCGTAAGAACGGAATGAAGAAAATTTGCCCGACAAATTGCTTCTTGGCGACGAAGCGGAATGGCGCTCTCCGTAAGCCGGTCTGATTTAGCGCAACGCCGTCCTTTGCCATAGGGCTAAGTTTCTGTCATGCGGCCACTCCTGCATCCAAAACTCCTCAATGGTCGGTTCGGCGATCCCGTGCTCTTCCTCGCGGCTCCCGCCGCATCACCGCAGTCTTTATCCCAGCGACACAGAAGAAATCCGTGGCCGCAAGCTGATTCGCTGCGACGCTCGTGTACACGCGCAGCAAGGCTTTCTCGTTAGCGTGGCTCCAAACGCGCGCGGTGGCACAGAGCCGCATCACCGTGACCTTCGTCTCGCAAACAGAACGAGAGGCTTTGCGAGCCGCGACATAATGCGTTGCGCACGAAAAGCTACAACATTCTGGGGGTAAGTTTGGGGGCAGACCCCTTTTCCACACTGGAGATTGGTTATTTTATTCAGTTGGTTATCGCGCGAGCGTGAAACCGCCCCTGGCACCAGGGCCCATGTCAGCGACGTGTGGTGATTGCCGCACTTCACGCTTCGCACGGCGCCCGCGCTTATCTCTGCTCGACCCCTCATGCAAACAAACAACACGTTCCGAAATTCTTAGGGTTAGGCCAGGCATCGTCAATTTCCGCGCTGGCGATTGCTCAATCACTTCATTTAGTTATTATCGCTGTCCCCGCCGCTTCAGCGGCGCCGGACATGTTACGCCCAAAGAGGAGAGCCGAGATCCGGATGTCGCGTACGCGCGCCCTTCTCCTTGTCGCTTTTGCAGGCACGCTTGCCAGTGGCTGCGCGAGCTATCAGCCGGAACCGCTCTCGCCGGACGCAAATGCGCGCGCCCTCGAAAGTCGCAGCCTGAACGATCCCCGCCTCAAGCAATTCGTCGCGCTGGCGCTACGTCCTGACGGCGACGCGGAGGCCGAGCCGACCTGGGACCTCACAACCCTGACCCTCGCCGCCGTCTATTATCACCCCGATCTTGAGCTCGCGCACGCCAAACTGGCCGCTGCCCAAGCGGCTGTCATCACGGCGGGGGAGCGCCCCAATCCGGTGCTCAATTTTACGAATATCGTCGGCCAGCGTTTGGTCGCAGGCGCAATTCCCGCAGGCGCCGCGCCGCTCACCATTGGTCCCGCGATCGATTTCCTGGTCGAGACCTTCGGTAAGCGCGAGGCCCGGACGGCACAGGCCCAGTCTTTGGCCGAAGCAGCGCGCTTCGATGTCGCAACGGCAGGCTGGCAGGTTCGGGGCCGGGTGCGCGCCGCGCTGCTCGCCCTCTGGGCTGCACAGCAACGGCTGGCTCTCACCCGGCAGCGACTTGAACTTGAGGATCAACTGGTCAGCCTGCTCGAGCACCGGCTCACCGCGGGCGAAGCCTCGGCGCTCGATGTTTCGCGCGAGCGCATCAACCGGGGGCAGATCACGCTCGCTCTTCACGATCTCGAACTCGCCGCCGCCGAAGCGCGTGTTCAGCTCGCCACGGCGATCGGTATTCCGGCGCGAGCGCTCGATGATGTGAACTTGGCGATGGATGCTTTCGACCACCCGCCGGCCATCGCACAAAACTTCAACTCCGGAGCATGGCGCCGAGAGGCGCTGACAGAGCGTTCGGACGTGCAAGCGAGCCTTGAGGCTTATGATGCGACGCAGGAGGCGCTGCGCCTCGCCATCGCCGACCAATTTCCGAATGTGACCTTAGGCCCAGGCTACAGTTACCAATATGGAATCAATCAATACCAACTCGATTTCAGCACGGCGCTGCCAATTTTTAATCAAAATCAGGGACCGATCGCCGAGGCTCTCGCTAAGCGCCAGCAGGCGGCCGCCGCCTTTACCGCCCTTCAGGCGCAAATCATCGGCGCAATCGATGCAGCCGCGACGGCCTATCGTAAGTCGACACAAAACCTGGCGAGCGCGGATGAACTGATTGGCGACGAGCGACGCCGCGCACGCCAGACGGAAAGCTCCTTCCGTGCTGGACAGACCGATCGCCCGACCCTCGTCACGGCTCAACTCGAAGCCGCCACGACCGCGCTGTCCAGTTTCGATGCGCTCTTGCAGCAGCGCGAGGCGCTCGGCTCCTTAGAGGATGCCTTGCAGCGTTCTTTATACGGGCCCGATGTTATGTTACCCGATCCGCGAGCCACACTGCGGCAGGCTCCGGAGTCTTCGACGTGACGCCGCGGTCAACATCTGCTCCTTGGCGTCGGGTCGCACTCGCGATCCTACTGGTGCTCGTCTTCGCTGCTGAGCTCGGATCGATGTTTCATGCTTTCGTAGGCCAGACCAAGGCCAACAATAATGATGACCCCGAGAGCGTCGCCAATCCGCCGACGCGCGTGGCGATAAAGAATGGAGTGACCATTCTCACCTTGAGTGCTGCCGACGTTCAAAACGCTGGAATCGAATGTGCTCGCCTCACCCCAGCCCCCGCCGAGAACGCCATACTCGGCTTTGCGACGGTTATCGATCCTGCAGCCTTGGCGGAACTCAACAGCCAATATATCGGGGCAGAGACGCAGGCGAAGAGTGCGGATGCCAAGCTCGCGATTTCACAAGCGGCGTTCGAACGAGCCAAGGTCCTCTACAACGACCAGCAGAATATTTCGGTCGCGCAGCTGCAGAGCGCGCAGAGTGCTTTCGAGAGCGACACCGCGGCGCTCGCTGTTGCGCGAGCCCGCCTGACTGCCGTGGCGGCAGCCGCGCGGCAGAATTGGGGTAGCGTGCTCGGTGCGGCGCTGGTCAATCATGCGCCTCTAATTACCGCTCTGATCGAGCGGCATGAGTATCTCGCCAAGGTGACTCTGCCCCCCGGCATCATCCCCACCACTCCCCCCGAAACGGCGGCCACCGCGCTGAATAACAGCACAAAGATACGGCTCACCTACGTCTCGCTTGCGACCGCCGCCAATCCCAAGCTCCAGGGCATCGCCTATTTCTACACTGTGCCGGCGCAGGATGGCTTATTGCCCGATTTGAACCTCGAAGTGTCGCTGGCTGTCAAATCGGCTGAACGCGGATGGGTCGTTCCAAATTCGGCAGTCGTCTGGCTCGAAGGGCAGGCCTGGATCTACATTCGCTCGGACGCGAAGACCTTCATTCGGCGCGAGATCGCCCCCAACCGACCGGCGAGCGATGACGGATACATCGTCACAGATCTGCCGCCTGACGCCGAAGTCGCCGTGCACGGCGCGCAGATGCTGCTTTCCGAGGAGTTTCGTGCGCAAGTTCCGGTCGAGGATTAGCGATGATGCGCGTCGCTGGACTGCAAGCTTTCATCATCCGGTTCGCGCTCCGCTTTCGCGCCATCATTGTTGTGCTCGCCTGCCTGCTCGTTGCTTACGGCATCTATGTACTCGGCAACGCGAGCTACGACGCCTTTCCGGAGTTTGCGCCGCCGCAAGTCGACGTGCAGACCGAAGCGCCCGGTTTTGCCTCCGAGCAGGTCGAAACTCTCGTGACGCGAGCCATCGAAGCGTCGATCAACGGCGTGCCCAACCTGCAGCGGATAACTTCGAGTTCGATCCAGGGACTGTCCGACATCAAGGTCTATTTTGATCCGACAACCGATCTCTATCGCGACCGGCAACTGGTCGCTGAACGGCTGGCGGCGGTTACCAGTCAGCTGCCGGCGGGTGTCGAGCCGCCCTCAATGACACCGCTCACCTCTTCGGCGGCGACCGTCCTGGTGATCGGCCTGACATCGTCCAAGCAGTCATTGATGCAGCTGCGCACGATCGCGACTTGGACGGTCCGCCCGAGCCTTCTTTCGGTGCCGGGCGTGGCCGGTGCCGAAATTTTTGGGGGCGAGCAGAAGTCGACGCAGATCATCGTCCACCCGGATCGGCTCATTCGCTTTGGTCTGGGCATGGACGATGTTCTCGCCGCGGCGCGGCGCGCGACCGGCGTGCGCGGCGCCGGCTTCGTCAGCACGCCGAACCAGAGCATCACCTTGCAGACGGATGCTCAGTCGATTGGACCTGCCGACATCGCCCGCACGGTCGTGGCACGCCAAGATAGCGGCAGCGTCACATTGGGAGATGTGGCCGACGTCATCGAAGCGCCGGAGCCCGCCATCGGCGGCGCAGCCATCATGGGAGAGCCCGGCGTCGTCATGAATATCGACGAGCAATATGGCGCCAACACGCTCGACGTCACAAAGGGCATTGAAGCGGCGCTTGCCGATCTTGAGCCGACATTGCAGCAAGACGGCGTGACGCTGCACGGCGGACTGTTCCGTCCCGCCAACTTCATCGTTGCGGCCACGGACAATCTACGCTCCTCCCTCCTGGTCGGTGGCGCGCTGGTCGTTACCGTACTCATACTTTTCCTGTTCGATCTTCGCGCCGCTGCGATCTGCTGTTCGGCAATCCCGATTTCCCTGCTCGCTGCCGTCATCGTGCTGCAGCAATACGGCGTGACGCTAAACACGATGACTCTGGGTGGCTTGGCGATCGCACTCGGCGAGGTCGTCGATGACGCGGTCATCGGTATCGAGAACATCACGCGTCGACTGCGCGAGAACAGGCAGCGAGGCGAGCCGCGACCGCCCGCGCGCGTCGTTTTGGAAGCCACCTACGAAGTCCGCAGCGCCGTCGTCTATGCGACTTTCGCGGTGCTTCTCGTGTTCCTTCCGGTCGTGACGCTGTCCGGGGTCGCCGGCCGATTATTCGCGCCGCTCGGCCTCACCTACATATTTGCGGTTCTGGCCTCGCTCATCGTTGCCATTACCGTGACGCCGGCGATGTCGCTGATATTCTTGCCGGGGCATACCAAGGAGCGCGTGCCGCCAGTCATTGGCTGGACGCGGCGCCCCTACGAAACCGTGCTGCGTAGAGTAGTGCGAGCGCCGCGCCTGGCAATCGCGGCGGCAGCCCTATTCACGTTGGGCGGGATCGCCCTCTTGCCGCTGTTCGGCGAGACCTTCCTTCCGGACCTTCAGGAAGGGCACTTCATCGTGCACATGACGGTCATGCCCGGCACCGCCACGTTCGAATCCCTGCGGATGGGCGCGCGCGTGACCGCGGCATTGGAGAAGCTCCCCATCATCCGCACCATCGCACAACGCGTGGGACGCGCGGAACGCGCCGCCGCCGGCGATACGCATGGCCTGCACCAAAGCGAATTCGAGGTGGAGCTCAAAGAATTCTCCAGCGAGTCCGCGAAATCCGCCAAATCGGATATCCTGAAAAGCCTGACGAATTTCCCCGGTGTCAACTTCTCCGCCAACACGTTCCTGACGGAGCGGGTCAACGAGACCTTTTCCGGCTACACGACGCCGGTCGCAGTGAACGTTTACGGCAGCAGTCTCGACGTCATCAACGACACCGCGGAGCGTATCGCACAAGTGTTGCGCGGCATTCCGGGTGCTGCCTCGGTCGAGATGCAATCGCCGCTCGGTCTGCCGCAAATCATGATCAAGCTTCGCCCAAGCGATCTGCAGCGCTGGGGATTCGACCCCGCCGGCATTCTCGATATCATACGCACGGCCTATCAAGGCGACGTTGTTGGGCAAACTTATGAAGGCGATCGCGTCTTCGATGTCGTCGTCAGGCTCGCTCAACACCAAGGCAATATCGCCGACATCCGTAATTTGCCAATCCAGGCGCCGGATGGCACTTACGTCCGCTTGAGCCAAGTCGCAGACGTTAAGGCATCATCTGGCCTCTATGAAATCCAGCATCAAGGGGGCCGCCGGCTCCAGGCCGTGACATTGGATGTCCAGGGCCGAGACCCGGCTTCCTTCGTTAGGGAAGCGCGCCGAGAGATCGCCGCGAAAGTCAAGCTGCCGCCTGAAACCTATGTCGTCTATTCCGGGGCCGCCGAGGGGCAGGCGCAGGCGCAGCGCGATCTCACGCTGAAGTCGGGGTTTGCCGGCGTCGGCATCGTGCTCCTTTTGTCGGTCGTCACACGCAACTGGCGAAACCTTCTCGTGACCATGGCAAACCTGCCCTTCGCCTTGGTCGGGGGCGTCGTGGCGGTTTTCTTTTCAGGCAGCGTGCTGTCGCTTGGCTCGCTCGTCGGCTTCGTGACGCTGTTCGGCATTACCTTGCGCAACTCGATGATGATGATCTCGCATTACGAGCATCTGGTCACAGTGGACGCCCAGTCGTGGAACGCCGCAACCGCCGTGCGCGGTGCGGGCGACCGGCTTGCCGCGGTGCTCATGACGTCGCTCGTCACCGGTCTCGGTCTTCTGCCCTTGGCGGTCAGCATGAATACGCCGGGTCGCGAGATCGAGGGCCCGATGGCTCTCGTGATTCTCGGAGGCCTGTTCACATCGACTGCCCTCAACTTGTTTATCCTTCCACCGCTCGCTTTGCGTTATGGAAGGTTTGCCGCCGCAACTGGCGCCGACGAACTGCTCGACGTCTCCACCGTAGATTCGTCTCCCGACGTCAATGATCAGGCGCGCTTACCGGCCCTCGCTCCATCGGAGTGAAGCAAAGCAGTTGGGCGAGAGCCGCTTATTTCAGTTCTTTCCAATTCTCCGAAAAAAATCCCCGTTTATCGATCGGGCCGACCTTTTCACCGGGCTCGGCGACGCCGTCGACGCATCGCCAGACATAAGCCGTGTCGTGCCCGGTCACAGCCATCGGAATGAAATCGGAATTCGGATTGGTTCGGCACCATTCAGTGGCGGGCGGCAATGCGGTGCGCGTGTCGGCCTTGCCGCAAGACAGATTGGCGCCAACCGTGCAAAGCATCAGATGCCCGCCCGCGCAGCGATAAGAGGTCGTCTCAAGCGCGTATTTTCCGCTGATGCCAAACAGGCGTTGAATGCAAACTGCGAGCGAAGGCGGCGCCGGGCGAGGCTGGTCATCATTTCCGATCTGCGCACAATATTGGCGGGGGCTTTGGCCCGCTGCCGATGCGGAGAACTGGGCTGCGCCCATGATGCATGCGAGCAGCACGAGGAAGCTAAGAGATCGATCGCGCCCATCCTGCTTCATCTTACTTCTCCTCCGTTCTCATCGGTTCGAACCAAAGCGCATATAAATACACAGAGCCCAACAAAATATAGCTTCCCATACAGCAGGTCCGTCGAAGGCAAATTTTGCTTTGCTCAATGAGATCCTCACGATCCAGACCGTGCCCGAGCAAAATCAGCAGCAATACCAAATCGAGGAGCTCTGGTCCTAAGTCAAAGTCGTCGAGCAGATTACCAATAAGGGTAACGCTTTGATCTGTCGTTAATTTCCGGCACTCGCGAGGATTTCTCGCAACATGCGACCGGTGCGATCTCTGCTGCGCCCAGAGGCGGTCTTGCCCTTCCCCTGCCCTTCGTCTAAATCTTGGAATTATTCGAATCCGAGGTCTTTCGTGCATCCTGCGGCATCAGCGCAAGCGAGGGCGCGCTTGGAAGGACTGGCGCCGTCTTCAGCGCCGGTTTCGCCGCGCGCGGCTTCGTTCGCTCCGTCCGCCCTGCTTCTCCTTAGCCACCCCTGAGGGCCGGCCGGGCTTTGCCTAGGCCCTTAGGGGAGCGCTTGAGCAAGCCACGCAAGGACGAAGCAAGGCAAATCCCATGACTGATTCCATCGACAAAAGCGGCAAGCGCATCGCCGACCCTAACCGAATTCTCATCTTCGACACCACTCTTCGCGACGGCGAGCAATCGCCCGGAGCTTCTATGACTCTCGAAGAGAAGCTCGACGTCGCGGAACTCCTCGACGCCATGGGCGTCGACATTATAGAGGCCGGATTTCCGATCGCTTCCGAGGGCGATTTCGAAGCGGTGAGCGAGGTCGCGCGGCGCGTGAAGCGCGCGACCGTCGCCGGTCTCGCCCGCTCGGCCGCCAAGGACATCGACCGCGCCGGCGAGGCTTTGCGCCATGCCGCGCGGCCGCGCATCCACACGTTCATCTCGACCTCGCCGCTGCATATGAAATTCAAGCTCAACAAAGAGCCGGCCGAGGTGCTCGAGATGATCACGGCGAGCGTCAAACGGGCACGCAATTATGTCGCGGACGTCGAATGGTCGGCCGAGGACGGCACCAGAAGTGAGATCGATTTCCTCTGCCGCTGCGTGGAACTCGCGATCAAGGCTGGAGCCACGACGATCAATATTCCCGACACGGTCGGCTATACGGTGATGGACGAATATCAGTCCCTGTTCGAGACGGTGCGCGCCAGGGTGCCCAATTCTGACAAGGCGATCTTCTCCGTGCATTGCCACGATGATCTCGGTCTCGCGGTCGCCAATTCGCTCGCCGGCGTGAAGGGCGGCGCGCGGCAGATAGAATGCACGATCAACGGCCTCGGCGAGCGTGCCGGCAATGCCGCGCTGGAAGAAGTCGTGATGGCGCTGAAGGTGCGCGCCGACAGATTGCTCTATCACACGAGCATCGACACGACGATGCTCACGCGCGCGTCAAAGCTCGTGTCGGCCGTCAGTTCCTTCCCGGTCCAATACAACAAAGCAATCGTCGGGCGGAACGCTTTCGCGCACGAGGCCGGCATCCATCAAGACGGCATGCTGAAACATGCTGGAACCTATGAGATCATGACGCCCGAGAGCGTCGGCGTCAGCAAGACCTCACTCGTGATGGGCAAACACTCCGGCCGCCATGCCTTCAAGGAGAAGCTGAAAGAATTGGGCTACGAACTCGGCGACAATGCGTTCGAAGACGCTTTCGTCCGCTTTAAGGATCTCGCCGACCGCAAGAAGATCATCTACGACGAAGACCTTGTCGCGCTTGTCGATGATGAGATCGTGCATGCGCATGAGCGCATCAAACTCGTTGCGCTCAGCGTCATCGCAGGGACCGGCGGACCGCAATCCGCGGCGCTGACGATCGATGTCGATGGGGTGCGCAAGACCTATCAGGCGACCGGCAACGGTCCGATCGACGCGATCTTCAACGCGATCCACGCGCTCGTGCCGCATGAGGCCGTGCTCGAACTCTACCAGGTCCATGCCGTGACCCAGGGCACCGACGCGCAGGCGGAAGTCTCGGTGCGGCTTGCCGAGGACGGCAAGACGGTGACGGCACGTGGCGCCGATCCCGACACGCTCGTCGCCTCGGCGCGCGCCTATATTGCCGCTTTGAACAAGCTGATGGTCAAGCGCGGCCGGCATCGGCCGGAGATCATGGCGGGCTGACAACTAAGCGAAAAGCGGCGGCGCGAATGGTCGGCCAATCGAGTCGCTTGCGCGAAGCTTCCTGTTCGCTTACATCCTCTTGCGCGAACAGCGCAGGCCTCTCTGTTCTGCGGGGAGGCTGTCGGGTGCCCAGCAGCGCCTGTAAAAATCGGTGGTGCCTAACTCTTTGGTTAGGGCGTATAGCTCAGTTGGTAGAGCAGCTGACTCTTAATCAGCGGGTCCTGGGTTCGAGTCCCTGTGCGCCCACCATTACAATCAAATACTTAGCCGTGGTTGGTGAGAAGTTTGCTTCCCAGGAATCGCGATCGGGAAGCAGATGGGAAGCAACAGAGGGTCTTCTCGCACTGCGGGCAGGCCCCGGCTCTCACTTCATCTGCAACCAATCAATGTCATCATCTCATCAGCAAGCCCGCGCGGCTGGGTCCGCCTCTGGCTGGATGGCTTCGACGAGGAATCCTTTGCCGGCGCTAAAGGGGGCTGGGGGAATCATAAATCGCGCATACGGGTCTTCATGATCGCGCATATAACTTTGCCCCCATTTTTCCAAAAACAAATCTTGTCATGATGACGGCCCACAAAGCATTCCGTTGCGATACCGGCCCATCTACTAATCAATACCAATAGAACCTTCCCTTCTTCACGAGTTGCTGAATCAGATTAAAATCAGTTCGATTCTCGGTTAGCACTGGAATCCCTTGCTTCAGCGCGGTGAGATAAATCAATGCATCGTTTAAGACCTCCTTCATCTGCGGCGCCTGGAAGCCCTGTGTCCTGCTAAGCGTGCCGGCAATAATGCCCGCGTCAATCCATGTTTGATCATCGGGGGATAGTACCTTCGTCCCAGGCAACGCGGAGAATATTCGCTCCCAATATTTGACCCTTTCAGGCCATTGAGGGTCTAAGACGTTTTGATGAGCGATCCCGACGCATATTTCGGAAACGCACACTGTGCAATAAAAGATGTTTGCTCGTTCAAAAACCTGCCGAACATCCGCGGGAAGCTCTCCTCGACCATGCGTTATTAGCACGCTTGTATCGACGAGGACCTTCGTTTTTGGAGAAGCTTGAAGTTCCCCCGCAGGCAACATCTCGCCGTTCTGTAGCTCGACAAGTTGCGCGGTATGTTTTTCGGGCTTAAGCGTCCTGATTGAACGCGCTAAATTTAGCGTCATGCCCGTAGCTACGGCCGATAGTCTTTGCCGAGCGCGCCGTAGCTTTCGCTGAAAGCGATTTTTTCGCGCAATCGGCCACTTATCTGGTCCTTGACGAGTTGCGATAGAGACAACTCATCGAGCTTGGCCAGGACATGCGAAAGTGTCGCGTCATCTGAGAACCCGGGCGCGAACTTGTTTCCGTAGATTCGGCGCAGTGTTCCCACTTTGGTATTGCCATACCTCTTATTAATTTCGCCGTTCTTATCTCGGTGCCGACTGGTCAGCGGGGCCATTACAACCTCCTTACGCTCCTATATTCGTCGCACCCGAGAGAACAAACTCAACGAAAACATCTATTGCCTCTATCAATCCGTCCCGCAACTCCTCGCCAACGTTGAGCCACTCCGACGCGCGAAACCGCACGCATTGACTGAGCTGGGGATGCATAGTTTTGGTCACGCTTTCCATAACATAGGATTGCAAGCTCGGTCCTCTGATCCCTGGTCTATTAGGGACAAGCTGGCCTCGCCGCGTTCCGATCAATTCCTTCTTGGTCAGAAAGCCAGACAAGAGGTTCTTACCTATGACGCCTTGACCATAAATTGGCACCATCGCTAATTCGAAATCCTGTGCGGGTATGGCGACCGGCTCTTGCTCGGCGCGTCCAACCTTTATGATTACCCGAGTTGCGATCTTTCGAGCTTGGCACAAGTGAAGTTGTAAGCGCTCTACGCGTTTGAGATTCGGAGCGATGTGAAGTCGCAGCTCCGCGCCCACCAAGGGAGTGAATTGCGTGTTTCCAGCGAACGCAGCCGTGCGAAATTGACTGCCAGTCTCGCTGATCTCGCCCGCCGCACATCGGATATTTTGACCGTCTCCAATACGAGACGATGCAACCTCCAGTTCAGCCAGAGCCCAACTTTTAAACTCCGCCTTAACGGCCGCGAGCGTACGCCTCTCTTGATCGCGCGCGGATTCGTTCTCGGCTTCAATTTGCACCGCCCTCTGGGAACGGCGTCGCAACTCTTCAATCCCAGCGATCGCGGAGGGCCCCATAGGTAGCAATTGAGCGTCGCGTTCCCAGTCCGCGACCGCTTGCAGCCCTTGCTTCACTTCCTTCATCGTTTTCAGGCGCGTCTCTAGGGGAGCTACCATGCGAGCCATAAGAAGCCTCAGGCGCTGTGACCATCCGCCGACGAACAGGGAATCATTTTGCTCGTCGAGCACCGTTTCTCGGGGTACCACGCTGCCCCCGGAGAACATGTAGAAAATAAGCTTTCCCAACGAATAAACATCGGCGGCAGGCGTCACATCTAAATGGCCGCCTCGCTCTAGCTCGGGGGCCATAAACCATTGAGGACCGACGATCTCGCCCAAATCGGTCATCCTTCGCGCCCCACTTATTAGACATATCCCGAAATCAGATACCCACACGCTGTGGCCTCTGCCTGTGAACAGAATGTTCTGCGGCTTGATATCTCGGTGGATCACCCCTGCCTCGTGCGCCACATCGAGCGCATTCGCTATTTGGGTCGCAACTTGCAAGATCGAATTGACCGAGCCCTTGTACAAAGAAAGCCGTTCGGCATCGCTCAAGTTGCCGCCTTCAGCGATTGGCATCACTAGGAAGAGGCGTTCATCAGGCGCACCTGTTTCACTGAGAGCCGAATGATCAATGAGCCGAATTATGTTGGGATGAGATAGCCGTTTTGTGGCTTCAATTTCGTTTCGGAAACGCTCCCATCTTGTCGGGTTTAAAACCCTCTTCAGAGCGTATTCGCCTGCAAGCTTTCCCGTCACGTCCACCGCGCGAAAGACGTGCCCTTGGCCGCCCTAGCCTAATCCGTCGCCGGTCTTCCACCGACCTCCGTAGAGTTCCGGTTTTGGCATTTAGCCGGCTCCAAAGACCTTACGGACCACCGCTCTCAGAAACCGCTGGGCAAATAGTGCGTCGGTCGCACCGGAATTGACCTTCGCTCACCGATCCAGTTTTCATCGGAAACCCACTCGCCGCGCCAATAGATGATGCCGTTTCGCGGTGCGAGTTCGTCCATCGGCACCCAAGGACCTATTTCATCATATTGCATCGTCGTGAATCCTCAACGAGGTTTCGTCCAACAAATACTCGATCCATCTTGACTGCAACTCCAATCTTAAAGCCGCCGTTCAACCACTGGGAGCGTCTCCGACAACCGTTTCCGTTTCTCATTGATAAGCTGGCGCAGACCCGATTGATTCAGAAAATACCAAGCGGTCCACGCATTTTCGACATTTCCACTGACAGCCCTGCTGAGCTGATTCAGCGACGAATAGGTACGGCCGGTATTCAGCAGCAGCCATCGTCCATCAGTGGCCTTCGCGCGATATTCGGTGCCTTTATAGGTGCGAAAAATTTCGAATCCTTCCTCGAGGTAAACACCGTGCCGCCAATCGGCAAATCCAACTGTATCGCGAAACCGCCCATTGTCCGTGCCTTTCGTGCTCTTCGTGGGGGCGGAGGTGACAGCCTCCACTCCGAACTTTCGGCGAATGATCGCATCTTCCGTTTCTTCTCCGGGCCGACGATCGGCCCAAATGGCTGCATAGGTTTCGGTGTTAATCTCAATCTGGCGCATCGGCTTCGGCCCCCTTTTAAGGGACCTATAGTGACCTTGTGAAGAGATGCAAGGCGCTCAAAAGGATGGAACGCCACAATCGCGAGAAAAGGAGTCGCGGAACTAGAAGTTGACGCCAATCGTGTTCGGCCATGACGCCCGCACCTCCCACAATCGCGCACTTGAAAGGCCACGGCCTCGAAGGTCTGTTTGTTACTTGCGCAAATGCGGCCTGCATGCACGCGACCGCGTTCAGCTTCGCCGCGCTCGGGCTCGCCGATGATGTGCAGTTCCCGGCGATCTCCCGATGCCGACAATTCGTCTGCACGCGATGCGGCGGCAGGGCGGTGAACGTGTCGCCGGATTGGCGCAAGCATCGGGCGGTCGGCATGGGACGATGAGGATCTAACATCCTCCCGTCGTGTTCTGCGGTTTCTCAAATCCGATTCGAATTGGCAGATCGGTCATTGCATAATGCACAAACTGCTGACCAAGCTCCGTTAGCTCGTAACCTTTCGAATCTTCAAATGCTGACTCCACTGTGGTCGGAGCGGGCGAACCTTTGCGCCTTTTTTGCGCCGGCTTTCGAAGGAAATTGCCGGCATAATCCTTGTCCCTATGCTGGCGTATGATCTGGCCTGTGCTCAGGTCTCGGATAAGCATCTTGAACATGTCTGCTTCAGCGGAATCTTCCCGAACCTCTTCTTTCCCGACCTTTTCCCAAATGCGAGCGCGTGTGACTCCAGAGTCGTTGTAGATCGACGAGATCACCGCGAAGTGCAGTTCGCTATAACTCTCGATCCATTGAAGAAATACGCGAACCACGTCATCGCTAGTAAGAGTCTTGTCAGCCGCATTGGTCAGAATGTTCCTTATGAAGGCACGCTTCTCTTCACTTTCTGCGCCCGCCCAGTCGCGGAACGCTTTGACCAAATTTTTTGTTCAGGAGTGCCGCGAGGGCAAAAATGTTGGGACGCCCGAGATCGTTTATGCGAACTCGGATTTGGAGGCGGCTAAGACGGTCGCCCCTCGCGACAATTTGCGGCGCGCTGGCAAGTTAGGCGAACTTCGGGTTCGCGTGCGGGATGTCGAAAAACCGGCAACGGATGTTTGCTTTTACTCGGACCCTCCACATTCAAGCTGAGTTACTTCCGTGTCCGGCAACATCATGCGGTACTTGTGAAGTATATAATTCCCCTAATTAGGACACCAATGCCGCTCTCGGGCTCGCCGATGATGTGCGGTTCCCGTCGATCGCGCGCCGCCGGCGCTTCGTCTGCACGCAATGCGGCGGCAGAGCGGTGAACGTGTCGCCGGATTGGCGCAAGCACCAACGCAGTTGGCATGGGGCGATGAGATCCGCTTTGGCAGCAGAGGGAAAAAATGAACTGGCTAAATGCTCTCGCGAACGTGGCGTCGATAGTTACGGCTCTGGTAGCAGTTTTTGCCTATGGCAATTACAGGTTGGCAATTTTCCGGCGCAGAAGAGCCTTGGAAAAGCTTCTTGCCAAGGTTTCGGAGCGCAGCAGCATAGATGGCGGTTCGTTGACCTTACCCCAATTGGCAGCTTTCGGAAATCTGACTGAAGCCCAAGTGATAGAAGCCACGACGCAAAGTCGAAAGATTGAAAGCTTCGAAGGGGTCAACCAGCAGCACCGGTACCGATACCGGCGGGCCTCGGTTCAAAAATGAAATTTTGGGCGACTACCTGTGACCCTCATGCCGGACCGGCACATACATCGCGCGCGGGATGGGACGAATAGGATAGAGCTATTCCATGCGAAGGACGATCCGCATGAAGCGCGCTTTCAACCCAATCGTCGCGGCCATCATGCTGGTGTTGAGCCTTGCTGTGCCCGTCGCGGCAGGGCAGTTTGAGGATGGCAACGCCGCGTATATCAAGGGCGACTACGCGACCGCGCTCCGGCTTATTCGTCCGCTGGCCGATCAAGGCAATGCTGACGCCCAGGACGGTCTCGGGATTATGTACTCCAATGGCCAGGGCGTGCCGAAGGACGATGCGGAGGCGGTGAAGTGGTATCGCCTCGCTGCGAACCAAGGCAACGCAGACGCCCAGAATAATCTCGGGCTATTGTACCAGTTGGGTAGGGGCGTACCGCAGGACAATAAGCAGGCGATCGTATGGTACCGCAGGTCTGCGGACCAGGGTTACGTCGACGCCCAGTATAATCTCGGGATTATGTACTCCAATGGCCAGGGCGTGCCAAAAGACTATGCCGAAGCGGCGAAGTGGTATCGCCTCGCTGCGAACCAAGGCAGCACTGACGCCCAGAACAATCTTGGGACCATGTATGAGCATGGCCAGGGCGTGCCGAAGGACGACAGGGAAGCCGTGAAGTGGTATCGCCTCGCGGCGGATCAAGGCGAAGCGCAAGCCCAGTATAATCTCGCGATGATGTACTACTACGGCAGGGGCGTCCCGAAAGACTACGTTCTCGCATACACGTGGGTGAACTTGGCGGCGGCGCAGGGCAATAAGGGCGCAGCGGGTAATCGAGACTTCATGGAGCGGTATATGACCCCGGAGCAAATAGCCGAGGCGCAGAAACTTGCCCGCGAATGGAAGCCGACCACGCAGCCGACGAAATAGGTTGTCTGGGACCGCCTGCGCAAGCGCGGTACGGCCGACGTGATTTCCGCTCTTGCGGCCTTTACAGCAGCGCCCCTGGCGGCCTCGATCTCGGCATTGCGTTGATCCCGCAGGTCGCGGTTGAGCCATCAGGCTTGTCGTTACAGAATTCAACCAATAGGAAAGATCGAGTCATGGCAATCTCGAAGACAATCGCGGCTCTGCTCGGTCCCACGCTCATTGCAAGCGCCGTCTCGATTTTTCTCAATCTTGACGCTTGGCCGTCCATGGTCAGCCAAGCCTTCAATAATCCGGCGCTCATCTTTGTGACGGGTTACCCGTTATTCGTTGCGGGACTTGCGATTGTGCGTTTTCACAATCAATGGACGGGCGGCTGGCCGGTGGTGGTGACTGTGCTCGGATGGCTTACAGTTGTCAGCGGCCTGTCACGAATCCTTTTCCCCACGCGGCTCGCTGAAATCGCGACGCGAGCCGTTCAAACCCCCGGCCTCATGCCCATTGCCGCGATTATCATTTTATCGCTTGGCGCCTTCCTCTCGTTCAAGGCCTACAGCCGCGAATGAGAATTTCACATGAGACGCTATCGTGGTTCCGCAGCGGCTCGTGCGGGAAGAAAGGGTTCAAGTGTCGAGCGCACCCGGCGGAGCGAATCCGCGCTCGCTTTGAACGGGGGCTTGCGCGCGTCGATCGTTGCCAATGGGCATTGCGCGATAAGGGCATTCACCTGGTCGGTTGCCACCTAAGGGCATCATTAGGTCATGCGGGATCGGTAGGGCGCGCATTCACCGCCCTCGTTCTGGGCGGGTGCTCGTACATTCCGGCGATCTCACCGCCGATGCTTGCCGGTGAGAGCGGGTCTGAGCATAATTGAGCCACCATGTCAGAGATGCCAGCGCACGCTCAAATTGTCGCGCTCGACCCGGAGCCCATCCCCACCAGCGAGACCGAACGGCTCGCCGCGCTGATTGTCGCGCTGGACGATCGGCTTCGCGGGATTGAGCGGTTCCTTGGCCTCGATTTGTCCGGCCGCCAACGGGTCAAGCGCGATCTGTCGGTGAAACAAGCTGCCTTCGCGCTCGGCAATTCGGCAACCACCATCAAGGCGCTGTGCAAATCGGGTCGCCTTCCTGGCACTCGCAAGATCGGCGGCCGCTGGCGTATTCCCGTCGCTGCCGTCAAGGCCGCCGCCGTCAAGGCCTGACGTTTCGGCGCTAGATCGCCGGACGGGGTCTCGGCAAAATTGGGAGCATGAAATTACGTCAGCACCCCTTCTCCATTTTCGCTAACGTCCCGCTCAGCAACATCGAGCGCGACAGGCTTCGCACTGCCGAGCGGCGTGCCCAGGTCGCTGAGGCGCGCGCCGAAGCCGTCGAGGCCGAACTAGCTGAATTGCAGCGTGCGAAGAAAGAGCGCGAACGGCGACGGCTCGCGGCAGAACGCGCACAACGCGATTACGCAAAACTGTTGGGGTGGATCCGCGACGGCACGATCCCAGTTCCAGCGCGCGGCTCATCCGCCTCGCCATCATCCGAAAATCAGACGCTCGTGGCGGCCCGCGCGATCGTCGAGGCGGCACGCGTCGCGCGCGCGGGCGGACACGTGATCCCGCTGCCGCCGGCCGGCAGTTTGGCCGCGCAAATCCTAGCCGCAGGTCGCAAACGGCGCGGCGAAGAATGAAGGATATCGATATGGTGAACAAGATCACTAAGGCCGACGAGACCGAGGCGCGCTTTGCTCGTCTCGAAGCCGAAAACGCCGCCTTGCGCGCAAAGGTCGCGGCTCTCGAAGCCGCCGCGCCAAAGCCGAAGCCCGTTCCGCCGAAGCCGCGCGAAGAAGAAGGCGTTCGGATTATCGAATTGCCGCCGGATTGCGGTCAATTCACGAAGCCGAGCGAAGCCGAACTTCGACAATTGATGCGCGTCGTCTTGGCGAAATATCCGACCCTCGCGCCGGACACCAGGTTTGCGCGCGACATCGAGGAACGCGAGCGCGATTTTTTCAATCAGTTTCGTGCCGCGTTTATCGGCCTCGCCTCGATCACCCGCACCGATGCGGTCGATTACAAGAAGTTCGCGTCGTTTTGGATCGACGAGGCCGAAGCTAACGCGCGCGCGAGAGGCGATTCGACGACGATCAGCCTACAGCCCTTCATTGCGGCGGTCGTGGGGCATGGTGATGTCGCCTTCACGAAGTTCGCTGAGAGCAGCGACGAAAAGGCGTTCGGCCTGGCCATCGGCGGCGGCGGTTGCCTCGCGACGGATCGCTGGCACGAAGTGCTCGCTGGTCGCGTTCCGGAACCGGTGCAAGGCCGCCGTCTGCGTGGCTACGAACCGAGCCAGCAGGTCCGAATCATCGGGCCGTCTATTTGGTAGTTTGCATCGCTCGCCATGAGGCGGTGCAAAGAGCGCGGAAGCCTTGCTTTCGCGGACACCCGGCTGGGGGGTTGCAGCCATATCGTTCCCCAGGCCGGGACACTCGGCGCTGAGCCCCGACCTAAAGCCCGGCGCCTTGAGGCGGCGCCGCCCTGTTCCTTCGACCGGGCGGCGCATGCCCCCTCGGTTTTCCCCATTGCCGCCGAGTTCGTCGAGTTTCTGTGCCATGGCGGATTGACGGAAGCTGACGCCCATTTCGGTAAGCTTCGGGGCACTGGCGTCTGGCGCTCGCGTTATGGTAGCGCCAGAGCGTGACCCTGCGAATTGTCAATGCTTGAAATGCAGATTGAGAACTGTTGCCCCGTGCTCGACAATGCTCATTGCGCGGTCTGCCTCCCGACGTACCATGTATCCGGCAAGGCGCCGCGGCCCGTCTTCCGTCTCCAGCAACTCGTCGTGCGACGGCGCCCGATCTGGCAGCTCCATCGCCAAACCGTCGTAGCTCAGCTTGGCGTCGATATCGAATTCGTCATAGCTGGCGGTGAGCGTAATCGGCCCTCTGACATGGCAATATTCGACAATTGCCTCGACTGCCTGCTGCAGTGTGAACTCAACACGAGTGATGACGTCGCGTCGGGCGCCCCATGTGCCGCCGGCGCGTTCGATGAAGTTTGCGACCTCTTGCAGCACGACGGCCTTGGGATCGATGGTCAACGTCACAGTACGGCGGATTCCGATGCGAAACAGGAGATTGAGCGAAAGCGCAACGAGCGTCGCCAGAACCAAAGGCGAAGTGACCAAGGGCTGCGCCCATTTGGGGACTGCCGCGAAGGCCGTCGGAAATACCGACACGACGAAGAACGCCATCATGCCTGCACCGATGACCAGGGTGCGGCGAGGGTCGAGGACGCGGGTTGAGATGATCTGCACGCCGCTGATCATGATGAACACAGCAGTAAACAGAAGCGCAGAGGCCATCACGGGAGGCGGCATGATCGTCAGAAAGCCGGTCAGTGTCGGTTGAAATGCCGCCACCGCGAGCATGATGGCGATGACGAAGGCGATGCGGCGGCTGGCGACGCCCGTCGCTGCAACCAGGCCCACATTGGCGGTGGAGATCGTGAGACCATAGGTCCCAAGAAGGCCAGCCACCACCACAGCAATGCCGTCGCCGAAAATGCCGCCGTCGATTGAGCGCGCGTCGGGGCGCACCCAATCGGCGTCCGTCAGGCGTTGATAGGTGGTCACCACGGCTGTGGCACTCATGGCGGCCGCGAGCCCGGACACCGCGAAGGGGATGACCATCGACCAGGCGAAAGTCCAGCTAAGATGCGAGAAGGAAGGAACTGCCACGAGCGGCTGGCTCAGCACGTCATGTACTTGGGCGCCGGTGATGTAGCCAGTCAAGCCCGAGCATCCATAACCTACTGCCATGCCTATCAAAATGCAGAACAGCCGAAGCCGCCCCTTGTTCCATATGTTCAGCCCGATCATCGTCGCGATGCTAACCCCGGCAACCAGAGCGCCACGTCCAGAGACCATTCCGCCGCCGTCGCCGAGCATAACGCGCAGCGCCGCAAGCCCGATGATCACGCCGACCAGGAACACTACCATGCCGGCAGTCTCTGGCGGGATGAACACGCGCAGTCGCGACCATATACGCGACAAACCGATCTCAACGAAGCCGGCAAAGATGGTCATGCCCCAAACCAGCGGCAAGCCGCCGGACTTCACGGCAAGCAGCGAGGGCCCGAGATAAACGCCGGTGAAAATGGACGGGGCCAGAAATCGACTGCCGACCGGTCCGCGCGGCAGCGCCTGCAAAATGACGGCGACCGCCAAGGCCAGCATCGCTATGCGTAAGATAGCTGCGATCTCGCTTGCCGGCGCACCAGCCTGCCGCGCGATGATCAATGGATAGACCATAAAAATCGCAATCACGCCTAAGTGCTGGACGCCGCTGATGATGATGATCGCCGTTGGCGGGTTTTCTTCCCTGCCGTAGACAAGATTCGCAGGCTTTTTCATGCGTTCGACAATTCTAGCAGAACCGCATGTTGCGGTAGTTACGAGGATATCGCGACTTCATCACGAAGTCGTCCCGCTGTGAATGGCTGATGGTCACAGAGTCGTGAGAACTGGGTTTGGAAATCATGGCACTGTCCTGCTGATTTAAATGAATTTCGCGAGAGGCGCGGCGCCGCCTCGCGCGCATCAGGAGACACCGGAACCGCCGAGCGCGCTGCGAAGCCATAGACGAGCGCATCGAGCGCCTCGGCACGCGCTCGGCCGCTGATCCGTTCGAACCGCCGCACCGGCTGCCCGCGCCTATAGCGCACGACGCGACGCTCGCTCGCGAACTATTCGAAATAGACGGGTTCAAGACCATCGAGGACTCTCGCAAGAGCCTTCATTTTCTCCGCGATAGGCCAGATCAATAGGTGCATTCGCCAAAGCCGAAGCCGAAAATGAGCAGAATCCGAGATCAATGGAATCCCAAATCTCAGGATCTAAGATCCACCGAAGGACGGTCAGCCGCCAGCATCGCACGCGCTACCGATCGACCAACTCCGTCTCGCCGATCATGGATCGCCTAGCGTTGCCTTGTTTCCCACGATTTCCAGGTTTTCAAAATTTCGAAAGAGTTATACGGGGAGGATCGGCGTGACCCGCTATTTTCGCAGGAAAAAGTCAGGTCCCAAAGTTCTATGCGCCCTTTCGCCGTTCCTCGCCTTCCCTCGCAAATAGGCCGCGCTAATGCCCAGCGCGTCAATCGCCACGCGAAACTTTTGGCCATGGTCGCCATTGCGCTCGCTGTCGCGCCGCGAAAGGCTTGGCAGGCTGGCCGTGCTCTCACAACGCAACATCGGTCGCCGAGAAGGTCCGCGCAACTCTTAGTTTGAAGTTCAGCACAGAGTGGCGAGCGGTCATTCAGCTTCGCCGGCCTAATGGCAGAGATGCGCCACGAGCGGACCTTGGCGCTCTTCGACGTGTCGCAGAACGTTTGAAGGCCCCCGTTGTGTTAGCGATCCGCGAGTTTGCATGGTCAACGGCAAGGATGCGCGGTATTGTTCTTATTTTCCGAGCGCCGCAATCTGCTGATCGAACCAAGCGAGGTTGCTCTTCCATTGTGCCTCGTTCGGATATTGCTTGAGCAAGGCCGCGAGAATGGCGCGGCCCTTGGTGAGTGCCTGTTGCAGATCAGCCTTATCGCCCAATTTCTCGTAGGCGAACGCGAGATGGGCATAGGACTGCGCGAGATCGCCCTGCCATTCGGCATCGCCGGTATTGGATTGCGTCAGATGCTGCATGATGGCGAGGAACGCTTGATAGGACTTCAGTGCCTCGGGCAGATCGCCTTGCGCGACCTGCACGTTGCCGATCTTCTGGTACGAAATCGACAGATCAGATTGCCATTCGGCATTGCCAGGATTGGATTTCGCCAGACGCTCGACAATGGCGAGGCTCGCTTGAAAGGACTTCAGCGCTTCGGGCAGATTGCCTTGGTCCTTCTGCACGTCGCCAACATTGTTGTACAACACCGAAAGATCACGTTGCCATTCGGCATTGCCGGGATTGGATTGCGCCAAGCGCTGGATGATGGCGAGGCTCGCCTGATAGGATTTCAGCGCCTGGGATAGATTGCCCTGCGCTACCTGCACGTTGCCGATGTTCTCGTACGACACTAAAAGGTCACGTTGCCATTGGGCGTTGCCGCGATCGGATTGCGCTAGACGCGCCATGATGGCGACGAACGTCTGATAGGATTTCAGCGCCCCGGGCAGATCGCCTTGCGCGACCTCCACATTACCGATCTTCTCGTACGTCACCGAAAGACCACGTTGCCATTCGGCATTGCCGCGATCGGATTGCGCCAGACGCGCCATGATGGCGAGCTCGGCCTGGTAGGATTTCAGCGCCCCGGGCAGATCGCCTTGCGCGACCTCCACGTTACCGATCTTCTCGTACGAAATCGCCAGATCACGTTGCCATTGGGCATTGCGAGTATCGGATTGCGCCAGACGCGCCATGATGGCGAGGCTCGCTTGATAGGACTTCAGCGCCTCGGGGAGATCGCCTTGTGCGACCTGCACGCCGCCGACGTTCTGGTACGTCACCGAAAGATCACGTTGCCATTGGGCGTTGCCTGGATCGGATTGCGCCAAACGCTCGGCGATGGCGAGGTCAGCCCGATAGGATTTCAGCGCCTCGGAGAGATTGCCCTGCGTCACCTGCACGTCGCCGATCTTCGCGTACGAAATCGAAAGGTCACGTTGCCATTGGGTATTGCCGGGATCGGATTTTGCTAGACGCTCCATGATTGCGAGGCTCGCTTGATAGGACTTCAGCGCCTCGGAGAGATTGCCCTGCGCAACCTGCACGCTGCCGACTCTCTCGTACAACGCCGAGAGATCGTCTTGCCACCCCGCATTGCCAGGATTGGATTTTGCTAGATGCTCCCTAATAGCGAGGCTTTCCTGATAAGACTTCAGCGCCTCGGACAGATCGCCCTGCGCAACCTCGATATTGCCAATTCTCTCGTATGCCAGCGAAAGATCGCGCTGCCACCCCGCATTGCCAGGATCGGATTTTGCTAGACGCTCCATGATTGCGAGGCTCGCCCGATAGGAGTTCAGCGCCTCAGACAGATTGCCTTGCGCTTCCTGCACCTCGCCGACGTTGTCGTACGCCACCGAAAGATCGTCCTGCCGAAGGGTATTGTCCGGCTGCTGCTTGAGGAGCCCCTGGTCTATATCGCGTGCCTTCTCGGCGTCGGCCAAGGCGTCCTTCGTCTTCCCGATATCAAGAAGCGTGCTGGCTGTTTCGTCCAGAGCAGCTGCCTCGCTTCGGAGGAGATCCGGGGTCGATTGGCCGGATTGCAGCAATTGCTGTTGCAATTTGAGAGCGCGGCCGAGAATGTCCTCGGTCGTCGTCGCAGGGATGCCGACCACATCACGGAATTTCATCGCCAGGTCGTGCACGAGCCCGTTCGCCGTCTGCGTGGCCAGCGCGAGCGTCGTCTCGGCCCGCTTGCGCTGCTGGTCGGCGATCTGTTGCTCGTGGACGGCAACGCCCCGCTGCCAATAGGCAAGTCCGGCAAGCCCCAGCGCGAGGACGAGGCCCGCAGCGAGGCTCCCCGTGAGGATATTGCGCCGCCGGCTCGCCCCGCGGCGGCTCTCGGTTACGAAGGCCTGGGTCGCCTCGGTCGGTAGCGGCGCGCCGGGCGGGCGCGAGCCAATCCAGCGCTCCGCCTCCTCCAGCATGGGCGAGCGCAGCAACAGTCCTCCCGGCCGTCCGGCCTCGGCCCAACGGCGCGCGGCTTCGCCGTATTCTGTGTGCTTCCTGATCCAGTCGATATTGGTTTGAAGCGCGTCGCAGAGCCGGTCGAAGCTACCCTCGAACAGCGCGTCGTCGTCGAAGAAGATGAAGTTGAGGCGGCCGAGCGCCTCCGGCACGGCCTTGTCTTCCACGCGCTGAAAGACGACCGGCGCGAAGCGCTTGTTCAGCGAGGCGGCAAAGGCCACTTCCTTGGCGCAGACGGGGGAAGCGACCGAATCCGGGCTCAGCACGAAGATGATCGTATCGGCCTGCGTGATGAGGGACTGGATGCGCGCCCACCAGTCCTCGAAGGCGTAGATCTCGCTGCGATCGATCAGCGGCTCGAAATTACGCTCCTTCAGAGCAGCATCCAGCCGATCCGCGAAGGCCATGTCCTTGCGCGAATAGGAGAGGAAGACCTTAGTTTTGGGTACTTCTTGGCGCCCCTCGCCCGCAGCTTCGCTCGCCATCAGGGCACTCCGTGCAATCGGATCTAAGGGCCCTAAGATCCTCGCAACATAATTGTGGCTCGGTCTTCAAAGGTCCGCAATGGGGTCAATTCGCGTCATAAGACGCTCGCCGCCGAGCGACCGCAGCGGGGTCGTGAGCGGAAAATCAAACTGACGCGTTTGGTCCGTGAGCACCCGCGTCGCCGTCATCGATGATAGGGCGGCGTCGGGATCGACCGCGCCACGCCCTTCGGAGCGTCCAGTTGCTCGCGCGCAACTGAAACCCTGATCCGCGCCCGCACGCCGCGACCGACGATCGCCGCGCCGGAGATCTTCTTCTCGCTGATGAATTGCGAGACACGCGCTGCGCTCACACCGAGCAACGCGGCGAATTCCGATTTGGTGACGATTTCGCCCTGCATCTCAAGGCCCCAGCCCTGGCACTTTAATTTAAGGCTTCAGATTGCCTCTGCAACTTGCGCGTATGGTCGAGTCCACGTATCTCGATCGGAGGGTGACCCTCCAAGAGGGACCCGTAAGTGCGTATAACAAGCATTTCCTGGCCTCGGTTACGTCACACGGGCGATAAGCCGGATTACGGGCGAAGCAACGGCTTCTGGATCGATCACGTCGAGGAAATTCTTCGCCAGGTGCACATCCCCGGCACGTTCAGCCTCGCGCCGTTCACGGCGGCCGTCGTTGCACATGCTGGATTGCAGATAACCCAAGAGCTATCCGTCGGCCGCAGCGCCGCCAGAGCGCGGGCGCGAAGTTCGCTGGTCGAAATGGCAATCATCATAGGCACTGTTACATCACGTCGGCGGGAGGCGCTTTTCACCCTAAAGTCCAGTCGGCATGCAATTCTTCCTCGGATCGACTTAGATCCTTCACGATTTGCTCGACCGTGCCGGCTACATCGACGCTGGCGTTTTCGTCACCATAAACCAGGAGACAGCGTTTACCGCCCCTATCGTCGTCGTGGGACGGAACAATCGCCCTCACAGCTTTAGGGTTGACCGCGAAAAAGCGCCCTGTTCCGTCCGCCAGTTGAAGCTTGCAAAATCTAATGGTCATGACGTCCAGGTAAAATTCGGCGCCGACACCGGCGATCTTTCAATTAAACAAATCTGGATGCGACTTGCTTGATTTGCCGCATGTAGTCCGAGCCATCGTCGATCAATGGCTTCGCCCGGCAGACGGTCAAAACTGCCGCCTAATCTTGTCCAGCTCTAGGGGCGCACTCCAGAGCTGGTAAAACCGGACAGAATCTTTGAAGCATCGGGGCTGCCAAGACCGGTGCAAGCATTCCATCCGGGACGCGCGGAATACGCATGGAGGCCGGCGACATCATTGTTGCCCTGCACGATGCTGTGGAAGCCCTGCGAGCCCATCGCATAAAGTTTGTCGTTTACGAATCCGAGCCGGTGACCCAGCTTCTGGTTCAGGATCGCAATCAGCCCAGCCCACAACGGTGCGACGGCGCTGGTACCTCCGTAGGAAATATCCCCGCCGTGCAAGCGAATTATGTATCCTGTGCCAGGATCGCCATCGCCGGCCACATCCGGGACGCCACGACCGATACCGCCGCTAGGGTTCAAGGGTATCCCGGCTGAAGCCTGCCAGGCAGGCCGCGCCCATTTGACGCTCACCCCGCCTCCAGTCGCCGCGGAATCGTCCGGGTTGTGCCAAACGGTTTCCGAGGCGATCTCGTTTCCCGTCGACTTCAGCGTCGTGCCTCCACAGGCGAGGACATATGGGCTCGACGCCGGAAAATCGACGTGCAGTTTTCTTTTCCAGCCCGTCCCGTCGGCAAGCGGGCCGTCATTCACGCCGTCCCAAGAGCCCTTGTCGCCGGAAGCCGCGACGACCGTAATGCCATGCCGAGCCGCGTCGATCAACGCCGAACTCATGGCAATTAGGTACTGCTCATCCTGCGTGTCTTCGGGGCCGCCCCAACTGATCGAGATCACCGAAGGCGATGGTTGTGCATGAATTGCGTCCAGGAGCGCATTCACGAACCCCTGGGCGCTGGTGTCAGCAAAATAGACCGCGATGTCGGCGCCGTTAGCGACCGCCCCGGCAACCTCGATGTCCAGTGCGACCTCCCCGTCTGCGTCCACGCCGGGCGAGTTGCTCCCGCCATCCACCGAGATCGCGGTTACCTTCGGCGAGCGAAGGCGGAGGCTCTGGAAATAGTCATCGAGATCCTTCTGAACGAAGCCGCCGCCGAGCTCAAGAATGGCGATGGTCTGACCGGCGCCGTTGGCGCCAGGGGGAAAGTCATAGAGAGACGCTATTTGCTGCGGATAGAAGAACTGGCCCTGGCCCACAGCAGCATGACTGACGATGAAATGTGGCGAGGCGACAGGACGCGTGTCCAGGCCAAGAACGGCGTCTAGGTCAGGCGCCAGATTCGCAGGCACGGTCGCGGGCGCGACGGTTGTGTGAAAGGTCCGGCCTGTCGGCAAGGTAAAGGAATGCAGCTCGGTGCCGAACGCCTTCGCAATCGCCGCAGCAGTCCCCGCCAGGATGACCCTGCGTTTGACCCGATCGATCTCGACGACCCTCAGATGATTTGCTTCGGCAAACGCGCTGACCTTTGCCAGGGACTGAGGATCGGCGCCGAACTGGTTTGCATATTGAGCGCTAGTCAGGCGCTGAACCTCGCCGCCCCCCAACGTTTCGGGGTTCGCGGGCTTGAGAAGCACCGTCACCTGGACCTCTTCGCCGCTCGGCACCGGGCCCCCGGGCATCGCCTCTGTAACCGGGTTCGACTCGGTACCCTGTAGGGGTACTCTCCGCGTATCGGATTGCGACGGTGGGATTACCTGACCCGTTAGCCCATTGGATTGAGCCGATGCGGCGATGGGCATCACGACTGACGCCCCCAAGACGGCAGTGAATTTCAGTGCACGAAACCAGCGTAGCATCCTTGCTCTCCCTCCCCCTCCGGTCCTTGCTTGTTTATACTTGTTTTATACTTGACCCGTTTGGAGTCAAGAACGGAGCACCGCCGCAGCGCGCGCCGAGGTGTAGAGTGAAACTAGTCTGCGGTCTATCGATGTTCATCGGCGGCTAAATTGGAATCGGCGGGAACATGGGTTTGAACGATCTCGGCAAGCTTTCCCTCTCGGCGCTTCGTGTGCTCACAATGCGGAGCGAGAGCGGTGAACGTGTCGCCGGATTGGCGCAAGCTCAACGCGCGCGGGATGGAACGGTGAGGCATTAAATGCGGGAGCATTGGCACGTCGTTATCTCCGTCCCTGAGTTGGGCGGCACGAACACGAGGTCCGATGCGTTACGGCAGTCTCGGGACTTAATCAGCACGCGATCGATGGTTCTGCGCATTGAGGGGCCGAACGGCGAAGTCATTAGTCGGGCTGAAATCGACGATTGGTGCAGGCGCAATCCAGCGGACTAGAGTTCTAATTCCCGGCCTCTCGCTCAAAGATGCGGCCCAATGTCGTGACGGCATTTGCCGCAACGGTTATTGACTCAAGTCTGGCGCTTGGGAAATACGTTCGTAGTCAACAACCTGATCCTGCGGCGTCGGCTCAAACAGGACGTACGCCATGGATTGACGAAGCGCGGCTCGCCTTTTCTTCGACATGAACATCCCTACCAGCCCGAACCAACATTTTGCGATGAACGGTAGGGGCATCGGACGCTTGAGCTTTTTGCCTTCATCCCAAATGTACCGAACTTCTTTGGAACTCCAGCCATGTTCTGTGAAGAATCCGTAATAGTCTCCGGGCTCAAACAGGAAGGGCGTATTCGCCAGAATCGCGACCCGCCTTCTGTATCGCTTCGTCGCCTGGGAGAAGTAATCGACGACCCAATGCCGAAACG
The DNA here is from genome assembly GCA_963720425.1 of uncultured Alphaproteobacteria bacterium. GTDB lineage: Bacteria > Pseudomonadota > Alphaproteobacteria > Rhizobiales > Beijerinckiaceae > Methylovirgula. The sequence goes on from OY970391.1 coordinate 2,776,452, forward strand.
AACCCTGCGATTGCAGATCGTCTGCCAGGGAACCCGCATTCTCAACGCTCAAATAGAGAACTACTCCTTCCGTCAATACGAGGACATTTGTGAAGCGGGAATTGATCTCCGAAAACAACTTCCTTCGTGCCGGAAGGTCGGCGAAGTCAAGATTCACCCGTTCAAGGCGGCACCGCGGCTTCTCATCCGCGAGACGGCTTTTTTTGAGTTCGATCACACGGGGATAATCGACTTCGATCCAATGGAACGACTCCGGTAGCGCCATTCGATAGGGGCGCGAATCCAATCCGGCACCCAGGTTTAATACTGCGTCTGCTCCCCGAGAAATGGCAGATAAAATGAAGTCGTCGATAATGCAGGTGCGGATCGCCACCGTCCATGCCACCATGCCTGTGCGTATCGCAGGCGCCCAGCCACCTAGAATCCCTCCCGACATACGCTCGACGATCTTCCGCCCATGTTCACCCGCTAGCCTTCTAGCAAACGGATCATGAAAGAGGGCATCCGCGCGCTCGCTTTCGACGGCACGGAAGCTGGCGACCATGAATGCGGTGTCGGAGACATTTTTGATGAGGGTATCTGCCATTCTCGGTTCCTTGTATTTGCACCCGTTTCCTTTTTGGTCGCGCCGTCAACTAGTAGCGCCAGAACTCGACGCCGTTCTCCTTCACGGGGCTGAGCCTGCCGACGAATTGCACTTCCCGTCGATCACGCGGTGCCGGCGCTTCGTGTGCTCACAATGCGGAGCGAGAGCAGTGAACGTGTCGCCGGATTGGCGGGTGCATCGGATGGGACGATTAGGATAGAGTTACCCCCTGCGAAAGGCGATCCACATGAAGCGCGCTGTCAACCCAATCTTCGCGGCCATCATGTTGGTGTTGAGCCTTGCTGCGCCCGTCGCGGCCGGGCAATTAGAGGATGCTACCGCCGCGTATCAAAGGAGAGACTACGCGACCGCCCTGCGGCTTTATCGTCCCCTGGCCGACCAAGGCGACGCGCGAGCCCAGACCATGCTCGGGGGCATGTACGGCCAAGGCCTGGGCGTGCCGCAGGACTATGCGGAGGCGGTCAAATGGTATCGCCTCGCCGCCAACCAAGGCTACGCCGACGCCCAGTACAATCGCGGGGTCGCGTACGCCAACGGCCGTGGCGTGCCGCAGGACTATGCCAAGGCGGCGAGATGGTTCCGCCTCGCCTCTAACCAAGGCAACGCCGGCGCCCAGGCAAGTCTTCGGCTGATGTACGACACTGGCCTAGGCGTGCCGCAGGACTACGCCGAGGCGACGAAATGGTATCGCAAGGCTGCGGATCAAGGCGACCCATCAGCCAATACATGCTTGGGTCCATGTACTTCATCGGCCGGGGCGTGCCGAAGGACGACGTCCTCGCATACATGTGGTGCAACTTGGCGGCGGCGCAGGGCAATAAACACGCGGCAGAAAATCGAGACATAGTCGCGCAGCGCATGACCCCCGAGCAGATGGCTGAGGCGCAGAAGCTCGCACGCGAGTGGAAGCCGACTACGCCGCCGACGAAATAGGTCGTCGGCGCCGATGCGGCAGGCATATGATGTTGCCAATGACGCCCTCGCCGCCGACGATCGCGCACCTGAAAGGCCACGGGCTCGAAGGTTTCTTCGTCACATGCACGAACGCAGCTTGCCTACACGCCACAGCGTTCACGTTCGCAGCGCTCGGCCTGCCAGACGACTTGCAGTTTCCGACGATCGCGCGCTGTCGCGCTTCGTCTGCACGCGATGCGGCGGCCGGGCGGTGAATGTATCGCCCGATTGGCGCACGCATCGGGCGGTCGGACGCGCCCGCATAGAACCGGATCTTATGCTACTTGACTGCCGGCATCGAGGCTCGCAGTAAAGCGCGCCCTTGAGTCCGCGGACGTCGAGTTCACAAATGGCGGGCAGTCAGGGATGCGAATGCCGAAGGACCGTTCCGCAAGGTAGGCGAGGTGCCAGGCTTAAACTGCGGCACCTCGCCGTCCTTCTTCCGAGCAGCGGGGCATTGCTCGGTGTGAAGATCGTTTTTTCGTTGCGCCTGGCCTCGCCGCCGCGCATCGTGAAAAGTAAAATGCTGCATAAGTTAAAAGTTCTTTCACTCCAGGACCGATGAAGCACGTGGAGGATCGGAAAGCGTGACGTCATCTGGTTCCGCCTCGGCGGCTATTTCTATCCGCGCGGGGCATTCCGATCGACGTCTTCTGGCAGGCCGGCGAATTGCCTGACGGATGTTGGGTGCCGGATCGTGGCCCCCCTATCGCGGCCGGGGATGACGATGCTCAGTCGTTGAAGGGCCGATCGCCGATGCTTTGCATCAGGAGCTTGAAAACGCTCCGGTTCCCCCAGTTTTCTTCCCCGATCGTCCAGCCGAGAGGTGCGTAGAGCGGTTGAGCGAAGGGCTCATAATAGGGCGGCGGCGGTGGCGGGTAACCGGGCGCCGGAACAACAACGCCGGCGTAATGCCGATAATGGTGATGATAGACAAAATGTCTGTGACAGGCGCCACGATGATAGTGGCAGGCCGCCGCTTCGGCAGCGGGCGCCAAGGCAGCGACAAATCCGAGCGCAAGGGCAGAGATCAGGAGTTTCATCAGAACATCTTTCGGTTCATTCCGGAAATGAACGTCGGGTCTGAACGTTCCTTGTGCCACTCTAGCATGTTTGCGCTATGCGGCGATAAGGGATCGTACGGCTTCGCTTAGTGCTTAACGATCAAGCTTGCCGGCCACCATTTCGTCAAGATGCCACTGACTGTGGGCTTTAGGTCGGTTCTTTGCAATTATCGGCCCGAATTTGAGAACCCACCGACGGATCGATTCGTTGCTGACCATCGGTCCGCGCTCAGCCAGGAGATCCTCGACATCCCGGTAGCTCAAGGTGAACCGGAGGTAGAGCCAGACAGCGCGCCGGATGACTTCGGGGGGAAATCGGTGACGGGCGTAGGAAATGAGCTGCATGAGCCAATCTAGGCCGTGTATTCATAAATCCGGCTCAACGTCCGCTTCGCTCCGAAAGCGACCGAAGTGCTGCATTGCCGCGAAACGACGCGAAGGGCCAAAAGCGGTCATTTCCTGGGGCGTCGTCAACGTGTGATAAAGCGTGGTGCTCGCCTCCGTGGGCTTGAGGCCGCCGCTTGCCAGCGAATGCTTTGCGTCGAACGACCGCTACCCGCGTAAAACGACAGTCGGATTGATTTTGCGGTAGGGAAAACTTAGCGAGCGATCAAGATTTTGCAGTCGTCCGTAGAATTCATTGAACCTCTTGGGGACGCATCAATCATCATCAGCCGCGAAATCTGAGCTACAGTGTCACACCAATTATGAGGTTTGAACTTCAATCGAATCTCCGTTTCCGCAGAAAACCGCTCATCGCTCCGTATGATGGCTTTATGCACTACCTCGAAAATCGTGCGCTCATCGTGAGGATCGAAGTACCAGACCAAGTCACCGCCCACCTCCGGTATAGCATCAACGTTGGAGCAAAGACAGAGCTTGCCGTGGGCAAGGCTTTCCGCCACCGTAAGGCCCCACCCCTCAGCAAGGCTCGGAAGCAGCGTGAATAGAGCGTTGTCATAACACCATTTGAGTTCGTCATCAGCTACGTCTTCGAATACGTAAATCCGTGATCGCACCCCCTGTGCAGTCATCTTCAATCGATTGAAAATGACGTCCGATTTGGTCGCTCTCTTACCGATCAACACCAGTGCGGGGACGTCCTCTCCAATGCATTCCGAAAGCCGCTCCCAGACGCCCACGAGCCATTGCTGGTTCTTACGGACGTCGATAGACCCCACCATCAAAGCGAAACCCGCGTCGGTGAGTACCCGCAGCTCCGGCCGGATTGTGCCCTCGGTGGCCGTCGCCGGTCTCGATCTGTCAATGAGATCGCCGAAGCGCAGGACATGAACAGATTCGATCTCAATATGCATTTCGGCGGCGAATTTCTTGACCTCAGAAGCGCTGTGCTGCGAGTTGGTCATGACGTAAGATGCGCTGCGGAGCGCAAGCTGCAGCCCCCGGAAGAACTCGCACACATAGTCGCTGGGGAACCAGGACGGGTGACGGATCGGAATGAGGTCGTGAACTACCAGAGCGAACTTCATACGATATGCCAGGCACGTCGCAAGCATCGCTTCCATAAAAGATGGAGCGTCCCAGAAAATGCCGAAGCAGAACAAATGGTCTCCTTCCTTGAAATCACACCAAAGATTGGAAGGGTCGATCGACGGCGCTGAACGCTGGTCCCGGTTGGCATTGCGGCGGGATAGATGGCGGATCGGCCTTGACACCAAGGAAGCCAGCGATTTTCCGACGCTGCGCGGCAACTTCATCCACGGTGGCCTAGACGAACGCCCTCGTGTCGGGGACCGGGTCAGTTGATGAATGGCGTGTTGCAATTCCAAGTGGGAGATTTCACGAAACCGGCTATACGTCCGATCGTAAGCGCAAATTCGGTACACTGGGCCATAATCAAGCAGAAGCGGAGTGATCTCGATCATCACTCGCCCGATCCCGGTCACCGACGAAGCAACCTGAGCCATCCGGAGGAGAGGCCCAATCTCCAACCAGACAGTGCTCGGGTTCGAGGGCATCGGCATCGTGAGGCTAAGCGCGTCTCGGAGTGTTCAGAGGATCAAGACCGCACGTTGTGAAGCACTACTTTGGCAATCTCGTCCTGCAAACTTGGCGCGGTCACATCGCGCTCCCAATACAAGCTAGGCCAAATTGCAACGAAACTGTCAATGTTGATCGCTCTGATCCGGATCCGCGAGAAGCTTTATCGCTTCCGGTGCAAGATTTCAAGTTCCGGCAGTCCCCAGCACTGTACATTCATGTCGGAAGCCATGATCCCGAGTCCTTCCGTTTCCAATTCTCCCGGACACGTTGGATCGTAACAATTGGAGGCATCGCGAATCCGCGGATTGCCTTGGCCATAGGGCTTCGGAGGGAAAATCAATCCTTTTCGATGCAGGTCCGCACGAATAAACAACATGGTGCCGCCAACCGCATCCAGTGGCGCCAAAAGCTCGCGTCCGCGCAAGGTGCTCATATCGACGCGCCCTTGTTCGCGCCAGGCATTTCGGTCGCATGTCTGACCTCCATAGTCAAACACACAATGAGGATGGAGAATGTCCTTGCCGTACGACAACAGCTGCTCAATTATGTCATGAGGATAATCGATAACATCGACGTCCAGCCAAAGCGCCCAATCTTCGTCCTTCAGCGCACGCTTCAGCAGTTCATTGCGGCTTTGTGCCAACACTCGCCGCCGACGCAATTGGATACCCATTTCCCAGCGAGCCAACCCAGCTGGAATCCGATAATGATAATCGTGCTTCCACAACTCGACGCGCCGCCATTGCCGCCGGAGCGGCGTCAAGGCTTGATTGAACGCTTCATAGGTACCGTCCAGACTGTCGCTTTCCAACATTCCGAGGGACAGTCGTTCGGAGGGATAGCTCAGGCAGGCTAAGAGTTTGCAATAGGATTCCGCCAAATCGGCGGCGTCTTTGATTGGCGTCAAGATCAGAATTTTGTCATGTCGAACCTTTCCGCGCCATGGTCTGGGCGCAAGGCGGTGATGCGGCATCTCTCTCTCCGCGCGTGGTGCCGGCACCGCGATATCTGCGGGTCGGGCAACGCACCGGGCCCAGATCGCACGCCATGCCTCATGCCATTCGTGCCAGATGTCCCTATCGCCGTCGGCGAGGATGGCATTGAGTTGCTGCACCAACCCCTTCTCCTCATGGGTCAGCAGTGGATTTGCGTCTCCTGCAAAAAAATTGCCTCGGATGCCGAGAAGGCCGAATTTCTTGCCCCGAGACCGGAGCAGATCGGCCAAGAACATGAGACTATCCCAAATCTCATTCAGGCAGGTCCCGTCGAGGTCCAAGTCCTCGGGTAGCATGGCCGCTAAACGTGGATCGACGAAAATGAGTGCGGCGAAAAGGCGGAAGATGGCACGCGCCTCCTTCTCCGAGCAATTAGCAAGGGCCTCGATGCCCGACGCCATCATGGGCGGCGATACCAGATTTGGCGAACGCAGGGCGGCAAGCGCAATCGCGTCCCACTTTTCTTCTTCCGAGTGGGATCGTGGATGCGGCGTTTCCATCTCTGGGGGAGTCCGCGAGATCGTTTGCAGGCGCCTCCACAATGACGGATGTTCACGTTTCCTACGTCGATTCAGCTCATACTTTCCCCTATCGTCCGGCCAGCGCCCGCGCAGCTCTTGCAAAAACTCTTCGCTGATTTTGCTGTGAATGAAATATGAATCGCCTCCGGTACTGTGATGCGATGGTGCCCCATCCGCGCCCGCACGCGCCTGAAAGAGCAGCTCTCCCCGCAAATCAAATTGATTGAGATAACGCCGGCCATCGGGCGCTTCGACACACTGAGCCGCCTGCCTCGTCATGGAGTAAGGGTGGTCGAGTTTCTTCCAGGCCGCATAGACTGCCATTTTGCCATCCCGGTCCCGTGAGCAATAAAAGTCATCATGGCGATTCAAATAGCTGAGCAACGACAAAGCCGCCCAAGACCGCCTTTTGTCGACAATGATCTGACCGGTGCTCCATTCGAACTCGTCAACGAACGGAATATCCAAGGTGGACCAAATCAATGAACAAGGATCGGTACGAACAATATCGGGCCAAAAGAATGCGCCGGTCCATCGATAGGCCAGTTGGTCAAAAAGAATAGCGGGATCACGAACCGGATAGCTATCTACGGCCAAAAAGATAGCTTCCGCGAAGGAGCTGTGCACCAAGGACAGTGCTTGCAATGCATGTTGGCTCCGTGCATCGGGGCAGAATGTACTTGCGAAATTGTCTCCATTGACGATTTCGACGGCAAAGTCTTGCGAAAGCGTGCTCGTTCCTGCCGCAAAGTCGCCTTGCCCGAAATGCCAGATCTCAATCGGCAAGTCGCATTTAAGTACCCGTCTCAACAGACAAAAATTGACCCAGAGATCCCCAAATTGAGACCCTTTCGTGATGCAAAACACCACTCCGCGCCCCTTGAACCGGCTCGCCGGGTACTCCGGGCGCGCCGCCGCCGCCTCTAACCATAACCGACGATAGTAGGCCCTCTCCGACCATGATTGAATGGCAACGTCCTTCCAGCTTCGACGGAGTTTCATGGTAAAACCGTCTTCTGGCGCCCGTCGCCACCGGATTTCATAAGAGCGATCATAATTGCCCACCTTTGGGCTGGCCAGATCATGAACCGAGGATGAGCGTAGCTTTACAAGATCGTTTCTGGGCTGACACGGCCACCTTCATACTCGCCAACATTGGGCAAGACCAAGCCTGTGTCGCGCCCAGAGAGTTTCGCGACGTCTTGCCGAAGACTTTTCCTTACGATTGGGTGTTTGCGATCGATGCAGTCCAGCAAGCTGCAGCTGTTGTGATTCACAAGGGCCTGATGCACGAACTTCCACTTTCCGTGCTGCAATTCTTGAGCAAGGAGTGGAAAAGCGCCTATGCAAACGAAGTATTTATTCTGTTTGTTCCAGCTCAGTCGTCTTTGCCGTCGATATCCAATGAACATTTGGGCGCCTTTTGGGATCGTCTGGAATCATTGGGAAAGCTGGTCGTCGCAGGCGGGAACGCTAGGAGAGAACAGACAGCACTGCTGGTTATAGCCTCGCACGCGCCGGCGAGCCTGGACGACACTCTGCGCAGTCTTTCGTTGCTTCATCTTCCTGTTTTGGTAATCGAGGCCGCCGCTCGCTCCGAGCCAACCCATGGAAACGAGTATCGTCGCGTCTGCTCTGAGCACCGCGCGCTTTTCGAGAGGGGCGATAGAAGCGACACGGTCCTCGGTGCATTGAAAGAAGGTATTCGACGGCTGCTGGATGACGTCGAGCTTGCGTGGATTTGCAGCTTTGACGATACTATGCTCGTACGTCCGGATTTTATGCGGATAATAGAACGATTTAGAGATGTAGAAACACGCCCCACACTCAGCGGTTTTTGGAATAATGCCGAGCGAGCCGAGAGCGTCGCGTTTCGCGATGGGTTTCCGCTAATTTCAGTTCATAGGCAAACCAGCATTCATCTCTATGGTCATCGGAACTATTGGAGCCGACAATTCTCGCTGGGTCGCGAAAGTATAACGAAGGACGCCGGCGACAGATGGCAGCGCCAATTGACCTGGCGATCTGCCGCTATCTCCGTTATTCCGGGCCTTGTCACTTCGCAAATGATGAACTGATGCCTCGTGCCAAAGCGGCCGCTCGGATCTGCAAATGTTCCATCTGATGATGGGCGCGGACATACGCGTAACCTGACGCGGCGACGCGATCTCGCTCTTCCCTATCCAGCAGCAATTGCGCGCAGCATGTCGCCATCTCGTCGGGCGCATCTGCCATATAGAGCTCCCCTCCGTGACGAATATTCAATCCTTCCGCTCCCGCACGCGTCGAAACGACCGCTCTGCGATGGGCGAACGCCTCCAAAATCTTGATTCGCGTTCGGCCGCCCGCCTGTATAGGCACAATGACCAAATCGGCTTCTGCGTAAAGCGGCGTTAAATCCTTCACCATTCCCAGCCACTCCACCTCGGTCAGATCGGTGAAGTCTGCATCGTTACCTCCGGCACCGGCGACGCGTAACACGACGCGACGGCCGGCCAGCAGCCGCAATCGAGGCAATATCTCAAGGGCCGCGTAGCGCACCGCCAGTCGGTTTGGCAAATGTCCCATGCTGCCCACAAACAGGATGCGCCATCCGCCGTGCGTTCTGGATGGCTTGCAATCTTCTATAGGTAACGAGACGATATTTGGCCATACTTCGCTCGACAGGTCGCCAAATTGGCTGCGCGCGCGCTCACTTTCGACCTCCGAGGCGGTCATGATCCGCTCAAAACGCGGCAAAAATCGCCTTTCCAGATAGCGATACTTCTGCGCCTGGGTCTTCATGCGGTGAGCTTTTCCGTGCTCACCCAAGTCGGATAAAAGCCGCGCTTGCCTCAGACGCGATGAGGATTCCAGCTCATCGAGATCAAGCCACGCTTTTCCGCCGCGATCTAGCCACGCTCTGACCCAGGGCAACAGGTAAAACCTGAAGATCCAAATCCTGCAACAGTTCGTTGCCTTCAAGTAAGAGGTTGTGGAAGCTTCGCTGGCCGCATCCCAAGCTGGCCATTCCGTCAGCAGTTGAGCAGTCCGCCAATGAACCAAAGTCCGCAGGCGCTGCCGTAACAACAGGCGCTGCCCAACTGGGGCGTCAACTCGTCGCCAGCTTGCGCAGCAAGCAAGAATGTCTTCGGTGGGTATATCGTCTCGACCGCTGAAGAATCCGATGACCAGAAGATGGACCAAAAAACTCTCGGACAATGCTCGTAGGTTATGGGCGGCCCTCATGGCCAATCCGTTTCCAGAAAAGCTTGGAATGACGGGGCTCATAAAGACAAGCGACGGCTTCGTATCAGGGCCCTGAGCCGGAGCACAACCATTGCAGGTTTTGCCGCTCGAAGTAGAGTTTGTTATCTTAGCCTCTGACAAAGAGGCAGTTTGCTTCAAATCCATGAAATTTCCTCACGACGATACTTTCTGGCAATCCGTCCTCGAGTTTCTTCTCGCTCGGTTCGGAAATACTGCGAGAATTGTTGCTCCTTCCGAATTTATCGACATTATCCCGCGGACATTTCCTTACGACGTTGTACGGAATCTCGATATCGATAGCATCGATGCCTTAGTCGTTCATAAGGGCCGGCTCGACCAGTTGGGGCAAAGGGTTTGTTCCGTTTTGCTTGAGAACGGCATTCAACTTTTTGCCAATGAAGTCTTCGTGATATTTTCGCTGAAGGCACTCCCGTGGAGGGTAAAGGGCAAAGAGCATTTCGGTGATTTTTACCGCAAAGCAAATTTACCGGAAACCTTCGCCGCCGGGGTTGCGCAGCGTCATTCCGAATTTGTCAATCCATCAACTGTTGTTCTGATCACGACGTACAATCGTCCGCATCGATTGGCCGCGTCCCTGCGGACGATCGCGGCTCTCAATGCACCGATCCTGGTGGTTAACGACGGCTCTGATCCGCAGCATGATGCGGCCTACGCCGCCATTTATGAAACATTCGATGTACGTGTTCTCAATATTCCGGGAAATCGCGGCCTCTCCAACGCGCTGAACACGGGCTTGGGCTATTGGCTGGCCGACCCGAATGTCGAATGGATCTCGTACCTACAGGACGACGTCGAAGTGAGGCCTGATCTCCTTACCGTACTGGCTCGCGTTCAAGACCCAGAATATTATCCTTTGCTCACCGGTCGTTATGATCTTCTGCACAAAGTCCATCACGAAACCGAGGTCAACGGCCAAAGAGTTTTGCTGCAGCGCATGTGCGCCGGCATACACCTGCATGCTCATCGCAGCTACTGGGAAAAACAGCTTCCCATTCCAACCGCCTATTTTCAGGCACCGAAGTCTTGGCCGGAAGCGGCGCGCCGCGGTGCTGACGAAGACTGGTGGATCATGCAATGGAGCCCGCACTCCATCGTGAAGCAAGGTAAGTACGTCTGCGTTCTGCCTGGCTTGGTGCGAACCACCACGGGCTTGTCAGCAGAATCGACATGGGGCAATCCCGGCTTGCCTGATCCTCTCCTGCCGGCACCGCAATACCCGCCCTCCAAGGTCGTCCCGGTGCTGCCTGATCGCGCGCATCCAAGTTCATGCGCCGGTGCACATCTGGAGCCCGTTCACAATTTCTGGGAGGCTCTTGCATCGCGGTTCGGCCAGACGGCCGAAGGTCAGATCCATCTGCACGCACGGGAAGAACGTGCGCATCTGTTTCATTCCGTCGACAGTAGAAGCACTGAACTCGAGGTTTTGAATTTTATCAATGCGCTCGTGTGTCTTTTCAAACCAGAGACTGCACTGGAAACCAGGACGTTCCTGGGGTTTGGAACCTGCGCGATCAGCGCGGGATTAAAGAGCAATGGGCGCGGCCACGCCTTTTCTCTGGAAATTGATGCGGTGCATGTGCAGTGGGCGCGGGAGCACCTTCGTCAATTTGATCGATCACTGGAAAAAATGGTGACTTTCATCAATGAACCCAGTCTCAAGTTCATAAATGAATATCAAGGAAAACCATTTGATTTCGTCTTTATTGATACGGAGCTGGAAATCAGGATGACAGAGCTTTCTCTGCTGCGGAAGAGAGAGTTGCTAGCACCCGGTGCCGTCTGCATTATTCACGATACATCGTCCTATCGACCCCCGGAAACTGGCGGAGGAGGCGCGGATGATTTTCGGGATCGACACATGCTTTTGGCGCTCGAGGAGCAGTTCGAAATACTTCAGTTCCCCTACTCACGTGGCTTTCATCTTTTTCGGTATCGCGGCAGCCAGATCCAATCGGCTTGAAATTCGCCAGGGGTGTTGACCTTTGGGCGCGGCCGCAGGCAGTGCCTGCATGGAAGCCAAGCCGTACCGTAGGGTCCAATCGGCGCGCGGTGCAGCCGCAGTCGTCCAATACGGGACAGCTGCGGGCTCTCAACCCTGGGTCCGCTTTGGGTAACCGCGTCGCCGCCGGCTGTGGGCTTCAGTATGCCCACTTCCGCTGCCCCCCAAAAGCGACGGCCGGCCGTCAAAATGTGGCCTGTCGTGAAGGGCCAAATGCAGACATCGTTGATGGCAGGCTGACTACACCGGCTCAAACTCTCCCGGCCGCCAAGTCTTATCGAACCACGGCTCAAGCGGACCGTAGAGACGCAGGAGGATGTTCCAGCCCTTGCCGGGGATGGTCTGCACCCAGTTGTTTTCCTTGCCAGCCGGAGCCTTCGGTCCGAAATAAACGTCCACTGAACTATCCGCATTGACCAGCAATCCCTTGGTCAAGCTACCGACGGCTGGAAACTGTTGATCGGTCTGGAGCATGGAACGTGTCTGGTTGTCGTACACCGTAAACGACCAGAAATCTTTGGCGGGAATATTTGGTGGCATATGCAGCTTATATGTGTTGCCGCCGTCGAGGGGATTGCCCTTGGCGTCTACGAATGCAGCGGCGTACTGCGAGCCTTGACCGACCATTTTCTCCGTCATCGCTGGCGTGATGCCGGTAGCATAGAAGAAGAACATCGATTTTGCGTCGAGGTTGAGCACGCCGTTCTGTTCGAATTTATAACTGCCGCCGATGAATACCGTAAGCCACGCACTGTTCGGGTAGAAATAGGCGTCCTTGATCCTACACTGATAGGTAAGGCTGCGGGCTGTGGCATCGCCCACCGCCGCTGCGTCGATAAGAATTTTTTTCATGCGAGCGTCGGGTGCGAAAGGTTTGCCCTTCTCGATCCCGATGGCGGCAAACACGCCTAGCGTGTCAGTGTCCATCGCGTCGCTTGGTTCATCCTGAATGACGCGATTGAGGTACTCAAATGCCGAATAATCGCTCGGGCCGATAGTGTTGAACGCCTCGCCGGAAATATTGACGAACTTCATCTCGGGTGGGTTAGTGGCTCGACTGAGCGGATACACCCGCAGCTTCTTTATGACATTATCAACGCCCGGTTTCGGGTCGCCGTCCTTTAAGAAAGTTCTGAAAAACAACAGTTGTACGAAAGTTCGAGAACGAGCAACGAAGTAGCCTTCGGGTACCTCGCCCGTGTAGCCGGGTGGTAGCAGCAGATACTTCCCGCCCGCGCCCTTGTCCGGCCCTGTGAAGCCGACATCGCTCACCCAGCGGAACCAAGCGTCATCCATCGGGCCGAGCACCGCTGGAGGGATTTCCAAGACCAACGGACCATCCTTCGTGTCCAGATAGAGCACAGTGTAAGGGGTGGTGGTGTTCGCCGTCAGGAACAGCGATTTTGAGTCCAACAGTTGCTCGGAGATAAGGACGGTCTGATTGACGGGGCCGAACTTAGTATAGCTTCTGCGAAAAGCCTCAATCGAAACGGCGGGCAATGCTGTAAGGTACGCTTGCACTCCGCGCTGGAAATCGAGGTTATCGAAGACTTTCTCGACGGTAGCTTTGTCGGGGAACCCGTCGGAGAACTTGAGCGTCCCGATCCGGGTTTCCACCTTGTCCGGTATTGTGAGGGACGGCGGAATGTCGGTGGTCATTTTCATATGAGGTGCCGCCCGCGCATCGACCTTCGTTTGTGCGCTCGCGGGTACGACTGCGGACACCACCAGCGACGTGGCTCCGAGCATCAAGGCATCGCGTCGGTTCATGACAGAACTCCATTGAAAGCGGAAAATGGCGCGCATTGTGCTCACGAAACCGCTCGACGCACTATGCAAACCCGGCACCATAACAACCCAAATACCCATTTTTCAATAGCCAGCCAGCCGCCGTATTTTGGAGTCCGAGGACCGCTATGGGTCAAACGCGTCGCTTTCGTGGTATCCGTGGTTCGTCCGGTTCACACTCAACATCAGACGTTCGTTTGATAGTTCGGCGTGGCAGCGATGGGCCATTAGCGGACATGGCGCCGACGATCTTGGGGGCGACATGGGTAATTGGAGCAAACTCGGGCGCAAGCTCTGTCGAAGCCCCACTCCAAACTTCATTTTCACATAAGCCACGTTAACTGCGGAAGCTCATTGACAATTACAGGCGCATTGGTCTCAGAGCGCAATCCCATGACGCTCTAGAACCTTTTCCTTATCGCCAGCAAGGTTGTCATCGAAGGTGTCAAGCACCCTTGCACCTTTGACTACGCGCGATATTTGGATATCTCGTCCAACCTCAAGTTGGAAATGCCTCTGGCACTGATCACATTCCAAGGCGAAGCCGCCGGTCTCATTCACGCCGTCCGGTCCCCAGACCCGCCAGACTTTGATGGCATTCCCGCAATGGGGGCATTTCGCTAAGATAGTGGCACTGTCAGTCATGATCTCTGCCTCTTATGCTGGCGATAGATGAGGTGGCAACGGACTTGCTCGGGGATATTACAATGCGAAGCCGCGCGGGGTGGTTATCAGCAGCGCGGGGTTGTTATCAGTAGCAAGTACTCATATGTCGGATGGTTCCCCCGAATATCAAATGATCCGCGATAGCCGCTCGATCATCCTCCCCGGGCACTCGGGCTGTTGGTCATGTTCGTGTCATAAAAGCTGGGAGACCTTGCGTGGCCATCAAGGATTTGGTCGAAGAATGGATCCAGATGCGAGCGATGCTGAGACGGAGTTGCTCAAATCCGGCGATACGACGCAAGAGACCATGGATAGACGGAAGCTCGCGCTAAGCGTTCGAAAGCTGATTTTAAGAAATCTGCTGTACGGTCCGGCATGGCCATGCCGGACCTGCCTGCTCAGCTCGGTACAGCCCTGGGACTTCTGGGCGCAGGTGTCTTATTCGTTCTCGCGCTCTTTTTCATACATCTCGCCCAAATTGGCGATGCCACAAGCGCGCAGCCCAAGATGAGCGCTGCTGCCTTTCGTTCTGAATGCTCGTTGATAACTGATGATGCGTTTCGTACTGAATGCTTTCAACAAGCTGGCAAAGCAAAAGGCGCCTCGACCGGCTGGCGAAGCAACTAGAGGCGCCCGACTCCGACCATCGGCCATCTCAAAGGCCATGGCCTCGAAGGTCCTGGCGCGGGGCCTGAAGGAGCTGGGCCTCCAAGAGAGCGACCAGGCAGCCCGATGCGACCCCAAGCCTTGCATCGCCCGTCATCAAGCCGAAGAGGCATCGAAGTGAAGCCGCTCGTCCAATCTGGCATCACGTTCAGCGTTCCTGGCACCGCAGCGCGAGCACACGAAGTAAGCTTGTGATATGGTACTGTGCCAGTTGCCGATTTGCTCAGAGACTTGCGATTAAGCGTCGTCGGCCGGTTCTGGGCGGCGCTGCGGGCGTCCTTTCAGGAGGGTTCCATGAACATGGTTGTCGATGAACTCGATGGTGGCATCACCAACGTAACGTTGCGCGGGCGTCTTGATTTGCTTGGCGCCCAAACCATTGACTTGCCCTTCAGCGAGATCGCAGATTCGAAAAATGCGGTCCTCGTCGATCTCTCGGAAGTCGACTTCCTCGCCTCTTTGGGGATGAGGGTACTGCTGACCAGCGCAAAGGCCGTCCACCGCAAGGGTGGCAGGCTAGCAATTGTCGTTCCCGAGGGAAATGTCCTGAAAGCCCTCAAGACAGCCGGATTTGATGCCATCATCCCGATATTTCAAGACCGCAGCGCCGCGGTGGCCGCGGTCGGCCCTTCGATGAAGGCATAACGCAGAGGTCCGCTACTCTGAACGATCCCGCCGCACATTATTAATTAGCCGGGTGATTAGCCACATAACAACGTATGTGCCCAGAGCCGCTGTCATCGCAATCGCAGCGCCAGCAATAGCCTGTGCAACTAAATTGGGATGCATCTACGCGGACCTTCTCATTGTAATCAACGACCGACAACAGCTTTGGACGCGGCAAGTCGGGCATCCTGCCGCTCTCAAGGTCGCAGAAGTATTGCGCCACATCCGCCAATCCAAGTTCGAAGAGAAGCCAAGTGTATGGTTCCACCGCGCCCGCGAAGCATTACCATCGTCGCATCGCTCATGATCATCTTTGGTTTCACCGAAATTATTACGGGCTTCACCCATAACTTCTTTGGTCTGCATACCGCTCAAGCGGCAGTTTCCACCTACATCGGTGCCGGCATTGGCGCTTTTTATGCGGCGGCAGGTTTTGTCACTCTCACTATGAAGCGGCGCGCAGCGATATGGGCCATTGTGCTTCTTCTTATGGTCGTTGCCGGCCGCATCTCTATGGTCATGATAGGCCTCTATCCCGTCAACACTTTTAGGCAAGCCGTAGCCACGATTCTAGGAACATCTATCGCCGCTGGCTTCGCCATTTTCATTGCTTTGCAAAGGGTCCGCTTTCCGATAAGTAGACTAGAATAATCGCACGAATTTCAAAGTGAGACACTGCCGCATGCCAACTAAGGCTCTTGACCCGACTTGCGACCTAACCAAAAAAGCCCGTCACCACCTTTAATCATGATCTGTTTGCGTCAGCGGCTTCGAATTCTCATTTGCGAGCTGCTTGCGGATCGACTGAAATTCCTGCCGACGCTCTTCGGTTGTTTTGGGATAAGTCATCTTGAGTCCTTCAAACGTATCGATGACAATTTTGGATACAATCAGCCGAGCGCTCTCCTTGTCGTCGGCAGGAACGATATACCAGGGGGCGCCGCTCGTGCTTGTCGCACCAAGGCATTCCTCGTAGGCCTTCATATAATCCTTCCAGAATTTCCGCTCTTGGATGTCCGCCATGCTGAATTTCCAATTCTTCTGCGGTTCATCGATGCGTGCGAGAAAGCGCTTTCGCTGCTCCTCTTTCGAGAGGTGGAGGAAGAACTTGATGATGCGGGTTCCATTGTCATGGAGATGTCTCTCCAAATCCACGATTGAACGATACCGGTCTTGCCAAAGCGTTTTGTCATCGCTCGGCGGATCCACGAGCCCTTCGCTGCGAAGAATCTCGGGGTGCACGCGGACGATCAGCACTTCCTCGTAATAGGATCGGTTGAAAATGCCGATCTTCCCGCGTGCCGGTAGATCGCGTGTCGTGCGCCAGAGAAAATCGTGTTCCAATTCGGCGGGGCTGGGATGTTCGAAACTGAACACCTGGCAGCCTTGTGGATTGACGCCGGACATCACGTGCTTGATGGCGCCGTCTTTTCCGGCCGCATCCATGCCCTGAAAAATCAGCAGGACGGCATACCGATTAGACGCGTAGAGAAGCTGCTGCTGCGAGCTCAGTTGCTCAACGTGCTCCTTCAGAATTTTCTCGTATTGACCCGTCAATTCGTACATGGGATTGACTCTCGTCGGCCACTTATCGAGATCGACCTCTTTTCCTTCGCGTACGCGAAAATGCTTTGAATTGATCTTCATTTCCATCCTTTCGGTAGGGCTACGCTGCACGGAACCCGGCCCCCGATACACGGAGGAAGCGCAATGATGTCCGTTTTGACGATAGCAGTTCTTCTTTTCGCATTTGGCTTCATCGCCCAAAAGGTAGCTGAAGGCGAGCCGTTGACATTCGATCGCCACGTCATCCTCGCCTTGCGCAGCTCCGCCAAGCCGTCCGTTCCCATCGGCCCAGCGTGGTTACAAGAAGCGGCGCGCGACATAACGAGTCTCGGCAGCACCGTCGTGCTCGGGATCATAACATTTTCGGTTGTGGGATACCTGTTTTTGGCTCGCAAGCCCGCGGTGGCCTGGCTGATGCTGATCGGTGTGCTCGGCGGTATCGCGCTCAACAATCTCCTCAAGTTCGCGTTCGCACGCCCTCGTCCAGATTTCGTGACCCATGCGGCGCGGGTCTTTACCACAAGTTTCCCAAGCGGCCATGCCACATTATCTGCGATCACCTATCTGACGATGGGAGCTCTTCTCGCGCGAACCCACCCCTCATTCATAATAAGCCTCTACTTCATGTCGCTCGCAATATTTCTGACCGTGCTCATCGGCGTGAGCCGAATTTACCTTGGTGTTCATTATCCGACCGATATTCTCGGGGGTTGGTGCATCGGTGCGGCCTGGGCCATGGGCTGCTGGGTGCTGATGGCGTGGCTCCAGAGTGCGGGTCAGGTCGAACCGCCCAGCCCGTTATGACGGTCGCCAAAGGTGCTAACCGGATTAAGATTGGGGACCCGCCGACGGTTCGCCATGATCTATATTGGATTTCTAAAACCAGCCTCCACAACAAGTGACCGACGACAGCCCAATCGCAGTGTGCGATGAACATGATTTTCCACGGCTGATCGAAGAGAGTTGTCCAGGCGCGGTTGAGCTCGGCCAATTCTTTGAGCTGCTCGGCAAGCAACCGGCCGTCCGCGACCGCTGTCTCCGAGAGCCTGTTGTCGGCGATCCAAATCCGCTGTAGGGCGCATCGCGCATCCATGGCGCGATGCTCAAGCTCGGTTTTGAGGTCGCTCAGTCCGGCATCGCCAACGACATGTCCAATTCGCCTGGTATGCGGGCATGGGCGGCTCTACGGATCGTCCCCCTTAACCTCGCGTTGGCGATAATATGGCGGTTTTGGCGTACGATGAGCCATGGCGTCGCATCCGCTGGAAAAATCCATGGGCCCGACCTGGATCCTCAACGGTGCTTCCATTTATGTGGAAGCGGCCCGGGCACATATCGCGCGTATTTCGGGCGAATTCGGCGTGCAGGCGCACATCGTCGTAGCCCGGAGCGGCGACGAGCTCTCGCCTTTGGCCGCGCGCGCCGTGGGCGAGAACCGTAAGCCGGTGGTGGCGGGCGGAGGTGACGGAACCGTCAACGCCGTGGCCGGCGCGCTGGTAGGCACCGATACCGCGCTCGGTGTTCTCCCGATGGGCACGTTGAACCATTTCGCCAAGGATATTGGTGTCCCTCTGGGCCTCGAAGCCGCTGTCCGCAACGTCTTCACTGGCCAAGTCACCAAAGTGGATGTCGGAGAGGTCAACGGCCGCGTGTTCGTGAACAATTCGGGCATAGGTCTCTATCCGCATATCGTGCGCCAACGGGAGGAAGAGCAGCGCCACGGCCACGTCAAATGGGTGGCGTTCGTGCTCGCGGTTAGCTCGGTTCTACGGCGCTATGCCCAGCTCCGTGTGAGACTGCATATGGACGAAGCGGAAGCGCTGGCGCGCATAACGCCCTTCTTGTTCGTCGGTAACAATAGATATGAAATCTCGGGTTTGGAGATCGGTAGGCGCACGAGCCTGGATTCCGGCCGGCTATGGGTGTGCATGACGCCCCGCACGGGTCGCCGAAACCTTGTGCGCATGGCTCTGAGGGCCCTCATGGGACGCGTGACCGACCATGAGCTGAATGCCTTCGAGGCGGAGGAGATCTGGGTCCAGACCGCAACCCCATGGGTCAACGTGTCCACTGACGGTGAGGTCAGTGTCATGGATGCGCCGCTTCATTATCGCATTCGCCCCCATGCGCTTGGCGTCGTCGTATCGGCCCGAAGCGTCCAGAGCAATTTGTTCTGAAGCAGGCTGCAATTTCACCTTTTACGCGCCGATCACGAGGAGCATTCGCGACGCCCAAGCGACCGAGCCAAATGTGACTGCCGGACTGCGCCGGCCTTGGACTTTTACTCGCGGACGACAGTCCCGCCGATGGCTGCCATGCGTGTGTAGAGAGAAGTTTTCGAGAATTCGGTAATTTCCTCCAAAGTTTCCGAGAGTTCGGTAATTTCCGCCAAAACCGCCGCGCCGCCGGATGTTATCTGACCCGACACCTCATCGAGAAACTTCTTCCGATCGCCAAGATCGCTCACGTCTGCAGCTTTGCCGACCAACGCTCCACCAGCAGCGGCCAGAGCAGCCAAGCCGAGACCGCCGGCTACCAACCCAGCCAATGCGCCGAGAGCGGCTCCCACGGTGCCGGTCCGCCTGTTATCTGCCAGCTGCTTTACGGATAATTTCCCGGTGGCGTCTTTCACCACCACAGCAATACCAGACAGCTGAACCTCGCCCTCAGCGTCAAGATCGCGGAGTACTTGCAACGCTTCACCGACTTTCACCTCGTCGGGGAAAATGATGCCAACAAACTTAGTCATTAAACTCCCCTCCTGTTCGCGATTGGGCGAGCCGGCCTCTTCTGCGCTCTTCTGCTGCCCGACTTTACGATCATGATACAGGTAATGTCTGCGTCGTCGATCTCCTCTTTTTATCGGTCCCGTTGACGTGGTCTGCCCCGACATGTCCACCAGCGCTTCAAGCGCATGCGTCTGCCAGGGGCCTCACCTGGCACGCGAGACTACGTCGCCGCCATTGCACAGAAGCTCAAGGCGCTCACAACCCGTGGCTCGTGTCCGTTGCTACATGAGCCCAGCTCTTGTGTGTGTGGCCACCAATTGTGCTAGCGATGGCGTGCCTGTGAATCGTTTGGCACAGCCCACTTGAAAAGAATCTCCGAGGAAGACAGTTAAGGGCGAGAGGAGAAATGCTCCTCTCTAAATACGCCGATCGTCGTTTGATTATTAGTCCGTCGGCAAAACCGTTAGCTAATACAGCTCCCGTTCGAATACGCCCCTCGCTGATATCGTGACGTGTATTGAATCATAGGAGTTTTCCATGGGCGCACACCTAGAGAAATTGCGCGATGATCTTCGCGCCAACATGAGCATGATCGACGAGAAGCTCCAAGCGGTGAAAGCCAAGACCGGCGGAAAAGTGGATGAGGCGGAGCGCGCGATCCACCAGCATCTGGATTCGGTCAAAAAGAAGATCGACCAGAACGCTGCGGCCGTCGAGGCAGCGAAAACCAAAGCGAATGAATGGGCCAAAACGCAGAACGCTGAAGCAAAGAAAAAGATCGCCGAATGGAAGGCCAAGGGCGATGCAAAGAGTCTGCAGGCGCATGCCGATCTAGCCGACGGCTACGCCAAGGCCATGTCGGTCATCGCTTCTTCAGCAGTCGACAAGGCTGTAAAAGCCGAGCTCGAAGCATGGCTCGCTCATTGCGACATAGAAGCGTCCAAACTTGCGCAGGGGGCTCGGTGAGCGCCAGCGCATAGGACGTGTAAAAGCGTGTGAGTGTTGGACCGATAGCGCCGTGAGTAGCAAAGGTCATAACGAAGGGCGTCGCGCCGTGAGGGCGCGACGGAGGAGAACATGATAGTCAGCGAATCTCTTGCCGTGCAGATTCCTCACGAGCTCGTCCACTACTGGGGATGGTTCCTGGCATTCGGGGTCGGATTGCTGGTGCTTGGTATAGCCGCCGTTGTGCGGTCCGTCACAGCCACTGTCGCCTCGATGTTGTTCTTCGGATGGCTGCTATTAATTGCGTCCGGCATCGAAATCGCCCAGGCCGTCATGGTTGGGCATTGGGCGGGCTTCTTCTATCACTTGCTGGCGGCGATCCTCTTCGGGATAACGGGCCTGCTGCTTATCACGAGACCGCTGATCAGCGCCGAGGCAGTCACCATCATCATGGCAATGTTCTTCATCATTGGTGGGCTGTTTCAACTGATCGGCTCGTTGGCGACTACTCCCTCGGGCTGGGGCTGGCAGGCGGCAGACGGGATCATCACGTTTATTCTGGGCGCACTCGTTCTTGCGCAATGGCCCGCCTCAGGACTTTGGGTGATCGGCCTCTTCATCGGGGTTGATCTGATTTTCTACGGCTGCGCCTGGATCGCGCTGGCGCTCGCCGTACGCAAGAGTTGAGACTGCGGCAATTCAACTTGCTGAGATTATCATGCTCGCCCAAAATTTGTCGGCGACAGCAGTAGGAGAAATCCCATGAGTTCTTTCAACCCGCCTCTCAGCGACATGCAGCGTTCAATCAGGGAAGCGCTGCGCGTTCATTGGCAACTATTCCTGTTCCAAGGTGTAGCCATGGTCATCCTTGGCGTCATCGCCATTATTTGGCCCGTGATAACGACCTTCGCCGTGGATATCTACGTCGGTTGGCTGTTGCTGATCAGCGGTATCGTCGGACTCATCGCTCTGTTTGCGGCGGAGGATGTACCGGCTTTTCTGTGGACATTGCTCACGGCGGCGCTTTCGTTGATCGCCGGCGTCCTGCTGCTCTGGAAGCCGGTCGAAGGCGCGGTGTCGCTCACCCTGGTACTCACTGCCTTCTTCATCGCCGAAGGCATTTTCCAGATCGCGGCATCCATCAGCTATCGCAAGGCAATCCCCGACTCTGTGGGGATGGATGTTGGCAAGCGGCATCGCTGATCTGATCCTGGTCGCGATCATCATTTCCGGATGGCCCGGGAGCGCTGCCTGGACGCTGGGCATTCTCGTCGGCGTCAGCCTGCTCACATCGGGCGTGGCAGCCATCATGATAGCGGTTGCCGGGCGAAGCGTGGTCAAAACGCTGGCGGAGGCCAGCCGCTGATGATTGCTGACTCTCGCTCCGGCAGATGATGCGTTTGGGATTATCTGCCGGGAGCGCTGAGCCGCCTGCGTCAGTCTAGGATGCCAACGTGACTTTAACGCGCGTTCTGCCGTGATGAGCGGCGCCAAAATCGGGCCCGCAAGGCACGCGGTTAAGCAATCAGAGAGTCACAGGTCAGGCAACATGCCCCGCGTAAGCCTTTGGATCAGAGAACTGCCTTATGGCGCGGTATTGATCCTGACGTTGCTCGGCGTTGCCTACACCACCTATTCGAAGCGGCCGGTCGTCATCTATTGGGAGCTTCTCGCACCGCTGATCGGGCTGGTCTGTGTCGGCGCCGGATGGGGGAGCGCGAAGGATAAAGACGCACGATTGCAGCTGATATGGACGCAGGCGCTGCACTGGCTCGCGTTCCTGGTAGTAATGAATGTGATGTTGCTGCCAAGCGTTCAACGGATCCTCAGCGTCAGCGCGACTGGGCTCGCAATTCTGACATTGTTGGCGCTCGGCACCTTTACCGCCGGCGTGAACGTGCGTTCGATACCAGTTTGTCTTCTCGGGCTACTCATGGCGCTCAGCGTTCCGGCGATTGCGTGGCTCGAGGCGTCAGTTTTGATTGTCGTACTGATCGCCGGGGCGGCGCTCGTAATTGGCACAATGCTTTGGTGGCACTGGCACCGAGAGACGCGCTGAGCCCGTCTTCGTGATTACCTTTGCTGGGCCCCTGAGGCGCCGCGAACGTCGGCAATGGGTCAACCGCGTCGCCGCCGGCTGTGGGCTTCAGTATGCCCACTTCCGCTGCCCCCCAAAAGCGACGGCCGGCCGTCAAAATGTGGCCTGTCGTGAAGGGCCAGTTCCGGACACTTGCGCGTCGCCGGAGGTTGCCAACCCGTACGTATCTGCGAGTGCTCTGATCCCTAATCCCGGCGATCGTGGCCGAGGCTCGACCCTGGGTATCCAAAAAGGGTGGCTCAGAAGCGCGTCGTCAGATGCGTCAGCCATTGCGGCTCCAGGACCATCCTTATTTGACGCCCCGCGGAAGGCCGCTGATAGTTTCGTACTCTGGCTCCAAGTTCGGCCTGATCGAGGCGCGCGAGCAAGTGATGGCGTGCTTACGCCTCGTGCTGGTGAACGATTACCTCGAAGGACACTTGGCCGAATTGAACTGGCAGCCGCCGGGATTGGCAAAGGCGGCAGGAGATTTCGGAAGCTGATTGCGGAGCCGGAACGGGAGTTTCCGGCGAGCGCGCAATAGAGCTCGCCATGAGGAAAGAACTTCCGGTCCTCGGAATAGAGGCAGACGACATCGGGCGGCAGTACATAGACCGTGAAATTCGGCGCGAACCGCGGAGCGTCTCTGCTGTTAGGCCGCTGCCCAAGTTTGGCAGAGAGCGACCCCAAGACAAACAGCATCCTCCCCAACCGCCATAGCCGCAGCTTGTGTCGAAGCTCTCACGTTACGGGCAGGGATGGTACCGTTTATCATAGCCCAGATACATTCCGGTCGCCGGATTGTAGGAGCGGAAATGCGCCTGGCAATAGGCGACACCCCCACCGCCCGGCACATTCGGGTAACCACCATAGCCACAGCCATAGCCATAGCCATAGCCGCCATAGCCATAGTCATAGCCGCCAAAGAAGCAGCCGCCGCAGCCGAATCCGCAGCCACCGCAGCCACCGCAGCCACGGCCGCCGCAGCCACCGCAGCCGCCGCCGTGTCCGCAACCGCCGCAGCCGCAGCCGCCGCCACGCGCAAGCTGTATGCCCGGCATGGTCGTTCGGGGTGTTCCAAGGTCCGCCTTGTCGAAAAGATGGAACGTCGCCAGGCTCACATCCGAGAGCTCTTCCTCAGCGAGCGTGAAGGCCTGTAACGGTACTGCATTATGCGGCGGCACGTCTGCGACCGAGCCGGAGGCTGATGCTGCCCAGGACACGCCGGCGATGCCCAGCACGGATATGGCTTTGCTTGGACGCTTCCCATTTGAAGCGCGCTTCGTTTGCGACATAGCAGCGTTCCTCCACTACTTATTTGCAACGAACAAAATGCGCGACCAATGCGCATTCCCAACAGCTTTCATATCACCTTTCATATCACCGCGCGATCCCAGCATCTGAATCTCTGGCTACGGCGCGCGTAAGCGTCAATTAAATTAAGGCAACAAAGTTCCACCGCCCAGGTGAAGTTGCGGACCGCTGCCCTGAAGGGACCCGCCTGCGCACGATTTTGCCGCATCCAATGCTGCCTTGTGGGCAACCGTGCGAAGCTTCCTAGCGCGCTGCTGTTCCAGCGGCATGCAAAATTCAGGAATTTTGCATCGCCATTTCAGCCTCGTAAAATCTGGCCTTTAGAAGTTGCAAATATCAGGGGGCATTGGTCCGGTCATGGCGCGGAGCGGGCTTCGGCGAATGGCAGCTAAGATTGTTATTTTGTTGGGTCATCTTTATGATGGCCTTGAGCGGCGTTTGCCTTTCACGCCGCTCTGCATGCCAGTTTTTGTCACCACTTAACTTCCGAGTTTTTCAACAAAATCGACCCAGTTCGGACACTGACCAGGACGAAAAGCGGACCCGCTCTCATGCGTCGTTTTTAAATTCGCTCAGGCGGGCAACCCGCGCTAGTTGCAACAGCTCGTGGACCCCGTGATACTCGCCTCGTTGACTATGTGTTGTGTGTCAGGGGGACGATCCCGTGCGCTTTCTCGAAGAAGGTGCGGACATACCTGACGAGCTGATCCACGCCGTTACTGAGGGCAGCGCGACCTTCCTCTGCGGTGCCGGCGTCTCATTCCGCGCAAACCTTCCCATGTTCGGAGGACTGACAAGGAATGTATATACGCGCCTTGGGGAATCGCCTGACGAAGAAGCCACCGAACGAAATGCAATAAAGAACACCGAGTATGATCGCGCGCTGCGTTCGTTAGAAAAGCGCACTCGTTTGCTACGAACGCCATCTCTGGTGCGCGAGGCCGTCGCTGATCTTTTGAAGGCGCCTGCTAACGTTCGGTTTCCGGATCATCTCGCGCTTCTTCAGCTGTCCAGCGATGCCGAGGGCCGTCCGCGATTGTTAACTACGAATTTTGATACGCTGTTCGAACATGCGGCGCATGAAACGATCACAATCCAGGTTGGTTCGATGCGGGCATCCCGTGATAATAGATGGCAAGACCGCGAACCTCCTCTGGAGTCAGTTGATGTGCGATGGTTCGCATGCGCTCAAATAGGTCGTTGTGGCGTTCGTCAGTCCCGAAGTTTTTGAGTTGCGTTTCAAGGTATGAGGTCGACTGACCTAAAAGGAAAGGAGCGCCCTCCGGACCGCTGCGGCTTGGTCCATGGCACGCATCGCAGGGGGGAATCGCGCGCACAGGATCGCCCTCTTCCGCCAAGGTGCTGATGTTAAGTGAGACGGCAAATTCGGCCACACGTACGTCGGCTGACGGACGCGTGGCGTAATAGGAGGTGATATCCGCAATCTGTTCGTTTGTCAGGAGCTGAGCGATCGGTTGCATAGTGACGGACTTGCGGTCGCCCGACTGAAAATCGCGAAGCTCTTTGAAGATCGCAGCTTCCGACTGTCCGGCAAGATTTGGAAATTGGGTTGGATCGACAGACTTCCCATCCACGCCGTGGCAAAAGCCGCAGGTTCCCTTGGCGAGGACCGCGCCGCGTGCCGCGCTTGCATCGGAAAGGCGATGGAGGGTCTCGACCGTCCAGACGACATCGGAGACGGGGGCGCTCGCCGTCGCCGCGCCGGGGTCCGGTGGAACTTTCTCGTAGCCAGGTATGCCGAGCGCGCGGCAAATGGCGGCGAAGGGGTCAAACTTGCTTTCGCTCCGCGCCGGCAGAACGATCAGCGCGACGATGAGGCTCACCAGGACGAAGCCGCCAATGAAACCGCCGGCCCAGAGACCCAAGGAGCTGTCGGCGGCATGGGGTTCGGCAGGGAGAGGGGAATGAGATTCGGACATAGGAAACTCAGCCTTCGCCATCGACGCGATGAACGAGCGCGGGATAGCTCTTGATGAAGAAGAACTGCCCGATGGGATATCCGTAGGCCATCAGCATCAAGAACAGCACCAGCAAGTTGCAGACTGCAAATCCATTGAGAGCGCGAGGCACCCGCTCCGGCGGATATACCGCTACCGCGTAATGCATTTGACGGTCGGCCTCTGAACCACGATAGAGCGTCAAGAGATTCACGACGAACAGAAGGCCGCCCGCGAGCATAATGTAGCCGCCGATCATCGAGACAATCGTCCAAGGCTGCCAATAGGCGATCGCAGGATTGGCGTAGTCGAATGCCTCGACCCTACGCGGTTGACCTAACAGACCGAGGACGTGCCATGGAAATGTTGTAACAACTATCCCGATGGCCCAAAGCCAGAGCTGGAGGCGAATGGGTTTGAGCGAAAGTGGTTGCCTCCCGATGAGCTTCGGCCAGAACTCATATGCGATGGCGAAATACATGATCACCACTGAGCCGCCGTAGATCAGATGAAAATGCGCAGTTACCCAGGAGGTGTTGTGGACCATCGAATTCATGCCATAAGACATGTTGACGATGCCGCCGAGGCCACCGAAACCGAGCAGAACAAAGCTAAGGCCGGTGGCGAGCACCATCGGCCGGTCCCAGGGAAGCGCTCCGATCCAACCGAACAGGCCGCGACCGCCGCGCAGTCGCCCGGCGATTTCCATCGAGGCGCCGATCGTAAAGATCGTCAGCAACGTTGGCACAACGACAAGCGCCGTTAGCATCATCTGCAGGAACTTGAAGCCTGTCCCGTGCTCAGGATCCGCGAAGAGATGATGCATGCCGACGGGAAGCGAGTAGAGCACCAAAAGCAGGAAGCTGAAGCGTCCCATCAAGTCGCTATAAAGCCTGCCTCCGGCGACCTGCGGCGCGATTGTGTAGAATGCGATATAGGCGGGCAGCAGCCAGAAGTAGACGATTGGGTGCAACGTCCAGGCAAACAACGTCCGAGCGAGACCAACGTCGATCGTCTGCGTCCAGCCAAGCGCAGCGGGAATCACCTGAAACAGAAGCTCGACGGCGACGCCGGCCGTAGTCCATAGCCACAGGAATGCGTTCGCGACATTGCCGAACATGGCGAGCGGAACGGGTTTGCCGGGATTATCCTTCTTCCAGCCTGCCATTGCCCAGATCATCAAAGCGACCCAGAACCATGAGCCGACAACCACGAGAACGACGCCGAGATAATAAAACACGCTGCCGGTGAGCGGTGGATAGAAGGTATACAGGACGTTGGCTTTGCCTCCGACAATCGGCGGCATCGCTGTCAGAATGCCTATGATGACGAGCCAGAAGCCAACCCAGGCGAGGCGCATACTGGGCAACGGTCTATCCAGCGAGGTGACGGCGACAAAATAACCGAAGCCCATGATGAAGAGCGTCGGCATGACGTAACCCATGATCGTGCCATGCGCCGTGACTGAAGCAAAATAATGCTCTGGCGAAGTAAAAGGAGGATTGAGACCGCTTCTCACCGTCATCTGCCAAGCGCCCAGCACAATGGCGATGGCGAAGGTCGTGAATGCGACTCCGAAATGGGCGAGAATCAGCCGTTCAGCGCGGTATGTCACAGGTCGCCTTCCCACTACTGTCGTTGCGCCATTGCGCTATTGGAATGACGCGGACCAAGCTCCACATCTCGCTGTGTCCCAACCCGCAATATTCGTGGCATGGCATCAGATGATCGCCCGCCTCATTGAATATTGTGTGGACCTCGGAAACATATCCGGGCACAACCATCGTATTTGCGTTTGTGCCGGTGATCAGAAAGCCGTGGATGACGTCGGGACTTGTAACGCGGAAGGTCACCAGCCTCCCCTGCGGCACCGGAATGCAGCGCGGAACGAACTCGAACTGAGCCGCGATGACCCGAACCGTTACCGAGCCGTCCGGGTTGACGCTTGTGCCGAGATTGCTCTCGGCGAACTCTTTGCTTTCGCTGAGAGTGATCGGGTCGATTGTCTCGACATGGCTCGGCGGGTGCATCGCCATGACGAAGCTCGAGATGCCAATGACTGCGACGATGAGCGCCACCGAGCCGATGACGACGGCACCCCACCGAAGCTCCATCTTTCGAATGTCTTGCTCATTCATGATGGGAGAGCCTTAGCTGATTGGGCCACGCGGCAAAAAGATAAGGAAATAGATCACAAGCCAAGCCAGCACCAATAGGCCCAGAGCTGCGCCGGCCAAAGCGAGCGCGCCCTTCGGGACGATTTTGAGAACCTGCTCCAACTCAGCATCGGTGGAGGGGTCGGATGGAGCCCCTGCAGAAGACGATTCTGGGGATTGATCAGAACTTGGCATGCGCCGCCCCATTGCTGCTGGATGGGCGCCTGAGCTGCCCGCGACGCCCGATTGGGATTCTACTTCAACTGAGCAAGGATTGCCTAGCCGGTCTAGTATTCACGAAATCTAACGTGCGAATTTCGCCATTTCGGTGTTTGAACCCAACCCGCCCACTGGCTGATGGGCCAATTCAACCAGTAATTACCAATGATGTTCCCGCCTAGCGCGCCACATAGCGCGAGATTCACAAGGTTGCACGGAAAGCTGTTGAAATCCTTTTCCGGCATCCGACCAACCTTATTCAATGCCCCGTCGACAGCTTGAAGATGGCAAGCGTATCTCCGTAGGGAAACGTCAGTTGGAAATTGCCGCCAGCGGCGACCGCGATATATTGTTCGCCATTCACCTGGTACGTGATGGGTGGAGCGTTCACGCCGGCGCCCAGGTTATAGCGCCAAACGCGATCGCCGGACGTCGCATTGAAGGCATCGAACCAGCCGTTGCCTTCGCCCATGAACACGAGGTTTCCGGCCGTTGCCAGAACCCCGCCGATCAGCGGCTGCGGCGCCTTGTACTGCCAGGCGATCTTCCCCGTCTCGACATCCAGCGCGACAAATGGACCGTCCTGAATCCCGCCTGGCGCGACGTTCGTGAACGCGCTCCCTAGACGAATGAGACCCGGTGCGCTCGTTGCAGGGTGCGTCGTGAAGCGCATCAACTGGTCCATCGCCATGATGTAAAGATAGTGCGTCTGCGGAGAATACGCGGGGGGCGACCATTCCGCGCCGCCATTGGCGCCCGGCAGCATGACGACACCTTCGCTCGTGGGCGTGGTGAACATGTTCTTCGACATCATCACGTATGGATCAGATTTGCGGATCAGTGCACCGGTACGCCGATCGAGGATGAATACCCAACCGACCTTTCCCGCCTCGGCGGCAGCCGGAATCGTTTCGCCATTCTGATGGACGTCGAAGAGCACGACATTGCTGACGGCGTCGTAATCCCAGACGTCATGCTTGACCTCCTGGTAGTACCACTTGAGCTGGCCGCTGTGTACATCGAGCGCGACGATGCTGTCGGTATATAGGTTGTCGCCCTGTCGAATCGTTCCCTCGAGGTCGGGGTTCGGGTTGCCGACAGCGAAGATGACGAGGCCGAGCTTTGGATCGATTGCGGGCGTTGTCCATACCATCCCGCCTCCAGTCTTCCAGGAATCGCCCGAATAGCTCTTCGGATCCGTGCTCATCCACCGCCAGCGCTGTTGCCCACTGTTCGCGTCATAGGCGGCGACGAAACCGCGCAGCGCCCATTCCCCTCCGGCGCTGCCGACGATGACCATGCCGTCGTAGATCTGCGGTGCGAGGGTCTCCGAGTAGCCGTCTTGCGAGTTGACGATGGTCGTATCCCAGACGATGTGGCCGTCGGAGGCGTCAAGTGCCAGCAAATGATCGTCGAGGGTCACGACGTATACTTTGCCGTAGCCGACCGCTACGCCCCGGTTGACGGGACCGCAGCAAATCTGGAATGTCCCGAGATTGTAGGTCACATCCCAGAGTCGCTCGCCCGTCGACGCGTTGATCGCCATGATCATCATCTTGTGGTCGAGGACCGGCGTCGTGATGTACATCACGCCATTCGCGACGATGGGCGTCGTCTCGAAGCTTGCCGTCATCCCAGTCTGAGCCAAGGCCACCAAGCTGAGAGAATTTATGTTGTCGGCGGTGATCTGCTTGAGGGACGAATATCGCTGGTTATCGTAGGTGCGGCCGTGCAGCAGCCAATCGTTCTCGTCCGACTGTGCATTGAGCATCATCGAGTCGGTGACGTTCACGTTCGCTCCCGCTGGAAGCCCCGCGTAAACGTGGCGGGTCGGAGGTGCGGCGCGCACGATCTCGTTTGTATTGGATTGCGCCGCGGCCCCCTTGGAGAGCATCCCCGACAGCCTCACCTGACTGAGCGAGGCCGTGCTCAACGGCGTATCACCGGCGGGGAGACCGTTTCGCGACAGCACATAGGCGGTCACATCGAGATATTGCTGCTGGCTCAAGCTCCCGGGCGCATTCTGAGGCATCTGGCGGCTGATGAAGTCGTAAAGCGGTGCAGCCGTACCTGCGTCATAGGCCTGCGAAAAAGTCTGGCCCGAGAGCGGAGGCCCAGCCCCGCCCTGGAGATTTGCGCCGTGGCACTGAACGCAAGACTGGGCATAGACCGTTGCTCCGCTCGTGGCTTGCGCGTTCGTGTAGGCTCCAGCCGATTTGGCTTGGGCGCCTGCGCTCAGCACGATGATTGCAGTGAAAACAAATCTTAGGGCGCCTCTCTTATCGCCGCGAATAGGCCGATCATTGGCCGAGAGAGGCAGCACGACTCGCGGATGGACTTCAATGCGATAAGCGGAGATCATGATTAACCTCCAACGCTTTAGCAATGACAGCGCAGAGCATAACGCGCGTTGGGCAGGCGAGGATCCACCGTCGACGGAATTATTTTCGGAACATGGCGATGGCGAAGGTCGTAAATGCAACTCCGAAAAGGGCGAGAATCAGCCGTTCAGCGCGGTATGTCACAGCTCTCGCAGGAAACGTCCTTTGATGTTCCTGGTCACCGATTCTCCATCCTAAGCAGCATAACATCGCGGAAACCGTGATCTGCGCACCGCTCTTCGTCCTTCTCACGTTGTGCCGCTCGCGCTTTCCGGCAGCTTGGACTGCGCTGGCGGCGTGCGGAGAAGCAGCATCGCTAGCACTCCGGCGATCACGGCGAAACCCATGAACATGAAGCCGTCAATGAAGGCCAGCACATAGGCTTGGTTCCGCACGGCCTGGGCAAGAAGCGCCGTGGCGCGCGCGTGAGCCGAGGGGTCACCGATCGAGCGCGCTGCCACGGCGTTCGCGTAGTCTTGCAGCCTCCGGACCGTGGATGATGATCCCGCATCGACGTGCAGGCCGACAAGGTTCGAATAGACCTGCTCGCGCACCCGTATGAAGGTCTGGATGAAGGCTGTACCGAGCTCGGCGCCGAACAGCCGGCCGGTCTGCAGCACTGCCCCGAAGGTGAGGGCCTCGGCCGGCTGCAGATGCTTCAGGAAGAACCAGACCAGAGACGTGAGCGCAATGGACTGGCCCGCCGCCTGGACGATCTGCGAAGGCAGGAAATCGTTGCCTGCCCACGCGCCGGTGAGTTGGCCAGCCATGAAACAGGCGCAGCCGATGAGCGCGAAACCGAATGCCAGGGGAATTCGCGGATCGACGAAGCGAAGAATTGTCGCGACGATCGGCGCGAGCAGAAATTGCGGCAGGGCAATCCACATCAGCACGCCGCCGATCTCGATTGCCCGATAATTTTGAACCGTCGTCAAATATTGCGGGATGACGTAGGCGGTGGAGAGGATGATGGAACGGAAGAAGGTGATGCAGAGGAAGAGCAGCGGAATATTGCCGCTGACCGCGAAGCGAAGGTTGATCCACGGACGATCGTGAACGGATTCCTGCACGAAAAAGGCGACGAGCAAAAGGCCGCCGCCCAGCAGCAGTCCGTTGATCAGCCCGGAATTCAGCCAATCCAGGCGATTGCCTTGATCGAGCGCGGCATAGATCAAGCTCAATCCCAAGCTCGCGCAGAGGATCCCAGCCCAGTCCGCGGTCTTGAGCAGCGCGCGGTTGACGGCCTGACGCGGCATGCCGAAATAGATGCACACCAGCATGAGCGGCGTGAGCAGCGCCGTGTCCCAGAAGATCCACTGCCACGACCAATTGGTGTCGAACCAACCCTCGAACCCGAGCTGGACGTGCAATCGAAGACTGCGGTCACGTGGTTCACGACGCTAACGTCGTATTCCGCGAGAACTGCCCTAATATCGATTTGATCGTTTTTGCTAGGACTGGTGCCATTTACGTCCAAGTCAAATCGTCCGAGAAGCCAGCAGGAAAAACTTCTGTGGTGATCGATGGCTCGCCATGGAAAGTCTGCTAGGTAGGGTGTTTAGGCTCAAAAGCATCCTCTGCCGCCAGTGGCCGCCGCCCGAGTCCTGGCCGATCAGCGTCCGGCCTCAATCAATGCCGATCGTCGATCACCAATTCTTCATACGCTTGAAGCGCTCCGACATCGCGGGCCGCGTCGGATGACGTAAGGCGGAAATCGGTGGCGCGCGTAGCAGATGGCTACATAACCCAATCTAGCGCATTCGGTCGCCTGTCGCTCGTTAACGTGTCAATGCCAATCTGTGCTATTCGCCAGCGAAACGGTTAGGCTAGAAATGGGCCAAGCAAGGGGAGTCAAATGCCGACCAAGAGCAAACAAGCAGAGACCATCGTGCTGCACGCCGGCTATCGCAGCGATCCGACGACCACGGCGGTCGCGGTGCCGATCTACCAGACGACCAGCTATCAGTTTCACGATACCGGCCACGCGGCACGGCTGTTCGCGCTACAGGAACTGGGAAACATCTATACCAGGATCATGAATCCGACCACTGCCGTGCTGGAGGAACGCGTCGCCGCGCTGGAAGGCGGGGTTGCCGGCCTCGCGCTGGCTTCGGGACAGGCGGCATCGCTTTTCGCGGTGCAGAACATCACCCATGCCGGCGACAATTTCGTCGCCTCGACCGACCTCTATGGCGGTAGCTGGAACCTGTTCCAGAACACGATGAGCACAATGGGCATCGAGGTGCGCTTCGTCGATCCTGCCGATCCGGAGAATTTCCGTCGCGCCACTGACGCGCGCACCCGCTGCTATTATGCCGAGACGCTGCCGAACCCGAAGTTGGAGGTGTTTCCGATCGCCGAAGTGGCCGGGATCGGCCGCGAGCTCGGCGTTCCCCTGATCATGGACAACACGGCGGCGCCGGTCCTGTGCAAGCCGATCGAGCATGGCGCCGCGATCGTGATGCATTCGACGACGAAATATATCGGCGGCCATGGCACCTCGATCGGCGGCCTGCTGGTCGATGGCGGGAATTTCGACTGGGAGAAGCATGCCGACCGGTTCCCGATGCTGAACCAGCCCGACCCGAGCTATCACGGCGCGGTGTGGACCCAGGCGGTGAAGCCGCTGGGCCCGATCGCCTATATCATCAAGGCGCGCGTCACGCTATTGCGCGATATCGGCGCCGCGATGAGTCCGTTCAACGCCTTCATGTTCATCCAGGGATTGGAGACCCTGCCCTTGCGCATGCGCGAGAATTGCGCCAATGCCGCCAAGGTGGCAGCGTATCTCGCCGACCATCCCAAAGTAACGCGCGTGATCTTCCCGGGGATGATGACCGGCCAGGATAAGCGCCGCGCCGATGCCTATCTGAAGGGCGGTTATGGCGCGATGGTCGGTTTCGAGCTGGCCGGCGCCCGGGCCGCGGGCGAGCGCTTCATCAATGCGCTGAAGATGCTTTATCACGTTGCCAATATCGGCGATGCGCGCAGCCTTGCGATCCATCCGGCATCGACCACGCACTCCCAGCTGACGCCGGAAGAACAGGCAAAAACCGGCGTGTCCGACGGCTATGTCCGGCTTTCGGTCGGCATCGAGCATATCGACGACATCGTCGCGGACCTCGATCAGGCGCTTGCCGTAGCATGACAAGAACAAGCTAGTGGAAGATCGATGGCCGCATGACAAACTTATGGCGTGCCGTGGATGCCGAGGGTGAGGTGCTCGGTGTTCTGGTCCAGACAAGGCGGACCACGTGGGCCGCGCTGAAATTGATACGCAAACAAACTCAAAAAGAAGTGTGGGTTCGCACCGGACAACCTCGTCACCGATGATTTGTGATCTTCCGGGCCGGCACCTCTCCCTTCGGATGTCTCCTTGGTCTTCTCTGCGGCACGTCCGCCCCGGTCCGGGGCTGGATCATCGAGGGCGGGTCGCTAGCCGGGAAAGATTCATTGAGCGCATCGTCGAGGTTCGCATCCTCTTCGGCCTTCTGCGTCTTGGTCTTGGTTTTCTTGGCCATGGGAAGTTCTCCGGTTCGCCATTCCACTATCAACCGGGAATTTCGGTCGTATGGGTCCGCAGCCGCTTCACTCGTCATCCACCAAACAACAACATCGTTGGGCGTCCCACGGTTTTTCGCGGCTTTGTAATGCAGCACCGGCGAGCCCAAAGGTTGAACCTTTGATACGGAAGCGCTGAACAAAAATCAGGGCCGTTCCCTCAAAAAACTACGAAATCTTCGAGGGGAGAAACGCCGTTCGGTATAGATGGGGAAATAGAAATTCAGGGAGTGAGGGCTCGGATTCCGACGTACGCGCCTACGAGGCGGCGCTGTCCATTCGGTCAACTATGCTAGGCACAGAGAGAGGTGCCGACAATTTGGCCTATCTGCAGCAGCCCTACCCCGATATCTAGAAGTGATGGTGGTTGGCGCATCTTTGCCATTGCTCCGACGAAGCGGATGAATCGCTCGCCCCTCTTTGCCGAAATTCAAAGTGAGGCACTACCTCTGCCTCGACCTCCTAGGGGCCCCGGGCCCCCGGAGTGCCCGACCGCATTGCAAGTCTCTACGTGAGATGATCACGCAACGCTGCAAGTGCCAGCTTCATGCAATCGCCGAAGATGCGTGAGTGCGTTTGTCTCGATCTGCACTATCGCCGCATCTCGCGCCGAATAGCGGGTTGGCGGGCCGGCCCACGCGTTTCAGCCGAGAGATGTCACAATTTCCCGGTAAGCGGCTTCGGGGAAAGCCTTGAGCGTTTTAGTGCGCACGTTGCCGAGGCTCCCGAGTTGCAGTGTGAACCGCGCCGCGATCGCATCGTCTGGCGCCTCGTAGACCGCGACGAAGTCATACTCGCCCATCGTTAGGAAAAACGATTTGAAATCGCCGCCCATTTCTTTCAGGAGGCGCTTCGCAGTGTCGAGACGTCGAGGTGATTCCTTGACAGTCTTGGCTCCGGCATCAGTGAGATTTGCGAGCAGGATGTAAGTAGTCATGGCACATTTCCTCCCTGAAGCTTGCTTCTCGGAGCGATCGGCCCTGAAACCAACTCAGTTCAGTCGTGGACACTGAAATGTCCGCGCCTTGCGTCCTGTGTAAGGCGCGCGAACTGTATATGGTTCACGTGAACCAAAGTCGTATGATCGCCGCCTTCCAGATAGACTTCGGGTTGTTCCTCGATACTGTCGTCGACGATGGCGTCGAGCCCATAGCATGCGCCGACCGGAGGAATGGCACCGCGGGTGCAGTCTTGGAACACCTCTCCGATTTCGAATTCCGTCGCTAGATCGACGTCAAAACCAAGCAGCCTCTGAAGATCAGCGAGACGGATGTGGTGTGACGCCGACAGGACCGCGAGCACATAGCTGTCGCCGTTGCGAAGCAAGACTGCTTTGGCAAGACAATCGCCTGAGATCTTGCACGCCTCGGCCGTGCGCATCGCCGACATGGCCGGTTGATGCTCGATCACATCATACGCGATGTTCTCAGCCGATAGATATTTTTGGAGTGTCGGAGCAATAGCCATGGCTTGCCTCCGCTGCAACACAAGCCGCGCAATTGCGAAGGGTCAGCCTCGTACCCACGCCCTACCGTGCGCATTTCCCAATAATTATACGTCTGGTCCCGGTCGGCCACAATCGACCAAATGCCCTGGCTCCACAAGCGATGAAGAGCGGAAGCTGAGCAGCTCAGCAGACTATGCCGCCTGCACGCTCAAGGCCAGATGCTACCAGGACAACTCCGGCGCAAGATTGCGAGAACCGTCCACGAAACGGTACGCGATATGGTCCTCGGAGACACGCTCGCCTATCTGCAATCACGCCGTGAGCCGAAGAAGATCGAGATGCTCTTCGCCCAGCTTGTCAGGTGCGGCGAGCCCTCGCCTCACCAAGTGAGTCTCACCGGCTTCTCATCACGGGACCGCGCTACCATCCCATCAGACAGAATGGACCCAAACACAGTGCCGGTGGCGGTGGCGGCACATGTACTGGAGGTGGCGATACTGGCGCGGCCTCTGATACGGGCGGCGGTGGCGGTGGTTTGGGTTTATGTTTCGCGGCTTCCTTGGTTTTGGCAACCGGCTTGGCTTCGCCGGGCACTACAACTCCGGCGGCGGGAGCTGCAGCTTGCGAAGGCGCCTTGGCTTTTGCCGTTTTGCCTGGCTTTTTGGCCTGCGCGGTTGCTTTCGCCTTGGTTTTGGCGGACGTTTTGGCCTGCGCGGTAGGCTTGGGTTTCATGAGCGCCGCTGATGTTGCCGGCACCTGCGTCGGTGCCGCTGCCGCGCCCGCCGGCGCGGCGGCTTGGCTAGGCTGGTTTTGCGCGAGATCCGGCAATGCCATCGGCGAGCTTTGGATCAGGCTTGGCGGGGCAGTCGTTTGGGTCTGAGCGAAATCAGGCACTGCCAGCAGGAGCGCGCCGACCGCCCCAAAAGATGCTCCCAATTTCAGCCATGCATTTCGCATCACATGTCTCCCGCCCTCGTTGGAGCACGACCGGTCGCGAAATCGCGCTGCAGCAGATTCGTGCGCATGATATACGCTATCAAAAGTCTGCACCTTTTCCGGATCAAACTCCAGCCCGATCGTGCATCAGGGCAGGCTCAGTTACCTGCCCCTGCGCGTCCTGGCACCGCGTTCGTGCATGTGACGAATAGGCCTTCGAGGCCGTGGACTTTGAGATGCGCGATCGATGGACGCTGCGGCGCGCCGCGATCCGCGACGATCGCCTCGAGCCGACGGCGGTCTGCGCGCGTGACGTTGATGACAATTCCTGCTCTCATGCCGAGAGCTTGAACTGCTTCGGGCGATTTGGGAATCGTCTGAATGAATCAGACCACTAGCGAGCGGATCTCATTTCGGCAGATCAATAAGAAGACCGGCAATCGCCTGCGGCAGCAGTTGATTGACGAAGTCACGCGCGAGCCGGTCGAGAACGAGGACAAGGGCCAGGGGTATGAATACGCGAAGAACACCTACCTCGTAATCGATGACGAGGAGCTCGAAGCCCTAAAGATCGACTTCGTTTCAGATGGCATTGATTGCAATGGTACAACAGGTGGTTGACAATGGAGAGAGCAATATCCAGGCCTCATTTCTGCAACGACTTCTACGGTCTTTTGCAACTTAACCTCCGGAATAGCGCCGAGTATCAATTGTATTTGAGCGCCTGCAATTCTTTGCGCGCGTTCCCTTATCGGAAAGGCATCCATCCGGGTCAGGGGAAACCGCAGCGGGCAAATCATCTTCTGGCGATGATCACTGTCGGTATCACCGTCGATCTTGTCCGTGGATTACACGGACCGATAATGGCAGAGCTGAACGATGCTTTTGCCCCAATCCAGGAGTCAAACCTTGCATAATTTGAAATTTGTTCAGGACACCCAACCAACTTCAATTCCAAAAGAACCCGTTCGAGATTGGACTTTTGGTTTCATAACGGGGCATAGAACTCGCATCCTCGTGAGTATGGTGTCCATTATCCTGATTTCATCAGTTTGGTATTTGCTATCACCACCAGATAGACCTCCAACGACGTTGTTGGACAAAATCTGGTCATGGTCTAGTTTGCTCTGGCTGAGTGGCATGTTGCCGGGTACGGTAGGCTTGTTTGGAGCATTTGCGTATCATCACCCAGGCAGCTTGGATGATGTACAACCAATAAACCGCACGATCTGTTGGCGTATCGTCACAGCAGGTAAGAACATCAATGTCGTCTTGAGTACCATTCGTCGGTGTCAGAGCGAAATGGCTAAGACACCAATAGCACCCTATGTGATAGAAGTTGTAGTTGATTATTGTGACAATATTTTATTGCTCCCGCAGCACGACAAGGATGTGCGCGTCGTCATTGTCCCCCAAGACTATCGCACACCGAACAATTCTCGTTTCAAGGCAAGGGCGCTGCATTATGCCCTCTTGCACTCTTCAATCTCTAAGGCAACCTGGATTGTTCATCTTGACGAAGAGACACAACCTACATCTTCAGCGATAAAGGGGATTTGCAATTTTATTCGCCAAGAAGAGCTATCGCAGGCACTGCGCATAGGCCAAGGGGGGCTGCTTTATCATCGAGAGTGGGAAAGGTATCCTTTTCTTACCTTGGCGGATATCGGGCGAACGGGTGATGACTTTGCTCGTTTTTATTTTCAGCATCGATTAGGCGTTACCCTATTTGGTTTGCATGGCTCCTACATTGTGGTTCGCAACGATGTAGAAAAAGGAACTGGTGGTTTTGATTTTGGTCCGCAAGGGGACATCACTGAGGATGCTTTTTGGGCCGTAAAAGCAATGGAGAATGGATTGCGTTGCGCGTGGGTTGAAGGTTATTTGGAGGAACAGTCGTGCATGTCTTTTTTGGATTTCCTTCGCCAACGTCGGCGTTGGTTCCAAGGTTTGATCAAAGTAGCTTTGCATGCCCCAGTCAAACTACGTTGGCGCTTATGTCTTGGTTTGAATACGATGCTGTGGGGGCTAGCACCGTTCGCTATGCTCTACACTTTTGCCAACTTGTTTCATAACGTTGGGATCAACACAATTATCAGATTTTTGGCAAGCTATTCGTTCGCTACGTTTGCCGCTCTCTACATTACTGGGTTGAAAGCCAATATGGATGAGCATGGTATTAGAGGTCGGGGTAGGCGCGCTATGATGACGTTCTTGGTGTTTTTGTTGCTACCAGTCTTTGCGATGACGGAAAGTCTTGGCGTGTTGTGGGCAATGGTAACTCCAGTGAAGGGCTTTCAAGTAGTGAAGAAGTGAAGGGCTTTGAATCGCCCTAAGCGCTCGTTATTCCATCCGCACGGCGGGGGCTTAGGAAAAATAATGTCCAGCGCGTCAATCGCCATAATGGTCGCCATCGCGCTCGCCGTCGCGCGCCGCCTTCGCACAGACGCCTGTTGCCAATTTGTGTTGTCACTGCTTTATGTTTTCAATCATCTGAGTAGCCGTATCACTTAGGGTTTTGTCGATATCGGAGGCCGTTTGCAATAGTTTTGATCGTGCCATGAGCATTTGCAATGCCATGCTCCCCAGCTCGCTGATCTCGTTGTCCGAGTCTTGGCTGTTCGGTAATTCGCTTTGAATTTCATCTAACTGGTCGATCAAGTTTCGAATGGCCTGTTTTATTTGCATCATCGCATACGCGTTCTGCATCTGGGCTTGCAAGTCTTTATCTACCAACAAGAGGATGATAAGCACCGCCACTGTGGCTATGTTCGAACCATCTCCCCCCAACGACATGAGCAGTTTTCAACGGCGGTTGGTTGGCCTGATCCATACCCAGTTTCTGCCCGAGCAATGCCGCCTTAAGCGTTCCGATAAGTGTCTTACGCCGCTGATCGACGCGCTTTAGCGCTGCAGACGGGAATGTCTCCCGCATCGCCGTGCGGTCCTTAAACCAGCTGCAGGCGACCGAACCTGCCGTCTGATCGACGGCAATTACCGTAATCACCGGTCCTCCTGATTTCAGCTTCACGGAGTCCCCCACCGCGAAGGTCATGATGCTCTCCTTCGTCTCAAGTCCGGCCGTGCCGCCACTAGGAAATTCCTCTTCGCTTTAGCTCAGGAATAATTGAACTACGAGGCTTTAAATATTAACAAGAGTTTCGAGAGGCGACGATCGTCGGCGCCGCGTCTTTTTCGGCCAGAATGGGCCTGTCTATTCCCTCGAGTGCGGCATCGGTTTGCTATCTATGAGACTACGCCGCCAGCGCCGGTGCGCGAAACGCGATCACCGTCGCGCGGATCGAAAAGGTGCTTGCGCTGTTCGGCGACGGCCCCGCGCGCCCGCGCGTCCATACTGCCGGCAGGGTGCCGGCCGAGACAGGGACCTTCGCCTTCGCAGCGAACGACCCAGCGATTGCGAGCACCGGGACGATGACAGGAATCTTCCGCACAACATTGCCAAGGCCAATGTGAGGTTGAAGAAAATCGTATTAGCGTTCAATCCTGCAAACGCCCGTTAATCGCGGCGGCATGCCTTGGCACGCGCGCGGCGTATTAGACAATTTTGCGCTATTCCATTGAATTCAGTTAGGACGTTTGACGATTTTAGCACGCTAACTCATTGATGAAGCATGCTAAATCGCAGCCTCTTGATCAGCGGATCCACGGTTCGAGCCCGTGTGCGTCCACCAAACAAATCAGATAGTTAGAAAGAGATTTTACAAAAAAGGCGAACTATCGCCGCTGACGGACAACGCTTTGGACAACATCGACGGGATTTCGCGGACCGATGCGATGCACCCTAATCGGGCACCTGGAGTGAATAAAGAAAATCAACATATAGGCGCGCATGCGCCAGGGCCTGCACCTCGTCGAAACGACTGGGGGCGCATTCATCATTCGCCGCTGTTCTGGATCGGCGCTTTGATGTTCTCGGCGGCCATTACGATTTATGTTTTGTCCGATGACCTATCGTGGCGACCGCGCGTCGAGCACCGGTAACCATTCCGGGCTTTAAGTGTGGTTCGATCCGCCGACGATCGCGCACCTCAAAGGCCACGGCCTCGAAGGCCTGTTCGTCACGTGCGAGAACACGCGTTGCCTGGGGCGATCGTCCCCGCCTATAGTATCAGTCCGCTCCGGGGGCTGTCGTGATGTCATTATGGCGCGATCCACATCAGCGCCGTCCTGTTGCTGCTCGCCTAAGTGCCATGCGGAGAGTACTCGATGCGCGCGCTAATCGTCCTGTTGGTGATTATTTATCTTGTCGGCGTTGGTGTCGTGCTAGCGCCCACGATCAAAGCAAACTGAAGCACCGGTTCCGTGTCGCAACTCTTCGGGAGTGTTGCAAAGGAACTGCCGAGAGCGTTGTCTTGGCCGGCGACGGTATATCGAAGCTGGCGACTATGGGCGTCTAAAGAACGCGCGCATTGGGCGATCGGCATGGGACGGTGAAGTTGCCTGAAATCCGCCGAAGTAAGCCCCCTATCATAGGGCAGACGATGTGCGGGCGGGATGCCGAAGGAGAGCAGGACCATGACCGAAAGACCGCTCGCCAAGCTTCACGCCGACGCCATCGACGTCCATTTGACTTTCGACGGCGCTTTCGCGGCGCTCGCGATTACGAATCAGGCGCAGTCCTTCACCGCGTCGCTTCCACGAGTTGCGCTGGAGGAGTTCGTTTGTCGTGCCATCGAAAAACTGCAGGCAACTCCTGACGGCAGCGGCCAAATCTAGGTCACTTTGCCAGCCAGGGCGCGAGTCGTATCGCCCCGTTCATGCACCGGCGCGCGACAGCCTGACCAGCAAGCGCGCCAAATTCGTGGGAAACTTGAACTTGCCGAGAAACAGCAAAGATCAAGGACGCGCAGCATGACCGAAGAACCCATAACCGGTCAGTTCGGGCCAAAGGGCGAGATCAAAGTCAATCTCGCCGCGATTAAAAGCGTTGGGATCAAAAATATCACTGATCTAAAGACGTATCACAAGAGCCAATATGGCAATCGCGTGATGCACATTATGGAATTCAACGACGGCGGTACATGCGAACTGACGTATCTGACAGACGGGACATTAGAAGTCTTCCGTGGCGACAAAATCTCCGTTCAGGTGACGGATGGACAGCATGTTGTGATAGGGCAAAGTGGGACCCTGGAGAGTCCGTCAGATTAGGACACTACCGTGCCGTCGCAGGATTTTAGAAACTCGAGGGCGTAGCATTTGCCGGCTCCCTCCGCCGCCACGGATAGCCTTAATGCTGATGATAGTCGAAGGCCCGGTCCACACGCCAATTCCGGTTCCCCCAAATTGATCGATTGATCCTTAACGGCGCCGGACACGGCAGACGCAAACTGCCCATGCGGCACCAACTCTGCGCCCGTCCCCCCGCAGCCCAAAGCCTTGCAATCGCAGTGTTACCCTCCTAGTTTTCGGCGCAGCTTCGCCGCCATAGCTCAGTTGGTTAGAGCGCTAGATTGTGGATCTAGAGGTTCCCCGTTCGAGCCGGGGTGGCGGTACCAATTAAAACAAGGAATTAGCCGCATTTTCTCATTTATAGCCTTCCCGAAAAATCGCGTTTGTCGCCACCGAGTCGCCACCGAACGGCGGCTAAAAGACGTGTGATCTTCATTTCGATGACGCCCCACCGCCGACCATCGCCCCCCATTTCCCTGCACAGGCGAGGAGATAAAACGGCATAATCTCTTTTGCTAATGATGATGAGTTTTGGAGATCTTCGTGGCAGAGCGTTTTGTCCCTGTCGAAGTACCCCTTCACGATCGGCCGCTAAGTCGGATCGAAACCGCGTTTGTCGCCCGGCGGAACGTGCTGGAAATTATTCCTGCCCTGGCCTATCGCCAGCCCATCGTTTCGGGAGAAATGCTCATCCGCTGGCACATGCTCGCAGATCCCGGCGGCCTCAAACGGGTTCTGCTGGACAATTTGAAGAATTATCCCAAATCCGAAATCATGCGGCGCATGCTGCGGCCTGCCATCGGCGAAAGCCTGTTCAATGCCGACGGCGCGGAATGGAAATGGCAGCGCCAGGCTGTGGCACCGATTTTCACCCATCGCAATGTGGTCGCGCTTGCCCCTGCGATGAGCGCCACCGCTGAACGCACCTGCGAAAGGCTCGCGGCCTGTTCGGGGCGCGCGGAATTGGTCGGCGAAATGCTGACCGCGACCTTCGACGTGATATGCGATGTCGCGCTGTCCGGGCGCGAGCATTTCGACAGCCACACCTTCGGCGATGCCATCACGCACTATTTCCAGACCGCGGGGCGCGCCTCGCTGCTGGATTTTCTCGGCTTTCCCGACTGGTTCCCGCGACCCGGCGAATGGCTTGCCGGGTCGTCGGTGCGCACCATGCATCAAATGGTAGCGCAGGCCATCGAGGCACGCCGGGGCCATGCCACAGGTCTTGCCGATGACCTGCTGGATCGCATGCTGGCGGCCCAGGATCCCGAGACCGGGCGACGGATGACGCCGGAAGATCTCGTCCACAACATGCAGTTCTTCATCGTCGCCGGTCACGAGACGACCGCGCTGGCGATTTCCTGGGCGCTCTACCTGCTCGCGAACATCCCCGAATATCAACATCAGGCGCGGGCAGAAGCCATAGCGCAGCTCAACGGGCGTGCGGCGAGCGCGAACGATTTGGACGCCATGCCATTCATCAAGCAGATACTGGAAGAGGCGATGCGTCTGTACCCACCGGTTGGCCTGCTCGCGCGAAACGTGGTGGAAGAGGATGAATTATGCGGTCGGATTATGCGGCCGAACGATACGATTTTTCTGCCCATCTGGGCACTGCACCGCCACGAGATGTGGTGGGAAACGCCCAATGCATTCGACCCCGGGAGATTTTCATCCGTGAACCGCGCACGGTTGGACAAATACCAATATCTCCCGTTCGGGGCGGGACCTCGAGTCTGCGTTGGGGCGAATTTTGCCATGATGCAGGCACAAATTATTCTTGCCACGCTGCTGCAGCGCTTCCGTTTCGCGCCGAGCCTGCCAGCGCCCCAGGCGATCATGACGATGACGGTTCGACCGGAACCGGGCATTTTCCTGTCGCTCGAGCCCTTGCATTGAGGGATCTCTGGATCTCCTCTGGTTGAGGAGCCGCTTTTTTCTCCCATCGGCTCGCGGAAGCGGTTAAAATATCCTTGCCGCGAGATCTCTCCGGTTCCGCGAGCCGCGAAAAGGAAGAAACTGCTATGGCATTTCGTCCACTGCACGATCGCGTCGTTGTCAAGCGCCTCGAAGACGAAGAGAAGACCAAGGGCGGCATCATCATCCCCGATACTGCCAAGGAGAAGCCTCAGGAAGGCAAGGTGATTGCCGTCGGTCCAGGCGCCCGCGACGAGAATGGCAAGCTCACCCCTCTCGACGTCAAGGCCGGCGATCGTATCCTCTTCGGGAAATGGTCCGGCACTGAGGTCAAAATCGACGGCGAGGAGCTGCTTATTATGAAGGAAAGCGACATCCTGGGCGTCGTCGGTTGACCAGTCCGTCGCACCTGATTTCTCCTTTAGGAGTCAACGACAATGGCTGCCAAAGACGTCCGCTTCTCCGCTGACGCACGCGATCGCATTCTGGACGGCGTCGAGATTCTCAACAATGCTGTGAAGGTCACGCTTGGCCCGAAGGGTCGCAATGTCGTCATCGAAAAATCATACGGAGCGCCGCGCATCAGCAAGGACGGCGTGACTGTCGCGAAAGAAATCGAACTTTCCGACAAATTCG
This sequence comes from uncultured Alphaproteobacteria bacterium, assembly GCA_963720425.1. Lineage (GTDB taxonomy): Bacteria > Pseudomonadota > Alphaproteobacteria > Rhizobiales > Beijerinckiaceae > Methylovirgula. The sequence continues at coordinate 2,820,687 of OY970391.1, forward strand.
AGAATCTGGGTGCCCAACTCCTGCGCGAAGTTGCCTCGAAGCAGCACGACGCCGCAGGTGACGGGACAACCACCGCGATCGTGCTCGCGGCCTCCATCGCCCGTGAAGGCACGAAGGCGGTGGCGGCCGGGCTCAACCCAATGGACTTGAAACGTGGGATCGATCTCGCGGTCGAAGCGATTGTCACCCACCTCAAGAAGAACTCGAAGAAAGTTTCTTCGAACGAGGAGATCGCGCAGATCGGCACGATTTCGGCCAACGGCGACCGGTTTATTGGCGAAGAAATTGCCAAGGCGATGCAGAAGGTCGGCAACGAAGGCGTGATCACGGTCGAGGAGGCGAAGAGCCTCGTGACCGAGACCGAGATCGTCGAAGGCATGCAGTTCGATCGCGGCTATCTCTCGCCCTATTTCATTACAAATGCGGAGAAGATGACCGCTGAGCTCGAAGAGCCTTACATTCTCATACATGAGAAGAAGGTGTCTTCGCTGCAAGGCCTGCTGCCAATTCTCGAGGCGGTGGTGCAGACCAGCAAGCCCTTGCTGATCATCGCCGAAGACGTGGAAGGTGAGGCGCTCGCCACGCTCGTGGTCAACAAGCTGCGTGGTGGTCTCAAGGTCGCCGCCGTCAAGGCTCCAGGCTTCGGCGATCGCCGCAAGGCCATGCTCGAAGACATCGCGATCCTGACCGCGGGTCAGCTGATTTCCGAAGAACTCGGCATCAAGCTAGAAAATGTCACCCTACCGATGCTCGGCCGCGCCAAGCGAGTGCACATCGACAAGGAAGCTACCACCATCATCGACGGCGCCGGTCAAAAGAAAGACATCCAGGCGCGCATTGCGCAGATCAAGGCGCAGATCGAAGAGACGACCTCGGACTATGATCGCGAGAAGCTCCAGGAGCGTTTGGCAAAACTCGCCGGCGGCGTGGCGGTGATCCGCGTGGGCGGCGCGACCGAGGTCGAGGTGAAGGAAAGGAAGGATCGCGTCGACGATGCGCTGAACGCCACCCGTGCCGCCGTTGAGGAAGGCATTTCTCCCGGCGGCGGCGTGGCCCTTCTACGTGCCATCCGCGCCCTCGAGAAGGTGCAGGTCGACAATCCTGATCAAAAGGCCGGCGTCGACATCGTCCGCAAGGCGATCCAGGCTCCGGCGCGCCAGATCGTCGATAATGCTGGCGCAGAGGGCATCCTAGTGGTCGGCAAGCTACTCGAAGCCAAGGAATATAGCTACGGCTACGATGCGCAGACAGGCGAATATGGCGATCTCGTCGCGCTCGGCATTATCGATCCGACCAAGGTCGTTCGCACGGCTCTCCAGGACGCGGGATCGATCGCCGGCTTAATCGTCACTACCGAGGCGAGCATAACCGAACATCCGAAGAAGGAAGCTCCGGTCCCGCCAGGCGGCGGCATGGGCGGCATGGACTACTGAAGAATCCGGTTCGCCTCTGGCGCGCTCGATCAAATCAGGTAGGTGACGAATAGACCTTCGAGTCCGTGGCTTTTCAAGTGCCCGATGGTCGGCAGTTCCGGCATCAGCGTGAGACTCCGGCAACATTTAAAGAAAGCTTTTCGAGAGGGTCAGCGGTGTACTTCATGCCAAGCCGCTTGGACACGAAGACGAGTTGCGCATCGTCATATCCGTATACAAACTTGCGAGATTGCTTAGCGACGCGGTCATAGATCTGAGGTATAAGCTCGCCTCTTTTCATTATGTCCCGAATGTAGTTTTCCGTCTCCACATTGTTCGTGGCAACAAAGACGTGGCGGCGTGAGATGGGAAGGATTATTTGAGAATTTTGATAGATGATCCCGTTTGTCATTACCACGGGGCGGACAGAGGTCAGCAAAAGGAACGGCGGTCGCGGGTCGTGCAAGACCATCCATCGCATTTGGTTAAGCCGACCTATGTTTGGACTATCAATGACGTTCTGCAACAAGATCGCACCCGCACGGCCAGCCGGATTAGGCGACTTCTCGGCCGCATATTCCTTGTATGTAGGAGGGTCGGTCGGAAACTTGCGACTTTGGTAGTCGGCTTCGAGCTTCGGAAGCGCCTGCCCGTAGAGCGCGCGACCCGCTGCCATGTGCCGTTCGACGGATTCAGGATTGCGAGCGACAAGCGAGACGATGAACCTGGACCATCCGGCTTCGGCGCATCGCCACCACCCGCAGCTATTGGTTATGAGTCCCAACCCTAGGAAGGTGTGTTATGGCGAAAGGGAATCAGCGGACATGCAAACCGCTTTCTAAAATATTAGTAAAGGCCGTTGCGCCGGGAACCACGCAGGAAACGGTAAATTGTACTTCTGATGCAGACTTTCTTTTACATGGGATAACAAATGGGGGAGGTGATTATTCCATTGGTGTAAAAAGCACGGGAGTCGTGGATGGGTACTGGCTCAACTACGTTTACAGTTGAAGGTATCGCCAACGACATGGTGACCATACTTTTACAGCCGGGCACCACAGGGTTCCTTACGTTACAGACCGAATGCGGCGCCAAGGCCGATATGACGACGTCTGATACCAGACCGGAACGTAGTGGTTGTGCTGATACTCGCTCATGCCGCTACCCCAATGGCGCTGGCCTGTGGCATTTCGCTTCGCGCGTAATCTTTGATGCCATTGCAAGCAGTGAGGCTTGGTATTGAGTTTTTCGCTCTGCCAGATGATCAGGGCTGGCTGACCCGCGAAATCGTATTCGGGCTGACGCCATATTATCGAGCGAGTCGCCGGCAGGAGTCCCCGCCAGCCTTTCGGTCTCGAACTTCGGCTATCTGGTGCGGAGTAAGTTTGGGCTTCCTTCCCATCCGGATGCCATCTCGCCTAGCCCTATCGCGGCCTTCGCCACTTCGTGCCTTGATAAGCTCTCGCTCGAATTCGGCCAACCCTCCCAAAATGGTTAGCATCAGCCGACCAGCCGGAGTTGTCGTGTCAGCCCAAGGCTCCGCCAGGGATTGAAATAAAGAACCCTTGTCAGCGATTGCGGCGAGCAAGTTCTGATTTCGGCTCCGCGTGTCTAGTGGATTAGAGAAAAGTTTTCGAGCGTCGTTCGCGGGAGGTGCCGTCAACCCCCAGTGCTCCTTCGTCAAAACTCAAATGTTTTCAACGGTCTAACGCCTGGAGGTTTTGGCCTTCTCTGCCTGCGCAACGGCCGCTTCCAATGCAGGCTCAATCCAATTTGAAAGGGAACGTTTTTCACGCTCAGCAAGTTACTCAGGCACGGCCTTCATTGATGGCGTAACGCGGATGTTCAAAACAACCGACCGCAATCCTTCCTTTGGGGGGTTGACATGGCAATCTACGATAACGGCGCAGCCGAACACAGCGACACAGAATTTATCCCCAGCCTTTCCCCGCAGCAAGGGTTCCGCTACCTCGGCAAAGATTATAGGCGACGGTTTGGCTTCCTACTCCTCATGATCATCGTCGGGGTTTGCTGCTCAGCACTCCTGCTTTCTATGTGAGATGCCAGCAGGCGCTCTAAGGTGTTTTCTTTACCCGACCATCCCCCCTCCGATGTTTGGGCTCAAATGGCCCCCGGGTCCTCTCTGCCGCGGCTGTTGGTGCTGGAGGCTCTACCGGCTGCACTCGAAGGCCTATGCGGGTGTTCCTCCGTTGTTTCGTGTGGCTCTTGCCACGCGCTGCGACAGAGTTCTGACCAGACTTCGTGACGCTCTCACGAAAGAGTACTACGCACGTAAACGAAGCGTTTCGTGATCACGAACTATTCGTGACGTACTTCAGTTTGCCTAAGACGCCGTCCGTACCCAGCAAGTACTCGAGCCTGATCTGCGACCGTATCAGGGCCCGACTCGTGCCGCTTCGCAATGCCGTCGTTAACCAGATGGAGTCCGAATTGCCCCGCGATTCGTGTGCACGCAATGCGGCGCCAGCTTTGGCCTGATTCGGGTCGCACGAACGGTACAATATGATTCGTGCGCTGCCAGTTACATATTGGAGCTGCGAGATGCCGGGCGGCGTGTCGGCGTAAATGCCGTAGAAGGCGCAGATCACCAACGCCTCAATGGATCACCGGGCGCGCATTCAGAGCGAGAACCTTCCGAGTCAGGTCGCCACGGCGGCAAGGTCGGCTTTCAGCTGCGCGATGTTAAACCCCGGCGCGAAGGCAGGGTCGCTCGCCTCCTGCGGCAGAATTGCGTATGCTTCGTCGACGCACTCGTCCCACCACGCCCAGGTGCCTTTTTGTGTGTTACCCCACGTTAATACGGTCACACTGGTCTGGTCATACCCAACGGCAAAGACAGCGTGCCCTTCAGTTGTCAGAGGCCCGGGGATCCAGGGTTGGTGCGCATCGAATTGCTGAATGCAATCCTGCTGAACTTGGAAACCCAGGTAGACACCGCCAAAGAGCACAATGGCCTGCTGAATATAAGTATGGTTTTTTTGATTGATACTGACGTAGGCCATCATCTGATCGTTATTCACGGCATTCTGCCGCCAGTAGTTTAGAACATCAAATTCGTTCAGTCCGCTATCCAGACCACCCGTCAAATGCATGTACAATTTGATCACATCCTGCTTGGACATGATGTTTTTTGAGCTATCCAACCCGCTATAGGTCGTGATGGCATGCGCCAGGGCTGCGATAGTGCAGTCTCCCAATTGATCATTGCCGTCCATGGGAAACAGTAAGGTCGGGTCTGATATCCCGAGGTTCGAATAGACTCGGGCGAGATTGTCTTTCGCGGCAGGTGGGGGTGGGATGTCAGGCAGCAAATAGTCCTTAAATCGCAACGTTCTGTAATCTATCTTCGGTGGGTGCTTGCCAAATCTATAGTTCGGCATGGACGTATCTCCCTTTGGGTCATCAAGCCGAATTTCATCCGACATTCCCCAGATGACCACCGTGGATGGGCAGGCCTAGCATTTTGCTTGTGTACGCGGAAGAGGTCCAGCTTCATCATCTCATCAAACCATTCACCGAGAGAGCAGTCGTCGTATTTGATCGCTCGATTTCATGCGCTTCGCGAGCAGCATCCGTCGCGACCCGCAAGTGAGTTAATGCGAAGCCGGTCTTACGCCGCAGAAGTGAGCTTGCTCCGGTAATTGAGAATGCCGCTTCGGCTGGCATAACGTAATCAACCATCTCTATCCCGGCTCCAAAAAGATTCAACACAGCATCAGATCTCGACCTCTCTCGGTCATCATTGACGCGGCGAACGTCACCGACCCATCCGCGATCATGACCGCCGCCAACGACAATAACGCCGCAACTTCCTCCCCCGCAACTTCCCGACGGAACATACTACGTCTCGCTGATGGCAACGACCATTCTCAGATTGGCGGCTGTCAACGTTTTCTCGTGCTCCCGAACGGCGAGCAAATCCCCGATGACGTGAGTCGTGCGCTTAAGCGGGCCAGGTATTTCTTTGCTTCGCTTCGATCTCAAAGGCGGCAACGTCCGCATATTGGATCAATAGCATCAAACGGCAGTTGAGGTGCTAACGGGCGAAGCCAATCGGGATCGTGGGCGCGGTGCCCGAACTCGCAGCACATTACTCATCACGATCCTCTCCCCTGCCCCCGCCTACGACAACGAGCCCGCAAGCTCCTCGCCTGTAACAGGCACCACCATCTCATCCGCCGCGCAATTGCGCAACCGAGCCACTTGCGACCGAACAAAATCCGTGAGCTCCGCCATCGCTAAAATCCGCGGCGCGAACCTAGAAAATCCGCGCCTCCAAATTCCAAAATCCGTGAGGCCAACCTCAGCAACCTTACAATTGCCTTGATTGAGCTTGTCTACTGCCCTGTGCTGAAGAGAGTTGACGGGGGGTCATCATGCGGTTTTTCTCAAGGGCCGTCGCCTTGATGCTTTTGTTTTGGGCTGACATGGGAATTTTTGCCGGAATAGCATTGCGTTCTACTATACTTTGGCACACATCCGCGTACGTCGCCGTTGCGTGTTTGATCGCACTGGGCATTGAAACGGCAAGGCTTGACGTTTAGCGTCTCGTCGCCGTGAGATCACCGGCGAACTGGTCGATGGTTTCCAGCGCTGCCTTGCATAATCTAGCGATCACCATTCAGACGGACGACGCATCAACAACTGCCACTTCAACATCCTCTTAGGGTTGGTTCGTTGTCACTCGGCGTGCTAAACGTCCGAACGCGAGGTCTTTTCGAACCACGAGGCCGCCAACTGAGGCGGCCTTTTGCGGGGCGCCGTTAGGTTCTTCCCGCATCTATGACGGCGCGCATTCGAGAGGCAACGGCCTCCAAGTTGTACGGCTTCGCCATAAATGATTCATTCTCACGTAGCTCCTCGGCGGATGCAGCTTTGTTAAAAGCGCCTGACGTGAGAATAATTGGGAGGGCAGGCCGATTGGCGCGAATCCAATGAGCGAAACCGAAGCCGTCGATCGGGCCGGGCATCAAAACATCGCTAAAGATCAGGTCAAGTTGCAGGCCGGTCTTTTCAATAATTTCAATCGCTTCGGTCGCCCTGGAGGCTTCCAAGACTTTGAAGCCAGAATCTTGGAGGTAATCGGAGAGCGAGGCGCGAATAAGGAACTCATCCTCGACTATCAGGATCGTTGGCGTGCGCTCGGCCGAATCCGGAGATACGGGCTTTTGCTCAGATATTGTCCTGGCCATTGTCGGCCTCCCCAGCCCCGCTAAGGCCGAAACTCGTTCAAAGGGAGAAAGTTTCTACCTTTTGGAGCGAGACGAGAATTAGGACCCCCGCTTCCCTAGGTTAGTGGGCGTTGGAATGCGCAATTCCGAGAGCGCGCGCTTGGATATGTCGGGCAGGGTCGTGCTCGCCGGATTGAAAAATCTCGATGATCTTCTTTGCGACGATTTCGGCTATCGGATCGGATCGATCGATCAGCCCGAGCTCGCTCAATACCTGCTCGTAAGCCGCCGTTATCTGCCTGATTTCTTCCGGCCCGAGCGGCAGGTTTTGTACGAGACGACGAATCAGCATGAGCGCCACTCCGCAGAACGCAAGAGGCGGGAGCGCTACGTCTCTCAGTCACCGAATGCCATGTTACGCTTCGATGATGCCGAACTGTGGACCTAAGGCTTGACCATTTTGAGGCGCAGAGCCCGACTCCACAGGGTTCTCAAGTCCCGCCCGCCACCGCTACCACCCTGCCCCTTCAAGGAAAAATGGAGATATAGCGTGGGGCGCCAGCCGGTCGGTCTCGTTGTAGCGCCTAGAAAGATGGCCATACTGCACGCCACGCTTGGCGATCGCGTCGCTGCCCCAGCCGCAACGCATCAGCCCACCTTGGTCAGATGGACCTCCTTTGCCCGGCGGTCGAAGGCAACCAGTTAAGGAGCCCCTGTCCATCATCGATGCCGCGCGTCGCGCGGCATAGGTGAGGCCCTCACCTTTGGGGCAATTCTGCAGACCGGGCGCCTGTTTGGCGCGGAGCTCGGCACAGCCTTTATCCAAACCTTCATACGCGTGCGCGAGCAGGTCTATTCGAACCTCGTCGGCCTCAACGTCACTTTGGGCTCGTCATCTACCGTCCAGCGGCTTCAAGACTACGCGAACGCCGTGACAGGACGCTCGGTCGGTGAGCCCGCAGCTCATGCGCGCGCCACAGCGCTCCTTGCCCGCGCCATGCGAAACCAATCCTATGTGCTGGCCTTCGTCGACGGTTTCATGATTCTCGGCTTCTCGGTGATCGCCGGTCTTCTACTGATGCTGCTTCTCCGCACGCCGCCAGCGCAGTCCAATCCGCCGGAAAGCGTGAGTGGCACAACGTGACAAGGACGAGGCGCGGCACGATCGCTCAAGTCGTCGTAAAGCGCCAAGCCGGCGTTATTGATGAGGATATCGAGAGATTCCGACTCTCTCGACAGCTCCCTGAGTCTGCGCAGGGTCACGTCCAGGGTCAGGGGCGTGACGCGACCATCCAAGTGGGTAAAGGGCTGGCGCGTACCGGAATACACCCGCTTCGCGCCTCTCCTCAAAGCTTCCTCGACTAGCGCCCGTCCGATACCGCGATTGGCCCCGGTCACCAGAACTGCTCTGTCTGCAATCATCGCCATCTCTCCTTTAGGTCTCACTCTCTAGCGAAAGTGGGGTCGTGAGGCGCAGCGGCCTCCGAACCTAGGACGTTCGGGGCTGCGGAAAAGAGTCATTGTCTGCGCGTTCATGTCCGATTTGGGTCCAATTTCGGCCGATCAAGATGGCTGCATCGCCCCAGGAGCAGACTATCCGGCGATCGATCACTCATCAGTTATCCTGGCAGCTCTGGCGATCGCTGTGCGGCAACGTGGATCAGGGTTGGAGAAAGCAATCCCGTAAAGCCAGCATTGGAAGGTCAGGCATCAAGCACGCCGGCTGGCGATCAGCTTGCGATCATTGCTTCGCTTGCCCGTCTTCGGCTTTCCCCGCCGATTTGCCGTTCAGCAGTATCGCGGCTCGATATGCGTTCACCAGTCCGGCACCAAAGTCCGAATGCCGGCCGGCCAACCCGAGCGGCTCGGCTGTGGCCATGATAATCGTGCGAATATCCCTGGGCTTGAGCGATGTTTTGCGTTCGAGCAATAGCGCCGCTATCCCGCTGACATGCGCCGCAGCAACCGACGTTCCTGTGGTGATCTGATATGATTCACCAGGCGCGATAGCGAGAATCTCGACCCCCGGAGCAGCAACCGCGATGTACTGGCCACGATTGGCCATTTTGTACAAGCTGTCATTGCTGTCGGTGGCTGTTACGGCAATGACATTTGGGTCGGCTGCCGGGTAGAGCGGCCGGGAATTCGGTCCCGCATTCCCGGCTGCTGCTATCAGCACCATGTCTTTCTCGTATGCAGCCGCCAGCATTCTGTGCAATGTAGGGTCCGCGGGGCCGACAAAGCTCATGTTCACGACGCGTGCACCATTGTCCGCCGCCCATTGAAGGCTCTTGTAAATGGCAAAAGAGGTTCCCTTAGCTTCGCTGGGAGTATCGTCGAACGCGCGCGCCGCCAACAGCTCTGCACCCGGCGCGATACCCAAAAGCTTCCCGTGCGCAGCGATAGCTCCTGCAATAGCAGTTCCATGCTGATGCGGATTCTCTTCGCCACCTAACGCGTCGAAGCTTTTCGCGATTGTTCCATCGAGATCCGGATGCTTGGCGTCAATTTCCGAATCGATCACGGCAACGAGAACACCCTTGCCAGTTGCAATTTGATGGGCTTGCTCGACTTGCAGTTTGTCCAGCACGTACTGGGCCGCATCACCTTGCGTCCCTGCAGGGGCTTTAAGAGCCTCCTCCTGCAGCGCGAAAACATAGTTGGGCTGCGCACGAGCGACTATGCGTTCATTCCGCAGCGCGCCGACCACGCTCGCCACCGAACGGCCGCCGGTGATGTGCCAGCGGTACAGGGTGACCCCGATCAGCGGCAGGCTTTGCGATTCGAGCCGGGTCAAACTGTGGCGACGCGCGATCTGAATGATCGCTTGTGGCGATGCGCCCGGCAGAAACTCGGTAATGACCTCGTCGGGAACAAAGCGCCGCTCTCCTCGTGGCACCCCGCTGCGGCCATTGTTACCGCCGCCACGCGGCTGCAAGGATCCTTGTGCGCCAACATTGCGCTCGATCGCACGGCTGCCGATCCGATGATGTCTCCAATCCTCGCCATTCCAGCCGAATGGGTGGGGAACAACTCTGCCACCGCCCCGACGCCAGGCCATCGTTTGGCCCCGCGGCATCCTGCCGCCGATTGCCAGGCGGCCGAAACCGCCCATGCGGCCGAACTGCGCCGCCGCCGGGCTAGGCTCGCCGATAAAGGACGCGGTCAGAAGCAAACCTGAGAGCAGTAACAGGCCGACTCGGCGCAGAGTCCTTGAGGTGCATCGCATGGCAAACTCCTCACTATGGCGGCGGCCGAGATCTCGCCCAATCACTCCGTCATGACGATGAAGCCGACGACCTTGTTGTCCTCCAGCGTCTTCACGATGCGCGCGAGATCCGTCTTCGGAAGCTTGGTTGCCGCAACACGCACCCGGTACAGGCCGCCCGCGGATGGGCCATCCGCGATGCCTAATTTATTGGTTTCCAAGAACTGGGTGATATCGGCGGCATTGGCCTGTGGCCGGAAGCGGATCAAGACATAGGCGCCTTCGCCGGTAACGCGCGTCGGCGCCGAGGCCGTTTCATAGCTGCCGGGACTCTTCTCCTTGAGCATGATGCCAGTGATCAGTCCGGCCTGCAGCAGGATGGCGAGTGCTGCTGCAATCGCCGACCAGGCCAGCGTGCGCGGCGAACAATTCGCAAAAAATTCCGCGATGAGGGCGCCGAGATTGATCGACACCCTCGGTCGTCGCGCCGGCTCGGCGTCGATCTTGGCGAACAGCGCCTCCATGGCACGCGCCGATGGCGCGCCCAATGTCTCGTTGAGATTGATCGTCTGCGCGAGCTCCTCGCGCACCAATTCGTAGCGACGCGCCAGCTCGGGGTCGTTGGCAAGCGCGGCTTCCACCCGTTGCGTCTCGCGACGGCCGAGCGTTCCCGCGGCGTGCCAGGGCAGCAGGCCTTCGATGTCGCTGAGTTCGCGTTCATTCGCCGTGTTCATGGCCAACCTCGATCAATTCCACGCTCCTTAAGGAGCTCCGATAATTTCTTGCGCGCGTAGAACATGCGGGTCTTCACGGTCGCCTCCGGGATGCCGACAATTCTCGCGACCTCCTCCACCGATTTCTCGTGGTAATACGCGAGGTCGATGATCTCGCGGTGTTCGGTCGACAGCTTACTCAGGCATTGCCGCAACGCCGCACCCTTGTCTTTCTTCGCCAGCGCGACCTCCGGATCGTCGGCTTGATCCTCGATTGCGCCGGCCGTCTCCTCATCCAGTTCCGCCTCCGGCCGGCGTCGCAGCACCGAGAGCGCCTTGAAGCGGGCGATGCTCAAAAGCCATGTAGAGACGGCTGACCGCCCCTCGAATTTTCCGGCTTGGCGCCAGACGTCGAGAAACACTTCGCTGATCAAGTCCTCCGCCGTCGCTTCGTTGCGCACGATCCGCAGCACGAACCGGTAGGTCCGGACATGGTGGCGCGCGAACAGCACCTGCATGGCAAGCCGATCGCCGTTGGCGATCCTTCCGATCAGAACCTCGTCCGAAATCGTCTGCATCGCAGGGCTATCGGCTCGTGATATAGGTCGTAAGAGGCGGCGCGCAGGTTCAAGTGAAATCGAAGAAAATTCACGCCCCAGGTGCCACCAGCTTTCCCTTTCGGCGCATCGGCAAACTGACCCCCATAGCACATTTTGGGGGTTTCGCCGGCCGTCTTAGCCCTGCTGATCCGCAAGTAACCGCGCCTGCATGGCAAGCCGCACCCTCGCCACTCGGCCGACAAGGATCTGCACGGCACCGCAGGTGTAGGGACTGCGATCATTGAAAATTCGCCTGAACCTTTCTCCGACAAGGCCGACCAACGGGTATTGGAACTCTAACTCGGAGAACGACCATGTCACGCAAAGTCATCCTTAGTCTCTCGGCTGCAGTTATAATTGCCGCTGCCAGCCTTGCATCCGACGCGACCTACGCCAGGGGATTTGGAGGTGGTGGATTCGGTGTCGGTCGCTTCGGTAGCGGCAGCCACTTCTTTGGACACGGCGGCCGCACGCTGACCCCAATCCTCAACCCTGGCCGCCCTGGCCGCCCTGGTCGTCCCGGTTTCCCAGGTTTTCCCGGTCACCCCGGCGGCGGTTGGGTGTATAATCACCATCATCACGGACAACGGGTGTTCCGCGGTGGCCGCTGGATTATCATCGACGACGTGGTGGTCGACGCAGGGCCAGCCGCCGGTCCGTGCACTTGCCTGACCAAGACCTACACACCGAACGGTCTCGTGGTGTTCTCGGATATTTGCACCAAGGAAGCGGCCAGCGCGCCGGTCGACGGTGCCGCCGACGCGACGCAAGTGCCGACCTCCGGCGCGACGCAAGTGCCGACCTCCGGCGCGACGCAAGGGCCGACCTCCAGCGCGCCGCAAGGGCCGACCTCCAGCGCGACGCAAGGGCCGACCTCGTCGAATTACGCGGGCCGCACCTATGCTGACTATCTGGCGGCGAATCCACAGGCGGCGCCTCAGACTCCCCAGAAGAACTGAAGACGCCACGGCAAAGTGCATGAGCGCACGCTTCGGATCGAAAACTACGGTCGCCTGTGCGAAAACCCGCAGGCGACCTTTTTTGGCGGATAGTCCGGGGCTAAAAAGGGTCTCGTTCTTATCTCCCTCCCAAACTCCCTTCCACCGCCCCTGCATCGCCGCGTCGCCGATGCCAAAATCACGCTCTGAGCTAGGGCCGTGTCGTCTCGACAATAGGAAGCTTTCGCCGTGAGAGGCGATGAGAGGGCACCTTGTCACCGCATTCTTGGATTCCACCGCGCGCGTCTGGGACGTGCACCGTGCAATGATATCGACAAAGGGGCCTTCTCATCAAAACCTGCGCGCGGCTGCTAAGCGCTATTCCACGCTGACCCGCATGGAATTTGGCTTGCCGGCTATCTCGAAGCGAGCGCTCGTAGAAGGGGCTGGACGGCGCCGCCGACGCAGCCCACCCTCGGCGCCGTGTCCGAGACAAACCCCTTGAACGACCCTAAAGGCCCCGCGGCGCCGGCCCGGCGACGGGCGCGCGATGTGCTGGCGGCTTTGTCGCGACCCAAGGTCGGGCTCATGCTCGTTCTGGGTTTTTCTTCGGGCCTGCCATTCATGCTGATCGGCAACACTCTGACGTTCTGGCTGGCCGACAACGGGGTCAAGCTGGCAGTGATCGGCTTTCTGTCCTGGATCGGCCTGACTTATTCGGTGAAGTTCCTCTGGGGGGCGGTGGTGGATCGTGTGCCACCGCCGCTGATGAACAGGTTAGGCCGGCGGCGCGGATGGATGATCGCCACTCAAATTGGTGTCGGTGTGGGGTTGGTGGGGATGGCTCTCTCCGATCCCCGCGCGCAGCTTCACGCCTTGATAGGCTTTGGCCTGCTGACTGGTGTTTCCGCCGCCGCACAGGATACGGTAATTGACGCTTGGCGGATTGAATCGGCGGTCGACGCCGATGAGCTGGGCCTGCTCACCGCTGCCTACAGCCTCGGTTTTCGCGTCGCTCTAATCGCCACCGAGTCTCTGGATCCTCTTTCTGGCCGACCGAGTCGGATGGCCTAAGTCCTATGGCCTATACGGCAGTCTAATGGTCATGGGGATCGGCGCAGCGCTTTTGGCTCGAGAGCCGACGCGAGCCGACGCGGTGATGGCGGCTAAGAGCGCCGATGCCGCCGTTCATCCTCTCCGCGCGGCCGTCGATGCCGTGGTCGGACCGTTCATCGCCTTCTTCCGCACCCATGGCCTCGCTCTCGCCGCCCTGATGCTGGGAATAATCACCCTCTATCACCTTTCCGACTACATGCGCGGGCCGATGAGCAATCCCTATTACAAGGCCCTCGGGATTCCCAAACCGACCGTCGGCTGGGTGCGAACCACCATCGGTCTTGGCGGATCGCTGGCGGGGATTGCTCTGGGCGGGGTAGCGTCGCTGCGGCTCGGAAATGCGCGCACCCTGCTGCTGGGGGCGATCCTGCAGCCGATTGCCGTGGCCGTCTTCGCCCTATTGGCGTGGCGAGGCGGCGACTGGACGCTACTGTCGGCGGGGCCGGTAAAACTCACCGCTTTCGAGGCGATCATGGCGTTCGATTCGCTGGCCATGGCGTTTTCCGGGGTGGCCTTAGTGGCGTTCATGTCCACCCTCACCAGTCTCGGCTACACGGCCACGCAGTACGCCCTGCTCACCTCGGCGCTCACCTTGAGCGGCAAGACCCTCAAGGGTTTTTCCGGCATGATCGTGGACGTGCTACAGCAAGGGCGGAGCCTTCTGGACGCCTATGGCCTGTTCTATCTGCTGACGGCTGCCATTGGCCTGCCGGCGATCCTCTTGTGCCTGATTGTGGCCCTTCGCCGGCCACTGGCGCCGCCCCCGCCTTAGTCCTCTCGCGGCCGCTTAAGAATATAATTCTGTTCGGCGCGATCGAGATCGGCAATCGGACCTTCTTCAAGATCGACTACTACGATCGCTCGCTGACGTTTCATTCGGCCGACGCAGCCGATCCGGCCGTGACCACGCGGGTCCTGACTGTGATGCGCGCCGATGAGCATTGATGCAGGCCCTGGGTCCGTCTCACCCCGTCCCCTCCCCTTCACTTCTCATTTCGTTCCCATGGAGGACGCCCATGCTCGGTCGCCAAGCCAAAATCATCACTCCGGCCATGCTCCGCCGCATGCTGAGCTATGTCGGGGGCACGCCATTCACGAAGCGTGATCGAGTCATCATCCTGCTTTCTGTAAAGGCGGGTCTGCGCGCCTGCGAGATCGCGCGGCTCGACTGGACCATGGTTCTCGATGCGCGCGGCCACATAGGTAGATTCATTGAGATCCGGAGCGCGATTGCAAAGAGGCGCTCGGGCCGTCGCGTGCCGTTGCATGGCGATCTAAGACGCGCACTCGTCAGGCTGAAGGGCCGAGGGAATCCTTCAGGTCCGGTCATCCGTTCGTCGCGCGGGGGTGCCATGCGGCCGAACAGTATCGTCAACTGGTTCATCGCTGTTTTCAAAGCACTCGACTTTGACGGCTGTTCATCGGACTCAGGCCGTCGCACATTCGTCACAGCCGCAGCTCGCAATGCCTACAAAGCTGGCTGCAGCCTGCGCGACGTGCAGTTACTCGCTGGGCATCGCTCGATTGAAATCACGCAAGGTTACATCGACGGCGATACAATGGGGCAACGCCGGCTGGTGGCGCTGCTCTGAGAAGCGACAGTATGTTTTTCGCCATCTACACTATCGACCCTAAATTCCCCCCCCCCCCGTCGATCTACTCTTTGTCAGTCAAAATGCTAGATCGAGAGGCCATGGTAATCGCCACAGGTCAGGCAAACTGCGACTGCACGCTTCAAGGTACTTGATGCCGTCTCGATCAGCTACTCCGGCTAAGGCGAGAGAAGCAGGAAGGCGTGCTTCATCTCCGACCGACTTCCATTTCGGCTCCGCGCGCCAGTTGGTTTAGGAAAAATTCGCAAGACGGGCGAGATATGAACGCTGTTTCGGGGTGAAGTTTCTACGCATTGATGCAGCCAGACTCAAGGCAAGCCAGAGTTTCACGTCGGATCGCAAGTGAGGGGGAGACGGGAGTGAGCATACGGCGCGGACATCAAACTCAATGGGCGGCGCAGTTCGCAGTTGCAAGCGAACTGTGTAAGCGTGGCTACGAAGTGTCATCTCATGGTCGTGAGCCCGGCGAAGACAATGTTCCTTATTGATGTAAAGGGCCTCTGCCGAGGGAATCCATGGATCGTGAAGAAAAAAGATGTCCGGGATGATTTATTTTACGTTCTCGCCTATGTTCCGGCCGATGAAAAAAAACCAGTTTTTTTGCTGACCCAAAAACGGGTAAACGAGATTATTGAAAAGGAACTCGAGCGACTGGGGCGCTACCATACGAAGGTGCTTGGGGAGTCTTGCCAGAATAAAGGACGGTTGAGACGGAAACGGCTTCGGCGCCATCACGCCCGGTCCGGCACAGACGACCTGGTTCCCGCCCCGACTGCAAGGAAATTTATTTCGCCCCCGTCGGCGCCTTGCCCTTCGCGGCTTTCAGACGCGCGATTTCTGCCTGGATGGGCCCAAAAGGCCCGTATTTATGTCGCTCCTCGGCGAAATCGTCGGCGTAAGGGCCGTAGGGTGCATCAACGGGCTTATCCAACAAGTCCGAGGAGAAGTCGCGATCAAGCCCCGATTTCTGTGGGCGCGCCTGGGATTCGACATAGGCAGCAACATCCCAGCCCTCGGCGGGTGACAAGACCGGGCTCAAATAATTGGCTCCATGCGGCATGTTGAAATGGATGAAATTTGCGAGAGTGATTATCCTCGCCATGCCCGCTCCATTGTTGAAACTCTCGCTACCCCAGACTGGCGGCACGACGTAGCCCAAAACCATCGACTTCGAGTTGACCGGAATCCCGGAGCCGTCGTTATTGTGGCAGGCGAAGCAGGCGTGCACATAAACCTGCTTGCCACGCGCTGGATTTGCTGCGCGATCTAGGTCAGGCATCTTACCGGACCCAAGTCCTGGGATCTGTTCGCCCGGCGGGACCCCCGACGAAAGGAATTTGACGTAAGCCACAAGCGCTTGCATTTCGGGAGCGTCATTCGGAAGCCGACGGCCATTCATGCTGCGCGTCATGCAAGAATTGATACGTTCCTCAATGGAAATTTCCTCTCCTGACCGGGCGCTGTAGCGCGGAAAATCTCCATAGAGCCCAAAGATTGGCAAGCCAAATTTCTTAGTGCCTGCTTCGAGATGGCAATTGCCGCAGGCTAGATCATTCCCCGCGTAGCGCTTAGTCGGATTATCTACAAACGGTCCGATATACTTATAGGTCGCGACGATAAGCTCACGCCCAAATCGCACTTGTCGGCCATGCTCATCGTCAGGCAGCGCGCTAATATCCGGGACGCTCCACGCCGCGGAGCTTCCCGTGGTGTCTCCGGCCGCAGCCGTCAGGTTCCAGAAGCAGAGCGCAAGAACGAGGAGCGCAGCCGCTCGCTCAACTCGCGGAAGAGGGTCACAAGCACGATCAGGGATCCACAGCAAGGCCGCAACCATCGGTGAGTTTCGTCCTAGCGGCCCAAGGAGCCGTGACAATGCATCAAACTTCGGCAGGGGAAGAAAGTCAAAACTGGCCGCGAATGAAGCGCCGGCCTCTGGCAGGAACACGAATGGAGCTTTAACGTTTGTTTGGTTTGGTGTCGCGGTTATAGCAAGGCTTTCGTGAAGGTCCTGATTTGACTGATTTTGGTTGAAAAACTCAGAAGTTAAGTGGTGATGAAAACTAGCATAGAGAATGGCGTGAAAGTCAAAGGCCGCTCAAGGGGAGACGCCCACCGGCAAATAGCCGAAGCCCGCGCACACTTCGAGAGCCAAACGCGCAGACCTAGCGGAATTTGAACGGTCGGGATTTGCCACTGCTATGATCGTGGGCCGGAATTAGTCGGTCTGAATTTTGTAACCCGAGCTCACAAAATCGAGTATCCAATTGCTTCCGCTCAGTCTGCCGTCAATTCTGTTCAACGGTGCTTCCCGCTCGGGTACTCATTTGTCGTGCGCATCTTGGCATGAAAAGCAGAAGGCTTATGAGCGCCACACCAAGGGCTATGATTTTTCCGGCACGTCGATACGCGAAGATTGACAGAGCGGCTATGAAGACACCAAGCGCACCTTGATGCATCTCAAATGGCTCGAAATGCCGGAAGCCGGCATCGTCGTCCATGATGTGTATCGTCTGCAGGACGGTTCAGGGCCGGCGCAGGTTGCACCGCTAAGCGGCAACTCCCGGGCCTTTGGACCGGCGCGCGAGGGCATGACGTTCGTAAACTGTTCCCAGCACGTCCGCGGTAAGACGAGCAAGCGGAGCGATGTCGAACAAGCGGGAGGCGCGTTCCCCTCCTTTCTCGGCTAGGCGGCGGGCGAGGGCCGGATTCGAGAGGATTCTGACCACGGCATCGGCCCATGCAACCGGATCGTCTGGAGGCACTAGGAGCGCGGCGCCATCGCGACCCACGCACTCGGGAATGCCGTCGACATCGGAGGCGACCACGGGCACGCGGCTGGCCATGGCTTCGATCAGAACGCTGACGAAGGCACCGCCGCGGCTTGGATGCGCGAAACAATCCATGGCTGCCAGAACGTCGGGCATGTCGTGGCGATAGCCGGCAAAAATAACGTCGCCGTCTAATCCCAGCCTGGCGCGGAGATCCTGCATGTCGCGCAGGTAAGGTTCGTCGCCCTCGTTGCACGGCGATCCCACGAGAACAAACCGCGTAGTGGGAACACGCTGCTTGACCAAGGCCGCGATACGCAAAAAATTATCCTGTCCCTTCATAGGCGTGATGCGGGCCGCCATCCCAACCAGAGGAACTGCAGAATCGATGCCCCATTCGCGGCGCACGCGGTCGCCGTTTGCCCCGCGAAATGACGAGAGATCACGCCCGTCCGGAATGATCCAAAGACGTTCGGCGATGTCGTCCAAAGGCACTTGGCCTTGCACCACGAGAGCGTCGCGGACCGCCTGCGATATGCAGATAATGCCGTCGAATTTTCGAAAGCTCGACGAAACCGCGTAATCGATCATGTTGCGTACATGCACGACGAGAGGAACCCCGGCTCTGACGCAGGCTGCGTGAACCAATTCGGCGTGATAATGCAAATTCATGTGGACGAGCTCTATCCGCCGCGAGCGGAGCAGGTAGAAGAGCTGCAATAAATAGAGAGTGCGGCGGGTTTTCGAGAGCGGCCTTGCGCCGAATTGCGCGTACTGTCGATAAACGGGAAACCCCTCGCTTCGCAGAAGAGCATCGAATGGCCCAGTGCCCTCAACGAGGAAGTGAGCCTTCCAGGAGGCATCAAGGCGGCGCACCACCGGCAGCAACGAGAGCTCGGAACCGAATAGTTGCCGAGTGATCGAGACGAACAAGACATTTCTTCTCTTAAAGGACATTTCTCGCGGCGATGCCCAGCCATCACGCGTCCTGGCGATAGAAGAA
Source organism: uncultured Alphaproteobacteria bacterium (assembly GCA_963720425.1). Taxonomy (GTDB): domain Bacteria; phylum Pseudomonadota; class Alphaproteobacteria; order Rhizobiales; family Beijerinckiaceae; genus Methylovirgula. The sequence continues at coordinate 2,839,249 of OY970391.1, forward strand.
CGGCGTGTCTTCGCCGTCCAGCAAAACCGGCCGATATGAGGCGTTCTGAAACAACTCCCGGGACTGTGCCACCTTCCATTTCCCTGTGCGGTCCACCACGCCAACCCCATGCCACGGCAGCAGACTGCGTCCGCGATCTATCATCCAGATGGCCAAGCGGCTGGGGCGGCACTGGGTTGTCGCGTGAATGGCGTTGGGGAAACAAACCGGCCGGGGATCGAGCGCGTGCAGCAATAAGTCGCGAAATGAATAGCGCCGCATGGCGACATGCACTTGCCGCTCAAGGTCACGATGTTGTGGGGGAAGCCGGCCGCTTTGCGCATGATCAAGCAGTCGGCACGCCTCGCTGACCGAAAAGCTGCGGAGATTGATCATGCCTAGCGTCTTGCTGAAGCGGTCCGTCCACTCTCCGCTTTCCCAAGCGTCAGGCCCGCAACAACGGATCAATTCGCGCAGGTAAGCCGCCTGCCGACGCGGCCTGCCTGTGTCGGCGCGCGACAGAGCCTTCAGGTCATGCAGGTGAATAAACCGCTCCGGGCCGAGGCTGTCCACCAACCCGGCGAAGTAGCTTTCGTAGCGGCGCACTTCCTCTAAAGTGACGCCGAACACGCCGGCGATATAGGCGCCGTCGTGAATGAGATGAATCTCCAGACCCGGCGGATAGACGGACTTCACGCTGTCGCGCAGCTGGCACAGTCGTTGGAGCGCCGCGTATTCCGCGAGATCGGGCAAGCGACGCGGACCGACCTTGGCCGGATTGGGCACCTTGAAAGGAAAAGCCATCAAGGTCAGCTGCACCGGCTTGTCGGCCTGCACACACCGACTGATGGCGCGCGACAGCTCCGGGCGGCAGCGCCAGAATTGCATCTGCTCGCGGCTGCCCTTTCGCACAGCGCTGGAGGTTAGAAGCTGAAGCAGTCTCTCCGGGATCCTACCGTTCCCGGAAAGCTCCGGCTCCGCCAGGTTCAACGGAGGAGGAGGCTCCAGAGCGTGTAGAGCCTTGTCCAACCGGACAAGGGGATAAGTCTCTAAACCAGTGGAATGCATGAAAATCTCTTGGCTCAATATTTGTCCCTCATTATCAAACGTTGTCCGGGCAAATTCAATGGGGGCTACGCCGGCCGCTTGGAAGCGCGCCGCACTTTATCGATCGCGATGACCTGCCGACCGTCGAGCAACCGATAGCCTGCCACCGGAAGAGGTGGCGTCACGGCTCAGCGAAGGCTTTCTGGCCGACAGAAATCTCACGTTAGCGATGGTCGCCGACGATCTGGCGCGCGAACTCGAAGCGATCCTAGGCGCGCGTCAGGCAACAGATTCTGAGGCAACTGAGCCAAGAACGCATGACACGGCTGAGACGTCACCAGCCACCGTGGACGCCAACCCCGATTTGGGCGCCGACGAACAGACTCGATTTTCAGGCGGGCCCAGAGGAGGTTCATCTAGGCAGCAGGCGGCCTATTCCTGAGCGCCGCTTGATGGATGACGTCGAATGTGTGAAGCTTGCAGCAGCAGGCGACTGGACTTCTTAGATGTGCGCAAGAAGGCTGCGAAGATGATGCGGGCCCTCGGTGTCGGACGACGACGCCAAAAAGCAGTACGCGCAAGGCTGGAAGGCACCCAAGCCTTACATCCGGATCGTGCCGCAGCCGCGATAGAACACTACCCGATTGATCTTGTGCGCATCAGTGAGATTTGGGCGCGTATCACATCGGGAGACAACCATGATCTTCCGCCAACTATTCGATCAGAGCTCTGGCACCTACTCCTATCTGCTTGCGAGCCGCGGCGGCGGCGAAGCGCTGATCATCGATCCCGTTTTGGAAAAGGTCGATCGCTACCTGCAGCTTGTGAGAGAGCTCGATCTGAAGCTCGTCAAAGCGGTGGACACGCACCTGCACGCCGACCACATCACCGGCCTTGGCGCGCTACGCGACAAGACCCATTGCATTACCGTGATGGGCGAGCAGACAAAGGCTGACGTAGTGTCGATGCGGCTTGCCGACGGCGAAAAGCTCACCATCGAAGGGCTCGCGCTCGACGCGATCTATACGCCCGGCCACACCGACGATTCTTACAGCTTCATTATGTCGGACCGGGTGTTCACCGGCGACACACTGCTCATTCGCGGCACCGGCCGGACTGATTTCCAGAATGGCGATCCCCGGGCGGAGTATGAGTCAATCTTCGGGCGGCTCCTGAGACTGCCCGACGATACGCTGGTCTATCCCGCGCACGACTATAAAGGAGACACTGTCTCAACGATCGGAGAGGAGAAGGGCTACAACCCGCGCCTGCAGGTGAAGTCGATCGAGGAATACGTGGCGCTGATGAACAACCTGAAGCTCCCCAACCCGAAGATGATGGATGTGGCCATGCCGGCCAACATGAAAGTGGGGCTCCATCAGGAGGAGATCGCGCGCCGCGGGTGGGCGATGACCGCGCAGCAGGCGCTCGGGCTCGTCGGTAAGCCTGATGTCGCGATGATTGATCTGCGCGAGCCCTCCGAACGCGAACGCCACGGCACCATCCCGGGCTCCCTGCACGTGCCCTATCCAAGCCTGCAGGAAAACATCAGCGCCGGCGGCATACTGTACGAGCTCGCGAAATCAACGAGCAAGCGGCTCTTGTTCTACTGCGCCTTCGGCGAACGCTCGGCCATGGCGGTGCAGGCTGCGCAGGACGCGGGGCTATCCTCAACCTGCCACATCCAGGGCGGCATGGATGCCTGGAAAAAGGCCTCCGGCCCGCTGGCTCGATGAGTATCTCTAGCAGCTCTTCGAACCGACGCTCCTTGTGGAAACACGATTTTCCTTCAGGCTCGTCAGCGACCAATGCTTGATGGGATCGGGCGTCGCCAGCGTGCCCAGGAAATTGCCGAGATTGTAGGCGAGCACGTGAAGCTGAAGGCGAACCGCGTTGGCGGCGAACGAGCGGTGACAGCCGTGTCCGCTTTGCCGCGATTTGCCCCGGAGCCTTCTCGTTCAGGCCCTTCACTTCTTTCCCCGCATGTCTTCGCCCTGATGGCTAGCAAGAAGAAGCGATCAAAGCCTTCGAGAAATCGAAGAGGACTTTATGGGTGGCCGGGAGACGAGGCACGAAGTTGACCGATCGCGCCAAGAGGCGCTGCGCGGCCCGACCCCTAAATTCGTAGTCTAGTGCTCTATCCAGCTGAGCTACGGGCGCTGTTCCGGTTTTGGGCCGCTAGATCAGTACCCCGAGGACCGGGCGGCGGGAAACGGCCAAACGTGGGCGCCTGTCGCGGCAATTGTCGTATGAGGTCTATCATGCCGATCACGAAGAATGATGCCATGGTTGCTACAACTCAGGACCCCCGGGCAGGCCAGTTCGAATAAGGCAATATTGACGAAACATGGAAACTCTGGACGGTCTGGCGCGTTACCAACCTATGACCGATCTCCAAACTGACGGTGCGGAAGTCTTCTCTCGATGGCTCAATGAGGGCATGACGAAGCGCCCCAGGCGACCCCACGACCTGAATCAGTGGGCAAAGCACATGGTCGATCTCGCGACGGGCAACGCCCCTAAATCCGACCTCCGCCAAGGCAAAATTCCCGAAGCAGTCAATTTAGGTCGGTGCGGCGTCAAGGGCGGCAAAGCCAGATCATCCAAAATGACCCCCGAACGCCGCTCTGAGATAGCCAAGAAAGCTGCACAGGCTCGGTGGGGAAACGAACGCTGATATAGGGAGGAAAAGCGCTATGGCAAGGACGCCGCCTATCACACGAATTCAACTGACTGCCCGCCCGAGCACAGAAACGTCCATCACGATCACAACAACTGCCCGGATGGGAAGCGCATCAAGTACGAGCATCGGATGAGCGGAACTGGCAACAAAGCATGCGCGAAGATGGGCTAAAATAAGCGCTCGCGAAAAGTAATTTTCCAATACGGACCTGTCCGCAGATTCAAGTCAAGAACGTCCAATACCCCGCCGTAGGGACATGGCCCGTGGCGATCAATGGACAGCGTGATGCCCGCCACCTTTATGAAATATAGAAGAGCCCTACGTAGATCAGAAAAGTTATGACCAAGAAACTGATTTCCTGCCGTAGTTCCTCAAGAAATCCTGAAAGATTCTTGATCAATTTGGTTGTGAGCAGCGCTACGATCACCGACGCGACACTCCACCGCTAGCAGCGATACGATTTTCCGGCTTTCAGTGTACATTGTGACAAACGCACCATGCAGTTTTGGCTATCTGTGGGCGGCTATCGACTCAAGAATCAACATGTCCGCCTTTGGACCCTTTGCGGACCTTGCCAGATTGCATTGCATATGCAGAAGACTATGCCGTTTCCGCCAATCATTAGCCTTTGGAAGGAACCCTCGGCAAGGTCGGTTCCAGCGGTGATGGCGCATTGGCCTGCACGCTCTGGTTAACTCTTCAATGACTCAAGCGCAGCGTGTGCGGCTTTGTCCACAGCGGCGCCTGCTCGACGGCCGCAATCCCGATCTCATTCGAGTTAACGTAAGTCATTTAGGAAACACCTCTGTTAGGAAACACCTCTGTTCAGACAACTAGAAGTTCGGGGGAAACAATGCCGCCCTTCGAGCACCTGCACCACGCCTTTCACGACTCGCTCCGCGGGATCAGTTGAAACCTCGGCTCCAGCATCAAACTCAACAATGCAAGGCGGCCTTCAGAATAGATTACGACCGATCGGGCGCTCGCTTTATCTCGTTTTCCCCTTGCAATCGTTCGCCCCCATCCATATACCATCTAGATGGATGGTAGAAGCATCAGGAGCGTCAATCTGTGGTCGGAGAAATACAGCGCCTGCGAGAGAAGTTGGGCGAAACCGAGAAAATCACGATTAACGTGGGATACGTCGACCTTGGCCACATCGATTTGTTGGTGCACGAGGGTTTCTACTCCAATCGCACCGACTTCATCAGAACGGCGATCCGCAACCAGCTCGCCACTCACGCGGAGGCAGTCAAGCAATCGATCGTGCGGCACACCCTCGAACTCGGCTTACGACACTACAGCCGCGAAGATTTGGAGGCGGTGAAGGCTGCGGGCCGCAAGCTGCGTATCCAGGTCGTTGGGCTTGTGACAATCGCCGGAGACGTCACTCCCGAACTCGCGCTTGCAACGATCGAGTCAATCACCGTCCTTGGCGCTCTGCAGGCCAGCAAAGCAGTCAAGGCGGCGCTCGCTGATCGCATCGGATGATCAATCGGGCAGCGCTTCTCCAACGAGGATAGAAGAATGAAAACCGTCTTCAGCAGCGCCATGCGTCAGGCCACGCAACTCACGTGCGAGCAAAATGTCATCGAGGCGACGCGGCTGATCCAGCGCGCCCTATCGGGACGAGGTCACATCCTTTGGCCGGACGAATCTTCGCCCGAATGCTCTCGACCGATCGAGCTGCAAGCCAATGTTGCCGCTGAGAGTTCGGGAGGGTTCGAACGGCCCCGGCAAGACGCCAAAATTGCGAGCGGTGGCCTGCGGGATGCTGCAGCTGAACGAGCGCCCGCTGCGCGCGTTAGAATGCCACTGGGGGAGGTCTTGAAGCTGTTGCGTCAGGCCGATCTTCCCGGCTTCGGTCGTGACTCGGCGCCGTTTGTGAAGTCGCGTAAAGCGCCGCCTCTGCCGGTGCCGGATGGGGCAGCTTATCTCACACGAACCTTCACCTGCGAGGGTGGTTCGAGGGACTACAAGTTCTACGTCCCAAGCCATACAGATGGCCGGAAGCTTCCCTTGATTGTCATGCTCCACGGCTGCACTCAGAACCCCGACGACTTCGCAGCGGGGACAGGTATGAACCGGCTTGCCGAAGAACATGGTTTCATCGTCGCCTATCCGAGACAATCGATGAGAGCCAATCAATCGGTATGCTGGAACTGGTTCAATCTCACGGACCAGATGCGCGATGCGGGGGAACCGAGCATCATCGCCGGGATTACGCGCACCATAATGGCGGAGTTCGATATCGACGCCGAGCGCGTCTATGTGGCGGGCCTTTCAGCCGGCGGCGCCATGGCCGCGATCATGAGTGCCACCTATCCCGAACTTTATGCCGCGACAGGCATTCACTCCGGCCTCGCCCATGGGTGCGCCACCGACGTGGCTTCGGCATTTGCTGCCATGCGCGGCACCTCGAGTCCAGCAGCGCCGGCGCAAAGGAAGCGTCATCTCAAGGGCGCGAATGGCCGCGTTCGCACCATTGTTTTTCATGGTGCGTCCGATCGAAGGGTACATCCGTCGAACGCCGAAATGATCCTTGCCGAAGCTCGCGCCGGCCTCACCGACCCTGCGCAGGAGGCGCAACATGACGGCACCGCGGGAGGCCGCGCTTACACTCGCACCGTGATCACAGACGCGAGTGGCGTTCCCCAGGTGGAACACTGGGCCATCGAGGGACTGGGACACGCTTGGTCTGGGGGCAGCCCGGAAGGTTCACACACAGATCAGCATGGGCCTGACGCTTCGCGCGAAATGCTGCGGTTCTTTTTAGGAAGCCCGGCGCAGCCATTGACGAGTTGATTTCGGCGAATTGCGGTACTGGCCTGATAGCTAAGGACCGCTGAGCTCCAGCGCTCTTTTGGGAAGGTCCGCTTAGGCGGATTTTGTTGAAAAAGTCCGCTCTCCTTCTGACTTAGATTTTTCAAGCCTGTGCGCGCTTTCCTCGGAAGAGCACGTGAGGGGACACGTCGTCGACTGTTTATGCAGCGTGGAGCTTCTGCAAGCGATTTACGATGGCCTTGAGCGGCGTTTATTATGTTCGGATTTGATGTCCGACGGGACAACCAATCGCGCGGTCACATTAGCACGGGCTTACTTCAGTCTACCTTCGAAAACGGCCCGACAATCCGGATTGAGACGAGGCTTGTTTCGCTGAAGACAATTGGTAATCGCGATCCGATTTGGAATAAATTCGCTACACAGGCGAAGAACCTCCGGCTTGCAGGCACGACGCTGTGCAAAGGTCGCGGCTTCAGCAAAGACCGTCCCCGGGGCCGTTGCGAAGAAGATTGCCGCCACAAAGATCTTCAAACGATTCGATATCGCTCGTACTGGATTGAAATCTCCGTGCATGACCTTCCCGCTACCCGAAGCGACGTCTTCTCCAACTATTCGAGCGACCAAGACGATGCAGTACGAATCTGCGGGTTTGATGACCTTCGGTTCGAACTCGACCCGCCGACCGCCCTGAAGAAAATTTTGAAACTGGTCCGACATGAATGATCAGTCTTCGCTTTGTTGTTCCGCGAGCCGGCGCGGGTTCTCGAAGAGACGTGCGGTGACGGCCCCAAAGATCATGCCGGCGATGTGCGCGATATAAGCCACGCCGCCAGACTGCACGTTGTTCGCGACGACGCCAAAACTGAAAAGCTGGGTGAGGAACCAAAACCCGATCAGCAGCGCGGCCGGTATGAACGTGATGTCGACGAACCAGCCAATGAGCAAAACCGTACGAATTTTATCGCGCGGGTAGGTGACCAGAAACGCGCCCATCACAGCGGCGATCGCTCCGCTCGCACCCAGATTGGGAACTGTCGATCCTGGATCGCCTGCGACTTGCGCGAGCATCGCCGCTATTCCGCCGGAAAGGTAGAATGCCAAGTAGCGCCACGGATTCATCGAGTCTTCTATCTCGGGGCCGAACGCCCAGAGGAAGATCATGTTGCCAAGAATGTGCGACCAGCTCGCATGCATGAACATGGCCGTCAAAATGGTGATCAAGTGATGGCCAGCGACGATGTCGGCGGGGATAAGCGACCATTTGAGTACAAATGCGTCGCCGCCCGTCAGTTCAAGAATGAAAACCACCACGTTCAGCGCGATGATGGAAGCGGTGACGATGGGAAAGCTTGAGGGGCGTCGCGATTCATCCCCGAGGGGCAACATGTCTTGCTTCACTCCGGAAAGTCCACGCAATCTTAGCGGAAGCTCGCCGAGAGCTCAAGAATGCTGCGCTTACCGTTTAGGAAGATCGCACGCAACGTCAACAAAGAGGAGCACGACATGCCCTTCACCTAATGGCACCACTGAGTTTGAACGGTCGGCGATGCACGCAAGATGAAGATGCGCCTTGCTGATCAGCGGTATCGGCGGACTCATCGCTCTGTTTGCGGCGGAGGATGTACCGGCTTTTCTGTGGACATTGCTCACGGCGGCGTTTTCGTTGATCGCCGGCGTCCTGCTGCTCTGGAAGCCGGTCGAAGGCGCGGTGTCGCTCACCCTGGTACTCACTGCCTTCTTCATCGCCGAAGGCATTTTCCAGATCGCGGCATCCATCAGCTATCGCAAGGCAATCCCCAACTCATGGGGATGGATGTTGGCAAGCGGCATCGCTGATCTGATCCTGGTCGCGATCATCATTTCCGGATGGCCCGGGAGCGCTGCCTGGACGCTGGGCATTCTCGTTGGCGTCAGCCTGCTCACATCGGGCGTGGCAGCCATCATGATAGCTGTTGCCGGGCGAAGCGTGGTCAAAACGCTGGCGGAGGTCAGTCGCTGATGGCCCCAAGTTTGTTACCTGCGAGTTGCGCCAGATGACCGACAAGCGAGCGCGCTAGGACCAAAACGCGTGCGCAGCGCGGAATTCCTTCAGCGCAGGCTTCAGGCCCTGCAGGGCCTTGCGGCCCCGCCGCCCACTCCATCGCGTCAGAGCGGCCGTCGGCTTTGCCAAGTCCGGCCGGCTGGCGGCGACCAGCGACACAGCCAGACGCTTCGTCACCACCGCGTCGTTGGCCGCACCAAGGACTTCTTCTAGCGCCTCGCACCGGACGCGGTAATTCTCTACTGCGCTAGAGCGGTACAGCCCGGCAAGGGATTCGACATCAAAGCAGAGTTTCTTGAGCGATTTCCGCAAGCCGTGTCGCTCCGCCACCGAAAGCCGGCCGGCGTGCTGGCCACGCTGCTTCGCCTTACCGGCGGCACGATCCAGCAGTGACGGCGCGAGGGTCCCGAGGCGTTTACCCATCCGCTCGTCGCCAAGCATCGAGGGCTGCGTCGCTCCCGTCTCCGCCCAGAGGGCCAAGCCCAGCACCATCGCCGTGAAGTCGTGCCCATGTAAGGCGTCCGCCACCGCCGCGTGGGCAAACTGGCGATCGACCTCGGCTACCCGGTTCAGATCCTCCAGCCGTTCCGCCGACAAATCCGGCATAGCCGCCAGTAGGGTCTCAAGGCAGAATACGTCCCAGTCGCGCGCCGCCCCGAAGATTTCGCCGAAGCGCCGCAGTCCCGCGTTGAAACGCGCCGCCGCGGCGGCGTCGAGATGCTGTTCGAACAGCTGCAATGCCGCACGAGACTCGCGGATGGCAATGCGCATCTGATGCAACGCCTCGGGGTCGCCGCGCAGGGTCGGCCCGATATTGGCCATCAAATGGCCCAGCGTTCCGTCGATGATCTCGTGAAACCCAGCCGCAGCCTGGACAAGGCGCCGCAGTTTCGGCATCTGCGCGAGCTGTGCGCCCTCTGTCTGGCCGGTGCGCAAATGCCAGCCGCGCGCCGCTTTGCTCTCGGGCGAGATCCATAGGGGCGCCAGCGCCTGCAGCTCGGCGGCAAACCGGTACACCGGTCCAATGCGGCCGCCTTTCAGCTGCAATTCCAGCTCGCTGACCGGCTCGCATGCGGCGCCTGCCTCGATGCTCCCCTCGTCGATTGCCGCTTCCACGACCGTGTTGTCGTCGAGGTGTAGAAGACGAGTGGTCCGCCGAATATCGGTGACGAATACCGGCTTCAACCTGTCCTTGATGGCCGTAGCGGCCATCGCGAGCGCCCGGGTCTCTGCGAGCCGGTCGACATCGGGCGCGTCCTGGCCGATCCGCCACTCCCATTCGCTGCGGCTGGTGGCGACACCGCGTCCGTTCGCTCGGGATTTCACCGTCTGGATATGCGTGTCGCCGTTTCGTCGCACCCGCAGCGTCAGACCGGTCCGGTCGAGCACGTTGTCCGGCGTGTCGAAATAGATCGTCACTTCGTGATGGTGTTTTGGTTCGGCGGCGGCGAACGCAGGGCTCGCTTCGAGGGTGGCGCGGCTGCCAGGCGGGAGGTGGAACTTCAGCTCAATCTCACGCGGATCGACGGATTTACCCAGTCGAGGTCTCATTTTGCGAGCTGCTTACGGATCGCGAGCAATTCCTGCCTGCGCTTCGCGTTCATCTTGGGTAAGCCATTTTGGGTCCCTTGAGCGTATCGAGGCAATTTGGAATATAATTCATGCTCATGTGCTGACAACATGTCGCGGAAAGATTGGTACGTCGCGCTCACAGGCGCTACCAAAGCTGACCATAGCCGCGACACGCCATTGACGGTCAAGCACATCATGGCCTCGGGCACGCTTCCATCTGCCTTCTCGGCCGTTTGCAGTGAAGACGACCTCTACAGGGACGGCGGCGTTCTCTCCAACACGGCGGTCGAAGCTGTATTCCAAGACAGCTACGGTGCAGCGCCCTCATCTTCGCGGCGCATATGTGGACCCTGAGTGGTCCGCTTTCCATGTCGGATCATCGGCCCGCATCGCCTCAATCATTACTGGAGTCCGAAATGGTCCGCAGCCGCTCGCGGAATTCTTCGAGGCGGGCGCGATAGCCTTCGGCATCGCCGTATTCGAGAAACTCGTAATAGCGCTGATGCGGATCAGAGATTCGCAAGGCGTGTTTAATCGGGCACCAGTATTCTTCGGTCCGGCTGCCGATTTCCCGGACATAAGCGATCAGGCCGTTGGCATAGCCGCAATAGAGACAGTTGAGCGCCTCGATCCAGTTCAGATAGGCGAGATGCTGCCGGTCGAACACGATATAGTGCGCGCGGCAGACCCGCGGAATGCGGTAGGCTCGAAAGCAAATTGCTTGGTAGAAGCTTACCCACGCGTCGAAGATCAGCAACGGAATGACCAGCGAATAGATCACTGGCGCTGTTATGACAGTGCCAATCGGAGATGCCGCAAGAAAGCTTCTGACGCTCATGCGCATACGGCGATGCTCGGCGACGATACCGTGCTCGAACTCGACCATCCGCTCCTTAATATGCCAGCCGAGTATCTTGCGACGCTTCTCGATCTCGCCGTCCAGTTCGGTCTGAAGCCGGATGATCTCGCTCGCCAGTTCCTCCATGCGCTTTGTCATCGGCGATCTGCTCCTCTGCTTCGGGGAAGTCTGCCCTGCGGCGTTGCAGCGCCACGGCGATAAGTGGAGCGCTCAAGAACATCATTGGCCTTGAGAATGTCCGTCAAGGCAAGCAGCTTCTTACTGCATCGCCGCTTGCAATCCTCGCTGTTGACGACGCGGCACGCGGCCTCGACTTCGAAATGCGATTGGAAAATAGCGAAACAGAAGCGAATACAAGCCAGGAACAGGGGTCATTTGGACCGAATTCCTAAGTCCTAAACGTGCCATTGGCGGATATTTAAACCGGCAGTTGATCAGCCTTATCAGTGCGTCTCTTGTGCCAGCGCCACCAGACCATTGTACCAATTGCGAGCGCCGCCCCGGCGATCAGTACGACAATCAAAACTGACTCCTCGAGCCACGCAATCGCCGGAACGCAGAGCGCCATGACCAGCCCGAGAAGACAAACTGGCATCGAACGCACATGCACACCGGCGGTAAAGGTGCCGAGCGCCAACAATGTCAGAATTGCGAGCCCAGTCGCGCTGGCGCTGAGGATCCGTTGAACGCTTGGCAACAACATCACATTCATCACCGCTAGGAACGCGAGCCAGTGCAGCGCCTGCATCCATATCAGCTGCAATCGCGCGTCTTTATCCTTCGCGCTCCGCCATCCGCCGCCGACACAGACCAGCCCGATCAGCGGCGCGAGAAGCTCCCAATAGATGACGACCGGTCGCTTCGAATAGGTGGTGTAGGCAACGCCGAGCAGCGTCAGGATCAATACTGCGCCAAAAGGCAGTTCTCTGATCCAAAGCCTTACGGATGGCATATTGCTTGACATGGTTGCATTCGGATTGCTTGATCGCGCGTCCTGCTGGTCCGGCGCTGCCCGTCGCGGCTGCTCGAGCTGACGGATACAGCGTGGATCCTGCGTCTGGGCGGCCGAGCCATGCGGCTGTCCATCTTGCCGGGCCCGCAGCCGTAACGAGGTTACCGCATCATCCGGTGGGGTCAATGATTTGCTCGGAAGACTTTTCGGCGAGGCTACCAGCTCTCCACCTTACGCATCATGATGTGGTTTTGGCCTGAAGCCAACAATGCCCACAACAACATCGCGGCGGGCAATCTACTTGTGCATCAGAGTCCCGCAAGTCGGGCAAAGCGCGCGCAGATTGCCGACTATCGGGCATTGTCACGTTGGAAAATTTTGCTTGTTATAGAGTCAGTTTGCCGCCGACTGTCCGTTATCAAGTCAGGGCCTATATGCGCGAAACGACCTCGAAATCGGTTATACTCCAACATGACAATGCCCTTATTGAGGAAGGATTCCACCATGCTGTTCGTCGAATCAACGCTCAAGGGTTACGCCGTCGAGGCAAGCGACGGCAAGATCGGCGTCGTCAGCGACCTTCTGTTCGACGATCGGAGCTGGAAGATCAGGTGGCTGGTCCTCGATCCCGGTAGCTGGCTGCCGCGACGGAAAATTCTGCTCCATCCGTCGGCGCTTGCGAAGCCGGACCCGGTGCGGCAATCGATTGCCGTGAAGCTGACGAAGGCGGAAGTCAAGGCGAGCCCCGATTTCCTCGATCACCAGCCGGTGTCGGGTCAAATGGAAGCCCATCTTTATGATTACTACGGCTGGGATCCCGCGTGGGGAAGCAGCTATTTCGGTCTTGGTGCAATCGCTACGCCGTTTTCGCCGCCGCCCCTGGTTGGGGGCCTTACGCCAGAGGAGGCGGCGGCCGCCGCAGCTCCAGATGAGGCGGATCGGCATCTGCGCAGCGTCGCTGAGGTCACGGGCTATCATATCCACGCCACCGATGGCGAGATCGGCCATATAGAGAATTTTGTCTTCGATCACGCCAATTGGGACATCCGCTACCTTGGCGTCGAGACAAGGAACTGGTGGCCCGGACAGCATGTCCTGATCTCGCCTTATGCGGTGCGCGAAATCGACTGGGCGGATCGCCATGTTGAGCTGAACATTACCCGCGCGAAGGTCAAGGCCAGTCCGCCCTGCGACTCTGTCGCCATGGTCGATCGTGCTTATGAGGAGCGGCTGCACAGCCATTATGGCTGGCCGGGCTACTGGTTCCGCGAATGACAGTCCTGGCGGCGGATGCTCGAGGCCTCGTATCCGGCCGACAATCTCATTCCCCGGGAATCAGTTGATGGCTCGTCGGCTAATATAAATTGCGTAAGTTTGCATCTATAGAAAATTTTGCGAATCGGGCCGAATTTCCAATTGCGAAGCACTTTGTGCGTCCGCGTAGTGTTTCACCTCTTCTCGAAAGCCTACATGGATTGCTGCGGTTCGTGCGCGGGTTCGCCAAATTCGATACAACTCACTCCCCGATGAAATCCGCGCTGTGAGCCGTCCAGCAAGCATGTGCTTGCGGCTGCGAAGTTGTAATGCTAACTAATAGTCACGAAGGTGGAGGTGGAGGAATCAGCGCATGGCGAAGAAAGCAACGCAACCGGTGAGGAGACCTTGGACGAAAGAAGACTTCCGGGATCTTAAAGCGCACTCGAAAGCCAGGACACCTGTCGTGAAGATTTCGAAGGTGATGAAGCGGACAGTCGGAGCGCTCCGGCAGAAGGCATTGAACCTCGGGATTCGGTTGGGCCACCGACGCTGAAAGTGATCTCAATTTTCTCTTTCTCTTCGGACTGGCTCGCCAGTAGTTACGCGAACAATGGCGATCCTATGCCTATCAATGCGGAATTAGCGCGTCCGATAAGGAAAGCGCTTCCAGAATGGCCTTCGCCGGAGCTGCAGAATACGTCGTAGCGGCAAAGCGCGTCGCGTTCTGGGGCGAGCACCTCTGGATCATCTAAATTGACGCCTTAGATTTGGCTTAGAAGGCAAACCTCCATGTTCGTCAGGCCGATTCTTGCTCTCATCGCGCTTTGCAGTCTCGCTTGGCCGTTGCAGGCCGCCGCAGCCGCGACGACGTTACCGAGCTTCGCCCTCGATCCACCGCCGCCGCCATCGTCGCCGTCTCCCTGGAGCGGCCTCTATATGGGCAGCGAAGTCTTCGCCATTTCCGGCAACGGTTCGAAAGGGCATGTCGGCGGAGGAGCGGAAATCGGCTACAATCACGAATTCGCCAACCGTCTCGTCGTCGGCATCGATGCGGTAAGCGGCTTTTCGCCGGGTCTTTTTTCCTATGGCCCCGTGAGGGGCTTCGACTTCGCCGCGACGGACGTCAGGGTCGGCTACGACATGGGGCGCTGGATGCCCTATGTGACGACCGGTGTCGTCCTGGCGAAACCGATCGTTGGCCCGCAGGCAAATTACGTGAACGCGAGCCAGTCGACCGACGATCTGTTCAACGCGCCCGGAAAATTGCGAGCCGCGCCCACGGTCGGCGCGGGCGTCGATTACGCAGTCACCCCAAATCTGCACCTCGACTTAAGCGTCTCGGGCGGCAGCGGAGTCGCCTCTCCCTTCTATCAATAGCGGGCGTGCGCACGTGAAAGGCAATTTGTGAATACCATGGGGACACGAAACGCTTCGGATCAATCTCCGAAGCGCTCGTCTAACCATTGAACGATTTAATTGTGGGGACAGGGAGCCCGAAGAGGGTCCGCTCTGGGTCGATACTGTTGAAAAACTCTGTTTTCTTCAATGAACACAATTTTGCAGGGCCGTGCGCGTGATAGTCGAAAAAGGACGTGGGGGATACATAATTTGACGATCAGTCAGCGGTCAACTGCCGCAGATGAATTGAGGCGGCATTAAATCGCGATCCTCGCTTGTAACGTCATTCAATCGGATCTTTGTTACACCCCATTTTCCGAGTTTTTCAACAGTATCCGCCAGTAGCGAACACTCCGACCGTAGACGAATGTGCCGCCTTTACTAAAGTCATGGATACCAATGGTCAATTGCAATTGCTGGCCCTTTCTGGGTGTGGCACTAGGATTCCTGTCCGGGGTGGCGCAGGGCACTGGGAAGGATTTTCTGCGCACCGCGAACGCGGAAATAGTGATGAATCGTCTTTATGATGCGTGCCAGAAGCAGCCGACCAAACCCATGTCTTTGGTGCTGGAAGAAATGGCTAGGTCGCTTGCGACGGATCGCTAGCAAATGCAGATGGGTCTGTCATCTATAACATCGCCAAAGCAATGGGTTCTTTCATAGAGGCCGAGACCGCTTCAAGGGCGGGAACGATGGAGACGGCGGCAATGGCAGCGGCGGCATGTCAGCCATTCGCGCTATCTCAATTTGGGCGAGTGCCAAAAGGTACGCAAGCGTAGACCAATCGCGCGTTTCCGCCACGCGCTTTGTCTTTCCTATCAGGTTGAAGATCGCCTCAAGATCATCGTCGGCCATGCCGCAGCTAAGCTGGCTATTGTGACATTGTGAATAATCAGCCCGCTCGTTTCCTCTAAAAGAGCAGCATTCCACGGTTCGAGCCCGTGTGCGCCCACCATTAGATCAATGAGTTAACACATAATTCGCGGAAGGAAGAGTGGAATTAGGTAATGTTTTAGGTAATGCGCCGCCTGGATGATGTTAGGCGAAGGTTCCATGGAAACCGAGCTAGACCCTCTCACCATAATCAGCTCCTCCCAGCTTGCAGTTCGGCTCAGAACATCGGATCGCCAACAGCCGATCAATGTTGTTGTGGAGCGCAGCGCGATCGATGACTACTTTCGGCTTAGCGCTTCGACTGATCAGCAGCGCTGGGACATCATCCAAGCGAACCTCCCTGCCATTTCCAAGATAGCCAACGAACGCTATCGACAAAAAACTTATACGATGGGCCAGAGCGTTGGATCAAAATTCCTTCAGATTGTCATTCGATCCGGATCATCGATAGAGCGCGCCAGTATCGGCGAGAATGTCGTGTCGATGCGGTAAAAGCGGTCATGAACGAGAGCCGCGCCACCCACGATCGCCCATCTCAAAGGCCACGGCCTCGACGGTCTGTTGACCTGTGCCAATGCGGCTTGCCTGCACTCGGCGCCGTTCACTTTCGCGGCGCTCGATTTGGGGGTTGACGTGCGGTTGGCCGCGGCAAGCCATGTACCATTCCAATATTGGCTTACTTTATGATCCCCAAATCCAAAATTCCGGCAACTGCGGAACGACTGCACTGTCATCGCGCTGGTGCCATCTGGCAAGTGCCGCCCGTGCTTCCTCTGGAGTCGAACCCCAACCCGCGGGACTGACAAGGAGGTCCTCGAATATGGGACCAACCGCACACCAAGCGTTGCCGTCGCGGATGACGTGCCATCCTAAAGCCACGGCGCCCGATTGAAGGGGCGTCTTTAGCGCATCCGTTAGCTTCACCACGCACTCCGATGAATGGCCCGCCGCGGATTTTCTCTTTCCCTCAGCCGTCTTGTGATTCGGTCGCTCGAACGCTCTAACCTTGATCGTCTTCCCGCCGACAGTTTTGGTGCACGCTTTCACCTTGTTGAATTTCTTGCCTCGGCCTTGGACCATACTGTTAGCTCCAATCGCACATCGAATCTTCCCAGCATCGTTCGCCCAGCGCCGAACACAAGCAAGCGGTTTGGGACTCTATCCCCTAGCAAAATGTGACGGGGCGGCATGTGCTCGAACAGAGCGCACGCGGTTGGGTTTCCTTCTAGTGGACGCCGATCTTCGGGCGCACGCGCGTTGGGGCGCCTGGACGGTTGGGAGCGCCTAGCGCAGGCGCGCTTTCCGCGTTAGCATGATCTCCACTGCCGCTTTCAAGCAATGGGGGCTGTCAAGATGCGAAATTCGATCATTCATTTGCTGTCAGTGATTGCACTTGGCCTCTCGATCGCGCTCGCAAACGCCCCCACGTCGGCGAAGACGGTGAAGGAGTGCGACGCCGAATACAAGGCGAACAAGGACGCGATCAAGGGTTCTGGAGAGAAAAAGAAGGATTTTGTGGAAGCCTGTCGCACGGGCACTGAGACCATCCCTGGCGGTGCCGCGACTGCTCCCGCCGCGCCCGCCGCAACGCCTGAGCCGACAGCAGCTACAACCGGCGTGAAAACGGCAAAAGAATGCGACGCCGAATACAAGGCGAACAAAGAAGCCATCAAAGCGAGCGGTCAAAGGAAGAAAGACTTCGTCGCCGCATGCCGCGCGGGAACTGAGACGATACCGACTGGGGCCACTCCCGCTGCGCCGGCTCCCAGTGCGGCGCCAACGCCTGCTCCGACCTCTACCCCTGCTCCGACCACTGCGCCCGCGGTTCCTTCTACGCCTGCGCCTTCCGCCGCGCCTGCGGCTCCTGAACCCGAGTCGAGGCCGACGGCAACAACCGCTCCCATTTCGGCCTCAGAAGCTCAGGCACAGGCGTCGTGCCCAAGCGAAACCGTCGTGTGGGTGAACACGCGATCACACGTCTATCATTTTAAGGGGACGCATAACTACGGAACCACGAAGCACGGCACATATATGTGCGAGGCGGCGGCCAAAGCGGCTGGCGACCGCGCCGCCGAGAATGAGAAGCACCCGTAATGCTCCCTGGTGAACTCTCCGATGCCCGACGACGATCCTGAAGAAATTTCCCGCCTGATTTTGAGGGCCAAGCACCACGCGGAATGCCGTGGATGGTCAACTGTCGTCTACCTTCTTGATCTAGCGACGATCGAAATTGCCAATGTGGTGGACAAGCCTCCTGAGCCTAGGGCTACCCCGAAACTGCCTAGGGCGTTCCTGCGAAGGCGGCAGCGATAATTCCTTCGAATAACTATCATGTGCGGACGCTTCACCCAAAACTACACCTGGCAACAGGTCCACGAATTCCTGAGCGTCTTCGGCGCGCCGCGAAACTTGCGCCCGCGTTACAACATCGCTCCGACAACGATGATCGACGTGGTGCGGCTCAACGCGGAAGGCAAGCGCGAACTCGTGTCGATGCGCTGGGGCCTCGTGCCGTATTTCTGGAAGAAGACACTCAAAGAAGTGCCCGCGACGTTCAACGCGCGAGTCGAAACGGTCGCCGAAAAGCCGATGTTCCGTGAAGCCTTCAAGAGACGCCGCTGCATCATCCCGGCATCCGGCTTCTTCGAATGGACCGGGCCGAAGACCGACCGCCAGCCGCATTTGTTCACTGCGGCCGATGGCGCTTCGGTGATCGGATTTGCGGGCCTATGGGACCGCTGGCACGATCCGGCGACGGGCGAGGACCTACTGACATGCACGATCATCGTGAGCGATGCGAGCGAGTGGATGGGGCCGTATCATAACCGCATACCGGTGTTGCTCACGCCCGAGCATTTCGACGCCTGGCTTCACGGCGTGATGCAAGCGGAAGACTTGAGGCCAGCCGCAGAGGAAGCATTGCGCGCATGGCCGGTGGCCAAGCGATTGAACAAATCGGGGGAAGGCGACGAGGACCCCACGATAATTGAGCCTATCGGCGAGCCGCGCCACGCGAGCTTTAAGGGGCTGGCTGGCCCCTAAACTTGGTATATTCTCGCCCGACATGAAAAAGTCTCTCAGGGAGAGAGTCTACGGCGAATGTCTATGTTGAAGCTCTGGGCAATTCCTCGCACCACGAAAATGCAGTAATTCTATTCCACGGTCCCAGTTTGCTTCAGATGTTTTGCTTCGAGCTCCCGCGCGCGATCGTACCACTTACGTGCCAAAGCAGGGTCCGGGACCAGCCCGCGGACGCCGAGCTTCTGAAATTCGACAGGGTCATATGTTTCACCAAGGGCTCGCGCCCCTTCGGCGCTACCAGCCTCCGCTGCGCGCTGAAAGAAAAGTCGCGCTCCCGCAAGGTAACCGACGCGTTGCAATTCTCGACCATGGCTTAATAGCACCTGAATCTGTTCGGGCGTCGCCGTCGATACGAGTTCGTGGTTGTCACTGGCCTCCGCACCCCCCGAGACCACCAGTCTTGCGTGCAGTTCGCTCGCGACGCGCCGTTCCGGCGTTAGGATCTGGACGACGAGGTCGCTCGAACCGTCCGCGTCGTCACCGGGGGTAATGGACAACGCGCCGCCCAGATCGTCTGGCGCGAGAAGCCAGCCGCCCACACCATCGGAGCGACCAGCCGATAAAACGGTCCCCTCGGGAAGTCCGTGAATCGCGATCAGGCTATTATCGGGGACTACGCCGTCGGCATTGACCGATAGAGGAAAGTGGGTGGGCTGGCGTGGCCTGCCACTGATCACTCGATCAATGGCAAATGTGGGCATCGCGTCGCCAGTCTTGCTCGATCCCTGCGGTGTTTTCGTACCCGCTTCGGCCTCATCGACCATCTGGGCAGCTTCGATAACGGAAAAAGGCGCCGCTGTTTCGATAACCGAAACAGGCTCCGCTGTCGACAGACGCGGCAGTACGAGGAGTCGGGCTGTCTTGGATTGTGTTGTTTTGAGCTGCCCTGCTTGCGGCAAATGCGGCGAGCTTTTGCCACTCCTCGAAAAATTGCTGTCGCTTAGTAAGGCGACAGCCCCGCTTGCGCACGCTAACAGAATGCTCGCGGCGCAGATCATGTTTAGCCAATTGACCAGATGAAGGAGAGAACGGTGCTTATTCGCTCTATCCGGCTCCGAGAGTCTCTCAAACCGGTTCATCGCCGTACCAAAGTTTGGCTTCCTAGTCCCTCGATGATTCAGTGCTGGGCCTGTGAAGCCTGCCATTTAACGAAAGCGCGAAAGAGCGCTTCCCGCTCGGCATTCGATTGAACGTCTTTGCCACTGCTCTCGAGAAAGCGGTCGAAATCCTTCTCTGTGGTATCCTGCGATCGCGACGCGTCGATCCATGCCTGGGCGGCAGGAAAGCGTTTCCAGCCTTCCAAAGTCGCGGCGAAGTTCACTTCCTGCCACTTCGCGCGTCGAGGCGGTTTCCGAAAATCGTCGAAATGATTGAAGAATGCATCGACAAACCTTGCGACCCTTTCGTATCTTTCCGTGTCCTTGGGCCAGTTAAAAGCCACGAGCACCGCGCAGTTCGCGATCGTCTCGACACGCTGGCCATCGCTAATGAGGTTTGGATAGTCAGAGTGATCTAACGTCGCCGGGTAGTAGTCGCTAAAGAGAGGCGCCGTGTAGGGGATAGGCACGAACTTCAAGCCGTCAGACGGCTTCAGCGCGCCGATGAAACTCGACGGCTTACCGGTTACCAGAATTGTTGCCGCAATACGCCCTTCCTTGATCGCCGTCACCGCGTCGGCCTGCCCCATGTTGACTTCTTTGACGTCGATGCCGAGCGCCGCGAAGACGAGTTGCGCCGTCAGTTGCGTGCCGCTGCCCACTTCACCAAAGTTGACGACCTGCCCATGCAAATCGTTCAAATCCTTTACGTCAGGACCCGCAAGGATATGCATCTCTTCGTTGAAGAGTTTGGTAACATAGGCGATTAGATCCTTCACATCGCCGAGTTCGCCGGTCTTCGCGAAATGATTTAGGATATTGGAATGCGTGATACCCATGTCGATGCCGCGCATGAGCAAGATATCCCGCAAATTTTGCGCGCTTCCTTCCCCGCCAACCGGGAGCACGCGCAAATTGTCCCCATCGTCCAAGACTTCAGACAGGTCGTACACGATCCCGAGCGAATCCCCGTCGCGATTGCCTGAAAGAATCGTGACGACGTTGTCGTTTATGCGCGCGCGATTGCGATAGTGTTCACTAGCTTCTTCTATGCGCGCGCGATTGCGATAGTATTCATTAGCTTCTTCGCGCCGTTCCGACGCGTGCTTCGCGACATGATTTCTGCTAGTCCCAGCGCCGTATGCGTTAGGCATGCACCCGATAATTAATATTGTGAACAGAGAAGCAAGTATGATACGCATTACCGCCCCCCAGACAAAGGGGCTGTTTGCACACCCCTTGATCTCGATCTGCGCCATTACAATTACGAAACAAGAAAATGGATCAATGAAGCCGAGATTATGGCTTAATCGCGATCGAGCGAGACCTGCGCGAGTTCGACCGGCTGGCCCGGCTAGAATAACAGCCAAGGATCAAAAGCAGGCAAGCGAAAACGCAGTCGGAACCGCGCTTCGTTTCGACATTCTTTGATTCCTGTTTTAGTCAATGCTGGAGAGAGCGCGGAACTTAGCGTCTCCACCTTTGGCGCCGGGCGGTCGACTTCAGTCCGAGGCTTTCGTGAAGCTGCGACTTCGGACCTGGCGGCCGATGATGTTTCTCCAGCAGATAACGTTCACCGCACGGGCGCCGCATGCTGTCGCGTGCAGGCAGACCGCCCGTGCTTCGCGTTTTCGTGAGATTCATGACTTGCATCGGCAACGCGCCGAGCATCAGATGAACGCGCGGCCTGCCCAAGCATGAGAGTACCCGTTGCACGATTTGATGCTTCGGCACGCACACGGCGTATTAGACAATTTTGTGCTATCCTTATGAATTTCAGTTGCGATGTTAGACAGTTCTAACAGGCCAACTCATTGATCAAGCGCGCTAAGTGGTGGCCTCTTAATCAGCGGGTCCACGGTTCGAGCCCGTGTGCGCCCACCATCCCTGTCGATCACCTTGTGATTTTCTGCTATGCTCGCGCCTGCACAACACCAGCGAGGGTGCCATGGCCATCGATGCTCGCCACCGCGACAAGAATGGGGAAATTGCCCGCAAGCACGGGAATACGCGGGTCAAGACGCTGAGGAAGATCTACGGCGCCAGTTTCGCGCCCGGTTGCTCGCCGGACGACACGCTGGCAAGCGTGCTTGCCAAGATGGACGAGCCGTCTCTCACGCACTTGGTCCGCGATCACGAAGCCGGCAAGCTGCACGAAAAGATCGCAAAGCAGGGGTAAAGCACCTGAGCGGCTGGTCGAAAATATCGACCTTCCCCTCACGGCTCCGCGCTTTGGTACTCGCCCGGCGGCTCACCGTCGACGCGTGGCACATGGTATTGGGCGAGCATCGCATCGATCGCCGGGTGTTCCTGGCGTAAAAAGGTTTACGCAAAGAATCGAAATCAAGACATGAGCCTGGGCGCAATCATCGCGGCGATCTATGTCCGCCGCCGCGATCTGTGCGTCGCGTAGGGATTTTCGCTGGTCTTCACCGACAGGCGGATGGGCACGCCCGCGAGATCGAAATTCTCCCGCAGGCCATTGGTGAGAAAGCGCCTATAGCTCTCCGGCAGATGTTCAAGCTGGTTGCCGAAGATTACGAAATAGGGCGGCCGGGCGCGCAATTGCGTGATGTAGCGGATCTTGATGCGGCGCCCAGCGACGGCGGGCGGCGGCGTTGCCGCCAGCGCTGCCGCAAGCCAGCGGTTGAGCTTTGACGTCGCGATCCTTTTGTTCCAGGTCTGATGTACCTCGAAGATCGCCTTCATCAACGCGGTGATCCCCTCTCCCGTCGCGCCAGACACGGGCACGACTGGCATACCCTTCACCTGCGGCAGCAACCTTCCCGCTTCTTCGCGCAACTGCGCGAGCTTGGCGCCGCGCGCTTCGACGAGGTCCCATTTGTTCAGCGCGATAACGAGCGCCCTGCCCTCGCGCGCGACGAGATCGGCGAGCGTCAAGTCCTGTTTTTCGAAAGGCACGGTCGCATCGATTAGCAGCACCACGACTTCGGCGAACTTCGCCGCCCGCAAAGCATCCGCGCCGGCGAGCTTTTCAAGCTTTTCATCGACGCGGGCGCGTTTGCGCAGGCCGGCCGTATCGAACATCTTCAATTTGCGGCCCTGCCAATCGAGATCGATGCCGATCGCATCGCGGGTAATCCCCGCCTCGGGTCCGGTCAGCAGCCTTTCCTCGCCGAGAATGCGGTTGAGTAAGGTCGACTTGCCCACGTTGGGGCGGCCGATGACGGCGATCCGCAAAGGCTTCGTCGGATCGAGTTCGGAGCCGTCTTCGTCCTCGCCGATCGGCCCTGCCTCAGCTTGTTCCGCCGTGTGATCCACGCTAAGCGCGGTTGCCTCCGGCAAGGTTTCGCACAAGGCCGCATACAGGTCGGCAAAGCCCTCGCCGTGCTCGGCCGACAGCGGAATGGGATCGCCGAGGCCGAGATCGAAGGCTTCGCGCGCGCCCTCTTCGCCGGCTCGCCCCTCCGCTTTGTTGGCGATGAGGATCAGCGGCTTGCCCGAGCGGCGCAGAAGGTTAGCGAAGAAACGGTCGTCCGGCGTCATACCGGCGCGCGTATCGAGCATGAAGAAGATCGCGTCAGCGTCAGTGATGGCTGCTTCGGTCTGGGCCCGCATCCGGCCAGCGAGCGTGTCTGCGCCGCCCTCCTCGAGTCCTGCCGTGTCGACGATGGTGAACGTGAGATCGCCGATTCTTGCCACGCCCTCACGCCGATCGCGTGTGACACCGGGCAGATTGTCGACGAGCGCCAGCTTCTTGCCGACGAGCCGATTGAAGAGGGTCGATTTGCCGACGTTCGGACGCCCGACGATGGCAATCTTGAACATCGCTATTTCGGCAATTTGCCGGCTTGGACGATACCGAGAAAAGCTTCCGCCCGGCCGCGCACCGCGGGCGGCGCCTGCGGATCGGCGGCGATTTCATCGAGCCAGCGGCCGGCCGCGTCGAAATCGCCGAGTTTGAAAGCGGCCAAAGCAAGAAGCTCGCGGTAGAGGTTGTGATAGGCTCGGTCGGGCCCTGTGAAGGGCGCATAATGCGCCTCGAATTGCTTGGGATCTTCGCTGTCGATACGCAGATAGGCGGCGCGCAGCCGCGCCACGTCCTGATAGATCGCATCGAGCCCCGGATCGGCGGCGAGCGCGTCATAGGCCCTAATCGCCGCCGCGGGATCCTTCGCAGCAAGCAAATCGGCGGCCGAGAGCCGCGCTAGCATCGCATAGCCGCGCGGCCCATCCTTGCCCAAAGATTCGAACGCCGCCGCGGCCTCAGTCGATTTGCCGTCTTGCTGCAATTGCAGCGCGGTGTCGTAACGGCCACCGGCCGCTTCCCCGGCCTTGAGGCGAAAATGTTCATAGACGCGCCACGCTCCGGTCGCGGCGACGATGATGAGCGCCACACCAATGATCCAGTTCTGATATTTCTTCCAAAGCTGGATCGCCCGGTCGCGGCGAACGTCTTCATCGACCTCACGGAAAAAATCTGTCATCTGCTTCTCACGGGCGGCTTTTCCTGGTTCGCGGCCAGTTAGCACGGGCCGGCGCGAAATGCGACTTTTCCGGCACGCTCCGGCGCGACGGCGCCAAGAACTAAGCATGCCGCTCTATCATTTCCTTGCTAGATAAGCACATGAAATCGCAGGAATTGGTGCGTTTGAACCCTGGGCCGCTCCGAGCTGTCCCAAATCCCTCACGAGGAGCATTGGCCGTGCCGCATGACCCAAAACCGCACATAAGGATCGGCGTCGGCGGCTGGACCTATGAGGCCTGGCGCGGCGTCTTCTATCCCGCCGGTCTCACGCAGAAGCGCGAGCTCGAATATATGAGCCGCAAGCTCACCTCGATCGAGATCAACGGCACCTATTATCGTTCGCAGACGCTTGACAGCTTCGCCAAATGGCATGCGGAGACGCCAGACGATTTTGTCTTCGCGCTGAAAGGTCCGCGTTTTTCGACCAACCGGCGCGTTCTCTCCGAAGCCGGTGCATCGATCGAACGGTTTTTTTCAAGTGGCGTGATAGCGTTGAAGGACAAGCTCGGCCTGATCAACTGGCAGTTCATGCCGACTAAGAAATTCGAGCCGAAGGACTTCGAAGGATTCCTCAAACTGCTGCCGAAGAGGATCGAAGGACGGAAAATCCGCCATGCCGTCGAAGTGCGCCACGCCAGCTTCAAGTCACCTGACTTCGTTGCGCTGGCGCGCGAGCATGGCGTCGCCGTCGTGATCGCGGGTGACTCCGAATATCCGCAGATCGCCGACGTCACCGCAGATTTCGTCTACGCGCGCATCATGGGGACCAGTGAGGCGGAAGATCTGGGCTATTCCGAAGCGGCGCTTGATCTCTGGGCCGATTGCGCGCGAACCTGGGCGGCCGGCGGAGCGCCCAATGACCTCGAGACCGTGACAACCCAACCCGGTGCTCGATCCGAACGGGATGTCTTCCTCTATGTGATCAGCGGCTTCAAAGCGCGCAATCCGCAGGCTGCCATGGCGTTGATCGAGCGGTTGGCGCCGCAAAATAGCCAGGGGTAACTCCGAGGGTAACAAGTGACAAGGGGCGACCCACATGAAACGCGCTTTCAACCCGAAGGAATGTCCGACGTTCCATGGATCTCTCCTTTTCCGACCAGATAAGTAGCTGTAGAGGGGAGGCGTCCCCCGGCCCCAAAGGAGGGGGAAGTCGCGAAGCATGCGTGCGCTCAAGACGGCTGCGATCACGTCACGCGTTACCGATGAGGATCCCCACGGCAAGCACGATCGCGCCGCCGAGTACGATTTGATAGATCGCCTGCAGAAGCGGTGTATCCATATAATGCGCCCTGACCCAAGCGATCGCCCAAAGTTCAAAGAAGACGACCACGCCCGAAATCGCCGTCGCGATGACGAAGGCATTTGGCACGCTGTTCGGAACGAGATAGGGCAGCGTATGGCCTAGGCCGCCGAGGGCAGTCATGGCGCCAGTGATCACGCCGCGCAGCCACGGCGAGCCGCGGCCGGTCAAGGTGCCGTCGTCGGAGAGCGCTTCCGCGAAAGCCATGCTGATACCCGCCCCGACCGAAGCGGCGAGCCCCACTAGGAATGTCGCCTACGTGTTATAGGTGGCGAATGCCGCGGCGAACAGCGGCGCCAGCGTCGAGACCGATCCATCCATGAGGCCGGCAAGGCCTGGCTGTACATATTGCAAGACGAAGGTGCGGCGCTGGGTGGCATCTTCCTTGTCGCGTTCGGCAGGTGGCAAGAATTCGGATTCGATGTCGCCGACGACTGCCTCATGGTTCTTCTCGACCTGGGCAAGATCGCTGAGCAATTTGCGGATCGCCGGGTCCTTGGCCTGCGTCGCCGCCTTTGTATAGAATCCGTAGGATTCCGCCTCGCGGATCTCGAGCTCGCTGCGGATGGTCGTGATCGGCAAATTGCGAATGAGCCAGACCGGCCGGCGCTTCATGAAGCCGCTGACGTCGGTGCGTCGGATCGGCAAAAGGTTGGGTCCGAACTTTTGCTGATAGGTCTTGAGCAGCGCGTCGTGATGCGATTGTTCGACCTCCGCCATGTTTTTGAACACGGCCGAGGTTGCGGGATAGCGTTCGCGCAGTTCCTCGGAAAAAGCCATGTAGACGCGATGGTCATCGTCCTCGCAATCGATCGCGATCGCGAGAATCTCTCTTTCGTTCAATTGCGAAAAGCGCTTCATGGAGTTCCCTCGCGCTCCCGGGGACTACTCGAGCCGGGCGTAATCCGGGCTCGTATTTTGAATGGTTTAATCTCGAAGCACGCTTTTACAAGTTTGTGACGCGACCGGTCACA
Organism: uncultured Alphaproteobacteria bacterium; assembly: GCA_963720425.1. Taxonomy (GTDB): domain Bacteria; phylum Pseudomonadota; class Alphaproteobacteria; order Rhizobiales; family Beijerinckiaceae; genus Methylovirgula. The sequence continues at coordinate 2,865,656 of OY970391.1, forward strand.
TCCGCCTAGCGTCGCCTGTCTTGTCCTCAATTGCGCCAGACCTCGCCGGCGTCCTTGGCCGCAACCTGGCCGATCGCCGACCAGCTGGGCAAGCGGCGCCGCGAAGCCAGCCGGCTCGAACTTCCTGTCGGCGATCAACGCCCCATAAGTCTTGTAGACAGGCGCGCCGAACAGAGTCGAAGTCAAGATGTCGAGATACAGATGCTGGTCGACGCTTACTGACGAGCGCCATGGCTTCGCCGAGGGACTCGATGACGGTGGCGGTCAGAAAGTTGCCGCTGAGCTTGACCAGATTGGCGGTCTCTGGCGTCTCTGAGACGACGAAGGTCTTCTGTCCGATGGCGTCGAAGACCGGCCGCGCGGTTTCGATTGCGGCCGGTGCGCCGGCCGCAATAACGAAGAGCTGACCCGCCGCCGCCGCCTCCGGCCGGCCGAACACCGGCGCCGCGACGAAATGTTGGCCGACGTCCCCATGCGCATTCGCGAGCTCCTCCGATAGCGCGACGCTGATGATGCTCGAGGAGGTGTGGATCGCGCCCTTGGGCAGGCTGGCGATGATGCCTCCTTCACCCAGGGTGACGCTTGCAACCGCTTCGTCGTTAGCCAGCATGGTGACGATCGCGTCGCCTCGGCAGGCATCAGCGACGCTGGCAGCGGCTTTAGCGCCTTGGGCGACGAGCGGCGCCACCTTGGCCGGCGTGCGGTTGTAGACGATGACCTGATGTCCGGCCTTCAAGAGATCAGCCGCCATCCCGCTTCCCCATGTGTCCCAATCCGATGAATCCGACTTTCATGGCGAACTCTCCTTCGGTTGCGCGATTGGTTATGAAATTCAGCTCGACCCAATCCGCCCGAGCCAGCGCCTATGCGAACAACACAAGGACGCGGGCCAGACGCTCGAGCTAGACATCGATAGCGACGTCCTGCGCTGGAGGCGTCAACTCGTGCTTCTCGAACGATCTTGCGGCCAAGCGGACACTTTGCCTCGCCTTGCGAAGGTCTCGAACTCAGGCCGCGAGCCGCGCCGGCGGTGCCATGAATTCGGGGCCAACCGGATCATGCACGCACTCGGCCACGATGCGATCGATCTCCACCAGAGCGGAGGCATCGAGCTTCCAGCCCATGACGTCGGCGACCGGATCGAGCTGACCGGGGTGGCGAGCGCCCCAGAGCGCGATGCTGAGCGGCTGACTGTCGAGAACCCAGCGCACCGCCAGATGCAGGACGCGCTTGCCATAATTCTTGCGGGCGAATTCGTCGAGCCGCGCGACCGCAGCGAGATATTGTTGGAAGCGCGGGGCTTGGAACTTAGGATCGGTTCGGCGCAGGTCGTCGCCGGTGAACTTGGTGTCGGCCTTCATCCCACCGCTGAGCAATCCGCGGCAGAGCGCGCCATAGGCGAGCGTTGCGATATCGTGATCGCGACAATAGCGCAGAACATCCTTCTCCGCTTCGCGTTCGAAGAGATTGTAGGGCGGCTGCGCGGTGTGAAGCGGCGCCACAGCGCGGAATGCCTCCATTTGCGCCACATCGTAATTGCTGACCCCGATCGCGCGAATCTTGCCGGCCTTATAGAGCGCGCCGAGCGCTTCGGCGGTTTCCGCAATGGGCGTGTTCGGGTCCGGCCAATGGACCTGATAGATGTCGATGACATCGGTGCGCAGGCGGCGCAAAGAATCTTCTATCTCTTTCGTGATCCGCGCGTTGCTGGCATTGCGAAAGGGCTGGCCGTCCTTCCAGTCGAGCCCGACTTTGGTGGCGATGACCACGTTGTGTCGCTCGCCTCTTTCAGCCAGCGCTTGGCCCACGACCTCTTCGGAATGGCCGAAGCCGTAGACGGGCGCGGTGTCGATGATGTTGATGCCGCGATCGAGCGCGCTTTGGATGGTGCGGATGGAATCCTTATTATCGCTTCCGCCCCACATCCATCCGCCGATCGCCCAGGTTCCGGGCGCGATCCGTGTGGGCTTGAGATTGGTCCCGGGAATTGTGATCGTTTCGAGCGTATTGGACATGGTTCAATCCTTTCGATGTTGATCGAAGAAGAAGTGGCAACATCCACGGCCTTGGTAAAGCCGGCCGCCGGATGGTCTATCTGGGCTGTCGACAAGGTCCTCAATGTGCTGGTCCCGTCTCAAATTGCGCATCGCCTGTCTTGTCCTCAAGCTCCTGGTCGCTCAAATGCCGTTTTGCAGGCCAGATCAACGCCTCGACGATATTCAATCCCGTGAAACCGTCCCGAACAACAGCGGCGGTGACATAATACGCCTGCGTCCAGAAATTAGGGTTCTATCGGGCTTGGGACTGCGCTTCTTGAATGATCTTGCGGCCGCCGGTATCGGCTTGCGGCTATTTCGAAGCCGGGGCACCAGACGCCGCATGAGATCGTGCGCGCCCGGCGCCAGCGTATGAACGAACGCCGGCGCATGCGTGGCAATCCGTCGGCGCCGTAGCGTCTAAAATTGATGCGCCGTTGCGGCGCGCGCTAATTCTGCTGCTTTCGGAACTGCTTTGGAGACACACCGACCATTTGGCGGAAGCGGCGCGCGAAATGGCTTTGATCGGCAAAGCCCACCTTAAAAGCGATTTCGGACAAGGGGAGATCCGTGCCGATCAAAAGCTCACGCGCCTTCGCGAGGCGGCGCTCCAATACGTACGTGTGGGGGGGTGTCCCTTCGGACTGCTTAAAGGTACGGGCAAAATGATAGAGAGACAGCTGAGCCGTCGCGGCGAGCGATTCAAGATCGATGTTCTGCTCCAGATTTGAATCGACGTAATCGCGTATGCGACGCAGCGTGGCGGGCGGTAATCCGCCCCGCGCCCGGACGGGAGTGGGCGAGTCACGTCTGAGCGCAAGAGTATCAAGCCGGGGCCTGAGACGCAGCTCTCCGCTGGCGGACTGCGACCATCGCGCTAAGGCGGGTTCTGGCGGCGTGACGATCACCGGCCAGGATTCGGCGCTTCCACGGGGCCTGATTTCGGCGAGGACATCCCCCCGGTCCATATGCCGGAACAGGGCGTCATTCCTTTCGAAAACGGCCCACAGGCCAAGTCCTTCATCCAGACGATCCCGCACGGAAGGTGGCAACACGTGACGAGCGCATCGGTCCGCACCTACGATCCGCTGGTCACAATCTACCGAGATCAGCATCGCAGAGCTAGATTCATCGGTAGGCCCGGCTGCGAGGATCCACTGTCGATGGAATTGTTTTCGGAACAAGCGCTCTTCGATCGCGCGCGCCGTTGCGATCGTGAGTGCTCCCGTCAAGGCATGGGCATGTTCCGACAAGACCGGATCGATGGACGAGACATCCAAGACGCCAAGGAGCTCGCCATTGCCGTCGAAGATGGGGGCGCCAGAGCAACTGAGGTTGATGTGCCGAGCCCGAAAGTGTTGTGCGCAATGGACGGTTACCGATCGCTGCTCGGTAAGGCATGTTCCTATGCCGTTCGTTCCTTCGACGTCCTCCGACCAGACTCCGCCTAGCCAAGTTCCCCAGCGTCTGAACTCGGCGGCTTCGCTTTCCTCGCCACGGTGCTCGATCACCAAGCCATCCTTGTCGCACAGCAAAATTACATAGCGGGCCGGCCTCACAATTTTGTAGAGATGGTCGAGTTCAATCCGCGCCACTCCCACGAGTTGCGACGATGCCCTGGCCGTGCCTCCAACAACCGCTAAAACCTGATCGATATGCTTGGTTGTCGCTGTGGCCATTAGCGTCCTTCATCTCAGAAGCTGGAAGGCAACATCGGCCTGCTCCATCACACGGGCCGCGGCAACAATCCTACCACTCATATCCTTCTCTCACCAACGTCGATATGGCCGATCGACGTGAACGTGGCAAGGTCCCATCGCTCCCTTGGATGACGAGGCGATCATGATCTGTTTGAAGTTTTCTAGCAAGATCATCACGTTCACGAGCTGCACGAATCTGAAACGATCACGATCCAGGTTAGTTCGATGCGGGCATTCCGTGATAATAGATGGCAAGACCGTGCTTCTCCTCCGGAGTCAGTTGATGTGCGATGGTTCGCATGCGCTCAAAGAGGTCGTTGTGGCGTTCGTCAGTCCCGAAGTTTTTGAGTTGCGTTTCAAGGTATGAGGCCGACTGACCTAAAAGGAAAGGAGCGCCCTCCGGACCGCTGCGGCTTGATCCATGGCACGCATCGCAGGGGGAATCGCGCGCACAGGATCGCCCTCTTGCGCCAGGGTGCTGATGCTAAGCAAGACCCCGGAATCGGCCACCCGTACATCCGCTGACGGACGCGTGGCGTAGTAGGAGGCGACATCCGCAATCTGCTCGTTTGTCAAGAGCTGTGCGACCGGTTGCATAATGGGGGACTTGCGATCGCCGGACTGAAAATCGCTAAGCTCTTTGAAGATCGCAGCTTCCGACTGTCCAGCGAGATCTGGAAATTGGGTTGGATTGACGGACTTCCCGTCCACACCGTGGCAGAACCCGTGGCGATGACTGCGCCGCGCGGCGCGCTCGCTTCGGACAGGCGATGCTGTGTCTCGACCGTCCAGACGACATTGGAGACTGGGGCACTCGCCGTCGCCGCGCCGGGGTCCGGTGGGACTTTCTCGTAGCCGGGTATGCCGAGCGCGCGGCAAATGGCGGTGAACGGGTCAAACTTGCCTTCGCTCCGCGCCGGCAGAACGATCAGCGCGAGGATGAGGCTGACCAGTACGAAAGCGCCGACAAAACCGCCAGCCCAGAGAGGCCAGGAGCCGTCGGCGGCGTGGGGTTCGGCGGGGAGATGAGAAGGAGCTCTGGGCATAGAAACTCAGCCTTCGCCATCGACGCGATGAACGAGCGCGGGATAACTCTTGATGAAGAAGAACTGCCCGATAGGATATCCGTAGGCCATCAGCATCAAGAACAGAATCAGAACGTTGCAAAGCGCAAATCCATTGAGGGCACGAGGCACCCGCTCTGGCGGATATACCGCTACGGCGTAATGCATTTGACGGTCGGCCTCTGAACCACGATAGAGCGTCAAGAGATTCACGACGAACAGAAGGCCGCCCGCGAGCATAATGTGGCCGCCGATCATCGAGACAATCGTCCAAGGCTGCCAATAGGCGATCGCAGGATTGGCGTAGTCGAATGCCTCGACCCTACGCGGTTGCCCTAACAGACCGAGGACGTGCCATGGAAATGTTGTAACAACTATCCCGATGGCCCAAAGCCAGAGCTGGAGGCGAATGGGTTTGAGCGAAAGTGGTTGCCTCAACCGGAAATCCGCCCACCGAAACATAGGGAGAGACACAATGGCCCAGGCTAATAAAATTCAGTCCCTCGATCCCACCCTGCATGGCGTTGCGCTGTTGGACGACCCAATTCTCAACAAGGGCACGGCGTTCACGACCGAAGAGCGCCGCAAATACGGCCTCGAGGGTCTTCTGCCGCATTCGGTGGAAACCCTTGATCGACAGGTCGAGCGGGTGATGGAGCACTTGGACGCGAAACCGACCGATCTTGAACGCTACATCTATCTCATTGGCTTGTCGGATCGTAACGAGACGCTGTTCTATCGCGCGGTCATGTCGGATCCCGTTCGCTTCATTCCGATCCTCTATGATCCTACAGTCGCCGATGCTTGCCTCGCCTTCGGCCACATCTATCGCCGCGCGCGCGGCATGTACATCACCCGCGAGATGAAAGGCCGCATAGCCGAAGTATTGACGAATTGGCCGGAACGTGACGTGCGCTTTATCTGCATCTCCACCGGCGGACGCATCCTTGGCCTCGGCGACATCGGCGCAAACGGCATGGGCATCCCGATCGGCAAGCTGCAGCTTTATACGGCGTGTGCGGCGGTGCCGCCCGCGTGCCTTCTGCCGGTGCTGTTCGACATCGGCACGACCAACGACGAGCTCCGCGCCGACCCGCTCTATCTCGGCCTACGTGAAAAGCCCCCGTCCGACCAGGAATTGGACGAGATCACCGAGGAATTCGTTCAGGCAGTGCAGAAGGTCTTTCCGGGTTGCTGCATCCACTTCGAGGATTGGAAGGGCACCGATGCGATCCGAATGCTGAACCGCTACACCGACAAAGTGCTTTGTTACAATGATGACATCCAAGGCACGGCAGCCATCGGTCTCGCGGGGCTGACGACGGCATTGCAAATCATCAACGCGCCGCTGACGGCGCAACGCATCTTGTTCCTTGGGGCCGGATCGGCCGCGATCGGCAACGCTGGTCTGATGGTGGCGGCCATGCAGGCCAAGGGCCTCTCGCAGCGGGAGGCGCGCAGCCAGATCTCGATGTTCGACGTCAACGGTCTGCTTGAACCCTCGCGCAAGGACCTCTCCGACGCGCAGAGAGTGTACGCTCACGCAGCCACGCCGTCGGACGATTTCCTCAAGACCATAGAAACGTTCAAGCCGACCGTTTTGATCGGTTTCAGCACCACGGGCGGCGCCTTCAATCAGCGCGTGGTCGAGACGATGAGCCGTCTGAACGAGCGTCCGATCATTTTTGCCCTCTCCAATCCAACCGACAAGGCAGAGTGCACGGCCGAGCAGGCTTACACCTGGTCGAATGGCAAAGCGCTCTACGCAGGAGGCGTGCAATTCCCTGACGTGACGTTTGGCCGCAAGATCTTCCATCCCGGCCAAGCAAACAACTTCTACATCTTTCCGGCCATCGGGCTCGCGACGTATGTCGCACGGCCACGGCGGATCACCGATGAGTGCTTCATCGTCGCGGCGCAGGCGAGCGCCGACCAGGTGGGCCCCGATCTCCGTGCGAAGGGCATGCTGTTCCCGAGCCAAGCCAACATCCTCGAGACCGAAGTCACAACCGCAACCCGCGTCGCCGATTTCATGTTCGACAAGGGCTTGGCGCAGGCCGAGCGCCCGCGGGACACGCGCGCTTGGATCGAGAGTCAACTCTACACGCCGCAATACTGATCCGACGGGCGGGGCGGCCGTCTCGGCCGTCCCATCCCGCACCCTTGCAGGAGATTTTCATGAACAATCAATCGCCTCCCGTTTTGCGCGATCTGCCGATCGGCATCGATGCCGCCGGCGAACGTCACGAAACTGACTCCATGGGCGGGATCAACGTGCCTGCCGATCGCTACTGGGGCGCGCAGACGCAGCGCAGCTTGATTCATTTCTCGATCGGCGACGACCATATGCCGAAGCGCGTCTATCACGCCTACGGTTACGTCAAGAAGGCGGCGGCGTTGGTCAATGCAGCGGCGGGGCGCCTGCCACGTTGGAAAGCCGAGGCCATCGTGCGCGCCGCGGATGAGGCGATCGCCGGCAAGCTGGACGCCCATTTTCCGCTTTATGTCTGGCAGACCGGATCGGGCACCCAATCGAACATGAACGTCAACGAGGTGCTGTCGAACCGCGCCATTCAGCTGCTTGGCGGCAAAATCGGCAGCAAGTCTCCGGTGCACCCGAACGACGACGTCAACATGGGGCAGTCGTCGAACGATACGTTTCCGACCGCGATGCACATTGCCGCCGTGCTGGAGCTCGAGGAGCGTCTGCTCCCGCAGGCGGAGGCTCTGGCAAAGGCGATCGAGGACAAGTCGAACGAATGGATGAATGTCGTCAAGACAGGGCGCACACACTTGCAGGATGCCGTGCCGCTGACGGTCGGTCAGGAATGGTCCGGCTATGCGCGGCAAATGCGCGACGCTCTTGTACGGGTCCGCACGTCTAAGGGCGGTCTGTTTGAATTGGCCGCAGGCGGCACGGCCGTCGGCACTGGACTGAACGCGCCGCCGAATTTCAGCCAGGAGATCGCCGCCAAGATCGCCGAGTTAACAGGCCATCCGTTCATCACCGCGCCTAACAAATTCGCGGCGCAGGGGTCGCTCGATGCGATGGTCGCGGCGATGGCGGCGGTGCGCGGACTCGCGGTGGCGTTGATGAAAATCGCCAACGACATGCGCTGGCTCGCCTCCGGTCCGCGATGCGGTCTTGGCGAATTGCTGTTGCCGGAAAACGAGCCCGGCTCCTCGATCATGCCGGGCAAAGTCAACCCGACCCAATGCGAAGCGATGGTGATGGTCTGCATCCAGGTGATCGGCGAAGACAATGCCGTTGCGTTCGCCGGCAGCCAGGGTAATTTCGAACTCAACGCGATGCGTCCCATCATCATCAATGATTTCCTTCACTCTGCGCGCGTGCTTGGCGACGCGTGCGAAAAGCTCCGACGTTTCTCAGTGGAGGGCACGCAACTCAATCGCCAGCACATCGACGAGATGCTCGGCCGCTCGCTGATGCTGGTGACTGCGCTGAGCCCGGTGATCGGCTACGACAAAGCCTCGGCGATCGCCCATAAAGCGAATGACGAGGGCCTTACCTTGAAGGAGGCCGCGCTCAAGTCCGGCTATGTCGATGAGAGACGTTTCGATGAGATCGTCGATCCGAGAAAGATGGTTGGACACGAAGTCGTGGGAGCGTAGCGGCAGGCTGGTTCACTCTCATCAGTGTCGCTTTTCGACCGGAAGGGACAGACGATCAGACCCAATTAGCTGATCAGGCTGAGGCGGCGATATGATCTCAGGGAGATCACTCATGAAAATTGCGATCTTTAGCACATAGGCGTACGATCGCCATGCCTTGGATGAAGCCAATAAACAATTCAATCACGAGCTCGTTTACTACGGAGAGAATTTGCACCGAACGACTGCGGCTATGGCAGCTGGCTGCCCTGCGGTTTGTGCGTTCGTGGACGACATCCTGGATGGCCCAACGCTATCGCAACTTGGCGCAGGGGGCACGCGTTTGATCGCGCTGCGCTCTGCCGGCTACAATAATGTCGATCTTCCGAGCACGCAGAGATTTTAGATAATCGTGGCGCGCGTTCCCGCTTATTCGCCCCAGGCGGTCGCCGAACATGCGGTTGCGCTGATGCTGACGCTGAACCGGAATATCCATCGTGCTTACAACCGTGTGCGCGAAGGCAAATCGCTGAGGTCACGCTGGCCAACGTAAGCGCCTTCGAATCAGGAACGCTGGGAGCGGAGAACGTGGTCAAGTTGAATAGCTAGCCCGTCCGACAGCGCGCCACATGCGTCAATAAACACCTATAGACGGAGAAAATCACCGGAAAGGACAGACGATCATGGCGAAGATTGCACAGAATAATAATGGCGGCGAGCCGCGGCCGATCCGCGGCGACCGGGGCGCGTCAATCCTCGGACCTCGTAACGTACCCCTGGAGCGCGAAAATCCCGACCTGCTAGCCTCCCCCTACACCGATTCCGGCACGATCCCTAACCTCAAGTTCTCCTTCGCCGCCGCGCGCAATCGACTCGTTACCGGCGGCTGGGCGCGCGAGGTTACGGTGCGTGAACTGCCGGCGGCGACGGAGCTAGCCGGAGTCAACATGCGCCTGAAACCTGGCGGCATTCGCGAGATGCACTGGCATAAGGAGGCCGAATGGGCGTTCATGCTCGCCGGGCGCGCCCGCATTACCGCTGTCGACGAGCAAGGACGCACCTTCATCGACGATGTCGGTGAAGGTGACCTTTGGAATTTCCCGTCGGTCATCCCGCATTCGATCCAGGGCCTTGAGGAGGGCTGCGAGTTCCTACTGGTGTTCGACAACGGCACCTTCTCGGAGAATGAGACCTTCCTGATCACGGACTTGTTCAAGCACACGCCGCGCGACGTGCTGGCCAAGAACTTCGGCGTCCCGGAGGCTGCGTTCGCCAATATTCCAATCGATGTCGAGCACGAGCGGTATATCTTCTCCGGGAAAGTGCCCGGCCCGATGGCCGGCGACATTGTTCAGTCGGGGGCAGGCATCGTGCCGCAGACCTTCAGCCACCGCATGATGGCGCAAGAGCCGATCGTTGTGGAAGGAGGCTGGGTACGCATCACGGACTCCACCAATTTTCCAGCCGCGAGCACCATCGCCGCGGCGTTGGTGAACATCGAACGCGGCGCCATGCGCGAATTGCATTGGCACCCTCACGACGAATGGCAATATTACATCTCTGGGCGCGGGCGCATGACCGTGTTCGCCTCGGGCGGGAAGGCACGGACCTTTAACTACCAAGCCGGCGACGTGGGCTACGTACCGTTCTCGATGGCGCACTACGTCCAGAACCTTGGCGATGAGCCGCTGCGCTACCTGGAAATGTTCCGCAGCTCTCGCTTCGTGGACGTTTCGCTCAACCAATGGATGGCGCTGACGCCACCCGAACTGGTGCAGGCCCACTTAAACCTGGACTCGCAGACGATGGCCGCCTTGCGCAAGGACAAGCCCATCATCGTTCGGTAGGAAGGCCCCAACGGCTGAAAGGCAAGCTCGCGCTCGCACAAAGGCCGCGGCGCAACCGCAAGGCCGAATGAGCGCGCGCCTCGTACGCGACGGGCAAGCTTCGCGCTCATCAATGCATGTGGTGGAGACACTTAATCTGTCTTTTAATTCAACGGAGGCATCTATGGCTGAGCCCACATCCGCGGCAGACGAAAGCGAAATTTCTTGCGACCACCTCGCAGAGCTGTTGAGAAGACCTTTCCCGCGAATATCAGGCGATCATCGCCTACGTAGTTTATGGACGCTGCATATATGGATATTGCCGCTCAACTCGAGATCCACGCGAAGCAGGAGCTCGATCATGCCCTGATCATCTCGCGGCAGATCGACTATCTCTAGCTACGACTTATTGCAATCACGCTGTATTGCGGGCGCTGTCGCCTGCGGTGACATCGTAGGTCGCACCCGAAACCATGCCCGCAGCGTCGGAGGCTAGGAACACCACGACAGGCGCGATATCTTCGGGCTCGATCCAAGGCACGCCGAGCGGTGTCTTGGTCGTGAGAATCTTCCGGGCCTCTTCCTCGTCTGTGGACGATCCGGTCGGCGACTTGCCGGCGTCTTGCAGCACTTGTGCGTAACGCTCCTTATGGCGGGTCAGTGGCGTGTCGATCAGGCCGGGAATGAGAGCGTTAACCGTGATCTTATAGCGCCCAAGCTCAAGCGCTGCTGACTTCATCAAGCCGATAATTCCCCATTTCGACGCCGAGTAGGAGGCTCCGTACGCCGTGCCGTGCTGCCCTTGGGTCGAGGAGGTCAAGATAATGCGTCCGCCACCGCGCTTCACAATATAAGGGGCAAAGGCCCGGACGGCGTTGGCTGTGCCCGTCAGGTTGACGTCGATCGTGATGTGCCAGTCCGGATCCTCCATCTCGAGCAGCGGATGGAAGCTCTGAATGCCAGCATTGGCGAACAAGATGTCGATGCCGCCGAATTCCCGTTCGCCTCGGACCGCAGCCGCTCGCAGCGCGGGCAGGTCGCGCTGGTCGAGCTTGATGCCCAGCCAGCGGCGTCCGTCCGTCCGGACCAGCCGCCCGGTCTCCTCCAAATCCTCTGGGGTCGATGGCTCCACACCGGAACGCGGGTCCACCGGTGCACAGATATCGAGACCGATGACGTCAGCGCCCTCACGGGCAAAGGCGATGGCCGTGGCGCGGCCGATCCCGCGGGCCGCGCCGGTGACCACGGCCACCTTTCCTCGCAGGCATTCGTCCATAGTTACTCCTGGTGCGTTGTCCTTGTCCGGTTGGCCGGTGACCTTGAGCGCCCGTCTCATTGCGGGATTGTCGTTCGATGAAGTGCGGCATTGGGAAGGCGGTGGTTCGTGACGCCGCCTTACCAATCCACGCCAGCCCAGCCTTTTGGGTTACCCGGAGACGGTATGTATTCGCCGCAGCGGTTTATGTAGGTGTATGGCCTCTGAACGAAAGCCCGGCAAGAATCATCCAAAGCGCTGTGAGGGTGCACGTACGTGGCTCTCCGATCGTAGTGCCGGCCCTGAGCAAGCGCAGTCGAGACTAGCCCTAGAGATAGGACTGCGGCCGACGCAACGCATGATTTGCTCAGACGCATATTCAGCTTCCTCTGTGAAATGGATAACCCCCGACGTCGCCATCTGCAGATTTCTCTCGCACGTGTCGCCCCCGCCCCAAAGCCGGCGCAAAATCGTAGAAAGTACTCCCAAGCCGTTCAAGGTTAGCCAACAGAGGGCCTTGGCGGTAAGCTGGAGACCTTCTACTACGCATTCGGCGATGTCGACACATCATTGTCGATGTGCCCGACAGCGTAACCGCCGCCGCTGTCCCGCTGGAGGACATGGACAGGGCGGGCAAGAAGGCCGTGGACTATCGGCCACCGGGACGCTGACGCGCTAGACCGCCCTGATGATCAGACGAAAGTCGGACAAGGCAGCCAAGGCGAAGGGAATCGCTGCATCCGGCCAACTCGGTCTAAAGTAGACAAAAGTAGAAAAGTAGACCTCTTATCAGGTGACCGACGGATAAGTTGTCCGCGCCCAGACACCTCGCAGGGCATTGCCAGGGAGCCAGCGTTGCGCTGCTTGCTCGGCACCTGATCGCGAGGCGCGCAAACCGACGACGACGCCTGGACGATGTCGGCACGCGGCCATGGTCGCGGCGGCGTGCCGCACGATCGCCTTATCCGAGGAGCCCGTCACATTGGCTGCGCTCGCCGCGGCGGCCAGCATGAGCCAATTCCATTTCCATCGCATTTTCAAGTCGGTGACAGGCCTCACTCCGAAAGCGTTTCGCGCCGCGCATCGCGCCAAATGCATCCGCGATCAACTGGGCGAAGGAAGGAGCAGCGTGACGGAAGCCATCTATGATGCCGGCTTCAACCCTAATAGCCGGTTCTACGAAACCTCCAACGAGGTACTCGGAATGACCCCGACCGTATTCCGCAAGGGCGGTGCCGGCGCCGATATTAAATTCGCGATCGGCGAATGTTCGCTCGGCTCTATCCTCGTCGCCTGCAGCGACAAGGGCGTCTGCGCCATCATGTTGGGCGGCGACCCTGAAAGACTTGCGCGCGATTTCCAAGATCGTTTTCCGCGGGCCAATCTCATCGGCGGCGACGCGGAATTCGAGGCGCTCGTCGCACGCGTGGTCGGTTTCGTCGAAGTGCCCCGGCTCGGCCTCGATCTGCCACTCGATATCCGCGGCACAGCCTTTCAGCAGCGAGTTTGGCAGGCGCTGCGCGAGATTCCCGCTGGCGAGACCGCGAGCTATGCCGAGATCGCGCGGCGCATAGGCGCGCCGCAATCGGCACGCGCCGTCGCCCACGCCTGCGCGCACAATATCATCGCCGTAGCGATCCCCTGTCACCGCGTGGTGCGCAACGACGGCGCGCTCTCCGGCTATCGCTGGGGCGTCGCGCGCAAACGCGCGTTGCTCGCCAAGGAGCGCGAGGGATGAGCCGTTCTCACATGTCGAGGACGATCCCATAGCGGGCCTTGCCGGCACGCAAATGATCGAGCGCCTCATTGACCTGCGCGATCGGGAAATGTTCGGTCTGCGGCAGGATGTGATGCAGCGTGGCGAAGTCCAGCATTTTCGCGATCGGCACCGGCGGCCCGCTCGGCGTGCCCGATACGTCGCGCTGCTTTGTGATGAGGCCCATGGCGGAAAGGGGACGGGCTCCAGCACCGCGCCAAGCAAGTGTAGCCGGCCCTTCGGCTTGAGGCTCGCGATCATTGCTTTCCAATCGAGCGTAACGTTGACGGTGACGAGCACGAGATCGAGCGTGCCGGCGATCGCTGCGAGCTGGCTCGAGTCGCGACTGTTCACCACGTGATGCGCGCCGAACGCGCGCGCCTCATTGGCCTTGCCCTCGGTCGAGGTGAAGGCAGTGACTTCACAGCCCCAGGCGGCGGCGAATTTGAGCGCCAGATCGCCAAAGCCGCCGATACCGACGACGCCTACGCGCTACGTCGCTTTGATCCCATAGACGTAAAGCGGCGCGAAGACGGTGACGCCGCCGCAGAGCAGCGGGCCGGCTTCTTTGCCGTCGAGATCATCAGGGATCGGGATCGCCCAGGGCCATTGCGCGCGCACGCGGTCGGCGAAGCCGCCGCGATGGCCGATGATGGTCGCCACGCTCTCGGGACAAAGGTTCTGGTTGCCCGACAGGCATTGCTCGCAGTGCAAGCAGCTTCCGCAGGCCCAGCCGACGCCGACGCGCTGTCCCATCTTGAGCCCCCGCGCTTCGGAGCCGAGCGCGACGATGCGGCCGATGACTTCATGGCCGGGCGCGACGGGATAAGGAGAAATGCCCCATTCATTGTCGATGACCGACAGATCGGAATGGCAGATGCCGCAGTTGTCGACCGCAACCTCGATCTCCTCCGGCTTCAGAGGACCGGGATCGAATTCAAAGGGCTCGAGTCTTTGCTATGGCGCTTTGGCCGCCCAGGCGTGGATCATGTGATCTTCCTTTGTGCCTCAACCTGGATTCTAACGTCGCCGCGCTAGCGGCGCGAGACACCGCTCGCCCGGCAGCGATTATGTCGCGCCTCGCGAGACGGCGGCCCGCGCCGAGCTGTCTCTACTTGATGCCTCAGACCTGTGGCACCGGGCAAGTCATCGACGGCGGCGCCTTGGTGTGAGGGCACTTGTGGTCCACAAGTGGACGGGCATGCGATCTCGACTCCGATGCCTGTCTTTGCGCCGCCGCGCCCACGTCAAGGGCAGCGCGATAAGGCTTCGACGGCCCGGACGACGCCCGCGACACAATTACCTGGCCGCCAGTCAGCCGCCTACGCTAAAAGGGTCGACGGCACTGCCGCGGCAGGACCCCCGGCCAGGACAATCCGGATCATCGCCTGTGACGATCTCTGCTGCCATCCACCATGTCACCCGTTATCGCTATGACCATCCGGTCAGCTTCGGGCCGCAGACCATCCGACTGCGCCCCGCGCCGCATTGCCGCACCAAGGTCGCGAGCTACGCCCTCAAGGTGGAGCCTGCCGAACATTTCATCAATTGGCAGCAGGACCCGCACGGCAATTGGCTCGCTCGTCTCGTGTTCCCCTCCAAGGCGAGCGAGCTGAAGATCGAGGTCGACCTCACCGTCGATCTCGCCGTCTTCAATCCGTTCGACTTTTTCATCGAGCCCTACGCCGAGCATGTTCCCTTCGCCTACGATCCGGACCTGAAAGCCGATCTCGCGCCCTATCTCGACACCGAGCCACTCGGGCCGAGGCTCGCGGTTTATTTGGCGAGCCTCTCGAAAGGCCCGGAGCAGACGATCAAGTTCCTCGTCGACGTCAACATGAAGCTGCACCAGGCGGTGCGCTACGTAATCCGGATGGAGCCGGGCGTGCAAAGCCCGGAGGAAACGCTAGCTCTCGGCTCCGGCTCGTGCCGCGACTCGGCATGGACGCTCGTTCAGCTCCTGCGCCATCTCGGCCTCGCCGCCCGGTTCGTCTCTGGCTATCTCATCCAACTGCGCGCCGATATCGACCCGCTCGAAGGGCCAAAGGGCACCCAGCAGGACTTTACGGATCTGCACGCCTGGGCGGAAGTGTATGTGCCCGGCGCCGGTTGGATCGGCATGGACCCGACCTCCGGTCTGTTCTGCGGCGAAGGCCACATCCCGCTCTGCGCGACGCCACACTATCGCTCCGCCGCGCCGATCTCGGGCGCCGTGGAGCCGGCGCATGTCGACTTAAGCTTCGACATGAACGTGACGCGCGTCGCCGAGGCGCCACGTATAACGTTACCATTTTCCGACGATGCTTGGACGAAGCTCGACGCGCTCGGCGAACACATCGATACCGACCTCGTTGCGCATGACGTGCGGCTGACTATGGGCGGCGAGCCGACCTTCGTCTCCGTCGACGATTTCGAGGCCGAGGAGTGGAACACGGCGGCAGTCGGTCCAACGAAGCGCACGCGCGCCGACGATCTGATCCGCCGGCTCGGGGCCCGCTTCGCCCCAGGCGGTATGCTGCACTACGGACAGGGCAAATGGTATCCCGGCGAGACTCTTCCGCGTTGGGCCTTCGCGCTCTATTGGCGCAAGGATGGCAAGCCGATCTGGAAAGACCCGGCTCTCATCGCCGCCATCCCTCTGACGCGGACAGCCGAAGAGGTGCATGCCGAGCCCCGCAACGAAGCCACCGCCGAGACGTTGCGCGGGCGGGCGGAGATGCTCGTCGCGGGGATCGCGGCGCGGCTGGGGATCGAGAACGATTGCATCCTTCCGGCCTACGAGGATCCGACGACCTGGCTCATCAAAGAAGGCAATCTGCCGGACAACACCGACCCGCTCGACCCGAAGATCGAGGATGCCGAAGAGCGCAACCGCATGATCCGCACGTTTGCCCGCGGTTTGACGACGCCGTCAGGCTATGTGCTGCCGGTACAACGCTGGAACGCGAAGGCGGAGGCGCGCTGGACCAGCGAGAGATGGAAGCTCAGGCGCGGGCGGCTCTTCCTCGTGCCGGGCGATTCGCCCGTCGGCTACCGGCTACCGCTTTCGTCGCTGCCTTGGGTGCCGCCGGCCGCCTATCCGTTCATCGTGGTGCAAGACCCGCTCGAAGAACGCGGCGCCTTGCCCGACCCGGCCGAGATCGCCCAACGATTTGAACGCGGGGCGCCCAGCATCGTGCAGCAGGAACGGGTCGAACAGCACATCATCGAAGGTGCAGTGCGCACGGCGCTCTCGGTGGAACCGCGCGATGGAACCCTCTGCGTGTTCATGCCACCGGTCGAGACCCTTGAAGATTATCTCGACCTCCTCGCCTCAGTGGAGGCGGAGGCGGCGGCGGAGCGCATGCCCGTTCATATCGAGGGCTATCCGCCGCCCTTCGATCCACGCCTCGCTGTCATCAAGGTCACGCCGGATCCGGGCGTGATCGAGGTTAATGTGCATCCGGCCGCCAATTGGCGGGCGGCCGTCGCGACGACCAAGGGCCTCTACGAAGACGCGCGCCATGCGCGGCTTGGCGCCGACAAGTTCATGACCGACGGACGCCACACCGGCACCGGCGGCGGCAACCACATCGTCCTCGGCGGCCCGAGCCCGGCCGACTCGCCTTTCCTGCGCCGACCCGACATCCTGAAGAGTCTGGTGCTCTACTGGCAGCGTCACCCCGCGCTTTCGTATCTGTTCTCGGGCCTTTTCATCGGCCCGACGAGCCAGGCGCCGCGCATCGACGAAGCGAGGCACGACCAGCTCTACGAGCTCGAGATCGCGCTCGCCAGCGTGCCGAAGCACGACCAACACGTGCCGCTGTGGATCGTCGACCGCCTCTTCCGCAATCTCCTGGTCGATTCCACCGGCAACACGCATCGTTCGGAGATCTGCATCGACAAGCTCTATTCGCCTGACGGCCCGACCGGGCGCCTCGGCCTCGTCGAGTTCCGCTCCTTTGAGATGCCGCCGGATGCCCGCATGAGCCTCGCCCAGCAACTGCTGCTGCGCGGCCTCCTCGCCTGGTTCTGGCGCGAGCCGCTGGAGGGGAATTTCGTGCGCTGGGGGACCGCCCTGCACGACCGCTTCATGCTGCCGCACTTCGTCTGGCAGGATTTTCTGGAGGTGCTCGCCGATCTCGGCCGCGCCGGCTATCCGTTCGATCCCGTCTGGTTCGAGGCGCAGCGCGAGTTCCGCTTTCCCATCTGCGGCGCGGTCGAACCTGGCGGAGTGCAGCTCGAACTGCGCCAGGCGCTCGAACCCTGGCACGTCCTCGGCGAGGAGGGGGCGATCGGGGGCACGGTGCGCTATGTCGATTCCTCTGTCGAGCGACTGCAGGTGAAGGCCGACTGGCTCATCGAAGGCCGCCACGTGGTCGCCTGCAATGGTCGCCGCTTGCCGATGACCCCAACCGGCACCTCCGGCGAGGCAGTGGCCGGTGTGCGCTACAAGGCCTGGAAACCAGCGCGTGGGTTGCATCCGACCCTCCCCGTAAACGCGCCCTTGACTTTCGATCTCATTGACACCTGGAGCGGCCGCTCGCTCGGTGGCTGCGTCTATCATGTCGCGCATCCGGGCGGCCGCAACTACGAGACCTTTCCGGTGAACAGCTACGAGGCCGAGGCGCGCCGCATGGCCCGCTTCCAGGAGCATGGCCATACTCCGGGTGCGGTCGAAGTCCCGCGGGACGAACGTTCTGCCGATTTCCCGTTGACGCTCGACCTACGCCGGCCATAGCGGGGCGCGTCGCGAAGCCCAGCGTTTGCGAAGTAAGATGCGCGCGTCTCGGCGGCGGATGGCAGAGCGCGCGTGAAAGATGCGCGCCGCCATAGGGCGCCGGCGCAAAGCGCGTGATCGAGCACCCGCCTGTGTTGCCGACCGTAGAGCTACCGCTTACCGACGAGGCGCGAACTTAACGGTTTGCCGCGCGTTGATGATCGATCGCCAGGGCTAAAGACAAACATGGAAAGAGATGCGTCGCAGACAGAAGCGGCGCGCGTTTTCTCACACGCACTGATAGGCGTCGGCGTGATTGTCGTCGCTTGCACCTCTGCTGTCGCGGAGCAAGTCCCCTTGCCGCTGACACGCCCTCCTGATCTGGCGGCGCCGGCACCTGAAACGACAATTCCTCAACCGACCCCAGAGGACAATGACACCCTTCGCGCACAGGTCCTAACGAGCCGGCGTCTTATCGGCGAAGCACTTCCGCCCATTAATGACAACGGCGGCTGCGGCATCGAAGCGCCGCTGCGGCTCGACGCCATCTTGCTGGCGGACGGCGCAAAGGTGACACTGTCGCCTGCGGCGATCATGCGCGCGTCGTTGGCTTCGGCCGTTGCCGATTGGGTGCGCGACGATCTCGCGCCCGCGATCGCCAAGGGTGACCAGCTCGCGAGCATCGAAGGCACTGGCGGCTACGAGTGCCGCAGCCGAGACAGCATGGCTGGGACGAAGCTGAGCGAGCATGCCACGGGCAATGCTCTTGATCTTCACGCGCTCCGTACAGAGCACGGGAAGCTTTTTGTCATCGCTCCGTCGAAGGACGATTCCGATGACGTGAAATCCTTTCGGGCGCTGATGAAAAAGACGGCCTGCCTGCGCTTCTCCACGGTGCTGGGCCCAGGCGCCGACCTCTATCATGAGCAGCATCTCCACATCGATCTCGTCGTGCGTCCGCGCGGCTTCCGTTTATGCCAATGGGACGTTGGAGACGCGGAAGCGCCGGCCACAGCGCCGGCAAAGCCATGAGAGCTGGCTCGGATATCCGTGATCGTAGTCCCATCGATTGCTCGTCACGTCTCGCTGCCGATCTCATGTGCCGCTGGAGACGCGGTGATGCCGCGCACCTCAGTGATGATGCGCGTCGCGGCGCGGGCCAGGAAGCTCACGGCCGCTGCGCCTCGATCCGCGCCGTCGATGCCTTGCCGCTGTCGTCCGTGGGGCCTGTGCGCGTCGTCGTAATCTCAATCGTATTGCCGGAGATCTTAGCGTAGCCGTCCCAGCGGTCGCCGAGCGGAATATCGCGCAGAGTGCTCAAGTCGATGCGGTCGTAGACAGTCCCATCTGAATAGTAGGCCTTGGCGGCGGCAAGGTCGAGAATATGCAGCGTGTAGAACGTGCCGGAGCCGCCGCCATTATAGCTCGCGATGACGACCAGCAGTTTGTTCGCGGTCGATCCGACGTAATGATAGGCATATTCCTCATAGCCGTTCAGAGTCTGCTTAGCGATCTTCCGCTGAGCGACCCAGCCGGGGCCGTCAGGCTTCACGTCGTCGTAATAGAGATTGCTGCCTATCGCGGCCTTGAGATCAACCGAGTCCAGGATGGATTCGCTATCGGCCATATCGCCGTCGCCCATGTCGCGGAAAATTTCCGGCCGGATAGGTTTGCCGTTAATCGTGAACGAGCACCGGACTTCGTCCAGCATCGCACTCGGAATTTCCACGCCGCTAGCCTCGGCTCGCGCGGCCGAGGCTAAAAGCAAAAAGCCGAACATGGCAATAAAAACGGGTCGCATTATCACGACGCTCTCCAATATCTATCCTGGGCAATAACTTCGCCTCATTCAATCAGCCCCTGATGCGCCCTTAACCTCGACCTCTTCTTCAGGGAGCATGATCCATGTGCGGCCGCCGTAAAACACGCGCACGAGGGTTCGATTGCCAGCACTCATGCGTTGGAGTTCGGAGTAATAAGGTTCAGCGCGCCATGCGTCGGGCGCACCTCAGTCAAAGACATCATATTTGTCGTCGTGGCCCCCGTGATTTGCACGACCATTTTAGATTTCAGCGGATACCAATGGTCGCCAATCGTCGGGTCAGCGAGCCAGTTACAGGCGAAGACTCTTGCACGTCGGCGGACGGTTTTCGTAAATCGTGCAGCCGAAAGTGCCGGGACGACAATAGGTGCACCATCGATCGTGCGGCTTGCCCAATGCGGCAATGGGCAACAGTTTGCAGCACATGGAACAGGCTCCCCAGGAGCGTTCCGTTTCCTGTTTCATTACATCCAGGCATGCTCATAAACCATTCGGCCTTGCCATCGCCCTGTGGCGGCATTACGCATCTCCGCTCAGGATCAGAAGCTGACCTTTTATTCGACGCTCATCTGCGTTACTCCCACTCGATCGTTCCCGGCGGCTTCAACGTCAAATCTTAGGCGACGCGGTTGATATCACGCACCTCGTTGATAATCCGCGTCGCGGCGACGACCGGCACGCATTCCAGACCACATGGGCCAGATGATCCGCTCTCGGTTTTGCGATCCTCGCTGCCGCAGTTTTCAATGTCATTCTTTGGGCGCGCGGTTATAATATTGAGCTGGACTTCGCCACCAGATTAGTTCCGTGGATTCCAGGAGGCAAGCAAGGTGACATCGCGCACAATGAAGAACCGCATAGCGACGATTGCGTTGTCCACGATCATCGGTGCCGGGCTCGGCGCGGCCGCTTTGGCGCAGAATGCCGGGCCGACTTCCACGACGCCGGAGGACGACAACGCCAATTCCGCAGCAGCGATGAAGGACACTGTGCACGATCCCCGCATCGTCGTTAGCACCGGCCATTGGGGCATTTGGGATCTCGGCCGGCCGCACCCTATGAAGGGGAAGGGCGCCTTTGACGATCACGATCCGATCGGCGTCGCCGCCGGCAAACTCATCCCGGCCGATTGCTCGTTCAACTGGACCGACCCCGATACGCACCAGGTCTTCTGCTTCTCGAGCCAGGCATCATTAAGCTATTTCCTCAGCGCGCCGAAGGCGAATACGGCGCGGGCAGAAAAGTTTTGGCGCACGTTGAAAGGCACAACAAGCTAGACTGGCCGAACCCGATGAACCGGCAGTTCATCATCCCTCAATAGGATCAGCTTAGGTTGGGGCGAATCCGTGATAATCAAGGAACATCGAGAGTTTCATGCAATCTCCTAAATCCGGGCTGCGCGCCTATGCTGCGGCGGCCTTCGTGGTACTCGCGATCCAAGGAGGCAACGCTCGTACCGGCGGCCCTTTCACACCGCTGGCTGGAAACTGGATAGGCAGCGGCACCATAGACATGCCAAGTGGCTCCCGTGAGAGAATTCACTGTCGTGCGAGCTATGCCGTCTCGCCAAGCGGAGACGCTCTCACGCAGATGCTACGCTGTGCAAGCGACAGCTATCAGATGGATATCGACAGCGATGTGAGCGAACAAGCCGGAGCGGTGTCCGGTACTTGGACCGAGAAGACACGCGGTGCCACGGGAAGTCTGACGGGCGTGGTACATGGAGGGACGATCCAAGGAACCATCACCGGCGTGGGGTTTACGGCAGCCCTGTCACTCGTCACGCGTGGGCGCACGCAACTGGTTTCGATCAGGCTGAACAGCTCCGAAATCGCCGGTGTGACGGTCAGTTTTCGTAGACGTTGACTTCACACCATCGCCGAGCCGTGGCCGACACAGGCACACCCCCTACTCCCACTCGATCGTGCCCGGCGGTTTGCTGGTCACGTCATAGACAACGCGGTTGATGCCGCGCACCTCGTTGATGATGCGCGTCGCGGCGCGGCCCAGAAAATTCATGTCATAGGGAAAGAAATCCGCCGTCATGCCGTCGGTCGAGGTGACGGCGCGCAGCGCGCAGACGAAATCATAGGTCCGCCCGTCGCCCATCACGCCGACCGTCTTCACCGGCAGAAGCACGGCGAAAGCCTGCCAGATCTTGTCGTAAAGCCCCGCCTTGCGGATCTCGTCGAGATAGATCGCATCCGCCTTGCGAAGGATCGCGAGCTTTTCCGCCGTGACGCCTCCCGGCAGGCGGATGGCGAGCCCCGGCCCCGGAAAGGGATGGCGGCCGACGAAGGCTTGCGGAAGGCCCAGTTCGCGCCCGAGCTTGCGCACCTCGTCCTTGAACAATTCGCGTAAGGGTTCGATGAGCTTCATGTTCATCCGCGCCGGCAGGCCGCCGACGTTATGATGCGACTTGATGGTGACGGATGGCCCGCCATGGAAGGAGACGCTCTCGATCACGTCGGGATAGAGCGTGCCTTGCGCGAGAAACGAAGGCGCGCCCCGTCCGTCCGCCGCGATCTTCGCCGCCTCCGCATCGAACACATCGACGAAAAGTTTTCCGATGATCTTACGCTTCTTCTCCGGCTCTTCGACGCCCGCCAGCGCGCGCAGGAAAATCTCGGAAGCCTCAATATGATGCAGCGGAATGTTGTAATGGCCGCGAAAGAGCCGCACGACCTCTTCCGCCTCGCCTTGCCTGAGCATGCCGTGATCGACGAAGACGCAGGTGAGCCGCTCCCCGACCGCCTCGTGGATCAAGAGCGCCGCGACCGCCGAATCGACGCCACCGGAAAGCGCGCAGAGCACGCGGCCCTGCCCGACTTGCGCGCGGATCGAGGCGACTGCCTCGGCACGGAAGGCGCGCATGGTCCAGTCGCTTTTCAGCCCAGCGACCTTGTGCACGAAATTGGCGAGCAGTTTTGCGCCGTCCGGCGTATGCACCACTTCGAGATGGAATTGCGTGGCATAGATGCGGCGCGCCTCGTCGGCGATCACCGAGATCGGTGCATGTTCGGATGTCGCGAGCCGGCGGAAGCCGGCCGGCAGCTCTGTCACCGCATCGCCGTGGCTCATCCAGACGGGATAGCGGCTGCCCTTCTGCCACACGCCCTCGAAGAACGGGCTGTCGCTCAGAATCTCGACCTCGGCGCGGCCGAATTCGCGATTGTCGCCGGCGGCAACTTTTCCGCCCAATTGCGCCGCGATCACCTGCTCGCCGTAGCAGATGCCGAGGATCGGCACGCCCGAAGAGAAGATCGCCTGCGGCGCGCGCGGCGAGCCTTCGTCGAGCACGGAGGCCGGGCCACCCGAGAGGATCACCGCCTTCGGCTTGAGTTCGGCAAAGGCCGCTTCCGCCTTCTCAAAGGGCGCGATCTCGCAATAGACCCCCGCCTCGCGCACGCGCCGGGCGATCAATTGCGTCACTTGCGAGCCGAAATCGACGATCAGTACCTTGTCGTGATGCTCGACGATCTCGTGATGGAGCTCATCCATGGGCCATCCCGCAAAAAGCTCGCTTAGGCGATCGTCCGGCCGAGCGCAAGCAGGCTCGATCGCGCCGCGTCGCGCATTGCAAAATTCTTAAAGACTTTCCAACGCATTCGAGCAACCGGATTGAACGGCGCGAAAGGCCTCGCGGCTAAGATCCCCGCATGAACCAGCAATTCGAGGCGAACATGTCAGAGTCCACGGTCCCACTGGCAGCCATGAAGCGGCCGCTGTGGCCGATCCGCGCCGCCGATATGCCGGCACTCCTTTCGGAAGGGCCCGAACCGGAGCCAAGCCGTCCGGGCCGCGCCAGTTGGCCGCCTGTCTTCGCCATTACATTGCGTCTTCTCACCCGCCTCCGCGGCGAATACCGGCGATGAAGAACCCGTCGGTGCCGCTCGTTAAAGGCGAAAGCCGCAGGCCCGGCCCGAGACGAGAGGCGAAGGTGGCGAGTTTCGGCAAGCCAGCCGCCTCCGCGAGTTCGACCGCCCCGATCGCGGCGAAATCAGCGTGATTTTCAAGAAAGACCGCGATCCTGTCCTCGTTTTCCTCGCGTAACAGCGAACACGTGACGTAAACGAGCCGGCCATTCTGCTTCACGAACCTCTGCGCAATCTCGAGGATTTCGTCTTGCTCCGTCATGCGTTGCGTCAGCGCGCCGGGGCGCACGCGCCATTTGGCGTCCGGGTTGCGCCGCCAAGTCCCGGTCCCGGTGCAGGGCGCGTCAACGAGCACGAGGTCGCAGCGGGCTTCGAGATCGGCGAGGTGATCGCTGCCGCGCCGCGGCGTGCGGACCTGGACATTGCGCGTGCCGGCCTTCTCCAGCCTGGCGTAGAGACCCGCGAGCCGCCGCGCGTCGCGGTCCGTCGCGTAGATCTGGCCGTGGTTCTCCATCACCGCGGCGAGCGCCAGCGTCTTGCCGCCGCCCCCGGCGCAGAGGTCGAGCACCTGTTCGCCGGGTCTTACACCACAGAGAAGCGCGGCGAGCTGCGAGCCCTCGTCCTGGATTTCGACGAGGCCTTTAACATAGGCCGGCTCGCCGGCGAGCGGCGGGCTGCGGCCATCTTCGAGCAGCGGCAGCCGCAGGCCGATTGGCGAGAGCGGGGTCGGGGCAGCGCCGAGATGTATGAGCGCACTCGCGGCTTTCTCCCGCGCGGCCTTCAAGGTGTTGACACGCAAATCGAGCGGCGCGCGGGTGGCGAGCGCCCTGCCCTCTTCGACCGCCGTTTCGCCAAACACCGTGGCGAAGGGCGCCGCCAGCCATTCTGGGAAATCGCCTTGCACATGCGGCGGCGCATCTTTGAGCGTTGCCGTCTCAACCCGCATGCGCTCCTCCCCCGTGAGCGGCGCTGGCGCGTATCCTTCGCCTGTGAACAGCGCGGCGATGGCATCACCCGCAAAACCGCGCATCTCGCGCAAGCTGCCAATCATGATGGCGCGCGTTGTCTCGGCCCCCATGATCCAAGCGGCCGAAGAGCGGCAGCGCAGCGCGTCATAGATGAGCGAGGCAAGCGCGGCACGGTCCTTCGATCCGGCGAAACGATGCGCGAGGCCCCAGTCCTTCAAGGCGTCGGAGGCGGGCCTGTGACGCGTCTCGATATCGTCGAGAATGTCGATCGCCGCGGCGACGCGAGCGGCGGGAGTCATGTGGCTGGCAATCGGCGACCCGTTTGCACATGCAGACCGGGGCAGCTCATGGACTGGCCCAGATCTTCACGACATGATCGGCGCCACCTGAGGCCAGCTCATGTCCATCCGGCGAAAATGCCAGCGCGGTTACGTCCTTTGCGTGACCAAAGATAGTTCGCACCAGAGAATATGTCTTCGCATCCCAAAGCCGGATTGATCGATCGGTATAGCCTGCTGCGATCCAGCTTTGATCGGGCGAGATTGCGATCGACCAAACATCCCCCGGAGCGCCGAAAAGCGGCGGTGCATTTTGCAGCTTACGCAGGACCGTTCCAGTCGCGCCATCGAAGATCGCCATCCCGGGCTTTTGGTAGCCTCCCGCCGCCAGCCGACCATCCTGGAAGAATGCCAGAGTCGAGACCGGAAACCCGTAATCCTCGTTGTTAAGGGTGCGCACCAAAGCACCGTTCGTGGAATTCCAGAGCTTGATCTCGCCATTTTCACTGCCGGAAGCGATGAGGCCGCCGTCGCGAGAGAATGCAACCGAGTCGATGCTGTCTCGGGTGCCGGACTGCCATTCGGACGCGCCGTTCGCGGCGTTCCAGACGAGCAATCCCTTCGAGACCGAACCGGTGGCGACCTCCTTGCCATCCGGCGAAAAGGCGACGGCATAGCTGCCCTGCGGGGCCTGACCAACTAACGCCGGGCTTGCCGCGCTCCAATCGGCGCTCGACCAGATCCGCAAGCCGGCGCTGGTCGCAGCCGCGAGCAATCGCCCGTCCGGCGAAAAGGCGAGCGCCTGGATGTCCTGATAGGCTTCGAGGGCCGGTGTTTTGCCCTCCGCGCCGGTGCTCGTATCGAAAATTTCGAGGCCGCCGTCGCCCATCGTGACGGCAATCCGTTTTCCGTCCGGCGAGTAGGCGATAGAGCTGACATCGTCGCTTACCGGGAATGTCTGCAGGCTTGCCGGTGAGATGGTCTTCCAAGACTCCGGCGCGACGACCCAAAAGATCGCCGCAACCGCCGCCAACAGACCCAATCTTACGATGGCTCCGATCCTGCTCTGCGGCCAAAATATCTTCCACAAACTCGCGCGGCCTTCCTTCGTCAATATGCCGCGCAGGAACTGGAAAAAGCCGAGGATGAACTGCAAGCCGCCAAAGACGACGGCGCCCCAGACAATAGTGTAATGGCCACCGCTTTCGCTCACCGCCGCGTAAGACCCGAAAGTGATGGCGAGGCCAATGGCGGCTACGAGAAGCCCGATCCCCATGTTGATCAACCCGGCCTTCATCTGGCGACCTCCTTCAGAGCAGCGTTGCTCGCGACCTCATTTATCTCGGCTCGGCAGGCTGGATCTCGCATATTGCCACGAGTGCGCGGCCTCACACCCCGGTCGGATAATTCGGGCTCTCGCGCGTGATCGTCACGTCATGCACGTGGCTCTCCCGCTGTCCCGCCGCCGACACTCTGACAAATCGCGCGCGGCTTTGGAACTCTGCGATGGTCGGCGCTCCGACATAGCCCATGGCGGCGCGCAGGCCGCCGCCCAGTTGGTGCAGGATCGCGGCGGCCGGCCCGCGATACGGCACTTGGCCCTCGATTCCCTCCGGCACCAGTTTCAGCGTGTCCTTGATGTCCTGTTGGAAATAACGGTCGGCCGAGCCGCGCGCCATCGCGCCGACCGAGCCCATGCCGCGATAGGACTTGAACGATCGGCCTTGCAGCAAATAGACCTCGCCGGGGCTTTCGTCGGTGCCGGCGAGCAGCGAGCCGATCATCGCGCATTCAGCGCCGGCCGCGATCGCCTTGGCGAGGTCGCCGGAATATTTTATGCCGCCGTCGGCGATCACTGGAATATTGGCCGCGCGGGCGATTTCGACCGCGTCAATGATCGCGGTGAGCTGCGGGACGCCGACGCCGGCGACGACCCGCGTCGTGCAGATCGAGCCGGGGCCGATGCCCACTTTCACCGCGTCGGCACCGGCATCGATCAGCGCCTTGGTTCCATCGGCTGTGGCGACATTGCCGGCGATCACCGCCACTTTGTTCGACGCCCGCTTGATGCGCGCGACCTGGTCGAGAACCGATTGCGCATGGCCATGCGCGGTATCGACGACGACCGCATCGACGCCGGCCTCGATCAGCGCGAGCGCCCGCTCGAACCCCTTGTCGCCGACGGTCGAAGCGGCCGCGACCCGCAGGCGCCCTTCGGCATCCTTGCTGGCATCAGGATGCTGCGTCGCCTTCTCCATGTCTTTCACGGTCAGGAGGCCGACGCAGCGGCCGTCCTCGTCGATGACGACCAGCTTTTCGAGCCGATGCTGGTGAAGGAGCCGGCGCGCCTCGTCTTGGCTCACGCCCTCGCGCACGGTGATGACCCGCTTCGTCATCAATTCCGAAACCGGTTGAAACGGATTGTCGGCGAACCGCACGTCACGATTGGTCAGAATGCCGCAGAGCCGCGCCGGCTTGCCTTGGGGTCCGCGCTCGACGACCGGAATGCCGGATATGCCGTGCTGGCGCATCAAAGCGAGCGCGTCGGCGAGCATTTCATCGGGAAAGATCGTGATCGGATCGACCACCATCCCGCTTTCATAGCGCTTCACCTTACGCACTTCCTCGGCCTGTTCGTCCGGCTCCATGTTGCGATGGATCACGCCGATCCCGCCCGCTTGGGCCAAGGCGATCGCAAGCCGCGCCTCAGTCACCGTGTCCATGGCGGCCGAGACGATCGGCAGATTGAGGCTGATCTCGGCAGTGAGCCGCGTCTTGAGATCGACCACGCTCGGCAGAATTTCGGAATGGCCCGGCAGAAGCAGCACGTCATCGAACGTGAGGGCTTCCCTGAACGCCGGTTTCGCAATTTCGGCCATGGCCAACTCCGTGCTGCGCGGCGCGTCGGCGCCGCAGGACTGAAAACAGTGCCGCGAATCGGCGAACGACCCGCGGCGGACTAAAGTTGGCAGCGGCTCATAGCACGGCTGGGGCGGAGCGCAAAGGAAAGAGCGCGGATGGTAGTGGGTCCATTACCCACTACCGCGCGGATACTGGATGCGTGCCGGACGCGCCGTCGTGATCGCTCGGCCCCTATCAATATGGGGCGCCGCGCCCTAAATTACATTTGCCTTCCGTCGAGCCTCCGAGAGATAGGTCCATCTTTGCCGCGCTATGGTCTTACGGCGCTGATCGTCGCTTGCGCCTTGTTCATGGAAAACCTCGACGGGACGGTCATTTCGACCTCGCTGCCGGCAATCGCAGCCGATCTGCACCAGGACCCGATCGCGCTGAAACTGGCGCTCACCTCCTATCTCCTATCGCTTGCTATCTTCATTCCGGCCAGCGGCTGGGCCGCCGATAAATTTGGCGCCCGGACGATTTTTCGCACGGCCATCTTCATCTTCACGCTCGGTTCGATCCTCTGCGGCCAATCGAGCACGCTCTGGGAATTCGTCGTCGCCCGCATGATCCAGGGGCTCGGCGGGGCGATGATGGTCCCGGTTGGCCGGCTCGTCCTCTTGCGCACGGTCCCGCGTTCCGAGGTCGTTGGCGCGCTGTCCTATCTGATGATCCCCGCCCTGCTCGGCCCACTTTGCGGGCCGCTGATCGGTGGCTTCATCACCACTTATTTTCACTGGCGCTGGATCTTCTACGTCAATGTGCCGATCGGCATCGTCGGGATCGTGCTGGTCAGCCTCTACATCAAAAATTTCCGAGGCGAGGTGCCTTGGCCTCTCGATGTCAGGGGCTTCCTGCTCTCGGGCGCAGGCCTTGCTTGTCTGATCTTCGGCCTCACCGTGGCCGGACGTGGCGTCTTCGGCAAGCAGCTCGTCCTCGCTTTGCTCAGCGTCGGCACCGTTTTGCTCGTGACCTATTGGCTTCACGCCCGCAAGGCCAAGTTTCCGATCCTCGATTTGCGGCTTCTCGCCGTGCCGACCTTCCGCGCCAGCATCGTCGGCGGCTCCCTTTTTCGCGTCGGGATCGGCGCGATGCCGTTTCTGCTTCCCTTGATGTTGCAGGTCGGTTTCGGATTGAACCCCTTTCAATCCGGATCGGTGACCTTCGTTGCCGCCGCCGGCGCCATGGCGATGAAGGTGACCGCAGTTCCGATCTTGCGGTCAATCGGCTTTCGCCGAGTTCTTATTTTCGATGCGCTTCTAAGCTGTGCGTTTCTGGCGAGCTACGGATTGTTTACGCCATCGACGCCGGCGTTGCTGATGATGGGGCTGTTGCTCTTCGGCGGTTTCTTCCGCTCGCTGGAATTCACCGCCATCAACGCGATCACCTATGCCGAGATGGACAGCGCCACGATGAGCCGAGCGACGAGCTTTTCCGCTGTCGCGCAGCAACTATCCTTAAGTCTCGGGATTGCCATCGGCGCTTTCGGGATCGAGTTGTCCAGCAGCCTTCGCGGTGGGAGCCATCTCGCCGTCGTCGACTTCCATTGGGCTTTCGTTCTCGTGGCAATCGTCTCGGCGACTTCGGTCCTGCTGTTTCTAAAATTGCCTCCGGACGCGGGTCTCGATCTCGCCGGCCCGCCGAGACACAAGGCTGCGGAAGCGCAGTCGGAAGCCGGCTAGCGAGGTTCGCCCCAGATCATGACTGTCGCCCTCTGAATCCCGTCGCCAACACATAAAGTTCGGAAGATTCTGCCCGGCTCGCCTTCGGCTTCACGTGCCGCACCTCGGCGAACTGGCGTTTCAGCTCGGCGAGAAGCTCTGTCTCCGTCCCGCCTTGAAAGACTTTGGCGAGGAAAGTGCCGCCTTCGGCCAGAATCTCGGTGGCGAATTCGGAGGCGCGTTCGACGAGGCCCATGATGCGCAAATGATCGGTCTTGCGATGGCCAGTGGCATTGGCCGCCATGTCAGACAGGACCACGTCGGCCGGGTCGCCGAGCCAGTCCTTCAAGATCTGCGGTGCTTCGGGATCGAGAAAATCCAGGACCCGAAATTCGACGCCCGGCACCGGCGCAATCGGCAGAAGATCGATCCCAAAGACTTTGCCCTTGCCGACGCCGAACTTGGCGGCGGCGACCTGCGACCAGCCACCAGGCGCGGCGCCGAGATCGACGATCTTCTGGCCACGTTTCAAAATGTGATAACGCGCATCGATCTCGAGAAGCTTATAGGCCGCGCGCGAACGATAGCCCTCGCGTTTCGCCTGTGCGACATAAGGATCGTTGAGCTGGCGTTCGAGCCAGAGCGTCGAGGCTAGCGGCCGTTTGCGCGCAGTTTTCACGCGCGTCTTCAGCAGACGCCCGCCGGCCCGACGGCTGGCCTCGGTCATCGCGGCTCGATCCGGTCGCGGGCGCGGTCGGCGGCGATCAACTGCAACAGAATGCCCTCACGCAGACCGCGGTCGGCGATGCGCACGCGTTTGGCCGGAAAGGCGCGCCGGATCGCTTCGAGGATTGCGCAGCCGGCGAGCACCAGATCGGCGCGTTCCGGACCGATGCAGCCGTTCGCCACGCGCTCGCGATAGGACATGAGCCGCAATCGGCCGACCGTCGCGTCGATTTCGCAGTCGGACATCCAGAGCCCGTCGACACGGCGGCGGTCGTAGCGCGGCAGGTTGAGAAAGATGCCGCCGATAGTGGTCACCGTTCCGGACGTGCCGAGTAGGTGGAAATTGGCGCAGCGGTTGAGCGTCGCCGCGCTGGCGATGAAACCGTCAAGCTCGGATGTGACGCAATCGACCATGGCCTCGAAGATCTCGTCGCTGACGTCTATGCCGCCGAACCGCTCCGCGAGCGTGACGACGCCGAGCTTCACCGAAACCCAGAAGCGAATGCGCTCGCTGAGCGCCGGCACAGCGTCGCGGCCCGCTCCGGCGAGCCAGATGATCTCCGAGGAGCCACCGCCGATATCGAACAGCAGGACCGCTTCGGCCGCCGCATCGGCGAGCGAAGCGCAGCCCGTGGCGGCGAGATGCGCCTCGGTTTCGCGATCGACGATTTCGAGTTCGAGGCCCATTTTCGCAGAGACGCGCGCCACGAATTGGGCGCCGTTTTCGGCGACCCGACAGGCTTCCGTCGCGATCAATCGCGCTCGGGTCACGCCGCGCGCGTTCATCTTGTCGCGGCAGCTCTCAAGCGCCTCGAACGTGCGCCCCATCGCAGCTTCGCCGAGCCGCCCTGTCTGCGAAACCCCTTCGCCGAGACGGACGATGCGCGAAAACGAATCGATGATGCGAAATCCGGCGGAGTCGACGCCGTGATAGGTCGGTCGCGCGATCAGAAGCCGGCAATTATTGGTGCCGAGATCAAGCGCCGCATAGGTCGGCGTGCGCCTTTCCTCGGCGTCGGATCGACGCGTCGGTGAATGCAAGCTCGCGGCGGCGGCGGGAGAACTCGGGGCCCCGTTGATCTCTTCCTGATCATTCGGGCTCAGCATTTCTCCTGTGGCACCTATTTCGGCGCGCTGCACGTTCGCCTCACTCTGCCTCCCGATCCGCTCCGCACGTGCGGATCGGGATCCCACTGACACCATAAGTAAATCGGTATCCGCGGTCCACACCTATTGGCGCATCGGATGAGAGGCGCGTCAAAGCAGGCGAGCGCGGCCCCGCGCTGGTTGAAGCAGCAAGCTCAGCGCAGCTTCATTGCGGGGGTTTATGCTCTTTGGACAAGTCCTGCTGCTTTGGTTTTCCGGATGGCTTTGCTCCAGGCGTCGGTTTGCGTGGCGTGATGGCAGGCTTGGGTCCGCTTGCCCGCTTCGACGCCCCTTTTGGTTTTGCGCTCTCCTGCCCGGGTTTTTTCGACGCCCCTTTTGGTTTTGCGCTCTCCTGCCCGGGTTTTGGTGGCTTTGCGCCTTTCGGCGGCCCGTGGGGCTTGACGACTTCGGGCTTTACACTTTTCTTTGGCTTCACCCGCTGCTTTGGCTTCACCTCGGGTGTGACCGGTTTGCCGGACGCCGTGATGGGACTCACCTCCGGAGTCGCGCCACGCGGTTTACCGGGCATGGTCGCCGGCTTCTCCGGAGGCACGGGTTTGCCCAGTTTGCCTGGGGCGCCGGGCGCGTTGCCTTGCGCCGGCGTTCCACTCTGGCTGACGTTCGGCTGGACGATAGCGCTGGGCTTCGCGGCTGGCTTGGAGAATTGCAGCGGAATGGGCGCCGGAACTGGCAGGAAACCGGGTCGCGCCGACTGCGGCGGCAGCAAATGCTCGAATTCGACCGGCCGCGCCGGCAGGATGAAATCCGGCGAAGGTGGAGGCGGGGGAAAGGCAGGATCGTTGAAGATCAGCACCGGCTGATCGATGATCACATCCTCGTCCTCCGGTGGAGGCGGCAGACCTTCGAAATCATAAGGGTCGAAGCGCGGCGGCGGATCGAGCGCCGCGGCAAGAACGCTGAGTCGCCGGCGTGCATCCACAAAATGCGGGCCGTGCGGATAGCGGCGCATATAGGTCCAATAGGCCTGCGGCGTATTGGCCTCGACGGCGCGCAGCCAGGTTAGCGCTTCGCGCCGCGCCGCCAGCAGCGCTCGCACGCGCAGCGCAAGCGGATCGCGCGGATAGGCTGCCAGAAAATCCTCGTAGCCGGCGAGTGTGTCGCGCTCGACGACGACCGCATAGGCTTCCGCGACTGGCAGTCCGTTCAGCGGCTGGTTCTCCTGGCTCGCCAAATTCGGCAAAGGCGGCGCGCTCGCCTCGCGCCCAAAGAACAAGATCGGTGCCTCGATCTTCGAGACGTCCCAGGGCACCATCGCGCCATTGCTGAGCTCATTCACCCGCAGTCGGGTATCGGCGAAGACCTGGTCAACGGGTGCGCCCTCGCGCATCATTTCGACGAGGGCCTGCGCGTAAAAGCCATAGGGTCCAAGTTCGTCCGGCGCGATCGTGCCGGGCGCGGCATTGAAGGCATAGAGAGAACCCGGCTCCGCATCGACGAGCGCGAGGCCGCTGGCGAAGGGCTCGCCTTCGGTTGCAAAATGCAAGCTACGGGCGATGTCGAACACGAAGATTCGTGCTTTGGCCGGGATGGCCGCCAGCGCATGCGTGTAATCCGTGAGCCGCACATTGGCGAGTGGAACGTCGGTCTCGCGCTGCACGACCGCATTGACCGGGACGAAATAATTCTCGCCCGCATATTGCAGTCCGCGACCCGAAAGATAGACGAAGATGACGGCGTTCGGGCCAGCCTGCTGCACCT
Source organism: uncultured Alphaproteobacteria bacterium (assembly GCA_963720425.1). Lineage (GTDB taxonomy): Bacteria > Pseudomonadota > Alphaproteobacteria > Rhizobiales > Beijerinckiaceae > Methylovirgula. The sequence continues at coordinate 2,898,700 of OY970391.1, forward strand.
TGGCGACGAAGTCGCGCAAAGCATGGCGCAGCGCGTCTTGATCGAGATCGGCAGCCCCGGTCACGTCGAACCCGGCCGCCTGCAAGGTTTGCGCGACGAGACCGGCGTCGTTCACCGGAGTAGCAAGAGGCGCCACCTTATAATTCGCGTTGCCGATGACGAGGGCGAGCTGAGGCTCCTGATCTTGCGCGCGAGCCTGGGGCGAGAGAACGAGAGTGAGGAGCAGAGGAAATCCGATCAGCGTTCCAAAGAAGGCGCGCATTTTCCACCAGGAGCTGAAGAAGAATCGCCAATAGGCAAATGCTTTATAGCTGAACGGAGGCCGAATATCGCTGTCATCACAGAGGCGTTCGCTGAGCAGCCGCGATTATTGCGGATTTTCAAGGCTGAACGCTTGGGCGTTTTCGTCGTAGGCAAACAGTTCGCCGTAACGGCCAAGATTGATGACGGCGCGCAAGGTCCGCTCCGCATATTCTTCAGACATATAATCCTCGAGCTCCTCGCGAAAACGAGTCACCGGCGCCCGATGCGTCGGCCGCTCGTCAAGAACGCGTTTGATGCGCGCGGCGAGCGGCACATAGGCGAGCAGATGATCACCGAACAGCTTCTTGCGTTGATCGACATCCATGTCGACGAAGCGCCTGCCGGCCGGCGTGAGCCTGATGTCCGCGTCTTCGAATTCGGCGAAGCGCAGCAATTGCAGAGTCTCACCCAACGGAAAGAGATCATCGATCTCAAGTTGCAGCGAGTTGGCCAGATGCGGCAGGTCGGCGCGCCCATTATAAGGCGGCGCGGCAAGCTCTTCGAGCAGACCGGCGAGCGAGTTGGTGGAAACGAGAGGCCACGCCATGCCAAGTCCCATGCCGGGCACGCCACCTTCGCGCCCTGGCGGCTTGGAATTCGGGGCGCTGAGTCATCAGCGCATAGATCTTGTCGACGAGTTGGCGGAATTCGGGATCGAGGCGGTTGCGCGGTTGGATCAGTTTAACCTGGATTTCCGCGGCGATGCGGCCAGGATTCGACGAAAGGACCAGGATACGATCGCACATCAGCACCGCCTCCTCGATATTATGCGTGACCATCAGGATCGATTTGGTCGGCATCCGGCCTTCCGACCACAGATCGAGAAGGTCGGTGCGCAAGGTTTCGGCCGTCAGCACATCGAGCGCCGAAAATGGTTCGTCCATCAAGAGAATCTTGGGTTGCACGACCATCGCGCGCGCGAAGCCGACGCGCTGACGCATACCGCCCGAAAGCTCCTTCGGGTAGGCTGATTCAAAGCCGTCCAGCCCGATGACATCGATGGCGGCGAGGGCCCGCTTGCGCGATTGCTCAGGCGGCGTGCCATGGGCGCGAAGGCCGATCTCCACATTGTCGAGAACGTCCAGCCACGGGAACAGAGCGAAGCTTTGAAACACCATAGCGGTGCCACCATATGGGCCGGTGACAGGTTGACCGCAAAACGTCACGTCGCCGGCGGTCTGGCGCGTGAGGCCCGATATGATGCGCAAGAGAGTCGATTTGCCACAGCCCGACCGCCCGATAAGGCCGACGATCTCGCCCTCCTTGAGGGTCAGCGAAACGTCTTCCAGGACCAGCGGACCCACCTCGCCCGATCCCTTGAGGAAGCTCTGGCTGACATTGCTCACATCAAGCAGGACCGAAGAAGCGGTGTCGAGCATGGGTCTCTCCCGTATGGAACTTGATCGCTTCCGCCAGAAACAATCACGCTTTCTATTTGCGGCCGGTCGCTGCTACAGCCGCAGGCGACGTTCTGCATAAGCATAGAGCTGGCGCCAGAACAGCCGATTGAAAATGACGACGAAGATCGACATCACTGCGACGCCGAGAACGATTTTCGGGAAATCGCCCTTATCCGTCGCTTTCGCGATATAGGAGCCGACGCCATGCGCGACGACGGTATGGTCCTTCCACTTGACATATTCCGCGACAATGGAGGCGTTCCAGGAGCCGCCCGAAGCCGTAATCGCGCCGGTGAAATAAAAAGGCAAGACGCCGGGCAGAATGACGCGCGTCCACCAATCCCAGCCATGGACGTGAAAGTTCGCGGCGGCTTCGCGCAAGTCATTGGGAAAGGCCGCGGCGCCCGCGATCACATTGAACACGATATACCACTGCGTGCCGGTTATGATGAGAATGCTGAGCCAGATGTCGGGGTTGAGATTGAAGGCGAGCACAAGCGCTACCGCCGCTCCGAACAGCAGATTGACGGGGAAGGCGGCGAGAAACTGCGCCAAAGGCTGAACGCGTTCCGCGACGCGTGGCCGCAAGCCAATCGAAATGCTGATCGGGACCCAAATGATTGTCGCCAACGCCATCAACACGACAACGCGCAACAAGGTGATCGAGGTCAGAACGAAAACGTTCCAAACGTCGTCCCAGTTCAGTTCCGTGCGCACAAAAGCGACGACGCTCCAAGAGGCCCAGGCCGCTCCAGCCAGGATGAGAAGAATCCAAATGAGGTCGATAAGCCGTGAAGTCGTCGCCAACCGTGCCGCGCGGTTCGACCAGGAAGCGGGCAAGCCTATCTCCCACAGGCTGATCGAGCGAAGCGCATTGAAAAGGGGCTGAAATCCCATGCGAACCCAGTAAGTGCGCTGCAAGACGCTGAGCACCCAGGATCGTTCCTGGGTTTGCGAGGCGGAAAGTTCAACGCGGAATTTTCCGGCCCAGGCGACGATCGGCCGAAAGAACACTTGATCGTAAGCCAGAATGACGAGCCCCATCGCCACGACGGCGGCGAATATCGCGTCCCACCGGCCCTCTTCGTTGGCCTTTGCGATGTAAGAGCCGATGCCCGGCAATGTGACCGTCGTGTCGCCGACGGTGATCGCTTCGGAGGCCACGACGAAGAACCAGCCGCCGGACATCGACATCATCATGTTCCAGATGAGCCCCGGCATGGCGAAGGGCGCTTCAAGCTGCCAGAATTTCTGCCATCCCGTGAGGCGAAATCCACGTGCCACTTCGTCGAGATCGCGCGGTACGGTGCGCAGCGACTGATAGAATGAAAAGGCCATGTTCCAGGCCTGGCTCGTGAAGATCACGAAAACCGCCGCGCATTCCGCGCCAAGCACGCTGCCCGGGAAGAGCCCAAGGAAAAACGTGACAGTAAAGGAAAGGAATCCCAGGATCGGCACCGACTGGAGGATGTCGAGCACCGGGATCAGCACCATTTCGGCGCGCCGGCTTTTCGCCGCCAGCGTCGCATAGGTGAAGGTGAACACCAGCGAAGCCAGCATCGCTGCGAACATGCGCAGCGTCGTTCGCAGCGCGTAGTAAGGCAGGTTCCAATAATTGAGATTGATCACCGTTTCGTTGGGCTTCGGAAGCGGCACGGCCATGCCGTGATAACCCCTGACCATGGCGACGAGCCCGGCCATGATGGCCACGAACGCAAGCACGTCCCATAGGTTGGGCAAGACCCTGTGCCGCATCAAGGCGATGTCGGTCATTCTTGGCATCAGATTGATCCGGCTGGAGCTTGAACTGGGATTTGGGGGAGACTTCGGTAACGAAGCGGGCGGAGATTCGCGAACCACATTAGCGGGAGCCAAGGCAACAACAAAATGACAGCGAACGCCACCTTTCTATGCCCGACCAACGACCTGCGGACGCCGCGCTTGGTGCCCCAACCAACCGGAGCCGTGCGGCAAAATTCCTTGCGGCAGCCGGGATTCTTCCAAGTCACTCTTTCACTCTGTCTCGTCGTCGGCCTTTCGGGCCAAGCGACGGCAGATACAGTCTGCCCGGCCGACAGGCTCGGCGTCGCCCGCACGCTCGCTCTCTCGACGAAAGGCGGCTTCGCCGTCGGCCTCGAGTCCTATCCGCAGAGCCTTGATCTCGCCGACCACGAAGTCGTGCTGACCTTCGATGACGGGCCCTCGCCCAAGACCACGCCTGCGGTTCTCGCGGCGCTTTCACATGAATGCGTGAAGGCGACCTTCTTCCTCATCGGCCGCAATGCCGAGGCAAATCCGGCGCTGGTTCGACGCGAATTGGCGTAAGGCTATACGGTCGGCCACCATACCTATTCACATCCGATCTTGCGGCTCATCAGTGATGCCGCCGCCCGCGCCGATATCGAAAAGGGCTTCGCGGCCGACGACAAGGCCGCCTATGGCAAGGCCGAGGCGCAGCCGAAAGTGCCGTTCTTTCGATTTCCGGGTTTTGCCGACACTCCCGCCCTCCTCGCCTGGCTCAAGAGCCGCGATGTCGCCGTCTTCGGCGCGGATTTTTGGGCTTTGGACTGGCTGTTGATGACCCCCGAGGCGGAGCGCAAGCTCATCATGACGCGGCTCGAAGCGGTCGGCCGCGGCATTCTGTTGCTGCACGACACCAAAGCTTCGACGGCGGCGATGCTGCCCGGCCTGCTGCGCGACCTGAAGACCCACGGCTTCAAGATTGTTCACATCGTGCCAGGCGATACGAAACCTCAATTCCGCAAGGCGCCGCGAGGCTGGACGTCGGAGACCGAAGCGATCCTCGCCAAACTCCTGCCGAAGTTGGAAAAGCACGGCAAGAAGGGGAGCAAAGCTAAAGCCGCTCCGGCCGCTGCGCACTTGCCGGAATCGGTCGAATGATCCGATCTAAGGAAAATGCGATGGTGCGGCCAAGAGAAGTGCGACATTCGAGCTAAATCAATGGCTTATTCAGAGGTGAGGGCGTCCAGGGCGTATTGAAACACAACGGGCTTTTTGGCCGGCGCCCTCACCCCTGCACCGCCTACCAGTGTCCTATTTTTCTGCTTTCGGCTGATCAGTTTCAGACCGCGCAGGACCGGCACCGAAAATATCGCGTGGTCACCAAATGCTCGGCATCTTTTGATCTAGTAGGCGAATGTAGTGAGCGAAAAGCGGTGAGGAATTCTGAATAAATGCTGCGAGGTTCTGTAAAGCCTATGTTTGCTATCATTCAATTCCTTCCACTCAGGGTGACTGGGCGAAATATCGCTAAAGGCCATCACTTTCGTGATGTCTGCGCGTAACGTGGCAAGAGCCGCGATGACCCTCGCCAAACAGAAAGCGTGCATTGACTTCCGCCCTTACATACCTCCAAAACGCTGGCTCCACGGCCGTCCGAGGCGAGCGATCGAGGAGCGGCGCCGAAGGCGGGGCTTGCACAGAACCGCAAGCTCCCCGACTTGAGGAACATGGGGCACAAGTCGAAGGGCTGTGGGAGGCCTTCAAAGCGGACTTTCCTGCCCCCGTCCTCGAACGGCACGACAAGACGATTTCATCTCTCGATGAGTTTGAGTCCATTCGCTACCCGGACGGCGAGCACGGGATGGTGGCGACGGCGGAATGGTCCGGCCCTGCGGCTACGGCGACCGCGTGTGGCGAGGTCAAACCTCAGAAACAATCCACGTTCGTCGTCAGCTTGCAGAAAGAGCAAGAGCCCAAGTCAGCCCACGTTCACCAGTGAACGTGGAGGGCCGTTTAACAGGGCCGGCGTTGCCAGGATGATCGAACGAGCCGGCGAGGTAGCCAAAATCGGCTTCCCGGTACATGTTCACATGTTACGGCATTCGACCGGCTATGCGCTGGCCAATAAGGGCCTGGATACCCGGCGTTTGCAGCACTACCTAGGCCAGCCTCGATCACCAACACTGTTCGCTATACCGCAATGTCACCGGAGCCCCTTCAAGGACATTTGGCGCTGAGATCGCGGCGACCTCCTGGTAAGGCGAGTTCCGTTGCTGGAGGAATGGGCCGACTATCGCGCCGTCGCGTACAAACTCGACAAGACTTCGGTTCTTGATGAGCTAATGCTGTCGATCAGCTATTGTGCGCAATACTCAATGGCCAAGGCCGCCAGGCATCGACGCCGAGCTTTGGGAGGATCGTTATGGACGAGGGCAGCTTCAACATGGCCGTGCGCAAATTCCTCAAGGAAGTCGGCGTCACATCGCAACGCGAGATTGAGCGCGTCGTCCGCGAGGGCAACGTCGAGGGCGACAAACTGAAGTTGTGCATGACTCTTAAGGCCGAGAACGCGCCACTCAATCATATTGTCGAAGCGATCATCGACCTCAGTTGATGTTCGAAGACGAAAGGCAATTTTGCGAGGGAGAGGCGCTTACCGCTGATCTGAACCGACACGCCGCATGTAGTTCTCCAAGTCCAATATATCGATGAGCTGTTCGAATTCCGTGACCAGCGCGTCACGCGCGCGTTCAGATCAGCGCTCCTCGGTATCGAGAGAACCAGAGACTAATGCGCCACGTGGCTCGGACTCGAACCCACGTTCGTTTACCCCTAACAACGGTTTCGAGTTCTAAGATTTCTCGTGCTGGTATGTGCCGTCCAGTGCCCAAAGGTATGCTTCCGTTTGCCATTTCTAAGTCGATGATCTTGGCTGGCGATGCCCTAGCACACGGTTAATTTGCAATTTGGTTTGCAACCGCTACTCCGGTCCTTCGGCGTCTCGCATCACGCCGTTGTGGTGGAGTTATCAGAAGTTGCCTCGCGCAGGCTGGGTAATTCTCTGCACTGGAATGCCGGCCACCATGGGATGGGGTTTGATGATGGTCTGCCAGAGGGTTGGAAAATCGACGCCGACCGCCATTGCCTCGTTGCATTTTCGTATGAGGTCGATTGCCATTAAGCATTCGTAGAAGGCGTCGCTGCTTGTATTTGATCTAGATCAATGACGATTGAATATCGCGGGGCTGAAGCGTCAGCAATGAGCGACAAATCGCCGGCTGACGCTATGATCGAAGCCGCCATCGCAGCCGAGCGGCAGCGCTGTATCGACCGCGTGCTGACCTATGCCGCGCTCCGAGATCAGGCCGCCATCGATCTGGACGGGGCGGCGAGCGGTTCCGGCCCCGAGAAGCCGAGCGAAGGAGCGGCGGAGCGCGCGCGAATGCAAGCGGAAGTGGCGCGCGACATCGCCAGCTTTTTGGGCGAGGAGACAAAGGTCTGAGCCGTAGGAACGGCCTTTTCGATAAATCTGCCACAGACTGCGTAAGAATATCCACCAGTTGATGTCGGATCGAGAATGCAAAGGTCCGGAATTGGCGGATCCAAAGCGGTCATTCTTTCGCGAGCCGCACAACTCGGCGGCCTATCGGTTTTGCATCCAGAGATAATCGTCGCATCAGATAGACTGCGATTTGAGAGACAGCGCGTAGCCGGTCGAGTCCACTTGGAGACCCGATGAAAATTCGGTATTGGGTAATGAGCTTCGCCACAGTGTTTTTTGCCCAGCGGAGAGATCACCAGAGGATGGAGGGATCGACCTCTTCGTCCGGGAAATGTTGGATAAAGCGCGGGCCTCGGCCGGAATGCCGGTCGAGAATCTCGTACGAACAGCGGTCCGCGACAGGATCCCTTCGCGCAAGAAAGCAGGTGGGAAATGCCCTGGAGAAGCATGGCGGTCTTTGTCGCCAGCGTGAGCTGCCTGATCGCACTGGGCTTCGCGAGTGACATCCTGGTTGATTGGCTTTGGTTTTCGGCCGTCGGCTATCCCGATGTCTTCTGGACAATTCTGGGGGCAAAGGTTGCCCTCTTCCTCGCCGTGTTCGCGGCATCCGCAATCCTCCTGTGGCTAAACGGATCCCTGGCCTATCGGTTCGCCGAGCGACAGGGGCATTTCCTTCCGGTCGTCTCTCCATGGGGATCGACGGGCGATCAGAGATTAACCGCACTGTTGGGACGCTTGTCCCAGCGCCTCCCCATGCATTCCCTCGTCGCGGGAGGCGCCCTCGTCCTCGCGGCCCTGATCGCCCTGGGCGAGGCTGGCAACTGGGACGTGGCCCTCCGCTTCATCCGCCAGGTGCCTTACGGACAGAGCGATCCCCTCTACGGGAAGGACATCGGTTTCTATCTCTTCTCGCTTCCCGCCTACGTCGCGCTCAAGAACTGGATGCTGCTGACCCTCGTATTGAGCGCCCTTGTCGCCGGCGCAGTATATTGGGCGCACGGCGACCTCACGCTCGACAAGCATCGGTCGGCGTTTCCCTGGGTCATCGCCCACGGCTCCGCCCTGTTGGGTCTCTTCTTCGCGGTGAAGGCTTGGTCCTATTGGCTAGACCGATTCCTCCTCCTCTACGGCGACAATGCGGTGGTCGTGGGGGCGGCATACACGGACGTTCATATCGAGCTGCCGGTGCTCTCGGCGCTCATCGGGCTTGCCTCAGCGGCCGCCTTCGCCTCATGGGCCAATGTGCGGATGCGGAGATACGAGCTTCCTCTCGCGGCGGTGGTTGTGCTGTTTGGGAGTTCGTTCGTTCTGGCGCTGGTATTCCCCGCGCTCTTCCAACGCTTCTATGTGAAGCCGAACGAGTTACAATTGGAGGCGCGCTACCTCCAGCGGAACATTGCGCTCACCCAAGAGGCCTATAAACTTCGGAAAGTCACGGTCAAACCGTTTCCTGCGGAACAGGACCTTACCTTCCAGTCGCTTCAGGACAACCATGCAACGATCGACAACATCCGGCTGTGGGACTGGCAGCCGTTGATGGACACCTACGCTCAACTGCAGGAGATTCGGACTTACTACAAGTTCCTTGACGTCGATGTCGATCGATATGAGCTCGACGGTTCGTATCAGCAGGTGATGCTGTCAGCCCGCGAACTCGCGCCTGCGCTCCTCCCTCCCAACGCCCAGACATGGGTTAACCTCCATGTCCTCTTCACTCATGGCAATGGGGTGGTCATGTCCCCGGTCACCCGCATGTCTCCCGAAGGGCTACCGATCTTTTACCTGCAGGACATTCCTCCGGCCGCCTCCGGCGGCCCTGCCGTTCGTGAGCCGCGCGTTTATTTTGGGCAAGGGACTGATTCGTACGTGATCGTCAAGGGGAGCACCCCGGAATTCGACTATCCGAAGGGCAAGGACAATGTCTATGCGGCCTACGACGGCGCGGACGGGGTCGCTGTCGGCGGGATCGCCCGGAGGATGCTCTTCGCCTGGTATTTCGACGATCCGAACATCTTACTCAGCCGCTACATCACCGACGAGAGTCGCATTATGTTTCGCCGCAACATTCAAGAGCGGGTGAGTACGATCGCGCCTTTCCTTCGCCTGGATCACGACCCCTACGCGGTAGTCAGCGATGGGCGGCTCTTCTGGATTCAGGATGCCTACACCACGAGCGAGTGGTTTCCTTATGCACAGACCCTTCCCGACGAGGAGATCAATTACATCCGCAATTCGGTCAAGGTCGTTATCGACGCCTATAATGGGACGGTCGATTTCTATCTAGCGGATCCCTCTGACCCGGTCGCCGAGACCTATCGGCACATCTTTCCCAGCCTATTCAAGCCGTTTGCGGCCATGCCGCGGGATTTGCAAAGGCACGTCCGCTACCCGGAGGACTTCTTCCTTATTCAGGCTCAAATGTATCGCGCCTACCACATGGACGCGCCCGAAGTCTTCTATAACCGCGAAGATCTCTGGCAATTCCCTCGTCAGCCAACCGGTGCCGACGACACCAACAATGCCAGGATGGACCCCTACTACATCATCATGCGCTTGCCCGGGGAAACGCGCGCCGAGTTCTTCCTGATGCTCCCCATGGCGCCGAGCCAGCGAGAGAACATGATCGCGTGGCTGGCCGCCCGCTGCGACCCGCCCAACTACGGCGAGCTGATCGTTTACGAGTTCCCCAAAGAAAAGCTCGTCTACGGGCCCTTTCAGATTGAGGCGCGCATCAATCAGAACACAGAGATCTCCCAGCAAATCTCTCTCTGGAATCAGATGGGCTCGAGGGTCATCCGCGGGAATCTCCTCGTCGTTCCGATCGAGAACTCGCTCTTATACGTGTCGCCCTTGTATCTCCGCGCGGAGACGGGCCAATTGCCGGAGCTCAAGCGGGTGATCGCGGCCTATGGCGACCGTGTGGTCATGGAGGAAACGCTCGCCGCGGCGCTGGCAGCCCTCTTCAAGGAATCCGCTCCGGCTCATCCGTCCTCGACGGCATTTGCCGGATCTGCATCGACAGAGCCCGAGGACGTTCGAGCCCGCGAGGCCCTCAGCCACTACGATCAAGCGATCGATCGGTTGAAAGCCGGGGACTGGGCTGGCTTTGGTGCGGAACTGGACACACTACGACCGCTCCTCGAGGAGTTGAGTCAGCACGCCGGCGGTCGCTAGCTTTTGGCCCGCTCGAACGTGTCAATGCCGTGCGCTCAGTTTTGTCTGGTCTTTAGTCGAGCAGCGAAAGCATCGGCGGAGAAAAACGTCGAAAGCGATCGCGACGACAGGTCAATTCATCCCTCCAAACGCTATCGTCTTTTCTTTGACAAACAGGCAATGGCGATCTCCACAGCGTTAAAAAGATCCCGCGTCTTCCAAGCATCCGTCATCCTGCGATCTTGTAGAAGGAGGCCTAGAGAACAGCGCCGGTGCTCTGTTGGATGAACTGAAGCTTCGACAGCGTGCCCGCATATTCGAGCGGCGGATCGGTCGGGTTCAGCGGCATGCCAACAGTGGAAGTTGGAGTTTCGAGCTATGAAAGCGACTGCCAATAGGAAATTGCCGTCGTAAATTTGAACTTCGATCTTGATCGGCGGACCGTCATTGCCGGCAATGTTGAAAGCCTGCTCCACGACGACTTCGAGACGATCCTGCGGCACGTACTTTTATCGTTTGCAAGAACAGGCCAAGCGTCGATTTTTGCGGCTATTGGCAGCGGCGCACTTCTAGACCTATGCCTGAGAAAAGCTCATGCATCGATCAATGGCCGTATTACGCATTTCGCGGGTAATATCCACGGAGCTGGAACGTCAAACGGCACTGTTACTCGCTCGAGCATTTTTGATCGTTGCGCAGCCGTCTCCTTTTCTAACGATCCCGCAATGCTGTCTTTTCGCCTCTTATCAAAAGCGAGAATGCATATTTCTCCGCCAAGTTTTCGATCGACGCCCCGGAACTTGGTCTTGATAAACTCATTAGGTCCCGTTGCCATCAACTAGAGGACATCGAACGGGAGAAATTCCTGGTGCTTATGGCCCATCGGCACCTATCCAACGATCCATTCCAGCGCCTCACTTTCGTTGCCCTTATCGTAGGCTGTGACCTCTGGATGCAGGAACATTCCGACCGCACCAATCAGCCACATCGCTATGGTGACCGACCACGCTTGGCTGCGCGCCATGGTTAGCATGTTCAAGCCATTCTTTCACGGAGAAGTCCGGCTGTTCACGCTTTCCGAATTGCCTGCCGCGAAAGGCTGGATCACGGACACGAGACGAGCGGCCGCATGATGGCGGCTCCCATTGCGCAGGTGATGAAGAAGTCTCGGGCCGGGTATCCGCGGACGTAGGGCGCCGAGTACTTAACGCGGAATAGCCGATGGCCAGGGGGCGGTTCACTTCAAAACGGTCAGCGACCTCAAGGCGCCGTGGGCGCGGTGAGGCGGATAATTGACATTTTCGACGCGGAGCGCGACGTCGAGCGGTGTCAACGATAGCGCCTTCACGCTGAAGCCAATTGATTTTGACTGAGCGAGGGGTGCGCCAATAGCGGACCCACACCATGTTGCAGACTGGCGAAGTCAAACCTCCAGGAGGCCCTGCGTCCGAGGCGATTGGGCGTGTCGTGTCGGTGCGAGGCTCGGTACTTGACGTGAGGTTTCGGCCAGGACAGCTGCCCGAAATCAACGACGCGCTCGACATCACGGCTGGCCCGCAGACCCATCTGGTGGCGGAGGTCCAAGCCCATCTCAACGAGCGCACCGTGCGGGCCGTAGCCATGCAAAGCACCGAAGGCCTGAGCCGCGGCGTCCCTGTCAGAGCCACCGGTGGGCCTATCGCTGTGCCCGTGGGCGAGGCTATGCTAGGCCGGCTTATTGACGTGCTGGGCTTTCCGCGCGACGGTGGTCCGCCGATCCCGCCGGATGCTTTGCGCTGGCCTATCCACCGACTGCCGCCGCCGCTCGCCGAACAGAGCGGAACCCGCACGCTGCTTGAGACCGGGATTAAGGTCATCGACCTACTGGCCCCTCTGGCCCGCGGCGGCAAAGCGGGGCTATTCGGGGGCGCCGGCGTCGGCAAGACCGTGCTGGTCACCGAGCTGATCCGTACCATGGTCGAGACCTACAGCGGCATTTCAGTGTTTGCAGGCGTCGGCGAGCGCTCCCGCGAAGGACACGAGATGCTGCTAGAGATGCGTCGCTCCGCGGTCCTCGATCGGACGGTCCTGGTCTACGGCCAGATGAATGAGCCGCCCGGCGCCCGTTGGCGAGTGGGGCTCAGCGCGCTCACCATCGCCGAGTATTTCCGGGACGAGAAGAAGCGCGACGTGCTTCTACTGATGGACAATGTCTTCCGCTTCGTCCAGGCGGGCGGCGAAATTTCAGGGCTGCTGGGGCGGCTGCCCTCCCGCGTCGGCTACCAGCCGACCTTGGCTACAGAGGTGGCGGGCCTAGAGGAGCGGATCGCCTCCATCCCGGGAGCGGCTGTGTCTGCGATCCAGGCCGTCTATGTCCCCGCCGACGATTTCACCGACCCAGCGGTGACGGCCCTGTTCAATCATTTCGATGGCTCCGTTGTGCTCTCACGCGCCATGGCTGCCCAAGCGATGTATCCTGCCATCGATCCGCTGCGATCCAGTTCGATCCTGCTGGATCCCAATGTGGTGGGCCAGGATCACTATCGGCTGGCGGAACAGGTGCGCATGACCATCGCGCGATATCGCGACCTACAGGATATCATCGCCCTCCTCGGCATGGACGAGCTGAGCCCAGTGGATCGGCGCACTGTCACTCGCGCCCGCCGCATACAGCGGTTCCTGACCCAACCGTTCCGGGTCACCGAGGCCTTTACCGGCAGGCCTGGCCGTACCGTGCCGGTCGCCAAGACGATGGCGGGCTGCCGCGCCATTCTTGAGGGCGAGGCGGACAACTGGGCGGAAAGCTCTCTCTACATGGTCGGCGATCTCGACGAGGCGCGCGCGCGCGAAGCGAAGGCGGCGCCCGCGGCGGCGGGAGCGCCAGTATGAAGCTCCTCATCGCCACGCCGAGCGTGGTGGTCGCTGAGCACGCCGACATCGCCGCAATCCGCGCCGAGGATGAGAGCGGCGAGTTCGGAATCCTGCCCCACCACGCGGACTTCGTGACGGCACTCTCCATTTCTGTCGTCGGCTGGCGGCACATGGACGGACGGCAAAGCTACTGCGCCGTGCGCGGTGGCCTGCTGACTGTGAGCGCTGGATCAGAAGTGGCTATCGCGACCCGCGAAGCGATCCCCGGCGACGACCTCGCGTCCCTCGAAGCAATCGTGCGTGGCAAACTCGCGACCGAGGCGGAGGAGGAACGACAGGCGCGGGCCCGCGCCGAGCACCTGAGGATCCAAGCCATCAGGCAGATCATTGGTTACCTGCGTCCGGAGGCCGCCGACACGGGGAGGGATCGGGCATGAGCCCTTTACCTCCCAAGCCGTCGTCGGACGCAGACGTTAAGCTCGCTCGCTCCGTCGCTCAGCGTGCCGCGCGACAGGCTTTCTGGCTAGCCCATGGGGAGCGCTCGCTCGCCCAAAACCTGGCTATGATCGGCGCCCTCGGATGGCTCGTGATCGCGCCCACTCTCGCAGGCGTGTTCTTGGGACGGTGGCTCGATCGATGGTTCGGCGCCGGCATCCTTTGGACCGGCGCGCTTCTGATGGCGGGACTGGCGCTAGGGTGCGCGATCGCGTGGCGGCGCATTCAGGAAATCCTGCGAGAGGGCGAATCATGACCGTCGGTGAAATTGACCATCTGACCGCCTTCGGATTAGCGGGTCTTGCGGTCGGCGCGGCCAGCTTCGCGGCGCTGAGGCTCAACACGTCTCTCTACTTGGGCGGCAGCCTTTGGCGGCCGATCAGCTTGCATCTGGCGCGGCTGGCTATCGTGGCGGGCGCGCTGGTCTGGGCGGCGCATCAGGGCCCCGGCCCTCTCATCGCCGGCGCTGCAGGCCTGGTTCTGGCGCGGCCAATCGCCGTTTGGGTGTTCGGGAGGACGCCATGATCGCCTCGCCCTTGACCGCCGAGGTTCTCTTCCGCCTCGGCCCGGTTCCGATCACCAGGCCCGTGGTCGTTACCTGGGGCTTGATGGCAGTGCTGACACTGATCAGCATGCTGGCGACACGCAAGCTGCGCCTCGATCCCGGGCCCGGCCAAGCCGCTCTGGAACTGCTCATATTGTCGGTGCAGGGCCAGATCCGCGAGACGCTCAGGACTGATCCGGCACCCTATCTGCCTTTCCTCGCGACACTGTTCATCTTCATCGCTTCTGCCAACCTGTTGTCACTGGTCCCGGGGGTCGAGCCGCCGACAGCCCACCTCGAAACCGACGCCGCCTTGGCCGTTATCGTCTTCTTCGCGGTCCACTACTTCGGCGTCCGTGTTCGGGGCCTTGCCGGCTATCTCGCCAATTTCGCCAAGCCGACCTGGATCATGCTGCCGCTCAACCTGCTGTCAGAGGTCACCCGGACCTTCTCGCTTATGGTCCGCCTGTTCGGCAATATCATGAGCGGCGTCTTCGTCATTGGCGTCGTGCTGTCCCTGGTCGGCCTTCTCGTGCCGATCCCGTTCATGGCACTCGAACTGCTCACCGGCTTGATCCAGGCCTACATCTTCACCGTTCTTGCGATGGTCTTCATCGGCGGGGCGGTGGGACAAAGCCATCGCAAATGAGGAGCCCGCGATGAACTATCTGCCCCATGTCAGCATCCTCGCCGCAGCCTTCGCCGTTGGCATGGGCGCCATCGGCCCGGCCCTAGCCGAAGGCAGATCGGTCGCCGCTGCGATGGACGCCATCGCACGCCAGCCGGATGCGGCTGGCGTGATCTCCCGAACGCTGTTCGTAGGCCTGGCCATGATCGAGACCATGGCCATTTACGCCCTGGTGATCGCGCTCCTGGTCCTGTTCGCCAATCCGTTCGTGCACTGACATGCACTTAGATCCGTGGACACTGGGCCTGCAGGCCGCCAACTTTCTGGTGTTGGTCTGGCTGCTGCACCGGTTCCTGTATCGGCCGGTGCTCGGGATCATTGCGGCGCGGCAGGCCGCGGCGGACAAGCTGACCGCGGATGTCCGGGCCGAGAAGACGGCAGCAGAGAGTCTGCGCCAGAGCTTGGAGAGCCAGAGGACTGCCATCGCTCAGGAGCGCGACGCCACCCTGAGAGAGGCGCGCGAGGCTGCGGACGCCGAGGGCCAGGCGGTCCTCGCCAAAGCTCGCACCGACGCTGAAGTGCTCAGCTCGGAAGCGCAGAAGGCGTTCGAACGAGAACGTGCCGAGATCGTCGGATCCGCTGGACGTGATGCAGCGCGGCTGGCCGTCTCGATCGTACGGCGCTTGCTCGGGGACGTTCCCGCGGCCTTGATTCAGGATCGACTGCTCGACCTCGTCTGTGAAGACGTCAAGTCGTTGCCGGCCGACTCCAAGCAGCACATCGCCGAGCGCGTTGCGGCAGATGAAAGGACTCCAGAGGTCGTCACCGCCGTGGCGCTGGACAAGCGAACGGCCGAGCGGTTTGGCGAACGCCTGAGCGCGGCCCTGGGCGCCCCCGCAATGCCGGTCTTCCGGGTCGACCCAGCGCTCATTGCAGGCGTCGAAGTCCGGTTTCCGTTCACAATCCTGCGGCGCTCGTGGTCAGAAGACCTGAAGCAGATCGAAGCCGAGCTGAACAATGACGACGACGCTGCGAAAGTCGCTTGACCGCTGGCTGGAAGCAGCTGAGGCGCGCCTCGCCAAGGCGTCGCTGAAGCCGCGACCCGAGCAGTTCGGAGTTGTCGAAAAAGCCGGCGACGGAATCGCCTTCGTTCGCGGCCTGCCAGACCTGCCTCTCAGCTCGCTCATGCGTTTCGAAGGCGGAGCGACCGGGTTCGCACATGCGCTGGACGAAGACCGCATCGGCTGCGTGCTCCTCGACCTGGGTCGGGTCGGGGCGGGCGAACTGGTGCGCGGTCTGGGCGCCGTGATTAGCACACCGGTGGGCGAGGCGTTGCTCGGCCGCGTGGTGGACCCGCTGGGTCGACCGCTTGACGACGGCGGACCGATCGCCGCGGCGCGTCACGACCCGGTGGAGCGTGCAGCACCCGGCATCATCGAACGCGATCTGGTGAGCGAGCCGATGCAGACCGGTATCAAGCTGATCGATGCGTTGCTCGCACTCGGCCGCGGCCAGCGTGAGCTGATCATCGGCGACCGTGAGACCGGCAAGACCGCCATCACCACCGACGCGATCATCAATCAGCGTGGCTCGGACGTGGTGTGCGTCTACGTGGCCGTAGGCCAGAAGTCATCATCGGTGCGCCAGGTCATCGATGCGGTCACGACCCACGGCGATCCCAAGCGCTGCATCTTTGTGGTCGCGGGACCTGCGACAGCGCCAGGCCTGCAATGGCTCGCCCCCTACGCCGGCTTCTCGATGGCGGAGTATTTCCGCGATCAGGGTGGCCACGTCTTGATCGTCATCGACGATCTGACCAAGCATGCCGCTACGCACCGGGAGCTGTCGCTCCTCATGCGCCAACCGTCCGGACGCGAGGCTTACCCCGGGGACGTCTTTCATATCCAGGCCCGGCTTTTGGAGCGGGCGGCCAGACTTTCGACTCAGCTCGGCGGCGGATCGTTGACGGCGCTTCCCATCGCTCAGACCGAGGCCGGCAACCTCAGCGCCTATATCCCCACCAACCTGATCTCCATCACCGATGGGCAGATCGTACTCAGCTCCAAGCTATTCGACGAGGGTCAGAAACCCGCCGTGGACATCGGACTGAGCGTCAGCCGCGTCGGCGGCAAGGCGCAGGCGCCGATCCTGCGGGAACTCGCGGAGAACCTGCGGCTCGACTACGCGCAGTTCCTCGAACTCGAGCTCTTCACGCGCTTCTCGACCACGCTCAGCCCACGTACCCAGGCTCAGATCGATCACGGCCGGCGCATTCGTGCCATTCTCACCCAGCCGCAATATGCGCCCCTGTCTCTGGCGCATGAGGCGGCTGAGCTTCTGGCGCTGCACGAAGGGCAGCTCGACACGCTTCCGCTATATCGAATGGAGACGTTCAAGCGTCAGCTTCCGGAGTGGCTGGACCAGCGCTGCAAGGGCGTATTGGAGCGCCTTGAAACCGAACGCCAGCTCGGCCAGGACGAGCGAAGCCAACTTTCCGGTGCCATCGCCGCCTTGGTCGAGACGCTTAAGCCTGCATCGACGGAGCCCAAGGCATGAGCGCTCTTGGTGAGGCCCAGGCGCGGATCGCCAGTATCCGCAAGCTCAACAGCGTCGTCGGCGCCATGCGCGGCATAGCGGCGGCCCATACTCAACAGGCTCGTAATGCTCTCGATGGCTACCGGGCCTATACCAAGGTCATCTCCGGCGGCTTGGTCCGCGCGGTCGAGTTACTGAAGCCAGATGACGTCCCCAGCGCGCCGCCCGCCGAGAGTTGAAGCGCCACTGTGGCCTTTGCAGCCGAACATGGCTTTGCGGGCGCCTTCTCCGAGCGTGTGCTGGATATGCTCGGCAGCGCCGAGAATACGACACTGTTCGTCGTTGGCGCGCGCGGCCTAGCCATGGCGGGGCAGCGGGGGCGGCGGGTCGACTGGTCAACGCCGATGGCGAGCCAGGCCTCAGGCGTGGGCGCAACCGCCCGGCGTGTGGCCGACGCCCTCTACTCCGGCTTCGTCGAGGAACGGTTCGCGCGCGCAGAGATCGTGTTCGCCAAGGTTTCCGGAGCAGCGGCGGCCACCGTTGTCCGACAGCCGGTCCTGCCCATCGACGTCGGCGCTTTCCGAGCACTCCGTCCTGGACCTCCGCCGCTGACCAACCTGCCGCCGCGCCGGCTCATCGAGCAGCTCATGGGCGAGTACGTCTTCGCTGAGCTAGCTCTGGCGGCACTCGAAAGCTTCGCCAGCGAGAATGCGGCGAGGCTGGCGACCATGGAGTCCGCAAGGCTCAACATCGAAGAGAAGCTGGACGAGCTCTCCGGCCAGGAAAGGCTCCTACGCCAGGAGCAGATCACCGCCGAAGTGCAGGAGGTCACCTCCGGCGCGCTCGCAGCCGAAGGCGCGCACGGCCTCTGAGCAGCTCCGACGCAGGGGCTTGCCATGGATCAAGGTGGTCCGGGCCGCCGTATGATCGCTGTTCTTCCGACACTATCCGACTAAAGAGTGAACTATGTGGGCTTATGGTCATTGACCGCCCTTGGCGCGAAGCGGACCGTTACTGACGGCCGCTTCTGACCGATGCTGTTGAAAAAGTCGATTGAGTCGCCGTCTCTGGCGTGATTCCGGCGGCAATCTTCTTCGTAGAATGGATGGACGCTGTCATGCCTGAATTGCCCGATGTCGAAGGCTTCAAAGAGGTGCTTGTAAGGAGTGCTCTGCGCAAGACGATCGACGGCGTCGCTGTAAATGACGCCCGCATCCTAGCCGGCCGCTTGGCCCGGGCGTTCGCTGCACGGCTGCGAGGTGCCAAGCTCATGGCGGCCCGCCGCCATGGCAAGTATCTCATGGCAAGTATCGATCGCGGCGGCTGGCTGGTCCTGCATTTCGGCATGACCGGGGCTCTCCGTTTCATCCCGAAAAGCGCCGAAGAGCCGCCCTTCACGTGCGTGCGCATTGACTTCGCCAACGATGGCTCTCTTGCCTATACCAACAAGAGAATGATCGGACGCGTGAGCCTGGTCAAGGACGCGGCCGATTTCGTTGCGCAGGAAAAACTCGGATCGGATGCGCTCGATCCGAAGTTCGATTTTCAAGCGTTCAAGATGGCTGTGGCCGGCATCAGGCGTAATGCAAAATCGGTCTTGATGGATCAACAAATCATCGCGGGCATCGGCAATATTTTTTCAGACGAGATCTTATTTCAGGCGCGCATCAATCCATCTGCGCGCTTGGACGAGCTTTCTGTGAGCGAGCTTGAGCACTTGTTTCTAACCATGCGCAAGGTGCTCAAGGCGGCAATTATCTCTGGTGCCGGCTCAACCGAGCGCATGCCCAAAGGCTCTCTCTTGCCCGAACGCAAGAAAGACGGCCAGTGCCCCCGCTGCGGATCTCTGCTGAAGATGTTCAAACTGGGCGGCCGCACCGCCTATTGCTGCCCCCACTGTCAGAACTGCTGATCGTCATGACCGGTATGCCGTGCAGAAGCGGCTGCGAAGGCTTCATGCCGCGAGCCTTCTGTCTTTTGGCTTGAGCATAAGTCCTGGCTATTGATACCGGTCAAATTCAGCCTGACCGTAAAGTTGGTAAAGTGCCTTCGCCACAGCCTATGACTTATGCGGTGTATCGGAGCATGGAGAGAAATGTGACTGATCATACATTCTGCACTTGGACCGGTGCATCAGGCAGGGAGTACATATACGATGTCTACGCACGCCACCCAAAGCTGACACAAAATGAGCCGTGTAATTACATCTACGCGAGGTTGGATGAGCATAAGAGATGGATCCCGATTTTTATCGGTCACGGCGAGCTGTCGCAGCGAGCAGAGGCAGACCCCAAAAACCTCAAATGCATCGATGCAAAAGGCGCCACTCATGTGCACGTGCACGCGAATGCCGGTCGGGAGGACCGGTTGGCGGAAGAAAAGGATCTGCTCGAAAATTTCCCGCAAGCTTATAGTCCGGATGGATGCAACGAGAAGAATGGCGGCTGAATATCAAGCGGGTCGTAGGCCTGGGAAGACACTATATGCCGCCCTGCCCCCCAACCACCGGGAAGCCAATGCGGCTCCTCGCGCTATGCGGCCTCGCCGAAAGGGACAGCCATCATGCAGAACTTTGGCGTTCCGCGCCACCCAGTTGGCGCGAAAGAGAACGAAAAGCCCATCAATTGGCGTCGCGGACTGTTTCGGATCTGGCTTCTCATTTCTGCCGGCTGGATAATGGCCTGGATCATATATTTGATCCTGAGTGGCATTCACGGCGGGTTCAGAACTGCGGGCGATTTCCTTGTAATACCGGTTCTGCTGTTCGGGCCGCCGATTGCCGTTTTTGTCCTCGCGATAGCCGCAGGGTGGGCATTTCGCGGTTTCAAAATGGATGATGCTCCGTCAAGCAATTGACCCGTCGTGTCGTCAACCGAAGTCCGCTCCCGAACTTGGGCGCCGCACTCTCTGGCAATCCCCGCTCGCCCCGGACCTGTAGCGTTGCGCAGGGCTGCCGGCTTGGAAAGAAGGTCGAGGCTTGCTACCGCGCGTCGGGATGGCGAAGCTACAAGCTCTCACCAATTGCGAATGGTGGCCGAGAAGGGATGGGAACGCGGCGCCAGTGACTAAACGCCTGACTTCCTCGCCGGCCCTAGGAAGCGCAATCGCCATTCCCTTGCTGCAGCGCTGGAAGCTTCAGGCGGCGAAGGGGCTTGATTGGCTCGATCCGGCGGGAATGTCTTGGACCATGTCGTCGTCTTTGCCGAGCGGCACCTGCGCCATGTGCTTCTTTCTTATATGCACTATTACAATAGCGCGTGGACGCATCGCTCGGCTAGGCCCAATCGAACCGAAAGAATTGCCCCGGAAAGTCGAGAGTTCAATCGCGGCAAGGTCGATTGTTTGGCCTGTTCTTCGAAGAATCAACAAGTGGCAAAAAGGATTCCGATCGTGCGGGGCGAATCTGGTCCCTGCAAATTCGAGAATGCTTAATCGTGGAAACCTTGTCGTGCATCTCGCGGTGTATTTTGTTTCGCAACTCGTTGCCGCGGCGGCGGGTGCAAGATACACTCATTGCCAATGGAACGGGCAAGAGACAGGGCAAGCCAAGCCATGGCCCGCGTGCTGATTCTGCTGCCAGCGCGAGACTTTGATCCAACTGAAGCTGCAGTAACGTGGAAGGTATGTTCGGCGCGTGGTCATAGGATCGTCTTTGCTACCCCCGAGGGTGCACTGGCCGCGGCTGACGACATGATGCTGACGGGCTACGGCCTCGATCCTTGGGGCTTGGTGCCCGGTCTTAATCGCCTCCGCCTCGTCGGTCTCCTGATGCGTGCGGATTCACGGGGCCGCGCGGCCTATGCGGCCATGACACGCGACCCGGCTTATAATCAGCCCTGTCGCTGGCATCAGGTAAGCGAAAAGGATTTCTACGGTCTCGTTTTGCCCGGCGGCCATCGCGCCCGTGGCATGCGTGAGTATCTCGAGAGCCCCTTGCTTCAGGATCTGGCGGTCGCGTTCTTTCGAGCCGACAAGGCCGTAGGCGCCATTTGTCACGGTGTTTTGTTGCTCGCCCGCAGCATCGATCCATTGACCGGCCGCTCCGTGCTCTCTGGGCGCAAGACGACAGCGCTGACCTGGTCTATGGAACGGCTTGCGGGGCGTGTCGGGAGGATCGTGCGATGGTGGGATCCGAACTATTTCCGAACCTATCCGGATGAGCCGGGCGAGGCCGATGGCTACCGCAGCGTTGAGGCGGAGGTGAAACGTGCGCTGGCCACACCGTCGGATTTCCTGAACGTAGGCGCCGATGACCCCGATCGGCGGCTCAAGCTCAGCGGCCTCAAGCGAGATCGGATCGACAACTCCCGCCCGGCCTTCATCGTGCAGGACGGAAAGTACGTTTCGGCGCGCTGGCCCGGCGACGCACACACTTTTGCGAAAATTTTCGCAGAGGTTCTCGCGGCTGCCAGCCCGTAGGCCGCCTGTGGTCTGCGAGGAGTTGATCAGGCTAGCGTCAAGCGCGGCGGCAGCCAGACACCAGACGGAAAACAAGACATCTCGCATCTCTTGGAAAGAATAGAGGGAAAGACACTTCCACCAAGATACCGATGTCGTGTTTGTGGGGCCGCGCTCTGAGCCGGAAGCGCGAAAATGAATGACGTCGACCCGCAAGCTCATCTCGCCGACGTGCTCACCAGGATCGGATCGCCATCGCATGAGCCGCCTCGACGAACTCTTGCCCTTCGCCTCAACTGATTGAGCGATCGCTTTAGATTCTTACTCCCAGCATATGCGGTTTGAAGGCGTCGACACCAATCGACTTTCGGCCCAGTTGACGCGACCTCAAGAGAGTTTCGATCGCTTTTTTCGTTCGACGATAAACCTGTGCGGCCGGAGCTGATGGTGGAAGCGTTGACCATTGGCGCAACGGGGCACTCTCTGGGAGCCGGAGATGCCTTGTATGAGCTTAGTCAAAGTGCGCGTCGGCTCCACCGCACCCAGAGCAACCCCAGCAGGCCAAGGGCAATACTTATCGGAAAATTAATCAGCGTCTCCACGATTTTCTGAAGGACAGGCCATTCAAAATATGGAGGAGCTGCTCCGGTTGATGCCCACAACGTCGAAATGGTCGTGGGTGACCATCTGCCAGAGTTAAGCAAAATCCAGCAATCGTGTCCAAAGGCCCCAATCGCGACCGCAATCAGGAAATAACCAAGG
The DNA here is from genome assembly GCA_963720425.1 of uncultured Alphaproteobacteria bacterium. Taxonomy (GTDB): domain Bacteria; phylum Pseudomonadota; class Alphaproteobacteria; order Rhizobiales; family Beijerinckiaceae; genus Methylovirgula. The sequence continues at coordinate 2,921,013 of OY970391.1, forward strand.
ACCATGACAACCCTCGTTGAAATCGATCCACAGGTCCCAGTTTCTCGCTGGCTCGGTTGGTGGAACGCTGGGAAGGTACAAATTGCTCGTTGCGAGACGCTAAAACTGACCCCCGGAAAAGAGGTTAATTGCAACTATGTTTTCTTCATTTTTCGAAGGTGAATTGTCCCGAGTGCAGGCAAGCCGCATTCGCGCAGACGACGAAGAGACCTTCGAGGCCGTGGCTTTTCAGGTGCGCGATTGTCGGCGGCTGCGGCAAGGGCAGAAAATAATGAAGCCCCGGTCAATCTGTGGCCGGGGCTGTGTCGGATGCGACGCCATGCTTCTCTGTATGTAAACATCTGCTGTAGAGCTGAGTCGACATCACGGCATGGCTGTCATGTAACGCTTAGCGCTAAGGAATCAAGGGCTCCCTTTTTCAAACTAGCTGAAGTCGGCTCAAGTTCGCGGCGACCGCATTGAACTTGGCCGAAAGACTGGTGCCCTCGGGTGATCGCTTCCATCGCTTCACGTCGTCTTTGTACTTGCTGTCCAATGGATTACGAACCGAAGTCCCGAATTTCAGCAGCTATCGCAAGGCTAGAGAGCTCTAGAGTGCCCAACAACGTAGGGATGGGCAGAACCCACAAGCCTACCAACCTTTGATCAACAGCATGAGCGAAGAGATCGAAGGGTTCGAAGGGTTTCACCAGCTATAGACGTGTGTGGCCAAAAACCGCGCTCATAGGAGACCATATAGAGAAAAACAACATTATAACCTTGTTGGCAGGTGCAATCGAGCTTTACCGTCAATCGTCGGCGTGGCGCACCTTATCGACGGCGACCCGGCGCCAGCGGGACAACATTTTCCGCAAAGTCCTCGAGACAGCCGGAAAGGAGCGGATTGCATCCATTTCCCAAAAGGCCATCTTCGCCGGCTATGAACGCCGCGCGGCGACGCCCGCAGCTGCTCGCAATTTTCTCGAAACCATGCGCGGCCTCATGCGCTGGGCCGTCAAAGCCGATCTCATCAAATCGGACCCGACGCATGATGCCAAAGCGTCCACGGTAAGAAGCGATGGCTTTCCCGCCTGGACGGATGATGACATCGCCACGTTTCAGGCTCGATGGCCGATCGGCACACGCGAGCGCGTAGCATTCGACATTCTTCTTTATACCGGGCTGCGCCGCGGCGACGCAGTCACACTCGGACGCCAGCACATCAAGGGCGGCATTGCGCGGCTGACAACCGAAAAGACCGGAGAGCCGGTTTTCATCTCGATCGAGCCTGAGTTCGCGGCCACTCTCGCGGCTGGACCATGCGGCGATCTGACGTTCATCCGCAGCGAAGGTGGCCGCCCGATGGCCGAGGAATTGTTCGGTAATTGGTTTCGCACGGCGTGCCGTGCAGCAGGCATTCGCAAGTCCGCGCACGGGCTTCGCAAGGCCGGCGCTACGCGCGATGCCAATCGTGGTTTCACCGAGTCAAGAGCTCGAAGCGAAGTACGGCTGGCGGGGCGGCCAGATGGCCTCCAAATATACTTGGCTGATGAATCGCGAGCGGCTATCCGTCAACGCGGCGGAGCGCGCGCGGAAGAACAATCCTTGAACATCTATTCCCGCACCCGAGCAAAAGGTGCGGGCCGCAGACTAAATCTGCGAAAAGTATCAGTTAGTTGACAAATGAGTGGTGCGGCCAAGAGGACTCGAACCTCCACTGGTTTCCCAACTAGCACCTCAAGCTAGCGCGTCTACCAATTCCGCCATGGCCGCAAAGGCCGTGCGGTCTAACAAAAAGGCCCTTCCCTGACAAGGCTCGAAGCCCTTCCCCGCTCGATGTTGCCGGCGCACGGCGCGTCGCCGGTCGAATGGCGCATGTTTACGGGTCTTTTGCCCTATGAAACGGCGGTCGCCGCGATGGAAGCCCGAGCGGAAAAAATCGCCGCTGGTAAAGCCGCCGAGGCGGTGTTCCTCGTCGAACATCCCCCGCTCTATACCGCCGGGACCTCGGCCGGCGATGTCTCTGCTTTTGATCTGCGCTTCCCGCTCTACCAGACCGGCCGCGGCGGCCAGCTCACCTATCACGGCCCGGGCCAGCGCATCTGCTACGTCATGCTCGATCTTTCCCGCCGCGCGCCCGATCTGCGCGGCTTCGTGGCAGCGTTGGAGGCCTGGATCATCGCGACGCTCGCCGATTTCGATGTGCATGGCGAGCGCCGAGAAGAGCGAGTGGGCATTTGGGTGGCGCGGCCCGACAAGCCGAACGGCGCAGCCGGAGAGCCGGCCGAAGACAAGATCGCCGCGATCGGCATACGCGTGCGCCGCTGGGTCTCGTTTCACGGGCTCGCGCTCAATGTCGCGCCAGACCTCTCGCACTTTGCTGGAATCCTACCTTGCGGCGTGGCGGCGCCGCATCTTGGCACGACAAGCCTTCGCGATCTCGGGCGCAGCGTAACGATGAGCGAGGTCGATAATGTGTTGCGGCGGGAGTTCGAGACGATCTTCGGAGCGACCGAGGATCAGAATCGCTGAAAACTGATCTGGATTTTTTGTTGCCGCATGATCTTTTCGCAAAACCGGTTCCCACTTTTGCGGATCATGTTCTAGATCGTCGCGAGCTGAAAAAATCCGCCTGCCCCGCCGAGCTCGACAAGCGCCGAATGATCCGCTTCGAAAATATCGAGCCGCTCAACCTGCGCATGCAGCGGACCCCGGCGGCAGGTTTCGCAGAGCGCGCTCACCGCATGCTCAGACCCGGCGAAGACCGCTTCGACATCGCCGTTGCGGCAATTACGCACCCAGCCGGAGATGCCACGTGCCTCGGCATGCCGCTGCGTGAAGGCGCGAAAGCCGACGCCCTGCACGCGGCCGCTCACTCGTACGCGGACGATTTTTTCTGAAGCGTTCATGATGATTTTAATGTCGCCTGTGATCGCGCCGGTTCCGGTTATTTGCCGGATAGATGGAGCCCATACATCACACCCGCTCGTGATCAAGTCAGGCGGTAGGCATGACAATTCTTAATCATGCTTCTTCTTGAAATCGGCGATATAGACCGCGGCGATCTGCTTATCGCTGTCGCTCGCCGCCATCGCGGCATTGTTGTAAAGATCGACGATCCACTGATCCTTCTTGTCCTGCAGCGCAGCGTCGCGTGCGAGCGTCAGCCACATCAGGCCGAAGCCGCGCTGGCGCGGCACGCCGTCACGGCCCGCGAAAAGCAATTGGCCGAGCAGAGCCTGGGCCTCGGCATGGTTCTTGTCGGCGGCAAGATGCAGCCAACGCGCGGCTTGCGTGGCATCCTTGTCGACGCCGATCCCATCGAGATACATGCGGGCAAGATCATATTGCGCGTTGGGATCGCCAAAATTGGTCGCCGCATATTGGAACATTGCGAGCGCCCGCTGCGGATCCGGCTCGACCTTCGTATTGGCGATGCCGTTCAGACTATAGGCTCCGACGGCCACGAAGGCGCTCGAGACGACCGGCAATTCGCGCGGGTCCGGATTGTCCTCGTCGTAATTCTCGACGATTTGCGCAAAATATTCATAGGCCTTGATGTCGTCATGCGGCACGCCATCGCCATCGGCGTACATCTTGGCGAGCTTCCAGCGCGCCAGCAACTCGCCGGCGGCGGCGGCATATTTCAGGGCCTCGAGTCCGGACCGCGAATCTCCAGTCTTGAAATCCTCAAGCCCGGCGCGCAGCGCGGCTTGCGGATTCTTGAAGATCTGCAACGGTGTCGTCTTGTCGGTGGTCGCCGCGGTCTGCGTCGTTCCGTCGAAGGCCAGGCCCGCTGGCGCAACGGCACTCGAGCCGGCGGCAAGCGCGGCGACGCCGACAACGGCGAAAAGAGCGTTGCGCCTAGACATCGGCATAGCACTGGGTCTCGCCAGCTGCGCCGGGATGGGTGACTGCGCCGTAACGGGCGGGGCCAACCACCTCCGCATATTTGAAGAGCGCGCCGGAGCCGAACTCGGTCGGCCGCGGCTTCCAAGACTTTTTGCGTTCGGCGAGTTCCTCGGCTGAGACGCGAAGCTCGATGGTGCGTTTCATCGCGTCGATGGCGATGATGTCGCCATCGCGGATGAGCGCGATCGGGCCGCCGACCGCCGCCTCCGGCCCGACATGGCCGATGCAGAAGCCCCGAGTCGCGCCGGAAAAACGCCCGTCCGTTATCAGCGCCATCTTGTTGCCCATGCCCTGGCCATAGATCGCAGCCGTCGTCGACAGCATTTCGCGCATGCCCGGACCGCCGCGCGGCCCTTCATAGCGAATGACAAGGACGGAGCCCGCCTCATAGCGGCGCTTCGACACCTCCTCGAAACAGGCTTCCTCGCTGTCGAAGCACAGCGCCGGTCCTTCGAAGAAAAGCTTGTCCTGATCGATGCCGGCGACCTTCACGATCGCCCCGTCGGGCGCGAGATTGCCCTTGAGCCCGACGATCCCGCCGGTCGAATTGATCGGCTTGTCGGCCGAGCGGACCACCTTCTGCGCCGGGTTCCATTTCACGCTCGCCAGGTTCTCGGCCATCGTGCGGCCGGTGACGGTGAGGCAATCGCCGTGCATGAAGCCGTGGTCGAGCAAAGTCTTCATAAGGAGCGGGATGCCGCCCGCCTCGAACAGATCTTTGGCAACATAGGCGCCGCTCGGTTTCAGATCGGCGATATAGGGCGTGCGCTCGAAAACTTCGGCGACCGCGAAGAGATCAAAATCGATGCCGCATTCATGCGCGATCGCCGGGATGTGCAGCGCGCCGTTGGTCGATCCGCCGGTGGCGGCAACGACGGCGGCGGCGTTTTCGAGCGCCTTACGGGTTACGATATCGCGCGGACGGATTTTGCGCGCCAGCAGTTCCATCACCATTTCGCCGGCGGTTTCGCAGAACCGGTCGCGTATCTCGTAGGGCGCCGGCGCGCCGGCGGAATACGGCAGGGCAAGGCCGATCGCTTCGGAAACAGTCGCCATCGTGTTGGCGGTGAACTGGGCGCCGCAGGAGCCCGCCGAAGGACAGGCGACCGTCTCGAGCTCATCGAGATCTTCCGCCGATATTTTGCCCACGGAATATCGCCCGACAGCTTCGAAAAGGTCCTGCACCGTAACTGGATGGCCGCGGAAACTGCCCGGTAAAATCGAGCCGCCGTAGATGAAGATCGACGGCACATTGAGGCGCAGCATCGCCATCATCATGCCGGGCAGCGACTTGTCACAGCCGGCGATACCGACGAGCGCGTCGTAGCAATGTCCGCGCACTGTCAGCTCTACAAAATCCGCGATGACTTCGCGCGAGACGAGCGAGGACTTCATGCCCTGGTGCCCCATGGCCATGCCGTCGGTCACCGCGATGGTACAGAACTCGCGCGGCGTTCCACCGGCGGTCGCCACGCCCTTCTTCGCCGCCTGCGCCTGGCGCATCAGCGAGATGTTGCAGGGCGCCGCCTCGTTCCAGCAGGAAGCGACCCCCACGAGAGGCTGATGGATTTCCTCGCGCGTCAGCCCCATCGCATAAAGATAGGAGCGATGCGGTGCCCGTTCCGGGCCTTCCGTAACGTGACGGCTGGGAAGCTTCTGCTTGTCGAAGACGCGCGCGTCCAATTGAAAAACCCCGCTGTTCGAAAGTGAGCGACGGGCCCTCTTGAAGGGCACCCAATGCCACGCGGGGACGCGGGCGAATGACTCCTGCTACTTCGAAACTCTGTTTACCTTTTTCGGCCGGCACCATGCCGCGTTAAAAACTGGGACTCCATTCAACTGAATTGACCTTACCCGGCGGTTTATGGCTGAAAAGCGGCTTTCTTTTTGACTAAACAAGCCTTGCGGAAATGATCCTAAACTGTGGCGCGAATGTCACAAATGGCAAGCCTATTAAGCTCGTGCAGATAAAGCGTTGCGCGCTGCTCGAGGATCCGTCGCGTTGTGCCCTGCCTTCCTGATCAGTCCGGCTTACGGCCGGCGTAGCCGCGTCCAAGAAAACGCGCGAAGGCAGCAAGCGCAGCATCCGAGACATGGTGTTCGATGCCCTCGGCATCAAGTTCTGCACAATGTTCCGGCACGCCGACGGCGACCAGAAGATCGACGACGAGCCGGTGGCGGGCCCGGACGCGGGCGGCAAGATCTGAACCTTGCGGCGTCAGAAAGATGCCGCGATAAAGTTTGGAGGTCGCGAGCCCCTCGCGCTTGAGCCTAGCAATGCTCTTGATCGCGGTCGCATGCGAGACACCGAGCCGACGGGCGATGTCGGTCGGGCGAGCCTCGCCCTGCGAGGTCAGCAGATCGTCGATCAGCTCAACGTAATCCTCGAGCACGGCGGTCGCTTGCGCCGAGCGCGCCTTTCCAAATCTTTCGGCCTGAGCCGCCTCGGTCGGGAGTTCGGCCGCAGCCTGCGACGACACAACCTTCTTGGCGCTCATGGGCGAAATCCTACGCATGGGCTTGGGCGCGCCTGCGAAGAATGCTCTCTCGCATCGAAAATATCAATTGCGGCGCCATTTAAAGCCAAGTATGCTATTTATGGTCGCGGCTACAAATTAAGGTTTGATCCGGATATTACCGAGCGGTGGACATCGTTGCGCCCGAGGCAGGACTGAACAGGACACAGGCTGCCATCCGCGAGACGCTCGATGGTCGCCGCCGCGGCCTGCGCAAGTCGTTCCCCCCGGGCGGGGCCGGCGGTGATCGTCTCGATTGATCATCGGCGCCTTGGTGGGCGTCATCGCACTCTGCTATCTGATCGAGATCTTCATTGCGCCGGTCGATTGGGGCGCCGCGGCGTTTCACACCCTCGTTCCGCAGCTGCAAGACGCGGCGGCTGTCACGATCGCGGTCGGCATCATTGGCGCCACCATCATGCCGCACGCCATCTATCTCCATTCCGGCCTCACTCAGGCGCGGATGCCGATCCGCAGCGACGCCGACCGGAAGAAGCTCCTTTCCTATTCAAACACGGAAGTCAATCGTCGCGCTGACAATGGCCGGCGCCGTCAACATGGCGATGGTAATGATGGCCTCGGCCGCCTTCCACCTCGGCCATAGCGATGTCGCCGAGATCGAGACCGCCTATCACACGCTGACTCCGCTCTTGGGCACGGCGGCCGCAACCGTCTTCCTGATTTCGCTGCTGGCATCGAGCGTCTCGAGTTCCGCCGTCGGCACCATGGCCGGCCAGACGATCATGCAGGGCTTTGTCGGGTTCAGAATCCCGATCTGGCTGCGGCGCGTCGTGACTATGGTGCCGGCCTTCGTCGTCGTCGGCCTTGGCGTCAACGCGACAAGCGCGCTGGTCATGAGCCAGGTCGTCTTGAGCCTCGCGCTGCCGATCCCGATGATCGCCTTGGCGGTGTTCACACGCCAGCGCGACATCATGGGCGCTTTCGCCAATGGGGGGCTGACCCAGGCCGCGGCGATCGCGGGAACCATTAGCGGTCCTGTTCCTTAATACTCTGCTGCTGTTGCTGACCTTCGGCGTGCATCTGCCGTTGCTCTCCTAGGCCGGCTGGCGCGGCTACCCAAAGGCTAAGATGCCAAAAGGGCGGCTCGAGCTCCCAAATATAAAGCAGCGCTCAAGCTACTTGATTTAGCGCATTTTTCGTCGCCAAATTCGTTCGACGCCGCCTAACCCGGTGGCGGATCGGCGTGGCAAGACTTGGGAATGCTCGGAACGTTGAGATTTTCGAAACGGCCGCACTTGTCGCAGCCGTCGAGCGCGCACGCCATCAAGACCATCGCGATGAGGAAAATAATACGGTGTCTCAAAGTGAAGCCCCCGAGCTGCGGGCGAGCCTAACATAAGATTTTTCCCTTTGCATCCGGGCTCGCGCCCCCCTGGGCATTCGTCCCACGGTTGAACAAGTGTTAACCCTGCAAAGCTATCGTCCCTTGTCGCCTTGTTCTCCTGCGCAGGGATGACCGCTCGGGCGACCGGCCGAGAGCCGCGCCTGGCGGATCTGGCACTTCGGGCGAAGCAGAAGATTGGCCCTGCGCGGTGGCCTCGGCGGATTTCAGACATGCAGGACATGCAGAAGACGCAGAATATGCGATCGGCCGAGAGGATCAGGAGCTTCCTGCGCGCTCAGATCATCTTCAACAACCGCATGTGCACCATCGACTGCATCATCAAGAACATTTCGGCGACCGGTGCCAGGATCGCCTTGAACGACACAATGGCGGTTCCGACCGAATTCGATCTCTATATTCCGCAGAAAAGCCGTGGCCATCATGCCCGCTTGGTCTGGCGGGACAAGGACGCGATCGGCGTCGAGTTCACCGATCCGCAAACCACGACCGCGGCTTCGGCGGCGGAGCCGCCCGCGATGGGGGGCGAGGCACGGCTGCGCGATCTCGAACTCCAGAACGCCGAGTTGAAGGCGCGCATTCGCGCGCTCTCCAGACGGCTCGAAGACCTTCGCCAGGACCCGAATAGCGTCGAGTAGCGGCAGTCCCGGACTTTCATAAGAGGCTGCGCCGAAAGCAAGCCCCGAGTCTCATCCGCGGAGCCTGACCGTCACGCCATCTCGACCACCCATCCGTCTTTCAAAGTCACCCGCCGCGTCATTCTGACCGCAAGCGTTTCGTTATGGGTGGCTACCAGCGCGGCAAGGCCGGTCGCCTTCACCAACCTTTCGAGCGCCTCGAAGACGTGATGGGCGGTCTTTGGGTCGAGATTTCCGGTCGGCTCATCGGCGAGCAAAATCACCGGCCCGTTCGCCACCGCCCGGGCGATCGCCACCCTCTGCTGCTCGCCGCCTGAGAGTTCCGTCGGCCGGTGCTTGGCGCGCGCCGCCAGCCCAAGATAGTCGAGCAGCTCCAGGCTGCGGCCGCGCGCCTGCCGGCGGCTAAGACCGGCGATCATCTGCGGCAGCATGACATTCTCGAGGGCCGAGAATTCCGGCAGCAGATGATGGAACTGATATACGAAGCCGATCGCGTGTCGCCGCAATCCCGTGCGTGCCTCGTCGCTCATGTGGGTCGTCGCGGCCCCGTCGATATAGACCTCACCGGCGTCCGGCTTTTCAAGCAGGCCGGCGATATGAAGCAGTGTCGACTTGCCGGCGCCGGAGGGCGCGACGAGCGCCACGGATTGCCCGGCGAAGAGCCCAAAATTTCCCCCGCGCAGGACGGAAAGCGCGGTCGCGCCTTGCTGGTAGCGACGCTCCACATTTTCGAGCTGAAGAACGGGTTGCGACATGTCACTCGTAACGCAAAGCTTCGACTGGATCGAGCTTGGCTGCCCGCCAGGATGGATAGAGCGTCGCGAGGATAGATAAGACGAGGGTCATGCCGACAACCGAGGCGACATCGCGCGGGTCGACGACGGAGGGAAGCCGCGACAGGAAGTAGAGTTCGGCGGGAAAAAGATTGGCGTGAAGAAGCCGGTTCAAGAACTGTCGGATCGGCTCGACATTGTCGGCGACCACGAGCCCCAAAAGAAATCCTGCGAACGTTCCGGCGACGCCGATCGATGCTCCGGTGATGAGAAAGATCCGCATGATGGCGCCGCGCGTCGCGCCCATGGTGCGCAGGATCGCGATATCGTGGCTCTTGTCCTTCACCAGCATGATGAGGCCGGAAATGATGTTCAAGGCAGCGACGAGCACGATCAACGTCAGGATGATGAACATGACGTTGCGCTCGACGTTCAAGGCATCGAAAAAGGTCCGGTTGCGCTCGCGCCAATCGGTCATCAGCACCGGCCGATCGACCGCGGCTTGGATCGCGTCGCGGACGGCGTCGATTCTCTCCGGATCATTCAGAAAGAGCTCGATGACGCTCGCCTGGCCGTCCTGGTTGAAGAAGGCCTGCGCCGCCGGCAGGGGCATATAGACAAAGATCCCGTCGAACTCCGCCATGCCGATCTGGAAGATCGCATTGACCGGATAGCTCTTGACGCGCGGCACGACCCCGAACGGCGTCTGGGCGCCGTTGGCGGTGATCAGCTTAATCATGTCGCCGACGCGCAGGTTGAGATTATCGGCGAGCCTTTGGCCGATCGCCACCCCTCCGCCCTTGTCGAACTCGGCAAGCGTTCCGCCATGCACGGTGCCGGCGATGCCCGGCAGGTGCTTGATATCGGCCTCCCTGATTCCCCGTACCAGAACCCCTGCCCCGCCCTGCGCGAATGTCGACGAGGCAAAGGCCGAACCTTCGATCATCGGAATGGCCATATCGACGCCCGGTACGGCGGCGACGCGTTTGGCCACCGCGTCGTAATCGGTGAGCGGCGTGTCGGCGGCCTGAAGAAAAATATGGCCGTTGATGCCGACGATCTTGTCGAGCAGGTCCTTATGGAAGCCGTTCATCACCGACATGACGACGATCAGCGTGGCGACGCCCAGCATGATGCCAAGAAACGAAAATCCGGCGATGACGGAGACATAGCCCGAGGCGCGGCGCGCCCGCAGGTAGCGCGCCGCGATCATCCATTCGAATGGTGCGAAGGGCATCATCGATCCTTTTCTCGACCCTTAGGACAGCGGCCGCACGTCACGCGCCGAAACGGGCGGTCGCGTCGCCAACCGTCATCATCTCCCGAGCTCCCGTGGCGCGTTTCTTCACTTCGACCTTGCCTTCGGCTAATCCCTTGGGCCCGATGATGACATGATAGGGAAGGCCGATCAGGTCCAGCCGGGCGAATTTGGCCCCAGGCCTCTCGTCCGTGTCGTCATAGAGCACGTCGATCCCGGCCTTTTTGAGTGTTTCGTAGATTTTCAAGGCCGCCGCATCGCTGGCCTCATCGCCGACCTTCAGATTGGCAATCCCGACGAGGAAGGGCGCTACCGCCTCCGGCCAGATGATTCCAGCTTCGTCATGATTGGCCTCGATCAAGGCGCCGACGAGGCGGGAGACGCCGACGCCATAGGAGCCGCTGATCACCGGCCGCTCGACTCCGTCCGGGCCCGTGACCACGGCATGCATCGGCTTCGAATATTTGTCGCCGAAATAAAACACCTGGCCGACCTCAATGCCGCGCTTGCGGACGCGTTTCTCGGCCGGCGTTTCGCGTTCGAACCGCACCTGATCGTGGACATCGTCGGTTGCGGCGTAAGCCCGAGTCCAATCCCTGATGATCGGTTCGAGATCTGAGTCATAGTCGATCGTCTCGTCCGGGACCGGCAGGTCGAGGATATCGGCGTTGCAATAGACGCCGGATTCGCCGGTCTCGGCGAGGATGATGAATTCGTGGCTGAGGTCGCCGCCGATCGGCCCGGTCTCGGCCCGCATCGGAATGGCTTTGAGCCCCATGCGGGCGAAGATCCTCAAATAGGCGACGAACATCCGCTGATAGGAACGGCGCGCCGCCGGCTCGTCGATATCGAAGGAATAGGCATCCTTCATCAGGAACTCGCGGCCGCGCATGACGCCGAAACGCGGCCTTTGCTCGTCGCGGAATTTCCATTGGATGTGATAGAGGATCTTCGGCAATTCCCGATAGCTGTGAATGGTGGCGCGGAAGATCTCGGTGATCATGTCCTCGTTGGTGGGGCCATAGAGCAATTCGCGCTCGTGCCGATCCTTGATCCGCAGCATTTCCGGTCCATAAGCGTCATAGCGGCCGGTCTCGCGCCAGAGATCGGCGAGTTGCAGCGTCGGCATCAAAAGCTCGATCGCGCCGGCCCGGTCCATCTCCTCGCGCACGATCTCAGTCACCTTCTGCAAGACCTTAAAGCCGAGCGGCAGCCAGGCATAGATGCCGGCCGCCTCCTGGCGGATCATCCCGGCGCGCAGCATCAGCCGATGCGACAGGATCTCGGCCTCCTTCGGCGTTTCGCGCAGGATTGGCAGAAAATAGCGGGAGAGGCGCATGGAGGGCTCGGCGGGATAAACGAATCGCCGGCTGCCACGGCTGCCGGACTGCTGATTGGCGCCAAACAATCGCAAAGGGCCAGAAAACACAAGCGGGTCAAAAGCGCCGCGCGTCCGTTGAGCACTCGGGCTCGGGTCGCTCAAGGCGCCCCAACTGATCCCTGGCCGGTTCGTCCCCCGCGTATCCAGATTGCGCAAATCAGGTGCTGCGTGCAAAAAATGCCCAAGGCTGCATCGGTAACCGATTAAGGAATCGTCGAGTCATTGTCTTTTGCTGACCTGCGGCACATTTATCCATCGGCTCTCTTCGCGGAGAATTGCCATTTTCACGAACCGAATCCAACTCCTGTCGCTCTTTGGCTTCGATGTTTGGATCGACGCGACCTGGCTGTTGTTGGCTGCGCTCATAAGCTGGACCCTGGCCGAAGGCGTTTTTCCGGGTGTGGCGCCGGGGCTCACAACAGCGACCTATTGGTGGATGGCGATTGCGACGACAATCGGCTTCCTTTTCTCGATCGTCTTCCACGAGATGTCACATTCGCTCGTGGCCCGGCACTATGGCATGCCGATCCGTGGCATCACGCTCTTCCTTTTCGGTGGCGTGGCCGAAATGGAGCAGGAGCCTCCAAGTGCCAAGAGCGAATTCTTGATGGCGGCGGCGGGCCCGGCAGCGAGCTTTGTGCTGAGCGCGGCCTTTTTCACCCTGCTTGCGCTTGCCGAAGCGTGGAAATTGCCGGCCGCGCTGAAAGGCACGCTCTGGTATCTCGGGTTCATCAACGCCGTGCTGGCATTGTTCAATCTCATTCCGGCATTTCCGCTCGATGGCGGCCGCATGCTGCGCGCAGCGCTATGGTACTGGCGCAAAAATCTCATTTGGGCGACACGGATCGCCACCCGGGCCGGAGAATTCTTCGGCATTCTGCTCATTGTCCTTGGTGTCATCGGTGTGATCAACGGCAATTTTATCGGCGGGATGTGGCGCTTTCTTATCGGCATGTTTCTCAGGGGTGCGGCTTCAACAAGCTATCGAGCGCTGATCGCCCGAACGGCACTTGAAGGCGTGCCGGTTTCACGCCTCATGACCCGAGAGCCGGTCGCCGTACCACCCGATGTATCGATCGCCACATTTATCGAGGATTTCGTCTACCGCCATCACCACCGTTGCTTTCCCGTCGCCTCCAATGGGATCCTGATCGGCTCCGTCGGGACGGAACAGGCGGCCAAGATCGATCGCGCGGACTGGACGACGACCCGGGTCGAGCAAATCATGGTCCGCCACACGCCGGAGGATGTTGTGGCTCCTGAAACCGATGCGCTTGCCGCACTGGCGCAGATGCGGCACAGCGGGAAGAGCCGACTTTGGGTGGTCGAACATGGACGACTTGTGGGCATCCTATCGCTCCGCGACGTGGCGCAACTTCTATCGATGAAGTTAGAACTCGAGCAGAACGGAATTCAGCAATCCTCCGCGTCGAGCGGCAAGAGCCATTCGTGAACATTGATACGAGTCGCGCGCATTATTTTGGGCGGCCAAACAGGCGCTGATCAAGGCGCGGTTGCGGCCGCAAAACGGGTTGGGCTCTCGACTGGAGGCTGGATGCCGCGCGGCTTCATGACAGAATCCGGCCCGCGGCCGGATCTTGCTGCTGGAGCATTCGGAGGCCGACTACGCGCCGCGGACCGAAGCCAATGTTGCCGACGCCGACGGGACCTTGATCGTCGGGGATGCGGGTTCGGGCGGCAGCCGGGAGACCAAGGAGTTCTCCGGCAAGCACGAGAAGCTGTGCTACGTGCTGCCTTGGCGCTCAGGTCAGCCTATTCCCCGCAACGCAGCTTCGGATTTCCGCCATTGGCTCGCCGAACATAAAATTCGCGTCCTCAATGTCGCCGGGGACCGGGAAAGCAAAGAGCCAGGCATCGGTGACGCAGTGCTTGCGTTCCTCATGGCGTCGCTCGCCGGCTAATCGTCTCGTTCGGAGTTACCGCTTCCCCGGACGAGCCGGCGAAGATCCGGGGTCCAGGAAAGTTACCTCTAATGGTCCTGCGGTCCCTGTGGCTCGAAGCTTCGCTTCGGCCGGTGCGCGAGGGCCAGTGCGCCTATTCCACCGTCACACTCTTTGCCAGATTGCGCGGCTGGTCGGCGTCCTTTCCCATGAAGACCGCGGTGTGATAGGCGATCATCTGCACGGGCACGGCATAGACGATCGCCGAAAAATTCGATGCCATTTCGGGCATGGCGATTACTTCGGCCTCGGCACCGAGGTCATGCGCGGCTTGGCCGTCGGCGATGAGGATGATGCGGCCATTGCGCGCGGCGACCTCCTGCACGTTCGACAAGGTTTTTTCGAAGACGCGGTCGCGCGGGGCGAGCACGATGACGGGCAGATCGGAATCGACGAGCGCGATCGGCCCATGTTTCAGCTCGCCCGCCGCATAGCCTTCGGCGTGGATGTAGGAGATTTCCTTCAGTTTCAACGCGCCTTCGAGGGCGAGCGGATAGGATGTGCCGCGGCCGAGATAGAGGACGTCACGGGCCTTGACGAGATCGCGGGCGAGGATCTCGATCTCAGGCTCGCGTTTCAAAACCTGCGCCATCAGGCCGGGGACAGCCATCAATTCGGCGACGAGGCTTGCCTCTTCCTTCGCATCGATCGTGCCCCGCGCCCGCCCGAAGGCGAGCGCCAGGCAGGCAAGCAGTGCGAGCTGGCAGGTAAAAGCCTTGGTCGAAGCGACGCCGATCTCGGGACCGGCGAGCGTCAAGGCGGCAACGTCGCTTTCCCGCGCCATGGTCGAAGTCGCGACATTGACGATGCTCAGGATCTTCTGGCCTTGCGCCTTGGCGTAGCGCAAGCAGGCGAGCGTATCCGCCGTCTCGCCCGACTGCGAGATGAGAAGCATCAGGCCGCCCTTCTCCATCGGCGCCTCGCGATAGCGAAACTCCGAGGCGACTTCGATCTCGACCGGCAGTTTGGCGATTCGCTCGAACCAATAGCTGGCGACGAGCCCCGCCATGAAGGCCGTGCCGCAGGCGGCGATCGTCAGGCGTGGCAAGCGCGCCGGATCGACCGGCAGCTCGAAAGGCAGGGCGACCGCGCCGCCCGAAAGGTCGAGACAATGCGCGAGCGTGCGGCCGACGACCTCTGGCTGCTCATGGATCTCCTTGGCCATAAAGTGCCGGTAATTGCCCTTGTCGATCAGAAAGGCGGAGGCCGGCATTTTCAACCGCTTGCGTTCGACCGGGCGGTTTGCAGCATCGTAGAATTTTGCGCCATGCCGCGTTAGGACGACGTAATCACCCTCTTCGAGATAGGCGAGCTCGTCGGTTAGCGGGGCGAGGGCGAGCGCGTCGGAGCCCAGGTAAAATTCGCCCTCCCTTTCGCCGGAGCCGAAGCCGACGACGAGCGGCGCGCCCTCCCGCGCGCCGATCAGGAGATCATCCTCGCCCTCGAAAAGGAAGGCGAGTGCGAAGGCGCCCTTGAGGTGCGGCAGGCTCGCCGCCACCGCTTCGACGGGCGAGAGTCCGCCGGCCATCGCCTCATCGACCAGATGGGCGACCACTTCCGTGTCCGTCTCGGAGGTGAAGTGATGCCCCTTGCCGCGCAATTCTTCGCGCAAGGCCCGAAAGTTCTCGATGATCCCGTTGTGAACGACGGCGACTTTCCCGTTGTGATGGGGATGGGCGTTGTCGGCGGTCGGCCGGCCATGCGTCGCCCAGCGGGTGTGGCCAATTCCTAAGCTGCCGAAAAGCGGCTCCGCCGCCAGGCAGGCTTCGAGGTTCTTGAGTTTGCCTGCGGCGCGCCGGCGCGTGATCCGGCCGTTTTCGAGAGTCGCGACCCCGGCCGAATCATAGCCGCGGTATTCGAGGCGCTTCAAAGCTTCGAGGATTGTCCCCGCAACCGGTGAAGAGCCGAGAATGCCGATGATTCCGCACATCAGTCAGTCTTTCAGGTCTGCTTGCACCGTCAAGGGAGGAGTCGGCTATTTCCGATGCTTTGCCCGGAAAGCCCTAGCCCAAAATGGTTTCTCAATTTGCCTCGCGCGCGCCAAGGCGAGCGCGTCCGCAGCGACATCCTTGGTGATGACCGAGCCAGTCCCGATATAGGCACCGGCCCCGATCGTAACCGGCGCGACGAGGGCCGCATTGACCCCGATGAAGGCGCCTTCCCCCACTTCGGTGTGGAATTTGGCAAAACCATCGTAGTTGCAGGTGATGACGCCGGCGCCGATATTGGTCCGAGCTCCTATCGTGGCGTCGCCGATATAGGCGAGATGGTTGGCCTTCACCCCCGCGCCGAGCGTTGCGGCCTTCACCTCGACGAAATTGCCGACATGCACGTCTTCGCCGAGCACCGTGCCTGGCCGCAGCCGGGCGAACGGCCCGACGATCGCACGCGGCCCGACTTCCGCACCCATAAGGTGCGAAAAGGCGCGGATTGTGGCGCCTTCACCGATTTTGACGCCCGGCCCGAAGAAGACGTCCGGCTCGACGGTGACATCGCGCCCGAACGTGGTGTCGAAGGAAAGATAGACGCGCTGCGGATCGAGAAAGGTGACGCCGGAGGCCGTCGCCTTCCGCCGCAACCGCGCCTGAAGGATGGCCTCGGCGGCGGCGAGCTGGCGGCGGTCGTTGATGCCGAGCACTTCCTCTTCCGGCGCGTGGACGACCGCGATCTTCAATCCGCGCGTCCGCGCCGCGGCGATGGCATCTGTCAGATAATATTCGCCCTGCACATTGGCCTTGCCGATCGATTCGAGCAGGCTCAGACAATGGGCTCCGGCAATCGCCATGATGCCGCCATTGCAGAGCGTGAGGCCGCGTTCGCCCCCGCGAAGATCCTTGTTCTCGCGAATCGCGGCGAGCGCACCGTCCTCGAGGATCATGCGGCCATAGCCGGTGGGGTCAACCGCCACGAAGCCGAGCACGGCAATGCCGTACGGCTCGGCAAGCGCGCGGCGCAGCTTGGCGAAAGTCTCGGGCTCGACGAGCGGCGTGTCGGCGAAGGCGATGAGAACATCGTCGAAGCCTGCGACGATGGCGGGTTTGGCGGCGAGCACCGCATCGCCCGTCCCGAGCGGGGCGGCCTGGACGAAGATGTCCGCCGCCGGCGCGGCGCGTTTTGCTTCCGCAACGACATTGTCCTGGCCGGGAGCGACCACGATCGCGAGGCCGTCAGCACCGGCGGCCCCGACGGCAGCAAGCACGTGTGCAAGCATCGAGCGGCCGGCAAGCTCGTGCAGCACTTTCGGCTGGCACGACTGCATGCGCGTGCCCTCGCCGGCGGCGAGGATGATTACAAGGCAGCGCCGGTGGGCTTTGTTTGGAGATTTCATCGGTGCAAGGCCCAAACTAGCGACCTCCGCTGGCTGCGACACGCGGTCTCACAACATTGGCTTGTCTGGGCACTCTCCAAGGCAGAGGACCATATGCGCCGCGGCTGTGAGCGCGGCGCCTGCCCGTGCTGCGACACTGCCAAATCTTCCAAGAATTGGAAGGCGCTCACCAAATTCTCCCTAAAAGCCATCTCGCAGTCGCGATAAATGCGATATACATGAGAGACGGCACCAATTCCAAGCAAAGGCTCCCATTCGGGGCCTATCGGTTCATGTTCGAGCGTCGAGACGTGTTGAAAATCGGTCTCGGCAGCATGGCTGCCGGGCTAAGTGGACTTTTGCCGCCGGCGGGAGATCTCGTCGGCGGGGCCTTGGCGCAATCGGCGCCGCCTGGCTTCGCGCTTGGCGATCCGACACCCTTCCAAGCCGGCGTCGTGGCGGACGCCGCGCGCGTTTTGGCCGAAGTGGCATTCAAGCCGATTCCGACTGATCTTCCGGGGCCCTTTCGCAACCTCAGTTATGAGCAATATGTCGCAATTCGTGGCAAGCCGGGTACCACGCTCTGGGCAAACGAAAAAACGGGCTTCGCGCTCGAACCTTTGCATCGAGGCTTCATCTTTTCGTCTCGGGTGGACATTAACATCGTCTCGCAGGGTCAGGCGCGACGCCTGATCTACGACCCCGCCCTCTATGATTTCGGCAAGATCTCCGTGCGTGGGGATATCGGCGACATCGGATTTTCCGGCTTCCGCGTGCTGACGCCGCAGGATGGCAAAGGTTTTGCAGAGATCGCAACATTCCAGGGCGCGAGCTTCTTTCGCGCCGTCGCGCAGGGCCAGAACCCCGGCACAATGGCACGGGCTCTATCGATCAAAACCGCCGACCCGCGCGGCGAGGAGTTCCCGACGATCCGCACCTTCTGGATCGAACGGCCGTCGCTCGCTGACGATACGCTCGTCATCCATGCCTTGATCAACTCGGAAAGCGTGAGCGGGGCCTATCGCTTCACTTTGCGCCCGGGCGAGGCGACGATCATCGATACGGAATGCACCTTGTTCCCCAGGGTCGGCGTCGAAAATTTCGGTCTCGCCACCATGAGTGCGACGGTGGTCTCCGACGCGATTGATCATCGCCGCGCCGACGATGTGCGTTTAACTCTCGCCGAGATCGGCGGCGTGCAAATGTCGACCGGAAGCAACGAATGGATCTGGCGTCCGACCTCCAACCGGGAGACCTTGCAGATCTCGACTTTCGTCGATGAACATCCGCGCGGCTTCGGATTCCTGCAGCGCGATCGGGAGTTCGACCATTACGAGGACGACGAGCAGCATTGGGAGCTGCGGCCTTCTCTATGGATCGAGCCGATCGGAGATTGGGGCGCGGGCGGCCTTCAATTAATCGAAATTCCAAGCAACTCGGAGGCAAACGACAACATCATCGCCTATTGGCGACCGCACGAGCCGCTCGTTGCCGGCAATGAAACTTCCTTTGCCTATCGACAGTTCTGGTGTTGGTACCCGCCCGAGCAACCGGGGCTTGCGATCGTCACCGACACGCGCGCCGGCCATGGCTCGGGTGGCCGGCGGCGGCGTTTTCTTGTTGAGTTTACGGGGGATCCTCTTGGCGATCCGCAGCAAAGCCAGACGGTAAAACCGATGCTAAGCGCAAGGCCGGGTACGATTACCTCGATGCGGCAATTTCCCTTGCCCAATACGAAAGTTTATCGCGTCTTGTTCGAATTCGACCCCGGCAACGAAACCTTCTCGGAAATGCGTCTCAGGCTCGAGGCCGATGGCAAGGTCCTCAGCGAAACTTGGCTCTACAGATGGACACGTTGATCAATTCGTGGCCCCCCGAAGGGGCGGCCAAGGGGGCAAGCGAAGCGCGGGCGAGCGCGGCGAATGATTCTTGCCCGGCCATGCCGCCGGAATCGCCGCTTGCGATGCCGACGCAGCCCCTGTTTCGTTTCGATCCCGAAAAGGATCAGGTCCGCGCCCCACAGCGGCTCGGCTTTTGGTGCTGGATCTCCCGCCTTCTCATCTTTGGCGGCGGCCTCGCGCTGACCGCCTATGGCGCCTACCAAATGTACGAGGTCGTCGCCATCGGCGGCGTCACCCTGCTCGAATGGGCGCTCGTCTGTCTCTTCGTCGCCAATTTCTCCTGGATCGCGCTCGCCTTCACCAGCGCCTGCCTCGGCTTCCTACGGCTGCTTTTCGCTCCGCCAAAGCCGCCCGCCGTTCCCGCTCAACTCAGCCAGCGCACCGCGATCATCATGCCGATCTACAACGAGGCGCCGGAACGGGTCTTCGGCGCTTTCGAAGCCATGTTCGAAGAGGTCGAAGCAACCGGGCATGGAGCCTCGTTCGATTGGTTCCTGCTCTCCGACACGACCAATCCGGAGATCTTCATCGCCGAGGAACATGCTTTCATGGCGATCCGCCGCGGACTCGGGCCGTGGGCGCGGATATTTTATCGGCACCGTCCCAAGAACCCGGCGCGCAAGTCGGGCAATGTCGCCGATTTCGTCACCCGATGGGGCGGCCATTACCCGCATTTCGTGGTGCTCGATGCCGACAGTCTGATGAGCGGAGAGGCCATCGTCGGCCTCGCTGCGGCGATGGAGGCCGATCCAAGCGCGGGCATTATCCAGACCCTGCCCTTGATCATCAATCGCAACACTCTGTTTGCTCGGGTGCAGCAATTCGCGGCCAGGATCTATGGGCCGGTGATCGCCGCCGGGCTTGCCGCCTGGATGGGCCGGGACGGCAATTATTGGGGCCATAACGCGATCATCAGGACCAAGGCTTTCGCCGCCCATTGCGGCCTGCCGACGCTTAGAGGTCGGCCGCCCTTCGGCGGCCATATCCTGAGCCATGATTTCGTCGAAGCGGCGCTTATGCGGCGGGCCGGCTATGGGGTCTATATGCTCTTGGGGATTGGCGGGAGTTACGAAGAAAGTCCGCCGTCGCTGATCGAGCTGTCAGAGCGCGACCG
This sequence comes from uncultured Alphaproteobacteria bacterium, assembly GCA_963720425.1. GTDB lineage: Bacteria > Pseudomonadota > Alphaproteobacteria > Rhizobiales > Beijerinckiaceae > Methylovirgula. The sequence continues at coordinate 2,941,116 of OY970391.1, forward strand.
GCGTTGGTGCCAGGGCAATCTCCAGCATACGCGCGTATTGTTGGCGAAGGGCCTGCATTGGGCCTCGCGCCAACATATGATCGCCGGCATCATGGGCTATCTTGCCTCGCCGCTCTGGATGCTGCAACTCTTCGTCGGCATCGTGCTCGTCTTCCAGGCGAGCTACATCAGGCCCGAATATTTCCCGAGCGGCTTCGCGCTGTTCCCCGCCTGGCCGCGATTTGACACGGAGAGGTCGCTGAACCTTTTCGCGCTCACCATGGCGATCTTGCTGGCGCCCAAACTTTTCGGCTTAATTCTCGCGCTGGTCAGGGGCGCGACCCGGCGCGGCTACGGCGGTACGATCCGCCTCCTGATCTCGACCCTCTTCGAGACCATAATGTCGGCCTTGCTGGCGCCGATCATGATGCTGATTCAGACCGGCCATGTCGCCCATTTCTTGTTCGGCTTCGACACTGGATGGAACCCGCAGCGGCGTGACGACGGCTCGGTTTCCTTCAAGGCGATCGTGCGCCGGCATAGGTCGCATGTCGCCATGGGCCTCTTGACCCTGATCGCCGGCCTGCTGATCTCGCCCTCGCTCGTTGCCTGGATGTCGCCGACGATCCTCGGCCTTGTGCTGGCGATCTTTCTTTCCTGGGCGACCGGACAATTATCCTTCGGCATATTTCTGCGCCGTTCCGGTCTTTTGGGCACGCCGGAAGAAAGATCGAAGCCGCGCGTCGTCCGACGTGCCAACAAGCTCGGCAAACTGCTCGCGCCTCAGGTTGCGGAGGCCGAGGGCCTGCGCAGCCTCTATGAGGATCCGGAGTTCCGCGCCGTCCACCTCGCCATGCTGCCGGCGAGGCATAGCCGCAAGCGCGGCGAGATTTCGGCGGAATGGGCGCTCGCCGAGGCCAAACTCAAAGAGGCCGGCTCGATCGACGAGGCTGTGGATTGGCTGAGGCCCGTCGAGCGCATGACCGTTATGCTCGATGCCGACCTCATTGGCCTTCTCGTCGCCATACCGAAAAGCCCGATCGTGCCGATCGACACGGCGGCCTAGCTCCTCTCCGAGAGCAAAGTGCAAGAATCCCGTCCGCCGTTTTGAAGAATTCTAAATGTAGGCTCAGGTCCTTGCAGTATTGCGCGCGCCCGTATAGTCCAAAGTCGCAAGCAAATAGGTTCGCGGGCGTGGATCTTGCGCCTCGGGCGAGCTATTCCCAAAGGCGGATCTCCTAAGCAGGAGGCGGCTTGCCAACAAGGCTCGGCGCCAACTTCGGCGCTATGCGCCGCACTCCATGACGAAAGGTGCGCTGTGATTGGTGCGCTCATCATAGTCTTCCGCGAGGTCGTCGAAGCCGGCTTGGTCGTCGGCATCGTCTTTGCCGTCACGCAGACAATTCCGCATCGTTTCCGCTACATCTTCGGCGGTCTCGTCGCCGGGCTTTGCGGCGCCGGGCTTGTCGCGATGTTCACCGGATTGATCGCCGCGGCGATGGCCGGCATTGGACAAGAGGTCTTCAACGCGGGCATTCTCGCGATCGCCGTCGTCATGCTGACCTGGCATAATGTCTGGATGGCGCGGCACGGTCGCGAAATGAGCGATGAGCTGCACGAGATCGGTCGCGAGATCCGCAGCGGATCGAAACCGCTCATCGCGCTCGCCATTGTGGTTGCCGTCGCCGTGCTGCGAGAAGGCTCCGAAATCGTTCTCTTCCTCTACGGAATCGTTGTCTCTGGAGGCAGCAGCGGGTTCAGCATATTCGTCGGCGGCGTGCTCGGCCTATTGCTCGGCGTCGGCGTCGCCTTTCTCACGTTCAAAGGCCTAGTTGCCATTCCGATGCGGCATTTGTTCCGCGTGACCACCCTCTTGATCTCGTTCATCGCCGCCGGAATGGCGGTGCAGGCCGTCGCCTTTCTCGAACAGGCGGATGTCGCGACGAAGCTCGACAAGACTGCCTGGAACACCTCGTCCATCCTGCCGGACGATGCCATTCTGGGTCGGGTTTTGCACACGCTGATCGGCTATACGGATCAGCCAACGCAATTGCAGCTTCTCGTTTACGTCCTGACGCTTGGGACCATTTTCGTGTTGATGAAATTCTTCTCGCCACGGCCGCAGCCGTTGCGCCAGGCGGCCGCTGGGTGAGGCCCGAGCACACAACAATGTTAAGCACCGAGGCAGATTGGCCAACCGCTAACCTTGTAATCCGGTTGATTCATCCCGATATCGGGGCTAAAGAGCGCTTGGAACGCGATCCGATTCGGCTCGTTCGCGCTTCCGATTTCTTCCTTAGCGCAAATTCGTTGTCGCACCGCCGGCCGGCCAGTCGGAACGCGCCTCGGAACATGCCGAACTGCCCCTTGAGGGCGAGCGGCTCTTTTCAGGAACACTATGACTTTTAGAGAACTAGGCCTTAGCGAGAAGGTTCTGCAGGCTGTAGAAGCTTCAGGTTACACGCACCCCACCCCCATACAAGCCAAAGCCATTCCCGAGGCGCTTGCCGGGCGGGACGTGCTCGGAATCGCCCAGACCGGCACTGGCAAGACCGCCGCTTTTACCTTGCCGATGTTGTCGCGCCTAGAACAGGGGCGGGCGCGCGCGCGCATGCCACGCACGCTCATCCTTGAGCCGACGCGCGAACTCGCGGCACAAGTCGAAGAGAGTTTCGCGCGCTATGGCATAAACCACAAGCTCAACGTCGCGCTCCTGATCGGCGGCGTGTCGTTCGGCGATCAGGAAACGAAGATCATGCGCGGCGCGGACGTTCTGATCGCGACGCCCGGCCGGCTGCTCGATTTTTCCGAGCGCGGCAAGCTGCTTCTGACCGGGATCGAGATCTTGGTGATCGACGAGGCCGACCGCATGCTCGACATGGGCTTCATCCCGGATATCGAGCGAATCTGCAAGCTCGTTCCCTTCACGCGGCAGACGCTCTTCTTCTCTGCCACGATGCCGCGGGAGATCATCAGGCTCACCGAGGCCTTCCTGCATAATCCGGTGCGGATCGAGGTCGCGCCCGCCGCCTCGAGCCCCGCGGAGATCACTCAGGCGCTCGTTGCCTCGGAGCCCGGCCCGGCGAAACGCGCCACCTTGCGCAACCAGATCCGCGCCACCGCCAATTTCAAGAACGCGATCATCTTCTGCAACCGCAAGCGGGATGTTGCCCTCCTGCACAAATCGCTCCTGGGGCACGGGTTCCGCGCCGGCGCCCTACACGGCGACATGGATCAGCGGGCGCGCATGGCCTCGCTCGAGGCCTTCAAGACGGGCGACGTTGATCTCATTGTCTGCTCGGATGTCGCCGCCCGCGGCCTTGATATTCCCGATGTCAGCCATGTCTTCAATTTCGACGTGCCCGTCCATTCCGAAGATTACGTGCATCGTATCGGCCGCACCGGACGCGCCGGCAAACAGGGAACCGCAATCACGATCGTCACGCGAGTCGACCGCAAACATCTCGCCGAGATCGAGAGGTTGATCGGTCATCCGATCGGCTGGCTGGAAGGCGCCACGTTCGACGATCTCGGTGCGCCGGCACTGGATGAGACCGTGCCGGAGAAGCCGGCAAGGCGGCATGACAGAGGCACGGGCTCCCGTGCAAAAAAGCGTCCGAGCCAAGAGCGCACAACAACCGCAAACGGCAACGAGCGGAGCGCTCAAGACCACAGGCCGGACCTGCGCAAGCCGCAGGAACACAAGCCAGACGTGCGTAAAGTGCACGAACACAAAGTGCACGAACACAAAGCGCAGGAACATAAGGGCGGGGAACGCGCAGGACGCCGGCCGCCGGTTTTCGCCGATGGCGGCGACCGGCCGGTCGTCGGCATGGGCGATCACACGCCGAGCTTTCTGCTCCGGCCGGTGAAGTTGAAACCAAAGATTGTCGAAGAAGCAGAGTAAGAGCGGATTAGCGTTCAGCCCCCGCCCGCGCCTCTTCCAGCGCAGCCTCGCTTGCCGGCGCGATCGAAACCGACTCTCCGCAGCCGCAAGATCCCGTCTGGTTGGGATTGTTGAAGGTAAATCCCGAGCCGAGCTTGTCGGTCTTGAAATCCATCTCGGTGCCGAACAAAAACATCAGGGCCTTGGGATCGATGAGGATCTTCACGCCCTTGTCTTCGATGACCTCGTCATAGGGACCGATCGCTTCGGCGAACTCCAAAGTATAGGACATGCCGGCGCAGCCGCCGTTCTTGACCCCGACGCGAAGGCCCGCGATCGAACGCTCGGCACCAGCGACGAGCTGCTGGACGCGATCGGCCGCCGCCTGGGTCAAGGACATGATCGGAAATTTCGCCATTATCGCCTCCGGGCGTCACCGTGCCGTTGAATATGGGTCCTGCCGCGCCCCGATATGAGGCCCCGGCGCTTTCACTTGCGCCTATCGGTGCCGGTAAAGCTCACGTTGGCGCCGCCGCACATGTGGTTGTCCCTCCACCAGCAGATAATCCGCGAAGCGCCGCATGCGCATCCGGCAATCATATTCGCCGCCCTGATCATAGGGCTTCGTGGCCTCGCCGACCATCGCAAAGGCAAGAGCGCCGTTCTGCGGGACGCCATCGGCGGCGATCTCACCCGAGCTGACGCCGCCGCGCTCGACCCGCTCAGGATCGGAGGCCCCGAACGTCGCCTCACCCGAGATCGGCATGTCCTTCGCCGTCCCGCGTCGGATCGTGATCCGCTGCTCGATATTGCGCTGCCACACGCCAACCCACTCTGCAGGACCTGCCGCCGGCGCGGGCGCCGGCAATTCCTTCAGCGAGGCGACGGGCAGCCAGCCGGCAGTCTCGAGCCCCTTTGCCGAAACGAACGAGGCACAGACGAAACCGTTCGACTTCTGTGCGGTAAAGACCCGGTCGCCGGGAAGAACATATGCGCCTGAACTGCATTCATGCGTCTCTGCCGGGCATCCTTTCGCGGTCGAGGCACCCTTGATTAAAAAGACGCGCGGTGCCGGTCCGACGATCGTCGCAAGCCCGAGCGGCGTACCCGTCTGTCAGGCTGATCGCCGTCAGGCAGTCCGCAGCCTCCTGCGCCCAAGCACGATGTCCGACCCCCATCGCGCAAACGGCGACGGCTAGCGCCGCAGAGCGCATCAATAAAAGTCCAAGGCGGTGCGCGCCTCGTCCGACATGCGGCGCTGATCCCAGGGTGGATCAAAGACCATTTGAACATCCACCCCCGAGGTGCCGGCAATCGCCCCGACCACACTCTCAACGGCCTGCGTGAGTTCGCCGGCAACCGGGCAGCCGGGTGCCGTCAGGGTCATGTCCACGGCCACCTGCCCGCTGTCATCGACCGCGACCTTGTAGATGAGGCCGAGCTCATAGATGTCGCAAGGGATCTCCGGATCGAAGACCGTCTTCAAGGCGGCGATCATCTCGTCCTTCAGCCGCTCCTGCTCCGCTGCCGGCATTGCGGCCGCAAAGACCCACTCGGGCGCATTCGGCGCTTGGGCTTCGAGGGTTGGCGTTTCGGTCATAACGATCCTCAGACAAAAAGGCTCTGCGCCCTCACAAGGGCATCGGCGAGCTTATCGACTTCCTCGAACGTGTTGTACATGGCGAAAGAGGCGCGGCAGGTCGAAGTCACGCCGAAGCGTGCCAGCAAAGGCTGCGCGCAATGCGTGCCGGCGCGCACGGCGACGCCGCTGCGATCAATGATCGTTGCGACATCATGCGGATGGGCGTTCTTCATGTCGAAAGAAAGGATCGCCGCCTTGCCTCTGGCGCGGCCGAAGATGCGGATCGAATTGATCCGCGCGATTTTCTCGTGCGCATAGGTGCTGACCGCCGTCTCATGCGCATGGATCTTCGCTCGGCCAACGCCGCGAATATAATCGAGCGCCGCGCCAAGGCCGATCGCCTGGACGATCGGCGGCGTGCCAGCCTCAAACCGATGCGGCGGCTCATTGTAGGTGACGCGGGCCTTCGTGACCTCGTTGATCATCTCGCCGCCGCCAAGGAAGGGCGGGAGCTTGGCGAGCCATTCCTTCTTGCCGTAGAGCGCGCCGACTCCGGTCGGCCCATAGAGCTTGTGGCCGGTGATGACATAGAAGTCGACGTCGAGATCGCGAACATCGACATCGAGATGGACGGCGCCTTGCGCCCCGTCGACGAGAACCGGAATGCCGCGCGCATGCGCGATCCGGACGATCTCCTTGATCGGCGTCACCGTGCCGAGCACGTTGGAGAGATGCGTGATGGCGACGATCTTGGTCTTGTCGGTAAGAGCCTTCTCGAAAGCTTCGATCGAAAAATTGCCTTCGTCGTCCACATCGACCCATTTCAACACGGCGCCCTTGCGCTCGCGCAGGAAATGCCAGGGCACGATATTGGCGTGATGCTCCATGATCGAGAGGACGATCTCGTCGCTCTCCTTGATGTAGCTCTGGCCGTAAGATGAGGCGACGAGGTTGATCGCCTCGGTCGCCGACTTGGTGAAGACGATCTCGTCAACCAACTCGGCATTCAAGAAAGCGCGCACGCTCTCGCGCGCGTTCTCGTAGGCATCGGTTGCGGCATTGGCGAGATAGTGAAGACCGCGATGTACATTGGCATATTCGTTGTAGGTCGCATGAACCATGCGATCGACGACCTGCTTCGGCTTTTGTGCCGAGGCGGCATTGTCGAGATAGACGAGCTTCTTGCCATAGACTTCGAGGTTGAGGATCGGAAAATCTTCGCGGATCCGCGTCACGTCGAGCGGCGCCTGGGTATGCTCGTTCATGCAGAGCTCCCTGCGTCGGATTTCACGCGCTGGGCAAGCCAGGCCGTGACCTCGGCCCGGTAGGCCGCTACAGTTCCTTCATCGGCGATGTCATCGACGAGTTCGTTGGCGAAAGCTTCGAGCAGCAGCAACTCCGCCTCGCTATGCTGAAGGCCGCGCGTCTGCAGATAGAAGAGTTGGTCGGCGTTAAGCCCGCCGCAGGTCGCCCCATGTCCGCAGATCACATCGTCGGCAAAAATCTCGAGCTCCGGCCGACTGTTCATGGTCGCCTCGTCGCTGAGCAGAAGAGCTTTGGCGAGCATCTTGCCGTCAGTCTTCTGCGCCTCGCGCTCTACAACGATCTTGCCCTGGAAGACGCCGGTTGATTGTTCGTCGAGTATATAGCGGAATGTCTGGCGCCCCTCGCAGCCGGTCGCCACATGCCGAACGAAGAGAGTCGTATCGGCATGTTCGCGGCCGCGCAGCAAAGAGACGCCGCGCAGCGTCCCCTTGGCATCGGCTCCGTCGAAGAGCTTAAAAATCTGCCGCCGCACCAGGCCGGCGCCGGTGATCAGCGCGAAACTGTCGAACTTGGCCCTCGCCCCCATCTTCACCATGAAAGTCTCGAGCCGCATGCTGCCGGGCTGCGTATCGGTCAAAGCCAGCGTGTGTCCGACCTCGGCCTCATCGCCGATTTCGAGGATCAAAGCGTTGTTCGTCTGCCCTCCCTGGCCGCCTTGCCCCAAACTCATCTCGTTGAGCCGGACCTCGGCGCCCGCGCCGATCCTGACGAGCGAACGCGAGAAGCGCGCCGAAGGCTTGGCGGCGAGCGTCGCATAGACGAGGTTGATCGGCTCGGCGATTTTGCTGCCGGGCGCGATTTCGATGATGACGCCGTCTTGCATAAGGGCGGCATTCAAAGCGACGATCGCGTCATCGGTGTCGGCCCAGGCCGCGGCGAGACCCGCGACAATGTCGGGACGCCCTTCAGCCAGCGCCGCGGCGAGCGACGTTACCGTCACGCCAGCCGGCAGTGCGCCGGAGAGTTCAGGCGCGAAGACGCCATCGACGAGCACCACGCTTTGCGTGGGCAGGCCGACAATCTGCTTGCGCAGCAACTCGATGCCTTGCCGACTTGGCGGCGAGACCATCGGCAGCGCCTCGCGCATCAGGGCGCGGAGATCCGTGTAATGCCAGGCTTCGATACGCCGATTCGGAAGGCCGGCGCGAGCGAAGGCGGCGAAAGCGTCGTCCCGCATTTTCGTGATCGCGCCAGGGCCGGGCAATCCGGCCCTGGCCGTCGTGAAAGCCTCCGTGAGAGCAGTCTCCGCGGCGGTGCGGGAAGGGATGATCTGAGCCGTCATCTCAACCTCACACCAGTTCTTCCAATTCGCCGGCATACTCGCGATAGCCGCTCTTCTCGAGTTCGGCCGCGAGCTCTTTGCCGCCGCTGCGCACGATCCGACCGGCTGCCATGACATGCACGGTATCTGGGACAATATATTCGAGAAGCCGTGGATAATGGGTGATGATCAGGAAGCCGCGCCTCGGCGAGCGCAGCGCGTTGACGCCCCCGGCGACGATGCGCACGGCGTCGATGTCGAGGCCCGAATCCGTCTCGTCGAGAATGGCGAAGGAAGGTTCGAGAAGTGCCATCTGCATAATGTCCATGCGCTTCTTCTCGCCGCCCGAGAAGCCGACGTTGAGCGCCCGCTTCAACATGTCGGGCTTGATGTTGAGCCTCTCCGCCGCCTTCTTGACGCGCTTCATGAACTCGCGGATCGGCAATTCCTCTTCGCCGCGCTGCCGGCGCTGCGCATTGAGCGCCGTCTTCAAGAAGGTCATGGTCGCGACGCCCGGAATCTCGACCGGATATTGGAAGGCGAGGAACAGGCCCTTGGCGGCGCGTTCGTCGGGCGACCATTCGAGCACGTTCTCGCCGTCGAGCAAAACCTCGCCCGAAAGGACCTCGTAGTCCTCCTTGCCGGCGATGACATAGGCCAGCGTCGACTTGCCGCTGCCGTTCGGGCCCATGATCGCGGCAACTTCACCTGGCGCGACGGCGAGGTTCAGATCGTTCAGAATCTGCTTGTCGCCGATCGCTACATTGAGGTTCTTGACTTCGAGCATCTTCGATCCTTCATTCTTCGCCGTCGTAATAACCGATTGCTGTATTCTTGCGGCCGATGAAGCTGAATTTTGCGCTTATCATGCCTTGCTCCTCGGAGAGCATCGAGGCGACGGCGAATTTGCCGCTATCGGGATATTCGACGATTTCCGGATCGAGTTCGCGTCGAAATCGACAAGAAGCGCAATTCACGAGACCCGCTGTTGAAGATCTGATGCGCCGTCGTGCCGTCGCCAGCCGGCGCGGCGATCACGTCCGCTTCTCGGATTGGATACGTCTCGTCGCCGACACGATATGAACCATCACCCGAAAGAATGACGAACATCTCCTCGTTGACGTGATGCGCATGGCGAGGATAGGCGACCTTGCCCGGTGGGATGACCTGAAGCTGGCAGCCGAGCTTTTTAGCGCCAATCAATGGGCCAAGGCGCGCCCCTTGACCTACGAACTTCCCGCCATTGCCGGTCTCCCGCAAAGACACATCGGCTATATTTACGACGGGCTTCTTCATCCGACGCTCCCTTCGAGCGAGACCGCGATCAGCTTTTGCGCCTCGACCGCGAATTCCATCGGCAATTGCTGCAGCACGTCGCGCACGAAGCCGTTGACGATGAGCGCAGTCGCCTCTTCCGCCGAGAGCCCCCGCTGCATGCAATAGAAGAGCTGGTCCTCGGAAATCTTCGAGGTCGTCGCTTCATGCTCGAACTGCGTCGAGGGGTTGCGCAACTCGATATAGGGCACCGTATGGGCGCCGCAGTTGTTGCCGATCAAGAGCGAGTCGCAGTTGGTGAAATTGCGCGCGCCCGTCGCCTTACGATTGGCAGAGATCTGGCCGCGATAGGTGTTCTGCGAGTGTCCTGCGGCGATGCCCTTGGAAATGACCCGGCTCGTCGTATTCTTGCCGAGATGGATCATCTTGGTGCCAGAATCGACCTGCTGGTGGCCGTTGGAGATTGCGATCGAATAGAACTCGCCGCGCGAATTGTCGCCGCGCAGGATGCAGGATGGATATTTCCAGGTGATCGCCGAGCCGGTCTCGACCTGCGTCCAGGAAATCTTCGAATTTCGCCCACGGCAATCGCCGCGCTTGGTGACGAAATTGAAGATGCCGCCCTTGCCCTCGGCATCGCCCGGATACCAGTTCTGCACGGTCGAATATTTGATCTCCGCGTCGTCGAGCGAGATCAGCTCGACCACAGCGGCGTGAAGCTGGTTCTCGTCGCGCTTCGGCGCCGTGCAGCCTTCAAGATAAGAGACGTAGGAGCCCTTGTCGGCGATGATCAGCGTACGCTCGAACTGGCCGGTGTTGCGCTCGTTGATGCGGAAATAGGTCGAGAGTTCCATCGGGCAGCGCACGCCCGGCGGAACATAGACGAAGGAGCCGTCGGAAAAGACGGCGCTGTTCAGCGTCGCGAAGAAATTATCGGTCGGGGGAACGACGGAGCCCAGATATTTCCGCACGAGTTCCGGGTGCGTTTTCACCGCCTCGGAAATCGGCGCGAAGATCACGCCGGCCTTGGCCAGTTCCGCCTTGAACGTGGTGACGACGGAGACCGAGTCGAAGATCGCATCGACCGCGATGCCGCGCGCAGCGGCCTCTCCATCGGCGCCCTGCACGCCGGCAAGAATCGCCCGCTCGTTGAGCGGAATGCCGAGCTTTTCGTAGACTTTCAGAAGCTCCGGATCGACCTCGTCGAGCGACTTCGGACCCGCCGCCGTCTTCGGCGCCGAATAATAATAGAGATCCTGATAATCGATCGGTGGATAAGAGACCCGCGCCCAGGTTGGCTCGCGCATGGTCACCCAGCGGCGATAGGCTTCGAGCCGCCACTCGGTCAGCCATTCGGGTTCGTTCTTTTTGGCCGAGATGAAGCGGACAATGTCTTCGTTGAGCCCCTTGGGGGCCTTGTCCGCTTTGATATCTGAAAAAAATCCGTACTTATATTGATCGACGTCGATCGCCTTGACGCGATCGATCGTCTCTTGGACGGCAGCCATTTCTTTCTCCTCACCTCGGCGGCTTCAAGGACCGCTGGTTCAGACTTCAATCGTCTCAGGCGGCAGGCTTGTGCCTCGCCTTCACGGTACGGACCGCCTTTTCGAAGGCCCGACCGAACAAATCCAAATCCTCTTCTCGTGTCGTCCAGCCGAGGCTCACGCGGATTGCCCCTTGCGCAAGTGCAAGCGGCACACGCATGGCCTCGAGAACATGCGAGCGCTTCACCTTCCCCGACGAACAGGCCGAGCCTGATGAGACCGCAACGCCTTCGATGTCGAGCGACATGAGGAGAACCTGCGCCTCAATGCCCGGCACCGCGAAATTCGTGGTATTGGCCAATCTCGGCGCACCGGCTCCGAAGAAGACCGCATCGGGAGCGGTGCTCAAGACATCACTTTCGAGCCGATCCCGCAATCCGCCAAGCCTCAGCTGTTCTGTTTCTGCCTCAGCTTCGGCGCCGCGTACGGCTTCGGCGAAGCCGATGATCGCCGCGACATTCTCAGTGCCCGCCCGCATGCCCCGCTCTTGGCCTCCGCCGCGCAGCATCGTGTCTGTTATATGATGCTTGCCAGAACCAAAACAAAGGGCGCCGATGCCTTGCGGGCCACCCAATTTATGCGCCGAGATGGCCAGAGCGTCGGCGCCGAGCCCGGCAAAGTCGCAAGCAATTCGGCCAGCCGCCTGAACCGCGTCGCAAACGACCACGCCGCCTGCCGCGTGCACCAATTCCGCCGCCGCCGCGACGGGCTGGATCACGCCGGTCTCATTGTTCGCTGCCTGCAACGCGAGCATGACGCGGCGCCCGGCGTGGCGGGCGAGCGCCGCCTCGAGAACTGCAAGATCGAGACGCCCGTCAGGCGCGAGCGGCAGAATTTCAGTGGCCTCGCTCGGAAACCTGTGGCCGGAGAGGACGCTGGCATGTTCGCTGCCGGCGATCAGCAGAACCTCGAAGGGGCCGATACCGCCAATCTCGAGATTTGGCGTGAGCACGAGGTTCAGCGCTTCCGTCGCGCCCGAGGTGAAGCAGACGTTCTTAGGCGCAGTCTTGACGAAAGCGGCGAGGTGCTCCCGCGCGGCCTCGATCCCCGTCCGCGCGCTCCTACCCTCCGCGTGGATCGAGGACGCATTGCCGCAAGACGAAAGGGCCGCAAGCATGGCCTCGCGCGCCGCGGGGCGCAGCGCCGTCGTTGCGTTGTGGTCGAGGTAGGCTCGCCCCATCCGTCGCTTTCCAATCTGCTTCATAACGCGATGAAACCAAAAACCAATTTGCCGGCCTGCGCCAAAATGGTTGCATTCCGAGGTAGCGGCCGTGTTAGATGGAACGAGGACCGCCCCCAAAGCGCGATCTCGGCCGCTGCCGAACTCTTAACTCGGGTTAGAATGGTTCTAACTCCATTTAGGTGGTCCAGGCCGATCGAGTCAAGCAATTGCCAGGTTTGGGTAAATTCCAATCTCAACTGAGTCGGGTCGAGGTCGCAACGCGGGCTGACCGCAGGCCCAGACGCGGGTGAAATCGCGATTGAGCGCGAAACTTCAATTCAGGAGCCCTGATGCCAGAGGTCATTTTCAACGGTCCCGCCGGTCGCCTCGAGGGGCGCTTTCATCCTTCGACGCAACGCGGTGCGCCAATCGCCATCATCTTGCATCCGCATCCGCAATTCGGCGGAACGATGAACAATCAGATCGTCTACAACCTCTATTATACTTTTGCCGAACGCGGCTTTTCGGTCCTGCGCTTCAATTTCCGCGGCGTCGGCCGCAGTCAGGGCCTCTTCGATCACGGCCAGGGAGAATTGTCGGATGCCGCGGCGGCGCTCGATTGGGCGCAGACGATCAATCCCGACGCGCGTGCCTGCTGGATTGCGGGGGTATCCTTCGGGGCCTGGATCGGCATGCAGCTCCTGATGCGGCGGCCGGAGGTCGAAGGTTTCATTTCGGTGGCCCCGCCGGCCAATCGATTCGACTTTTCCTTCCTCGCGCCGTGCCCGTCCTCGGGGCTTTTCGTGCATGGCGATCAGGATCGCGTCGCGCCATTAAAGGAGGTCACCGGCCTCATCGAGAAATTGAAGACGCAGAAGGGCATTTCGATCGAGCACGCGGTGATTCCGGGCGCTAATCATTTCTTCGAGAACTGCGTCGATTCGCTGATCGACGAAGTTGCGATCTATCTCGACCGGCGGCTCGGCAATCCGCCGAAACTGCCGACGCCGACGCGCACCGAGCCGCTCGGGCGGAGATGATCACGCGCCGAAAGCGAGGCGGATCGTGAAGCGCGAGAACCTTAGGCCTCCGGAACCGGCACATCGAGCGTATTCAGCGTGATCGACACGAGTGAGTAAAGCCCGACAGGATAGGACAATTCAGCGGCCCCATGTTGGCCGAAAGCCGCAACCGCCGTTTTGTATGTCAGCTCCGGCAGGACGCCGCACGTTCACCAGCGCGCTCGTGAAGTCATAGGCAATCAACTCATCGCGCGTCAGGTTCGACGGGGCGCTGCCCGGCGACGATGGTTGCGAGCTTCTCGTCCGACAAGCCGCGCTGCTCGCCTATGAGCACATGTGCATAGATTTCATAAGCCGACTTGAAATGCGCGCCCGTCACCAGAATCGCGACTTCCCGCGCCGGGCGCGGCAGCGAAGGATTGTCGGCCAGGGCGCGGACGAGATCCCAGCTCGCTTTGCCGAATGCGGGCTCATGCAACCACGGATTCCACGGCCCAAGCAAGGCGCCGTCCCCGCGAATGGCGATGAATCCCTTGAAATTTTTGGTGATGCCCTCGCGCATGTCGTTATACAAGGCACCCTGCTCCGGCGTGAAGATCGGCGGGTGCGATCGGCGTGAGGCGCATGAATGACTCCTTACGTTAAGGATATGATCGGCTCAGTTTGAACGAGGATCAATCAGTCCGCGCATGGACGGATCCCGGCGCTGCGATCAGCCCGCCTGGCGAAGGCGTGTGTACACCGGTCGTCGTCGGAAAGGTGATCGGCAGACCTTTCAGCCTGCGGACCGCGAGATAGGCGATGGCCTGCGCTTCCATCGCATCTGTCGACCAGCCGAGCGCTTCGGCCAGGATCACGCCGCACGGCAAGCGCTGCATCAGATCCCAGCGCAAGGTGAGATTATGCGCGCCGCCGCCACAAAGGATGGCGAGAGCCGGTTCGCTCGGCAGATAGGCGAGGCCGCGCGCGATGCTCTGCGCGGTAAAGGCAGTCAAAGTGGCCGCCGCATCGGCGAGCGAAAGTGCATCGACTGGCGTGCTTGAAAACATGTTGCGATCGATCGATTTCGGCGGCGCTTGGTCGAAATATGGATGATCGAGGAGATCGGCGAGCACGGCGAAATCGATCTTACCGGCCGCCGCGACGCCGCCGCCCTCATCTATCGGCACGCCGGAGCGACGCTGCATCAGATCGTCAATGAGCGCGTTGCCAGGCCCGGTGTCGAAGGCGATCGGATCGCCGCGATCGATGAAGGTGAGATTGGCGACGCCGCCGATATTAATGACAATCACCGGCCCGGCGAGCCCGGCGCCCCGCGCCAACGCCTGATGATAGATCGGCACGAGCGGTGCACCCTGCCCACCCGCGGCGACATCGGCGGCGCGGAAGTCATAGACCACCTGGAGGCCGAGCCGCTGTGCCAGGGCTGGGCCGTCGCCGATCTGGACCGTGAAGCGCTCCCCCGGCCGATGGATCACCGTCTGGCCGTGAAAGCCGACGATGTCCACGCCTGGCAACTTCTCAGTTACGAGGAAGGATTCGACCGCTTCCGCATGACGAGCCGTCACCATGGACTGCGCCGTGGCGAGCACGCCCGGGCGCGCCTTGCGTTCGGCCGGGTCGGCGGCGAGCATTGCGGCCACGCTGAGCGCGGCGCGCAGCAGAGCGCGATCTTCCGCCGTATAAGGAAATGAGCGGGCCGGGCCGGGCTGAACATGGTCCGCGCCGTCAGTCTCGACATAGGCGACGTCGATGGCATCCATCGAGGTGCCGCTCATCAAGCCGATTGCGCGCGTTGGAGACATGGATCTTAACGCCCGTGCCACGCTGATTGTCACAATCCGATGTCACAATATCCGAACGACCGAGAAAATTGCGCGCCTGCTGCGAAAAAGGCTTGCACTTGCCCGCGATCGGCCCTGTATTGCTTAAGCTTAATTGCTCATGAGCGTCTCGTCGCGGTCCAATTTTGCAGCCGAACATACACGGAAGAACGCGTCCGCGTCCTTGGCTTTGCAATGAAACAGGAATTGAAGCTCGTCTCCTTCATCGGCCAGAAAGGCGGCGTCGGCAAGAGCAGCCTGGCGCGGTTGCTTTCGGTCGGCGCGGCGCGCGGTGGCCGGAAGGTGCTGCTCGCCGATTTCGATCTCGAGCAACTGACCTGCCTCGAATGGAACGCCATACGGCTGCGCCGTAGTGTCGAGCCGGAAATCGACGTCCGTTCGTTCAAGAGCTTGAAAAAACTGCGCAAGGCGGAAGAACGATTCGATCTGATCGTCGCCGACACGCGCGGCCTCGCCGATGATCTGACGAAGGATGTGGCGGAAGAAAGCTCGGTCGTCTTCCTGCCGACCGGCACTTCGGCGGACGATCTGCGCCCGACTTTGGCGCTCGGCCAGCGCCTCGCCAAACATGGCGCCGAGGGCAAGATCATGTTTATCCTGTCGAAGACCGGGCGATCGGAGCGTCAGATCGCCGCCGCGCTGAAGAGAATCGAGGCGCAGGGTTTCCCAATCCTTACCGCGACCTGGGGCCTGCGCGACGGCCTTCAATCGGAATTCGATACCGGCGGCGTCGGTCTGGAATTGAGCAATCAATATCTCCGCGGTATCGCCGAAAACGTCGGCCGCGCCATGATGGAGCGCGTCTTCGCCTGAGAAGACCCGCGCCTCACCCCGATTCGCCTCCACCGGAATGATCCAGCGCAAAGCGCTTCCCGGCTTTGGTGGTCCCGTTTGCGCTGCATGGCTGGAATCAAGGTAAGGGGATGCGATGACCGGAAAGAACCAAATCGTCGAATGTCTTGGAGAATCCGCGGTTCTTTTGCCGGGGCTGATCGCGGGCGCTTTCGCGGCCAATGACCGAATTAAACTGCGCCTGACCCTCCTTCAGGCGGCCGCTGCGCGCATCCAAAATCCGCAACGTCCGGCCGAGGAATTTGCCGCCGAAATACATGCGGCGGGACTCGACGATTTCGACCGGCTGGTCTCGGGAGCCCGTGCGCTTGACAACGGACGTGGCGTTCTGCCCGGCGCGGCTCTGCTGATTGCCGGCCTCAGGGCCGATCTTGCTACGATGCTCGCTCCGCTTGCGACAACACGGCCCGAAACGGCTCGTCAACTCTCGGCGCAGCTCGCCGAACTGCAGGAAAATCTGCCCGCCGCAACAGGCGACGAGATCGCGCTCTCCGCCATAGCCGACATGACCTCGACACGGCGGGAGCGCGGCGACAGCCTGCATCTCTTGGTCATGGACCTGCACAAGGAGCTCAACCGGCTTGCCGCAGAAACAGCGGTCGAGACGATCGACGGGGCGAGCGCGCATGGCGTCGATGAGACGGACCGCAGCCTGATCCGCGCTTTCATGCGTGGTCTCAACCGCACGGCACCACTGGCCTGCGGCCATCCCGGCCTCGGCACGACCGCGGTGCGTAGCGGTATCCGGCTCACGGTCCAAAACGACATCGGCGCGACGGATGCGCATGTCCTCGTCATCAACATCGAGGCCTTGTCAGTCACGATCACCTATACTGACATTCATCGTAGCCGTGCCGAATTCTTCATCGACCTCTTTGCCGGGAAGGAAATTGTCTGGAGTCCGCTCGCCGAGCGCCAAGCACAGGGCTTCGAAAAGGACATGTTCTTTCTGCTCACCGGACATTTCGTCGCCGAGACTGCGGCACGCCTCGAAGATTTCCTCGAATTTTTGGGTTCGCGGATCGTCTTTCTCATCGATTGGAATAAAGCGCGCAAGGCGCTCCAGGCTTTCGTTGGGAAGACAAGCGCAATCGAGCTCCTTCTATGGGCGGCAGAACATGATTTGGGGCATCGCGCTTTCCTCGAACTCGGCGGCGACGATCTCGTTTTCGAAGCGGTCCGACATGCGGGTGCCGAGCGGATTCCTTATGGCGCGCGGCTCGATGAGGTGCTCGGCCGCAATGAAACGGCAGACTTTCTGCGCAACGTCCTGCGCGAGACGAGCCGCGGCTTTTCCGCCGGCCGCTCGCTACGCCTTGTTCGCGATGAGATTCAGGCTGACCTCGCGCAGAGACTGGAAACTGCCGAACGCGCGCTGCTCACCATCCTCGTGCGCCACCTCGGCCTTTCGCGCATGCTGGCCGATCTGCTCCGCGATGCGTTATCGCAGGACGCCGCGACGCCGGTCGAGACGCGCCGAAGACTCGTCGAACGTGCCAAGATGCTCGAAGCCAAGGGAGATCGCTTGACCCTTTACGCGCGCGATCTTGCCGCAAAGCTGAGCGCCGACGCAAAACTGCGGTTCTTGATCGATGAAATCGAGGACGTTCTCGATTGTCTCGACGAAGGCGCCTTTCTCTTGAGCCTGATGCCAGACAATTCTTATGCCGCGTCGCTTGGGAGACTCGCCCAAATCACGACAGAGAGCGTGAGCCACCTCGTCCGCGCGGTCGAAGCCACGATGCAATTGCCGCATGGCAGGCAGGCCGATGCGGAAGACGCTCTTCAAGCGATCGATGCCACCGTCAATGCCGAGCATGGCGCCGATGATGCCGAGCGCGAGGCGATGCGCGTATTGATGGCTGTGCCGAGTGAGGATTCGCGCCGGCTGATCGCCACCCGCGAAATCGCTCACGCACTTGAAGAAGCAACCGATCATCTCAGTCACGCCGCGCTTTCGCTGCGCGACCGTGTTCTTGAGGAATTGTCGGCATGAGTGAAACCCTCCCTTCGTTTGTCGGCAGCCCCGGTTCTTCAGAAATCCTCACTGAGGAGGCGGCAGGATCCAAAGCAGCCATGCTTTCGCACATGGCGGCGCTTGGCCTCAACGTACCGCCGGCCTTCGTTCTTCCGACCGACCTCTGCGCGGGAGTCAATGGCGGCGATTCCGGAGCCATTGGCGCTTTGGATCGCGGCCTCGAAAAGGGCATCGCCACGCTCGAAACCCTGAGTCAACGGAAGTTCGGCGATTCCCGCCGGCCGCTTCTCGTCTCGGTTCGCTCAGGTGCGGCGCGTTCGATGCCAGGAATGCTCGACACGATCCTGAACATCGGTCTCGACGAAACGACGGTTCATGCATTGATGCGCGCGACCGGCAATCCGCGCTTCGCCTGGGACTGCTATCACCGTTTCATCCAGAATTATGCGGCGGTGGTCGGCAAGGTTCCGACGCAGCCATTCGATCTCGCCCTTGCGCAGATGATCAAGGCCGAAGAGGCCATGAGCGAAGCCGAGCTCGATTCAGAGGCGCTCGAGCGGCTCGCTCGCGATTTCGAAGGGATCGCGCAAGAGCTGATGGGGCGGTCGATCCCTTCCGAACCCATGGCGCAATTGCGCGCCGCGACGCGCGCCGTCTATTCCTCTTGGGAGAGTCCGCGCGCCCATGAATACCGTCGTTTGAACAAGCTCGAAGACCTGAAAGGGACGGCGGTGACCGTGCAGATGATGGTCTTCGGCAATTCCGGCACGCGGTCGGGCGCCGGGGTCGGCTTCACTCGCAACCCCGCGACGGGAGAAAATGAACTCTACATCGATTTTCTTTTCGACGCACAAGGCGAGGATATCGTGTCCGGCCGCCGCATGCCCGGCGACGCGGCCATGCTCTTTGCGCGCCTGCCCGAAGCCGCCGCCGCTCTTACGGCTGGCGCGCGCAGGCTGGAGACCGAGTTCCGCGACGTCCAAGACATCGAATTTACAATTGAGGAGGGCAAGCTTTATTTTTTGCAGACGCGGCCAGCGAAACGCGCCCCGCGCGCCGCGCTGCGGATCGCCGTCGATCTCGTTCACGAAGGCCTGATCGATGAAGCAACAGCAACCGACCGGCTCGCCGGCGTCGATATGAGCCTTACCGCCGAAACCCGCTTTGCCGGCGCGGCGGCGGCGATCACGACGGCAACGCCCGCCTCCCTTGGCGTCGCGACAGGGCGCGTCGCATTCGATACGGAGCACGCAAAGGACCTCGCCAAATCCGGCGATCCCGTCATTCTGGTGCGAACTGACACTTCGACGGAAGATGTGGCGGGCTTTGCCGTCGCTGCGGGCATCCTCACCGCGATCGGGGGACGGACCGCGCATGCCGCAGTGGTTGCCCGGCAGATGGGCAAGGTCTGTCTCGTCGGCTGCCACACGCTGGAGATCCGCGGCACGGAATCAGAAGCGCGGGTCGGCGATGCTCTGCTTCGCGCTGGCGACTGGCTTTCGCTCGACGGTAACACGGGTGAAGTCTTCCTCGGCCGCCGCGAGATGGTTGTTGAGAAGCCGCACGCCGAGATTGAGCAAGTCGCCAAATGGCGCGCCGCTCGTTCCTCCATACCTGGGACAGCCAAGGATCGGCCGGAAGAAGCCCGGTATGGCGCTTTGGGTTCGGCCCCTTGACGCAAAGCGGTGCGCAGTTAGGGTCGCGCCGTCCAACGCTCCTAGCCCGAAGATCGCCTTGCCCGACGCGTTTCACCCGAAATCCGATTTCCTCGCGGTCCTCGCCGAGCGCGGCTTCCTGCATCAATGCTCGGACCTCCCCGATCTCGATGCGAAGGCCAAGAGGGGCGATTTTGTCGCCTATATTGGATTTGATTGCACCGCGCCCGCGCTTCACGTCGGCTCGCTCATCCAGATCATGATGCTGCGCTGGCTACAGAAGACCGGCGGCAAGCCCGTGGCGCTAATCGGCGGCGGCACGACCCGCGTCGGCGATCCTTCCGGCAAGGACGAGAGCCGCAAGCTCCTCTCGCAGGAGACGATCGAGGCCAACAAGGCCGGGATCAGGCGGATTTTTTCGAAATTCTTGAGCTTCGGCGAGGGCAAGACCGATGCGATCATGCCCGACAATGCCGAATGGCTTTCAAGCCTCAACTACATCGACTTTCTGCGCGAGGTCGGCCGCCACTTCTCCGTCAACCGCATGCTCACGATGGACTCGGTCAGGCTGCGCCTCCACCGCGACCAGGAACTGTCCTTCCTTGAATTCAACTACATGTGCCTTCAGGCCTATGATTTCGTCGAGCTCCACGGGCGCTATGGCGTCACGCTTCAAATGGGCGGCTCTGATCAATGGGGCAATATCGTCATGGGGCTTGATCTCGGCCGGCGGATGGGAACGGCGCAGCTCTATGGCTTGACCTCGCCGTTGCTCGCGACAGCCTCGGGCGCGAAGATGGGCAAGACCGAGCAAGGCGCCGTCTGGCTCGACGCCGACATGTTGTCCGTCTACGACTATTGGCAATATTGGCGCAACGTCGAGGACGGCGACGTCGGGCGGTTCCTAAAGCTCTTCACCGAATTGCCGCTCGACGAGATCGCCCGGCTCGAGGCTTTGCGCGACTCCGAGATCAATGAGGCGAAGAAGATCCTCGCAACCGAGGCGACCACTATGCTGCATGGCCGCGCCGCGGCAGATGCGGCGGCGCAAACGGCGCGCCAAACCTTCGAAGAAGGCGCCTTGGGCGAGACCCTGCCGAGCGTGAAAATCCCGCGCCAAGAACTTGCCGCAGGGCTCGGCGTGCTGGCGGCATTCGTCAAGGCCGGACTGGTCGGCTCGACCGGCGAGGCGAGGCGCCAGATCAAGGGCGGCGGGCTCAAGGTCAATGATGCGACGGTGAGCGACGAACGCGCCATCCTGAGCGAAGCCGATCTCGTCGATGGCGTGATCAAGCTCTCGCTCGGCAAGAAGAAACACGTGCTGCTGAGGCCGGCGGGCTAGCAGCTCACCGCGCGCATTCACAACGAGCGGCGCTTGCTCGCAAAATCTCGGATCTGTCGAGATCTACTCGACGAGCATGGCCCTATTGTTGCGTGTCCGTCAGCGCGCCCGTCGTCCCGGTCGCATCGGGCGTCGAAAAATCGGTGGCGCCAAAAATCTTGCGCAGGACGCCCGGCGTGATCGCAGTCAAGAGATTGACGTTGAGCATCGGCTTCGTCGCCGCGCCGGTGATGCGGTAGTTCACGGCGAACAGGCCTTCATGAAGTCCGCCGCCAAGGAGGAGACCGAAGATTGGAATCTGCGAAACGAGATTGTTGACGCCATAAGCCGGCACGAAGGTTCCGTCCAAGGCGACGCGGTCACGGGCGAAGTCGAGCCAGCCGTCGACAGTGAGGCCGACCTGCGGCCCGTAGATCGCCCCGTCGCGCAGGTCAAGGCGGGTGCCGGCGCGCTGGAAATTCACCTGAAGTCGCGTGAACGGAACGGCGTTGAGGTCGAACTGCTGGCGCATGCGCCCTTCCGGATATTGCTGAGCCCCCTCGGCAACGAGCTGCCGCAGGGCCGGCTCGTCACGCAGGACGAAATCGCGGATCGCGAGCGTGCCGGCCATTGCGTCCTCGCCGAGCCGCATGGAGACTGCCAGCTCGCCGCCCTCCATGTGTCTATAGAGGTCGATGAAGGCGAAGAGCGCGCCGGCATCATCGGTCGAAAGGTCGAGCTGCGGCGACGGCGTGCCGGCATTGTTGAGATTGCCGATGATCGTGCCGTGGCCGAACCGGCCGGCAAGGGCGAATTGCCGCAAGCTCTCGCCATTCTTGACGAGGTGCAAATCGACATTCGACATGGTCTCTTTGTTGAACCCGAGCAAGGACGCCGATCTGACATCGACGTCGATATTTGTTCCGGAGAGCTCCTTCACCGCGTCCTTGGACGTTTCCTTATGCGCGCTGCCCTCAAACTCGTCGGCCTCTTCCGAACGCGAGAAGGTCAGGTTTTTCAGGAAGGGCCGTGCATCGAACGCGGTCCCGCGCATGACGAGTTTCAGTGTGTTGCCAACTTTCGAGACATCGAGCTTCATGTCGTCGCCGGCCGACAGTCTCATCTGCGAGAATTTCGCCGAGAGCTGCGATGGATCGGCTCCGCCGATCGTGACGGTGCCGTGCGCCTGCACCGGTCCCGCATCGATCGCGATCTGGTCGAGCAAGGTCGAATGATCATCGTTGACGATGAGCGCGAAACTCGCCTTGCCGGGGCGGCCGGCGGGTTTGCTGATGCCTAGGCTGTCGATGGCAGCGTGGGTGAGGTCGAGCTCGACTTGCGCCTTGATTGGTCCTGTGGCGCCGAGCGGCGCCGTCAAATGTGTGCCAATCGGCCCCGTAATGCCGGGCAACATGGTAAGCCCCTGCTTTGCCCGCAGCGCGTCGTCCATGACGAGATTGATCGAGGCCTGCCCCTCTTGGCTGGCCGCTGGCTTCACTATGTCGAGGCTCGCGGGCGCCCCGAAGATTTTCCCCTGCCCCGTAGCCCGAAGGCCATTGTCATCGACGACGATGTTGAGTGTCGCCGCGTCGAGTTTCTCGTCGCCGACGAGCTTTTCGGCAGAAAAATCGGTGGCGACCGCGTTGATCCTGAGCTTGGTGTCAGCAGGACGCCCGCCGGGTCCGAGGTTCAAATCGATGCCGAGGCCACCGGCGATCTGGCCTTTCAGCGTCGAGGGATCGACCGGCAGGGACGCATAAGGCTTCATCGCTTCGCGATTCAAAAGATCGCCAACGGCAGTCACATCGCCGGACACTTTGGCCGAAAGCTCAGTCAGTGTCGGCTTGACCTCGGCATGGGCGATGTGGAACAGGCCGTCCGACATCGTGAGCTTGCCGGCGGCGCCAAGATCCATCATGCCACTCGTGGCGAAGAAGGCCGAAGTATGGCCGGTTACATGACCGGTCCCGCCGATGCCGCGCAGGAGCGGAACCCCGGGCAAAAATTCAACGCCGCCGTTGGAAAGTGCAAAGTCGATCGCAACGGCGGAATCGGGCGGCGCATATTGGTGGCGCATCGCGTCGATCATCGCGGCGTCGAAATCGACCCGCATCGTGCCGTGCTCGATCACGCCTTCTTTCCAATGGGCAAGAAACCAGGCACGCACGTCGGCCGCCATGAAAGAGGGCCAGAGCCGGACTGCGATGATGGCCGGCGTCGGGCTCAACGAGGCGCCGAGACGAACATGCGGCCCATTCTTCCAGTCGATGGTGCCGGCCATGGCGAGACCGCAGTTCGGACCGTTGAATTCGAAGCGATCAACGAACAAGGTCTTCTCGTCGAATCCGAGACGGCCTTGGAAGCCGAGGTGATCGATCGAAATCGGATCTTCCCCGGGCCGCTCGGTCCCGAAAACTCCCGGCTGTGAATTGGTGAGATTGATCGTCCAGGGCTCGCCTTCTCGAACCGGCGGGGCGATTGCGCCACCGATTGCGAAATCCGTCTGTCCGGTCCGCAGCTCAGCTTTATCGACGACAATTCGGCGCCCGGCGCGGTCCCAGTGAATGGCCGCGTCGATCGAATCGACCATGCGCGGCTCGTCGTTGGGATCCTCGAACCTGAGATAGCCCGGATCGAAATGGACCTGCCCCGTGACATCTGCGAGGCTCCGATCAGCCGCGAGAACCATGACGAACTTGCTCGACACCGGCATGTCGAAATCAGCGCCGATGTTGCGCAGCCCGCTGACCATCGAAATCTCGTCGAGCGAGATGTTCTTGAACTCGACATCGAGCCGACGATCCCCGCCGGGACTCGCTGATGCCCTTGCCGAGACCGACCAGGGGCCGCTCGGGCCTTCGGCTGAGAGGTCGAGATTGGTACCGCCCCCGGATTTATCGAGGGAGAGCTGAAGGCCGTTGTAGAGCTTGGTCTGATCGTTCAGCCGGTCTTCGATGACGAAACGACCGCGCGCGATGCCGACCCGATCGATCGCCGCAAGCTGACCGTTCGGCCTGGTCGAAACATCGATCAGGAGACGCATCGCGGCGGCGATACGCTTGACAATCAGCGAACGGGGCGGATTGCGGCTTGCCGGTGGTGCGATATCAGGTCCGGCTGCCAGCGCCGGGCCCAGGCGCGCCGATCCCACGCCGCTCGCCCCCATCGCCGAGGTGAGCGGCCCCAGAAGTGGCAAAATGCCTTGCTGGCCGTTGCCTGCCGAGACGGCGAGCGATCCATCCGGCAAAAGCGCCAGGTGCACTTCCACGTCGAAGACGTCGAGCCGTTTCGGAACGACCTTGCCGAACAACAATGCAAAGAGATCGACGGAAACCTCGGCGCGCGGCGCCGTGATGATGGTCTCGCCGGAACTGCTGGTGAGCGACAGATGGTCGATGCTGAGCGTCGGACCCAAGCCGCGGCTCGTTACAGATACCTCGCCGAGCTTGAAGGCATAACCATGCCCGATCTTCTCATCGAGCGCCTGGGTGATGCGCGGCCCAAGGCCAGCGATCGCGATCGGGCCTTTGCCGAGGTAAAGGAAGAAAAAGCCGGCGCCGAGCACGGCGACGAGGATGAGGCCGACGATCGAACCGACCGCGTGCCGCGCGAGCCAGTCCAGAAAATAAAGCTGCGGCCGGATCGCACTCTGCAGCAAAGTCGGAGCGCGAGGCGAACCCTCGGCGAGGGAATTCTTCGCAAAGGCCGCCCGGGCGCGCGTATTTTCCGTGTGATCGACCAAACCAAACGGGCCTTTCGCGAACGAGCACGGGCTGGAAAGCCAATTCGTACCTGAATATACGTGGTTTGTCGAAACCGGCGCAGGCAAATCGGCGGGGCCGCCCCTCTAAGGGAGGATCCTTTGCGATGCAAGCGACCCTGCCCTGGATTGCTTTTTTATCGCATGATCTTTTCTTATAGCATGATCTTTCGCAAAGGCGGTTCTCGCTTTTGCGGACACGCGCCCTAGCGAATTGCCGCTCATTGAGACGAAAGGAAGGCGAATATGAGCAAGAAACCGGGCCCTGGCGACAAAGCCCCGGATTTCAAGCTGCCCGATGATTCCGGAATGATCCGAACCCTGAAGTCCTTTTCGGGGAAAAAGCTTGTCCTCTATTTCTATCCGAAGGACGACACGACAGGCTGCACCAAGGAGGCAATCGAATTCAATGGCCTCAAACGCGACTTCGAAAAAGCCGGCGCAGTCGTCGTCGGGGTGTCGCCGGATTCGACCGCCAGCCACCTGAAGTTCAAAACCAAGCACAAGCTCGATCTTGACCTCGTCTCCGACGAGGCCAAATCCGTGCTTGAAGCCTATGGTGTGTGGACCGAAAAAAGCATGTACGGCCGCAGCTATATGGGCGTCGAACGCACCACCTTTCTGATCGGTCCCAACGGCAGGATCGCGGAGATTTGGATCAAGGTGAAAGTGCCGGACCACGCGGCGGCCGTGCTCGCCGCCGCCAAAGCGATGGCATGATATCTGCGCGCACCCATTCAGCCGATCCTTAGGCGAATATTAACCTTAACGCGCTGTTGTTGGCACTCCTCCAGTGATGGGGTTGAAGCCGCGTGATGAACTCGCGTCGTGGTGAAGTCGGGATGCGCCGCGATTGCTTGCGGCTGACTTTCGCCTACCAATCCTTTTCGCGAACGCTCTCCGTGCCGCGCGCGCTTGCCGTCGTGCTGCTCGGACTGCTGCTGTTCGTCAGTATGCTCTATCTCGTGGCAACCTGCTATTTCGTCTTCCACGACGACCTCCAGATGCAATATGCCTATGAGGATCGCATCGCTGCGCTTCGCCGCGAACTCGAGAACGCGACCGAGCAGGCGCGTGCCGATCAGGCCGATTTCACGGACAGGGTTCACGCGCTAGCTCAGCGCCAAGATCAGGTCGAGAGCCGAACCGCCCTCGTTGCGGCGCTCGCGGAACGGGTCAAGCTGATGCGCGTCCCCAACTCCAAGCCGAGAGAATCTCCCGCCTTGCCGGAGGCATCAACTCCCGATGCGCCAGTTGCAAGCCCAAGCTCGGCGACCTACGGAAAGCCGCATCCGGAAGGATTCGATCTGCGGCTGCGTAAAGACTTTGGTCAAGATTCGAGCAGCAATGCAGGTTCGAGCCCGGCAAGCAATTTGGTGTCGCCCATCGATTTCGACACGGATTTGCCGCTTCCGGCGCAGATCAATCTTCTCCTCGATCGCTACGATCGAGTTCGATAACCAGGATCTAGCGATCCTCGGCGATTTGCAGCAGCCGGCGAAGCTGATGACGGCGCATATTCGCGCCGCCCTCGCCTCGGCGGGGCTCGCCGCCGATCGCCTCAGTCTGCCGGCGGAGCTAAGCGAGTCCGCTGGTCCCGGCGCTGGTGCCATGGGCGGCCCTTTCGTCGCTTTGCCGATCCTCTCCGATGGCTCGTCCTTCGCAACCGCCGCAGGCGGCGTGGAAAGCGCGATCGATACACTCGAAAAACTTCGCCGTGTGCTGCCACATGTGCCGCTCGAAGCGCCTCTGCCGGGCGAACTGGAAATCACCTCCGGCTTCGGACCGCGCATCGACCCGTTTCTAGGCACGCCCGCCCTGCATACGGGCGTGGATCTGCTCGACGACTATGGCGCCCCGGTGCGGGCGACTGCGGCCGGAACGGTGGTTTCCGCCGGCTTCGATGGAGGCTATGGAAACATGGTCGAGATCGACCACGGCAACGGCTTGACGACGCGCTATGCGCATCTCTCAAGCATCGAGGTCGCGCCCGGCCAGAACGTTAGCCTCGGGACGGTTCTGGGCCGTATCGGCGCGACCGGCCGCGCCACCGGTCCGCATCTCCACTACGAAGTTCGCATCGATGGCGAACCAGTTGACCCGGAGCACTTTCTGCGGGCCGGCGCCGACCTCGTCGCTGCGGCTGTCGCGCAGCCGTAGCATCCATCGATCAGCGCTCACTTCTCCTTGCGGCAAAGCTGTCGGCTGCGGTCGCCTGGCGCGCGATATGCAAGGCCGATGGGTCCAGCGACTTCGGATCGACGGCAAGTTGACCTTCCGCAGTCCCGCGGTCGCGGCCACCATCGTTCTCAGAGGAGTGGAGCCATGGCGAGTTCCATTGAGAACGGAACGCTGCGCGTCACTGGCCCGATGAATGCGGGCGCGGCGGAGATCTTGAACGAAGAGGCGCTCGATCTGTTGGCGACGTTCGTCAGGCTGTTCGGTGCGCGCCGCGACGCATTGTTGCACGCGCGCGCCGAACGTCAGCGTCGCTTCGATGCCGGTGCCCTGCCCGATTTTCCGGCGGAAACACGCGGCGTTCGCGAAAGCCCCTGGAGGATTCGTGGGATTCCTCCGGACCTGCGGGACCGGCGCGTCGAGATCACCGGTCCAACCGACCGCAAGATGGTCATCAATGCGCTCAACACGCCGGTCAAGGCCTTCATGGCCGATTTCGAGGACTCGCTGGCGCCGAGCTGGACCAATCTGATCGAAGGGCAGATCAATCTGCGCGATGCGAACGCGCGGACGATCTCTTACGACGATCCGGCGACCGGCAAGCGTTACGCGCTGAATGGCACGCCCTGCGTGCTGATTGCGCGCGTGCGCGGTCTTCATCTGCCCGAGGCGCATGTGCTCTACGAAGACAAACCGATCCCCGGTGCGCTGCTCGATTTCGTCCTTTACTTCCATCACAACGTGAAGCAGCTCCTCGCCAATGGCAGCGGTTCGTATTTCTACGTGCCCAAGCTCGAACATTACGAAGAGGCGCGCTGGTGGAGCGACGTCTTCGACTTTGCCGAGGATCATTCAGGCCTGCCGCGCGGCACGATCAAGGCGACCTTTCTGATCGAGACTCTTCCGGCCGCTTTCCAGATGGACGAGATCCTGTTTTCGGCGTGCGATCACGCGGTCGGGCTCAATTGCGGGCGTTGGGATTATATTTTCAGCTACATCAAGACGCTGGCAGAGCATGCCGATCGCGTGCTGCCGGATCGGCAGGTGCTTACGATGGACCAACCCTTCCTCGATGCTCTCTCGCGGCTTCTGGTGCGCACCTGCCACCACCGCGGTGCGCTCGCAATGGGCGGCATGTCCGCGATCATCCCATCAAAAGACGCCAAGGCCAACGAGGCCGCATTCGCGGCCGTGCGGGTCGACAAATTACGCGAAGCCAAGATCGGATATGATGGCGCTTGGATCGCCCATCCCGGCCTCGCCGAAACCGTCATGTCGGTGTTCGACGACGTAATCGGCAATAAGCCCAATCAATTGGACGTGACGCGCGATGACGATCCGCCGGTCACCGCGGTCAATCTCCTGACACCTGCCAAAGGTCCGCACAGCGAAGCCAATATGCGGCGCAATATCCGCGTCTCGCTGCAATATGTCGAAGCGTGGCTCAATGGATTCGGCTGCGTGCCGATCTATGGCTTGATGGAAGACGCCGCGACTGCGGAGATTTCACGAACCTCGATCTGGCAATGGCTGCGGCATGGCCAAAAGCTCGACGATGGCCGCGTGAGTGACAAAGCGCTGTTCGAAGCGTGGCTGCCGCAGGAAATGCGGCAGGTGCGAGGCGAGATCGGTAATGACCGTCACGAGGCCGGCCGCTTCGGCGAGGCTGCGGCTTTGCTGCATCAGCTCGTTCTGAGCCAACCGCTGAGCTTGTTCCTGACATTGCCGGCTTACGCCATGCTCGAGCCGCATTAAGCGTTGCGGCGCGGCTTCTAGGCATTCCTAACTTCCTCGCCGTTCTCCAGCCGGCGCGCAGAACTGTTCGGCCTGCACTCGGCTTGATCCGCAATCGCGGTATCATGTAGCAACCGCGCCGCTGACTCGGCATCCGAAAAAAGATCGGAGCGCGAGGAATCGTTGATCTGCCGGGCCAAGGCGTCGATCACGTCCTGCGCCGACGTGCAGAGCGTCGCGCCGTCGCGGACAAGTTCATTGGTCCCTTCGGCGCGCGGGTCGAGCGGCGAGCCCGGCACGGCGAAGACTTCGCGCCCTTGTTCGGCGGCGAAACGCGCCGTGATCAATGAGCCGGAACGGCGCGCCGCCTCGACGATCACGCTGCCCGTGCGAGACCCGCGGTGATCCGGTTGCGGCGCGGAAAGTCCCTACCCCGCGCCTCCCAGCCGAATGGCATTTCGCTGATCGCCGCGCCACGTTCGACGAAGCGTTCGAGCTGGGCCGCACGTTCGGCGGGATAGATTTTGTCGTGGCCGCCGGCAAGGACGGCGATCGTGCCCGTCTCGCCGGCCGTCAGATGGGCGCGAATGTCGATGCCGCGGGCAAGGCCGGAGACGATGACAAAGCCCGCTTGCGCAAGACCGCGGGAGAGCCTCTCGGCGAAAGCGCGAACTCACGCTCGATCTCTTCGATGCTGGCGATCCTGACCGGTTTGCCGCTCGGTGCAAGCCGTGGCAGCGCTTCGAGTGCGGCCCGCGCGCTGCCGAAGCGATTGATCAAGGTGCGGAACGTGTGCGGTCCGATCAATTCGCTGCGCCACAGCCGCAGCCAATCGAAGCGCTGCGCATCCGAGAGCCGCAGCCCCGCGTCGGCGCTCATGCCTCTTTGCCGATCTTGCTGGGCTCCCCGATCTTCGTCTCCGTCCCGTTGAGGAGCCGCGCGATATTAGCCCTGTGCGTGAACCAAAGCAGAAGCGTGAGCAGGGAAAAGAGCGCGGCAACATCGGCGTGGCCGAAGACAAGCGCCGCCACGGGCGTGGCGGCGCTCGCCGTCAGCGCCGCCGCCGAGGAATAACGCGCCGCCGCGGCGACGATTAGCCAGAGCGCGATGAAGACGAGGCCGGCCTGCCAATCGAGGGCAAGCAGGCAGCCGAGAAAGGTCGCGACCCCCTTGCCGCCTCTGAATTTCAGCCAGACCGGAAAAACGTGACCGAGAAAGGCGCCCGCCGCGGCGACGAGCGGCGGAAAACCCGGCGCACTGTAGGCCACAATCAGCACAGCTGTGGCGCCTTTCAGCGCATCGAGCAGAAGAGTAGCCGCCGCCAGATCCTTGCGGCCGCTCCGAAGCACATTCGTCGCGCCGATATTGCCCGAGCCGATCGCGCGCAGATCCTGCATGCCTGCCATACGCGTCAGCAGGAGCCCGAACGGAATCGAGCCGCAAAAATAGCCGAAGCAGAAGGCGAGAAGAAGGGCGGACAAGGGACGCAGACCAAGCGCTTGAAACTGAGAGAAGCCAAAGTAGCCGGCCCATGGCGGCGCGGCAATGGGCAGCTAGCCGTCAGCAAGGGCGTCAGCTCTTCTCGTCCCCGATGATGGCCGCGAGTTTTGCTCTCTCCGCCGCGCTCAGAGTCGCAGGCGAGGCGGATGTTTTGCGCTGCTTCACCGAAACGGCGATCGCCGCGCCACCAGCGAGCAGCAACAGAAAAGGCCCCGTCCAGAGCAGAAAAGTTTCGGGTTTGAACGGCGGTTTCAGCAGAATGAAATCGCCATAACGGGCGACGAGAAAGGCGCGGATCTCGGCATCGCTCTCGCCGGCCAGGATTTTTTGGCGGACGAGAACGCGGATGTCGTGAGCGAGGGGGGCTTCGGATTCATCGATCAATTCATTCTGGCAGACCATGCAGCGCAACCCCGCCGAAAGCGCCTGCGCCCGCGCTTCGAGCTTCGGATCGGCGAGCATTTCATCGGGAGTCACGGCGAAAGCGAAAGTTGGCGCGAAAGAGAGGAAGAGGAGGCTGGCGAGCGCCAAGAATGCGCGACTCCTTCTCCCGCTTGCAGGAGAAGGTGCCGAGCGAAGCGAGGCGGATGAGGGATCGTGCAAACGGCACAGAGACGAGGAAGATGAAAGATCGCGCGAGTGGCAGCGCCCCTCATCCGGCGGGCTCCGCCCGCCACCTTCTCCCGCAAGCGGGAGAAGGAGTTGCGGGATCAATAGCCTGCCGCGCATCATTCCGCCGCCTGCGGCGCCACCGCCACCTTGCGGAGGCGATGCGCGACGCCGACCCTCAACCTTCGATCGCTGAGCGAGCAAAGCCCGCCAAGCGCCATCACGATCGCGCCGAACCAGACGAGGGTGACGAGCGGCTTCCAATAGAGGCGCGCATTGACGCTGCCTGGCGTGTCGCCGTTGCTGATGCCGACATAGACTTGGCCGAAGTCGATCGTCTTGATCCCCGCTTCGGCGCGGCTCGTCTGCCGGGTCGGATAGAAGCGCACAGCCGGATCGACATCGGCGATTTCGACACCGCTGGAGCGGATGGCCATACGGGCGACGGTCGCGGTGTAGTTCGGGCCGTTCTGCGGCCCGATGCTTTGGAGCACGATCTCATAGGGACCGACGCTCGCCACATCGCCCGGCTTCATCGCCATGATCTTCTGCGCGCCCCAGCCGGTCGCGGCGAGGCCGAGCAGGCTGAGGCCGATGCCGGCATGGGCGAGTGCCGTCCCATAGGCCGAGCGCGGTAGGCCGAGCGCATGCGTGAAGGCTTGCGATAGAGAGCCGCGCACCAAGGCGGCGTGTCCGAAGACGCGGGTTGCGAGATCGGTGAAGGCGCCGATGATCGTGTAGATCGCGAGCCCGGCGAGCACGAGAGATATCACCGGGCCGCCGCGCACCGCGGCGAGGACGAGCATGACAGAGAGCCCGCAGGCGAAAGCAAAGAAAACCCGCTGCACCGATCCCAGAAGTTCGGCGCGTTTCCAGGCCAAGTTTTGCGCGATCGGCATTAGGAGACACAGCGGCAGGAAAAGCGGCACGAAGGTCGCGTTGAAGAACGGCGGCCCGACCGAAATCTTCTCGCCGGTCAAAGCTTCGAGCGCGAGCGGATAGAGCGTGCCGATGAAGACCGTCGCGCAGCAGGTCGAAAGGACCAGATTGTTGAGCACGAGCGCGCCCTCGCGCGAGATCGGCGCAAAGAAGCCGCCGGGTTTCAAGGTGTTCGCGCGAAGCGCAAAGAGCAGCAACGAGCCGCCGATGAAGAAGACGAGGATCGCCAGTATGAAGACGCCGCGGCGCGGGTCGTTGGCGAAGGCATGGACCGAGGTCAGGACACCCGAGCGGACGATGAACGTGCCGATCAGCGACAGCGAAAAGGCGAGAGTGGCGAGGAAGATCGTCCAGACCTTCAAGGCCTCGCGCTTTTCCATCACGGTTGCCGAGTGAAGCAGTGCGGTCGCCGCGAGCCACGGCATGAGGGAAGCGTTCTCAACCGGGTCCCAGAACCAGAAGCCGCCCCAGCCGAGCGTGTAATAGGCCCAATAGGAGCCCATCGCGATCCCGAGCGTAAGGAACACCCAGGCGATCAAGATCCAGGGGCGAACGAGCCGCGCCCAAACCGCATCGATGCGGCCGCAGATCAGCGCCGCCGCGGCAAAGGAGAAGGTGATCGAAAGCCCGACGTAGCCCAGATAGAGAAGCGGCGGATGAATGGCCAATCCCGGATCCTGCAGCAGCGGATTGAGATCATTGCCTTCGATCGGCGGAGTAGCGAGGCGGGCGAATGGATTGGAGGTGAGAAGAATGAACAGAAGAAAGGCCGCGGCGATCCAGGACTGGACCGCAAGCACGGCCGCATGAAGGTCGCGCGGCATCGCCCGCCCCGAGACCGCGACCGCCGCCGCAAAAAGCGACAGGATCAAGATCCACAGCAGCATCGAGCCTTCATGATTGCCCCAGACTCCGGTGATCTTGTAGATGAGCGGCTTCGCCGAATGGGAATTCTCGACGACATTGACGAGCGAGAAATCCGAAGTGACATGCGCATAGGTCAAGGCGGCATAGGCGAGCGCCACGAGAAAAAATCCGGCGAGCGCCACGGAAGGCGCAACTGCCATCAGCCGCTGGTCGCGGGTGGCAACCCCCCAGAGCGGCACCGCCGCATTGACGAGAGCCAGCGCCAAGGCGAGCACTAGTGCAAATTGGCCAGTCTCGACGATCACGATCCGCCTCCCATTCCGGCGCTCGTGCCGGTGCTCTCCTGCCAACGGCCGGCCTTCTTCAAGGCATCGACCACCTCGCGCGGCATATAACGCTCGTCGTGCTTGGCGAGAATTGTTGAAGCGGTCATACCAGAGGCGCCGAGCACGCCCTCGGCGACAACCCCCTGCCCTTCGCGGAAGAGATCGGGCAACGGGCCGCTGTAAGTGACCGGTATGTCGCGCTTGCCGTCGGTCACCGCGAAATGCACGGTCATGCCCTCGTGTGTGAGCGAGCCAGGTTTGACGAGGCCGCCGATGCGCAGCCGCGTGCCGGGCGCAAGATTTTTGGCCAAAACTTCGCTCGGGCCATAGAAGAAGACGATATTGTCGCGCAAGGCGTAGAGCACGAGACCCAGCCCGCTGCCGAGAACGACGAGCGCGGAGAGGATCAAGGCCAGGCGTTTCTTTCTGCGGGTCATGAATCGAGCCCGAGTTCATGCGCCAACGCATCGATGCGAGCTGTGGCCACAGGGTCGCTGCCGAAATCGTGCCGCGCCGTTGCAAGCGCCGCCCGCGCCTTGTCGACTTCGTTGACGACCTTATAGGCGCGCACGAGTCTGAGCCAACCTTCGATGTCTTGGCCATTTTCGGCGAGCCGCGCCGCCAGCCTGTCGATCATGGCGTGGATTGCAGCGGCGCGCTCGGCCGGTGGCAAGGCGGCGATGGCGGCAGCTTGATCCGGCGTTGCATTCTGATTGGCAAGCGAGGCAAGCCGCGCCTCGAGATCGGACCGCCAAGGCGCATTCGGCGGCGATTGTGCCAAGAGCTTCTGCCAATAATCTCGCGCGCTTGCCTTGTCGCCATCCTGCGAGGCGGCGAGGCCCAGGAAGAACAAGGCTTTGGGAACCGCCGGCCCAGGTTCGACGGCTCGTTCGAAGAGCTTGCGCGCCTCTTCCGTGACGATGCCATGGTTGGCAAAGACCAGAGTCTCGCCATAGGCCGTAAGACGCTGCGGGCTTTCGCCCAGCTTTTCTAACGCCATCTGCGCGGCATGGACCGCGTCTTCGATGCGGCCGAGCTGCAAATAGGCGGGCACCAGAACCTCGTAGCCCAGCCCGTCCTCGGGATGCTGGGCGAGATGCGCTTCAACCTTGGCGATCGCCGCATTGATGTCCATGGCTTCGGCCGGCGCGTTGAGCCGCGCTTCGAGCGGCTCGTCCGGCCAATCGGGATGGCCAATTGCGGCGTAAAGGCCGAGCCCCAAGACTGGGACGAAAATCAGTGCGGCGAGCGCGACCAGCCGCAGCCGCAAGGGCGACGGCGCGAGGGGCAATCCGGCCGGATCTCTCTCGGACGCAGCGAGGAGCTGGCGCGCGGCTTCGGTCTTTGCGGCTTCCGCATCTTGCGGCGAAATATTGCCGAGTTCCGCGTCGCGGGCGATCTCGTCGAGCTTTGCCCGATAGAATGCGATATCGGGTGAAGCCGCTTTGCGCACCGGCTTGGCCAGCGGCCAGAGAACGGCGAAGACGGCAATGCCGGTCAAAAGCGCGAAAATGGCCCAGAGCATGCTGTTCCTTGAGAGCGTTCCACCCGAATAGGCCGCAAATCTTTCCGTATTCTATGCGCCGTCCTCACCCTTCGAGACGCGCGCTGCGCGCTCCTCAGGAGAGGGCGAACTCCATGATGCTGAAACCGTCGCGCTGAGCAGGCGCCGCAGGCGCCGTCTCGAAGCGCGAGGGTTTTACGCGCGTTTTTCAGGCACGCTGAAAAGTCCGGCCATTCCTCTAGAGCATTTCTTGCCAAGATGGGAAGTCTTTCGCCATCCACCGGCGCAAGATAGGGCATTGCCCGGCAATTTCTTGCAGCAAAGCTAAGATATTGGCGCGCTTATGCTTCAGGCGGCAGCCGGCAGTTCAAGCTCGACCCGCAGGCCGCCCAATGGACTTGCGTCGAGCTTTAGCGCACCTCCGTAGAGAGCGGCAAGGTCGACCACGATAGAGAGCCCGAGGCCGGAGCCAGGGCGCGTCTCGTCCAGACGCCGGCCGCGCCGCATCGCCGCCTCGCGCAGCCCCGGCGGCAGGCCGATGCCGTCATCATCGATGGTGACACAGAATAAGGGCTGCAACTCCGGATCGCTGGCGGCGACCGGCCCAATCTCGATCGCCACCGCGTGGCGCGCCCATTTGCCGGCGTTATCGACGAGATTGCCGATCATCTCCTCGAGATCCTGGCGCTCACCCTTGAACCTCACGCGGCCCCTAACCGCGACCGAAAAGGTGACGCCGCGATCGCGATAGATCTTCTCGAACGTGCGCACGAGCGCCGCGGTGATGAGCGCGACATCGGCCATCGTGCCGAGCGTCCCCACCCTGACCGCGGCGCGGGCGCGGTCGAGGTAATAGGTCACCTGATCGCGCATGATCGCCGCCTGTTCGCGGATCTTCAAGAGCGCGCCTTTATCGGCCGCGGCCTCATTGATGATGACGCTGAGCGGCGTCTTCAACGCATGGGCGAGATTGCCGACTTGCGTGCGGGCGCGCTCGACCACCTCACGGTTGGCGGCAAGCAGAAGATTGAGCTCGGCGGCAAGCGGCGCGATATCGGGCGGAAAGTCGCCAGCGATCTTCTCGCCCTCACCGCGCCGGATCGCCGCAACCGCTTCTTGAAGGCGGCGCAGCGGCTCCAGGCCATAGCGCAATTGCAGCGCAGTCGAGCCGACGAGCGCCGCCGCCAATAACGTGAACGTGATCACGAGCGCGATCTCGAAACCGGCGATTTCCGATTCCATGGGCGCCGTCGTTGCCGCCACCTGGACGAGATAGACGCCCTGGTCGCCGGCATCAATGACCCGCTCCACCATGCGCAGACGGCGATCGTCGGGCCCCGTCACATAGCCGTTGCGAGCGCCGCCGACGCCCGCCGCGATCCCTTTGTCCGCGAGCCGCGGCAGGCGCGCCGCAAACAGCGAGCGGGAGCTCTTGATATCCGGATTGTTGCTGTCGAGCCGCGTGATCTGCCAGTACCAACCGGAAAGCGGGATTTCGAATTGCGGTTCGCCGAGTGCAAAAGGCTCGGAGCGGTTCTCTTCCGAAGGCGAGGCGATATCGGCGACGAGCCCCCGCAGATAGACCCCGAGCCTCTCATCGAAACGTGTCTCGGCCGATTTGCGATAGAGGGCGGAGAGGCTTACTCCGGCGACTAACAGGATCGCGGTGCTCAGAACCGCGGCGGAAAAGAAAAGCCGCGCGGCGATCGACCAGGTTCGTGGATCGGCGGCACGCATCGCGTTACGTGCGGTCGGAGGCGCCCGGGCCTGCTCTGTCGGGCTTGCCGGACCCTGCACCGCCGTCCGGCTCGGCGACAATATAGCCGAGCCCGCGCATGGTCTTAATGATGTCGATGCCGAGTTTTTTGCGCAGGCGCCCGACAAAAACCTCGATCGTATTGGAGTCGCGGTCGAAATCCTGATCGTAAAGATGTTCGACGAGCTCACTGCGGGAGACGACCCGACCGGCGTGATGCATCAGATAGGAGAGCAGCCGATATTCGTGCGAGGTGAGCTTGACCGGATTTTCCTTGACGAAGACCCGCCCAGCCCTGGTGTCGAGGCGGACCGGACCGCAGATGAACTCGCTCGTCGCATGGCCTGCAGCGCGCCGCAGTAGGGCGCGCAGCCGGGCGAGAACTTCCTCGATGTGAAAGGGCTTTGCGACATAGTCGTCGGCACCGACATCGAAGCCCTGAACCTTATCGCTCCAGCGGTCGCGCGCGGTCAGGATGAGCACCGGCATGCCACGCCCCGCCCGGCGCCAGTCGCCAAGCACCGTAATGCCGTCCTTCTTCGGCAGACCGAGATCGAGAACGACGGCGTCATAGGACTCGGTATCGCCGAGAAACCAGCCCTCTTCGCCATCATAGGCCCGATCGACCGCGTAGCCCGCCTCGGCAAGCGCTACGGAAATCTGCCGATTGAGATCCTTGTCGTCCTCGACCACGAGCAGACGCAAAGCCTGGCGCTCCTCACTTGGCGTTCTTGGCGCCGATCATTTGCCCGCTGGCCGCATTCGTAAACACGTGGATGACCCGTCCGTCGCGGCGCAACAAGGTTATTTCATAGACGAGTTCTTCCTTCCACCGGCACAGTTTGGCTCCGATCGCCTCGCTCTGAAATCGGTTTGCGGCGTTGGCCATCAGACGGAACGGCTCGGCAAGCTTATGGAGGGTAATCCTCTCGCGGGTCTGGGCCGCCGAGTAGCATTCCCGTTCGGGCACCGGCTCGGCAGCCAGCGCCGGAGCGGCGGAAGCCAAGTTGAGAGCCAAAGCAACGCCGGCGTAGCGCATCAATCGAGCCTCACGGCCAAGAGATGAACATGGAATGAACATCGCGCCGGACCAAGGACCTATACTTGCGACCTTCGCATTTGCAAGCGCCTCCAGCCCCATCCGAGGCGCCGCATTCGGAGCGGGGCCATCCAGGGCGTCTGCGGATCGAAAGCTGAGCATTCGCATGGAGGCGCGATCAGCCGATCAGCCGAAATCCTGGGAGATTACGAGGTGAGCGTAACTATTGGGAAATGCTCATTTGTTAAATTCGAGGGGAGCTACGTGGATACCTCAAAAGCGGATCACGGCAATTGGGTTTTCGGGCCATCATCAAAAGCTGCAAGCGGGCTCTTGCGTCGCGCCGGGGGCGGCTGAGATCGCCGATCAAATTCCTGCGTTCTCGGGACGGCACGTCCGCGGTCGAATTCGCCCTCATCGGCCTGCCGTTCCTCGCGATCATCTTCGCCACGATGCAAACGGCCATTCTCCTCATGGCCCAGGAAGAATTGGAAACCGCGGTGGAGAAATCCGGCCGCCTCGTCCTGACCGGGCAAGCGCAGAGTCTGACGCAGACTCAGTTCACCAACGACATCTGCAGCGATCTCGTCGCGCTGTTCAAATGCAGCAATCTCATGGTCAACATGCAGACGGCCGAACTCGTTTTCAGACGCCAATCCTGCGGCTCCGACCCTGACCTTCAATTCGAATGGCCAAGTGACCAACACCTGGTCATATGCGCCGGGAAGTCCGGGCAGCATCGTCGTGCTTCAGGTCATGTATCAGTGGCCGGTCTTCGGCGGCCTGCTTGGGTTCAATCTCTCGAACCTGCCGAACGGCAACCATCTTTTGATGGCCACCTCCGTGTTCAAGAACGAGCCTTGACATGACATCGAAGCGCACCTCGCATCGGCTCTTGCGGCGATTCCTTTTCAACGAGCGGGCCATTGCCGCGGTGGAATTCGCCCTGATACTTCCCCTCATGCTCTTCGTCTTCGTCGGCGTGGCGCAAGTCGGCGAAGCGATCGAGATCGGTCGAAAGGTCACGGTCACCACCCGTATCGTCACTGACCTCGTTACCCAGTACGCCACCGTGACGCCCACGACGCTGACCACGGTTCTCGGCGCCTCCTCTGAAGCCATCGCGCCCTATTCGGCGAACAACGTCGTCATCACAGTCTCGGAAATCTCGACGAACTCCTCAGGCTCCGCGACGGTAACCTGGAGCTCATCGCTCAACGGCACGGCACTTACGAAGGGCGCGAACTTCACTCTGCCGAGCGCGCTTGATCAAGACAACATCTCGCTGATCTACGGCCAGGTGACCTACAATTTCACGCCGGTTCTCGGCTATAACATCATCGGCACGATCCCCATCACCAACCATATCTACATGAGCCCGCGGCTCACGAGCTCGATCACTTGCACCGGTTGTTGATATCGCCGGATGCTTCAGAGGTTCGAGCTCCCTCCCCATGAGCGCAGCGAATGGGAAGAGGGTTGGATGAGGGCGAGGCAATACCCGGCCCCTCTCCTCGCAAGCGGGGAGAGAACTTCCTCCTGCCGCCTCGTCCGAGGAAGCTTACTGCGTGAGATGGGCTGTATTCACGGCATTGATGAAAAGGGTCGCGAGCGCCGTCGAAATATCCTGGTCGGTGGTGACCTCCTGGTAGAGCCCAGGCGACGCGCAGCTTTGCAAGGTTGATCCGATATTGGGTTGGAATGGCTCGACATTTGCCGTGTAAAAGGCGTTGCTCGGCAAAGGCAGATAGTTCAAGTAGAGGACAGCGATCCTGATCGGGAGCCCTTTGCTGCTCGTCCTATTCTTGATGGCCGTGCAATTGGCCGTGTCAAGCAATGATATTTGACGAGTGCCACCGCTCATGTAGTCTTCGACTCCATCGGTGACGAAGAACAGGACTTCCTGCGGACTGTCGCCCTTTTGGCGGGTGCCGTTGCCGGGCGTCGGCATGATGCTGTTGATGCCGGTGAGCGAGTCATCGATGTCGGTATCGCCATCCGAGTCATTGCAGGTCGATGTGAGCAGGCCGGTGTTGTTATAGACCTCGAGCAACGAGATGTTTGCGGCCTCGGTCGAGGCCGTAGTCAGGTTCGACGTCAAAGTCGCAATCGTGTTGATGGGCGAGCCGTAGGTGCATCCACTCCTTGTGGACGTGGCATTCGTGTCAAACGTGTAGATCGCCATATTGTAGGTGGCACTGTTGGACGCCTCGGTCGCGGCGGCGGTGCTCGCCAGATTTTCGATCGCCGTGGTCAGATTGTCGATCCGCAAGGTCAAACCCAGGCTCCGGGCGAGAGCATAATTGTCCTCGCCACCCGGATTTCCGAGATCATCCTCCGCCGGATCGGACTCGTGGCAAGCGAAGGCGCAGCCGCCTTCGTTCGTGCCGCTTACGGGGGAACTCGCGGTCGCGGTCATCATGGCGTTGATGCCCGCCGTCGTCGCCGGAATGGCCATCGAAGGCGAGTCATCTGCCAGAACGTAGAAATTGATGCTCGGCGCGGTTGACGCCGTCGCCGTGGAGCTGCCGGCGATGTTCAATGTCTTCTGCCCGATGATGCCGGCGAAGGCGGTCGCCGATTTGGCCGTGTATGTGACGACGGCGGTTTGCGTCACGGTACTGTGCGACACGCTCTGCGTCACGTTGACGGTAAGAACGATGGAGCTGACGCCCGCAATGATCGAGGCCTGCGCATTGAACATGTTCTGCGCAGCCGTCTGCGCCTGCGACGTCGTTTCAGACAGCATCGCCGGAGTAACCGCGGCAAGCGAGGCCGCATCGGCGGCCGCATCCAGCATCGTTTGTCGCCGCGCCGCCATCGTGTAGTCGACGCCCATCCCCGCCGCGAAGATGATCGGAATCGACACAATGGCAAAAGTCATCGCGACATTGGCACGCTGGTCGGCTGAAAAGCGGGGCAAGAGCCGAAGGAGCTGCGGAGCAAAGCAAGCCGCACCTCTGGCGCGCGCCAATCCCGCACTGAGGCGGGCGCGAAAATGAAGCAGCATCGAGGGGATCGTGCTTGGCCTAGGCATAGCGGGTTCCGATTCAGCTGCCGCTAGGAAACGCCCAGACAGGTAAAAACTTTGCTAGAGCAATGTCATAGACCCGGGCCTATGCTCTCGGTGGAGGCTCAGCCAACCCGCCCGCAAGGCAGCGCGTTCCGCCAGAGACTTCCAAGGAGATCAATCAGTTGCCGGCCGACGGGCCGAGAAGCCGGAAACGGGCGAATCGCGGCACGCCTAGCTTGCTTTATTTTGGTAAACCAACGTTTGCGCGATAGCTGCCCTTTTTGGCGCGCGGAGTTCGACGTTCAGGCGCATCGTGCCGATTTTCCGGTTTTGCCCGCCGCGGCACCTTCGCAGGCCAGCTCACGATATGTTCCGGATAATCGTCGAGCTTAACATCCATCTCCGAAGCCGCGACGCGCCCGCGAACGGAGATCCCCGCCGCATGCACCGTCTCGGCCGAGCCGGAAACGAGCGGATGCCACCAGGCAAGCGGGCGGCCTTCGGCACGCAGCCGATAGGCGCATGTCGGCGGCAGCCAGGCGAGCGCCCGCGCCAGGTCCGGCGTGAGCTTCAGACAGTCTCTGACGCGCCGCCGGCGCCGCGCATAATCGCCGCAGCGGCAGGTCTTCGTGTCGAAGAGCCGGCAAGCGATATCGGTGAAATGCACGGCGCCTGTATCCTCGTCCTCAAGCTTGACCAGGCAGCAGCGGCCGCAGCCGTCGCAAAGGCTCTCCCATTCCGCCGCATCAAGCGCCTCGAGCGGTTTCCAATCCCAAAAGGGTCTTTCGTTCTCTGCCGTGCAATGACGCGCTGGTTGGTCAGTCATGTCCATCAGTTCGGGCAGCGTGTCCGGAAGACGTCATATAGGCCCCGAGTCACGTTACCGCCATCGTTATCTGCAGGATTGTAGACGGGTCATAAAATTGCGAATATTGGCGGCGCTTGCTCGGGTCCCGGAGTTGAGTGGCAGCGCAGTTCGACGCCAAGCCAAGCAGGACCGCGCAAGGGAGAAGGCCGAACGTGTTCCTAGGAGACCTGTTCGACAAGCTGAGATCGTCGCGTCTTTACAAGAGAGCCGCGCGCGCCCTGCTTGCACTCGACGCCTTCGTCGACTCTTCGCTTTACGATTCCAAAGAGCGGGCCCGCGCCTCCTACGCGAGTTTCGCCGCTCTGATGGATCGCCTTCACGTCTCCGGCTGGCGCCGCGTGCTCGTCGAGCTCTCCTGCGAAGGCTCGAATCTGGCCGTCGCCGCCGCTTTTCTCGCCTTGTTTTTGGCCATCCCGGCCTTCCAGGAAACGTCGGACGACTGGCTGAAGAAACAGGACCTCGCCGTCACCTTTCTCGACAGATACGGCCAGGAGGTCGGGCGCCGCGGCATCAAGCACGACGACTCGGTGCCGCTTGAGCAAATGCCGAAATATCTGATCGAGGCGGTGATCGCCACCGAGGATCGGCGTTTCTTCGAACATGTCGGGATCGATTTCATCGGTGTCTTCCGGGCGCTCACTGTCAACGCCCGCGCCAACGGCGTCGTGCAGGGCGGCTCCTCGATCACCCAGCAATTGGCCAAGAATCTGTTTCTCTCGAACGAGCGTACGCTGACGCGCAAGATCAAGGAGGCCTATCTCGCGGTCTGGCTCGAGGGACATTTGTCGAAGCGCGAGATCCTCCAGCTCTATCTCGACCGCATTTACATGGGCGGCGGCACGTTCGGCGTGCAGGCCGCTGCGCAATTTTATTTCGGCAAATCCGTCCGCGACGTCACTCTTGCCGAGGCGGCGATGCTCGCCGGCCTTTTCAAGGCGCCGGAAAAATATGCACCGCACGTCAATTTGCCCGCCGCGCGCGCCCGCGCCAACGATGTTTTGAACAATATGGTCGATGCCGGCTACCTGACCCAGGGACAGATCTACGCCGCGGTGCGCAACCCCGCCACGCCGATCGCGCGAAACAGCGAGGAGGACGCTCCCAATTGGTACCTCGATTGGGCCTATGAGGAAGTGCGCCAGCTTGCTGATGCCGGCAAGCTCGGCAATGATCGAGTGTTGACCGTGCGCACCGCGCTCGATTCCAATCTGCAGAAATACGCCGATGAGACGATCAACAATCAGCTGATCGAATACGGGCCGAGCTATCACGTCAAGGAATCGGCCATGGTCATTCTCGATCCTTCGAATGGGGCGGTGCGCACGATCGTCGGCGGCACTGATTACGGCGCGAGCCAATTCAACCGGGCCGTGGACGCGTTGCGCCAGCCGGGTTCCTCGTTCAAGCCCTTCGTCTATCTCACCGCCTTATTGACCGGCAAATTCCACCCCAACACCATCGTCGTCGACGCGCCGATCTGCATCGGCGACTGGTGCCCGCATAATTTCGGAAACACCTACGCGGGCGCAATCCCGCTCGTCGGCGCCTTGACCCACTCGCTGAACACGGTCGCCGTCAGATTGTCGGTTGCGATCGGCGAGGCCTATTCCGTGCCGGGGCACAACAACGTCTTCGAGGCGGCCAAGCGCGGCCGCGCCAAGATCGTCGAGACAGCCCGGAAGATGGGCATCTCGACGCCGTTGATCGATACGGTGTCGCTGCCGATCGGCGCGGACGAAGTTACCGTGATGGACATGGCGGGCGCCTATTCCACCTTCGCCAATGGCGGCAAGCGCATTCACCCCTTTGCCGCCGTCGAGATCTATAACAGCCACGGCGATTTGATCTACCGGCACGACCGCGACGCGCCGGCACCCCAGCAGGTCTTCCCCCCGGGGCCGATTCTCGACATGGTTTCGATGATGAAACATGTGGTCGAAGATGGAACCGGCCGCAGGGCCATGCTCGACAATGTTGACGTCGCCGGCAAGACCGGCACCACCAACGGCTTCAAGGATGCATGGTTTGACGGCTACACAGGCAATTACGTTGGCATCATCTGGTTCGGCAATGACGACGATACGCCGACCAACAATATGACCGGCGGCTCGCTGCCCGCCGCCACATGGCATGAGATCATGCAATATGCGCATCAGGGCATCGATTTGAAGCCGCTGCCGGGAGATCAGGCGCCCACCGTCGCCCAAGCGTCGCCGCCCTCGACGCCGAACGTCGCCGACATTAACGCGCCGCAGAAGCCTGCCACTCTGTCGCGCCGCTCGGCCGACGTTCTCGCGACGATCGAGGAAACGGCGAAATCGATCGAGAGCCGAAGAGCGAGCGCGGATGCCGGTCCAGTATCGGGGCTGCCTCAGTGACGCGCTCCGCTCCCCCGCTCCCGCTGATTTTCGCGCAGGGTAGAATGTGCTGAGCTTGTTCAAATTCCTGATCGTCGTGCTTGTCGGGACCGTCCTCGGCCTCTTCGTCACTCATGAGGTCTTGCAGCGCGGGCCTGCTTTCAATGCGGTGAAAGCCGGTCCATGGACCGGCGTACCCAAGAACGGATCGCTCGACATTGACCCCTATGCCCGGGCGATGCTGGCGCGCAGCGCCGAATTGCCACTCGGAGACGCGGAAGGACTGAGCTTCATCGCCCGCACCGACAGCGCCGGCGCGGCTCTGCGGCCGAGTTGCGATTATGCCGTGAGCGGTTCGGTTCCGTCGACGCGCTATTGGACTTTGACTCTCATCTCGCCGAGAGGATTCCTCATCGACAATCCGGCAAAACGCTTCGGCTTTACTTCGGCGGAAATCGTGCGCGCGGCCGATGGCACGTTCGACATCACCGTCGCGCGCCAAGCTCGGCCCGGCAATTGGCTGCCACTCGGCAATACGCAACCTTTCGTTCTCATGCTCCGGCTCTACGACACGCTGCTCGACTTCGGCACCGCCAAAGCCGATGCCAGCGCGATGCCGAAAATCGTCAAGGGCCGCTGCGAATGAATCTGACCGATCGGCTTTTCACTTTTTTGCTCTATGTCTTGGGCGTGGTCTTCATTGCCGCGGTCGTGCATCTTGTTTCCGTTTTCGCAATGCCTGAACTCGCTCCGCACGATGCCTATGCGCGCCTTTCCGCGCTCGCCAAGCCCGGCCAGATGACGCTGCTGCCGCGCGCCCTGCCCGACCACGAGATCACGCCGTTCGAGGATCCTGCTTTAGCGCAAGCCGTTTGCCTCTACGATCTCTCGAACGGGCCCTTGCATCTCCATGCCGACCTCGAAGATGGCGGCCTTCTTACGCTGTCGTTTCGGACGCGGAGCGGGCGGATCTTCTATTCCATGACGGACCAGGCGGCGATGCACGGCGAGATCGAGGTTCGCATTATGACGCAGCCGCAGCTCGAAGCCGTCGAGGATAATGACGACGATGAAGACGAACCCTTGCAGGAGCTGC
This sequence comes from uncultured Alphaproteobacteria bacterium, assembly GCA_963720425.1. Taxonomy (GTDB): domain Bacteria; phylum Pseudomonadota; class Alphaproteobacteria; order Rhizobiales; family Beijerinckiaceae; genus Methylovirgula. The sequence goes on from OY970391.1 coordinate 2,985,352, forward strand.
GGCTCGTCGCGCCCGACATGAAGGGATTCGTGCTGGTCAACGCGCTCGCCGCCTTTCCAAGCGAGAGAGCGGAAGCCGAAGCCCGCGCGACCTCCGTCTCCTGTTCGCCCGAGACCCTTGCGCGCGATTGAGCTGCGTGAGCGACCGCTTATCGTCGGCCTATGGTCTCATCCAGAGCGCCTGCAACTTTTTCGGGATTATGGCGTCAGCTCGCGCCGGGCTCTGCGGCGCGGCTCGCTGCGCCTTTTCTTCGGCGGCACAGGATAGTCTTCGAAGCGAGCAAAGCGCACGCCGGTGAAGAACAGAATTTCGGCGCTCTCGTCCGGATTCCCGGAACACGCTACATGAGACTGCAGACCGCACGCCGCACGCGGCTGCGGTCGGAAAGCAACCAGTTCCCCCATCGGACCCCCACGCGGTCGCGCGACCCCTCGCACCAAGGCTTGACGTTGCGTCCAAGCCTGGCGCCCATTTGGTTAACGCCCCCTCAACGATTGGCGGCCCCGCGAAAGAAATTAAGCCTCGGCGGAGGTCAGATGCGGGCGTCGCTCACGCCGACAGATCGAGAAAATTGCGGCCGAGCCGATCTTCGACCTCGACGATCCAGAGGTCGACGTCGAAGGCAACCTCACGCCGCAAGCGCTCGTAGGCGATCGCCGCTTCGATCCAATCGGCCGCATGCAGGCGATCGAAGCGGCGATCGCCCGCATCGACCTCGCTCTGCGGCGCCGGGCCATAGAGTGCACTGCGCCCGTCGAGACGGTCGATCTTCACGAAAATAGCCCCGGCTTCGGCGGCGCCGCGGCGGCGCAGCACGGCCGTGACGCCTTCCATCGCGCAGCGGCGAAGATAGGCCGCGACCCAAAAATCGCTTCTGATCCGCATCCTTGCTTTGTCTTTCGGGCAACAGGCTCTGAAAATTGTGATTCCTGAGCCGCGCCTTTGCACCAATAGACCAGCGCGTACAATGGCTGAGCGCGTCGCACGCGCCGAAGTCTCGCTCCCCCTGTCGGTGAAAAGATCGGCAGGCACTTGACCTATGGTCAGGGCACCGCCGCCGAACTCGTCGCCATGGGCACGATCTTCGCGGCGGACAATTTCGGCCTGCCGGTCTCGACCACCCATGTTCTCTCTTCGGGCGTCGCCGGCACAATGGTCGCGAATGGGTCAGGACTTCAACTCTCGACCTTGCGCAACATCGCCATGGCATCGATGCTGACCCTGCCCTGCGCCATCATGCTCTCGGCCTTTCTCTATTGGGTGTTCCGCCAGATCTTCTGAGCACGAAGCCGGCCTCTTAAGCCGGCTTCTTATTTGCGGCGACCCGGCCGCAATCAAGGCGCGTCAGCGGCGATACGTCCTCCGTGTAACCCGCACGCCAGATCGTGTGGCAGAGCCGCGCACCAGTATTGGCGAAAGTCCGGCATGGGAGGCGACACTTCGATCGGGCGGTATATGACCGGCAATGATCCGTCGTCCGAAAGCAATGCGCTCACCGGGTCGAGTACCCTGGTACCCAATTTCTGCGGGTCCGCACCCTTGACGAACCGAACCCAAGTACCGCGCGAATACTCATCGAACGGAAGGGTTCCGCGTCGGCCGACGACCGATTGATCAGTCACTCCCAACGAGGCTATGACCGTTGCATTGGTGATCTCCGCAAACTGCGCGGCGATCCCCGACGGATCGATGTCCTTCTCACCGGCCGCCGCGCAGCCCGTGAAGATGACGACGGCGTTCGGGGCAAAGTTTATGTCGCCGTTGCGGACAAGCATCTCCAGATCATGCAGATCACGCGCGCCCAGCTCGCGAAGGGTTTGCTCCTTGCTGATTCCCACGTCGTTTGGCACCAAGGTGCTCGCGGCGACTTCGCTGACCGAGCGGTAGAACCCTCGGTCTTCCATCATGTAAAGGCTCGATGATCCCGCATGACCGTAAATAACGAGATTACGGATCGGCCCTTGTCGCGACGCAAACGCCAAGGCATCGAGAAACGCAGCCCCGGTCGCCGGGCGGACGGTCTCGGCGGGACTTTCGAATTCATCGATCCTCTGCGCCATGCGATGCGCGAGAATGTCAGCCCTTCGGGCGAAATTTGCGTCCTCCAGGACTCGAAATTTGACCAATCGATCGACCGAACCCATTCTCTGCTTTCGAGCGGTCTCAGGGGTATCGCTGATCCGCGGAGCGGCTGTTTTCTGATCCGCGACGACGACGTTCATCGGGTTTGCATTCGTCAAGGACGTGGATTGCGGATCGGGATTGCACCCGAAGCACATCCATGTCGAAACGAGAGATGTGACAATCGCGTTCATTGCGCGCCCGCCCCCAGTTTTTGGAGCAACGCCAGCGTGGGATATCCATCCGGCACCATTCCAAATTCCTGCTGAACGTCGCGGATCGCGTCCCTGAGATCGAAATCAAGGTGTCCCTCGAAATCGCGAATCGGATAGCCAAGCTCCTTCAACTTGTACTGCAATGCGATCCGTTCATCGCGGGAGAGCTGATAATCATCCGGGGGCCAGGCGGCTTTGATCGGGCCGAGACCCTGCAGACGATTGGCCAAGTGGGCGACGGCCAACGCATAAACGTCGGAGTTATTGTACCGTTTGATGACCACAAAATTTTCGGTCACAAGGAAGGCTGGACCTTTGGCGCCTGTGGGGAAGAAGAGGATCGCCGCGCCTGAGGGCGGCAACGGGGAGCCGTCCGTGCGCTTTATGCCGAGGCGTGACCATTCGCCAAAGGTACCGCGGCTGCGACGGTAGTCGAAACCAGCCGGAAGGTTGACCTCGAAACCCCAGGGCAGTCCGGTGACCCAGCCCATCTTGTGAAGATAATTGGCGATCGAGGCGAGTGAATCCGGGACGCTCGCCCAGATATCCGGCCGCCCCTTACCCAAGAAGGCCACGGCATAGTCCATGAAATCGGAGGGCATGAACTGGGGTTGGCCCATAGCGCCCGCCCAAGATCCAACCATCTTGTCGCGCGGGATGTGCTGCTGAATCATGGTCAAAGCACTGAGCAACTCGTTGGTAAATTGCGGCGGCCGATAGCCCGCCGCGGCCAGCGTCGCAAGCGCGACGATAACGTCATATGGATCCTTGTCCTCCCCATAGGAGGACTCGATGCCCCAGATGCCACAGAGAATCCAGCGGTCTACCCCGAATTTCTTTTCGACACGCGTGAGGGCACGCGCCCATTGCTTGGCTTTGCTGATACCGTCCTCGACGCGGGATTTGGAGGCGACCGCGTTGACGTAATTGCCGAACGGCTTGCCATATTCCGACTGCACGCTGGTCGCCGCAATGACGCGCGGATCGGGGCTAAGTCCCTTGAAGGCGGCATCGAAGGTGGCGCGCGAGATTCCCTTGGCCTGCGCCGCCGGCCAGAGGGTCTCAAGCAAGGGATCGAAACTGCTCGGCAGGGAGGGTTGCGAAGCGGCCGCATGGCCGGCCATGCCCCCCGGCAGAGCAAGCAAGGCAAGAACCAATAGACGGCGAAGCATTGCGGGGACCCCCGTATCCGCAACGCGCACCATGCGCAGGTGGCCACATCCGGCCACAGAACCATCCCGAGATTAGGTTAGTTGACGCATGGGTCAACCGCCAATTCAGAGGGGGCTCGGTGGGATTTCGGCAAATAAAGGTGTTTTGGCGTACCTGTTGCAGCTCTGCACAGCTGGAGCGCTGCCTTCTTGACTTGGCCACTACTCGGTTCGATAGGACGGCCATTAATTTCTATCCAATCAATGAGCCGCCGCGACAGCCCAGTGAGGCACGGAAACTGGCAAACGCCCGTGCGCATATTCTTGTCCTACGCGTGGAATGACAATGTAAGGCCGCCGAATGACCCGGACGCCAAAGGATTCGTGACGGCACTTTATGCACAGTTGCAATATGAATTGACGCTGCTGGGTCCTCCGAAGCCGGAGATCTGGTGGGACATTGACAACGTCAAGGACGGCGACCTGTTCGATCCAAAGATCAAGGACGCGATCGGCAAATCGGCGCTGTTCATTCCCGTATTGTCGCGGAATTGGACATCTCGCGAATATTGCCTCAATGAGCTTGAAATGTTCCGGCAGCGTTGGGCTGTGGAAGCGGAAAACGATTTCAAGGTCGAGCACCGCATCATCGTCGTACGCAAGGATCTCGTCGATGATGCCCGATGCCCTCCTCTGCTGAGGGCCAGCGCGGCTATACCTTTTTCAAATTCAACGATCCGGAAGAGGCCGGCAGCGAGACCCTGGGGTCCAGCGTTGGGTCGCCCTTTGAATCGTTCTCGGTAATCGACAGCAGCGCTTGGTAGCGGCGTGCGTCACAAGCCGCCAGCGCTTGAGAGCGACGAGCGACCAAATCGCCTCGACGACGCCGAACGGCCAGGCCCCCTTGAAGAAAGCCATAGGCCGATCCGAGCGCGCAGGCGCCCGCAAAAGCCAGAGTGAACCAAGGGCTGCGGGATTCAAGCGTGTAGCAGACCAGCATTGCGCTGACCGCTTAAAGCCCGAACCAAGAGTGCGTCCATCGCTTGCCGCTTGCCTCGAAAATGCTCTAAGCCAGAATAGCGCGCGCCCCCGGACAAGTCCGCGCTGCATGTTCAAGGAGAGCCCATGGCTTCGCTCGACGCGGCGCTGGCAAGAATCGATTCCGATCTCGATGCGGCGCTCCGCCGGCTCTTCGCCCTCGTCGCGATCAAATCGATTTCGACAGATCCCGCCTATGCGGGCGATTGCCTGAAAGCGGCCGAATGGCTCGCGACCGAACTGCGGGGATTGGGCTTCGAAGCATCCGTGCGGCCGACCGCCGGCCATCCGATGGTCATCGCCAAGGCCAACGCCGTCCGGGAAAACGCGCCGCATGTGCTCTTCTATGGCCATTACGACGTACAGCCTCCCGACCCGCTCGAACTTTGGGAGAGCCCGCCCTTTGAGCCGCGTCTTACCGATGCGCCGAGCGGCAAGAAGATCGTCGGCCGCGGCACTTCCGACGACAAAGGCCAGCTCATGACTTTCGTCGAGGCCTGCCGCGCCTTCAGGGAAACCGACGCCTTGCCTTGCGGCGTCACGATCCTGCTCGAAGGCGAGGAAGAGACCGGGTCGCCGTCGCTGCCCGCCTTCCTCGCCGAAAACCGCGCTGAACTCAGAGCCGATCTCGCGCTCGCCTGCGACACCAGCATGTGGGACCGCACGACGCCTGCGATCACGATTATGCTGCGCGGGCTGGTGCTTGAAGAGGTCGTGATCAAAGGCGCCGACCGCGACCTTCATTCCGGCATGTTCGGCGGCCCGGCCGTCAATCCGATCCATGTTCTGGCCCTGATCATCGCCGATCTTCACGATCAGAACGGCCGCACTATCCTGCCCGGCTTCTACGACGGCGTCGCCGAATTGCCTGAGGAGATCGCCGAACAATGGCGGCATCTAGCCTTCGATGGCCAAAAATTCCTTCACGATGTCGGCCTTTCCGTGCCGGCCGGGGAGCGCGGTCGCAGCGTGCTCGAAATGACCTGGTCGCGGCCGACCTGCGACGTCAATGGCATCATCGGCGGCTACACCGGCAAGGGCTCGAAGACCGTGCTGCCGGCGCAGGCGAGCGCCAAATTCTCCTTCCGCCTTGTCGGGGCGCAAGATCCGGGAAAAATCGCCGCGAGCTTCCGCAGCTTCGTAAAGGCGCGCCTGCCGGCCGATTGCCGCGCCGAATTCCTCTCGCACGGCGCCTCGGGCGCGTTGCGATTGCCCTTTGACTCGGAGGCGCTCAAGCGGGCGCGCAAGGCCTTGCGCGAGGAATGGGGCAAGGAGCCGGTGCTCACCGGCTGCGGCGGCTCGATCCCTATCGTCGGCGCGTTCAAACGAGATCTCGGTATGAACAGCCTGATGGTCGGCTTCGGCCTCGATGACGACCGCATCCATTCGCCGAACGAGAAATATGAGCTTTCGTCCTTCCACAAAGGGGCGCGGAGCTGGGCGCGGATTCTTTCTGCGTTGGCAGAATAGGCGTTCTTGCCTCTAAGTAATATCTTAGATGTTGCAAGCAACTAAATGATTTAACTGTTATAAATGAGTGACGACACAGCCCAAGAGAGCGGCTCCAGGCCTCACGCGATACAGTTAGGCCCTTACGTCGGCCGGAAGAACTCCTCGGCACGGCAGGGCTCGGGAACTGGGCCTTGACCTTTTTGCGAACTGGCGGCAGGACCTCGCAACCACGGTTAACAGCGCTTTTAATCTGAGCCGGTTCTCGCGTCGGCAGCCGCCGCGATGGAGCAACAAGGATCATTCCATGCCCACCGATATCGAGATCGCACGTGCCGCCAAGCCCGAACCGATCCTGACGATCGCCGAACGCGCGGGCATCCCGGCCGAAGCGATCCAGCCCTACGGCAAGTATATCGGCAAGGTGGACCTGCATTTCCTGGCTGACGCGCAGGCGCGGGCCAAGAGCAAGCTGATCCTCGTCACCGCCATCAATCCGACCCCGGCGGGCGAAGGCAAGACGACGACCTCAGTCGGCCTCGCAGATGCGCTGCGGATCGTCGGCAAGAAGACCATCGTTGCGCTGCGCGAGCCTTCGCTCGGCCCCTGTTTCGGCGTGAAGGGCGGCGCGGCCGGCGGCGGCTATGCCCAAGTCGTGCCGATGGAAGCAATCAATCTTCATTTCACCGGAGATTTCCACGCGATCTCTTCCGCGCACAACCTGCTCGCGGCGATGACCGACAATCACATCTATTGGGGCAACCCGCTCAACATCGATCTGCGCCGCATTGCCTTCCGCCGCGTCGTCGATATGAACGACAGGGCCTTGCGCGAGATCGTTCTCGCGCTTGGCGGCGCGGCGAATGGATACCCGCGCGAGAGCGGGTTCGACATCACGGTCGCCTCGGAGGTCATGGCGATTTTCTGCCTCTCCCGCGATCTCGCCGACCTGGAGCAAAGGCTCGCCCGTATCGTCATCGGGCTCAGCCAGGATAAGAAGCCGGTGACGGCGCAAGACCTGCAAGCGCATGGCGCGATGACAGTCCTGCTCAAGGATGCGCTGGCGCCCAACCTTGTGCAGACGCTGGAGGGCACGCCGGCCTTCATCCACGGCGGCCCCTTCGCCAATATCGCGCATGGCTGCAACTCGGTGATCGCGACGACCGCGGCGCTGAGCCTCGCCGATTATGTCGTCACCGAAGCCGGCTTCGGCGCCGATCTCGGAGCGGAAAAGTTCTTCGACATCAAGTGCCGCAAGGCTGGGCTCGAGCCCTCCGCCGCCGTGATCGTGGCCACAGTTCGGGCGCTCAAGGCGCATGGCGGCGTGGCCAAGGCCGATCTCGGCAAGGAGAACCAGGCGGCGGTGAAGGCGGGCCTTGCCAATCTCGGCCGGCATGTCTCTAACGTGCGCAAGTTCGGCCTGCCCGTGGTCGTCGCGATCAATCATTTCAGCGGCGACACTCAGGGCGAGCTCGATATCATAACAAAGACCTGCCGCGATCAATTCGGCGCCGAGGCTGTGCTCTGCAAACATTGGGCGCATGGCAGCAAAGGCGCCGTTGAATTGGCCGAGAAAGTCGTTGCCCTCGCCGAAGCCGGCACCGCCAAATTCAAGCCGCTCTATCCGGATGACATGCCGCTCACCGAAAAGCTGCGCACGATCGCGCGCGAGATCTATGGCGCGGCGGATATCGCAGTCGACGGCAATGCCAAGAAACAGATCGCCGACATCGAGGCCATGGGCTTTGCCAATCTGCCGGTCTGCGTCGCCAAGACGCAATATTCCTTCTCGACCGACCCGACAAAGATCGGTGCGCCCGAAGGCCACATCGTCCCGGTCCGCGAGGTGCGGCTCTCGGCTGGCGCCGGCTTCGTCGTGATGATCGCCGGCGATGTCATGACCATGCCCGGCCTGCCGAAAGTGCCGGCCGCGGTCAACATCAAGCTCGATGTCAAGGGGCAGATCGAGGGGCTGTTCTGAGTAGCGCGCGTTCCTTCTCCCGTTTGCGGGAGAAGGTGCCCTGCGAAGCAGAGCGGATGAGGGGACCTGCCCGTCCGCACTATCCCTCACCCGGCCGGCTCCGCCGGCCAGCCTCTCCCGCAAACGGGAGAGGGTCATGACGTTTACGCCGGCGCGGCGCGCTTCAGCCTGACGCCGGAGACGTAAAGCCCGAATGCCAGCACCGCCGCATAGACAAGCGCGCCGCCGGCAAGGAGGCCCAAAAGCTCGATCTCATTTTCGAAGCGCCCGATGCGCGCCGCGAATTCCGCCAACGGCAGCGTGAACCAAAGGGCGAAGAGGGATAGCGCGAACGACGCGAGAGACGCCACCGCCGCCGTCTTGCCGAGCACCCAGTCCGGCCGCATCAGACCCCGGCCGATTGCGATGACGAGAAGGAGAGCGAGATTGATCCAGGCGCCGACCGCGGTCGCGGTTGCGAGCCCGACAGCGCCGAGCTGCCTGAACAGCAGGATCTTCAATGCTATGTTGACGGCGACGGCGAAGAGCGAAATCAGCATCGGCGTGGTCGTATCGCGGACCGCCTGGAAACTCGCAACCGCGACACGGATGAGCACGATCGCGATGAGGCCGAAACCATAGGCCGTGAGCACCGCGGCGGATGCCGCGGCCGCCTTCTCGGTGAAGGCCCCGCGCAGGAAGACGCCGCGCATGATGACGTCCGGGATCATGATGAAGGCGACGAAACAGGGCGCGGCGAGCGCGATCGACAGAGCCATGGTCCGGTTCTGCGCGTGGTAGGCGCCGCCATGATCGCCCGCGGCAAGCCGGCGGCTCATCTCCGGCAGCAGCACGGTGCCTGCGGCAATTCCGATGACCCCGATCGGCAATTGATAGATCCGGTCGGCATAATAAATCGACGACACGCCGCCAGTCGGCAGCATTGAGCCGATGATCGTGTCGGCGAAGAGCGCGAGTTGCACACCGGCCGAACCGATGACGGCGGGCCCGAGGACGACGAAGAAATGTCGAACCTCCTTGCTGAAAACCCCTAGCACAAGTCGCTCATGGATGCCGACACGCCATAACGCCCAGAAGGTGAGAATGAATTGACAGACGCCTGAGACTGTGACGCCGGTCGCCGCGGCCACTCCGGCGTTCGGAAACAGAAAGGCGACGGCGAGGAAGAGGATCATCACGAGATTGAGCAGGACCGAGGTGAAGGCGGCCGCAGTAAAGCGCCCCTGCGCATTCAATGTGCCAGACTGCAGGGTGACGAGCGTGATGAAGAGCAGATAGGGGAAAGTGATCCGCGTCAGGGTGACGGCCGTCGCAAACTTCTCCGGATTGGCGCGAAAACCGGGCGCCAGCAGATCGATCAGCGTCGGCGTGAAGGCGAGCGCCAGCGCTAGCAGGATGATCTGCGAGGCGAGCAGCAGCGTGAAGATCTGGCTCGCGAAACGCCGGCTCGCTTCCCTGCCCTCTTTGGCGAGGATCTGCGAATAGCAGGGTACATAGGCCGCGTTGAACGCGCCTTCGCCGAATATGGCGCGGAAATGATTGGGCAGCCTGAAGGCCACGACGAATGCGTCGGCCAAGAGTCCGGCGCCGAGCACGGCGCCGAGCATCACGTCGCGAATGAAACCCGTCGCGCGCGACAGAAGGGTGAGTGCGGCGACAGAGAAGAGGTTTTTGTACATCAAGGCGTCCGGTCACGCGAATCGCGCGCCCGGCCACGATCTGGTGATTTCAGGCCTAAGTCAAAACCAGGGCCGTTCGACGCGCGAAGCCCGCGTAGCACCGGCTGGGCACACAAAGGTTGCGGCAAATGAGGCCGCTAACTCAAAAGAGGCGCCTCAGTCGGTCCGAAATATCGCCGCAATTCTGCGTCCGAATGCGCGCGATGATTGGCGCGGCGAGCGATCAGCCCGGCGTGGCGAGTTTGGCGCGAACCCGCGACCTGTTGCGGCCTTCCGTTACGGCACGGATCTCCTTACCCGACGGCCTTCTGGTTGAGTTCCGCGACATAGTCCCAGTTGACGAGGTGATCGATGACGGCCTGGAGATAATCGGCGCGGCGATTGCGATAGTCGATGTAATAGGAATGTTCCCAGACATCGACGCCGAGAATGGCAGTCGATCCGAAGATCAGCGGATTTTCGCCGTTGGCAGTTTTCAAGACCGCGATCTTGCCGTCCTTCACCGTTAACCAGGCCCAGCCGGAGCCGAACTGGGTCAAACCGGCCTGAATGAACTGCTTTTTCGCCTCATCGACCGATCCGAAGGAATCCGTGAGCGCCTTTTCGAGGACACCGGGAATCTTGCCACCGCCATTGGGCTTAAGCCACTTCCAGAAATGCGTGTGATTCCAAGCCTGCGCGGTATTGTTGAAGAGAGGCGCGTTCTTGCCATGCGACTCCTTGATGATCACCTCGAGCGGCTTGTCCGCCAAAGGACTGTCCTTCAGCAGATTGTTCGCCGTATCGACATAGGCCTTATGATGTTTGTCATGATGATATTCGAGCGTCTCGCGCGACATATGGGGCTGGAGCGCATCATAGGGATAGGGAAGAGGTGGAAGCGTGAGAGCCATATCAACTCCTTCGATGCTTATGAGCAGCGGCGCGAGAGATGCAGCGGCTTAGCTTTCGCCATCTGCGCCGCTGCCCTTCAACTTAGGATATCGGAGCCAGCTGACAACCTTCGCGGCGCGAAGATCTGGTGCGATCCATGCTAGCGGCCAGGAATGGTTCCTTGAAATCCGGGGCCCGATTGCCCGTTAGCCATATCACAACGGATCGCAGGCTAACATATTCATCGGTCGAACCAGCGGCAAATGCTTGGGCGCCCCGCTCGCAGGAAAAACGGACATGAAATATGTGCTTTTGATATTTGGGATCGCGCTCGTCTTCGCCGGCGCCGTCTCGATCTATACGGGCTATGGCATTATCGAAGTCGAGCGCGGCTGGGCAAGTGTCATTGCCGGGGCGACCGGGCTGACGGGCGGCGTCATCACCATCGCTCTTGCCTGGATATTGGGAAGCCTCGATCGGCTGCACGCCGCGCTCGAGACGCGTGAACTGCCCGTTGCGCAACGCAGCGCGCAGCCGGCGCGTGACCCGGCCGAGCCCTTCGATCAGCCCGTCGCGCCCGCGACGTCATCGATCCGGGAGAATGCGCAGGGGCAGCAGCGTGAAGAGCCGTTGTTTGGCCGGGCGGCCCGCGCCGGCCCGGAGATCGCGGAGATCGCCGAGTGGAATTCCGAACTCCCGGCCGCCCCACTGCCCCCTGCCGTCGCTACAACGCCGCAGGTGCGAGAACCCGCCGCCAAGATCCCGCCCCTCCCGCGCGGCGCCGCGTCGGCCTTCGCCTCTGCGGCCGCCAAAGCGCGCAACGAGCCGCGGGCCGAGCCCTCCGTCAACGAGCTCTGGCGGCGTGCGGGCGTCAATCTCGATGTCGCGAAATCCGAGAAGCCTGCGGACGTGCCGGAAGCCATAGCGCCAAATCGACAGGCCCATCAGCCCGGCTCTGAGACCGACGACTGGCTCGACCAAGCCTTGGCCCGTTTCGACGCAGCCATCGCGCCGGAATCTCCGGAGACGAGCGAAGAAGCGCCGCCGCTTGCTCCCAATTCGTCGGCGGAACAGTCGGCAGCTTCGCCAGCGGTGATCGGCCGCTACGAGGCGGAGGGAACCGCCTATGTGATGTATGCCGACGGCTCGATTGACGCTCAATCGGAACAAGGAATCTTGCGCTTTAAATCAATGGCCGAACTGAAGGCCTTCTTCCAGAACTAGAGCGCGCTCGAGCAACAAATTCCACTTTTGACGAACGCGCCCTAGTCTAAGGGTTTGCTTCCTGCCCAAGACTAATATGAATTCTGTTTGATTTTTATGCGCATTCACCTGTGGCTACTTGCGCCAGGATAGTTTTTCTTCTAAAGATTATCTGGTTTCTACGTCCGTCGAAGAATTCTGTGCTCGAATTGAGATCGTCTCTCACAGGATCAAATCGCTTGCATGCCGATCGCATCCTCGGAAAAAAGCGCCATGAGTGACACAATGAATTCAAGCAATTGCATCGAATTGGCCGCTGGTATCGTGTCGGCCTATGTCAGCAACAATTCCGTCCCGGCGAGCGATCTGCCCTCCCTCATCAACGAGGTTCACTCGGCGCTGTTGCGGGTGACGTCCGGTCATCCGGTCCCCGTGCCGGAGACGCCAAAGCCTGCCGTCCCGACCAAGAAGTCGATCACCAACGATTTCATCATCTGTCTGGAGGACGGCAGAAAGTTCAAGTCCCTGAAGCGGCATCTGCGCACCCAGTACAACATGTCGCCCGACGAATATCGCGAGAAATGGGGCCTGCCGCCGGACTATCCCATGGTGGCTCCAAACTACGCCAAGGCGCGTTCCAATCTCGCCAAACAGATGGGATTAGGCCAGCAGCGGCGGCGCAAGCGCTGAGCGCATTCCTCCGATCCGTGGGTTCCGACCGCAGGTTTTTTTCCAATCACTCTCGAAAACGCGTTGTTGCCGGCGCGGCCTGAATTTAGTCTCAGGCAACCTTCGCTTCGGCGGCGCGGCGCGCCTCACCCTTGATGCGCTCCACCATGGCACGCACCCCATTGGTCCGTTGCCGCGTCAAATGTGCCGAAAGTCCGAGATCCTGGAACAGCGCTTGCGCATCGGTTGCGAGAATCTTGGACGGCGTATTGCCCGAGTAAAACGCGAGGATCAAAGCTAGGAGGCCCCGCACGATATGCGCGTCGCTATCGGCGACGAAGGTCAGGATCGGGTCCCCATGACCCGAACGATCGACCCGCGTCTCGAGCCAGACCTGGCTTGCGCAGCCCAAAACTTTGTTGGCTTCGTTATGGGCGGCTTCATCGAGTGGCGCGAGCGTCCGGCCAAGCTCGATGAGATAGCGATAGCGGTCTTCCCACTCGTCCAAATAGCTGAAATTCTCGATGATCTCGTCAATTGTCATGAGCAGCTCACGTCGCGCGAGGCACCCTTAGCCTCGTCGGGAATGCTCAATAACATATTCCGCGCGCGACGATTCCTCCAGACCCGATCGTCTCGTCTTTTGGGCGGCGAAAGCGGGCCGGCGTGGCGGCAGCGGCACGGCGGCTTCGGCTTGCGCTTGAACCCAACCTTGCTGCACGGGCCCGCCGGCAAGAAAATGCCCCGCTACCGCATCCGACGGCCTCAGGCAGTCGGTCTTGGCGCAGCGAGCTGCCGCTTGGCGCTCGATGAGCGAGACTGCCGCACCGATCCAGGTCTGCGCCAGTTCGCCGATCCGAGCCCGTTGCGCGGCTTGCGCTTGGCTGTATTCCTGCGCGACCGGCTCGCGAGAATCCTGAGAGAAGATGGTCGAAAAGACCACCGTCAGCCAGAACACACAGCGGATCAGAAAAAACATCGCATGCCTCGCCTTGGCCCTGCGTTCAGTTTCGACAGCGCAGCATGGCACGGGCGCATAAAATTCGTCCCATTACCGGCAGAACAATCCGAATCTCCGCCTTTACCCTTTGCTGACCATGTCCGCGCAGCACGGCCGAGAAATGGCAACAGGTTCTAAACCATAGAAAGAACTTTCCCCCGCCAAGGCCGCTGGCATCGTCCCGGCGAGAGCTCCGAACGCGTTTTGATCTCGATGCTTAGGGTTGACTTAAGGCGGGGCTGCGAATCTGGCACGGTGAAGGAAGCCGATGTTTTGTCCACCGCCGCGATTACGCAACGACGCTCGCATGAGAAACGGCGCGGCGATCTGACCCGAGATCCGGGCGCCCCGCCTTCGCCAATGTCGCGTGACCTGGAGTTCGGCGTTTGAGTTTCGCGTTGATCCTCGAGAGGCAGATCGCGTCTCTGGTCCACCCGAACGTCCTGACCTGTCAGGCCGAACGGAGCCGTCACGAGGCCTTCATTCTCCGCCGCCTTGCAAGCTCAGTCTCCGTGATGTGCCTTGCCCCGTTGTTCCTTGCCATCTACGGCGCGCCCGCGGTCTGGCATGCGCTGGTCTTCGTTTGGTGTGTCCTACCGATCGGTGCCGTTGTCTTGCTTTCGCGCAGCGGCGATCTGCTCCTTGCCCAGACGATTTGCGTGATCAGCTTCATCGGTGCGGCGGCGACGATCGCGGCCGGCGGCGGTCCTTGGGAGGCCGCTCTGGCCTGGCTCGTCCTTGCCCCGTTCGAAGGGGTTCTCTCGCAGAATTTCAGGCTTGTCTTTGCGGGTGGCGCACTTGCGGCTCTGGCTGCGGTGGCACTCGCGCTTGCCGATCAAACGGGCTGGATCAGAACCGGCTTCGGCACGGGACATACCACCTTGCTGATCTTGCCGGCGATTTTCTATGCAACGCTGCTCGCCTATGGAATCGTCGAGTTCCAAAGACGGCGCGACCACTCCGCGAAATTGCGCGCCGAACATTATCGTGCCGTCTATGATGCGGTCGGCGATCTCGTCGTCCATCACGACCGCAACGGCGTCGCCGAATTCGTCAGCCCGAACTGCATGGAATTGTTCGGCCTGCCGGTGGCCGAGCTGATGGGCCGCGGGCTTTTCGAAAGAGTTCACGTGGCCGATCGGCCGGCGCTCTTGAAAGCCGTCGCCGATTCCACTTCCTCTCCCGACACCATCTGCACCACGTTGCGGTTGCGTGCCGCCTCGCCGCCCGGCAGGAACGGCACGCGTGCCGAGCCGGTCTTCCGCTGGGTCGAGATGCGCTCACGCCGTTTCAACGTGGAGTCAGATGCCGGCTCGGAGGCATGGGGAAACCGGGTGGTCTCGATTCTGCGTGACATCAGCCAGGCGAAGCAGCGCGAAGAAGATTTCGAGGCGGCGCGGGCCGCGGCCGACGAAGTCAATATCTGGAAGGACCAGTTCCTCGCCAATGTGAGCCATGAGCTGCGCACCCCGCTCAATGCCATCATCGGCTTCGCCGAAATGCTCGCCAATGCACAACTGGTACCGCAAGATCCTGAGAAGAGGCGCGAATATGCAAGCATCATCCAACAGTCCGGACAGCATTTGCTGGCGGTGGTGAACTCTATTCTCGACATGTCGAAGATCCAGTCTGGTGCCTTCGACATCAGGCCCGAGCCCTTCGAGATCGCACCGCTGATCGACCAGTGCTGCGACATGGTCAAGCTCAAAGCGAGGGAAGGCGGCATCGAACTCGTGCGCGCCTATCCGGAAAAGCTCGACGATGTCATCGGCGACAAACGCGCCTGCAAGCAGATCCTGATCAATCTCCTGTCGAACGCGGTGAAATTTACACCGCGCGACGGCCGCGTCACCATCAAGGTTCGGCCTGAGGGCACACATATCATGATCTCCGTCGCCGATACCGGGATCGGCATAGCCCCGCATGATCTCACCAATCTCGGCAATCCCTTCTTTCAAGCCGGCGCCTCTTATGATAGGGCCTATGAGGGAACCGGCCTTGGACTCTCGGTCGTGCGCGGGCTCGTCGGCCTGCATGGCGGCTCCATCTCGGTAGAGAGCGAAGTCGGCCAGGGAACCTGCGTCAGCGTGCGCTTGCCCCTCGACTGCCGTCGCTTCTGCGGAGCCAAGAACCGCGCGGCAAAGATCGAAACCACGCCGCGTCGTTCGCGTCTCGATGATCCGCGGCAATTCAGCGCTGAGATGATGGTGAAGAAAATTGCGTGAAATTCTCGCCCGCAGCGACCATGATTTCGTCCTCTCGGAACCGGGGAGAAGGGGCAGGTCGCGCCGCCCGAACGGCCCTGGCCCGTTTCGGCGTTTTTTCCGGCTCGTCCATCGTGTCGCGGATTATCCAAACCGGATCGCCGGGACATTGCTCGTCGGGCTCATCATAGCGATCTGCATAGCGATCTGCGTCAACGCGCTGGTGCTCCAGCAAAGCCGTCATCCGGCGCCGCTTTTTTACAAAAACTTCGCCCTGCCGGTTTCGGTACCGCAGGCGCCTGACGCCGCGCCAGCGCAGCCGGCCCCTGATTCGATCGGCCAATTACTGCAGTCTCAGCGGCCCGCAGCGAAGGAAGGCGCCGAGGTAAAACCCATCCGGGATTCGATCTCGCGACTCCTGATGTCCGACGCGCCGCAGACCACTCCGGAGCAAAGCAAGACGGTGCTCGCCGCCCAACGCGCCCTCGTGAAGCTCGGCTTCACCGTCAAGCCCGACGGCATTGTCGGCGGCGCAACGCGGCAGGCAATCGAGCAATTCGAGCGCGACCGCGGACTGCCGGTTCATGGGGAGCTTAGCCCGAAAGTCCTACATGAACTCAGCGCCCGGTCGGGCATCGCCATCGAATAGAGCGCACTGCGCCGCGGATTGGCGATTTGCGCCTCCTGTCCTCTGCCTATAGATTGATGGCTCTCCTAGCGTGGATCGTTTTCCGCATGGAATCGATGCTGCTCTAGATTTTCGCCGTCGCATGATCTCGTCGCAAACCAGTTCCCACTTTTGCCGATCTCAGGGCCCCGAGGCAGAGACATGAATTCGCTGCGCGAACCTTTCGTCAAGCCTGTGCCCCTCGCCGAGCTGCGGCCGACCCAGATCACGGTCGGGATGCGAGAGGTCCGCGAGAAGCGCAAGCGCTGGGAGGAGACCGAGGCCCGAAAGGGCGCGGAGTTCCTCGGCAAGCACATGATTCCTGTCATTCTCGGGGCGAAAGATCGCCATTACGTCATCGATCACCATCATCTCGGCCGCGCCCTGATCGATGATGGCGTCGAGCATATTCTCGTGACCGTGGTCGCCGACTTGCGCAAATTGGAGAAAGAGGCCTTCTGGATCTTTCTCGACAACCGCGGATGGATGCATCCCTTCGACGATGCCGGACAGAGGCGAAGCTACGAGGACATACCGAGATCCCTGACCGATCTTGTCGACGACCCGTTCCGTTCGCTGGCCGGCGAATTGCGCCGCGCTGGCGGCTATGCCAAGGACACAACGCCGTTCAGCGAATTCCTCTGGGCCGATTTCTTGCGCCGCCGCGTCAAGCGCAAACTGGTCGAAGAGGATTTCTCGCAAGCCTTGGAAAAAGCACTAGGACTCGCCAAGAGCGAAGCGACGGATTTCCTCCCTGGCTGGTGCGGCCCCTTGCCTGAAGACTAGACCCCGCGCGGTTTGCGGTTCAAAAGCAGCTGCGCTTCTTGATTTTGCCACATAAGAGCACAATTCCCGTTCGGCCGGATCCGCCCTCCTCGAAACGATCGGACGAATCGGGAAGAAATCCATGAAGCCTGCATTTGCGTTCACTTTATGCGCGTCGATCTGTCTCTGCGTGGGCCTTTCCAGCTCGGTCGACGCAGCAAGCATGCGGCGGATCGATATGACCCATTACGACGGCGTCTACTCGGTCGAGATCACGACTGAGGATGGGCCCTGCGACAAGGTCTACCAAGGCTCGGTCACGGTCACCAATGGCCGCATCACCGCGATCAGCGACCCGCAAGCCAGCGCCTCTGGCCTGATCGAAGACGACGGCACCGCTTCCTTGAGCTTTCGCGAAAATGGCCAGATCGCCCATGTCGGCGGCCGGGTCAGCGGCCGGTATGGACGCGGCGCCTGGTCGTCCCCGACGGCGGAATGCGGCGGCGTTTGGCGGGCGGAGCGGCAGCGTTCGGTTGCGGCGAGGAACGACCATTCCTGAGCGGCTGCGCCGCCGTGCTGCCCAGTTGAAAAAACGCTTCGCCGATCTCTTACTGTGGCGCCGGCGCCGCGGCGGCCGGCGCGGTCGCTGGCACTTGCGGCAAGGGGGCTGGCGCCTGGGCGACCGGTGCTTGGGAGGCTGGCGCTGCAGCGGCGCCCGCCAGGGACAAAGGCTCGGTCGTGACATCACTGCTCACGGGCCTGTCGCCCAGCACGGCCTGGACGTCCTCATCCTGAAGCCGAGGCCGACCGATCTGCGCCCCAATCGAGCGCACGACGTCAGGCGCATCGGCATAAGTGTCGTGGCCGATAAGCCCGGTTGACTCGCCGGAAATATCGTAGACCTTGACGCCGAGGCGGGCGAGCGCGGCGCGGTCCTTGGGCTTACGCGGATCGAGCGCGCCGACGCGTGGCCTATCGCCGGCGAGAGTCTGCGAGAGCGACAATGCCCTGTCGCTCGCCGAAACCAGGACCGAGACATGCGAAGGATCGATCTTCGCCAATTGCTCGCGGAAGACCGAGAGATCGATGTCGGGCGCCGCGAGCATCACCATGCCGAGCTTGCCGTTGAGATCCGGGCTGCCGGCGATCGCCCGCTCGCGCAAGGCCTCCATGATGAGCCAGGTCCCCATCGAATGGGCGAGAATGTGGATCTGTCCCACGTCCGGCACCTCGCTCAAGTCTTTCAAAAAACTCACGAGAGCATCGCGCGAGGCGGTCGCGCTTTCGCGCGCCGCCTCATAGCTCAAAATATTGTTGCTCGAAGGCCAGGTGAAGAGGATGGCTACACCGCCGAAGCGCCCGTCTTCGACGATCTGAGCGAGCCGGAAACGCGCCTCGTCATAGGTCGTGTTGAAGCCATGGACATAGATGAGCACGTCGCGGTTCGAGCCGATCCGCCCGGAAATATTGGTGGCGAGTTCGTTGCGGAAACTCTCCTCGTCGAGATCGCGCCGCGATGTTTCCATGAAATGCTTGGCGAGATCCGCCGCACCGAACATCGGACGTTCGATATGGCCGACCTGATGCTGCGGCGGCACGCTCAGGATCTGCAGCGAATAATCCGCTCCGTCAGCCCGCATCTCATTGGCGCCGGCGTCTTCGTCTTTGCGGGTCGAGACCACGAAGACGAGGTGGGAATGCGGCGCCGCGGCCGGTTGGCCGCCGAAGAAGGAGATGTCGGTGAGCGCGGGCGTCGCGCAGCCGGAGACAAGCAGCACAAGGCCGAAGAGTATGGGCAGAACATCGCGCCGCGATCCCGACGCGCGCAGAGATGCCATGTCCCGAAATCCGCATAACAGCCGCAGGAGCGACATTTGGGCCTCGCCGCCCGCGCCTCTCACGCACATGAACAGCGGCACGCCATGGGCAAAGCTTAAATGCCGGCGAAACATGACGAGAATGGGACGCTGCTGCGGCGCATCCAAGCCAAGCACCCGAAAGGGCTTTCCAGGCTCAGATTTCAAAAGGGCGCGTTTGCTGCGTACGCGAAGAGGGTTAGAATGGCGTTACCCCGGATTCCTCCGCGGGCCCACGCGAAAATCCCCTGACCGCCATTCATGACTTCGACCTTGAAGATCCGCGTCGTCCCATCGATGAGCGAGATCGATGCCGCGGCCTGGGATGCCTGCGCGAACCCAGGGCCGCCCAGCCTTCATCGCGTCGAAGCCGACGCCGCCGCTCAATCGGCCGGATGTCCAAGCGAGATCTCAGCAGAACGCTTCAACCCTTTCATAACGCATGGCTTTTTGCGCGCACTCGAAAGCTCCGGCTCGGTCGGCGGCAGGACCGGCTGGACGCCGGCGCATGTTCTCGTCGAAGGCAGCGACGGTCGGCTCGTGGCGGCGGCGCCGACCTATCTGAAAACCCATTCGCTGGGCGAATATGTCTTCGACCACGGCTGGGCGGACGCCTATCATCGCGCCGGTCTCGATTATTATCCGAAGATCCAGGTGGCCGTGCCCTTCACGCCGGTGACCGGGCGGCGTCTGCTCGTTCGGCCCGAGGGCGGCAGCGCCGCGCGGGACGCTCTGCTCCTTGGATTGCGTCATTGGCGTGAAAAAATCGGCGCCTCTTCGATCCATGTCACCTTTCCGACGCGCAGCGAATGGAAGATCCTTGGCCACGCGGGTTTCCTTCAACGCACCGGCCAGCAATTTCATTTCGTCAATCGCGGCTACAGAGATTTCGAGGGCTTTCTGTCGGATCTTGCGGCGCGCAAGCGCAAAATGATCCGCCGCGAGCGCAAGGAGGCGCTGGCAGGCGGGATCAAGGTCGAGCTTTTGAGCGGCGCCGCTATCAAGGAGGCGCATTGGGACGCCTTCTTTTCCTTCTACATGGACACGGGCTCGCGCAAATGGGGCCGCCCCTATCTGACGCGCGCCTTCTTCTCCGAGATCGGCGCCACGATGGCGCAGCATATCCTGTTGGTGATCGCTAAGCGCGCGGGCCGGCCGATCGCCGGCGCTCTGAATTTCATCGGCAAGGACGCGCTCTACGGCCGCTATTGGGGTGCGATCGAGGATCATCCCTTTCTGCATTTCGAGGTCTGCTATTACCAAGCAATCGATTATGCGATCGCGCAGGGGCTTTCGCGGGTCGAGGCCGGCGCGCAAGGCGAACACAAGCTCGCCCGCGGCTATGTCGCCGTGCCGACCTATTCCGCGCATGACATCGCCGACTCCCGCTTTGCTTCGGCGATCGACGCATTTTTGGCCGAGGAGCGCGTCGCGATCGAAGAGTCGCTCGAAGACTATGCGGAGCTGGCGCCATTCAAAAAGGGATAGAGGTTTCCCCTTCCCCGGCCGAAGCGAAACTTTGAGCCGGAGTCCAGATTTAAAAGCTTCTGCTCAATGCTGCTCCATCGACGAGTGGCTCACTTCAACGCAGATTCGATGATGGTGAAGAGCACGGCTTATCGCTGCCCACGGCCGCGACCGCCTCGTAGATCGCTTCGCTCGCCGCATCAGGGAAATCTCGGCCAGCGAAGGATAAGCAAGCAACGGCACGTGCTTTCGCGAAAATACCAACGTAATCGGTGGCACGCGCTCCCCCTGTTTCAGCGGCTTGCGCAAATCGAGATATTGCGCGTCCAACTTCGCCGCGAGCGCATCGATCTCGGCCTTCATTTCGGGCGTCAGAGCACGTCCGGAACGCAATTGCGACAGCGCCTCTTCGGCGACAGAATTCTCGATCGCGGCTTTTGCGCATGCCATCGTACATGCCGCCAAAACGGCGGCGCGCTGCTTCGACGCGCGAGGCACGCAAACCTCGCCGCGAGATCCGAGGAAAGCGCTTCAAGCCGATCCGTCGCGTTGGTCCCTCGTCAAGGAGCGGTGCCCTTTATGGCGAGGGCTTCCTTCTAGCCAACGCCTTGGATTTCGATCGCCTCCACGCAGAGACTCATCACCCTGCATAAGATAGCGCCGCGGCAGCGACGTGCCTAGAACGAGACAGGAACGTCAGGACGACGCGCTTGCGAGGAAAAGATGTACGAGACCGCAGAATCGCTTTTCGCGCGCCCTTGCGCGCGGGACGCGAGACAATTTGCGTCGCGTCTCAGAATGCGTGTGCTGTTCATCGCAGTTTGGCGGCGGACTTACAAAAAGCTTGCACGACTTTTCGCGTCGGCCATGATCCAATGATTCGCCCCACTCCAATGCGCCCCCCGCCCGAAGGAGCGCGCCATGGCGCTTGCTTACGACAACAACAATGTCTTTGCGAAAATCCTGCGCGGCGAGATTCCCTGCCACAGGGTCTATGAAGATGACGTGGCGCTCGCTTTCATGGACATCATGCCGCGTATCGACGGCCACGTCCTCGTCATCCCAAAATTTCCGGCGCGCACGCTTTTCGACGCCGACCCCGAAGGACTAGGCCTGCTCATCCAGCGCGTGCAGAAGGTGGCGAGAGCCGTAAAGGACGGGCTCGGCGCCGAAGGCATCACCATCCAGCAGTTCAACGAGCAGGCAGGCGGCCAGGTCATCTTCCATCTTCACTTCCATGTCTTGCCGCGCTGGGTCGGCGCCGAGCTTCGCCCTCCGGCCAGCGTGATGGAGAAACCGGAGGTGCTCGAAGCCAATCGCGCCAAGATCGTCGCGGCACTCACGCGGTCCTGATTCCAGCAATCACAAAAACTTGGAACCCTCGCCCTTAGGAACCGCCGCAGGCGGCGTCTCGAAGGGCGAAGATTCGTCAATGTCCTGATGCTTCGAGACGCACGCTTCGCAAGCTCCTCAGCATGAGGACCACTGAAGCTGGTCCCGACGCAATTCGGGCTCCGCCACCGAAATGGCGAAGCTCGAATTCGTATCGTAATCGCGCTTCGGGTCAGTTCTGCAGAGGCACGTTCGGCACGATGCCAGGCGGTTTATCTTCCGCGCTCGGCTCCTCCGCGCTTTCCGCATCCGGATACGCGTCCGGATCGACCGGACCGTCGTCTCCATCAGATCCGTCGTCGCCCTCCGGTCCCTCGTCCTCGCCGACTTGCAGCCGGCGCGCCCTGGCGCGGCGGACTTCCGGCTCCGGACGCACGCGCTTCTTGCCGGCCTCGACGATGTCGCGTTCGAGCCGCGGCAGAACCGGGCCCTCGGGGAAGACGAAGCCGAGTTTCTTGCTGCCGTCTTCCTCCGCGGTCACCACGACCCGCACGGTCCCGCCGTTCTTCAGGCGGCCGAACAGAACTTCGTCGGCGAGCGGCGTCTTGATCATCTGTTGGATGACCCGCGCCATGGGCCGCGCCCCCATCTGCTCGTCATAGCCGTTCTCAGTTAGCCAGTTGCGCGCCTCGTCGGTGAGCTCGATCGTGACGTTACGTTCGGCAAGCTGCGCGTCGAGCTGCATGATGAACTTGTCGACGACCTTGGCAATGACTTCGGGCGGCAGATGGCTGAAGGCCACCACTGCGTCGAGGCGGTTGCGGAACTCCGGCGCGAACATGCGGTTGATGGCCTCGATGTCCTCGCCCTCGCGCCGCGTGCGGGTAAATCCATAGGCCGAGCGCGCCATGTCGGAGGCTCCGGCATTGGTCGTCATGATCAGGATCACGTTGCGGAAATCGATCTGCTTGCCGTTGTGATCGGTGAGCTTGCCGTGGTCCATCACCTGCAAGAGGATGTTGTAGAGATCGGGATGCGCCTTCTCGATCTCGTCGAGCAGCAGGACGCTGTGCGGATGCTGATCGATCGCATCGGTCAGAAGCCCGCCTTGGTCGAAGCCGACATAGCCGGGCGGCGCGCCGATCAAGCGCGACACGGTGTGGCGTTCCATATATTCCGACATGTCGAAGCGGATCAGCTCGACGCCCAGCGCGGTGGCGAGCTGGCGCGCGACCTCGGTCTTGCCGACGCCAGTGGGGCCGGAGAAGAGATAGCAGCCGATCGGCTTTTCGCCGTCGCGCAAGCCCGCGCGGGCGAGCTTGATGGCAGACGTCAGGGCGCTAATCGCGCGGTTCTGGCCATAGACGACGCGCTCCAAGGTCTCGGTCAGATGTTCGAGCACCTCGGCGTCGTCCTTCGACACGGTTTTCGGCGGAATCCGCGCCATGGTCGCAATTGTCGCCTCGATCTCCTTGATGCCGATCGTCTTCTTGCGCTTGTTCTCGGGAACAAGCATCTGGCTGGCACCTGTTTCGTCGATCACGTCGATCGCCTTGTCCGGCAGCTTGCGGTCATGGATGTAGCGGGCCGAGAGTTCCACCGCGGCTTTGACCGCCTCGCTGGTGTAGCGCACCTTGTGGAATTCTTCGAAGTAAGGTTTTAGGCCCTTCATGATCTCGATGGCGTCCTCGACCGTCGGCTCATTCACGTCGATCTTCTGGAAACGCCGGACGAGCGCCCGGTCCTTCTCGAAATATTGCCGATATTCCTTATACGTGGTCGAGCCGATGCAGCGCAGCGTTCCCTGCGCCAAGGCAGGCTTTAAAAGATTCGATGCATCCATCGCTCCGCCCGAGGTCGCGCCGGCGCCGATGACGGTGTGAATCTCGTCGATGAAGAGGATCGCCTTCTTGTGATTCTCGATCTCCTTCATCACCTGTTTCAGGCGCTCTTCGAAATCGCCGCGATAGCGCGTGCCGGCGAGCAAAGTGCCCATGTCGAGGGCGAAGACCGTCGCGTCCGCGAGGACTTCTGGCACCTCGTTCTTGACGATCTTGCGCGCGAGGCCTTCAGCGATCGCCGTCTTGCCGACGCCGGGATCGCCGACCAACAGGGGATTGTTCTTGTGGCGGCGGCAGAGTACCTGGATGGTGCGCAAAACCTCCGCGTCGCGGCCGATCAGGGGATCGATACGGCCTTCACGCGCCTTCCGGTTGAGGTTGACGCAATAGGCGTCCAGCGCCCCTTCCTTCTTTTTCGAATCGCCGTCCTTGTCCTTCGATTCGCGCGCCTCGTCATCATCGACGCCGCGCGGCGTCTTCGTATCGGAAAGCCCCGGGCGCTTGGCGATGCCGTGGCTGATGTAGTTCACCGCGTCATAGCGGGTCATGTCCTGCTCTTGCAGGAAATAGGCGGCATGGCTCTCGCGCTCGGCGAAGATCGCGACGAGCACGTTGGCGCCGGTCACCTCTTCTCGGCCTGAGGACTGGACGTGAATCACGGCCCGCTGGATCACCCGTTGGAATCCGGCTGTCGGCTTTGCATCCTCGCGTCCATCGCCGACCAGATTGTCGAGCTCCTGATCGATATAATCGCGCAGGTTCTTCCGCAGCAGCTCGAGATCAACCGAACAGGCCCGCAAGACCGCCGCCGAATCGGTATCTTCGGTGAGGCTCAACAGAAGATGTTCGAGAGTTGCATATTCGTGGTGACGCTCATTGGCGACGGCAAGGGCGCGGTGAAGAGTCTGTTCGAGATTACGCGAGAAGGACGGCATGGCTCCAATCTCTCACTTCTTTTCCATGATGCATTGCAGCGGATGCTGATGCTTCCTGGCATAGTCCATCACCTGGGTAACCTTCGTCTCCGCAACTTCATAGGTGAATATCCCGCATTCGCCGACGCCATGCTGATGGACGTGAAGCATGATCCGCGTCGCCTCTTCCGGCCCTTTGTTGAAATATTTGCGCAAAACGGTGACCACAAACTCCATGGGCGTGTAATCGTCGTTGAGGAGCAAGACGCGATACATACTCGGCCGCCGCGTCTGCGTCTTGGGGCGCGCAATGACCGCCGTACCCGATCCGGGGTCGCCGCCCCTTTGCTGGTCTTTGGCTGCCCGTAACGGCATCCCTCCGTCTCCACCTTCTACCGCCGTCCTAAGCGCCGGAAGTCGCGGACCAGCGCTTCGTCAACTCAGAAATAATAACTCCGGTTCGCCCTTGCCGACTACCGCGATTTCATCGACCCGGCGCGCTCTCCCGCTCACCCCCCATGCAACATAGGGACTAGCACGATCGGGTCCAGCGGTGCGGCTTAATGACATCAGCAAATTGTTGATGCTTCGCCCTGATTCGGGCAATTTTCGCGGCGCTCTAGCGGTTCCGGAGGTATCCGGCAGCCGCGATTGCCGGCGGCCGTCGGTCACGATGAACGTAAAGGAAAAGGCCCGACCTTTGTCGAGCCTTCCTCGCCCCGCGGGGCGCAACAGCGAAACTTCAACCGCGACCGAACCGCGGGCCAGCCGCCTTACTTGGAGCTGGCGACAGCCTGAACCTTGGCGAAAACGGTCTCGACCGGCTTGAACGCTTCCTTGGCGAGAATGGTATAGAGCTCGCCGATCTTGGTCGCTTGCGCTACGAAGCCCTCATAAGCGGACTTGGCATATTCCGATTGGATCTGGATTGCGTTGTCGAGCGACTTCGCGCCGAGCAATTTCTCCACATAGGCGGAGTTGCTCTCCATCGACTTCTTCGAATAGTCGGTCGTCTCGGCGGCGATGGTCTGGAACCCCTTGGCGAGCGAGGCCGCAACAGAACTCGCAGTTTCAAGCTGTTCCTTACCGAATTTCTGGATTTCATCAAAGTTCGAGGTCATCAGGTCTACTCCTTGGACGGGGGGACGCATTGGTCAGCCCAGGGGAGGCCGCGCATCGGCAGGCCCCCAGGGCCCACTATTCGTATAGTGCATCGCACAATTGCCGTCAAGAAGATTTTTTGCATCGCAGCAAAAAATCCCGTCCTGGCACTCTTGGCCGGGCTTCTCATCATTCTCTTAACGATCGAGTAACCGGCGCAATTTAGCGTTGCCTCCCGGCCCTTTGGGTGATCGCCGGACGATTGCGCGATTGCCCCAAGATCCACAGAGCGACGCGCCCAAGTACCTTCCGATTTGGCCCGCGTATGCTCCCAACTGTTTGATTTATGCCGACATTCTGTTGGCGAACCGGGGCGCTACCCAGTCGCCCCCGAAAAGTTCAGGCGGCCAAATCGGGGGAAGACCACGTTATGTTCAAGCGTCGCATGGGGGCTCGCTCCCTGCTCGTATCGTTGAGCTTGATACTCTCGATCGCCTCAGCCTGGCTCGCCTCTCCGGCCCAAGCCCATTATCGCCACCATCATTATTATTGGCGGCTCGCGTTTCATCCGCGGCGCTTTCACCCGCACCGCGCGGCGCCATCGAACTTCGCGGCGATCGTCGTCGACGGCAATTCCGGACGCGTCCTCTATTCGCGCAACGAGAACGAGACGCGCCATCCGGCCTCGATCACCAAAGTGATGACCCTTTATCTGCTGTTCGAACAGCTCGAAAAGGGCCGTCTGCACCTTGATTCACGCCTGCCGATCTCGGAGCACGCTGCCGAACAGGCGCCAACCAAGCTTGGGCTCGATCCGGGCGATACGATCAGCATCGAGGACGCGATCAAGGCCATCGTCACTTTGTCGGCCAATGATATCGCCGTCGCGGTCGCGGAGGCCATTGGCGGCGACGAAGAAACATTCGCGGCGATGATGACCCGCAAGGCGCATGCGCTCGGCATGTCGAGGACTCATTACGTCAACGCCTCAGGCCTGCCTGACGACGCGCAGATCACCACGGCGGCCGACCTCGCCCTGCTCGGGCGCGCCATCCAAGAGCGTTTCCCCCGCTATTATCGCTATTTCTCGACCGAGGTCTTCGATTACGACGGCGTGGTCAACCGCAATCATAATCATCTTCTCGGTCGCATCGACGGGGTCGATGGAATTAAGACCGGCTATACGCGCGAGTCCGGCTACAATCTTTTGACCTCGGTGAAGCGCGACGGGCATTTCATAATCGCCGTCGTGCTCGGCGGAACAGCCGCCGCAAGCCGCGACAGAATCATGGCCGATCTCATCAAAACCGAGATCGACAAAAGCTCGAAGCGGCACACCGCGCCGATGATCGCTGAAGGTGCTGCGGAGAAGGAGACAGGCGAGCCCGCGACGCCGACTGAGGCGCCTCAACCCGCCGGCAGGGCTACCCCGTTTGGTCCCGTCGCGGCCGCCGACCCGCCGCCCGTGGCCTCAATCCCACCAATGCCGGTTCTACGCCCGCGCCCCGCTTTCGTGTCGGGCGCGCCTGTCTCTCTCGACACGATACAGGCTGGAGCCGGAGCCGCAGACACGAAACGCGTCGCCTTCGACGGCGCGACGCCGCCGACGAGCTCGACCACGACCCCTTCGATGCTGGGATGGGTGGTCGGCCCGGCGCCTGCTGCGAGAGGCGAGGATTCCGACAGCCTCGTTGCCAAGGGGGAACCGCAAGCCGCCGAGCCGCTGAGCTCCGAGCCGCAGAACTCAGAAATCCCGGCCAAAGAGCCGCAGAGCTCAGAAACTGTCACCTCGTCCGATGCGTCCCCTGCCGCGATGGCCCGCAGCGGCTGGATGATCCAGATCGGTGCGACGGATGACGCGGCCGAGGCATCCGATCTTCTCGCCCGCGCCAAGGCACGTGGGCCGAGAGCTCTCGGCGATGCCCAATCTTTCACCGAGAAGGTTCAAAAGGGCGATGAGACTCTCTACCGCGCCCGGTTCGCCGGGCTTGATGCGAACGATGCCGAGGCTGCCTGCAGAAGCCTGAGGCGATCCGGTTTCGCCTGTTTCGCGACCAAAAATTAAAGAATTCGAGGCACACTTTAGCCAATCCGGAATCGAGTTGTTTGCGTAGCGTACGGAGTTAGTGGTGTCGGCGCATCAGAACGTCCTTGGCTTCGTTCACCCTAGCGGCAAGGTCCGTCGATCCGCCGTGGTCGGGGTGGAGCTTCTTCATCAGCGAACGATGCGAACGCACGACATCGTCGCGCGAAGCCCCTTTGTGAAGGCCCAGGACCTCATAAGCCTCATCCTCGGACATCACGCCAGGTCGGGGCGCAGCATGCGATCCATGGCCCCGCGCGTCCTGCCCGTCGTCATGTGCCGCACGCCATCCGGGAAAGCGGCGGTCAAAATAAGCCTCTAGGAGGCGCGCTCCGTCGGGATCGTCGCGAAGACAGAGCCGATAAAGCGCCTCGCATTGCGGCCGGCTCATCTGATCGAGCGATTTTCCCTCATCGGGACCAGCGAGAACAGTGCCGTGAATGACGCCGGATGTGAGATCGAGCTCCATCTCGATGATGGCCGAACGCACCCGCGAGGCTGCGCTAGTGCGTCTGGCGCCTGGTCCGAACCAAGCGGTCAGTGATCTTCTGCCGATGAGCCAGAAGCCCAAGCCGCCCAGCGCGACCGCAATATCGATCCTTCCCCGCACGACGAGGACTGCCGCGAGAAGCAGCGCCACCACGCCGCCGCTCAGACGCAAGGCCTGCGCGAGCGCGGCAGGACTGGCTCGCGTGAAGGCCCGCAGCGCAGTGAGGATGAGCCAAAAGACGATAAATCCAGCCAGAATATAGGGCATCGTCGTCCTTCAGCGCATCTGCGACAGCATCAGCGAAGCCTCGCAATCGGCAGAGGCCCGAGCTTCAAGCGCGGCCAACCCGCCCGCCGCATAGGCCGCGGCGGCGCCAAGCAGCGCTTTGAGCCGCTTGGCTGCGTTGGCGTCGAAAGCGGCATAGGCGCCGCCCGTGAGCGCGGCGATGCGGCGGAAGGCCTCTTCAGCCGCAGGATCATGGCCCTCCTGGAACATGAAGGCCTTTACCCCCAGGAGGCCCAATTCGCCGGCGAGACAGACGAGATCTTCAATCCGTTCTTCCATTGCGTCGCCGATAAAGACGAGCGCGCCGATCCGCTCGGCCTGCGCCGCATCCCGGACATGCCGCAGAATTTTCCCGATTTGCGTGCGGCCGGCGCGCACCGAAATCTTCATCATGCAAGCCGCGAGCCCCTCGCCGCGGTCGAGGAATGGCGAGGCTTTGCATTCAAAAAATCCGCGGAAATAGACGAGCTGCACCGAAAGGCCGCCGAGTGTTGCCGCGGCTGCAAACATCTCGCCTTGAAGAGACTGGGCAAGATCCCATGTCGGCTGCCGGCTCATCGTCGCATCGAGCGCGAAGACGAGACGCCCGCCGGCGTGACGCGCCGGCAAATTCGCTGCCGTGGCGAGAAAGCGGTCGACGTCGCTTTTCATGCCTGCGGCCGGCGTGATGTCCGATTTTTCCCGTCCCGCGCCCAAGCGCAGCTCCCATAACATGCGGATCGCTTAAATTCCTACGCCGGCCGGCTGTCGGCAAGCGGCTTTGCGCGGCTTCGATGATCTATTTCGCTGTTCCCGTCCCGAAGCCAAGAAGGTTAACGCCCGGCGCCTGGACACTCCTAAACCAGTCCGAGCGCGGCCAGTTCAAGGTGCAACTCGGCCGGCATGTCCTGCTTTCCGGTCCCCTGAAGATCCGGCGGGCGATCTACGTCGGCGAGGTAGCGCCAGCCCTGGAATGCCCGGAACGGGCGCGGCAAAACGGGCACGAGCTTCGGGTCGAGCACGAGCCTGCAGCGCGCGATGCCCTCATGATCGACGAAAGGCTCGATGGCGCTGAGCGCTTGACGCGCCGCGATCCGGCCCTTGATCACCCAGTAGAGAGAGCCGCCGTCGAGCAATTCATCGCTTCGGCGCGGCACCATGCGGGTCACATGGACGTGATGCTGAAGTGCCTTGCGACGCCGACCGGCACGACGCGCCCCAAGATCGGCGATCGAACTCGATTCCAACGCAAAGCTTAAGGAGATGAAGCGTCATGGTTTGGCCACGCCCGGCTGCCGGGCAGCCCGAAAGAGGGTCGAGAAGATCGTTGTCATGCTTTGCCAGCCAATTCTGAGGAGGAACATTGTCAGTCGCGCGAGAACTCGCCCCTCCATGACGATTCCCTCACCTCGTGGTAGGGAGTTTCCATGGACTACCGCAAGAAATTCATTGTCGAGCCGGGCAGCAAGCTGAAGCTCGCGGATCTCGATCCCGCCTACAAGGGAAACGAGAAATCGGCCGAAACAGCGGCAGCGGCGACCGAACGCTACCGGCAGAAATTGGCGGATCTGCAAAAGCTGCTCTATGCCGAGCACAAGCGATCGCTGCTCGTCGTGCTGCAGGCACCTGACGCCGGCGGCAAGGATGGCACGATCACCCATGTGATGGGCGCCTGGAACCCGCAAGGAGCCTCCGTTACAGCCTTCAAACAGCCGACCCCGCAGGAACAGGCGCATGACTTTCTCTGGCGCGTGCATAATCATGCGCCGGGGCTGGGCGAGATCGCGATTTTCAACCGTTCCCACTATGAGGAGGTGTTGATCACGCGCGTCCACAAGCTGATCGACAAATCGACACGCAAGACGCGCTACGAGCGGATTTGCGAATTCGAAGCCGAGCTCGCCGATAACAACACGCATATCTTTAAGTTCTTTCTGCACATCAGCAAGGACGAGCAGCTTGCCCGGTTTGAGCAGCGGCTCGACGATCCGACGCGCAATTGGAAAATCAGCGAAGACGATTACACGGAACGCGCTTATTGGGACGATTATGTTGTCGCTTATGAGGATGCGATCGGCGCAACGAGCACGAAATATGCGCCGTGGTTCGTCATTCCCGCCAACCACAAATGGTTTCGCAACCTCGCGGTCTCGCAGATCCTCGCCGACGCGATGGAGGATTTTCACATGTCCTATCCGAAACCTTCAGTCGATCTGGAGAAAATCCGGCGGGAATACCATGCCGCGGCGGCGCAAGAGCAAGAGAAAGCTAAGCACGCGCGGTGATCGGCTCGAATGCGGGGACCAATTCAACTGGTTCGAGCAAACCGCTGTCGCGGTTGCGTGAAGCTTGCCAGAAGGACCGCGATGACGCCAGTGAGAAAGATGCCGTCGAAGGTTCCGGCCCCGCCGATCGAGGCGACCGGCGCGCCCAAGCCCTGCACCTTGTCGAGGTTGAGCAGATCGGCGCCGATCAACACGCCGAGGCTTCCGCTGATATAGGCCAAGGGCCCCGCATATTGGCGCGAGATCAAGACTGCCGTAATCGCCGTCGCGATCGGCGGAACGAACACGGGCTCAGCGATGCCGACGCCGCGTACGGGAGTCGCCAAATGATGGCAGATCAAGGCGACGATGGCCGTGGCGAGCAGGCCGCGGCCCCATAGCTCATATTTGGCCAGCAAGTAAATCGACAATAGGACCGGAACGACCGCACCGCCGACATTCACGGCAATGATCGTGCCGGGTGATTCGACCAGCATGGGGATCACATAATGCATGCCGTAAAAATCGATCTCCTCGCCGGAGAGCATCGGCTGCGGGCCGAGTTCAACGATCGGAATGTTGATGTAGCTGCCGATCAACGAGCCAAAGAGAACGAATAAGGCCGCTGGCGAACTGATGCCGGCGCGACTATAGGCATAGAGGAGCGCCCGCACTTCGATCCACACGACGAGGGCGAAGAACACACCCACGAGAACGATGAAGAACGGTAGTGTAAGGGGCAGGTATTGGACCGGGCTTACATGCATCGGGCTCGACCTTTTCCGAGCGGCCGTGGCGGGGCCGCAACGCCGCCTTGATTGATCCTATCGCCGCGCCGGCTAGAGATCCTCATATTTAGCGACGCGCCAGCTCTCCGCCTCGGCACCCTGCTGCCAATCCCGGTAAGCCGGCAGCGCCATCACCGTGTCCATATAGGCGCGGGTCGCCGGGCCAACCGCCACGTCATAGACGTGAAGCCGATTGATAACCGGCGCGAACATGGCGTCGGCCGCGGAGAAATCGCCGAAGAGAAAATCGCCTCGGCCGCCGAACCTTCGTTTCGCATCGGCCCATGCGGCTTCAATCCTCTCGACATCGGCACCGGCCTCCGGCGGCACCTCGCGCCGCTTGACCGGGCGGCGCATGTTCATCGGCAGATTGGCGCGTAGCGCGCTGAAGCCCGAATGCATTTCGGCAGCAAGCGAGCGAGCCGTCGCGCGTGCCCTAGTCTCCCCCGGCCAGATTGGCAGATCGGGAAAGCGCTCGGCGATATATTCGATGATGGCGAGCGAATCCCAAACGACGAGATCGCCGTCGCGCAGCGCCGGGCATTTGCCGGACGGCGCATGGCGCAGGATCTCGGACCGCGTCAACTCCTCGCCGAGCGGAATGACGATTTCCGCAAACGCAATATCGAAATGCCGCATCAGGATGAAAGGCCGAAACGACCAGGAGGAATAGGCCTTGTTGGCGAGGACCAGGGTTAAGGACATCTCATGCATGATCCGAAATGGGGTGCTGCGAAAAGATCATGCGGGCAAAAAAGAATCCAGAGCAGGATCGATTCCATTCGATCCTGCTCTTGGCTTCCACTTGGTCAGATCCGCGGGCGGACAGGCGCGATGTTCAGGCGTCAGGGCGATTTTGCGCCCAGGGCTTCCTGGGCCGGCTGTTCTGCGCCCTTAGCGTCCGTTTCCCTGCCCTGCGCCTTGAGCTCCTTGCGCTTCGAGGGGTTTGCCCATCGCCTTGAGTTCGGCGGCGGCCGCGGAATATTCGTCGACGCTCTTAGGACACTCTTTGAGCGCACGCTGGAACAAGTCTGTCGCCTGGTCTTTGTCATTCTTCAGCAGCTTCGATTCGCCAATGTAGAAATAGGCATCGCAGAGCCGCGCCTGAGTTATTCTCTTGTCGATATTTTGCGCGGCGACCGCGACATCGTGTGGCGTCATCTGGCCGCCGAACAGGAACACGAGGGGTGCTGGCCAAGCGGTCATATTGAGGCCCTTGGCCGCCTGCGCGATATGGCTCGGCTGGTTGTTGCGGCGCGTGGCGATATCAAGCCATAGAACGGCGTATGGGTCCGTTGGATCGAGATCGGCCGCCTGCTGGAAATCGGCCTCGGCCTTGACGGTCGGTCCGCTGAGCAGAAAGGCGATACCGCGGCCCTTGTAGGCGACGGCATGATGCGGATCGAGCTTGATCGCCTCGCTGTAATCGGCGATTGAATGCTCATAGTCGCCCTTGGCGCGATAGGCCTTCGCACGGTCGTTGTAGGCGTGCACGTAATTTGGATCGAGCTTGATCGCTTCGCTCCAATCGGCGATGGCGTGGTCGAGATCGTCCTTGGCGTAATAGGCCACTCCGCGGTCGAAATAGGCGATGGCGCGGTCATGCGCGGCCATGCTCTGGTCCTCGGCGATTTTCGTGCAACCGGCGATGCTGCGATCGAGATCATCCATCTGCTGACAGTCCGCTAGGTCAGTCTGGCTCGCCGGCAAAACCGGCCCCACGGCCAAGACGAGCGGAACGACCGAAACAAGCAATAACCAGCAACGCATACTTCCTCCCTTTCTGCCGCCCAGGACCCGCAATAGTCGGGCCTACCCGAAGCGGGCAGATCAATCATGACGTTCCGATAAGACGATGGCGGCTTTCGCTTCTCCGCTCGGCGGGAACCCATTTATTTCCTAATCGACTGGCGCGCAAGGATTAGGGCGCTGGGAACCATGCATCGGTCTTGCCGGTCAGATGGTAGGCGACAAGGCCGATCCATTCATGCACCGCATATTCGAGCATCATGATTTGATCGAGCCCGGTGCGGGCGAGAAGGAAATCGCGGGAATCCCCGAAGGTTCGATAATCGACCGGATAGGCAATGACCTTGAAGCCGGCACGCCGGAATATGCCCATCGCGCGGGGCATGTGCCAAGCGGACGTGACCAGAAGCCAGGTCTCACCCGGTTCCGGATCTAGGAGCGCGCGGGTATAGATCGCGTTCTCCCAGGTGTTGCGCGATTTCGTCTCGAAGCTCATGCGCTCCCCCGGGACGCCCAGCGACAGCCAGAGTTCGCGCACGCCAACGGCCTCGCTGGTCTCACTCGGCGAGAGGCTGCCAGTGCCGCCGGTAAAGACGAGCGGCGCCTTTGGAAAGCGCCGCGCCAGAGCGACGCCCGTGGTGAGCCTCGCTGCGAGCGCCGAGAGAATCGGCTGATTGCGGGCGAGCGTCAGCTCCTCATCGAGCGCGCCGCCGAGAACGATGATCCCGGCGGGCATCGGCAGATCGGCCGGCGGCGGCGGAAATCGGTTTTCGAGGGGCCGCAGCGACAGGCTGCCCAGCGGGGTGAAACAGACGATCACGAGCAGAGTCACGGTCGCGACGCGGAGAGTTCGGCCGAGACGCGCCAGCCGTCCAAAGCTCAGGGCAAGACCAATGACCCCAAGAATAACGATAAAGCTGAACGGATCCGCGAAGAGCCAAAGCAGCTTCGAGATGGTAAAGAACATGGAGACCCGCCGGAGCCGAGGCGAAGCGCCAAGGCTTTGATGAGCTTATCGCAGCAGACCGCTAATTATTTCTGTTCGGGTCCGTGTTCTTCAAGAGGCAGGCTCTCCTCGTCTTCCGCATCGGACTTAGCCGGTATGGCATAGGTACCGCTGAGCCAACGATGCAGGTCGATATCGGCGCAGCGTCTGGAGCAGAAAGGCCGCTCGGCGAGGCTGGACGGCTTGCCGCAGACCGGACAAGGCTGCGCTGCGAACCTCACGTCCTTATCTTCATCTTCGCTTTTGCGTTCCATGCCATTGCTCAAACAACGTCGCGAGACCTGCGATCAGATGCGGTTGAGCCACAGGATATGGGCGGGGTAGCCCTCCCCGGCAAGCAGCGACAGGGTTTCGTAAAGCGGCAGGCCGACCACGGAAGAATAGGAGCCGCTGAGTTTCACGATGAACCCGCCGGCCAAGCCCTGGATCGCATAACCGCCCGCCTTGCCGCGCCATTCGCCGGCGGCGAGATAGGCGTCGATCTCGTCACGGGAGAGCCGCTTGAAGCGCATCCGCGTCTCGACCAGGCGGCGCCGACGTGCACCCTCGGGGGTAATCAGGGTTAGCCCGGAATGGACCCTGTGAGCGCGGCCCGACAGGAGCCGCAGGCATTGGGCGGCCTCGTCGACCACCTCGCATTTCGGCAGAATACGTCGGCCGACACTGACCACGGTGTCGGCGGCAAGCAGATAGGAGCCCGTGAGCTCCGGGCGCGTCTTGGCGACTTTCGCCGCAGCTCCCGCCTTTTCCTCGGCGAGCCGTGCGGCAAGCACGCGCGGCAATTCGCCCTTTCTTGGGGTTTCATCGAGATCGGCCGGGATGAGCGCGTCAGGGTCGAGCCCGACTTGCTGCAGAAGTTCGAGCCGCCGGGGCGAGGCCGAAGCGAGAATGAGCTTGGGCCGCCAGGTCTTGCTCTCGCCGCTCACGACTTTTGGCTCCGCTCGGCTCTGATCACTTGAACCGGTAGGTGATGCGACCCTTGGTCAGGTCATAGGGAGTCATTTCGACGAGGACCTTGTCGCCGGTCAAGACGCGAATCCGGTTCTTGCGCATCTTGCCGGCTGTATGGGCGATGATTTCGTGATCATTCTCGAGCTTGACCCGAAAAGTCGCATTCGGGAGCAATTCGGTGACGGTGCCTGGAAATTCGAGCAATTCTTCTTTCGACATTTGCTTCCTTCTGCTTGAAATCGCAGCCCGCGCGGCCGGCGCGACACCGCCCCGATCATGAAATCGTTTGAAAACGCGGCGATCGGCGCGCGGACCCTAATCGAGAACGGAGGCTTTGTGAACTGGCGACGGCAAGGGGTAGTAGGTCCCATTTGAAATTTAGTGGCGTGTGGGTTGTGGGGCGAGAAAACAGATTTTGGGGGTCTAATTGTTGGGTGCCTCTGATTTGATTTTTATCCACTCCCATATGTCAGTGGATGCTCGGCCAAAATAGCCTTCCACGCTAAAGACGATCGCCGGGCCGATGGTGTCAGGTTGAGAGGTGATCCCAAGGGAGTCCGAGACGGTCTTAGGCGTCCCTTTCGCGGAAATGAGCCATTCGTTATTTCCGAGATCGAAATTGTCGTCTGGATAAACGCGTGCGATCGCAGCTCGCATACAAGCGGAGGCTTTGACGCGAAACACGACAAAAATAGTCATGTTACGATGTCCTTCCACTCAGCCGGATCAGTCATTCAGCCGCTAAGTCGCCCCTCTTATAAGGGCCGTTTGGCGGCTTACGGACCCACTACCCGGCAAGGCTTTCAGCCTGATCCTGCCGCGCGGCATCCGCCGCCGTGAAGCCTTTGTAGCTGCGCATGGCAAAAGGGATCGTCGCGAGATAGGCAAGGCTGAGAAAAGCCAGCATTTCCATCGGAAAGGTCGCGAGCAAAAGCACGATGACCGCGATACCAAACAGCACAACAATCACATATTCGCGCGGCACCCGGCTGATCCTTTTTCCGGAGAAATGCGGAATGCGGCTCGCCATTAGAAAGGCGATGAGGAGGACATAGGCGATTTCGAAAGGCGCGAACCAATGCGTCGCCGGGACTGCGAGAATCGAAAGATTGAGATAGATCGGCAGCAAGCCGACGACTGCGCCGGCCGGCGCCGGCATGCCGGTGAAGAAATGCACCTGCCAGGGCGGCTGGTTCGGATCCTCCGCCATGACATTGAAGCGCGCCAGGCGCAGTGCGCAGGCGATCGCGAAGACGAGCGCGGCAAACCAGCCGAGACTCTTCATCTGATGCAGGTTCCAGAAATAGAGGATGAGCCCCGGCGCAACGCCGAAATCGACGAAATCGGCGAGCGAATCGAGCTCCGCGCCGAAGCGCGAGGTGCCGCGCAGAACCCGGGCCAAGCGTCCGTCGAGTCCATCCAGGATCGCAGCGACGATGACGGCGAGGACCGCGATCTCGAACTGGCCTTCGACAGCGAACCTTATACTGGTCAGGCCGACGGAAAGGGCGAGAAGCGTCACCAGGTTGGGCACGATGATGCGCAGCGGCACGGCGCGGAACCTGCGGGCGCGGACAAGGCCCAGACGAGGCACCGCCTCGCCTTCCCCCTTCTGGCCGGGTCCCTTTTCGGTCCCCGAAATGACCTCGCCTGGGCGCAGCGAAAATTTTCTTGGCGATATTGTGCTCATGACGGCCAGCATAGAGCAGATCCATGATCGCGGAAACGCCGAACCGCCAAAAGCCAAGCCGATATCGTCATGTCTAGCTCTCCTTGAACGTGCGGGGCGGCTCAAGGCCATGGAAATCGGCGATGATCGTCTCGCCGCCGACAGCCCGCGCGCCTGCCTCGACGAGAAGCCGCGCCGCATGCGGCAGATAGACATCGACCCGCGAGCCGAAGCGGATCAGGCCGAAGCGCTCGCCGGCCCCGATATTCTCTCCAGCCGTGACGAAACAGACGATTCGACGCGCCACGAGGCCGGCGATTTGAACCACGCCGACGCGGCCCTTCGGCGCATCGATGATGAGACCGTTGCGTTCATTGCCCTCGCTCGCCTTGTCGAGATTGGCATTGATGAAGAGGCCGGGCCGATAGACGATCTTGCTGATCCGGCCGGCAACAGGGGCGCGGTTCACGTGACAGTCGAAGATCGACATGAAGATCGAAACGCGGGGCAAAGCCTCCGGGCCGAGGCCGAGCTCAGGCGGCGGTACGCCTGGCCCCACGGAAGCGACCATGCCGTCAGCCGGCGCAATCACGAGATCGCCGTCGAGTGGCGTCAGGCGTGGCGGATCGCGGAAGAAATAGGCGCACCAGAGCGTGAGCACGAGGCCGATCCAGCCGAGCGGCGCGTAGATGAAGAAAAGAACCAAACTGACGACGGCGAAGATCGCGACAAAGAGATAGCCGTCGGGATGGATGGGCACGATCTGTCGGCGAATTGAATCGATGACGTTCATTTAAGGCCAATCACAAGGGCTCTGCGGTCAGAATATTCAGAATATGATGTGAAATGAATCGGTTTGCGAAAAGTTCATGGGATAATCAAAGAATTCCTAGAGCAGGAGAGTTGAAAACTTTCCTGCTCTAGGATTGGCGTTGCTCTCAGCTGAGAGTGACATCCTCGTCTTCTTCCGAATAGGACTGGGCTTCCGCCCCATCCAATTCGTTGCCGAGCCTGACGCGCGGGGTCGCAGGCTCGGCTTGCGCGGCGCGGCGCAGGATCTCCTCGGCGCGCCGCACTTCGTTCTGGCGGTTCCACATAGCGGCATAAACGCCGTCGCGGGCCAGTAGTACGGCGTGCGCGCCGCGCTCGACGATCTCGCCCTTGTCGAGCACGAGGATCTCATCGGCATTGACCACGGTCGACAGGCGATGCGCTATAACGAGGGTCGTTCTCCCCTTGGCGACGCGATCGAGCGCCTGCTGGATCTCCTGCTCGGTGAACGTGTCGAGCGCCGAGGTCGCTTCATCGAGCACGAGGATGGGTGGCGCCTTCAGAATAGTGCGGGCGATCGCGACGCGCTGCTTCTCGCCGCCCGAGAGCTTCAGCCCGCGTTCGCCAACCTGTGCATGATATCCGCCCGGCACGCTTTCGATGAAATGATCGATCTGGGCGAGATGCGCCGCCTCTTTCACCTTCGCGTCGCTCGCATCAGCACGCCCGTAGTGGATATTGTGGCCGATCGTGTCATTGAAGAGCACGGTATCTTGCGGCACCATGCCGAGTGCGGCGCGCAAGGAATTCTGCGTCACGCCCTCGATATCCTGGCCGTCGATCGTGATACGCCCGGATGAAGGCTCGTAGAAGCGGAAGATCAGCCGCGAAATCGTCGATTTACCGGCGCCCGACGGCCCGACGATGGCAACCGTCCTGCCCGGCAGCACGTCGAAGCTGACGCCTTTCAGGATCTCGCGGGCAGGATCGTAGTGGAAGAACACGTTCTCGAAGCGCAAATGGCCGCCTGAGAGGACGAGCGGCTTGGCACCGGGCCGATCGGCGATCTCCGGATGCTGTGCCAATATGTCGAACATCATCTCGAGGTCGATCTTGGCCTGGCGGATGTCGCGATAGACCATGCCGAGGAAATTCAGCGGCTGATAGAGTTGGATCATCATCGCATTGACGAGCACGAAATCGCCGACGGTGTTGTGGCCGCCCTTGATGCCGGTGATGCTCATCGCCATCACCGCGGTCAGCCCTAAAGTGAAGATCACAGCCTGGCCGAAATTGAGAAAGGTGAGCGAGGTATAAGACTTGATGCTGGTTTGCTCATAGCGCGCCATCGACTTGTCGTAGCGCCTCGCCTCGCGCGCCTCGGCGCCGAAATATTTCACCGTCTCGTAATTCAAGAGACTGTCCAGCGCCTTCGTGTTGGCATCCAAATCGCTCTCGTTCATCGAGCGGCGGATCCCGATGCGCCAATTGGTGGCCGAAAATGTGAAGCCCATGTAGGCGAAGATCATTGCTGCGACGGCGGCGGTATAGCGCCAGTCGAACTGCAGGTAGAACACGGCGAGGATCAGCACGAATTCCACCGCGGTCGGCACCGCAACCAAGACAACCGTGCGCACGAAAGTTTCGATGGCGTTGCGGCCGCGTTCGAGCACGCGGGTGAGTCCGCCGATCTTGCGCTCGAGATGGAAGCGCAGCGAGAGAAGGTGAAGATGAACGAAGACGTCGTTGGCGAGACGGCGGACCGCATGCATCGCGACCGCGGCAAAGACCGAGTCGCGCGCCTGAGTGAAGCCCGCCATGGCCACCCGCAAGACGCCATAAAGGAACGTCAGCGCGAGCGGGCCGGCGATTATGCCAAAGATCCTGTGCGGAGCATGCGCGTGCCCGACCAGCCCATCGGTCGCCCATTTGAATGAATAGGGGACCGCAATCGTGACGATCTTGGCGACCAGCATCAAAGCGAAGGTTGCCAACACGCGCCATTCGAGGTCGCGGCGTCCGCTCGGCCATAGATAGGGCCAGAGCTTTCGCCAGGTTTCGGAAAAGCTCGCTCTTGGCTTCGTCAGCCCTGCAGCCGACCCTTTGACGTGTTGCAGCATATCGGTCCGTTAGCGGCCGGCTTCACCAGTCGGCGGCATCTCCAAATTCGCGGGTCAGGACGAGGCGCGAGCTTACAGCCGAGATATAGACGGCGGAGAGGCAAAACGCAGCGCTCAAAGCGAGCGCTCTTCTAATTGGTCGCCGCATGCGGCAGGACGAAGATCTGCCCCGGGTAGATCAAGCTCGGATCGCGGATCTGGTCGGCGTTGGCCTCGTAGATCAGCGTATAGCGAACTCCGTGGCCGAAGACTTTGCGGCTGATCCGCCACAGACTGTCGCCGCGCGCCACTGTGGTCGTCTGAATCTGCGCCACGACCGCATTATTGGCGCTGGGCGTCGGCAGGGGCGGGGTAGCTGCGGCTTCCTCATTGCCCGATGGCTTGGCTGGTTTGCCTGCCGATGCAGGGGCAGCCGCACTCGCCTCGGGCGCGCCCGTGCTTTGGCTCGGGGCTGGTTCAGAGGATGCGGACGTCTCAGGCGCTGGAGCGCTTTGAGCCGGCGCAAGTCGAGGCGGCGCGGCGGGCGGCGCGGTTTGAGCCGGCGATGCGGACGTCTCAGGCGCTGGAGCGACTTGAGCCGGCGCAGGTTGAGGCGGCGCGCCGGGCGGCGCGCTTTGGGAAGGCTGGGCCGCAGGCACGTCAGCCTCGGCCACGCTGACCGGAACATCAAACGGCACTTCGGCGCGTGCGAGAACCCTTCCGCTTTCATCGATCACATCGGCGCGGACCGCGTAATGGCCGGGCGTCACGCCTTTCCCAACTGTCAGCGACCAATGCCCATCGGTGCCGGCCGTAACCTCGGCCAAGTTGGTTCCGTTGAGATAGATCCGCAGATCCGCTCCCGGCGTAGCCGTTCCTGATGCATAGAATCCGCCGTTGTCGACTTCCGCGGTCTTGAAGGCAACCTCAGGCTGCGCCGGCGCGGCAGGCGCGGACGAGGATTGCGGAGCCGCCACTGGCTCTGGGGGCTTGGCCGTATCGGTGAGGATGAGGCTCGGCTTGCCCGGCTCCGCGAGCGCGACCACCACGTTCTTCTGCCCCTTCAGCGGCACCGAAACGGCGATGTTTTGATGCGAGTCTGTAACAGCGCCCTCTTTGCCGGTGCTGCGCAGCGCAAGCAGGTAATTGCCGGGCGCCAAAGGCGGCGGGATCGTGACAAAATTCCCCGCGCCATCGGCGTCGACCTCGGCGATGACCTTGTCGCCCGCCATCAGCGCGATCTTCGCTTCCGGCGCGCCATGCCCGGCGACGACCGTATCGCCGGAAGGTTCGACCCGCACGGTGTCGAAGACCGGTATGTCCGGCGCTGTCGTCGGCACTGGTTGAGCAGGCGCTGGCTCAGGCTGAGGCAGCGCCGCGTTTGGCTCAGTCGCGGCTTCTTGCTGGGCCTGCCCCGGCTCTGTCGGCTTCGTCTCGGGCGGCGATGTTTTGGCTTGTTCACTTGTCGGGGCAGCAGCGGGCGCCGACGTGCCGGGCGCCATCTCCGAGGTCACAGGCACGGCGTCCGAAGCTGCGCCCCGCTGCGACGGAGGAAAGCCGGGCACGACACCTCGCCACGCGAGACCCGCACCGACAGCGACGATACCGGCCCCAAGAAGCAGAGCGATGATCTGGGAACGGGTCATGAACCAGCCACCTTTCGCCCGATACATAGCCTGCCTGCTATGA
The DNA here is from genome assembly GCA_963720425.1 of uncultured Alphaproteobacteria bacterium. GTDB lineage: Bacteria > Pseudomonadota > Alphaproteobacteria > Rhizobiales > Beijerinckiaceae > Methylovirgula. Next base: position 3,026,701 of record OY970391.1, read on the forward strand.
AGCCGCTACACGGATTTGCTGTCCTTTCCCGGATGAAGAGGCGAATTTGTGACCGGATCACCAGCATTTTGGCGGTGCACCGCAAATGCGGCCCCAACCTAGGGCAATTCCGCCTTGACCCCAAACCGCTCCGCGGGCGACAAGCGCGCCATGAATAGTCTCAGGATAAAAGACCCCTTCGCAACACCTTCGACCGATCGCCTGATCCGCAACATCTGCGTCTATTGCGGCTCCTCCGCCAGGGCGGACCCGATCTATCTTGAGGCAGCCCGCGGCCTCGGCCGCGAGCTCGCCACAGCCAAGATCGGCCTCATCTATGGCGGCGGCGGGACCGGCCTCATGGGCGCGCTGGCCCGCTCAGTCCTCGACAATGGCGGGTTCGTCACTGGGATCATCCCTGAGTTCCTGACCGAGCGCGAGGCGATGTTCGACGCGGCGCAGAATCTCATCATCGTGCCCGATATGCACACCCGCAAAAGGCTGATGTTCGAGAAGGCCGACGCCTTCGTCGCGCTGCCAGGCGGAATTGGCACGCTAGAGGAGCTCGTTGAGCAATTGACCTGGGTTCAGCTCGAACGCCATACCAAGCCGGTACTTATCGCCGACATTGGCGGCTTCTGGCGGCCGCTCCTTGCGCTCTTCGCCCATATGCGCGAGCGCAGCTTCATCCAGCCGGCGTTCGACGTACGCTATCTCGTCGCCGAGAGCGTAGAAGACATCTTGCCGATGATCGAAGCGGCCGCGGCACGAACGGCAGCCATGGGCAAAAGCAAGGAAAGCGTCGATTCGCGGCTCTAGAGATTCCCCTGCCCCGCGTTCCGCTCTAAGTTCCGGCGATGTCCATGAAGCGGCCCGTTCATGTCATTGGCGCCGGCCTGGCGGGGTCGGAAGCAGCCTGGCAGATCGCAGCGAGCGGCGTTCCCGTGGTCCTGCACGAGATGCGCCCCGGCAAGCCGACTCCCGTGCATCAGAGCGGCGATTTCGCCGAGCTCGTCTGCTCCAATTCGTTCCGCGCCGATGATCCGGAGACGAGCGCAATCGGCATCCTGCATCGCGAGATGCGCCGGCTCGACTCGTTGATCCTCGCCGCCGCCGACGCCCATAAAGTGCCGGCTGGCGGAGCGCTGGCGGTGGATCGCGAGGGCTTTGCCCGGTTCGTCACCAAGAAGCTTTCGGCCTGCCCCGCGGTCACGGTCGTCCGCGATGAAATTGAAAGCTTGCCGCCGGCGGATTGGGATCAGGTGATCATCGCCACCGGGCCGCTCACCGCCTCTAGCCTTGCCGCGGCGATCAAGAGCCTCACCGGCGAGGAGGATCTTGCTTTCTTCGATGCGATTGCTCCGATCGTGCATCGCGAGACGATCGACATGAGCAAGGCTTGGATGCAATCGCGCTATGACCGCGTCGGCCCAATGGGCGACGGCGCCGATTACATCAATTGTCCGCTGATGCGCGCCCAATATGATGAGTTCATCGACGCAATGCTCGCAGCGGAAAAAACCGAATTCAAAAGCTTCGAAGAAACGCCCTATTTCGACGGCTGTCTGCCGATCGAAGTGATGGCCGAGCGCGGCCGCGAGACTCTGCGGCATGGACCGATGAAGCCCTTCGGCCTCACCAATCCGCATGCGCCGCAAGACAAACCCTATGCCGTCGTGCAATTGCGCCAGGACAATCGGCTCGGCACGCTCTTCAATATGGTCGGCTTCCAGACCAAGTTGAAGCACGCGGCGCAAGTGGCCATATTTCGCACCATTCCCGGCCTCGAACGGGCCGAATTCGCGCGGCTCGGCGGGCTGCATCGCAATTCGTTTCTCAACTCGCCGAAGGTGCTCGATGAGCAGCTGCGGTTGAAAGCCGATCCGCGCTTGCGCTTCGCCGGCCAGATCACCGGCTGCGAAGGCTATGTGGAAAGCGCCGCAATCGGGCTCATCGCCGGAAGGCTCGCGGCGGCTGAACGGCTCAGCCGGCCGCTCGAGCCCCCGCCCGCGACAACGGCGATGGGCGCGCTCGTCAACCACATCACCGGCGGCCATATTGTTGCAATCGACGGCGGTCGGTCCTCATTCCAGCCAATGAACATCAATTTTGGCCTGTTTCCGCCGCTCGCCGGCAAGATATCGGCGAGCACCAAACTGCGCGGCACTGAGAAGGCCGAGGCGAAGAAACGCGCGCTCAGCGCCCGCGCCGCAGCCGATCTCGAGACCTGGCGCGCGAGCGCCTTGCTTCTCGCGGCGGAATGATCCCCGACAGGCGAGGCCCAACCTCATGGGCCGCCTCGACTTTGCCGCGAGTCGTGTCTAAGCACGTGACCAAGCCGGCCTTTGCCGGCGCAGGACAAATCGAGATGCCGCAAATTCCGCGGTTTTCCAGTGCCCGGACGCGGGATGCTCTCAAGTTCAACTTCGCCGGAAGTTGGACGGTCGAGGCGGCGCAAATCCTCGAAAGCAACGCCGCGTCTCTGCTCATTGAGGCGGCCGGCGCGGGCCGCGCCATCTTCGATCTCGGCGGCCTTGAGCGGCTCGATACATCCGGCGCCTGGCTCATCGATCGGACGCGGCAGGATCTCAATGGCAGGGGCGTCGAGACCCGCTTCGAGCACGTCCGCCCCGAATATGAAATCCTTCTTTCGGAAGCGCGCTACCGGGCCTTTCCGCAACTGCCGCGAAAGCCCAAGCATCTCGCCTTCGACATCGCCGCCGACGTCGGCGAAAGCATCGTCTCGACGGGACGCGACGTCTTCAACGCCACGTCTTTTCTCGGCGAAGTCGTAACCTGTTTTATCAAAACTCTCGTCGCGCCAGCCCGCTTCCGCGGCACCTCGGTCGTCTTCCATCTCGAGAATTTCGCGTTTCGCAGCATGCCGATCATCGCGCTCATCAATTTCCTGGTTGGCGGCATCGTCGCGCAGCGCGGCATTTATCTTTTGCAAAAATTCGGCGCGCCGACTTATGCCGTCGATCTCGTCGGCATTCTCGTCCTGCGTGAACTCGGCCCGATGTTGACGGCGATCATGATCGCCGGGCGCTCGGGTTCGGCGATCACCGCCGAACTCGGCTCGATGAAAATGCGCGAGGAAATCGACGCGCTGCATGTGATGGGCTTGCGCCCCGTCGAAGTCCTCGTCGTGCCGCGGCTCTTGGCGCTCATCCTTAGTCTGCCGATTCTCATCATCGTTGCCGATATGTCGGCCTTGCTCGGCGGCCTGCTCGTCGCCTGGGGCTATGGCGGAATCAGTCCGGAAAACTTCATGACGCGGCTGCACAACGCGGTCGAGACCAGCGACTTCTGGGTCGGCATTATCAAGGCGCCGTTCATGGCCTTGGTGATCGGGCTCATCGCCGCGACCGAAGGTTTTGCCGTCGAGGGCTCGGCGGAGTCGCTCGGGCGCCAGGTCACGGCTTCCGTGGTCAAGTCGATCTTCATGGTAATCGTCGTCGACGGAGTCTTTTCGCTCTTCTTCACCTCCATCCGGTTTTGAGCGCAGGGATGGAAAGCCTCGCTCCCCTCGATACGGCGCCGCGTGCTCCTGGTGCTGCCCGCGTCCCGGAGCTTGCGATCAGGGTGTGCGATCTCGTCGTCGGCTTCGGCGACAAGCTTGTCATGAACGGGCTCGATCTCGACGTCTTCAGAGGCGAGGTCATGGGCTTCGTCGGTGGCTCGGGAACGGGCAAATCGGTCCTGATGCGCGCGATCCTCGGCCTGATCGCCAAGCAACGCGGCACGATCGAAGTATTCGGCGCCGACCTCGATGGGCTCGACATAACCGAGCGCAAGCGCCTCGAACGCCGCTTCGGCGTCATGTTCCAGCAGGGCGCCCTGTTTTCCGGCCTGACCGTCAAGCAGAACGTCCAGGTGCTGCTGCGCGAGCATCTCAACATGTCGGGACGGCTCGCCGAAGAGCTCGCCATGCTGAAAATCGAGCTGGTCGGCCTCGAACCCGATGCGGCGGACAAACATCCGGCGGAATTGTCAGGCGGCATGGTAAAACGCGCGGCGCTCGCGCGGGCCTTGGCGCTCGATCCGGAACTCGTCTTCCTGGACGAACCGACCTCTGGGCTCGACCCGATCGGGGCGGCCGAATTCGACGAATTGATAGCAACGTTGCAGAAAACCCTCGGGCTTACGGTGTTCATGGTCACCCACGATCTCGACAGTCTCTATGCGGTCTGCGACAGGGTCGCCGCCCTGGCGGATGGGAAAGTGATCGCCAGCGGCCCGATTTCCGCCATGCTTGCCTCTGAACACCCGTGGCTGCGTGCGTATTTTCATGGCAAGAGGGCCCGCCAGTCCGATTTGGAAGCAAGGGCACGCCCGAACGGCCAGCCGGCCGCCCTTCGTACAAGCTGAGTGATTCATGGAAACCCGAGCAAATTACGCTTTGATCGGAGCCTTCACCTTCGTGGTGATCGCCGTGGGCTTCATATTCGTCTACTGGCTGTCGGGCACCGGTCGCTCGTCGGGCGGGACGAATACCTATAAGGTCGTGTTCACCGGCTCGATATCGGGCCTCGGGGGCGGCAGCTCGGTTCTCTTCAACGGCGTCAGGGTCGGCGAAGTGAAGCAGATCGACCTCATGCCGCAAGACCCTTCGCACGTCTACGCGCTGATCGATGTCGATGCCCGCGTGCCGATCCGCACCGATACCAAGGCGCGGCTCGAGTCGACCGGATTGACGGGTATTGCCTCGGTCGAACTGGCCGGCGGCAGCGTCAATGCACCGCCGCTCGCCAAAGGGCCGAACAACAGCCCTGGCGTGATCGTGGCTGAGCGCTCGGATTTCCAAGACATGATGGAGGCCGCGCGCCACATCGCCGGGCAGGCCTCGGACCTGCTCGACAAGGCCAATAAGGTCCTCGACGACAATTCAGGTTCGCTCAGCGCTTCGGTAAAGAACGTCGAGAAATTCTCCGATGCGCTCGCCGCCAATTCCGATGGCGTCAAGGATTTCCTCGCCGCCGTCTCGGATGTCGGTCATGCCATCGGGCCGCTCTCTGAGAAACTGACTGTGCTTGCCGATGACACCGACAAGGTCGTAAAGGCCGTCGATCCAGACGAGGCGAAATCGACCCTCAAGGACGTGGCGGAACTCTCGGCCAAGCTCGACGCCGCCGCCGACAAGGTGGATGGGGTCCTGACCAATCTCAACGGATTCCTCGCGACCGGCAATTCCAAGGGCGCGTTCGGCGAGATGGAGGAGGCGGCGAAATCCATTCGCACGCTTGCCGACAATCTCGACGCGCGCACCAAGGAACTGACCGCCAATCTCAACCGCTTCACCGGCTCTGGATTGCGCGAATATGAGGCGCTTGCAGTCGACGGCCGCAAGACTCTCCAGGACATCGATCAGGCCGTGCGCTCGATCGAAGCCAACCCCCAGCAGTTCATATTCGGAAAGAAGCAACAAGCTCCGGAATACAGCAGCAGCTCTCGCTGAGCATGGTGTCCAAAAGCACGCATCGGCTTTGCGAAGAAATCCACGATGGCACAGAGCGCTTCCGGCGCTTTTAGCACATCGCCATCCTCGGCGGTTCGCCTGCCTTCATCATAACGTCTTGGACTTCAATGAGACCGGGGGCCCTATCGAGGGGTGCCGCGCTGCGTTGCAAACTGTGCTTGCCAAGCAAGCCTTCGCGGTTCATCAGAACGTGATCGCGAATGCCGGGGGCGCCGGCGACCCCTCGCAAAATTGCAGCCGAACCCGTAGGATTAGCGGCGTTCATCAGCGTTGGGAGCCTCAACCGAGGCAATGTTGACCGGCAACGAGGGAGGTTTCCGCATGTTCAATCTGAATGACATTCTGCAAAGTGCCCAAGGCGGCCAGGCGATCAACAATCTGGCGAAGCAGTTCGGACTCTCGCCGGAGCAGGCACAGGCCGCGGTTCAGGCGCTGATCCCTGCCCTTTCGGCGGGACTGGCGAAATGCGCGACGCAGCCCGGCGCGCTCGGCTCGATCATTTCGGCCATTACGGATCCCAATCATCAGGCTTCCTATTCAAGCCCCGCGGCGGCGCAATCGCCGACCGCGGTGCAGAAGGGAAATGACGCGCTTTCGCAAATCTTCGGTTCGAGTCATATCGTCCAGCAGATTGCTCAGCAAGCTTCGCGCGTGACTGGGCTGCGCGCCGATCTTCTCGTCCAGATGCTGCCGGTCATCGCCTCCATGGTGCTTGGCGGGCTCGCGACCTCGCTGCACAATCAGGGACTGAGCAACGTCCTCGGCCAATTGGCGAGCGCGGTGGAGCAAGGCAACCTCGGCTCCGCCCTCGGGTCGAGCACGGGAATCATGGGACTTCTGAGCAGTCTCTTGGGCAGTCTGTTCGGCGGCGCCAAAGCCGGCGACACATCTTCGCTCAACTCCGGCCTCAACGCGCTGACGCAAATGTTCAAGCCGGGCGCGCTGCCGACGAGCGTCACGCAATCGGGACTGCAAGAGTCGATTGACAAGATCTTGAGCAGCGGCCGGCCCTGATGCGCGCAAAACAGCTCTGTCGCAGGGCGGCGACGCGATCCTCAGCTCAAGTTGGACGCGATCGGACCATAGAATTTCGACGAGATCGCAACTCCTATGGCGCGTGCACCGGCGATGATTGCGACCGATATCAATCCGTTGATGAAAGCATATTCGATCGCCGTGGCGGCACGCTCGTCGGATAAGAAACGCTGAATGGTCCGCATGATCGCCTCCGCCACCCCTATCTGCGCAAGGACGGATGGAAGAAAGGTTAACGCCAGCCGGGAAGATTGGCTGAACCACCGGCCGCCCCCGCTTTGCTCCATGGCCAAAGCCCTGTTGCGAATTGGCGGGCTCTCACAGCCGAACCGCTGCCATTGCGGCCGAAAGCGGGCGTGTCTATCTAGGCTGGCGGCATGGACGGGCCCCGCCCACACAGCGGCTGGCGAGCAACTTGAGGAACTCAAGGCAGTTATTTGAATATCTTACTTATCTCGCCAAGGGCCAACGCCTGGCGTGTCCCCCATTGAGCCGGACCGGCATCTTGCCGTCAGTACAGACGAAAGCTTAGATATGGCCCGCGACGTTTCGGATCTGACGCCCATCACGTCGCGCGATCAGCTCGTCGCCTGGTTCGAGGCCGGCGCAAAATCCCCCGATCAATTCCGCGTCGGGACCGAGCACGAGAAGTTCCCGTTCTACCAGATCGATCACGCGCCGGTGCCTTACGCCGGGCTTCCTGGACGTAAGGGCATCCGCGCGCTGCTCGAAGGGATGGAGTTTGAACTGGGTTGGACTCCGATCATCGAGGACGATCACATCATCGGCCTCTATGACGAGTCCAGCGACGCCGCCGTTTCGCTCGAGCCGGGCGGCCAGTTCGAACTTTCCGGCGCGCCGCTCGACACGATTCACGCGACGAAGGCAGAAATCGGCCGCCATTTTTCGGCTTTGAAGAAGGTCGCCGAGCCCCTCGGCATCGGCTTCCTCGGCCTGGGCATGACCCCAACATGGCGGCGCGAAGAAATCCCGAAAATGCCGAAGCGCCGCTACGAAATCATGGCCAAATACATGCCGAAGGTGGGCACGCTCGGCCTCGACATGATGTTTCGCACTTCAACGGTGCAAGTCAATCTCGATTATGCGAGCGAACCCGACATGGTGAAAAAACTGCGCGTCTCGCTTGCCATTCAACCGTTGATCACCGCGCTCTTTGCCAATTCGCCCTTCACGAACGGGAAGCTCAATGGCCTTTTGTCGATGCGTTCGGAAATCTGGCGCCATACCGATCCCGACCGCACCGGCATGCTGCCCTTCGCCTTTGAGCCGGGCATGGGGTTTGAGCGCTATGTCGATTATGCGCTCGATGTTCCAATGTATTTCGTTAAACGCGGCGACACCTATCACGATGTTGCCGGCGCGAGCTTCCGCGATCTGCTCGCCGGCCGGCTTGCGGCTTTGCCGGGCGAGCACGCCACGCTGTCGGATTGGGCTAATCATCTCACGACGATTTTTCCGGAAGTTCGCCTCAAGCGCTTCCTCGAAATGCGCGGCGCGGATGCCGGCGCCTTGCCCTTTCTCATCGCGCTGCCGGCGCTCTGCGTCGGTCTCCTCTATGATTCCGCGGCGCTCGATGCGGCATGGAACCTGGTGCGGCCCTGGAGCGCGGAAGACCGCGGGCGTCTGCGCGACGAGGTTCCACGCCTCGGGCTCAAATGCACGATCTCCGGACGCAGCCTGCGCGATATCGGCCGCGAGATCCTGGCGCTCGCACGTCAAGGGCTCGCCCGACACGCCAAGCACGATGCCGCCGGCCGCGATGAGTGCTCGTTCCTCGATCCACTCGACGCGGTGATCGCCGGCCGTACCCAGGCTGAAGATCTGATCGAAAGATTTGAGACGCGTTGGGCCGGCGATGTCGAGCTGGCCTTTGTCGAATGCGCTTATTGAGTCGTCTTGCTCGCAGAGCTGGTCGGCTCAACAAAGGGATCGTAGCCGTAAGGATCGTCAGTCCCGACACGCAGATGACGCGGCTCCGGAAGATCCGAAGTGCCGCCGGCGAGATTGTCCGTACGGATGGCCGCCGTGGTCGCGCCGGCGGTGACTCGACTGGTGTATTGATAATAGCTGACTCCGCGCGAACCGAACTCGACGCGCACATGGCCGCCAATCTTCACACAGCCCGTCGTGCTTTCGACCGAAGTGAAGCCTGGTCCATGGGCGGCGCATGTATCGAGCGCCATCCAACCGGCCGCTCCATTGGGCAGGCCTCTGTTGGCCGCAAATGTCGTGGAAGCCAAAATCAGAGCGAAGAAGCTCGAAGCACCACAAGAGAGAAAGCCTGCGCGCATATTCAAACTCATGCTCCTACCGCAAGCCTATTCGTACGATCGCGAGAAATCTGTACATTGCCAACGAACCCCGGTGACGTCCATCCGTATCCAATCGGCCCCGGTGGTCGCGACCACGTCGGTCACGCTCGAAGCGGCTCCCATGCATTCTCTAGAAATAGTTTGAGGCAATATCGTGGAGCGAGTCCCGATTGCTCGAAATGCACAGCTTGATTGGGCATGGCTGCGTGCTCATCTGCTGATTTCATTCGCATCTTGCTCGGCGCTTTTGCCGATTGTCGCGCCGTCGGCGGGCCTGACAACGCACACCTGCTGAATGATTCGTTCATTGCGCTGCCTTCGAGACGCCCAGTTCGAGGCCGCCGAAGCGGCGTCCCGAGGGATCCAGGGCTGCGAACCTACTCTCGACGCGTTCGGCAATCGCCGAGTGTCGCTTGCACGAGAGCCATGGCGGCCACTGCCGCCGTGTCGGCACGCAGGATTCGCGGCCCGAGCGAGAGGCGAATGGCGGACGATTTCGAGAGAATCGCCGCCCGCTCGCCAGCATCGAACCCCGCCTCAGGCCCGATCAGCACGGCAAGCGGGGCTCCACGGCTCGCCTCGGCGGCAAGAAGCGTGGCAATCGGATCGGTGGACTCCGCTTCCTCGTCGCAGAAGATGAGCAGACGCTCTTCGGGCCACGCCATAAGCAGAGACTCGAGCTTCGCCGGCGCGGCAATGCGCGGGAGCGCGAGGATGCCGCATTGCTCGGCCGCTTCGATGGCATTGGCGCGCATCCGCTCCGTGTTGACACGCTCCGCCTTTGTATGGCGGGTCAGGACCGGCTGCAGCAGCGTGGCGCCCATTTCCACGGCCTTTTGCACCATATAGTCCTGCCGCGCATGTTTCAGCGGCGCGAAAAGATAGTGGAGGTCGCCGCCGTTCTCCTGGCGCCGCGTCATGGCGATGGCGATGAGTGCGGCTCGCCGCAGCGAGACGGACAGGGAAGCCCGCCATTCGCCGTCACGTCCGTTGAAAACAAGAACCTCGGCGCCATCGGAAAGACGCAATACATTGCGCAGATAATGTGCCTGCGTCGCATCGAGCTCCACCCGGGTCCCGGCCGCGAGGGGCGCTTCGACATAGAGCCGCCGGGCGGTGAAGTCGTTGCGTGCCATGCCTGTTCTCCACCGGGCGGCCCGCTTGCCCATCGTGCCGCGCATTTGCTATGAGACCAAAAGGTCACATTCAAGTTGATTGTGAGGGTCGCGCTATGCCCCTGCCCCTGAGATCCGCCGGTCGCCCCCGATTTTCCGCTTTGGCCATGGCCTGCGCCTTGTCGGCGCTCATCGCCCTGCCGTTTTGCCTCGAGCTCGTTTCGCCGGCCCTTGCTGCCGAGTGCAGCGAAGATATCGGCAATCTTACGAAAAAGCGGCAGTTGGTCATCGACGAGCTGAATAGACTCGCGAAAACCTCCCCCAAAGGCCAGCTCGATCCGGCCGTTTCCTGCCCGAAGTTGCGCATCCTCGCCGCCGCCGAGCAGGAGCTTCTCGCCTATCTTCAGAAGAACAAGGATTGGTGCATGGTGCCCGATGAGGCAATCACCAATCTCACGATGAGCTTCAATCGCTCGAAAATGGTGGCCGGCAGGGCGTGCAACATAGCGGAGCAGATTAAGAAGAACCAAGAAGCCGGCGGCCTCGGAGGCACCCAGAAACTGCCGTCCGGGCCCCTGTGAGGGCAGGTCCGCCGGCGGCGCTGCCGGACGCCTCGCCCTTCCTTCTGCGGCATGCACCGCAAGCCTGGCACCCGTTCATACAGCTGGCCCGCCTCGACCGGCCGATCGGCTGGTGGCTTCTGCTGTTGCCCTGCTGGTGGTCCTCGCTGCTGGCGAGCATCGCCCGGCAGATGCCGCCGAACCTCTGGCATCTCGCACTGTTTTTCGTCGGAGCCGTGGCGATGCGCGGCGCCGGCTCGACTTACAATGATCTCGTCGATCGCGACATCGACGCCAAGGGCGAGCGCACGCGCGGTCGGCCGCTGCCCTCCGGCCGGATCGGCCTTCGCGCAGCGTGGATCTTCCTCCTCATGCAGGCGCTCGTCGGCCTCGCCGTGCTCCTGTGCTTCAACCGCTTCAGCATCGGGCTTGGCGCCGCTTCGCTGGTCATCATCGCCATTTATCCGTTCATGAAACGGATCACTTTTTGGCCGCAAGCTGTTCTCGGGCTTGCCTTTTCATTCGGCGCGCTGATGGGCTGGGCGGCCGCTTTCGGGAACCTCGCTCTGCCCCCGCTCCTGCTCTATCTCGCCGCTGTCGCCTGGACGATCGGCTATGACACGATCTACGCCCTGCAAGACCTGAGCGACGACATGATCGCCGGGGTGAAGTCGACGGCGCTCCGTTTCGGCGGCCATGTGCGCGGCGCCGTCGCCTTCTTCTATGGCGCGGTCCTCGTCTTCGTGGCGCTTGCATTCATCGCTGCCGGCTCGGCAAAACCGCTGGCGCTGGCCGGCCTTTTCGGCACGGGCGCGCATTTCCTCTGGCAGGTCGCGAAGCTCGATCCCGCCGATCCTACCCTGACCTTGAGGCTTTTCCGCTCCAATCGCGACGCTGGCCTGATCTTGTTCGCAGGTCTTGCGGGCGAAGCCATCCGGGGATTGTTCTAATCCTTGCAGGTGACGACGAAGGCGTCCGGGTCTAGTTTCGCCGGCTGCGGCATGGCACCGGTGGCGTTTGTGACAGGGATGGCACTCGTTGCGATGTCCTCGGCGCGGCCATAGGCGAGCGGGCCCGACAGGCCATGCGCTTCGCACCAGGCCGAGGCGACCGCCTCAGCGCAGCCCTGGTCCTTTCCGAGGCAATCCTTCACCCCGTAGCCGTCGTCGGCGGGGATGACGAACGTGTGGGTCTGATCGGCCAGGACCCTGTCCTTCATCGCGGTCACGGCGAGCAGGCCGGCAAGAATGGAGAGGACGACGTGAATGAGCTTGCGGCAATTGCGTGCGATGGCCGGCATGAAATCCCCCCAGATGATCTCGCCTGCGGCATGATCACGATCCAATTTCGCGTCGCGATACGCGTTCCAGCTCATTGATCTTGGGCTATCTTCCGATCTGGAGCTGGCGGCGATCGGCTCTGCTGGCTGATTCTCGCGTGAACGATAGAACGCAGAACTGGCTTTTAACTGATTACCGAATCGGCAGCAGGCCTTATCCCCGCCGATTCTCGTTTTGCGCCGCTAACAAAGGGTTAAGCTGAAGATGTTGCGCCGGGCTGCGATCGCGTCCGAAAGCGGCCGCGCGACTTGACCCTTCGGCTGTTCTCGCGCATGGTCCGGCCATGACGCGCTTTGTCCGCATCCGCCGGATCATTATCGGTTAGCCTTCGCGCTGGCCTGAGCCGTCTCGTCTCCTCAAGAGTTCCGATCCGACGCCAAGGCCAGTTCGAGGCTGTAAAGGGAATCCATGGCCTTGCAGCTCTACAATACTATGACGCGCCGGAAGGAGGACTTCGCGCCGATCGATCGACGCAACGTGCGCATGTACGTCTGCGGGCCGACCATCTACGACTACGCGCATATCGGCAACGCGCGCCCGCTCATCGTCTTCGACGTGCTGTTTCGGCTGCTGCGCGAGATCTATGGCGCGGAGCATGTCGCCTATGTTCGCAACATCACCGACGTCGACGACAAGATCAATACGCGCGCCGCCGAGCGCGGCATTCCGATCCGCCAGTTGACGGAAGAAACCAACGCGATCTTTCAGGCTGATGCCAAGGCGCTCGGCTGCCTCGAGCCCACGGCGCAGCCGCGCGCGACCGAACATATCGCCGCGATGATTGCCATCGTCGAGCGGCTCATTGCCTCCGGCCATGCCTATCGCGCCGATGGTCACGTTCTCTTCGATGTGCCGTCGATGCCGGATTACGGCAAATTGTCGAGGCGTTCGCTCGACGAGATGATCGCCGGCGCGCGCGTCGAAGTCGCGCCATACAAAAAGGGGCCGATGGACTTCGTCCTCTGGAAGCCGTCATCCGCGGAGGAGCCCGGCTGGGAGAGTCCATGGGGCCGCGGCCGTCCCGGCTGGCATCTCGAATGCTCCGCCATGAGCTTCGAATATCTCGGCGAGATCTTCGACATACACGGCGGCGGCATCGATCTCGTCTTTCCGCATCACGAGAACGAAATCGCCCAAACCTGCTGCGCCTTCGGTCACGATGTGATGGCCAATTACTGGGTGCACAACGGCTTTCTCCAGGTCGAAGGCGAGAAGATGTCGAAGAGCCTGGGGAATTTCGTGACAATCCACCAGGCACTGGCGGATTGGCCGGGCGAGGTCCTGCAACTCAACATGCTGAAAACGCAGTATCGGCAGCCCATCGATTGGACTCTCGCGGGCCTGCGCGAAAGCCAGCGCGAGCTTGATCGCTGGTATCCGCTCGCCAAGCAGTTTGTCGCCTCCCCGGCGATGTTGGCGCCCGAATTCCTGGCCACGCTCGAAGATGATCTCAACACGCCAGATGCGATCACCGTGCTGCGGCGGCTCTATCGCGAGGCCTCGGAGGATGTGGCCTTTGCTGGCACGCGGCTCGCGTCCTGCGGACATCTGATCGGCTTTTTTGAAAAGGACCTCGCCGATTGGGAGGGAGTGCCAATCCCCATCGACAAAGAGCACATACAGAGACTGATCGAAGCGCGCCTCAGCGCACGCGCCACCAAGAACTGGGCCTTGTCCGACCACATCCGCGACGAACTCATCGAGATGGGAATCGCGCTGAAGGACAACAAGGACGGCACGACGAGCTGGGAGGTGAAGCGATGAACGACCGCGCCCGGCTCTTCCTCTATGACACGACGCTGCGCGACGGCGCTCAGACCATGGGCGTCGATTTCTCGCTCGACGACAAGAAGCACATCGCCGCGCTGCTCGACGGACTCGGCATCGACTATATCGAGGGCGGCTATCCCGGCGCCAATCCGCTCGACACCGAATTCTTTGCCAAGAAGCCGCCGCTGCGCCACGCGCGTTTTGCCGCCTTCGGCATGATCCGGCGCGCCGGGCGCTCGGCCGCCAATGATCCAGGCGTCGCCGCTTTGCTCGACGCGGACGCCGACGCGATTTGCTTCGTCGCCAAGGCCTGGGATTTCCATGTCCATGTCGCGCTCGGCTCAACGCTCGAAGAAAACATTGACGGCATCGCCCAATCGATCGGGCTCGCACGCGCGAAGAATCGCGAGACCCTGCTCGATTGCGAGCATTTCTTCGACGGCTACAAGGCCGATCCCAGCTATGCGCTCGATGTCGCCAAGACAGCCTATCGATCCGGCGCGCGCTGGATCGTGCTCTGCGACACGAACGGCGGAACCTTGCCGCATGAGGTGGAGCGCATCGTCGCCGAAGTCGCCGCGCACATTCCCGGCGATCACCTTGGCATCCATGCCCACAACGACACGGAAAACGCGGTCGCCAATTCGCTCGCTGCCGTCAGGGCCGGCGTGCGCCAGATCCAGGGCACGCTCAACGGCCTCGGCGAGCGCTGCGGCAATGCCAATCTCGTTTCGCTCATTCCGACGCTGCTCTTGAAGCGCGACTATGCTGAAGCCTTCGAGATCGGCGTCTCGCCAAAACAGCTCGCGAGCCTCACCAAGGTCAGCCATACGCTCGACGAGTTGCTGAATCGCGCGCCCGACCGGCATCAACCCTATGTCGGCGCCTCGGCCTTCGCCACCAAGGCTGGCATCCATGCCTCGGCGGTGATGAAGGAGCCCAAGACCTACGAGCACATCGTGCCGGAGAGCGTCGGTAACCGCCGCCGCCTGCTCGTGTCAAGCCAGGCCGGCAAGTCCAACATCATCGCCGAGCTCGAACGGTTCGGCGTCAGCCTGGAAAAGGACGATCCGCGCCTCGCCCGCCTGCTCGAAGAGGTGAAGGAGAAAGAGGCGCAGCTCTATGCCTATGAGGGCGCCGACGCCTCATTCGAACTGCTCGCTCGCCGCAGCCTTGGCACGGTGCCGGATTATTTCGAGGTCGAGCGCTTCCGCGTCAACGTCGAGCGCCGCCACAACTCAAAAGGCGAGCTCGTCACGATCTCCGAAGCGGTGGTAAAAATTCGTATCGATGGCGCTGTGTCGAGCTCGGTGGCCGAGGGCAACGGGCCTGTCAACGCGCTCGATCTCGCGCTGCGCAAGGACCTCGGCAAATATCAGCCCCTCATCGAGGACCTCGAGCTCGTCGATTATCGCGTCCGCGTCTTCCAAGGCGGCACGGATGCGGTGACGCGCGTGCTCATCGAGTTCCGCGACGGCAGCGGCGAGCATTGGTCCACCGTCGGCGTCTCGGCCAATATCATCGACGCTTCGTTCCAGGCGCTGACCGACGCGATCACCTATAAATTGCTGAAGGCCGGCGCTAAGTGAGCGCAAAAAATAAGACGCCTGCCGGGGGAGGAAGGCCGGCGGGCGTCTTTGAGCGCGAGCGACGAGAGAGCAGCCTGCTCGCGGCATGAGCTCGGCCGCCGGCGGCAATGGGCGAGAGACGCTCAACGGCTAGGCGAACCGGCCAGTCTGGCAAAAAATAGCTGATCTTGCGGCACCCAGGCAGCGCGAGGCTGCTATACATTTATTGCATAATGGCGGCTGCCGTCTATCGGGCTTCCCAATGTGCCGATCCAAACACGGCTGTAATCTAGTGAATGTCGCAATAACGCGAGAGATTATTCCAATATAGTAATTGCGCTATATGCATAGGTGCAGCGCGGAAGGGGTCTCGCCTCAATGGAGGTGCCGCACCAGCATTATCTCGCCCTATCCCGCCCCTATTCCGCCGCCTGTTTGCGGGCCGGCGGACGCGCCAAAACCGGCTTCAGATAATGGCCGGTGTAGCTCCGCGGCTCTTTGGCGATATCCTCCGGCGTGCCCTGTGCCACGATTTCGCCGCCGCCGTCTCCCCCCTCGGGGCCGAGATCGATGATCCAATCGGCCGTCTTGATCACATCGAGATTATGCTCGATGACTACGATGCTGTTGCCGGCATCGACCAGCTGATGCAGCACGTCGAGCAGTTTCGCAACATCGTGGAAGTGAAGGCCCGTGGTCGGCTCGTCGAGAAGATAGAGCGTGCGGCCGGTTGCGCGGCGCGACAATTCCTTGGCGAGCTTCACCCGCTGCGCCTCGCCGCCGGAGAGCGTGTTGGCCTGCTGGCCGAGCTTGATATAGCCGAGTCCGACGCACGCCAGAAGTCTCGAGTTTTTCGCGGATCGCCGGCACGGCCTTGAACAGCCCCGTCGCCTCCTCCACCGTCATGTCGAGCACGTCGGCAATCGACTTGTCGCGATATTTCACCTCGAGCGTCTCGCGGTCGTAGCGCTTGCCTTTGCAAACATCGCAGGTGACGTAGACGTCGGGCAAAAAATGCATCTCGATCTTGATGACGCCGTCGCCCTGGCAGGCCTCGCAGCGCCCGCCCTTGACGTTGAAGGAGAAGCGCCCCGGCTGATAGCCGCGCGCCTTGGCCTCCGGCAGGCCCGCGAACCAGTCGCGGATCGGCGTGAAGGCGCCCGTATAGGTCGCGGGATTCGAGCGTGGCGTACGGCCGATCGGCGATTGATCGATGTCGATCACCTTGTCGAGATGCTGCAGGCCCTCGATCGCCTCATAGGGCGCCGGATGTTCGAGTGCGCCATTCAGCCGCCGCGCCGCGGCCTTATAGAGCGTATCGACGATCAGGGTCGATTTGCCGCCGCCCGAAACTCCAGTAACGCTGGTGAACAGGCCGAGCGGAATGTCGACAGAAACGTGTTTCAGATTATTGCCGGTCGCGCCGAGGATCTTCAGCTTGCGCCCCGGCTGGACTTTGCGCCGCGTGCGCGGTAGCGGCACCTGCCGCTCGCCCGAAAGATATTGCCCGGTCAATGATTTCGGATCGGCCATGATCTCGGCCGCCGTGCCCTGCGCGACGATCTCGCCGCCATGGATTCCGGCGCCCGGCCCGACATCGACGACGTGATCGGCGGCGAGGATCGCATCCTCATCGTGCTCGACGACGATGACACTGTTGCCGAGGTCGCGCAGCCGCCGCAAGGTTTCGAGAAGCTTTGCATTGTCGCGCTGATGCAGGCCGATCGATGGCTCGTCGAGTACATAGAGCACGCCGCTCAAGCCGGAGCCGATCTGTGAAGCCAAGCGAATGCGCTGGCTCTCGCCCCCCGAGAGCGTCCCAGACGCGCGGGAGAGTGTGAGATAGTCTAGTCCCACATCGACGAGAAACGTCAGCCGTTCGCCGATCTCCTTCAGGATGCGCTTGGCGATCTCGCCACGCTTCGCATCGAGCTTTTCCGGCAGCTCAGCGAACCAGCGGCGCGCCTCGCGCACCGAGAGATCGGCGACCTCGGCGATATGCGCGCCAGCGATCTTCACCGCGAGCGCTTCGGGCTTCAGCCGATAGCCCTTGCAGGCGCTGCACGGCGTCGCCGTCATGTAGCGCGAGATTTCCTCGCGCGCCCATTCGCTTTCGGTCTCCTGATAGCGGCGGTCAAGATTGCTGACGACGCCCTCGAAGGGCTTCTTCACATCATAGGAGCGCAGTCCGTCATTGTAGGAGAAGCGGATCGGCTCCTCGCCCGAACCATAGCGG
Organism: uncultured Alphaproteobacteria bacterium; assembly: GCA_963720425.1. Lineage (GTDB taxonomy): Bacteria > Pseudomonadota > Alphaproteobacteria > Rhizobiales > Beijerinckiaceae > Methylovirgula. The sequence goes on from OY970391.1 coordinate 3,044,116, forward strand.
ATGATCTGGCGCACCCTCTCCGGCAGATCCTCGAACGGCGTGTCGAGACGGAACTTGTAATGTTTGGCGAGCGACTCGAGCGTTTGAAGATAATAAGGCGAGGTCGAGCGCGCCCAGGGCGCGATCGCGCCCTTCCGCAAAGTAAGCTTCGGATCGGGCACCACGAGTTCGGGATCGACCGTCTGCTCGCTTCCCAAGCCGCCGCAGGCGGGACATGCGCCGAACGGATTGTTGAAGGAGAAGAGCCGCGGCTCGATCTCTGGGATGGTGAAGCCCGAGACCGGACAGGCGAATTTCGACGAGAAGACGATCTGCTTCGGCTTACCGTTCGCCTCCTTCTCGTCGGCATATTCGATGATCGCGATCCCGTCGGCCAGCTCGAGCGCCGTCTCGAAACTTTCGGCTAACCGCGCCGCCATGTCGGCGCGCACGGCGATACGATCGACGACAACTTCGATGTCGTGCTTCAGCTTCTTGTCGAGCGCCGGCGCGTCGGCGATCTCGTAGAACTGCCCGTCGATCTTCAAACGCTGGAAACCGCGCTTGATGTAATCGGCGATTTCCTTGTGGTATTCGCCCTTGCGGCCGCGCACGACGGGAGCGAGCAGATAGAGCCGCGTGCGCTCCGGCAGGGCGAGCACGCGATCGACCATCTGGCTCACCGTTTGGCTCTCGATCGGCAGGCCGGTCGCCGGCGAATAGGGAATGCCGACGCGCGCCCAGAGAAGCCGCATATAGTCATAGATCTCGGTGACCGTGCCGACGGTGGAGCGCGGGTTTTTCGAGGTCGTTTTCTGTTCAATCGAGATCGCTGGCGAGAGCCCGTCGATCTGGTCGACGTCCGGCTTCTGCGTCATTTCGAGGAACTGCCGGGCATAGGACGAGAGCGATTCGACGTAGCGGCGCTGGCCCTCGGCATAGATCGTATCGAAGGCAAGCGAGGATTTTCCGGACCCGGAAAGGCCGGTGAAGACCACCAGCTTGTCGCGCGGGATTACGAGATCGATGTTTTTGAGGTTGTGCTCGCGCGCGCCGCGAATCGCGATCACCCGCCGCTCGTCCCTGGGAAAAGGCAGGTCGAGCTCGGGGGGCTTGCGGGGGGAAGGCGTTCGCGGTGACCTCATGAGTCCTTCTCATATAGGCGCGACCCTTTCCCAGAGGGAGAGGGTGGCTGCGGAGCAGCCGGGTGAGGGGCTCGGCTCCATGAGCTCAGGCAAACGTTCCGGTGCTCTTCCTGTCGGTTCGTAACCCCTCACCCCGGCGCTTCGCGCCGACCCTCTCCCTCTGGGAGAGGGTTTAGTTGCGTGCCGATGCCGTTTGGCTGAAAACTGGATCTTCGACAAAGATAAGGTCTCGCCGCGGAGAGGCCAAGCGGGGGCTTGCCGCATCCCCGAAAAGTAGAGCAACAGCCATGGCCTCGCCCGGCGCGCTCCCGAAGAAGGCCCGAAAGCCCCTCTATAAGCTCCTCTACGTCCAGGTCCTTGCAGGTCTCGTGCTCGGCGTGCTCGTCGGCTGGCTCTTTCCATCCATTGCGACGAGCGACTGGATGAAGGCGCTGGGCGACGGCTTCGTCAAGCTCATCAAGATGGTGATCGCGCCGATCATCTTCTTCACTCTAACCTCCGGCATCGCCCATATTTCCGACGCGCGGAAGGTCGGCCGCATCGGCCTGAAAGCGATCCTCTATTTCGAGATCGTCTCGACCTTTGCCCTCGCAATCGGCCTCGTCACCGGCAATGTGCTGCGCCCGGGCGCCGGGTTCAGCGGCGGCGCCAATCAAGCCGCCGTCGAAACCTACGCCAAACAGGCTGGCGCCGAAAACCAGGTCCAATTCGTCCTCAACATCATTCCGGACAGTGTCGTCGGCGCCTTCGCGCGCGGCGACATTCTTCAGGTTCTGCTCTTTTCGATCCTGTTTGGCTTCGCCCTGCTCGCTCTCGGCGAACGCGTAAAAATGCTGCGCGCCCTTATGGAAGAGGCGACAGAGGCCATTTTCGGCGTCATCAATATCGTCATGCGCGCCGCGCCCATCGGCGCCTTTGGCGCCATGGCCTATACGATCGGCAAATATGGGCCGCAGGCGCTTGGGTCTCTCGCCGGAGCGATCGCGACCTTCTATCTGACGGCGGCGATCTTCATCATCCTCGTGCTGGGCAGCATCGCCCGCATCGCCGGCTTCAACATTTTCAAGTTCCTCGCCTATATCAAGGCCGAGCTGTTGATCGTGCTCGGCACGAGCTCATCGGAGAGCGCGCTGCCGCAGCTCATGCGCAAGCTCGAACGGCTCGGCTGTTCGAAGCCCGTGGTCGGCCTCGTCGTGCCGGCCGGCTATAGTTTCAATCTCGACGGCACGAACATCTACATGACGCTCGCAACCCTCTTCGTTGCGCAGGCGCTCCGCTTCCACCTTTCGCTCGGCCAGCAGGCGACGATCCTTATCGTCGCGATGCTCACTTCGAAAGGCGCGAGTGGCGTCACGGGCGCCGGCTTCATCACGCTCGCCGCGACGCTTTCGGTCATCTCCCCTGCCCTTGTGCCCGGCATGGCGATTCTGCTCGGCATCGACAAATTCATGAGCGAATGCCGCGCGCTCACCAATTTCATCGGCAATGGAGTGGCGACGATTGTCATATCCTGGTCGGAGGGCGAGCTTGATCGGGGGAAGCTTGCAGCCGCGCTCAATGCGGGGCCGGCGGTTGAGCATGTGGTGGAGATGACGGCGGACGAGGCAAAGCCGGTGCTCGGCCAGTAAGAAACCGAATAGTTGTTTAGGTTTGAAATCTTCATGACTCGGAAAGCCTTCGGAAGTTGGAAAAGCTTCCGATCTCCCTCAGGCGACGACGCGCAGCCGTCTCTAGGACAGCATGTTCTCGATGTCTGCTGCGGGCCGCGGCGCGCTGAAAAGATGGCCTTGCACCTCAGTGCACCCTGCCGCGCGCAGGAGCGCCAGTTGCTCGTTTGACGCCCTCGGCGATGGTCGCGATGCCTAAGCTTTTTCCAAGGCCTGTTACGGCGCGGACGATGGCCATCGAGTCGCCCCTTGAAGCAAGCTCGTGCACAAGGGACTGGTCGATCTTGATCTTGTCGAAAGGGAAGCTGCGCAGATAGTTCAGCGAAGAATAGCCGGTCCCGAAGTCATCCACAGAGATTCGTACACCGAATTCGCGAAGCTTATGGAGGATTGCAAGTGTCGCTTCGCTATCCTGCAAGAGGACGGATTCTGTGATCTCAAGCTCCAACCGATTGGCGGCCAAGCCTGACGCGGACAGAGCCGCGATGACTGAGGGCACGAGGTTCCGGCTCTTGAACTGCGCCGGCGACAGATTGACCGCGACACAGACATCCTGTGACCAGCTGGCCGCGTCCGTGCAGCTTTGCGTAGTACCCAGTCTCCGATCGGGACGATCAAACCGGTCTCTTCTGCGAGCGGAATGAAATCTGCTGGCAAAGTCATTCCGCGAAGCGGATGGTTCCAGCGCACCAGCGCTTCGAAACAGATGATCCGATCCGCCTCGAGATCGTAGATCGGTTGGTAGTAGACTTCGAATTCGCCTCGCAACAACGCGGCGCGTAGATCAAGCATCAGCAACCGTCGAGCCTGCGCGCGAGCGTCCATCCTAGTTTCAAAGAAACGATAGGTGCACCGGCCATCTGCTTTGGCCCGGTACAGCGCCATGTCCGCGTTCTTCAGCAGTTAATCAGGATCGCTCCCATTGTCAGGCGCCACGGAAATCCCGATGCTCGCTCCGATAATGATCTGGTGCCCTTGGATTTCATATGGAGCGCCCACGACTTCGACGAGGCGGCTCGCAAGCGACGCAGCTTCCAATGGCTGCGGTTCGCGGCCTGCTTGCACGATGGCAAACTCGTCACCTCCCAGTCTGGAGACCGTGTCACTTTTGCGAACGCACGTGCTCAGGCGACAAGCTACTTCTGTCAAGATCGATACAGAACACGGCGACCTGCTCATTGCGCGTTATGCAATGAAGGGCCTGCTCCAGCTGTTCACGGAACAGCCGACGAACAGGGGCTCTTCGTCAGCGATCTCTATTTCCCGGGCTACGCCGGATACGCCGAAGCGACGCCCGAGAACGCCCCGCGCGCCATGGCGTCTTACGAGTTCGGCAATTGGCTGCTCGGCGATTTCGCGACCGTCGACGAGGTCCGCCGCATGTTCAAGATGTCGTGCTCGTTTCGACGGCCGTTGACGCCCTGGGCGGGCCGCCGCCGCTTCACTTCATCATTCGCGACCGCTCCGGCAAATCGCTGGTGATCGAACCGATCGACGGCAAGCTGGTGGTCTATGACGACCCGGTGGGCGTGATGACCAATTCCCCGACTTTCGATTGGCACCTGACCAATCTGCGCAACTACCTCAGCCTAACGGCACAAAATGTTCCCCCGCTCCATCTTCCCGACCAGGTTACGCTGTCGCCGTTCGGACAGGGAAGCGGCATGTTCGGCCTGCCCGGGGATAGTACCCCGCCGGCCAGGTTCGTGCGCGCGGTCGCCTTCGCGCAGACGGCTTTGCAGCCATCAACCGCCGCCGAAGCCGTGCTGCAGGTCTTCCACCTCATGAACAATTTCGACATTCCGCTTGGCTTTGTCCGGGACAAGAGCGGCAATGCGGTCCATATTGACTATACTGTGTGGACGAGCGTTGCCGATCTGAAGAATGATCGGTGGTACTTCCGTACCTATGACGACCAGGCGATCCATATGGTCGACCTCCACACAGCCTTGGCGACCGCGGGCAAGAAGGTGGGATTCATTCCGATGAATTCGGAGCAGACCATCATCGATGCGTCGACGGCGCTCAGGGTCGGCAACGATTAGCGGGCCCTGGCGCTAGGGCGGCGCGCGTCGCAACAACGCCGCTCTTCGTCGGCTGGACCGAGAAGCGGCCGAAGCCGAAGCTCGCTTTGCGCAGAAGCTGGAATCCACAACTGGGGCAAACTCCGCTTGCATCTATGAACCGAAGCTGCTAGAACAAATACAGAACACACTTAAGCTGTGCGCTTGTCAATTCGGCTGTGGACAAGCAGGCGGCGAGCCGCAGCCCGGCCGTGGTTGCGGATAAGGTTTTGCGGCGCCAATTTCTCGAAGTGATGGAGAGTGCCATGTCGGGGAGCGTCAACAAGGTCATTCTGATCGGCAATTTGGGCCGCGATCCCGAGGTGCGGCGGCTGAACTCGGGCGATTCCGTCGTAAGTTTCAGCGTGGCGACGACGGATTCCTGGCGCGACAAGGCGACCGGCGAGCGTAAGGAGCGCACCGAGTGGCACAACGTCGTCATCTACAATGAGAACCTCGGCAAGATCGCCGAGCAATATTGCAAGAAGGGCTCCAAAATCTATCTCGAGGGCCAGTTGCAGACGCGCGAATTTACCGACCGCGAGGGCAACCAGCGCAAGACCACGGAAGTCGTGCTGCAGCGTTTCCGCGGCGAACTCACGCTGCTTGACAGCCGCGGCGGCGGCGCTTCGCGCAGCGAAGCCTCCGAGGAGCGCGGCGGCGCGCTTGACGTGTCGAGCGCCGGCAATTTCGGCCGTTCTTCGCCGATGGAGCCTGCGGAAAAGCGCGGCCGCGTCGCCGATATGATCGACGACGACATTCCGTTCTGAGCCGCTCCCTCCTGCCGCCTGCCGGAGAAGGTGGCCCTCGCGTCAGCGAGGGTCGGATGAGGGGTAGCCCCCCGCAGAAAATCCTCATCCGTCATGCTTTGCATGACACCTTCTTCGGCAGGCGGGAGAAGGTTTCTCCGTGTCTGCCGCGCCGCTGCGGCCAAGCGCCTGTGCGCATCGCCGCCGCAGCGTACAACCGCTGAAAACACGCCGTTTTTTTGCCGCCTTAGAAACCGCCATAGCTGGCAATCCACGGTGGATTCGCCTATATTGAAGTTACTGATTTCCAAAACTCTGGATTGACCCTCCTTGGCCGCTGAAGACGACACCGGAAGAGCTCCTGGCTCAGATATCCGGCCGGTTTCTATTTCCGACGAGATGCGCCGCAGCTATCTCGATTACGCGATGAGCGTGATCGTGAGCCGCGCGCTGCCCGACGTGCGCGACGGCTTGAAGCCGGTGCACCGGCGCATCCTCTATTCGATGTACGAGAACAACTACACGCCTGACCGCGCCTACAACAAATCGGCGCGCGTCACCGGCGACACGATGGGCAAATATCACCCGCACGGCAATCTCGCGATCTACGACGCGCTGGTGCGCATGGCGCAGCCCTTCTCGATGCGCCTGCCCCTGATCGACGGCCAGGGCAATTTCGGCTCGGTCGACGGCGACCCGCCCGCGGCCGAGCGCTACACCGAAGTGCGTCTCGCCGCCGCCGCCATTCCCCTGCTCGACGATCTCGATGCCGAGACGGTCGATTTCCAGCCGAACTATGACGGACGCGAGCGCGAGCCCGTGGTCCTTCCGGCGAAATTCCCCAACCTCCTCGTCAATGGCGCCGGCGGCATCGCGGTCGGCATGGCGACAAACATCCCGCCGCATAATCTCGGCGAAGTCATCGACGCGGTGATCGCTTTGATCGAGCGGCCGGACATTTCCGCCGACGAGCTGATGGCGATCATCCCCGGTCCGGATTTCCCGACTGGCGGCACGATTTTGGGGCGCGCCGGAATTCGCGCCGCCTATTTGATCGGGCGCGGCTCGATCCTGGTGCGCGCCAAGGTCGAGATCGAGGAGATCCGCAAGGAGCGCGAGGCGCTGATCGTCACCGAGATCCCCTATCAGGTGAACAAGGCGGCCTTAGTCGAGCGGATCGCCGAACTCGTCCGCGACAAGAAGGTCGAGGGCATCTCGGATCTGCGTGACGAATCCGACCGTGATGGTATGCGCATCGTCATCGAGCTGAAGCGCGATGCCGTCGCCGACGTGGTTTTGAACCAGCTCTGGCGCTTCACCGCGCTGCAGGCGGCCTTTGCCGCCAACATGATTGCGCTTAACGGCGGCCGGCCCGAGACGCTGACGCTGAAGGATTTCCTCACCGCCTTCGTCGACTTCCGCGAAGAGGTTGTCACACGGCGCACCAAGTTCAAGCTCAATAAGGCGCGCGACGCGGCGCATCTCCAGGTGGGGCTCGCCATCGCGGTCGCTAATATCGACGAGGTCGTCAGGCTGATCCGCAGTTCGCCCGATGCGGCGGCGGCGCGCGAAGCCTTGATGAGCCGCGAGTGGCCTGCGCACGACATGGCGCCGCTCGTTGCGCTGATAGCCGACCCGCGCCATGCGCTGAGCGAGACCAGCACCTGCCGCCTCTCCGAGGCGCAAGCGCGCGGCATTCTGGACCTGCGTCTGCAAAGACTGACCGCTCTTGGCCGCGATGAGATCGCCGAAGCGCTCGAGAAACTGGCCGCAGAGATCACCGAATATCTCGACATCCTGCGCTCACGCGCGCGCGTCTTCGCGATCATCAAGGATGAGCTTTTAGCGATCAAGCGCGCCCATGCCACGCCGCGGCGGACGATCATCGTCGAAAGCGACACCGACGCCGAGTTCGAAGACGAAGACCTGATTCAGCGCGAGGACATGGTGGTCACCTTCTCGCACGCCGGCTACATCAAGCGCGTGCCGCTCTCGACCTATCGCGCGCAACGGCGCGGCGGCAAGGGGCGCGCCGGCATGCAGACGCGCGACGAGGATTTCGTCGCTCGGCTTTTCATCGCCTCCACCCACACGCCGGTCCTGTTCTTCTCCTCGCTCGGCCAGGTCTACAAGGAAAAGGTCTGGCGCATGCCGCTGGCCGCGCCGCAGGCGCGCGGCAAGGCGCTCGTCAACATCCTGCCGCTCGAACAGGGCGAGCGGATCACGACGATCATGCCGCTCCCCGAAGACGAGGCGCATTGGGGGAAGCTCGACGTGATGTTTGCGACAACGGGCGGCACGGTCAGGCGCAACAAGCTCTCCGACTTCACCCAGGTCAACCGCTCCGGCAAGCTCGCCATGCGTCTCGACGAAGGCGAAGAGATCGTCGACGTTCAGATCTGCACCGAGAGCGACGACGTTCTCCTCACCACGGCGAACGGGCAATGTATCCGCTTCGCTGTCACCGACGTTCGTGTGTTCAAGGGCCGCGATTCGATGGGTGTGCGCGGCATCGCGCTCGGCGAAGGCGACCGGGTGATCGCGCTCGCCATCCTGCGCCATATCGAAGCCGAAAGCGGCGAGCGCATGGCCTATCTCAAGATGCGCCGCGCCATCGCTGGCGAGGCGATGACGGAAGCAGCAGCGGAAGGCGCAACCGATACCGGCGAGACGGCGAGCGAAGAAGGCAATGGCGAAGAGGCCGCGTCGCTCGCTCCCGAGCGCTACGCCCAAATGTCGGCAGCCGAAGAGATCATCCTGACCATTTCATCGAAGGGCTACGGCAAGCGCACATCATCTTACGAATATCGGATCACCGGGCGCGGCGGCAAAGGCATTGTCGCCATGGCGGTCAATCAGCGCAACGGCCCGCTCGTCGCCTCGATGCCGGTCGAAGAGAGCGATGAGATCATGCTGGTGACCGACGGCGGCCGCCTCATCCGCTGTCCGGTCGAGGACATTCGCGTCGCCGGCCGCAGCACGCAGGGGGTCATCGTGTTTAGCACGGCGGAGGGTGAGCGCGTCGTCGGCGTCGAACGGATCAGCGAGGAAGATGCGGGCAACGGGGATGCCGCCAGCAGCGATGGCGCCGAGGTGTGAGTTCCCCTCTCCCCGCTTGCGAACCCGAGTCCCCTCTCCCCGCTTGCGAACCCGAGTCCCCTCTCCCCGCTTGCGAACCCGAGTCCCCTCTCCCCGCTTGCGGGGAGAGGGAATGTGCTGGCCACATCGCAATTCCCAGCCCCTCAGCGTAACCCTCTTCCCGCTTGCGAGGAATTTGCCCCCGCCTCTGTGCTCGGCTAGACAGAGCATATGATCCGCAAGGCGCTCTATACTGGCACGTTCGATCCGCTGACCAACGGTCATGTCGATATCATCACGCGAGCGACGCGCTTCTGTGATGAGCTCGTCGTGGCGATCGGCGTGCATCCGGGCAAGACGCCGCTGTTCACCGCGGAGGAACGCGCCGAACTCGTCCGGCAATCCTGCGGGCGTCTCGTCGGCGCGCAGTCCTGTAAGCTCTCGGTTTTGACCTTCTCCGGTCTTTCGGTCGCGGCCGCGCGGGACGTCGGCGCGAGCCTGCTGCTCCGCGGCCTGCGCAACGGCACGGATCTCGACTACGAAATGGAGATGGCCAGCGCGAACGCGGTCATGGAGCCCGAGATCCAGACCGTGTTTCTCGCAGCCTCGCCGGACGTCCGTCACATTACCGCGACATTGGTCCGCCAAATCGCCCTGCTCGGCGGCGATGTCTCGAGCTTCGTGCCTAAGCCCGTCGCCCACGCCATCGCAGCCAAAACGCGCAGCTCGCAATGATCTCAAGGACGCAAGGAGCATGAAATTGAACCGACGCAGCCTCTTTATCGCCCTCGCCCTCGCATTCGGCCTCGTCGCGGTGCCGCTCGCCGCCGCGCCTGACCTGCAAAACACGATCTATCTCGATACGAAGGATGGCCGCATCACCATCCTGCTGCGGCCCGATCTCGCGCCGAAGACGGTGGCGCAGATCAAAACACTGACGAAGCGCGGATTCTACGATGGCATCGTTTTCCATCGGGTCATCGACGGCTTCATGGCGCAGACCGGCGATCCGACCGGCACCGGCACCGGCGGATCCGACTTACCCAATCTGCCGGCGGAATTCTCCAACGCGCCCTTCAAACGCGGCACCCTCGGGATGGCCCGCGCCGAAGATCCGAATTCCGCCAATTCGCAATTCTTCATCTGTCTCGCCGATTCCGATTTCCTCAACGGCCAATATACCGTCTTCGGCCAAGTGGTCTCTGGCATGGATGTCGTCGACAAGATCAAGAAGGGCGACAAGGACGAGAACGGGATGGTGACCAATCCCGACAAGATCGTGAAAATGCAACTCGCCGCCGAGGCGAAATGAGCACGCAGCGCCGGCTTGCGTGATGATCGTCAGAGCTGGATGATCGAGTCGAAATCGAAGCTGCTGTCGGGCGGATTTTCGCCGATCCGCAGCGTCGTGTCGTTCACGAAGTGATACGGCGGCACTGGCAGATTGTAGGGGGCCGGGACGCCTTTGAACACCCGGCCCGCCAGATCATATTTCGAGCCGTGACAGGGACAGAAATAGCCGCCGAGCCATGCGGCCGTCGGCGTGGTCGGGCTCGGATTGGGAAAGAACTCAGGGATGCAGCCGAGATGCGTGCAGATGCCGACCAGAACCCCATACTCGGGTTTGATCGAGCGGTGCCAGTTGGTCGCATAGGGCGGCTGCTGCAAGTTTTTGGAGTTTGGATCGGATAGAAGATCGACGAGCTGCGGCGTCTGCAAACTCGCCAGCAGTTTCTCCGGACGGTTGACGATGAAGATCGGACGCGAGCGCCAGCGCACGATGATCATCTGTCCTGGCGCCACGAGTTTAAGATCGACGTCGATAGGACCACCGGCGGCAATCGTCGAGGCATCGGGTTCCATCTGTGCGATCAGCGGCACGATTGCGGCGGCTGCTCCTACGACGCCAAACGCCCCTGTCGCGAGGAAGAGGAAGTCTCGCCGTGTCGCAGGCGCCTCCGGCGCGTGGCCGGCGTCAGGAGCAGAGGGCACACCCGTCATGATCCACCTCAGCAAGGGTCGAAAGCAATTTGCGGTCCAAGAGGTCGTTTCATACTGCCGTGCCCGGACGAACCTTTGGAACTTAGGCCGGAGGCGAAAATTCGCAAGGCTTGTCCGAAGGCAATGTTTACCCTACACGCCGCTTCGACTATTGCAGGTCCCGAATAAAGGTGAAAGAGGAGTTTCGCCATGACCGCATCCGGCAATAAGCTCACGCTCGACACGACAAAGGGCGAGGTCGTGATCGAGATGCGGCCCGATCTCGCGCCGGCTCATGTCGCCCATATCAAGAAGCTGGTCGGCGAGCATTTCTATGACAGCATCCCATTCCATCGGGTGATCGAGGGCTTCATGGCGCAGACGGGCTGTCCGCACGGCACTGGCACCGGCGGCTCGAAATATCCGAACCTGAAGGCCGAGTTCAACGCCGAGCCGCATGTGCGCGGCACCTGCTCCATGGCGCGCGCGCAAAGCCCCGACTCCGCCAATTCGCAATTCTTCATCTGTTTCGGCGACGCCCGTTTCCTCGACAGACAATATACGGTCTGGGGCAAAGTGATCTCGGGCATGGAAAACGTCGATAAGATCAAGCGCGGCGAACCGGTGAAGGAGCCGGACAAGATCATCTCCGCGACGGTGAGCTGAAAGTCTGCAGAGCTCAACGGCATGGACGCGCGCGCTCCTTCTGCCCTTGCGGGAGAATGTGCCCCGCGAAGCGGGGCAGATGAGGGGTGGCGCAACTCCTCACCCGCCCCCGGATCAAAGTCCGGGGGCACCCTCTCCCGCAAGGGGAGAGGGTTCCTCGCCCTCACTTCCATCAATCGCAAAATAATCTAAAGACGCACCATATGCGCGTCGATCTCTTCGATTTCGATCTGCCTGCCGAACGCATTGCGCTGCGGCCCGCGGTGCCGCGCGATTCCGCCCGCATGCTCTTCGTTCGTCCGCAGGCCAAGGACCCGATCGAGGATCGCATGATCCGCGACTTGCCGGACATGCTTCGGCCGGGCGATGTTCTGGTCGTCAATGATACGCGCGTCATTCCCGCCCGCCTCGTGGGCCATCGCTTGCGAGGCGAGGCGCGCGCCAAAATCGAAGTCTTGCTGCATAAACGGGTTTCGGCGACGCACTGGCTTGCCTTCGCAAAAGGCGCGAAGAAATTGAAGCTAGGCGAGAAAATCCTCTTCGCGCAAGGCGACGCCACAATGCTTGAAGCCGAAGTCTTCGAAAAACATGCCGAAGGCGAAGTTTTGCTCGGCTTTGCCGCCTCCGGCAAGCAGCTCGATGCGGCGATTGAAGCGCTCGGGCAAATGCCCCTGCCCCCCTATATCGCCGGCAGGCGTGCGGCCGATGCCCGCGACACGCAAGATTATCAGAGCCTGTTTGCCCGTCGCCCCGGCGCCGTGGCGGCACCGACCGCGAGCTTTCACTTCACGCCGGAACTCATCGCCGCGATCCGCGCCCGCAGCGTCGAGATCGCGCAAGTCACGCTGCATGTCGGAGCCGGAACATTTCTGCCTGTGAAGTCCGCGGAGACGAGCGCGCATCACATGCACGCGGAATGGGGCGAGCTCAGCGCGCCGACCGCCGCGCGTCTGAATGCGGCGCGCGCCAGAGGCGGCCGCATCATTGCTGTCGGCACGACGTCATTGCGGCTCATCGAATCCGCGGCGCGAGAGGATGGAAAGATCGCCACCTTCTCCGGCGAGACCGCGCTCTTCATCACGCCCGGATATAAGTTCAAGGCCGTCGATCTGCTGCTCACGAACTTCCACCTGCCTCGTTCGACCCTGTTCATGCTGGTCGCGGCTTTCTCCGGCCTCAAGGTGATGAAAGCCGCCTATCGGCACGCAATCGACGCCAAATATCGTTTCTATTCCTACGGCGACGCCTGTCTGCTCTTCCCCGGAGATTGACGTGTCCGCAGCCTTCGCATTCGAGATCAACAAGCGCGACGGAGTGGCGCGCAGCGGCGTGATCCTCACGCCGCGCGGAAGCGTAAGGACGCCGGCTTTCATGCCGGTCGGCACGGCGGCGACGGTCAAGGCCATGTATCCGAACGAGGTCAAGGCGCTCGGCGCGGATATTGTTCTCGCCAATTGCTACCATCTCATGCTGCGGCCCGGCGCCGAGCGCATTGCCGAACTCGGCGGCCTGCATCGCTTCATGAATTGGCCATGGCCCATCCTTACCGACTCCGGCGGCTTCCAGGTCATGTCGCTCGCCAAGCTGAGGAAGGTCGATGAGACGGGCGTCACCTTTCAGTCGCATCTCGACGGCACGCGCCATCAGCTTACGCCCGAGCGCGCCATGGAGATCCAGCGCCTCTTGGGCTCGGACATCCAGATGCAGCTTGATGAATGCGTGAAGCTGCCGGCCGCAGAGGCTGACGTCGAGCGCGCCATGCTCCTATCGCTGCGCTGGGCAGAACGCAGCAAGCTCACCTTCGGCAACGCGCCGGGCCACGCGCTGTTCGGCATCATCCAGGGCGGCGCCAGCCCCCATTTGCGCGAAGCGAGCGCCAAGGCGCTCGTCGCCATGGACTTCGACGGTTATGCGCTGGGCGGTCTCGCCGTCGGCGAACCGCAAGCCTGTATGCTGGCGATGACCGAGGCGAGCCTCGCGCATCTGCCTGAATTGAAGCCGCGCTATCTCATGGGTGTCGGCACGCCCGACGATCTCCTCGAATTGGTCAGCCGCGGCATCGACATGTTCGACTGCGTGCTGCCGACGCGCGCCGGCCGCCATGGCCTCGTCTATAGCCGGCACGGCCGCATCAATCTGCGCAACGCGAGACATGCCGCCGACCCGCGTCCGATCGATCCGCAGTCGCCTTGCGAAGCGGCGCGAGTGTACTCACGCGCCTACCTGCATCATCTCGTGAAGGCCGGAGAAATCCTCGGCATGATGGCGCTGACGGCGATCAATCTTGCTTATTATGAGGACCTGATGGCGGGGATGCGCGCGGCCATCAAGGCCGGACGATTCGCCGAATTCTGCATCGAGACGAAAGGCGCCTGGGCGGAAGGAGAAAGGGCATAGAGCGCACAAGGAAAAGGCGAGGCGTCAGCGCCTCGCCTTCTCACTCCCTCGCCCCAGACCTTCCCTCGGGCCAGTTCCTTTTCAGGAAGGGGCGCTCTCTCGCGCCCGGCTCTCGAGGGGAAGGGTTCCTCCCACGACTTGGACTTAAAATGCACAGCCGTAGGCCCGAGCGGCCCTTTTCGGATGGCGGCGCGTTTTTAGCTTAGACGTGACGCAATGTCACGTGTCTTGAGGCATGTTGCCCTCAAAATCAGCAATAAGCAGTAATTTTTTCTCTTCGGTTTAGCAACCAGGAGTATTCGATAGAAGTGATAGACTATTTTTAATGTTCCTGCGGCTGGATGCCCCGCAGGGAAAGGAAGCCCCGAGTCATTTTTGCCGCAGTGCGCTTTGTGCTGCTAAGAAGTTCCAAAGGCGGGGACGGACAATGACGCAACTCTTTGAAGACCGACCGGCCGGCCGCGATCCGGGCGCTCATACCAGAGGCACGAGCATCGGCGCGCACATCCGCAACTGGTTCTTGGCCGGCGTCGTGGTCGCGGGCCCGCTCGCCATCACGGTCTATATCGTCTGGTGGTTCGTCGACACGGTGGACGGCTGGGTCAAGAAACTGGTGCCGGCGAGTTTTTGGCCAGACACGTATTTGCCCTTCCCCCTTCCGGGATTGGGCGTGATTGTCGCCTTTCTCAGCCTGACGCTGCTTGGATTCCTCGCCGCCAATCTCGCCGGCCGCAGCCTGATCGCGCTCGGCGAAACAATCCTTGGGCGGATGCCGATCATCCGCTCGATCTACAAGAGCGTGAAACAGGTCTTCGAGACTCTGTTTTCGCAATCCGCAACCTCGTTCCGCAAGGTCGGTTTGATCGAATTCCCGGTCAAGGGAACATGGACCCTGGTTTTCATCTCGGTGACGCCGGCCGACGCCGTCGCGGCAAAACTGCCGCCTGTCGAGGAACCCTATGTCTCGGTCTTTCTGCCCTGCACTCCCAATCCGACGACGGGATTTTATTTCTTCATGCCGGCGAGCGCTGTCATCGAAGTGGCGCTGAGCCCCGACGAAGCGGTCAGGCTCATCGTGTCCTGCGGCGTCATCCGTCCCGAGGCCTTGCCGGTCGCGCTGGCGGAGCCGGCCGCGAATGTTAAGATGCCCGAGGAAAACGCGGCTTAGGCCGCCACGCGCCCGAGCATCATGGCCGTCTATACAGAAGTCTCCGACACCGAGCTCGAAGCTTTTCTCGCCGATTACGGGCTTGGCAAACTGCTCGCCTACAAAGGCATTGCAGAAGGCGTCGAAAATTCAAATTTCTTGCTGCATGTCGAATCAGGCTTCTTCATCCTGACGCTCTACGAAAAGCGGGTGAGCGCCGCGGACCTGCCCTTCTTCCTGGCGCTGATGGAACATCTCGCCGCGCGCGGCCTTGCCTGTCCGCAGCCTGTGAAAATGAAAAACGCCGCCATGCTCGGCACGCTCACAGGGCGGCCGGCCGCCATCGTGACCTTTCTCGAAGGCGTGTCGAGCCGACGACCGACGAATTCGCAATGCGCGGCGCTCGGCGCGGCGCTGGGCCAGCTGCATCAGGCCGGCTCCGACTTTCCTCGAAAGCGGCTGAACGCTCTGTCGCTCAAAGCTTGGCCGCAGCTCCTCGACCTGGCCAAAGACCGCACTGACGAGATCCAACCGGGCCTCTTCACATTCCTCG
This sequence comes from uncultured Alphaproteobacteria bacterium, assembly GCA_963720425.1. Taxonomy (GTDB): domain Bacteria; phylum Pseudomonadota; class Alphaproteobacteria; order Rhizobiales; family Beijerinckiaceae; genus Methylovirgula. The sequence continues at coordinate 3,059,540 of OY970391.1, forward strand.
CCGAAGAGCTCGCTTTCCTCGAGCGCGCCTGGCCGCAGGATCTGCCGCGCGGCGTGATCCACGCCGATCTCTTCCCCGACAATGTTTTGTTTCTCGACAATAAAGTGTCGGGGCTCATCGATTTCTATTTCGCCTGCACGGATTTCCTCGCTTATGACCTCGCGGTCTCTCTCAATGCCTGGTGTTTCGAGCCAGATTTTTCATTCAACGTCACCAAGAGTATGGGGCTCATCGAGGCTTATCAGACCGTGCGCAAACTCACCCCCGAGGAGATCGAAGCTTTGCCCGTGCTCGCGCGCGGCTCGGCTCTGCGCTTCGCCCTTACCCGGCTCGTCGATTGGCTGAACGTTCCGTCCGGCGCTTTGGTCAAGCCGAAAGACCCGCTCGAATATGTCAAGCGGCTGCGCTTCCACCAGCGCAGCAAAAGTGCTCGTGACCTCGGATTGGCGCAATGAGCGAGCGCGTGGCGATCTGGACCGATGGCGCCTGTTCGGGCAATCCGGGCCCCGGCGGCTGGGGCGCGGTGTTGACCTTCAATGCGCACCGCAAAGAACTATCGGGCGGCGAAGCCACGACCACCAACAACCGCATGGAGCTCATGGCAGCGATCAAAGCGCTCGAAGCTTTGACGCGCCCTTGCGAGGCCGACATCTACACCGATTCCGCCTATCTGCGCGGCGGCATCACCACTTGGCTCGAAGGCTGGAAGGACAATGGCTGGAAGACGGCGGACAAAAAGCCGGTGAAAAACGCCGAACTCTGGCAGAGGCTGGAGGCGGCGGCGGCGGCGCACAAGACCACCTGGCATTGGCTCAAAGGCCATGCGGGCGATGCGATGAACGAACGCGCGGATGAGCTGGCGCGCGAGGGCATGCGGCCATATTTGAAGGGCGCGGGCGGGAAGGTCTGATGGGCACGCGGCGCGCGCTCTTGCCAAGCCGCGCCGGTTCATTTTAGAAGCGCTCTCGCTACCGGCGGCCAGAGGTCGGTGGGGGATAGTTCAACGGTAGAACTGCGGACTCTGACTCCGTCAATCTTGGTTCGAATCCAGGTCCCCCAGCCATTTGATTCCGCTATACTTTTTCTCTCCTGAGCTACACAAAACTCCCTGTTTCCATGTCGCATTTGTTGCGTCAAATTACCCTTGATTACAAACGACTTTCAAAGAGTGTCGGCAGCTCCACGCAACATGAAACGCGACATGAATTGCTGATTTGTTCTCTGTGCGGATCGGTGATCGTATAGACCCCGATGACGCTCGTCGTCGAGCGACTTGGCCTCCCTACGAGCCTTCACGCGATGGCAAGATTAGCTGCACGGTAGTACCCCGGCTGTCGCTCTTCCGCTCGACCTGGCCACCGAGCTGTTGGGCGAAGCTGTCGACCAACCGGCCGCCAAGCCCGGAATCGGCCCGTTTAGGATCGAGCAGCCCTTGGCCGTCGTCGGCGACTGTCAGGCGAAGCTCCCCCGGCGCCCGCTTTAGCGTCACCACGACCGTGCCCTTTGCCGCGCCCGGAAAAGCATACTTGACGGCATTGGTGACGAGCTCATTCACAATGAGCCCGATTGGAATTGCCCGACCAGTCGGCAGGAGCTCGCTGTCGATGTCGCTCTTGAGCACGATGGACGTGTCGCCTTCCTTTTGTACTGATGCGATCAGATCGCGGCATAACTCATCCAGATAGGTCGCCGCATCGACAGCCTCAACGGTGTCGGCTTCGCTTAGCTTTGAATAGAGCTGCCCCAGGGCTGTGATGCGATGCGAGACCCTCTCAAGCGCTGCTCTGCCCTCGCTGCTCCTGTGGCTCCGTGCTTCAATCCAGACCATTGAGGCGATTAACTGCAGGCTATTCTTGACCCGGTGTGTCAGCTCTTGCAGCAGTATGCCAATACGCTCGTGCGCGGCCGCGTGCTCGCGCTCAAGCCTCGCGCGCTCGGTGACGTCTTCGATCGCCAGGAGGATCCGTTGTAGCTTGTTGCGTGGCGGGCAAACCTTGCGCGCGTTGAGCACCATTATGCGCTGGCCGATTGACGGGAAGAAATACTCGACTTCAAAAGCCTCGATGGTTTTGCGGCCAGAAATGACGGTCTCGAGCGAGGTGCGGAGCTTGGGAATATCCCACTGTCCGTTACCGATCTCATAGAGCTTCCGCCCGACTGTATGCTCTGGCGCGACCGCGAATGTGTGGCAGAATGAGCGGTTCGCAAAGCGGATGGTCAGATCGGGATCGAGCACAAGAATGCCTTCCCGGATCGTATCCACGAGATCCAGTGGATTGACTCCGCGCATGGCAGCGGCTCCTGCACCACATTCTGGCAGCGGGAGTCATCCTCGACGGCAAGAATACGATCTTGCTAGAGGACTTACTTCAGCCTGCCACTGGTTTTTACTTGTGAGCTCTTTTAGGGGATATTGTCGGTAATGTACATTACCGAGGCGGTGGGGGCTCGCTTTTTAGGCGTATGTTTTGGGAAGGTGAAAAGCGACGCGCGCTCGGACCAACTGATAACATTCACAAGATGCCTCCATGAGGCCCTGCCGATCAAGTATCGTGACTTGCCGTCGGCCGCGCGCAATCAAACCGGCACGTTCCAACTCCCTGGCAGCATTCGTGATGGTTGGCCTCTGGACACCCAGCATTTCGGCGAGCAGGTTCTGAGTGATAGGGAGCACGTCACCGTCACTGCGGTCACGCATCATGAGCAGCCAACGCGCTAACCGCTGCTTGAGGTCGTGCGCACCGTTGCACGCTACTGACACCATGACCTGTTCGAGAAAGGCTTGGACGTAAGCGTACATGAGACTTCGGAAGGACGGCATTGATTGCATGGCCCGCATAAAAGCCGCGCGCGACATCTTTGCGGCGCTACCCGGGATTTGGACGAGAAGCTGGACAGAGGAGCGCTTGGCACCGAAGATGGCTTGCACGTCGGTGCAGCCCTCCCTTCCGATCGTTGCCATCTCAATAATACTGCCATCCGCATAAACCGCTACCACCGAGACGACACCGCTATCGGGGAAGAATACATAGTCGAGCGAACTATCAGCGTCCATTAGGACCTGCGCGCGTTGGCAGCGAATGTGCTCAAGCTCCGGCATAAGCCGCTTGAGATTGGAGGATGGCAGCGCAAGCAAAAGTCGATTGCGGGGCCAATTTGATGGAGCACTCATACGCACTCAATGGCGCCCGGCTCGTTCTGGTTCCAAAGGAACACCGTTGTGACGCCAATCTATGCTTCGCCAGTTCAGCGCTAAGACCCTGAAGTGTGTCCGAAAAGGGGCGCTTCGGCAGCATTGCTGTCTGCGGTTATCGACTTATCACGGTCGGATGTCCGCTTTTTGATGCTGTGGACGGCTCTCCACTAACCCGCCAGCCCGGCCTGATCGCGCCAGTTGGCCGCGGCGGGCAGCAACCGGTAAACTTTGCGGGGCACTACCAGCTCGTTCAATGGGGCTGCGGAACCGAATGCATAACGGGAGCGGTCATTGACGCGCTTACCGGACAGGTGGCTTTTTTGCCGACAGTGACGACGCAGGGAATGGAAGCGGCTATAGATGCCAATTTCAACTCCATCGAGTTCCCGCGTTGATAGCCGCCTCATCGTGTTCTCCGGACAGCTCAACAAAACCTGCCTCTTAGGGACGCATTTCTATTTGTGGAACGGATCGGCATTGCAGCATGTTGCGACAGTTCCTTTTGTTCCCCCCACGATAGTGGAGCGAGCACCGCAACAGCCCAGCGTCCCGCAGTTCCGGTTGTCCCGCCCACGCCAAAGTCACCCGACATCACGAGCCCCGGTACTGATCAGAGCGGATGCTGGTCGATCGATGATGCAGTTCAGCGAGATGCCTGCTACGATAAACAGAAAGCCGCGCGCATGGCTGTGTGCTGGTCGATAAACGATGCGACGCAGCTCTGCCCGCGAACGAAGTCCGCCTTTTGGCCCGCGCGGCGGTCCTTCAACGCGCGTTCTGGAGCCGTTTCCGCCGGCAATCAGGGCCAATGCCGCCAAGTTGGCTTTCATCAGGGCTTTTTCGGCCGTCGGATTTTGACATTGCTGGTACGCATTGAAACGGCCATTAACCAAGAATTAAGGATTAATTTTTGCGAGCAAGGTTCCGTGCTCAAATGCGGCCGTGCGGATCGGACCCGGATGATCCGGTTGGGGTTCGCCGTCAAAAGAGCAGGAGGCTGTCATGCGTTTGCTCACGCTCGGCGCCGCAACTGCAATTGCTACAGTGGTATCGTTTGGTGCGAACGCTGCCGACCTCGACCTCCCCTATCCCCCTCCGGTGGTCGGACTGCCCCAGTATGGCGTGGCTCCGCCCCCGGCAGTTGCGCCTCCCCAAGTCATCGTGGTTCCGGGGCCGGTGATGCCGCCACAGAATAATGGCGCACCGATTCCGCCCCCGGTGGCCGGGTCTTCCCAGTATGGCATCCCACCGCCGCTGCCTCCCCAGGTGGGCGTCGCGCCCGGAACGTCCCGCTATGGGTCCCGCCTACAGGTCTACCCCTACCCCGAGGCCCCGCCAGCTCCGGAGCCCTACTCCGGCGGTTATGGGTCCCGCCCACAGGTCTACCCCTACCCCGCCGAGGCCCCGCCAGCTCCGGAGCCCTACTCCGGCGGTTATGGGTCCCCCAGCCCACAGGTCTACCCCTACCGCGAGGCTTCGCCAGCTCCGGAGCCCTACTCCGGCGGTTATGGGTCCCCCAGCCCACAGGTCTACCCCTACCGCGAGGCTTCGCCAGCTCCGGAGCCCTACTCCGGCGGTTATGGGTCCCCCAGCCCACAGGTCTACCCCTACCGCGAGGCTCCGCCAGCTCCGGAGCCCTACTCCGGCCGTTATGGGTCCCCCAGCCCACAGGTCTACCCCGACCCCGAGGCTTCGCCAGTTCCGGAGCCCTACTGACGTTGCGACCAGGGTCTGGCGGTTGGCGTCATCATGCACAGGTCGAGCAACGGGCCAAGGCGCGGAGCCATCGAGCAGCGCAGCGCCCTGGCCCCGTTGCGGTGGGAATTGGGCGGCATAGATGGCTGGCGCCAGCCAGCCGATGCGAGAATGCGGACGAACATTGTTGTAGTCGCGCCGCCACTCTTCGAGCCGCCAGGCGTGCCTGCATCAGCGAAGTGAACAGCGTCTCGTTCAGGAACTCGTCGCGCAGACGGCCGTTGAAGCTCTCGACGAAGGCGTTCTGCATGGGCTTTCCAGGCGCAATGTAGTGCCAACCGACCCGGCTGTCGGCAGCCCAGGCGAGGATCGCGTTGCTCGTCAGTTCCGTCCCGTTGTGACGACCGTCCTGGGCTTGCCGCGCATGGCGATCAGAAGGTCGAGTTCGCGCACGACGCGGCGGCCAGAAAGCGAGGTGTCGGCCACGGCCGTCAGGCATTCGCGCGTGCAGTCGTCGAAGATGGCCAGGATGCGAAAGCGCCGGCCGCAGGCGAACTGATCGGAGACGAAGTCCAGCGACCAGCGGTCGTTCGGCAGCAGTGGGGCTGGCATCGGAGCCCGCGTTCCCAAGGCCCTTTTGCGACCACCGCGTTTGCGACCATGAGCCGTTCCTCGCGATAGATACGGAAAAGACGTTTGTGATTCACGACGTAGCCCTCGCGCCGCAGAAGCACATGCAGGCGTCGGTAGCCGAAGCGGCGGCGTTCGTGGGCCAAGGCCCGCAACCGCTCGCGCAGAGCCTGGTCGTCCGGCCGTCGCGACCGATACCGGATCGTCATCCGCACGCAGCCGATGACCTTGCACGCCCGCCGCTCGCTCATCTCATGCGCCGTCTTGAGACGGGCGACAGCCTCGCGCTTCACAGCGGGCGTCACCATTTTTTGACAAGAGGTCCTTCAGCGCTGCGTTGTCCAACATGGCACCGGCCAGCAGCTTCTTCAGCTTGCCGTTCTCGTCCTGGAGGTGCTTCAGCCGTTTGGCTTCCGACACGTCCATGCCGCCGAACTTGCTCTTCCAATTGTAGAAGGTCGCCTCGCTGATCCCGTGCTTGCGGCACAGATCGGCCGTCTTCGCACCCAGCTCCTGCTCCTTCAAAACCCCAATGATCTGCTCTTCCGTAAACCCTAGGCGCTTCATCGTCTGGTCCTTCCTTTAGGGCCAGACTCCAGTTCAACCCGGATCAAACGGCGGGGGCAACGTCACTTGCTATCGAACTATGACACCCAAGTTACCATCTACCACCCCAGTATCCATAGGGTCGATAATAGTCATTGTAATAGCCATTGCCATTGTAATAGCCGTAGCCGGATGCGAGATAGCCGTACTCGGGGTAATAGCTTGCATACGGATATGGATATGGCTGCGGGTAATAGGGCTGTGCAGACCCATTGCCGATGATGATGATGACTTGCGATTGGGCGCTGGCGCTGTTTGGCATTCCGGCCACGACAGCGACCGCCATCAAACCCGTGAGCACAGTAACAACTGTCTTTCTCATTTGGGTACGCCTCCTGTTACAAGCCCCTCACGTTTGGAATACTGCTCCAAAACCACGGCTGCATGAAGCAATATTCCATTGACTTATACCAATCCTCACATTGAGTAACCCACCCTGAGTTCTGACGCGAGGTGCAACACGCCCCGCCGATTTGGTATCGGCAGGTTAATCAAGGCCTTGGCAAGTTCCGTCGGGTGTGATCATAACGACTAGCAGGCTGCTGAAAAACCCTCTTCCGTCCCGGGGCTGATCGTGATTCCGTCTTCGTAGGGGGACGGCGGCATGCATGGGACTGACGAACGTTCAGGACAGCTTTTCAGCTATGTCGATCTGGAGGCGCGGGTGCGGCGCGATCATCCATTGCGGGTGATCCGCCAGATCGCCAACGAGGCGCTGGCTGCGCTGGCCGCGGATTTCTCAGCGCTCTATTCGAAGGCCGGCCGGCCGTCGATCCCGCCGGAACGGCTGCTGCGGGCGATGCTGTTGCAGGCTTTCTATTCGGTTCGCTCGGAACGGCAGCTGATGGAGCGGCTCGACACCGACCTGCTGTTTCGTTGGTTCGTCGGGCTCGCCATCGACGATCCGGTATGGGATGCGACGGTGTTTTCCAAGAACGCGACCGTCTGCTCGACGCGGCGATAGCCGCGAAGTTTCCTGGCCGCCGTTCTGGCGCTGCCGCGTGTCAAAGGGCTGATCTCGTCGGACTATTTCTCCGTCGACGGCACGCTGATCGAGGCTTGGGCATCGATGAAGAGCTCGGCAGGCCCGGTCGATAATTTGTCATCAAGCTCGACTAAGTGGGAGGTCAATCGAAAGACGACGATCAATCTCTTCGGTGTCGGAGATGGCCATGAGGAGCTCGGCGCAAAACTCGCCCGCTTTCAGAGCAACGTGAACGCCGATCTCGTTCGCAATCTGCAAAATGCTTCCGTTGGATGAGCGGCGTCGCTCTTCAGATCATTGAAGATGCCAGTGAGTGAGATCCTATCGGATGCGTGGCGCGCTTCCCGAAATCGATGGTGACGTGATGGACGCCCGCATAGAGCAATCTCTCGACGAGGGCCGTGGCTGGTGGCGACCAGACACAGATTATCGCGTACGTACAGCAGGAAAGTCCAGGTGGAGCAATCGACGCATCGCCCGAGTAGTGGGTCCATTTGAAATTCAGTTTCTATTTAGGCCCATCTCACGGCTTTGAAACTTTTGCTTCCAAAAAGTCTCCATGGCGAGGATTTCTTCCAATGTAGCCATGGAGCCTGCAACCTCTAGGATTGAGACTTGGTAATCGCTCGGCTCTCGGCTCTCGGCTCTTGAGACCTACATTTCCACCATGCCTGTCGTGAGCGTAGGCAAGCCACCTCCCTTGAAAACCGTCAGCTCCGGTAGCCGATCCAACATACTGCTCTTTAGTTTTCGGACAGGTTAGCAAGTAAACTCCACGGGATGCACGGAGCGCGGCAATCCAACTGGCGGGCAAGCTTTCGATCTTCGATAACGGTACCACGAAACGAGTGAAACCAGGGAAATCCGACTCTCGGAAAATCCGCCTAATCTCGGACACGATCTTGTTCTGATTATCGGCACGCTGAATCCAAGAACGTTCACCGTCACCCCATTCGATCACCAGGCGGCCGGCAAGATCATCCAGCCGCTCATCGCGCGTGAGCTCATAAACATCAGCCGTACCGACAGCATGCATCCGGTAGTGTGCGGCCATGGTCTCGCGACAGCATTCAGTCCCGTGTAACGGCAGGCATAAAATCCAGCGAGCAGAGTCTCGCCTGCAGGCGTCACGACGAATGACGCCCAATAATCGCCCTTCAGTTTTGCACGATTTCCGAAGCTCTGAGCCTCTTGGTAGAATTCGAAGGACGGCCGGTCGTCTCGCCAAAGCTCGTATGGCGTCCGGCCCTTTTCGGAACGGCTGTCCTGATGTCGCAAGAGGCGTACTTCGGCTGGCGCTATCCCGGCTTGCGCGAGGAAAGTGTTAAACCAGAGAGGCATCTGATGCGGTCCTTTTCCGGTAGGCCCCGCGTTTAGCAGGCTTCGCTTCCGCAGCCTCTACCAACGCCACAATATCTTCGATGCTCCAAAGCCGATCCGTAATGCCAGCTTCCATCGCAGGCGTCACGCGCAACGTCTTATGGATACGGCAGTAGGCCGGCCCTCGCGCCGGCGTAGCATTTCTACGGACCGAGGGATCTAAGCTGGGCTAGACTTACTCGGCTTCGCGCTTCGCTGAGCGCCTGCCTGAACTCCGGGCAGTTAGTTATAGGATCATATCCAAGCCCACATCCTAGCGCCGTGATGTACTGCTCCAGCGGCGTAATTCGCGCCCTTGCGCTACATTTGGGGCATTAGACAAAAGTCAGCAACTTCACGCCCGGCTGTTCGCCATTGGTGAACTCGACGGCAGCAGCCTCAAGGGCGCGTCTGAGCGCATCGAGGTTTGCCTCTGTGATCGAAGGGGGTTCATCCCTTGCTTCTGCTCGTCGCACGGTAGCGATGCCGACCTTCGATCTCTCGGCTAGATCATCAGCTCTCCATCGCAAAGCGCCCTCGCAGCCCGCAGCTGGCCTCCGGTGATCACTTTCATATCTCCTGATTGACAAACGATCGCCGATCGCTGCGATCGCGTTGAGCAATGACGCCTTTTGAATTCAGGCTTCGGACGAATCTGGCCCGCGTCCTGGTGCGCGCGGCGCGCCGATGCCTAAACGCGGCGACACGATTAGCGCCTTGGCTGGCAGAGTGAGCCGGTCGGCGAGCGGCGCAAGGCCGGCAGGCGAGAGCAAGCATCTTTCTTGACCCCAACATCCGCGCGACCGGATTTATTCTTCCCTGACCGGGGAATAATTTTCGCTGGCCTACCGCTCGCCTTTGGGATGGCCGCGATTTCCTGGCCAGAAACATTTACCCGACCGGCAAATGTTTTTTCCCGCGCCCTGGACCGCTCGCCTTCGGAATGGCCGCGATTTCCTGGCCGATGCGCGCGTTGGCAGCGAGCACGACAAGCTCAGTCAACGGCGCCTTGCGCACCATTGCCAAGCAGAAGCCGCACCCGCATGAACCGAAGAAGTGAAAGAAAGTTTAGGTAGCTATACGCCTAAAGGCGGAGTAGGGTTTCTAGGAGGGGCTCACGCATAAGGGAGCCACGAAGATGAAGTCAGTCACCGTCTATCAATCGCCAATGCGTCCGAACGCTTGGATTGTCGAGACATCCGATAATGGGGTGTCTTCTGAACAGGTTGTATTCCTTGGCATAGAGGCCGAGGACAATGCCCATGCCTTTGCGAGGCGGAGACGTTACGGGCGAATTGGATGCCAGGCGGATCAATTGATTGTGCAAAGGACACCAGAGGCACGAGTTTCTTTCTGATTTGTTCTTGGTCCATCCAAATTGGCGAAGGTAGCGGTAGGGTGGCCTGGTTTGCACGGTATATAATCGCCCACGGCCCGGCCATTGCCGACCACGTAGACGTAATTCAGCGAAAGCAATGCATGACCCTCCTTCGCTTTCAATCTGGCGCCTGGCCCCTCGCCATTCTCAGCGACGAAGACGACGCCGAATCGCTTCGCAGCATGAGCAAGCTGCCGCCGAACGCCGGGAGAGGGTGAAGGGCGCGCGGCGCGACGTTCAACGATTAGGATCGAGCCAAGGCGCAATTTTCACGGCCAGGTCCAGTTTCCGGTTTGCCGCCTTGGCGTTTCTGTCCGCGGCCCTCGCCAACGATCTAGGCGAGCCAGATTCCGTCGAGAAATTCCGGAACAGGTGCCGCGCGACCTCCAACGTCGCTTCTTGCCGATGCCTTGCGCAAGGGCAACACCGCTGAGCGTGCTGATGATGACCACTACCAGCCGCGGGGCGCGCTTGCCTTCATCTGGGAAGTGTCTGCGACTGGCAGCGGAAGCGTCATCCGGGCGGTCGCGGCGATCGGCGATGAATTGGAAAACGTCGGTATTTTTGCCGGTATATTCGTTTTCAACATCAGCTTAATCCTCTGAAAGCAGGAGAATTTTGGCAACAAATGTGGCCGAAGATCCCCCAGCCAATTGATTTTACAGACGTTTCAAGTCGATAGAGCCGCCCTTTGGCGGCTTTTTTTTGTGCCTATAGGATGATGCCCGAATTGCTGACTGGCCGCATTTCATGGTCTGATGGGTCGATGTCGCGATGGTAACCGAGCCGGCGTGATCGGATAAAGATTCCCGACGGCGCGCGAGAACGGAAATTGAGGAGCGATGCCTCGTCGGCAAAGCAGCAGTGGGCCGCGTGGCGGGAGGAGGTGCGCGCCGCTGCCGCGGAAGACCGTGAGCGGGTCCTGAAGGCGCTCGTGGAACAGAATCGCCACTTCGAGCAGGCGCATCAAAACCCAGTCGGCCTTTTGCCTCGGGCTGTTGGTGGTCTTATTCCTCACCGTCGCGGGCTGGTTCATCGTCGATGCGATGCGCTGTGATACGTTCTATTCGACGATCACGCTGTCTCAGCGTCATACGTGCCATTGAGTCCCTGGTCGCGCTTTTTGGGGCATCCTGTCTCCGTAGGCGTTGAGCGTTCCGCGCTCGTCGGGTGAAGAAGCTCGAGGCCGCGATCAAGAACGTGCGCCGCCCGACGCCAAGGTCATTCTTGAACGGATTCGACGGGCGCTCCGGTTCCCCGATGAATTGGTCGTCCTTGGCTTCTGAATAACGTGAAAAATCAGTCGGATTTTTTCCGAGCATCAATCAGAACATGAATTCCGTGATCGCGGACCTCGACGGCGCGCGCAACGCTTCGTTCCACATTGAGCACTTCTTAGCTCTGCACATGCAATCACTCGCGGGCATGCACGCCACGCGTTTCGGCACACCTCCGTGATTTTTCTCACAGATTTCATTCGTGGGGGGACTCCCAATCCCAAGGATAACGTGGCAGCTTGGCACTGAGACGCAGGGGGCTTCCATGGGAACGAATCGCAGTTCAATCCGTCGCGCAAGTCGCATCATTCTCGCAGCAGCGCTGAGCCTGACCGCCGTCGCCAATGCGAAGGCGTTCGAAGTCACGGCCGAACAACGCGCCGCTTGCACGCCCGACGCCTTGCGGCTTTGTTCCTCAGAGATTCCGGACGTGGGCCGGATTGTGGCCTGCATGAAGGCCAAAGAGGCTAGTCTCAGTTCGCAGTGCCGCACGGTGTTTCAAACTGCAAGCCTAAATCGGCCTCTCCCTTCGCATCAGCGCGTAGCGCATAGAATCGGCTCGACCTATGCCAGCAACCAGACCGCGCCGTCGTCTTCCCTGAGCCATCGCCATTCGCGCCAAGCGTTTCAGGCACTCGCATCGCATGGTCGCAGAATGCATCGAACGGGTTCGACCTATGCCAGTTACCGCGAGCCGTCTTCCTTCCCGGGCGGTCGGTGGACGCATGCGCGTGAGGAGCGTGAGGCGCTGATCATAGGGCGGAAAGTCATGATGGGCTACGCAATGGCTTGCCAAAATCACAGCATACCGGCCGAGCTTTGCAACCTCTCGGAGGATTCATCACCCGGAATGCATTATGGATCCCCTAGAGGCGCGGGCTATCAGGGCGCGTGGGGAAGCATGCCGTCGATGGAAAGCTCTCCTGTATCCGGGGGCTCCACTGAGCACGGAAGCGTCGCTGGCTCCACAAACAACCTCGAATTGGAAAGTTTCCTCAGCTCATTTGTCACACGATGACGAGGCTTAAGGTCTGAAATGCGGCTGTAACGCTCATCGCAGCCCTGCATGATGCTTAGCACGGCTGAGCCGTAGTACGGCTGAGCCATAGTGCGGATAAAGATCGTTCGGTTGCAGATAAATTGGTCGGGCACCTGGCACGAAGTTGAACTGGGGCAAGTGCGCCAGCGAATCAGAACAAATAAAATTGCTTTAGCGAGAAAAGTGATCATCCCTTTCACCGCCAAGGAAATCCTAGATGAACGAATCGCGCAAAAGCTGGCTTAACACTGCACTTGTCTAGTATATCACTACCCATGCCGCGATAGTGTCTCGGCTTAAATTTCAGCTCCGAGCCTTTAGCTATCGTCCAGCCACGGAGCTGGCCAACATGATGGAGTCGCCAACGGCACGCGAAGTAATGGGCCGACCCAAAGCCATTTCCGCAGCTCGCGTGTTGGCGCTTGCGCTGGGCGCGGCAGCGTTCGGTGCGGTCGCCATCGGTGCGCTGGCGATTGGCCGCCTTGCGATCGGTCGTCTAGTGATCAAGAAGGCACGTTTTGGCGCACTAGAGGTCGATGAATTGACTGTTCGACGGTTGCGCGTCGTTGAACATGAAAGGCCGAATTCGTGAGGGCTCATCGGCCACGCCACAATGGAAGCGGCCTATGAACAGCCGCGCCCAGATCGACTGGTGTCTCGCCTCACCCGTTGATCTCTCCAGGCCGGAATGCTCCAGGCGGGATGACGCCGGGCATCACATAGGCGTGATGCAATGCGTCGAGTTGCGCCCACAGAACATCGCATTTGAACTGTACCGCGGCGATGCAGGCTTCCTGTTCCGCGCGTGTATGCGCGTTCGCCTTCACGTAGGACAAGGCGAATTCGGCGTCGCGCGGCGCCTGGCTGAGGCGGCGTTTGAAATAAGCCATCACATGCTCATCGACGAAATCGTAATTCGCGAGCATTCCGGCGATCCGCTCGCGATGAATGGCGGGTGCGAAGAGTTCAGTGAGCGAGGAGGCGACGGCGACGACCAGCGGCTGTTCAACGACGAAGCGCACATATTCTTCGACTGCGAAGCGTGTCGCCGGCAGCGCGCCGCGACGCGACGTCACGTAATCGCGCTTGAGGCCGAGGCCGTCGGTCAGCACGAGCCAGCGCTCAATTCCTCCCGCTTCTTCACCGAACCCGTCGTGGTCGAGAATGCGGTGGACCCATTCGCGGCGTAACTCGCGATCGTGTACGCGGCTCATGAGCGCGGCGTCCTTGCGCGGAACGGCCTCCTGGTAGCAGTAGCGATTGAGCGCCCAGGCCTGGACCTGCCCCTTGTTCAACTTGCCGCCGTGCAAGAGCTTATGGAATGGGTGCTTGTCGTGATAGCGCTCGGCACCTACCGCGTTGATCGCCGCTTCAAATTCGGCAGGCGTGAGCGGCAAGCTGTTCTGCCATTCGGCTGACGCGATCTCATTCATCGTCTTTGGAAAGTCTCGTATTGGTGATTGGCGTCCGGATGAAACCCTTGAAATTTAAGTGAGACATCGACCAGAGCTTCGCTTTGATTTAAGTCGATCAGGTTGATCTTGGTTCGAATCCAGGTCCCCCAGCCAAATCTCAGATTTCGCCATTTGGCCGTCTCCTCTGTCACTCTGCGGGCGGCCCTCATGGTTTCAGCCAACAGATCAAACGGTTGGCGGAAGGTGGCGACCACTTCGCCATGCTCCTTGGTGCAGTTCGATAGCACGAAATTGAGCCGACGGCGCTTTTCGCGCGGTTCCTGCTTTGCAAACAGGCGTTCCGCGCCAGTTCGAGAAGCTGCACGCCTCACCGGCGCTCTATTCGCAAAGCACGACGCCAAATTACCTGAAATCCAAAGCGATCTGAAGTATCGCCTACCACTGACGACCCAATAGAGCAGCAGCTCCCAGCAGGGCGGGCAGTGGATGGCGGATCACATAAGTCGGGATTGCAGCGAGATAGTCATGGAACCGGCCTTTGGCCTCGAACCGGGTCCGAAATCCTGATTCCTCAAAGACGGAGCCCAGTTTCGGAACGATGCCGCCGGCGAGGTAAATACCTCCACGGGCGCCAAGCGTCAGCGCCAAATTGCCAGCCAGCGTTCCAAGCATGGCACAGAACATTGCCGTGGCTTCGCGCGCGTGTGAATCCTCGTTCCAAGTCCGCAGATTAGTGATCTGGGCCGGTGTGAAGGGGGCTGCGGGTACTCCGGCCAGCTCACAGAGTGCATTGTAGAGATTGACCAGACCTGGCCCCGATAGGATTCGCTCGGCCGAGACGTGATCGTAACGTTTGCGCATGAGGTCCAGCACCGCGCTCTCCTGCGCGTCGGCCGGTGCCATCGTCACGTGGCCGCCTTCGCCTTGAATGGGCAAACCACTGCCGGCCGCCTGAACCAGGGCGCTTACACCAAGACCAGTTCCCGGCCCAATAAGACCGACCGGTGCATCCCCTGCAGGATAGCCGGAGCCGATCTGAAGGCGATCGCCCTCACCAAGATGCGGAATAGCCAGGGCGTTGGCGACGAAATCGTTGATTACGCGAAGCCGCCGGAACTTGAAGCGTTCGCGAATTGCCTCAATCGAGAATGTCCAGGGATAATTCGTAAGCGCGACCTCGTCGCCCGCGATGGGCGCGGCGACCGCCAATACTGCTTGCGATGGCGTCGCCGCTTGGAATTCCTCTGACAAATAGCCATTGATCGCTTCGTTGAGCGACGGGTATTTGTTTAACGCGTAGATCCGAGCATGGGTCGTGAGACCATTGGGTTGGACCAAGGCAAAGCGCACATTGCTTGCGCCAATGTCTCCGATCAGGCCTATCTCTGGTGCATTCATCGCTAATTCCACCGCGTTCAAGATTTCAGCCTGGAAGGCAATGGCCTAGTGCTTCTTCTCATCCGCCATCAGTTATGCAAAACATTAATTTAGCAGATAGGCCCCGCCACTTAGGCTTGATCTCAGTCAAAGCTTGAACAACAAATTAGGTCATGAAGGCAAAGGCCGCAGCACCGCGCGTCGCGGCGATGCTATCGGGGCGTAGCAAATGCAGACGTCAATCTTCATCGCCAAGCTCTTGGGGCTGATCTATGTTGTCGTTGGGATCGCCTTACTGTCCAAGCCGCAAGCGTTTCGCACCTTGCTCCAAGAGTTCCTCGAGAGCCGCGTGATAATCTATCTGGCTGGCGTACTTGGGCTGCTCGGGGGGTTGGCGCTGGTGCTCACTCACAATGTCTGGGCGTTCGACTGGCGGCTTATCATCACGCTGGTTGGTTGGGCGAGCGTCGTTCGCGCCATAGTGACCATTTTCCTGCCACAACAAATTGTGTCGATCGGGTCCAAGCTTCTCAAGCATAGGGGAAGTTTTCTTTGGCGCTGCCGTTTTTGACCTCCTCGTTGGCCTGCTCCTGAGCTATTTCGGGTATTCGGCGTAGCGCTTAAGCATTTCAGCACTCGTAAATTGGTCATTACCTCTCACTAACGCATCTTTGGCGCCGGTGCGCCTCAGTACGTGAGTCGCTGGCACTGTTCCACACGTTACAAATTCTTCGCCCTCTCGCCGCGCTATGGCATAACCCTTATCAGTGCAACGCCCGAGCTCCTTCACGGTGACGTCTCAGGCAAATATGGGAACTCGCCATAATCTACGGTTTCAGCGCACGTGGATCGGAAAGCCGGCCCGACGTCTTCGCCTGACTTAGATCGCGGCGGTCTTCGAACGGCAGGCCATGACCTCAGGTGACGCGCCGGCTGGCGCGACGAGATCGAATTGAAACAAGCCGTCGTGAGAATCATATGTCATATCTTCGATCTTGCCTCCGCGGGCCTGCAGCTCGGGCCGCGCGAGCGAGAAACCGTGAAGGCGGACGCGTTCTTCGCTCTTCGCCAGAACGATTCGGGCGGACAATACGCCATTGTCGGAGATATTTGACACTCTCTTCTTCCCGTTCGAAACGAACTTGCCTTGATCTCCCAAAAATCCAATTCCTGATCCGGCCACAGGGACCACAATCCAATAAGCAGTACGATCGGAGATCGAGATAGCAAGGGGCTTTTCGGGATCTAGGTAAATGCCGGATCTTTGGAAGTAATTATACGCATAGACTGGGCCTATATAACCCAGCTCAGCGATCATAAGGCATTCCGTCCGGCAGTCGCCGCTCGCACCAAAGGCCACGACATAGGAAGTAATCCAACCATCATGGTCCGTACGAGCGACCGCGATGATGGGAGCGGATCGGTCCTTAGCTTGAGCGATATACGATGCATCAAGCAGAGTCAGAGCATCGTCCGGTTTCACGATCACGCCGTCGGGGCGGACGGCGCGCAGAAGATTCTCCCGATCGAGTTCCCCGACAGCGTCCCCAACTCCAACCATCCCGCCGGAGAGAGTCGCGATCAACAAATTTGCTGTCTCCGAACTCATGAAGACATCGGTCCAAGGCCATTCGCCGAGCGCGGTCGCGAGCCTCCCGTTGAATAAGAACGATCTCCAGTGTCGTTTGGTAAACCTGTCGCTGCTGGTTCGAATCGTTGTCAGATTGGCGTATTTGGTTCCCTGGAGAAAATGGCGCGGCAATGGCATGCAATATAGGAGTGTTATGCCTTCGCTTTCGGCGGCTTCCGCCATGTAATCCATAAACCGTTCACCAGCATCTAAAGTGCGTTCAGGCAGTGCGGGCCCGGAAAGCCAATCTTGCTCATAGGTACGAACGCCTGATGCACGGAGGTGACGCATCCAATCGGACCACAGCTTGGGGTCGATCGAGACATTCCCCGAGATTGCGTATTCGCCGCGGTAAGGGCTATTATTGTCGATCCAGCGGTTGTGGGTGATGAGCGGCAGACCGAGCTTCTGCTGGAAGGCGCTCAGTCCTTCCGGGAAAACCTCGTTTGATGCTTCGTACAGGTAGGTGCCGCCGCCCAGATGGTCTCCACTTCGCCATTTTGCATCGCCTCCCTTTGGATAAAACCAGCTGTCGAGCTGCATGTAACCCAAGTCAATTTTCGCCTTGCGAAAATCGTCCCGGATCTTGAGAAGCGTCGCGACATAATCCAATTGAGGTTCGAACTGGTAATAGTATTTAGCGCCATGATCAGTCCAATAGCCTAGATATTTGAGACCAAAATCGGCGTCGTTTAGAGGCCGCTTCTTCCCCATTAGATCGGTGAGAAAATGACCCCAGATTTCGAACGCGCGATTGATGCCAGAGGCCATCGCCAACACGGTCGTGTGAACGAAACCAGGCGGAATTCGTTTATCAATACAGACGACCTCACTGCGCAGCTGGCCATGCGAGCCAAGCCGCAGCGACGTGTTTAGGAAATGCGACCCGGGCGACAGGATGAAGGTGCTTCTGTTATCATCGAAAAATATCCAGGGACCATCGGTTCCAAAGCGCGTGAAGCTGAAACCACCGAATGTCCCGGTATACGCAAGATGATGAAGTTTGCGGGGAAATTTTGAGAACGAAGGAAATGCCTCGCTGGTTTTTCCCGGATCGACGAACTTGAGTTCGAACACAACGACGCTGCGATGGTCATAGAGCCGGATGATACCGCGTCTGGCATTGTTATCAGGTCCTTTAAAGGCGAACACGAGCTCCTGGTAGGCGCCCGCCCGGTCGCAGCCGCTGCCGGAAGTCAAGTCGGCGATACGAGCGCCGACGCGACCCAAGAAGGTCCAATCGAGTTGCCGGTCGGCAATTTCGAACCTTCCCTGATCCGTTATTCCAATTGTAATACCAGTTTCGTTTGCGATTCTGATTGGAGCATCCCCCTTGTGGCTCGAGTAGCGGGCAGTTCTCGCGTCGCGAGATCGCCGCCCTGATCATCATGGAATCCATTGGAAAGCCGCGGCGGACCGCTCAACGCGTGATGGTCTATTCGTGGCGCCGACCACAAGCGCCGCACCAACTAACATGACGGCGGCGCCTAGCAGCCTCGTGCGAATATTCTCCCGCAGGATAATCCCGCCGACAATTACTGTGAAAAGCGCGCTCATCCGCTTTATCGCGATGACGTAGGGTACGAAAAGGACCGTCAGAGCATACATCTGTGAAGCGTTTCCGACCGCGTTCGTCGCGCCGGCGACGAAGGCGTAGCGCAATTCGCGGAAGCGCAATGGGCGATGGGGCAGGACTAGCCAGACGATAATGCTGACTACAGCAATTAAGCTGGTCAGCGGCGCGATCCAAAGTGATGGCGCGGACGCTCGAACGCCGAGCTTGTCGAGATTCGCCGTAATGCTCCAGAGAACCGCCGTGACGCCCATTGAGTGCACGCCGGGATCTTGCAGGAAGGTAAGCAAGGATGCGCGACGTGTGGCGCCAGGTTCACTTAAACCAAGGAATACGGCGCCCAAAACTGAGAAAATAACGCCGAGCGCGCCCAAAGGCGAAACACGTTCGGCAACCATCAAAGGCGAGGTGGCGAGCAGAAAGACGGGCGTAGCGAGAACGAGCGGAGCCACTAACGAAGCATCGGAAAGGCGGAACGCGCGGACGAAGAAATAATAGGCGATCACATTAAGCGCTCCCGCGCCAAGCAGCAGGGGCCAAAAGTTAGGTCGGAAAAGCTCGGCAAAGGCCTCAACGGGATGAATAAGCAAGGCCGGATGGGATATCAGACATAGGATGGATAGCAGCACGGCACCCACGGTCCACTCCGCCGCGAGGATAAGCCTCTCTTCGGCCTCGCGCGTCGCGGCTTTGGTGCCAATGTCAGTCGCCGTCTGACACAGCGCAGACAAGGCGGCTGCGCCAAGCCCTAGTAAGGTTAGTGGCGTCACTGCAGGCTCAAACCTTTAATCCCGATATCTTTTTATATAGCACCTTCGCATCAGCTTCTTAAACGACGGTCTCAAAACGACTCTAAGGGATGAAAATTCTAAATAGGTCCTTTCATCTCTGCGATCACCGCTTTCAGCGCTAAGCACCGATGTCAGCAACAAAAAGAACATTCGCGACGAGAAGGCTTCCCTTATCGGCGCAAGGGCCTACCAAGATTTCTACATCACCTGGCTCGAAAACGAGTTTGAGGTCTCGTCCCAGAAAGCGCAGGTCGGCGGCGGGAAGCGAAAAACGCACGATGCCTTGTTCGCCGGGCCGCAAAGTTATCTTGCTGAAGCCCTTGAGCTCGAGGAGCGGCCGACACACGCTTCCAACTTTATCGTGCACGAAAAAGAAAACCGTTTCCTCGGCAGTCATTGCGCCGTCGTTCATCACATCAACTACGACGTCGATAACATCCGTTTCTGATACAAAAGCCGGCGAGACATTGAGATTGGAGAAGACAAAGTGGCCATAGGTCAGGCCGTGACCGAAGGCGAACAGAGGTGAATTCGGAACGTCAAGATATTTGCTTGTGAGGTGATCATTTGGCTGGGCTGGGCGGCCAGTTGCGCGCTCGGCGAAGAAGATTGGGAGTTGCCCAACGGCACGCGCCCAAGACACTGGCGTACGACCACTTGGCGAGATTGCTCCAGTAATAACATCTGCGATAGCATGCCCGCCCTCACTGCCAGGAAACCACACAGCCAACATGGCGTCCGCTCCCTCTACCAACCAGGGCACGATTAAGGGGCGGCCGGAAAAAAGGATGACTATGACCGGCCTTTCGAGTGCTTGAGCCACATCGAATATGGCTTCGGCAAGCTCTCGCTGGCGTCCCGGAAGATCCGGATTGGCGCGGCTTGCCGCCTCACCGCTCATTGTAGCCCCCTCGCCGAGACAAAGCAGTATTGCTTCAGCCTGATAAGCGAGTTCGACCGCAGCCGGAATCCCCGCAAGGTTATGGTCCTCTATTCCCACCCCAAGTGAATATGTGACTTCAATTCCTGGGAGGGCTTCGCGGATTCCAGCAAGTATTCCGACGTGGTCTTCGGGTCCCGCCGCCGCTGACCACGGGCCGAGCATTTCCTTAGGGGAGTCCGCGAAGGGACCAATTAAAGCAACGTGGCGAACAGATTTCGACAGCGGCAAGGCACTGCCGTCATTCTTCAAAAGGACAATGGAACGTGCTCCAATTTCACGAGCAAGACGGCGGCGATTTGCAAGAACGGTTGCTCTTTCGGGCTTGGGGCCGCGGCGATAGGGATCGTCGAAGAGCCCCAGCTTGTCTTTTAGTAAAAGGACGCGGCGAACAGCACTATCAATCTCATTGATGTCCACGAGGCCGCGTTCGATCGCGATTGGGAGACCGCGGCGATATGCGTCCCCCATCATGTCGACGTCGACGCCGGCCCTAAGAGCTAGGGCTGCGGCTTCGACCAGATCTGCAGCAATACCGTGATGAATCAGCCCGGCCACAGCCTTGTAGTCGCTGACGATGACACCCTCGAAGCCGAGTCTGCCGCGCAGCCAGCCGGTCAGCATATCTATATTAGCAGTCATCGGAATGCCGGCAAGATCGATGAGAGCGGGCATAACAAGGGCAACACCAGCCTGCACGGCGGCAGCGAAAGGCGGCAGATAAACTTCCCGCAAGGTCCGCTCGGAAATATCCACAGAAGCGTATTCGCGCCCGGCCGTTACCGACCCATAGGCGCAATAATGCTTAGCAACAGCTGCGATCGCTTCGGCGGCGGCTAGATCTCCGCCCTGGAAGCCTTTGACCTTTGCTCGCGCGAAGCTCGAGGCAAGCCAGGGATCTTCGCCAGGCCCCTCAGCGCTCCGGCCCCAGCGCGGATCGCGCGAGACGTCCAGCATTGGTGCGAAAGTCAAATTTATTCCATCGGCCGCAGCCTCTTTCGCGGCCTCCGTTGCAGTCTGCTCCCAAGCGTCAGGATCGAAAAGGGCCGCCTCGCCGAGCGGCACGGGAAACATAGTCTTGTATCCATGAAGGACATCGAGCCCAACCATAAGCGGAATTTTAAGGCGCGTTTCCTCAACTGCCAGGCGCTGCATCTCGTGAACTCGGGTGACACCGAAAAGATTGATGATGCTGCCGACAACGCCGGTTCGCACCGCATCCGCCAAATCTTCGACAACCAGTGGCCCAGTCACCGCATAGCCGGCTGCGGTCATAGTAAGTTGGCCGAGCTTTTCCGCCAGAGTCATTGCGTCCAAAAGATCATCGATCCGCTTCATGGCGTTCAACCCCGAATCAAAGAGTGATTGACCGCAACGCATGAGTATGCCGCGCAGGTCGCCGCGCATCGGATTTAATTTCCCAGACCGCCCTGTGACTGTGAGAAGATCATGTTCTGCATCGGCGACAAGGTCGAATTGCTCGGCCTCTCGGTAATTGCGGTCGACCAAAACAAAGTAACGCTGGAGACGCATTCCGGCACGCGATTTGAAGTACCGATCGAGGACATCTTCCGCCCGCCAGAACGGATCGAATTACGAGTGCCTTCCTTGCGAGGCGGCGGGAGCGGGAGGGATGACCTCCCAACCGCCGACGATGCGCTCGGCATTGGATAGCTGCCGATATTAGCCGATCCGGCATGGCCAAACGTCCCGACGTCTGACGATCCGCAAGCGCAAGAGCGATGCCGCCGATGATCCTTTGCCGGCGGGCCTGACGCGGCCTGCTCACAGATTCAAAAATATCCGCAGATGCTCAGTGAGTAAACTGAAGCTTTGCGAGACAAGCGACAAGATTTATTTTTAGAGCGCTCTAGTTTTTCTAGGATCGTGGTGTATATGGCTTATGTCGATCTAACGATATAATTCAAGCTTTACTTCACAACATCTGGAGAATTGCGATGACGAACGCACAACATACGAATGACAACCTGACCGTCCACTTGAAGGTCCAGGACTTTAACGCATGGCGTACTGCTTACAATGGCCACGAAAAGAACCGCGCGTCCGCCGGAATTACGAACGGGAGAGTGTTCCGCAGCGCCGATGACCCGAATGACATTGTCGTCCTTCAGGATGTCGCCGACGTGGCAAAGGCCCGCACCTGGTTGAACTCAGAAGACATGAAGGCGGCCATGCAAAAGGGCGGCGTTATCGGCTCGCCCTGCATCCGCTTCGCGGCATAAGCAGAGTGTAATTCGGGACAGCTCGTGGCGTAAGTGCTTTGTTGTGTCGCTGTTTCGAAGTTGGAAGCCCCGGCATGTCGCTGTCCCCCCGACGCGATGGCCGGGGCTTTTCCTTGCGTTTGAGACCAGAAATTCCCGGTGGAAGACTGCTTCAGTCGATGATGTGAGCGCAACAGCGCGCCTGCTCCGCCGGGCGCGTTTTGGAGCGTCACGTGCGCGCAGGGCGCGCGCGAAGACCCGCAGCCTCCTCTCACGCGAGAGGGGCCGCGGTTTCTGTTCGTCTGTTGGGACCGAGTTCGATCAGCGATCGAAGTTCACGTCGCGGACTGCTCGACCGGCTGCGCCGGCGCCCTGGTCAGCGGATGCGGATGATCCAGCAGAAAGTTGAGGAGCCACACGCAGACCCGCCGCGCGAAGCTCGGACGGAAGTGGTCGGCAAATTCCCGATTGATTTCTACCACGCGCCAATAATCCTGTTTCCATGCACGGAACGCGGCGAGCAATTCTACACTTTGCTCCCGAGAGATCCGCAGAGTGGTGCACTCGCATTGCGCATCGATCCTGGCACTCCCGCCGAATGCATCGAAGACCACTTTATGGCCGCTCGGCATATGCCGCAGTTGTCCACGGCTCATATCGAAATCGCTCGAGCACTCCCGCAACGCACCGATCATCGGGCTGACATCAAGGTAGGCCATTCCATTTTATCCTTATGTTTCAACAGCGAGCGCGGCTGCTTGCGCTTCACCGCACGCGTCGTGGTATGGGTCTGGAGAGTTGCAAGAATGGTGCCGAATTTAGGTGGTGGTACAGTTTGAACCTTAGCGCCGGCACAGGTGGAATCGAACCAAACAGCACCCTCAACGGCAGCGCCGGCACAGGTAGAATCGGACCGAATGGGACCGTCAATGGCGGCACCAGCACGGGCGGAATCGGAGCGAACGGCAACGTCAATGGCGGCGACCTAGACGGCTTGACACGTTAGGCCGCGAAGCGGCGGGTTCCTGGGCGCGTTGATTCTTTTGTCTGCGGCCCTGTCCTCTGCGTGGGCCAGTTCTCCGCAGACGAGATCGCTTTGGCGCTCATTGCTGCCTGGTTGGCACGGTTGGTCCGCATCTCTCGCGCATACGGCGAAGATTGATTTTCGCTTCGAGCCGACCGCAGCGGCCCTGGCGTTCCGCTAGTTATGGGCTTGGGCTTGACTGAAAACGGCGGATCAGAATAGGTCGCTCATCTGAACGCGAAGCGCTCAGGCGAAAAGCACCGGCTACCAAAAACTAGGAAAGTCATCGTGGCGCATGAACAGCGTATTCTGCAGCGAGCGCTGCTCGCCTTACTCTTGTTATTTGTTCCGAGAATTGCTCACGCCGACACGACGACATTGATTTGCACCAACCCGAGCAGCGGGACGACGTGGGACCTGAAGGTCGATTTCGACCATCACATGGTCGATTCCTTTCCCGCTGAGATCAGCGATCAATCGATCACGTGGCAAGACACGCTGCATGGCGGCATCTATGAGTATGATCGCATCTCGGGCAATATGACCATGCGCGGGCCTTCGAGCACCGGCGGCTATTTCCTCTACTACCGCTGCCGCGAGCGGAAATAAAAAAGGGCCGGCGACTTGGCCGGCCCCTGAGTTGGCAGCTTCTTAAGTCAACTACTCCGCAGGAGCTCCCGCGCGTTGCACGCCGTCCAGCGCATAGGCTTCCTCGCCATGCACCACGTGATCGCCGATCATAAGCATGCTTGCCCAATTTGCCGGCGCGAGAAACCGGATTACGGACTACTCTCCCTCCGCACCAATCGCATAGGCGGTCTCGCCGTGAACTGCGTCATCACCGACCTTCAGGACCGTCTCATCCATGCGCAGCGGCACGATGAGCCCAATTACCTTGAGGATGATGAAGGTCGCGATCGCGTTGTACACGATGATGAACGCCGCTCCATAGAACTGAAGCAGGAGCTGATGCGGGTTGCCGTAGAACCAGCCTATCACGTTGATACCGGGCGCGTCCTTGTCGGTGCCGATGTATTGCAGCATGGCCGGATTGCCAAGCAGCCCCACGAGCAAGCCGCCGGTCAGGCCGGCCACGCCATGGGTGGAGAACACGCTCAGCGTATCGTCCACTTTCATCATGAAGCTGGTCTTTTGCAGCTTGTTCATGGCAAGCCATGGAATGATCCCGGCGCAGACACCGACGATGATCGCGCCCAAGCCATCGATGTAGCCGGCGGAGGGCGTGATCGCCACCAAGCCCGCGATCATACCGTTGACCGCGCCGAGCACCGATGGCTTGCCATAGGCCATCTTGTCCATCAGCGTCCAGACTAGAAGCGCCACTGCGGTGGCCGTATTGGTGTTGAGCACCGCAGCGCCCGCATCAGCGTTGGCAAAGTACGGGTCGCCGCCGTTGAAGCCGTCCCAACCGAGCCACAGGATTCCGGCGCCGACCAGCGTGATCAACAGACTGTTAGGCGGGAAATTATCGCGATCGGCCTGCAGCCGCGGGCCAATCACCGCCGCAGCGGTGAATCCGGATACTCCAGCGGCAAGATGGATGACGTAGCCGCCCGAGAAGTCTGCCACTCCCATGCTCGCGAGCCAGCCGCCGCCCCACAGGCTGAATGCGCCCACCGTATAGACGAGCGTCATCCACACCGGACAGAAGATCATCCACGCCGTAAAGTTCATGCGGCCAAGCAGAGAACCGCCCAGGATGATGACGGTGATGGCAGCGAACACGAACTGGAAGAACATGAGGGTCGCCATGGGAAAGGCGAGAGGCGGCATGCCCGAGGCTGCGGCCGGAATGACCGCCTGGCCGGTCGTGAATGCGGCCGAAATCGCCAAGAGCGGCTTGCCGAGGAACGGGAACCATTGAGGTCCGAATGCCAAGTTGTAATCGAAAAGAACCCAGACGACGAGGACCGACGCGAATGCGTAGATCGACATGAAGGCGGAGTTGATTGCCCATTTCTTCTTGACGATGCCGCCATAAAGGACCGTCAGCCCCGGAATGCTTTGCAGGCCGACGAAAGTCGCTGCCGCCAATTGCCAAGCGTTGTCGCCGGTATCAAGCCATTTTGGTGATGGTACGAGCATGGATTTACCCCCCATTTGCTGTTACGGAGCCACAATCCGAATACAGAGAGCAAGAAATATGCCCGCGAGCACCCGCTTTGGAATGCAGCTCAGGTCAACCCATAGGATTCCGATGCTTATAAAAGAGGCATCCTGAACAAGAAAAGAGGCAAGTATGATGAAATGGCGTCGCAATCACCAATCCCGCTGCCTTATCTTTACAGCATTCCTTTACAGCTCGGAGTTTAGCTACGGATCGCGCATGGCTCCGAAGGGGCGACCCTGTTTCTGAACCTACCTTTGGTGCCGAAATCGCTGCCTTGGCAGCGAGCGTCGCCGTTTCCGCGGCCAACGGCGAAGCGCAATCGCGCGAGACTACGATAGCCTGCAACAACCCAGCCGGCGGCGCGAGATGGAGATCAGGATCGACTAACATGGTGGACCCATATTAGCGATACCGAGATTTCGTGGCACGATGTTACAGACGGCGGTAACTACACGCTTGACCGCCAATCCAGTGATCTTACGGTTGTTGTCGCGTTGAGCACCGGAGGCTATTTCCTCCATGATCGCTGCAGGCTGGAAAATTAAAGCCACTCCCCCTCCCTCCCGTCCCCGCTTGGCTGCGCCATCTCCGCGTCGCGACCCGCGCTGCTCGCCGCCCCGAAGAAATCGGAACAGCGGCGATGATTGAGCGCCTTTCCGGCGTCAAGGCCAGCGCGGGGTTCGCTTCGGACGCCGGACCGCGCAAAGCCAACGAGGATTTCGCTGGCACCGTATTCGGCTTGGAGCTGCCGGAACCACGCCGGGACATTGTGGCGGCGATCGCCGATGGAATTGGCGGCGCTAAGGGCGGTCGCGTCGCCGCCGAGACCGCAGTGCGTGGTTTTCTCGATGGATTTTGCGACCTACCCGAGACCATGGAAGTGCGACATGCGGCGGCGCGGGTCCTCAATGCACTCAATGGCTGGATCTATTCCCAAGGTCAGCGCGACGCCGAGCTCAAGGGGATGGGATGCACCTTCACGGCGCTGGTGCTGCGCGGGCGACACGCGCATGTGCTGCATGTTGGCGACACGCGCGCCTATCGGCTGAGCGCTGACCGCCTCACCTGCCTGACCACCGACCATGTGCGGGAGGTTGGCAGCAGTCGCTCGAGCATCCTTTCCCGCGCGCTGGGCGTCGACACGGAGGTGCGGCTGGACTACGCCACCCAGCCGATGGCGCGGCACGACCGCTTCCTGCTGTGCAGCGACGGTGTGCACGGCTTCCTGACGGTGGAGACCATCGCCGACATCCTGCGGGAGCGCTCTGCTTCCGAGGATTGCGCCCGCGCGCTGGTTGCGGCCGCGCTCCATT
Source organism: uncultured Alphaproteobacteria bacterium (assembly GCA_963720425.1). Classification (GTDB taxonomy): domain Bacteria; phylum Pseudomonadota; class Alphaproteobacteria; order Rhizobiales; family Beijerinckiaceae; genus Methylovirgula. The sequence continues at coordinate 3,086,121 of OY970391.1, forward strand.
CCGGTAGCACCGACAATTGCACTGCCTTGGTGCTCGATGTGGTCGATCTGCCGACGGCGGAATCGGCTGATATCGGCGCCGCCATCATGCAACTGCCGCTGATCCCGGTGCCGATCGACGGCGAGACCGTCGATGGTTTCCTGCTCAAAGTGCTGGTGTCCGACGGCCGCTACAGCCGCCTGTTCGGCGCGGTCGACGAAGTCGAGGGCGGCGAGGTGGTGTTGAAGTTTCCAAAACCGCAAGTCGCCGCCGTGGCCACCTACCACGCAGCCTTCGTCCGCGAGGCATGGGTGGGCGCGCGCGTGCACAGCCCCTGGGTCGGCCGCATCATCGAACTGCCGCCCGGGCGACAGACCTGCCTCTACACCGTCATGCCGCTCTATCAAGGTGAACTCCTGGAGACCCGGCTCATGCGTCGTCTAGGTCTCGAGGAAGGACGCAACATCGCGATCAAGCTGGCACGCGGCGCGGCGGCGCTGCACCGCGCCGGTATCATCCATCGCGACATCAAGCCCGACAACGTGATTCTCGAGGACGGCGGATCGCTCAAACTGCTCGATCTCGGGGTGGTGCGGGTTCCCGGATTGGAGGATTTCCCACCCGAGGACATTCCAGGTACCCCTGCCTATATGGCGCCCGAGATGTTCAATGGCGAACCGGGCAACGTGGCGACTGACATTTACGCTCTGGGCATCACCATGTTCCGCGCCTTCACCGGCGAGTTCCCTTACGGCAATGCCGATGCCACCAGCCCGCCGGGGCAGAACCGGCCGAAGTCGCTTTCTGCCTTGCGCCCGGACCTGCCGGCCTGGGTGCAGGCGGCACTTGCGCGCGCCATCGCCATCGATCCCGCCGAACGTTTTAACGACATGAGCGAATTTGCCGTGGAGATGGAGACGGGACCGGCGCGCGCCCCGCTTGCGGTGCGTCGGCCGCTGACGCTCTATGAGCGCTACCCGCTCCGCTTCTGGCAGGGCGTGGCCGTGCTGCTGGCTCTGGGGCTCCTCCTGTCGCTGCTGCGGCGTTAACCGACACGCCCGGATGGTCAGTCGATCCAGCCTCCCGGAATGGGAAAGTAGCCTCTTCGCGACAACCGGGAAGCGCGACAGCGTAGCGGCGTTGCTCGGCGTGCCACCCAAAGTTTGGGCAATGTTTTTGTCATTTGGGCGGGTTGTCCCATAAGCGGTAACGTTCGCCTCCTTGACTCCCTCCCAAAAACCAGGAATCCATTAGAACAAATGTAGAACGACAAGGGCTTTCATGTCCCGTGCGCAGCCTCAGTCGGCACCGGTCAGCCAGCCTCTGCGAGGCAGGCTGCGCCTTTTGCGTGAAGAAATCGCCGGGATCGAAGGCCGGGCAAGCCCGCAGGGCGAGCCGCCTGCCCGACGCGTTTTGCTCGGCCACGCCTGCCTCGATCGCATGCTCGCCGGCGGTCTCAAGCCCGGCGCCTTGCATGAAATCGTCGCGGCGCGGGCCGGCGATCATCCCGCGGCGGTAGGTTTCACGCTGGCGCTCGCCGCCCGTTTGCGCGTGGCGCGAATGCGGACGCCGATCGTCTGGATCGGCGAGGATTTCGCCGCGCTCGAACAGGGCGCGCTTTATGGACCGGGCCTCGCCCATCATGGGATCGATCCGGCCTGCCTCCTCCTCGTCCATGCGGCGAGCGCGAAAGAGGCGCTCTGGGCCATGGAAGAGGCGCTGAAATGCCGGGCGCCGGCCGCCGTGATCGGCGAGATTTGGACAGTGAAAGCCTATGATCTTGCCGCCTCGCGCCGCCTCATTCTGGCCGCGCAAAAGAACGCGACGCCCGGTCTTCTCTTCCTCGCGGGCCTAACGGGCGCCGACGCGCTTTCTAGCGGCGCCGATACGCGTTTCGAGGTGCGGGCGCATCCGAGCCTGCATCAAGTTTCTGCGGGCCATCGCCTGCCCCTGCCCTGCTCAGTTGCTTGGTCGGTGCGCATCGCCAAGGCGCGTGCCGGGCCTGCCGGCTTTGCCATCGATCGCACATTCCACCCGGTTTTCTGGACAGAGGTCTGTTTCCGTGACGCGTTATCTCTCCCTGTGTCTGCCCTCTCTGGCAACGGACCGGATCCTGCGGCAGGAGAATCTGGCGCGGCGACAAAACATAAAGCGCTCGGGGCGTGATGGCGGCCTCGCAACGATCGCCAAGATCAAGAACGCGCAAAGGCTCGTCGCTGTCGATCCAGTCGCCACGGCGCGCGGATTAAAATCCGGCATGGCGCTCGCCGATGCGCGCGCCATCCTGCCGGGGCTGCGCTGCTTTGCCGCCGATGCGGCGACTGAGGCCGCAACGCTCGCCTCTCTTACAGATTGGTGCCGGCGCTTCACGCCGCTTGCCGCGCTCGATCCGCCCGACGGCGTGATGCTCGACGTGAGTGGTGCGGCGCATCTCTTCGGCGGCGAGGCGAAGCTTCTCGTCGAGATCGAGACGCGGCTTGCCGCACAGGGCTTTGCCGCCTTAGCCGGACTCGGCCCGACGCCGGAAGCGGCCTGGGCCTTGGCGCGTTTCGGCAAGGAGCGCCTGTTATCGTCCGATTGCGCCGAACAGGAGATTGTCCGCCGTCTCGGTACGCTACCGCTCGCCGCCTTGCGGCTCGACGAGAAAACGCTCGCCGATCTCGGGCAAGCGGGCCTGCGGCGGATCGGTGATATTTTGCTGCGTCCGCGCGCGCCGCTCGCGGCGCGTTTCGGCAGCTCTCTCTTCGAGAAGCTCGACGCCATGTTGGGTCGCGTCAAAACGCCGATTTCGCCGCGCTTCGAGGCCCCCGCTTATCTTGCCGAACGGCGCTTTGCCGAGCCGATCAGCCGGCGCGAATGCGTCGAGACGACGATCTTCGCCCTCGCGCAGGACCTTGCGCTTCTCTTGGCGCGGCATGGCGAAGGAGCGCGGCGTCTCGACGTGAGCCTGTTCGGCGTCGACGGCACGGTGAAACATCTGATCGCCGGCACGAGCCGACCTTTGCGCGATCCGCAGACGATCGCGCGGCTCTTCCGCGAGAAAATCGAGGCCGCTTGCGCAAATAGAGATGAGGATGATCCGCTCGACGCGGGCTTCGGCTTCGACGTCCTGCGCCTCTCGGCGCTCGCGGTCGAACGCCAGGATCAGGAGCAGGCGAACTGGCTCGCACCGGCGGAAGACAGCCCAGATCTCGCCGATCTCATCGATCGGCTGGGCGCGCGGCTCGGCTTGAGGCGCGTCACGCGGCTTTCGCTTGTCGATCGGCATTGGCCCGAATTCGCTGTCACTGCCGTGCCGGCGTCTGCGACGCAGATGCAAACTCACCCGGCCCTTCACCCTCACCCTCTCCCCGCAAGCGGGGAGAGGGAAATCCGTCCCATCCGTCTCCTTTCGCGGCCGGAGCCGATCGAGACCATCGCCAGCGTGCCGGACGGTCCGCCGGTGCGATTTCGCTGGCGGCGCGTGCTGCACGAAATCGCCGCCATCGAAGGGCCGGAGCGGATCGCGCCCGAATGGTGGAAGAACGAGGCCGCTCTGACCCGCGATTATTTCTGCGCCGAGGACAATGAGGGGCGCAGGTTTTGGCTCTTCCGCGAGGGCCTCTATGAAACAGAGACCGAGCGCCCGCGCTGGTTCATGCACGGGCTTTTCGCATGAAGCACATTCCCTTTGCCGAATTTGCGGTGACGACAAATTTTTCCTTCCTGCGCGGCGCCTCGCATCCGGAAGAATATGTCGCCCGCGCCCATGAACTCGGCCTCGCCGGACTCGGGATCGCCGACCGCAATTCGTTGGCCGGCGTCGTGCGCGCCCATCTTTTCGCACGCGAGAACGAGATCCAAGTCCCGCGCATCGCGATCGGTGCCCGTCTCGTCTTCTGCGACGGCACGCCGGACGTTCTCGCCTATCCGCAAGACCGCGCCGCCTATGCGCGGCTTACGCGCCTCCTCACCCGTGGCAACCTGAAAGCGCAGAAAGGATTCTGCCGGCTCGCGCGCGACGATCTTCTCGGCGCTGCCGAAGGTTTTCATTTGGCCGTCATGCCGGCGAGCACCTGGGAGGCGGAGGACAGCGCCAAAAAGCCCGGCAAAATCTATGACGATTTTGCTGAGGCGGCCGAAATCAGCGATGCGCAAATCCTTCCCCTTTCAGGGGAAGGTGGCAGCGAAGCTCGGCTTCGCTGCCGGATGGGGACCGACGCACACCCCATCCGGCCGCTGCGCGGCCACCCTCCCCATCCTGGGGAGGGATCGCTCCAGGATGAGACTGCGTTTCTTCACAATCTCGCCGATGTGGCCCACGGCCGCGTCTGGCTCGCCGCTTCCATGACCTATGGCAGCAAGATGCGGCAGGCGCTCGCCGAGCGTGTCGATCTTGCCCGCCACACCGGCTTGCCGCTCATCGCCACCAATGACGTGCTTATGCATCTTGCGGCGCGGCGGCCTCTGCAGGATGTGCTGACCGCGATCCGCGCTGGCGCGCCGCTCGACGCGCTCGGCCGGCGTTTGAATGCCAATGCCGAACGGCATTTGAAGAGCGGGCCTGAGATGGCGCGGCTGTTTTCCGAGGCGCCTGAGGCGATCACTGAGACCTTGCGCTTTCTCCAGGGCCTCGCCTTTTCGCTCAACGAGCTCGCTTATGAATATCCGGAGGAATTGCGCGAAGGTTTTGCGAGCCCGCAGGAGGCCATCGAATGCTTCGCCTACGAAGGGGCGGAACGCCGCTATCCCAATGGCGTGCCGGAGAAGGTGAAGCAGGCGATCGCGCATGAGCTAAAACTCGTGGCGGCGCTGAATTACGCCCCTTACTTCCTCACCGTGCACGACATCGTGCGCTTTGCCTGCAGCCAAAACATCCTCTGCCAGGGGCGCGGCTCGGCTGCCAATTCGGCGCTCTGCTTTTGTCTCGGCATTACCGAGGTCGATCCGGCCCGACACGAGCTTCTGTTCGAGCGCTTCATCTCGGCCGAACGCAAGGAGCCGCCCGACATCGATGTCGATTTCGAGCATGAGCGGCGCGAAGAGGTGATGCAATATATCTACAATCATTACGGCCGCGCCCGCGCGGGTCTCGCCGCGAGCGTCGTCACCTATCGCAGCCGCTCCGCCATCCGCGACGTTGGCAAGGCCTTCGGCCTTTCGGAAGATGTCATCACAGCGCTTTCGAGCACGCTCTGGGGTGGCACTTCGGAAGGGATCGCGGAGAACGAGATCCGCCGTCTCGGGCTCGACTCCAAGGAAGGCCGGCTCGAAAAGACCCTCGCGCTCGCCGAGGAACTCAAGGGCTTTCCGCGCCATCTCTCCCAACATACCGGCGGCTTCGTCATCACCCGCGCGCGGCTCGACGAAGTCGTGCCGATCGCCCACGCCGCCATGGACGATCGCACCACAGTCGAATGGGACAAGGACGATCTCGATGCACTCGGCATTTTGAAGATCGACATTCTGGCGCTTGGCATGCTGACCTGTCTGCGCAAGAGCCTCGATCTTTTGCAAAAACATTATGATCTCGCCTATTCGCTGGCGAGCCTGCCGGCCGAGGAGCCTGCAGTCTACGCGATGATCTCCCGCGCCGACACGATCGGCGTATTCCAGATCGAGAGCCGGGCGCAGATGTCGATGCTACCGCGGCTGCGCCCCTCGACCTTTTACGATCTCGTCATCGAAGTGGCGATCGTCCGGCCAGGCCCGATCCAAGGCGACATGGTGCATCCCTATCTGCGCCGCAGGCAGGGGCTGGAGCCGGTCGAATATCCGTCGAAAGAGCTCGAAGCCGTGCTCGGCAAGACGCTCGGCGTGCCCCTGTTTCAGGAACAGGCGATGAAGATCGCCATCGTCGGCGCCGGCTTCACCCCGGCCGAGGCCGACAAGCTGCGTCGCGCCATGGCGACGTTCAAACGCGCCGGCACGATCACCAAATTCCGCGACAAGATGATCGAGGGCATGGCCGCGCGCGGCTACGCCCGCGATTTCGCCGAACGCTGCTTCAAGCAGATCGAAGGCTTTGGCACCTACGGCTTTCCCGAGAGCCACGCCGCCTCTTTCGCGCTGCTCGTCTATGCCTCCGCCTTCATCAAATGCCGCTATCCAGACGTCTTTGCCTGCGCGCTCCTGAACGCGCAGCCCATGGGCTTTTATGCGCCGGCGCAGATCGTCCGCGACGCGCGCGAGCACGGCATTGCGATCGAAGAGGTCGATGTGAATTTTTCGCAGTGGGATGCGATCCTCGAAGAGGACAACGTCATGGCCGGAGAAGTCCCGGCCACCCACGCCGATGCGTTGCCGCTACCTTTCAAGAACGGGGAGCAGCGGCACCGCGTGGATGGCCGGGACAAGCCCGGCCATGACGATCGCCTCCACCCTCGCCATGCCACGATGCAAGGCGAGATTCTCTCGACCCATAAGATCAGACTTGGCTTCCGCCAGATCCAAGGCATCGCCGAGAAAGACATGGCGGAACTCGTCGCCAAACGCGGCAACGGTTACGACTCGATCCGCGATCTCTGGCTGCGCACCGGGCTTTCCCCGAGCGTGCTCGCGGCGCTGGCCGAAGCCGACGCCTTCCGCTCGCTCGGCCTCGAGCGGCGCGACGCGCTTTGGGCGGTGCGCGGCTTGAACCGCGCCGGCGACAAGGACGATCTGCCTCTCTTGAGGGATTTGAGTTTCCGCGCGCTCGAGCCCGAGGCACATCTGCCGCCGATGTCGCTCGGCGAACATGTGGTCGAAGATTATCGCCATCTATCGCTGTCGCTCAAAGCCCATCCGGTCGCCTTGTTGCGCCACAGGCTTACGGAACAATCGATCTTGCGCACTGAGGAGCTGGCCCGCCTGCCGTCCGGCCGGCGCGTCAGCACCGCCGGCCTCGTCCTCGTGCGCCAGCGGCCGGGCTCGGCGAGCGGCGTCATATTTCTCACGCTGGAGGACGAAACCGGCATTGCCAATGCGATCGTCTGGCCAAAAATTTTCGAGATGCTGAGGCCGATCGTGATCGCCGCGCGGTTCATCGCCATCAGCGGCTGGCTGCAATCCGAATCCGGCGTGATCCATGTGGTCGTCGATCGCGCCGAGGATTTGACGCCGCTGCTCGGCCTCTTGTCACGCCGAGGCGGCGAGATCTCAGGTCCCGTTCATGCCGATGAAGTCAGGCGACCGCACCAAGGATCGCGGCACGTGACGCGTGACAAGGAGCCAGATCTCTTCGATGTGAAAACGGTACGGATGACCACCGACCCGCGCGACGATGTCCGGCAAGTTCTGCCGAAAGGCCGGAATTTCCATTAGGGGCTTAAATAAAAGGCCGCCGTTCTTGCGAACGGCGGCCGCGATGACTGCCAAAGCGAAATTCTGAACTCAGGCTGCCTGAAGATTGACGGCGGCGAGCTTGCCGGAGCGACGGTCGGTCTCGACATCGAAACTGACCTTCTGGCCCTCGACGAGGCTGCGCAGTCCGGAACGCTCGACCGCGCTCACATGGACGAAGACGTCCTTGCCGCCGTTGTCCGGCGCGATGAACCCATAGCCCTTTTGTTCATTGAAGAATTTGACAGTTCCATTTTGCATCGTATGCCCTTTCGTGACGCACGTAGGCGGTCACCAAAGGCGCCCCGCCTGTTTCAGTCGAATTTGGCAGAAGAGGCTGAAACGTGCGCCGGCAGGCCAGACGAAGCGGTTCAGAGATCAGTCCAAAAGCGATCACTCTATATGTGACCGAAAACCGCATTTGGCAAGGGGTCTAGCTTATTAGCGACATTTATGTCGCCTTTGCAACAGTTGCGACCGCATCGGTCAGCTGCTTCAAATCTTCGGCGTTTATGGTGAAGGCCGGCGTCAGGTAAACGACCCTGCCGAACGGGCGGATGAAGACGCCAAGCTCGGTGAAACAGCGCCGCATCGCATTCAAATCCGAGATTGTTTCGAGCTCGACGACGCCGATCGCGCCCTTCACGCGCACGTCTTTCACGTTGCGCAACGCGCGACAGGGCTCGAGCCCCGCCTGCAGGCCCGCTTCGATGGCTGCGACCTGATCGAGCCGCGGCTCGGTCTCGAAGAGATCGAGCGAGGCATTCGCCGCCGCGCAGGCGAGCGCGTTCGCCATATAGGTCGGCCCGTGCATCAGCGCATGGCTCGGATCATCCGACCAGAAGGCCTCGAACACGTGGCGCCGTGCTATCGTCGCGGCGAGCGCCATCGTGCCGCCGGTCAGCGCCTTCGAAAGGCAGACGATGTCGGGCACGACACCGGCCTCCTCACAGGTGAACATCGCCCCGATACGGCCGAAGCCCGTAAAAATCTCGTCGAAGATCAACAGAAGGCCGTGACGATCAGCCACGGCGCGGATCGCGGCGAGCACGTCCGGTGGATGAAAGATCATGCCGCCCGCGCCTTGCACCAGCGGCTCGACGATAATCGCCGCGAGTTCATTCGCATGGTGCTTGACGAGCGCTGAAAATCGCGCCGCGCTTTCCGCATCGCGCGGCAGGTCGGCAATGATGTTTTGCGCCAATACGCCGGCGAAGTGCTTGTGCATGCCTTCGTCCGGATCGCAGACCGCCATGGTCGCGAACGTGTCGCCGTGATAGGCGCCCCTGAAAGCGAGGAATTTGCTGCGGCCGGCAACATCCTTGTTGAGCCAGAATTGCACCGCCATTTTGAGCGCGACTTCGACCGCGACCGAGCCGCTGTCGGAGAAGAAGACGTGCTCGAGATCGCCCGGCAAGAGCGCGGCAAGCCGTGTCGCGAGCCGTACCGCCGGCTCGTGCACGAGCCCGCCGAACATCACATGCGGCATTGCTTTGAGCTGGCGCGCGACGGCGTCGCGGATATAAGGATGATTATAGCCGTGGCAGGCCGTCCACCAGCTCGCAATTCCGTCGACGAGCTCGCGCCCGTCGGCCAACCTGATCCGCGTGCCCTGCGTTGCGACAACGGGCAACGGCGGCGCTGCGGTTTTCATCTGACTGTAGGGCAGCCAGATGTGGTCGCGCCAAGCCTCCTGCCAGTCAGCCTCGCCCTTCATCTCAACACGCACCTTTGTTGCCAGAACGGAGCGCCACCGCTACACCTCACAAAAGCCAAATGAAAGCGGGGCCTTGAACACTCTCGACGCATTCGCGAGCGGCAAGCTTGCGCAATTGGAGGAAGCCGCGCTGCGGCGCAGCCTCATTGCGACCTGCCGGCCGGCGGATGGCGGCCCGGTCGTCGTCCGCGGCGGACGCCGGCTCGTCTCCTTCTCCTGCAATGATTATCTCGGCCTGTCGCGCCATCCGAAAGTCAGGGACGCGGCGGTCGCGGCGATCCGCGCCTATGGAACCGGCGCCGGCGCCTCGCGCCTCGTCACCGGCAGTCATCCACTGTTTGCCGAACTCGAGGCGCGGCTCGCAAAGCTGAAGGGCGCCGAAGCGGCTTGCGTTTTCGGCTCCGGCTATCTCGCCAATCTCGGCATCATTCCGACGCTCGCGCGCGACGGCGATCTCATTCTCGTCGACGAACTCGCGCATGCGTGCATTTTCGCCGGTACCCAGCTGTCGCCAGCAGAGCACCGCGTTTTCCGCCACAATGAAGTCGATCATGCGCGCGCCATTCTCGCCACCGAACGCGACCGCTTCCGCCATGCCCTGCTCGTGACCGATGGCGTCTTTTCGATGGACGGCGACTTGGCGCCCGTTGCGGCACTCGCCGAGCTTTGCGCTGCGACCGACACATGGCTCATGACTGACGACGCCCATGGGCTCGGCGTGCTGGCTCAAGGCCGCGGCTCGACATTTGCCGACGCCCACAAGGCCGACGTGTCCTTGCAAATGGGCACATTGTCGAAGGCGATCGGATCTTATGGCGGCTATCTCTGCGCCTCGCAGCCGGTCATTGATCTCATGCAATCGCGGGCACGCACGCTGATCTATTCGACCGGCCTGCCGCCCGCCAATGCTGCGGCGGCGATCGCCGCGCTCGATATCATCGCAGCCGATCCCGCCTTGACTGAGAGACCGCTCGCCAAGGCCCGCGATTTCACGCGTCGCCTCGGCCTGCCCGAAGCACAGAGCCCGATCGTGCCGCTGGTGCTCGGCAGGTTGGAAGCGGCAGTCAAGGCTTCGAAGATGCTCGAGGACGAAGGCTTTCTCGTCGTCGCCATTCGGCCGCCGACCGTGCCGCCCGGCACGGCGCGGCTGCGCTTTGCCTTTTGCGCCGGACATGAGGATGAAGATGTGGCGCGCCTCGCAGACATCATCGCGGCCCGCTTGCAGTATCGCAATGATGCGCTGCCAGCCCATCGTGACACTGGCAGCTAACTCGGATCAGGCCCGCCTTGCCCGTCATCTTCATCACCGCCACCGGAACGGAGATCGGCAAGACTTTCGTCGCCGCTGGGCTCATCGGCGCGCTACGCCGGCGCGGCCGCAGCGTTGCCGCCCTGAAGCCCGTGGTCAGCGGCTTCGATCCGCATGCAACCGCGGGCAGCGATCCCGCCGTGCTTCTCAATGCGCTGGGCCGCGAGCCGAGCGAAGTCGCCATTGCCGCGATCGCACCTTGGCGCTTTTCAGCCCCGCTCTCGCCCGACATGGCGGCAGCACTGGACGGCAAGCCGGTCGATTTCGCCGCGCTCGTCGCCTTCTGCCGCGCGGCGATCGAGGCAGCCGAGGATGTGCTCGTGATCGAAGGGATCGGCGGCTTGATGGTGCCATTCGATGCGCAATCGACCGTACTCGACCTCATCGAGGCCCTGCGAATTCCGCTCATACTCGTCGCCGGCACTTATCTCGGAACCTTGAGCCATGTGCTCACCGCGTTCGAGGTCGCGACACATCGCGGCCTCGAAGTAGCAGCTCTGGTTCTCAATGAAACGCAGAGTTCGCCCGTGCCGATCGCGGCAACTCAGGCCAGCTTGACGAATTTTTGCGGTGAGGTGCCGATCATCGCTCTTCAACGCGGCGGCGTCGGCAATGCCGCGGCCTTCGAGGCTTTGGCCGATTTGCTGACCTAGGGCAGGAGCCGGATTCGTGTTCGATGACGCGGCGAAGCCTGCCGGTGGCGCTTACTTCGAGTCGGCGTCGGCTTCCGCCTTCAACTCGTCGGCAAAGGCCTCGATACGGCGCGCGTTGGAGCCGAAATCATGCCGGCCGACACGCGAAACCGACCGTACATCGACACGCGTCTGTCCGGCGAGCGGCCGGATGCGAATGGCGATGTCATCAGCAAAGCCGAAGACCATCCCGTGGTCGATCGCATCGACATGGCCGAGGCCAAGCCGCCCACCCGGCGGTATCGCCTCGATGATCGTCCAATGGCGCGCGGCTGCGGCGCTCAATACAGTATTGTAGGCTTCATCGCCGTCGAGATCGAGAAGGATCGGCTGCACATCCGGATAGGCCTTGGCCTGGAGCTGACGAACCGCCGCGGGAAGAGAGGGCGGCACTACGCCCCCGCGCGCCGCCATGGCTTTGCGGGACAGCGAGAAAGCTGGCGGGTCGTCGAGATCGGTCGAGACGTCATTCAACACCGGCAGGCGAATGGCCTGAATGGCGATAAAGGTCGGATAGGCCAGCAGAATAACGGCCAGCAAAGATCCGGTCGCTAGAACGCCGACACCCTTGCGACCGGTCCGCCAGATCGCAACGGTCGCCGCGCCGGCGCAGAGCATCGCGAGACAGGCAATGGCGATCGCCGATCCGATGACCGCGAGCACGGCAGTCGGATCGAGCCCGACGCGCGCCAGAACGAGGCCCATGCCGATCACCGCAGCGGCAAACAAGGCGAGACGGCAACTCCACAAGGCGCTGTCCGAATAGGGTTCTTCAATGATGATGCGCCGCATGTCGAGCCGCGAGCGAGGATCGTTGCCACAGATTTACGAGCCTGCGGCAGCGGACGCAAATGGCGCGCGGACGCGGCGCGGAGCGCCGACTGCCAAATCGCGGCCAAGACCCAAGACTGCCAGCGTGAGCGTGACGGCTAGGAACCCGTGTTTACTAAAATCACAACATTCTGTTTACCGAAGGGCCCCGATCCTGGCCTGACCGAAGGTGCAAGCAAGATCGGCCTCGCCGCATTCACGTCTTCGGGAATATGGCGAAAGCCGTTGTGACGTCTTAACGCCTTGATTCTGAGCGCCTGTCACGGGACATGCTATCGAGCAAGGATCAAACCTTTCGTGCCGCGGATTTTGGAACCCCAAAACTCATGACCCTGCTCACACGCCGGCATTTCATGCGGGCGCCGGCGGCCTCTTCCTGGGGTCGATGAACCTGGCCTCCTATCCCCTTGCCATCGAGCCCGGGTTTCGCCTCGACGTCACATCCTATAGCGTCAGGCCTCCTCAATGGCCGGAAGGACTGAACGTCAAGGCCGCCGTCATCGCCGATATCCACGCCTGCGAACCCTTGATGCCGGCATCGCGCGTCCGCCACATCGCCGAACTCGCCAATCAACTGGACCCCGACATCATCTTTCTCCTTGGCGATTTCAGTGCCGGCCACAGGTATGTGACCGCGGCGGTCTATCCCGAGCAATGGGGCGAAGCCCTGTCGATCTTGAACGCGCCGCTCGGCGTCTATGCCATCCTCGGCAATCACGACTGGTGGCATGGCGCCGCCCTGCCCGGCACGCCCGGCGATGGCGGCGAGAGCGTCCGCAGGGCGCTGCGCCACGCCAATATCGAGGTGCTCGAGAATGACGCCGTGCGGGTGGAGAACAACGGCCATCCCTTCTGGGTGGCTGGGCTCGGCGATCAATTGGCGCACCAGGTCGGATCGCGCAGCTTCAAGGGCATCGATGATCTTACCGGAACACTGGCCAGGGTGACGGACGATTCCCCAGTCGTGCTGCTGGCGCACGAGCCCTTCGTTTTCCGCCATGTGCCGAAGCGGGTGTCGCTCACGCTCTGCGGCCATACGCATGGCGGACAGATAAGCCTGCCCTTCATCACCGCAGCCTATGCCGAGACCGAATTCGGGACGAAGCATATTTACGGCCATATCGTGGAGGGCGGCCGCCACATGATGATCTCGGCGGGTCTTGGCACGTCGATCGTGCCTGTGCGCTTCATGCGGCCGCCGGAACTCGTGAACGTGGCAATCGGCGGCAGCGTGGCCGACTGCGTGAGTCTCAAAGGCCGCGACTCATGCAAACACCCGCATCGGTCGATGCGGGCGCTCACGTAGCGATAAACTCTGATTATTCCACCACGACGCGGGTGCCGACCTTGACGCGGTTGTAAAGATCGATCGAGTCGATGTTCGACATCCTTATGCATCCGGAAGAGACAGCCTGACCGATCTTATCCGGCTCGTTTGTGCCGTGGATGCGGTAGAGCGTGTCTTTGTTGCCTTGGAAGAGGTATAGCGCCCGCGCGCCGAGCGGGTTTTCCGGGCCGCCGGGCAGGCCGCCGGCATCCGCCGTCGGCTGCAAATGCGGCCAGCGCTGGAGCATGTCGGAAGGCGGCATCCAATGCGGCCATTCCTCCTTGCGGCCGACGCTCGCAATGCCAGTCCAGCCTGCGGCCTCGGACCCCGCGGCAATGCCGTAGCGGATCGCCTTCTTGCCGGGCAGCACATAGTAGAGGAACATGTGCTTGGTATCGACGACGATCGTGCCGGGCTTCTCGCCCGTCGGATCCGCGACCTGATAGCGGTGGTATTCCGACGGAATGTCGGCTTGCGGCGCAAGCGCCAGATATTCCTGATCCCGTGCCGACATGCTCGGATCGGGTGTTGCAACGCCATCTGCCACGCATCCCGCAAGTGACAGCGCTAAGAACGGCAATGCCCAAGTAATCGTTTGCAATCTCATCTCAATTTCCCCACGCTGCGAATTGAAATAACCCATCAGCCTTTGTCTTGCCATCCTCTCGTGCAGCTGAAAACGCCTCCAAAGCGAGAAGACGGCATCCTGTGGCGCAAATGAAACAGCTTGGCCGCGGTAGTCCTTGTTGACCGGCCCAGCGAAATCGGGCGGCGGCGCGGCGATAAGCCCCGAAGCCGCCGACCAGATCTTCATTTTTCGGTGATCAGAGTGGCAACCCTTTTCCTCGGCCATCCCGCCAGCCTCGGCCATGACACGGGTCCTGGCCATCCTGAGCGAGCGGAGCGGATTCGGGCCATCGAAACGGCCTTGTCTGGCGAGGATTTTCAGCCGCTCAAACGAGTTGAGGCGCCACGCGGCGATCTAAAAACGATCTTGCGGGTCCATCCGGCCGAATATTTAGCGAAAATCGAATCAGCCGTGCCGACGGAAGGGCTCGTCGCCCTCGATTCGGACACGGTGATCAGCCCCGGCACATTTGACGCCGTCCTGCATGCGGCGGGCGGCGCGGTCCTGGCGGTCGATAAAGTCATGCGCGGCGAGGCCGACAATACCTTCCTCGCGGCGCGGCCGCCGGGCCACCACGCCGAGCGGGCGAGGCCGATGGGATTCTGCCTCTTCAACACGGCTGCCATTGCCGCCCGCCATGCGCAGGCGGCGCATGGCGCGGAGCGCGTCGCGATCATGGATTTCGACGTCCACCACGGCAATGGCACCCAGGCGATCTTCTGGTCGGACCCGAGCGTCCTCTATTGCTCGACGCATCAAATGCCGCTCTTTCCGGGCACCGGCGCACAGCGCGAGTGCGGGGAATATGACACGATCGTCAACGCGCCGCTCTCGGAAGGCACCGACGGCCGGATGTTCAAGGAGGCGGTGGAAACCGTCATTTTGTCGCGCATCGCGGCCTTCTCCCCCGACCTGATTATCATTTCGGCCGGATTCGACGCGCATTATCGCGATCCGCTCGGCAATCTGAACCTCACCGAAAACGATTTCGCCTGGATCACCGGCAAGCTGATCGATGTCGCGCTCTCTCGTTGCGACGGCCGCATCGTCTCGGTGCTCGAAGGCGGCTATGATCTCGAAGGGCTTGCAGACTCGGCCGCGGCGCATGTTCTGACACTGATGGGCCGCAGCATGCCTCTAAAGACCCCGCCACCCCTTCAAGCCTCGCCGTCGACCGGCTCGTAGGCGACGATTTCTATGCCGAACCCCGAGAGCCCAACATATTTGAGGGGCGAGGAGGTGCGCAGGCGAATCGACGAAATCCCGAGGTCCCGCAAGATCTGCGCGCCGACGCCGATCTCGCGCCATTCCCTGGTGCGCAGCGCTTGTGAATCCTGCTTTTCGGCGCGCGGCACATTGACAGGCACTCCTGCTGTGCCGTCGCGCAAATAGACAAACACGCCCCGGCCCTCTTTCTTGAATCTCGCGAATGTCTTGCGGATCACCGCGCCGCCGGTGATCACGTCGGCGATGATGTCGACCCGGTGCAGCCTCGCCGGCACGTTGCGTCCGTCGCCGATCTCGCCCTGGACGAAGGCGAAATGCTGGACCGGATCATAGGGCGTGACATAGGCATAGCAGGTGAGCGGCCCGCTCGGGCCTTCCACAGAAAAGACATTGACCCTTTCGACGAGCTTTTCGCGCTCCTGCCGGTGCGCGATGAGCTCGGCGACCGAAACCCGCTTCAGCTTGTGCTTTTCAGCGAAGGCATCGATCTGCGGGCCGGTCATGACGCTGCCGTCGTCATTGGTGAGCTCGCAGATCACGCCGACTGGCGGCAATCCGGCAAGCCGACAGAGATCGACCGCCGCCTCGGTATGACCCGAGCGCATGAGGACCCCGCCCTCGCGGGCGATCAGCGGGAAGACATGGCCCGGCCGAACGAAGTCGCTTGCCCCCATATTGCCATTGGCCAAGGCGCGCACGGTGTTGGCGCGCTGTTCGGCCGATATGCCGGTCGTCAGCCCATGCCGCGCATCGACCGAAACAGTGAAGGCGGTGCCGAGCGGCGCGTCATTGGTTGCGACCATCGGCTGGAGATGCAGCCGCCGCGCATCTTCCGCGGTGATCGGGGCGCAGACGATGCCGCTCGAGTAGCGGATGATGAAGCCCATCTTTTCGGGCGTGCAGAGCGCCGCGGCACAGATGAGATCGGCCTCGTTCTCGCGGTCGTCGTCATCGGTGACGACGACGATCTCGCCGCGCGAAATCGCCTCGGTCGCTTCGGTCACCGAACGGCGCATACGAAAAGCTCCACTTTGTGCTAGGCTGTTAAATAAGCGAGATTCGTGACCGCACAATGCTGGCAAAGATCGAACCTTTGGCCCTCCTGCGGATCGGCTTGAGCCTCATCGGGCTTTTCGCGGCTCCTGCCCTTCTCCCGGCCGACAATGAGGCCTGCGAGATGATCACCGCGGCCGACCGCCATTATTATACGATCTGCACGTTCGATGTTCGGCAGGCTCGGTTGCGTCTCTTCTTGGCCGACGCCGACGGCAGGCCATATGGCGGCTTCTCGGCCGTGGCCGAGGCGCTAAAGCCGCAGGGCGATGCGCTCGTCTTTGCGATGAACGCCGGCATGTTCCGCTCGGACTTTCGCCCCTTGGGCCTTTATGTTGAAGCGGGGCGCCAACTGAGCCCCGCGAACACGAGGGCCGGCCCGGGCAATTTTCACATGAAGCCGAACGGCGTCTTCTATTTCGATTCGAAAATCGCCGGCATCATGGAAACCGGGCGCTTTCTCAAGGCAGGCTTGAAACCCGACTATGCGACTCAATCGGGACCGATGCTGGTCATCGGCGGCGTGCTCCACCCGAAGATCGAGGCCTCCGGCACGTCCGCGAAGATCCGCAATGGCGTCGGCGTGAAAAACGGCCATATCGTCATCTTCGCGATTTCCGAGGAGCCGGTCACCTTCTATGAGTTCGCGACCTTGTTTCGCGGCCGGCTGGGCTGCCCCGATGCGCTGTTTCTCGACGGATCTGTCTCGAGCCTTTATGCGCCGGAGGTCGGCCGCGCCGACGGCCTTCTGCCGCTCGGCCCGATCGTCGGGGTCGTCGAGAAGGCGCCGTGAGCGCCGTTGACCGCGCTCTTCGTCATCATCCGATCTGCGCCCGATGGCGCAAAAACTGATCAGCCAGCACGCAAGCGACCATGGCTTCGCCGATCGGAACGGCTCTTATGCCGACGCAAGGGTCATGGCGCCCCTTGGTGACGATCTCGGTCTCGGCACCGGAGCGGTCGATCGTCAGGCGCGGCGTCAGGATCGATGAAGTGGGCTTGACCGCGAAACGCGCGACGATCGGCTGGCCCGTCGAAATGCCGCCGAGAATGCCGCCAGCATGATTGCTGCGAAACATGGGGCGCCCGTCGGCATCGATGCGCATCTCGTCGGCGTTTTCTTCCCCCGACAGAGCGGCGACGGCAAAACCGTCGCCGATCTCGACGCCTTTCACGGCATTGATGGACATCAGCGCCGCGGCAAGTTCGGCGTCGAGCTTGCCGTAGATCGGCGCGCCCCAGCCAGCCGGCACGCCTTCCGCGACGATCTCGATGACCGCGCCGATCGAAGAGCCGGCCTTGCGGATCTCGTCGAGCTTGCTCTCGAAAAAATCCGCCGCCTCGGTATCGGGCGAAAAGAAGGAATTGCGCCGCGTCTCCTCCCAATCCCATTTCGCCCGGTCGATCCAATGCGAACCGATGGCGACAAGCGCGCCGCGCACTTTTACGCGGGGGATGATTTTCCGGGCGATCGCGCCGGCGGCGACACGCGTCGCCGTCTCACGCGCGGAAGATCTTCCGCCCCCGCGCCAGTCGCGCAGGCCATATTTCATTTCATAAGTAAAGTCGGCGTGGCCGGGGCGATATTTGTCCTTGATCGCGTCGTAGTCCTTAGAGCGCTGATCCTCGTTCTCGATCAGGAGCGCGATGGGCGTTCCGGTCGTGACCTGCCCCCCGCCAGCCGGATCGCGGAAGACGCCGGAGAGGATCTTCACCCTGTCCATCTCCTGCCGCTGGCTGGTGAAACGCGACTTGCCCGGGCGCCGCTCATCAAGAAAGTGCTGGATCTCCGCCTCTTCGAGCGGAATGGCGGGCGGGCAGCCGTCGACCACGCAGCCGATCGCCGGCCCATGGCTCTCGCCGAAGGTCGTCACCCGAAAAAGATGGCCGAATGTGTTGTGGGACATGGGATGTTGCCCTCCGTCGAGAGGGCTGGTGAGACAGCGAGAGAAAGCTTGGACTCGCGCCTCACTCCTTGGCGAGAGCTGAAAGATCGGGCGCCGCTGGATTCTTCATGCCGACGATGTGATAGCCGGCGTCCACATGCAAGATCTCGCCCGTGATGCCGCGCGCCAGCGGCGAGAGAAGAAAAGCGGCACTCTCACCGACTTCCTCGATCGTGACCGAACGACGCAGCGGCGCGTTATATTCGTTCCATTTGAGGATGTAGCGGAAATCGCCGATGCCGGATGCCGCGAGCGTCTTGATCGGGCCGGCCGAGATCGCATTGACCCTGATATTCTTCTCGCCCAGGTCGGCGGCGAGATAGCGCACGCTCGCTTCGAGCGCCGCCTTGGCGACGCCCATTACGTTGTAGTGCGGCATCCATTTCTCAGCGCCGTAATAGGTCAGCGTGAGCATCGCGCCGCCGTCTGGCATCAGCTTCTCGGCGCGCTGAGCGATCGCCGTGAAGGAATAGCAGGAGACGAGCAGCGTATTGCAAAAATTCTCCGCGGTCGTGTCGACATAGCGCCCGGTCAACTGATCCCTGTCCGAGAAGGCGATGCAATGGACCACGAAATCGAGCTTGCCCCAGAGCCTCTCGACTTCGCGGAAAACGGCATCGATCGTCGCGACATCGGTCACGTCGCAATGGCCGACGACATGGGCGTCAAGCTCTTCGGCGAGCGGCCGGACACGCTTCTCGAGCGATTCGCCCTGGTAGGTGAAGGCGAGCTTGGCGCCGGCGCCATGCGCCGCCTTGGCTATGCCCCAGGCGATCGAGCGGTTGTTGGCGGTTCCAAAGACGAGGCCGCGGCGTCCGGCCAAAATCCCGGGAACGGTGGCATGTGCGGGCAGACGCTCCGGCTGGGTCATTCTCGATCCTGGCCAAGAAGAGGCGAGCCGGCGGCGCCGGCTGGGCTTTGCGTTTAACCCGGATTTCATCGATTAGCCAAGCCTATGTCGGTGCGACGGGCCAGCCCGCGGGCTGGCCAAGAGCCCCCGATCGGTACCACACCGCGGTCACCCCAAGTCCTGGCGGGGGTCATAAGGCTTTTGCTTCTGCCATTTGCGCGCCAGATCCACGAGATCGGGATCGGTCTCATCAGGCAGGACGATGCGCAGGGTGACGAGCAGATCGCCAGGGGTACCGCCCGGATTCGGCAGGCCTTTCCCGCGCAGGCGCAAGGTACGCCCGCCGCCGTTCGAACCGGCCGGAACGTTGAGTTCGACCTTGCCATCGAGGGTGGGGACATTGACCTTGGCGCCAAGCACCGCCTCGTAGAGCGTCACGGGCAGATCGAGGCGAAGGTCGCGCCCATCGACCCGAAAGTAGGGATGCTTGGCAATCTTGACGCTCACCATGGCGTCCCCCGGCTCGCCGCCAAACTGACTGGGGTGGCCTTGTCCTTTGAGGCGGATCTGCTGGCCATCCTCGACCCCCGCCGGCACCGAGACTTCAAGCGTCCGTCCGGTCGGCAGGGTGACGCGGCTTTTGCCGCCATGCACAGCTTCTCTGAGAGAGATGGTGACTTGCGCGGCGACGTCCTCGCCGCGCGGCAAGGGCCTGCTCTGCCCGCCACGCCGCTGCGCACCGCCGAACAATTCGCTGAAAAGATCGCCGGCATCGAATCCGCCACCGGGCGCGCTGCGAAATTCGAAGTGCTCGAAGCCGCCGCCCGGCGTGCGCCTCGTGGAGCCGCCAGGCCCACCCGCGCCGCCCGCGCCGAAGCCCTCGAATCCCTGGAAACGCGGCTTGCCCTCGGCGTCGATCTCACCACGATCGAAGGCAACACGTTTCTTTTCATCTCCGACAATCTCATAGGCGGCGCTCACCTCGGCAAATCTGTCCTTCGCCTTGGGGTCCTTGCTCTGATCGGGATGGAATTTCTTCGCAAGCTTGCGATAGGCCTTCTTGATCTCGGCCATGTCAGCCGATTTCGCAACGCCCAAAACCGTATAAGGATCACGCATCTTTGAGCCCAAACTGGCGCCGGCCCGCAACGGCGCAGGCGCAATGTCTCACGTCCAACTTGGGGTGAGGCCGCGCCGACCGCAAGCTGACAATCCGGGCGCCTCAAACGGTCCGTTGGTGAAAGCCGGCCGGCGCGCCGAGGAGCCCGATCGCAGCCGCGATCCGGGCCGCCACAAGAAGCCCGAGGAAGGCCGCCGCATTGATCGCCAAGATCCGCAGAACGACCGCCGCAGCATAGGGTTCAAGGCCGCTCGAAGATAGGACCGTGATCAGGAAGAAGCCGCCCTCATAGGCCGCAAAGGCAACCAGGAAGGCCGCTGCATAAGCCACGATCGGATGCGCCAGAACGGTGCTGCGATAGGCCCATTCGGCCGCGAACACTGCGAGTCCGCCGACCAGTGCAAACGCGGCGGCCCAGGCGAAAGTCTCCGGTCCGAAAGGATAATGGAGAGCCGTGAGGCCGATGCATTGGTTGGCGAGAACGACAGCGAGCACGAGAAGCAAGGCGGCGGCCCTGTTCATCGTCAAGGCGGCGACAGCCGCGAATGCGGCAAGCGGCACGGCGCAGGCGAAGCCGAGGCTCAAGCCAATGCTGGCGGCCACGAGCGCCGCAATCCAAACCAGGCGGCGCCAATCGATCGAATGTGTTTGCGCTTCTCTCTGCACGGTCGTCTCCATGTCGACCCGGCTCTCCGGCGGGTGTCTTACCAGTGTTTCAATCCTGTTGGAATTGGCTGCCTCGACACCCCTTTTCATGGCGTGCTAGCCATATTGAAAGCGACTTTCAACCCGCCGAACACGCCGAGGCCGGGACGCTGGAAGCCGAGCGGATCCTGATACTGGACGTTGAGCGCATTATCTATGCGCGCGAAAGCCGTGATGCCGTGGCCAAGGTCATAGGAGCCCGCGAAATTCACGAGCACGTAGCCCGGGACAGGGATGGGCGCGAGATTGGTGAAATCCCTGTCATTGTCGACCCACGGCCCAACATAGATCACAGTCGCGCTGAATTGCGCCGCGCTCGTCACCTGCCAGATCCCGCTGACGCTCGCCTTGTCCTTCGGCCGGCGTATCAGCTCCTCTTGCAAAGTGTCGTCTTCGGCATGCGTATAGGTATAGTCGGCGCGCAATGTCAGCGGCTCCCAGGGCTTCACGCTAACGAAGCTTTCGACCCCCTCTGTCGTTGCTTGATCGATGTTGGCGTAGGTGCCGACGAAGGCCGAATTGGTAACGATTTCGATGAGGTTATGGATGTTATTGTGGAAATAGGTCGCGCCGAATGACGCTTTTCCATTGAGCAGATTTTGCTCGAACCCCGCGTCATAGCCGACGCTCGTTTCCGGCCGGAGATTAGGATTGGCGAAGAAGAAAGGCGGGAAATTGTCGTAAAGCTCTTCGAGGCTCGGCGCGTTGAAGCCGGTGCCGAGACTGGCCTTGAGCTTTGTGCCAGTTTCCGGAATGAGGAAGGCGGGCGCCTCGCGATAGGTCACGGCGTCGCCGAACTGCTCGTTGTGATCGAAACGCACGTTGGCGCTGTTGAAGAACCGCTGGCCTATGCTCGACTGAAGCTGCCCGAAAACGGCATCGTCAGTCACCGCCGCGGAGAGCGCCGGAGTGGGTGCGCCACCGGAGACTGACAGGGGATCGTCGATTTCGTCCCTCTCGTGCTCGGTGCCGAGCGTCACGATCTCGCCCGGCGCCACGGTGAGGTTTCCCTGATAATCGAACTTCAACCGGCCGCCTTGGTAGAAGTCAACATCGTCGGACGCGGGGTTGGGATCAACGAAGCTGCGGTTATAATCGGTGTAGCCGACGCCGAGCGTCTGATCCAATTTGCCGTCGAATAGGACGAGATGCCCAAACGTGCGCGTGAAGAGCTCCTGATTACCACTTATGCTCTGCAACGCTTCAGGACCGATAAGGTCATCACTGGTCGAATAGAGTTTCGATTCGATGTCATGCCATACGAACCCAACGTCGAAATTCTCCGTGAGTTGCGCGCCAAGCTTTAATGAAAAGGTTCGATTGTCATAGGCGTCGGGATTGAGCGGACGCCCCGGCGGCACGAGATCTGGCGGCGTGACTACTGTATCGGTCGAGCTGAAATGTGCGATGTCGAACGAATAGCTGAACCGCGAGACCGAGCCGCTGACGCCGGCCATCTGATTAAACGTGCCGAAGGAGCCGCCTTCGATCGTTCCATAAACATGCGGCGGCCCCTGCCCGCTCTTGGTGATGATGTTGATGACGCCGCCAATCGCGCTCGACCCGTAAAGCCCGCTTTGCGGCCCGCGCAAAATCTCGATCCGCTCGATTCCCGAGGTCAGCAGCTGGCCAAAATCGAACGAGCCGTCGGGCGCGCTCGGATCGCTGACGTCAATGCCATCAATATACACCTTCGTTTGGTTGGCATTGGTGCCGCGCATGAAGACCGAGGTCGTGCTACCCGGACCACCCGTCTGTACGACATTGAGTCCCGGCACATCTTCCAACGCGTCCGGCACGGTGCGCTCTTGCTTGGACTCCATGTCGGCGCTGGTAATGACGGTGATGCTGCTCCCGACTTCATTTTCAGGGGTCGGCAGAAGGGTGGGCGTGACGACAATTTGCGGAAGTTGCTGAGTCTGATCGGACGCGACTTGTGCCCAGGCCGGTGCATAAGAGGAAAAGACGATCAGGCTCGCGTATGAGATGAGCACGCGGCGGGGAAAGAAAGAGTTGAGGGGAAGCATAGAGCCTCGCAGCGACGTGACACGTCACCGCGAGCTAAAGCCAGCCAAGCCGCCTTCAACGTGAGACGGACATCCTAGCCTCCATCGGTGCACCCCGCCCGACGCGTTCGCGCGTGACCACGGCCGATGGCAGGTCTCCTGGCTCGCGGGTCCATGCCTTGCGCCGCCTTCCCGGTTGCCCAGTGGCGTGATGGCGCGCGGCTCGCCGCTTACAGTTGCGGGGGCAGCCATGGTTTTGGCCGCGTGGGCCGCACCATGTTCCCTTTTGATCCCCTTGGGGAACCATCGCTGGCGAAGCTATAACCCTTGGGCGCGGGGATCAATCCGAACGTTTGCGCTGTTTGGATTGCTTTGTTGAGCCGCTAGCTTTTGTTCCAGGGCTTCACGTCGGTGATGACCCATTCGCCGGATTTGTCGGCACAAGCCGTGCCCTGCAGAGAATCGCCGTCGGCGTCCTTGTGGTCGATGGCGGCACGAAAGCCGCGGCAGGTTCCGGTATCCGTCGTATAGGCTTCGCCGATGGCCGCAAACGAACCCTTTGTGCCCGAATCGGGATTGTCCCAAGGCACCTCCGCGCCCTTGCCATCAGAACCCATAGCGCTCGCGAGCGCCATTTTGGCGCGTTGCCAGTCCTCGCCTTTCAGCCCGCCGATCTGCGGATGTTCTGGCGGCTGGATCGATGCGGTCTGGTCGTCATCATGCGAACCCGGGAGCAACGACCCCATAGGCAGCGACATCGAACAGCCGCCAAGCATGACGCAAAGGAAGGCGGCAGTGGGAAGCCCCACAGCTTTTTTCAGCGCCCCCCCGTTTCCTATATAAGACAATGGCTCAATCCCTGCTGATCGGTCCGCAATCACTCACCTCAGTCGCATCAGCGATCCGAGGAAGTCTATCCTGGATGAATTAACCGTGCATGACTTCACCGATGCCGACGAACCTCTCGCGCTCTTTTCGCACTGGCTCGCGGCGGCGGAAAAGGCCGAACCCGACGATCCCAATGCCATGGCTCTGGCTACCACGGATGAAAGCGGCATGCCAGACGTCCGAATGGTCCTTCTCAAGGCCTTCGACGCCGATGGCTTTGTTTTTTACAGCAATTCGGAAAGCGACAAAGGGCGACAACTTGCCGCCAACATGCGAGTGGCGGCGGTTTTCTACTGGAAGTCGCTGCGCCGGCAGGTGCGCCTCCGCGGCCCCGTCGGACGCGTGAGCGACGCGGAGGCCGATGCTTATTTTCGCACCAGGCCCTTGCAAAGCCAACTCGGCGCCTGGGCGAGCCAGCAGTCCCGGCCGCTCGAAAGCCGCCTGGCGCTCGAGACTGCCGTTGCGAAATGTGCGGCGAAATTCGCGCTTGGCGGCGTTCCGCGCCCGCCCTATTGGGTCGGCTACCGCATCCGGCCGCTGGCAATCGAATTCTGGTCCCACGGCCCTTTCCGGCTGCACGACCGAATAAGGTTTTCTCGCGCTGAGCCGGAGGGCGGCTGGGAAAAGCAGCGTCTCTATCCATGATCCCGTGCCGATGATCCGCTTCGATCCGCCGCAACCGATCCTCGGGGTGAGCATTGCCGTGTTCCGCGAGGGCCGGGTTCTCCTCGCCAAGCGGACGAAACCGCCGTCCGATGGCGCCTTCTCGCTTCCCGGCGGCCGCCCCGAGGTGGGCGAGAGCCTGAAAGAGGCCGCCTTGCGCGAACTGGAGGAGGAAGTCGGGGTCAAGGCCGAGATCATCGCCTTCAATCGCTATGTCGAGATGATCGCCCCGGATACTGGCTCAGAATTGCGCCAGCATTACGTAGTCTTATCCTTTGTCGGTACATGGATTTCGGGCGAAGGAAGGCCCGGGCCGGAGGCCGGCGAGGTTCTCTGGGCGGAGCCCGGCCAACTCGATCGCCTCAAGACATCGCCATATTTGCGTGCCGTCGTCGAAGACGCGCACAAGATTCTGCGCAGCAAGAATTTGATTTAGGGCCCTGCCGGCTCAGGCGAGATCGAACATGCTAACCAAAAAGCTTGTCATCCTTGCCGCCACGGTCGTCTCGGCGTTGGCCAGCCCGGCGACAGGCCAAAACCTTCTCGAACGCTCGATCCTGCCGCCGCGCTACCAAGAGCCGCGCGAGCAACGGGTCCCGCAAGCGCCCCAACCTGAGGCGCCAGCCGGATCGGCTGCATTACCAGCCCCCGAGACCAATCCGGCGGCCCCGGGGGCTGGTCTTCCACCACTCGGGACACCTGGGACGAACTCGGCGCAACCCGCGACGCCGGGCGCCAATCCGGGTGAGCCGGGAACGACGCCGGCGGCCGAGGAACCTGCCCCGCCCTATGAGCCCCAGCTCTTGCGGCTCTCGGAACTGCTCGGCGCGCTCACTTATCTTCAAGATCTCTGCGGCGGCGAGAGCGGACAGATCTGGCGCGATAAGATGACCGCGCTGATAGATGCCGAGACGCAAAATGAACTCCGGCGCGAGCGCCTCGCCGGCGCCTATAACCGCGGCTTCAAAGGCTACGAATTGAGCTATCGCCAATGCACGCCGAACGCGCAGGCGATCATCACGCGCTTCCTCGATGAGTCCGGCAAGATCGCGCGCGATGTCAGCCATCGGTACGGGACGTCGTGACGGTCATCACAAACCCCCGAGAAACCGCACCGGCTCGCCCTGCCCCGGCGTGACGATCTCGTCCTCCCACATGACGCGCCGGCCGCGGATGATGGTGCCGAGCGGCCAGCCGGTCACGTTCATTCCCGCATAAGGCGTCCAGCCGCAGCGCGAGGAGATCCAGGAATCCTTGAGGGTCATGCGCCGTTTCAGATCGACGATTGTGAGATCGGCGTCATAGCCGACCGCCACGCGCCCCTTCCCTGCGATGCCGAAGAGCCGCGCCGGCCCGGCGCTCGTCAGATCGACGAAACGCTGAAGGCTGAGCCGCTCGGCGTTGACATGATCGAGCATGATCGGGACGAGCGTCTGCACGCCCGGCATGCCCGACGGACTCTGGGGATAGGATTTCGCCTTCTCCTCCAACGTATGCGGCGCGTGATCCGAGCCGAGAATGTCGACGATGCCTTGCGCAAGCCCATACCAGAGATGCTCGCGGTGGCACGCCGCGCGCACTGGCGGATTCATCTGCAGCCGCGTGCCGAGCCTGGCGTAATCCTCGGCGCTGAAGGTCAGATGCTGCGGCGTCGCCTCGACGCTCACGATGTCCTTGTGCTCGGCCAAAAAATCGATCTCCTCGGCCGTCGAGACGTGAAGAATGTGGATCGCCGCACCCTTCTCCCGCGCAATCCGCACCAGGCGCTGCGTCGAGAGGAGAGCGGCCTCCTCGTCGCGCCAGACCGGATGCGAGGCAGGATCGCCCGCGACGCGCTGCGCCTTGCGGGCCTCCAACCGATATTCGTCCTCGGAATGGAAGGCGGCGCGCCGCCGCGTCTTGGCGAGGATCGCGGCCAAGCCCTTGTCGTCGGCGACCAGCAGAGAGCCGGTGGAGGATCCCATGAAGACCTTGGTCCCGGCCGCGCCCGGCAAGCGTTCGAGCTCCGGAATGTCGACGACATTCTCGTGCGTACCGCCGACCCAAAAGGCGAAATCGCAATGCATGCGATTGGTTGCGCGTTTTACCTTATCTGCGAGTTGAACCGCGCTCGTGGTCGGCGGGTCGGTGTTCGGCATGTCAAAGACGGCCGTCACGCCACCGAGCACGGCCGCGCGGGAGCCCGACTCGAGATCCTCCTTCTGCGGAAAGCCTGGCTCACGGAAATGAACCTGGCTGTCGATGACACCGGGCAGCACGTGGAGCCCGGTGGCGTCCACGACCTCGCTGGCGGAGGCGCGGGAAAGATCGCCGACCTCGGCGATCTTGCCGCCGATGATCCCGATGTCCCGAACGCCCATCCCGTCGTGATTGACCAACGTCCCGCCTTTTATGACGAGATCAAAGACTTGTCGCATCACTTTCGACTTTCGTATGAGGCCGCAGAGCTTGCTCTCCCAGTGAAGCCGATTAAATACGGAAAACCACGAACGCAAGCCGGATGGAACATGGACAGAGGGGCAAGCCTGCTCGCCGACCGCGGAGTCATCAGGATTGCGGGCACTGAGGCAACCGCCTTTCTGCATAGGCTTGCGACCAACAGCATGCTCGGCATCCGCCAGGGCGAAGGCCGCTATGCCGCCCTTCTCACGGCGCAGGGCAAGCTCATCTTCGATTTCTTCGTGGTTCCCTTGCCCGAAGGGCCGGAGGCCGGCTATCTCCTCGACTGCGTCAAGGACCAGATCCCTGACCTCTCAAACAAGCTCAATTTCCATAAGCTGCGCGCCAAGATCACCATCGAGGATTTGAGCAACACGCTCGCCGTCGCGGCGATCTGGAGCGATGCGGGGCCGCGCCAGTTCGATGGCGTCGCTTTCGCCGATCCGCGCCTGCCCGCCCTCGGTTTCCGACTTATTGCCGCGCCGGCCGATCTGGCGAAGTTCGCGACCGCCCCGCAGGAGGTCTATGAGGCCCGCCGCATCGCGCTTGGCGTGCCCAAGGGCGGGATCGACTTCGCCTATGGCGATGCCTTCGTGCATGATGCCGATCTCGACTGGCTAAACGGGGTCGATTTCCAGAAGGGCTGCTATCCCGGCCAGGAGGTCGTCGCCCGCGTCCACTTCCGCAATTCGGCCCGCAAGCGGATCTTGAAGGTCCGCTTCGATGGACCGCCGCCGCTGCCGGGCAGCGACGTGATGATGGGCGATGTCAGCATCGGCCAGGTCGGCTCGACCTCCGGATCGGAAGGGCTCGCCATGCTCCGGCTCGACCGGCTCGAGGACGCCAAAAGCGCCGGAATCCGGCTGAAAGCCGGCGATGCCTCGCTCGACGTCGCCGGGCCGCAGGAGTTCGTAGCAACGGCCGCGGGCGCGGAGAAACGGCTCTAAGCCATCAAACCGGGAAGGTCGCGATTCACGATCGGCACGCGTCGCTGAGCATGTCGGCGAGCGCGGCGGTGATCGGGAGACCGGTCGCTGCTTCCACCCACATGTATTGTCCGGCCAGTTTGACCTCCAGGAAGACGTGGCGCCCGTCGGGCGCGACGATGAAGCACCATAGACCAATCCAAAAGCTTTCATGAGCGCATGGATCTTATCTTCGATCTCAGATGGAAGCCGGATTGGCTGCTCGTCGATGTCGAAAGGCTTGTGCCGCCAATCGATCATCATCTCGGCACTTTTCTGCGAGTCGATCCTGCCGCTGAAGATGCGCGAACCCACCACAGTGGCGCGCACCTCATATGATTTCTCTACGAATTTTTGGAAAATTCCTGGACTCATTTGAATAAGGTCGAGCTTGGCGAGTTCCGTTGCCCCGACGAGGCCGGTGAACAGCGCCTTGCCTCGTTCCAAGTTCAAGGCCTGTGACAGGGCCTTGTAAACAACATCTCCGTTTGATTTGGCGATGAATTGCCGGATTTCCTTGCCGCGTTCGTAGATTGGCGCGCGGGTAACCGGGTCGACCATCATTTGCAGGTCGGAATCGCAAATCATGTCAGGAAGCCGCACCTGCACTCCCTCGCACGCGAATTGCTTTGCGAAGACCTTGTCGCCGTCGGCAGCGGTGCCCACCGTACCCGCTGCGGCGATCCCAAGAATTTGCAGGAACCGTCCAAAAGTGAAAATTTTACCCATGTTGCATTCCCCTTCATCGAAGCCTGCGTGATGGAATGAAATCGACCTTAATTCGCGCCCACGAGACGCTGCGAGACGCGATGAGCATATCGGTGTACGACCGGGCATAGATGCAATAATCGAGAGGAAGCATGTACGTCGGAAAGGCAACAATCATCGCTTGCTCCTCGTTCTATAAAGCGATTGATTTTCAGATGGCCGCTCTGATGCAACAGCCATGCAGCGCAAGGTATAGGGAATGAACGCAGCCACCTCTCATGACCCCGACGCCAGGACCCGCTGCCCCTGGCCGGGTCAGGATCCGCTCTATCTCGCTTATCATGACGAAGAATGGGGCGTGCCCGAGCACGACGATCGGGCCCTCTTCGAGAAATTCATCCTTGATGGCTTCCAGGCGGGGCTCTCCTGGATCACAATCCTGCGCCGGCGTGAGGCCTTCCGCCGCGCCTTCGATCGCTTCGATCCGGAAAAGATCGCCCGCTATGACGCGAAAAAACTCGCGGCACTGATGCAGGACGAGAGCATAATCCGCAACAGGGCCAAGATCGAAGCGGCCGTCACCTCGGCCCGCGTCTTTCTTGCGCTGCAAGAGAATGAGGGCTTCGGCCGCTATCTGTGGAATTTTGTCGACGGGCAGCCGATTCAGAACCGGCTTCGGCGCATTGAACAGCTCCCGGCCGCGACGCCTCTGTCGGAAAAGATCTCAAAGGATCTGAAACAGCGCGGCTTCAAATTCTGCGGTCCGACAATCGTCTATGCCTTCTGCCAGGCGACCGGCATGGTAAATGACCATCTCGTCAGCTGCTGGCGGCACGAAGCCTGCGCTGAGCTTGCCGGGCTAGGCCATGCAGCTCGCAAACATCCGGGACGATGATGCCCGAAGCGCGCGCCTGGGTTCGGCTTTTCTCCGGCAAGCGGCTTGACCTGCTCAACCCGACGCCCTTCGATTGGGAGGACGAAGATCTTGCCCTCGGTCTTGCCCGGACCTATCGCTGGGGAGGCCATTCGGCTTGGCCTTTGCCGCTGTCAGTGGCGCAGCATTCGCTGTCCGTCCTGCGGCTGCGGCGAATCCGCTTTCCGGCCGCGAACGACCCTCGTGCCGGCCTCCGGGAATTGCTGCACGACGCCGACGAGGGGCTGCTCGGCTTCGACTGCATCTCGGTCTTGAAGCCATTCCTGGGCGAGGCCTATCGCAAGCTTGTTGCACAGCTTGAAACTGTGATTGCCATCCGCTATGGCCTCCCGGTCTGGACGGAGAGCGAAAGGCGCCTGCATAAGGAAGCGGACCGCATCGCTGCCGCGACCGAAGCGGTGCGTGTGGTCGGCTGGACCGAGGAGGAAATGCGCCACGTCCTGCGTATCCCTTTCGAGCCGCTCGTGGAAGATCCGCTCGTCGGCGTCTATGGCGGGACTCCCTGGGAGCCCTGGCCGCCGCAACTGGCAGCCGAACGCTTCCTCGCAGAGCTCCACCTCTTGATTGGGCAATCCGCGGGGCTTCCAAAGAAAGCGCCTCCGATATCAGGGCCTTAGTTTGGCACTCCGGCGCTTCAAACTGAGCCGCCGCGGTCATGAAGCTGACGAAGATCATGTGTACCGCCGCTTACCGCCGGATTCGACCGATTTTTAACGGGGGATGGTTAGAACTGGGTCATCGAATCGAAGGATCGCGCCGGCCACGCGAACAAGGATCGCCGGGTGTCACGCATTCATGTCTGCTCGATTTTCCGCATTGCCGATGTCGCCAAGGCGACCGGCGCGCGCACGCTCGTCACCCTGATCGATCAGGAGATCAGGGTTGACCGCCCCGCCGCGATTGCGCCCGAGCGGCATCTTTTCGTCGGCATTTCCGACATCACCTCGGAAATGGAGGGGCAGGTCCTCCCCGGCGAGGAGCATGTTTCAACCTTGCTCGATTTCGTCCGGCTGTGGGACCGCGAAGAACCCTTGCTCATCCATTGTTTTGCCGGCGTCAGCCGCTCGACCGCGGCCGCCTTCATCATCGCCTGCGCCTTGAGCCCGCACCTCGGCGAAGAGGAGATCGCGCAGAGGCTGCGACGCGCCTCGCCCACCGCGACGCCCAATGCGCGGCTCGTTGCTCTGGCCGATAAGATTCTCGGCCGCGAGGGGCGCATGATCACGGCGATCGAGCGGATCGGCCACGGCGAGGACTGCATCGAGGGCGAGCCCTTCGCCATCGACCTGCACTGACCGGCAAATGGCCGCAAATCTCGCCTGCCGGCCTTCCTCTGTCGTGATATAAGATGACCTCAATTCACCCCGCGAGACGAAGATTGGCCGAAGACAACGAAGACATCGCCGCCCTGCCCTTCGAACAGGCGCTCGCCCAGCTCGAAGCCATTGTCGATCAGCTCGAAAAAGGCGCCGTGGCGCTCGAAGAATCGATTGCGACCTATGCGCGCGGCGAGGCTTTGAAGAAACATTGCGAGGCGCTTTTGAAAAGCGCCGAGCAGAGGATCGAGAAGATCACGTTAGGCACCGACGGCAAGCCGAACGGGACCGAGTTGCTCGACGTGTAACACGCCGCGCGGCCGGGCGGCTCAACTAGTGCGACGGCGCCTC
The DNA here is from genome assembly GCA_963720425.1 of uncultured Alphaproteobacteria bacterium. Classification (GTDB taxonomy): domain Bacteria; phylum Pseudomonadota; class Alphaproteobacteria; order Rhizobiales; family Beijerinckiaceae; genus Methylovirgula. The sequence goes on from OY970391.1 coordinate 3,117,074, forward strand.
TTTGCCGGGGGCCGTCCCATGCGGCACAGGCATGTCCGGCTCGGTCCAGCCGATCCGAGTGAGATCGGCGATCGTGCGGCCTTCCTGGTCGATGGCGACCGAATCGACGTAGCGGCGATCGAACAAGACTTCGTCCGGCCCATAATCCTTGGTGTCGTAGACCCGCGCCTCCAACATCGGGTCACGCGCCTCGACCGCGAGAAAGATCCGGGCGACATGTTCGCGGAACGCCTCCTGGTCACAGCCATAGAGCGGGCTCTTCTCGTCAATCTCGTGCATCAGCGTCCAGGTGAGCCCGAAGATCGGGACGTGCGTGCGAATGAGCGGCAGATCGTAGATGCGGCGATAGAACTGGCCCTCCTTGGACCATTCGTTGAAGAGCGCGGTGAGCCGCGCATGCGCATCGGTCAGTGCATGCGGGCGGCCATTCGCAATGCGAATCATCAAGGTCCGCCTGCCATTGAACGTGCCGATCACGACATGATCGGCATAAAGGATACGCGCGCGCGGCCTCGAAAATCTGACGAAGAGAAGCCCGGCCGTGATCGCCACGAAGCCCATGCCGCAGAAGATCTCGATCGAGGAGATGATGTGGCCATAGAGCGAGCCCGGCGCCATCTCGCCATAACCGACGGTTGCCATAGTCTCGACGCTGAAGAAGAACGCGTCGCAGAGCGATCCCGGGCTCGCATTTCTGATGCTGCCCGGCTCGGCCACGTAAAGCAGCGCAAAAACGAAATTGATCGCCAGATCGAGAACGAGAATAAGGACGAAAAAGCGCGGCCAGCTCAGCGTCAAAGCAATATGATAGGGATCGCGCCAGTCATATTTTGCGACACCTCGGGCGGTAAGCGCGAAGGCGCCGGCGCGGATGGTCATGCCGCGCGTAGCTTTGCGGCTTTTGTTCTCCGCCATCTCCGCCCATTCCGATTGCCCGCATCAGAAGCTTTGGTAACGAATTTATCGGAAAAGGTCGAGCCGGCGGATTGCGGTGCTAAAGGCGTGAGCTGGGCCGCTCTAAGCTCGGTCCTAAGAGATCTTCAGATCGAGCGGCCGGCGCGTGATCTCGATCTCGCCTGCGCGGCCCTGGCTTTCTCGTTTCGCCTAGTGCAGCGCCGTAGTTTCATCGCTGAAGAGCCCGCCACAAATCCCATGGGTTTCGACGACGACCCATCCGGCGTGTCGGTCGCGCCCGACTAGGAAATGCGGCGCAACGGACCCGTGCAAATCAGCCATGCAAGCCACCGTCATTGCGACGCGGCCCGCTCTGCAAGGGCTTAAATCGGTGTCTCATCTCTTTCTCCCAAGCCGAACATCGGCCCGGGCTTCAATTCTGGGCAAAGAAGCGTAAAGGATCGAGGGGGGAGGAAGAGCCGCGAAATAAAGCCGACATATAGGACGCACATGCAGCCGAAGGCGTACCAGCGCACGTCCGAATGCCGGATAGGATCAGCCTATCCCGCAATTCTGGAAAAGTCTGCGACGCGATGAACAGCGTCGCGCAATGCGCTCAGCAGGCGCAGCCGATTGAGCCGCAGCTGCGGATCATCGGCATTCACCGTCACGCGATCGAAGAATGCATCGACCGGACCGCGCAGGCGCGACAGTGCCTGCATGGCGGCCTCGAAATCTTCCGTCTCGATCGCGGCATCCGCCTCGGTGGCGGCGCGGGCAAGAGCCGCAGCGAGCGCCTTCTCTTCCGGCGCGACGAGGCGATCCGGCGAGAAGGGCGCCGCATAAGAGCGCGCCTCCTCAATCCCCGCCTTCTTCTCCTCGGCGCGGAGAATATTGGCGGCACGGCGATAGCCCACGAGAAGATTGGCGCCGTCCTCCGTTTCGAGAAAGCGGCCGAGCGCCTCGACCCGGCGCACGATCAGCAGAAGATCATCCTGACCTTCGAGCGCGAAGACGGCATCGATGAGATCGTGGCGTGAACCCTTGTCGCGCAAATAAACTTTCAAGCGGTCGGCGAAGAAGGCGAGAAGCTCGGCTGTATCAGCAATTCCTTTCTGCCGATGGAATTCCTTAGCTCCCTCCTCGAAACCATGCTCGTATGCGTCAAGAATCTTATCTACGGCTTCGGAACGTAGAAGGTGCTTAACCGTCTCAAAATAAGTCAAGAAGTTTGCCGCCCTAAAGCGGTACAGACGGTACGAAATTCCACCATGTGCATACATTAGGATGTTCCTGAGACTTAACCGAAGCTCATTCTCAAGAACGATCCTGATAACGCCGAGGGCGGCGCGGCGCAGCGCGAAAGGATCCTTGCTGCCGGTCGGCCGTTCGTCGATGGCGACAAAGCCGACGAGCGTGTCGAACTTGTCGGCCAGCGCGACGGCGATGGCGACCGGCTCGGTCGGAATACGGTCGGAAGGACCCTGCGGCTTGTAATGGTCCTCGATCGCCGCCGCTTTGTTCGCCGCCTCCCCTTGCGCGAGCGCATAATATTTGCCCATGAGGCCCTGAAGCTCGGGGAATTCGCCGACCATTTCGGAGGTCAGGTCCGCCTTGCAGAGCTGAGCCGCGCGCGCCGCCGCCTCCGCATTGGCCCCTACAGAGGGCGCGATTGCACGGGCGAGTAGGACGAGCCTTTCGACGCGCTCGCCCTGAGAACCGAGCTTTTCGTGGAAGATGATATCTCCGAGCTTTGGCAACCGATCTTCAAGCTTCACCTGAAGATCGGTTTCGTAGAAAAATTGCGCGTCCGCCAGGCGGGCCCGCACGACGCGGCCATTGCCTGCCGCGATCTCCGCGCCGCCGTCGCGCGCCGCGATATTCGCGACGAGCGCGAATTTATTGGCGAGTTCGCCCCCCCCGGTGCGCAGCACGAATGATTTCTGATGGGTGCGGATCGTCGCCCGGATCACCTCCGGCGGAAGGGCGAGATAAGCTTCATCGAAGCTGCCAATCAGCACCACGGGCCATTCGACGAGGCCCGCCACCTCCTCGAGGAGCGCAGCGTCCTCGACAAGTTCGAGCCCCTGCGCATGCGCGAGGCTGCGGGCGTCATAAAGGATGATGTCCTGCCTGCGGGCCGGATCGAGAACCACCTTGGCCCTTTCGAGCGCGCTCACGTAATCGTTGAAGCGGCGGACGCGGATCTCGCCCGGCGCCATGAACCGATGCCCGTAAGTGACGTTGCCGGAGGCGATCCCGGCCACCGAGAATGGGACGATCTCGGGCTCTTCGGTTTCGGGACCGAAGGTCGCGAGGATCGCATGCAACGGCCGAACCCAACGGAAGGCGTCCGGGCGCGCCGATTGTGGCCCCCAGCGCATCGACTTCGGCCAAGGAAAGCCGTGCAAGATCGGCGGAAGGATCTCGGCGAGGACCTCGGCGGTGTCGCGCCCCGGCCTTTCGATCAGGGCGACATAGAAGTCACCCTTCTTCGGATCCTTCTCGATGCGCGCCTCGGCGATCGAAGCAAGGCTGGCGCTCTTTAGGAAGCCCTGCACGGCCGCGGCAGGCGCATCGACGCGCGGGCCCTTCTTCAGCTCGCTTGTGTCGCGCTGACGCGCCGGCAGGCCCGCAATATGGAGCGCCAGCCGCCGCGGAGTTACGAAACTTCCTGCCGAGTCGCCGAAGAGATTGCGCTCGGCGAGGGCGTCGGTGACGAGCCTTTTGAGATCCAGTGCCGCTTGCGCCTGCATGCGGGCCGGAATCTCTTCGCAAAAGAGCTCGAGGAGGAAGTCGGGCATGGTTTGGCTTTAAGCGCGGGATCTGTGGGATGCGAGGTGCTTCTATAGGCGCAGGCGCCCCATTTCAACGTTATTGCCGCATGTGTAGACTATGACCAAGCGGCGGCCGCATTCCAGCGTTTTTCGGGCAAGCTTTTGTGACCGAGACTATGATCTCATCGTCGCGCGGAGGTCCAGTGCATGCCCATTCTGGTCGAGATCGCCGCCGGCGAATTGATCGACAAGATCACCATCCTCGAGATAAAGCTCGAACATATTCGGGACGCGGCGAAACGCGCCAACGTCCTGCGCGAATGCGATCTGCTGTGCGCCCGCCTGACCGCCGCGCTCAAGGACGTCAATGCGGAGCTGTGGCGGATCGAGGACGCGATAGGGGGGCAGGAACGGGCGGCGACATTCGGGCCGAAATTCATCGCCCTTGCCGTTCGATCTATCGAAACAACGATAAGAGGGCCGAACTCAAGCGCGAGATCAACGCGCTGCTGAACAGCGCCATCGTCGAAGAGAAGAGCTACGCGGCCTATTCATTGCGCCGAAACAGCCGTCGCGGCCTGGCACACTTATGTGGTATAGGCGGCGTTTCGACAGGAACCGCTTTACCCTCCTCCGCGGCTTGCGGCCATCACAGGGCCATGGATGCGACCCGATGACTGCCGAATTGAGCACGAAGCCGATATTGAAGCGTATCGCCTTTCTCTCCACGGGCGCGCCGGAGGCCGAGGCGGCAAGGATTCGGCTCATCCACGCCTATGGCAATTGCGATCCGGCCTCGGCCGACGTGATCGTCGCGCTCGGCGGGGATGGCCTGATGCTGCAGACCCTGCATCGTTTCATGGGCAGCGGAAAGCCAATCTACGGCATGAACCGCGGCTCGGTCGGCTTTCTCATGAATGAGTATCGCGAGGAGGATCTCGAGAAGCGTATCGATGAAGCTGAGCCCTCCGTCATCCATCCCCTCGTCATGGTTGCGACCGACACGCGCGGGGAAGTCGCCACGGCCAACGCCATCAACGAAGTCTCAGTTTTGCGCCAATCCTATCAGGCCGCGAAGATCCGCATCTGCATCGACGGAAAGGAGAGGCTCGCCGAACTCGTCGCCGACGGGCTGCTCGTGGCGACACCGGCCGGTTCGACCGCCTATAATCTCTCAGTCGACGGGCCGATCCTGCCACTCAATTCCCCGCTCATGGCGCTCACCCCCATCTCCGCGTTCCGGCCGCGCCGCTGGCGTGGCGCGCTATTGCCCGACACCGCGCATGTGACCCTCGACATTCTCGAAGCGGATAAACGGCCGGTTGCCGCGGTCGCCGATCACTTCGAGTTCAAGGATGTCGTCAAAGTCGAGATCGCCATGGACCATGCGACCGGCCTCGTCATTCTCCACGATCCCGGCCATTCGCTCGACGAGCGAATCTTACGCGAACAATTCGGCTATTGAGACATGCAAACAATCAAGATTCTCAAGCGCGAGGTCCTGTCGCGCGGCAAGGGCGTGCTTGAAAAGATCACGTTCAGGCGCCGCAGGTTCGATGCATCAACGCAGGAGGTGACACGCGAGGTCTATGACCCGGGCGACGCCGCCGCCATTCTGCCTTATGATCCGGCGCGCTCCTGCGTCCTGCTCGTTCGGCAATTTCGGCTGCCCGTTTTTCTCGCGACAGGCCGCGAGACGACGATCGAAGCCTGTGCCGGCAAGCTCGACGGAATGGACGCGGCCTCCCGCATCGGAATGGAAGTCCAAGAAGAGACCGGATATGCGATCAAGCAACCGAAGTTTCTCTTCGATGCCTTCATGAGCCCCGGCGCCTACGCGGAGCGCATTAGCTTCTTTATCGTCCGCTATTCCCCAGCCGACCGTCGCGGCCCCGGCGGCGGCCTTCGCGACGAGGGCGAAGACATCGAAGTCCTCGAGCCGACGCTGGATGAGGCGCTGGCAATGATCGAGAGCGGCGACATCATCGACGCCAAGACGATCATCCTGCTGCATTATGCCAAGCTCGTCGGGCTGATGAACGGCTAGGGAATATTGCGCCTGTCTAAATGGGCCCTCGACCTGGTTCATTGTCATGGCCGCCCCCGGACTTGATCCGAGGATTGTCCCGGCCATCCACGTCTTTGGTTATTGTGCAGCTTCACCGCGTGGATGCCCCCGATAAGCGCGGGCATAACGGTGAATCGTCGAGGGCTTTGCTCTCAGGCCGCGGCGAGTTCTCGTTCGATGGCGGCGAGATCGATCGCCGGTTCGATTCGCCGGACATTCTGCCTTGGAGTTTTGGCCAATTTCTCCGAGTCGCGATCGACCAGAAGCAAGGGTGGCTCTTCCGGCATCGGCGGCGTCGGCATCTTCACCAATGCCGGAGCGGCAGGCTGTTGCGGCAGCGCCGCGGAGAAATCGCGGGCTTCTTCGCGCGCCGCTTCGGCGTCAAAACGGCGCAGAACCGCGAACAGCCTGTCGAGTTCGCCACCATTTGCGGCCTTGCAGGCCGTAAGTACCCTTTCGATCCTCAGCCGCGAGAGGGAGGCGCCGCTCTCGGCGCCCGCATCGATCAGGGCAAGCGCTTCGATTGCCGCGCGAAAGGCCGGCAGGAGCGCGTCGGGAAGACCCGACTTACGGTAAAGCACGGCAAAACCGGTGCTGCGCCAATCGCGGGTCAAGCCTCTGACCCGCGCCAAGGGGAGGCCCGACAATTCGCCGAGCGCCGCTTCGAGCAAGCCCGAATTGCCGCTGAGGAGGGCGCGCAGCAGCAAGCTTGCGGTCAACTGACCGGAAGCGCGCAGATGTGCGACAAGCGTCGAAGCGCCATTCCCGCCCTCCCCGCTCATCGCCGCGATGATCACATGCGCCTGTTCGCAGGCTTCGCGCCTGATCCGGCTTGCCCTTTCCCGCGACATCCAATCGCGCTCCGTGACGAAGGCCGAGAGGCTGTCGGCCGTAGCGGCGACGAGATCGGCGCGCAGCGAAGCCGGCAAATTCGGCCGGGACAACAGCGCCTCGCGCATCTCGCCGTCGGAACCGAAACGCTCGATCATGCGACGCATCGAGAATTCCGGCAGGTCGGCGCCGGAGTTGATCGCGAGCGAGATGAGCGCTTCGCAGCCACCGACCTCGGCTAAGGCCGCCGCGACCGCCGCCGACAGGCGCGGACGCAGCGCAATCGCCGACTGAGCAATCACATCGCCGATCGCGGCGCAGTCGATGAGGTCGGAATCGGACAAAACCGGCGAGCGGCAAAGAACGATCGAGGAAATATCGGACTGGTCGTCGGCGAGCCCAAGCACGATGTTGTGCGGCGCCTCGGCGGCGCTGGCAAAACTCTCGGCCATGGCACGACGCACCAGGGGCGAAGTGTCGTCGAGCAGCCCGGTCAAGGCGAGCTTGGCCTCTTCGCGCTCGCCTTCCGCAAGGTCGGCATAAAGATAGGCACGTGCCAGCGCGCCCGCCGCTTCGGCCCGCTGGCTTGCCGCGGCAGTGCGCGCCCATTGCAGAAATCGACGAACAATCATGATGCGATCCGCGCCCGCGGCAAAACCTGGGCCAAACCGTGGCTCAATTCGCTTCAAGATCTTCGATCATGGTAAATGTACCCTTAAGGCAGCGATTCGTCTTTGGCTCGGCTGACCGCGCGGCCCGAGAGTGCGCTTGCCATGCGGCGCGCTCCGTCCACGCGGGGCTATGGTGAGGCAGATAAAGGGTTACACGCAATGTCGAGCCGCAGGATCGCAACCTCTCGCGCGGCTGCTGCGCAGCCACCCTCGGCCAAAGCGAGGGAGTTTGTGGTGTATGAAGGCGCCTTTGCTTCGAAAGAGCCCGTGATGCGCTCGCACCTCCTGGTTCCGGCCGACGATGCGAAAAAGCTCGAGCAGGCGCTTGAAAGCCAGGCAGACTGCCTTTGGCTCGATCTCGAAGCCCCCGCATCGAAGCCGCGCGCGCGTGAACTGGCGCTTTCCTTTCTCCAGTCGGCACGAGAGAAGTCGCCACAAGTCCCGCAGCTTTTCATCCGCGTTAACGGATTCGAAAGCGGCGAGATCGACGCCGATCTCGATATCGTGATGAAAGGCGCGCCGGAGGGAATCGTTCTGCCGAAGTCGCGCGGCGCCGCCGACGTTCAGCATCTCGGCGCCAAGCTCGCGTTGCGCGAGGCGGAATATGATCTTCCCGACGGGGGCACGCGGATCATCGCGATTGCTGCAGAGACCCCGGCTGCCATCTTCAAGATGGGGACCTATCCCGGCGCGAGCCGGAGGCTGGCTGGCCTCTCCTGGGCGCCGGACGATCTCGCGGCTGCCATCGACGCGAAATCTACGCATGCGCCGGACGGCGCCTTGACGTCACCCTATGAGCTCGCGCGCAGCCTGACCCTCATGGCCGCCAAGGCGGCTGGCGTTGCGGCGATCGATTGTGCCCCTACACTTCGCGACCGCGCCGGCCTCAAGGCCGAATGCGAGGCGGCGCGGCGCGACGGCTTTGCCGGCAAGCTCGCGTTCCACGAAGACCAACTCGCCATCATCAACGCTGTCTTCGCTTAGCCGCGCCATTCGCGGCAAATGATCGTGGCGGATTGTCGGATTGCATTTCGGATACCGGGTGATCCGGATACCGAGTCTCACCCATGAATATCGCGAGAATTGGCAGACCGACGTCAAGGCGTTTTCGGGACGAGAGATTCATAAATCGAATGCAAGCCGCCCACCTTGTCGTATCGGGCAATCAGATCTGGAAAGCGCTGCTCAATCTCCATGCTGGCTTGATCCGCTTCCGGATTGGCCTTCGCAAAGACCTCGGCGATGATCGCGCTAGCCTTTTCGCGCGCTGCGCCCTCGAAGACGATGAAGCGGAATGGCGCGAGCTTGCCATGATCGGGCACGCGTGCGGCGATCGTGAGAAGGAGTTCGCGCTCATCCGCCGTCGGTCCCGGCCCCGTCAACATGAGAGGTGCCGCCGAACGTCGCGTTCGCAAAAGCTCGATTGTGTCGTTCATAAATTTCACCGATGCTGCAGGGAGCAAATTGCGGCTGCGCGGCAGCGTGAAAGAGGAGGCTCGGCCGCCACGAAAAGGTCCACTTCACCCCTGAAGTCAACGTTCGGCTTGCATCACGCGCAAGATTCTCGGTCAATCGAGGTTTTGCTCCCTAAGCCGGGTGCCGACGTAAGAGAAGATGAGCGCTCAATCCATGACGCAGCCGCGCAAAGGGCAAGCGCCGCGAACCGGCCCCGCCCTGTTGCGGCTGATTCTGATCTGCATCGGGCTTGGCGCCGCGAGCGCCGCAAGCGCAGAGCAACCATCGGCCGCCCCTGCCGCCCTGCCCGCCATCGCCCCCGTCATCCCGCCCGGCGGACTTCTCGGGCCGCGGCCCGAAGCTGAGCCGGAAGTCGGCCGAAGCACGCTGCTGCTCTCCGCCTTCCTCAGCGCCGCTGACACCCAAGCGGTGCGTGGCGGGCTGAGATGGCGGGTCTTCGACGAAGCGGCGGAGGCCGACGGTTCGCATAAGCTCGTCGCCCAGTCCTCAGAGGCCGCGCCGACCCTCTCCCTGCCCGACGGCACCTATATCGTCCATGCCGCCATGGGGCTTGCCGGCATGACCAAGAGGGTGATCATTGCCGGCCAGCCGACGAGCGAGCGGCTGGTCTTGAACGCCGGCGGGTTGCGGATCGTCGCCGTGCTCGGCGACCAGCCGATCAATCCGGCGAAATTGACGATTTCCATCTATGTTCCCGAGCGCGGCAATTCGGAAGCCAAACTGATCCTCGCCAACGCCAAGGCGGGCGACATCATCGGCCTGCCGGAAGGGACCTATCACGTCGTCTCCACCTTGCTCGATACCACTGGCATCGGCTCGCTCGGCCAGAATGGCATCGCCAATGCGACCAATTCCGTGGTCAGCGCCGACTTGCGCGTCCAGGCCGGCAAATTGACCGACGCGACGCTGCGCCACCGCGCCGCAGTCATAACCTTGAAGCTCGTCAATAGCCCCGGCGGCGAAGCGCTCGCCAACTCGGCATTCACGATTTTGACGCCAGGCGGCGACGTCATCCGCGAGCTGATCGGCGCTTTTCCCTCCGTCGTCCTCGCCGAAGGCGAATATGTCGCGATCGCGCGGCACGACAACAAGACCTATCAGGCAGACTTCAAGGTCCAATCGACCCAGGACCGCGACGTCGAGATCCCCGCCCAGTAGCAGAGAGTGCTCTGCGCTTGATCGCCGCGGCCGGCAAGGATAAGGGTCTCGGCGAACTGCCGCATTGGGTGCATCGTCCGAAACCATCGGCGACGTGGGGAGACGATGAAATATCTGATCTTGATGCTCCCCGCCTTGATCTCGCTTTGCGTGCCTTTCTATAACGTCATCGAGCCGCGGCTTTTCGGCTTTCCCTTCTTCTACTGGCTGCTCCTTCTCCTCATCCCGCTTTCGAGCCTCCTCACCTTTCTCGTCTATAAAGGGGAGAAAAGGTGATCGCCCATTTGAATTGGCCGGCGACCGCCGTTTTCAGCGGGTTTTTTCTTCTCGTCAGCCTTCTCGGCTTTGTCGCCGCGCATTGGAAGCGCGGCGATCTCGCCGACTTGCACGAATGGGCCTTGGGCGGGCGCCGGTTCGGGCCATGGATCTCCTGGTTTCTGATCGGTGGCGATCTTTACACAGCCTATACGGTGATCGCCGTGCCATCGGTCGTCTATGCGATCGGCGCCTATGGCTTCTTCGCCGTGCCTTATACGATCCTGATCTATCCGCTTCTCTACACGGTGTTCCCGCGGCTTTGGGCGGTCGCGCATCGCAAGAAATATCTCACGGCGGCCGATTACGTGCTCGGTCGCTACGGCAACAAGTGGCTCGAATTGGCGGTCGCCTTCACGGGCGTCCTGGCGACCATGCCCTATATCGCTCTTCAACTCGTCGGCATGGAAAAGGTCATCGAAGCGCTCGGCTTCCAGGGCCAAGGATTGGCGAGCCATTTGCCGCTCAGCATCGCCTTCCTCATTCTCGCGCTTTATACCTCGCGCAGCGGCTTGCGCGCCCCAGCGATGATCGCCTTCGTCAAGGACACGATGATCTACATCTTCGTCATTGCCGCGGTGATCATCGTCCCGATGAAGCTCGGCGGCTATGGCGCGATCTTCGATGCGGCCGGCGCTGACTTTGCAAAGAAGGTCGCTGCATCGGGCGGCAAGGTCGCGGCCGGCCTGCTGCTCGCGCCGAGGCAGATCATGCCCTTCATCACGCTCGCGATAGGCTCGACCTTTGCACTCTTGATGTATCCGCATTCGATGACCGGCATTCTTTCGGTCCGCAGCGGCAATACGATCCGCATCAACGCGATCGCGCTTCCCGCCTATTCAGTGATGCTCGGCCTCATCGCGCTCATGGGCTATATGGCGCATGCGGCGGGCGTGCATGTCACAAACCCGCAAGACGCCGTGCCGCACCTGATCCTGAACATATTCCCCGACTGGTTTGTCGGGTTCTGCTTTGCGGCAATTGCCATTGGCGCGCTGGTGCCGGCCGCCATCATGTCGATCGGCGCCGCGAATACGTTCACCCGGAATATTTTCAAGCCTTTCGTCAATTCGGGCATCAATGCGCGCGGTGAAGCTCTGCTCGCCAAGCTCATGTCGCTGATCATCCAGGTCGGAGCGCTCATCTTCGTTCTGCGTGCCTCGACTCAATTCGCACTCGACTTGCAATTGCTCGGCGGGATCTGGATGGCGCAGGTCTTCCCAACGGTCGTCTTCGGCCTTTTCACCCGCTGGTTCAGCGGCTGGGCCTTGTTCGCCGGCTGGGCGACCGGCATGGGGCTCGGCACCTGGCTCGCGTGGACGCCGCAAGCCTGGGTGCCACTGCATGCAATCTTCGGATCGAGCCTGTTCGTCTACAACGGCGTCACGGCCATGCTTGCCAATATCCTCGTCGCCTCGCTCCTCTCGGCCGGACTGCCGAACCGAGCACGGGACGAGACGCGGGCCGAGGATTATACAGATCTGCCGGCGGGAAAGGCGGCGGCTTGAACTTGCCCGCTCGAATGAATTAGGCCCTTCCGGCTCTCGACAAAATCCGCGGCATGTCGCATGAAAAGCGCATGGACCCGCGCCTGGGCAATGCGAAGAACCTTATGACCGAGCTTGCGGCCGAACTTTTGGCTTGCCTGCGGTTTTGCACGCGCCTGCCGATCCCCGCCCTTGCCTTCGAAAAAGCCGCGCATGAGATGCCGATCAGCGCCTGTGCCCGGATGCTGCCGATCGCCGGCGCCGTGATCGGGGCGATCGCGGCCTTCGTCCTTTGGGTTGCGGCAAAGCTCGGGCTGCCGCCGTCGCTGACGGCGCTTTTTGCGGTCTCCTGCCTGGTTCTCCTCACTGGCGCGCTGCATGAGGACGGCCTAGCCGATTTCGCCGACGCGACGGCTGGGGCAACCCCCGAACAGCGCCTGGCGATCATGAAGGACAGCCGGATCGGCACATTCGGCACACTCGCGCTGATCTTGGGTTCGCTGGCGCGGGTGCTTAGCATCGCAGTCATAGCCGCGCATAGTCTCTGTCTCGCATGCTGGGTTCTGATCGCCACGGCGGCGGTTTCCCGCACGCTCATGCTTCTCACGCTCTATCTGCTACCGCCGGCGCGTACCGAGGGCGCCGGCTTTGCCGCCGCCGCGCCGTCCGAGCCGGTGCTCGCGATTGCGGCGCTGATCGGCTTCATTCTCTCCTTGCTGCCGCTTTTGGCCGGCGCGGGCTTCGGCCACGTCGCCATTGCTTTGATCCTGAGTGTCGCGGCCGCCTATGGCGTGACCGCGTTGGCCCGCCGGCTCTTCCAGGGTCAGACCGGGGATGTTGCGGGGGCCACGCAACAGGCGGCGGAAATTGCCGCCTATGTCGTCTACGCCGCCTGGTTATAAGCGCTAAACCTTTGCAGTTCGCTCTGCATGCACCGCTGCGTGCCTACCGATCCGTCAGCACCCGTTTCTCGAGCAGAACACGAAATTCGCCGGGATCTCTGTTCCTTCTTCGAAGAAATTTGACGCTTCGGGCCCGCTGCTTTTTCCAAATGGAGAGCTCAAACGATCGTGCTCAACCAAGGTCGTAGTTTGTCTCATCCGCCGATGCAACTCTAAACCAGAGCGTCAACCGAGCTTGGAGGAACACCCGCCAACTTATTGGTATTCCGCTTATTTTTCAGTCCAGCGAATCCCCGTCCGCGGGCCGCGCCGTCTTTGCCTTGATGCTGCATTTGGCGTCCGCCGGCGCTGTGGTGGGGCCGCGCTTGATCCTGTCGCGGCTTGTTCCGCGGCACGCCAGACCCGGGAACACGCCGATCGGTGAAGGGGAGGATTTGCCGCGTCAGCTTCTCGATGGCGCGCAGCAGTCCGCGCTCGCTGTCATCGCAGAGCGAGACCGCCATTCCCTCGGCGCCGGCTCGCGCCGTGCGGCCGATCCGATGCACATAGGCCTCGGGCACTTCCGGGAGTTCGTAATTTACGACATGGGTGACATCGTCGACATCGATGCCGCGGGCCGCGATATCGGTCGCGACAAGGACACCGGTGCGCCCCGCCCGAAAGCCGTCGAGCGCGCGCTGCCGCTGCGGCTGGCTCTTGTTTCCGTGGATCGCCGTTGCGCTTATGCCGGCAGCCGCGAGATGCTGCGACACGCGGTCGGCTCCGCGCTTCGTCCTGGTGAACACGAGCGTGCGTTGAAAATCGGGACGCCGGAGCAATTCGACCAGAAGGTCGTGTTTGCCGGAATGGTTGACGAAGAAGACTTCCTGCACGACGCGCTCGACCGTGGTCGCCACGGGCGCCACCGCGACTTCGACCGGATCATGCAGAATTTCAGCGGCGAGCCTGGCGATCTCCTTCGGCATTGTGGCCGAGAAGAACAAGCTCTGGCGATTCTTCGGAATGCGGCCCAGGATCTGCCGGATCGGGATGATGAAGCCAAGATCGAGCATGTGATCGGCCTCGTCGAGGACGATGACCTCGGTCGTATCGAGACGCAGATTGCCGCTCGACAGATGGTCGAGCAGACGTCCCGGCGTCGCCACGAGGACATCGACGCCGCGCGCCAATGCTTTCACTTGTGGACCGATGCCGACGCCGCCGATGACAGTCGCGACGGAAACGCGGGTGAAGCGCCCATAGGCACGAAAACTATCGGCAATCTGCGCAGCAAGCTCACGGGTTGGCGCGAGCACGAGGGCGCGCACCCCGCGCGGCGGCGGCCGACGCTGGTCGGTGATGAGGCGTTGGAGGATCGGCAAAGCGAAAGCCGCGGTCTTGCCGGTGCCCGTTTGGGCAATACCAAGCAGATCACGCCCTTTGAGAAGCGGCTTGATGGCTTGCGCCTGGATTGGCGTGGGTTGGGTGTAACCTTCGTGCTGGAGGGCACGCAGCAGGACCTCGGTCAGGCCGAGATCGGAGAATTGAGTCACTTAGCGTTCTTTCTGAAGCGAGTGGCAGCGCCGGCGCGAAGGGCACCGTCTGCGGACTCTCAAAGTTGGGGGACTGCCCCGCGTATCGGGCTGTCGGCTTGGAGATTGGAAAGCGCTCGACAGATCGCCGATCCTTGGACCGACTTACGCGACTGGAGCGCTTCATGCTGCGATGCAGCGGAACCTTCCTACAGGCTTCGGGCGCCCACGTCAACGTGGGGCGCCCATGTTCTTCACGTAATGCGAACGCGCTACGGCGCTAGAGCCCGGCGAGATATTGGATCGGATCGACCGGCGTCGAACCCTTGCGCAATTCGAAATGGAGCTGCGGCGAAGCGACATTGCCGCTTTGGCCGGACTTGGCGATCACCTGGCCGCGTTTGACCACATCGCCGCGTTTCACATCGATCTCGCCATTGTTGGCATAGGCGGTCACGAAGCCGTTCGGATGCCGGATGAGAACGAGATTTCCATAGCCTTTGAGGTCATTGCCGGCATAAGCGACGGTTCCTGCCTCGGCCGCCTTCACGGACGTGCCCTCCGGGAGCGCTATGTTGATCCCTTCGTTGCCTCCGGCTTTATAGGCTTGAATGATCCGGCCATGCGCCGGCCAACGGAATTCGGGCGAAGCGATCTTGCCGTCTCCGGGCCCGAGACTGGACGTCGGCCTTGAGTTCGACCGGCTTCTTCGGCTGAGCTTCGGCCTCAGCGACAATCGTGCCCGTTTTGGCGGCGTTGGCTTCAAGCCTGCCAGAATGCGGCTTTGCGAGCTTGGCGCTCTTTTCGGCCTTGGTACTCCTTTCCGCGTTCATCTGCGCAGGCTTTTTCGAATGGGCCTTCGCCGATTTCTCGAGCTTTTTCGGCTGCGGCCACTTTACGAACCTCAACCTGGCGCCGGCTGGCGGGCGGCCCATGTCACGGCTCGCAAAACGCGCCCCACTCGAGGCCGCGAACGCCGCATTATAGGTTGGAATGATGAGGCGAGTGCCGGGGCGCACCTGCGCCGAGGAGGCAAAACCGTTGGTCTTGAGCAGGGCCGCGAGCGGAATGCCATAGCGTGTTGCGATGATCCCGGCGGTTTCACCCTGGGCCATGACGATCGGCGTGCCGCCTTCTGCAGTCCACCCGGCAATGCTTTGCGCCGAGCCGACGCGCTCGGTCGGATAGGCGGCCGCGGTATAGGTGGCAACCCGCCCCGTCGCCGTCCCTTGTGCAGGCGGGGCTAGTGGGCGCGATTGGACCGATCCCGTCGGCGCGCCAATGCTTGCCGTCGGCGTCCTGTCGGCATCGCCTTGGAAGGGATTTGAAAAAGGCCCGGACAGGCGTTCCGAATCCGCGCACCCGACAAGCAAGGCGGCAAGGCACCCCGCCAAAAGAAGACGCAACGTAAGGCGGGAGCCGAAAGCCGAGGCAACACTCTGCATGACGCAATCCACAAACAGACGGTCCGTAGGGCGCTATTAAGGAGGCAAGCGAGTTAAGGGAGCGTTTAAAATGAACGCCACCTCAAGCAAATGCATGCGGGTTTAGATTAATGAAAGCTAAACGTCACAGAACCTTGGCGACGCCAGGCAAGAGCGCCTGGAGCCGGCAGGCGCAGACTTCGGTCTCGACGAGACCTAAGTCCTGGCCGCGGCGAACAGTGATGAGAGTCTGTCGCCAAGCTACGCCGCGTTCCGGCCGCGCCATCACGATCCGGCCGTCTTCAGCGAGCAGATCGACGAGCCGCTGCGGGACTTCCTCGAGAGATCCATGCACCAAGATACGGTCGAAGGGACCGGCTTCGGTCGAGATCGCCAATCCATCGGCGAAGATCACCGCGGCATTGGTCTTGCCGAGCCGCTGAAGCCGCAAGCGGGCCGCGATGGCGAGCGTCTGAAATCTTTCGATCGAAACCACCTCATCGGCGATCTCGGAGAGAACAGCCGTCGCATAGCCGGAGCCCGTTCCGATTTCCAGCACGCGCTGATGCCGCGCAAGCGCGAGCGCCTCGATCATTCGGGCGATGAGCGAGGGTTCGGACAAAGTCTGGCCACAGCCGATCGGCAGGGCGAGATCGCGGCGCGCGAGATCGACCAGGCGATGCGGCACGAAAATCTCACGCGGGACCTTCTCGAGCGCGCGCAGCAGATCGAGATCGCGGATCCCGCTCGCCCGCAAACGCAGCAGAAAGGCGGCCTTTTCCTCGGCGCGTGCTTGCGCCGGGTCGATTTCCTGGAGAACTTTTACCGTCGCCGCACTCACCGCGATTCCCGCGAGCTCGATCGTTGGCCCTGAGGGATGGCCTCTTTGTAGTTTCGTCGGGCACATCAACGGATCGCCTCAAGGCTGCGGCAGAAGAGAGCGATAATGATTTCATGATTCGCGCGCCGATCAAAGCGACGCGGCCGCATTATTCGACAGAGCGCGCCTTGAAGATCTGCGCGTAACGCGCGGCTGAGACTTCATCGGTCAGGTCGAGCTTCAGCGGGGTCACCGAAATCCGCTTGTTGAAGAGCGCGTCGAGATCCGTGCCGGGCGGCGGCTCGGCGACGTCGCGGTCGAAGGCAATCCAGTAATAGGGATTGCCGCGACCGTCCGTCCGCGGCTCGATGCGCACCATCTGAAGATCGCGTCGGCCTTGGACAGTGACCGAGATGCCGGCGACCTCCCGCGCGGAACAGCCCGGAAAGTTCACGTTCACGAGGACATTGCGCTCGATCCCCTCGGCCAGCAAAATTTTGATCAGCTTCGGCGCATGAACCTCGGCGCAATCCCAATCGAGGCGTTCGTGATCGCCCGACGGGCCATAGCACTGCGAGAGCGCGATCGAGGGAATGCCGAGCATCGTTCCTTCCATCGCGCCGGCGATCGTGCCCGAATAGGTCACGTCCTCGGCGACGTTCTGGCCGCGGTTGACGCCGGAGAGAACAAGATCCGGCTTGCGGCCTTGAAGGATCGAGCGCACCGCCATGATGACGCAATCGGTCGGCGTGCCCTTCACCGCGAAGCGCCGTTCGGAGATCTTGCGCAGCCGCAAAGGATCGTTGAGCGACAGAGAATGGGCGACGCCCGACTGATCATATTCGGGAGCGACCACGACGACGTCGTCGGCGAGCGTGCTGGCGATGCGCTCGAGGACAGCGAGCCCCGGCGCGTGAATGCCATCGTCGTTGGTGACGAGAATGCGCATTATGGTTACCATTCGACGAGCAGACTAGCTCGTCTTCCTGATCTTGGTGATACCGCCCATATATGGCAGCAAAACAGCCGGGACAGTCACGGAGCCGTCTTCATTCTGGTAATTTTCCAAAATCGCGACGAGGGCGCGCCCGACCGCCACGCCAGAGCCGTTCAATGTGTGGACGAAGCGTGTGCTCTTGGCGCCGTCCCGATAGCGCGCGTTCATGCGGCGCGCCTGGAAATCACCGCAGATGGAAACGGACGAGATTTCGCGGTAGCGGTCCTGGCCCGGCAGGAAAACCTCTATGTCATAGGTTTTTTGCGACGCAAAGCCCATGTCGCCCGTACAGAGCGTGACAACCCGATAGGGAAGCTCGAGCCGCTTCAGAACTTCTTCCGCATTGGCGAGCATGCGCTCATGCTCGGCGGGCGAGGCTTCCGGCGTCGTGATCGCGACGAGTTCCACTTTAGTGAATTGATGCTGGCGGATCATGCCGCGCGTGTCTTTGCCCGCGGCGCCCGCCTCCGCGCGAAAGCACGGCGTCGCGGCCGTGAAACGCAGCGGGAGTTGCTTTTCATCGAGGATTTTTTCGCGCACGAGATTGGTCAGCGGCACTTCGGCTGTGGGAATGAGCCAGAGCTTGGAGAGCAAGATGGCGCTAGAGATAACTTTCATCCGCTCAAGCCTTGACAGTCGTACCTCGTCTCTATCGAGGTCATCTGCCAAAGTATCAATAAACGTATCGAAAGCTTGCAAGTCGGAATGCGCCAAGTCAGCAGATGCCAACGCAGTCTTGATTTGTTTGAGTATTTCCCCTCTAACCAAGGCAAGCCGTGATGTCGCGTCGTCAATCGAAGTCACACCTTTCATGAGCTGAGACAGCCTCAGGATTTCATCAGCCGGTAGTGAAAGTGTCGAAGCAAAAAACTGGTCAGAAAAAAATTTCGGCAGTTGTGCGGTGCCGAACATCGCCTCGTCGCGCACGAGAAGTGGCGGGTTCACTTCGCTATAGCCATGCTCGCTCGTGTGCAGGTCGAGCATGAATTGGGCGAGCGCGCGTTCGAGCCGCGCCAGCGCGCCTTTCAGCACGACGAAACGCGCGCCCGAAATTTTCGCCGCCGTCTCGAAATCCATGAGGCCGAGCACCTCGCCGATCTCGAAATGCTCGTTCGGCTTGAACGAGAAGCTCGGCTTGGCGCCGACCGCGCGAAGCTCGACATTGTCGTTCTCGTCCTTGCCATCGGGCACTTCGGGCAAGGGCATGTTGGGGATTTCGGCGAGCGCCACCTCGAGCGCCTCGATCTCGGCGCGCTCCTCGGCTTCGAGAGTCAGCAGCGAAGCCTTCAGTTCCGCCACTTCCGCCTTCAAAACTTCGGCGCGCGCTAAATCCTTCTTGGCCATCGCGGCGCCGATCTCTTTCGAGGCGGCGTTGCGGCGCTCCTGCGCCGCCTGCAATTTGGCGATCGCGGCACGGCGCTGATCGTCGAGCGCGAGAAGCGTGGCGGCGAGCGGTTTCAGCCCGCGCCGCCGCAAGCCTTCATCAAAGGCTTCAGCGTTCTCGCGGATCCATTTGATGTCGTACATGGAGAGTGCTGCAGAGAGCCTAAGTGCTGGCCGCCGCCTTCGCCGCGGCTTCCGCGCGCTGCTTCTCGACGAAGGCGACCGACATGATCGACAGCTCGTAGAGGAGCACGCCCGGAACGGCAAGCGCCAGCATCGAAAAAATGTCGGGCGGCGTCAGCACCGCGGCAACAATGAAGACGAGAACCACCGCATAGCGCCTCTGCCGCCGCAGAAAGCCCGAATCGATGATGCCGACGCGCCCGAGCAGGGTGAGCACCACCGGCAGTTGGAAGACGATACCGAAGGCGAAGATCAAAGTCATGATCAGCGACAGATATTCGCTGACGCGCGGCAGAAGCTCGATCTCGGCCCTGCCCGGCTGCTTCGCCTGCTGCATGCCGATGAAGAAGGCGAGCAGATTGGGCATCACCACGAAATAGACGAGCAGCGCGCCGAGCGCGAAGAAGATCGGCGTCGCAAGGAGATAAGGCGCGAAAGCCTGCCGTTCCTTCCGGTAGAGGCCGGGCGCGACGAAGGCATAGAGCTGCGCGAAAATGATCGGGCAGGACAGAAAGGCCGCGGCGAAGATCGCCACCGTGATCTGCGTGAAGAAATATTCCTGCGGCGCAGTGTAGATGAGCCGCGCATTGGGTCCTGCGACATGCTCATAGGGCAGGAGAAGGATATTGTAGATGTTCTTGGCGAAGAAAAAGCAGATCAAGAACATCACGATGAAGGCAGCGAGAGCCTTGATGAGCCTGGCCCGCAGCTCGATCAAATGATCCATCAAGGGCGCCCGCGTCGCCTCGATATCGGCATCCGTCATGGCAATACCTGCGGCATCACGTAGGCGGGGTCGCAGGGACCGCCGGCGTAGTTGCTTCCGTGTCCGCCACCGGCGCGCTCGCCAAGGTTTTGTCCTCGATCGGGGAGGCGATGGTGGTCTGCGCCGCGTCCAGCGCCACGCTGGTGCCGATGGGTCGCTGCAACGCCGTGGTCAGTTCGGCCGTTGCGAGCGCCAGCGGATTGACCCCAAGGTCAACCTTGGCGCTTTCCGCCAGTTTGCAGACATCGGCCTTCATCTCCTCCGCATCGGCCTCGCGCATCGCTTCCATGAATTGGGCTTGAAACTCGGCCCCAAGCCGGCGCAGCTTGGCGACGGCGTGGCCGACCTGGCGCATGACGCGCGGCAATTCCTTCGGGCCGATCACGATCAGCGCCACGATGCCGATGATGATGAGTTTGGCGGCGTCGAATTCGAACATGCGCTAACGATTTGGCCGGTTCCGGCGCTCGAAGCTCCGCAGCGGGCTCAGCCGGTCTTCCGCGTGTCTGAAACCTTGCTGGCTTCTACGCTCGGCCGATGATCAATCGCCTGGGGCGTCTCGCTGGGAACGGCCGGCTTGTCATCGTCCGCCAAGCCCTTCTTGAAGGATTTGATGCCCTTGGCGACGTCGCCCATGATGTCTGAGATCTTGCCCTTGCCCCCGAAGACGATGAGCACAACGGCTCCAAGGATCAGCAAGTGCCAGATTGAGAATGTTCCGCCCATAGCGGGTCTCCACTTTCCAATGTTGCCCAAAACCTAAGCTTCTAGAGACACGAACACAAGGATCGCGGCATAACTCCGGGCATTTTCATGGGTTCAGGCACTTTCGAGAGCCAGTGAAGCCGTGCCCCTCAAGGCGCGGGAATTGCTGGGTGAAAGATGATGATCCCGTGCGAAGGCCAAGCCCGATCGCGAAGCGCCCGGCCGAGCCGGCCGCTCGGCTCCGGCTCAGGCCGCGATGAGGCGCCAAAGCTGCTCTGCGGCAGCCATTTCGGCGAAGCGCCGCGCCCTGCGCTCCATCGCCTCCTCGTCCGCACCCCAAAGCCGCATCTCGAAATCCTCCTCGACATACGCTGCCCGCCAAGCTTCATCGAGGCCGATGGCGCCCTCGCTCAAGGCGAGCGCGATCAGAGCCGAGCCGGTGAGCGTGGTCATGACCGAGAGGCTGGCCAGCGCGAAGGGGGCAGCGGGCCCATGCCGCGCGTCCTTCACTTTCGTCCGCACGGCCGCTATTGCGGCGGCCGGCTGCTCAACGAAACCGATTCCCTCGGCGCAAATGAAGCGCGCACCGAGCCTGTTCGCGGCAAAAGCAAGGATCGGATCCCAGGCCTCGGCCTCGGCGCGAACCAGGCTCTCCGGACCGCTTGCCCGGTAACAGACGAGATCCGTCTCGGCATATTTGACGATTTCGGCAGCAACTGCTTCCATCGCGAAGGCGACCCCATCGATCGCCGTGTTGGCGATGCGGGTGAGCGGCATGGAGGTGAGATTGATCTCCTCCCTCTGTGCTTCCCATTCCATGGCAACCGCCTCGGCGGCAGCCAATGTGGGCAAGACAAGAGCCGCTTTGGCGGGCGTCTTCGCCACACGCCCATCGAGCAGCAGGGCGAATCCGCAGCCATGTTCGCCGACGCCGGCCTTGGTGTAAAAACGCTTGCCGCGCTCAATGGCGAGCGGATCGCGCCGTGCTCCGGGGCCAGGGGTTTTTGCAGGGTCGTTCGGCATTGCTCTCAATAGCGCGGATCGGGCCCTGGCGGAAACGTCGCAGCTAGGACTGCGCCAGGCGCAAAAATGATCGAGCGTGCCGATCCGGCAAAGGTTATAGGATCAGCAAGGAGCCGGCCCAGAGCCGCCGGGGAGCCAAGCGATGAACAAGGAAGCAGACAGGACGCAATTTGCCGCCGAGGCGGACCGGCTGCTGAAGGACGATATACGCCTGCTTGGCCGCATTCTTGGCGATACGATCCGCGAGCAGGAAGGCCAAGAGGTCTTCGACCTCGTCGAATTGATTCGCCAGACCTCGGTTCGATTTCATCGCGACGGCGATGAGACCGCCCGCCATAGGCTCGAGGCCATTCTCGAATTGCTGACACCGACGCAATCGGTGCAGATCGTGCGCGCCTACAGCTATTTTTCGCATCTGAGCAACATCGCCGAGGACCAGCACCAGATCAGGCGTCTGCGCGCCGACGCGATCGCCGGAGTGCCGGAGCCGCCGGGAACGCTCACCTACGCGCTGTCGCGTGCCCGCGACGCCGGCATCAGCCCCGAGAAGCTCTGCGAATTCTTCGACCACGCCTTCATGGTTCCGGTCTTGACCGCGCATCCGACCGAGGTGCGGCGCAAGAGCACGATGATGCGCGAGATGGCGATCGCCCATTTGATCGAGCGCCGCGATCGCCAGCAATGGACGTCACAGGAAGAGGCTGAGATCGAAGATAAGATACGCCGCGCCGTGCTCATCCTTTGGCAGACGAGCCTCTTGCGGCGCACGAAGCTCACAGTCCGCGACGAAGTTCTGAACGGGCTCGCCTATTACGACTACACGTTCCTCGAAGAGGTGCCGCAGCTTTATCGGCAGATCGAGCGCCAATTGCGCGCCTATGCGCCTTCGATCGCCGAGGCCCATGTCGCCTCGTTCCTGCGGCTCGGCAGTTGGATCGGCGGAGATCGCGACGGCAATCCTTATGTCGATGCCGACGTCCTGCACGAAACCATGCGCATGCAGGGAACGCGTATTCTGTCGCATTATCTCGATGAACTGACCTATCTCAGTGCTGAGTTTTCGATGAGCGCGGAGGTCGTCGAGGTGTCCGACGAACTACGCGAACTCGCGGCGAGCTCTCCGGATGCCTCCCCGCACCGCATGGCGGAGCCCTATCGTCGCGCAATCGCCGCGATACGCGGCCGGATTGCCGCCACGTTGCGCGCAATCGACGAGCAACATCCGATCAAATCGCGGCATGTGCCAATGCATGCTTATCGCAACGTCGCCGAGTTCAAGCGGGATCTCTACATCGTCGATCAGTCTCTGAAGGCGCATGGTTCGTATCTTCTGACGCGCGGAAGGCTGCACGGCCTGCGGCGCGCCGCCGATTGCTTCGGCTTTCATCTCGCGTCGGTGGATCTGCGGCAGAATTCCGACGTGCATGAGCGCACCATCGCCGAGCTTTTCGAGGCGGCGGCGCCGGGGACCAATTACGCCTCGCGCAGCGAGGAGGAGCGCGTCGATCTTCTCGTGAAAGAGCTGAGCACGGTGCGCACGCTCGCCTCGCCCTTCTTCTCCTACTCGGACGAGACGCGCAAGGAGCTCGCGGTGTTTCGTGCCGCCGTCGAGGCGCGCGCCACCCTCGGCGCCGAGGTCATTCGCACGAGCATCATCTCCCAATCGCAGTCCGTGTCCGATCTCCTCGAACTCGCCGAGCTCCTGAAGGAAGTCGGGCTCATTACGGCCGACGGGAAGAGCGAGATCGACATCGTGCCGCTTTTCGAGACGATTGCCGATCTGCGCCAATGCGCGGCGGTGATGGAGAAGGCCTTTTCCCTGCCGGCCTATCGCCGCCTCGTCGCGAGCCGCGGCAATGTGCAGGAGATCATGCTCGGCTATTCGGACAGCAACAAGGACGGCGGCTTCATCACCTCAGGGTGGGAGCTTTACAAGGCCGAGATCGATCTCATCGAGACGTTCCGCCGTCACGGCGTCAAATTGCGCCTCTTTCACGGGCGCGGTGGCTCGGTCGGACGCGGCGGCGGCCCGGCCTATGAGGCCATCCTAGCGCAACCGAGCGGCGCGGTCGGCGGCCAGATTCGCGTCACCGAACAGGGTGAAATCATCTCGAGCAAATATGCCAACCCCGAGGTCGGACGCCGCAACCTCGAGACTTTCGTCGCGGCGACCCTCGAAATCTCGCTGCTGATGCCCGAGCAGCATGCGCCGCGGCCAGAATATCTCTCGGCAATGGAGGAACTCTCGGGCTTCGCCTTCAAGGCCTATCGGGCGCTCGTCTACGACACGCCCGAGTTCGAGAATTATTTCTGGGGCTCGACAGTGATCACCGAGATCGCGACGCTCAACATCGGCAGCCGGCCGGCTTCGCGTACCAAGACGCGGAAGATTCAGCACCTGCGCGCCATACCTTGGGTTTTCTCCTGGGCGCAATGCCGGCTCATGCTGCCGGGCTGGTTCGGATTCGGCTCGGCCTTCAAGGCCTGGATGGCAGAACATCAAGGCGCCGGCCTCGCCTTCCTGCAAGACATGTATCGCGAATGGGGCTTCTTCCGCATGCTTCTCTCCAACATGGAAATGGTGCTGGCGAAGAGCAACATCGGGATCGCCTCGCGCTATGCCGAGCTTGTGCCGGACAAGGCAGTGCGGGACAAGATTTTTGAGGCCATTCGGGTCGAATGGACGGATTCGATCGCGGCGCTCCTCGCCATTACCAAGCAGACCGAATTGCTGCAGGATAATCCCAGCCTCGACCGGTCGCTGCGGATGCGCGTGCCCTATCTCGATCCGCTCAACCATGTGCAGGTCGAGCTCCTGAAATTGCACCGCGCCGCCGACAATGAGGACGAGTCGATCCTGCGCGCCGTGCAGATCACCATCAACGGCATTTCCGCGGGGTTGCGCAACAGCGGGTGACGGCGTTACTCCCTCTCCGTGAGCGAAGCGAAACGGGGAGAGGGATTATTCCGGCGCTTCCTCGATCGGATCGTCGCGCTTCACATCGAAGCCGAACATGTCGAAGCTTTTTTTCATATGCGGCGGCAGCGGCGCGGTGACGTCGAGCGTGCCGCCGCGCGGGTGCGGCAGGACGATCCGCCGCGCCAGAAGATGCAGCTTGCGCTCCACCCCCTCGGGGATACGGCGCGCGGGGTCCTGTCGATCCTTGGCGCTGCCGCAATATTTGGGATCGCCGATGATCGGATGGCCGATCGCCTCGGCATGCGCGCGCAATTGATGCGTCCGCCCGGTGATCGGCTTCATCGAGAGCCAGGCAAGCCGGCCCGGGATCTTGTCGACCACGGCATAATAGGTGACGGAATGCTGCGCGTTCTCGTCGCCGTGCTTGACGATCTGCATCTTCTCCAACGCACCCCGCGCCGCTGGCCGTTGCGGTGTGCGTGGCCCCTCCATGCCCTCGCCCTTGGCGAGGAACAGCGAGATCCGGCCTTGCGCCGGTTTCGGCACGCCTTCGACGAGCGCCCAATAGATCTTCTGCGCTCTTCGCGAGCGGAAAATCTCGCCGAGTTCGGCGGCGATCCGGCGCGATTTGGCGACGAGCAGAACGCCTGCCGTGTCGCGATCGAGCCGATGCACGAGAACCGGCCTTTCGCCCCGCTCGTTGGCGAGCGAAGCGAGCATGCCGTCGATGTGGTGGGTGGTGCCTGAGCCGCCCTGGACAGCAAGACCATAGGGCTTGTTGAGGACCATGAGATCTTGGTCGTCGTAAAGAATCATCGCGCGGATGGCGCGGCGATCTTCTTCGGAGCCGGCAGGCTTCGCCACCGGCGGCGCGATTTTCACCGGCGGCACACGGATCTTCTGCCCGGCCGCAAGCCGCGTCGAAATGGTCGCACGCGCACCATCGACGCGGACCTGGCCAGTGCGCACGATCTTGTTCAGATGCGAGAGCGAGAGCGTCGGCAGCCGCCGCTTGAACCAGCGGTCGAGCCGCAGGCCTGCCTCGTCCTCGGTGACGGTCAGGGTTTCGACCGTCATGCGGCGCAGAGCAGCAAAGGCTCTCTCACGTCCCCCGTCGCTCCTTCCTGAGCTTCTCCCAATACTCCAGCCGCTTCTTGATCTCGCGCTCGAAGCCGCGATCGACCGGCTCATAGAGCCTGTGCCGGCCGAGCGCCTCCGGCCAATAATCCTGTCCGGAAAAAGCCTCGGGCGCGTTGTGGTCATATTCATAGCCCGCGCCATAGTCTTCGCTCTTCATGAGTTTGGTCGGCGCATTGAGGATGATCTTCGGCGGCATCAGCGAGCCGTGCTCCTTGGCGAGCCGCATGGCCGAATTGTAAGCGGTATAGGCGGCATTCGATTTGGGCGCGGTCGCGACATAGATCAGCGCGTTGGCGAGCGCCAGCTCGCCCTCCGGCGAACCAAGAAAATCATAAGCATCTTTCGCCGCATTGGCGATGACGAGCGCCTGTGGATCGGCAAGCCCGATGTCTTCGATCGCCATGCGCACGATGCGCCGCGCGATGAAGAGCGGCGCTTCGCCGGCGTCGAGCATGCGGGCGAGATAATAGAGCGCCGCGTCCGGATCTGAGCCGCGCACGCATTTATGCAGTGCGCTGATGAGATTGTAATGGCCTTCCTGCGCCTTGTCGTAGATGGGGGCTCGCCTTTGTACGATCTCGGTCAGCGCCGCCGTATCGAATGATTGGCCGGGCGTGGCGGCGCGCCAGACCTCTTCGGCAAGGGTCAGCGCGGCGCGCCCATCCCCATCCGCCATGCGCAACAAGGCCGCACGCGCTTCGCTCGTCAGTGGCAAGACCTTGCCCTCGAGTGCCTCTGCCCGTTTCAGCAGCTTTTCGAGCGCTGCTTCATCGAGAGCACGGAAGACCAGCACGCGCGCCCGCGACAGCAGCGCGGCATTGAGCTCAAAACTCGGATTTTCCGTCGTCGCGCCGATGAGGGTGATGGTGCCGTCCTCCATCACGGGGAGAAAAGAGTCCTGCTGAGTACGGTTGAAGCGATGGATCTCGTCAACGAAGAGCAGGGTGCCCTGCCCCGTCGCCCGGCGCTTGCGGGCGTCCTCGAAGACTTTCTTGAGCTCGGCAATGCCCGAGAAGATCGCGGAGATCTGAATGAAGGCGAGCTTCGTCTCGCGCGCTATGAGCCGCGCGACCGTGGTCTTGCCGGTGCCCGGCGGTCCCCAGAAGATGAGGCTGCCGAATGAGCCGGAGCGCGCCAGCCGCGTCAGCGCCCCCTCGGGGCCGAGAAGATGATCCTGACCCGTGACCTCGTCGAGGCGCTGCGGCCGCAGCCGATCGGCGAGCGGATGCGGCGCTTGGTCTTCGAGGCGAGCGGCTGCGAAAAGATCCGACATTGCTTCAATCTGGGCTCGGAACCCCTGGAAATGAAGGGGAAAGCCGGCGATCCCGGTGAATAACCTCGTGCCCACCCCTTATTGGCAAATGCACGGCATTTATCAATCGGTTAACGTTTCGGTGAGAATTGAATCCATGGCCCAACGGGAGTTTTGGCATGCATGTCGTCGCACTCGTCAACCAGAAGGGCGGATCCGGCAAAAGCACACTTGCCGCCTGCCTCGCGGTCGCCGCGCAAGAGACCGGCGAGCGCGTCTTCCTCATTGACATGGATCCGCAGAAATCGCTGACCAAATGGGGCTACCGGCGGCATGACAAAGACCTGCCGGTCGAATCCGTTTCGTCGGCAAAGCTCGGAGCCGCGCTTGCCGCGCTCGCCGCGGGACATGTGACTCTCGTCATCGTCGATACGCCGGCGACCGACTCGCCTGCCGCCGATGAGGCGATGCAGTACGCCAATCTCTGCCTCATTCCGGCTCGGCCGACCATTTTCGACATATGGTCGAGCGAAGCGACGCGCGGCAAGCTGAAGACCGTGGGCAAGGACTATGCGTTCATCCTCAATCAATGCCCCGCCATGCAGGAGAGCCAGCGGGTCAATAACGGCGCCGCCGCGCTCGAAGCGATGGGCGGACTTTTGCGCCCCTTCATCGGCTCCCGCGTCGACTATCAGGAAGCGGCGCGCGAAGGCACGGGGGTGACCGAAATCGAGGGCAAGGCCGCCGATGAAATGCGCCAGCTCTGGGCCTCGCTGCAACGCCGGCTCGCGCGTTGCAAGCCGTCCGACAAGCGTATGCAGGCTGCTTGAATGTTCGCAGCGGATGCGATCAGCCCCCCTCAGCCACCGACGACGGTGGTGATGATCTGATTGCCGCGGCTGATGCTGATCTTCCAATAATAGCGCTGACCGGTCGTCGCTTTTTCGAGATCGCGCGTCGTCAAGATCTTGGTGTCGTTGACGGCGAGAACCACGTCGCCCTTTTGCAGGCTGATCGCGGCCGCCCGTGAATCCTCGTCCACGTCGCTGACGACCACGCCTTGCTTTGATTCGACCGAATATTCATCCGCGACGGCCGGCGAGAGATTGATGACGGTCGCTCCGGCGAAGGGCGAGTCTCCGGTAATCTTGATCGGATCGCGCGGCAGCTCGGGCGCTGTCACGAGCTTGACCGTCAAGGTCAAGGGCTTGCCGGCACGGATCACCGCGAGCGAAGCGGTCGAGCCGAGCGGCTTCGTGGCGAACCGATAGCTGAAGGCTTCGACATCGACGACCGGCTTCTGGTCGATGCCAGTGATGAGGTCGCCGTGTTGGAGACCCGCCTCCTCGGCCGGACTCTTGGCCGTGACGTCCGTGACGAGCACGCCGGCCGGCCGATCAAGGCCGAGCGTCTCGGCGATCTCCTTGGTGACGCTCTGCAGGCCCGCGCCGAGCCATGGACGCTTCACCTCTGTGCCGCCGCTCTTGGCGGTGGCGACGATGATCTTCACCATATTGGCGGGGATCGCGAGGCCGATGCCAACCGAACTGCCGGTCTGCGTCACGATGGCTGAATTTATGCCGACGAGCTTTCCGTTCATATCAACGAGGGCGCCGCCGGAATTGCCGGGATTGATCGCCGCATCCGTTTGAATGAAAAAACCGAAGTTTGAAATCCCCTCCTCGGTGCGGGCGAGCGCCGAGACGATTCCCTGCGTGACGGTCTCGCCGACCCCGAAGGGGTCGCCGATCGCAAACACTAGATCGCCGACTTCGAGCGCATCCGAATCATCGAATTCCATGAAGGGGAAGGGCCCGCTGTCCTTCAACCGCAGAACCGCAAGATCGGTGCGCTGATCGCGCAGCACGATGTCCGCTTCGAATTCGCGCCGATCGGCGAGCGCCACCTTCACGTCGGTCATGCCTTCGACGACATGATAATTGGTGACGACGAGCCCGCTTGGATCGACGAGCACGCCGGAGCCGAGCGATTCCGCCGTCGGGCCGCCCGGCCGCGCCTCTGGGCTATCGCCGAAGAAATGCCGGAAGATCGGATCGTCGAACAGCGGATTGCGGGGTCTGACATCGGTGCGCGAGGCATAAACATTGACGACGGCCGGCGCCGCCTTCTTGACCACCGGAGCGAAGGAGAGCGTGACCTCGGGGCGTGACTGGGAAACGGTCTTGTCCGCCGCCTGCGCGAGGGCGGGCAAGCAGGCGAGCGCGATCAGCGCTGCGAGCGCCAAATGCCGGACGGTCGAATTGGGTTTAGAGCGGGTCACTCGAGCCTCTCCGTCGCGCTCTGCCAACCGGTAATGATTCATCCGCCGCCGTCGATCCATTCTGGGTGTGGCGAAATTGCGGTGGCGTCAAGCCCCAGCAATCATCGGCCGATGCGGCCCAAATGCGTGTCGCCGAAAGCGCTCGCATATTTGAGCCCATAGCCCAAAGCCCGGTCGAAGCCGACATGGGCCAGCCAAATCAGGGCGATATGCTCAGCAATTGCTGAGCCGAGCCAGGCGCCAAGCGCCAGCAAGGCAAGCGGCCCCAGAGTTGCGTGGGCCGAATCATAGGCAATGGCGCCGGCGCGCGGCGAAAGGAGATAGGCGAGAAAGCTGAGATCCGGGGCGAGGAACAGAACCGCGAAGAGGATCCACGAACCGCCAAGCAGCCAATAGAAAAAGGCGGCGCCGAGCGCCAAAGCCGCTCCTTCGAGCCGCAAGATCAGCCTTGGCGCGCCGATGACCGCGCCGTCGGCCCCGGCGCTCACTCGGTCTCGGCTGCGGGCGTGGTCGGGCCGGAATCCTTGCCCTTGGCCTCTTCGTCGCGGTCGACAAATTCGATCACCGCCAAGGCGGCATTGTCGCCCTGGCGAAATCCGGCCTTCAGCACGCGCGTATAGCCGCCGTTGCGGGTCCTGTAGCGCGGACCCAGCACATCGAAAAGCTTTTTGACGAGGTCGGCGTCCTTCATTTGCGCGATCGCCTGGCGGCGCGCATGGAGATCGCCGCGCTTGCCGAGCGTCACCAATTTTTCGACGACGGGACGCAGGTCCTTGGCCTTCGGCAGGGTCGTTATGATCTGCTCGTGCTTGATGAGCGCCTGCGAGAGATTGGCGAACATCGCCTTGCGATGTTCATGCGTGCGGTTGAAGCGGCGCTTGGCGCGACCGTGATACATGGCCCTCTCCTTATCGGCCGCCGTGCCAAGGAACGGCCGTCTCTTGTTTCTTTCTCCCGCTTGCGGGAGAAAGAGCCGCGTCAATAATGCTCTTCGAAACGCTTGGCGAGTTCGTCGATGTTCTCCGGCGGCCAGCCGGTGACTTCCATGCCGAGATGGAGACCCATCTGGGCGAGCACTTCCTTGATCTCGTTCAGCGACTTGCGGCCGAAGTTCGGGGTCCGCAGCATCTCGGCCTCGGTCTTCTGGATCAGGTCGCCGATGTAGATGATGTTGTCGTTCTTCAGGCAATTGGCCGAGCGCACAGACAGCTCGAGTTCGTCGACCTTCTTGAGCAAGGCGGGATTGAAGGCGAGCTCCGGGATCGAGGGCGCGACCTCCTCGCGGCGCGGCTCTTCGAAGTTGACAAAGACGTTGAGCTGGTCCTGCAGGATGCGGGCGGCATAGGCGACCGCATCCTCGGGCGTGATCGCGCCGTTGGTCTCGAGCTGCATGGTGAGCTTGTCATAGTCGAGGATCTGGCCTTCGCGCGTATTCTCGACCCGGTAGCTAACTTTCCTGACCGGCGAATAGAGGCTGTCGATCGGGATCAGGCCGATCGGCGCGTCTTCGCTGCGGTTGCGCTCGGCCGTGACATAGCCCTTGCCGGTGTTGACGGTGAATTCCATGCGGATCTCGGCGCCCTCGTCGAGCGTGCAGATGACGAGGTTGGGATTGAGGATCTGCACGTCGCCGACGGTCGAGATATCGGCGGCAGTGACTTTCCCCGGCCCTTGTTTCTTCAACACCATGCGCTTCGGACCATCGGCCTGCATCTTGATGGCGATGTCCTTGATGTTGAGCACGATGTCGGTGACGTCCTCACGCACGCCTGGGATCGAGGAGAATTCGTGCAGCACGCCGTCGATATGCACCGAGGTGATCGCCGCGCCTTGAAGCGAGGACAAAAGAACCCGGCGCAACGAATTGCCGAGCGTTACGCCGAAACCGCGCTCCAGCGGCTCGGCGACGACGGTAGCAAGCCGCTTCTGATCGTCACCAGCGGTGACTTCGAGCTTGTTTGGCTTGATGAGCTCCTGCCAGTTTTTCTGAATCACGAGAGCATCCTTCATTCGAGCACGAGAACTCTTCGACGTATCGCAAAAACGTCAAAGAGCCTGTTGATATTCATGTCAGACGCGCCGGCGCTTGCGCGGCCGGCAGCCATTGTGCGGGATCGGCGTCACGTCGCGGATCGAGGTCACCGTGAATCCCGCCGCCTGCAAGGCGCGCAGCGCCGATTCCCGGCCGGACCCCGGCCCCGAAACTTCGACTTCGAGTGTGCGCATGCCGTGTTCGGCGGCTTTGCGCGCCGCGTCCTCGGCCGCCATCTGGGCGGCATAAGGCGTCGATTTGCGCGAGCCCTTGAACCCCATCGTTCCCGCCGACGACCAGGAGATCGTATTGCCCTGCGCATCGCTGATAGTGATCATCGTATTGTTGAACGTGGAATTCACATGTGCCACGCCGGACACGATGTTCTTGCGCTCACGCCGGCGCACGCGGGTCGCTTCTTTCACCATGGATCTGTCCTTCCAACGCGCCTGTAATTCCAGGCGCTCGGGCTTCTCTTGCGAGGGCTCGCGCCCTCTTACTTCTTCTTGCCGGCGATCGGCTTGGCCTTGCCCTTACGGGTGCGCGCATTGGTATGGGTGCGCTGGCCCCGCACCGGAAGCTGGCGGCGATGACGTAAGCCGCGATAGCAGCCGAGGTCCATCAGCCGCTTGATGTTCATCGCCACTTCGCGGCGCAGATCGCCCTCGACCTGATAGTCGCGGTCGATCGTTTCGCGGATCTGGAGAACTTCCGAATCGGTCAATTCGAAGACCCGCCGTTCAGGTGGGATATGAACTTTTTCGACGATCTCCTGCGCCTTCTTCGGACCGATCCCGTGAATATATTGAAGGGCGATCACGACGCGCTTGTTGGTCGGTATATTGACGCCGGCAATACGGGCCACGAATTCTCTCCATGTCAGCCGCTTCGAGGCGGCGGAAAAGCCCGCGTCCGGTGGAGGCCGGCCCTTGCGGGCGCCTGATAATGGAAATCCGGCCCTTTCATGGGTGACCCCACAAAAGTCCGGATCCGATCATTTCGGCTTGAATTGTTTTACGTAGTGATCCGCCGCGCTTCCGTCAACAGCCAATTGTGGCCAATCCTGGGCATTACCGGGAGAAGATGGTTCGCGCCCGGCGGCCGACCGGTCATTTCGGCTGGCGAGACCCAGGGCGTTCAACCTCTGGCAGAGCTTTCGGTCGCCCTGTCGATCGCCGCCGCGACCACGTCGATCGGGGCCATTCCGTCGACGGTCTTCAGCCGGCCCTCTTGCGCATAATAGGCGGAAACTGGCGCCGTCATCGCCCGATAGGCGTCGAGACGAGTCTTGAAGGCATCCGGATTATCGTCGGCGCGCACGGCGCAGCCCTTGGCGATCATCTCCTTCACCCGTTTCTCGATCCGGCCGAGCAGCGCCGATTCGTCGACCTTGAGTTCGATCACGCCGTCGAGCTTCATGTTCTTGGCTTTCAGCAAGTGATCGAGCGCCTTGGCCTGGTTCACCGTGCGCGGAAATCCATCGAGGATGAAGCCGCGCGCGGCGTCCGGCTGCTCGATCCGCTCGGCGATGATGTTGAGCACGACGTCGTCAGCAACGAGACTGCCCGCGTCCATCAGAGCCTTGGCCTTGCGCCCCACCGGAGTGGCGGCGGCGACCGCGGCGCGCAACATGTCGCCAGTCGACAATTGCGGAATCCCATATTTCTGCATGAGTCGCGCAGATTGCGTGCCTTTTCCCGCGCCAGGCGGTCCTAGCACGATAAGCCTCATCTTTTCCTGCCCCGCAATTTGGCCTTTTTCACCAAGCCTTCGTATTGGTGCGCCTGGAGGTGGCCATGGATTTGCGCCACCGT
This sequence comes from uncultured Alphaproteobacteria bacterium, assembly GCA_963720425.1. Taxonomy (GTDB): domain Bacteria; phylum Pseudomonadota; class Alphaproteobacteria; order Rhizobiales; family Beijerinckiaceae; genus Methylovirgula. The sequence continues at coordinate 3,149,904 of OY970391.1, forward strand.
ATCCATGGTAACGCTAACCACGATCAGAAGCGAAGTGCCGCCGAAATAAAACGGCATGGCGGCGTATGAAATCAGGATTTGCGGCAGAAGACAGACCAGACTGAGATAGGCTGCGCCGATCACCGTGATCCGCATCAGGACCTTATCGATATACTGCGCGGTGCGCTCGCCCGGCCTGATGCCGGGAATGAAGCCGCTGTGCTTCTTCAAATTCTCGGCGGTTTCCGTCGGATTGAAGACGATCGCGGTATAGAAAAACGCGAAGAACACAATCAACGCGACATAGAGGATCAAGTTGAGCGGACGACCTTGGCCGAGGTAGAGCGAAATCGCCCCCAGAATGCCGGTGCCGCCCCGTTGCGCAGAAAAATTCGCGATCGTCGTTGGCAAGAGCAGAAGGGAGGATGCAAAGATCGGCGGAATGACGCCCGACGTGTTGAGCTTCAAGGGAAGAAATGACGTCTGTCCTTCATAGACTCGATTGCCTTGCTGGCGCTTGGGATAGGTGATGACGAGCCGGCGCTGCGCCCGCTCCATGAAGACGATGAAGCCGACCACGAAGACCGCCATCACCATGACGGCGATGATGAGAAAGGTCGAGAGCTGGCCTTGGCGGCCGAGTTCGAGCGTATGGATGATGGCCCCCGGAAAAGCCGCGACAATGCCGGAGAAGATGATCAGCGACGAGCCATTGCCTATGCCGCGCGAGGTGATCTGTTCGCCGAGCCACATCAAAAAGATCGTGCCACCCATCAAAGTCAGCGTCGTCGTGAGGCAGAAGAAAAATCCCGGATTGCTGACGACGCCCGCCTGGCCTTGGAGGCCAATGGCGATCCCATAGGCCTGGAAGGCGGCCAGCACCACGGTCAGATAGCGGGTGTATTGATTGAGAACCTTGCGGCCCGCCTCGCCCTCCTTCTTCAGCGCTTCGAGCGTTGGGAACACGCTGGTCAAGAGCTGGATGATGATGGAGGCGGAAATATAGGGCATGATGTTCAAGGCGAAGATCGCCATGCGCTGCACGGCGCCGCCGGAAAACATGTTGAAGAGTTGGAGCACACCCTGGTTGCCGTTGAAGGTCGCCTCGAAAGCGGCGGGATCGATGCCGGGCAGCGGAATATAGGTGCCGAGCCGATAGATGATTAGCGCGCCGAGCGTGAACCAGATCCGCTTCTTGAGTTCGTCGGCCTTGGCGAAGGCGGCCCAATTGACGTTAGCAGCGAGTTGTTCAGCGGCCGATACCATGAAATGCTCCGCGCGGCAGACGATGTGCCGCCAAGGCTCGAGGAATGTTCATCGGTTCCTTAATCACGCAATTGCACCAGATCCGCCCGCTTGCGATGCTGATACCGATTGCGCTTTCGCCTGAGACAATAGCGAATAGGACCGATGTGGTGAACCGGCGGCTTCCTTGCAACGGGCGCAACGCAAGAGCGGCAGCTCAGGCCTCCGCTGCGGCTGCGGCGATGACGCGGACCGATCCCCCCGCCCTCTCGATCGCCGCAATCGCCGATTTCGACGCTGCCGCCACTTCGAAAGAAAGCGGGGCGCTGATCTCGCCCATGCCGAGGATTTTTACGCCGTCGCGCGGCTTCGAGCAGACACCGGCTGCGACCAAAGCGTCGATCGTCACTGGCGTTTCGCGCGCAAGCTTGCCGGCAGCGACGGCCGCCTGGATGCGGCCAAGATTAACTTCATTATAATCCTTGGCGAAAGGCGGGGTGAAGCCGCGCTTCGGCAAACGCCGCTGCAGCGGCATCTGGCCGCCTTCGAACCCTTTGATGCGGACGCCGGTGCGCGCCTTCTGACCCTTGACGCCGCGGCCGCCGGTCTTGCCCTTGCCGGAGCCAATGCCGCGGCCGATGCGCATGCGCGCTTTCGAAGACCCGGGCTTATCGGCGATCTCATTGAGTTTCATGGAGCTGCCCTCACGCGCTCTCGAGGATACGAACGAGATGCGCGACCTTCGCGATCATGCCGCGCACCGCCGGCGTGTCGGGCAGAGCCGCCCGCCGGCCGATCTTGTTGAGCCTGAGACCGATCAACGTCGCGCGCTGAGTGGCGGGACGGCCGATCGGGCTCTTGATCTGTTCGACCGTGAGGTGCGCTTTTGTTTTGGTTTTCGCCATGGCAAGCTCCTCACGCCTCCGCTGCCGGCTCGGCCTCGCCACCCTGGCGGCGCGCCTGGAGCGTTGAAACCTTCATGCCGCGCCGCGCGGCCACCGCGCGCGGCGAATCCTCTTTCAGAAGGGCGTCGATCGTCGCCCTGACCATGTTGTAAGGATTGGAGGAGCCCTGCGATTTCGCCACGACATCATGCATGCCGAGCGTCTCGAAGACGGCGCGCATTGGACCGCCGGCGATGATGCCGGTGCCGGCCGGAGCGGCGCGCAGCACGACGCGGCCGGCGCCGTGTCGGCCGGTGACGTCGTGGTGCAGCGTGCGCCCTTCGCGCAAGGGCACGCGGATCAAGGAGTGCTTTGCCGCCTCGGTCGCCTTGCGGATCGCCTCCGGCACTTCGCGCGCCTTGCCATGGCCGAAACCGACCCTGCCCTTCTGATCGCCGACGACGACGAGCGCGGCGAAGCCGAAACGCCGCCCGCCCTTCACCACTTTCGCGACGCGGTTGATGTGAACCAGACGGTCCACGAATTCGCTGTCGCGCTCTTCCCGGTCGCGGCCGCGGCCGCCTTCGCCTTCACGTGCCATCAATTTCTTCCATCATCTTTCGTCGCTTGCGCGGCCGATTGGCCACTCGAACGTCAGACCGTCAGCCCTGCCTCACGTGCGCCCTCGGCCAGCGCCTTGACGCGGCCGTGATACATATAAGCGCCACGGTCGAACACAACTTCCTTGATTCCCGCCTCAATCGCCCGCTCGGCGATCTGCTTGCCGATGAGCCGTGCCGCCTCGATGGTGGCGCCGGTCTTCAGGCCCTCGCGATTGGCCTTTTCGAGCGACGAAGCCGAGGCGAGTGTACGGCCGGCGACATCGTCGATGATCTGGCAATAGATCTGCTTCGAAGACCGGTGGACCGAAAGCCGCGGTTTGCCATAGGCGTGCGCCTTGACCGCGCGCCTGACCCGCGCCTTACGGCGATCTCCCGCCTTGTTGTGCTTGCCCATTGCGCGCGCCTTTACTTCTTCTTGCCTTCCTTGCGGAAGATGAACTCGTCCGAATATTTGACGCCTTTGCCCTTATAGGGCTCCGGCGGCCGGAAGCCGCGGATCTCGGCCGCCACCTGGCCGACCTGATGCTTGTCGATGCCGCTGATCGTGATTTCCGTCGGCTTCGGAGTCGCAATCGAGATGCCCTGCGGAATCGGGAAACTCACGTCGCGGCTGTAGCCGAGCGACAATTGCAGGTTCTTGCCCGAGACCGCCGCCTTGTAGCCGACGCCGTTGATCTCGAGCTTCTTCTCAAAGCCTTTGGTGACCCCGACGACGAGATTGTTCAGCCTGGCGCGGGTCGTGCCCCACATGGCGCGTGTCCGTTTCGTGTCGTTGCGCGGATCGACATGGAGCTGATTATTGGCGAAACTCACGCTGACGTCGCCCGGGGCGACGAAGCGCAATTCGCCCTTGCCGCCTTTGATAGCGATCGTCTGGCCCTCCACCTTGGCGGTAACGCCGGCAGGTAGGGCGACGGGCTTTTTTCCGACGCGAGACATGATCCAATTCCTCGTTATCAAAAGACCTTGCAGAGGACTTCGCCGCCGACGTGCGCGTCGCGCGCCGCATGATCTGCCATGACGCCTTGCGGGGTCGAGACGATGGTGATGCCTAGGCCATTGGCGACCTGTGGCATGTCGGTGACGCCGGCATAGACACGCCGGCCGGGCTTCGACACGCGCTGCAGCTCGTGGATCACCGGTTCGCCATCGTAATATTTGAGCTCGATCTCGAACTCGGTGCGGCCGTTGCCATACTCCGTCGTCGAATAGCCGCGGATATAGCCTTCCTGCGCCAGAACGTCGAGCACATGCGCGCGCAGCCTTGAGCCCGGTGTATTCACCTTGCCCTTGCGCCGCATCTGCGCGTTGCGGATGCGAGTCAGCATATCGCCCAGAGGATCGTTCATTGCCATGATCGGCTCCTCCTCACCAGCTTGACTTCACGAGGCCGGGGATCAGGCCACGCGCGCCAAGTTCCCGGACGGCGATGCGCGACATTTTCATCTTGCCGATGAAGCCGCGCGGTCGGCCCGAGATCTCGCAGCGGTTGCGCAGCCGGCCGGGCGCCGAATTGCGCGGCAATTCGGCGAGCTTCAGCCGCGCCGCGAAGCGATCTTCGTTGCTCGCCGTCTTGTCATCGGCCAGCGTCTTCAGCTTCTTGCGGCGGGCGGCATATTGCTTCACCAACTGCGCACGGTGCCTGTTCTTCTCGACCATACTTTTCTTCGCCATAGATCTACCTCTGATCTCCGCGTTTGAGACGGCTCCGTCTCACTGCCGGAACGGAAAGTTGAATGCCTGCAAAAGGGCGCGCGCCTCGTCATCGGACCTGGCGGTGGTGCAAACGACGACGTCCATGCCAAGAACGTTCTCGGTCTTGTCGTAATCGACCTCCGGGAACACGATGTGCTCCTTGATGCCCAAGGCATAATTGCCGCGGCCATCGAAGCTCTTGGGGCTGAGCCCCCGAAAGTCGCGCACCCGCGGCAAGGCGATCGTGACGAGGCGGTCGAGGAATTCATACATCCGCGTCTTGCGCAACGTCACTTTCACGCCGATCGGCATGTTCTCGCGCACCTTGAAAGTCGCGATCGCCTTCCTCGCGCGGGTGATAATCGGCTTCTGCCCGGCGATCAACGCAAGATCGGCGGCGGCGGCTATCACCTTCTTGGTGTCGTTGACCGCCTCGCCGACGCCCATGTTGAGCACGATCTTGTCGATCACCGGTACTTCGAGCGCGTTCTTGTAGCCGAACTGCTCGGTGAGCTGCGGCCGCACGACCTCGACGTAATGTTTCTTGAGGCGCGGCACATAGTCCTTCGGCGCAACGAAGGGCTGCGCAGGAGCAGCCGGAGCGCGAGCCTCTCGCCCCCTGGCGTGGGCCTTGCCCTCCGCCGCCTTTGCGGCGCTCTTGGCCGCGCCAGCGTCCTTGCCGTCCGCCTTCGCCTCGGATTTGGCGCCGCCCTTGATCGCGGCATCCTTGGCGCCGCCCTTCTCCTTGGGAGCGCCTTTGGCGGCATTTTTCGCGCCTTTTGGAGCTTTGGTTTCAGCCATCGATTAGGTCTCCCGAACGCTTGGCAAAACGGACCTTGCGGCCGTCGTCGAGAATCCTGAAGCCGACGCGCGTCGGCTTGCTGTCCTTGGGGTCGGCAAGCGCTATGTTGGAGAGATGAATGGTGCCCTCTTTCGAAATGATGCCGCCCGCTTGCTTCGCCGTCTGGCGCTGATGCCGCTTGACGAGATTGACGCCGCGCACGAGGGCGCGAGATTCCTTCGGCAAGACTTGGATGACCTCGCCCAAACGCCCCTTGTCGCGGCCCGCGAGGACGACCACCTTGTCGCCCTTCTTGATCTTCGCGGCCATCAGAGAACCTCCGGCGCGAGCGAGATGATCTTCATGTGGTTTTTGGCGCGCAGTTCGCGCGGCACCGGCCCGAAGATGCGCGTGCCCACCGGCTCCGCCTGAGCAGTGATCAACACCGCCGCGTTGGAATCGAAGCGGATCACCGAGCCGTCCGGGCGCTTGATGTCCTTGGCAGTGCGCACGACCACCGCCTTCATCACGTCGCCCTTCTTCACGCGGCCGCGCGGAATTGCCTCTTTGATCGAGACGACGATCACATCGCCGACGCTGGCATATTTGCGCTTCGAACCGCCGAGCACCTTGATGCACATCACGCGGCGCGCGCCGGAATTGTCGGCGACGTCGAGATTGGTCTGCATCTGTATCATGGCATTCAGCCTTTCTGCTCAGATCGGTTTCCGGCTCTCCGGACTACGCCTGAAGGAAGCTCGCGCCTCCGGATTTCATCCCACGATGCGCGAGGCGCATCCCTATCGCTCAAACTTTCGCCTCGACGACGATCCACCGTTTCAACTTTGAGATCGGCCTCGTCTCCTCGATGGACACCGTATCGCCGACCTTCGACCGATTGCTCTCGTCATGCGCATGGAATTTCTTCGAGCGCCGCACCGTCTTCTTCAGCAGCGGGTGCGTGAAGCGGCGCTCGACCTTCACCACGACGGTCTTATCCTGCTTGTCGCTGACCACGACGCCTTGAAGGACTCGTTTCGGCATGCTCATTACATCCTATTGCTTGGTGCCGCGCCGCTCGGCGGCAATCGTCTGCGCCCGCGCGACGTCGCGCCGCACGATGCGCACCCTCGCCGTATCCTGAAGCTGCCCCGTCGCCCGTTGAAAGCGCAGATTGAACTGCTCCTTCTTGAGGTTCAGAATTTCCTGTTCGAGTTGGTCGTCGCTCATCACCCGGAGATCCGACAATCGCTGTTTCGTCTTCATCGCGCGCCCCTATTCCACGATACGCTGGACGAAGCGCGACTTGATCGGGAGTTTGGCCGCGGCGAGCGCCAGTGCCTCGCGGGCAAGCTCGGTCGGCACGCCGTCGAGCTCGAACATGATGCGGCCCGGCGCCACGCGGCAGGCCCAGAGTTCGGGCGCGCCCTTGCCCTTGCCCATGCGCACCTCGGTCGGCTTCTTCGATATCGGCACATCCGGGAAGATGCGGATCCACACCCGCCCAGCGCGTTTCATGTGGCGAGTCATGGCGCGCCGCGCCGCCTCGATCTGGCGGGCGGTGACGCGATCCGGTTCGAGCGCCTTCAGGCCATATTGGCCGAAGTGCAGTTCGAAGCCGGCTTTCGAGGCGCCGCGAATCCGACCTTTGAAGGCCTTGCGGAACTTCGTGCGCTTGGGTTGCAACATGGTTCAGACTCTCAAATTCTCTCAACTCGGCGCATGATCTTTTCGGGATCACGCGAATGCTTAGGCCGCATCGCGTTCGCGTCGCCGGCGGTCGCCGCCGCCATGGTCCTGCTCGGCCATTTTTTTGTCCTGCGCCATCGGATCATGTTCGAGGATCTCGCCTTTGAAGATCCAGACCTTGATGCCGCAAGTGCCATAGGCGGTATGCGCCGTCGCCGTCCCGTAGTCGACATCGGCGCGCAAGGTGTGAAGCGGCACGCGGCCTTCGCGATACCATTCGAGCCGAGCGATTTCGGCGCCGCCGAGCCGGCCGGAACAATTGATCCTGATCCCTTCCGCCCCTAACCGCATGGCCGATTGCACCGCCCGCTTCATCGCACGCCGGAAGGCGACGCGACGTTCGAGCTGCTGGGCGATCGAATCGGCGACGAGCGTCGCATCGACCTCGGGCTTGCGCACCTCGACGATATTGATGACGACCTCTGAATCAGTGAGCTTGGCTACGGTCTTGCGGATCTTGTCGATGTCCGCGCCCTTCTTGCCAATGACGACGCCCGGCCGAGCCGAATGGATTGTCACTCGGCATTTCTTGTGCGGCCGCTCGATGATGATCTTCGACACCGCCGCCTGCTTCAGGCTCTTCATCAGAACCTCGCGGATCTTGATGTCCTCGTGAAGCAGCTTGGCATACTCGCTCTTGTTGGCGTACCAGCGCGAGTCCCAGGTTCGGTTGATGCCGAGGCGAAGGCCGACCGGATTGACTTTCTGTCCCATCTTACGCTCCTGAAGCCGCGGCGGTTTCGATCTCGCGTACGACGATCGTCAGATTGGCGAATGGCTTTTCGATCCGTCCTGCGCGGCCGCGGGCGCGCGGAGAAAACCGTTTCAAGACCAGCGCCCTGCCGACGTAAGCCTCGGCCACGACGAGATCGTCGACGTCGAGGTTGTGATTGTTTTCCGCATTGGCGATTGCGCTCTGCAGCGTCTTCTTCACGTCGAAGGCGATGCGTTTGCGGGAGAATTCGAGATCGGCCAACGCCTTTTCGACCTTCTTGCCGCGGATTAACTGGGCGACGAGGTTCAACTTCTGCGGGCTCACGCGCAGCATGCGGCAAACCGCCTTGGCCTCGTTGTCCTTCAATGCGCGGGGATTTCTAGCCTTGCCCATGTCTTAAACCCGCTTGGCTTTCTTGTCGCCCGAATGTCCATGGAACGTGCGGGTCGGCGAAAACTCGCCGAACTTATGGCCGATCATGTCTTCGCTGACCGAAACCGGAATGTGCTTATGGCCGTTATGAACACCGAAGATGAGCCCGACGAATTGCGGCAAGATGGTCGAGCGCCGGCTCCAGATTTTGATCACGTCGTTGCGGCCGGACGCGCGTGCGGCATCGGCCTTCTTCAACAGATAGCCATCGACGAACGGGCCCTTCGAGATCGAACGCGCCATACTCTTCTAAGCCTTCTTGCTCTTGTGACGCGAGGTCACGATGAACTTATTGGTCGCCTTGTTCGACCGCGTCTTCTTGCCTTTGGTCGGCTTGCCCCAAGGCGTCACCGGATGCCGGCCACCCGACGTTTTGCCTTCGCCGCCGCCATGCGGATGATCGACTGGGTTCATGGAGACGCCGCGATTATGCGGCATTCGTCCCATCCAGCGCTTGCGCCCGGCCTTGCCGATCGAAGTATTCATATGGTCAGGATTGGAGACCGAACCGACGGTTGCGAAACATTGGCCATGCACCAGCCTTTGCTCGCCGGAATTGAGCCTTACGATCACATAGCCCTGGTCGCGGCCGACGATCTGGGCATAGGTGCCGGCGGCGCGCACCATCGCGGCCCCCTTGCCGATCTTCAATTCGACATTATGGACGATGGTGCCGACCGGCATGTTCGACATTGGCATCGCATTGCCGGGCTTCACGTCGACCTGCTGGCCGGATACTACTTCGTCGCCGACGGCGAGGCGCTGCGGCGCGATGATATAGGCCAATTTGTCGTCGGCATAACGGATGAGTGCGATGAACGAACTGCGGTTCGGGTCATATTCGATCCGTTCCACTTTCGCCGGCACATCGACTTTGCGGCGCTTGAAATCGACCATCCGATAGCTCTGCTTGTGGCCGCCGCCGCGGAAGCGGACAGTGATGCGCCCGAGATTGTTGCGGCCGCCGGTCGATGGCTTGCCCTCGGTCAAATGCTTGACTGGCTTGCCCTTGTAGAGCTCGGTGCGATCGACGATCACCAATTGGCGAAGCCCTGGGGTGACCGGCTTGAATGTCTTCAGTGCCATGACTTCCTCAGCAATCCTCGCTCAGAGCCCGGTGGTGACGTCGATGCTGTGCCCTTCGGCCAGCGTCACGACGGCTTTCTTGACGTCCGACTGGACGCCCCGCACGCCCTTGAAAACCTTCTTCTTGCCCTTGCGCACGAGCGTATTCACGGCTTCGACCTTGACGTCGAAGAGCCGCTCGATCGCCGCCTTGATCTGCGGCTTCGTCGCGTTCTTGCGAACCTTGAAGATCACCTTGTTATGTTCCGACGCGGCGGTCGCCTTCTCGGTAATGATCGGCGAGACGATCAGATCATAGTGGCGCACGTCGGCGAATTTATTCGGCGGGCTCATGCGAATCGCGCCTCCAACGCGTCGATGGCCGCCTTAGTGAGAACAAGCTTCTCGCGGCGGAGGATGTCGTAGACATTGATGCCCTGGACCGGCAGCACGTCGATCTTGGGAATACTGCGCGCGGCCTGGCTGAAATTGGCTTTCAACTCGGCACCGTCGATGATCAGCGCGTTGGTGAGCCCAAGCTTGGCGAAGTTCGCCCGCAAGGCCTTGCTTTTGGCGTCGGCGATCTCCGCGTTGGTCCAAACGATGATCCCGCCGTCCCTGGCTTTGGCGGAAAGCGCGTGCTTCAGCGCCAGAGCGCGAACTTTCTTCGGCAGGTCATGTGCGTGCGAGCGCACCACCGGGCCGAAGGCGCGGCCGCCGCCGCGGAACTGCGGCACGCGCGCCGAGCCATGCCGAGCATTGCCGGTGCCCTTCTGCCGGTACATTTTCTTGCCGGTTCGGGCAATCTCGCCGCGATCCTTCGTCTTGTGCGTGCCGGCGCGACGCTTGGCGAGCTGATAGCGCACCATCCTGGCGAGAATATCCGCTCGCGGCGTAAGACCGAAAATCGCCTCGTTCAGTTCGATCGAGCCGGCGCTTTTGCCGTCGAGAGAGGTGACTTTGATCTTCACGGCGCCGCTCCGTCTGTTGCGGCGCCAGCGCCCGCTTCGCCATTCGTCTCGTTCGCCAGGCGATATTTGCCGGGCTGCGGCGCCTCCTTCGGCAAAGCTTTCTTCACCGCGTCGCGCACATAGATGAAGCCGCCGCGCGTGCCGGGAACGGCGCCCTCGACCAGGATCAGCCCGCGGTCGACATCGAGCTGGACGATGCGCAGATTGAGCGTGGTGACCCGCTCGACGCCCAGGTGGCCGGCCATCTTTTTGTTCTTGAATACCTTGCCCGGGTCCTGCCGCCCGCCGGTCGAGCCATGCGAGCGATGCGAGATCGAGACGCCGTGGCTGGCGCGCAGGCCGCCGAAATTCCACCGCTTAATCGCCCCAGCGAAGCCCTTGCCTATGCTCGTTCCTGTCACGTCCACGAATTGGCCGACGACGAAATGATCCGCCGTGATCTCGGCGCCGACCGGCAGAAGCCCCGCTTCCTCGACGCGGAATTCGGCGAGCTTCAGCTTCGGTTCGACCTTGGCGACGGCAAATCGGCCGCGCTCGGCTTTCGACACGTTCTTCACCTTCGCTTGGCCGATGCCGAGCTGGACGGCCGTATAGCCGTTCTGCTCCTTGGTCCTTTGCGCGACGACCTGGCAGCCGTCGAGCTTCAAAACCGTGACCGGCACATGTTCGCCGGCGTCGTTGAAGACGCGGGTCATGCCGAGCTTCTGTGCGATGACGCCTGACCGCATAGTTCAATCCTAAAGCTTGATTTCGACATCGACGCCGGCGGCAAGGTCGAGCTTCATCAAGGCATCGACCGTCTGCGGCGTCGGATCGACGATGTCGAGAACACGCTTATGAGTTCTGATCTCGAATTGCTCGCGCGATTTCTTGTCGATATGTGGCGAGCGGTTGACCGTGAATTTTTCTATCTTGGTCGGCAAGGGAATCGGGCCGCGCACCTGCGCACCGGTCCTCTTCGCCGTCGAGACGATTTCCTTCGTCGACGAATCGAGGATCCGATGATCGAACGCCTTGAGGCGGATGCGGATGTTCTGGCCGTTCATGATCTCTTTCCTTGCAGGCCGGTCCGGGTTGAGGCCCGGGCCGTCCGAACGCCAATCATTCTGTGATCGAAGCGACGACGCCGGCACCGACGGTGCGGCCGCCTTCACGGATCGCGAAGCGCAGTTTCTCTTCCATCGCGATCGGTACGATGAGTTCGACGTCCATTGTCACGTTGTCACCCGGCATCACCATTTCCGTGCCTTCCGGAAGCGTCACGACGCCGGTCACGTCTGTCGTCCGGAAATAGAATTGCGGCCGGTAATTGGTGAAGAACGGCGTGTGCCGACCGCCCTCGTCTTTGGTGAGGATATAGGCTTCGGCCTTGAACTTCGTGTGTGGTTTCACGGAGCCCGGCTTGCATAGAACCTGGCCGCGCTCGACGTCCTCGCGCTTCGTGCCGCGCAAGAGAGCGCCAATATTGTCGCCAGCCTGGCCTTGATCGAGCAACTTGCGGAACATTTCGACGCCGGTGACCACTGTCTTCACCGTCGGCCGCAGACCGACGATCTCGACCTCCTCGCCAACCTTGATGACGCCGCGCTCGACGCGCCCGGTCACGACCGTGCCGCGGCCGGAGATCGAGAACACGTCTTCGACCGGCATCAGGAAGGGCTGGTCGATCGGCCGCTCCGGCTGTGGAATATAATCATCGACCGTCTGCATGAGCTTCAAGACCGCGTCATGCCCGATGTCCGGATTGCGGTTCTCGAGCGCGCAGAGCGCCGAACCCTTGGTGATCGGAATATCGTCGCCGGGGAACTCATATTTCGACAGCAGCTCGCGAACTTCGAGCTCGACGAGCTCGAGGAGCTCGGGGTCGTCGACCATGTCGACCTTGTTCAGGAAGACGACGAGCGCCGGCACGCCGACCTGACGGGCGAGCAGAATATGTTCGCGCGTCTGCGGCATCGGCCCATCGGCGGCGGAGACGACGAGGATCGCGCCGTCCATCTGCGCCGCGCCGGTGATCATGTTCTTCACATAATCCGCATGGCCGGGACAATCGACATGCGCATAGTGCCGCTTCTTCGTCTCGTATTCGACATGCGCGGTCGAGATCGTGATGCCGCGCGCCTTCTCTTCCGGCGCCTTATCGATCTGGTCATAGGCGGTGTAGGTCGCCCCTCCTGTTTCCGCCAGAACCTTGGTGATCGCGGCCGTCAACGAGGTCTTGCCGTGGTCGACGTGACCGATCGTGCCGATGTTACAGTGCGGCTTGGTCCTCGCAAATTTTTCCTTGGCCATGACTTGGCTCCTTCAAAAACCACTTAGGCGTATTTGGCTTGTACCTTGGCGGCTTCGCCGGCGGGCACTTGCTCGTAGTGATCGAATTGCATCGTGTAGTTGGCACGGCCCTGGCTCATGGACCGCAGTTGGTTGACATAGCCGAACATGTTGGCGAGCGGCACCATCGCGTTGATGACGACCGCGTTGCCGCGCATGTCCTGCCCCTGCACGTGCCCGCGCCGGCCGAGCAGATCGCCCATGACTGAGCCGGTGTAATCTTCAGGCGTCGTTACCTCGACCTTCATGATCGGCTCGAGCAGAACCGAATTGCCTTCCCGCAGTGCCCTGCGAGACGCGGCGCGGGCGCAGAGCTCGAAGGCGAGAACCGAAGAATCGACATCGTGGTAGGAGCCGTCGATCAAGGTCGCCTTGACGTCGACGACCGGGAACCCGGCCAGCACGCCGGATGTCATGGCGCTGCTCACGCCCTTTTCGACGCCTGGAATATATTCCTTCGGTATCGCGCCGCCGACGACCTTCGATTCGAAGACATTGCCGGCGCCCGGAGTATTGGGCTCGAAGACGATCGTCGCCTTGGCAAATTGCCCGGCGCCGCCGGTCTGCTTCTTATGGGTTTCGTCGATCTCGACGCGTTTCGTCAATTTCTCGCGATAGGCGACCTGCGGAGCACCAATATTTGCATCGACCTTATAGGTGCGCTTCAGGATATCGACCTTGATGTCGAGATGCAGTTCGCCCATGCCCTTCAGGATCGTTTGGCCGGATTCCTGATCGGTCGAGACCCGGAACGACGGATCTTCGGCCGCGAGCTTCGCCAGCGCCACGCCGAGCTTTTCCTGATCGGCCTTGGATTTCGGCTCGATCGCGATCTCGATGACCGGATCGGGGAAATCCATCCGCTCCAGAATGACGGGCTTATGCATGTCGCAGAGCGTCTCGCCGGTACGCGTCTCCTTGAGACCCGCCAGCGCAATGATGTCGCCGGCATAGGCTTCCTTGATGTCCTCGCGGTTGTTGGCATGCATCAGCAGCATGCGGCCGATTCGCTCGCGCTTTCCCCTTGTCGAATTCAGGACCGTGGTTCCCGATTCGATATGGCCCGAATAGACGCGCGCGAAGGTGAGCGAGCCGACGAAAGCATCATCCATGATCTTGAAGGCGAGCGCGGAGAAGGGCTCGTCGTCGCCCGCATGGCGCACCACTTCGGCGCCGGTGTCGGGATCGATGCCCTTGATCGCCTCGCGATCGATCGGTGAGGGCAGATAATCGACGACCGCATCAAGCAAGGGCTGCACGCCCTTGTTCTTGAACGCCGAACCGCACAGGATCGGGATGAAGACGATGGTCCTGACCGCCTTGCGGATCAGCCTTTTCAGGGTCGCCTCGTCCGGCTCAACGCCGTCTAGATAGGCGGTCATGGCGTCATCGTCGAGTTCGACCGCCGCTTCGATCAGATCGTGGCGATAATTTTCCGCCTGCTCCCGCAAGGCCGCGGGAATTTCCTCGTCGTGATATTTGGCGCCGAGAGCCTCATCCTCCCAGACGACGGCCTTCATGCGTATGAGATCGATCACTCCCCGAAAATCGCTTTCGGAGCCGAGCGGCAATTGGATACAGACCGGACGGCCGCCGACCTTGTTCTTGATGTCGTCGACGCAGCGGAAGAAATCGGCGCCGATCTTGTCCATCTTGTTGACGAAGACGATGCGCGGCACATTGTATTTGTCGGCCTGGCGCCAAACCGTCTCGGTCTGCGGCTCGACGCCTTGATTGCCGTCAAGCACGCAAACGGCCCCGTCGAGAACGCGCAGCGAGCGCTCCACTTCGATCGTGAAATCGACGTGGCCGGGCGTGTCGATGATGTTCAGGCGCTTGCCGTTCCACAGGGTCGTCGTCGCAGCCGAGGTGATCGTAATGCCGCGCTCTTGCTCCTGCTCCATCCAGTCCATGGTCGCAGCGCCCTCGTGGACTTCGCCCATCTTATGCGACTTGCCGGAATAGAACAGAATCCGCTCAGTGGTCGTTGTCTTGCCGGCGTCGATATGCGCCATGATACCGAAGTTTCGGTAATCCTTGATCTTATGGACGCGCGGCATGGAACAATTCCCTCAAAGCTTTCTTTCACCAGCGGTAATGCGAGAAGGCGCGGTTGGCCTCGGCCATCCGGTGCGTGTCTTCCCGCTTCTTCACCGCATTGCCGCGATTGTTCGCGGCATCCATGATCTCCGCCGAAAGACGGTCGACCATGGTCTTGTCGTTACGGCCGCGCGCGGCCGTGATGATCCAGCGGATCGCCAGCGCCTGACGACGCTCGGGGCGAACCTCGACCGGCACCTGGTAGGTCGCGCCGCCGACGCGGCGCGAGCGGACCTCGATGGCCGGGGCGACATTTTCCAGCGCCTGGCGGAAGATTGGCAGAGGCTCCGCCCGCAATTTGCTCTCGATCACGTCGAAAGCCCCGTAGACGATCAACTCGGCCATCGACTTCTTGCCGTCGTACATGATCGAATTCATGAACTTGGCAAGAATGACATCGCCGAACTTGGCGTCCGGAATGACTTCGCGTTTCTCGGCCCTGTGGCGGCGCGACATAGCTTCTACTCTCTTTGGCCGTCATGGCCGGGCTTGACCCGGCCATCCGGTAGATCCTCTCAAACGATCCTCAAGTCTCGCTTTGCTCGCCCGCCCTTCACTTTGCTCAGGTCACTTCGGCCGCTTGGCGCCATATTTCGAACGGCGCTGCTTGCGGTTCTTGACGCCCTGCGTGTCGAGCACGCCGCGCAGGATATGATAGCGCACGCCAGGCAGATCCTTGACGCGGCCGCCACGGATCATGACCACCGAATGTTCCTGGAGATTGTGGCCTTCGCCAGGAATATAGCCGATGACTTCGAACCCATTGGTCAGCCGCACCTTGGCGACTTTGCGCAGCGCCGAGTTCGGCTTTTTGGGCGTTGTCGTATAGACGCGCGTGCAGACCCCGCGCTTCTGCGGGCAGGCCTGGAGATGGCGGGCCTTCTCGCGATAGACCTTCTCCTGCCGCGGCTTGCGGATCAATTGACTGATCGTCGGCATGTTCGCCCTTCGCTACCCTGTTCACCAAAAAGCGCCGCGCGGCCGAGCTTTGGCTTCGTCATCGCGCGGCCCAAGCCCGGTCCCGCCGTCCGGCGGTGCAAACGCAAACAAATCAGCGCGTTCGGCCCAACAGGGCTTCCGGCGCTGCGACACAAGCAAAGGACCGCGGCATCACCGAGGTCTTGCCTCTCTCAAGGTCGGCGGAACTCCCGCCGACGCGATGTGACTTCAAAGTCGCTGAGACCGACAGCGTTTAGGTTCGCTGTATTCAGAACGCGACGTCCCGAACGGGAAAGAACCTACGGCCTGTCGAAGTGCGCGGAACTTAATCAGGGCCTCGGCTGGCGTCAACCCCTCCGGAAGGATTTTGGAGTTCCCCCACCCTGCCCTCTCCCCGCAAGCGGGGAGAGGGCTCGCGCCTCTGGGGGAAGAGCCCGTGCGGGCTACTTCGAGCCCGACGCGGGCGGCAATTGCAGCGGCGGCTGCGCCGCTTTATGCGCCAGGATCATCTCGTCGCGCGTCGCAGCGATATGGCGTAGCTTCGACATGGCGGCGCCGGTGCCGGCCGGGATCAGCCGGCCAACGATGACGTTCTCCTTCAAGCCTTCGAGCGTATCGGTCTTGCCGTTGACGGCCGCTTCGGTGAGAACGCGGGTCGTCTCCTGGAAGGAAGCCGCCGAGATGAACGAGCGCGTCTGCAGCGAAGCCTTGGTGATGCCGAGCAGAACAGGCGTGCCGGTTGCCGACTTCTTGCCTTGCGCCAGCACCGCCTCGTTGGCCTCTTCAAGCTCCATCTGATCGACCTGTTCGCCGGCCAGGAAATCGGTATCGCCGGGATCGACGATATCGACCTTCTGCAACATCTGACGGACGATCACCTCGATATGCTTGTCGTTGATGTTGACGCCCTGCAGCCGATAGACCTCCTGGATCTCGTTGACGAGATAGGCGGCGAGCTCCTCGACGCCCTTGATCGCCAGAATGTCGTGCGGGGCAGGATTGCCGTCGACGATGTAATCGCCCTTCTCCACGATGTCGCCGTCCTGGAGATGGATGTGCTTGCCCTTCGGGATGAGATATTCGACCGGCTCCGCGCCTTCCTCGTGCGGGACAATCGAAATCCGCGTCTTGTTCTTATAGTCGCGCCCGAATTGCACCGTGCCCGAGATCTCCGCGATGATCGCGTGGTCCTTGGGCCGGCGGGCCTCGAAGAGTTCGGCAACCCGCGGCAGACCGCCGGTGATGTCGCGTGTCTTGGCCGATTCCATCGAGATGCGCGCGATGATATCGCCGGCCTTGATCTTGCTGCCCGGCTCGACATTGAGGATGGCATCGACCGGCAGGCTGTAGCGCGCCTCGCCGCCGCGCAGCAGCTTTAGCACCTTGCCGTCGGCACCCTTCATCACGATCGCCGGCTTCAGAGTGGCCGAGCGCTGGTTGAGCCGCCAATCGATAACCATGCGCTTGGCGATGCCGGTCGATTCGTCGACCGTCTCCGACATGGACGCGCCTTCGACGAGATCTTCGAAATCGACGATTCCATCGACCTCGGTCAGGATCGGACGCGTATAGGGATCCCATTCGGCAATCCGCTGTCCGCGCTTGATCTTGTCGCCCTCATCGACCTTGAGCCGCGCGCCATATTGAATGCGGTGCACCGCCCGCTCGACGCCGTCCGGTCCTTCGATGACCGCAGCGACATTGCGCGACATGACCATCAGATCGCCTTCCGAGTTGCGGACGACATGCCGGTTGCGCATTTTCACCGTCCCATCGAAATTCGATTCGATGAAGGACTGGTCGGCGATCTGCGCCGCGCCGCCGATGTGGAAGGTGCGCATGGTGAGCTGGGTGCCTGGCTCGCCGATCGACTGGGCGGCGATGACGCCGACCGCCTCGCCCATGTTGACGGGCGTGCCGCGCGCCAGATCGCGTCCGTAACAGGTGGCGCAGACCCCGTTCTTCGCCTCGCAGACGAGGACCGAACGGATCTTCACCTCCTGAATGCCGGCGGCGTTGATCCGCTCCATGTGCCATTCTTCGATCATCTCGCCGGCATGCACGATGATCTCGCCGTCGAGGTTCTTCAGACCCTCGGCGGCGGTGCGGCCCAGGATGCGCGAGGCTAGCGAGGCAACGATCTGGCCCGCGTCGATGATCGCCCGCATGCGGATGCCCTTCTTCGAGCCGCAATCCAGCATGGTGATGATCGAATCCTGCGCGACGTCCACGAGACGGCGCGTGAGATAGCCGGAGTTCGCCGTCTTCAGCGCGGTGTCGGCGAGGCCCTTGCGGGCCCCGTGCGTCGAGTTGAAGTACTCGAGGACGGTCAAGCCTTCCTTGAAGTTCGAGATGATCGGGGACTCGATGATCTCGCCCGAGGGCTTGGCCATCAGGCCGCGCATCGCGGCAAGCTGCTTCATCTGCGTCGGCGAGCCGCGCGCGCCCGAATGCGACATCATGTAGATCGAGTTGATCGGCTTGTCGCGGCCATTGTCGTCCTTCTGCACGGACGAAATGCGCGCCATCATCTCGTCGGCGAGCTTGTCCGAACATTTCGCCCAGGCATCGACGACCTTGTTGTATTTCTCACCCTGGGTAATGAGCCCGTCGTTGTACTGCTGCTCATATTCCTTGGCGAGAGTGCTCGTCTCCTCGATGATGCGCTGCTTGGTCTCCGGCACGACCATATCGTCCTTGCCGAAGGAGATCCCGGCCTTGAAGGCCTCGTGGAAGCCGAGCGCCATGATCTTGTCGCAGAAGATCACCGTCTCCTTCTGCCCGCAATTGCGGTAGACGATGTCGATCATCGTCGAGATCTCCTTCTTCGTCATCAGCTTGTTGACGACGTCGAAGGGGATCTTCTTGTGATCCGGCAGAAGCTCGCCGAGTATCATCCGGCCGGGCGTCGTCTCGAAGATCTTCGAGACGCGATTGCCGTTCTCGTCGAAGGTCCAGGCGCGTCCCCTGATCTTCGTATGAAGGGTGACCGCCTTGGCCTCGAGCGCATGTTCGAGCTCGCCCATGTCGGAGAAGGCCATGCCCTGCCCCGGGTCGCCGTCGCGCATCAAGGTCGAATAATAGAGTCCGAGAACGATGTCCTGACTCGGCACGATGATCGGCTGACCATTGGCCGGATGAAGAATATTGTTCGTCGACATCATGAGCACGCGCGCTTCAAGCTGCGCCTCGAGAGACAGCGGCACGTGGACCGCCATCTGGTCGCCGTCGAAATCCGCATTGAAGGCGGCGCAGACGAGGGGATGCAGCTGGATCGCCTTGCCTTCGATCAGCTTCGGCTCGAACGCCTGGATGCCGAGCCGATGCAAGGTCGGGGCGCGGTTGAGCATCACGGGGTGTTCGCGGATGACCTCGTCGAGAATGTCCCAGACCTCGGGCTTCTCCTTCTCGACGAGCTTCTTAGCCTGTTTGACGGTCGCGGAAAGGCCTTTCGCGTCGAGGCGCGAATAGATGAAGGGCTTGAACAGTTCGAGCGCCATCTTCTTGGGCAGGCCGCATTGATGCAGCTTGAGCTCGGGCCCGACGACGATCACCGAACGGCCGGAATAATCGACGCGCTTACCGAGCAGGTTCTGGCGGAAGCGCCCCTGCTTGCCTTTCAGCATGTCGGCCAGCGACTTCAACGGCCGCTTGTTGGCGCCGGTGATGACCCGGCCGCGGCGGCCGTTGTCGAAGAGAGCGTCGACCGCCTCTTGCAGCATGCGCTTCTCGTTGCGGATGATGATGTCTGGCGCGCGCAGCTCGATCAGCCGCTTCAACCGGTTGTTGCGGTTGATCACGCGCCGATAGAGGTCGTTTAAGTCCGAGGTCGCAAAGCGCCCGCCGTCGAGCGGCACGAGCGGCCGCAGGTCCGGCGGAATGACCGGCACCTCGGTCAGGATCATCCATTCGGGCTTGTTGCCCGAATGGATGAAGGCCTCGATGATCTTCAGCCTTTTGGCGAGTTTCTTCGGCTTAAGTTCGCTGGTCAACTCGGCGATCTCGACCTTCAGCTGCTCGGCGATCCTGCTGAGATCCATGGCGCGCAGGAGCTCGCGGATGGCCTCCGCGCCGATCTGCGCGGTGAAGGAATCCTGGCCATATTCGTCTTGCGCGCGCAGATATTCGTCCTCGTTCAGAAGCTGGCGTTCCTTGAGCGGGGTCAGGCCGGGATCGATGACGATGTAGGACTCGAAATAGAGGACCCGCTCGAGGTCCTTCAGCGCCATATCGAGGAGGAGCCCGATGCGCGAGGGCAAGGACTTCAGGAACCAGATGTGCGCGACGGGCGCGGCGAGCGAGATATGGCCCATGCGTTCGCGCCGCACCCGCGAGAGCGTGACTTCGACGCCGCACTTCTCGCAGATGACGCCCTTGTATTTCATCCGCTTGTATTTGCCGCACAGGCACTCGTAATCCTTGATTGGCCCGAAGATGCGGGCGCAGAACAGGCCGTCGCGCTCCGGCTTGAAGGTCCGGTAATTGATCGTCTCGGGCTTTTTGATCTCGCCATAGGACCAGGAGAGAATCTTCTCCGGGCTGGCGATCGAAATCTGGATCTGATCGAAGGCTTGCGGCGCAACGACCGTACTAAAGAGATTCATGACCTCTTGATTCATCATATTCTCCTGATCTCTCGCCCGCGCGGGACGCCTGACCGCGAGCGAACATTCAATGGCCGGCAGGCAATCGCCGACGCTGTACTCATTCGATAATCACCGATGCGGTTTCGCGGGCGGATCGCCTCCGCCCGCTCCGCTTATCCAACCGATTGAGGCCGCCTCATTCGGCCGCCTCCGCCGAGGGCAGAGCCGACGCCGGCTTCACCGAATTGTTGAGTTCAACATTGAGGCCGAGCGAACGCATTTCCTTCACGAGCACGTTGAAGCTTTCCGGAATGCCGGATTCGAAGGCGTCGTCGCCGCGCACGATCAATTCATAGACCTTGGTTCGGCCGGCGACGTCGTCGGACTTCACCGTCAGCATTTCCTGCAGAGTGTAGGCGGCGCCATAAGCTTCAAGCGCCCAGACCTCCATTTCGCCGAAGCGCTGGCCGCCGAACTGCGCCTTGCCGCCCAGCGGCTGCTGGGTCACCAGGCTATAGGGGCCGATCGAGCGGGCGTGGATCTTGTCGTCCACGAGGTGATGCAGCTTCAGCATGTAGATGTAGCCGACGGTCACCTTGCGGTCGAAAGTTTCGCCGCTGCGCCCGTCAAAGAGCGTCACCTGGCCGGTGCTGTCGAGACCGGCGCGCTCGAGCATTTCGACGATGTCATGCTCGTGGGCGCCGTCGAAGACCGGCGAGGCAACTGGCACGCCGCGGCGCAGGTTTTCAGCGACCTCGAGCAGGGTTGTCTCGTCCAGCGCGTCGACCTCCTTCTTGGCGCCGTAGATCTCGCCGAGCTTTTGGCGCACAGGCCCCGGATCCTTGTTCTTTAGATAGAGGTTCACGACTTCCGAAACCTGTCGGCCGAGGCCCGCGCAGGCCCAGCCGAGATGCGTTTCGAGGATCTGGCCGACGTTCATCCGGCTTGGGACGCCGAGCGGATTGAGCACGATGTCGACCGGCGTTCCGTCGGCGAGGAAGGGCATGTCCTCCTGCGGCACGATTTTGGAGACGACGCCCTTGTTGCCGTGCCGGCCGGCCATCTTGTCGCCCGGCTGAATCTTGCGCTTCACCGCGACGAAGACTTTCACCATCTTCATCACGCCGGGCGGCAGTTCATCGCCGCGCTGCAATTTCTCGACCTTGTCGAGGAAGCGGCTTTCAAGCCCCTTTTTCGCTTCGTCATATTGCCTGCGCATTGCCTCGGTCTCGGCCATCAACTGATCGTTCTCGACCGCGAATGTCCACCATTGCGTGCGCAGATGGCTCTCCAGAACCTCCTTGGTGAGCTGGGTGTCCTTCTTGAAGCCCTTCGGCCCGGCAACCGCCGTCTTGCCGATCAGTAATTCGGAAAGCCGGCTGTAAACGTTACGGTCGAGGATCGCGAGCTCGTCGTCGCGGTCCTTGGCCAGACGCTCGATCTCCTCGCGCTCGATCGCCTGGGCGCGTTCGTCCTTCTCGACGCCATGCCGATTGAACACACGGACCTCGACCACCGTGCCCTGCACGCCCGGCGGCACCCTGAGAGACGTGTCGCGGACGTCCGAGGCCTTCTCGCCGAAGATGGCGCGCAGGAGTTTTTCTTCCGGGGTCATTGGGCTTTCGCCCTTCGGCGTGATCTTGCCGCAGAGAATGTCGCCGGCTTGGACTTCGGCGCCAATGTAGACGATGCCGGCCTCGTCGAGGTTCTTCAGCGCCTCTTCCGAGACGTTCGGAATGTCGCGGGTGATTTCCTCGGGGCCAAGCTTGGTGTCGCGCGCCATCACCTCGAATTCATCGATATGGATCGAGGTGAACACGTCGTCCTTGACGATCCGCTCGTTCAAGAGGATCGAGTCTTCGAAGTTGTAGCCGTTCCAGGGCATGAACGCGACGAGCACGTTGCGGCCGAGGGCGAGATCGCCGAGGTCGGTCGACGGCCCGTCGGCGATGACGTCGCCCTTGCGTACGAAATCGCCGACTCGCACCAGCGGCTTCTGGTTGATGCAGGTCGATTGGTTCGAACGCTGGTACTTGAGCAGCCGGTAGATATCGACGCCGGGCTTGCTGGGATCGGTCTCCTCGGTCGCTCGCACGACGATACGGGTCGCATCGATCTGGTCAACATAGCCGGTGCGGCGCGCCGCAATGGCGGCCCCCGAATCGCGCGCCACCACGGACTCCATGCCAGTGCCAACAAGCGGCGCATCCGCCTTGATGAGCGGCACCGCCTGGCGCTGCATGTTCGAGCCCATCAAGGCGCGGTTAGCGTCGTCGTTCTCGAGGAAGGGGATCAATGCCGCGGCAACCGAGACGATCTGCTTCGGCGACACGTCCATGAAGTCGACGCGGTCGGACGTCGCCATCACCACGTCGCCGGCATGGCGGCAGACGACGAGATCTTCGGTGAGCGTTCGCTTCGCATCGACCGGCGCATTGGCCTGCGCAACATAATGCTTGGCCTCCTCCATGGCGGAGAGATAGACCACCTCATCGGTCACACGGCCGTCCTTGACGCGCCGATAGGGCGCCTCGATGAATCCGTATTTGTTGACGCGGGCGAAGGTCGCCAGCGAATTGATGAGACCGATGTTCGGCCCTTCCGGCGTCTCGATCGGGCAGATCCGCCCATAATGGGTCGGATGCACGTCGCGCACCTCGAAGCCGGCGCGCTCGCGCGTGAGGCCGCCCGGCCCGAGCGCGGAGAGCCGCCGCTTGTGGGTGATCTCCGAGAGCGGATTGGTCTGGTCCATGAACTGCGACAATTGCGACGAGCCGAAGAACTCGCGCACCGCCGCCGCCGCCGGCTTGGCGTTGATGAGATCCTGAGGCATCACCGTGTCAATGTCGACCGAGGACATGCGCTCCTTGATCGCCCGCTCCATGCGCAAGAGCCCGAGCCGATATTGGTTTTCCATCAGCTCGCCGACCGAGCGGACCCGGCGGTTGCCGAGATGGTCGATGTCGTCGATCTCGCCGCGCCCGTCGCGCAGATCGACGAGCGCGCGCACGACCGCGATGATGTCGGCCTTGCGCAACACGCGCATCGTGTCCGGCGCATCGAGGTCGAGACGCATGTTCATCTTGACGCGGCCAACCGCGGACAAGTCGTAGCGTTCGGGGTCGAAGAACAGCGAATGGAACATCGCTTCCGCCGTCTCGAGAGTCGGCGGCTCGCCCGGCCGCATCACCCGATAGATGTCGAACAGCGCGTCCTCGCGCGCGGAATTCTTGTCGACCGCGAGCGTGTTGCGGATATAGGGGCCGATATTCACGTGGTCGATGTCGAGCACCGGCAATTCGGTGAACCCGGCCTCAATCAGCGCCGGCAACGTCTTGGCGGTGATCTCGTCACCCGCTTCGGCAAAGATCTCGCCGGTTGCCGGATTGTAGAGATCGGCGGCGATATATTGGCCGTGCAGATCGACGTCCTGCGCCTTGATGAACTTCACGCCCTTTTCGAGGAGCAGTTTCGCGGCGCGCACGGTGAGCTTCTTGCCAGCCTCGAGCACGACCTCGCCGCTATCGGCGTCGTTGATGTTGACGCTGGCCTTCATGCCCTTCATCCGCTCGGGATCGAAGGGCAGGCGCCAGCCGTCGCCCTCGCGGACATAGGTGACCGTCTTGTAGAAAGTCGTGAGGATCTCTTCGCCGTCCATGCCGAGCGCATAGAGCAGCGACGTCACCGGAATCTTCCGGCGCCGGTCGATGCGCGCATAGACGATGTCCTTGGCGTCGAATTCGATGTCGAGCCAGGAGCCGCGGTAGGGAATGATCCGCGCCGCGAACAGAAGCTTGCCCGACGAATGGCTCTTGCCCTTGTCGTGATCGAAGAAGACGCCGGGCGAGCGATGCATCTGCGAGACGATGACGCGCTCAGTGCCGTTGACGATGAAGGTGCCGTTATTCGTCATGAACGGCATTTCGCCCATGTAGACGTCCTGTTCCTTGATGTCCTTCACCGATTTCGCGCCGGTCTCGGGGTCGACATCGAACACGATGAGGCGCAAGGTGACCTTCAGCGGCGCGGCATAGGTCATGCCGCGCTGCCGGCACTCGTCGACGTCATATTTCGGCGGCTCGAAAACGTATTTGACGAATTCGAGCAGCGCGACATTGGCAAAGTCGGAAATCGGAAAGACCGACCGGAAAACCGCCTCGAGTCCCTCGTCCGGACGACCGCCTTGCGGCTCCTCGACCATCAGGAACTGGTCATAGGAGGCCTTCTGGACTTCAATCAGGTTTGGCATTTCCGCGACTTCGCGAATATGCCCGAAAAACTTGCGAACGCGCTTCCGGCCGGAGAAGGTCTGCGCTATCTGTTGGGCCATCTTGCTCCTCGCAGGTTAGTATCGTATGGGGCCTGGCAGGCCGCCGCCCCGAAATTGCTGCGCCACCGGTCTCGGCTTGCGCGCGGGGTTTGGCATGCCCCTTTTCCAGTCAAATCGTGCTGCAATTCGCCGCGACAGGAACGGCTCAACGGCCCCGAAGCCTCTTCGGGACCGCTCTTGAGGCGAAGCGGTCGCCACGGCGACCGCGCCGATCACTTGAGTTCGACTTTTGCGCCGACCTTTTCGAGAGTGGCCTTGATCTTCTCGGCCTCTTCCTTGGTCGCGCCTTCCTTGAGCGGCTTCGGCGCCGACTCGACGAGGTCCTTGGCTTCCTTCAGGCCGAGACCGGTGACGGCGCGGACCTCTTTGATCACCTCGATCTTCTTGTCGCCAACCGCGGCGAGCACGACGGTGAACTCCGTCTTCTCTTCGGCCGGAGCCGCGGTCGGAGCCGCCGCCGGGCCTGCCGCGACCGCAACGGCTGCGGCCGCCGAGACACCCCATTTCGATTCGAGCAGTTTGGCGAGCTCGGCCGCCTCGAGCACTGTCAGGCTCGAAAGGTCATCAACGATTTTCTCAAGATTGGCCATGTGAAGTCTTCCTTTGAATTTCGGCGTGATCTTTGGCTGAAAGATTGGACCGCTCAGGCCGCGTCCTTTTCAGAATAGGCTTTGACAACGCGCGCGAGCTTGGCTGCCGGCGCCGTGGTGAGCTGGGCGAGTTTGGTCGCCGGCGCCTGAATGAGGCCGACGAGCCTGGCCCGCAATTCGTCGAGCGACGGCAAGGTCGCAAGCGACTTGATCGCCTCGACATTGAGCGCTGTCTTGCCCATGGCGCCGCCGAGGATCACGAGCTTCTCGTAATCTTTGGCGAAGGCCACGGCGACCTTGGCCGCCACCACCGGATCCTGCGAATAAGCAAGCAGGGTCGGACCCTCCAAGAGACCGGCGATGGATGCCATCGCGGTGCCTTCGAGCGCGATCTTGGCCAGGCGATTCTTAGCGACTTGGACGGTCGCCCCGGCCTCGCGCATCTGCTTGCGCAGCGTCTGCATCTGGGCCACCGTCAAACCGGAATAATGCGCCACCACGACGAGCGAGGTCTTTCGGAAGACATCGTTCAGAGCGGTCACGCAGGCTTTCTTTTCAGCTCTGTCCACAATAGTCTCTCTGTCTCAAGCGGGCGGGCCCGCCGGTTGCGTCAGCCGGCATGTGGACCTTGCGGCCCAGTTGCACGGCGCTACGCCTGTCCTCCGGAACGAGAGCATCGCCCCGGACAGAGGGATTCGACCAAAATCAAAGGTTGCAGGAACTGCCGCACCCGCACTTCGCATTCGGTACTGACCCCGTCTATGCTGGCGTCTTGAGCAAGCCGGCCAGAACCGGGAACAAGCCTTCGACATTAAGCTTGGACGCGAAGCCCCGCATTCTCGGGGCAGCGCGCCCGCGCGCCTGCAGTCTCGGACAGGACATGGCCGGTGAAAGGGTTTTGCTCCCGACCGAAGCAAAACTCGGTCCACCGACCTATCCGCCGCGCCTAAACGCGCCGGAATGCCCGGCGCGCAAGCCGCGGAAGCTGAACGGGTTTGGGATTACGGGCCTTAACCGACAACCCCGAACTGTCTATGTAACCGCAACCTCGCGCTATGCCAAGGGGCGAATCCGCATTTTTTCGCGTTGTCAAGCCCTGAGGCGCGCCTAGGACCTCCTTAGATTCGCACCGTCGCGGGGTCGACCTTGACCCCGGGCCCCATGGTCGATGAAATCGCAACGCGCTGAATATACGTGCCTTTCGCGCCCTGCGGCTTGGCCTTCGAGACCGCGTCGACGAAGGCGGCGATGTTTTCAACAAGCTTTTTTTGATCGAAAGAGGCTTTGCCGACGCTACCCTGGACGATGCCGGCCTTTTCTACCCTGAATTCGACTGCGCCACCCTTTGATGCCCTGACCGCGGCGGCAATATCCATAGTGACCGTGCCGACCTTGGGGTTGGGCATCAGGCCGCGGGGTCCGAGCACTTTGCCGAGCCGCCCGACGAGCGGCATCATGTCGGGAGTGGCGATACAGCGGTCGAACTCGATCGTCCCGCCCTGGACGATGGCGACGAGATCCTCGGCCCCGACGATATCGGCGCCCGCTGCTTTCGCCTCGTCAGCCTTGGCGCCGCGCGCGAAGACCGCCACCCGCAGATTGCGGCCGGTGCCGTTTGGCAGATTGACGACGCCGCGCACCATCTGGTCCGCGTGTTTGGGATCAACGCCGAGATTCATCGCGATTTCGACAGTCTCGTCGAATTTCGCGTTGGCGCGTTCTTTCACCAGCTTCACCGCCTCATCGAGCGGATAGAGCTTGACCCGGTCGATGCCCTCGCGCGCCTTGGCAACGCGTTTTCCTGCCTGGCTCATCCTCTCACTCCACCACTTCGAGGCCGATCGAGCGGGCGGAGCCTTCGATCATATGCGCCGCGGCTTCCACGGTCGCGCAATTGAGGTCGGGCAATTTCTTTGCCGCGATCTCGTTGATCTGCGCTCTGGTGACCTTGCCCACGAAACCGCGGCCGGTGGTCTTCGCGCCAGATTCGATGCCTGCCGCCTTCTTCAGGAAATAGCTCACGGGCGGCAGCTTCATCTCGAAGGTGAAGGAGCGGTCCTGATAGGCGGTGATGACCACTGGAATCGGCGTGCCCTTCTCCATCTGCGCGGTTCGCGCATTGAAGGCCTTGCAGAACTCCATGATGTTGAGGCCGCGCTGGCCAAGCGCCGGACCGATCGGCGGCGACGGATTGGCGGCGGCGGCCGGCACCTGCAGCTTTATGTAGCCGGTGATTTTCTTTGCCATGATTTTACTCCACCAAGGCCCGGCCAAAGCCGGGCGGTTGCGGGTGCGTGGTCAGACGCAACGCCGGTTGGCAGCCGGGTCCATCTCCCACGCGCTTTGTGCGGCGCTTTCTCCGCACATTCAGTGGCTCATCCTTCGAGACGCTGCCTTCGGCAGCGCTTCAGGATGAGGCCGCTGTTTTCCCCTCATGCTAAGGAGCGCTCCGCAGGAGCGCGTCTCGAAGCATGAGCACGATCAGACCTTCTCCACCTGCGCATATTCGAGTTCGACTGGTGTCGCGCGTCCGAAAATCGAAACCGCGACCTTAACCCGCGAACGGGCCTCGTCGATCTCCTCGACCGTCCCGTTGAACGATGCAAAGGGGCCATCCGCCACCCTGACCGTCTCGCCGATCTCGTAGGAGATCGAAGACTTCGGCCGCTCGACCCCTTCGGCGACCTGTCCCTTGATTCGATCCGCCTCGGCATCGGAAATCGGCATTGGCTTCTTGTCGGCCCCGAGAAAGCCGGTGACCTTCGGCGTGTTCTTGATGAGATGATAAATCTCATCGGTCAGATCGCATTTGACGAGCACATAGCCGGGGAAGAATTTGCGCTCGGCATTGACCTTGCGGCCCTTGCGCACTTCGACGACCTGCTCGGTCGGCACCAGGATCTCTTCAAACTTGTCGGACAGACCACGTTGGGCAGCCTGCTCGCGGATCGATTCGGCGACCTTCTTTTCGAAATTCGAATAGGCGTGGACGATGTACCAGCGCATGCTCATGGCTGACCTGGGATGCTCCTCAATCAATGGCCGAGGCTCAAGATCAAATGAACCATTAGGCGTAGGACCTGATCGACGGCAAGAAAGAACAAGGCGGCCAAAATCACCATCAAGATGACGAGCGCCGTGGTGATCAGGGTCTCGCGCCGCGAGGGCCAGGTGACCTTGCTGGCTTCCTGCCGCACGTCCTGAAGGAATTGCAATGGGTTAACCATTGTCTCACATATACCCGATTTGGTTTTCGCCGGCTGAGTGTCCGCACTGACGCAGCATCGCAAGTCAATTGAGCGATTCTAAGCGGCCGTCGCTCAGGCCAAAAAAGTCGCGGCGCGAAGCCAGCCGGCCACGCGCCACATGCGATCTATATAGTCTATGTGACCAGCGACGCCAAGTATTTTTGCCTGAGCAAATCTTGGCAAGTCAAATTTCGGCCGATTCTTCATCCCCGGCTGCCACGACTTTCAAATCGTGTAATCCTCATAGAAGGAATGGGGATTGCGAAGCCTGATGAACACGTCTTCGTGGAGTTTCAGCCCCAAGTCGCGGTAGGTCTGGGTCGTCAGCTCGGCATCGACCTGCTGATGATCGTCGAGCTTCAAGAGTTCGACGTTCACGGCCGCCCCGGCAAAGGTGATATGCGTGACCTTTGCCGCAATGGCCGACCCGTCTGCATTATCGCGCAGGATTTCGATGTCGTGCGGCCGCACGAAGGTCGCGGGCGTTTCGCCCTGGCCGCGAGACGCGCCGTCGTGACGGCCATGAAACAGGTTGTAATTCCCCAGAAAGCCATAGACGAAAGGATTGGCAGGTTGCTCATAGACCTCCTCCGGCGAGGCAAATTGTTCGATCTTGCCGGCGTTCATGACCGCGATACGGTCGGCCACTTCCAGAGCTTCCTCTTGGTCGTGGGTGACGAAGATGGTGGTGACGCGAATCCTCTCGTGAAGCTTGCGAAGCCAGCGTCGCAACTGGCGCCGGACGGTGGCATCGAGCGCTCCGAAAGGCTCGTCGAGCAACAGAACCTGAGGCTCGACAGCCAGCGCCCGGGCGAGCGCGACGCGCTGGCGCTGGCCGCCGGACAGTTGCGAGGGATAGCGCTGAGCGAAACTCTGCAGTTGGACGAGAGTGAGAAGCTCCTCGACCTTGGCTTTGATCGCCGCATTGGACGGCCGCTCCCGCCGCGGCTTCGAACGTATCCCGAAGGCGATGTTCTCGAAAACGCTCATCTGCTTGAACAGCGCATAATGTTGGAAGACGAAGCCGATCCGCCGCTTGCCGAGATCGGTCGTCGACACGTCGAGTTCGTCGAAGAGAACCTTGCCGCCGGGATCTGCCGCCTCGATGCCGGCAATGACGCGCAGCAAGGTCGTCTTGCCCGAGCCGCTTGGACCAAGAAGAGCAACGAGCTCGCCCGACTTGACCCTAAGGTTCACGTCCTTGAGCGCCTGGGAGGAGCCGTAGGATTTGGTGATCCCCCGCACTTCTATGCTCATCCGACTTCATCTCCAATTCGAGCGGTTCGGCGATCTCAGTCCGGTTCGTTTTCCATTCGACCGCGGTCTTGATAATCAAGGTCAAGACCGCGAGCCCGGCGAGCAGCGTCGCCACCGTGAAAGCCGCTTGGGTATTATATTCATTCCAAAGCTTTTCGACCCGCAGTGGCATCGTGTCGTTCGAGTCGATATGGCCCGAGACGACCGAGACGGCGCCGAACTCACCGAAGGCGCGGGCAGTGCACAGGATCGTGCCATAGAGCAGCGCCCATTTGATGTTGCCGAGCGTGACGGTTCGGAACGTTCGCCAACCGCTGGCGCCGAGCGAAAGGGCTGCCAATTCCTCCTCCGATCCTTGCACGTCCATGAGCGGGATCAAGGAGCGGGCGACGAAGGGAAAGGTCACGAAGATCGTAGCCAGAACGATCGCCAGCGGCGTGAAAATCACGCCGCTATAGGTGCGCGTGAACGCGAACGGCCACCCATGGCCGGCAAAACCCTGCCAGCTCAGCGATGTCGGGTCCGGCCATGTCAAGTTCGTCGCCCAATCGCCGAAAATGCCGGTGCGGCCGAAGAGCAGCACAAAGACAAGCCCGGCGATTACCGGAGATATCGAGAAAGGCAGATCGATCAAGGTGATCAGAAAGACGCGCCCCTTGAAGCGGAACTTCGTGATCGCCCAAGCCGCGGCCAACCCGAAAATGATGTTGAGCGGAACGACGATCGCGGCAATCGCGCAGCTCATCCTTATCGCGCTCCAGGTCCGCTCCGCCTGCCCCATCTGCATGGCGAGTCTGTGCTTCTCGCTCAACGACAGACTCGCCCCCGGCTCAGGCTTCGGCACGTAGAATGTGTTCACATAGGCGCCGATGCCCTTCGAAAGCGCCTCGCTGAAGACATTGGCGATGGGCAAGACCACGAAGAGCGTCAGAAACAGGATCGTCCCAGCGACGAGCAGCAGGCCAACGGGCGAACGCTTTTTGCCTGCCGGCGCCGCGAGCGCCTCCGTCTTCGGGACCGATGCTTCCGCCATTGCTAGGCCGCCTGCTCGCGATACCGCGCCCAGAATTCAATTCCATTGATGCCGAGCAGAACGAGAAGCGAGGCGAGGAGAAGAACGACGCCGATCGCGGTTGCCTCCGGCGTTTGGAATTCATCGAGCTTGATCACGATCTGTAATGGGATGATCTGCGACTTGCCGGGAATATTGCTGGCGATGAAAATGACCGATCCATATTCGCCGATCGCGCGGGCGAAGGCGAGCGCGACCCCGCTGAGCCAGGCGGGAAAGATCTCGGGAAAAATGACGCGCCGAAAGGTCGTGAAACCGCCGGCGCCGAGGCTGTGCGCCGCCTGCTCATATTCGAGATCCCACTCCTGAAGAACCGGTTGGATGGTGCGAACGACGAAGGGCAGGCCAACGAAGATCAAGACGACCACGATGCCGGTGTTGGTATTGCTGAACGGGAAATCGAGCCAGGCGAGCGCATCGGCGGAAACCAGGCCGGGGTGGCCAACCAGACCCGTGAGCGAATTGATCCCGGCGACGACATGGTCGCCCAGGCCGCCGATCCAGCCGTCCTTCAGATAGAGCGTGCTGAAGGTAATGCCGGCGACCGCCGTCGGCAGCGCGAAGGGGAAATCGATCAACGCATCGAAGAGCCTTCGCCCGGGAAACGGCTCGCGCACGAGAACCCAGGCGACCATCAAGCCGAAAACGCCATTGACCACGGCGGCGATCGCGGAGGCGCCGAACGTGAGCTTGAAAGCCGCGTCGACCACCGGATCGGTGATCGTCCCGTAGAACTCGCTCCATGTGAGCTGCGTCGTCTTGATGACGAGCCCGGCAAGCGGGAGCAAGACGAGCAGCGAAAGATAGAAGAGCGTATAGCCGAGCGTGAGCGGCAGGCCCGGAACGACGGGAGAGGCGCGCGCCATGAAGTCAGTCTTTCACCACGTAGGAGGCCGCTTCCTGGCCATATCCGAGACCGGGTAAATATACTGACAATGCACCTCGCCTTCTAGTTCGTCGGCTTGTAGATCTGATCGAATATGCCGCCGTCGGCGAAGAATGTCTGCTGCGTCTTAACCCAGCCGCCGAAAGTCTCGTCAACTGTGAAGAGTTTCAATGGCGGGAGATCGGCGCTGTATTTCTTCAGAGTCTCGATGTCGCGCGGACGATAATGCCATTGGCCGATCACGTCCTGTGCCTCTTTCGTATAGAGGAAATTGAGATAGGCCTCGGCGACGGCGCGCGTCCCCTTTTTGTCAACGACCGAATCCACGACGGCCACGGGAGGCTCGCCGAGAACGCTGGTCGACGGATAGACGATGTCGAACTTGTCCTTGCCGAATTCGTCTTGCGCTAGGTAGAGTTCATTTTCCCAATTGAGCAACACGTCGCCGATGCCTTTTTGCGCGAAGGTCACCGTGGCGCCGCGCGCGCCCGTATCAAGGACCGGCACATGTTTGTAGAGTTCGGTCACCGCCGCCAAGGAAGCCGCGCTCTTGTAGACTGGAAAATCCTTGGCCGCCTTGCTGGCGGCGATTGAAGCGGCAAGGCCTTCGGGAGTCGAAAGATCATAGGTCTTGGCGCCTGCGACCGCGCCCCAGAGGCCGAGAAAGGCCCAGCGCCCTGCCCCGCTGACCTTCGGGTTCGGCGCGATGACCTGCACGTCCGGGCGCAGCAGATCCTGCCAGTCCTTGATATGTTTCGGATTGCCCTTACGCACCAGGAAGGCGACCGTCGACGTATAGGGCGAGGCGTTATCGGGGAACTTATCCTGCCAGCCGGACTTGATGAGGCCGGCGCGTTCGATGGCGATCACGTCCCAGCCAAGCCCCAAGGTGACGACGTCGGCTTGCAGTCCGTCGATCACCGCGCGCGCCTGTTTGCTCGATCCGCCGTGTGATTGTTGGATATCGACGGTGACGCCGGTCCTCGCCTTATATGAATCCACGAAGAGGTCGTTGATCGCCGAAAAGAGCTCGCGGGTCGGGTCATAGGAGACGTTCAGAATCGTGACGTTCTGGGCGCCCCTGGCCTGCATAGCCCAACCGCTCGCCAACGCGACGGCTCCGGCGAGAGCCATGCCTAAGGCTGCAATCTTTGATCCACGCATGTTTGACCCTTGATCAGTCCGGCAGAGCAACAAGCCTAAGTTCGCTATTCCGAACGTAAGATCCGAGGGCCAAGCGAAGTCAATACTATTCTACTAATTTTGTAGAAATTGATTTATGGGCGCAAATCCTTCCCCAAAGCCTCTGTTCCGCAAGAGATTTTACCTGCGACCTTCAAGCGGGCAGCCACAGCGGTGCGGGCTCGGCCTGACAGCGCCGATGGATGCGCGTGCAGTGGCAGGAGAGGAGGGACTCGAACCCCCAACCCCCGGTTTTGGAGACCGGTGCTCTAACCAATTGAGCTACACTCCTAGAGGCTTTAAATATAATTAGCCGTTCGCCATATGACAAAGCAAGCCGCCTAGGACAGCGCTGGAACAGGGACGACCGCCCGCATTTTTGATTTCGGGAGACATTTTAGATGATCAGACGTCCTGCTTCTCAAAGTTCGTGTGCGGCGGTCGTTGTGATGACGCTAATCTGCTGCGCCGGGCTCGGCACGGTGGCCATGGCACAGACGGCCAATCAAATGGCGTCCGACACGCCGTCGGTCGATCAATTGAACTCGGCTGCGGCGATGAAGGACACCGTGCACGACCCGAGGATCGCGAAGTCGCAAGCCAGCGATGCGGGCATTTGGAAGTGGGTCGTGCCGCCTGTCAAAATGAAGGGCGCATTTAACGACAACGACCCGATCGGGGTGATCGCCGGAAAGAAGATCCCAGCCGATTGCTCCATCAATTGGACGGATCCGGATACTCACCAACTCTTTTGTTTCTCGAGCGCAACATCACTCGTCTATTTCTTGAACGCTCCGAAGGATTATACCGCGCGGGCGGAAAAAGCCTGGCAGGAACTTGAGGGAAGGCCGACCGGCTAAGCCCGCTCAACCCAAACGGCAGTTCCATAGGCGAGCACTTCGGTGATGCCGTCCATGATTTCATTGGCATCGTAGCGCATGCAGACCACCGCATTGGCGCCGCCTTGAGTGGCGTGCTCGCACATATGGTCATAGGCCTCTTGCCGCGCGGTTTCGGTCAATTGCACGAAGGCGCTGAGCTTGCCGCCGAAGATCGATTGAATGCCGCCGACAAGATTGCCGATGACGCTGCGCGAGCGCACGGTTATGCCCCGCACGAGGCCGAGATGGCGGACGATCCGATAGCCGGCGATCTCATTGGTTGTGGCGACGATCATTGATCCCTCTCCTTTCGCCTGCTCGCATGAGCCTTGCGGAGGCCGAAATGAAAACCCCGGAGGTCGGACACGCCGGCCACCAGGGCTCGCTTTAAGGCCTATCGGTTTTACCAGCAGTGCCGATGAACCCAGCAGCGGCCCATTTCGCACCAGCGATGCACCCTGCACCATGCCTTGAGCACCGGCGCGCTGACATTTGCCGTCTGGCCGACGACGCTCGCGTTGACCGGCGCGGCGAGCGCGCCTGATGGTCCCGCGAGCCCGATTCCGATGGCGGCGATTGCCGCCAACAATGTCATTTTTTCCTCCCTCCGATTGGAGCGGGTGAAGGGAATCGAACCCTCGTATTCAGCTTGGAAGGCTGCTGCTCTACCATTGAGCTACACCCGCGCGAGCGCGACTATGCTATGGGCACAGGGTTGTTGCAAATGGTGGGGGGTAGGACTCGAACCTACGAAGGCTTAGCCAGCGGATTTACAGTCCGCCAATTCCGGCATTGATTTCCTTTAAGAAAATCGACTCATGTTGCAGATATGTCGCGTTCACGCCAAAAACCTGCGCTCGGCGGCTGCCAATTCGGCAGCGTCTTCGGCCCTCGGGAATAAGTGCCCATAGGTGTCCATCGTCATGACGATGCTCTTGTGCCCGAGGCGCTCTTGCACCAGCTTCGCAGGCAATTCGAGTCCGCCGTCGCCGCGCCGGTTGATGCACCACGAGGCGTAAAAGTGGCGCGAGGCATGCAGCCCCGTGTACTTGGCAACTGGCTCCCCGGCCCTGCCCTGCTTCACTACGCCTGCGGCAATCTGCACCGGAGTCCAGATGTAATGGATGATGTTCTCGTGGCGCATGATGGCACCACGCCCTGAAATGATCTGCGTCAATGCGGTCATTGCCTGTGTTCCTATGATGCCTTGAAACGAATAAGGAGGATCGCATCATGTATTCACGAATGTTCACGAGCCTGTCCCTCGCCGCTATCGTCGGCGCAACCATGCTGATGCTGCCGATCGCTCCGACTTCGGCGTTGCCGGTTTCATCGCCGTCTCTTGGGCAGC
The DNA here is from genome assembly GCA_963720425.1 of uncultured Alphaproteobacteria bacterium. Taxonomy (GTDB): domain Bacteria; phylum Pseudomonadota; class Alphaproteobacteria; order Rhizobiales; family Beijerinckiaceae; genus Methylovirgula. The sequence goes on from OY970391.1 coordinate 3,184,796, forward strand.
CATTCGCGAATTCGTTGATCGAAAAAGTCTATTATTATCATCGTTATTATCACCATTACTATCACCATTACTATCATCGCCATTGGTAGGCGCGGCTCCTACCGCGCTCTGCATTGCGCGTACCGAGAAGCATGCGCGCAAGATCGTCCTGAAACGTTAAGAACCCCGCCCGGACGACGCCGAGCGGGGCAGCGTTTGGGGAATTCGACGTCTTCAGGGTGAACCGCAGAAAATGGCTGACGCGTCATGACCAACGCCGCCGAGATCTTTCCGCTCGGCTGCGCTGGTCGCCGCAACAGGACACGCCTGGTCCCATTTTAAGGCCAAATGATATTGATGTCGTTCTCGACGTCGGTTACGCCCGGCGCAGCCTAGGCGATCCTCGCTGCCACTTGCCGATCGCGCGGCGAGTGAACAGTTCCGGTGAGAGGTGTGTCTCGATGAGAACGAAATTCGCATTTTCGGCGCTCAATACGCCGATGTCGCCGGCTTGGCCGCACAGGAGCCTCCACGTTGAGGGTTTGGCATTGCCAAAATCCTTCAAAAGTGATCGTCTCTCCTTCGGCAACGCTGTCATCCGGCGGATGTCGGTTGATGACAGTCGGCTCCGGGGCGTTCCCGTCCACGAGAGCGGGAGCGCGCGCAGCATGAGTGCCTATTTTCGCCGTCAACTTGCGGATTACGCAGAATATCACCGCGATTGGTGGAACTGCACGCTGCACGTGTTCGGCATCGTGTTTTTGTTTCTTGCCGCGGTTCTTCCCCTTAGCCTGTGGCCTATCTCCGTGTTTGGCGCCCAAACCACCGTAGCTGCCATTCTGGTCTTGCCCGTCCTTGTTTACTGGCTCTTGCTCGACGTTGCGCTTGGTTTGGCGATCGTCGGCGCTGCTGTCGTCTTGCTGTCAGCCGCGACGATAATCGTGAACAGTGTGAGTGTCGCAGGCGTGTGGTCGATCTCGGCCGTCCTGATCGTCATCGGCTTTGCTATGCAGGTTGTCGGGCATCAGGTGTTCGAACGCCGACAGCCGGCGCTGATGGACAATCCGGCTCATTTATTGCTGGGACCGATGTTTGTAATGGCCAAATTATTCATTGCGCTTGGCTTTCGGCATGATCTTGCCGTCATCATCCAACGCGTTCCGCAGTCAACGCCGCGCGGCTCTTCATTCTATCCCGAAAAACGGTAGGGCTGGCTGCACCCACATTCATGACACTGGTCCTCGTCACCGGCGGCAGCGGCTTCATAGGACAGCACTTGGTATCGGCGCTCGTTGCGCAGGGACGACCGGCGCGCGTTCTCGATCTCCAAGTGCCGACCCGCATCCTGCCGGATGTGCAGTACATCAAAGGTTCGGTGCTTGATCCAAACGTGGTGGACGAGGCGCTGAATGGAGTCGGCGAGGTGTACCACCTTGCCGGCCTGCCTGGGATGTGGCTTCCGAACAAGAGCGATTTTCATGCCGTCAATTGCCGCGGCACCGAGATCGTCATTGCGGCCGCGCGCAAGCGTGGCGTTGGGCGGTTTCTGCACTGCTCGACCGAATCCATTCTCTTCCGCTCCTCGCCTTCCGAAGATGCCATTGCGGAAGATGCACTGCTGACGGCCGATGACATGCCGGGTCCCTATACCCGCTCGAAATTGCGCGCGGAGCAGCACGCGATGCAGGCTGCGGCATCCGGTTTTCCATTGATCATCGGCAGTCCGACGATGCCGATCGGGCCTCACGATCACAATCTGACCCCGCCGACCGCAATGCTCCGGCACTTTCTCGGCGGGGGTCTGCAAATGTATCTCGATTTCATCGTCAATCTCGTCGATGTGCGCGATGTCGCAACGGGCCTGGTTCTCGCCATGGAACGCGGGCAGATCGGACATCGCTATATTCTGGGCAGCGAAAGTATTCCGCTGAAACAAATTCTTGCGCTCGTCGCGGCGATCGGCGGCCGCCGTCATCTGTTCATTCCGGTTCCCGGCCGGGTCGCGGAGATGGCCTCCGCCATGTTGGAATTCGTCGCCGATCATGTGACGCGCCGCCCCCCCTCCGGTACCGCCGAGGGCGTGCGGATCGCCTTGCGGGCGACGGCGCTATCGATCGAAAAAGCCCAGCGTGAACTCGGCTATGCCCCCCGGCCCGTTGAGCCCGCATTGCGGGAGACCATTGCTTACCTTATTGGTGCTGCGAAATAGGATCCAAAGCATGCGCCAATTCCTTGATGTCGTCTGGAGCGGATGGACCGCCACCTGGCCCACCCAGTTGCTGGCCATCGTCTGGTTCGCATGGGTCACCAGCTGGGTTGTGGCTTCGTTCTGGTCCGCTCGAACGGAAAAGCACGTGAGAACCTGGGATTCGCGTGCTTACCGCCTCCCTATCCTCGCGGGAGCCCTTTGCCTGACTCCCTGGACGGCGGAAGTGTTGGGGCAGAAGCCGCTGTATCACCTCGGTAACGGCGGCACGTATGTGCTCGCGGCCGTGGTTTTGGCGGGCGTCTCCTTCACCTGGTGGGGACGAATTTACCTCGGCCACTTCTGGTCGAATGCCATTACCCGCAAGGAAGGCCATCACATCATCGATACCGGCCCCTATGGCCTTGTGCGTCACCCGATCTACACGGGGCTGATCATCGCGATCCTCGCGACAGGCGTGGCGGTCGCCACAATCACCTCGCTGCTCGGTGCGTTGCTGATCACCTTCGGCCAGTGGCAAAAGGCTCGCATGGAGGAACGCTTCCTGACGGTCGAGCTTGGCGCGGAAAACTACGGACCTTATTGCCGCCGCGTGCCCATGCTCATTCCGTTCCTCCCGCGCCTCTGATTGCATTCTATCTGTTTACAAGACCGGCGAACTTGGGCGTATTACAAACCGAGAGATCGTGCTGGAGAAGGCGCGCAGTGGTGAAACAGGATGGAGATGCGATGAGCGGCATTCACACTCGGCTCCCAGGTTAATTCTTCGAGAACGGCTTTTTGCAGCTGACTGTCCTGAGACATAGGACCCTCCAAACTCCAATAACGGTCTCAAATGCCGTTGTGTTAGGAGCAATATTATTTTTGACGAATTTTAGATATCATCAAGATCGGTGCGCCCGCTGCGCGGACAAAAGTATCAAGCTGCTGGCGTGTCTGAACCACGCAAATTACCGGATTTCTCGTCACGCACTCCCGGTTGCGCGTCGCTTCATCGACGTCATCCTGCTCGATGGGCAGGATGCGATAGGTCCCTTTGGCCAGCTTGCGGCCCAATAGATACGCATTATCGTTTTCGTAGATAGCCTCGATGAGGAAATTGTCGTCGAAGGGTTGAATCACGAAGTCTTTCACGCCTGAGGAATCGCCGCTGACAAGCGAGTAGTGAGTGTCGTTCCAGCGGGCAGGATCAAATGACGGGTTGGAGGTTCATCCTCGCCGCTCTGATTGGTGCCATAGCAGGCGGTGTAATAACGACCGGCGTGTTCCTTTACACTGGAACGAAAGTTCTCCAAGAAAGTACTGCGCGGGAACTCCTTTCTGAAGTGGTAGCCATAGTTTCGTTACAGGAGGGCTGGCTGCTTCAGGGCGAAGGCAGCCAAACTGCAAAGTTGTCTGACCACCCAAGCCTTCCGGAAACGCAAAGTGGCTCCGGTCTTTGGCTTTTGCCCGTCGAGATCAGGGCAATTCTGGACGAAGCAATGGAACTCTCCCTCAGATCTGAGCTATGGCTTCCTACAAGGGCGCAAGGTCTGGATTCTCAGAAATCAAATATTGCCTGACGCTCCGCTTTCATACGTGGGGATCAACCAAGAGCACTTCCCCGCGCTCATTAGCGCCGCGGGACGGCAAGAGCTATGCGCGTGGATTGAACGTGTACAAATTGCTTACAATGGAGGAGTGCTGACCGATCGGGGACTTGCGGCGCTTAGGCCCTATTTGGTGCCTTTAGCCCAGGAAGATCGAGTGAGCGCATTTCGTATCCTGTTGTCTCAGGATGCTCGAAATTTCCTGGCTGGGATTCGCGCGCGGTGGGGCAGGGCATTGTTTGCAGATTAGCATGCAAACCTTAGCCTTCGTCCCGACCGTGCATGGCTAACTGCGCGGCAGCGTTTTTCTTGGTATAAATCCGATCCATTTCATCCCACATTCCCCAGATAGTCGCGCCGCGCAGCGCTCCGGTGCGTACGGCCAATGTAGCCGTCGTGAACCGGATCAGCCTCGACAAGGAGTTTCCTAAATCATTGATTATCTTCCATGCGGCCTCTGAGCGTCCCGCGTTACTGACAAGTCAAAACCCACGAACGTGACGACGCCCAGTTGCGCAATCGCCCGGCTCAACACAGCTGTCTCGCCACGGAATTGAAGGTCCTCCTGGCGCTAATCGGCTATTCGCGATTGGCCGTTGATGGCCCCGTAGCGGCCATTCGGTGACCAGGTAGCTTGGACTCGAATTGCACAACTGCCACCACGACGCGCAGCGTTTTCGGCTATTTCTGCGAGGTCGGTTGCTCGAGGCGATCGTCTAGCGTGAGATGAAGCGCTGGCCCTTGCCCAGCATCAAGCCGTTGGCGCCGGCGAGGCCGAAAGATCTCATCGCGTTATCGCTAGCGCCGGCGCGCAGGACATGACCGATCAGCCACGCTTACCTGACGATCCATTGCAGCGCCTCTCCCCCATTTCGAAAAGTGCCGCGAAGGACCCATTAAGCTCTACCTTCCTTCGCCGTCCCAGGCCCACTGTCCAGCGCTTCGCATTTGTCACCATCCTTCGCCCGCGCCTTTGCTCGGCCGAAAGATCTCATCGCGTTATCGCTAGCGCCGGCGCGCAAGACATGACCGACCAGCCACGCTTACCTGACGATCTATTGCAGCGCCTCGCTTTCGTGGCCCTTATCGTAGGCTTTTACCTCTGGATGCAGGAACATTTTGACCGCGCCAATCAGCCAATGCTGCCAGTCATGCGCGACGATGACTGCGATGCGCTCTACCTTCTGCTGATGAGTTTTTATGAACCCAGCATGATTTCGAAAAGCCGCAATATTCTCCCAGCCGTGGAATCCGGACGCATCAATCAGCAATCTGATTTTCCCATGCTGACTGATGAGATAATCGACTTGCGGCGCAATTTGGCGGAAGTCTTCAGCCTTCAATTTCTCCGGCGCCACGATCTTCAAAACATTGGCGCCGATAATTTCTGTCCCGATCATACGATACCTCCTTCGTGATCACAGTCTCGCTCGGCATCGCTTTTTGCAGCAAGTACCGTAATGCGGAACTCAAGGCGCTCCGCGTGGCGCCTTGAACGACCCGGCATGCGTGGACGGTGGATACGAATTAAGTCGAAACTCGTATCCCTTCGGCATGCGCGCCAGCGCATGTGCGGGTTAGTTGGAGACGACAATCAAAACGTCAACTCGAACGGACTCCAATACTGCTTGCTAATGCACATCATCTAATTGCGGGCAGAGATTCCTCCTGCTGCCCCGCCGCGACGGGCGCAGCAAAGCTCAACACCAGCATGATGGCCCGCGACGATTGGGTTGAAAGCGCGCTTCATGTGGGTCGCCCCATTCCGATCGCGCGATGCGTTCGTTCTTTAGACGCCTCTGGTCGCCAGAAGCGCCTTTTCAATCTGCCCAAGGTCGAAGCCTGACTCTCGTTTCACGCCACTCGGGAGCGTTTAACCGCGCCGTGCGACGCTGCGAAATACCGTCACCGGCCATGCCAACGCTCTCGGCAGTTCCGTTGCAACACTCCCGAAAAATTGCGACGCGGAGCCGGTGCTCCAGTTTGCTTTGATCGTGGGCGCCAGCACGACACCCACGCCGACAAGATAAATAATCACCAACAGGGTGATAAACGTGCGCATCGAGTCATCCTCCGCATGGCGCTTAAGACGAGCAGCAACAGGACCGCGCTGATAGTGGCGTCAAAGATCGCGCCACAATGACAGTCACCAACAGCCCTCGGACTCATACTATAGGCGGAGACGATCGCCCATAGGCACGGAAGCTACTTATTCCGGCATCCAATCCGGCAGGATGTTCACCGCCCGGCCGCCGCAGCGCGTGCAGACGAATCGCCGGCAAGATGCGATCGAGTCTTCTTTTGCGAGGCCGAGCGGCTTCTCTTTTGCGCAGCGCGGCCTAATGCATCAGCCCTCCGATCAGCGCCATCAACGCAGTGAGGTCGATTTCTGCGCTTCTCCAATGCGTTGGATCGTTTGAATGACAGATGATTGTTGGATTGTCAGAATCCGAAAGCTGCCACTCAAATTTCTCTGCGCGCATGATTTTGTTTGTTAGGTCTCGGAAGTGCAGGTCCGTCTCGCTACCGTCTTCCTGAATGACCGCCCCCATTCGCGGACGTTCTGTCTGCTTGAAGTACGAATTGAGGTTTCCCGTGTCATCGAGAACACGTAGCTGTGTCGCCATTTCTAACAGAGCACGGTCAGCCCTACTTTCGGCGCGCTCAATAGTCTTGTCGAGGCTCCATTCTCCCTTGGAGCGCGCATCTACGAATCTTGCGATTGCTGGTTGTCCAAACGCAAACGAAATTACGACCCAAAGATTATCATGGATAAGGCGGGTGATTTCTGGCGTTTTGTGCATTGGGCATCCCCTCATTGCAACGGCTGCACACCGTTCCCGACCGCTCGATGCGCCCGCCAGTCCGGCATGACGCTCACCGTCCTGGCACCGCATTGCGTGCAGACGAATCGCCGGCGCCGCGCGATAGTCGGAAATGGCACATCGTCAGCGAGCCTAGCGCCGCGAAAGAGAACGGCGTCGAGCGCATGCACGCCGCGTTGGCGCAGGCGACGAAGAGACCTTCGAGGCCGTGGCTTTTCAGGTGCGCGATTGTCGGCGGTTCGAGCGTCATCGGGGTCTATACGATCACCGATCCGCACAGAGAACAAATCAGCAATTCATGTCGCATGTCATGTCGCGTGGAGCTGCCGACACTCTTTGAAAGTCGTTTGTAATCAATGATAGCCGGTAGCAACAGATGCGACACGAAAAAGGCCACCTTGTTAGGTTGCCCCTTCCATTAACTGCAATGGAATCAAAATGGTGGGGGAGGTAGGACTCGAACCTACGAAGGCTTAGCCAGCGGATTTACAGTCCGCCCCCTTTGCCGCTCGGGACACTCCCCCGCACAAGCCCCGGACACGCGCTGCTCTTGCGCGGGAGGTTGATCGCGCGCTTATGGGAAGGCTTGGCCGCTTCGTCAACCCCCAAGGCTGTCGCCGCAGAAACCTGTCCGATGAACCCTCATAAACAGCCACGACATAGCTCGCGCGGCCTTTGTCGCGCGGGAGCGGGCGCATGACAAGGATGAAGAGCCGCCGCTCGGGCGAAGGCAAAGGCCGTGGCGTTAAAGCCGCCCATTCTCCGACCCCGAAGCGCGAGATCAAGGCCGCGCATCGGCCGCCCTCACAGCGCGATGTCAAAGTTGCGCGGCCGCCGGCCAAGACGGCCGGGCCGGTTTTCCGCCGCGCTTCGGCCGAACTCGTGGTCCTTTACGGCTTTCATGCGGTACGTGAGGCCTTGCGCGCCAAGCGACGGACGCTACTCGATCTTTTCGCCACGCCTGCGGCCGCAGCCAGGCTCGAGCAAGACTGCGCCGCAGCCGGATTGGCGGCGCATGTCGTCAGCCCTGAGGATCTGATGCGCCGCCTCGGTCACGATGCCGTGCATCAGGGCGTGCTCCTCGAAGCCCGCCCCCTGCCCGCTTTGAGCCTCGACGAGATCGCTTCGAAAAGCGGCGTTATCCTCGTGCTCGATCAGATCACCGATCCGCATAATGTCGGGGCGATTCTGCGCAGCGCCGCCGCCTATCAAGTCGACGCGCTGGTGACGACCGAGCGGCATGCGCCGGAATTCTCCGGCGTCCTCGCCAAGGCCGCCTCCGGCGGCCTCGAACATGTGCCGATCATCGAGGTGGTCAATCTCGCCCGCGCCCTCGATGAGCTGAGAGACCTCGGCTATCTGCGCGTCGGCCTCGATTCCGACGCGCCTTTGCCTTTGACCGCGGCGCCTTTGGCGCGCCCGCTGGCACTGGTGCTGGGCGGCGAGGGTAAGGGCCTGCGCCGTCTCACCCGCGAGAACTGCGACCTCGTGGTGCGGCTCGACATGCCCGGCGCGATCAAGAGCCTCAACGTCTCTACCGCCTGCGCCGTCGCCCTGACCCTTGCTCGGATGAGGCTTGAGGCCAGCGATCATCCGCCGAAACAAAATGATAATCAGGCAAGTTCAAGATCGGCCTGAAGCAAAGCACTCATCCAGCGCAGTCGAATGGGGTGCCGTAGACGACGCGCGGCAAGTTCTTTGCGAGGTGCGGCGGCACGAGATGGATCAGCAGCGGCCTGACGCAACGCGGCGGCGGCGCAATCGGCGGCATCCCGTAGCAGGAGGGCGGCGGAACGATAACGCCGGCCTCCGCTTCCGGCTCAGGTGATGCGAAGGTACCAGAGAGCAAGGTCGAATAGGCATCGCTGACGCCTAAGCCTGCGAAACCGGGCCGCTCGTGTCTGGCGAAAGCTTGCGGGCGAGCGTGAAGGCCGAATGAGCGCGGCGCCATAGCATGTCCGCCGCCCGATGCAGCCCATGCCGCGGCGGGCGTCGCGAGACTAAGGCCGACGAAGGTCGCGAGAACAATTTTGCCCAAGACGCGCTCCCTGGATCGGCCGCACCGCCCATCAAAACTAGCGCATTCTCAGGCGAAATACACTTTTCATTAACCATAAAAAAGGCCCCGTTGAACGGGGCCTCGTACCCGCGGTGGTAGGTCAGCTCAGTCGCAGACCCGAACGCGGCGGACGACATAAGCGCCCGCATAGCCGTCCCAAACCTGTTGCGGCTCATACCAGCAGCGCGGTCCTGGTCCATAAGGTCCGGGTCCGGGCGCATCCGCTGGCGCGTAATAGCCGGGCGGCGGAGGTGGCGGCGGTGGTGGGGCCGCGGCAGCAGCGGCGCTTCCGGCTATGAAGCCAAGCGCGGTACCGCCGATGATGCCGGCGGCGATGGCGCCGCCGTCGCCCGCCTGCGCAGGGGCAGTGACGGCGAGAACGACGCTCCCGGCCAGAGCCAAAGCGAGGCCCGATTTTACTGCTGATCCGATGTTCATTCGTCCCCTCCAGGAAAGGGCGCCCAATTGGCGCAATTCGGCAAAAATTCCAGGTTAGCAGCGTCAGAACACGGAGAAAAAGCACATTCCGGCGACGGCCGGCCGGCGCCAACGAATCGTTAACTTAGACATCCTATTGCGGCAAGGTTGCGGCCAAGCCCGCGGCCGAAAACATGGCTGTTCGGTCCGGTCCCATCCCGATCCTGACCGGACATGCACAACAAAAACTTCCGGCGCTCAGCCGGGCTCCATCCGATCCAAAGGCTCGCGCGATTCACGCGGCCTCACCTGCGCCAATTGCTGCTGCCTTACGGCCCGCTCACCAGCGCATAGACGGTCACAGCGAAACAAAAGTCCACAGGATCGCATAGACGATGAGTTGCGACGGGTCCATGTCGTTTCCTCCCATCCCCGCTCGTTGTTGCGGCGCACGCAATCCCCAATTTTGCAACAAGCCTGGCTGCATGGAATCAGCCAAATTCGACGTCAGGACGAGTCCTTTCGGGTTCCGTGAGCCAACGAACGCCCAAGAATACTCCATTGTTCCTGGATTTCGAGCAAAAGCTGCCATGTTTTTTACTTTTTGCGCTGCATCATTTTTCGCAAGATTTGGCGCGGAGGCCGCCTTGGCGTGCAAGTCGCCGTATCTCTGCTCGTTCAGCGCTCGGGTCGCTGGAGAACGGCTGGGGCACCGAATAGGTTCGTCGCGAAACTGACGATGATGACACCGGTGAGGAAGGCGGCAGCAGCGGGCCGCAGAAAGACGACCAGTGGCTGACGCCCTGCCACGGCGATCTCTCAAGAATGCCAGGCACGATTATTGGCATTCGCCGTGAACTGGCCTCAGGCAAACTCGCCGGGGCCGCCTGCGCAAAGGGCAATCTTGTTGCGTGAATTTTGCCGTTCGCTTACAGCCGACCAAACGGTCGTCGATAATAAGCGCGCCTCGCCGAGAAAGCCGCGGATAAAGCTGAATAAGCTCGTGTCGCGTTGATTCATACCAATTGGTATCGAGCGTAGTATGGCGATCTCGCTCGGAGCTTCCTGCGGTATCGTGTCCTCGAACCGTCCCTTAATGAAACGAACGCGATCGGCTGGGTAGCCGCTCAAGGCTAGGTTGTGACGCACCTCGTCCAGGCTGGCATAGGCCTTGGACCAGTCTACCTCTTGGAGCAGCTCCGAGCCGAGGCGGCCGGATTGGGATTCCCGGTCCACTGCTGTAGGCGGCGTCACCTGGCACGGTTTGGCCTGACACTCCACGAGGACAAGACGACCAAAAACTTTGGGAAAGGCTGACATAGTGAAGGTGCTGGGAGATGCGTCATATCCACTCGACCTCACGCCATACAGATTCGACCTTCGCAGACATCGCTGCCATCTCCGGAATTCGTAGGACGCAACTCTTCTAATCAGCGTTGCATCATCGCAGTCCGCTCGCAAGCTATTGACGCGCATCGACACCGGCCACTTCTGCAATACGTCATCAGCAGCACAAAATCAGCCCGCCCTCTTCTGCCGCGATCCCGGCCGGGCAACCGGCTTTTCCAATTCCTTTTCCTTCTTGCCGGATATTGGCAGCAACATTTCCGTCTGCCCTTCGACCCGCTTGCGTCCCTTTTTCGCGGGAGCCTTCGAAGAAGGAGCTTTTGTCCCTTTCTCTTCGGCAATGCTCCGGCGCAACGCATCCATCAGGCTGACCACGTTCGGAGCAGTTGGTGAGATCTTTTGCGGCTGCGCCGGCAAGCCAGCCCGTTTCCTTTTGATCATATCAACGACCGCTTCTTCGTAGTGATCCACGAATTGAGACGGATCGAAGTCGGCCTTCTTGCTCTCCACGATGTGGTCGGCCAGTTTCAGCATGTCCGGAGCAATCTTCACGTCCGGGATCTCGTCGAAGTATTCCTTGCTGTCGCGGATTTCATACGGATACCGCAGCGTCGTGCCCATCAGGCCTTTGTCCCACGGCTGGAGCATGATCACGTGCTCGCGCTTTGCAAGCACCACTCGCGCGAGGGCCACCATTTTCTTGTCGCGCATGGCCTCGCGGATCACCGCGAACGCTTCCTGCCCGACCTTGTCGTCCGGGATGATGTAATAAGGACTGTCGAAGTATCTCTCGTCGATTTGCGCGCGCGGAATGAACGAGTCGATTTCGATCGTATGGCTGCTCTCGATCTTTACCGCTTCCAGCTCCTCATCATCGATGAGCAAGTAGGAATTCTTCGCGTACTCGTATCCCCGCCCCTTGTCCTCGCCCTCCACCGGCTCGCGCGTCACGTCGTCAACGAGCTGCTGCCGGAGCCGATTGCCGGTCTTTTTATTGACCTGCCGAAATGCCACGCGCTCGGTCGAGGATGACGCCGAGTAGAGCGCGATCGGGCACGAAACGAGCGAGAGCTTCAGATACCCCCTCCAATACGGACGAGCGGCCATGGACATCTCCTTACGCAACTGGGTACGCAACCTGAATCTGGCGGCCGGCTACTCGGAGTCAAATTCTTTTCCCGAACTTGACTTCCAGGGCCGATGTTCTCAGTTTGTTCCAATGGCAATCGGGTAGTGTCTCAACGGTAGTGGGTCAGTCTGAAATTCCGGCCGGCAAACGGGCGCGGTGCGTGAGGGCGTTGGCGAGCTGAAAGTGCCGAATTTTAAGTTTAACTGATGTTTGTGCCTTAAAGCAATTGCAACCATTTGATTCTACTTTGCGACGCGGAGTTTGAAATCGGGAGTTAGCATATGAACAAGCTTTTTGCGCGTTTTGCAGCGGATCAATCCGGCGTTACGGCTATTGAATATGGTCTCATCGCTGGTCTGATCGCCGTCGTAATCATCGGCGCCGTCACCATGGTTGGCACGAGCCTTTCGGCCAAATTCAATGCCGTCGCCACGAACTTGAGCTAAAGTCAGGCATCGACCATCGAGCTATAGCTCGTCGGCGACTACTGCCCGCTCCTTGTATGGCCCGCGCTTGCCAGCCTTCGGCTCGATAGCTTCCCAAAGTGAAACGATGTCCGAAACTTCCTAGAGCTTATCGGTTACGCCGTGTAAGGCCTATTGGATCAGCGAACCCGCCAAATGATCCGCCCAGCATTCCTTCGGCCGCGGATTGAGGTATTATGCCACGCAAGCCCAACCCGCCGCGCGACGATCCCGAGCAATCAAAGCGGTTCATCGAAACCGCCGAACAGGCCGGCGCCGACCAAGATGCGGAGGCTTTGGAGCGCGCGTTCAAAAAGATCACCTCTGAACCCCCTAAAGATCACAAAGCATCCAAGGCGAAAGCTACTCGTGCAACTTAGTCGCCAAGTGGCGCATTAGCGCCCGAACCGCAGTCAGGATTTCCTCGGCTCTTTCGGGCGAATAGTTATTTTCAATATGCATGGTCGGGTTGCGCCATGATCGCCTTACGCCATCGAAGGTCAGGGCGACTTCGCATAAAGCTGCTCGTCTGGGGTACGCGCGCCTGACGCTTTGATCCGCGCGGCTGGTTCTTTATTGATTTCCCGGAGGTATGAACCCCAGTCATTTTGCGGCTCCACGCCCGCGTTCAAGCGCGAGGCAGGTTCCGGCTTCGAAAATGTCATTATTGGCGGATGGAAAATGATCGAAAACCTCATCCCCAAATAGCTTCGCCTGCTCATAATACTGCTCATAGCGGCGAAGCGGGCCGTAGAATTTTCGGCTCTCCAATTCCAGCATGAGCGAATTAGTCAGTTGGAAGTAGCCAGCGTGGAGGTCTTCGGCGATCGCTTTTCCCATGACCATGTTCCGCGCTACGCTGATGGAGTGCGGCAGGTCTAGCTTCCCCAAAAGTTCGATGATCGTCGCGCAAGCTCTATCGTCAGCCTCGACCGTATCGGGGAGGGATCGGTCCCCTTCGGTTTCGGGTGCCCATTTCAAGCGAAAACAGGGTATGCAGGAGGACAACAAATTCCTTCGCTTCCAAGGTCAGCATGTTCCACCGACGCGACAGCCGGCGGGTTTCCCTATGCGTCGGGGTTGCGACTTGGCCCGCGTTCATAGACTACCCCTAGCGGATGGGGTTGCCAGTGTAACGTCGCCAATCGAGCTCTCGGAGAGGCATGGAATCTAGGCTGGCGTCTCGCTGCCCAGTGCGCGGCTGGCAAGCAGGATGGCATGCACCGGCATCGAGAGTGCGTCTATCGAAGGGAACTCGACCTGGATTTCCCTCTCTCGCGCTTGGAAAGCCGCCTGAAGTGTCCTAGGTGTGGCTCCCGGCAGGTCCTGGTCATGTTCAGTGTTCCGTCGGAACCGACCGCCAAGCGAGCATGTCGAACCAGAGAATAAAAAGAGAATAGAAATTCCCCTTGGCGCGCTATGTTCTTGAGGTTATTGAATCGCCGGTTTAGCTCAGTTGGTAGAGCAACTGATTTGTAATCAGTAGGTCGCGGGTTCAACTCCTGCAACCGGCACCAGTAAAATCAATGACTTGCTATAAGATTTGGCCAGTTTGGGCCGCACAAACCCGGATAGGGACAACGTTTCGGACAACATCGGCCGGATTTCGCGGATCGACACGATGACCCCCGAACCGCCGACGATCGCGCATCTCAAAGGCCACGGCCTCGAAGGCCTGTTCGCCACCTTCGCCACTTCGCCTCACTCCGCCCGCGCGCGCGATGATATGGTGCACAGCCGGAGAGCGAAGAAAACTTGAACATGGTCGGAGAGGAACATGGACGCCAAGACTGACAAGAGCGCGGACAAATGCCCGGTCATGCACGGGACCACAAATGTTGGAATGAGGTCGAACAGCGACTGGTGGCCGAACCAGCTGAACCTCAGGATTCTCCGCCAGAACTCGCCCCAGTCCGATCCCATGGGCAAGGCCTTCAACTACGCCGAGGAGTTCAAGAAGCTCGACCTCAAGGCTGTGAAGCAAGATCTCACCGCGCTGATGACGGACAGCCAAGACTGGTGGCCGGCGGATTTCGGCCATTACGGCGGGCTCTTCATTCGCATGGCGTGGCACGCCGCGGGCACCTACCGCATCGGCGACGGCCGCGGCGGCGCGGGCGCCGGCCAGCAGCGCTTCGCGCCCCTCAACTCTTGGCCGGACAATGCGAACCTCGATAAGGCGCGCCGGCTCTTGTGGCCGATCAAGCAGAAATATGGCCGGAAAATCTCTTGGGCTGACCTCATGATCCTCGCCGGCAATGTCGCGCTCGAGTCGATGGGCTTCAAGACATTCGGCTTCGGCGGCGGGCGCCCCGATGTGTGGGAGCCTGACGAAGCCGTCTACTGGGGCAAGGAGGACACCTGGCTTGGCGACAAGCGCTACACGGGCGACCGAGAACTCGAGAATCCTCTCGCCGCCGTGCAGATGGGCCTCATCTACGTGAATCCGGAAGGGCCGGACGGCAAGCCGGATCCGCTTGCCGCCGCCGTCGACATCCGCGAGACCTTCGCGCGCATGGCCATGAACGATGAGGAGACCGTTGCGCTGATTGCCGGCGGACATAGCTTCGGCAAGACCCACGGCGCCGGCGACGCGAAGCTTGTCGGTCCAGGGCCGGAAGCCGCGCCGATTGAGGAAATGGGCCTCGGCTGGAAGAGCAAGTTCGGCACAGGCAAAGGCAGAGACGCAATCACGGGCGCCCCGGAAGTCACCTGGACCACGACGCCGACGAAGTGGAACAACAACTTCTTCGAGAACCTGTTCGGTTACGAATGGGAGCTGACCAAGAGCCCGGCGGGTGCGTATCAGTGGAAAGCGAAGGGCAACGCCGCCACAATTCCGGATGCCTTCGACCCGTCGAAGCGGCACGCGCCGACCATGCTGACCACCGATCTCTCCTTACGGGTCGACCCGGCCTACGAAAAGATTTCACGGCACTTCTACAAGAATCCGGATGCGTTCGCAGACGCATTTGCCCGCGCGTGGTTCAAGCTCACCCACCGCGACATGGGCCCGCGTTCGCGCTATCTCGGCCCGGAGGTCCCGGCGGAGGAGCTGATCTGGCAAGACCCCGTTCCGGCGGTCGATCACAAGCTGATCGACGCGAAGGACATCGCGGATCTCAAGGCCAGGATCCTCGCATCGGGACTTTCCGTCTCTGAGCTTGTCTCGACCGCTTGGGCCTCGGCGGCAAGCTTCCGCGGCTCCGACAAGCGCGGTGGGGCCAACGGCGCGCGCATCCGTCTCGGCCCCCAGAAGGATTGGGAGGTCAACCAGCCTTTCCAGCTGACGAAGGTGCTCGAAACCCTCGAAGGCATTCAGAAGGCGTTCAACGGTACGGCAAGCGGCGGCAAGAAAGTGTCGCTCGCCGATCTGGTCGTTCTCGGCGGCTCAGCCGCTGTCGAGCAGGCCGCGAAAAAGGCCGGGCACGCCGTGACCGTTCCATTCGCGCCCGGCCGCACGGACGCGTCGCAGGAGCAAACCGACGTGGAGTCCTTTGCCTATCTCGAGCCGGTTGCGGATGGCTTCCGCAACTACCTCAAGGCCAAATACGCCGTGTCGGCAGAGGAGCTCCTGATCGACAAGGCGCAATTCCTGACGCTGACCGCGCCGGAGATGACGGTTCTCGTTGGCGGCCTGCGCGTCTTGGGCGCGAACCACGGCAAGTCGCAGCATGGCGTCTTCACGAAGCGGACAGAGACGCTGACCAACGACTTCTTCCTGAACCTCTTGGACATGAGCACCGAGTGGGAAGCGACCTCGGATGAAAATGTGTTCGAGGGACACGACCGCAAGAGCGGCAAACTGAAGTGGACCGGCACCCGTGTCGACCTCATCTTCGGCTCGAACTCCCAGCTGCGCGCCCTTGCCGAAGTCTATGGCTCCGCCGACGCGCAAGCGAAGTTCGTGGTCGACTTCGTGGCGGCGTGGACCAAGGTGATGAACGCCGATCGCTTCGATCTCGCCTGATTTCTGCCGAAGGGTTTTCGAAGGCTTTTAAGGCCAAGGCGCTTCAGCCGTGCGGCTTGGCCGGAACCATGCGGCTTAATAGCAATGCCAGTTTGATCCTATTGAAGAACCGTTCGACCAAGTTGCGCGTACGGTAGAGGTGTGGGCTGAAGCAGATGGGCTCGTTGCGATTGCATCTCGGCGGAATGTTGGCCCAAGCGCCCCTTTCGGAAGCGAGTGCTCTAATCCAATCGGCATCATAGCCACGGTCGGCGAGCAGCATTGTTCCGGACTTCAGGCGAGATAGAAGTTTGCCTGCAAGTCGATTGTCGTGCGCTTCACCGGCTGTCAGCGCGAGCCGCACCGGAAGCCCATTTGTATCGACGACCGCTCAACCCGCCTCTTGACCGGCCCATCGACTGTGTTCTGTTCCGAGTAATGCAGGCACCGTGCTGATGCACGCGGACGATGGAGGTGTCGATCATCTGCACGGCCGCGTCATGCGCGCCAGCCAGCGCATTCATAATCTTGCCCCAGACGCCCGCCCACCGCCAGCGAACGAAGCGATTGTAGCAGGTGGTGTACGGACCAAAAATGTCCGGCAGGTCCCGCCACGGCGCCCCGGACCGCAGCACCCAAAAAATGCCGTTGAGGACACGGCGGTCGTTCACTCGTGGTACGCCGCGCGGCTTGTTCGGCAGCATCGGTCTGATGGCAGCCCATTCATGGTCGGTGAGTTCATAGCGCATGATTCGAAGCTCCCAGTTTTGAAGCTTGAATCACGGGGCTATGACCGATCTCAATACGGTCTGGACTCGCTCCGGCCCGGCCTCAAGTCCGCTTTCGGGGCGAAGCGGACACCGGCCAGGCAAAACCGGCTGGGTCGGTCGAAAATGACCCGCTGCGGACGTCTTGTCAGGCTCCTGGCGCTTATTCGCCTATCCAGGGCGATACCCCTCGAAGCTGAGATAGCCGCCCAGCACGAGCATAACGACGGCGAAGACCGTCAGGCCAGCCGAAGTTGAATACAGCGCGGTCGCCAGCGTCGCGGTGAACTGCGGCAGCACGATGCGGATGACGCCGCCGATCGCTAAGAGCCAGCCCAGGATGGTGATAACGACGCGCCAGTCTGCGGTCCAGGCCCGATAAACGTTGAGAATGGCGAGACCAAGGGAAAGCGTCAGTAATCCGGAAAGGTAGATCAGGGTGGGGCTGTGCGCGGCCTCCGTGATCATGGCTGCATAGTTTGCCTCGTTCAGCAATATGCCCATGCCGATCACAACTAGCGACGGGCCTGTCAGCCTGGCGATGAAAACGGCGGGTGGCATGTTAAGACCTCCGCTGCGTGCGCAACCATGCTAGCTAGCGCTATTGTGCCTAATTCTGAACTCGAACATTACGGCATTGGGGTTGCCTGGGACTGGTGTTGCCAGAACTTGATTACAAACGGCCGCTAATCTGCCTCAGTGCTGGCCAACAGGGCCAGCACCTCGACGATGTCATCCGGCTCGAAATCAGATTTCGGCTGATTCATAAGCGGTGACTTCCATCCCGACGCAGATTTCGCAGATATAAGGGGTTGTCCAAACCATGATGTTCTCCTGTGAGGTTTCCCTCGGATTTTCCCGAAGTGTCCGCATCTTAGCCAAAGACCGCGCCGAGTGGTCAGGTATTCGAAAGAATAATGCAAGCTATGTGTAAGAAATAGCGCCTCGGCACGATATTGTACGGGCGGCCTTTGCGGAATAAAATCGGAATATATTTCATGAATACCAGGCCGATGGGATGACTGTTTGTATTCCGCCGCGTCAATATTGTTGCGGGAGCGCGTCGGGGCCGCGTCAAAAATTTATTATATACCCATCAAGGATCTGATTCCTTGAAAAAGAATTATTCTTAACCTGAAAGCGCAAGGGCCGTCGCCTGCCGGCTATCGGGTCAAGTCACTTGGGGCGAGAATGGGGGCTTGTGGCAGATCAGTCTAAAAGTGGAGAGGCACCAGGTTCCGCCCCAGATGGCGATGCGATTATCCTCTCTCGCATTCATAAGAAAAGCTCGCCGCAAGAGCAAATGCGGGCGTATTAATTAGCAAAGACGCGAAAACGCGAATACGAACTTGCAAAGCAGGCATCCGGACGAGCCGCAAATGACAGACATCGCACACTCCATTGATCTTAATCCGCCGCAAAAACTGCAGGATCAAGATTACCGCCGCAAGTTTTTCTGGGCGGAATCTTCTGCAGGGATTGCCGCACAACTCATTGCTTTGCGCAAGCGCCGTGGCCTGAATCAGAAGGAGGTCGCTGAGATTACTGGCACCAAGCAGCCTGCTATCTCTCGGGCTCAACAGGCGGATTATCAGAATTGGAATCTGAATACATTGCGCAGCATTGCCGATGCTCTAGATGCGCGGGTTCGGGTTCTGATAGAGCCGGCCGAGGATGTCTTGAAAGAATACGACTCGGACGGCGCTTCAGCTGTGCAACAAGCTCAACCTGCCAATGAGTTGGCCATTGGCGCCTGCGATCAGCCTTACTTCTCTAGCAACTTAAATCCTGCTGACGGGGCGATGATCACGTCTATGGCGGGCGGTACAGCTGTCGCCATTTATAAGGTGCCAAGCATGCTCGGCTTCGCGGAACCTCAGAACCTCGCGTGGCTGAACATCAGCACATTTGAGACTCCGGCATTCGCTGGTCCGAGGACAATTATGACAGACAGTTTCATCGCAAATGCGACACCTCAAAATCATATTACCACGATAGCCAGATTGCAGGCGCTCCTTGCTGAAAAAAACAAACGGATTACAGCGCTTGAATCGGAAGTTAGTACTCTCCGCGCCGCTCGCGATGAAGACGCGGGCGGGTTGGGCGCTATTCTTTATCCACAAAGTCAGAGAGCTACATTGCGAATGGGCGCTAAGGAATTTGTGCTCTAATGAAATTCATAGGCCACATTAACGCAATCGTTGCCTTCCGCGAGGCGCTCGAAGAATATCAACCTGAGCAAGGCGTAGTTCAGCAGGATGTGGTTGAATTAGTTAGGTCAACGTATCACTTTCAGGCGTTCCCTATCCTACAGCCCGGCGCTCAGCCACCTCTCATGCTTTCTTTTATGGGCGTAAATTTGAGGCAGATGGGCAAAACTTCGGGATTGGTCAGCTTCTAATGGTGCCGGACGGCGATGTCGTCATGACGATCACAACTGAGCAAGCTGACCTCGTTCTGAAGGATCTAATTCGCCTCTTAGATGAAACCTTAGGATACCGCTTGAGAAGTTCAAAAAAAACACAAGACTACGTCAGCAATATCGTAGTCGAGTTCGATAGAGGTTTAGAAGAATATATAGAAAAATTAGCAAACATGGCCTGCGCGATCAATGAAGCGCGACCTGGAATGGAGGCGTTCAATATTAAACGATTGACTTTTGGCACCGAAGACAGCCAGGCACGGGACACGCTTACCGCTATCCAAACGACAGATTTCATTATTGAAAGACGTGTCGGGCGACCATTTGAGGAGAATCGATATTTCTGTTCGGCTCCAATGACAACGCGTGATCACATCCGCACACTAGAGCGTATCGAGGCGATCGCGCGTAGTGAAGAAGCGATCGACTTAGCGTGCGATTCACTCTGACTTGGGGCATGCCCGAAGAAACAAGGTGACAAAAGAGGCCGCCAACTGAGGCGGCAACCTTTGGCGAAGAGCACGTCTATATGATTGATGACGATTTTCCGGAAGAGGTCCGACGAGCGCTTGAACAGGCCCAGCGCGAGCAAGTTATTGCCATTCTCAACAGTTGCCTGAGGGCGCTTGCTTTGGCCCAGAACGACGCTCAAGTGAGGGGGATTATTTCCACGGTCGAAGCCAACCGAGACATAACCGTTTCGATACTGGTTGATCAAGACGGCAAGAACAGCGTGCCATATGCGCGTATCAACCGAAACGGCAACTTCACCCGCCTTGGGACTATTACCCCACCAAAGAAATAGCTGAAATTAGGGACACCTAGCTCGCCAATTTAGGACACTCGCGCCGATCTTAGGACAGCACCGGGGGTCGGGTACTGTCCGAACTTGAGGGCAAGTGTCCTAAATTGCAGGCGCGAGTGTCCTAAGTTGCGTGGTTATTTTGATCCAGGCCAAAGCGCCTTCCGCGCAGTGCGCCTAGCTTGCTAGCTCCCACCAACCTAGGAAGGAAATTATGGGCAAGCTCATCATAGCCTTAGCCGTGCTGATATCCTCTTTTGGATATGTGGAGGCCCGCTCGAAGGAATATCTCTTCGGGGCTGAGGGCGTCGTTATTGATTGTTCAGCCTACAAACACGACGCTGATGGCTCTTGGGAAGTGGTATCTCGAACCATGGTCAAAGGTCCATGGGGAACAATGATTTTCACTCCCGGCGCCCATTTCGCCAGCGGCCAACCCCTCAATATCGGAGGAATAGATATTCTGGCGGTGCTTAGTACTAACTGCAAATAATAGAACTAGGGTGCGGACTCATAAACACGTAGCCAAACCCGAATGGATGCGAGCTTGATGAAGGCAAGATAGTTAGCCGCAAGTCTGTCATACCGAGTTGCGATGCGCCGACATTGCTTGATCTTGTTGAAGAACCGCTCGACCAAGTTACGCGCTCGGTAAAGATATGGACTGAAGCAGATTGCCTCTTTGCGGTTTCGCTTCGGTGGTATGTTGGCCCACGCGCCTTGCTCACTAGCAAGCGTCCTGATCCAGTCGGCATCATAGCCGCGATCCGCCAACAACATTGAACGTGGACGCAATTCGCTTAAGAGGACTAAGCAAAGGCGATTGTCGTGCGCTTCACCGGACGTGAGGCCAAGTTGCATCGGCAGACCATCGGTGTCTACGACAGCGTGAATCTTAGTGGTCAGCCCACCTCGTGATCGGCCCATTTGTTGCTGATTGTTGTCCGCGATGCAGGCTCCATGCTGATGCACTCGGACAACTGATGTATCAATCATCTGCACCGCCCCATTATGCATTGCGGCCAGTGCATCCATAATCTGATCCCAGACACCGGCTCGTCATGACAAACGTCAATATCCTGATTTTACTTCCGCTTTCGGGGGTACAGCCGACATGGCCGGACAAGCTGCTGGCCGCATCCCGGTCGAAAATGACCCAATTGCAGTCAATTTGCCGGCGCCAAGCCCGCGCTCTGAGCCGCGCTCATCCCCCGGCGCCTACAGTCCCAGCCCTGGGTAACGGGACGGCCGGCGATCACGGCGAGACGCGCGCGCGCAAACCGCGCACGACACGGCCACGCTTCGCGGCGCGAAGGTGAGTTCCGACGCGCCATTCCAGATAACGGTTATTCTGGGGCGTAAGCGCGCAATCACCGACTTTCGGATGCCGGAACAAGCCACCTCGTCATGGACACCAGCACAAGTAAGTACGCGACGAGCCCGATAGGAACGAGCATCCAACCGAAAGTGTGCTGATCTTGGAGCGTGTAAGCAGAGCACAACAGCGTGGACTGGGAGGCATAAAGCAGCCCGAGTGCGACTATCATGCTCGAAAAGTAGAGCGCATAGACCACTCTTGCTACGCCGGGCAACAACGGCAAATAATGTGAGAGCAGACAGCCAACGGCGAAGAGGCTGCCGACGTAGAGGGCGTTAGCGCTTGGGTAAATCTGGGTCAGATCAATGGACCGCGGAATCATCCAGAACGCAAACAGCAGCGTCGCTGCGCCGACGGCCGCGGGCGCATAGAATGCCATTCGGCGCCAAGAACAAAGCCGAGATACCGCCCACCCACAGAATAAGAGCAACAGTGACTCTGCCAGCGCCTTTCTCGGCATCGTCGCGCTGACAATTGCGTCGATACGCGGCAAGAGCAAGAAGACAGGCAGCAGACAGGCGATCAGCAGTTTAGAGATATTTTTCAAGATCACGCCTTATCCGATCGTTGTTCGATTGTGCCGAGAACACACGCATGATGCGCCCGCCCGGATCGATCAGAAATAGATCAGCCGAATGATTGATCGTGCCGTCGCTCTTGGCGAAAACCCAAATACCGAACTCCTGTGCCACCCGATTGATCGAGGCATCCGCGGGCTTCGCCATGATCCATCCCTCAAATGCACCTTCTTCACGCCAAAGATCGAGCAGGCGTTCGGTCGTGTCGCGCACCGGGTCGACGCTGATGCTCAGAATTACAAGGTTGCTCCGTTGCGCAGGAGAAAGGTCGGAATAAAGTTCCCGCAGCTGCTCGATAACGATCGGGCAGATCGTAAAACACGATCCATAAAAGACGTGGAGAAGCACGTGACGCCCCCTCAATGACGCGAGGCGCCGCTCATTGCCGAATTGATCAACGAATGAGATGTCGGGCGCAGCTCTCGGCAGTGGGCCGGCCTCGATAAGCGCATAACTGTATGAGGTGAATGCGGAGAAACCCAATGTCCAGGCGTAGACCAGGCCTACGCCGCCGCCCAGGACCAGCAAACAGATCAACGCCGCAATGCCGCGATTTGCCAGACTGATACCTGGTTGGCGATCGCTCGGCATGAAATCGTTCCTTGCACGTTAATGGTTGGAGGCGGCGGTTCTGTTGGAAAAAGCTCTGTGTGCCAACCCTCCATAGATCACGCCGAACACCACAAGAAGTCCGATGATGAGGACCACAACGAAAGCGGAAGCCATGAAAGCAGTGCGCTCGCCGATCGTCGCCAATGAAGTAATGGGAATGCTGCTATAGGTCGCAAATCGCCTCGGCACGCCGAGCGCACCGGCTAAATAAAACATGAAAAGGAATCCGTACGCGCCAGCGACGAGAAGCCAGAGTCCCGCCTTAGCGAGCTTCTCGTGCGCGGAGCCGGAAAACCAATAGAGAAAGCCCCAGAGCATCAGAAAGTATCCTGCGAGAAAGTAGGTGTGGAAATGGCCCGGGACCCACAGTGTGTTGTGGAATGTGAAGTTTACGGTGATTGTTGAGTCGACCACCGCCGCGAAACCTCCGATTACCCAGCCGATGATCCCAAGACACAAACTTAGCGGGACGAACCGCCACCGCATTTCGGAGCGGTAGACTTGCCCGATTACGCCAAAGACGGTGACGACAGTAGCCGGAACCGCGCTCAAATACGAAGTCACTTGGCCGATGTATTGGAGCGAACGGGGCTGTGCGAAATCCATGTAGAGGTGATGGAAGAAAGCCAGGAGCACCAGGAAGAGCACGGCATTCCACGCGATCGCCACGACCGCGTTGGTCTTCCAAGGCCTGCCCGTGTACTTCGGCAAGAGTTCGTACACCATGGCCACTCCCAGATACATGGTGATGTTGACGAGCGTGTGCCCCCAAAGAAAGACCATGTTCTTAAGGAGTAATGGATCGAGGGCGAGCGACGGGCTGAACCACTTGAAAAGATAGAGCGTCAACAAGACGGCGCCATCGATCGTCGTGAGAATGCCGGGCACGAGGCAGCCGGCGACGCTAATGAGGACGATCGGCGGAATTTCTACCCTGGCCGTGCTCTCTTTCCCCAAATACTGCCAAGCCAGAGCGTTCCTCAGGCCATACCTAGCTACAAGGGCGCGGAAGACCTCAATCTGGCCCAGAAGCCAAGCCACTCCAAGGACGATCAGGGAGAGTATAGCGAGCCCCAACGCCCAATCTGGCCACACGCCAATTGCCAGGAACGGCAACGGATAGAGCAGATACCAGCCCGGACCGAACCTGCCGATCAAGCATGCGATCACAAGGCCGACGATGCCGAGGACGGTGAGAACGTACATCGTCCACGCGATGACGAGATTGACGCGCACGTAGCGCGCAAGAAGGTAAGTAACTCCGGCCAAGCCGGCTACAAACGCTGTCCCCGCCATCCCGAGACCATGGAACGTCATGACGGCATAGAAAAAATCAGGGTCGGAGTTGATGATGCCAGCCTGGTTGAACCGCATCATCAATCCCAGCAGCACGAGCACCAGGAACAGGGCTGGGACTGTCCATACCCAGAACTGCGTCACGCCTCGAATCCCTTGCTCGTATCGCTCATCATCCATTGGTGTCGGCTCCCTATTTGACGTCGAATTCGGTGTTCATCGTGTGATGGCCAACACCGCAATATTCGAGGCAGAGGACGTAATAACGCCCAGGCATATCAAACGTGTAGAACAAGCGGTTGGTATAATTCGGCATGGCTTGAACTTGGGCAATCAACTCTCCCGCCGAATTGTAGATCGCAAAATTATGATTGACATCCTTCGAAGAGACTTCGAACTCTACCAGTTTGCCGACCGGCAGAACGAGGTTGTTCTCGCCGGATGCGTCCGCGGAACCGGGTGTCAGCAACCAGCTCCACATTTGGCCGATTGCTTTGACCGCGACGTGCGGCGTCTTCTCGTCGAACTTGTTGGGATAAGGAGTCATGGGAAGCGTGAACGCCAATGAAATGATGGCCACGCCGAGGATAATCACGAAATACACCGACCTTATCCGGTAGATCGTCGACATCGCTGCAGATGCGGCTGCCGAAGGAAAGCGTTTGCCGCTCACGAAGAATGCGAGTGCAATGATCGCGAGGCTTACGAGCAAAGTTACAATGGCGGCGTAGTAAGCGATCATGCACCTCTCCTCTGCATTGCGACGACAAAGCTCAGCACTTGGTTTCCGTCCACGCGGCCGTTTTCAATAGCTTTATCGGCAATTTCAGGCTGAGGCCCAAAACGCTTGGAAGGATGCCAGGACTCATGCGGCCTGAGTTGATGCCTAATTGCTGCTGCCATACCGGCTCCGTGGATTAACGTGTCAATGCTGGCAGGAGCAGCATCGGCCCGTAGCACAGCACGAAGAGTCCAAAGGCGGCGATCCAGAGACATGCCGAGACAACGAGAAGCGACATCGTCCAACCCGCGTCGAAGGCGGCCGCGACACGTGTGATCGCCGCGAGGGTGACGAGGATATAGATCAGACTGGTGACGCGATCCGCCGACAGATCGCGCCCGGTGTGGCCGCGTGTGGCACGCGTCATCACCGCCAAGATCATCGTGCCGATGGCCCCGGCCGTCAGCGCGTGGATGGCGGCGCTTTGCGGCAGATCGGCACCGAGCAATGCCAGGCCGAGCAGGGCCGCACCCAGCACCAACCAAGCATAGCCGATATGGAGAACGAGGAGCAGCGGCTCCGCCGCCGTTGCACCGCCGCGCCAGCGCATCAGGCGCCAGAGGTTGAGCATTGCACCAAGCAGCAAGAGCGCGCCGATCGGATGGAAGGCCGGAAAGAATGCCCAGCCGAACAGGCCGGCATGCAGGACGCCGAGCGCAGCCCGGTCGATCTGCCGATGCATGGCGGGGAGATCGGCGCCCCGGCGCTTCGCCAGCCAGTTCCAGGTAAAGCTCGGCACGATCCGGCCGGCCACCACCGAGATCAGGACGATCACGGCGGCGATTCCGAGACGCCAGCCGAGCCCTGGCGGCAAGGCGACACCACCGGTCTCTAGGTGCATCAGTAGATTGGCTATGCCGAGAACGATCACCGGAGCGACCATCGGCAGGTTGCGCCAGTTCTGGCCGGCGACGATTTCCCGAGCGACTACACCGACCAGGACCACCGGAAAGGATAGATCGGCTGCGACGGCAATCCAGGGCGGGACGAGCGCCGAGACCAGGCAGACAATTCGGCCTAGCAACCACAACCCGGCCAGCAGCGCCAACCGCCGACCGCGGACCGGAAGGCGCTGGG
Source organism: uncultured Alphaproteobacteria bacterium (assembly GCA_963720425.1). Taxonomy (GTDB): domain Bacteria; phylum Pseudomonadota; class Alphaproteobacteria; order Rhizobiales; family Beijerinckiaceae; genus Methylovirgula. The sequence continues at coordinate 3,210,473 of OY970391.1, forward strand.
TCCAGTTCGGGATCGCGGTGAGCAGGAAGCCGGCGACCGCCGCCATCACGAAGCCGAACAGCATTTCGTGGATGTGCCACGTGAGTGGATCGAACCGGCTCGGCACGGTGGTCCCCGTAGCGAACATGAGGATCCACAGCGCAAGCGCCGTCGCCGACCAGAGGCCAGCTGCGAGAAAGAACGGCCGGAAGCCCTGGGTCAGGAAGGCTGGCGTCGGACGACGCGCCGCATCTCCGGCGACGATGCTCATTGCGCTAGCTGCCCGTGAGAGAACGCGCGACCCCGGAATAAAGCGCTCGACGAAGCGTGGGAAGAGCGGGCGCAGCTTGACGATGAAATCCCAGGCCATCAGCTCCCCTATAAGATACAGTTTTAGGGCATCTTATAGCACATCAGGGGCCTGATCAAGACCGCCGTGCCGGCTCTGATCTCATCCTCGCCTCATGGTGCGGCAAAAGCGTAGGGGAAGATGTGCCCGCGATCGCAACGGGGTTAGGACGCCGTCGTCAATCCCAGGCTTGCTTTCAATGCGTTGAATTTCGGCCGCAGGAGATCGGCCAGCGTATAGTCGTCGAGCACCTTGAAGAATGCTTCGAGCGCCCTTCTCAGCGCATGTTCGAGCCGACAGGGCCCGGCAATCCGGCACGCCGAACGCTCCGAAAAGCATTCGACCAAAGCAACATCGTCCTCGGTATTGCGCACGACATCGCCGAGGTTGATCTCGCTTGGCGGTTTAGCGAGTTTGAGCCCACCGCCGCGACCGCGCAGTGTCGCGACATAGCCGAACTGCCCGAGCGCTTGAACCACCTTCATAAGATGGCTTTCCGATATTCCGTAAGCGTCGGCAATCTCCCGGATCGAGCTCAATCGATCCTGTTGAAGGCCAAGATAGATGAGGACGCGCAATGAATAATCGGTATAGCGAGTGAGCCGCATGCATCTGACCTCCGATGTCGCGCGCGCTTTCCGTGAAGCCAGCGACATATATCGCTTGCTTGTGCGAAGGGCAATTTATAAGATTCATACCCTATGAATCTATCTAGGCGCGTCTATCGCGGAAAGCCGCAAACCCGGCTTTGATCTTAGGCCTGAGGACAGAGTCAGTCACGAACCTCTGCGCTTAGCATGAGCATCGAGATCCGCATCAAACGTATCTACGACACTGTCGAGCCCGACGACGGCGCGCGGGTCCTGGTCGATCGCGTCTGGCCCCGCGGGATGACGAAAGAAGCCGCCGCGCTGAGCCTATGGCTGAAGGAAGTCGCGCCGAGCACCATGCTCCGCCAATGGTTTGGCCACGAACCCGAACGTTGGGATGAGTTTTGCCGGCTCTACCATGCCGAGCTCGATGCCAATGGCGCAGCGATTGAACGCCTTGGCGAAACGGCGGCGCACGGACGCCTCACCCTGCTCTTTGCCGCGCGGGATCGTGAACGCAACAATGCCGTGGCGCTGGCCGATTATCTGCGCGCCCACGCGGGCAAAAACGGACGCGGCCTCACCGCCATTGCCGAGCCAAGCTCGCCGGTCTGCTTCGCTGGCGACGCGGACCCTGCCTATTTGGGCTATGCGGGCCGCGATGAGCTGGTCATCTTCCTCAACGAACTGCTGGAAGCCGAGCGGGCCGGCGCAAAAGTGACATTGCGTCTCTCCGAAGAGACGACAGACCCGGCGCTGAGGACGCTGATCGCCGCGGTTTATCGTGACGAGACGAAATGGTGCGCCATGCTGGTGGCGGCGCTGCGCGGACTGAGGGCCGGACCCTCGCCGCGGATCGGCGCATTTTATGAGAAGGTAATGGCCGTCGGCGATTTGCCCGGACGCCTGGCTCTGCTCAATCGCGGTCAGGGCTGGGTCGCGCGCAAGCTGCGCGAGATGCTGCCCAGGGTCCAGGATGACAGCCTCCGCACAGACCTCGCCGAAATGCTCGCCGCGCACGAACGCAATATCCGGCGTGTGGAAGAGCGCGGCTCGGCTTAGCGCGGCCCTCCGAGAAGGAAGAGTCCAAACCACGGCCTATGGCACGTGCGCGCGCGTCTTGACAGGTGCCGAATAAGATGTATTTCTAATACATCTATAAGATCCACCGCTAAGTCGGCTGTGCGATTGATAAAATTGGAGTTCGCCATGAGGAAGGAAATCTTCGGGGCGCTCGCGATTGCGGGCGTCATAGGTCTATTTGCGGCTCCGGCCGGAGCGGCTGACGACAACAATGCATCAACCAGCGTCTATGTTGCTCATCTTCATCCCTTGAACAGTAAGGTGACCGGGAGCGATGCCACAGGCGAGGCAAAGTTTACGATCAAAGGCGATTCGCTAACCATCCAAATCGATGCCGAGGGATTGCCGCCCAACATGATGCACTTGCAGCATTTCCACGGGTTCAAGGACAATCGCCAAGCGACCTGCGCGACGGCGGCAGCCGATGTAAACGGCGACGGCATCATCGATCTGATCGAGACGGAACCCATGTCGGGCACGACAATGGTGCCGTTCCATGACGACCCGGTCAACATGCAGATCGTGAACGACACTTATCCGAAGGCTTCCGCCGCGGGGTCCTATCATTACGAAAAGACCGTCTCATTGAGCGCCCTGACCGCGGCATTTGCCAAAACATTCGACGACCCCGACCTCGATCTCGACAAGCGCGTCGTCTACATTCACGGAGTCCCTGCTGATACCAAGCTGCCCGCGTCGGTGGCTTCGCTCGGCAAAATTCCAGCGCAGGTGACGCTGCCGATCGCTTGCGGCCAGATCGAGCGGGTTGCGCAGTAAATCCGCGCGGCGCGCACATTCAGCAAGAATTCTGGCGCCCCAGCCGCCGGTAAGCGGGCGCATGAGGCGCACGAAGAGAGGCTGCATCCCCAGCGTTGCGCGGGCGTCGTGCGACGTTGTGATCGCGAATTCGTCGGGATAGCATTTGCGATGTCAACAATCGAGTTCGAAGATGGCGCAATTCAGGTCGATGCGGCGATTGTCGGCGAGGGTCTTGGAATTGCGCCAGCGCTCGTTCAGGGGCGCATGCGCGAAGGAAAGATCACCAGCTTATGTGAACGCGGGATCAATAAGGACAATGGCCGGTACAGGCTCACGTTTTTTTCGGAGAGCAAGCGCTTTCGCCTCATTATCGACGAGAGCGGGAACGTGGTCCAACGCTCGGTGCTGACGTTCACCGATCGCCCTCTTCCTCGCTGGGCGCGCAAGCCAGCCGCGTGAATACAGCTCAGCAGGAAGTGTGGGCACGCGGCGGTTGTGACTTCCGCCGCCTTCAGCCCCGACGGAACGCGGATCGTCACGGCATCAGGGGACCAGACCGCGCGCATCTGGGATGTGCGTTTTGCTACGATGTCGACGAAGGGCCTCCTCGTCGAAGCCTGCACGCGGCGGCTGCGCGGCATTTCCGCGCTGACGCGCGACGAGATGCGGCTTGCCGGCTATCCTGACAGCGAGCCTTTGATCGACGTCTGCGCGGGTATTCAATGATAGCGGCTATGTAACCGAAGTCCGGTTATGGCCCTTCACGACAGGCCACATTTTGACGGCCGGCCGTCGCTTTTTGGGGGCAGCGGAAGTGGGCATACTGAAGCCCACAGCCGGCGGCGACGCGGTTGACCCAAAGCGGACAGAGGCCCGCCAGAACCGTTGGACTGACCACGCCGAAGTGGGTCAGCCGAACGATCCGAATGGGGCTCTCCGAAACGACATGATCACGGACGCGAAGAAGATGCACGCCCAAATCGGGCGGCCGGCCGACGGCATCCTGCTATCCGGCGACATCGCGTTCGCGGGCAAGGCCGCGGAATACGACTTTGCCTACGAGTGGCTCGAAAACGAACTCTGCCCGGCACCATGCCGCAGTGTCTCACTGGCAAGGCCAGGCCGGCCTATAACCGTGCAAACCGCAGGCGCAGCGAATTGGCGATCACCGAGACCGAGCTGAAGCTCATGGCTGCCGCCGCCACGGCTGGGCTCAGCAACAATCCGAAGGCCGGATAGAGAACGCCAGCCGCGAGCGGAATGCCGAGCGCGTTGTAGACAAAGGCGAGCACCAGATTCTGCCGAATGTTGCGCATCGTCGTGCGTGACAGCGCTCGCGCGCGAGCGATGCCAGCGAGATTGCCTTTGACCAGCGTCACGCCGGCACTCTGCATGGCGACATCCGTGCCCGTGCCCATCGCCACTCCGACATCGGCCTCGGCGAGCGCCGGAGCATCATTGACCCCATCACCCGCCATGGCAACCACGCGGCCTTCGCTCCTCAGGCGCCGCACGATCGCGCTCTTCTGTTCCGGCAGTACTTCGGCCTCGACCTCGGCGATGCCGAGCTTGGCTGCGACCGCTTCGGCGGTCGCACGATTGTCGCCCGTCAACATGACGATCCTAACGCCGTCAGCCCGCAGCTTGGTGAGCGCGGCGGGAGTCGTCGCTTTGATCGGATCGGCGACCGCGATAAGGCCCGCCGGACGACCGTCAGCGGCAACGAACATGACGGTCGCGCCCTCGCGCCTGAGCGTATCAGCTCGGGCCTCGAGACCCGTGCCGGCGATGCCGAGGTCGTTCAAGAGTTTGGCATTGCCGACCGCTGTCTTTCGGCCGCCGATCGTGCCGGTGACGCCCTTGCCAGTGGCGGAGCTAAAGTCGCTGACGTCCTCCAGCGCCACGCCACGCTGGCGGGCGGCCGTAAGGATCGCGGCGGCAAGCGGATGCTCGCTCGAACGCTCGAGGCTCGCTCCCAGAGACAAGAGCGCAGCTTCGTCGAAGCCTTCGGCCGGCACAATTGCGACGACGCGCGGCTTGCCTTCGGTCAGGGTTCCCGTCTTGTCGACGACCAGCGTGTCGATCTTTTCGAAGCGCTCCAGCGCTTCGGCATTCTTGATCAAGATGCCAGAAGTCGCGCCTTTGCCGATGCCAACCATGATCGACATCGGCGTCGCCAAGCCCAGCGCGCAAGGGCACGCGATGATGAGCACTGACACGGCGGCAACAAGCGCATAGGCAAAGGCCGGCGGCGGTCCAAAGATCATCCAGGCGACGAAGGTCACAATCGCAACAAGGATCACGGCTGGCACAAACCAGGCGGAGACTACATCGGCGAGCCGCTGGATCGGCGCGCGGCTGCGCTGCGCCTCGGTGACCATGGCGACGATGCGCGCGAGCATCGTGTCCGAACCGATCTTCTCGGCGCGCATGACGAGACTGCCAGTTCCGTTGATCGTCCCGCCGATCAGCTTGGCGCCTGCTTCTTTCCCCACCGGCATCGATTCGCCCGTCAGCATGGATTCATCGACGGCGCTCTTGCCTTCGAGCACGATCCCGTCGACCGGCGCGCTGTCGCCCGGGCGGATTCGCAGACGATCGCCGATTTTCACCTGGTCCAAAGCCACGTCTTCGTCGCTGCCATCGGCGCGAATACGCCGCGCCGTCTTCGGCGCGAGGTTTAACAGCGCGCGAATGGCGCTGCTGGTTTTTTTCCGCGCCCGCAGTTCGAGAACCTGCCCGAGGAGCACGAGAACGGTGATGGCGGCGGCCGCCTCGTAATAGACGGGAATGACCCCGCTGTCCTGCCGGAGCGATTGCGGAAAGAGTTTTGGCGCAAAGGTTGCTGCCAGGCTGTAGAGATAAGCGGCGCCGGTGCCGAGCGAGATCAAGCTGAACATATTGAGCGACCGGTTGCGCAGCGATGCCCAACCGCGCGCAAAGAATGGAAATCCACACCACAACACGACTGGCGTGGCGAGCACGAATTGGACCCAGACCGAAACCTGCGGTGAGACGTAGCGGTCCAAGCCCAGAAAATGCCCGCCCATTTCCAGGACCACGAGCGGCGCCGCAAGCGCCGCGCCTATCCAGAAGCGTCGCGTCATATCGATCAGTTCGGGACTGGGGCCGGTCGCCTCCGTGCCACCGGCCGGTTCCAACGCCATGCCGCAGATCGGGCAGCTTCCCGGCTCGGTCCGCCGGATCTGCGGATGCATCGGGCAGGTATAGATCACACCGGCTTCCGGCTTTGGCGCAGGTTCGGCCGCCTTCAGGTACCTAATATGATAGTCCGCGTGGTGTTTCGCCGTCGCTGGATCCACGCTCATTCCACAAACCGGGTCTTTGACCATTGTCGTTTCACCCACGAGCGGTTTGTCGTGGTGGTGATGCGGCAGGGCGTCGGTCATTTTGGCCACGTCATGGCTGGACCATATACCCGGTGGGGGTATATACAATAGGGAACATGAGAGATGCCGTCAAGAAATCGACCGCCGTCCGGTTGAGCCGCATAGAGGGTCAAGTTCGCGGTATCGCGCGCATGATTACCGGTGACCGATACTGTATCGATGTCATCAACCAAGTCGAGGCCATTAAGGCTGCCCTGGGCAAAGTCCAAGATGAAATTTTGCACGATCACATCGAGCATTGCGTCAAGCATGCGATCGTCTCTGGAAATGCAAAGGATCAACGGCGTAAAGTCGCCGAGCTCGTTCAGGTCCTCAAGCGCATCACATAGGGAATCGGTTTCAGGCGCCGCCGGCTGTGCTCGCATGGATGGGAGAAAGGCAGCCTGTCGCACGCCTCAGGACGACAACAACTCTCAATAGATTCCGTTTCGCTGCGGCGCGCTGCCGAACTGGAAAACGGCAAGCCCAAGAGCTATGACACATGCTCCGGTAATGAGTGCCGTTGTGTCACTAAACTGCTGCCACACATAGCCACCCGCGATACCGGCAATGAGCGCGCCGAACCCCACCGCCGCATTGAGGTAGCCGTATGCCGTTCCTCGATATCGATCCTCGACGAGATGCGAAAGGTGCGAGCGCTGCACGCCATCGGTGAACGCCGAGAAAATGCCCACAAGCAAAAATCCCATAACTAATATCACTGATGACGAAGAAGCCACCAGAACGAGATATCCGAGCATCAAGAACCCATAGCCGATGACGATTATCTTTCCCGTTCCCCAAACATCGGCCGCCCGTCCCGCAGGCCAAGAAAAGACCGCGTACGCAATGTTCGAGATCGCATAAAAGAGCGGGATCGAGGCGATGGCGATGCCGAGGTCTCTGGTTTTCAGGAGCAACACCGCGATCGGCAGGGTCCCGACCGAAAGGATAAAAATGGAAACGAGGTAGCCATAGACCGGTCGTGAAAAACCTCCAAACGCTTCTACGCGCCGCACCTGAAGAGTTTGTCGGATGTCCTGTACGAGCCATAAACTGACAATCGCCAGGAGTCCGATGACAAAAGCGGTGATGAACACGCTATTAAACGCCATCGGGTTGTACGAAAGAACGACATACGCGACCAGAGGTCCGATAATGGCGCCGAGCGTGTCCATTGCACGGTGATAGCCGAACGAACGACCAATCTCTTCTTTGGACGTCGAGAGTGAGATCAGGGCATCTCGGGGCGAGTTGCGCAGCCCCTTGCCGATGCGATCCACGAGCCGCAGGCCGAGGACCGCTCCCACGCTCCCTGCCAACGCATAAAATGGTCTTGTGAAAGCCGAGAGCGTATAGCCCGCGACTGCGAATACCTTGCGCCTCTCGATCCTATCAGACCAGCGACCAGAGTAGATTTTGATGAGATTGGACACGGCCTCCGCAATACCTTCCACGAGGCCGAGGGATTCGGCACCGGTTTTCAGCACCGAGACGAAGAACGCCGGAAATATCGATGCAACCATTTCCGAGGAGAAATCGTTGAAAAAACTAGTCAACCCCAAGAAGAAAACGGTGCGCGGTAAGCAAAGAATCCTGTCTTTCATTCGTGTCACTCTATCGTCCATGAAGAGGACGGCAACCGATAGCATCGGATCTCGATTGTTTTGTCTGTAGTTGTTTTGCCGGTCTTTGCCAATGGGAATTATCCCCTTGACGCACGTAATGCGGCATAGCTGTTCGGGAGCTCTATGCTCCGATAAGATCGCGCCATCCACAGTCAGCGGGAGCGCGGATCATGCCCCAAGAACAGACCAAAGCGCCAGCTTCTCCGGAAGCGGCCGCAGCTACGGCGACGCCGATCAATGCGCCATTGTTCTATGCGAACGCCATGAGTGTATTTTTGGCCGGCAACGACGCCACCATCACCTTCGCGCGCCCACACCCAGCGATTGTCCCGGGGTTGAAAGAAGGTCAATCAGCAGCAATTACAGAACCGGTTGCCATTATCCAAATGAGTGTGCAGACTCTCAAAGATCTCTATTTGGCAATAAAAATTCAGGTCGACCGATATGAGGAAAAATTTGGGGAAATAGAGACAATCTATTCCCGTCAACTCGCTGGTAAGAAGTGACTGACTATACAGTCATTTACACGAGCATCATATCCTCGATCACAGAGGTGCGCCTCTACGAGGAAACGATAACGCATATCAAGGAATCGCATGGCGACGACTTCGCTAGATCTCCAGAGTTCCCGTTTCCCTGCATCCTTGATGCAGTTGGCAATGCGATCATGAACCCGACGCAAGTTGAGCTGAGTTACGGCAATTCATTCGTCTACGTTGACGAGACCAGCACGTCCCTCGCTGGACCCCTCAGGGTGCCAGTCAAGCTTGTTAGTGGAACTTCAGGGAGGGTGAAATCCTTCTATTTTGCGACACCAAGTGGGCCGCGCGCAATCATCTGGAGGAAATCGTGAACGAGCTTCCTCCCTTCAAAGTGACATACGACTCTGGCTCGGATGTCCTCTATATAACCAAACGACGCGAAGCTGCAGCTCGCGGTGTCGAAGATGCACGTGGTATCGTATGGAGATATGATAGCGCCGGCGATTTAATTAGTGTCGTGGTTCTGGACTTCCGTGAGCTTTGGAGCAACAAACAGAACAGACTTGCTGAGGAATTATCGCGAGGCTTTCACATTCCCATGCTGCAGGCAAAATCGGTGATTAAATACGCTGTTGAAAATGGCCGGGCAAATTAGGTGTTATCCTTGTCGGAAGCCATAGCATCTGGTCGGCTTTCTGAGTTTATTGCTCAGGAAGAGGCACGCGGCGTCGGCAAAATCGATCGTGCGGAACTAAACCGCACGATCGCTAAGTTGATCAAAGGGCCGCAATCAAAAGATCGAACATCGCGTTCGCCATCACTCGGTGGTTCGAGCGGAAAGAAAATTCCCCGAGGTAACGGTTCGCGTGCTTCGCGCTGATATGGATATGCGTCGAAGCAATCGATTTTTTGAACAGTTTCCAAAAGCTTTCGACGCGGTTCGTGTTGTGGATCGCGTCATGGCGATAGTCGTAATAGCTCCACTCTTTTTCGCCGTGTTTCACCGTGCCGTGCTTATAGCCGTCGCCGGTTAGTAAGCCATATGACATGAGTTCGTCGGTCGAAACGATCGAACCGGATTCAACATTCGACAGAACAACGCTGCGAAGCGTCGCCTTCTTAATGTCGGGAATAACCCGCGCAGCGATCCGACCGCCGCGTTCCGCCATACCCATGACAATGGTCTTGCCTTCGGCACCACGCCCGCGTTTGCCGCCGCGGCGCACCCCGCCGAAATACGCCTCGTCCAGTTCGACATGGCCTTTCAGCATCGCGAACTCTTGAGCGGAGCCCATTAGGTCGCGAATTTGCTGGCCCATGCGCCATGCTGTCTTGTAGGTCACGCCAAGCGAACGTTGCAGTTCCTTGCCGCTCACACCGTGGCGTGTCACGACGAAAAGATAGACTGCGTAGAACCAAGTTTGCAGGGACGTGCGGCTGTCCTGGAAGATGGTACCGGCGCATGGATAAACATGGTCGCCGCAATTCGAGCACGAATAGGCACGGCGCTCAGTGAGCTTGTGAAAAGTCGCGTCCGTGCCGCATTTTCGGCAGACATGCCGAAGGCTGTAGCGGACTTCCATAACCCGCTTTAGGCAAGCATCATCATCCGAGAACTCGGCGAAGAACTGACGGACTGTAAGCTTTTCGCGGGACATGACAGCAATCCTTTTGATGCTGCCAATATCTCATAAATTGGTACGTGCGTCAAGGGGATAATTCCCTTGCCAATTGACCAACAGACAGGCCGGTGCAGGTATCTTCTCGGTCGTCCTTTCGAGATGCAATGCTGCGCCGATCTCTTCCAGCTTCATCGGATGATTTTACTCATGCTGTGCCGGTCTATTGGATCGCCGAGCCCTCCAGGATCTCGCCTTCGTACCTTGCGAGAACCCACTTCGCAGTCTCCAAATCAATCCGAATTAGCGTACCGGGCTCGGCTACGATGACGCCGGGATCGTCGGAGCTAGCGCAGTTTGGATCGCCACGAAACTCCGGGCCTGGAAAACAAAATCTTGCAGTACGCGAGCCATGAGGACGCGCGGCCCGCCCTCGCCCTTGTCTTTGGTGCGCATCGCGTCACCGGTTCTGCAAGGTGAAGGGCTTCAGTACAGGTACACCGGCAACATCAGCGCGTGGTTTATTGCGCTCGAATTCGGCTGTTTTCGCGTCGTAGGCTTGCTTAGCAGCCGTTACCGAAGCTGGCGGATTCTCGGAAACGACCTCGCCACGCCAACGGCGAAGAAGGGAAGCGGCCTCCGATTCTTCGACCTCGAATACCTCGCCCGACGGGATATGGACGACGGCCCCTTGTTTGACGGTTGTGCAACCGGGATCAATCAGACGATCGCCAATCCACGTCTTGCCAATCCATTTTTCAGTCGTTCGATGGACCGTCACTCTGACAAGTTGGATGTCACAACGTGGCAAGGACCTAAACTTTTTAGAAACGACGGGTAGCGACGTCATCTCGTGGCCAGAGAAACCCTCGAACTAAATCCGCCACTGGGTCGGGATATTCCTCATGAATTGAGAGCTTGCCCTTCGGCAGGCAGATGAGGGTGACGTTAGACAAGGCCGCCAGGCTTTCGATCTCGGCCTTGGATTTTGGAGGCGTGTTCGCCCCAGCACCGGTTCTCTGAGCAGCGCCACCGCCGCCAGAAATTCAGTCCGGTCCAGCATGGGATCAAGTTCTCCAGTGACGAAGCGGAATGAAGCGTGTCGCGTGCCAGTCGCGTCGATGACGGCCAGCTTATCGGCAAGGCGGTCTCCGCTCAGCCAGGCGGGATCATCGTAAACGTGCCCCCGTGCCATCATTGCGACAACGGGGCGATTGACATTGATTCGATAGAGTAGCGGGCCGAGGCCGGGCACATCGACCGCATGAGCGAGTGCAGTGAATGCCCTGCTCCTCCTCCCCAGCATCGTCGGTAAAGGACCTCGCCAAGTCGGTGCGATCAGAATGCACCGTCCTGTCCGGTCGGCCTGCGCCGCCGCCGCTTGGGCGAGGAGATATCCTGCCGCATGCCCCGCTGCGATCGTTGCATGCGGGTTCGGGCAAACATCGCTCAGCAGATGGCGAAGAAACGCCCGGTACGTCTCTGGCCGCCAATCCACGGGTGGACGCGGGAGATCGCCGAAGCCAGGCCAATCCACAGCGACGGTGCCGAAACTATTAGCGAGGCGATCCTGCAACGGGCGCATCTCGCGACGCGTTGAGATCGAGCTCAGCGCGGGCAGCAACAGAATCGGTGGGCCGGTGCCGACTCGGGTCATGCCCAAGCGGATCGTCTTGCCCTCCCAGCTCCACTCGATGTTCGTGTCGATCTTGGTCAGCTTGCGATCCGGCGCGCGGCAAGAGCACCATGGAACGCGTGCCAGGCCACGCTCGCTAGCACGGTAAGCGCGAAGAGGACCATCGTTCCGCCCTTGGCGAGCGCGGCACGCGCACGCCATGTCAGCGGCATCCCAGCCACGCCGAGCCCGATCGCGTAGGTCGCCGCATCGCCGAAGAAATCGAGCGCATCGGCTGCTAAAGCAGTCGAGCCTGCAGCGACACCAGCAATGACCTCGGTCAGAAAGAAGCCGCCATTGACAAGAAGGGCAATCCACAGCGCCCGGCGCCAACTCGAATGGCCGGGGGGAGAAACGCGGGCGCAGTGACCATCCTGGCAATAGGCCATTGTCATCTCGACAGGTGGGAGATAACCACCCATGTAATCCCTGTAGTGGCTACACGCGCGCCGAGCAAGACACCGCCGGCAGCCACTCGCCGTGTCGGCAGCTATTTGAATGAGGCAAGCCATGTCGAACGAAACTGCGACGACACTTGGCCATAAGCATATCTTCCTTGGCGCGGACCATGAGAAGAGCGAGCGCCGGACATGGTGGGTCATCTGGCTGTGCGGCTCGATGATGGTCGCCGAGATCATCGGCGGCCTGCTGTTCGGCTCGATCGCACTGGTCGCCGATGGCCTGCACATGAGTACCCATGCCGGCGCGTTGCTCCTCGCAGCACTCGCCTATAGCTATGCCCGCAAGCACGCCGACGACCCGCGTTTCAGCTTCGGCACCGGCAAACTCGGTGACCTCGCGGGCTTCAGTAGCGCCATCATCCTTGCGATGATCGCGCTGCTGATCGGCTACGAATCCGTTAGCCGTATATTCGGGCCCGTCCCGATCCATTTCGCTGAGGCGATCCCGATCGCCTGCCTCGGCCTCGGCGTGAACATCGCCAGCGCTCTGATCCTGGCGGGAGGCGGCCACCATCACGACCACGGTCATGGTCACGATCATGCCCATGACGATCACGACCACGACCAGGCGCATCGGATCGAGACCAGCGTCGGCGCCGTCCTGCTCGAAGTCTTCGAGGAGGGCGTGCCTCCGCGCTTCCGACTCCGCACGGAGCGTGGCGCCGGGCTCCCGTCGTCTGCGACCTCAATCCAGACGGTGCGACCAGACGGTACACGCCAGAGTTTCGCCATGCAGGATCGGGGCGGATACCTGGAGTCCGTGGAGGAAATTCCGGAGCCGCATGCTTTCACGGCGAATGTGCTGATCGATGGGGAACGACACACCCTCGTCTTCGAGGAGCACGAGCATGTAGGCGGTGGCGCTGCGCGTGACAACAACATGCGCGCGGCAATCATCCATGTGGCCGCCGATGCGACAGTATCGGTTCTGGTGATCATCGGCCTGCTCCTGGCCAGCGCTTTTGATTGGCTGTGGATGGACCCGCTGGTCGGCATCATCGGCGCCGTTGTCATCGCGAGCTGGGCGTGGGGCCTGATCCGCGATACCGGCGCAATCCTGCTCGACATAACACCCGACGGGAACATGGCCCAGAAGCTGCGGGAGGTGATCGAGGCAGATGGAGACAAACTCGCCGATCTGCATCTCTGGCGTCTCGGCCCCGGCCATCTCGGCGCCATCGTCTCGGTGGTAACTCGATCTCCGCGTGAAGAGTCCTACTATCGCGCTCGGCTTGCCCGGTTCAAATCGCTCTCGCACCTGACCATCGAAGTACGGACCTTTTGAAGGTCGCCCAGCAACCGCAAAAAGAAAGAACGATCAGGCAAGCATCGCCAGCAGGAATGACATTGGGCGGCGTCAGCATGACCGCTTTTGGCCCTTCACGACAGGCCACATTTTGACGGCCGGCCGTCGCTTTTTGGGGGCAGCGGAAGTGGGCATACTGAAGCCCACAGCCGGCGGCGACGCGGTTGACCCAAAGCGGACATAAGAAGGTCGCGGCGTGATTATGCCGCGGACCTGAAAGTTGGCTAGACTGCGCAACCTTGGTTAAACTCAACTGCTGGAAGTGCCCTGATGGCGAGCGAAGCAGCGGGCGATGGGCGCCAAGAAGCAGCGAAAGTCAAAGTCTTCATCTCCTATTCGCGCAAGGACATGGCCTTCGCGGATCGGCTCGATACGGCTCTGCAGGGGCGCAATTTCGAGCCGCTTATCGACCGCACCGAGATTTATGCCTTCGAGGACTGGTGGGCGCGCATCCAATCTCTGATTGCGCAAGCCGACACCGTCATATTCGTCCTCAGCCCCGATTCGGTCGGTTCCGACGTCTGCGGGAAGGAAGTCGCCTTCGCGGCCTCGCTCAATAAGCGCTTTGCGCCCATCGTCTTCCAGCGTGTGGACGATAAATCGGTTCCGGAGGCGCTCAGTCGGCTCAACTTCATTTTCTTCGACCAGGACGCGCTGTTCGACGCGAGCTTCAACCGGCTCTGCGACGCGCTGCACGCCAACATCGACTGGATCAGGAAGCATACCGAATATGGCGAGGCGGCACGCCGTTGGGAGTTCTGACGGCCGGCCGGGAGGGCTGCTGCTGCGCTCGCCCGTACTCGAAGAAGCCGAGCGCTGGATCGCCTCGCGTCCGCCTGGGGCTCCGGCGCCGACCGCAACGACGCAGACCTTCATTGCCGACAGCCGGCGCGGAGCGACCCGGCGTCGTAACATCCTGACCGGTAGTCTGGCGGCTGGACTCGTTCTCGCGCTCGGGCTCGCGGGCCTTGCCTATTGGCAGCGCGGAATCGCGGTTGAGCAGCGCAAGATTGCGGTCGCGGAACGGCAAGTCGCCGACCAGCAACGCAAGCGCGCCGAGAACACGCTCGCGCTGGCGACGCAGACGGCGAACGGCCTCGTCTTCGACCTGGCGCAGAAGTTCCGCAACGTTGTCGGCGTGCCGGCTAAGACGATCGAGGACATCCTCGACCGCGCTCGTCAATTGCAGGATCAATTGTTGCAAACCGGTCAATCCAGCCCGGATCTGCTCAGAAGCGAGGCAGCGGGCTTGTTAGAGACGGCCGACACGCTTCTCACTTTGGGCAAAACTCAAAGTGCCTTGGCTGATGCGGAAAAGGCACGCGACATATTCGGGGCATTGCTCAAGCGGCAACCTGACAACACCGATGAGCAGCGCCATCTCTCGGTGTCGTATGAAAAGGTGGGCGACGTGCAGGTGGCGCAAGGCAATCTGCCCGATGCGCTGAGATCCTATCAGGCCGATCTCGCTATCGGAGACCGTCTGGCGAAATCCGATCCCGGGAATGCCCAATGGCAGCGCGATCTCTCTGTGTCGTATAACAAAGTTGGGGACGTGCACGTGGCACAGGGCAATCTGCCCGAGGCGCTGAAATCCTATCAAGCGAGCCTCGCCATCAGAGAGCGTCTGGCGAAATCCGATCCCGGCAATGCAGGGTGGCAGCGCGATCTGTCGGTATCCTACACCGACGTTGGTGATGTGCAGGAAGCGCAGGGAAACTTGTCCGGGGCGCTGAAGTCCTATCAGGCCTACCTCGCCATTGCCGAGCGTCTCGCGCGCTCCGACCCCAGCAATGCTGAATGGCAGGAAGATCTGTCGGTTTCGCACCAGAAAGTCGGCGACGCTCAAGAGGCGCAGGGCGATCTGCCCGAGGCGCTGACCTCCTATCAAGCGAGCCTCGCCATCATGAACCGCCTAGCGCAATCCGATCCCGGCAATGCCGAATGGCAGCGCGATCTCTCGGTGTGCTACAACAAAGTCGCTGATGTGCAGCAAGCGCAGGGCAATCTGCCCGAGGCGCTGAAATCCTATCAGGCGAGCATCGCCATTAGAGGGCGTCTGGCGAAATCCGATCCCGGCAATGCAGGGTGGCAGCGCGATCTGTCGGTATCCTATATCAAGGTCGGCGACGCACAGGCGGCGCAGAAAAATCTGCCCGAGGCGCTGAAGTCCTATCAGGCCGACCTCGCCATTGCGGAGCGTCTGGCGAAATCCGATCCCGGCAATGCCCAATGGCAGCGCGATCTCTCGGTGTCCTACAACAAAGTCGGCGACGTGCACGTGGCACAGGGCAATCTGCCCGAGGCGCTGAAATCCTATCAAGCGAGCCTCGCCATCAGAGAGCGTCTGGCGAAATCCGATCCCGGCGATGCCGATTGGCAGGACGACCTCGCGAAATCGCATGCGCATCTCGCGTGGGTCTATGAAAAGTCCGGAGACTCAGCGAACGAGCAAGCTGCACTTACCAAGGGGCGCGCCATTCTTGCGCCTTTGGTCGCCCAACACCCGGACGAGGCCGAATGGAAGAAGGATCTCGCCTGGTTCGATCAGAAGATCGCTGCGCTCGGAAAATGAAGAGAGGTAGTGGTCTTGAAACTCACGGCCGAACGCCGCATCCCTGCATCGCCTTCGAAGTCGCTGCGCAGTTGGTACGTTCTCCACTGAGCCCGCCAACTTGAATGTCCGCTTCTGGGGGCAAGCGGAAGTGGGTATACTGAAGCCCACAGCCGGCGGCGACGCGGTTGACCCTGAACGGACCTCGCGCTGGTTTGGTTAGGTGCAAAAATCAAGAACTTTGCACTGTCGATTTCGATCCGAAAATGCAGGGGCTTTTGAGAAGTTGCTATGATCAGCCCGATTTTGCTCCGGCAAGAAGCACGTCAACCAGCAGTGTCCAGGCGTGCCCGAATTGCGCCCGTTCGTCAGGGTGCGTCACCAAGTTGATCATCAGGCCATCGAGCGCCATCTCAGCGATCCGCGCGATCGACTCGATCTCAGCGTCCGAAACATTCGAGGGAAGACGAGCGCGCAGGGCGTCGACGACGAGGCGGTGCATGTCGGCAACGCCTTCGGACAATCGGGCGTTCATTTCGCGATCGAATATCGCTCTGGTGACGAAAACCGCTTGGGCTTTTAACAGGACGGGATCGCCCTGCGCCGCACGGACGAGCTGCTGGCCGAGGCCGTCGAGATAGGCGCGAGCCGAGGTCGGTTGGTGTCCTTCAAGCTCCAAAGACTGACGCCAATCAACCGCGGCGAGCAGGATTTCGTCGACCGACGCGAAGTGATGAAAGATCGTCGCCTTGCTCACGTCGGCCTCTCGCGCCAACGCACCCGCACTGAACGCGTCAGGGCCGCCGCGCCCCAGCAACGTCAGGGCCGCGTTCAGGATTTCTTTGCGAGTTTCTTCGCCCGCTGCAGTGCGCTGTCCCTTGATCGCCATGCGCCACAACTACTATTGACCGATCGGTCGGTCAAGAGCTATCCTTATTTTGACGACGGCTCTCGTCGTCGGGGCCGCAGGAGAGTGGTCTTACGCTGGAGAACGCAAATGATCGTGCAATTGCAAGGGTTTCCCGAGAATGTCATCGCCTTCGCGGGTCGAGGACAGGTGACTAGGGCCGACTACGTTTCGACCCTCATTCCAGCGGTCGAGAAGGCTTTCGCCGGCCACGATCGCCTTCGTCTCTATTACGAGCTTGGAGCCGATTTTGCTGGCATTGACGCCGATGCGATCGTGGAAGATTTCAAGATTGGAATGCAACACCTCACTCGCTGGGAACGGGCCGCGGTCGTCACCGACGTCCAGTGGATCGCCCATGCGATTTCACTTTTCAGCTTTCTGATGCCCGGTGCGATAAAGGTCTTTTCGACGAAAGATGTCGATCAAGCGCGTTCGTGGATCGTCTCGCCCTCTTTATAGGCGAGTGCAGAAATCAAGAATTTCGAA